>NZ_CADFDK010000001.1 GCF_902832885.1 Burkholderia seminalis DSM 23518
GAGCCTATCCGAACTTTTGTGTGCGAGGCATAAACTGACGGCCAAGGAGCCACGTTATGCCACGCAAACGTAAGGAAGAAGCGACAGTAGAACCGGGCAAGGGCTTGAACCTGGACCCGGAACTCATCAAGCAACTGGTACCCGGAACGCTGGACCGGGCCACGATCAACGAGCAACTCGCGGCGCTCAAGAAGGCGATCTTCGAGCGCGCCCTGGGCGGCGAACTGACCCACCACCTCGGCTACGAGAAGGGCGAAGCCAAGCCGGCGGGCGGCACGAACCATCGCAACGGCACCAGCCGCAAGCGCATCGCGACCGACGACGATCTGCTCGACGTCGAGATTCCGCGCGACCGCGAAGGGACGTTCGATCCGGTGCTAATTGCCAAGGGCGAACGACGCTTTACCGGCTTCGACGACAAGATCATCGCGATGTACGCACGCGGCATGAGCGTGCGGGAGATTCAGGGCTTCCTGCTGGAGATGTACGGCATCGAGGTGTCGCCGGACTTCATCAGTACCGTCACTGACGCGGTGATCGACGAAGTGCGCGAGTGGCAACAGCGACCGCTCGAGCCGATGTACCCGGTCGTGTTCTTCGACGCCTTGCGCGTCAAGATCCGCGACGAAGGCGTGGTGCGCAACAAGGCGATCTACCTGGCGCTGGGCGTGCGCCGCGACGGCACGCGTGACGTGCTGGGCCTCTGGATCGAGCAGACCGAGGGCGCCAAGTTCTGGCTGCGGGTGGTGAACGACCTGAAGCTGCGCGGCGTGCAGGACATCCTGATTGCCGTGGTCGACGGCCTGAAGGGCTTCCCGGAAGCGATCAACACCGTGTTCCCGGAAACGACGGTCCAGACCTGCATCGTGCATCTGATCCGCAACTCGCTGGACTTTGCGAGCTGGAAAGACCGGAAGGCGGTCGCGGCAGCGCTCAAAGAGGTCTATCGGGCACCAACGGCCGAGGCGGCTGCCGTGGCGCTGGACGCGTTCGACGCCGGCGCGTGGGGCGCGAAATACCCACCGATCGCCGCATTCTGGCGGCGAGCCTGGGAGCAAGTGATTCCGTTCTACGTGTTTGCGCCGGACATCCGGAAGATCATTTACACCACGAACGCCATTGAGTCGCTGCACATGCAGCTTCGGAAGATCATCAAGGCGCGCGGCCACTTCCCGTCGGACGAGGCCGCGCTCAAGCTGATCTGGCTGGCGCTGCGCAACGTCGTTGCCAAGTGGACCGGCTCCCGGCACGATTGGAAGAGCGCGATGACGCAGTTTGCGCTGCTTTACCCGGAGCGATTCAACATCGGAATCTGAGTTTTAACCCGCCTCACACACGAAATTCCGGATACCACCTGCGGCGCCCGCGCCTGGCCATGAACTCGTCCCCGAGGGCATCTACCCTAACACCAATCCCCCTAGTGAAGAGGAATGACCATGATCCTCGATGCAAGCCTTATCTTCGACACGGGCGCTGCCATCACGAGCACGACCCTCTCGACCAACGTCATTGACCTTTCGGGCTTCCGCGATCTCGGTGTTGATGGCGGCAGGTACTCCGTTCCGAAGCTCATGTGCCTAGTCACGACCGCGTTCGTGAGCACCAACGCAACGCTGCAGGCGAGCTTCCAGGGTTCAACCGACAACAGCACGTGGACCACTTACGCATCGTCGGCTGCTGTTCCTGCGGCAGCGCTCATCGCTGGCGCGCGCCCCTTTGACCTTGACCTGCCGCGTCCGCCTGCTGGTGTCGCGTTCCCTCGTTACCTGCGTCTGCTCTATACGGTCGGCATTGGTGTGTTCAGCGCGGGCGCGGTGACCTCGACGCTGGTGCTCGGCCGCGAAGACCACGTTGTGAACGGCGCCTATCAGTCGGGCTATGCGCCCGGCTTCACGGTCAGCAATTAACCCACGAGGAACAGAATTATGACTACACCCGAGAACCGCCCGACGATCGCCGAGGCCATGTATCCGACCGTCGGCGCGCAGCCCACGGGCAAGAAGATCGAGCCCGCAACCGTCGGCATTTCGCCGCAACTTGCCAGCCAGATGGGCAAGGGTGCCTATACGGCGTACGACAAGGCGCCCCCCGAACTCGAAGAAGTTTTCTGGAACGAGCCGGCCGCTGCGTCGATTGCCGACTACGCAAACGCGTTCAACTTCGCCGGTGGCTACACGTTCGAGCGGCCCCACGAACTCGAGCAGGGCAAGAAGGCCATGCTCGCACTGGGGCTTGGCGTGACACAAGCACGCGCGGTGGCTGCCCTCTATAAACGCTCGATGAAGAGCGGCCGGGTGCCATTCACTTCCGAAGAAGCGCGCAAGGCGATGGAAGACGCGTGGGGCGACCGGACCGACACAAATCTCGCCGAGGTCAAGGCACTGGTGAAGACGGCCGAGAATCATTATTCAGGGATCCGTAGTTGGCTAGGTGCTGAGACGGGTCTCGGAAATGATCCTGACATGATCAAGCTCCTGCACCGTGTAGTCCAACGTCGCAAGGACCGCGGCCATGGATGAGAAGCCGCTGACCCAGAAGCAGGAAGCGTTTTGTTACGCGTACCTCGAGACCGGGAATGCTAGCGAGGCCTACCGACGCTCGTATGACGCCGAGCAGATGAAGCCCGCAACCGTCAACAGCAAGGCGCTGATTGTCTTGAGAAATCCACGTGTCGAAGCACGCTTGCAGGAGTTGCGCCGGCCCGCGATCGAGAAGGCCCAATTTACTTTGGAGTCTCATCTGGAAAAGCTGGCCGAGTTGCGTGACGCTGCAGAGAAGAAAGGCAATATTCCGGCAGCCGTAGCGGCAGAGATTGCACGTGGCAAGGCGGCAGGCATTACGAAAGATAAGCCCGAGCTCACACTCGAGGCTATCGTCTTTGCGATGATGGGTGGGGCACCGCGCCCGCCCACGGCTCTTGAGCCTGAAGAGTTGCAGTAACCCTATTAACCCATCCTTCCGCGCGTAACGGCATACACCCCTACACGGCCTAAACCCGGAAACCAATCGGCTAGGAGAACTGAAATGACTACTTGACCATGAATATCGGAAAATCATTGAAGCTTCTCGGCGCGTCCCTCGCGCTCGTTTCGAGCATTGCTTTCGGCACGACCTTCAGCCCCGTGTCGCTGCTCAACCCGGCCGGCTCATCGAACGGGCAGGTGATCATCTCGTCCGGCGCGTCCTCGGCCCCCGGTTGGGGGAACATCAGCGCCGCGTCGCTCGGGGCGCAAGCAGCCAATACGGTGTTGGCAAATGCAACGGGATCGAGCGCCAGCCCGACCGCATTCCCGATGCCGAGCTGCGCGACTGCTCTCCAGTGGACCAGCGCGACAGGCTTTACCTGCAATTCTTCGGGTGCGTTCACGACTCTCTCCGCCTCGACTGCAAATCCGAGCCTCCTTTACAACCAAGGTGGCACTGGAGCGGTCAATCGCACGTATCAGTCGAAGTTCCAAGAGACGATCAGCGTCAAGGACTTCGGCGCGACCGGTGGCGGTTCGGTAGATGATACTTCGGCAATCCAAGCAGCTGAGGCAGCAGCATGCAGCGCTGGCGGTGGGGTAATTTATTTTCCTCACGGGACTTATAAAGTTAATTCTTCCATTAATATCACTTGCAATAACATACATTTCGTCGGTGAAGATAGGCAAAGCACTGTTATCGCCAGTGCGTCTACCACAAACAATACGATTGCAATCGGATCAATTGCATCCCCTGTATCCAGTATCTATATATCTCGACTATCCTTCAACCCGTCAGTCACCAAGACTAATGGAAGCGAAATTTATTCCGTAGGAAATCTTGTTGACATATCGGATATTGGGGTTAATGGAGGCTGGAATGGGGTTGCCTTTGACTCTAACGGCAACATGGTAATCAACAAGCTTTCTGATTTTTACCTTCAGAATGGGCATGGTGTCGGCGTTATTGTCGGCACCACGAATGGTCTACTTCAGGAAGTTTATATCGATTCAGGAACTGTCACAAACTATGCAAATGGTTTTGTGTTTGCAAACGTTTCTGGCGCATACCTAAGCAATGTTGACACCATCCTCAGCACCGGTGACGGAATTCAGCTAATCCCCGTATCTGGCGGAGAAGTTGTGTTCGTCTTCTTCGATACCGTGCTTTCCGATTCGTCTACAGGTAACGGATGGGTCTTTCAAAACAATGGTGCTCAGGCGTTAGCTTCAATTGTTTGCAATAAATGCTGGGCTGCAGCTTCCCACGGTTCAGCCGGAATGCTTTTTAATTCTGCTAATGCTCGATACCTGAATGGCATCACTATCCAGAACAGTATTATTCGGGCAAATCAACAGCACGGAATTTATCTCGAGGCGGGTAATAACATAATCCTCGACTCAAATCAAGTGTGCAATAACAGCGGCTCAAGTTCCGGTACTTATCATGGCATTGTTGTGCAGGCTGGCGTTACAAATTTCCAAATCACAAACAACGTCTCAGGATTGTGTGGATATGATGCTGCGCTGGGGGCATCCAATAACCAAGGCTATGGGATACTAATTGCCACAGGCGCAAGTGATAAGTATGTTGTGACGGGCAACCGCGCTCCAAGCAATGTCACTGGCGGAGTTAGTGATGGTGGAACTGGCTCTAATAAGTCAGTTGCAAATAACGTCAACTTCTGATCTCATGAACAGCCTCTCTCAGACATTCGCCGACTGGCACAAGAGCGTCGGGAAGTTCGCATGGAACAACTTCAAGTTCGTTCCCGACGCATGGCAGGAAGAAGTTTTTGCGGCGTGGGACCGCGGCGACCAACAGATCGCGATGTGTGCCTGTAAAGGCCCGGGTAAAACTGGCACGCTCGCGGTGCTCATGTGGCACTTCCTCGCGACCCGGCCGCATCCGAAGATCGCGGCCACATCCATTTCGGGCGACAACCTAGCGGATGGCTTGTGGACGGAGCTTTCCAAGTGGCAGCAGAAAAGCGCGTTCCTGACGGCGGCGTTCGAATGGCAGAAGACGCGCGTCATCGCCAGGGACCACCCAGAGACCTGGTGGGCTTCGGCGCGCACGTGGAGCAGGAGCGCTGCGCCTGAGACACAGGCCGACGCGCTGGCTGGCTTGCACGCAGACTATATTCTCTTCGTCCTCGATGAAACCGGGGGTATGCCTGACGCCGTGATGGTGGCGGCCGAAGCTGCGCTGTCGTCTGGTATCGAATGCCGCATCGTGCAGGCTGGCAATCCGACGCAGTGCGAAGGTCCGCTCTGGCGGGCGTGCAACAAGGACCGTCACAAGTGGACGGTCATCAACGTCACTGGCGATCCTGACGATCCGAAGCGCTCGCCGCGGATCAGCAAGGCATGGGCGCAAGGTCAGATCGACTCGTACGGACGCGACAATCCATGGGTGATGGCGAACGTGTTCGGCAAGTTCCCGCCGAGCTCGCCGCTTTCGTTCATTCCGATGTCGCTGGTCGAGGCTGCAGCCAAGCGCGAGGCGTCCAGCATCATCACCGATCCGCTCGTGCTGGGTGTGGACGTCGCGCGCTTCGGTGACGACGAGCAGATCATCTGCCCGCGCAAGGGTCGAGACGCCCGCACGCTGGATTGGGGATTGTTCCGCAACCTCGACACGATGCAGCTCGCCGCGCGGGTGATCGAGCGGCGCAACGAGACACGTGCGGATGCGGTGTTCGTCGATGGCGGCGGTGTGGGCGGTGGTGTGATCGATCGCATGCGCCAGCTTCGGTTCGACGTGCACGACATCCAGTTCGGCGCGAAGGCTGACCGCTCACCGATGCCTGGCGTCGAGGCGGTGAAGTACGCGAACAAGGTGGCGGAGATGTGGGGGTCCATGAAGGAGTGGCTGAAAACTGGAGCCATCCCTGACGATCCTGCGCTGCATGCCCAGCTCACGAGCCGGCGCTATGCGTACGTGACACGTGGCGGGCAGGATGCGATCGCACTGGAGCCGAAGGAGGAAATGAAGAAGCGCGGGCTGGCGAGCCCTGACCGAGCCGATGCGCTCGCGCTGACCTTTGCTTTCCCCGTGGCATCGTCGCGCCATTCTGGCGGAGTGCCCGGAGACTTGCGTGGGCCGTCGATGACTTCCGACTACGATCCCCTGGAGGTGGTGTGGTGACAACTGCTGACCACCTCGGCCACCTCTGGCTCTCGGGGGTGCCCGGGCAGGGCCCCGCAGTGCATTGCCAATCCTGCGGATGCCGGCAGGGTAGCGAAGACTCGCAGTTCAGGTGCATGGACGTACGGGCGTCACAACAACCACGCCGGCGGATGGAGTATGAGTACCATCCGCTGCAAGCCGGAAAGCATGACCCGCTGCTGGATTGACTACAGACCGATGCACGCAACGATCGACGTTACAAAAAAGTAACGTTTCTGCCTCGTTGTGGCGAATTTGCAAGATCATCGCGGCGGCTGAGAGGCTTCGGAGGGTTGATTTTCCTCGTGAGGCCCGGAATTTGCTCGAATTCTTTGGCGGCGCTATCTTGACTTGCCTCAAGGGAAAGACGATTCCTGTCGTAAATAATGACAACGGACGTCATGTCTCGGCTGTTTTTGATACCTGTGCAGACGACAGCGCAGCCTGCAACTTCATTCACTCGGATTGGAGGCTTCCATGGAGCACGATGAAACGTCATTCGTGACCGTGACAATAAGCTGGCAGAGCGGCATGTATTTCGCGAAGAGTCAGCAATTGCAAGGGCTGTTTGTATGCGCGGAGACGAACGACCAACTCTCGCAGCGGCTCGTGCAAGCGATCACCAAGCTGGTCCTCTTCTCAGAGGGGGTCAACGTTCGCGTCGCCCCTGTTCTCGAGGCTGGCGTAAGCAGCGATAAGCCTGTGGACAAGTTCGCGATTCATCGCATCGCGGCATGAACCCGAACCGGCTCGTCTCGAACGAGGATGTCTACCATGAGCTGCATACGTTGCGGTCGTGCAAGAGGGTGTGTGACGCCTGCGATGGTCTCGGTTTTTGGGTCACTGCCGACGGTCATTTCTTTACCGTCCCAGAACTCGGACCTGACAAGGTATGCCCGCTGTTTGCCTTGAACGACATTCTTAAACAGGTCGATGATTGGAGCGCGGGAGCCGGAGCCGCCGCCGGGACGGGCACTGATTGATTGCAGCTTGCCGTCCACGCCATCCAGTATGTTGTTCGTCGACAGCGTATCGCCCCGGGAATGAGGGTTCATGAAGACAGCGATCCTTGTCATAGCGGCTGCGCTACTGGCACCTTGCGTCTCGGCGCACGCCCAAGGCATCGATCCGGACACGGCGTACTACGTTGGGCAAGAGGATCAGCGCCTGTTTGACTCGGGTAGACAATTCAACGAGAACATGCAGCGTGAAATGCAGGAAGAAAGGGCAAAGAGCGAGCGCGACACCGAGCGCCTGAACCGCGAGGCTGACGATTTCGTTCGGGAGCAGCAGCTACAGCGCCTGCGCAATGATTTGACCGAAATGCAGGCCCAGCAACTTCTACGGCAATAGAACCGTGGTCCGCGCTAGTCGTTGGACGAACACCCCGTGTTGTTCGCCGGCAACATGGCTTACGCTGATTTGCCGGCAAGTTTCACCCCACTTGATGCCGTGTAGATACCGGTGTGGATAGAAACGAAAAACGGGCCGAGAGGCCCGTCTTTGCTAGGGTTCTGGCGGAGAGAGGGGGATTCGAACCCCCGATAGGCGATTAACCTATACACGCTTTCCAGGCGTGCGACTTAAACCACTCATCCATCTCTCCGGAAGACCGAGAGTATAGCAAACTCTGGCGGCAGCCCGCCACTCCCTTCGGCGCCCGTCAGAAATCCGTCGTCATCGACAGCCACACCGACCGCGGATCGCCCTGCGTCAGATACCCGCCGATCGTCGACGACCAGTACGACTTGTTCGCGACGTTGCGCACGGTCGCACGGAACGTCGTCTTCTTGCCGAACACCTCCGTCGCGTAGCGTGCGCCGAGATCGAAGCGGTCCCACGCCTGGATCGACATCGTGTTCGCGACGTCCAGGTACTGCGGTCCCGTGTGGATCCAGCGGGCGGTCAGCGTGAGCCCGCTCAGCATCGGCACGTCGTATTCGGCGCCTGCGTTGAACAGGAACGACGGCACGCCGATCGGCCGGTGACCGTCATTCGTGCCGCCCGCCGTGTTCCGCAGCGTCGCATTGAGGTACGTCGCGCCCGCGATCAGCCGCACGCCTTTCCACGGTTCGCCGTACACGGCCGTCTCGATGCCGCGGTGCCGCTGCGTGCCGTCGGCGCCGAACAGGTTCGATGCCGGATCGGTGTACGCCATCGGCTTCTCGATCTGGAACAGCGCAAGCGACGCGCCGTACTTGTCGGTGTCGTAGCGGACGCCGGCTTCGTATTGCTTCGAGCGGAACGGCGACAGTGCCTGGCCTGCGTTGCGGGCAGTGTTCGGCGCGATTTCGCCTTGCGCGAGCGCTTCGCTGCGGTTCGCGAAGATCGATACGTTTTGCCACGGCTTGACGACGAGGCCGAACACGGGCGTCGTGATCGCGTCGCTGTACGTCGACGACACCGCGCCCGTGTAGTCGAAATTGTCCACCGAGATCGACTGGCGGCGCGCACCGATCGTGAACAGCACGCGGTCGTCGAGGAAGCCGAGCGTATCGGACACCGCCAAGCTGCGCAGCCAGGTCTTCGTCACCGTCCCCGGATCGCTCATGTCGCCGCCCGTGTAGGCCGTCGCCGGGAACGCGACCGGCGCCGGATCGTAGAGCGTCGTCGGGAACGCATTCGACATCGCGTACGCGGACTGGCTGTCGATGCGGATGAACGACGCGCCGGCCGTCACGAAGTGCGACACGGGGCCGGTCGTGAAGCGGCCGCGCACGCCGGCCTCGGCCGATTGCGCATCTTCCTTGTGCGGCACGCTCAGGCGCGAGCCGGTCGTGCCGGACGACGAGTAGGTGGGCGTGTAGTAGTCGCCGTGCTCGTTCGTATGGCGCGCGCCGGCCGATACGTAGGCCGTCCACGCGGGCAGGAAATCGTACTCGGCGCGCACGATCCCGACCGTGTCCTCGAGCTCGCTGAAACTCCACGGCTGCGCATAGTTGTGCGTTGCGGCCGGCACGGCCGGCAACTGGTTGCCGCTGATCAGCACGACGGGGCGGCCGTTGTCGATCCGCTCGCGTTGATACAGGAAGTCGCCGTACAGGCGCAGCTTGTCGCCGCGCCAGTCGAGCGATACGGCCGTCACGCTGCTGCGGTGGCGTTCGCCGTCGACCGCCGTGTCGCCGCCGCTGATCGACTGGTTCACGCGCACGCCCAGCTGGCCTTCGCTGCCGAAACGGCGACCGATGTCCACGTGCGTGCCGAGCGCACCGGACGTCGCGCCGTCGACGGTGACGCGTGTGAGCGGCTTGTCGTCCGCACGCTTCAACTGCAGGTTCACGCCGCCGCCGATCGCCGAGCCGTTCGGCGACGCACCGTTCAGGAACGCATTCGCCCCCTTGAACACGTCGACGCGTTCGACCGCTTCGGTTTCGACGAGTTGTCGCGGCGTGACGCCGTACAGGCCGTTCAGCGATACGTCGTCCCCGGCGAGCTCGAAGCCGCGGATGACGAACACCTGCGAGAAGTTGCCGTAGCCGGATGCGCTGCGCACGGCCGGATCGTTGTCGAGCACGTCGGCGAGCGTGCGCGCCTGCTGATCCTCGATCAGTTTCGACGTGTAGGTGGTCATGCTGAATGGCACGTCGCTGGCCTTTTGCCGGCCCAGCACGCCGAAATCCGCGCCGCGCGCGACCTGGCCGCCCGCGTAGGTCGGCGCGAGGTCGCCGGGCAGCGGTTCGGCGGCGCCGGTCACGTTGATCGACGGCAGCACGGTTGCGTCGGACGCCGCGTTGGCGGCGGCAGCGGCGTGCTGGGCCCGCGCGGCGGCAGGAAGGGTACAGGCGAGCGCAATGCCGAAGGCAATCGGCGTGAGACGCCGGACGGGTAACGAAAGTGTCGACATGGGACGCAAATCGGGTGTGGTCGGTGATCCATCCCAGGGCGGAAAAATCGGAATCCGGGCGGCGTGACGCGTCCGTACTGTCGCGGACGTGTTTTTATCGAGCGGCGGAGTCTAACGTAAACGAGAATGATTGTCGTTTACAGAAGAATCGGCTCACTATTCGGGATGACGGCCGGTTGCCGGGCAGGATCGACGGAGCACAGCCGCCGAGCGGGGCGCGCGACGAGCATGCGATCATTGAGGGCCGCATTCGTCACAACAAATCGCGCGCGCCGCTTTCCGACCGCGTCGCCGATGAACGACGACGCTATCCGTTCGCATCGCGCTCTTCAGAAGGAACGCCACGCCATGTCGCTCTCCGCCTTGCTCGCATTTGCCCTGATCCTGTCCGTCGGTGTCGCGACACCCGGCCCGACCGTGTTGCTCGCGATGAGCAATGGCTCGCGGTACGGGTTGCGTCACGCGATGGTCGGCATGCTCGGCGCCGTCACGGCCGACGTCGTGCTGGTCGCGCTGGTCGGGCTCGGACTCGGCGTGCTGCTCGACGCGTCGGAAACGGCGTTCGTGACGCTGAAGCTGCTCGGCGCGGCGTGGCTTGCGTATGTCGGCATCCGGATGCTGATGTCGAGCGGCGGCTCCGCGGCCGAGCAGGCCGACGTACCCGCGACGCCCGATCGCCGGACCGCGTTCCTGAAGAGCTTTTTCGTCGCGATGAGCAACCCGAAGTACTACCTGTTCATGTCCGCGCTGCTGCCGCAATTCGTCGACCGGTCGCACGCGATCGCGCCGCAGTACGCGATCCTCGCGGCGACGATCGTCGCGATCGACGCGATCGGGATGACTGGCTACGCGCTGCTCGGCGTGCATTCGGTCCGCGTGTGGAAAGCGGCCGGGGAGAAGTGGCTGAACCGCGTCAGCGGATCGCTGCTGTTGATGCTCGCCGGGTATGTCGCGTTGTATCGGAAGGCTGCGCACTGAGGCGAAGATGCAGCCGGTCGATCGCTTTGCGCTCGACACGCACGACGGGCCGTGCGAGACATGGCCGTCGCGCACGCACGTGCTCGTCGATGGCGTGCGTTCCGCGCTCGCCGTTTCCGGCTACGTGCTGCTGCGCCAGTTCGAGACGCCGGCCGCGTATCTGCTCGTCACCGACTACGACTGCCCGTTCGAGGAAGCCGTCACGTTCACGCTCGTGTCGAAGGATCCGATGAGGGTGCGGGCGCGGCGTACGGTGGGGGCGATGTACGCATCGTGCCGTCTGGATGCCGAGCACCCGACGGCAGTGGTCGTTGTGGCGCCTTCAAAACTTACGCCGATCGACGCGGACAAGGACTGGTTCCGCGCGCGCGGCGGAAACAACGCGTATTTGCCTTGGTGGGGGCGTCGCCATGATGCGCGTCCGGCGTCGCAAGGCTTTTCGGGGTAAGGCCGACGCAGGACGACCGCCACAGTACGGCCGCATGTCGCCATATCGTCCGGTACACCGATTGATGAGTCCCGGCAGCGATCGCGATGATGTAAAGCATTCTGTAACAATCAGCGGAATGGTGGTGCGCAATTCTTTCAAAATACTTTCCATATTTCTGGTTATCTGCGCATCTAGAGAAATCCCGGCTGCCGTCCCATCAAGGCATCTGTCTTCACTTCACCAGAAACGTCATCGGGAATTCCATCACGTACATTACAAAATGTATTGTGATTGAAAGGATTTCGTCTCTTGGCGCGCCGCACTGTCGCCATTTATTGTCCGTCTGCCGCCCGTGAGAGAGCACGACGGCAACCGCGCACGTGCACGTTGCGCGCACGACAACACGCAGCAAAAAGCAGAAAAGGAAACGTGGTAGCCACATGAAGCCGCTATTCGACGACAACCCATCCGATGCGGTCAGCGATCGTCCTTCCACTCCGTCTTCGTCACCTGCCGCCGTGCCAGCCGCAGCCATACCGGCCGCCCGCCGGGCGGAGCACGCCCGCCTGATCACCGTCGACGAGATCGACCAGCTCGGCGCGACGCAGGGTACGCGGATCGCCGCCTTTTCCCAGCAGATTCTGGCGAGCGTCCGCGCATCGGATGCCGACCGGTTCGGCGACAAACTCAACGAACTGATCGTGACCGCGAAAGGGCTCGACCCGCGCGGCGCCGACAAGGGCGGGCTGCTCACGCAGGTGACGCGGCTGTTCCGCTCGACGAAGGAAAAGCTGCTGTCGCAATACGAGTCGGTGAGCAAGCGGATGGACACGCTCGTCGTCGAGCTCGAAAACCATGCGCAGCGGCAGAAGGCCGGCATCGACGAGCTCGAGCGGATGTACAACGACAACTACGCGCTGCACCAGGAACTCGCGCAGTCGAAGGCGCACGGCGAAACGGCGCTCGCGACGCTGCGCGCGCATCTCGCGGCCGGCCAGCAGCCGGCGGACGATGCGTTCGCCGCGCAACGCCTGCTCGACGTGAAGCGCAAGGTCGATGCACTCGAAAGCAAGCTCGACGACCTCGACCGCGCGATGCTGATGTCGAAGCAGCTCGCGCCGCAGATCCGGATGGAGCAGGACCAGAAACGCACGCTGACGTCGAAGTTCATGACGATCAAGACCGTGCTGATCCCCGCGTGGACCAACGCGTTCGCGCTCTACCTCGAGCAGCTCGGCACGAAGCGCGCGGCGGCGCTCGCGAACGCGACGTACGACGCGGCCGACGAGGCGATCCGCGCGCAGGCCGACCTGAACCGCCAGAACGCGCAGGAAGTCGCGAAGCTCGGCCAGCGTCCGGTGATCTCGACCGACACGTTCGAATACGCGCAGCAGCAGCTGTTCGGCGCGTTCGACGACATCACGCAGATCATTGCCGACGGCAAGCGCCAGCGCGAACAGGACGCGCCGCGCCTGCGTCAGCTCGAACAGGACCTGATCACCCGATTCGCTCCGAAGCACAACTAAGAGAACTGAGAGAACACCGCATGATTACGCTTGAGAAGCGCGCGGCGAAGGTCGCGATCGTCCTCGAAAAACGCCAGATCCTGAAGCCGCCCGTCGTGCGCGTCGGCGCCGCGCTCGACATCTCGGGCTCCGCGAAGCCGCTGTACCAGTCGGGCGTGATCCAGGAGACGCACGACCGGATCCTCGGCATCGCACTGAAGTTCGACGACAACGGCGAAGTCGACACGTGGACCTTCACCGAAGGCTACGACCGCCTGCCGACCGCCACGCCGGAGAACTACGGTTCTTACATCTCCGATCACGTGCTCGACGCGCGGATCGAGAAGTGGGGCGGCACGCAGTACGCGCCGGTCATGAACGACATCGTCGATTTCTTCTTCCGTGCGCCGGAGCCGAAGCGCGAAGCAAGGCGCGGCTTCCTGAGCCGGCTGTTCGGCAGTGCCGACGAGACGTCCGCGCCGGCCGCCTCCGCCCCGGCGAACGGCCATCTGCCCGCGTGGGTGCTGTTCGTCACCGACGGCCAGAACCCGAAGAACGACCGCAAGCGCGTGCGCCAGCTGCTGGCCGAGTCGCAGCACTTCCCGCTGTACTGGTCGCTCGTCGGCGTCGGCGATCCGCACGAATTCGACTTCCTCGCGGAAGTCGCGAACGAAATGCCGAACGTCGGCTTCCTGCATCTCGAATCGCTCGACCTCAGCGACGAACAGATCTACGAACAGCTGATCACGCAGGAATTCTGCGACTGGGTGCGCGCGAAGTAAGCGCGGCCCGCCTGCCCATTTTTTCAGAACTCGATTACCCCATCATGTTGAAAGACTTCAAGATCCCGTTGTCGCTCACGGCGCTCGCGCTGATCGCGGCCTACTTCCTCGGCGGCGTGAAGGACATGCTGATCGTCGCGGTCCTGTGCGTGCTCGAAATATCGCTGTCGCTCGACAACGCGGTCGTCAACGCATCGGTGCTCAAGAACTGGTCGGAGAAGTGGCGCAACCGCTTCATGGTGTTCGGCCTGCCGGTCGCGGTGTTCGGCATGCGGCTCGTGTTCCCGCTGCTGATCGTCGCGGTGATCGGCCACATCGGGATGTGGGATGCGCTGACGCTCGCGATCGAGTCGCCCGAGCAGTACGCGGCGATCCTGACCTCCGCGCATCACCAGGTGTCGGCATTCGGCGGCGCGTTCCTGCTGATGGTGTTCTTCAAGTTCATGCTCGACACCGAGAAGGACGAGCACTGGATCGGCTTCCTCGAAGGCCCGATGCGCCATCTCGGCCGCATCACCGCGCTGGAAGTGGCGCTGACGCTCGCGATCGTGATCGTCGCGTCGTTCTACGTGCCGGCGGCCGAGCAGGTCAGCTTCCTGCTCGCGGGCGCGCTGGGCGTGATCAGCTTCGTGATCGCGCACGGCATCGGCGACCTGATCGGCGGCGAGGATACGGGCACGCGCGTGGTACGCGAAGGCGTCGCGGGCTTCATGTACCTGGAAGTGCTCGATTCGTCGTTCAGCTTCGACGGCGTGATCGGCGCGTTCGCGCTGTCGAACAACATCTTCCTGATCGCGCTCGGCCTGGGTGTCGGTGCAGCCTACATCCGGGAGATGACGCTGGTGCTGCTGAAGAAGGGCACGCTCGCGCAGTACCGCTATCTCGAACACGGCGCGTTCTGGGCGATCGGTGCGCTCGCCGCGATCATGTTCCTCGGCGTGAAGCTCGAGGTGCCCGAGGTCGTCACCGGCCTGATCGGTGCAGCGACGATCGCCGCCGCCGTGTGGTCGTCGATCGTCGTGCAGCGCAGGGAAGGCCGCACCGCGGTGGCGGGCAAATAAGCGCGCGTCACGCGCGACACGAACACCATCAACGAAGGGCCGCACCATGCGGCCCGACATCGCCGCCGGCGCAACGGCGGTTCCAGCAGAAGAGGTTCAGATGATCAATTTGTCGAAAGGCGGTCGCGTCAACCTGTCGAAGGAAGCGCCCGGCACGCAGAAATTCCGCATCGGTCTCGGTTGGGACGCGAACGCGACGGACACGGGCACGGATTTCGATCTCGACGTGTCGGTGTTCCTGTGCAAGTACGACGCGCAGAGCAATCCGAAGCTGATCTCGGATCGGCACTTCGTGTTTTACAACAGCGAAGTGCGCACGATGGAGCGCAAGGAAACCTTCATCCAGCCGGGCGACGATTTTCCGAAACGCGGGATGCCCGCGTCGACGTGTCTGGGCGTCGTGCATAGCGGCGACAACCGCACGGGCAGCGGCGACGGCGACGACGAGGTGATCTTCATCGACATGACGAAGCTCGCGGCCGACGTCGAGGAAATCTCGGTGGTCGTGACGATCGACCAGGCCGAAGCGCGCCGCCAGAATTTCGGGCAGGTGCACAACAGCTACATCCAGATCGCCGACGAGGTGACGGGTGCGGTGATCGCGAAGTATGCGCTCGAGGAAGACTTCTCGATGGAGACGTCGGTGCAGGTCGGCAGCTTCTATCGCCGCGACGGCCACTTCATGTTCAAGGCCGTCGGCGCCGGCTACAACCGCGGCCTCGGCGATTTCGTCCGCGCGTACGGTGGCGCGGTCTGACTGGCGGCAGCCCGGCGTGCGGAACACCGCGGCGCCGGGCAGGAAGCAGCGATGACGAATCCGTCCGACGAGCCGAAGCGGCTCGAGTTCGATACGACGCCCGAGCGCACGCCCGGGCGTCTTGCGTTCGACGCGCCGCCCGGTGCGCGGGCCGCGCGCGTGCTCGAGCGGCCCGCGCCGCAGGCGCTTGACTTCGGGCCGGCAGCCGCGGCCGACAAAGGCACGTGCGTGCCGCCCGCCGATGCGGTCGGCCGCGCGCTGTTCGGCGAAGCGAACCACCCGCAGCTCGACGCGTGCTTCCGCGCCGCGCAGGCCAGCTTCCCGAATCTCTATCCCGACTACGCGCCGCGCATCGAGCGGCACATCCGGCAACTGGTGCCGCTGAAGCTCGCGACGGTCGCGACGATCGGCGACGGCGCGCTGGAGACGGCCGGCAATCTCGTCGAAGCCGTCGCGGCGGCGACGCGCGAATTCAACGAACTCGGCGCGGCCGACATGATGGCCGGGATGCTCGCGCAGGCAACGCGCAAGGCCGGCGTGTTCGAGCGCTGGTTCGGCGCGGCATCGGGGCATGTCGATTACCGGGCGGCGATCGGCGCGCTCAAGCAGTCGCTCGGCTTCTTCCCGCGCCGCACCGAGGCGCTCGCCGCGCAGGTCCGTCAGGCGGAGGAAAACCTCGTCGTCGTGCTCGCGGCGCTGAGCGCGGTGTCGGACGTCGTGCGCGCGCCCGACGATGCGGGCGTCGAGCGCACGCTGTTCGACCGCCGCAACATCGTCGGGCAGGCGGTCCAGCAGATCCGGATGCAGCCGGCGCAACTGCGCGGACTCGACGAGCGTGTGACCGATCTGCTGTCGCGCGCCGATCACCTGATGAACGTCGTGCTGCCGGCGGCGCTTGCCGCGCGGCCGCAGCGCTGAGCAAACGGCGCCGTGTGGCCATGTGCGTTGCGGCGCATGCGGCCGCTGCCGGGGTCGTGCTGCGTCTCGCGGTTTCGCGCACGGCGGCGCGAGTCTGCTATCTTCCCGGGCATTCGATCGCTTTCCCGCCGACTCTCCATGACTGACCGCATCGTCGCCGCATTCGATTTCGACGGCACCATCACGACTACCGACAGCTTTCGTCATTTCGTCCGCTACGCGGTCGGCACGCCGCGCTTCGCATGGGCCGGGCTGCGCGCGCTGCCGTGGATCGTCGCGATGAAGGCCGGGCTGCTGTCGCGCGGCGACGCAAAGGCGAAGTTCGCGTCGTTCGCATTCGGGCCGATCGGCGAGGGCGTGCTCGATGCGCAGGCGCGCACGTTCGTCGATACCTATCTGCCGGGCCTCGTGCGCGCGGAAATGCTCGAGCGCATTCGTGAGCATCGGGCGCGCGGACACGAAGTCGTGCTGGTCAGCGCGTCGCCATCGCTGTATCTGGAGAAGTGGGCGAGGACGGCCGGCTTCGATGCGGTGCTCGCGACGCGGCTCGCGTTCGAGCACGGCACGTTCGCCGGGCGGCTCGACGGCGAGAACTGCTGGGGGCCGCAGAAGGTCGTGCGGCTGCGCGGGTGGTGGGGCAACCGGCCGCCGAAGCAGCTGTTCGCGTATGGCGACAGCCGCGGCGACAAGGAAATGGCCGAACTCGCGAACTGGTCGTGGATCCGCGGGCAGGGGCCGATGCCGCCGATCGGCGATTGAGGGCGCGCGCCGGCGGCGTTATGCGTCTGCCGGCGCCTGACGCGTGCCGCGCGACGGACGATAGGCGCCCCAGCGATTCGCACGCGCGAACGTACCGACGTCGTTGAAGCGCACGCCGACTTCGCGCAGCGCCGCATGCGCGGTGCGCGCGGTCAGTTGCCGGATGTAGAACGGATCGCGCACCACGAAGTGATGGATCGCGTGCGTGCTGCCGAAATTGAAGCAAAACAGCTGGAACGGCAGCATCCACCACGGATTCAGCACCTGCGTCTGCTGGATCACGTTGCGCGAATCGATGTCGCCGAAGTAGTGCATGTTCGAGCTGACGAAGTTGATGCAGAAGCTGCGCAGGAAGTTCGGTCCGAGCCACACCACCGCGAGGAAATCGACGACATTCATCACGCGCTCGACGGCGGCCGGTACCGTTGCCGTATAGCCGAACGCGTGCAGCGCGAACAGGCCGACGTGATAGACGATGAACGCGTGCCACAGCAGGTAGTACACGTGACCGACCGGCATGTACGACGACACCTGCTCGACGCGCAGCTGCAACCGTTCCGACGGATCCTGCACCGGCTGTGCGGCCACATACTGCTTCACCTTGCGGCGCATCGCGGCCGGCCGCAGCACGACGGCGAGCATGCCGTCGGCGATCATCAGCAGACGCTTCACGCCCCAGCGTTCGCCGTTCGTGATGCCGAATTCCTCGAGATCCGATTCGCCGCCCGACACCTTGTGGTGATGCAGGTGCATGCGCCGCCGCGTCCACGGGTTGATCGTGCCGGGCCGCGTAAGCCAGCACAGCGCCATCATCAGGTGATAGGCCCACGGCGTCTTCTTGAAGTACATCAGGTGGATCAGGTCGTGCTCGAGCTCGTGGATCAGCGACGTGACGAATGCGGCAAGCGGCAGCGCGACGTACCAGGCGATCGCGCCGCGCGCATACAGCCACGCGATCGCGAGCATCGCGCTCACCGACACGACCATCACGGACGCGCCGACGAGGTTCTGGTTGTCGAGCAGCGGAAAGCGCGCGCGGATCGCGTCGCTCGCGGCGTTGACCTCGCGGCGGACGTACGCGACCTTGTCTGCATCGTGGCGAAAGACGGTTCGTGCGGGTTGGCTCATCGACCGGAATCCGTGCGGAAAGAGTGGGGCGCAATGCCGATGTGACAAGCATAGGCGCGCGCCGGAGCGCACGCGAGGGCCGCCGGTGCCAATGACGGTGTCATTTCGGGCCACCTTGGCGACCGGGCTAGAGTGCCGCCGCGGTGTCATTGCGGGCCAGCGACGCTACAATCCGCCGAAACCGCTCCGGAGTCCGCCGCATGGTCCCGTCCGTCCCGGATGCCGCGCGCCAGCTGAACAAGGCGACGGTGTCGTCCGCGTATGCGCTGTTCATGCTGATGCTGGCCGAGGAGCGCGGCATCGACGGCGGCCGCATCCTCGCCGGCTCGGGCGTCGAGCGCGAGCGGCTCGCGCAGCCCGATGCGCGCATCACGCCGCTGCAGCAGGCGGCGATCGTGTTCAACCTGCTCGATGCGACCGACGACCCGTCGATCGCGATCGAGATCGGCCTGCGCAGCAGCCTGACGAAAGCGGGGCTGATCGGCTTCGGGCTGATGAGCTGCGCGACGCTCGGCGAGGCGATCGCGCTCGGCATCCGCTACCTGCCGACGCGCGTGCCGTTTTTCTCGGTGCGGCTCGCGCAGCTCGACGGGATCGTCGACATCGACGTGCTCGAAGCGTTTCCGCTCGGCCGGCTGCGCCAGTTCGCGGTCGAGAACTTCCTGGTCGAAACGGCGATCCTGTTCAATTCGCTGCTGTATCCGACGCCGGGCCGCACGCTGCAGTCGCGTGCCGAACTCCATTTCGAA
Organism: Burkholderia seminalis DSM 23518; assembly: GCF_902832885.1. Lineage (GTDB taxonomy): Bacteria > Pseudomonadota > Gammaproteobacteria > Burkholderiales > Burkholderiaceae > Burkholderia > Burkholderia seminalis. Next base: position 19,047 of record NZ_CADFDK010000001.1, read on the forward strand.
TGGCCCGAGCCGCCGTGGTTCGAGCGTTATCGCGCACGGCTGCCGCGCTGCCATTTCGACGCGAGCGCGAACCGTATCCGTTGCGACGCCGCGCTGCTCGACGAGCCGATCGGCACCGCGAACGCGCAGACCGCGCAGATGATCGTCCAGCAGTGCGAGGCCGAACTCGCGCGGCTCGGTTACGCGGAGAGCATCGTCGAGCGCGTGCGCAACCTGCTGATCTGCGGCGACGACGGTTATCCGTCGGTCGACGACGTCGCGCGCGAACTCCATGTGTCGGCGCGCACGCTCAAGCGCAAGCTCGCCGAATACGGTGCGACCTATTCGGCGCTGCTCGACGAGATCCGGCTGCGCGACGCGCTGCGGCTGCTCGAAGGCACGCGGCTGCCGGTCGACGAGATCGCGGCGCGCGTCGGTTATACGGACCGCGCCAATTTCACGCGCGCGTTCAAGCGCTGGACCGGCGTCGCGCCGAGCGAGCGGCGCTGAACGCCGGCACGTGCCGCGGCTTCAGACGAGCGCGATCCAGTTCGCGCCGCGTCCGCCCGGCACGCGCGTGTGCAGCGTCAGCGCGCCGTCGTCCGGCGCGATCGCATACACGGCCACGTGTTCCGACTGTTCGCCGCAGGCGACGAGCCAGCGTCCCGACGGATCGATCGCGAAGCCGCGCGGCTGCGTCTCGGTCGCCGTCGCGTGCGCGGGTTCGAACGACCCGTCCTCGTTGCGGCGATAGCAGAGCAGGCGGCTCGACGTGCGTTCGCTGACGTACGCGAAACGTTCGTCGGGCGTCAGGTGCAGGTCGGCGGCCCACACGGACGGCTCGGCGGGCGCGGGCGGGCGCGCATGGCCGGGCGCGAGTCCGGCGACGGCCGGATGGCGTGCGCTCACGTGTGCGTCGCCGAGCCTGCCGGTGTCGGGGTCGCGCGCGAAGGACGCGAGCGTGGCCTGGAATTCGCTGACGACGACGAGCGTGCGGCCGTCATCCGCGAACCGCAGGTGACGCGGGCCGAAACCGGCCGGCACGCGCGTGTCGCCGTGTTCGACCGCGCGCAGGCCGGCCGCATCCTCGACGAGCGCGAAGGCGAACACGCGGTCCGAGCCGAGCGAGCCGACGTACGCGAAACGGTTGTCCGGCGACACGATCACCGAGTGCGCGTTCGCGATGCCGGGCGCGACCTGCAGCGGCGTGCCGTCGCCGTCGCGCACGCGGGCGGCGTCGTAGAGGCTCAGCGAATTCCCGCCGTACGACGCGCCGAGCAGCCAGCGGCCGCTGCGGTCGAGCGACAGGTACGCGTGGCTCGCGTCGATCGCCGTCGTGCCGATGCGCGCAAGCGCGCCCGTGGCGGCGATGCGGAACGCGACGATCGTCGGTTGTTCGCCGCGCGTCGCGACGTAGAGCCGTGCGCGGTCGGCCTGTACGGCGATCGGCATCGCGACGTCGGCGGCCGGGTAGCGCGCGAGCGGTGCGAGCGTGCCGTCGCCGGCGAGGGAGAACGTGGCGAGGTCGCCGTCGGCGGCATTCGAGACGACGACAGTCAGGCGGTCAGTGTTCGGCATGGCGGAGCATCGAGGCGTTCGTGAAGGATTCGTCGGCCGGCAGGCCGCGCGGCGGATCGCTGCGCCGCTGGGTGCGTGCGAACAGCGCGGCGAACGCGGCGACGAGCGAAGCGATCGCGAGCGCATACAGGCCGCCCGTGATCGAACCCGTATGTTGCTTCAGATAGCCGAACGCCGTCGGCGCGACGAAGCCGCCGAGGTTGCCGACCGAGTTGATCAGCGCGATCACGGCCGCGGCCACGCGCGTGTCGAGGTATCCCTGCGGGATCGGCCAGAACAGCGACGCCGCGGCCTTGAAGCCGAGCGCGGCGAAGCAGATCGACGCGAACGACCACACCGGGTCGTGCGACGTCGACGCGAACAGCCCGCACGCGGCGAGCACGAGCGCACTGGCGAGCCAGCGCTGCGGATGCTTCCACTTCGACGACAGCACCGCGAAGCCGTACATCGCGCCGATCGCGATCATCCACGGAATCGTGTTGTACAGGCCGACCTGGAAATCGGTGAGGCCGCCCATCTTGCGGATGATCGTCGGCAGCCAGAACGTGGCCGCGTAGATCGTCAGCTGGATCGAGAAGTACAGGAAGCAGAACAGCACGATCTGCGGGTCGCGCAACAGTGCGGTCGCGCGCACCGGCACGTTCGAACGGACGTCGCGCGTCGCCCGTTCCTCGTCGAGCGCGTTCTGGAGCGCCGTGCGCTCTTCGGCGGTGAGCCACGTTGCATCGCGGATATGCGATTTCAGCAGCAGCCAGCTCGCGCCGCACAGTGCGACCGAGAACAGCCCTTCGATCAGGAACATCCATTGCCAGCCTTCGAGGCCGAAGCCGCGGATCGACAGCAGCGCGCCGGTCACGGGCCCCGAGAGCACCGACGCGAACGCGGAGCCGCCGAGGAAGATCGCCATCGCCTTGCCGCGCTCCTGCGGCGGCAGCCATTGCGACAGGTACAGCACGACGCCGGGGAAGAAGCCGGCCTCGGCCGCGCCGAGCAGGAAGCGCAGCGTATAGAACGACGTGTCGTTCCACACGAACGCCATCGCGGCCGCGACGATGCCCCACGTCGCCATGATCCGCGCGAGCCACACGCGTGCGCCGTAGCGCTGCATCAGCAGGTTCGACGGCACCTCGAACAGCGCATAGCCGACGAAGAACAGCCCGGCGCCGAGCCCGTACGCGGCCGCGCCGATGCCGATCGACGCTTCGAGGTGGCGATCGACGAAGCCGACGTTCACGCGGTCGATGTAGTTCGCGATGAACATGATCAGCACGAGCGGCAGCACGTGCCACTTCACTTTCGAGACGGCGGACGCGAGCGGGTCGCGGCCAGGCAGGGCGGGCGAGGGCGGGTTCAACGGTGTCTCCGGTCGGACGGCTGCGGACGGGGCGGCGACCCGCGTACGCGTCTGGTTGGCGGTCTATGTAGTATGTCGTCGTATGACATGGTACGCCGGAGCGTGACCGAAGACGTCGCGGGTTTACCCGGAATTAGTTCAAATATTGGGGAATCTCACGAGATTGGCGTGACGGTACTTAATGTCTGATGACGTATGACATTGGTGGAGACGCCGGCCCTACCTGACGCGCGAGGTCGGCGTGCGCGGCATCCGCGCGAACAGCATCCACATGGGCTGGAGGTGGGGCGTGCCGCCCCCGAGGAGTTTCCGGCAGGCGGCGGGATGACGGAAGAGCAGATCCTCGCGCCGATCGCGTCTAATATTGCGCTCGCGAAGCTGCCGACCGACGACGATTGCGCGCGCGGCGCTGTTTCTCGCGTCCGACCAAGCGAACGCGGTGACGGGCGCGACGCTCGACGCGGACGGCGGCGATTTCATGCCTTGACGATGGAGCAACGGATCATGCAGGACAACCCACACGCGCGGCATTTTTTCGCGTTCAACGGCGACGCGGACGGCCTGTGCGCGCTGCAGCAGCTGCGGCTCGCGGAGCGCGTGCGCGGCACGCTCGTGACCGGCGTGAAGCGCGACATCAGGCTGCTCGAGCGGATCGACGCACGCGCGAGCGACATCGTCACCGTGCTCGACGTGTCGCACGACCAGAACCGCGACGCCTGCGCGCGGCTGCTGCGCGGCGGCGCGACGATCCGCTATTTCGACCATCACTTCGCGGGCGAACTGCCCGACGATCCGCGTTTCGACGCGCATATCGACACGGCGGCCGACGTCTGCACGAGTGTGATCGTGAACCGCCATCTCGGCGGCCGGCACGTGCGCTGGGCGATCGTCGCGGCATTCGGCGACGAACTGCCGGCGCTCGGCGACGCGCTCGCACGCGAGCACGGGATCGGCGAGGCCGAGCGCGGCACGCTCGCCGAACTCGGCCTCTACCTGAACTACAACGCGTACGGCGAGTGCGTCGGCGATCTGCACTTCGATCCGGCGGTGCTCGCCGATGTGATGTTGCCCTGCGCCGAGCCGCTCGATTTCGTGCGCGGGACCGACGTGTTCGCCGCGTTACGCGACGGCTACCGCGACGACATGGCGCGTGCCTGCGCGCTCGCGCCATTGCGCGAGGTGCCGGGCGCGACGCTGGTCCGGATGCCGGACCACCCGTGGGCGCGGCGCGCGACGGGGATGCTTGCGAACGAACGGATGCGCAAGGCGCCGCATGCGGCGCTCGCGGTGCTGTCGCCGCGTGCGGACGGCGGGCTGGTCGTCAGCGTGCGCGTGCCCGACGGCCGGCCGCTCGGCGCCGACGAGTTCTGTCGCGGTTTCGCGACCGGTGGCGGGCGCAAGCGCGCGGGCGGCATCAACCATCTGCCGGAAGCGGAGTTCGATGCGTTCGCCGAGCGTTTCGAGGCCGCGTTCCGGCTCGATTGACGCAGCAGCCGGCCGCTCCCGGTCACGCGGCGCGCGGCATGCCGCGCTTCGGCGCGCCGCTTTCCGTCGCTTGCGCACTGATCGAAACCCTGTTTGCAGGCAGAGCCGCCCAGCGCGGCGTACCCGACATCGAGCGTGGGCCGGTGTGCGCGGCGAAGCATCGTCGGAATGGAGCAACGCGTTTCACCGGGCAACGCGTTGCGCTGGCAGCGACCGCCATCGGCGGCGAGCGTCGACACCGCGCGGCACAGCCGCGACAATACGCACCTCCTTCCGCTTTCGTCATCGAGGTGCCCGTGCCCGCCCAGTCCTCCGTTGCTCCCGCGATCGTCTGGTTCCGCGACGATCTGCGCGTGACCGACCAGCCCGCGCTGACGCGCGCGGTCGAGTCGGGCCGGCCGCTCGTGTGCGTGTTCGTCGACGACACCGGCGCTGGCGCCGGGCGTCCGCTCGGCGGCGCGGCACGCTGGTGGCTGCACGGGTCGCTCGCCGGGCTCGATGCCGCGCTCGCGCGTCATGGCGGACGCCTGCTGCTGCTGCGCGGCGACGCGCCGCGCGAGATCGAACGTGTCGTGCACGATACGGGCGCGGCAGCCGTGTACTGGAACCGTCGTTATGCGCAGCCGCAGCGCGACGCCGACGCGGCGCTGAAGACGTCGCTCAAGGCGCGCGGCGTCACGGTCGAGAGCAGCAACGGCAGCCTGCTGAACGAGCCGTGGGAGGTGCTGACGGGCAGCGGCGGCCCGTACCAGGTGTTCACGGCGTACTGGCGGGCGGCGCGCCGCGATCGCACGGTCGTCGCGCCGCTGCCGGAGCCCGGGCGGATCGCGTTTCATCCATGGCCCGAAGCCGTGCGCGACCGCGCGCTGTCGCTCGACGCGCTCGCGCTGCTGCCGGATGCGCCGGACTGGGCCGGCGGCTTGCGCGATGCATGGCCGGCACCCGACGAGGCCGGCGCGCACGCGCGGCTCGACGCATTCGTGACGACCTCGCTCGCCGGCTACGCGGACGCGCGCGACCGTCCCGATCGCCCCGCGACGAGCCGGCTGTCGCCGTTCCTGCGCTTCGGCAACGTGTCGCCGCGACAGGTATGGCATGCGGTGCAGGGCGCCGCGCATGCCGGCGGCGCGGCCTATGCCGCGGACGCCGATAAATTCCTGAGCGAACTCGGCTGGCGCGAATTCAGCTACACGCTGCTGTATCACTTCCCGGCGCTCGCGACCGACAACTTCCGCGCGCAGTTCGATGCGATGCCGTGGCGCGACGATCCCGCCGCGCTGCACGCGTGGCAGCGCGGGCTGACCGGTTATCCGCTCGTCGATGCGGGCCTGCGCGAACTGTGGGCGACCGGCTGGATGCACAACCGTGTGCGGATGGTCGTCGCCTCGTTCCTGATCAAGCATCTGCTGCTCGACTGGCGCGCGGGCGAAGCGTGGTTCTGGGACACGCTGGTCGACGCGGACCCGGCGAACAACGCGGCGAGCTGGCAGTGGGTGGCCGGCTGCGGCGCCGATGCCGCACCGTATTTCCGCATCTTCAATCCGGTCGCGCAGGGGCAGAAGTTCGATCCGGACGGCGCCTACGTGCGGCGCTGGGTGCCCGAACTCGCGGGTCTCGACAACGCGTCGATCCATGCGCCGTGGGAAGCGTCGCCGCTGGAGCGCGAGGCGGCCGGCGTGCGGCTCGGCGTCGACTATCCGGAACCGCTCGTCGAGCATGCGGCCGCACGCGCCCGTGCGCTCGATGCGCTGGCCGCATTGCCGAAGCGGCGTTGACCGCGCGTTCGCGCGGCGCGGTTTGACACGTCAGTTGCAGAACGCGACGTGTTCGAGCAGCGCATACGCGACGTCCGGACCGAAGTAGGCCGCGCCGCACCACGTGACGAACGCGAGCGTGCCGGCGGCCAGCGCCGCACGGATCAGGCCCATGCCGCGTTGCCCGACGCGGGCCGCGCGACGCGCGCGTCGTTGATCGGCAGGTGCGGCAGCGCCGCGAGCACGCCGAGCGCGATCGAGCCGATCCACAGCGGCATGTACGAGTGCGTCGCGTCGTATACGACGGCCCCGAGCCAGACGCCGAAGAAGCTGCCGAGCTGGTGCCCGAAGAACACGAAGCCGAACAGCGTCGCGATGTAGCGCACACCGAACACCTGAGAGATCACGCCGTTCGTCAGCGGCACCGTGCCGAGCCACGTGAACCCCATCACCGCCGCGAAGACGTAGACGCTCGCGGGCGACAGCGGCGCGGCGACGAACACCGCCATCGCGAGCGCGCGCACGAGGTACAGCACCGACAGCACGTATTTGCGCCGCAGCAGCCCGCCGAGATGGCCGCACGCGTAGGTGCCCGCCACGTTGGTCAGTGCGATCAGCGCAAGCGCGACGCTTGCATGGCGCGCGGGCAGCCCGTGGTCGAGCAGGTACGCGGGCAGGTGCGTCGCGATGAACGCGAGCTGGAAACCGCACGCGAAGAACCCCGCGTTCAGCAGCCAGAAGCCGCGATGCGCGAATGCCTCGCGCACGGCCTCGCCGATCGACTGGCCGGGGCCGGCGGCGGCATCGGCCGTCTGCACGGGGCGGTCGCGCAGCAGCACGGCGAGCGGCGCGAGCAGCGCCGCGACGAGCGCCAGCGCGATGAACGCGTGCCGCCAGCCGATGCCGCCGATCAGCGCCTGCGCGACGGGCACCATGCAGAACTGGCCGAGCCCGCCGATCGCGCCCGCGACACCGAGCGCCCAGCCGCGCCGCTCGGGCGGAAACAGGCGGCTCAGCGCACCGTAGATCGACGCGAAGGCCGAGCCCGACAGCGCGATGCCGATCACGAGCCCGGCGCCGACCGTAAACAGGCCGGTCGTGGCCGCATGCGCCATCGTGACGAGCCCGGCCGCGTACAGGAGCATGCCGGCGACGATCACGCGCACCGAGCCGAAGCGGTCGGCGATCATTCCCGTGAACGGCTGCGCGACGCCCCAGACCAGGTTCTGCAGCGCCAGCGCGAGGCCGAACGCTTCGCGCGACCAGCCGTGGTCGAGCGAGACGGGCGCGAGGAACAGGCCTTGCACGTGGCGGATGCCGAGCGCGGCGCCCATGATCAGGCCGCCGGCGAGCACGGGCAGCCAGCGGCGTCGGACTTCCTGCTCGATCGGGGTCATGCGTGTCTCCGGATGAAGGTGCGCGGTCGAAACGGCCGCGCTCGATCCGATTAGACGATCGGGCCCGCGATCGCTCAAGCGATCATTCGGTCAGGTTGGCATGCGCATCGGGAATGCGAGGGTGCGGCGGCGCTGCCTGCAGTCGCGGGCGGCGGCTTACGCCGGTGACGTCGTGTCGTACGCGCGCATCGCCGCATCGCATTCGGCGGCCTCGGCGAGCATCCAGTCGCGCACCTCGACGACTTCGCGGCGCGGGGCCGGATCGTGCTGGAACAGCCAGTAGCCGTACGTATCCGTCAGCGCCTGCGTGTGCGGGCCGAGCACCGCGAGCCGCCCGTCCGCGAGCATCGGCGCGACGAGCGCGAGCCGGCCGAGCGCGACGCCCTGGCCCGCGATCGCGGCCTGGATCACCTGGTCGTACTGGTTGAAGCGCAGCACGCCTTTCGGGCGCGCGTCGCCCAGCCCGGCCGCATGCAGGTGCGCGTGCCACTGCAGCTGCGGTTGCGGCGGTCCGTCGAATTCGAGCAGCACGTGGTCGGCGATCGCGGCCGCGCGCGTGACCGGCCGCGCGGCGAGCGCGGGATGCGCGACCGGGACGACGATCTCGTCGAACAGGCGCAGCGCGCCGGCCGGCGCGCGGTCGCGCGAACAATAGCGGATGCCGAGGTCGATGCCTTCGGTGCGCAAATCGAGTACCTTGTCGTTCGCGGCGACGCGCAGGTCGACCGCGGGCAGGCGCGCCTGCAGCCGCCCGAGCCGCGGCAACAGCCACAGCGCGGTGACGCCGATGCTGGCGGTGATCGTGACGGGCTGGCGTTCGCGCGCGGCGGCGAGCGACGCGACGGTGTCCTGCAGGCCGTGCAGCGCCGCATCCGCGACGCGGAACAGTCGCTCGCCTTCCGGCGTGAACGCGATCTTCCGGTAGCCGCGCTGCAGCAACGCGACGCCGAGATGCGCCTCGAGCGCATGGATCTGGCGGCTGACCGCCGACTGCGTGACGCACAGGTCCTGCGCGGCGAGCGTGATGCTCATGCGGCGGCCGACCGCGACGAAACCGCGGACGAGATCGAGCGACGGAAGACGGACGAGCGGCGTTGACATGCGCGTGACTCATGCGAACGGAGCAGCAAGATTGGTTGAGAACGCGCCACGCGTCAAGTTCAATGGAGGCTTGACGAGGGGCGCGGGGCGGCCGCGAGGCAGGGGGATGGGTAGGCGCTGAAGCGCTGACTCGGGCCGACCGCGAGGCATGGGGTTCGAGTCAGCGCTAAAGCGCCAACTTGGCGCCGACCGCAGAGCATGGGGTTCGAGTCAGCGCTAAAGCGCCAACTTGGCGCCGACCGCAGAGCATGGGGCCCAAGTAAGCGCTAAAGCGCTAACTTGGGCCGACAGGAGACAGGATGACGATTTCGAACGAAGGAAGCGGGGCGGCGCAGCGCAGTCGCGCGGCGGGCGCATGGCCGCCGGAGCCCGTGACGCTGCGCGCGGCCGACGGTTACGAATTGCGTGGCCATGTGTGGCGCCATCGCGGCGGCGGCGCCGTGCGGCCCGTCACGGTCGTCAATTGCGCGACGTCGGTACGCTGCGACTACTACTTCCGTTTCGCGGCCTGGCTGTTCGCGCAGGGGCGCGACGTGCTCGTCTACGACTATCGCGGGATCGGCGCTTCACGCCCCGCGCAGCTCGCGAAGCTGCACGCGACCTGGCTCGACTGGGGGCGGCTCGATTGCGAAGCCGCGCTGCAGTATGCGCGCGACGCGTTTCCCGGCCAGCCGCTCGATGTCGTCGCGCACAGCATCGGCGGCTGCCTGCTCGGGCTCGCGGCATCGAACGTACACGTGCGGCATGCGGTGACCGTCGGTGCGCAGTATGCGTACTGGCGCGACTACCTGCCGGCCGAGCGGCGCCGCATGTGGTGGAAGTGGCATGTCGCGATGCCCGCGCTCGCGGCCGTGTTCGGCTATGTGCCCGCGAAGCGGCTCGGCTGGATGGAGGACACGCCGCGCGGGGTCGCGCTGTCGTGGGCGCGCGCGCAGCCGCGTTTCGAGGATGGCTACATCGGCGGCGTGCTCGATACCGGGACCGTCGGCCGCGCCGCGGTGCCCGCGCGCTTCGCGGGGCTGTCGGCGCCGATGCTCGCGATCGGCATCGACGACGACGCGTTCGGCACGGTCGAGGCGATCGAGCGGCTGGTCGGCTACTACACGGGCAGCAACGTCACGCATCTGAGGATCGCGCCGGCCGACATCGGCGTCGACGCGATCGGTCATTTCGCGTTTTTCCACAGCCGCTTCACCGACTCGCTGTGGCCCGTCGCGCTGTACTGGCTGCAACACGGCGTGCTGCCGGCCGATGCGCCGGGCGCCGTGCATGCGCTTCACCCGGCGTCGCGCGGGCCGATAGCGGCCGGCGGCGTGCCGGGTGTGGCCGCGAACGGTTGACGTGGCGCCCGCCGCGCATCGCCCCGTCGCGATCCGCTTCCCGGTCCTGCCGCGCCGGTTGCCGGCCGGCGCGATCGATTAACATCGGACGTTTCCATTCACAGCACAGGCTGCGCGTGCCGATGTCCACTCCGTCCGAATCCGCTTCCCCGCTCGACACGCCCCGCGCGTGGCGCGTGCACGCGCTCGACCTGCCGGATGCCGCATCCCGTGCCGGCGTGCGGGTCGCGCGTATCGATTTCGACTGGCGCGTGCCGCTGTCGTCGCCCGCGTATGCGGCACTCGGCGACGCCGAGCGGGCGCGCGCCGCGCGCTACATGCGCCACGAGGATGCGGTGCGCAGCGCCGCGACGCGCGCCGCGTTGCGCGACGTGCTCGGCGCGGCGCTCGAGGTCGCGCCGCATGCGGTCTCGATCGTCGTCGATGCATCGGGGCGGCCGTCGCTGGATCGCGCGCATCGCGCGTCGCTCGACTTCAACGTGTCGCACGCAGGCGATCACGCGTTGATCGCATGGGCGCCCGCGGGCCGCGTCGGCGTCGATATCGAGGGCTGTGACCGCGTCGCCGACTGGCGCGCGCTGACGCGTGAAGTCTGCGCACCCGCCGAGGTCGCGCATCTCGACCGCATGCCGCCCGCGGTGCGCGCGAGCGAATTCATGCGCGTGTGGTCCGCGAAGGAAGCGCTGCTGAAGGCGCTCGGCACGGGCATCGTCGGCGGGCTGCGCTCGTTCGCGGTGGTGCCGCCGCGCGACGCGGCGACGCCCGCGACGACGATCGTCGAGCCGGCCGCGCCTGCGGCCGGCGTCGCGGCGTTCGACGCGGCGTGGCTCGACGCGGCGCCCGGCTATGCGGCGTGCGTCGCGTGGACGCGCGTGTAAGCGGGCGTTGGCGCCCGGTGCTCATTCGAGCGGCGCATCGTTGGGCGCCGCATAGCGCGCCTTGATCACGTCGCTCATCGGGAAGTCGAACGACAGCCCCTTCGGCGGCACCGGCTTCATGAACCATTTGTCGTACGGCGCGTTGATCTCGCCGCTTTTCATCAGCTGCGCGAGCACGCCGTCGACGAGCGCCTTGAACTGCGGATCGTCCTTGCGCAGCATGAACCCGTAGGCTTCCGACGACTGCGGCGTGCCGACGATCTGCCAGTCGGCCGGCTTCGCGGCGAGCTGGCGCACGCCCGCGAGCAGCACGTCGTCCATCATGTACGCGGCCGCGCGGCCCGATTCGAGCGTGAGGCGTCCCTCGCCGTAGTCCTTCGCGCTGATGATCTGCATGTTCATCTTCTTGTCCTCGTTCATCTTGCGCAGCAGGCGTTCGGACGTCGTGCCCTGGTTCGTCACGACCGTCTTGCCGGCGAGGTCGGGGAAGTCGCGGATGCCCGACGTCGTGCGCGTGAGCAGCCGCGTCGTCGCGACGAAGAAGGTGGTCGAGAACGCGACCTGCGCATGGCGCGCGGCGAGGTTGGTCGTCACGCCGCATTCGAGGTCGACGGTGCCGTTCTGCACGAGCGGAATGCGGTTCTGCGACGTGACGGGGATGAAGCGCACCTGCAGGTCGGGCTTGCCGGTGCGCGCCTTCACGGCCGCGATCACGCGGTCGCACAGGTCCTGCGAGAAGCCGATCACCTTGCCGCCCGTATCGACGTAGGAGAACGGCACCGACGTCTCGCGATGGCCGATCGAGATCAGGTTGTTCCGCCGGATTTTCTCGAGCGTGCCGGACAGCGGTTCCGCGGCGAGCGCGGCGCCGCATGCCAGCAGGCACGCCGCGGTGAGCAGCGGGCGGCCGAACCGGGCGGCGAATCGTGACGGGAAGGGCATGGCGGGTCTCCGTGGCGAATGGTGATTCGTATGTTGCCAAAAACAAAATAATTGCAACATATGTTAATAACCGGATTCCGCCGGCCGGTCCGGCGGGCCGCGCCGGACATCAGGGAAACTCCCGAGTCGAAATCGATGAAAAACGGGTTGTCTAGACAAGTTGTCGTGGCTACACTTCAATCCATTCCGAACTTGTCTAGACAGGATTGCTCACATGATTACGTTGACCCCCGGCCATCTGACCCTCCCGCAACTGCGCCAGATCGCGCGCGAATCCGTGCAGCTCGCGCTCGACCCGGCCAGCTTCGCGAAGATCGACGCCGGCGCGAAGGCCGTCGCCGACATCGCCGCGAAGGGCGAGCCGGCCTACGGCATCAACACGGGTTTCGGCCGCCTGGCCAGCACGCACATCCCGCACGACCAGCTCGAGTTGCTGCAGAAGAACCTGGTGCTGTCGCATGCGGTCGGTGTCGGCGAGCCGATGGCCCGTTCGTCGGTGCGCCTCCTGATGGCGCTGAAGCTGTCGAGCCTCGGCCGCGGCCACTCGGGCATCCGCCGCGAAGTGATGGACGCGCTGATCACGCTGTTCAACGCCGACGTGCTGCCGCTGATCCCGGTGAAGGGCTCGGTCGGCGCATCGGGCGACCTCGCGCCGCTCGCGCACATGTCGGCGGTGCTGCTCGGCGTCGGTGAAGTGTTCATCCGCGGCGAGCGTGCGAGCGCGCTCGACGGGCTGCGCGTCGCGGGCCTCGCGCCGCTGACGCTGCAGGCGAAGGAAGGCCTCGCGCTGCTGAACGGCACGCAGGCATCGACCGCGCTGGCGCTCGACAACATGTTCGCGATCGAAGACCTGTACCGCACGGCGCTCGTCGCCGGCGCGTTGTCGGTCGACGCGGCAGCCGGTTCGGTGAAACCGTTCGACGCCCGCATCCATGAACTGCGCGGCCACCAGGGCCAGATCGACGCGGCGGCGTCGTATCGCGAGCTGCTCGAAGGCTCGCCGATCAACCAGTCGCACCGCGACTGCGACAAGGTGCAGGATCCGTACAGCCTGCGCTGCCAGCCGCAGGTGATGGGCGCGTGTCTGGACCAGATGCGCCATGCGGCCGACGTGCTGCTGGTCGAAGCGAACGCCGTGTCGGACAACCCGCTGATCTTCCCTGACACCGGCGAAGTGCTGTCGGGCGGCAACTTCCACGCCGAGCCGGTCGCGTTCGCGGCCGACAACCTCGCGCTGGCCGCATCGGAAATCGGCGCGCTGGCCGAACGCCGCATCGCGCTGCTGATCGACGCGACGCTGTCGGGCCTGCCCCCGTTCCTCGTGAGGGACGGCGGCGTGAACTCGGGCTTCATGATCGCGCACGTGACGGCGGCCGCACTCGCATCGGAAAACAAGACGCTCGCCCACCCGGCGTCGGTCGACTCGCTGCCGACTTCCGCGAACCAGGAAGACCACGTGTCGATGGCGACGTTCGCCGCGCGCAAGCTCGCCGACATCGCGGACAACACGAAGCACATCCTCGCGATCGAACTGCTGGCCGCGGCCCAGGGCGTCGACCTGCGCGCGCCGTACCACACGAGCCCGAAGCTGGCGCCGGTGATGGAGACGATCCGCGGCAAGGTCGCGCATTACGAACTCGACCACTACTTCGCACCGGACATCGCGGCGGTCGCGAAGCTCGTCGGCGAGCGCGCGTTCGCGAAGGTCGCACCGTTCTCGTTCGCATCGGAACAGTAAGCCGATGAGCGCGCCGGTCTACCAGGAGATCAAGGATTTCATCCTGGCCCGCATCCACGCCGGCGAGTGGGAGGAGGGCGACCAGGTGCCGTCCGAGAACGAGCTGGCGCGCGAATTCAAGGTGGCGCGCATGACCGTCAACCGCGCGCTGCGCGAGCTGACGGCCGAGCAGGTGCTCACGCGCATGAAGGGCGCGGGCACCTACGTCGCGCGGCCGAAGTACGAGTCGACGCTGGTGGCGATCCGCAGCATCTCGGAGGAGGTCGGCGCGCGCGGGCATGCGTATCGGGCGAGCGTGCTCGGCCTCGACACGGTCCGCGCGGACGACGCGCTCGCCGACGAGATGCAGGTGGCCGTGCGCACGAAGCTGTTTCATTCGCAGGTGCTGCACTTCGAGAACGACGAGCCCGTGCAGCTCGAAGAACGGTGGGTGAATCCGGCGGTCGCGCCGGATTACGCCGAGCAGGATTTCACGAACACGACGCCGAACCTGTACCTGATGCGCGCGGCCCCGCTGCAGCGCGTCGAGTACCGGATCGAAGCGGCGGCCCCGGCGCCGGAGCGGCGCGAGCAGCTGCGGATGGACAACGTCGAACCGTGTCTGGTTTTACATCGGCGCACCTGGTCGCAGGGCGTCGTCGCCTCGGTGGCGAATCTGTGGCATCCCGGCAGCCGTTACCGCTTCACCGGGCATTTCTGATTCCTATTTGATAGTCATTTTCCCTCGGGAGCAGTCGTCATGAACCATCCGAAACACATCGATCCCCGTCTCGATCCGACGCGCACGATCCGCGCGCCGCGCGGCAGCGAGAAGACCTGCAAGACCTGGCTGGCCGAGGCGGCCTACCGGATGATCCAGAACAACCTGGACCCGGAAGTCGCCGAGCATCCGCATGCGCTCGTCGTGTACGGCGGCATCGGCCGCGCGGCGCGCAACTGGGAATGCTACGACCAGATCCTCGCGTCGCTGAAGGATCTCGAGGAAAACGAAACGCTGCTGATCCAGTCGGGCAAGCCGGTCGGCGTGTTCCGCACGCACAAGGATGCGCCGCGCGTGCTGCTCGCGAACTCGAACCTCGTGCCGCACTGGGCGAACTGGGATCACTTCCACGAGCTCGACCGCAAGGGCCTGATGATGTATGGCCAGATGACGGCCGGCAGCTGGATCTACATCGGCAGCCAGGGCATCGTTCAGGGCACGTATGAAACGTTCTTCTCGGTCGCGAACCAGCACTTCAACGGCGATCCGTCGGGCCGCTGGATCCTGACGGGCGGCCTCGGCGGCATGGGCGGCGCGCAGCCGCTGGCCGCGACGATGGCCGGCTTCTCGATGATCGCGGTCGAATGCGACGAGACGCGCATCGACTTCCGCCTGAAGACGCGCTACGTCGACAAGAAGGCAACGACGCTCGACGAAGCGCTCGGCATGATCGAGGAAGCGAAGCGCACGGGCAAGCCCGTGTCGGTCGGCCTGCTCGGCAACGCCGCCGACGTGTTCGCGGAACTCGTCACGCGCGGCATCACGCCGGACTGCGTGACCGACCAGACGAGCGCGCACGATCCGATCAACGGCTACCTGCCGCAAGGCTGGACCGTCGCGCAATGGCGCGAAGCGCAGAAGGTCGATCCGCAGAGCATCGTGAAGGTCGCGAAGCAGTCGATGGCCGTCCAGGTGCGCGCGATGCTGGCGCTGCAGGAACGCGGCGCGGCGACGCTCGACTACGGCAACAACATCCGCCAGATGGCGCTGGAAATGGGCGTCGAGAACGCGTTCGACTTCCCGGGCTTCGTGCCGGCGTACATCCGTCCGCTGTTCTGCGAAGGCAAGGGCCCGTTCCGCTGGGTCGCGCTGTCGGGCGATCCGGAAGACATCTACAAGACCGACCAGAAGGTGAAGGAGCTGATCCCCGACGATCCACACCTGCACAACTGGCTCGACATGGCGCGCGAGCGCATCGCGTTCCAGGGCCTGCCGGCACGGATCTGCTGGGTGGGCGTGAAGGATCGCTATCGTCTCGGCCAGGCATTCAACGAGATGGTCAAGAACGGCGAACTGAAGGCCCCGATCGTGATCGGCCGCGACCACCTCGACACCGGCTCGGTCGCCAGCCCGAACCGCGAGACGGAATCGATGAAGGACGGGTCGGACGCGGTCAGCGACTGGCCGCTGCTGAACGCACTGCTGAACACGGCAGGCGGCGCATCGTGGGTGTCGCTGCATCATGGCGGGGGCGTCGGCATGGGCTTCTCGCAGCACTCGGGCGTCGTGATCGTCGCCGACGGCACGGCTGAAGCGCACGAGCGTCTCGGTCGCGTGCTGCTGAACGACCCGGCGACGGGCGTGATGCGCCATGCGGATGCCGGCTACGAACTCGCGCAGCAGACGGCTCGCGAAGCCGGCCTGAAGCTGCCGATGCTCGGCCGCTGAGCATGACGGCGCTCGACCAGGCGCCGGTGAACGCGACGCTGATCCGCGCGGCGGATCTCGTCGCGTCGCCGTGGAAGAACGGCGGCGGCGTGACGCGCGAGATCGGCGCGTTCCCGCCCGGCGCCGCGCTCGACGCGTTCGCGTGGCGCGTGAGCGTCGCGGACGTCGGCACGGCCGGCCCATTCTCGCGTTTCGACGGGATCGACCGCACGCTCGTGCTGCTGTCCGGCGCGGGCATGACGCTCGCCGAAGCGGGCGGTGCGCACCATGTGCTCGACGTGCCGCTGGCCCGTGCGGATTTCGCAGGGGAAGCGGCGATCGACGCGACGCTGCACGACGGCGCGACGCGCGACTTCAACCTGATGACGCGCCGCTCGGCCGCGCGCGGCACGCTCGACGTGTGGCGCGCGGGCGCGCACCATGTCGCGCCGGCCGATACCGTGCTGCTGTTCTGCGCGACCGGCGCCGTCGGTGTCTCAATCGACGGCACGCGCCACGCACTGGAAGAAATGGACACGCTGCGGCTCGACGGGCCGCGGCGTGCGTTTGACGTCGTCGTGAGCGGGGGCGGTGCGTTGCTCGCCGTTTCGCTCGCCGTCGGCGAACGAGACTGAACGAATGAAACCGACTGTCTGGCATCACCTGAGGCTGTGTCCGCACGGCCATCCCGACGAAACGATCGACGACGCGGCGATCGCGGTCGACGAAACCGGCACGATCGTGTGGCTCGGCGCGTGGTCCGCGCTGCCGCACGGTTACGCGCACTGGCCGCGCGAAGACCTGCACGGCGCGTGGGTGACGCCGGGCCTCGTCGATTGCCATACGCACCTCGTGTACGGCGGCACGCGTGCGGACGAATTCGCGCAGCGCCTCGCGGGCGTCAGCTACGAGGAAATCGCGCGGCAGGGCGGCGGGATCGTGTCGACGGTGCGCGCGACGCGCGCGGCCGACGAAACGACGCTGTTCGTGCAGGCCGCCGCGCGCCTGCAGCCGCTGCTCGCCGAAGGCGTGACAGCGATCGAGATCAAGTCGGGCTACGGGCTCGACCTCGCGAGCGAGCGCAAGATGCTGCGCGTCGCGCGCCAGCTCGGCGAGCGCTTTCCGGTCACGGTCTACACGACCTTCCTCGGCGCGCATGCGCTGCCGCCCGAATACGCGGGCCGGGCGGACGCGTACATCGACGAAGTGTGCGACCGCATGCTGCCGGCGCTCGCCGACGAGGGTCTCGTCGACGCGGTCGACGTGTTCTGCGAACGCATCGGCTTCTCGCTCGCGCAGACCGAGCGCGTGTTCGAGGCCGCGACGCGCCGCGGCCTGCCCGTGAAGCTGCATGCGGAGCAACTGTCGAACGCCGGCGGCACGGCGCTCGCCGCGCGCTATCGCGCGTTGTCCGCCGACCACCTCGAGTTTCTCGACGAAGCCGGCATCGAGGCGATGAAGGCGGCCGGCACGGTTGCCGTGCTGCTGCCCGGCGCGTACTACTTCATCCGAGAAACGCAACTGCCGCCGATCGAGCTGCTGCGCAAGCACGGCGTGCCGATCGCGCTCGCGACCGATCACAACCCCGGCACGTCGCCGCTCGAATCGCTGCTGCTGACGCTGAACATGGGCTGCACGCTGTTCCGCATGACGGTGCCGGAAGTGCTGCAGGGCGTCACGCGCCATGCAGCCGCGGCGCTTGGCCGCGCGGATCGCCACGGCGCGCTCGAGGTCGGCCGCCAGGCCGACTTCGCCGCGTGGTCGGTCGGTTCGCTGTCGGAGCTCGCGTACTGGATCGGCCGGCCGCTGTGCGAGCAGGTCGTGCGCGGCGGCACGACCGTGTTTCGCCGGATGAACGGATAGTTTTTGCAGGGAGCCGGGCCGGGTGCGACCGCGCTCGACCCGGCCGCTCGACAAGGAATCAGAATGACCGACACCATGTTGTTCGCGGACCACGCCTACCTGCCCGACGGCTGGCGCCGCAACGTGCTGCTGCGCTGGGACGCGGCCGGCACGCTGACCGGCGTGACGCCCGATACCGATGCGCCGGCAGACGTCGAGCGTGCGGCCGGCCCGGTGCTGCCCGGCATGCCGAACCTGCATTCGCACGCATTCCAGCGCGCGATGGCGGGGCTCACCGAATACCGCGCGAATCCCGCCGACAGCTTCTGGAGCTGGCGCGACCTGATGTACCGCTTCGCGCTGAAGATCACGCCCGACGCGCTCGCGGCGATCGCACGCTGGCTGTACGTCGAGATGCTCAAGTGCGGTTACACGTCGGTGTGCGAATTCCACTACGTGCATCACGCACAGGACGGCTCGCGCTATCCGCAGCTCGCGGAGCTCGGCACGCGCGTCGTCGATGCCGCACGCGCCGCCGGCATCGGTATCACGATGCTGCCCGTGTCGTACCAATTCGCCGGCTTCGGCAACAAGCCGCCGCGCGACGACCAGCGCCGCTTCATCAACACGCCCGACGGGCTGCTCGAACTGCTCGACGCGATGCGTCGCGCGGCGCCCGAGCACGGCGGCCTGCGCTACGGCGTCGCGCCGCACTCGCTGCGCGCGGTGTCGGAGAACGGGCTGCGCACGCTGATCGACGGGCTGCCCGGCGACGCGCCCGTTCACATCCATATCGCCGAACAGACGGCCGAGGTCGACGACTGCGTGCGCGCGTACGGCGCGCGTCCCGTCCAATGGCTGCTCGATCGCTTCGACGTCGATGCGCGCTGGTGCCTCGTGCATGCCACGCACGTCGATGCGACCGAGACGGCCGCGCTCGCGAAGCGTCGCGCGGTCGCCGGCCTGTGCCTGACGACCGAAGCGAACCTGGGCGACGGCGTGTTCCCGGCCGTCGACTATCTCGCGCAGGACGGCGTGATCGGCGTCGGCTCGGACAGCCACGCCTCGGTCGATTGGCGCTCGGAGCTGCGCCTGCTCGAATACGGGCAGCGGCTCGTGCACCGCGCGCGCAACGTGCTGGCGAGCGAGTCGCAGGCACACGTTGCCGATCGCCTGTTCGACGCATCGCTCGCGGGCGGCGCACAGGCGAGCGGGCGGCGTGTCGGCGCGCTGCGCGAAGGCTGCCGCGCCGACTGGCTGGTGCTCGATCCCGATCATCCGGCGATCGCCGAACATGGCAGCCCGTCGTGGCTGTCGGGCATCGTGTTCGCCGAACACGGCGAGACGCCCGTGCTCGACGTCTACACGGGTGGCGAACGCGTCGTGAGCGGCCGCCGCCATCGCGACGAAGACGCTGCATACGCGGACTACCGCGCCGCGCTGGCGCAACTGCTGCGCTGACACGCGGCAACCGGCGCGCGTGCGTGCGCCGGCCGACTCTTACGGTGAGGCGACATGACTGAACAACCGGCTGTATTCACGCTGAAGCAGGGCACGCTGCCGCTGCTGATCTCGATTCCGCACGCAGGCACGCACATCCCCGAGGACATCGCGGCGACGATGACGCCCGACGCGCGCTTCGTCGACGATTGCGACTGGCATCTCGAGCGGCTGTACGGCTTCGCGACCGATCTCGGCGCATCGATCCTGGTGCCGTCGCACGCGCGTTACGTCGTCGACCTGAACCGTCCGCCCGACAACGAGAACCTGTACCCGGGGCAGGACACGACGGGGCTCGTGCCGGTCGATACGTTCGACAAGGCGCCGCTCTATCCGGCGAATGCGCTGCCCGGCAACGACGAGATCATGCGTCGCCGCGACCGCTACTGGCTGCCGTATCACGACGCGCTGCAGCGCGAGATTGCACGCCTGAAGCGCGAGCACGGCCGCGTGCTCGTATGGGAAGCGCATTCGATCCGCTCGCATGTGCCGCGCTTCTTCGACGGCCGCCTGCCGGACTTCAATTTCGGCACGTCGAGCGGCGCGAGCGCCAGGCCCGGTCTCGCGGAGGCGCTGGCCGCGTGCGTGCTCGCACACGGCGGTTATACGGCCGTCGCGAACGGCCGCTTCAAGGGCGGTTACATTACCCGTCACTACGGCGTGCCCGACACCGGTGTCGAAGCCGTGCAGCTCGAGCTGTCGCAGATCACCTACATGGAAGAGACGCGTCCGTACGCGTACGACGAAGCGCGCGCCGCGCGGATTGCGCCGCTGTTGCAGACGCTCGTCGAAACCGCGCTCGCGCATCGCTGAGCGCGGGCCGCTCGCATGCGGCAGCGCGGCGGAGCAGGGCGTCGCGGCCCGCCGGCATGCAGCAGGCGCGCCGACGCAATGCACAACACGGCATCGATCGCGGGGATCGATGCCGTTTTTTCATCTGATCGATGTCGTCGTCGGCGCCTGAAAATTTGACGCAATTTTTAGGTGATATAAGCTGAATGTCAGGAAGTCGTCACGCGCGCACCGGCGGCGAGGGCATCGACGATGGCCGTACCGCGCCGGAATGCGCTGCGAGACACCTTGCCGACGTGTCGCCGCGCGGCTTTGCCGCATGCGCTTGATCGCGACGCGTGTCCTGCCTCCTTCAGTCAGTCGAGTACGATCGTGAAAGCCGCCAGCCCTTCGATACGCCGGACGCGAAGTCCGTCGGCGGGCGCGCCGCCTCAGGCCGGGCCGAACCGGCATGCTGAATGCGGCACGCGTGCCGCCCCTTTACGCGAACCTCGTTTCTTCGCCATTTCCCATCGCGGCCCGCGCCGCTTCAACCTCGTGACCGCGCAGGTGTTCAGCGCGGTGCAGTGCGACGGCAGCGCATCGTTGTTGCCCTAGCGTCTTGTTCCGCTTCCGTTGCGGGCCGCACCGCGGCTTGCCGCATCGTTCGCGCGGCCGGATCGCGCATGCGCTCGCGCTGCGCGACGGCACGCGCGTGCGGCGCAGCCGCCGGCCTTCGTCGTCCCGTGCGCACGCATGCGGCGCGCGATTACCGGAGAGGGAGAGACGCTCATGCGTGCGCGCCCGATCGTAGCCGTCACCGCCGACCGCATCCTGCGCGGTGCGCATCCGAATCACACGGCCGGCGAGAAGTACCTCGCCGCGCTCGTCGACGGCGCCGGCGCGCTGGCGTTGGTGCTGCCCGCGCTCGGCGCGCGCCAGCCGCCCGACGCGATCATCGCGGCGGTCGACGGGCTGCTGTTTACGGGCAGCTATTCGAACGTCGAGCCGCATCATTACGGCGGCGCCGCGAGCGCGCCCGACACATTGCACGATGCCGCGCGCGATGCGACCGCGTTGCCGCTGATCCGCGCGGCGATCGAGGCGGGCGTACCCGTGCTCGCGATCTGCCGCGGCATGCAGGAGCTGAACGTCGCGTACGGCGGCACGCTGCATCAGCGGCTGCACGCGACGAACGGCTTCGACGATCATCGCGAACGGGCGGCCGATCCGCTCGAGCGGCAGTATGGTCCCGCGCACGTCGTGCAACTCGCGCCGGGCGGCCTGCTGCAGCGGGTCGCGCGCGGCGTGCACGAGGCGACCGTCAATTCGCTGCACGACCAGGGCATCGCCCGGCTTGGCGCGGGGCTCGTCGTCGAAGCGAGCGCGCCCGACGGGCTCGTCGAGGCCGTCAGCGTGCGCGGCGCGCGCGCGTTCGCGCTCGGCGTGCAGTGGCATCCCGAATGGCGCTACGCGGAACAGCCGCTGTCGCGCGACATCTTCGCGGCATTCGGCGCGGCGTGCCGCGCGCGCATGACGCGCCGCATTCATGCTGCCGGCGGCGCGATCGCGCCGCCGAGCGCATCCGACGTCGACTGAACGAGGCCGATCATGCAACCCGAACTGAGCGAATTCCTGCGGCAGCACCGCATCACCGAGGTCGAGGCGATCATCCCCGACATGGCCGGCATCGCGCGCGGCAAGATCATTCCGCGCAACAAGTTCGAATCAGGCGAATCGATGCGCCTGCCGCAGGCCGTGATGGTGCAGACCGTGACCGGCGATTATCCGGAGGACGGCACGCTGACCGGCGTGACCGATCCCGACATGGTGTGCGTGCCCGATCCGTCGACGATCTGCCTGATTCCGTGGGCCGTCGATCCGACCGCGCAGGTGATTCACGACTGCGTGCATTTCGACGGTTCGCCGGTCGAGATCTCGCCGCGCTACGTGCTGCGCCGCGTGCTCGACCTGTACGAGGCGAAAGGCTGGAAGCCCGTCGTCGCGCCGGAACTCGAGTTCTATCTCGTCGACATGAATGCCGATCCCGACCTGCCGCTGCGCCCGCCGATCGGCCGCACGGGACGCGCGGAAACCGGCCGCCAGTCGTATTCGATCGAGGCCGTCAACGAATTCGATCCGCTGTTCGAGGACATCTACGAGTACTGCGAAATGCAGGGCCTCGATATCGAGACGCTGATCCACGAAGTCGGCGCCGCGCAGATGGAGATCAACTTCGTGCACGGCGATGCGCTGCCGCTGGCCGACCAGGTATTCCTGTTCAAGCGCACGGTGCGCGAGGCCGCGCTGCGCCACAACATGTACGCGACCTTCATGGCCAAGCCGATGGAAGGCGAACCGGGATCCGCGATGCACATTCACCAGAGCCTGGCGGACATGCGCACCGGGCGCAACCTGTTCGCCGACGAGGACGGTTCCGTGTCGCCGCTGTTCCGCAGCTATCTCGCGGGGCTGCAGAAATACACGCCGGCGCTGATGCCGATCTTCGCGCCGTACATCAACTCGTACCGCCGGCTGTCGCGCTTCATGGCCGCGCCGATCAACGTGCAGTGGGGCTACGACAACCGGACGGTCGGCTTTCGCATCCCGCAGTCGAGCCCCGTCGCGCGCCGCATCGAGAACCGCATTCCGGGCGTCGACTGCAACCCGTACCTCGCGTTCGCCGCGACGCTCGCGGCCGGCTATCTCGGCATGACGCAGCAGCTCGCGCCGACCGAGCCGATTGCCTCAGACGGTTACGACCTGCCTTACCAGCTGCCGCGCAATCTGGAAGAGGGCATCTCGCTGATGGCCGCGTGCGAGCCGCTCGCCGGCATTCTCGGCGACAAGTTCGTGAAGGCCTATCTGGCGCTGAAGGAAACCGAATACGAAGCGTTCTTCCGCGTGATCAGCTCGTGGGAACGCAGGCATCTGCTGCTGCACGTCTGAACGTGCGGCGCCGTTTCATGGAGGAAACATGACCGATCGACACGAAGCCCGCTCGCCGCACTCGACCGCCGAATACCGCGCGCTCGACGCCGCGCACCACATCCACCCGTTCTCGGACATGGGTGCACTGAACCGCGCCGGCAGCCGCGTGATCGTGAAGGCCGACGGCGTCTACCTGTGGGATTCGGACGGCAACAAGGTGATCGACGGGATGGCCGGCCTGTGGTGCGTGAACGTCGGCTACGGCCGCAAGGAACTCGCCGACGCCGCGTATCGCCAGCTGCAGGAACTGCCGTTCTACAACACCTTCTTCAAGACCACGCACCCGCCGGTGATCGAGCTGTCCGCGCTGCTCGCGGAAGTGACGCCGGCCGGCTTCAACCACTTCTTCTACTGCAACAGCGGCTCGGAAGGCAACGACACCGTGCTGCGCCTCGTGCACCAGTACTGGCGCGTGCAGGGCAAGCCGCAGAAGAAGTTCGTGATCTCGCGCAAGAACGGCTACCACGGCTCGACCATCGCGGGCGGCACGCTCGGCGGGATGGGCTACATGCACGAGCAGATGCCGTCGAAGGTCGAGCACATCGTGCATATCGACCAGCCGTATTTCTTCGGTGAAGCGCAGCCGGGCGAGACGCCGGAAGCGTTCGGCCTCGCGCGCGCGCAGCAGCTCGAGGCGAAGATCCTCGAACTCGGCGCGGAGAACGTTGCCGCGTTCATCGGCGAGCCGTTCCAGGGCGCGGGCGGCGTGATCTTCCCGCCGTCGACGTACTGGCCGGAAATCCAGCGGATCTGTCGCAAGTACGACATCCTGCTCGTCGCCGACGAGGTGATCGGCGGCTTCGGGCGCACCGGCGAATGGTTCGCGCATCAGCACTTCGGCTTCGAGCCGGACCTGATCACGATGGCCAAGGGCCTCACGTCGGGTTATGTGCCGATGGGGGCGGTCGGCATTCACGAGCGCGTGGCGCGACCGATCATCGACAACGGCGAATTCAATCACGGCCTCACGTACTCGGGCCATCCGGTGGCGGCGGCCGTCGCGGTCGCGAACCTGAAGCTGCTGCGCGACGAAGGCATCGTCGAGCGCGTGAAGACCGATATCGGGCCGTATTTCCAGCGTCGGCTGCGCGATGCGCTGGGTGACCATCCGATCGTCGGGGAGATCGCGGGCGCGGGGCTCGTCGCAGGCGTTCAGCTTGCGCGCGATCGCGGCCGGCGCGAGCGGTTCGGTGCGGACGTCGATATCGGCACGATCTGCCGCGACTTCTGCTTCAACGGCCACCTGATCATGCGCGCGACCGGCGACCGGATGCTGCTGTCGCCGCCGCTCGTGATTCGCGAGGCGGAAGTCGACGAGATCGTCGACAAGGCGAAGCATGCGTTCGATGCGACGGCGGAGCGGGTGGGGTAAGTCGTGCAACGATTCGGCCGTGCTCGCGTGGCCGCGACTCGATCATGTCGCAGCGCGTTGCGGCTTTACCGGCGGACATTCGGTGAATGCCGGTGGACCGGACCGGTTTGGCGGTGACGGCGACTCCGCCGTGTGGTGTTTCCTGCGCCGGACCGGCCATGACGGCCGGTCCAGTCGGTGCAACGTGAACCGCGCGTTGCCTGAAGGGGAATAAAACCGCGCGGTATCAAACGTGCGTGAACCGCTGCCGCTCGAAGGCCATGATGTGCGCAACCGAAGACGCGATATCCATCGCTCCGGTTTCGACGACGACATCGGGCGCGGCCGGAACTTCGTAGGGATCCGAGATGCCGGTGAATTGCGTCGTCTGGCCGGTGAACGCTTTTGCGTAAAGCTGCTTCGGATCGCGTGCGGAACAGGTTGCAATATCGGTTTTCAGATAAACCTCGACGAACCGATCTGCGCCCACGATATGTCGTGCCCGTTGCCGGTCGGCTTCATAAGGCGAGATCAGCGCGACGATGACGGTAAAACCCTGCGCATTGAGCAATTTCGCCATTTCGGCGGTGCGACGGCAGTTCTCGGTACGATCTTCCCGCGAGAAACCGAGATCGGGAGACACGCCCGCCCGCAATTCGTCGCCGTCGAGTATGCATGTCGGAATATCGCGCGCGCGCAACTGCCTGGCGATCTCGCGCGAGAGGGTTGACTTGCCGGCGCCGCTCAGACCGGTAAGCCACAGGGTGTAGTCGTTCTTCTCTTGTGCCATGGGTGTCAATCTCTATCACCAGCTCTGACCATCGCAAGTCAAGATTTCGTGCCTAAATGCGATGCCGATTCGGCTGGTTGTTATTTGGTGTAAGGATTCTATGCATCCGGATTTCTACAAATGTTACAGAATAATTACCAAAAATTACACTGGCAATTTTCTTTCTTTCGTGTTGAAAGCTTGCTAATGACCTGAATGAAATGTCTGATCTTTGTTCGTCCGCCGGGTCGGAAGACGGTGTGGTACCAGCGGACGTTGATCCGCGAAGAAATGAACGATTTTGCCGTTGATCGCGCATTTCCCTGATTTGCATCAGCCGATACAAGCAATCGATGCTTGGCAAATTGACGCGCATCGATGGCCATAAAAGTTTGAGAGACAGCGTTCCTGCGCGGGATTCCGATTGGCAATGCGGCGATATTGTTGGAAAAGCGCACGGAACTCCAGCGCGTTGACCGCGAGGACATTGATTTTCCGCAGGTGAAAATCCGCGCGCGCGCACGCAGGGGCGTGTTGATCGAGGCCGCGGATACGTGGAGGAGGTGACAACGGCTGCGTCGTGAATCCGGCGCGGCAAAACGAAAAGGCCCTGCGTCGTGAGACGCAGGGCCTTGAATTCTTTGGTGGGCGGTACTGGGATCGAACCAGTGACCCCTGCCGTGTGAAGGCAGTGCTCTACCGCTGAGCTAACCGCCCAAAGAAGCTGAAATTATGTCAGGGCTTTGAGGGTCTGTAAAGCCCTTTCTGCAAATTTTTTCGAATGTCCGCCGGCACCCGCCGCCGACCGCCCGTTCAGCCCGCGAGCGCGGGCAGCCCGTCGATCGATGCGCGCACGTAGTCGGCGAAGCGTAGCGCGACCGGCTCGGCGGTGCCGCTGCGCTTGAGCGCAAGCGTGCGCGATTCGAGCGACGCATCCTTCAGCGGCCGGAACGCGAGCCGGTCGCTCTTCGCCTGCTGCAGCACGCGCGGCACCAGCGCGACCCCCATCCCGAACTCGATCATCGACAGGATCGTCTGCCACAGCCGCGCTTCGTGGCGGATCAACGGACTGAATCCCGCGTTCACGCACTGCGCGATGATCAGGTCGTGATAGTGCGGCGCCGCTTCGCGCGGAAACAGGATGAACGGTTCCGTCGCAAGCGCGGCGAGCGCGACTTGTCTGCGCCGCGTGAGCGGATGCGCGGCCGGCAGGCAGCACACGAATGGCTCCGCATAGACGGGCACCGATTCGACTTCGGGCGGGAAGTGGCCCCAGTGCGCATAGCCGAGATCGATCTGGCCACGCTGGATCGCCTGTACCTGCGCATGCGTGTTCATCTCGCTCAGCACGACCTCGACGCCCGGGTAGTCGGTTTCGAAGCGCCGTACCGCGTCGGGCAGCCCGCGATACAGCATCGAATGGACGAAGCCGATCCGCAGCCGGCCCGCGAGGCCCGACGCGGAGCGCACCGTCAGGCGCTCGGCCTCGGCCGCCTGCAGCAGCAGCCGGCGTGCCTCGCCGAGCAGCACCTCGCCCGCGTTGGTCAGCGCGACGGTCTTGTTGGTGCGCGAGAAGAGCTGCACGCCGAGCGTGTCCTCGAACTTGCGGATGTCGAAACTCAGCGCCGGCTGCGAGATGAACAGGCGCTTCGCCGCGCGCCCGAAATGCAGCTCCTCCGCGACCGCCACGAAATAGCGCAATTGCCTCAGTTCCAC
The DNA here is from genome assembly GCF_902832885.1 of Burkholderia seminalis DSM 23518. Taxonomy (GTDB): domain Bacteria; phylum Pseudomonadota; class Gammaproteobacteria; order Burkholderiales; family Burkholderiaceae; genus Burkholderia; species Burkholderia seminalis. Next base: position 45,940 of record NZ_CADFDK010000001.1, read on the forward strand.
GGTGTCTCCTCCTAGCGTCGCCATCGATAAGCGACATCTATCGTACCGGATGAATCCTATATTGGACGCTTATCGATCGCGCGCCTACGCTCTGCGGAAGGTTTCGCGCGGAGCCGGCAGCGGGCGGCGGCGCCCGGCCGGATCAACGCGCAGGCAACTCAGGAGACAACTCGCATGAACGACACCGCTGGCGCGCCGGACCCCGGCACATCCAACATCCCCGACAGCCGGGGCATCAATTTCTTCACCGCCGACACCGACCTCGGCGCGTTGCTGAAGCTGCACCTCGGCGATGCGCACTATGCCGAACTCGAGCCGCAACTGCGCGCGCTCGGGGCACGCGTGTCCGGCGAACTCGACGAATGGGCATCGCGCGCGGACAAGCATCCGCCCGTGCTCGAGCATCGCAACCGGCGCGGCGAGGCCGTGCAGCGGATCGACAAGGATCCCGCGTATGTCGCGCTCGAACGCGTTGCGTATGCGGAGCTCGGGCTCGCGTCGATGAGCCACGGGGCGCAATCCGTGCCGCCGCTCGTCAAGTACGCGCTGACGTTCCTGTTCGTGCAGGCGGAGTTCGGGCTGTGCTGCCCGGTCAGCATGACCGACTCGCTGACGCGCACGCTGCGCCGCTTCGGCGATCCGGCGCTCGTCGCGCGTTATCTGCCGATGCTCGCGTCGCGCGACTTCGACACGCTGTACCAGGGGGCGATGTTCATGACCGAGCAGGCGGCCGGCTCCGACGTCGCGCGGATCGCGACGCGCGCCGCGCGCGAGACGGACGCGCACGGCGGGACCGTCTGGCGCCTGACCGGCGACAAGTGGTTCTGCTCGAACGCGGATGCCGACCTCGCGATGGTGCTCGCGCGGCCCGACGGCGCGCCGGACGGCATCAAGGGCCTCGCGCTGTTCCTGCTGCCGAAGACGCTGCCCGACGGCACGCGCAACCGCTACCGGATCGTGCGCCTGAAGGACAAGCTCGGCAGCCGTTCGATGGCGAGCGGCGAGATCGTGCTCGACGGTGCGCAGGCCTGGCTGATCGGCGAGATCGGCCGCGGCTTTCACCAGATGGCCGACATGATCAACATGTCGCGGCTGTCGAACGGCGTGCGCGCGGCGGGGCTGATGCGGCGCGCGCTGAACGAGGCGCTGCACGTCGCCGCGCATCGCGAGGCGTTCGGCCGCAAGCTGATCGAGATGCCGCTGATGCAGCGCCAGCTGATGAAAATGCTGCTGCCGGCCGAGGCTGCCCGCGCGATGTTCATGCAGATCGCGTTGCTGCTGCCGCAGGCCGACGCCGGTGACGAGCAGGCCGCGCGCTGCGTGCGGATCCTGACGCCGCTGATCAAGTTCCGCGCGTGCCGCGATGCGCGCCGCGTGACGGGCGATGCGATGGAAGTGCGCGGCGGCACCGGCTACATCGAGGAATGGAGCGATGCACGGCTCGTGCGCGATGCGCATCTCGGCTCGATCTGGGAAGGCACGAGCAACATCGTCGCGCTGGACGTTGCGCGGGCCGCGCAGCGCGAGCACGCACTCGATGCGCTGCGCGCGTTCCTCGGCGACCGGCTCGGCGCGGCACCGCTGCCCGACGCGAGCCGCGCGGCGCTGCGGCGCATCCTCGCGCGCGCATGCGATGCACTGGCGCGAGTCGCGGCGGACGGCGACGACGCGCACGTGCGGCAGGCCGCGTCCGCGCTGTACTACGCGAGCGCGGCCGTGGTGATGGCCTGCGAGGGCGTGCGGCTCGCGCCGGATTTCCGGCGTCTCGCGCTCGCGCACCTGCTCGTGCGCCACAAGCTGCTGCCGGTCGATCCGCTCGCGCCGGCGTTGCGCGACGACGAGTCGGCCGCGTTCGATGCGTTGCTGCGCGGCACGCCGGTCGCGCTCGACACGGCGCTCGACCTGCTGCCGGAGGTCGAACGATGAGCGCAACGAACGTAACGAACGTAACGCGCGCGTCACGCGGTGCGCTGGACGGCCTGAAAGTCGTCGACCTGAGTCGTGTGCTCGGCGGCCCGTACTGCACGCAGGGGCTCGCCGACCACGGTGCGACGGTGGTCAAGATCGAGCCGCCCGCCGGCGACGAAACACGCGGCTGGGGGCCGCCGTTCCTCGGCGACACGGCCTGGTACTTCATGGGCGTCAACCGCAACAAGGAAGGGCTGGCGCTCGACCTGTCGCGCGACGAAGGGCGCGCGATCCTGTGGCGCCTGCTGGAAGAGGCCGACGTGCTGGTCGAGAACTTCAAGCCCGGCACGCTCGCGCGCTGGGGGATGGACTATGCGCGCGACCTGCAGCCGCGCTTTCCGCGCCTGATCCATTGCGCGGTGACGGGCTTCGGCGACGACGGCCCGCTCGGCGGGCTGCCCGGCTACGACGCGGTGATCCAGGCGATGGCCGGGTTGATGAGCGTCAACGGCGAGCGCGACGGCGACGCGACGCGCATCGGCCTGCCGATCGTCGACATGGTCACGGGGCTCAACGCGCTCGCCGGCATCCTGCTCGCACTCGCGGAGCGCGAGAAAAGCGGGCAGGGGCAGTCGATCGACATCGCGCTGTACGACTGCGGTGTATCGCTGCTGCATCCGCACCTGCCGAACTTCTTCGGCTCCGGGCGCGTGCCGGAGCGCAGCGGCAACGCGCATCCGAACATCGCGCCCTACGACAGCTACCGCACGGCGACCGTGCCGATCTTCCTCGCGGTCGGCAACGACCGGCAGTTCGCGCGGCTCGTCGCGCATCTCGGTGCGCCGGCGCTCGCGGGCGACGCGCGCTTCGTCGATAACCGCAGCCGCTGCGCGCACCGGCCCGCGCTGAAGGCCGAACTGGAAGCGCGGCTCGCCGCGCACGCGTGCGAGCCGCTCGCGCGCGATCTGATGGCGGCCGGCGTGCCGTGCGGGCCGGTGCGGACGGTGGCCGAGGTCGCGCACGATCCGCATGCGCTGCACCGTAACCTGTTCGTCGAGATCGGCGCGTATCGCGGCACGGCGTCGCCGGTGAAGCTGTCGCGCACGCCGGCCACCTATCGGTCGGCACCGCCCGCGCTTGGCCGCGACACGCGCGCCGTGCTTGACCGGCTCGGCGTCGATCGTGCGCTTCAGCAGCAACTGCTCGACGCCGGCGTGCTGAAAACGGCGCCGGACCCGGCGCCCGGCTGACATCACGCCGCCGGCCGGCGGCGCGATGCCGGCCAGCCGGGAAAGGCGCGCGCGAGTCGCGCCCCCGATCACCCAACAGGAGACATCGATGAGCCGTCCGCAATCCCCGAGCGCCGCGCTGCCGCGGCCTGGCCGCGCCGCCTTCGCGGCGTTCGTCGGCACCACGATCGAGTGGTACGACTTCTACATCTACGGCACGGCCGCGGCGCTCGTGTTCGGCAAGGTGTTCTTCGCGAGCACGATGGACCCGGGCGTCGCGACGCTGCTCGCGTTCGTCACGTTCTGGGCCGGTTTCGCCGCGCGGCCGCTCGGCGGCATCGTGTTCGGGCATCTCGGCGATCGCGTCGGCCGCAAGACCGCACTCGTGATCACGCTGGTGATGATGGGCCTGGCGACGACCGGCATCGGCCTGCTGCCCGGCTATGCGCAGATCGGCGTCTGGGCGCCGGCCGGCCTCGTCGTGCTGCGCGTGCTGCAGGGCATCGCGGTCGGCGGCGAGTGGGGCGGCGCGGTGCTGATCGCGAGCGAAAACGCGCCGAAGCACCGCAGCATCCTGTATGCGGCGTTCGCGCAGCAGGGCTCGCCCACCGGCAACCTGCTCGCCACCGCCGCGTTCTTCGCGCTGAGCGCGCTGCCGACGCCGTCGTTCCTGACGTGGGGCTGGCGCATTCCGTTCCTGCTGTCGGCCGTGCTCGTGATCATCGGCATGGTGATCCGGCTGAAGCTCGAGGAATCGGCCGACATGCAGCGCGTGCTCGCGCGCAAGCGCACGGTGAAGCTGCCGCTGCGCGACGTCTTGCGCGATCACTGGGTGGTCGTGCTGCTCGCGGCCGGCACCTTGCCCGTGATCAACGTCACGTATTTCCGCAGCACGTTCGCGCTGTCGTGGGCGACGAAGGAGCTCGGCTACGCGCAGGGCACGTTCCTCGGCATCCTGTCGATCTCGCTCGTCGTGCAGTTCCTGATGCAGCCGGTCGGCGCATGGTTCGTGTCGAAGGTCGACATGCGGCGCGCGATGTGCTGGATCCTGATTCCGGAAATCGTGCTGATGCCGGTGATGTTCCATGCGCTCGCGACGCGTTCGTACGGGGTCGCCGTCGCGGGCATGTGCATCTCGACGATTCCGTCGGCGATGTTCTACGGCGCGGTCGGCGGCGTGCTCGCGCGCGTGTTTCCGGCGAACATCCGCTATACGGGCCTGTCGCTCGCGTACCAGTTGAGCGCGCTGGTCGTCGGCGGCGGCACGCCGGTGCTCGCGCAGGCGATCCTCAACGCGACGGGCAGCATCGTCGGCGTCGCGGTCGCATCGGGGCTCTACGCGCTCGTGTCGCTCGTCTGCATGCTGGCGTTGCTGAACCGCACCGGCTATCGCGCCGACGAACTGTCGACGGCCGAACGCAGCGATGCGGCGGAATGGGGCACCGAAGGCGGCAGCGCCGACAGCGCGAGCGGCGGCGCGCAACAGCCGGGCGACGGCGGCACGCTGAAACCGGCGGGTTGACGCACGCCGGGCGCATGCGCCCGAAAGAAAAACGGCACCGTGCGGGACACGGTGCCGTTGTTCGTCGGATCATGCGGCCGCGCTGCCGGCGCCGCGCGTCACGTCATCAGCCTTCCGTCGGCGGCACGTAGCCGGACGCCTGGTCCGCGCCGTCGCCGAAGAAGTATTTTTCGGTCTGCTTCATCAGGTACTGGCGCGCACGCGGGTCGGCCATGTTCAGGCGGTTTTCGTTGATCAGCATCGTCTGCTGCTTGAGCCAGCCCTGCCATGCTTCCTTCGAGACGCTCTCGTAAATGCGCTTGCCGAGTTCGCCCGGCAGCGGCGGGAAATCGAGGCCTTCGGCTTCCTTGCCGAGCTTCGCGCATTGGATCATTCGAGCCATCGTGTACTTCTCCTGTAATCGAACTGGGGGGAGGGCAGTCGTGCCTGCGCTCAGAGCTGCTTCATCAGCACGAGCGACTTGCGCTGCCAGTTATAGAGTTTGCGACGGTCTTCCGGCAGGTCGTCGACACTGACCTTGACGAAGCTGCGCTTGAGGAACCAGTGCTCGGTGCGCGTCGTGAGCACGAAGATGTGCGTGAGGCCGCGCGCGCGGGCGCGCTGCTCGATGCGCTTGAGCAGGCGTTCGCCGTCGCCCGAGCCCTGCGCTTCCGGCGCGACCGTCAGGCACGCCATCTCGCCGATCTTCTCCTGCTGGTACGGGTACAGCGCCGCGCAGCCGAACAGCACGCCATCGTGCTCGATCACCGAGAAGTGGTCGATGTCGCGTTCGATCTGGTGGCGGCCGCGTCGCACCAGCGTGCCGTCGGTCTCGAGCGGCTCGATCAGCGACAGGATGCCGCCGACGTCGTCCGGCGTCGCCTCGCGCAGGCTTTCGAGGTTCTCGTACGAGATCATCGTGCCGACGCCGTCGTGCAGGAACAGTTCGAGCAGCATGCTGCCGTCGAGCGATTGCGGAATCAGGTGCGCCCGCGTCACGCCGCCGCGGCACGCGCGGATCGAGTGCTTCAGGAAGAACGCGTCGTCGCCCTGGATGTTGCCGGAATCGAGCAACTCGGCCGCCGCGTCGAGCGACATTTCGCGGATCAGCCCGCCTTCGTCGTCGACGATGCCCGGCGCTTCGGTCAGGAAGATGATCTTGTCGGCGCGCAGCGCGATCGCGGCCGCCGACGCGACGTCTTCCATCGACAGGTTGAACGCCTCGCCGGTCGGCGAGAAACCGAGCGGCGACAGCAGCACGAGCTTGCGGCTCGCGAGCGAATGACGGATCGATTCGGCGTCGATCTTGCGCACGATGCCCGTATGCGCGAAATCGACCCCGTCGAGAATCCCCACCGGCCGTGCCGTGACGAAGTTGCCCGACACGACGCTGATGTGCGCGTGCGCCATCGGCGAGTTCGGCAGACCCTGGCTGATCGCGGCCTCGATGTCGAGACGCACTTCGCCGGCCGCTTCCTTCGCGGATTCGAGCGCGCGCGCATCGGTGATGCGCAGGCCGTGCGAAAACTCGGATTCGACACCGTGCAGGCTCAACTGCTCCTCGACCTGCGGGCGCGAGCCGTGCACGAGCACGATCTGGATGCCCATCGCCTGCAGCAGCGCGATGTCGGACACGAGCGCGTTCAGCAGCCCCTGCTGCACCACCTCGCCGCCGAACCCCACGACGAACGTGCTGTTGCGGAACTTGTGGATATAGGGCGCGACGGAGCGCATCCAGTCGACGAATTGCGCGTGGCTGGCGGCCGAATCGTCGGCGGCCGGCGGCGTCGCGGCGCTGGTCTGGGCGGGGGGGAGGTCGGTTTGGGAATTCATGGGCGGGATTATAATGCGCCCCCATGTCGAATGTTTCTAAAAGTCCCGCGCCGACGCGGGCCAATACGCCGTCGGCCAGGCACCCGGATGGTGCGGCCGACGCACGCGGGCAGCAGGGCCAGCCGCCGCGCCAGCAGCAGGGCCAGCCGGCGGCCCCGCCGGCACACGCACCGCGCGGGCCGCGCGGCGACGAACGGCGCGGCGACGCGCGCCAGCCGGCCGCGAAGGGCGTACCGCAGGCATCGGGCGAGCGCGCCCCGCGCCGCGAGCGTCCGCCGCGAGCGGTCGTCGCGCCGAATCCCGTCCCGCCGATCACGTACCCCGAAAGCCTGCCCGTGTCGGGCAAGCGCGACGAAATCGCGCGCGCGATCGCCGGTCATCAGGTCGTCATCGTCTGCGGCGAAACGGGTTCGGGCAAGACCACGCAGTTGCCGAAGATCTGTCTCGATCTCGGCCGCGGCCTCGGCGCCGGCGGCACGGGCCTGATCGGCCATACCCAGCCGCGCCGGCTCGCCGCGTCGTCGACCGGTCGCCGGATCGCCGAGGAACTCGGCACGCCGTTCGGCGAGGTGGTCGGCTACAAGGTGCGCTTTACCGACAATCTCGCGCCGGGCGCGTCCGTGAAGCTGATGACGGACGGCATCCTGCTCGCCGAGACGCAGACCGACCCGCTGCTGAAGGCGTACGACACGCTGATCATCGACGAGGCGCACGAGCGCAGCCTGAATATCGATTTCCTGCTCGGCTACCTGAAGGAAATCCTGCCGAGGCGGCCGGACCTGAAGCTGATCGTCACGTCCGCGACGATCGACGCCGATCGCTTCGCGCGCCATTTCGGCACCGACGAGCGCCCGGCGCCCGTGATCGAGGTGAGCGGGCGGCTGTATCCGGTCGAGATGCGTTACCGCCCGGTGGCCGAGGATCGCCCGGCCGTGAAGCATGCCGAAGGCACGGGCGGCCGCGACCGGGTGAAGACCGCGCGCGAAGCCGAGCGCGACCTGATGGACGCGATCGTCGACGCGGTCGACGAGCTGTGCCGCGAGGGCCCCGGCGACGTGCTGGTGTTCCTGCCCGGCGAGCGCGAGATCCGCGAGGCGGCCGAGGCGCTGCGCAAGCACCATCCGCCGCACACCGAGATCCTGCCGCTGTTCGCGCGGCTGTCGGCGGCCGACCAGGACAAGGTGTTCAAGGCGTCGAACGCGCGCAGGATCGTGCTCGCGACCAACGTCGCCGAAACCTCGCTGACAGTGCCGGGCATCCGCTACGTGGTCGACACCGGCCTTGCGCGCGTGAAGCGCTATTCGTACCGGAACAAGGTCGAGCAGCTGCAGGTCGAGTCGATCTCGCAGGCGGCCGCGAACCAGCGCGCGGGCCGCTGCGGCCGCGTGGCCGACGGCGTCTGCATCCGCTTGTACGAGGAAAGCGACTACCAGGCGCGCGCGCGCTTCACCGATCCGGAAATCCTGCGCTCGTCGCTCGCGTCGGTGATCCTGCGGATGAAGTCGCTGCACCTGACGGCGATCGAATCGTTCCCGTTCCTCGAACCGCCGCCCGGCCGCGCGATCGCGGACGGCTACCAGTTGCTCAACGAGCTCGGCGCGGTCGACGACGACAACGCGCTGACGCCGCTCGGCCGCGAACTCGCGCGGCTGCCGCTCGATCCGCGCGTCGGCCGGATGATTCTCGCCGCGCGCGACCAGCAGTCGCTGCGCGAGGTGCTGATCATCGCGAGCGCGCTGTCCGTGCAGGACCCGCGCGACCGGCCGATCGACGCGCAGGAGCAGGCCGACCAGGCGCACCGCCGGTTTGCCGACGAGCGTTCCGAATTCCTGCAGTGGCTGAAGATCTGGGCATGGTTCGAAGAGGCCGTCGCGCACAAGAAGTCGAACCGCCAGCTCGTCGACGCGTGCCGCCAGAATTTCCTGTCGCACCTGCGGCTGCGCGAATGGCGCGACGTCCATTCGCAGTTGCTGACCGTCGTGCGCGAGCACGGCTGGCGCCTGAACGAAGTCGAGGCGACCTACGAACAGGTCCATCTGGCCCTGTTGACGGGGCTGCTCGGCAACCTCGGCCTGAAGGCCGACGACGATCCGCACTATCTCGGCGCGCGCGGCATCAAGTTCTACCTGTGGCCGGGCTCCGCGCTCGCGAAGAAGGCCGGCCGCTGGGTGATGGCGGCCGAGCTCGTCGAGACGAGCCGGCTGTACGCGCGCTGCCTCGCGAAGATCGAGCCCGAATGGGTCGAGAAGATCGGCGCGCACCTGCTGAAGAAATCGCTGTCGGAGCCGCACTGGGAAAAGCGCCCGGCGCAGGTCAGCGCGTACGAGCGCGCGACGCTGTACGGGCTGCCGATCTACCACCGCCGGCGCGTCGCGTTCGGCAAGCAGGATCCGGCGCGTGCCCGCGAGCTGTTCATCCGTGGTGCGCTGGTCGAAGGCGAGTTCGACACGAAGCTCGCGTTCTTCGCGCACAACCGCAAGCTGCTCGCCGACATCGAGCAGCTCGAGCACAAGTCGCGCCGTCAGGACGTGCTGGTCGACGACGAGCTGATCTACGCGTTCTACGACCAGGCGATTCCCGAGGGGATCTACACGGGCGCGGCGTTCGAGCGCTGGTATCGCGACGAAGTGAAGAAGGGCGGCCAGCCCGAGGACAAGCTGCGGCTGCTGTACCTGTCGCGCGACGACCTGATGCGCCACGAGGCGGCCGGCGTGACGACCGAGCTGTTCCCGAAGCGCGCGACGATGGCCGGCGTCGAGATGGCCCTCACGTACCACTTCGAGCCCGGCACGCCGCGCGACGGCGTGACGCTCGCGGTGCCGCTGTACGCGCTGAACCAGGTCGATGCGCGCCGCTGCGAGTGGCTCGTGCCGGGGATGCTGAAGGAAAAGGTGCAGCTGCTGCTGAAGTCGCTGCCGCAGAAGCTGCGCCGGCACTGCGTGCCGCTGCCCGAATACGCGGCCGGCTTCGTCGAGCGGATGGGGCGCGAGCGCTTCGGTGCGGGCGGGCTCGTCGAGGCGCTGATCGCCGACGTGCGCGGCGAGACGCAGGTCGCGATGAAGACGGCCGACTTCAAGCTCGAGACGCTGCCCGCGCACCTGTTCATGAATTTCAAGGTGATCGACGAGCACGGCCGCCAGCTGGCGATGGGGCGCAATCTCGCGCAGCTTCGCCAGGAGCTCGGCGCGCAGGCGCAGCAGCAGTTCCAGAAGATCGCGGCGGCGTCGACGATCGCGACGGGCGGCGATGCCGATGCGGGCCAGCCGGTCGGCCAGGCGCCGGCGGCGGCCACGGCCGGTGCCGCCGGCCGTAACGCGAAGGCAGGCAAGGGCGCGGCGCCGCAGACGGCCGCGCCGGCGGAAGCCGGCGCGACGGCGCTGTACGAGAACCTGACGACGTGGAATTTCGGCAAGCTGCCCGAGCTGCTGGAAATCCGCCGGCGCGGCCAGACGCTGTACGGCTACCCGGCGCTCGTCGACCGCGGCACGCATTGCGACGTCGAGGTGTTCGATTCGCCGGAGGAGGCCGCACGCATCCACCGGGCCGGCTTGCGGCGGCTGTTCGCGCTGCAGCTGAAGGAGCCGATCAAGTTCCTCGAGAAGAACCTGCCGGGCCTGCGCGAGATGGCGATGCAGTACATGTCGCTCGGCACGCAGGACGAGTTGCGCGACCAGCTGATCGATACGGCGCTCGACCGCGCGTGCCTGCAGGACCCGCTGCCCGACGACGACGCAAGCTTCCATGCGCGCCGCGACGAGGGCCGGAGTCGCCTGAACCTGCTCGCGCAGGAAATCGCGCGGCTGGTCGGCCAGATCCTCGCCGAATACGCGGGGCTCGTGAAGAAGCTCGCGCAGGCGAAGCCGTTCGCGCAGGCCCATGCGGACCTGCAGCAGCAGCTCGCCGCGCTGGTCGGCAAGCGCTTCGTGATCGACACGCCTTACGCGCAGCTTGCGCATTTCCCGCGCTACCTGAAGGGCATCGCGCTGCGCGTCGACAAGCTGAAGGCCGATCCGGCGCGCGACGCGAAGCAGTCGGCCGACCTGCTGCCGCTTGTCCAGCAGTACCAGCGCGCGGTGTCGCAGCGCGGCGGCGTCGCCGATGCGCGGCTCGCGGAATTCCGCTGGCTGCTCGAAGAACTGCGGATTTCGCTGTTCGCGCAGGAACTGCGCACGCCGATGCCTGTCTCTGTCAAGCGTCTGCACAAGGTCTGGGAGTCGATGCAGCGCTAGCGCAACATCGGCGTCCCGGGCCCGCCGCGGCGGACGGCCCCGGCCGGCCGTACGGTGCCTGCCGCGGCGGCTCGTCCGGCCGCCGCGGCGTGCGTCGAAGTGGCGCAATACCGACCGCCGTCAACCGGCGCGGCCGGTTGAACGTTTTACAATGACGGTTGTTCCTCGACGTGAGTCTTCATGCGCACTTTCCTTTCCCTCGGCCGCACGCTCGCGCTGGCCGCCGCCGTACTGGCGCCCGCCGCACACGCGAATAACGTGATCGTCCTCAACTCGGCCGAAGCGACGCTTTCCCTGATCGACCAGCAGACCCGCGAGGTCGTCAGCACGATGCCGACCGGCAAGGAGCCGCATCACCTGATGGCGACGCCCGACAATGCGTCGCTGATCGTCGCCAATTCGGTCTCGAACAGCCTGATGTTCCTCGATCCGAAGACGGGCAAGCTGCAGCGCACCGTCGAAGGGATCGACGATCCTTACCAGCTCGGCTTCTCGCCGGACCGCAAATGGTTCGCGGCGGCCGGCCTGCGGCTCGACCGCGTCGACATCTACGGTTACGACGGCCGCGACCTGCACCTCGTGAAGCGCGTGCCGCTCGCGGTGATGCCCAGCCACCTCGCATTCACGAAGGACAGCAAGACGCTGCTCGTGTCGCTGCAGGTGTCCGGCGAGATCGCGGCGATCGACCTGCCGACGCAGACGGTCAAGTGGAAGATGAAGGTCGGCAAGGTGCCGGCCGGCCTGTGGCTCACGCCGGACGACAAATTCCTGCTGGTCGGGATGACGGGCGCGGATTACGTCGCGGTCGTCGACTGGCGCAACCAGAAGGTCGTCAAGCAGATCTACACCGGCAAGGGCGCGCACAACTTCCGCTCGCTCGCCGACGGCACGCACGTCGCGGTGACGAACCGCGTCGCGAACACGATCAGCATCATCGACGAGAACACGCTCACCAACGTCGGCGACATCACCGGCCTGCTGCCGGGCCCCGACGACATGGAACTGTCCGCCGACAAGAAGACGCTGTGGGTGACGTTCCGCTTCGCGAAGAAGGTCGGGATCATCGACCTGGCGTCGCGCAAGCTGGTGCAGACGATCGCCGTCGGCCGCTCGCCGCACGGCATCTACTTCTACGACCGCGCGCCGTGGAAGGCGGCGAACGGCGCGTGACGGGCGGAGGCGAGCGATGCTGCACCTGATCGATGCGTTCGTGTCGGACATCCAGACCTGGCTGTACGTCGACGTCGTGCAGCCGCTCCTCTTCAAGTTCAACCTGATGGACTATGACGAGGACACCTACGACGCGCTGTACTGGGTGATCATCGGCGCGTTGCAGATGGTGCTGATGTTCGCGCTGCTGCGCCCGCTCGAGGCGCTGCTGCCGGTCGAACGCTGGAAAAACCGCCGCGCGGTGCGGGTCGACGTGATCTACACGGCGATCTCGAAGCTCGGCATCTACACGCTGTTCTTCTTCTTCGCGCTGCAGCCGGTGTTCGACAGCTTCCAGTCCTGGCTGCGCCTGCACGGCGTCGCGAACGTCAATCTCGACTACCTGTGGCCGGGCGTGACCTCGCAGCCGATCGTCGCGTTCGCGATCTACCTCGTCGTGCTCGACTTCGCCGGCTACTGGTATCACCGCTGGCAGCACAAGTTCGGCATCTGGTGGGAGCTGCACGCGGTCCATCACAGCCAGCGGCAGATGTCGCTGTGGTGCGACGACCGCAACCACCTGCTCGACGACGTGATCCAGTCGTGCTTTTTCGCGGCGATCGCGCTCGTGATCGGCGTGACGCCGTCGCAGTTCGTCGTGCTGACCGCGTTCACGAACTTCATGCAGAGCATCCAGCATACGAATGCGCGCCTGTCGTTCGGCTGGCTCGGCGAGCGCCTGCTCGTCAGCCCGATCTTCCATCGGCGCCACCATGCGGTCGGCTACGGTCACGAAGGCACCAAGTACGGCTGCAACTTCGGCGTGCTGTTCCCGTGGTGGGACATGATGTTCGGTACCGCGTCGTGGAGTCGCACGGTCGAGCCGACCGGCATCCGCGAGCAGGTCGAGGGCGTGTCCTACGGCGACGGCTTCTGGTCGCAGCACGGCCTCGCGTTCATGCGGATCTTCCGGCGTCTGTTCCCCGCGAAGCGCGGCGCGGCGTCGGCCTGACGCGATCCCGCTCCCGTTGAACGGCATTCCTACACGGCCCGCATGCGCTTCGGCGCATGCGGGCCGTGTGGTTTATCCTTTCCCCGTTTTTCTCCGTCGATACAGGTTCGCATGAACGACTTGCTGCGCTCCTTCGTCCGGGCGATCGCCAGCGCGCTGCACCCGCGCATGCTGTGGCTCACCCTGATGCCGTTCGTCGTCTCGGCGCTGCTGTGGGGCGCCGTGCTGTGGTTTTCGTGGCAGACGCTGCTGGATCTCGCGCGCGGCGCGCTCGACGGCTTCGTGCTGACGGCCGCGCTGTATCGCGCGTTCGACGCGATCGGCATGTCGCAGCTGCAAGCGGTCGTCGCGCCGTTCGTGGTCGTGTCGCTCGCGATTCCGCTGATCGTGCTGACCGTGCTGCTGCTGATCGCGACGATCTCGATGCCGGTCGTGATCAAGCACCTGTCGAACCGGCAGTTCGCGGCGCTCGAGCCGAAGCGGGGCGGTACCTTCTTCGGCAGCGTGTTCAATTCGCTCGGCGCGGCGCTGGTCGGCGTCGTGCTGCTCGTCGTCACGATCCCGCTGTGGCTGATCCCGCCGTTCTTCGCGCTGCTGCCGCCGGTGATCTGGGGCTGGCTCACGTACCGCGTGATGACCTACGACGCGCTCGCGCTGCACGCGAGCCGCGACGAGCGCCGCGCGCTCGTGCGCCGCCACCGCTGGCCGCTGATCGGCATCGGCGTCGCGACCGGGCTGCTCGGCACCGTACCGACCTTCGTATGGGTGTCGTCGGTCTGGATGATGGTGCTGTTTCCATTCGTCGCGGCGGCCATGATCTGGGTTTACGCTTTCATCCTCGTCTTCTCGGCGCTGTGGTTCGGGCACTACTGCCTGCGCGCGCTGGAGGACCTGCGCGCGAGTGCGCGCGCCACCGCAATCGACATGGGGCAGGCATGAGCATCGGCATCATCATCATCGGCGACGAAATCCTTTCGGGCCGGCGGCAGGACAAGCATCTGGCGAAGGTCATCGAACTGCTCGGCGCGCGCGGCCTCGCGCTCGACTGGGCCGAATACGTCGGCGACGATCCGGCGCGCATCACGGCGACGCTCGCGCGTGCGATCGCGTCGGGCGACATCGTGTTCTCGACGGGCGGAATCGGCGCGACGCCGGACGACCACACGCGCCAGTGCGCGGCCGCCGCGCTCGGCGTGCCGCTCGAACTGCATCCGGAAGCGAAGGTGCTGATTTCGGAGCGGATCCGCGAAACGCATACCGATCCGGCCACGCCGGTCGACTTCGATTCGCCGGAGAACCAGCACCGCTTCAACATGGGCGTGTTTCCGGCGGGCGCGACCATCATCCCGAACGGCTATAACCGCATTCCCGGTTTTTCGGCCGGCGACCTGCACTTCGTGCCGGGTTTCCCGGTGATGGCCTGGCCGATGATCGAATGGGTGCTCGACACGAAGTACGCGCACCTGCATCACGCGACGCCGCACGCGGAGCGCTCGCTGTACGTGTTCGAGCTGCCGGAATCGACGCTCACGCCGCTGATGGAGCGCATCGAGCGCGATTTCCCGGGCGTGCGCGTGTTCAGCCTGCCGAGCGTCGGCGATGCGGAGCGCGGCGGCATCTATGCGCGCCGTCACATCGACCTCGGCGTGAAGGGCGAGCCGGAAGCCGTCGCGGCCGCGTTCGTGAAGCTGCGCGAAGGCGTGCACCTGCTCGGCGGCGACGTCGTCGAGCCCGATACGCCGCGCGCCTGAGCGGCCCGCCACGCGGCCGCAAAAAAAGCACGGGCCGCGCAACGCGGCCCGTCATCGGCATGTCATCGCCCGGCTCGACGATGAGGCTGTCGCCGCCGAGCGTCGTGCTTCGTCAGGCGCCGATCCACGGCAGTTTGCGGAAGCACCAGCCGTCGACCGTCTTGCGGTGGCCTTCGGCGTCCTTGGCGCCCTCGAAGCCTTCGAGCAGGTCGAACGCCTTCGTGAAGCCGGCCTGCGCGGACGCGACCGCGGCGAGCTTCGAGCGCGCGGCGCTGCGGCACAGGAACAGGATCGGCGTATCGGCCGGGAGGGCCGCCTTCAGTTCGTTGACGAATTCGGCGTTCGGCACGCCGCCCGGGTAGCGCGTCCATTCGAGGTGCAGGTACTGGCCGTCACCGACGAGCGGGCGGCCGATCCAGTCGAGTTCGGCGCGCGTGCGCACGTCGACGAGGCGCGCGGACGGGTCGAGCTGCAGCAGTTCGAATGCCTCGACCGGCAGCAGCGCGCCGGCGTAGTTGAGCGCGCCTTGTGCGCGGCGTTCGTCGGCCTTCGCGTAAAGCTGGTCGAGCGTACTCATGGCAGGGAGTCTCCGTATCGGTCAAACGAACATTCTAGCGCGGCGTCGCGGTACGGACGCCCGTCTACCGACAGGCACATGCACCGCCACGCACTCACCAAAAGGGTGCAGAATGGCGTGCATGCACCAGAATGATTCCGCTGAGACGGCGCGCTGGCGTGATTGCACCGTTTCGGTGCGTTCGCGCGGCCGCCGGTGCGGTGGCCGGCCCCGGAATTGCGCAGCCGGGTCCCGCCGCGACGCGCTCCGGCGCGATTTACGTCGGTTTTGCGATGGCTGGCACGGATGCTGCTATATAGAATTCGGTCGAATCGGGGCGCGCTGCGCTAAAGCAAGACCCCGGTCAGCTCGATAAACGAGGCGGTTCCCAGTCCGCCGGAATTGTTCAATCAGGAGAAGAGGTTATGAGTAAAACCGTCGCCGACGTCATGCAGCTCGTGAAGGACGAGGACGTCAAGTTTGTCGATTTCCGCTTCACGGATACGCGCGGCAAGGAACAGCACGTGTCGGTGCCGGTTTCGGCGTTTGACGAAGACAAGTTCGAAAGCGGCCATGCATTCGACGGTTCGTCGATCGCGGGCTGGAAGGGCATCGAGGCGTCGGACATGCTGCTCATGCCGGACCCGAGCGCGGCCTTCGTCGACCCGTTCTACGAAGAGTCGACCCTCGTGCTGACCTGCGACGTGGTCGAGCCGGCAGACGGCAAGGGCTACGAGCGCGATCCGCGTTCGCTCGCGAAGCGCGGCGAAGCGTACCTGAAGAGCACGGGCATCGGCGACACGGCCTACTTCGGTCCGGAACCGGAATTCTTCATTTTCGACTCGGTCCAGTGGAACACGGACATGTCGGGCTGCTTCGTGAAGATCAACTCGGAAGAAGCACCGTGGTCGGCCGGCAAGGAATTCGAAGGCGGCAACACGGGCCACCGTCCGGGAACGAAGGGCGGTTACTTCCCGGTCGCGCCGGTCGACACGTTCCAGGACATGCGTTCGGAAATGTGCCTGCTGCTCGAACAGCTCGGCATCCCGGTCGAAGTGCACCACCACGAAGTGGCGGGCCAGGGCCAGAACGAAATCGGCACGAAGTTCTCGACGCTGGTGCAGCGCGCCGACTGGACGCAATGGTCGAAGTACATCATCCACAACGTCGCGCACTCGTACGGCAAGACGGCGACGTTCATGCCGAAGCCGGTCGTCGGCGACAACGGTTCGGGCATGCACGTTCACCAGTCGATCTGGAAGGACGGCCAGAACCTGTTCGCGGGCAACGGCTACGCCGGCCTGTCGGAACTGGCGCTGTTCTACATCGGCGGCATCATCAAGCACGCCCGTGCACTGAACGCGATCACGAACCCGACGACGAACTCGTACAAGCGTCTGGTCCCGCACTTCGAAGCACCGGTCAAGCTCGCTTACTCGGCACGCAACCGTTCGGCATCGATCCGCATTCCGCACGTGTCGAACCCGAAGGGCCGCCGCATCGAAACGCGCTTCCCGGATCCGATGGCGAACCCGTACCTGTGCTTCACGGCGCTGATGATGGCCGGGCTCGACGGGATCCAGAACAAGATCCATCCGGGCGAAGCCGCGGACAAGAACCTGTACGACCTGCCGCCGGAAGAGGATGCAAAGATCCCGACCGTCTGCGCGGGCCTCGACCAGGCACTCGAAGCGCTCGACAAGGATCGCGAGTTCCTGACGCGCGGCGGCGTGTTCACGGACGGCATGATCGACGCGTACCTCGCGCTGAAGGAGCAGGAGCTGGCGAAGTTCCGCATGACGACGCACCCGATCGAGTTCGAGATGTACTACTCGCTCTAATCGGCGATGGCGCGACGATTCAGCGCCATTTTGCCGGTTCGTTCCCGTCGCGCGGCCTGCGGCGGGAACGGCGGAGTCTGAAAGGGGACGGCGTCCAGCCGTCCCTTTTTTGTTCCGGTGATTTTCATTTTCTGGCCCGGTGAGGCGCGACAAGCACGCAGATGGTTCTGAAGAATCTGATCAAGGCGAAAACGGGGCAGCCCGAGCGACTGACGGACGACGAGCGGCTCGCGCGTTCGGGCCTGCTGGCGGGGCTGGAAGCGCTGCCGACGGTCGTGATCGTGCTCGACCGCAAGACGCTGCGGATCGCGTTCGCGAACCCGTCGGCGGAGGCGATGCTCGACATCTCGCGCCGGCAGCTCGCGCAGCGGCCGTGGGGCGAGATTTTTCCGAACGCGAACGAGCTGGCATCGACGATCACCGCGATCGGCGAGGAACGCTTTCACGCGACGCACCTCGATACCGTGCTCGACCGGCCCGGCCGCGAACCGCTGCATGTGCATGCGATCGTCGGCTTCCTCGAGTCGGCGCCCGATTTCGTGCTCGTCGAGCTGTTCGAGAACGAACGGCAGTCGCGTACCGACCGGGAAGAGCGCATCCACGACCTGACCGCGGTCAACAAGCAGCTGATCCGCAACCTCGCGCACGAGATCAAGAACCCGCTCGGCGGCATTCGCGGCGCAGCCCAGCTGCTCGAATTCGAACTGGGCGAGCGCGAGCGCGGCGAGTTGCGCGAATACACGCAGGTGATCATCAAGGAGTCCGATCGCCTGCAGACGCTCGTCGACCGGTTGCTGGAGCCGCATCGGCATCCGCACATCGTCGGCGACGTGAACATCCACGAAGTGTGCGAACGCGTGCGCGCGGTGATGCTCGCGGAGTTTCCGCGCGGGCTCACGATCGAGCGCGACTACGACGTGAGCGTGCCGGACCTGCGCGGCGACAAGGAGCAACTGATCCAGGCGCTGCTCAACATCGTGCGCAACGCGGCGCAGGCGCTGCGCGAGCGGATCGCGCAGGGCGACGCGAAGATCGAGCTGCGCACGCGCATCGCGCGCAAGATCACGATCGCGAAGCGCCTGTACCGGCTGGCACTGGACTTGCACGTGATCGACAACGGGCCCGGCATTCCGGACGAGATCCGCGACCGCATTTTCTATCCGCTCGTGTCCGGGCGAGAAGACGGCAGTGGTCTCGGCCTGACGCTCGCGCAGACTTTCGTGCAGCAGCACGACGGGATGATCGAGGTCGAAAGCCGGCCCGGACGTACCGAATTTCAGATTCTGCTGCCGCTCGACCATTGAGCGGCGACATTGCGATTCACCGGATTCACCCATACCTGACCGACCTATGAAGCCGATCTGGATAGTAGACGACGACCAATCGATCCGCTGGGTGCTTGAAAAGGCACTCGCCCGGGACAGCTTCGCGACGAAGAGCTTCGCGAACGTGCGCGATGCGCTGGCCGCGCTCGACCACGAGACGCCGCAGGTGCTCGTGTCCGACATCCGGATGCCGGGCGGCTCGGGCCTCGAGCTGCTGCAGGCGATGCACGAGCGGCTGCCGGGCTTGCCCGTCATCATCATGACGGCGTTCTCCGACCTCGACAGCGCCGTCGCGGCGTTCCAGGGCGGCGCGTTCGAATATCTCGCGAAACCGTTCGACGTCGACAAGGCCGTCGAGCTGATCCGCCGCGCGGTGGAGGAAAGCCTGCGCGGCGGCGCGCCGCAGGACGAGCGCGTCGCCGAGGCGCCCGAGATGCTCGGCCAGGCGCCCGCGATGCAGGACATGTTCCGCGCGATCGGCCGCCTGTCGCATTCGGCCGCGACCGTGCTGATCACCGGCGAATCGGGCACCGGCAAGGAGCTCGTCGCCCGGGCGCTGCATCGCCACAGCCCGCGCGCGAACGGCCCGTTCATCGCGCTGAACACCGCGGCGATTCCGAAGGACCTGCTCGAATCCGAGCTGTTCGGCCACGAGCGCGGCGCGTTCACCGGCGCGCAGACGACACGGCAGGGCCGTTTCGAGCAGGCCGAGAACGGCACGCTGTTCCTCGACGAAATCGGCGACATGCCGTTCGACCTGCAGACGCGCCTGCTGCGCGTGCTGTCGGACGGGCAGTTCTACCGCGTCGGCGGGCACAACCCGCTGCGCGCGAACGTGCGCGTGATCGCCGCGACCCACCAGAATCTCGAATCGCGCGTGCGGCAGGGGTTGTTCCGCGAGGACCTTTACCACCGGCTCAACGTGATCCGGCTGCGCCTGCCGCCGCTGCGCGAACGCAGCGAGGACATCGCGCTGCTCACGCGCCACTTCCTGCAGAAGAGCGCACGCGATCTCGGCGTCGAGCCGAAGCGCGTGTCTGACGACGCGCTCGCGTACCTGACGTCGCTGCCGTTTCCCGGCAATGTCCGGCAGCTCGAGAACCTCGCGAACTGGCTGACCGTGATGGCGCCCGCGCAGACGGTCGAGATCAAGGACCTGCCGCCCGATCTCGTGCCGGCCGGCGCGCCGGTCGTCGCGACGGGCGACGGCGCGGATGCGCCCGGCAGCGCGCCGGCCGTGCCGCCCGCGCTCGGTGCGGTGCCGGCGGCGAGCGCGCCCGTCGCGGCCGCGCCGAACGGCAGCGTGCCGAACGGCTATCCGCTGTGGGAGCATGGCCTGCGCACCGAAGTCGCGCGGCTGTTGCGCGAGAATTCGGCCGACGTGATGGACGAGCTCGCACGCCGTTTCGAGGCGGCCGTGATCCGCGAGGCGCTCGACTTCACGCGGGGCCGCAAGGTCGAGGCCGCGGAGCGCCTCGGTATCGGCCGCAACACGATCACGCGCAAGATCCAGGAACTCCACCTGGAGCCCTGAGCACGAATCGCGGCATGCGCGCGCGTCGCGCATGCCGCGATCGGACATAATCGCGGTTTGCACGCCGTTTGCCATTCCGCCGATCCTCAATGTCCGATTCCTTCCGCTGGCCCGCCGGGGCCGACCCGTTCCGTTTTCTCGAAGCGCTCGACAGCAAGCGCGCCCGCACGTGGGTCGACGAGCAGAATGCGCGCACGCGCGCCGCGCTGCGCGACGACGATGCGTATCGCGCGCTGGCCGCGCGTCTCGCCAAGGCCTATCTGCCGCGTGAGCGCCCGGTGATTCCGACCCGCTGGCGCGACTGGGCGTACGACCTGTGGCAGGACGATCTCCATCCGAAGGGGCTGTGGCGCCGCGCGCGCTGGGACGACTGGCGTGCCGGTCGGCCCGCGTGGGAAACGCTGCTCGACGTCGATGCGCTCGGTGCCGAAGAGGGCGAGTCGTGGGTGTTCGAGCAGGATGCGATCCTGTATCCGGACGGCGATCGCGCGCTGCTGTCGCTGTCGCCGGGCGGTGCCGACGCGGTCGTCGTGCGCGAATTCGATCTCGTCGAACGCCGTTTCGTCGACGGCGGCTTCACGATCGACGAGCCGGGCCATCACACGGTCGGCTGGATCGACCGCGACACCGTCTACGTGAGCTGGGATCGCGGCGAAGCGCATGCGACCGCGGCCGGCTATCCGTACGAAGCGCGGCGCTGGGTGCGCGGCACGGCGCTCGCCGATGCGCCCGTCGTGTTCAGCGGCGAACCCGACGACATCAGCGCCGGGGCGTGGTTCGATCCGATCGATCGGCGTCACGTCGCGTGGCGCAGCGTCGACTTCTTCGACGCGCATGCCTACTGGCTGACCGACGCCGGCGAGTGGGCGCGCTACGACGTGCCGACGCACGTCGAGGTCGGGTTCTGGGAAGGCTGGCTCGTGCTGGAGCCGCGCCTCGACTGGGATTGCGACGGCGTGCGCCATGCGGGCGGCTCGCTGCTCGCGATCCGCGAGCAGGCGTTCCTGGCCGGGTCGCGCGCATTCACGACGCTGTTCGCGCCGCGGCCGACCACATCCGCGTGCACGTGGACGCACACGCGCACGATGCTGATCGCGAGCTGGCTCGACGACGTGCACAACCGGACGATGCTGTGGCAGCCTCGACAGGCCGACGACGGCACGTGGACATGGGACGCGCGGCCGTTCGAGTGGACGGGCGATGCGCAGATCGACGTCGAACCCGTCGAGGCGACGCTGAACGACGAGGTGTACGTCGACGTCGACACCTATCTCGATCCGCCCGAATGCTGGCTGGCCGATCTTGCCGATCGGGCGGACGATGCGCCGTCGCGCCGTGTGCTGCTCGACCGGCCGCCGGTGCAGTTCGAGGCGGCCGGGCTCGTCGTGCGCCGCGCGAGCGCGCGCTCGCGGGACGGCACGATGGTGCCGTACACGCTGATCGGGCCGCGCGATGCGCTCGATCCGGCCGACGGTGCCGCGCGCGTCGCGCGGCCGTGTTTGCTGTCGGGCTACGGCGGCTTTGCGATCCCGAACCTGCCGGGCTACAGCGACGCGTTCGGCATCGGGTGGCTCGAACGCGGCGGCGTGATGGCGTTCGCGCATATCCGCGGCGGCGGCGAGTTCGGGCCGCGCTGGCACGTCGACGCGCAGCGCGAACATCGGCAGCGTTCATTCGACGATTTCATCGCGGTGGCCGAGGATCTGGCCGCGACCGGCGTGACGACGGCCGCGCAGCTCGGGATCGAGGGCGGCAGCAACGGCGGATTGCTGGTCGCCGCGTGCATGATGCAGCGGCCGGAGCTGTTCGGCGCGGTGCTGTGCCGCGTGCCGCTGCTCGACATGCAGCGCTATCCGAAGCTGCACGCGGGCGCCGCATGGCTCGACGAATACGGCGACCCCGACGATCCGCGCGCGGGCGCGGCGCTGGCCGCGTATTCGCCGTATCACCGCGTGCGCGAAGGCGTCACGTATCCGCCGCTGCTGCTGACGACGTCGACGCGCGACGACCGCGTGCATCCCGCGCATGCGCGCAAGATGGCCGCGCGCATGCAGGCGCTCGGTCACGAACGGGTGTGGTATTGGGAGAACACCGACGGCGGCCACGGCAGCGCCGACGATCTGGAGCGTGCGGAGGCCGATGCGGCCGAGTTCGGCTTCCTGTGGGCCCATCTCGGGCCGGCGCCCGCGCGGCACTGAGCGCGCGGGCGGATGGGACGATCAGCCGACGACCGCGACGACGGGCGTGTGGTCGGACGGTTGTTCCCACGTGCGCGGCGTACGATCGACCTCGCACGACGTGCAGGTTTCCGCGAGCGCCGGCGACAGCAGGATGTGGTCGATGCGCAGCCCGGCGTTGCGGCGGAACGCCATCATCCGGTAGTCCCACCACGTGAAGGTTTTCTCGGGCTGCTCGAAGCGGCGGAACGCATCGACGAAGCCGAGCTCGATCAGTTGCGCGAAGTGCGCGCGCTCCTGCGGCGACACGAGGTTCTGGCCTTCCCATTTCGCGGGATCGTGCACGTCGCGGTCTTCCGGCGCGATGTTGTAGTCGCCGAGCAGCGCGAGCTTCGGGTAGCGCTGCAGCTCGGTGCGCAGCCACGCCTGCAGCGCGTCGAGCCATTGCATCTTGTAGACGAACTTGTCGGAGTCGGGCGCCTGGCCGTTCGGGAAGTAGGCGGAGACGATGCGCACGCCGTCGACCGTCGCGGCGACCACGCGCTGCTGCGGATCATCGAAGCCGGGGATGTTGCGCACGATGTCCGATTCGTCGACGGCGAGCGACGCGCGCGCGAGGATCGCGACGCCGTTGTAGGTCTTCTGGCCCGTGAACCAGCTGCGATAGCCGATCGCCTCGAGATCGGCGCGCGGGAATTTCTCGTCAGGCAGCTTCAGTTCCTGCAGGCACAGTACGTCGGTGCCGCTTTGCACGAGCCAGTCGAGCACATGCTGCTTGCGGACGTTGAGCGAGTTGACGTTCCAGGTGGCGATTTTCATGAACGGGAGTATGTGTGCGGCGTGAATGCGAAGGCCGCCATCTTACCGCGAGCATGCGGGGCGAACGCGCGCGAAACGCGACGCGGAGCAGGGCGCGGGCCACGCCGTCTGGAAGACGAGAGAAGAATTTGTGACAAAAGTGTTGACGTGAGTACTTCATCACCCTATAATTTATTTCTCTGACGCGGGGTGGAGCAGTCTGGCAGCTCGTCGGGCTCATAACCCGAAGGTCGTAGGTTCAAATCCTACCCCCGCAACCAAGCACACCAGACGATGTGCAGCGCAAATGACCGATGCGCGCTTCGTCGACAGGAACCCGGCCCCGTGCCGGGTTTTTTGTTTTCCGCGCGCGATATCGCCGGCGCGATTGTCGTGGTTACCGCGCCGCCCACTCCACGGCCGCCTTCGCATGCAGCGCGGTCGTGTCGAACACCGGCAGCGGCGAATCGTCCGCGCCGATCAGCAGCGTGATTTCCGTGCAGCCGAGAATCACGGCCTGCGCGCCGCGCCGCGCCAGTGCCTCGATGATCGACACGTAGGTCGCGCGCGATTCCGCCGCGACGATGCCGTGGCACAGCTCGTCGTAGATGATCCGGTGCACGTCGTCGCGCCCGCGTTCGTCCGGCACGAGCACGTCCATCCCGAATTTGTCGCGCAGCCGCTCCGCATAGAACGGCAACTCCATCGTGTAGCGCGTGCCGAGCAGCGCGACGCGCTCGACGCCCGCGTCGCGCAGCGCGCTGCCGGTCGGATCGGCAATGTGCAGGAACGGCAGCTTCACCGCGGCTTCGATTGCGTCGTGCACGCGATGCATCGTATTGGTCGTCAGCACGACGAGATCGGCGCCGGCCGCTTCGAGCTGGCGCGCCGCGTCGGCCATCCGTTCGCCGAGCGCCGCCCAGTCGTGCGTGCGCTGCAGCGCTTCGATTTCCGCGAAGTCGACCGTGACCAGCACGCTCTTCGCGTTGTGGTGGCCGCCATGCAGCGCCTTCGAATGGCGGTTGATCATCCGGTAGTACTCGGCCGACGATTCCCAGCTCATGCCGCCGATCAATCCGATCGTCTTCATCCGTCACCTTCTCGTTTGGTGTGTCGCGGCAGACGAGTATAGGCGTCGCTGCCGGCGCGCGGCCGGTACGATCCGCGCAAAGCGGGCCGGTACGGCGCAGCCGGGCGCGGCCGCACGCGACAGTTGAAACCGGCACTGTGTTTTTGTACAGTATCGGCACCGTGAACCCGACCACTATCCCGCCTGCCGATCCGCACGTGCCGCCACCGGGCGACGCGCTGCCGCGCATGCGCAAGATCATTCACTGCGACTGCGACTGTTTCTACGCGTCGGTCGAGATGCGCGACGATCCGTCGCTGCGCAACCGGCCGCTCGCGGTCGGCGGCCGGCCCGACCAGCGCGGCGTGATCGCGACCTGCAACTACGAGGCGCGGCGCTATGGCGTACATTCGGCGATGTCGTCGGCGCTCGCGATGCGCAAGTGCCCGGACCTGCTGATCCTGCCGTCCGCGATGGATAAATACCGCGCGGCGTCGCGGCAGATCATGGCGATCTATCGCGACTACACGCCCGACGTCGAGCCGCTGTCGCTCGACGAGGCGTACCTCGACGTCAGCGGGTCCGAGCGGTGCCAGGGCAGTGCGACGCTGATCGCGCGCGAGATCCGCCAGCGCGTGTTCGACACGGTCGGCGTGACCGTGTCGGCCGGCGTCGCGCCGAACAAGTTCATCGCGAAGATCGCGTCGGACTGGAACAAGCCGGACGGCCTGTTCGTCGTGCGGCCGCACGAGATCGACGCGTTCGTCGCGGCGCTGCCGGTGCGCAAGCTGCACGGCGTCGGCAAGGTGACGGCCACGCGGCTCGACCGGCTCGGCATCCAGACCTGCGCGCAGTTGCGCGACTGGCCGCTGATCGACCTGCATCGCGAGTTCGGCGCATTCGGGCGGCGGCTGTACGAACTGTCGCGCGGCATCGACGAGCGGCCCGTGCAGGCCGACCAGGAGCGCAAGTCGGTCAGCGTCGAGACGACCTACGTGACCGACCTGACGACGCTCGAGCAATGCGCGGACGAGATTCGCCGCCTCGTCGTGCAGCTCGACGCGCGGATCGCGCGCGCTGGCGCCGCGCGGTCGATCCGCAAGCTGTACGTGAAGATCCGCTTCGCCGATTTCCAGCGCACGACGGTCGAATGCGTGGCCGACGCGACGCATGCGGAGACGGCCGTCACGCTGCTCGCGAAGGGGCTGCAGCGGCGCGCGCAGGCCGTACGGCTGCTCGGCGTCGGCGTGCGCATCGACGAGGACACGGCCGAGCGTCACGGGCAGTTCTCGCTGTTCGACGACGAAGCGCCCGCGCCATGAAAAAAGGCACCGCCGTGGCGGTGCCTGTCGATGCAGCCGGAAGGGTCGGGCGGCGCGCTCAGTGCGCGGGCGCGGCCATCCCGTTGTGGCGCAGCAGCGCATCGATTTCCGGCTCGCGGCCGCGGAACGCCTTGAACGAATCCATCGCCGGGCGGCTGCCGCCGACCTCGAGGATCTCGCGGCGATAGCGCGTGCCGGTGGCCGCGTCGAGCACGCTGCCGCTCTGGGCGGCCGCTTCCTCGAACGCCGCGTACGCGTCGGCCGACAGCACCTCGGCCCACTTGTAGCTGTAATAGCCGGCCGCGTAGCCGCCCGCGAAGATGTGGCTGAACGTGTTCGGCCAGCGCGAGAAGGCCGCCTGCGGGATCACGTGGTAGCGCTCGTTGATCTCGCGCGCGAACGCGGTCACGCCGGTGGCGCCGGCCGGGTCGAAGTCGACGTGCAGCAGCATGTCGAACATCGAGAACACGATCTGGCGCAGCGTGCCGAGCCCGCTCTGGAAATTCTTCGCGGCGATCATCTTGTCGAACAGCTCGCGCGGCAGCGAGGCGCCCGTATCGACGTGCGACGACATCGACGACAGCACGTCCCATTCCCAGCAGAAGTTTTCCATGAACTGCGACGGCAGCTCGACCGCATCCCATTCGACGCCGTTGATGCCCGACACGCCGAGTTCGTCGACGCGCGTGAGCATGTGGTGCAGCCCGTGGCCGAACTCGTGGAACAGCGTGATGACTTCGTCGTGCGTGAAGCACGCGGGCTTGCCGCCGATCGGCGCCGAGAAGTTGCAGGTGAGATACGCGACCGGCGTCTGCACGTCGCTGCCGCGCTTCGCACGCGAACGCGCGTCGTCCATCCATGCGCCGCCGCGCTTGCCTTCGCGCGCGTACAGGTCGAGATAGAACTGCGCGACGAGCGAGCCGTCGCGGTTCTCGACGCGGAAGAAGCGCACGTCCTTGTGCCACACCGGCGCTTCATCCGGCTTGATCCGCACGCCGAACAGCGTTTCGGTGACGGTGAACAGGCCCTTGAGCGCGGCCGGTTCCGGGAAGTACTGCTTGACCTCGTTTTCCGAGAACGCGTAGCGCTGCTGGCGCAGCTTCTCGGCCGCGTACGCGACGTCCCACGGTGCGAGTTCGGCGAGGCCGAGTTCCTTCGCGGCGAACGTGCGCAGCTCGTCCCAGTCCTTGTCCGCGTGCGGACGCGCGCGCGTCGCGAGATCCTCGAGGAAGGCGATGACCTGTTGCGGCGATTCGGCCATCTTCGGCGCGAGCGACACTTCGGCGAAATTGCGGTAGCCGAGCATCTGCGCCTCTTCGCGGCGCAGCTTCAGCTCGTCGGCGACGATCGCCGTGTTGTCCCATTCGGCCTTGCCACCGCCGTACTGCGGCCCGAGTTCCGACGCGCGCGTCGCATAGGCGCGGTAGAGCGTCTCGCGCAGCGCGCGGTTCTCGGCGTACTGCAGCACCGGGAAGTACGACGGGAAGTGCAGCGTGAATTTCCAGCCTGCCTTGCCGTCCTTCTGCGCGGCTTCGCGGGCGGCCTCGATCGCATCGCCGGGCAGGCCGGCCAGTTCGGCTTCGTCCTCGACGACATACGCGTACGCGTTGGTCGCGTCGAGCACGTGGTCGGAGAAGGCCTTCGACAGCGCGGCCTGCTGCTCCTGCAGTTCCGCGAAGCGCGGCTTCTGATCCTCCGGCAGCTCGGCGCCCGACAGGCGGAAATCGCGCAGCGCGTTATCGAGGATCTTCTTGCGTTCGGCGGACAGCGTCGCGTATTCGGCGCTCGCGGCAATTGCCTTGTACTTTTCGTACAGCGCGAGATTCTGGCCGACGCTCGACCAGAACTCGGTCACGCGCGGCAGGTTTTCGCCGTAGGCGGCGCGCAGCTCCGGCGTGTCGGCGACCGCGTTCAGATGGCCGACGATGCCCCATGCGCGGCCGAGCGGCTCCGTGGCCTGCTCGACCGTCTCGACGACGGCGGCCCAGGTCGACGGCGTCTCCTGCGCGCTCGCGGTTTCGACCGCGCGGCTGGCGGCGTCGAGCAGCGTATCGAGTGCGGGCGTCACGTGTTCCGGGCGGATTTCGCCGAAACGGGGCAGGCCGGAGAAGTCGAGGAGCGGATTGGTGTTGGCGCTGGCGGACATAAGACTCCCTGTCTGTTGCCGGATGAACCGGGATGAAAAGGGTAACGGCGGCTGGGCGCGACGGCGCCCGATACCGACATTATTGGGGCGCATCGTGCGCTTTCCAATCGTTAGTTTCTAATGGCGCGATTGACGCAGGGTCGGATGCGTGGCCGCGCGCATCCGACGGCGGGCATCCGGGGACGGGCGTCCGGCGGCTTGCGGCCGGACGCGGCGCGGCCGCATCGACGCGGCCGGCGAGACGCCGGCGCACGCAGGCGCGCCGGCTGAACGGGGATGCGTCAGGCCGCGGCGGCAGCGGCGCGTTCGGCGGATTCGATCGTGTTGACCAGCAGCATCGTGATGGTCATCGGGCCAACGCCGCCCGGCACCGGCGTGATGTAGCCGGCCACTTCCTTCACGCCCGCGAAATCGACGTCGCCGCACAGCTTGCCCGCATCGTCGCGGTTCATGCCGACGTCGATCACCGTCGCGCCCGGCTTCACCATGTCGGCGGTCAGGATGTTGCGCTTGCCGACCGCGGCGACCACGATGTCGGCTTGCCGCGTGTGCGCGGCGAGGTCGCGCGTCTTGCTGTGGCAGATCGTCACGGTCGCGCCGGCGTCGAGCAGCATCATCGCCATCGGCTTGCCGACGATGTTCGAACGGCCGATCACGACCGCATTCGCGCCCTGCAGCGCGATGCCGTGCGCCTCGAACATCTTCATCACGCCGTACGGCGTGCACGGGCGGAACAGCGGCTTGCCGGTCATCAGCGCGCCGGCGTTCGCGACGTGAAAGCCGTCGACATCCTTCTCCGGCGCGATCGCCTCGATCACCTTGTGGCTGTCGATATGCGCGGGCAGCGGCAGCTGCACGAGGATGCCGTGGATCTTCGGGTCGCGGTTCAGCTCGTCGATGCGCGCGAGCAGGTCGGCTTCCGACAGCGTGGCCGGGTAGGCATCCTTCAGCGAGAAGAAACCATTGTCCTCGCACGCCTTGATCTTGTTGCGCACGTAGACTTCGCTCGCCGGGTTTTCGCCGACGAGGATCACCGCGAGACCAGGCTGGTGGCCGCGAGCGGTCAGGGCGGCGGCGCGTTCGGCGGCCTGGGCGCGCAAGGTCTTCGAAAGGGCGTTGCCGTCGATGAGGAGGGCTGTCATGGTGGTGGGTCCTGCCGGGAAGTTGGAATGCGGGCGTACGGCGCCGGAAGCGCCGCAGCAAAGCACGCAATTATACCGTTCGCTTGCTGCCGTCCGACAGCGAATCAACGGGAAGCGTCATGGTCGCGGCGCGCGTGCGCCGGGAGGAAAGGCCGCCGCCGCGCGAGTGGGCCGCATCGCGCGGGGCGGCAAGCGCCGGTGGCGGGCCGGGCGGGCAGCGCCGCCGCGGCCGCTGAGGACGCTCAGGCCTGCTTCTTCGACAGCGCGAGGCGCAGCAGGTCGGCCACCGTGTTGACGTTGAGCTTTTCCATGATGTTCGCGCGGTGCGCTTCGACCGTCTTGATGCTGATGCCGAGATCGTCGGCGATCTGCTTGTTCAGGCGGCCCGCGATGATGCGTTCGAGCACCTGCTGCTCGCGCGCGGTCAGCTTCGACAGGCGCTCGCTCGCGGCACGCTGTTCCTGGACGCTCTTGCTTTCGCTTCGGGCCTTGTCGAGCATCCGCTCGACGAGCTTGCGCAGCTCGGCTTCGTCGAACGGTTTCTCGATAAAGTCCATCGCACCCTTTTTCATCGTCGACACGGCCATCGGCACGTCGCCGTGACCCGTGACGAAGATGATCGGCAGCGCGGCGTTGTCGGCGATCAGGCGCTCCTGCAGCTCGAGGCCGCTCATGCCCGACATCCGCACGTCGAGGATCAGGCACGCGATCTGGCCGGCCTGCTGCGCCGGCTGGTAGGCATCGAGGAACTGCTCGGCGCTCGAGAAGCATTGCACGCGATAGCCGTTCGCCTCCAGCAGCCAGCGCAGCGAGTCCCGTACGGCCTCGTCGTCGTCGACGACAAAGACGGTTTCCTGAGTGGTGGTGACAGGGCTATTCATAGTTCTCCCGTAACGGTATGTGATGCCGATGCCTCGCGCCCCCCCTTGGCCGAGATCAGCGGGTTCCCCAATGGGCAGGCTGCAGTGGAACGTCGCGCCGGAAATGCGGCCATCCGGCTCGACGTTGTTGACCACCCACAGACGCCCCCGATGCGATTCGATGATCGAACGGCAGATGTTCAGCCCCATGCCCATGCCATCGGACTTGGTGCTGTAAAACGGTTCGAACAGGCGCTCGGCGGTCGCTTCGTCGACGCCCGGACCCTGGTCGATCACGCGGATGTCGACGAAACCCGCGTCGATGTCGGCGACGACGCGGATCACGCCGTCCGCCGAGGCCGGCTTCACGTCGGCCATCGCCTCGGCCGCGTTCTTCATCAGGTTCATCAACACCTGCTCGATCAGCACGGGGTCGACATAAATAATAGGCATTCTTGCGAGGATTTCCGTGACGATCCGGATCCTGCGCTTCCTGGCCTCGATTTCGGCGAGCCCGACCGCGTCGGCGACGATGTCCGCGACCCGGGCCGGCTGGCGTTTCGGCTCGCTGCGCTTCACGAATTCGCGGATCCGCTTGACGATCATCCCGGCGCGCAGCGCCTGCTGCGCGGTCTTTTCCAGCGCG
This sequence comes from Burkholderia seminalis DSM 23518, assembly GCF_902832885.1. Classification (GTDB taxonomy): domain Bacteria; phylum Pseudomonadota; class Gammaproteobacteria; order Burkholderiales; family Burkholderiaceae; genus Burkholderia; species Burkholderia seminalis. The sequence goes on from NZ_CADFDK010000001.1 coordinate 75,968, forward strand.
GGTTGCAGCGTCTCGGGCGTGCCGCGGCCGCTCTTGACGAGCGCGAGCGTGCCCGAGCAGTAGTTGTTGATCGCGGCGAGCGGCTGGTTCAATTCGTGAGCAATCGACGACGCCATTTCACCCATCGTCATCAATCGGCTCGTGAACTGCAGCTTTTCTTCCTGCTGGTGCGCGAGTTCCTGCGCCTTCTTGCGGGTCGTGATGTCGGTCGCGATCTGCATCTGCGCGAGGTGGCCGTCGACCCACTGGATGTACTGGCGGCGCACCTCGAACCATTTCTGGATGCTTTCGACGTACACCTCCTGCGCATCGGCGGTGCTGCTCGTCAGCGCGGCGGCCGGCAGGCCCGCGAACGCGTCGACCATGTCGATCGAGTCGGACGATGCCTGCGCGCGGTCGAAGCCGCCGCCCGACAGTTCCAGATGGCCGTCCGGGCGGATGCCGAACAGGTGGCGGTAGTAGCGGTTCGCGAACAGCAGCTCGGCTTCGTCGGCGGCGAGCACCGACACCGCGGCGTCGAGGCTTTCGAGCACCGTCGTGAAGCGTTCGTGCGCGGCCGCGAGCTCCTCGCGCGCGCGCTTCGGTTCGGTGATGTCGGTCATCGACGACATCCAGCCGGTCTGGCGGCCCGAACTGTCGATCAGCGGCGACACGTACAGGCGCGCATGGAACAGCGTGCCGTTCTTGCGCCGTACGCGCAGCTCGAAGCCCGAGCTCGGCGCCTTGCCGCGCAGCGTCATGTCGAGCTGGCGCTGCATTTCCGGGTAGGCGTCGCGTGGCCAGTACGGGAACGGCGCGACCTTGCCGACGAGGTCGGTTTCGTCCCAGCCCGTCATCCGGCAGAACGCGGGGTTCACGTGCGTGATGCGGCCGTGCATGTCGAGCACGCGCATGCCGATCAGCACCGAGTTTTCCATCGCGCGGCGGAAGAACGCTTCCGCGTACAGCGCCTGCTGCGCCTCGAAGCGCTGGCGCGTGTGCTTCCACAGGCTCCAGAGGCTCCACAGCACGAAGCACGACAGGCCGGCGACGAGCCACACGAGCGTGTTGTTGGTCAGGTTCGTGAGCTGCGGGAATGCGTACACGCGCACCGTCAGCCCCTGGCCGGGCGGATCGAGCGGCAGGTCGTAGTGCGAGTCGCGCGGCAGGCGCGGGCGCGTCGACGTGGACGACAGCTCGCGGTTGTTCGCGTCGGTGATCGAGATCTTGTACTTCGACGACAGTTCCTGCGGGATGTCGTGCTTCAGGATGCCCTCGACCGAGAACACCGCGGCGATCGAGCCGAGATATTCGCGGTCGCCGCGCATCACGGGCGTCTGCAGCGTGATGAAGCCGTTGCCGAAGTCGTCGTAGATCAGCGGAGAATAGGCCTGGCGGCGCGTGCTGCGCGCTTCGTCGTACGCGCCGCGCACGGCGTCCTGCATCTGCGCGTCGCCCGGCTTCGCGAGCCGCTGGCCGAGCAGCGGCGGATGCACGGTCGGCCAGCGCTGCACGCCGGGCGCGGTGTACCAGTTCAGGTAGAGGATTTCCGGATGCGTCTGCATCACGTCCGCGACGGCCATCTGGAATGCGTTCTGGTCGAGGCGGCCCGACGCGAGATCGCGCGACAGCGCCTGCAGCTGTTCTTGCGCGCCCGTCATCGACAGGCGGATCTGTTGCTGCGCCCAGGCGACGTTACGGAACAGGGTGTCTTCCTGCTGCTGCTGTTCGCGGCGATTGAGGCTCCACAGGATGAGGCTCATCACCACGAGAAATACCAGGATCGACAGTAGCGGCGTCAGCAAATAGGAATTGGACCACCACGGTCCGTGGTGCCAACGGGACGGCTGCGACTCCGCCGGCGGGCCCGACGGTCGCGCCGAGCGTGCGAAAAGCCGATCGGTCAACATGGCAGGATTGTAGCGCAGCGCAATACATGGAAAACCGGTACCGGATATGTTGAACGGAAACGGATTTGTTCCGCCGTGGCGTGCCGCCGCGCCCCGAAGCATGGGTGCGGCGCAGCAATATTTCGCATTGCGAGAAAAGATCTCACAATTCGAAAATTTTGTTGCGCAGGCCCGCGCACGCTCATTACAATCCGCTGGAGCTTGCCCGCAGCCGGCCGCGTCGCGTCGTCTGCATGAGAGCGATCCTCACATTCCAGGACCCAGGAGACGAGAATGTCCGCTGTACCGAACGAAGTGATGAAATATGTCGCCGCCGATCGTGACGACGACCCGCAAGAAACCATCGAGTGGCTGGAGTCGCTCGATGGCGTGATCTCCTCCGTGGGCACCGGCCGCGCGCATTACCTGATCGAAAAACAGATCGAGTTCGCCCGCATGCACGGCGAGCACCTGCCGTTCTCCGCCAACACCCCGTACATCAACACGATCCCGGTCGAAGCCCAGGCGAAGATCCCGGGCGACCAGGACATCGAGCACCGCATCCGTTCGTACACGCGCTGGAACGCGCTGGCGATGGTGCTGCGTGCCGGCAAGGACACGAACGTCGGCGGCCACATCGCCTCGTTCGCATCGGCCGCGACGCTCTACGACGTCGGCTACAACCACTTCTGGCACGCGGCGTCCGACCAGCACGGCGGCGATCTCGTGTTCGTGCAGGGTCACTCGTCGCCGGGCGTGTACTCGCGCGCGTTCCTGCTCGGCCGCCTGAAGGAAGAGCAGCTCGACAACTTCCGCCAGGAAGTCGACGGCCAGGGCATCTCGTCGTACCCGCACCCGTGGCTGATGCCGGACTTCTGGCAATTCCCGACCGTGTCGATGGGTCTCGGCCCGATCATGGCGATCTACCAGGCGCGCTTCATGAAGTACCTGCAGGCGCGCGGCATCGCGAAGACGGAAGGCCGCAAGGTGTGGGCGTTCCTCGGCGACGGCGAGACGGACGAACCGGAATCGCTCGGCGCGATCGGGATGGCGAGCCGCGAGAAGCTCGACAACCTCGTGTTCGTGATCAACTGCAACCTGCAGCGTCTCGACGGCCCGGTGCGCGGCAACGGCAAGATCATCCAGGAACTCGAATCGGAATTCCGCGGCGCCGGCTGGAACGTGATCAAGGTCATCTGGGGCAGCCGCTGGGATGCGCTGTTCGCGCGCGACAAGTCGGGCGCGTTGATGCGCCGCATGATGGAAGTCGTCGACGGCGAATACCAGACGTACAAGTCGGAGTCGGGCGCGTTCGTTCGCGAGCACTTCTTCAACACGCCTGAACTGAAGGCGCTCGTCGCCGACTGGTCGGACGACGACATCTGGGCGCTGAACCGCGGCGGCCACGATCCGCACAAGATCTACGCGGCGTTCCACGAAGCGTCGAACACGAAGGGCGCGCCGACCGTCATCCTCGCGAAGACCATCAAGGGCTACGGGATGGGCGAGTCGGGCCAGGCGATGAACATCACGCACCAGCAGAAGAAGCTGCCGGTCGAGCAACTGAAGAAGTTCCGTGACCAGTTCCGTCTGCCGATCACCGACGAGCAGATCGCCGACGTGCCGTACCTCAAGTTCGAGGAAGGTTCGAAGGAACTCGAATACATGCGCCAGAAGCGCATGGACCTCGGCGGCTACCTGCCGCATCGCCGCGAGAAGGCGACGTCGCTGCCGGTGCCGGCGCTCGACGCGTTCGAGCCGCTGCTGAAGGGCACGGGCGAAGGCCGCGAGATCTCGACGACGATGGCGTTCGTGCGGATCCTGAACATCCTGCTGAAGGACAAGGCGCTGGGCAAGCGCGTGGTGCCGATCGTCCCGGACGAATCGCGTACGTTCGGCATGGAAGGCCTGTTCCGCCAGATCGGCATCTGGAACCAGGAAGGCCAGAAGTACGTGCCGGAAGATTCCGACCAGCTGATGTTCTACAAGGAATCGGAAACCGGCCAGATCCTGCAGGAAGGCATCAACGAAGCGGGCGGCATGTGCGACTGGATCGCGGCGGCGACGTCGTACTCGACGCACGGCGAGATCATGGTGCCGTTCTACATCTTCTATTCGATGTTCGGCTTCCAGCGGATCGGCGACCTCGCATGGGCCGCGGGCGACATGCGTTCGCGCGGCTTCCTGCTCGGCGGCACGGCGGGCCGCACGACGCTGAACGGCGAAGGCCTGCAGCACGAAGACGGCCACTCGCTCCTGTGGGCGGCATCGGTGCCGAACTGCGTGAGCTACGACCCGACGTTCGGCTATGAACTCGCCGTGATCGTTCAGGACGGCCTGCGCCGCATGGTGCAGGACCAGGAAGACGTGTACTACTACATCACGGTGATGAACGAGAACTACGAGCACCCGGCGATTCCGCAGGGCGACCACGTGGCGGCCGACATCATCAAGGGCATGTACGCGTTCAGGAAGGCCGACGCCGACAAGAAGGCGCCGCGCGTCCAGCTGCTCGGCGCGGGCACGATCTTCAACGAAGTGATCGCCGCCGCCGACCTGCTGAAGAACGACTGGGGCGTCGCCGCCGACCTGTGGAGCGTGCCGAGCTTCACCGAGCTCGCGCGCGAAGGCCATCAGGTCGAACGCTGGAACCTGCTCCATCCGACCGAAGAGCGTCGCCTGTCGCACGTGCAGAAGTGCCTGAAGGACACGCAGGGCCCGGTCATCGCATCGACCGACTACGTCCGTGCGCTGGTCGACCAGATCCGCGGCCAGATCGATCGCCGCTTCGTCGTGCTGGGCACGGACGGCTTCGGCCGCTCGGATACCCGCGAGAAGCTGCGTCACTTCTTCGAAGTCGACCGTCACTGGGTCACCGTCGCCGCGCTCAACGCGCTGGCCGACGAAGGCACGATCGAGCGCAAGGTGGTCGCGGACGCGATTGCCAAGTACAACCTCGATCCGTCCAAGCCCAACCCGATGACCGTTTAACGCACACGCCGTGTAATGCCCGCGTCGCTCCCGCGAGGAGCGCGCGCGGCCATGGAGACAGAAACAGATGAGTCAAGCGATCGAAGTGAAGGTGCCGGATATCGGCGATTACAAGGACGTGCCGGTGATCGAGATCGGCGTGAAGGTCGGCGATACGGTCGAGCCCGAGCAGTCGCTCGTCACGCTCGAGTCCGACAAGGCGACGATGGACGTGCCGAGCCCGGTGGGCGGCGTCGTGAAGGAAATCAAGGTCAAGGTGGGCGATTCCGTGTCGGAAGGCTCGCTGATCATCCTGCTCGAAGGCGCCGGCGCGGCGCAGGCCAACGGCGCGACTGCACCGGCCGCAGCGCCCGCTCCGGTGGCAGCGCCGGCCCCGGCCGCGGCTGCACCGGCGGCCGCACCGGCAGCAGCCGGCGGCACGCTCGAAGTGAAGGTGCCCGACATCGGCGATTACAAGGACGTGCCGGTGATCGAGATCGGCGTGAAGATCGGCGACACGGTCGAGAAGGAACAGTCGCTCGTCACGCTCGAGTCCGACAAGGCGACGATGGACGTGCCGAGCCCGGCCGCCGGCGTCGTGAAGGACATCAAGGTCAAGGTGGGTGATTCGGTATCGGAAGGCACGCTGATCGTGCTGCTCGAAGCCGCAGGCGCGTCCTCTGCCGCTGCGCAGGCGAGCGCACCGGAGCCGGCTGCGGCCGCGCCGGCTCCGGCACCCGCCGCCGCACCGGCACCCGCGAAGGCAGCGCCGGCACCGGCTGCCGCCGCACCGGCCGCCGCGCCGTCGGGCGAGTACCGCGCGAGCCATGCATCGCCGTCGGTGCGCAAGTTCGCGCGCGAACTCGGCGTCGACGTCGCACGCGTGCAGGGTTCGGGCCTGAAGGGCCGCATCACGAAGGACGACGTCACCGGTTTCGTGAAGGGCGTGATGACGGGCCAGCGCGCGGCACCGGGTGCAGCAGCGGCTGCGCCGGCAGGCGGCGGTGAGCTGAACCTGCTGCCGTGGCCGAAGGTCGACTTCTCGAAGTTCGGCCCGTTCGAGGCGAAGCCGCTGTCGCGCATCAAGAAGATTTCCGGCGCGAACCTGCATCGCAACTGGGTGATGATCCCGCACGTCACGAACAACGACGAAGCGGACATCACCGAGCTCGAAGCGCTGCGTGTCCAGCTGAACAAGGAACACGAAAAGGCGGGCGTGAAGTTCACGATGCTCGCGTTCGTGATCAAGGCAGTCGTCGCCGCACTGAAGAAATTCCCGACCTTCAACGCGAGCCTCGACGGCGACAACCTCGTGTTCAAGCAGTACTTCCACGTCGGTTTCGCGGCCGATACGCCGAACGGCCTCGTCGTGCCGGTGATCCGCGATGCGGACAAGAAGGGCCTCGTCGACATCGCGAAGGAAATGAGCGACCTGTCGAAGGCCGCGCGCGAAGGCAAGCTGAAGCCGGACCAGATGCAGGGCGGCTGCTTCTCGATCTCGTCGCTCGGCGGGATCGGCGGCACGAACTTCACGCCGATCATCAACGCGCCGGAAGTGGCGATCCTCGGGTTGTCGCGTGGGCAGATGAAGCCGGTGTGGGATGGCAAGCAGTTCGTGCCGCGTCTCATGCTGCCGCTGTCGCTGTCGTATGACCACCGTGTCATCGACGGTGCGGAGGCCGCACGGTTCAACGCGTATCTCGGTGCGTTGCTGGCCGATTTCCGCCGCATCATTCTTTGATGAGATGAGGGGCTCGCGGGGGCGTGGTTCTTGTCGGTTCGCCACGCGCTTGTCGTTGAACCTGTTTTGCCAACGGTCTGCCGGCGTCGCCCCTGCGCGGGGCGGCGGTCACTTTTCTTTGTCTTCCAAAGAAAAGTGACCAAAAGAAAGGCGCGTCCTTGGGCGGACGGCAAAGGTGGTCCTGCCCAACGTCGCGTGCTCTTGTCAGGCCGCCTGTCGTCAGGTTCCGTCTTTCCGCCAGTCCCTCCCTCTCTCTCTGCAGCCAATCAAGAAGGGGACAGTCATGAGTCTCATCGAAGTCAAGGTTCCGGATATCGGCGATTTCAGCGGCGTCGATGTCATCGAAGTCAACGTGAAGCCCGGCGACGTGATCGAAAAAGAGCAAACGCTCATCACGCTCGAATCCGACAAGGCCTCCATGGAAGTGCCCAGCGACGTCGCCGGCACCGTCAAGGAAGTCAAGGTCAAGGCCGGCGAGAAAGTCTCGCAAGGCACCGTCATCGCCATCGTCGAAGCGTCGGCCGGTGCCGCCGCCCCCGCGAAAGCGCCTGAAGCGCCGAAGCCCGCAGCCGCGCCGGCACCGGCTGCCGCCGCTCCGGCGCCCGCGCCGCAAGCCGGCAGCTATGCCGGCGCCGCCGACATCGAGTGCGACATGCTCGTGCTCGGCGCCGGCCCCGGCGGCTACTCGGCCGCGTTCCGCGCGGCCGACCTCGGCATGAAGACCGTGCTCGTCGAACGCTACTCGACGCTCGGCGGCGTGTGCCTGAACGTGGGCTGCATCCCGTCGAAAGCGCTGCTGCATACGTCGCTCGTCGTCGAGGAAGCCGCGGCGCTCGCGTCGCACGGCATCACGTTCGGCAAGCCGCAGGTCGATCTCGACAAGCTGCGCGACTTCAAGGGCGGCGTCGTCAAGAAGCTGACGACGGGCCTCGCCGGCATGGCCAAGGCACGCAAGGTCGAAGTGGTCACCGGCGTCGGTGCGTTCGTCGATCCGTTCCACATGGAAGTGCAGGGCGAAAACGGCAAGAAGGTCGTGAAGTTCAAGCAGGCGATCATCGCCGCGGGCTCGCAAGCCGTGAAGCTGCCGTTCATGCCGGAAGACCCGCGTGTCGTCGACTCGACCGGCGCACTCGAACTGCGCCAGCTGCCCAAGCGCATGCTCGTGATCGGCGGCGGCATCATCGGCCTCGAAATGGCCACGGTGTACTCGACGCTCGGCGCCGAGATCGACGTCGTCGAAATGATGGACGGCCTGATGATGGGCGCGGACCGCGATCTCGTGAAGGTCTGGGAAAAGTACAACGCGAAGCGCTTCGGCAACGTGATGCTGAAGACCAAGACGGTCGGCGCGGAAGCGAAGGAAGACGGCATCTACGTGAAGTTCGAGGGCGAGAAGGCGCCGGCGGAAGCGCAGCGCTACGACCTCGTGCTCGTCGCGGTGGGCCGCAGCCCGAACGGCAAGAAGATCGGTGCCGACAAGGCCGGCGTCGCGGTCACGGATCGCGGCTTCATCGACGTCGACAAGCAGATGCGCACGAACGTCCCGCACATCTTCGCGATCGGCGATATCGTCGGCCAGCCGATGCTCGCGCACAAGGCCGTGCATGAAGGCCACGTCGCAGCGGAAGCCGCGCACGGCGAGAAGGCGTATTTCGACGCGCTGCAGATCCCGTCGGTGGCCTACACCGATCCGGAAGTGGCGTGGGCCGGCAAGACGGAAGACCAGTGCAAGGCCGAAGGCATCAAGTACGGCAAGGCCGTGTTCCCGTGGGCCGCTTCGGGCCGCGCGATCGCGAACGGCCGCGACGAAGGCTTCACGAAGCTGATCTTCGACGAGGAAACCCATCGCGTGATCGGCGGCGGCATCGTCGGCCTGAACGCAGGCGACCTGATCAGCGAAGTGTGCCTCGCCGTCGAGATGGGCGCGGACGCGGAAGACATCGGCAAGACGATCCATCCGCACCCGACGCTCGGCGAGTCGGTCGGCATGGCCGCCGAACTGTACGAAGGCGTCTGTACGGACCTGCCGCCGCAACGCAAGAAGTAACGCGACCGGCACGGCCGGCCATGCGCCGGCCACGAAAAACGCCGCCGCCCGGACGATTCGGGCGGCGGCGTTTTCTTTTGTGCGCAGCCGGCGCGGCGGCCGGACGACGGCTTGAAGCCGGCCGGCGTTTGTCGGTTCGCACGTGTTCCGGCGCCAGAAACGAAAAAGCCGCGCTGGGCGCGGCTCTTTCAGGAGCAGGGGGCGCTTACGCGGCCGGCTTGCTCGAACGGCGTGCAGCGGCGGCGGTAGCAGCCTTCGTCGCGACGGCAGCAGCAGCGTTGAAGTTCGTTTCAGCGATTTCGACGGCTTGCTTCGTGGCCTTCTGAACCGTTTCGTACGTGGTGTTCGCGGCGTTCAGTGCCGACTTCAGCGCGGCGACAGCCGTTTCTGAACCGGCCGGGGCGTTCTTCGCGACGTTGTCGACGAGTGCCTGGACCTTCTTGTTCTGCTCGTCGAATTGCGCTTCGGCAACCTTCGCGAACTCGGCTTGCGTCGACGATGCGATTTCGTACAGGTGACGGCCGTACGACAGCACCTTTTCAGCGACCGGCTGCGACAGGCTGGCTTGCAGCGCGATCAGTTCCTGCGCGTCCTTCACCGACAGCAGGCGTTGTGCGTTTTCCTGGCCTTCGGCCAGCGTCGACTTCACGACCTGCAGGTTCAGTTCGATCAGCTTTTCGACGCCTTCGAACGCCTTGGTCGTCAGACCGAACAGGCTCTCGAGGTTGGCTTTCTGTGCAGCGGCGATTTGCTCGGGGGTCAGCAAGGACATGTCCAGCTCCTGAAAAGCGATCGCGTCGATCGCAGGGTAAAGGGCACTACGACGGGGAATCTCGGATGCGCGTGCTTTGTGCAACGCAGCAATGAGGCTTATTTTAGGGCAGAGAAAACGGATGTCAAGTGTTTTTTGTGCGTTGCACAATCGCGACAAATTATCGATAAAACAACGGGTTATCGCGGTCGTCCGGAATCGGTTTCAGGCGCGTTCCCAGATGGTGCGCACGACGGCGGGGAAAGCGCGGCGCACCATGATCATGCACAGGTAAACCTGACAGGCCCATGGAACGTTATCCTTCTGTTCCTGTCGAAAAACGCGCCGTTTCGATGCGCGTGCCGTGGCGACGTGCCGCCGCCACGGTCGAGACCGGCGCCCCTGGCACGCCGAGCACCGGATACGTAGTTTCCCCGCTTTAAATCGCCTCCGAAGTGACGTTATCTCAATTAACCGAGTGGTAATCGGGAGACGGGCGCTGTCGGGCAGTGCACCCATGAGTTTTTTCGATGGGGGCGGGAGGGTCGATTGGTCTGAGGTTGGCCGACCCTTACATTCCGGTTTAACGACGATCGGTAAGTGCCTAATATTGCTCTTTTTTTCAGCTTTAACTACACTTGCGGAAACCTCCCGCCGCTTTGTCCAGACCCCAATGAAAGCCGAATCGTTTTCACCGCGCAGATTGTTGCAGAGCATGACGCTCGGCACGGCTGTGTCGGTCGCAGTCGCCTTGCTGGCGACCACCGCGTCCGTCGCGCCTGCTGACGCCTTTGCCGCCACTGCGAAGACCCAACAAGCCGCCAAGAAAAAGGCCGTCGCTCCTGCTTCGTCAGCGAAGAAGAAGTCGGCGAAGGCGACGTCCGACAAATCCGCCAAGGTCGCCGCGGCCGATGCGCCGCGCGCGAAGGCGTCGCGAAAGCGCGTGACGCTCGCGGCGAACAACCTGCATGGCGGCCATCGCGGCGCGGTCCGCAAGGTCGCGTTCCAGCCGCGCCGGCCGACGGTCGGTCAGGCGTTCGGCCTGCACGATACGCCCGACGCGCTCGCGCTGCGTTCGAGCGTCGCGTACGTCGTCGACCAGAATTCCGGCGAGCCGCTGTTCGACAAGAATTCGCACGCCGTCGTGCCGATCGCGTCGATCTCGAAGCTGATGACGGCGATGGTCGTGCTCGACTCGAAGGCGCCGATGACCGATCAGATCGAAGTCACCGACGAAGACCGCGACTACGAGAAGGGCACGGGCTCGCGCCTGTCGGTCGGCTCGGTGCTGTCGCGCGAGGACATGCTGCACATCGCGCTGATGGCGTCGGAAAACCGCGCGGCCGCGGCGCTGTCGCGTTATTACCCGGGCGGCCGTCCGGCGTTCATCGCCGCGATGAACGCGAAGGCGAAGGCGCTCGGCATGGCCGATACGCATTTCGAGAATTCGACCGGCCTGTCCAGCTCGAACGTGTCGAGTGCGCGTGATCTCGTGAAGATGGTCAATGCTGCGTATCAATATCCGATGATCCGCCAGTTCTCGACCGATCGCAGCTACGAGGTGTTCACGGGCAAGCGCAATCTCGCGTACAACAGCACGAACGCGCTGATCCGCGGCAACGGCTCGTGGGACATCGGCCTGCAGAAGACGGGCTTCATCAACGAAGCGGGTGAATGCCTCGTGATGCAGGCGACGATCCATGGCCGGCCGATGGTGATGGTGCTGCTCGACTCGTTCGGCAAGTACTCGCGCTTCGCCGACGCATCGCGCCTGCGCAACTGGCTCGACGCCGGCGGCGGCGAACGCCTGACGGCGGCCAACACGCCGAACGGCGGAACCTGATCGCGCCGCAGGCTGCAACAAGAAAGCCCCGCAATCGCGGGGCTTTTTTACGTCCGGCGGAACCGGCATCGAGGCCGGCGAGCAGGCTTACGCCTGCCGCTGCAGCCCGTCCACGTCCTTCGCGGGCGTCGGCCGGTAGCCGAGCGATTCCGAGATGGTGAGTGCCGTGCGGCTCAACTGGCCGAGCCATGCGTCCTGCAGGCGGTCGGCCGGTGCCGACAGCGACAGGCCCGCGACGAGCTTGCCCGAATCGTCGTAGATGCCGGCCGCGATACAGCGCACGCCGAGCTCCAGTTCCTCGTTGTCGCGCGCGCACGATTGCTGGCGGACGATCGTCAACTCGCGCTCGAGCTTCGCGATGTCGGTGATGCTGTTCTGCGTATGGCCGGACAGCCCCGTGCGCGTCGCATAGGCGCGCACGCGCGACGTTTCGTCGGCCGCGAGGAACAGCTTGCCGACCGACGTCAGGTGCAGCGGCGCGCGGCCGCCGATCGCGCGGACGACCTGCATCCCCGAGCGCTCGGAATACGCACGCTCGATGTAGACGATCTCGTCGCCCTGGCGCACCGACAGGTTCACGGTCTGCCCCGTGAGGCGGTGCAGCTCGCGCATCGGCATCAGCGCCGCGTCGCGTACCGACAGGCGCGCCTTCACGAGGTTGCCGAGCTCCAGCAGCCGCATGCCGAGGCGGTAGGTGCCGGGATCGGAGCGGTCGACGAGGCGACAGGTCACCATGTCGTTGAGGATGCGGTGCGCGGTCGACGGGTGCAGCTCCGTGCGCTGCGCCAGTTCCTTCAGGCTGACAGGATCACTGTGCGCGGCGAGCGCGTCCAGCAGCCGCATCATGCGTTCGATCACCTGGATCGACGTTTTTGAATCCGGGGTGGGTTGGCTCATGTCGGGGGGGAGAAATCGGTTGACGCGTCAAGCGGTGTTGCAACGATTGTATCTCGTATTGTGAAAAAAGCGAACGCCGTTCGAGGAAGTCCTCGTTTCGTGCACGACGGGCTTGCATGCGAGCCGGCGTTGGTCTTGCTGGCCAAACGGCGGATAATGAGAGTCGTTTTCTCGAAGGAGCACGTATGCGAGTCGGTTTGTTCGTGACCTGCCTGGTCGATCTGATGCGCCCCGAAATCGGTTTCTCGGCGCTCAAGCTGATTCGCGACGCCGGCTACGAAGTGATCGTGCCGCCCGCGCAGACCTGCTGCGGGCAACCGGCCTACAACTCGGGCGACCGCGCGCTCGCGCGCGACCTCGCCGAAAAGACGCTGCGCGAGTTCGAGCAGTTCGATTACGTCGTCGCGCCGTCGGGCTCGTGCGGCGGGATGATCCGCGCGCACTACGGCGACCTGTTTCGCGACGACCCCGAACTGATGGGGCGCTACACGCGGTTCCAGCAGAAGGTCTACGAACTGACCGATTTCCTCGTGAACGTCGCGAAGGTGTCGCTCGCGCCGGGCGAGTTCACCGGCCCCGTCACCTATCACGACTCGTGTTCGGGCCTGCGCGAACTCGGCGTGAAGGCGCAGCCGCGCGCGCTGCTCGCGCAGCGCGGCGTTGCGGTCACCGAGATGAAGGACTGCGAGCACTGCTGCGGCTTCGGCGGCACGTTCGCGATCAAGTACGGCGACATCTCGGCGGCCATCGCGGACGAGAAATGCGCGAACGTGCGTGCGTCGGGCGCGGGCGCCGTCGTGCTCGGCGATCTCGGCTGCATGCTGAACATCGAAGGGCGGTTGCGCCGCACCGGCGACCGCGACACGCGCGTGCTGCACGTCGCGCAGGTGCTGGCGGGCGACGTCTGACGCCCGGTTCCGCTCACTTTTCCCGATACCGCGATGCAAGTCCAATCGATGCATTTCAAGGCGCGCGCCGGCCAGAAGCTGGCCGACCAGCGCCTGCAGCAGAACCTGAAGAAGCTGTCGACGAAGTTCGTGTCCGCGCGCGCCGACGCGATGACCGCGATCGACTTCCCGGCCACGCGCGCCGCGCTCAAGGCGCGCCGCAACCGCGCGCTGGAGAACCTCGACGTGTGGCTCGAGGCTTTCGAGCAGGAGGCGACGCGGCGCGGCACGACGGTGTTGTTCGCCGAAACGACCGCGGATGCCGCGCGGCTGGTGGCCGACATCGCACGCCGGCACGACGTGAAGAAGGTCATCAAGACCAAGTCGATGGTGTCCGAGGAAATGCGCCTGAACGCGGTGCTCGCGGAGATGGGCGTGCAGTCGATCGAGACGGACCTCGGCGAATACATCCTGCAGATCAACGACAACGAGCCGCCGAGCCACATCATCGCGCCCGTCGTGCACAAGGACAAGGACGAGATCGCCGACCTGTTCGCGCGCACGCACCACCGCGAGCGGCTCACCGAGATTCCGGACATGACGCGCGAGGCGCGCGAGGTGCTGCGCCCGCATTTCATGTCGGCCGACATGGGCGTGACGGGCGGCAACTTCGTGATCGCCGAGACGGGCTCGGTCGCAATCGTGACGAACGAAGGGAACGAAGGCATGTGCACGGTGATGCCGCGCGTGCACGTCGCGGTGACGGGCATCGAGAAGGTGCTGCCGACCCTCGAGGATCTCGCGACCGCGATGCGCCTGCTGCCGCGTTCGGCGACCGGGCAGAAGACGTCGAACTATTTCTCGCTGCTGACCGGGCCGCGCGGGCCGGGCGACGAGGATGGCCCCGAGCACAACTACGTGGTACTGGTCGACGGCGGCCGCACGGGCCTGATCGGCGGCGAATTCCAGGAGATGCTGCGCTGCATCCGTTGCGGCGCGTGCATGAACCATTGCCCGGTATATCAGAAGGTCGGCGGCCATGCGTACGGCTGGGTCTATCCGGGGCCGATGGGGTCGGTGCTGACGCCGAGCTACGTCGGGCTCGACCGTACGCTCGACCTGCCGCAGGCCGCGACGCTATGCGGCGAATGCGACAGCGTGTGCCCGGCCGGGATTCCGTTGTCGCACCTGCTGCGCACGCTGCGCGAGAAGCAGGTCGAGCGGCACCTGCGGCCGTGGCGCGAGCGGGCGGCGCTCGCCGCATGGGGCTTCTTCGCGCGGCGGCCGATGCTGTACGCGCTGACGACCAAGCTCGCGGTGCGCGTCCTCGAGCGGCTGGGCAACGGCGGCACACTGCGGCGCCTGCCGATGATGGGCGGCTGGATGGACACGCGCGACATGCCGACGCCGACCGGGCGCACGTTCCGGGAGCTGTACGCGGCGTCCCAGAGCCACCTCGGCTGACGACTGTTCAGCGGGCGGCAACAGTGCGTTCGCTATTTGCATATTTATCTCGATAGATGCGGTCTATAGAATCTGGTCTGTAGTCCCCGGAATTGGGTTTCGGGGTACCGGGTCAAGGAGGTCCGCATCATGAGAAAGACAATATCGATGTACTGGCCGCTGGCAATCGTCGTCCCGCTGGCAGCGGCAGCCTATCTGCACACGATGGCCGATGCGCCGTCGCGCGGTCCGCTCGCGGTTCACCAGGCGTCCGCCGAGCTGGCGCGCGCGGTGTCGTTCGGGCTGGTCGGCGACGCGGCGCAGCCGCTGCCGGCGGCATCCGGCGACATCGTGCTCGCCGCGCCGAAGGCGCTGTGAGGCATGGCGCCGTCGCGTCGGGCGACGGCGCGATTTCGGCCGCCTTTGTATAATGGCGTGTTGTTCTTCCACGCGGTCCGCCGCAACTTTTCGATAGTGCGATGACCCGCGTTGCGATCTGTTTCGTCTGTCTCGGCAACATCTGCCGTTCGCCCACCGCGGAAGGCGTGATGCGCCACCAGGTCGACGCGGCCGCGCTGGCCGACCGGATCGCGATCGATTCGGCCGGCACCGGCGACTGGCACGTGGGCGAGCCGCCCGATACACGGGCGCAGGCGGCGGCACGCGGTCGCGGCTACGATTTGTCGGCGCTGCGCGCGCGGCAGGTGAGTGCGGCGGATTTCGAGCGCTTCGACCTGCTGCTTGCGATGGATGAGGCGAATCTCGCGGAATTGCAGCGCCGCTGCCCGCCGCAGTATCGCGACAAGGTGCGCCTGCTGATGGAATTCGCGCCGGATTCGACCGAAACCGAAGTGGCCGACCCGTATTTCGGCGGCGCGCAGGGCTTCGAACAGGTGCTCGATCAGGTCGAACGCGCGTGCGCGGGCCTGCTGGAGACACTCCGGGCCCGTACGGCGCGCTGATCGCCCGGTGGTATTCAGCGGTCTGCGAATACCCTTTCAAAGACATGGATACTTGACTAAAAACGTCAAATATTTATACTTGACCAAAATCGTCAAGATTGCAGTCCCCTAGACACCATGAGACTCACCACCAAAGGCCGTTTCGCCGTCACGGCGATGATTGACTTGGCACTGCGCCAGGAGCAGGGCCCGGTGACGCTTGCAGGCATCAGCCAGCGCCAGCGGATTTCGCTCTCGTATCTCGAACAGCTGTTCGGCAAGCTGCGCAGGCATGAAATCGTCGAATCCGTGCGCGGCCCGGGCGGCGGCTACAACCTCGCGCGCCGCGCGCAGGATGTCACCGTTGCCGACATCATCATCGCGGTCGATGAACCGCTCGACGCCACGCAGTGCGGCGGCAAAGGCACGTGCGACGGCTCGAAGCAGCCCGACGGCCATTGCATGACGCACGAGCTGTGGTCGACCTTGAACCAGAAGATGGTCGAATACCTCGACTCCGTGTCGCTGCAGGATCTCGTCGATCAGCAGCGCGCACGCGAGGGCGCGCCCGCGGTGCTGCGCGACCGCCGCGCGCCGGAGCCCGTCGCCGCACCGGCCGAGCCCGTGCGCACGATGCCGCTGGGCCCCAATTCGGTGTTCAACATCGCGAGTTCGTGAGCGCGAAGGCGCCCGCCATACCCCATAACGCACATAGTCCCTGCACAGAATACCCGGAGCGACAGATGACCCAAGAGACTCTCCACCTGCCCATCTACATGGATTACAGCGCGACGACGCCCGTCGACCCGCGCGTGGTCGACAAGATGGTGCCGTACCTGCGCGAGCAGTTCGGCAACCCGGCGTCGCGCAGCCACGCTTACGGCTGGGACGCGGAGCGTGCGGTCGAGGAAGCGCGCGAACAGGTGGCCGCACTCGTGAACGCCGATCCGCGCGAGATCATCTGGACGTCCGGCGCAACCGAATCGGACAACCTCGCGATCAAGGGTGCCGCGAACTTCTACAAGGGCAAGGGCAAGCACATCGTCACGGTGAAGACCGAGCACAAGGCCGTGCTCGATACCTGCCGCGAGCTTGAGCGCGACGGTTTCGACGTCACCTACCTCGACGTGAAGGATGACGGCCTGATCGACCTCGACGTGTTCAAGGCCGCGCTGCGCCCGGACACGATCCTCGTGTCGGTGATGCACGTGAACAACGAGATCGGCGTGATCCAGGACATCGAGACGATCGGCGAGATCTGCCGCGAGAAGGGCATCGTGTTCCACGTCGACGCCGCGCAGTCGACCGGCAAGGTCGGCATCGACCTCGCGAAGCTGAAGGTCGACCTGATGTCGTTCTCGGCGCACAAGACCTACGGCCCGAAGGGCATCGGCGCGCTGTACGTGCGCCGCAAGCCGCGCGTGCGCATCGAAGCGCAGATGCACGGCGGCGGTCACGAGCGCGGCATGCGTTCGGGCACGCTGCCGACGCACCAGATCGTCGGCATGGGCGAAGCGTTCCGCATCGCCCGCGAGGAAATGGCGACCGAGAACGAGCGCGTGCGCATGCTGCGCGACAAGCTGCTGCGCGGCCTGTCGCAGATCGAGGAAACCTACGTGAACGGCGACATGGAACGCCGTGTCCCGCACAACCTGAACATCAGCTTCAACTTCGTCGAAGGCGAGTCGCTGATCATGGCGATCAAGGACGTCGCGGTGTCGTCGGGCTCCGCGTGCACGTCGGCGTCGCTCGAGCCGTCGTACGTGCTGCGTGCGCTCGGCCGCAACGACGAACTCGCGCACAGCTCGATCCGCTTCACGGTCGGCCGCTTCACGACGGAGCAGGAAGTCGACTTCGTGATCAACCTGCTGAACAGCAAGATCGCGAAGCTGCGCGAACTGTCGCCGCTCTGGGAAATGCACCAGGAAGGCATCGATCTGTCGACGATCGAATGGGCCGCTCACTAATACCGCATTGAATGCACCCGCGGGCGGATTGACGCACGCAGACGTAACGAGTCAAGGAGTCTGAGTCATGTCTTACAGCAACAAGGTTCTGGATCACTACGAAAACCCGCGCAACGTCGGTTCGTTCGCGAAGGACGACGACACGGTCGGCACGGGCATGGTCGGCGCGCCGGCGTGCGGCGACGTGATGAAGCTGCAGATCCGCGTCGGCGCGGACGGCGTGATCGAAGACGCGAAGTTCAAGACCTACGGTTGCGGTTCGGCGATCGCGTCGAGCTCGCTCGTCACCGAGTGGGTGAAGGGCAAGACGCTCGACGAGGCACTGTCGATCAAGAACACGCAGATCGCCGAGGAACTCGCGCTGCCGCCGGTGAAGATTCACTGCTCGATCCTCGCGGAAGACGCGATCAAGGCAGCCGTGGCCGACTACAAGAAGCGCCACGACACCAAGGAAGGCGATCAGGCAGCAGCCTGAGCGGCATCGAGCGGGTTAGAGAAGGGAACGCGGCGGGCCCCGGTGGCGCGCCGCGGCAAGGACATCATGGCAATTACACTGACCGAAAAAGCAGCACAGCACGTTCAGAAATACCTCGTCCGTCGCGGCAAGGGGGTGGGCCTGCGGCTTGGCGTTCGCACGACCGGGTGCTCGGGGCTCGCGTACAAGCTCGAGTATGTCGACGAGCTGGCTCCCGAGGATCAGGTGTTCGAGAGCCATGGCGTGAAGGTCGTCGTCGATCCGAAGAGCCTCGCGTACATCGACGGCACCGAGCTCGACTTCGCCCGCGAAGGCCTGAACGAAGGGTTCAAGTTCAACAACCCGAACGTGAAGGACGAGTGCGGTTGCGGCGAATCGTTCCGCGTGTGACGCGGGTCTCCGCGCGATGCGGGCAAGAGGCGGCACGGGCCGCCTTTTTAATGTGCGGCGTTTGCCGCGCGACGAACCGGAATTGAACGCGACGATGGTCTCGCTGAAAGACAGCCACTTCGACCTGTTTCACCTGCCGGCGCAGTTCGCGCTCGACGAAACGGCGCTCGACGCCGCCTATCGAACGGTGCAGACGCAGGTGCATCCGGACCGCTTCGCGGCGGCCGGCGATGCGCAGAAGCGCATCGCGATGCAATGGGCAACCCGTGCGAACGAGGCGTACCGCACGCTGCGCGATCCGCTGAAGCGCGCGTCCTATCTGCTGTCGCTGCGCGGTGTGGACATCGGCGCGGAAAACAACACGGCGATGGAGCCTGCATTCCTGATGCAGCAGATGGAGTGGCGCGAGGGCATCGAGGATGCCGCGGCCGCCCGCAACGTCGACGCGCTCGACGCATTGCTCGCCGAGTTGCGCGACGAGAAGCGCGTGCGCGTCGAGCGCCTCGGTACGCTGCTCGACAGCGGCGCCGACCAGGCCGCCGCGGAAGCCGTGCGCCAGTTGATGTTCATCGAACGCGTCGCGTCGGAAGTGGGCGCGCAGATCGAGCGCCTCGAAACTTAACCGCGTGCCTCGCGGCACGCGCAGCAAACGGGCCGAGCGCCCGAACGAACCAAGATGGCTTTACTGCAAATTTCCGAACCGGGCATGGCGCCGGCGCCGCACCAGCGGCGACTCGCCGTCGGGATCGATCTCGGCACGACGAACTCGCTCGTCGCGGCCGTGCGCAACAGCGTGCCGGAGGTGCTGCCGGACGAAGCGGGCCGTGTGCTGCTGCCGTCGGTGGTCCGCTACCTCGAAAAGGGCGGCCGCCGCATCGGCCACGAAGCGAAGGAGCAGGCCGCGACCGATCCGCGCAACACGATCGTCTCGGTCAAGCGCTTCATGGGCCGCGGCAAGGCCGAAGTCGAAGGCGCGGCGAACGCGCCGTATGAATTCGTCGATGCGCCGGGCATGGTGCAGATCCGCACCGTCGACGGCGTGAAGAGCCCGGTCGAAGTGTCGGCCGAGATCCTCGCGACGCTGCGCTATCGCGCCGAGGATTCGCTCGGCGACGATCTGGTCGGCGCGGTGATCACGGTGCCCGCGTACTTCGACGACGCGCAGCGCCAGGCGACCAAGGACGCGGCGCGTCTCGCGGGCCTCAACGTGCTGCGCCTGCTGAACGAACCGACCGCCGCCGCGATCGCCTACGGGCTCGACAACGGGTCCGAAGGCCTCTACGCGGTGTACGACCTCGGCGGCGGCACGTTCGACCTGTCGATCCTGAAACTGACGAAGGGCGTATTCGAGGTGCTGGCCGCGGGTGGCGATTCGGCGCTCGGCGGCGACGATTTCGACCATGCGCTGTTCGGCCACGTGCTCGCGCAGGCCGGCATCGACGCGAAGACGCTGGCGCCCGAGGACGTGCGCCTGCTGCTCGACCGCGTGCGCGTGCTGAAGGAAGCGCTGTCGTCGGCACCGGAGGCCGCGCTCGACGTGACGCTGTCGGGCGGTGCGCACCTCGTTCAGACGATTTCGCACGATACGTTCGCGTCGCTCGTCGAGCCGCTCGTGCAGCGTACGCTCACGCCGACCCGCAAGGCGCTGCGCGACGCGCAGGTCACGCCGGCCGACATCAAGGGTGTCGTGCTGGTCGGCGGCGCGACGCGCATGCCGGTGATCCGCGACGCGGTCGCGAAATATTTCGGTCAGCCGCCGCTCGTGAACCTCGATCCGGACCAGGTCGTCGCGCTCGGCGCGGCGATCCAGGCCGACCTGCTCGCGGGCAATCGCGGCACCGGCGACGACTGGCTGCTGCTCGACGTGATTCCGCTGTCGCTCGGTGTCGAGACGATGGGCGGTCTCGTCGAGAAGATCATCCCGCGCAACTCGACGATTCCGATCGCGCGTGCGCAGGAATTCACGACCTTCAAGGACGGCCAGACCGCGATGGCGATCCACGTCGTGCAGGGCGAGCGCGAGCTCGTCGCCGACTGCCGGTCGCTCGCGCGCTTCGAGCTGCGCGGCATTCCGCCGATGACGGCCGGCGCCGCGCGCATTCGCGTGACCTACCAGGTCGACGCGGACGGCCTGCTGTCGGTGTTCGCACGCGAGCAACTGTCGGGCGTCGAGGCGTCGGTCGTCGTGAAGCCGTCGTACGGCCTCGCCGACGACGACATCGCGAAGATGCTCGAGGACAGCTTCAAGACCGCCGAAATCGACATGCGCGCCCGCGCGCTGCGCGAAGCGCAGGTCGAGGCCGAGCGGATGCTCGAGGCGACGCAGGCCGCGCTGGCGGCCGACGGCGAACTGCTCGACGCCGACGAGCGCACGCAGGTCGATGCGCTGGCCGCCGCGCTGCGCGCGGTCGCGCAGGGCGACGATACGAACGCGATCGAAGCGGCGACCAAGGCGCTGGCCGACGGCACCGACGAATTCGCGGCGCGCCGGATGGACAAGAGCATCAAGCGCGCGCTGTCGGGCCGTCGGCTCGACGAGATCTGAACTTGCGAACCGCGCGTCGGCCGGCGACGGCCCGCGCGCGATCATGTAATGAACCGTGCGGCGCGTGGCGCCGTACCCTGACTGACGGAACGGACATGCCTCAACTGGTGGTGCTGCCTCACGTCGAACTGTGCCCGGATGGCGCAGTGATCGACGCGACGCCCGGCAAGAGTATCTGCGACAACCTGCTCGATCACGGGATCGAGATCGAGCACGCATGCGAGAAGTCGTGCGCATGCACGACGTGCCACGTGGTGATCCGCGAGGGCTTCAACGATCTGGCGCCGTCCGAGGAGGACGAGGACGATCTGCTGGACAAGGCGTGGGGCCTCGAGCCGACGTCGCGGCTGTCGTGCCAGGCGATCGTGACGGAAGATTCGGACCTGGTGGTCGAGATTCCGAAGTACTCGATCAACCACGCGAAGGAAAACCACTGACCTAACCCGGAGGCAGGCGATGAAATGGACCGATTCGCGTGAAATAGCCATTGCGCTGGCGGACAAGCACCCCGACATCGACCCGCAGCGGATCAATTTCGTCGACCTGCGCCAGTGGGTGCTCGAACTCGACGGCTTCGACGACGATCCGAAGCACTCCGGCGAGAAGATCCTCGAAGCGATCCAGGCACACTGGATCGACGAATCGGATTTCGACGACGAGGACTGACCGATCGGGCACGGCGTGCGTCGCGTGGGCGCGCGTGGGACCAATGAAAAAACGGCTCGCGGGCAATTGCTCGCGAGCCGTTTTCGTTTTCCGGCCGGCCATGCCCCCGCACGACAGGCGGGCAGCGGGCGCAGCGATCGGGCGATTACGCGCCGACCAGCGTGCCGTTCTCGATCCGCACGCGCTGGCCCTGGCCGAACGGCGGCGGGTTGTGGTACGTGAACGTGCGCGTCGCGCCGCTTTCCATCTGCACTTGCACCTGATAGTCGGTTTCCGCGCGCACCTGCTTCTCGACCTGGTTACCGGCGAGACCGCCGCCCAGCGCGCCGATGATCGTCATCGCGGTGCGGCCGTTACCGTGGCCGAACTGGTTGCCGAGCAGGCCGCCGGCGGCGGCGCCGCCCACGGCGCCGATCCCCGAGCTCTGGCCCGGCGTGCGCGTCTGCGTGATCGCGACGATCGTGCCGCAGCTCTGGCAGTAAGTCTGCGCGGGCGCGGACGGCTGCTGCGCGTACTGCGGCTGCTGCGGTGCCGTCGTATGACGGCGATGCGGCGCGGCCGGACGCGGCGCGGGCTTCGGCTCGGCTTGCGCGGCCGCCGCTTTCTCGGCGGCCAGCTTTTGCTGCGCGGCCTGTTCCGCGGCCTGCTGCTGCGCTTGCGCGGCGAGCGCCGCGCTGGCGGCTGCGGCCGTGTCGACGGCCGGCTGCGACGCGATCAGCGCGGCCTGGGTCTGGCCGCTTTGCGCGTTGTTGCTGCTGGCCTTCGGGATGAGCCCCGTGATCGCTGCCGTCGCCGCGAGGCTGGCGACGATGACGGCGCCGGCGGCGGTGGCGATGAGCGGATGGAGGCGTTGCTTTTGCGGCGTGGTCTGATTCTGGTTGTCCATTTTTTTCTCCGATGTCGATCCGGATCGGCGCGGCGCCGGGCCGGATCCCACGCTCGGGAGCGAGCAGACTCGGCGTTCCTGCGCCCAGTTCTGGTCCCGTGGTCATGCGTGGTGACGCAAGAGGAGTGTCGTCCACCGGCAAGCGGCGCGCCGTATCAAGGTGTAACGAATTGCAGCAGGGCAGCGGCGGTCATGGCAGGGAAAACCCGCAGAAGGCCGTCGCGACGAGGGAATAAAACGGGGAGAGATCGAACGCCGGCGAACGCCGGCTGGCGGGATTTACGCGTCGTTACAAAGCTGACGCGTGCGCGCCGCAGGGGCGCGGCGCACACGCGGTCGCGGCCGTCAGTCTTCGCGGCGCAGATGCGGGAACAGCAACACGTCGCGGATCGTCGGGCTGTCGGTCAGCAGCATCACGAGACGGTCGATGCCGATCCCGCAGCCGCCCGTCGGAGGCATCCCGTATTCGAGCGCGCGGATGTAGTCGGCGTCGAAGAACATCGCTTCCTCGTCGCCCGCATCCTTCTGTTCGACCTGCTTCTTGAAGCGCGCGGCCTGGTCTTCCGGATCGTTCAGCTCGGAGAAGCCGTTCGCGATCTCGCGGCCGGTCATGAACAGCTCGAAACGCTCGGTGATGCCCGGCACGGTATCCGATGCGCGTGCGAGCGGCGACACCTCGACCGGGTAGTCGATGATGAACGTCGGTTCCCACAGCTGCGCTTCGGCCGTTTCCTCGAACAGCGCGAGCTGCAGCGCGCCGATGCCTGCGTTCAGGAACGCCGGCTGCGATACGTCGACGCCGAAGCGCTTCAGCTCGGTGCGCAGGAACGCGTCGTCCGACAGCTGGCCGTCGGTATAGTCCGGTGCGTACTTCTGGATCGCCTGCGTGATCGTCAGGCGATGGAACGGCTTCGCGAGGTCGAGCTCGCGGCCTTGATACTGGATCGTCGCGGTGCCGAGCGCATCGATCGCCGCCTGGCGGATCAGTTGCTCGGTGAAGTCCATCAGCCAGCGGTAGTCGGTGTACGCGGCGTAGAACTCCATCATCGTGAATTCCGGGTTGTGGCGCGGCGACACGCCCTCATTCCGGAAGTTGCGGTTGATTTCGAACACGCGTTCGAAGCCGCCGACGATCAGGCGCTTCAGGTACAGCTCCGGCGCGATGCGCAGGAACATCTGCATGTCGAGCGCATTGTGATGCGTGACGAACGGCTTCGCCGCGGCGCCGCCCGGGATCGGGTGCAGCATCGGCGTTTCGACTTCCATGAACGCGGCGTTGTCCATGAACTTGCGGATCGACGCGATCGTCTTCGTGCGGGCGCGGAACGTATCGCGCGTTTCCGGCGTGACGATCAGGTCGACGTAGCGCTGGCGGTAGCGCATTTCCTGGTCGGACAGGCCGTGGAACTTGTCCGGCAGCGGACGCAGCGCCTTCGACAGCAGGCGCAGCTCCTTGCACTGGACCGACAGCTCGCCCTTGTTGGTGCGGAACAGCACGCCGCGCGCGGCGACGATGTCGCCGAGGTCCCACTTCTTGAACGCGTCGTAGGTGTCGGCGCCGACGTCGTTCGGCGTCACGAAGAACTGGATCTGGCCCGAACCGTCCTGCACCGTCGCGAAGCTCGCCTTGCCCATCACGCGCTTGAGCATCATGCGGCCGGCCACCGACACCTCGACCGGGTTCGCTTCGAGCGCGGCCTTGTCCGAGTCGGCGAATTTCGCCTGCAGGTCGGCTGCGTGGTGCTCGGGCCGGAAGTCGTTCGGATAGGCGACGCCTTGCTCGCGCAGGGCGCGCAGCTTCTCGCGGCGCTCGGCGATGATCTGGTTTTCGTCCGCCGTGACGGCGGGCTGCGTTTGGGTCGGTTCGGTCATGATGGTCGGAATTCGGAATGGGTGCGGCAACGCAAACGGGAAGGGCGGCGCGGGCCAGGCCGCGCCGCGGCGCTTACACGCCCTGTTTGAGGCTCGCGCTGATGAAGTCGTCGAGATCGCCGTCGAGCACCGCACGCGTGTTGCTCATTTCGACGTTCGTACGCAGGTCCTTCACGCGGCTCTGGTCGAGCACGTACGAGCGGATCTGGTGGCCCCAGCCCACATCGGTCTTGCTCGATTCGAGCTTGTCCTGTTCGGCCTGGCGCTTGCGCATCTCGACTTCGTACAGGCGCGACTTCAGCATCGCCATCGCTTCGGCACGGTTGCGGTGCTGCGAGCGGTCGTTCTGGCACTGCACGACGATACCGGTCGGCATGTGCGTGATCCGCACCGCGGAGTCGGTCTTGTTGATGTGCTGGCCGCCCGCGCCCGATGCGCGGTACGTGTCGATGCGCAGGTCGGCCGGGTTGATCTCGACCTCGATCGAGTCGTCGATTTCCGGATAGACGAACACCGACGAGAACGACGTGTGGCGGCCGCCCGACGAGTCGAACGGCGACTTGCGCACGAGGCGGTGGATGCCCGTCTCGGTGCGCAGGAAGCCGTACGCGTATTCGCCCGTGACCTTGACCGTCGCGTTCTTGATGCCGGCGACGTCGCCGTCGGACTCTTCGAGCACTTCGGCCTTGAAGCCCTTGCGTTCGCAGTAGCGCAGGTACTGGCGCAGCAGCATCGACGCCCAGTCGCACGCCTCGGTGCCGCCGGCGCCTGCCTGGATGTCGATGAAGCAGTTGTTCGGGTCGGCCGGGTTCGAGAACATCCGGCGGAATTCGATGTCGCCGACGCGCGCTTCGAGCTTCGCGGCGTCTTCTTCCGACGCGACGAGCGTGTCTTCGTCGCCTTCCTCGCGCGCCAGCTCGAACAGGTCGAGCGCGTCGCGCAGGTCGCTATCGAGCGCGGTGAGCGTCGTGACGACGCCTTCGAGCAGCTTTTTCTCGCGACCGAGCGCCTGCGCGTTCTTCGAATCGTTCCAGACGTTCGGGTCTTCGAGTTCCTTGTTGACTTCGGTCAGACGCGCAGCCTTGGCGTCGTAGTCAAAGATACCCCCGGAGCTCGCCCGCGCGGTTGCGCAGGTCGAGCAGGGAGCTTTCGATCGCGTTGAGTCGTTCCGCTTCCATGATCGTTCGCTGTTCTTGCTTCGTAAAAAAGCGGAATTATAGCCGATCGGCCGGGTTGCCCGGTGACGCAAACGGTGGGCGCATGCGTGCCGCGGCCCCGTCCGGCGCGGTGCGCGTGCGGGGGCGTACTCGGGGGCGCACTCGGGGCGGGCCCAGTGGCCCGCCGCTCAGCCGGCCGCGTGCTCGACGATCAGCTGGACGCGCGTGACGCCGTTCCACGTGTCGGCAACGAGCCGGTACGCGACCAGCGCGCTCGCGGGCAGCGGCTCGGTGTGGTTGAACCAGATCGCGTTGAAGCGCTGGCGGCCGCGCGCGAGCTGCAGCTTCAGGTGCTTTTCCTTCACGAGCGACTGCGATACGACGTCGAATTCACCCGAGAAAAGCGGGGCCGGAAAGCCTTGCCCCCACACGGCCTCGTCGAGCAGGCCGACGAACTGCGGCGTGAAGTAGGCGTCCTCGAGCTCGCCGTCGGTCTCGATCACGCGGGCGAGCGCGTCGTCGGACAGCCATTCGCGCGCGACGGCCTCGAACGCGGCCGCGAAGCGCGGCACGTTCTCGGTGTCGAGCGTGAGGCCGGCCGCCATCGCGTGGCCGCCGAATGCGACGATCAGGTCGGGCTCGCGCTTCGACACGAGGTCGAGCGCGTCGCGCAGGTGGAAGCCGGCGATCGACCGGCCCGAACCCTTGACCCGCTTGCCTTCTTCGTCGGCGTGCGCGAACGTGAACGACGGCCGGTGGAATTTTTCCTTGAGCCGGCCGGCGACGATGCCGATCACGCCCTGGTGCCACTCGGGGTTGAACAGCGTGATCGTGCACGCGTCGGCCGGGTCGACGTCGGCGAGATCGGCGAGCGCCTGCTGCTGCATGCCGGCCTCGATCTCGCGGCGCTCGCGGTTCATCACGTCGAGCTGCTGCGCGAGATCCCAGGCGCGGCCGATGTCGTCGGTGATCAGGCACTCGATGCCGAGCGACATGTCGGACAGCCGCCCGGCGGCGTTCAGGCGCGGGCCGAGGCCGAAGCCGAGGTCGAAGCCCGATGCGGTGCGCGCTTCGCGCGCGGCGGCGCGGAACAGCGCGGCGACGCCCGGCTGCATGCGGCCGTTGCGGATGCGTTGCAGCCCCTGCGCGACGAGCACGCGGTTGTTGCCGTCGAGCCGCACGACGTCGGCGACGGTGCCGAGCGCGACGAGGTCGAGCAGCCCGTCGAGGCGCGGTTCGGCTTCCTTGCTCGCGAACGCGCCGCGGCGGCGCAGCTCGGCGCGCAGCGCGAGCAGCACGTAGAACATCACGCCGACGCCGGCGAGGTGCTTGCTCGGGAACGCGCAGCCGGGCTGGTTCGGGTTGACGATCGCGCGGGCGGCGGGCAACGCGTCGCCGGGCAGGTGGTGGTCGGTCACGAGCACGTCGATGCCGCGCGCGGCCGCGGCTTCG
The DNA here is from genome assembly GCF_902832885.1 of Burkholderia seminalis DSM 23518. GTDB lineage: Bacteria > Pseudomonadota > Gammaproteobacteria > Burkholderiales > Burkholderiaceae > Burkholderia > Burkholderia seminalis. The sequence continues at coordinate 102,766 of NZ_CADFDK010000001.1, forward strand.
ACGCCCGCGACGCTCGCGATCCCGTTGTCGACGGTGATCAGCAGGTCGGGCTTGCGCGCGGCCGCGAGTTCGACGATCTCGGGCGTGAGGCCGTAGCCGTATTCGAAGCGGTTCGGCACCAGGTAGTCGATCTGCGCGCCGAACATCCGCAGGCCGCGCACCGCGACCGCGCAGGCGGTCGCGCCGTCGCAGTCGTAGTCGGCGACGACGAGCAGGCGCCGCTTGTCGGCGATCGCGTCGGCGAGCAGCGACGCCGCATCGGCGCAGCCCTTCAGTTCGGTGGGCGGGACGAGGCGCGCCAGCGCGGTCTCGATGTCGGCGGGCGACTGCACGCCGCGCGACGCATACAGGCGCGCGAGCACGGGGTGCAGGCCGTGGCGCGCGAGCACTTCTGCGTCGGCGGGCGCGACGGGGCGGGTAACGATCCGGGTCATACGCGGTGGGTGGGTTATTCGAACAGGGAGGCGAGGGCGCGGCGGCGCCAGAACTTGCGCAGGTCGCCGCGCGTCGCATGCAGCGTCACGGAACTCGTGTCGCCGCACAACGTGACATCGACGCTCGACAAGGCGCCGGTCTGCAGCGCGGCGAGGGCCGGCGCGAACCAGTCGCGCTCGAGCGCGGCGAGCCCGTCGTGCCAGCGCGCCCAGTCCTGTTCGATGAACGGGGTGGTCAGCGCCGGCAGCTCGACGAGCGTCGCGCCGTCGGCGGCGGGCAGCGCGCCGAACGTCGCGGGGGCGCTGCCGCCTTCGATTTGCGCGGCGCGCGCGAGGCCGAGCGCGGCGGGCGACGCCGACAGCACGCGCGCGAACGGCTTGCCGACCGGTTTCAGCGTGCCCTGCGCATGGAACCAGATCGAATTGACGGCCGGCAGCCCGCGCGCCTCACGGGCTTCGTTGACCGGGTGCTGGAACCACGCCATCTGCACTTCGTTCTGCAGCTTCATCCACATCCGCGAGCGTTCGCCGGTGTGGGCCTCGTGCGGCAGCCAGATCTCGATGTTGCGGCCGCTCGCGCGCAGCGGCGCGGCGCCGGCCAGCCGGGCGAGCTGGTCGCTCGACAGGTACCAGCGCGCCGGGTTCGGCGCGTCGAGCCGCACGCCGAGCTCCTCGATCAGCGGCCGCGCGACCGCGAGCAGCGCGGCCGCGTCGCCTTCGTCGAGCGCGAGGGCGGCCGGATCGACGAGCACCAGGTGATCGTGCGCGATTTCGACGTGAACGGGCTCGACGCACGCCCACGCGTGCGCGCCGGGGTCGCCGCCGTCGGCCAGCAGCATGTAGGGCGCGAGCGGCGCCTCGTCCGCGGCGTTGCCCTGGGTCGCGCCGAACCGGCGGGCCAGCCAGCGCTCGTGCGGCAGCGTGCGCTGGAAGTCCTCGCCGGCCACGCGCTCGACGAGGCTGGCGCGGGCGAGCAACTTTTCGAGCGCGGGGCTGTCCAGCGTGTGCAGGGACGAGGCCGCATCGGCTGCCGACGGCAGTGCGAACGGAACGAGAAAATGGAGGCGTCGGTCGTGCATGATGGTGCGCATTGTATGGCAAACTGCGCGCGTGATCGGGCCGGCCGACGGCCCGTTTGCGTCCGGCGGCCGTTTTTCGACCGTGCCCGGACCGATGGCCGCCACCGGGCGGCGGTCCGGCCGCGGGGCGCCTCCCCGCCGTAACCAGCAGAAAGGATTCGCTTGAAACTTCCGTATGAATGGCAGATCGGCTGGCGCTACACGCGCGCCGGCAAACGCACGACCGGCAACGGCTTCATTTCCTTCATCGCGCTCGTGTCGATGCTCGGGATCGCGCTCGGCGTCGCGGCGCTGATCGTCGTGCTGTCGGTGATGAACGGCTTCCAGAAGGAAGTGCGCGACCGCATGCTGTCGGTGCTCGCGCACGTCGAGGTGTTCTCGCCGACGGGCTCGATGCCCGACTGGCAACTGACCGCGCAGGAAGCGCGCCGCAATCCGTCGGTGATCGGCGCGGCGCCGTACGTCGACGCGCAGGCGCTGCTCACGCGCCAGGACGCGGTGAGCGGCGTGATGCTGCGCGGCGTCGAGCCGACGCTCGAGCCGCAGGTGTCCGACATCGGCAAGGACATGAAGGCCGGGCAGCTCGCCGCGCTCGTGCCGGGGCAGTTCGGGATCGTGCTCGGCGATGCGCTCGCCGGCAACCTCGGCGTGACGGTCGGCGACAAGGTCACGCTGGTCGCGCCCGAAGGCTCGATCACGCCGGCCGGCATGATGCCGCGGCTGAAGCAGTTCACGGTCGTCGGCGTGTTCGAATCGGGCCACTACGAATACGACAGCACGCTCGCGATGATCAACATCCGCGACGCCGAGGCGCTGTTCCGGATGACCGCGCCGACCGGCGTGCGGCTGCGGCTGACGGACATGCAGAAGGCGCCGCAGGTCGCGGTCGAGCTGTCGCACACGCTGTCGGGCAGCCTGTACATCCGCGACTGGACGCAGCAGAACAAGACCTGGTTCTCGGCCGTGCAGATCGAGAAGCGGATGATGTTCATCATCCTCACGCTGATCATCGCGGTGGCCGCGTTCAACCTCGTGTCGTCGCTCGTGATGACGGTGACCAACAAGCAGGCGGACATCGCGATCCTGCGCACGCTCGGCGCGCAGCCGGGGTCGATCATGAAGATCTTCGTCGTGCAGGGCGTGACGATCGGCTTCGTCGGCACCGCATCCGGCGTCGCGCTCGGCTGCCTGATCGCGTGGAGCATCCCGTGGCTGATCCCGATGATCGAGCACCTGTTCGGCGTGCAGTTCCTGCCGCCGTCGGTGTACTTCATCAGCGAGCTGCCGTCCGAACTCGTCGCGAGCGACGTGATCCGGATCGGGCTGATCGCGTTCGCGCTGTCGGCCGTCGCGACGCTGTATCCGAGCTGGCGCGGCGCGAAGGTGAAGCCGGCGGAGGCGCTCCGCTATGAATGACCGCGCGACCGCATTCGCGGATTCACGACAACACAACAGACAGGATTCGGCTGGTATGCAGGAATACGTGCTTCAGGCGCGCGGGATCACGAAGGCGTTCGTGCAGGGCGGCTTCAACGTGCAGGTGCTCAGCAACACCGAGCTGACGGTGCGGCGCGGCGAGAAACTCGCGGTCGTCGGCGCATCGGGCTCCGGCAAGAGCACGCTGCTGCATGTGCTCGGCGGGCTCGACGAGCCGAGCGCGGGCGAGGTTTCGCTGCTCGGCAAGCCGTTTACGCAACTCGCCGAGCGCGAGCGCAACGAATTGCGCAACCGCGCGCTCGGTTTCGTCTACCAGTTCCATCACCTGTTGCCCGAATTCACCGCGCTCGACAACGTCGCGATGCCGCTGCGCATCCGCCGGATGACGACCGAGGATGCGCGCGAGCAGGCCCAGGCGATGCTCGAGCGCGTCGGTCTCGGCCCGCGCGCGAAGCACCGGCCGGGCGAGCTGTCGGGCGGCGAGCGCCAGCGCGTCGCGATCGCGCGCGCGCTGGTCACGAAGCCGGCATGCGTGCTCGCCGACGAGCCGACCGGCAACCTCGACGGCACGACGGCCGACACGGTGTTCAACCTGATGCTCGAACTGTCCGAGACGCTCGAAACGAGCTTCGTGATCGTCACGCACGATCCCGATCTCGCCGCACGCTGCGACCGCATCATGCGGCTGCGCGACGGCGTGCTGCACGAGGAGCCGGCGCTGCCGGTGTGATACGCGATCGTCCTTGAGCCGATGCCGGGTGGGTCCCGGCGCGGCGCAAGGGCGCAGGACTGCCGCCATGTGGATCGACACGCACTGCCATCTCGACGCCGCCGAGTTCGACGCCGACCGCGACGCGGTCGCGCATGCGGCGCGCGCGGCCGGCGTGTCGCGCATCGTGATCCCGAGCATCGGGCGCGACAACTTCACGACGGTACGCGAACTCGCGCAACGCACGCCGGGCGCCGTCTATGCGCTCGGCATCCATCCGATGTATACGCCGCAGGCGCGCGACGAGGATCTCGACCGCCTGCGCATGGAGATCGAAGCGAGTCTCGACGATCCGCGCTTCGTCGCGATCGGCGAGATCGGCCTCGACTACTTCGTGCCGGGGCTCGACGAAGACCGGCAGCAGTTCTTCTATCAGGGGCAGCTCAAGCTGGCACGCGAATTCGACCTGCCCGTGCTGTGCCACGTGCGCAAGTCGCAGGATCGCGTGCTCGCGGGGCTGCGCCGTTTCGGCGTGCGGCGCGGCATCGCGCATGCGTTCAACGGCAGTTTCCAGCAGGCCGACGCGTATCTCGCGCAAGGGCTGCATCTCGGCTTCGGCGGCAACGTGACGTTCTCGCGCGCGCTGCAGATCCGCCGGCTCGCCACGGAACTGCCGCTCGACGCGCTCGTCGTCGAGACCGACGCGCCCGACATCGCGCCCGAATGGGCGTACAAATCCCGCAATACGCCCGACCAGGTGCCGCGCATCGGTGACGTGCTCGCCGAACTGCGCGGGATCGATACCCGTTCACTCGGTCTATCCACAACGGCCAACGCGCTCGCCGCGCTGCCGCGACTCGCGCTTTCGTCCGCATAATCGTTGCCGGAAGGCGCCGCATTCGTCAGCGCGGCGCCAGGTCGACGAGGAGGCGCGATGCGCGTGGGGTGGATCGCGTTCGCGCTCGGCGTCGTCGTGCTGCAGCGGCAGGCGGCGTTGCCGGGTGCGATCGCATGGATGGCCGGTGCGGCCGTGCTCGCCGGATGCGCGGCGCTGGGTGCGTGGTGCATGCGTCGCCGGCGCACGCGCGCGACGGCCGCGCTCGGATGGATGCTGTGCACGCTCGCGGCCTGCGTCGCGGGATTCGGCTACGCGGCCGTGCGCGCCGAATGGCGGTTGAGCGACAGCTTGCCGGCGGAATGGGAAGGGCGCGACATCGTCGTCACCGGCGTGATCAGGGGGCTGCCCGTCGTCGACGAGAGCGGTGCGCGGCTGCTGTTCGCGGTCGAGTCGAACGATGCCGGGCTGGCCCGTTTCCCGCCGCTGATCCGGCTGTCGTGGCGCGCGTATGGCGCGCCCGCGGCACGTGACGCGCTGCCCGACCTGCGGGCCGCCCAGCGCTGGCGTTTCGTCGTGCGCCTGAAGCGTCCGCATGCCGAGGCCAATCCCGGCGTGCGCGACAGCGAGGCGGCGTGGCTCGCCGCGGGGATTCGCGCGATCGGCTATGTCAGCGCGCCGCACCGGGCGGCATTGCTCGATGCGCGCGCAACGGGATGGCGCGCGTCGATCGACCGGGTACGCGACTGGCTGCGGACACGCATCGGGGAGACGCTTGGTGTCGATGCGGCGCATCGCGGCATCGTTGCCGCACTGGCGATCGGCGACCAGTCGGCCATCGGCGACGACGACTGGCGTGTCCTGCGCAACACGGGCACGAGCCACCTGGTCGCGATTTCCGGATTGCATGTCGGGCTGGTCGGCGCGATCGCGGGTGGGCTCGTGTCGATGGTCTGGCGCCGCGTGCGCTGGCGCGCGCGGGCCGCGACGCTCGTATTGCCGGCGCCGTACGCGGCCGCGCTCGCCGCGCTGGTGGCCGCGGCCGGCTATGCGGCGCTGGCCGGCTTCAACGTGCCGGCGCAGCGTGCGTGGTGGATGATCGCGGGCGGAGGCGTCGCGTATCTGGCCGGACGCAGCGTGCCGACATCCGCGGTGCTGGGCGCGGCACTCGGCGGCGTGCTGCTCGCCGATCCGTGGGCCGTGCTGTCGGCCGGGTTCTGGCTGTCGTTCGGCGCGGTCGCCGTGATCCTGCTGGCCGTCGCCGGCTGGCGCGCCGTGCGCGTGGCCGACGCGGAGGGCGACGAGGGCAGCGGCGGCGCGAGTCCGTCGAGCCGGTTGCTTGCCTGGGGCCGGCGCGCCGGCCGCCGCGTCGCCGAGGCCGCGCGCGTGCAATACGCGGTGACGATCGGTCTCGCGCCGCTCACCGCCGCGTGGTTCGCGCAGGTTTCGCTGTCGGGGCCGCTCGGCAATGCATTCGCGATTCCGTGGGTCAGCTCGGTCGTGACGCCGGTCGTGCTGGCCGGCATCGCGTTGCCCGCGCCGTTCGATGCTTACGCGTTCCGGCTCGCGCATGCGGCGCTCGAACCGATGATGACGCTGCTCGGGCGCCTCGCCGACTGGCCGGCCGGCGTGCTCTGGCTGCGCATGCCCGACTGGCCGGTGCTGGCGCTCGCCTGCGTGGGCGTCGCCTGGGCGCTGATGCCGCGCGGCTGGCCGTTGCGCTGGGCGGCGCCGCTCACGTGGCTGCCGCTCGTTGCGCCGGCGCCCGATGCGCCGCCGCCTGGCGGTTTCCGGATGACCGTGCTCGATGTCGGGCAGGGGGCGTCGGTGCTGGTCGAAACCGCGCGGCGGACCTTGCTGTTCGATGCCGGCCCGGGGCCTGAGTCGACGCACGCCGGCACGCGGATCGTCGCGCCGGCGTTGCGGGCGCGCAGCATCGCGGCAATCGATTCGCTCGTGCTCAGTCATGCGGATGACGACCATGCGGGCGGTGCGCCGGCCGTCTATGCGGCGGCCGACGTGCGCCAGTTGCTGGCCGGCATTCCGCCGACGAACCGGCTGTGGCGCGACGCCGAGGCCGCCGGCGTCGCCGACCGGCTGCCGTGCGCGGCCGGGCAGCGCTGGACCTGGGACGGCGTCGTCTTCACGATCCTGTGGCCGCGCGGCGGCCCGGGCGCGGGCTCGTCGAACGGGCAGTCGTGCGTGCTGCGCGTCGACGCGGGCGGCACGTCCGCGCTGTTGACGGGCGACATCGACGCCCGCGGCGAACGCGAGCTCGTGAACGCGACGCCGGACGCGCTGGCCGCGCAGATCCTGGTCGTGCCGCATCACGGCAGCCGCACGTCGTCGGTCGAGCCTTTCCTCGATTCGGTCGGGCCGCGCGTCGCGGTATTTCCTGTAGGCTATCGCAATCGTTTCGGGCATCCGCACCGGACCGTCCTCGCGCGCTACGAGGCGCGCGGGATACCGCTGCCGCGCACCGATCGCGACGGTGCCGTGCGGTTCGACGTCGCGCCGGCCGGCGGCGGGTTCGCATTTGCGCGTTATCGCGACGAGCGGCGCCGGTACTGGATGGAGCGGTGACGGCGGGCGGGACGGAAAGCGCGGCTGCGCGCATCGTGCCGGCGCGCGGGCCCGACAGAACGCAAAGCATGGAGCCGGAGCACGTGCCGAAGCACTCACTCCGGTCGACACAGGAGACATCGGCGTTTGAAGGACATCCTCCACTTCTCGCATGCGAACGGCTTCCCGGCGTCCACGTACCGGACGATCTTCGCCGAACTGGCCGACGACTACGAGCTGCGCTACATCGAGCGGATCGGCCATGACCGCCGCTATCCGGTGACGCGCGACTGGCCGCATCTCGTCGAGCAGCTGCTCGACGACATCGGCAGCCGCTACGAGCGCCCGGTATGGCTCGTCGGCCATTCGCTCGGCGGCTACCTGTCGCTGATGGCCGCGCTGAAGAAGCCGCAATGGGTGCGCGGCGTCGTGATGATCGACTCGCCGATCATCGCCGGATGGCGTGCCGGCGCGTTGCGGGCGAGCCAGTGGGCGGGGCTCGACGAGCGGTTGTCGCCGGCCGCCGCGACGCGCAACCGGCGCACGCGCTGGGTGAGCCGCGACGAAGTCTGGCGGCACTTCCGCGAGAAGCCGGCGTTCGCGCGCTGGGACGAACGGATGCTGGCCGACTACATCGATTACGGGATTCCGCAGGCTGGCGCCGACGGCGAGCGGGCGCTCGCGTTCGACCGGCAGGTCGAATACCTGATCTACCGGACGTTGCCGCACACGCTCGGCCCGCGGCTCGCGCACGGCGCGCCGGTGCCGCTCGGTTTCCTCGCCGGCACGCGTTCGCGCGAGGTGCGGCAGGTCGGGCTCGATGCGACGCGGCGGGCGGCGCGCGGCCGCGTCGAGTGGCTGGAAGGCAGCCACCTGTTCCCGATGGAGCGGCCGCTCGAGACCGCCCGCGCATTGCAGCGGATGCTGAATTCGCTGCGGGCGGAAGAGGCCGGGGCGGCGCACGGCGGCGCACCGCTCGCGAGGCGCGCCTGACGCGTCGTCCGGCGAGGCCCGTCATGGGCTGCGGCGAGCCGGCCGCGTTGCCCGGCCGGCCGGTTTTCCGCGGCGTGTACCGCTGGCGCGGGCCGGCGCGAAAGGGCGCGATCACCACGGCAATTGCTGAGAAAAGGGCGGGCTTTACGGTATAATCCGTTTTTCCCGCGAGCATCCAGCGATGACCAAATATGTTTTCGTCACCGGCGGCGTAGTTTCTTCCCTTGGCAAGGGTATTGCCGCCGCTTCCCTCGCCGCGATCCTTGAATCGCGCGGTCTGAAAGTCACCCTCCTCAAACTCGATCCGTACATCAACGTCGACCCCGGCACGATGAGCCCGTTCCAGCACGGGGAAGTGTTCGTGACGGAAGACGGGGCGGAGACCGACCTCGACCTCGGCCACTATGAGCGCTTCATCAGCACGAAGATGCGCAAGGCCAACAACTTCACGACCGGCCAGATCTACGAATCGGTGATCCGCAAGGAACGCCGCGGCGACTATCTCGGCAAGACCGTGCAGGTCATTCCGCACATCACGAACGAAATCCAGGCGTTCATCGAGCGCGGAGCCGCGTCGGCCACCTGCGGCGAGCCGGATGTCGCGATCGTCGAGATCGGCGGCACGGTCGGCGACATCGAGTCGCTGCCGTTCCTCGAGGCTGCGCGCCAGATGAGCCTGCGCCTCGGCCGCAACAGCGCGTGCTTCGTGCACCTGACGCTGGTGCCGTACGTCGCGACGGCGGGCGAGCTGAAGACGAAGCCGACCCAGCACAGCGTGCAGAAGCTGCGCGAGATCGGCATCCTGCCGCACGTGCTGCTGTGCCGTGCGGATCGCCGCATCCCCGACGACGAATCGAAGAAGATCTCGATGTTCTCGAACGTGCCGGAAGACGCCGTGATCTCGGTGTGGGACGCCGACAGCATCTACAAGATTCCGCAGATGCTGCACGACCAGGGCCTCGACCGCATCATCTGCGACGAGCTGAAGCTGTCGCCGAAGGACGCCGACCTGAGCATGTGGTCGGCGCTCGTCGAGAAGCTCGAGAACCCGAAGCACGAAGTGACGATCGGCATGGTCGGCAAGTACGTCGACCTGACCGAGTCGTACAAGTCGCTGATCGAGGCGCTGCGCCACGCATCGCTGCATACGTCGACCAAGGTCAACATCGAGTACATCGACTCGGAAGAGATCGAGACGAACGGTGTCGACAGCCTGAAGCATCTCGACGCCGTGCTGGTGCCGGGCGGTTTCGGCCGTCGCGGCACGGAAGGCAAGATCGCGGCGATCCGCTACGCGCGCGAGTCGAAGGTGCCGTACCTCGGCATCTGCCTCGGCATGCAGCTCGCGGTGATCGAATTCGCGCGCGACGTCGTCGGCCTGAAGCAGGCGAACAGCACGGAATTCGATCCGGACACGCCGGAGCGCGTGGTCGCGCTGATCACCGAATGGTACGACCGCGAAGGCAAGGTCGAGACGCGCACCGAGGAATCCGACCTCGGCGGCACGATGCGCCTGGGTTCGCAGCGTTGCCCGATCAAGCCGGGCACGATGGCGGAAGAAATCTATGGCAAGGACGTGAACGAACGCCATCGCCATCGTTATGAAGTGAATAACCGCTTCGTGCCCCAGCTCGAAGCCGGCGGCCTTATCATCAGCGCCCGTACCCCGAGCGAGGATCTGCCGGAAATGATGGAGCTGCCGCGCTCGATGCACCCGTGGTTCGTCGGCGTCCAGTTCCACCCGGAATTCACGTCCACGCCGCGTGACGGCCATCCCCTCTTCAAGTCGTTCGTCGAAGCCGCGCTCGCCAACAAGCAAGCGCGCGGAGTGTAAAGCATGAAGCTGTGCGATTTCGAGGTCGGTCTCGACAAGCCTTTCTTCCTGATCGCGGGTACCTGCGTCGTCGAATCGGAGCAAATGACGATCGACACGGCGGGCCGCCTGAAGGAGATCTGCGAGAAGCTGAACGTTCCGTTCATCTACAAGTCGTCCTACGACAAGGCGAACCGCAGCTCGGGCAAGTCGTTCCGCGGCCTCGGAATGGACGAAGGCCTGCGGATCCTCGCCGAGGTGAAGCGCCAGCTCGGCCTGCCGGTGCTGACCGACGTGCACGCGATCGACGAGATCGAGCAGGTCGCGTCGGTCGTCGACGTGCTGCAGACGCCGGCGTTCCTGTGCCGCCAGACCGACTTCATCCACGCATGCGCGCGCTCGGGCAAGCCCGTGAACATCAAGAAGGGCCAGTTCCTCGCGCCGCATGACATGAAGAACGTGATCGACAAGGCGCGCGACGCGGCACGCGAAGCGGGGCTGTCGGAAGACCGCTTCATGGCGTGCGAGCGCGGCGTCTCGTTCGGCTACAACAATCTCGTGTCGGACATGCGCTCGCTCGCGATCATGCGCGAGACGCACGCGCCGGTCGTGTTCGATGCGACCCACTCGGTGCAGTTGCCGGGCGGGCAGGGTACGAGCTCGGGCGGCCAGCGCGAATTCGTGCCGGTGCTCGCGCGTGCGGCGGTCGCGACGGGTGTCGCCGGCCTCTTCATGGAAACGCACCCGAATCCGGCGGAAGCGAAGTCGGACGGCCCGAACGCGGTGCCGCTGAACCGGATGGGCGCGTTGCTGGAGACGCTCGTTACGCTCGACCAGGCGGTGAAGCGCAATCCGTTCCTGGAAAACGATTTCAATTAAAGATCGAATGAACCTTGCGACGGCTTCGCGCGTCTGTAGCGAAAGCGGTTTCGGCGCGCGCGCCGTCGCAGTTTGAAGAATCCATCGTCATTCTCAGAGGAAACCCATGAGTGCCATCGTAGATATCATCGGCCGCGAGATTCTGGATTCGCGCGGCAACCCCACCGTCGAATGCGACGTGCTGCTCGAATCGGGCACGATGGGCCGCGCGGCGGTGCCGTCGGGCGCGTCCACCGGCTCGCGTGAAGCGATCGAACTGCGCGACGGCGAAGCCGGCCGCTACAACGGCAAGGGCGTGCTGAAGGCCGTCGAGCACATCAACACCGAAATCTCCGAAGCCATCATGGGCCTCGACGCGTCGGAACAGGCGTTCCTCGACAAGACGCTGCTCGAGCTGGACGGCACCGACAACAAGTCGCGCCTCGGCGCGAACGCGATGCTGGCCGTGTCGATGGCCGTCGCGAAGGCGGCCGCCGAAGAGGCCGGCCTGCCGCTGTACCGCTACTTCGGCGGTTCGGGCGCCATGCAGTTGCCGGTGCCGATGATGAACATCGTCAACGGCGGCGCGCACGCGAACAACAGCCTCGACATCCAGGAATTCATGATCGTCCCGGTCAGCCAGCCGACGTTCCGTGAAGCCCTGCGTTGCGGCGCGGAAGTGTTCCACGCGCTGAAGAAGATCCTGAGCGACCGCGGCATGAGCACGGCAGTCGGCGACGAAGGCGGCTTCGCGCCGAACTTCGGCAGCAACGACGAGTGCCTGTCGACGATCCTGCAGGCGATCGAGAAGGCCGGCTACCGTGCGGGCGAAGACGTGCTGCTCGCGCTCGACTGCGCGGCATCCGAGTTCTACCACGACGGCAAGTACCAGCTCGCGGGCGAAGGCCTGCAACTGTCGTCGGCCGAATTCACCGACTACCTCGCGACGCTCGCCGACAAGTTCCCGATCGTGTCGATCGAGGACGGCATGCACGAAAGCGACTGGGACGGCTGGAAGCTGCTGACCGACCGCCTCGGCAAGAAGGTGCAGCTGGTCGGCGACGACCTGTTCGTCACCAACACGCGCATCCTCAAGGAAGGCATCGAGAAGGGCATCGCGAACTCGATCCTCATCAAGATCAACCAGATTGGTACGCTGACCGAAACGTTCGCGGCGATCGAAATGGCGAAGCGCGCGGGCTACACGGCCGTGATCTCGCACCGCTCGGGCGAAACGGAAGATTCGACGATCGCGGACATCGCGGTCGGCCTGAACGCCGGTCAGATCAAGACGGGTTCGCTGTCGCGCAGCGACCGCATCTCGAAGTACAACCAGCTGCTGCGCATCGAGGAAGATCTCGGCGACATCGCGAGCTACCCGGGTAAATCGGCTTTCTATAACCTGCGCTAACGCGCTACTATCGGGTTCGTCATATCGACGCCGCTCTGTGCTCGTGCGCGGAGCGGCGCTTCTTATATCTGCGTCTCTTACATGCGGCTTGTCACTGTCGTCCTGATTGCCTTGCTGGCGCTCATTCAGTACCCCCTATGGTGGGGACACGGCGGCTGGCTGCGGGTGCATGAATTGCGTCAGCAGCTCGACGACCAGCTCCAGAAGAATGCGGACGAGAAGCTGCGCAACGAGCGCACGGCCGGCGAAGTGCAGGATCTGCAGAGCGGCACCGCGGCCATCGAGGAGCGTGCGCGCTACGAGATGGGCATGGTGAAGGACGGCGAGGTATTCGTGCAGTTCGTGTCGCCCAATGCGCCTGCGGGGCCGCTGAACAACACGCCGTCGAACACGTCGACGCGCGGTACCGTCTCCGCGGCGCCGGTGCGTGTCGTGCCGAATCCGCAGTCGATCGCGAAGCCGTCGCGGCACCATGGCGGCGACAAGGGCAAGTCAGCGCATCACTGATCGCGATACGGTCGAATCCATTGAAAAAGCGCGGGAAATACCGCGCTTTTTTATTTCCTGCCAGGCATCAATCGATCGATTGACGGCTTACCACCACCAGCCCGGGTAGCCGTAGCCGATACCCGTTCCCCAGCGATTTCCCCATCCGCCGTAATACCCGCCGTAGACCGTCACGGGGGGCGGCGAGTAGTACGCCCATGCGCGCGCGGCGGCCTCGGCTGCGATCGCGCTGTTCTGTTCGCGCAGGACCTGCTGGTCGATTTCGTCGTAGCGCTTGCGTTCGGCGCTCGACAGCGCGGGCGGGCGGCCGTTCGACGCGCCCGGCTCGGGCAGGCGGCTCAGGATCGTGGAAGTTGGCGGCGGCATCGCGCAGCCGGCGAGCGCGAGCGTGCCGGCGGCGACGCTCGTCAGGATGAGGGGGCGAAACGGGCGGAGGCGATTCATGTGTTTCTCCTGCAGCGCGCCGACGGCGGGAAGCGGTGTGCGCCGAAGGCCGGGCCTCCGGCGCCAGAACCGTGCGTGCGGCGCTCGTGCGTCATTATGCGCCCGTGCCCGGGTGGCGGGCACGGGCGCGCCGCTCAGTGACGCTGGTCGGTTGCCGGCGCGATGCCGGTCTCGACGCCGGGCGCCGCGAACAGCTGCGCGACGTCGACGGGATCGAATTCGTAGCGCTGGTTGCAGAACTCGCAGTGGATCTCGACGTGGCCGCGCTCGACGATCACGCTGTCGACTTCCTCGCGGCCGAGCATGCGCAGCATCGCGCCGACCTTCTCGCGCGAGCACGAGCACTGGAAGCGCGTGCCGGCCGGCTCGAAGTGCTGCACGTTTTCCTGCCAGAACAGCCGGCGGAACACGACTTCCGGTTCGACCTCGAGCAGCTCCTTCGCGGACAGCGTACCGCCGAGCGTACAGACGCGCTCCCACGTGTCGATATCGGTTTCGGCGTTGCGCGGCACGATGCCGCCGTCGCCCGGCAGCTTCTGCAGCAGCATGCCGACCGCGCGGTCGCGATCGGCCGCGAGCCACAGCCGCGTGTCGAGCTGCTCCGAGTGATGCATGTAGTGCTCGAGTACCTGCGACACCGATTCGAGCGGGCCGTCGACGCCGTTCAGCGGCACGATGCCCTGGTACGGCTGCTGGCCCGGCAGCTTGTCGGCCGGATCGAGCGTGATCACGCAACGGCCGTGGCCGCTCGCGTTGACGAGCGACGCGAAGCTCGTGTCGTCGCCGATCGTCTGCGCCGCGTCGCCGGCGAATTTCGCGGTAGCCCGCATCGACAGATCCGAGCCGCACTGGACGACCAGCATCTGGACCGGCCCGTCGCCGAAGATCTGCATGATCAGGGTGCCGTGAAATTTCAGGTTCGCGGACAGCAGCGCGCACGCGGCCATCATCTCGCCGAGCACCGTGCGCACCGGGGCGGGGTAGTCGCGGCGGGCGAGCACTTCCTGCCACGTATTGCGCAGCGAAACGATCTCGCCGCGCACGGGCGCCGCATTGAACATGAATTTCTGTAACTGGTCGCTCACTCTTCTTCCTTGAAATCCGCGCGAATCACCCGATCCGCACGAGTTGCTCCTTGAAATGCGCGCGCCGCTCGACATACGTCTTCGCGTTCGCGCGCAGCCGCGCGATGTCTTCCGCCGACAGCTCGCGCACGACTTTCGCCGGCGCGCCGAGAATCAGCGAGTTGTCCGGGAACGTCTTGCCTTCCGTCACGACCGCGCCGGCACCCACCAGACAGTTGCGGCCGATGACCGCTCCATTCAAGACCACCGCCTGGATCCCGATCAGCGAACCTTCGCCGATCGTGCAGCCGTGCAGCATCGCCTGGTGCCCGATCGTCACGTTTTCGGCAATCGTCAGCGGAAAGCCCGGGTCCGTATGCAGGACCGCCCCTTCCTGGACGTTGCTGCCCGCACCGACGGCGATGGTCTCGTTGTCGCCGCGAATCGTCGCGCCGAACCACACGCTCGAATTCTCCTCGAGCACGACCTTGCCGATGATGGCCGCCGTATCGGCGACGAACACGCTTTCGTGGATCGTCGGGGCCGTCTCGCCCAGCTTGTAGATCGTCACGGAGTCTCCTTGTCTCTTCGATGAGGGGCGCCGGTAAAATGGCGCGTCCGGTTTGCCCGGCGCGTGGCGCCGCGGAACAAACGCATATTGTAAACCGTCGCGTGCAGGTGCTCCCGCGACGCGTACGCAAGGTGTCCCCGTTTATGAGCATGGAGTCTTCTTCTTCCGGCATCGCGCCGGCCTGCGTGCGCCGCGTGGCGCTCGATGCGCTGTGCCTGTCCGAACCGGCGGCGAAGGCAGCCCGGGTCCGCGCGCTGCACGATGCGCTGCGGGCGGGGCAGGCCACGATCGCACCGTCGCTCGCGTTGCCTGAACCCGACGATCTGCCTGGACGTCCGGCCCGCCCGCCGCTCGTCGAGCCGCGCCAGCTCCAACGACGCAGCACGCGTTCGCCCGAAGGGCGCGCGGTGCTGCTGCACGCGCTCGCCCATATCGAATTCAACGCGATCAACCTGGCGCTCGACGCGGTCTGGCGCTTCGCGGGCCAGCCGGATGCGTTCTACGCGGACTGGCTGAAGGTGGCGGCCGAGGAGGCCTATCACTTCACGCTGCTGTCCGACCGGCTGGCGGCATTCGGGCATGCGTACGGCGATTTTCCGGCGCACAACGGACTGTGGGAGATGTGCGAGCGGACCAAGGGCGACGTGCTGGCGCGCATGGCGCTCGTGCCGCGCACGCTCGAGGCGCGCGGGCTCGATGCCTCGCCGCCGATCCGGGCGCGGCTCGTGCAGGCGGGCGACGACGCGTCGGCCGCGATCCTCGACGTGATCCTGCGCGACGAGATCGGCCATGTCGCGATCGGCAACCGCTGGTTCCGGCATCTGTGCGATGCAGCCGGCCGCGATCCGGTGCCGACCTACCGGCAGCTTGCCGGGCAATACCATGCGCCGCGGCTGCGCGGCCCGTTCAATGTCGACGCGCGGCGCGATGCCGGCTTCGAGCAGGCCGAACTCGACGAACTGACCGCGCAGGACGCCGCGGACGCACACGCGGCACGTTAGCCGACCCGCGCGCCCGGCCGGCGGTGCGAGCCGGCGGCCGCTCGAATGCCGCCGCCGCTAGAGCGCGGCCTCGATTGCGGGCCGCCGGAACGGAAGCGCCGCCGCTATAATCGAACGACCATTCTTTTTTGACGGCTACCATGAGTGCCTCGAGTTCTGTTTCCGATTTCGTCACGGTGCGCGGCGTCCGGCTGCATGTGCGGCGCTGGGGCCGGCCCGATGCGCCGACGCTGTTCATGCTGCACGGCTGGATGGACGTCGCGGCGTCGTTCCAGTTCGTCGTCGATGCGCTCGCGGGCGACTGGCAGGTGATCGCGCCCGATGCGCGCGGCTTCGGGCTGTCCGACTGGCCGGTCGCCCGGCAGGGCGGCGGCCACTACTGGTTCCACGAATACCTGGGCGATCTCGATGCGCTCGTCGACCACTATGCGCCGGGCGGCGAAGTCAACCTGGTCGGCCACAGCATGGGTGCGAACGTCGTGTGCCTGTACGCCGGCGCTCGGCCGGAACGCGTGCGGTGCGTGGTCGACCTCGAAGGCTTCGGGCTCGCGCCCGCGCGTGCCGAACAGGCGCCGCGCCGGTTGCGCGGCTGGCTGGACGAGCTGCGCGAGCCGCCCGCGTTGCGGCCCTACGCGTCCCTCGACGACGTGGCGGCGCGCCTGATCAAGACCAATCCGCGGCTCGCCCCGCGCCGGGCCGCATTCCTCGCCGAGCATTGGTCGACGCGCGGCGACGACGGTCTCTACCACCTGTTGGCCGACCCGGCGCACAAGATGCCGGGCCCGCTGCTGTACCGGCTCGACGAGGTGATGGCCACGTGGAAGCAGGTGCGCGCGAAGGTGCTGCACGTCGAAGCCGTCAACTCGCCGACGCTCGCGCACATCGCCGGCGACATCCCGCTGCCCGAGTTCAAGGCGCGCTTCGCCGCGTTCCCCGACTGGCGCGAAAAGCTCGTCGAGGACGCCGGTCACATGGTGCATCACGACCAGCCCGAGCAGGTCGCGGCGCTGATCGAGGCGTTCTGCGCGTAGGCGCGCGACGCCGGCGGCAGGGCAGGCGGGCGGCGCAATTGCCGCGTTGCAGTAGAATGAAGCCTTACCTGCCATACCGACAATGAACGCCGATCTCCACTGCCATTCCAATGTTTCCGACGGGTTGCTGTCGCCTGCCGACGTCGCGCGCCGCGCACATGCGGGCGGCGTGACCCTGTGGGCGCTGACCGACCACGATGAAATCGGCGGCCAGGCAGCGGCACGCAGCGAGGCGGAAGCGCTCGGCATGCGCTACCTGAGCGGTGTCGAGATTTCGGTCACGTGGGCGTCGCGCACCGTGCACATCGTCGGCCTGAACATCGATCCCGCGAACCCGGCGCTGGTCGACGGCCTGTACCGTACGCGCCACGGTCGTGCGGCCCGCGCGGTGGCGATCGGCGAGCAGCTTGCGACGCTCGGCATTCCCGGTGCATACGACGGCGCGCTGAAGTACGTGTCGAATCCCGACCTGATCTCGCGTACGCATTTCGCGCGCTTTCTCGTCGAGAACGGCCACGCCGAATCGACGTCCGACGTGTTCGACCGCCTGCTCGGCGACGGCAAGCCCGGCTTCGTCCCGCATCGCTGGGCATCGCTGTCCGACGCGGTCGGCTGGATCCGTACGGCGGGCGGCGAAGCCGTGGTCGCGCATCCGGGCCGCTACCGGTACACGCCCGTCGAATTCGACGCCTTCTTCGGCGAGTTCATCGATCTGGGCGGCCGCGCGATCGAAGTCATCACGGGCAGCCATACGCCCGACCAGTACCGCGAATACGCGGACGTCGCGCGTCGCTTCGGCTTCGAAGTGTCGCGCGGCTCCGATTTCCATGCGCCGGGCGAGGGCCGCGTCGAGCTCGGCAGCCTGCCGCCGTTGCCGTCCGACCTCACGCCGGTCTGGGAGCGCTGGCTCTGACGCCGGGCGGCCGAGCGCCGCCCGTGCCGCCGCCGTGCGTTGCCGATTCATCCCCCTTTACGTACCCCCATGTCCCAGTTCTTCAGGATTCATCCGGATAATCCGCAGCCGCGCCTGATCAAGCAGGCCGTGGAGATCATCAGCAAGGGCGGCGTGATCGCGATGCCGACCGATTCGAGCTATGCGCTCGCGTGCCATCTCGACGACAAGGATGCGGTCGAGCGCGTGCGCCGGATTCGCGGCCTCGACGAGAAGCAGCACCTGTCGCTGCTCGTGCGCGACCTGTCGGAGCTGGCCAACTTCGCGATGGTCGACAACCGCCAGTACCGGCAGATCAAGTCGGTGACGCCGGGCCCGTACGTGTTCATCCTGCAGGCGACCAAGGAAGTGCCGCGCCGGCTGTCGCATCCGTCGCGCAAGACGATCGGGCTGCGCGTGCCCGACCACGCGATCACGCTCGCGCTGCTGGAGTCGCTCGGCCAGCCGCTGCTCGGCACGACGCTGATCCTGCCGCCGGACGACGAGCCGCTCAACGATCCCGAGGAAATCCGCACGCGGCTCGAGAAACAGGTCGACCTCGTGATCGACGGCGGCGCCTGCCCGCGCGAACCGTCGACGGTGATCGACCTGACCGGCGACGCGCCGGAGCTCGTGCGTGCGGGGCGCGGCGCGCTGGAACCGTTCGGCCTCTCGGCCGCCTGAGCGGGTCGTTCAATTTTGCGCGAACGCGCTTGTTACAATAACGCGATATGGATGCTTCCCTGATACAGACCATCGCCGTCTACGCGCTGCCCGTGATCTTCGCGATCACGCTGCACGAGGCCGCGCACGGCTACGCCGCCCGCCTGCTCGGCGACAACACCGCCTACGTGATGGGGCGCGTGTCGTTCAACCCGATGCGCCACATCGATCCGCTCGGCACGATCGCGATCCCGCTCGTGATGTACTTCGTGACGGGCGGCGCGTTCCTGTTCGGCTATGCGAAGCCGGTGCCGGTTTCGTTCGGCAATCTGCGCAATCCGCGCTGGGGCAGCCTGTGGGTATCGCTCGCGGGTCCGGCCTGCAACTTCGTGCAGGCGCTGGTCTGGGGCCTGCTGACCCTCGTGCTGCCCGCCGTCGGCATCGACGAGCCGTTCTTCACGCGGATGGCGTTCGCCGGCGTCAGCGCGAACCTCGTGCTCGGCGTGCTGAACCTGTTTCCGCTGCCGCCGCTCGACGGCGGCCGTATCCTGGCGGCGCTGCTGCCGCCGAAGCAATCGATCGCGCTGTCGCGCATCGAGCCGTACGGTTTCATCATCGTCCTCGCGCTGGTCGCGACGGGCGTGCTGACGAACTTCTGGCTGCGCCCGCTCGTCAACGTCGGTTATGCCGTCCTGAGCGCCATCCTGTCCCCATTCGCCTCGCTTTTCTAACGACAATCATGTTCCCAGAACGTATTTTCTCCGGCATGCGACCTACCGGGTCGCTGCACCTCGGTCATTACCACGGCGTGCTGAAAAACTGGGTGAAGCTGCAGTCCGAGTACCCGTGTTTCTTCTGCGTCGTCGACTGGCATGCGCTGACGACGCACTACGAGACGCCCGAGGTCATCGAGAAGAACGTGTGGGACGTGCTGATCGACTGGCTCGCATCCGGCATCGATCCGGCGCAGGCGACGCTGTTCATCCAGAGCAAGGTGCCCGAGCACGCGGAACTCGCGCTGCTGCTCGGCATGAGCACGCCGCTCGGCTGGCTCGAACGCGTGCCGACCTACAAGGAGCAGATGGAGAAGCTGAAGGACAAGGACCTGTCCACCTACGGCTTCCTCGGCTACCCGGTGCTGATGGCGGCCGACATCCTGCTGTATCGCGGCTCGCTCGTGCCGGTCGGCGAGGATCAGGTGCCGCACGTCGAGATGACGCGCGAGATCGCGCGCCGCTTCAACTACCTGTACGGCCGCGAGCCGGGCTTCGAGGAGAAGGCGCTCGAAGCCGCGAAGAAGCTCGGCGGCAAGCGCGCGAAGCTCTATCACGAACTGCGCAACGCGTATCAGCAGGAGGGCGACGACGAGGCGCTCGAACAGGCGCGCGCGATGCTGCAGGAATCGCAGAGCCTGTCGATGAGCGACCGCGAGCGTCTGTTCGGCTATCTCGAGGGTGCGCGCAAGATCATCCTGGTCGAGCCGCAGGCGCTGCTGACCGAGGCATCGCGGATGCCGGGCCTCGACGGGCAGAAGATGTCGAAGTCGTACGGCAACACGATCGGCCTGCGCGAAGACGCCGAGACGATCACGAAGAAGGTCCGCACGATGCCGACCGACCCCGCGCGCGTGCGCCGCACCGATCCGGGCGATCCCGACAAGTGCCCGGTGTGGCAACTGCACCAGGTCTATACGGACGAAGCGACGCACGAGTGGGTGCAGAAGGGCTGCCGCTCGGCGGGCATCGGTTGCCTCGACTGCAAGCAGCCGGTCGTCGAGGGCATCCTGCGCGAACAGCAGCCGATGCTCGAGCGCGCGCAGAAGTACATGGACGATCCGTCGCTGCTGCGCGCGATCGTCGCGGACGGTTGCGACAAGGCACGCAAGTACGCGACGGAAACGATGCGCGACGTGCGCGACGCGATGGGCCTGTCGTACAACTGATCCGGCGCATGAGCGAATCCGTCATCGCCGCCGCAGGCGGCCACGTCGCCCAGGCCGAGCCGTCGCGCTGGGTCGCGCAATGGTCGCGGCTCGTGCCGGCCGGCGGCGCGGTGCTCGACGTCGCCGCGGGCGGCGGGCGCCATGCGCGCTGGTTCGCGTCGCGCGGGCATCCGGTCGTCGCGCTCGACCGCGATCCGGCCGCGCTGGCCGCGTTGCGGGCGATTCCCGGCGTCGATGCCCGTGCGGCCGATCTCGAAGGCGCGCCGTGGCCGCTGCCGGCCGGCGAGCGGTTTTCGGCCGTGCTCGTCACTAACTACCTGCATCGTCCGCTCTGGCCCCATCTGCTCGATGCGGTGGCGCCGGGCGGCGTGCTGATCTACGAAACCTTCGCGCAAGGAAACGAAACGGTCGGCAAACCGTCCAACCCCGCGTTCCTGCTCGCCCCGGGCGAGTTGCTGGACGCCGTGCACGGCCACCTGCGGGTGGTTGCGTACGAGGACGGTTTCGTCGCCGCGCCGCGCGAGGCGTTCGTCCAGCGTCTCAGCGCGGTGCGCGAGGGCGCGACCCCGAAGGCGGGGGCGGGAATTCCACGTTACGAACTGCCCGGCTAATCCGCTACAATCTCAACGTTTACCGGTACACATTCAATCGCGTTTCATGGCTAACGGCACCCAAGACGGCATTCAAATCCGCGGCAGCATCCCCGCGATCGTCACCCCGATGCTCGAAGACGGCAGTCTCGACCTGCCGGCGTTTCGCAAACTGATCGACTGGCACATCGCGGAAGGCACCGATGCGCTCGTCGTGGTCGGGACGAGCGGCGAGTCGGCAACGCTCAACGTCGAAGAGCACATCCTGATGATCCGCACGGCGGTCGAGCACGCGGCGAAGCGCATCCCGATCATCGCGGGCGCGGGCGGCAACTCGACCGCCGAGGCGATCGAGCTGACGAAGCACGCGAAGGCCGTCGGCGCGGACGCGACGCTGCAGGTCGTGCCGTACTACAACAAGCCGACGCAGGAAGGCATGTACCGCCATTTCCGGACGATCGCCGAAGCGGTCGACCTGCCGGTGATCCTGTACAACGTGCCGGGCCGCACGGTCGCCGACATGGCGAACGAGACGACGCTGCGCCTCGCGCAAGTGCCGGGCATCATCGGCGTGAAGGAAGCGACCGGCAACATCGATCGCGCCGCGCACCTGATCAAGGCCGCGCCGAAGCATTTCGCGATCTACAGCGGCGACGATCCGACCGCGATCGCGCTGATGCTGCTCGGCGGCCACGGCAATATCTCGGTGACGGCGAACGTCGCACCGCGTGCGATGAGCGATCTGTGCCGCGCGGCGCTGGCCGGCGACGTCCAGACGGCCCGCGCGCTGCACATGAAGCTGCTGTCGCTGCACAAGAACCTGTTCATCGAGGCGAACCCGATCCCCGTGAAGTGGGCGCTGCAGGCGATGGGCAAGATGCAGGGCGGCATCCGGCTGCCGCTCACGGCGCTCGACGAGCGCTGCCACGATGCCGTGCGTTCGGCCCTCGTCGAGGCCGGCGTCCTCTGATGCCGAGGCGGCCGCGTCCTGCGGCCGCCGGCTCGACCCCTGATCAACCCGCACCGGCCGGCTCCGTCCGGCGCCGCTCCTGACGAGCGTTCTAGCAAGACGAAGGATTTCATGAAACGTTTCGCCATTTCCTCTCGCGCCATCCAGCTGTCGGTGGTGGCGCTGGCGCTGGGCGCGCTCGCTGGCTGCGATACGCTGAACGATTACCTGGCCCCCGACCGGGTCAACTACAAGAACACCGGGTCGGCGCCGCCGCTGGCCGTGCCGAGCGACCTGAAGCCGGTGCCGACGACGCAGCAGTTCGTTGCGCCGCCGAGCAACGCCGGGCTCGGCACGCTGCCGCCGCGGGTCACGACGCAGGCCGGCAACGCGACCGACGGCATGCCGAGCGCGCAGGATCCGCTCGGCATGCACATCGAGCGCGACGGCGATCGCCGCTGGCTCGTCGTCGATGGCCGCACGCCGGAGCAGCTGTGGCCGATCCTGAAGGAGTTCTGGCAGGAGAACGGCTTCTCGCTGAAGACCGACGCGCCGTCGACCGGCATCATGGCCACCGACTGGGCCGAAAACCGCGCGAACATTCCGGACGACTGGTTCCGCCGCACGATCGGCAAGGTCATCGATTTCGCGTATTCGTCGGGCACGCGCGACCGTTTCCGCACGCTCGTGAACCGTACGTCGGACGGCAACACCGACATCTCGATCACGCACAGCGCGATGGAGGAAATGATGGTCGGCCCGCAGGGCGGCACGTCGTCGCGCTGGGAAGAGCGTCCGCGCAACCCGGTGCTCGAAGCCGTGTTCCTGTCGAAGCTGATGCAGAAGTTCGGCCTGACCGACGCCCAGGCGAAGCAGCTGCTGACCGATGCGCGCCCCGCGACGGCGCCGGCGCAGGTCAGCGACACGAGCAGCGGCGCGGCGACGCTGCAACTGGCCGAGTCGTTCGATCGCGCGTGGCTGCGCGTGGGCCTGGCGCTCGACCGCACCAACTTCACGGTCGACAATCGCGACCGCGAGAAGGGCGTGTACACCGTGCGCTATGCGAATTCGATGGAAGAGCTCAAGCGTGACGGCCTGTTCGGCAAGCTGTTCTACGGTGGCCCGTCGGCGGCGAAGCCGGGCAAGGAATATCTCGTCAACGTGCGCGCGCAGGGCGCCGGCGGCACGCAGGTCGCGGTGGTCGGTGCGAACGGCCAGATCGACAACTCGTCGGACGCGCAGCGGATCATCTCGCTGCTGCACGCTCAGCTGAACTGAGCGCGTGCGATTCGCCAGCCTCGGAAGCGGCAGCGAAGGCAATGCGCTGGTCGTCGAGGCCTCGAGCGGCACGACGACCACCCGCGTGCTGCTCGACTGCGGCTTTTCCGCCAAGGAGGTCGAGCGCCGGCTCGGCCGACTGAATCTCGCCATCGACGATCTCGATGCGATTCTCATCACCCACGAACATAGCGACCACGTCGGCAGCGCGCTGACGCTCGCCCGCCGTGCGTCGCTGCCGCTCTACATGAGCTGGGGCACCGCGCGCGCGGTGGGCGCGGACGAGGCCGATGTCGATCTCCACGTGCTGTGGGGCGACGAGACGGCCCCGATCCGCGATCTGGCCGTGATGCCCTATACGGTCCCCCACGATGCGCGGGAGCCGCTCCAGTTCGTCTTCATGGACGGCTGCAGCCGGCTCGGCGTGCTGACGGACGTCGGGATGGCCACGCCGCACATTACGGCCGTCCTGAGCGGCTGTGACGCGCTGGTGCTCGAATCCAACCACGATACCGCGATGCTGGCCGCGAGCCGCTATCCGCAATCGCTGAAGGCGCGGATCGGCGGCAACCATGGCCACCTGAGCAACGACGCGGCGGCCGACATTCTCGCGTCGCTCGAGCGCAGCCGCCTCCAGCACCTGGTCGCGGCTCACCTGAGCCAGCAGAACAACCTGCCGGAACTGGCCCGCCGGGCGTTTGGCGGCGTGCTGGGGACGGACGGAGAGGACGTGATCGTGGCCTCGCAGGACGCGGGCTTCGACTGGCTGATGCTCGGATGAGCAGGGCAGGGCCGCTGCTGCGGCCCGGTGCGGCTGCCGGGCGCGGTGTTCGGAAACGGCAGACGTAAAAAAACCGGCCCTCGGGCCGGTTTTTTTTCAGCTGATGCTGAAGGCTTACTGGCTTGCGCCCGAAGCCGGAGCAGCCGTCGCTGCCGAAGCAGCCGACGCCACTGCAGCAGCAGCGTCGCTCGCAGCAGCCGTTGCCGACGAAGCAGCAGCCGAAGCGTCGCTCGCAGCACCAGCAACTGCCGAAGCAGCCGACGAAGCAGCAGCAGCCGCGTCGCTTGCAGCCGACGAAGCAGCTTGATCAGCGCTCTTGTTGCAAGCAGCCAGTGCAACAGCAGCCAACAGGGAAGCTACGAGGAGGGATTTCTTCATGATCACGTCCTTTTATGGTTAAAGGTAAGCAACAGCGCGAAACAATACCGGTAATGTGCTCCAACACCGACCTGGGCCGCTGGTGGAGATGCACTTCTTAGAGCGTGAATCTTCCCTACGGCTTGGGCGGAAATTATATGCACTTTCCTATCGACCGTCGACAAATGCGGGGTCAATACGTTGTCTTTCCCATACAGAATTTGATCTGTACGGGCATACGGGGCGACTCACACTAATTCCGGCTTCCGACCCGTATCCAGCCCGCACAATACCACTCGTGCAACAAGGCTGTCATCGAGGGAACCCGGGATAGTGTTACAAACCGTTTCGCCTCCATCTGGCGTTGATTGGCCAGTTCGGGCAGCCATTCATCGGCCTGCTCGAGCGGTCCTTCCTCGCCATTAATGAAGTACGAGCGCGCGTTATACATCAATGCGGCCCTTCTGTCGAGACACACGCCACGCCGTGACGCTTGCGTGACGAACGCGGACTCGGACAACGGGCGCGCCGGCGGGTCGAAGACGACGTTCGGCTTGGGCTCGCTCAGGTAGCAACCGAGGAATTCGGCGACGTCGCGCTTGCGCCAGCGGATCGCGTCGACGATCTCGGCGACACGCTCGACCATCGCCGGAGGCAATTGCGCGGGCGTGTCGACGGCCGGTTGCTTCGGGTCGCGGTAGAGGTCGTCGCCGCCCCCGTCGCGCAGGCCGCCGCGCTCCGCGAGATAGTACAGGAACTGGGCGCCCAGTTCGCCGGCGGACGGGGCCCGGAAGCCGATCGAGCAGGTCATGCACTCGCCTTCGGCGACGCCGTCGTGCGCGATGTGCGGCGGCAGGTAGAGCATGTCGCCGGGCTCCAGCACCCATTCGTCGCTCGGCTCGAAGTTTTCGAGGATCTTCAGCGGCACGTCCGGTTGCAGCGACAGATCCTTCTGCGCGCCGACGCGCCAGCGGCGCCGGCCTTCGACCTGCAGCAGGAAGACGTCGTATGAATCGAAATGCGGGCCGACGCCGCCGCCGTCCGTCGCATACGAGATCATCAGGTCGTCCAGCCGCGCGTCGGGGATGAAGCGGAAGCGGTCGAGCAGCGCGCGCGCCGCGTCGACGTGCAGGTCGAGCCCCTGCACGAGCAAGGTCCATGCCTTGCGCGTGACGGCCGGCAGCGAGCCCGGTTCGAACGGGCCGTGCGACAGTTGCCACTTGTTACGAAAATGGGTGATGAGTCGCGATTCCGCGTCATAGTCGGCTGCGAGCTCGAACAGCGCGTCGCGCGAGACCGGTGAAGCGACGCCGGGGATCGCCTGGCGGATCAGCAGCGGCTTCTTCTGCCAGTAGCCGCGCATGAATTGCGCCGGCGTAAGACCGCCGAGCAGCGGTGTGGGAAGATCGGAAGGCGGTGCGCCGAGCGGGGCGGCAGCGGCATCCCGCGGTTCGGCTTGAGACCGGTTGCGCATCGTATAATGACAGTTGTATTTGGGAGAATTGGATGAAAATCGCAAAAAACACCGTCGTGTCGGTCACTTACAAGCTGTCGGATGCACAGGGCAATCTGATCGAGGAAAGCGACGAGCCGATGGTCTATCTGCACGGCGGCTATGATGGCACGTTCCCCAAGATCGAGGAACAGCTCGACGGCCACGAGCCGGGCTACGAGGCGCAGGTGCAGCTCGAGCCGCAGGACGCGTTCGGCGACTACGATCCGGAACTCGTGAAGGTCGAGCCGCGCGATCGTTTTCCCGAGCCGCTCGAAGTGGGCATGCAGTTCGAAGGCACGCCGGAAGACGGTGACGAGGAAGTCGACTCGCTGATCTATACGGTCACCGACATCGCCGAAGACAAGGTCGTGCTCGACGGCAATCACCCGCTGGCCGGCATGGCGCTGCGTTTCGCGCTGACCGTGAAGGACGTTCGCGAAGCCACCGAAGATGAAATCGAGCATGAGCACGCGCATGGCGCCGAAGGGCTCGAGATCGTCGACGAGGACGAAGACGAAGACGGCGAAGCGCCGTCGTCAGGGCGTACCCTGCACTGAGCTTGCAGGCAGGCCGGGCGCCGGCCCCGATGCAGGGGGGGGGGCGCCGGCCACGACGCGCCGCCCGGAGCGGCGCCGTCACCCTGCAGCGGCGGCGCGACCGACGACGAGTCGGGCAGTGCCGGCAGCGCGGGGATTTCCGGCATCTGCGGCAGCGGCACGTCGTCATGCGGCACGAGCGGCAGCGTGGGCGGCACCGGCAGGTTCTTCGGCACCTCCTGCAGGCTGACGTTGAAGATCGTCTGCCGCGATGGCGACACGCTTACCTTGACCCACTGATTCGCCGGATGGCGCGGGCCGATCGCGACGCGCGTCACGTTTCCTATCAGCGCACCGTCGTCGGCACGCAGCGGCCGGTCGATCAGGAAACCGTTCGCCAGCGGTTCGCCGCTCGCGTGCATCACCAGTATCGGGCCGCGGAACGTCGCCGCCGCCTTCACCAGCGTACGTTTCAGTTCACGGAAGCCGTCGCGTACGCGCGGCCGGTTGAAACGCAGCCACGCAAAGCGTTCCGCGCGTTCGTAGCGTTCGAACTGCGGATCGCCTTCAAAAATCACCACCATCGCGCGCGCTTCGCGCCGCTTCGCGTATTCGGCCGCGTGGTCGATCCAGAAACCGTTCGCGATGATGCGATCCTCGAATTCGCCGTTGCGGCCGCCGGCCGTCAGGTAATGGTTGTTCGGTGCCGGTGCGTTGAGCGCGACGTAGACGATGTCGTCGCGCATCCAGCGGGCATTCTCGCGATATGGCCGGAACCGTGCGACTTCGCTCTCCCGCGTGATCTGCAGCGCGCCGGGGTCGGGCAATGCCGCATCGGCGAGCAGCGTCTGCCGCAGGAAGTCGAGCCGCTCGACCGGATCGTAACCGCCGCCGGCTGCCGTATTGCACGTCAACCAGTCGTCGTGGCCGGGAATGAACACGAGCGGCACGCGTGCCGAATCCAGGATCGCGCCGCGCTGCGAATACAGCGCGTCGCGGCACGCTTCCTTCGAACCCTTGAGATCGCCCGCATAGACGACGAAAGCGAGGTTACGCTCGCGCGCGATCGCATCGAGCAGCCGCTGGGCGGACGGTTCGTCCGTCGGGCCGTTGATGACGCCCGACACGACCGCGAACGAGTAGGGCGCGGCGGTGCGCTTCGGCGGTGCAGCCTGCGCGCCGGCCTGCGCGAGCACGAGTACCGCCGCGACGAGCGCGGCGGCCGCGCGAGCCGGCAGGCCCGGCGAGACGCGTTCAAGCGTGGCCGTCGGCATCGTGCGACCGGACCAGCGTGCGCAGTTCGTACAGCAGGTCGAGCGCCTCGCGCGGCTTGAGATCGTCGGGATCGATGTCGCGCAGCTTGTCGAGCGCCGGATGCGTCGTGTCCGGCAACGCCGGCGCATCCGCGCATTCGAGATCGTCGACGACCGCCTGCGGCGCGCTGAACAGGTCGAGTTGCGGCGTGTGCTGCGATGCCGACTGCTGTTCGAGATACGCGAGGTGCTTGCGTGCGGCGCGGATCACCGGGGCCGGGACGCCGGCGAGCTGCGCGACCTGCAGGCCGTAGCTCTGGTTCGCCGGGCCTTCGTTGACCGCGTGCAGGAACACGATGCCGTGGCCGTGTTCGACGGCCGACAGGTGGACGTTGGCCGCTTGCGGGAATTCGGCCGGCAACTGGGTCAGCTCGAAGTAGTGTGTCGCGAACAGCGTGTAGCACGCGTTGTGCGCGAGCAGATGGCGGGCGATCGCCCACGCGAGTGCGAGGCCGTCGAACGTCGACGTGCCGCGCCCGATCTCGTCCATCAGCACGAGGCTTTGCGGTGTCGCATCGTTGAGGATGGCCGCGGCTTCGGTCATCTCGACCATGAACGTCGAACGGCCGCCCGCGAGATCGTCGGCTGCGCCGATGCGCGTGAAGATCCGGTCGATCGGGCCGAAGCACGCCGACTTCGCCGGCACGTAGCTGCCGACGTAAGCCATCAGCGCGATCAGCGCGGTCTGCCGCATGAACGTCGATTTACCGCCCATGTTCGGGCCGGTGATCAGCAGCAGCTTGCGCTCGGGCCCGAACCGGCAGTCGTTCGCGATGAACTGCTCGACCTGCGCTTCGACGACCGGGTGGCGCCCCTGTTCGATGTCGATGCCGATCTCGTCGGTGAAGGTGGGCGCGACCCAGTCGAGTGCGCGTGCACGTTCGGCGAAGGCGGCGAGCAGGTCGAGCTCGGCGAGTGCCGACGCGACGCGCTGGCATTCGGGGATGAACGGCAGCAGTGCCTGCAGCACCGAGTCGTACAGCGCGCGCTCGCGCGCGAGCGCGCGTTCCTGCGCGGACAACGCCTTGTCCTCGAAGGTTTTCAGTTCGGGCGTGATGTAGCGCTCGGCGTTCTTCAGCGTCTGGCGGCGGCGGTAATCGTCGGGCACCTTGTCCGTCTGGCCGCGCGTGACCTCGATGTAGAAGCCGTGCACCTTGTTGTATTCGACGCGCAGGTTCGCGATGCCGGTGCGCGCGCGTTCGCGCGCTTCGAGGTCGATCAGGAACTGCCCGCAGTTCTCCGAGATGTCGCGCAGTTCGTCGAGTTCCGCGTCGTAGCCGCGCGCGATCACGCCGCCGTCGCGCACCATCGCGGCAGGCTCGGGCGCAATCGCGCTGGTGAGCAGGTCGAGGCATTCCGCGGGCGGTGCGAGCGCCGCGTCGACGCGCGTGAGCGCATCGGCATTCGCGACGATCGCGCTGATGCGCTCGCGCAGTGCCGGCAGCGCGGCGAACGTATCGCGCAGGCTCGACAGGTCGCGCGGGCGCGCGGACAGCAGCGCGAGCCGCCCGGTGATCCGTTCGACGTCGGCGATCTGGCGCAGCGCGCCGCGCAGCGCGTCGAGGCTCGCGTTCGCCGGCGCATCGAGCAGCGCGCCGATTGCCTGCTGGCGCGATTGCGCGGCGACCGACGCGCGGGGCGGGTGATGCAGCCAGTGACGCAGCAGGCGGCTGCCCATCGTCGTGCAGCAGGTGTCGAGCAGCGAATACAGCGTCGGCGATTCGGTGCCGCGCAGCGTCTCGGTTAGTTCGAGGTTGCGGCGCGTGGCCGGATCGAGTCCGATGTATTCGGTTTCGTTCTCGACCTTCAGGCTGCGCACGTGCCGCAACTGCTGGCCTTGCGTGGCTGCCGCATAGAGCAGCAGCGCGCCGGCTGCGCCGCACGCGCTCGTCAGCGAATGCGCGCCGAATCCGTCGAGGCTCGCGACGTCGAGCTGGTCGCACAGGCGCTGCGTGCCCGATGCGATGTCGAAGTGCCAGGCCGGCACGCGCTTGCTCGCGCCGGCACTTGCGGGCACGGCGTCGGTCGCACCGTCCGGCGTCAGGATTTCGGCCGGCCGGATGCGCTCGAGCGCGGCTGCGAGCTGATCGGGTTCGATTTCGGCGAGCCGCAGCGCGCCGCTGGCGAGGTTCAGCCAGGCGAGGCCGACATTGACCGTGACGCCGCGCTTGTTGTGGCCCGTGCACATCGCGAGCAGGTACACGTCGTTCTTGTCGGACAGCAGCGCGGCATCGGTCAGCGTGCCGGGCGTGACGACACGCACGACCTTGCGCTCGACCGGCCCCTTCGATGTGGCAGGGTCGCCGATCTGCTCGCAGATCGCGACCGATTCGCCCATCTTCACGAGCTTCGCCAGATACTGTTCGACTGCGTGATGCGGCACGCCGGCCATCTTGATCGGCGTGCCGGCCGACGCGCCGCGCTGCGTGAGGGTCAGGTCGAGCAGGCGTGCGGCCTTTTCCGCGTCCTCGAAGAACAGCTCGTAGAAGTCGCCCATCCGGTAGAAGACGAGTGTGTCGGGATGATCGGCCTTGATGCGCAGGTACTGCTGCATCATTGGAGTATGGCCGGCGAAGGCTTCGGGCGACAGCGTGGTCATAGGTCAGGCGGGAAGTTGTTGCTTGGGTTGCACGAGTTTACCAGTCGCGTCCACGTGCACGCGCGAAGTTCGCCGTTTGGCCAGGTGCGGGCGAGGGAGCGTGGCAGATCACGTGTCCGAATAGTTGGACGATGACGCTCGGATGGGACGACAATCGTCCGGAAGGGTGGGCAAGTTGATTGCCGATTTCCGCTATTGGATCTTGCGCTGTTTGGCCGGCAGTCAACGCGTCGTCAATGGAGAAAAAGCGCCCATGTCAGCAGTCGACTTGGAAGCACGTCTCACGAGTATCGTGCGCCAATCGGAATGGTTCTGGGCGGCACTCGTCGCCACGCGTAGCCTGAAGCTCACCTCATGGTGTATTGGGGCAGGAGCGGTACGCAACCTGGTGTGGGATGAACTGCACGCGTTTCGGACGCCGTCTGCGCTATCGGACATCGATGTTGCTTACTTTGACTCGACCGATTTCTCCGCCGCACGGGACGCGCGCTTCAAGCTTCGTTTGACCGACATGCTTCCCGGTGTGCGCTGGGAGGTAACCAATCAGGCCGCCGTTCACCTCTGGTTCGAGCGAACCTTTGGCCATCCAGTTTCACCACTGGGTTCGCTGGAGGAGTCAGTCGCGTCGTGGCCCGAATTTGCGACCTCGGTCGGGGTCGTGCTTCGTGATGACGACTCGGTCGACGTTATTGCGCCTCATGGGCTGGACGATCTTTTTTCAATGGTCATTCGGCGCAACCCACGGCGAGTGAGTGTCGAGACATATCGAAAGCGTGTAGCGGAAAAGCAATACCGAAAGCGCTGGCCTCGAGTTGTCATCGTACCTTGCTGATTATCCGAGGCGTACCGGTGTCACTGGCGCATTCAATAGGTGTTGCGGGCGTGGTGGGGCTGGGCCTATCGGCTCCGCACGTTGATTGCGGGAAGTTCGAATACATGCATCTGTTTCCAGCGCCCTGAGGTGTTTTCAAGCAAAGACACGGAACTACACCGCGTTCGAATCGGCGCAAGCATGCGCAGACGTTCTTCCAGCGCGATGGCTGCGGAATTTGCGGTTGCGGCGTCACCGTGCGCGACAGTCAGATGCGGAATCGTGCCATCGTGTACGCCGCCGTACGGACGATATCCGGGAAAGCGTTCGACTAAGGCAGTTGTCAGTGCGACGAACGGCTCGGCAGGGTCGGGGGTGAGATAGGTGGTGGTCGGAAACCGACCAATCTGCGTCAACGAAAAATCGAACGATGGCACAAAGCTCAACGCGCTTTCGGATTGTCGTATTACGGTCGACGTAATTTCGTCGGGTGACATGAAAGGGAACAGAAGCGTGATATGTGGCGGGACGCCCAGGCTTGCAGAAGCATCGAAGCGCCGCCGCAGGTCGGCGACTGCAGGTTCGGCTGCGGAAACTTCGACGACAAACGCTGTCGTGACCATACTGCGATCCTCTTTTGGCGGCCGCCGCATTGCGGCAATACGGTAGGAATGCGGTGGCGTAGCTTGCAGCGTAACCTTCCGATCAGAGCCTTAACAGTGCGGATAATCAGGCCCCCATTTCATCGAAGACACCAGCCGCCCGTTACCGGAGACTGCAGGCGATTTCGTCCGCCGAAGAGTGCCGCAAACTGTGAAACGTTTGGCACGCCACCTGCTCCAGTGACTCGGCCGTTTTAATCGCCTGTTCTCTCGGGACTTACACCAATCAACCTCTCTAAACTGAAACTTAGACAAGTTTCAAGGAGGGGAGCGTGCTAGTCTGAAACGGCAATATATAAAAACGCAATGAGTTACGGGGCACAACCATGAAGCAGGCCATACAGGACGCGGGGGGCGCGTGCGCGCAGAATACCCTGGTGCCGCACGTTACGGCGGTCGCGGATGAGTCGGAGCGGATCAACTGGATCGAGCTTTGCGCTCGCGTGGCGTCGGTCACCGTGCTGGGCGTATTTGCCTATCTGATCTATATACCGTGGCGATCGGACCCGAGCCGGATCACGCTGATCCTGCTGCTGGTTTCCGCGGTACTGACCGTCGGCATGTCGGCTTTTGCGAAACTGCCGAAACAGCGCGACTGGCATCCCGTCGCGGTGTGCTTTTCTCTGGGCGGCTCGTTCTACTGCCTGACCTATCAGCTGACCGCCAGTACCCAACTGATTCCGGAGTGGGCGGGGGGGCACCTGGCAAATTATCGGGATCGCGTGGCAGCTGTTCGCCAAACTGTCGCTCGGGCGCTCGTTCGGCTTGCTGCCGGCGAATCGAGGGGTCGTCTCGACCGGCGCGTACCGGTTCATGCGGCACCCGATCTACACCGGTTATCTGTTGTCCGAAATCGGCTTCCTGCTGGCTAACTTCAGCACCCGAAACCTGGTCACGATCGGCGTCTGGATGCTGTTGCAGATCGGCCGAATCAGCATGGAAGAACGGGTGCTGTCGGAAGACGCCGATTATCGCGCGTACAAGGCGACAGTCCGGTACCGGCTGATTCCGGGCGTGTTTTGACGGGAATGCGGAAAGCGCGCAATGGCCGAGCGTCGACGAAGCGCACCCGTGCGGCAGACATGAAAAAAGTCGGCGCGCTCAGGTCACGGACCTTCGCGCGCCGACCCCTTCCGGCCTGTCAGGACGTGTGCCCCGACGTCATGCTGAGTGCGACCGCCTGCGCGACTTCGATGCCGTCGATGGCGGCCGAATAGATGCCGCCCGCATATCCGGCGCCTTCGCCGGCCGGATACAGGCCTTCGACGTTCATGCTCTGGTAGTCGTCCTTGCGTCGAATCCGGATCGGTGAAGACGTGCGTGTCTCCACGCCGGTCAGCACGGCGTCGTGCATCGCGAAGCCGGCGATCTTCTTGTCGATCTCGGGCAGGGCTTCACGGATGGCTTCGATCACGTAGTCCGGCAGCGCGGTGCTGAGGTCGGTCGGATTCACGCCGGGCTTGTACGACGGCTCCACGGAACCCAGCGAGGTCGACGGCCGGCCCGCGATGAAATCGCCGACCAGCTGGCCCGGCGCGCGGTAGTCGCCGCCGCCGAGTTCGAACGCGCGTTCCTCCCATTTGCGCTGGAACGCGATGCCCGCCAGCGGGCCGCCGGGATAGTCGTCCGGCGTGATGCCGACGACGATGCCGGCGTTCGCATTGCGCTCGGCGCGCGAATACTGGCTCATCCCGTTGGTGACGACACGGCCCGGCTCGGAGGTCGCCGCGACCACCGTGCCGCCCGGGCACATGCAGAAGCTGTAGACGGCCCGGCCGTTACTGCAGTGATGGACCACCTTGTAGTCGGCCGCGCCGAGCTGCTTGTGGCCCGCAAACTTGCCGAAGCGGCTGCGGTCGATCAGCCCCTGCGGATGTTCGATCCGGAAACCCAGCGAGAACGGCTTCGCCTCGATATGGACGCCGCGATCGTGCAGCATCTGGAACGTGTCGCGCGCGCTGTGGCCGACGGCCAGCACGACATGGTCGCACCGGAGCGTTTCGCCGTTCGACAGCTTGAGCGAGCGCACCTTGCCCTGGTCGATCTCGATGTCGTCGACCCGCGTTTCGAAACGCACTTCGCCACCGAGTTCGTGGATGGACGCGCGCATCTTTTCCACCATGCTGACGAGGCGGAACGTGCCGATGTGCGGCCGGCTCAGGTACAGGATGTCTTCCGGCGCGCCGGCCTTGACGAACTCGTCGAGCACCTTGCGGCCATAGTTGTGGGGATCCTTGATCTGGCTGTACAGCTTGCCGTCGGAAAAGGTCCCGGCGCCGCCTTCGCCGAACTGCACGTTGGATTCGGGGTTGAGCACGCTCTTGCGCCACAGGCCGAAGGTGTCCTTGGTGCGCTCGCGCACGGCCTTGCCGCGTTCGAGGATGATGGGGCGGAAGCCCATCTGCGCGAGGATCAGGCCTGCGAACAGGCCGCACGGCCCCATGCCGATGACGACCGGGCGCAGGAAATCGGCGCGCTCGGGCGCCTTCGCGACGAAGTGGTAGGCCATGTCGGGCGTCACGCCGCAATGCGGCTTGCCGGCGATGCGCTCGAGCGCGGCCGCTTCGTCCTTGACCTCGAGATCGACGATATACGTGAGCTTGATGTCCGAACGCTTGCGCGCATCGTGCGCGCGACGGAACACGGTGTAACGGAGGAGCGCGTCCGCCGCCACGCCGAGCTCGGCGAGGCGCGCGCGAATCGCGGCCTCGAGCGCGCTTTCGGGGTGGTCGAGGGGGAGTTTGATTTCGCTTAGCCGTAACATGGGGACTCGGATGCGATTGCCACGGCGCCGTGGCGATGTTGATACAGGGGGGGCCGGCATGCCGATGACGGCGTTGTTCGCCGCGCGCGCCTGCCGGGCGCAAACCATTCGTTGTCGTTACGGGCAAGCGGTGCGAGCGGCAGCGCGCCGGCCCGTCCGGACAACTCGGGCAACTTCAGGATAGGCGCACGAAGCGCGCCTTGCGCACGGAAGATTACCGCGCCTCCCGGGTGACCGGGAGGCGGACGGCACGCGATCCTGGCGATGCCCGCGAGCGTTTGCGCGAAAGCCGCGCCATGCGGGCGCGGCCCGGGCGTTTACTCCGCTGCCGGATGCAAGCGGCTGTAGCGGTTGAGGATCGGGATCATCTGCGCGTAGATCTTCGGGTTCGCCGCGACGATCTCATGACGATGCAGGAAATCGGCGTCGCCCGTGTAGTTGCCGACGAGGCCGCCGGCCTCGGTGATCAGCAGGCTGCCCGCCGCCATGTCCCACACGTTGATGCCCTGCTCGAAGAACGCGTCGAGGCGGCCGGCCGCGACGTTCGCGAGATCGAGTGCCGCCGCGCCCGGGCGGCGCAGGCCCGTGCAGGCCTGCGTCATTTCGGTGAAGAGGCGTGCGTATGCGTCGAGGCCGTCCTTCTCGCGGAACGGGAAGCCGGTGCCGACCAGGGCGTCCGCCAGGCGGTCGCGGCGGCCGACGCGGATGCGGCGATCGTTCAGGTACGCGCCGCGGCCGCGCGTGGCCGTGAACAGGTCGTTCTTGTTCGGATCGTAGACGACGGCCTGCGTGACGACGCCCTTGTGCTCGAGCGCGATCGACACGCAGTAGTACGGAAAGCCGTGGATGAAATTGGTCGTGCCGTCGAGCGGATCGATGATCCACTTGAATTCGGATTCGTTGTCGGATTCGCCCGATTCTTCCGCGAGGATCGCGTGATCGGGGTAGGCGGTCTTCAGCGTCTCGATGATCGCCTCTTCGGCGGCCTTGTCCACTTCGGTGACGAAGTCGTTCTGCTGCTTCTTGCGGATCTCGATCAGGTCGAGATCGAGGGACGCGCGGTTGATGATCTGTCCGGCGCGGCGCGCAGCCTTGACAGCGATGTTGAGCATGGGATGCATGGGCCTGGATCCTGTAGCCGGCGGCACGGGCCGCCACGAAGTGGAACAACCGCCCGGAACGGCGCAAGCATGCCGGGCGAGGTGAGACGCGAATTGACAAAGAGCGGGGTACGACCCGCGCCGCACGGTGTGCGACGCGTAAAGGCATGATTTTACCCGATTTTTGACGGTTTCAGGCGACCGGGATACGGGGAAACCCCCACTGTCCGTCCGGACGAGTGGGTTTGCCGCGGCGATGGCGATACCATACTGCCATTCTGATGAACCGAGTCGTATCGTAGTGGAAACCCCGCAGAACACCGCCGCGCCGGCCGAGCCGGGCGCGGCCTCGTCTCCGCCGCCGTCCGGCGGCTTCACGTCCACCCGCTTCGTGCTCGTCGAGCCGAGCCATCCCGGCAATGTCGGGGCGGCCGCCCGTGCGCTGAAGACGATGGGCTTCTCGCGTCTCGTGCTGGTCGCGCCGCGCGTGCCGCACGTGCAGAGCGACCCCGAGGCGATCGCGATGGCCAGCGGCGCGGACGACGTCCTCGCGTCCGCGCATGTCGTGCCGACGCTCGGCGACGCGCTGTCGGGCGTCCACTGGTCG
The DNA here is from genome assembly GCF_902832885.1 of Burkholderia seminalis DSM 23518. GTDB lineage: Bacteria > Pseudomonadota > Gammaproteobacteria > Burkholderiales > Burkholderiaceae > Burkholderia > Burkholderia seminalis. The sequence goes on from NZ_CADFDK010000001.1 coordinate 138,893, forward strand.
ATCGCGCTGACCGCGCGCACGCGCGAATACGGGCCGCCGCGCCTTGCGCCGCGCGCGGCCGCCACGCAGGCGTGTGCGCAGGTCGGCACGGGCGACATCGCGCTCGTGTTCGGCAACGAGCGCACGGGCCTGGCCAATGAGCATGTCGAGCAGTGCAGCGCGCTCGCGCATATTCCGGCGAACCCGGCCTACAGCTCGCTGAACCTCGCGCAGGCCGTGCAGGTGCTCGCGTACGAGCTGCGCGTCGCGTTTCTCGAACAGGCGAGCGAGCCGTCGGCGCAACCGTCGGCCGAAGCCGGCACGCTCGCGCAGAGCGACGAGATCGAGCGGATGTACGTCCACCTCGAGCACGCGCTGATCGCGCTCGATTTCCTCGATCCGCGCAATCCGAAGAAGCTGATGCCGCGGTTGCGGCGCCTGTTCGCGCGCACGGGCCTCGAGCGCGAGGAGGTCAACATCCTGCGCGGCGTCGCGAAGCACATCCTGCTGAAGTCGGGCAAGCCCGACGGCGACGCGTAAGCGGCCGGCGCACCGGTTGCCGGTCGTTCGGTCGCCGCCCGGGTATCGCGTCGGGCCGTGCGTCGGTCGACCGGCGGCGCCGGGTCCGGTCCATTCCATCCGGCCGATCCTCCCCGCGAGCCTGTTGCAGCAAGCCTGTCGTTCGAATACCCGCGCCGGCGGCGGGGTGAACGCGCGACCGTGCGGCCATGCGCGACTGGCCCTACAATCGCCGGACGTCATAAGCAAATTACCCGGTGCGATAACGGCCGGGCATTGCCGGCGATGCCCGCCGGCCTTTTCCCAGACCACATCATGTTCACGAGACTGCGCGAAGACGTTGCCACGATTCGCGAGCGGGATCCCGCCGCTCGCAGTGCATGGGAAGTGCTGACCTGTTACCCGGGGCTGCATGCGCTCGTGCTGCATCGTTTCGCGCACGCCTGCTGGCGCGCGAAGCGCTACTGGCTCGCGCGTTTCGCGTCGCAGGCCGGGCGGTTCCTGACCGGGATCGAGATCCACCCCGGCGCGACGATCGGCCGGCGGGTGTTCATCGACCACGGCATGGGCGTGGTGATCGGCGAGACGGCGATCATCGGCGACGACTGCACGATCTATCAGGGCGTGACGCTGGGCGGCACGTCGCTCACGCGCGGCGCGAAGCGCCACCCCACACTCGAAGCCGGCGTGATCGTCGGCGCGGGCGCGAAGGTGCTCGGCGGTTTCACGGTCGGGGCGGGGGCGAAGATCGGCTCGAACGCGGTCGTCGTGAAGCCGGTGCCGGCAGGCGGCACGGCGGTCGGCAATCCGGCGCGCATCGTGATGCCGGCGCAGCCGAAACCGCAGCCCGAGCGTGCGGCATTCTGCGCCTACGGGATCACGCCGAACGCCGACGATCCGATGTCGCTCGCGATCCACGGCCTGATCGATCACGCGGCGAAGGAAAGCCGTCGTGTCGACGAGATCGTCGCGGCGCTCGAGCAGCTCGGCACGCATCTGGAAACGCTGCAGGGCGCCGATGCGGCGCGCCTCGATCTGCGCCGGCTGTCGGCGGTGCTGGAAGGCAAGTCGGTCGAACGCGAGATGTAATCCACGCGGCGGGCGCCGACGGCGGCCGGTCAATGCAACGGCAGCGGCGGCGTCACTCGAGCGGCATGGCGTGGATGCCTTCCGCATCGACGCGCAGGTAGCCGCCACGCGGCGTGCCGTGATCGAGATCCCAGTCGGGCAGCACCCAGCGGATGCCGCCGGGTTCCAGATGGCGCGCGGGGCGGTGCGTGTGGCCGTGAATGATCACGCTCGCGCGGCTCTTGCGGAACAGGGCGGCCACGCCTTCGCGCGTGACGTCGTAGATGGCCGAGGCAGGGCGCATCCGGCCCGCTTCGCTGTTCGAGCGCATGCGTTGCGCGAGCGCGCGGCGCCAGCGGAACGGCCACGCGAGAAACAGCCATTGCGCGACGCGGTTGCGCGCGAAGCGGCGGAACACCTGGTAGCCGCGGTCGGCCGTGCATTGCGCGTCGCCGTGCGCGAGCACGATACGCTGGCCGAACGCCATGATCAGCGACGGGTCGGGCAGCAGCATCGCGCCGGCTGCCTTCATGAAGCGCCGGCCGAGCAGGAAATCGCGATTGCCGTGCATCACGTAGAGCGCGATCCCGCGCTCGGAGAACGTGTGCATCAGCGCGGCCATGCGGGCCGCGAACGGGTCGTCGTCGAGGAGGTCGTCGCCGATCCAGTATTCGAATAGATCGCCGAGGATGAACACCGAGTCGGCGCTGTCGGCGGTGTACTTCACGAAATGCTCGAACGCGGCGACCGTCTTCGGAATCGCTTCGCTCAGATGCAGATCGGACAGAAACAGGAACGGGCGTGCGGCTTGCGCGTACTGGCGTTCGCCAGGCACGCCCGCGGAGACGCTTCGCGGCGGACTCTCCTGCAACATCGAAGTGTCTCCGTAACCGTGCGTCAGACCACGACGGCCTTTTCGATCACGACGTCGTCGGTCGGCACGTCCTGGTGGAAACCAGCGTTGCCCGTCTTGACGCCCTTGATCTTGTCGACCACGTCCTGGCCTTCGACGACCTTGCCGAACACCGCGTAGCCCCAGCCTTGCGGCGTCGGCGACGAGTGGTTCAGGAAGTCGTTGTCGTTCACGTTGATGAAGAACTGGGCGGTCGCCGAGTGCGGATCGTTCGTGCGCGCCATCGCGACCGTGTAGTTGTCGTTCTTCAGGCCGTTGTTCGCCTCGTTGTCGATCGGCGCGTCGGTCGGCTTCTGCTTCAGGCCCGGCTCGAAGCCGCCGCCCTGGATCATGAAGCCGTTGATCACGCGATGGAACACGGTGCCGTCGTAGTGACCCTTCTTCACGTAGTTCAGGAAGTTCTCGACCGTCTTCGGTGCCTTCGCGGCGTCGAGTTCGAGCTTGATCACGCCGTGGTTCGTATGCAGTTCAACCATGATGAATTCCTTCGGTGAGGCGGTTTAAATGGCACGCGGCCGGTCGTGCGACGCGGCCGCGTGAGTCGCCGGACGTGCCGGCAGGTTCTTACTTCGAGACGATGCTGGCCGATTCGATCACGACCGGTTGCGCCGGCACGTCCTGCATCGGGCCGCGCGAGGTCGTCGCCACGCCTTCGATCTTCTTCACGACGTCGAGACCCGACACGACCTTGCCGAACACCGCATAGCCGTTGCCGTCCGGGTTCGGGTAGTCGAGGCCGCTGTTGTCGACCGTGTTGATGAAGAACTGCGCGGTGGCCGAATTCGGATCGCTCGTGCGGGCCATCGCGATCGTGCCCGTCAGGTTCTTCAGACCATTGCGGCTCTCCAGCGGGATCGGCGCGCGGGTCGGCTTCTCCTCGAAGTTGGTCTTGTAGCCGCCGCCCTGGATCATGAAGCCCTTGATCACGCGATGGAAGATCGTGCCGTTGTACTGGCCGGCCTTCACGTAATCGAGGAAGTTGGCGACCGACTTCGGCGCCTTCTCCGGGTAGAGCTCGACACGGATGTCGCCTTGCGAGGTCTTCAGCTGCACGACGGGGTGCGCGGTGGCCGATTGCGCGAACGCGGGTGCGGTCGCGAGAAGGGCGGCGCCGCCAAGCGCCAGCAACAGACGTTTCATTGCGATCCTCAGGTTGGGAGGGGAAAGAAGGCCGCGCCGCTTATTGCGACGGCGCGACGTACGGCGCCGCCAGCGCGCCCGACGGACCGTTGAACTGGAACGTCGGCGACATCGGCAGCGTGGTGGTGCTCACGTTCGCGGCGGCGCGGTCGGTGTAGTCGCGCGTGGCCGGCGTCACCGCGCGCGCATTCGGCGCGGCTTTCGGCGGCGACACGATCTTCTGGAGATCGGCGAGGCGCTGCGCGGTCGCGCCGCTCGTGCGGCCGAGCGACTGCGCGCGCTTGTACGACTCGGCCGCGAGGCGCAGGTAGAGATCGCCGAGGTTCTCGTATGCGAGCGAATAGCTCGGGTTCGATTGCGTCGCGGTGACGAGCGCGGTGCGCGCTTCGTCGTAGCGGCCATGCTTCGCGTAAAGCGCCGCGAGATTGTTGTACGGCTCGGGCAGTTCCGGGTACGCCTGCGTGATCGCGACGAACTGCTGGATCGCGTCGTCGTCGCGGTTCAGGCGGGCCAGCACGGTGCCGCGCTTGAACTGCGCCTGCACGTCGTGCGGGTTCGACGCGATGCGCGCGTCGAGTTGCGCGAGCGCCTGCTTCCACTGCTTGCCGGCGATGGACGAGTCGATTTCGGGGGTGCCGTCGGCGACGGCCGGGGCTTTCTGCGCATGCGCCGCGGGGGCCGCGAAAAGCGTCAGCACGACGCCCATGACGGTGGTCGCAACGAGGGTCGCAGCGCTCGGCGCGCGGCCGCGATGAGGTTTCATAGGCGTAAATCGGAATGTTATACTCCGAGCCATTCTAACAAAACGTCTGCGCGTTCCGGCGAGCCGCAGACAGTCTTTCTTAGCCTCTCGTGGCCGTCACCGCTGTGCTTGCAGCCTGACCGCCCCATGTGATACGAGGACGCTCGGCCCGGTGCCGCAGCAGATGGTCCGTCCGTGTCGCATGCTGGGCGAGCTTCGCCAGGGCGGTTTCCTTCGGCTCACGGTTCATCTCTATGGAATCACTGCGCATCTACAACACGCTCGCGCGTGACAAGCAAGTCTTCGTGCCGCGCCAGTCCGGCGAAGTGCGGATGTACGTATGCGGGATCACCGTCTACGACTATTGTCACGTGGGCCACGCGCGCATGCTGGTCGTGTTCGACCTCGTCCAGCGCTGGCTGCGTGCGATCGGCTATCGGGTCACGTACGTGCGCAACATCACCGACATCGAGGACAAGATCATCCGCCGCGCGGTCGAGAACGGCGAGACGATCAAGTCGCTGACCGACCGGTTCATCAACGCGATGCACGAGGACGAAGCCGCGCTCGGTATCCAGCGGCCCGACCTCGAGCCGCGCGCGACGCAGTTCATCCCGCAGATGCTCGGCATGATCGAGACGCTCGAGGCGAACGGCTACGCTTACCAGGCGACCGACGGCGACGTCAATTACTCGGTGCGCAAGTTCGCGAACTACGGGAAGCTGTCGGGCAAGTCGCTCGACGACCTCCGCGCGGGCGAGCGCGTCGCGGCGAACGACGCGAAGCAGGATCCGCTCGACTTCGTGCTGTGGAAACGCGCGAAGGAGGACGAGCCGGAAGGCGCGTCGTGGGCGTCGAAGTACGGGATGGGCCGCCCGGGCTGGCACATCGAGTGCTCGGCGATGGGCTGCTCGCTGCTCGGCAATCACTTCGACATCCACGGCGGCGGGCAGGATCTGCAATTCCCGCACCACGAGAACGAGATCGCGCAGAGCGAAGGCGCGACCGGCGAGACGTTCGTCAACTACTGGATGCACAACGGCTTCGTGCAGGTCGACAACGAGAAGATGTCGAAATCGCTCGGCAACTTCTTCACGATCCGCGAGGTGCTCGAGCGCTACGACGCGGAAGTCATGCGCTTCTTCATCGTGCGCACGCACTACCGGTCGCCGCTCAATTACAGCGACGTGCATCTCGACGACGCGCGCGCATCGCTCACGCGCCTGTATACGGCGTTGAAGGACGTCGAGGCCGACACGCTCGCGCTCGACTGGAACGAGCCGCATGCGCAGCGTTTCGCGGCCGCGATGAACGACGACTTCAACACGCCGGTCGCGGTGGCGACGCTGTTCGAGCTCGCCGGCGAAGTGAATCGCACGCGCGACGCGTCGCTCGCGCGGCAGCTGAAACAGCTGGCGGGCCTGCTCGGCCTGCTGGGCCGCGAACCGCGCGCATTCCTGCAGCAGGCGTCCGGCGCCGCGCAGGCGGGCGCGCTCGCAGCCGACGAGATCGAAGCGAAGATCGCCGCGCGTGTCGCGGCGAAGCAAGCGAAGGACTATGCCGAAGCGGACCGGATCCGGGCGCAGCTGCTCGAAGCCGGCATCGCACTTGAAGACAAACCGGGCGGATCGACCGAATGGCGTCGCGTATGAGCGCGGCGCGTTCCACTGACCGATCCGTCAGGTAGGAGGCAAGATGGCAACGGCTAGAAAAGCGCCGGTCAGGCGCGCGACCGCGGTCGCCGCACGTCCGGCAGCCAGGCGCGTGCCGGCGGCGAAGGCGGACGCGACGCGCGCCGTGCCGAACGGTGCGCTGAACGGTCACGCGCAGCCGGCGGCTGCGCAGCCGGCCGCCGACGCGGCCCGCAAGACGCGTGCGCCCGAAGCGGGCGGCGAGGAGGTCGTCGTGCGTCCTGCCTACTGGGACAAGGCGTGCGCCGATCTCGTCAAGCGCGACCGCATCCTGAAGAAACTGATTCCGAAGTTCGGTCCCGCGCATCTCGTGAAGCGCGGCGACCCGTTCGTCACGCTCGCACGCTCGGTCGTCGGTCAGCAGATTTCGGTGCCGTCCGCGCAGTCGCTGTGGGCGCGCATCGAGGACGCGTGTCCGAAGCTCGCGCCGCAGCCGGTGATACGGCTCGGTGCGGACAAGCTGATCGCATGCGGGCTGTCGAAACGCAAGACGGAATACATCCTGGATCTGGCGCAGCATTTCGTCTCGGGGGCGCTGCACGTCGACAAATGGACGTCGATGGACGACGAGGACGTGATCGCGGAACTCACGCAGATCCGCGGTATCAGCCGCTGGACGGCCGAGATGTTCCTGATCTTCAACCTGTCGCGGCCGGACGTGCTGCCGCTCGACGACCCGGGCCTGATCCGCGCGATCAGCGTCAATTACTTCAGCGGGGAACCCGTCACACGCAGCGAGGCGCGTGAAGTCGCCGCCAACTGGGAGCCGTGGCGCACCGTCGCGACCTGGTACATGTGGCGCAGCCTCGATGCGCCCGACGCCGACGCCTGAGCGTCGACTATCGGGTTTTGAATGTCAATAGTTGAGAGCCGGTTTTGAGCGTCGCCCGCGCGGGTAGAATACGCGCTGCCGCAAGACCCAAGGATTCGAACACATGAAGACCACGTTTCTGGATTTCGAACAGCCGATCGCCGAACTCGAGGCCAAGATCGAAGAGCTGCGATTCGTGCAGGACGACTCGGCTGTCGATATTTCGGAAGAAATCGAGCGGCTGTCGAAGAAAAGCCAGCAACTGACGAAAGACCTCTACGCGAACCTGTCGCCGTGGCAGGTGTCGCAGATCGCGCGGCATCCGCAGCGTCCGTACACGCTCGATTACGTTGCGGAACTGTTTACCGATTTTCACGAGCTGCATGGCGACCGCGCATTCGCGGACGACCTGTCGATCGTCGGCGGTCTCGCGCGCTTCGGCGGTCATCCGTGCATGGTGATCGGTCACCAGAAAGGCCGCGACACGAAGGAGCGCGCCGCGCGCAATTTCGGGATGCCGCGTCCGGAAGGCTATCGCAAGGCCGAACGCCTGATGCGTCTCGCCGAGAAGTTCGGGCTGCCGATCTTCACGTTCGTCGACACGCCGGGCGCGTACCCGGGCATCGGCGCGGAAGAGCGTGGCCAGTCGGAGGCGATCGGCCGCAACCTGTACGTGATGGCCGAGCTGAAGACGCCGATCATCACGACCGTGATCGGCGAGGGCGGTTCGGGCGGCGCGCTCGCGATCGCCGTGGCCGATACCGTGATGATGCTGCAGTTCTCGACCTATTCGGTGATCTCGCCGGAAGGTTGCGCGTCGATCCTGTGGAAGAGCGCCGCGAAGGCGCCGGAAGCCGCGGAAGCGCTGGGCCTGACCGCGCACCGCCTGAAGGCGCTCGGCCTGATCGACAAGATCATCAACGAGCCGCTCGGCGGCGCGCATCGCGACCCGAAGGGCATGGCCGCACTGCTGCGCCGCGCGCTCGCCGATTCGCTGCGCCAGTTCCAGGGCATGAGCATCGATGCGCTGCGCGAGCGCCGTTTCGAGCGCCTGATGGCCTACGGCAAGTTCAAGGAAACCACGCCGGGCGCATGACCGGCTGCGTATTCGATTCGCGCGCCGCTGCGCGCGCGTTCCTCTCGTGATCCCACCGACCGAATTCTCCGCCGACCGCGCCGTCCTCGACGCGGTCGGCGTTGCGCTTTCCGGCATGCCGGCCGATGCGCGCATCGCGATCGCCTTCAGCGGCGGCCTCGACTCGACGGTGCTGCTCGATGCGGCCGTGCGCGTCGCGGGCGCGTCGCGTTGCGTCGCGCTGCATGTGCATCACGGCCTGAGCGCGAACGCCGATGCATGGGTTGCACATGCCGAAGCGGAAGCCGCGCGGCTCGGCGTCGCGTTCGAATCGATGCGCGTCGACGTGCCGCGCGACAGCGGCCTCGGTATCGAGGCCACGGCACGCGAGCGTCGTTACGCGGCGCTCGACGCGATGTGCGAGCGCCATGGCGCGGCCACGCTGTGGCTCGCGCAACATGCGGACGATCAGGCGGAGACCGTGCTGCTGCAGCTGTTGCGCGGCGCGGGCATCGCCGGGCTCGCCGCGATGGCGCCGCGCTATCGCCCCGACGGCGTGAGCGTCGAACGGGTGCGCCCGTTGCTGCGATTGTTGCGCGCGCAACTTGAGCGCTACGCGGAGCAGCATGCGCTCGCATGGATCGACGACGAATCGAACGGCGACACGCGTTATGCGCGCAATGCGCTGCGCATCGACGTGCTGCCGGCGCTGGCCGTGCATTTCCCGGGCTTTCGCGATGCGCTCGGCCGCGCGGCGCAGCATGCGGCCGCCGCGCAGAAGCTGCTCGACGATCTGGCCGAACTGGATTTCGCCGCCGTTGCGCGCGACGACGGGCATGCGCTGTCGCGCGACGCGCTGGTCGCGTTCGACGACACGCGCGGCGCGAACCTGCTGCGCTTCTGGATGCGCCGGCTCGGCTTGCCGGGCGCGTCGGCCGCGCGGCTCGCCAACATGATGCGGCAGCTGCGCGCCGCGCATGACGCGCACGCGCTGCGTGTCGATCACGCAGGGCAGTGCCTGCGGCTCTATCGCGATACCGTTTACTGGGAAGCGGGCGACAGCAGCGAACCGGCCGATGACGGCACGGGCACGCCGCACCCGGAAGCAGCGCTCGCGTGGGATGGGCAGGAGGTCTGGCACGTGCCGGGCTGGCGCGGCACGTTCGTGTTCGCGCCGGCCGACGCGGCGAGCGCCGGCGCGGTGCCGGAGGCGCTGCTGCGCGGCGCCAGGCTCACGGTACGCGCCCGCGCGGGCGGCGAGCGGATGCGCATGTCGCCGGGCGGCCCGGGCCGCACGCTGAAGAACCTGTTCCAGGAGCGCGGCGTGCCGGCCTGGCAGCGCGACGTGCCGCTTCTGTTCGCGGGCGACCGGCTGCTCTACGTGCCGCGGCTTGGCCTCGATCGCGATATCGGCCTGTCCGGGAGCGAGGCGGCCGGCAACGGCGACTGGCGCCGGATCGAATGGCGCCCCGACCTGCTGATCGCGTAGCGTCCGGCACGCGTCCGGCGGCGCGATGGCGCGCCCATTTTCACCATTTGGTAAACAGCGCCTGAACGGCTCCCAGCACGGCGGGCGGCTTGTCAAGCGGGCTTCTATCGGGTACGCTCGGTCGTTTGCTCGGCTCGATTTTTGAGCGTTTTGTGCAGGTTTTCCGCGTGACGTACCCGGTTTGCGCGGCCTGATCGGCCTTCCGGGCAAAATCCGTCACGCTTGCGTGTTGCGTCCCAGCCGTCCCCCTTGTCGTCCGTCCACAGCCACAAGCCGCGTGACCGAACGGCTACGCGGCCTGCCCAGCGCGCCCGTGCGGTTTCTCCTCCAGTTCAGAACGACAATGGCACTCATCGTACACAAATACGGCGGCACTTCGATGGGCTCGGTCGAGCGCATCAAGAACGTCGCGAAACGCGTCGCAAAATGGCATCAGGCCGGGCACCAGATGGTGGTCGTGCCTTCGGCGATGTCCGGCGAAACCAACCGTCTGCTCGGTCTTGCGAAAGAGATTTCGAGCCAGCCGAGCCCGCGTGAGCTCGACATGATCGCGTCGACCGGCGAGCAGGTCAGCGTCGGCCTGCTGTCGATCGCGCTGCAGGAAATCGGCGTCGAGGCCGTGAGCTACGCCGGCTGGCAAGTACCGATCAAGACCGACAGCGCGTTCACGAAAGCGCGCATCCACTCGATCGACGACGAGCGCGTGAAGGCCGATCTGAACGCCGGCAAGGTCGTGATCATCACGGGCTTCCAGGGCGTCGATCCGGACGGCCACATCACGACGCTGGGCCGGGGCGGCTCCGATACGTCGGCGGTGGCGGTCGCGGCCGCGCTGGATGCCGAAGAGTGCCTGATCTACACGGACGTCGACGGCGTCTACACGACCGACCCGCGCGTCGTTGAAGAGGCGCGCCGCCTCGATCGCGTGACGTTCGAAGAGATGCTGGAAATGGCCAGCCTCGGCTCGAAGGTCCTGCAGATCCGCTCGGTCGAATTCGCCGGCAAATACCAGGTGAAGACGCGTGTGCTGTCGAGCCTGACCGATCCGCTGATTGCGCTCGACGAAGAAATGCGCTCGGGCACCCTGATTACTTTTGAAGAAGACGAGACCATGGAAAAGGCAGTCATTTCCGGCATCGCGTTCCAGCGCGACGAAGCACGCATTGCTGTGATGGGCGTGCCCGACAAGCCGGGCATCGCATATCAGATCCTCGGCCCGGTCGCCGACGCGAACGTCGACGTCGACATGATCATCCAGAACCAGAGCGTCGAAGGCAAAACCGACTTCACGTTCACGGTCGGCCGCGGCGACTACCAGAAGGCGATGGACATCCTCACCAACCAGGTGCAGGGCCATGTCAGCGCCGAGCGCGTGCAGGGCGACCCGAAGGTGTCGAAGGTGTCGGTCGTCGGCGTCGGCATGCGTTCGCACGTGGGCGTCGCGAGCAAGATGTTCCGCACGCTGTCGGAAGAGGGCATCAACATCCAGATGATCTCGACGTCCGAAATCAAGATTTCGGTGCTGATCGACGAGAAATACATGGAGCTGGCCGTCCGCGCGCTGCACAAGGCATTCGAACTCGACCAGGCGTCGTGAATTTTTCGTGATGCATTGAAGAAAATGCATCACCGAAATTGACGCACGGTTCGAAACCCTATAATATCTCGTTCTCGTCGCACTGCCTCCCTGGTGCGAGCGAAAGTTTGGGAGACGTGGCCGAGAGGTCGAAGGCACTCCCCTGCTAAGGGAGCATCTGGGCCAAAACCTGGATCGAGGGTTCGAATCCCTCCGTCTCCGCCAAAAGCGGTGACAAAGCCCCGCAAGTTCTCGGACTTGCGGGGCTTTTTCTTTTTCCGGCCCGTCGTGCCGTGTCGCGCGCGACAGGTCCGATGCTGCCGGATCGCGTCCTCACGCGAACCTCGTCGCGGCCCCTCGGGCAATGAATGCTCGACTTGAGCCCCTGTCATGCGCAACATACGCGTATCGACCGGCGCAATTCAAGGTGATGCTCGTGGCAAGCCCGCATGCAGTTCTGACGTTCCGCTCTCATCGGCCTGTCGACGGACTCGTCGACAATCACGCGCGTTACGCGCAGTTGCACGGCTACCGGCATGCGATCGTCGACGGCACGCACGTGTACGGCGAGCGCCAGCAGATCCTGCACAAGTACCACGCGCTCATCGCGCAGCTCGTCGCGATGGAGCCGGGCGCGTTGCTGCTCGTGCTCGATCCGTTCTCCGTCGTGTTCGATCCGCACGCGCTGCCGGACGTCGCGCACGGTTACGACGCAATCGTCACCACCCAGACGTCGAAGTCGCCGCTGCCTGCCGCGAGCGGCATGATTTTCCGCAACGTGCCCGGCGTGCGGGAGCGATTGCGCGAGCTCGCGCTCGAACTGGGCAAGTGGGCGATGCGCCTTCCGGAACGGCGTCACGCGTGCGAGGCGACGCTGCTCGCGGAGCACTTTGCGCCGCTGCCGTTCGATGTACCGCTCGCGAACGGGCATTTCGCGTCGGTGCAGACGGTCTGGAGCGAGGGCATCGCGATCGATTCGATCGCCGGCGCGCGGCCGCTGGTCGCGCACCACGCGCCCGAGTGGCAGGACGTGGACGGTGGCTGGGCGCCGGCGGCCGACTACGACTTTCGCTACGTGGTCGCGCTCGTCGACGATGCCGAGCGGTACCAGCGCGGCGATTCCCCGCGCGCGCTGGACGACTGGCGCGCCGCGCAGCAGCGAACGCGCGAAGCGGAGCGGCACGTGAATCCGCACGCGCGTGTTGCGTTCGTGAGCCTGCATACGCCGCATATCGCGGGCTATGGCGATCTGCACGAGGAAAACTTCGTCCGCTACTGCACGCGGCACGGTTATGCGTACCACACGTATCGCGAGGCGCCCGCGTTTCTGCCGGGCGGCATCGATGCGAACTGGGCGAAGCTGCATCTGATTCGCGAACATCTGCCGCGCCACGAATTCGTGTTCTGGGTCGATGCGGACATCCTGGCAATCGACCAGAGTCGGTCCATCGACGGCGTGATCGAGGGCCGCGACTTCCTGATCGGTACCGATCACACGGCCTGGGCGATCAATTCATGCATGATCGGCGTGCGCAACGTGGCGCCGATGCGCGCACTCGTCGAGCGCATCTGCGCGCGCATCGAGCGCTTCGACGATCGGTCGTCGGTCTACGCGAGCGGCGGCGACCAGCAGGCGATCTATGTGGAACTGCTGGAGTCCGGCATGATCGATGCGCGTCATATCGTCGACGCGACGACGCTTGCGGCGTCGCCGGTCTACGCGACGCGCGACAGCCGCTTCGTTCATTTCCCCGCGCAACACGACCACTATCGAGCGGTGACGATGCGCGTGTGGGACCGGCAAAGCCATCGGCGCTGACGGCCGGGAGCATGAAGCATGCGCGGGCTGCCGTGACGGTGGGCGGGCAGGGTGGCCATTCGCTCGGCCGATCGAAATACAAATGTAAGTATCGATGTAAGAAAAAGAGGTGCGCCGGACCATCGTCCTGCCCGGCCTCGATAATTCCATTCCGGCCCCACGAAATGAACCGACGATTTCAAAAATGCGGCATTGCGTCGTTTTTCATGATGAGCCCCGGCGCGTAATACAAAAAATTACTCAATCAAATCAGCGTCATGCGTCGGCGTGGAAAATTGAGGCTCTGCTGCGCTGCAGAAAATAATCAATCGCCTTATGCTCGTTAACCCGATCGCGTTTGAGCGGCATCAAGTTTTTCCGTGATGCCGCTTTACATTTTGCCAACGCTGGCGATTCACGAAATCTACCTGTCGATTTGATTTCGTACCTTTCGTCTCGCCTGTCCCCGATACAGTGCGCGACCTCCTCAAGGCTTTGTTGACATGCATGATTTCCCCTTCCTGAGCCTGGCCATCTGGGCTCCGATCCTGTTAGGCGCGTGCCTGCTGCGCGTCGGTTCCGACCATCACCCGCGCCGGACGCGGCTGATCGCGCTCGCGGGCGCGATCGTGGGGCTGGCGGCCGTCGTCCCGCTGGTTGCCGGCTTCGACGCACATTCGGCGGCGATGCAGTTTGTCGAAAGCCGCGACTGGCTGGCGGCGTTCAATTCCGGATGGCGTGTCGGCATCGACGGCGCGTCGCTGTGGCTCGTCGTGCTGACCGCCTTCACGACGCTCGTGGTGGTGATCGCGTCGTGGGAGTCGGTCACGGTGCGCGTCGCGCAGTACTACGCGTCGTTCCTGATCCTGTCGGGGCTGATGGTCGGCGTGTTCGTCGCGCAGGACGGGCTGCTGTTCTTCATCTTCTTCGAGGCGACGCTGATCCCGCTGTACCTGCTGATCGGCACGTGGGGGCGCGAGCGACGCGTCTATGCGGCCGTGAAGTTCTTCTTCATCTCGTTCGCCGGCTCGCTGCTGCTGCTGATGGCGATGCTGTACCTGTATGCGCAGTCGCATACGTTCGACATGGCGACGTGGCGCACGCTGCAACTCGGCTTCGCGCCGCAGTTGCTGGTATTCCTCGGCTTCTTCGCGGCGTTCGCGGTGAAGGTGCCGATGTGGCCGGTCCATACGTGGCTGAGCGACGTCTATACCGACGGCCCGACCGGTGCCGCGCTGATGCTCGCGATGCTCAAGCTCGGCGGCTACGGGTTCCTGCGCTTCGCGCTGCCGGTCACGCCCGATGCGAGCCACTTCTTCGCACCGGCCGTGATCGCGCTATCGCTGTTCGCGATCGTCTATGCGAGCCTGATCGCGCTCGCGCAGACCGATCTCGGCAAGCTGCTCGCGTATTCGACCGTTGCACACATGGGCATCGTCACGCTCGGGCTGTTCCTGTTCAACCGGATCGGCGTCGAAGGCGCGATCGTGCAGCTCGTGTCGTACGGCTTCGTCGCCGGCGCGATGCTGCTGTGCGTGAACGTGCTCGTCGACCGCACGAAGCAGCGCGAGATCGCCGCGTACGGCGGCGTGGCGGGCGTGATGCCGCGTTTCGCGACCTTCACGCTGCTGTTCGCGATGGCCAACGTCGGCCTGCCGGGCACGTCGGGTTTCGTCGGCGAGTTCATGGTCATCATGGGGGCGATCCGCTTCAACTTCTGGATCGGCGCGATCGCGGCGCTCACGCTGATCCTCAGCGCGTCGTACACGCTGTGGATGCTCAAGCGCGTGGTGTTCGGCAAGGTCGCGAGCCAGCGGATCGCGAAGCTCGCCGACCTGAACCGTCGCGAGATCGTGATGTTCGCGTCGCTCGCGCTGATCGTGCTGGCGATCGGCATCGATCCGAAGCCGTTCACCGACGCGATCGATCCGACCGTCGGCAAGCTGATCCAGGAAGCGAGCCACTCGAAGGTGCCGGCAGGGGACGGCCCCGTGCCGGCGCTGCCGTCGTACATGGCGTCGACGCACGACTGAGCGCGGCGCGCGCCCCACGCAGGCCGCATCGCTTGGCGACGCGGTCGTTGCGCGCACATCGATCGAGGTCCGGCGCAGGGGCGCCGGGCCGGCTTCCGGCTGCGTGAGATTGCCCCGCGACAATGTGACTCACGGCAGATTTTGCAATGATGATTTGCCGCATCCACCGGTTTTTCGTCACACCCGCGCGACGTATGATTCGGCCACTTTCGTGGATCGAATGCGCATCGGGCATACGCAAACGGATTCAATGACCCTCGGGCTGTGTGATGAAAAGAAAAGCTTCAAGAGGCTGGGCGGCGCTGATGTCGATCGGCGCGGCGTTGAGCCTGTCAGGCTGTAATTTAGATGTACTAAATCCGAAAGGTAGCGTGGGCGCCGCCGAAAAGGCACTGATCGCGACGTCCACCTGGGCGATGCTGGTCGTCGTCGTGCCGGTGATCCTGCTCACGCTGTGGTTCGCGTGGCGATATCGCGCATCGAACCGGAACGCGACCTATGCGCCGAACTGGTCGCATTCGACCGCGATCGAGGTCGTGATCTGGACGGTGCCGACGCTGATCATCCTGTTCCTTGGGGTGCTCACGTGGAAGACCACGCACGAGCTCGACCCGTACAAGCCGCTCGAGTCGTCGGTGAAGCCGATCGACGTCGAGGTCGTCGCGCTCGACTGGAAGTGGCTGTTCATCTATCCGGAGCTCGGCATCGCGTCGGTGAACCAGCTCGCGATTCCGGTGGGCACGCCGGTGAATTTCCGCATCACGTCGGATTCGGTGATGAACTCGTTCTTCATTCCGCAGCTCGGCGGCCAGGTCTACGCGATGGCCGGGATGCAGACGCGCCTGCACCTGATCGCCGACGAACCCGGCAACTACGCGGGCACGTCCGCCAACTTCAGCGGCCGCGGTTTCTCCGACATGAAGTTCCGCACGCTCGCGGAGCCGCGCGAACAGTTCGATGCCTGGGTGCAGAAGGTCAAGGCGTCGCCGGACCGGCTCGACGCGACCGTGTACGGCACCGTCGCGCAGCCGAGCGAGAAGGCGCCGGTGCGCTACTTCTCGTCGGTCGATCCGCGGCTCTTCCACAACATCATCGCGAAATACAACGATGGCCACGTCCTCGACCTGAAGGACGCCGCCTGCGGCACGAAGGGGTAACGCATGTTCGGCAAACTCACACTTTCGGCGATCCCGTTCGATCAGCCCATCATCATGGGGGCAGGCGCCTTCATGGGGCTGGTCGTGCTGGGCATTCTCGCCGCGCTGACGATCACCGGCCGGTGGAAATGGCTGTGGACGGAATGGCTGACCACGGTCGACCACAAGAGACTCGGCGTGATGTACATCATCGTCGCGCTGATCATGCTGCTGCGCGGCTTCGCCGACGCGATCATGATGCGCATGCAGCTCGCGCTCGCGTACAACGGGCCCGGCTACCTGCCGCCGCACCACTATGACCAGGTCTTCACGGCGCACGGCGTGATCATGATCTTCTTCATGGCGATGGTGTTCATGGTCGGCCTGATGAACCTGATCGTGCCGCTGCAGATCGGCGCGCGCGACGTCGCGTTCCCGTTCATCAACTCGCTCTCGTTCTGGATGACGGCCGTCAGCGCGATCCTGATCAACGTGTCGCTCGTGATCGGCGAATTCGCGCAGACGGGCTGGCTCGCGTACCCGCCGCTGTCGGAGCTGCAGTTCAGTCCGGGGGTAGGGGTCGACTACTACCTGTGGGCGCTGCAGATCTCGGGCGTCGGCACGCTGCTGACCGGCGTGAACTTCTTCGTGACGATCATCAAGATGCGCGCGCCCGGCATGACGCTGATGAAGATGCCGGTGTTCACGTGGACCGCGCTCTGCACGAACGTGCTGATCATGGCGTCGTTCCCGATCCTGACCGCGACGCTCGCGCTGCTCGGCCTCGACCGTTACCTCGGCATGCACTTCTTCACGAACGACGCCGGCGGCAACGCGATGCTGTACCTGAACCTGATCTGGGCGTGGGGCCATCCGGAGGTGTACATCCTGATCCTGCCGGCGTTCGGGATCTTCTCGGAAGTGATCGCGACGTTCGCGAAGAAGCCGCTGTTCGGCTACAAGACGATGGTGTACGCGACCTGCGCGATCATGGTGCTGTCGTTCCTCGTGTGGCTGCATCACTTCTTCACGATGGGCTCCGGGGCGAACGTGAACGCGTTCTTCGGGATCATGACGATGATCATCGCGATCCCGACCGGCGTGAAGGTGTTCAACTGGCTGTTCACGATGTATCGCGGCCGGATCGAATTCACGACGCCCGTGCTGTGGACGATCGGCTTCATGGTCACGTTCACGCTCGGCGGCATGACCGGCGTGATGATGGCGATTCCCGGCGCGGACTTCGTGCTGCACAACAGCCTGTTCCTGATTGCGCACTTTCACAACGTGATCATCGGCGGCGTGCTGTTCGGCTATCTCGCGGGCTTCAACTACTGGTTCCCGAAGGCGTTCGGCTTCAAGCTGAACGAGAAGCTCGGCAAGGCCGCGTTCTGGTTCTGGCAGATCGGCTTCTACGTCGCGTTCGTGCCGCTCTACGTGCTCGGCTTCATGGGCATGACGCGCCGCCTGAACCACTACGACAACCCGGCCTGGCATCCGTGGCTGCTGGTCGCCGCGTTCGGCGCCGTGCTGATCGCGATCGGCATCGCGTGCCAGCTGCTGCAACTGGTGGTCAGCATCCGCAATCGCCACCTGCCCGAGTATCGCGACACGACGGGCGATCCGTGGGGCGGCCGCACGCTGGAGTGGGCGACGTCGTCGCCGCCGGCCGACTACAACTTCGCGGTGATCCCGCAGGTGCGCACGCTCGACGCGTACGCGGACATGAAGGCACGCGGCGAAGGGCGGCCGAACCCGGCGACGTTCCGCGACATCCACATGCCGTCGAATACCTGCGCGGGTCTCGTGATCGCGATCTTCAGCCTGGTGCTCGGCTTCGCGCTGGTGTGGCACATCTGGTGGATGGCGATCGGCGGGCTCGTCGGGATCATCGCGACGCTCGTGATCTACAGCTCGCGCGATAACGACGGTTATTACATCCCCGCGTCGACGGTGCGGAAGATCGAGGACAAGCAGCCGACGACGCGCACGGCCGCGCGCGTCGACGACGTGGAACTGGAGGCCAACTGATGTTGCAGAAAACCTTGAGCGCGACCCTGCTCGAGCACGACGACCATCCGCCGTCGCATTCGGTGTTCGGTTTCTGGCTGTACCTGATGACCGACTGCGTGATCTTCGCGGCGCTGTTCGCGACGTTCGCGGTGCTGGGCCACCAGTACGCGGGCGGCCAGACCGCGAAGGAGCTGTTCGACATTCCGGGCGTCGCGGTGGAAACCGCCGCGCTGCTGCTGTCGAGCATCACGTACGGTTTCGCGATGCTCGCGGCGTACAAGCAGCGGCGCGGCGCGCTGCTCGCATGGCTCGCGGTGACGTTCGTGCTCGGCGCGGCGTTTCTCGCGATGGAACTGCGCGAGTTCTCGCACCTGATCGCGGAAGGCGCGGGCCCGCAGCGCAGCGCGTTCCTGTCGGCGTTCTTCACGCTGGTCGGCACGCACGGGCTGCATGTGACGGCCGGCCTGCTGTGGATGATCGTGCTCGCCGGGCAGATCGTGTTCCGCGGCGGCGACCTGACCGATCGCGACCTGCGGCGCCTCACGTGCCTGAGCCTGTTCTGGCACTTCCTCGACATCGTGTGGATCTGCGTGTTTTCCTTTGTCTATCTCGCGAGCGTGATCTAAATGGCCCATTCGCATTCGTCTCAACTCGAAGAAGGGCACGGCAGCGTCGGCGGCTACGTCGCCGGCTTCATTCTGTCGGTGCTGCTCACGGCCGCGTCGTTCGGCCTCGTGATGGGCGGCGTGCTGTCGCCGCATGCGTCGCTGATCGCGCTGGCCGTGCTCGCCTTCGTGCAGATCGTCGTGCACCTCGTGTACTTCCTGCACATGAACGGCTCGTCGGGCCAGCGCTGGAACGTGATGGCGTTCAGCTACACGGTGCTGACCGCGGCGATCCTGATCGTCGGCACGTTGTGGGTGATGCACAACGTCAGCATGAACATGATGTCGCGTTGAGCGGCGTCGCGGCGCGGCGGTCGATATCCATGCGCGCTCATGACGAAAAGGCGGCACTCGCGTGCCGCCTTTTTCATTTCTCCCCCGGCCGCGTTGCGCCGGGCCGTGCGCGGTCAGTGCCGCACGCCGGCGTCGGCCGTCAGCGCATGGGTGCAGTCCGCGCGGTATTCGGCGGCGAGGCGCTGCTTCGCATCGTCGAGATCGTCGGGGTAGTAGGGGCTCGCGTGAGCCGGGTTGTAGCCGACCTGTTCGAGCTCGGTCAGTTCGCGCACGAGGTCCGCATGCGTGACGTCGTGGCCCGTGTGAACGAACGGGTACGCACGACATTCCTGCGGGGTGAGGCGGGGGCCCGCGAACGCGGCGGTGCTGGCGCATGCGAGCAGCATGCAGGCGACGGTGGTCGACAGTTTCATCCGGTGGCTCCTGGTTGCGCGGCTCGATGCCGCATGACGTCAGCGTAGGCGGCCCGCACGACGAGGCGGGCGACGCACGGATGAAACATGTTTCACGCGTGCTGGTCGCGGCGCGGGATGAAGCATTTTTCATGTAACGCCGGACGGCGCGCGCGTCGCCTACGATAGTCGCGGGCGCGTCGTGTGCGCCCGTCGCGACGTTCATTGAGAGGACAATCATGCGAGTACTGACGGTCGAGGACGATGCGGTGACCGCGAACGAGATCGTCGGCGAGCTGACCGCGCGCGGGTTCGAGGTCGACTGGATCGACAACGGCCGCGAAGGGATGATGCGCGCGATGAGCGCATCGTACGACGCGATCACGCTCGACCGGATGCTGCCGGGCGCGGACGGCCTCGCGATCCTGACCGCGATGCGCACGGTCGGCATCGATACGCCGGTGCTGATGCTGAGTGCGCTCGGCGATGTCGACGAGCGCATCCGCGGTCTGCGCGCGGGCGGCGACGATTACCTGACGAAGCCGTTCGATTCCGGCGAGCTGAGCGCGCGCATCGAGGTGCTGCTGCGCCGTCGGCAGGCATCGGGCGTGCCGCAGCAGACGCTGCTGAAGGTCGGCGCACTCGAGCTCGACCTCATTTCGCGCTGCGCACGGCGCGGCGGCGACGAGATTCCGCTGCTGCCGACCGAATTTCGCGTGCTCGAGTTCATGATGCGCAACGCGGGCCAGACGATCACGCGCACGATGCTGTTCGAGACCGTGTGGGGTTATCACTTCGATCCCGGCACCAATCTGATCGACGTCCACATGGGCCGGCTGCGCAAGAAGATCGATCCGCCGGGCGCGGAACCGATGATCCAGACGGTGCGCGGCTCGGGCTACATGCTCGCGTGACGGAGGCGGCGATGGACACGGCTCGCGCGGCGAATTTCACGCGCCGCTGGCATACGACGACGTTTCGCTGGCTGTGCGCGTATGCGGCGATCTTCTCGGTGTCGCTGCTGCTGCTCGCGGGCGTCATCAACGCGGCGGCGACACACACGATGACGCACGACACCGACGAGGTGCTCGCGTGGCAGCTGATCTATTTCGATTCGATCCCCGATGCGGCGCTGCCGCTCGCGATCCACCGGCGGCTCGAGCACGAGCGCATGCATACGAGTTTCTACGGGCTGTTCGACGCGGCCGGGCATCGCGTGGCTGGCGACATCGCGACGCTGCCCGCGCTGCGCGCGGATCGCGACGGCCGCACGCTGAACCGCACGCTCGCGCCGCTCGACGGCCAGCCCGCGCCGATCACGCGCGCGATGGCCGTGCGCCGCGACAACGGGATGACACTGGTCGTCGCGCGCGACCTGTCGCATTTCATCCAGATTCGCGATGTCGCGATCCGCGGGCTCGTGATCGGCGGCGTGATGATCCTGATCGCGGGCATCGCGGGCGGCAGCATGCTCGGCATGCGGCAGATGCGCCGCGTCGCCGCGATCCGGCGCGTCACGCGGCAGATCGCCGAAGGCGATCTCGGCAAGCGGCTGCCGGTCGGCCGCTACGACGAACTCGACCTGCTCGCGCATCTCGTGAACCACATGCTCGACGAAGTCGAGCGGCTGATGGGCGAGGTGCGCCATACCTGCGACGGCATCGCGCACGACCTGCGCACGCCGCTCGCACGCGTGCATACGATGCTGGCGCGGCTGGCCGACCAGCCGTTCTGCGCGGACGATCCTGCGTCGGCGGCACTGCTGGCGTCCGCGCGCGACGAAACCGACCGGCTGCTCGAACGCTTTCGCGCGATGCTGCGCATCTCGGAGATCGGCACGCTGAGCCGGCGCGGCGGCTTTGCCGCGGTCGACGTCGCGGCGTTGCTGCGCGACGTGTGCGACCTCTACGAGCCGCTGGCCGAAGCCGTCGACGTGTCGTTCGAACTCGATGCCGCACGCGTCGACGGCATTCACGGCGACCGCGCATTGCTGTTCGAGGCGTTCAGCAATCTCGCGGACAATGCCATCAAGTTCACGCCGCCGGGCGGGCGCGTGCACGTCGTGCTCCACACGACGCCGAACGGCCCGCTCGTCCGGTTCGAGGACACCGGTCCGGGCATCCCGCCAGGCGAGCGCGACGCGGTGCTCGAACGCTTCTATCGCGGCGAGCGCACGCGCCACGTGAACGGGTCGGGGCTCGGCTTGAGCGTGGTGTCGGCCGTGATGCGCGTGCACGATTTCGCACTGCGGATCGGCGATGCGCAGCCGGCCGGCACGGCGATCACGGTCGAATGCTGGCCGCGCTCGCTCGCGTGACGGCGCCGGGGAGCGATCGATGCGCATCCTGCTGATTGCTCCGTCGACGCCGGAGGCCGCGCGGCTCGACAAGGCGTTTCGCGAGAGCATGCACGGCGTCGAGCGGGTCGACGGATGGCGCGACGGCTGCTTCGCGGCGACGCAGGACCGCTTCGACGCCATCGTGATCGTTGCACCCGATGCGGCGGCCGATCCGGCGATCCTCACGGGATTGCCGCACCTTGCCGTGTCGGCCGGCGGCGCGACGATCGCCGCGATCGTCACCGGCGCCACGCCCGTGCAGCGCGCGCGGATGCTGCAGGCCGGGTGCGACGTGTGTCTTGCCCATCCGTGTTCGTTCGTCGAGCTGCACGAACGGTTGCGCGCGCTGTGGCGCCGGACCGGCGCGATCGGGACGCGCGAGCCGGTCCGGCTCGACGCGGCGACGCGAGCGCTCGAGGAGCACGGCAGGCGGCTCGCGCTCAGTGCGCGGGAATTCCGTCTCGTCGAATGCCTGCTGCGCGAATCGGGCCGGCCGGTCGGGCGCGACGCCGTGCTGCGTTACGCATGGGGCGACGCCGATATCGAACCCGAAACGGTCAATGCGCTGGTCGTGCGGTTACGGCGCAAGCTGGCCGCCCACGCATTCTCCGCGCGAATCGAGACCGTCGCGCGATTCGGGTTCAGGTTCGACGCGGGCGGATGACGGCGCGGTAGCGCGTTGCGTGCGACGAGCGCAGGCGTGCCGCGCGTCGCGCGACACGTCCGTGTGCGTGCAGTCAGTGCGAATACAGTTCGCGGTTGAGTTGCGCGAGCTGCCCGTCGCGTTCGGCGTGGACGAGTTCGCGATAGACCTGCGCGCGCGTGAGCGGCGCGGCTGGCGAGGCCGCCCATGCCGGTCGCGACGGCAGCGGTGCGGGTGCGGCCGACGCGAACGTGTGCGGTGCGGTCGCCGCGGCGGGCGGCATCGCGCTGGCCCGGCCGGGCAACGTGACGCAGAGGGTGCAGAGGAGGGAGGTGAACATCAGGGTCTTCATGGCGTGGTCCTTTTCAAGTGAAGTAGCCGGTGACGTGATGGCGATGCCGGCAGGCACCACGTTATCGGGCGCGCCCGTGCGGGCGCCGGGCGGGCCGATGAAGAAACGTTCATGAATGCGTGCCGTGCCAGCCGCCGCCGAGCGCGCGCACGAGCCCGACGGATGCCTGCAGGCGTCGCGCGTCGGCATCGAGCGACGCGATCTGCGTATCGAGTTCGGTCGTCTGCGCCGTGACCACGTCGAGATAGCTGACCGCGCCGTCGCGATAGCGCGACATCGCGAGTGCGAGCGACTGCCGCGCCGCGACGAGCGCCGCGTCGTCCTGGTCGGATTCGTCGCCGAGGCGGTGCAGCAGCGCGAGATCGTCCTCGACTTCCCGGAATGCCTGCAGCACGACGGCGCGATAGCGCGCGCCCTGCTCGGCGAATTGCGCACGTGACTTGCGTACGCCCGCGGCGCGCAGGCCGCCGTCGAACAGCGTCGCCGCGAGACGCGGCCCGATCGACCAGATCTCGTTCGGCGCGGCGAGCCACGGCGAAAACGTATCGCTCTGGAAGCCGGCAGCGAGGCCGAGCGACAGGTCGGGGAAATAGGCGGCGCGGGCGACGCCGATCCGCGCGTTCGCCGCCGCGACGCGACGTTCGGCGGCGGCGATGTCCGGCCGGCGTTCGAGCAGCGTCGACGCGAGGCCGGTCGGAATCGCCGGCACGCCGGGCAGCGCCGCGACGGGCGGCAGCGTGAACGTCGACGCGGATGTGCCGACGAGCGCGGCGATCGCGTGTTCGTCGAGTGCGCGGCGGGCGGCGATGTCGGAGGCGCGTGCCCGGGCGAGCGCGAGTTGTGTCCGTGCGCGCGACACGTCGAGCCCCGACGCGAGGCCGCCGCGATGACGGCTGACCGTGAGTTGCCACGCGCGGCGATACGTGTCGATCGTTTGCGTGAGCGTGGCCGCTTCGCGGTCGAGGCCCGCGAGGTCGAAGTAGGTGGCGGCCACGCTGGCCTGCAGGCTGAGCCGGACCGACGCGAGATCGTCGTCGGCCGCCTGCGCGTCGTCGCGGCCGGCCGCGACCGTGTTGCGGACCTTGCCCCACAGATCGACGTCGTAGCCGATGCCGGCTTCGAGCGTGTTCGACTCGTAGACGTCGGGCTGGCCGCTGCCGCGCAGCGGCCGGCGCGCCGACTGCCGGTCGCGGTCGGGTTCGGCTTCGATACCCACGCTCGGCAGCAACGCCGCATGCGCTTCGTCGAACAGCGCGGTCGCCTCGTCGTGCCGCGCGACGGCGGCCGCGAGGTCGGGATTCGCGCGTGCGACGAGCGGTTCGAGCCGGTCGAGCGTCGCGTCGCCGTACACGCGCCACCAGCCGTCGCGCGGCAGGCGGTCGGCCGGCGCGGCATCGACCCACGGGCCCGTTTCGCGAAACGCGGCCGGCACCGGAACGGCCGGCACGCGGTAGGCCGGTGCGAGCGAACAGCCGGCGAGCAGCGCGATGCTGCCCAGCCATGCGGCAAGCAGTCGGTCAGCCATGTGCGTGCTCCGTCGTCGCGGTGCCGGCGATGCGTACGGGGTCGCCGTCCGCGAGCGAATCGGGCGGATTGTCGATCACGCGATCGCCGGCCGCGAGTCCCGAGGCGATCTCGACGCGCGTGCCGAGATCGGTCGCGATCGACACGTTGCGCAACCTCGCATGCCCGTTCGCGTCGAGCACCGCGATCTGCAACCCGTCGTGGCGGAAGATCAGCGTACTGGCCGGAATCGTCAGCGCATGCGCGGCGCCGGGCATCGCAAGCCGCACCTGCGCGTATTCGCCGGGAAAGAGCGTGCCCGCCGGATTGGCGATCGAAAACTGCGCGAGCAGCGTGCCGGACGCCGGGTCGATCGACTGCGCGGAATCCGCGAGCGTGGCGTCGAACGTCTGGCCCGGGCGCTCGGGTACGGTCAGCACGGCCTGCATGCCCGCGCGGATCGCGGCCGCGTCGTCCTGCGGCACGTGGACGTACAGCCGCAGTCGCCGCGCATCCGACACGGTGAAGAGCTCGGCGCCGTTGCCGCTGCCCGCGTCGATCAGCGCGCCGACGTCGGTCTTGCGGGCCGTCACGACGCCGTCGAACGGCGCGGTGAGCCGCTTGAACGATTCGAGCGCTTCGAGCCGCCGTACGTCGGCGGTGCGCGCGGCGACGGCCGCGCGTTTCGCATCGAGGTCGCTGCGTTTCTCGTCGGCCTCCTGCTGCGACACCGAATCCTGCGCAAGCATCTCGGCCCAGCGGGCGGCCGTGATCGCGGCGAGCCGCTCGTTCGCGCTCGCGCTTTGCAGGTCCGCGCGGGCCTGCTGCAACTGCTGGTCGAGATCGGGCGTGTCGATCGACGCAAGCAGCTGGCCCGCCTTCACGTGCGCGCCGATGTCCGCGTACCACGCATGCAGGTAGCCCGGCACGCGTGCGTAGATCGGGGCGTCGACATAGGCGTCGAGCCGGCCCGGCAGCACGAGTGCGTCGGCCGCGGCCGGCTGCGGCGCGACCGTGGCGACGGTCGGGATCGCTTGCTGCGCGGTCCACGCGGCGACCGCATGGGCATCGTGCACGCGGGCGAGGACGCCGGCGGCCGCGACCGCGAGCGCGGCGACGGCGCCTGCGATCGCGAGCGGCTTCAGGTAGCGCGGCGTGCCGGGGGGACGGACTTCGAATTCAGTGGACATGCTGTTCTCCCGGAGTGACGGAAAGGGATTCGGGGCGCGGCGCGCGATCGCGCCGGTGGACGAGGCTGAACACGACCGGCACGAACACCAGCGTCGCGACGGTCGCGCACAGCAGGCCGCCGATGACCGCGCGGCCGAGCGGGGCGTTCTGTTCGCCGCCGTCGCCGAGACCGAGCGCCATCGGCGCCATGCCGATGATCATCGCGAGCGCGGTCATCATCACGGGCCGAAAGCGCGTGAAGCCGGCCTCGAGCGCGGCGACGGCCGCGTCGGCGGTGTGCGCGAGCCGTTCGCGCGCGAAGGTGACGACGAGGATGCTGTTCGCGGTCGCGACCCCCATGCACAGGATCGCGCCCGTCAGCGCCGGCACCGACAGCGGCGTGCGCGTGACGAACAGCATCCAGACGATGCCGGCGAGCGCCGCGGGCAGCCCGCTCACGATCACGAACGCGTCGCGCCACGAATGGAAGTTCACGACGATCAGCAGGTAGATCAGCAGCACCGCGCCGGCGAGGCCGGCGAGCAGTCCGCCGAATGCGCCGTTCATCGTCTGCACCTGGCCGCGCACGGTCACGCGCGAGCCCTTCGGCAGGCCGGCGGCATTCGCGCGCAGCACGCGTTCGATGTCGGCGCTGACCGCGCCGAGATCGCGATCCTGCGTCGTCGCGAAGATGTCGTACAGCGGCGCGATGTCGTAGTGCGAGACGACCGCGTCGGTCTGACCGCGCACGATCGTCGCGAGGCCGCCGAGCAGTTGCGGGGCGCCCGTGCGGCCCGTGACGGGCAACGCGCGCAGGTCCGACAGCGACGTCATCCGGTACTGCGGCGTCTGCGCGACGATCGGATAGGACACGCCGTTGTGCGGATCGAGCCAGTAGGTCGGCGACACCTGGCTCGTGCCGGACAGGCTGGCGACCACCGCATTGGTGACGTCCTGCTCGGTGACGCCGAGCTGCGCGGCGCGCGCGCGGTCGACCGACACCGTGAACTGCGGATAGGTCGACGCCTGCTGCACGCGCGCATCGGCGACGCCCGGCACCGTGCGGATGCGGCGCAGCAGCTCGGTCGCGTACGCGCGGTTGGCTGCCCGGTCGGGGCCGGTCACCTGCACGTCGATCGGCGCGGGGGCGCCGAAGTTGAGGATCTGGCTCACGATGTCGGCGGGCAGGAACGAGAACGTCACGCCCGGAAACGCGCGCGGCAGCGCGGTGCGCAGTTGCTTCACGTAGCCGGCCGTCGGCGCGTGGTCGCCGGTGAGCGACACGAGGATGTCGCCGTCCTGCGGGCCGATCGTGCCGCTGTTGCTGTACGTGAGGTTGATCCCGCTGTTCGGCAGGCCCATGTTGTCGACGATGCTCGCGAGCGCGCGCGGCGGCACGACGCCGCGCACCGTGCGTTCGACGCGGTCGAACAGCGCGGCGGTTTCCTCGATGCGCGTGCCGATCGGTGCGCGCACGTGGATCGCGATCTCGCCCGAGTCGACCGACGGGAAGAAATTGCGGCCGAGCCCCGGCACCAGCACGAACGACACGGCGACCGCGGCGAGGAACAGTGCGACGAAGCGGCCGCGGTGGGCGAGGGCCAGCCCGAGCACGACGCGGTAGCCGGCGCGCAGCGCGGCGAAGCGGCGTTCGAAGCCCTGCTGGAACGCGACGAGCGGATTGCGTGCGCGCGGCGGCGCGAACGGCGCGCCGTGCGGCGCGAGCACGGCGGCCGGATGGGCGGCATGCGGCTTCAGCAGGTAACGGGCCATCATCGGCACGAACGTGCGGGACAGCACGAACGACGCGATCATCGCGAAGATCACGGCCTCGGCCATCGGCACGAACAGGAAGCGCGCGACGCCGTCGAGCAGCAGCATCGGCACGAACACGATGCAGATGCACAGCAGCGACACGAAGGCCGGCGCGACGATCTGCGACGCGCCGTCGAGGATCGCGCTGCGCACGTCCTTGCCCTGTTCCAGGTGCCAGTTGACGTTCTCGATCGTGACGGTCGCGTCGTCGACCAGAATACCGACGGCGAGCGCGAGCCCGCCGAGCGTCATCACGTTGAGCGTCTCGCCCGCGGCCGCCAGCGCGGCGATCGCCGCCAGCACCGCGAGCGGGATGGATGCGGCGATGATCAGCGTCGAGCGCCAGCTGCCGAGAAACAGCAGGATCATCGCGGAAGTGAGCGCCGCGGCGATCAGGCCTTCGCGCGCGACGCCGCTCACGGCGCCCTTGACGAACACCGACTGGTCGCCCATCACGACGAGCCGCAGCGACGGCGGCAGCGTCGCCTCGATGCGCGGCAACTGCGCCTTGACGCCCGCGATGATGTCGAGCGTCGACGCCGAGCCGCTTTTCAGCACGCTCATCAGCACCGCGCGGCGGCCGTCGACGCGCACGATGTTGCCCTGCGGCGGAAAGCCGTCGCGGACATGCGCGACGTCGCGCATGAAGATCACCGCGCCGTTAACCGTCCGGATCGGCAGCGCGTTGAGCTGGTCGATGGTCAGCGGACTGTCGTTGAGGCGGATGTTGTATTCGAAGCCGCCGATCTTCTGCGTGCCGGCCGGGATGATCTGGTTCTGCTGCGCGAGCGCGGTCGCGACATCCTGCGCGGACAGCCCCTTGGCCTGCAGCGCCTGCGGGTCGAGGTCGATCTGCACCTGGCGCACCTTGCCGCCGTACGGCGACGGAATCGCGACACCCGCGACGGACAGCAACTGCGGCCGGATCACGTTGGTCGCGTAGTCGCCGAGCTGCTGTTCGTTCAGCGTGTCGCTCGTCAGCGCGAGCTGCAGCACCGGTACCGTCGACGCGTTGTAGTTGAGGATCTGCGGCGGCGTGGTGCCGGGCGGCATCTGCTTGAGCACGGTTTGCGAGATCGACGTGACCTGCGCGGTCGCGGTGCGGATGTCGACGCTCGGCTGGAAGAAGATCTTGACGATCCCGAAGCTGCGGAACGATTGCGACTCGATGTGCGCGACGTCGTTGACCGTCGTGCCGAGCGTGCGCTCGTAATACGTGACGATGCGCCCGGACATGTCGGCCGGCTGCAGGCCCGCGTAGTTCCATACGACGCTGATGACCGGGATCCGGATGTCGGGAAATATGTCGGTCGGCGTGCGCAGCGCGGCGAGCGGCCCCGCGATCAGGATCAGCAGCGCGAGGACGATGAACGTGTAGG
This sequence comes from Burkholderia seminalis DSM 23518, assembly GCF_902832885.1. GTDB lineage: Bacteria > Pseudomonadota > Gammaproteobacteria > Burkholderiales > Burkholderiaceae > Burkholderia > Burkholderia seminalis. Next base: position 167,427 of record NZ_CADFDK010000001.1, read on the forward strand.
GGCGCGCGAGCGCGAGTCGGACGAGTTTCAGCATCGGCGAGGTCTCCGCCGGCGCGGGGCGCCGGCCTGTCAGCAAAGTGCCGAAGCGTGGCGGGCGCCCGATCCGGCTCGCGCAGTGTGCGAGGCGGCGCTTAACGCCGGGCGCGAGGCAGGATGAAAGATGTTTTAGGAAAGGGCACGGCGGGGGCGGGCGGGCGCCGATTGTTACAAGACGTTAGCGCGGGCTTTCCGTTGCGATGTGACGCATCAGTTCTTACAAACTTGAAATATGCGGAGGCGGGGCTTGCCGTTATAGTCCAGTCACACATGACACAACCAGAAGAGGAATCCATGAAGACCTTGCGTGTTGCCTCGCTCTTGACCGGTATGACGGCCTTGCTCGTGTCGGGCGCAGCAATGGCGGGAGTCAATGTCGGGATCAACGTCGGCGTGCCGGCGCCGGTCTACGTCGCGCCCGCGCCCGTGTATGCGCCGCCGCCCCCGCCGCCGGTCGTCTACCAGCCTGCGCCGGTGTATGCGCCGGCGCCCGTGTACGCGCCGGGACCGGCGATCGTGATCGGCTGGCACGGCGACCGCTACTGGGACGGCCGCCGCTACTGGGGCCGCGACGACTGGTATCGCCACCATGGCGGGCGTCCCGGCTGGGACCGCGGTCACGGTCACTGGGACAACGGTCGCCACAACGGCTGGCGCTGATATGGCGCGGTGCGCGCGCGTGACGCGTGCGCGCCGTCTGCCCGTCAACAAGACCGGAAACCGCCCGCGTGGCGGTTTTCTTTTGGCCCGGCCGATTGAATGGGTAGAATCGTCCCACGTTACTACCCTCATTCGACCGACAGGGCCTCTATGACGAAGGGTTCGCCCCGGGCCGCCGCCGTGCGGGCCGGTTTCGGCGCGCTGCGTGCCGTACGGGCTGCCGGCCGCGCGGCCGCGGCGTTTGCGCTATGCGCCGCGCTGGCCACGCCGGCCGCGCACGCGGCCTATGCGATCGCGCAGTACGGCGAGCCGAAGTATCCGCCGGGTTTCAAGCATTTCGACTACGTCAACCCCGATGCGCCGAAGGGCGGCACGCTCGTGCTCGCGAACCCGAACCGGCTGACGTCGTTCGACAAGTTCAATCCGTTCACGATGCGCGGCAATCCGGCGCCGGGCATCGACATGCTGTTCGAGAGCCTTGCGACCGGCAGCTCGGACGAACCGGCATCCGCCTACGGGCTGCTGGCCGACGACATCGACGTCGCGCCCGATCGTCGTTCGGTCACGTTCCACCTGAATCCGCGCGCGCGTTTCTCGAACGGCGATCGCGTCACGGCCGACGACGTCAAGTTTTCGTTCGATACGCTGAAGAGCAAGCAGGCCGCGCCGCAGTTCGGCGCGTATTTCGCGGAAATCGCGAAGGCCGTGGTGGTCGATCCGGCCACCGTGCGCTTCGAGTTCCGCAGCGCGAACCGCGAGCTGCCGCTGATCGCCGGCGGCGTGCCGGTGTTCTCGCGCAAGTGGGGCGTGCGCGCGGACGGCTCGCGCATCCCGTTCGACCAGCTCGCGTTCGAGCAGCCGATCGGCAGCGGCCCGTATCTGATCGAGCGCTACGACAACGGCCGCACGATCACCTATCGGCGCAACCCCGCGTACTGGGGCGCCGACCTGCCGGTGCGGATCGGCACCAACAACTTCGAGCGGATCGTCTACAAGCTGTACGGCGACGGCGTCGCGCGGCTCGAGGCGTTCAAGGCCGGCGAATACGACGTGCTCGTCGAGTACATCGCGCGCAACTGGACGCGGCGCGACGTCGGCAAGCGTTTCGACAGCGGCGAGCTCGTCAAGCGCGAATTCCGCCAGCACAACGGCGCCGGCATGCAGGGTTTCTTCATGAACCTGCGCCGTCCGCTGTTTCGCGACGCGCGCGTGCGCCAGGCGCTCGACCTCGCGTTCGACTTCGAATGGCTGAACCGCCAGCTGTTCTACAGCGCGTACACGCGCCTCGACAGCTATTTCGCCGACACCGACCTGCAGGCGACCGGCATGCCGGGCGAGGGCGAGCTGAAGCTGCTCGAGCCGCTGCGCGCGCAGCTCGATCCGGCCGTGTTCGGCCCGATGGTCACGCAGCCGGACACGAATCCGCCGGGTTCGCTGCGCGCGAACCTGCTGAAGGCGCGCGCATTGCTCGCGCAGGCCGGCTGGACCTATCGCGACGGCGCGCTGCGCAACGCGAAGGGCGAGCCGTTCGCGTTCGAGATCCTCGACGATGCGGGGGGCGCGATGGAAGGCGTCGTGACCGCGTACCAGCGCAACCTCGCGAAGCTCGGCATCGCCGTACGTTTTCGCACGGCCGATTTCGCGCTGCTGCAGAAGCGTCTCGACGCGTTCGACTACGACATGACGACGATCCGCCTGCCGGGCGTGCAGGTGCCGGGCGCCGAGCAATATTCGCGTTACGCGAGCAAGTTCGCCGACGAGCCGGGCTCCGACAACCTCATCGGGCTGAAGTCGCCGGCCGTCGACGCATTGCTGCACGCGCTCGGTACCGCGCAGACGCGCGAGGATCTGCTCGACGCGACGCACGCGCTCGACCGCGTGCTGATGCACGGCTACTACGCGGTACCGCAGTGGTACAGCACGACGCACCGGATCGCCTACAAGCGCTCGCTCGCCTATCCGCAGACGCTGCCGCTGTACTATTCGGCCGAAGGCTGGGTCGTGTCGACATGGTGGGCGAAGCCCGATCACTGACCCGCACCCGCCTTTCGTCCAATCGCCCAACCGATCACGAGTCGACGCCCTATGTGGAGCTACATCCTCAAACGCCTGCTGCTGATGATCCCGACGCTCGTCGGCGTGCTGACGCTGACGTTCGCGGTGATCCAGTTCGTGCCGGGCGGCCCCGTCGAGCAGGCCGTGCAGGAATTGCGCAAGGGCGCGACGGAGCAGGGCGCGGTGCCGTTCGGCATGCGCGCGCACACCGGCGTCGACGCGCAGCAGCTCGCGCAGCTCAAGGCGCTGTACGGGTTCGACAAGCCGCCGCTCGAACGCTACTGGCTGATGCTCAAGCGCTTCGCGCGCTTCGATCTCGGCGACAGTTACTTTCGCCACCAGAGCGTGTGGTCGCTGGTCGTGCAGAAGCTGCCCGTGTCGATCAGCATCGGGCTGTGGACCTTCTTCCTCACGTACCTGATCTCGGTGCCGCTCGGCATCGCGAAGGCCGTGCGCAACGGTTCGCCGTTCGACGTCGCGACCAGCCTCGTCGTGCTCGTCGGTTATGCGATCCCGGGTTTCGTGCTCGGCGTGCTGCTGCTCGTGCTGTTCGGCGGCGGCTCGTTCTGGCAGCTCTTTCCGCTGCGCGGCCTCACGTCGGACAATTTCGCGCAGCTGTCGCTCGTCGGCAAGGTGCTCGACTACCTGTGGCACATCGCGCTGCCGATCACGGCGTCGGTCGTCGGCAGCTTCGCGGTCGTCACGATGCTCACGAAGAACGCGTTCCTCGACCAGATCCGCCGGCAATACGTGCTGACCGCGCGCGCGAAGGGGCTCTCCGAGCGCAGCGTGCTGTGGAAGCACGTGTTCCGCAACGCGATGCTGCCGCTGATCGTCGGCTTCCCGGCTGCGTTCATCGGCGCGTTCTTCACCGGCAGCCTGCTGATCGAGACGCTGTTCTCGCTCGACGGCCTCGGGCTGCTGTCGTACGAGTCGGTCGTGCGGCGCGACTATCCGGTCGTGCTCGGCACGCTGTACCTGTTCACGCTGATCGGGCTCGCGACCAAGCTGCTCTCCGATCTCTGCTATGTGTGGGTCGATCCGCGCATTCAATTCGACAACCTGGAACGCTGACATGAAACGATCCATTCGCATGCCCGGCGTGATCGGGCGAGGGGCGCGATGAACCGGGCCGTCGCGTCATCCCGCATCGACGCCGCGCGCGCGCGCGTGTCGCCGTCGCCCGCGCGCCGCGTGTGGCAGCGCTTCAGGCAGCAGCGTCTCGGCTACTGGAGCTTCGTGATCTTCGTCGTCGCGTTCGCCGCGAGCCTCGCGGCGCCTCTGTGGTCGAACGACAAGCCGCTCGTCGTGCGCTACGACGGCCAGACCTATTTCCCGATGTTCCATGCGTATCCGGAAACGACCTTCGGCGGCGATTTCCCGACGCCGGCCGACTACCTCGATCCGTACGTGCGCAAGCGGCTCGAGGCGCCCGGCAACTTCGTCGTCTATCCGCCGAATCGCTATTACTACGACACGCTGAACTACTTCTCGAACGTGCCGAACCCGGCGCCGCCGTCGCGCGAGAACTGGCTCGGCACCGACGCGCAGGGGCGCGACCTGCTCGCGCGGCTCGTCTACGGGTTTCGCATCTCGGTCGAGTTCGGGCTGATCCTGACCGTGATCGGCACGCTGCTCGGGATCGCCGCGGGCGCCGTGCAGGGCTTCTTCGGCGGGCGCATCGACATCGTCGGGCAGCGGCTGATCGAGATCTGGAGCTCGCTGCCCGAGCTGTACCTGCTGATCATCTTCGCGTCGATCTTCGAGCCGAGCTTCCTGCTGCTGATCGTGCTGCTGTCGCTGTTCGGCTGGATCGGGCTCGCCGACTACGTGCGCGCGGAGTTCCTGCGCAACCGCACGCAGGACTACGTGCGCGCGGCCCGCGCGATGGGGCTCACGAACTGGCAGATCATCTGGCGCCACGTGCTGCCGAACAGCCTCACGCCGGTGATCACGTTCCTGCCGTTCCGGATGAGCGGCTCGATCCTCGCGCTCACGAGCCTCGATTTCCTCGGGCTGGGCGTGCCGCCGCCGACGCCGAGCCTCGGCGAATTGCTCGCGCAGGGCAAGGGCAACCTCGACGCGTGGTGGATCTCGCTGTCGACGTTCGGCGTGCTGGTCGCGACGCTGCTGCTGCTGACCTTCATGGGCGATGCGCTGCGCAATGCGCTCGACACGCGGATCGCCGATTCGGTGCGCGCGGCGGGAGGGCAGCGATGAGCGAGCCGACCGTATCGACGCAGCACGAGCCGCTGCTGTCGCTCGAGCATCTGCGCGTGCGCTTCGGCGACACGGTCGCGGTGGACGACGTGACGCTGGCGATCGGCCGCGGCGAGCGCGTCGCGCTCGTCGGCGAGTCGGGTTCCGGCAAGAGCGTGACCGCGCTGTCGATCCTGCGGTTGCTGCGCGACGCGGAGGTCAGCGGCGCGATCCGCTTCGCGGGGCAGGACCTTTCGACCAGGAGCGAGCGCGAGATGCGCGGGCTGCGCGGCTCGGACATCGCGATGATCTTCCAGGAGCCGATGACGGCGCTCAACCCGCTGTATACGATCGGCGTGCAGATCGGCGAGACGATCGTGCTGCACGACGGCGTCTCGGCCGTCGAGGCGCGCAAGCGCGCGATCGCGCTGCTCGCGCGCACGGGCATCGCGGAGCCGGACCGGCGCGTCGACAGCTATCCGCACCAGTTGTCGGGCGGCCAGCGGCAGCGCGCGATGATCGCGATGGCGCTCGCGTGCCGGCCGCGGCTGCTGCTCGCCGACGAGCCGACCACCGCGCTCGACGTGACGATCCGCGCGCAGATCGTCGACCTGTTGCTGGAGCTGCAGCGCGAGGAAGCGGAAAAGCGCGGGATGGCGATCCTGCTGATCACGCACGACCTGAATCTGGTGCGGCATTTCGCCGAGCGCGTCGCGGTGATGGAGCATGGCCGGCTCGTCGAGAGCGGGCCGGTCGAGCGGATCTTCGCGCAACCCGAGCATCCGTATACGCAGCGGCTGCTGAACAGCCGGCCGCAGCGCACGGTCATGCCGGTGATGCCGATCGCGCCCGTCGTGCTCGACGCGCGGCACGTGAGCGTGCAGTTCGCGCGCAAGCGGCCGGGCTTCGCGGGCTGGTTCGGCACGGTGCCGGTGACGGCCGTCGCCGACGTGTCGGTGTCGGTGCGGCAGGGCGAGACGCTCGGCATCGTCGGGGAATCCGGGTCGGGGAAGTCGACGCTCGCGATGGCGCTGCTCGGGCTGCAGAAGACGGCCGGCGGCGAGATCGAATTCCAGGGGCGCGCGCTGTCGAGCTATCGCGGCCGCGAGCAGACCGCGCTGCGCTCGAACATGCAGGTGGTCTTTCAGGATCCGTTCAGTTCGCTTTCGCCGCGTCACACGATCGAGCGGATCGTCGGCGAGGGGCTCGAACTGCATCGCCCGGACATGACGCCCGACGCGCGCCGCGCGAAGTCGCTCGCGGTGCTGCGCGAGGTGGGCCTCGACCGCACGGTGCTGCAGCGTTATCCGCACGAATTCTCGGGCGGCCAGCGCCAGCGGATCGCGATCGCGCGGGCGCTGGTGCTGGAGCCGCGGATCCTGATCCTCGACGAGCCGACGTCGGCGCTCGACGTGTCGATCCAGCGGCAGGTGCTGAAGCTGCTCGCGAATTTGCAACAGAAATACAACCTCGGCTATGTGTTCATCAGCCACGACCTGGAAGTGATCGGCGCGATGGCGCACCGCGTCGCGGTGATGCAGGGCGGCGCCGTCGTCGAGTCGGGGGACGTGTCCGACATCTTCGAGAGACCGTCACATCCTTACACACAAAAGCTGTTGAAAGCGGTCTGGAAAGCGTGATAGGCGTCCAATGGTCTGATCATCTCGATTGTATTTATTAATTTGTTTTGACAAACGATTACGCGCTGGCTAGTATCGACCGAAATTTTCCGCCAATCAGCTGATTTTTAAGCACATTCCATCGACCAATGCAGCATCGATCCCTGACCCAGGCATGCGCGCGCACCATCGCCGGGCTATTCATCGGCGCCCTGTTCGCAGCAGCTCCCGGCGCGTTCGCCGACGAAGTCAGCAGTTTTAACCAGAATGTCACCAATTCGACTCAGATCGGGTCGGGTTCCTCCCTCCAGCAGGCCAGCGCGCAGCCGTCGAGCGGCGGCGCGAAGTCGTTCCTCGCCGGCATGGCCGGCAAGGCGGGCGACGTGGTCGTCGGCGCGCTGAACATGATCGGCGTGCGTTATCGCTGGGGCGGCAACTCGCCGGATTCGGGCCTCGACTGCAGCGGCTTCGTCCGCTACGTGTTCCAGGACACGCTCGGCATGTCGCTGCCGCGTCGCGCGGAAGAGATGAGCCGCGTCGGCGAGAAGGTGAGCATGAGCAACCTGAAGCCGGGCGATCTGGTGTTCTTCAACACGATGCGCCGTACGTTCTCGCACGTCGGCATCTACATCGGCGACAACAAGTTCGTGCACTCGCCGTCGACGGGCAGCACCGTTCGCGTCGACGATCTCGACAGCGGCTACTGGGAAAAGCGGTTCACCGGCGCGCGCCGCATCGAATCGGAATTCCCGGCGATGAAGCCGGAAGACCTGCGGCGCGTGCGCGCGACGATCGGCGACGATTCGGCGAACGGCAACAACTGACGTTCGCCGGTCGGTCGGACCGGAAAAACCCTGTCACCGAAAGGCGGCAGGGTTTTTTGTTTTTGGGGCCGGCGTTGGTGGCGAGGCGGGTCGCGGGGCGGCGGCCCGGGCCGCCCGTTGCGGCGACAGCCGGGCTTACGCGGCAGCCACGCCGCGCGCGGCCGCGAGCTTGCGTTGCAGTTCCGGCATGATCCGCGCGACCGCTTCCTCGCCCGCGAGGATCGCCGCGTTGCGCTGGTTGAAGTCGCTGCCGCCCATCGCCGCGAGGTTCGGGCGGATCACGACGTCCGCGTACTTGTCGAGCTCGTAGGTCTTGATCGTCTGGCCCATGATCGTGAAGGTCTGCAGCAGCATCTCGATCGGGTTGTTGGTTGCCGCGCCGTCCGGCCGCGCCGAGATGTCGACCGCGATCACGAAGCTCGCGCCCATCTTGCGCGCGTACGACGCGGGCACCGGGCTCACGAGGCCGCCGTCGACATATTCGCGATTGCCGATCTTCACCGGTTCGAACACCGACGGCACGCTGCACGACGCGCGCACCGCGAGGCCCGTGTTGCCCTGCTGAAACAGGATCGGCTGGCCGCTCTGCAGATCCGTCGCGACGACGCCGAGCGGCTTCGCCATCTTCTCGATCGGCCGGTTGTTGAGCGTCTTGTTCAGGAAGTTCTGCAGCGCGACGCCTTGCAGCAGGCCGCGCGAGCGGAACGGCAGCGCCCAGTCGCTGATGGCCGCCTGGTCCATGTCGAGCGCGATCTTGTTGATCTGCAGCGCGCTCATGCCGGACGCATACAGCGCGCCAACCACCGATCCCGCGCTCGTGCCGGCGACGATCTCGACCGGGATGCCGCGCGCCTCGAGCGCCTTCAGCACACCGATGTGCGAGAAGCCGCGCGCGGCACCGCCGCCGAGCGCGATGCCGATCTTCACGGGCTTCTCCTGCGACTGGGCCGGGTTGGGGCGGGACTTGTCGCCGAATGACGTGCAGGCGGCGAGGCTGGCGGACGCGCAGGCGATCGTGAAGTGGCGGCGCGACAGGCGAGGGGACGACATCGAATGGTTCTCCGGCGGCTTGGCGGCGGGTTACACGGCCCGCGGCGGCGATAGGTTCCGAGCGGCCGCGCGGCAGGTTCCGGGCGGCCGGCGCCGCGCCGGCTGGCGGCCGCGGCGCGCACATCATAAAGCAAGCGGCGCGCTTGGCGCGATGTCCGGCGCGAGTATAATTCCGGCTTCTTTCCCGTTCCGGGCGTCGCCGGCTCCGTTGCTGTCCGGGCTGCCGCCGCCGTCCCGCGTCGAATCATTCATGCGCCCCAGGCGTTCGAGTTACCGTTTATGACCCGTCCTGTCCGTACCCGCTTCGCGCCGAGTCCCACCGGCTTCATTCACCTCGGCAACATCCGCTCCGCACTGTATCCGTGGGCATTCGCCCGCAAGATGAAGGGCACGTTCGTGCTGCGCATCGAGGATACCGACGTCGAGCGTTCGTCGCAGGAAGCGGTCGATGCGATCCTCGAGGGGATGCAATGGCTCGGCCTGGATTTCGACGAAGGCCCGATCTACCAGATGCAGCGGATGGACCGCTATCGCGAAGTGCTCGCGCAGATGCTCGAGAAGGGCCTCGCCTACCCGTGCTACATGTCGGCCGAGGAACTCGACGCGCTGCGCGAACGCCAGCGCGAAGCCGGCCTGAAGCCGCGTTATGACGGCACGTGGCGTCCGGAGCCCGGCAAGGTGCTGCCGGAGCCGCCGGCCGGCGTGAAGCCCGTGCTGCGCTTCCGCAATCCGCTGACGGGCACGGTCGTGTGGGACGACGCGGTGAAGGGGCGTGTCGAGATCTCGAACGAGGAACTCGACGACCTCGTGATCGCGCGCCCGGACGGCACGCCGATCTACAACTTCTGCGTGGTGGTGGACGACATGGACATGGGCATCACGCACGTGATCCGTGGCGACGACCACGTGAACAACACGCCGCGCCAGATCAACATCCTGAATGCGCTCGGCGGCGAGCCGCCCGTCTACGCGCACCTGCCGACCGTGCTGAACGAGCAGGGCGAGAAGATGAGCAAGCGGCACGGCGCGATGAGCGTGATGGCGTACCGCGACGCGGGCTTCCTGCCGGAGGCGGTCGTCAACTATCTCGCACGCCTCGGCTGGTCGCACGGCGACGCCGAGATCTTCTCGCGCGAGCAGTTCGTCGAATGGTTCGATCTCGAGCATCTCGGCAAGTCGCCCGCGCAGTACGACCACAGCAAGCTGAGCTGGCTGAACGCGCATTACATCAAGGAAGCCGACAACGCGCGCCTTGCCGAACTCGCGAAGCCGTTCCTCGACGCGCTCGGCATCGACGACGCGGCGATCGCGACGGGTCCGGCGCTCGACGCGGTGGTCGGCCTGATGAAGGATCGCGCGACGACGGTCAAGGAGATCGCCGAAGGCGCGACGATGTTCTACCGGGTGCCGGCACCGGAAGCCGACGCACTTGCTCAGCACGTGACCGATGCGGTGCGCCCGGCGCTGGCCGATCTCGCCGCCGCGCTGAAGGCGGCCGACTGGACGAAGGAAGCGGTGTCGGCCGCGCTGAAGGCGACGCTTGCCACGCACAAGCTGAAGATGCCGCAGCTCGCGATGCCGGTGCGTCTGCTGGTGGCGGGCACGACGCATACGCCGTCGATCGATGCGGTACTCGTGCTGTTCGGTCGCGACGTCGTGGTGTCGCGCATCGAGGCCGCGCTCGCCTGAGGTCGTGCGTCGACGAAGCTGTCCGCGTGCGGGTGCGCGGCAGCTTCGCAAAATATTTCGCGCGAATCGCAAAAAGGGTATTTACAAGTTCAAAGTAGGTCCATATAATCTCATTTCTGTTCTGCAAGGGGGTATAGCTCAGCTGGGAGAGCGCTTGCATGGCATGCAAGAGGTCAGCGGTTCGATCCCGCTTACCTCCACCAACAGAACAAGCTGAGTTGATTTGCGAAGCAGTGGTGGTAATAAATGCTTCACAAAATGATTCAAAGCAGTTAGAATTTCGGCCTTCGCTGTTGACCAGAAGTGAATAGCGAAAGTCAGACGGATCTGAAAAGATCATGTCCCCTTCGTCTAGAGGCCTAGGACATCACCCTTTCACGGTGAGTACAGGGGTTCGAATCCCCTAGGGGACGCCAGATTCAGCGGCGTTTCGTCGTAGAAGTGTCGCGAGGCTTGCAGGAACGTAACCGACGTCCTGCGGGTTGGGTAAGAAAGCTGGAGCGGTAGTTCAGTCGGTTAGAATACCGGCCTGTCACGCCGGGGGTCGCGGGTTCGAGTCCCGTCCGCTCCGCCAGAACGAAGCCCGTTCAAGACGTTTTTGAGCGGGCTTTTGTATTAAGGATGTAAGCAGTACGTTGTCCCCTTCGTCTAGAGGCCTAGGACATCACCCTTTCACGGTGAGTACAGGGGTTCGAATCCCCTAGGGGACGCCAGATTCAGCGGCGTTTCATCGAAGTGTCGCAACGCGTGCAGGAACGTGACGAGATCCTGCAGGCGGTGGTGCAGAAAGCTGGAGCGGTAGTTCAGTTGGTTAGAATACCGGCCTGTCACGCCGGGGGTCGCGGGTTCGAGCCCCGTCCGCTCCGCCAGAACGAAGCCCGTTCAAAGAACGTTTTTGAACGGGCTTTCTCGTTAAGGATGTAAGCAGTACGTTGTCCCCTTCGTCTAGAGGCCTAGGACATCACCCTTTCACGGTGAGTACAGGGGTTCGAATCCCCTAGGGGACGCCAGATTTCGGCGTCGTTCGAACAAACGATGCGCCGGCAGGAAGTAACCGACGCCTGCCAGGCAAGCAGCAAGACTGGAGCGGTAGTTCAGTCGGTTAGAATACCGGCCTGTCACGCCGGGGGTCGCGGGTTCGAGTCCCGTCCGCTCCGCCAAAAAATGAAGAAGCCCGCCTCGTGCGGGCTTTTTCATTTGCATCGTCGTCGCGCCCGCTGGCGGGCGCGTGACTGCGGAGCGGAGGAAGCCGCCTGCGCGGCTTCCGGCGGGACTCGAAGGGATGCGCGTGCACGCGCATCCGCGGCCTGCAGGATGTAGGCGAGTCCCGTCCGCTCCGCCAAAAAATGAAGAAGCCCGCCTCGTGCGGGCTTTTTCATTTGCATCGTCGTCGCGCATATCGCCGGTCGCGCACCCGCCCACCGCTACGAGAAATTCGCGATTGCATCCGCGCGCGACTGCGCTATCGTGGCGGGATGCGTTCTTGACCCCTGCGTGATGCTCGACCCGACCGACCTGCGACTCCTGTATCAGCTCCGGCCCGCGGAACCCGGCGATTTCCCGTTCGCCGAAGCGCTGACGCACGGCAACATGGGCGGCTATTACAAGCGCCATGGACTCGTGTGGCGCAGCGACCTGTTCTACGCGAGCTGGCGTGAATCCGAGAACTTCATCCTCGAGGCCGACGGCGAGCGCATCGGCGTGCTGCGCGTGACCGAGGAAGGCGATTCGCTGCACATCCGCGACGTGCAGATCGCGGCCGGCCATCGCGGGCAGGGGGCCGGCACCTACATGCTCGACATGTCGCATCGCTGGGCGCGTGCGCGCGGGCTGCACGAACTGCAGCTGCGCGTGTTCGTCGACAATCCCGCCGCGCGCCTTTACCTGCGCATGGGCTACCGGGTCGCCGGGCCGCGGCTCTCGCAGCTGGGCTCGATCCGCCACATGGTGCGGCCGGTCTGAAGGTCCGGCGATGCGGCGCGCGGTCAGCGAGCCGCGTCGATCGCGTTGTCGTCGGGTGTTTCGTCTTCCGCGAGGCTGCCTTCCGCGCCGCGATGCTCGTAGCCGCGCAGCATGAACGCGCGCGGGCTTTGACCGAAGGCACGGCGGAACATCGCCGAGAACGCGCTCTGGCTCTGGTAGCCGAGTTCGCGCGCGATATGCGACAGCGGGCGCCCCTGGTTCAGCAGCGGGATCGCCCGCGCCAGCAGCGCCTGCTGGCGCCACTGCGAAAAGCTCACGCCCAGCTCCTGCTTGAAGAGCCGCGAAATCGTGCGTGTGCTCGCGCCGACCTCGCTCGCCCAGTGTTCGAGCGACTCCGCATGCGCCGGGTGCGCGAGCACCGATTCGCACAGCATGCGCAGACGCTTCTCGTCGGGCATCGGCACCGCGAGCGGCAGCGGTTCGGCGTGGCTCAGCTCGTCGAGCACGAGGCCGCACAGCAGCCGCTCGCGCGCGGCGCTCAGGTCGCGTGCGTCGAGCGCGACGATCAGCTCGCGCAGCAGCCCCGTCACCTCGACGACGCGGCACGCGTCGAGCCCGTCCGGCACGATCGACTCGTCGATATACAGCGTCCGCAGATAGGCCTCCTCGACGATCACGACCTCGTGCGTCACGTGCGGCGGCACCCAGATCGCGCGGGACGGCGGCACCATCCACGTCGTGCCGGTCGTCGCGACGCGCAGCACGCCGCGCGACGCATACGCGAGCTGCGCCCACGCGTGCGTATGCAGCGGGATGCGGCGGCCGGCGTCGACCTGCCGCGCGCGCACGCGCATCGGATGGACGGCGGTCGGCGCGAATTCGGGCGGAATGTCGATGACGTCGTACGGGTTCGATGCGTCGGCTTGGACGGGCGGATTCATGGGCGGTTCGGGCAGCGCGGCGGCGATGCCGTTATTTTAGAAGGCGCAGCGCGTGCGCATGCGGCGGTTTCCCGGGAGATCATGCCGTGTTCAAATGAACGTTGTGTGGGCGCCGGCGCTTCCCGGGCAGCGGGCCGCCGCTGCGAGCGCCGGCGGCTTCGAACCATCCGGCCGGTATCGCGGTCTATCGTGGCAGGCGCATTTTCATGTGAAGCGCGCGAACACGGCAATCACGAATCGAAGAGGAGAACCACGATGCGTTACGTATTCGTCTACGGCACCTTGCGTGCCGGACAAGCCAACGACATCGGCCATGCGGCCGCACGGCACGGAATCGCGGCGCCGACGCTGCTGGGCGCGGCCGCGCTGCCGGGCGAGCTGTACGATTTCGGCACGTATCCGGGAATGATCGCCGGGCCGGTGTCCGGCAAGTCGCTGGTCTGGGGCGATGTCTACGAGGTCGACGAGCGACTCGTCCCCGTGCTCGACGAGATCGAGCGCGTCTATCCGGGCGTCGACTCGCTGTTCAAGCCGGAAGAAGTGACCGTCGCGCTGGGCGGCCGGCAGTATGCATGCCTGTATTATCCGATCGCCGCGCATGCGGTCGCCGGGCGTCCGCGTATCGAATCGGGTGACTGGGTCCAGCACCGACGCGAGCAGGAAACCGCGTGAGCGTTCCGGCGGCAGCCGGATTCGCGTCAAATGAAAAAGCGCCCCGCGGGGCGCTTTTTTGCGGTCATCGCATGGGACGGGCGGCGACGCGTGGCCGGCCGCCGGTCGCTGCGTGTCGCGACGTCAGATTTCCTCGTACAGCGGCAGCGTCAGGAATTCGGTGAAGCCTTCCGACGTCGACATCTGTTCGAAGATGGCCGCGGCGCGCTCGTACGGCTGCGTGTTGCTGCCGACCGAGCGCTTGACGTTGTCGAGCTCGATCTTCGCGAATGCGCGCACGAGCTCGGCCGTGACCTTGCGGCCGTCGTCGAGCACGCCCTTCGGCGAGCGGATCCACTGCCACACCTGCGAGCGGGAGATCTCGGCCGTGGCCGCGTCTTCCATCAGGTTGTGGATCGGCACGCAGCCGTTGCCGTCGAGCCATGCACCGAGGTAGTGGATGCCGACGTTGATGTTGTTGCGCAAGCCGGCCTCGGTGATCGGCGCTTCCGGCTGGAAGTCGAGCAGGTTGCTGCCTTCGACCTGCACGTCGTCGCGCTGCTTCGCGATCTGGTTCGGCCGGTCGCCGAGCACCTTGACGAACTCTTCCATCGCGATCGGCACGAGGCCGGGATGCGCCACCCAGCCGCCGTCGTAGCCGTCGGTCGCGTCGCGCTGCTTGTCCGAGCGCACGCCGCCCATCGCCTTGTCGTTCGCTTCCGGATCGTTCTTGATCGGGATCAGCGCGCTCATCCCGCCGATCGCCGGCGCGTTGCGCTTGTGGCAGGTCTTCAGCAGCAGCAGCGCGTACGCGCGCATGAACGGCACCGTCATCGTGATCTTCGAACGGTCCGCGAGGCAGAAGTCACGGTCGTTCTTGAATTTCTTGATCGCCGAGAAGATGTAGTCCCAGCGGCCGGCGTTCAGCCCCGAGCTGTGTTCGCGCAGTTCATACAGGATCTCGTCCATCTCGAACGCGGCAAGGATCGTCTCGATCAGCACCGTCGCGCGGATCGTGCCGCGCGGCACGCCGACCGCTTCCTGCGCGGCGACGAAGATGTCGTTCCACAGGCGCGCCTCGAGATGGCTTTCCATCTTCGGCAGGTAGAAGTACGGGCCCGAGCCGCGCGCGATCAGTTCCTTCGCGTTGTGGAACAGGAACAGCGCGAAATCGAAGATGCCGCCGGACACGCGCTGGCCGTCGACCGTCACGTGCTTCTCGTCGAGGTGCCAGCCGCGCGGACGCACGATCAGCGTCGCGACCTTGTCGTTCAGCCGGTACGACTTGCCGTTCTGCTCGAGCGAGATCGTGCGGCGCACCGCGTCCTTCAGGTTGATCTGGCCGTCGATCTGGTTGGTCCAGCTCGGCGCATTCGAGTCCTCGAAGTCCGTCATGTACGAATCGGCGCCCGAGTTCGGCGCGTTGATGATCATCTTGCGCTCGACGGGCCCCGTGATCTCGACACGGCGGCATTGCAGGTCGGCCGGCAGCGGCGCGACCTTCCAGTCGCCTTCGCGGATCGACTTCGTTTCGGCCAGGAAGTCGGGGCGCTCGCCCGCGTCGAGGCGTTTGGTGCGCTCGACGCGCGCCTGCAGCAGCGTCTGGCGACGCGGTTCGAACGCACGGTGCAGCGCGGCGACGAGTTCCAGTGCCGCGGGCGTCAGGATCGCTTCGTAACCCGGCTTGATTTCGCCGGTGATCGTCATGCCTTGCGGCAGCGTGATCGGGGTGCTCATGAGTCTCATCTCCTTGGTCGGTCAGTTGCGGTTTCGGTGAAGGGGGAAGGCGGCAGCGCCGCGAACGTCATGCGCCCGGGCCGGGGCGCGTGCGGTTTGCGGGCCTGCCGGACGGAGCCGGGGCGGCGAGGAAGGCGAGCAGATCGGCCATGCCGGTGCCCGTGCCGTCGGGCGGCGCGCCGAGTTCCTCGGCGGGCGCGCCCGTACGGTTGAGCCAGAACGTCGTGTAGCCGAACCAGACGGCACCGGCGACGTCCCACGCGTTCGACGACACGAACACGATGCCGCGCGGGTTCGACCCGAACGCGGCGGTGCCGAGCGCGTAGGCGGCCGGACTCGGCTTGTACGCACGCGCGGTGTCGGCCGACAGCACGCGATCGAACAGTCCGGACATGCCGGCGCTCTTGATCGCGATGTCGAGCATCTGCGGGGTGCCGTTCGACAGGATCCCGAGCGGCGGGCGCGGTTCGAGCGCGCGCAGCTTGCGCAGCGCGGGCACGGTGTCGGGATAGGTGGACAGGCACGCGTATTCGTCCATCAGCCGCTTCTCGGCCGCGCTGTTCAGCGCCAGGCCGAGCCGGCGCGCGGCGAAGCGCAGCGCGTCGAGCGTGATGTCCCGGAACGGGCGATAGCGCGCACCGCCCGGATCGGCGAGCGTGCGCAGTTGCGAGTATTCGATTTGCTTGCGTCGCCACAGCTGCGACAACCGTTCCCCGTGTCCGGGAAACATCTGCTCCGCCGCGGCCAGGACCGCGCGCACGTCGAACAACGTGCCGAATGCGTCGAAGAGGATGGCGTCGGGAGAGGAGAGTGTCGTTGTGGCCGACATAGCCTTGCGCTCCAGTTTCAGAGGTCGGATCGATTCTATTCGTGATCGTATGGTCTAAAAAAGACGCTATTCATCACTTGATCTTTTACTTTCATATACCTAATCTTGAGCGGCTCAAGCTATTTGACGGACGGCGGTGCCGTCCTTGCGACTCATGGACCGGTTCAAGCAGATCGAAACGTTCGCCGCGGTCGCGGCGAAGGGCAGCCTGTCGGCGGCCGCGCACGCGGAAGGGGTCGCGCCGGCGATCATCGGCCGCCGCCTCGACGCGCTCGAGGAACGGCTCGGCGTGAAGCTGCTGGTGCGCACCACGCGCAAGCTCACGCTGACGTTTGAGGGCTCGGCGTTCCTCGAGGATTGCCAGCGGATCATCAACGACATGCAGAACGCGGAGGCGAGCGTGTCGGCCGGCGGCGTCAAGGCGAGCGGCCACCTGCGGATTTCCGCGCCGGCCGGCTTCGGCCGGCGGCACGTCGCGCCGCTCGTGCCCGAATTCAGCGTCGGGCATCCGGACGTATCGGTCACGCTCGACCTGTCCGACCGGATGGTCGACCTCGTCAACGAGGGGTTCGATTGCGCGGTGCGGCTCGGCGAGCTGCCCGATTCGTCGCTCGTGTCGCTGAAGCTCGGCGAGAACCGCCGCGTCTGCGTCGCGTCTCCCGCCTATCTGGCGCGGCGCGGCACGCCGGTCACGCTCGCGGAGCTGGCACGGCACAACTGCCTCGCGCTCGCGGCGAACGCGAACCAGCAGCGCGGCTGGACGTTCCAGGAGGGCAACAAGGTCGTGTCGATCCGCGTGAACGGCACGATGGAATGCTCGGACGGCGCGGTGCTGCACGAGTGGTGCCTCGAAGGTTACGGCCTGGCATGGCGTTCGTGGTGGGAGGTCGGCGACGACATCGCGGCCGGCCGGCTCGTCAGCGTGCTCGACGCGTTTGCCGCGCCGCCGATCGGCATCCACGCGGTGTTTCCGCAGCGCCGTCATCTGCCGCTGCGCGTGCGCCTGTTTCTCGATTACCTGAAGCACACCTACGAGCAGCCCGGTTATTGGGGCGAGCAGGCGGCGCGCGCCCGCGCGTTTCCGATATGAGGGCGAACCCGCTGCCGGTGCCGGTCGAGCGATTTCGCGCACTACAATCGTAGGAGGCATCTCCGATGCGTCGCGGCCGGTCCCGCTGGGCTCGCGGCGCGCGGCGTGCGATTGACGAAGGAGGGCGCGATGTTCCGGCACATCCTCGTTCCAACCGACGGTTCCGAACTGTCGCAGAAGGCGATCGACGGCGCGATCGACCTGGCGCGCGCGGTCGGCGCGCGCGTGACGGCCTACGCGTGCCTGCCGCAGTACCCGTACTCGCCGTTTTCCGAAGTGATCATCGAACCGCCCGCCGATTTCCGCGCGCGCAGCGAGCGCGAGGCACGCGCGCATCTCGGCGAGGTCGAAGCGGCCGCGCGGGCGGCCGGTGTCGTCTGCGACACGTGGACGAGCGTGCATCCGTCGCCGTATCTCGGCATCATCGAGGCGGCCGAACGCGGCGGTTGCGACGTGATCTTCATGGCGTCCCACGGACGCCGCGGGCTCGGCAGCCTGCTGATCGGCAGCGAGACGCAGCGCGTGCTGACCCATACGAAAATTCCGGTGATCGTTTATCGGTAGGGCGGTGCCGCCCTCGGCCGGGCGGGCAGCGTCGCAAAAAAGGGCGCGCCGGACGAAGCCGGCGCGCATCGTTGCAGGCGGCCCGCAGGCCGCGCGGCCGGTCGCGCGATTCGCATCGCGCGCCTGCCGTCTCCTCCCTGATTGTTGTCTGGTGGCCGGCGCCGCGCCGTGACGAGGCGCGCCCCGGTGCGGCGCTTGCGCGTGTTACGCGACCTTCTTGCCGTCGAAGAACTGTTCGTCCTCGGTCGAGCCGTGCAGCGCGGTCGTCGACGCTTCGCGCTCGACCGTCTGCGTCACCGCGTCGAAGTAGCCGGTGCCGACTTCGCGTTGATGCTTGATGGCCGTGAAGCCCTTGTCGGCGGCCGCGAACTCGGCCTGCTGCAATTCGACGAACGCGCTCATCTGCGTGCGGGCATAGCCGTGCGCGAGGTTGAACATCGAGTAGTTCAGCGCGTGGAAGCCGGCCAGCGTGATGAACTGGAACTTGTAGCCCATCGCACCGAGTTCCTTCTGGAACTTCGCGATCGTCGCGTCGTCGAGGTTCTTCTTCCAGTTGAACGACGGCGAGCAGTTGTACGACAGCAGCTTGCCCGGGAACTGCTTGTGGATCGCTTCCGCGAACTTCTTCGCGTACTCGAGATCCGGCTTGCCGGTTTCGCACCAGATCAGGTCGGCGTACGGCGCGTACGCGAGGCCGCGCGAGATCGCCTGCCCGAGGCCCGGCTTGGTGCGGAAGAAGCCCTCCACCGTGCGCTCGCCGGTCAGGAACGGCTTGTCGTTGTCGTCGACGTCGGACGTGATCAGGTCGGCCGCTTCCGCGTCGGTACGCGCGACCAGCACGGTCGGCGTGCCCGTCACGTCGGCCGCGAGACGCGCGGCCGACAGCTTCGCGACGGCTTCGCGCGTCGGCACCAGCACCTTGCCGCCCATGTGGCCGCACTTCTTCACCGACGCGAGCTGGTCCTCGAAGTGGACGCCCGATGCGCCGGCCTCGATCATCGCCTTCATCAGCTCGAACGCGTTCAGCACGCCGCCGAAACCGGCTTCCGCGTCGGCGACGATCGGTGCGAAGAAGTCGACATAACCTTCGTCGCCCGGGTTCTTGCCTTCCGACCACTGGATCTGGTCGGCGCGCGTCAGCGTGTTGTTGATGCGCTTCACGACGAGCGGCACCGAGTTCGCCGGGTACAGCGACTGGTCCGGGTACATTTCTCCCGCGACGTTCGCATCGCCGGCCACTTGCCAGCCGGACAGGTAGATGGCCTTCAGGCCGGCCTTCACCTGCTGCATCGCCTGGTTGCCGGTCAGCGCGCCGAGCGCGTTGACGAACGGTTCGTTGTTGATGAGGCTCCACAGCTTTTCCGCGCCGCGCTTGGCCAGCGTGTGCTCGATCGGGACCGAGCCGCGCAGGCGGACGACGTCTTCCGCCGAGTAGCCGCGCTTGATGCCCTTCCAGCGCGGATCGGTTTCCCATTGCTTCTGCAGTTCCAGTGCCTGTTGCTGACGCGACATGATGAGCTCCTTGATGCGGTGTATTGCCGAATGCGCCGAATCTGACGGTCGTGATGCGGTTCGCGAAGCGGGGCGCGTGCCATTCCGTTTCGTGAAGTCTTGTATAAGAGTCTAGGCAAATCGGCAGGCGCGAAACAGGGGGCTTTGCACGGGATCGGGTAAATTTTTAACCGTTTTAAATCAAAGATTTATATTTATCATTTCGAGATAAGAAATGCTTTTTCCCATCCCGCAATCGCACCGGTTGTGCCGTGCAACATGATTTTTTACGACGCAAAAAAATTTTTCGCATCGTGAAATGTCGAGCGAGGCGAAAAAAAACCGGCGCAGGTGCGCCGGTCGGCTGGACGGGTGGGGCCCATCCGTGGGGCGGCGGCGAGGCGCCGCCCGTGCGTGCTTACGACGCGGAGTTGCTGCGGCGCGGGCCGCCGCTGCGCTGGCCGTCGCGACGCGGGCCGCCGTCACGGCTGCCACCCGGCTTGCCGCTCCAGCCGCCGCCATTGCCGCCGCCGTAGCTGCGGCCGCCGCTGCCGTTGCCGGCGTAACCGCCGCCCGGCTTGCCGCCGAAGCGACGACCGCCGCCGTTACCGCCGCCCGGACGGCCGCGGCCGCCGGTGCCGCCGTTGCGCGGGGGCGCCTTGCGCGGCTCGAACCCTTCGATCACGTTGACCGGCAGCGGCGAGCGCACGAAGCGCTCGATGCGCTTGAGCGCGCCTTGCTCGGCGTGGTGCACGAGGCTCACTGCCGTGCCCGAACGGCCTGCGCGGCCGGTACGGCCGATACGGTGAACGTAATCTTCCGCGAACTTCGGCAGGTCGTAGTTGAACACGTGCGTGATGCCCGGGATGTCGATGCCGCGTGCCGCGACGTCGGTGGCCACCAGCACGCGCACGCGGCGCTCGCGCAGCGCACGGATCGTGCGGTTGCGCGCGCCCTGCGGCAGGTCGCCGTGCAGCGCGGCCGATTCGAAGCCTGCATCGGCAAGACGGCCGGCGAGCTGGTCGGCGTCGATCTTGGTTGCCGTGAAGATGATGGCCTGGTCGAGTGCGTCGTCGCGCAGCAGGTGATCGAGCAGGCGATCCTTGTGATCGCGGTCGTCGACGTAGTGCACGGTCTGCGCGATGTTGGCGCGCGACTCGAGGCGCTGCTGGATCTCGATGCGTTCCGGATCCTTCAGCAGGCGACTCGTCAGCGAACCGATCTTGCCGTCGAGCGTGGCCGAGAACAGCATCGTCTGGCGCGACGCGGGCGTGGCGTCGACGATCGTTTCGATGTCTTCGATGAAGCCCATGTCGAGCATGCGGTCGGCTTCGTCGAGCACGAGCATCTTCAGTTCGGACAGGTCGATACGGCCGCGCTCGAGGTGATCGAGCAGACGGCCCGGCGTGGCGACCAGGATTTCCGGGTTCTTCGCGAGCAGCATCAGCTGCTGGCCGTAGGCGACGCCGCCGAGGATGCTGACCGTGCGCAGGCGCTTCAGGTGCTTGCCGTACGTCGATGCGGCCGTGGTGACCTGCATCGCGAGTTCCCGGGTCGGCGTCAGCACGAGCAGGCCCGGGCGCGCGACGGGTTGCGGGCGGCGCGCACGGCGGTCGCCCTGGTTCGGTTCACGCGGCGCGCGCGGTTGCTGCGCCAACGTCTTCTGGAGCTGCGCGAAACGTTCGATCGCGGGCAGCATGAATGCGGCGGTCTTGCCCGAACCGGTCGGGCTCGACACCAGCAGGTCGCGGCCGGCGATGCCGGCCGGAATCGCGCGCTGCTGGACCGGCGTCGGCTTCACGTAGCCGGCGGCCTGCAGCGCGGAGACGATCTCCGGCGACAACCCGAGCGACGCGAAGCTCGGCTCGTCCGACGCCGGTTCGACCGCGGCCGGTGCGGCGGCGTCGTCGAGACCGAGCGCCTGGTCGGCGATCGCGTTGAGCGGGCTGGAGTTGATGCTCGAAGTCATAACAATCCTTGAAACACAGTGGGTGAAACGTCGGCGCCAATCGCGCATACCCAAGTCGTCGGATTCAGCGAGCAAATCGGGAAACGGGTGCAATCCGCCGAACCGTCGGCGGATGAGGCATTAGAAGCTGTTTTGGGTGCGGCGCGCTTCAGGAGCGGGGCCGCCAGCCTGATAAGTGACGACCGCGAAGGTCGAAGCAGGAGGGGACAGGTTCTAAACCGGATTGGAGCTTAACGCTACGAGGCGTCTGGCCGGAACGGCTTGCGAGCCGAGCGCGGGAGGTGACGCAGCCAGCATTATAAAGATATTTGCTGCGCTGCGCCACTGATTTGATTGCCTATTGCGGCGGCGGGCGATCCGCTCAGGAAGCCGTGCCGTTTTTCAGCGATTCGACGAGTTCGACGTACTGCTGCTTTGCCGCATCCGGCGACGTGCCCTTCAGCGCGTCCCACGCGTCGTACTTGTATTTGCCGACGATGTCGGTGAAGCCCGGCTTGTCGCCATGCGCATCGCCGTCGGTGGCCTGCTTGAACAGCGCGTAGAGGCGCAGCAGGGTCAGGCTGCCCGGGCGTTCGGTCAGTTGCTTGACGTCGATCTGGGCCTGGTCGAATTGGGCGGCGAGTTCGCTCATCGGGTGTCTCCGTAAGGGTTTCAGATCGGGCGATCTTAACAAGCGGACCGCCGCGCGGGGTCGAGCGATCCTTCCAAACCGCCGCCGCTGCCGCGTATGCGCACGGATCGGTCCCGATCGCCCGTGGGAGCGGGGCGCCGCATTACAATGTCGGCCATGACGCAAACAGTGCTCCTCGCCATCGATACGTCGACCGAATACTGCTCGGTCGCGCTGCTGCGCTCGGCCCATGCCGATGACGCCGTTTCCTCCCCGCAAACCTGGGTCCGCCACGAACCGACGGGCGCCGTGTCGAGCACGCGCGTGCTGCCGGCGATCCAGGAACTCTTCGCCGAATCGGGGCTGACGCTCGCCGATTGCGACGCGATCGCGTTCGGCGCGGGCCCCGGCTCGTTCACGGGCCTGCGCACCGCGACCGGCATCACGCAAGGCCTCGCGTTCGGCGGCGGGCTGCCGGTCGTGCCGATCGGCACGCTGCTCGCGTGCGCCGAGCACGCGCGGCTGCGCGCACCCGGCACGACCCGCGTGCTGGCCGCGCTGGATGCGCGGATGGATGAGGCCTACTGGGCCGATTTCGAATGGGACGCCGCCGCCGGCGACTGGCGCACGCTGCATCCGGCTTCGCTCGATGCGCCGGGTGCCGTCGGTGTGCCCGACGCGCCGTTCACGCTCGCGGGCAACGCGGCCGCCGCGTTCGGCGCGCAGTTGCCGGCCGCGGCGCGTGCGGCCGTGATCGACGGCGACGCGATGCCGCATGCGCTGGCCGTCGCGCATGCCGCGCTGCGCGCCTTCCGCGCCGGGCGGGTGGTGCCGGCCGATCAGGCCGCGCCGGAATACGTACGTGACAAGGTCGCGCAGACGACCGCCGAGCGCGTCGCGGCACGGGCCGCGCAGACGGGCGGAGCGAAGGGATGACAGGGGTTTTGCTGAGCGACCGCTATCTCACGCCGATGACGGACGCCGATCTCGACGAGGTCGTCGCGATCGAGCACGTCGCGTACGAATTCCCGTGGAGCCGCGGCAACTTCGAGGATTCGTTGCGCAACGGCTACCTGGGCGTGTGCCTGCGGCACGTGACGGGGACGCTCGTCGGCTATTGCGTGCTGATGCCCGTGATCGACGAGATGCACCTGCTGAACCTGTGCGTCGCGCCGGCCGCGCAGCACGCGGGCGCGGGCCTTGCGCTGCTGCGCGAGGCCGTGCGCATTGCGCGCGCGGAGCGGCTCGACGGGGTGCTGCTCGAGGTGCGGCCGTCCAATCCGCGTGCGATTCATCTGTATGAACGGTTCGGCTTCGTGACGATCGGCCGCCGCAAGAACTACTATCCGGCGAAGCATCGCAGCCGGGAGGACGCGATCGTGATGCGTCTGACGCTGAACAAGGACGAGGGGAACGCGCATGGCATGGGCTGAAGCGGCGCTCGAGGAACTGGGCCTCGCGCAGATCTGGGTGCGACGCGGGCAGCGCGCGGATAACGGTGCGGCGGCCGAAGCGCCCGTTCTTGCGCAAGCCGGGGCGGACGACGGGGTGTCCGCCGCCGCGGCCGAGCGGCCGGGACGCACGGCGCGCCCGCCGGTACAAGACGATGCGTCGCCTGCAGCGGTAAGCGCAGACGATGCTGCACCGGCGCGCCGTGTTGCCGCGGGCGATCGCGCGCCCGCGCCGGTTGCCTCGGCCGACACGATCCCGCCGATGGACGACGTGCCGCCCGCCGGCGCCGACGATTTCGCGTGGTTCGACGCGGCGCCGCCGGGCAATCCCGCGCCGGTGGCCGAAGCGCCCCCCGCCGGCCCGCCGGTCGCCGCGCTCGACTGGGAGGCGCTGGCCGCGCGCGTGGCCGACTGCACGCTGTGCCGGCTGTGCGAGAAGCGGACCAACACGGTGTTCGGCGTCGGCGACCGCGAAGCCGACTGGATGCTGATCGGTGAAGCGCCGGGCGAAAACGAGGACAAGCAGGGCGAGCCGTTCGTGGGCCAGGCCGGCAAGCTGCTCGACAACATGCTGCAGTCGCTGTCCCTCAAGCGTGGCGACAACGTGTACATCGCGAACGTGATCAAGTGCCGCCCGCCCGGCAACCGCAACCCGGAGCCGGACGAGGTCGCCAGCTGCGAGCCTTATCTGCAGCGCCAGGTCGCGCTCGTGAAGCCGAAGCTGATCGTCGCGCTCGGCCGTTTCGCCGCGCAGACGCTGCTGAAGACGGACGCGAGCATCGCGTCGCTGCGCGGCCGCGTGCATGCCTACGAAGGCGTGCCGGTGATCGTCACCTATCACCCGGCGTACCTGTTGCGCAGCCTGCAGGACAAGTCGAAGGCGTGGGCCGACCTGTGCCTTGCGCGCGACACGTTCCAGCGTACGGAAGGCGCCGACGCGAGCGGGCCGGCCGGGCAATGACGACCGGCGCGGCGTACGCATTCGTCGATACGCTGCGCGATACCGCGGTTCGCGATCTCGGCTGGCTGCTGGCCAGCCCGAGCCTGCTGACCGCGGTGCCGGGCGCGCCGCTTGCGCGGCCGTGGCCGGATGCTGCCGGGCGAGCGGCCGTCGAAGCGTGGCTCGCCGCGCTCGATGCGCAGCCCGAGCCGCTGCATCGCGCGCTCGATGGGTTCCGGCCGACCCGGCTCGGCCGTTACGCGGAATGTCTGCTCGAATACTTCCTCACGCACGGCCCGTCGCTGCGGCTGGTCGCGGCCAATCTCCCGCTGCGCAGCAACGGCAGGACGCTCGGCGAAGTCGATTTCCTCGTCGACGCGCCGGACGGGCAGCGCCTGCATTGGGAACTCGCGGTGAAGTGCTATCTGTGCGCACCGGTGCACGATGGCGCGACGCTCGCCGATTTCGTCGGCCCCAATCTCGTCGACCGGTTCGACCGCAAGCGCGGCCGGTTGCTCGATCACCAGTTGCGGCTCGGCGAACACGACGGGTTCGCGTGGCTCGGCTATGGCGCGCCGTCCGACGCCCAGATGTTCATCAAGGGCTGGCTGTTCTATCCGCACGGCGCGCCGTTGCCGCCGGTTTCAGCGGAAATCGCGCCGGATCATCCGCGTGGATTCTGGCTGACGCACGCGCAGTGGCGGGCGTGGGCGGCCGCGCAGCGTGCCGGTCTCGCGTGGAGTGTATTGCCGCGGCTGGCGTGGCTCGCGCCGCGGCGGGTTGCCGCCGATGCCGGCTTCGAACCCGAACCGCTGGCGGCGGCCCTGGAACTGCCGCCCGTGCTGACGCGCGAGGCGCCCTCATTGATCGGCATCCATGAAAAGGGCAGCGACGGCACGTGGCGCGAAACGGCGCGCGGCTTCGTCGTGCCCGACGACTGGCCGGCGCGTGCGCGGGCGTTCGCCGCGCAGGATCACTGACGCCGCGTCAGCGGGCGCTTACCACCAGCGATGAAAGTGATGGACGGGGCCGACGCCGCGGCCGACGTCGAGGTGCCCGCTCGCGGCGATCGCGCCGGTCAGGTAGGCCTTGGCTTCACGCACCGCGCTTTCGAGGTCGGGCTGCTGCGGCAGCAGTGCGGCGATCGCCGACGACAGCGTGCAGCCGGTGCCGTGCGTGTTGCTGACCGGCACGCGCGCGCCGTCGAGCCGCACGGCGCGCGCCGCCTCGACGAGCCAGTCGGGGCTCGCGGACGCGTCGGGCAGGTGACCGCCTTTCATCAGCACCGCGCGCGCGCCCGTTTGCAGCAACGCGTGGCCTTGCCGGACCATGTCGTCCTCGGTGGTGGCGGGCGCATCGCCCAGCAGCGCGGCCGCTTCGGGCAGGTTCGGCGTGACGACCGTCGCGAGCGGCAGCAGCGCGTCGCGCAGCGCATCGACTGCATCGGGCGCGAGCAGCGCGTGCGAACTCTTCGAGATCATCACCGTGTCGAGCACGACGAAGCGCGGCGCGTAACGCCGCAGCGCGTCGGCGACCGCGTGGACGATCGCCGCGTTCGCGAGCATGCCGATCTTGACCGCATCGATGCGGATGTCGTCGAACACCGCGTCGAGCTGCGCGGTGACGAATGCGGCGTCCGGCGCGTGTACCCCCGTCACGCCGCGCGTGTTCTGCGCGGTCAGCGCGGTGATCACGCTCGCGCCGTACGCGCCGAGCGCGGAAAAGGTCTTCAGGTCGGCCTGGATGCCTGCGCCGCCGCCCGAATCGGAGCCGGCGATCGTCAGGAGGTTGGGTATCGGTTGCGTCATGAGGGCAGCGCGCCGGTTCGAAGACCGGCGCCGGCGGACGGAAACGGGAAGTGTAGCGTCAGTGCCGCGATTCGCCGATCAGCGCGACCGAGTCGAACTGACGCTGGTTCGCCTGGTGGCGGCGCATCACGAGCCACATCGTCAGGCAGACGAACGTGCCGAACAGCACGATCACGACGCCGACCGGCACGTCGAGCCACACGAGTACCGCGTACAGGCACAGCATCACGAGCACCGACAGGTTCTCGTTGAAGTTCTGCACCGCGATCGAGTGGCCGGCCGACAGCAGCACGTGGCCGCGATGCTGCAGCAGCGCGTTCATCGGCACGACGAAGTAGCCCGACAGCGCGCCGACGCCGATCAGGAAGAGATACGCGATGATCAGGTAGACGGGCATGCGCAGGTGGCCGACGTGCACGGCCCAGTGCGCCGGGAACAGGTCGCGCGTGTAGAACGCCATCAGCATCACCGCGATGCCCATGATGATGCCGACGGGCAGCACGGTCAGCGACTTCTTCAGCGGGATCCGGGCGGCGGCGGCGATCGCGCCGGCCGCGACGCCGACCGCGACCACGGCCTGCAGGATCGCGCCTTCCGACAGCGACATGCCGAGCGATACCTCGGCCCACTTCAGCACGATGAACTGCAGCGTCGCGCCCGCGCCCCAGAACAGCGTCGTGACGGCCAGCGAGATCTGCCCGAGCTTGTCGCGCCACAGCACCATGAAGCAGTCGGCGAAATCCGTGAGGAGCTTGACCGGGCCGCGTTCCTGCTTCGGGTAGCGGGCGCCCGTGTCGGGAATGCGCAGGTTGAACAGCGCGGCGACCACGTAGGTCGCCATGATGATCGCCATCGCCGCTTCGGCGGGCGTGCCGATCCAGGCGGGCGTGTGCGCGATCACGTGCGAGGCGATGTGCGGGCTGATCAGCGCGCCGCCGAGCACGGTGCCGAGGATGATCGAGCTGACGGTCGTGCCTTCGATCCAGCCGTTCGCGGCGACCAGCCGGTCGGCCGGCAGCAGCTCGGTGAGAATCCCGTATTTGGCGGGCGAGTAGGCGGCCGCGCCGAAGCCGACGATCCCGTACGCGATCAGCGGATGGGCGCCGAGCAGCATGATCAGGCAGCCGATCACCTTGATCGAATTCGTGATGAACATCACGCGGCCCTTCGGGCGCGAATCCGCGAACGCACCGACATACGCCGCCAGCACCACGTACGACAACACGAAGAACAGCTTCAGCAGCGGTGTCATCCAGTTGGGGGCGTGGAGGTCTTTCAGCAGGGCGATGGCGGCGATGAGGAGCGCATTGTCGGCCAGCGACGAGAAAAACTGCGCGGCCATGATGGTGTAAAAACCTTTTTTCATCTGATGCGATGCTTTCGTCGCTGCGGCAGGGCCGCGTAGGCCGCCTGGTATGCGATCGGCTTATTCCGTTCGAAATGGGTTGTGCGCACGGCTTTATAACATGAAAATACGCCAATTCGGACTAGCAAGATTCCCCGATCGTTCCGCAAATTGTCGGCTTCGGTGCTCAAAAGGCGCGGTAAGCTGATGATTCGCAAGCGTCTTTACGTAAATTTCCCATGCCGCGCCCGATCTCCGCCACCATCCACACCGCCGCTCTCGCGAACAATCTCTCCGTCGTCCGTCGATTTGCCGGCCCGTCCAAGGTCTGGGCGGTCGTCAAGGCCAACGCGTACGGGCACGGTCTGGCCCGCGTGTTTCCGGGCCTGCGCGGCACCGACGGCTTCGGGCTGCTCGACCTCGACGAAGCCGTGAAGCTGCGCGAGCTCGGCTGGGCCGGCCCGATCCTGCTGCTCGAAGGCTTCTTCCGGTCGACCGACATCGACGTGATCGACCGCTACAGCCTGACCACGACCGTCCACAACGACGAGCAGATGCGGATGCTGGAAACGGCGCGGCTGTCGAAGCCCGTCAACGTGCAGCTCAAGATGAACAGCGGGATGAACCGGCTCGGCTACGTGCCGGAAAAATATCGTGCGGCGTGGGAGCGTGCCCGGGCGTGTCCCGGCATCGGCCAGATCACGTTGATGACCCATTTTTCGGATGCGGACAACGAGCGCGGCGTCGCCGAGCAGCTCGCGACCTTCGAGCGCGGCGCGGAGAGCATCGCCGGCGCGCGCAGCCTCGCGAATTCGGCGGCCGTGCTGTGGCATCCGGATACGCACTTCGACTGGGTGCGGCCGGGGATCGTGTTGTACGGCGCGTCGCCGTCCGGGCTGTCGTCCGATATCGCCGACACCGGGCTGAAGCCCGCGATGACGCTCGCGTCCGAGCTGATCGCCGTGCAGACGATCGCGAAGGGCCAGGCGATCGGTTATGGCTCGACCTTCTCCGCGCAGGCGCAGATGCGGATCGGCGTCGTCGCGTGCGGTTACGCGGACGGCTATCCGCGCGTCGCGCCCGAAGGCACGCCGGTGATCGTCGACGGCATCCGCACGCGGATCGTCGGCCGCGTGTCGATGGACATGATTACGGTCGACCTGACCCCGTGCCCGCAGGCCGGCGTCGGCGCGCGTGTCGAGCTGTGGGGCAACGCGCTGCCGATCGACGACGTCGCGCGCCATTGCGGGACGATCGGTTACGAGCTGATGTGCGCGGTCGCCGGCCGCGTGCCCGTGCGAGCGGAATAAGGGCGTCGCGCGTGGCCAAACAGAAAACCGTTTATGTCTGCAGCGAGTGCGGCGGACAGACCCCGAAGTGGCAGGGCCAGTGCCCGTCGTGCCAGGCCTGGAACACGCTCGTCGAATCGGTCGCCGAATCGCCGGCTGCCCATCGTTTCCAGTCGCTCGCGAAGCGGGCGCCCGTGCAGCGTCTCGTCGATATCGAAGCGGCCGACGTGCCGCGCTTCTCGACCGGCATCGGCGAATTCGACCGTGTACTTGGCGGCGGGCTGGTCCCGGGCGGTGTCGTCCTGATCGGCGGCGATCCCGGCATCGGCAAGTCGACGCTGCTGCTGCAGTCGCTCGCGGATATCGCGAGCGAGCGGCGCGCGCTTTATATCAGCGGCGAGGAGTCGGCCGCGCAAATCGCGCTGCGCGCGCAACGGCTTGCGCTGCTCGACGGCGGCGCGCCGGCCGACGAGCTGAAGCTGCTCGCCGAGATCCAGCTCGAGAAGATCCAGGCCGCGATCGATACGGAACGGCCGGACGTGGCCGTGATCGACTCGATCCAGACCGTCTATTCGGAAGCGCTCACGTCGGCGCCGGGCTCGGTCGCGCAGGTGCGCGAGTGCGCGGCGCAGCTCACGCGCATCGCGAAACAGTCGGGCACCGCGATCATCATGGTCGGTCACGTGACGAAGGAAGGCAACCTGGCCGGCCCGCGCGTGCTCGAACACATCGTCGACACCGTGCTGTACTTCGAAGGCGACACGCACTCGTCGTTCCGGCTCGTGCGCGCGTTCAAGAACCGCTTCGGCGCGGTCAACGAACTCGGCGTGTTCGCGATGACCGAGCGCGGGCTGCGCGGCGTCGCGAATCCGTCCGCGCTGTTCCTGTCGCAGCACGAGCAGGTCGTGCCCGGCTCGTGCGTGCTCGTCACGCAGGAAGGCACGCGGCCGCTGCTCGTCGAAGTCCAGGCGCTCGTCGATACCGCGCACGTGCCGAACCCGCGACGGCTCGCGGTCGGCCTCGAGCAGAACCGGCTCGCGATGCTGCTCGCGGTGCTGCACCGGCATGCGGGCATCGCGTGCTTCGACCAGGACGTGTTCCTCAATGCGGTGGGCGGCGTGAAGATCACCGAGCCGGCGGCCGACCTCGCGGTGCTGCTCGCGATCCATTCGTCGATGCGCAACAAGGCGCTGCCGAAGGGGCTGATCGTGTTCGGCGAAGTGGGGCTGGCGGGCGAGATCCGTCCGTCGCCGCGCGGGCAGGAGCGGCTGCGCGAGGCCGCGAAGCTCGGTTTCACGTCCGCGCTGATCCCGAAGGCGAATGCGCCGAAGCAGCCGATCGACGGGCTGAACGTGATGGCCGTCGATCGCCTCGAGCAGGCGATCGACCGCGTGCGCGATCTCGAGTGACCGGCCGGGCAGGCATGCGGGCCTGGCATGCCCGGCGATCTGGCGCGTAATTCGTTGTAAAGAATATGTAGGCTCCTGTAACCCGCCGGACATCGCTTTTCCCTATCCTTTGCCGGGTTGTCGAACCGCGCAATGCGAAGGGAACCTATGTTGAAATCGTATGGTGAAGCGCCGGGCGGACGCCTTTACAACCTGCGCGGCTGCCGCGTGTCGGAGCCGATTCGCCAGCCGTGGGGCGGCGGATGCCGGATCGTCGAATGGATCGACGACGAAGGGCGCCTCGCGCGCAAGGTCGTGTCCGAGGACGTGACGGAAGCGGAAGTCGCTGCCGCGATCCGGCGGCCGACCGAAGGGCGCCGATACCTGATGAGTGACGACGAGCAGATGCCGCGCGATACGTTGCCGCGGCGCTGAGCCGGCGGCGCGGCGAACCGCCGGGCTGCGGCAATCCAGTCTGCAAGGCCGGGCCGGTGCGTCCGGCCTTGTCGTATCCGGGGTCGGAGCGTGCCCGGCGACGTGTCGAATCGCCCCCGGGGCAGCCGGCGCACCGCGCGCGTGTATCAGCCGATCTGCTCGAGTTCTTCCTGTGCGGCGAGCCAGTCGGCCTCGACCGTTTCGAGACGCGTGTTGACGTCGCCGAGCTTGCGGATCGCGTCGGTCAGCGCCGTCTTGCGCTCGGCCTCGTAGCTGGCCGGATCGGCGACGAACGCGTCGAGCCGCGCCTTCTCCGCGTGCAGCGTCTCCATTTCCTTTTCGAGCTTCGTGATGCGCGTCTGCAGCGGCTTTTTCAGCACCGACAGGCGTTGCCGTTCCTCGGCGGCCTGCCGCTTCTGGTCCTTGCGGGTGGCCGCGGCACCGGCGCCCGGCGAAGCCGCGCTATCGGCCTTCGCGGCCGCGCGTTGCTCGGCCGCGTGCTGCAGCAGCCAGTCGCGGTAGTCGTCGAGGTCGCCGTCGAACGGTTGCAGCCGGTGCTTCGCGACCAGCATGAACTGGTCGGTCGTCGCGCGCAGCAGGTGGCGGTCGTGCGACACGAGGATCAGCGTGCCTTCGAACTGCGCGAGCGCCATCGTCAGCGCGTGGCGCGTTTCGAGGTCGAGGTGGTTCGTCGGTTCGTCGAGCAGCAACAGGTTCGGCTTCTGCCAGATGATCAGCGCCAGCGCGAGGCGCGCCTTTTCGCCGCCGGAGAACGGGCCGACCGGGCTCGTCGCCATGTCGCCCGAGAAATTGAAGCCGCCGAGGAAGTCCCGCAGTTCCTGCTCGCGCGTGTCGGGCGCGAGCCGCGCCAGATGGGCGAGCGGCGAATCGTCCTCGCGCAGCGTTTCGAGCTGGTGCTGCGCGAAATAGCCGATCGTCAGGCCCTTGCCGTCGCGGACGTGCCCCGACAGCGGCGCGAGCGTGCCGGCCAGCGTCTTGATCAGCGTCGACTTGCCCTGGCCGTTCGCGCCGAGCAGGCCGATGCGCTGCCCGTTCTGGATCGACAGCGCGACGCGCTCGACGATCGGGATGTCCGCGCCGTCGTCGGCATGGTAGCCGCAGCGGACGTCTTCCATCACCATCATCGGGTTCGGCGCGGCGTCGGGCGTGCGGAATTCGAACGTGAACGGCGACGCGATGTGCGCGGGCGCGATCAGCTCCATCTTCTCGAGCGCCTTCATCCGGCTCTGCGCCTGCTTGGCCTTGGTCGCCTTGGCCTTGAAGCGGTCGACGAAGCTCTGCAGGTGTTCGATCGTCTTCTGCTGCTTTTCGTATGCGCTTTGCTGCAGCGCCAGTTGTTGCGCGCGCAGCACTTCGAACTGCGAGTAGTTGCCGCCGTAGCGCTTCACCTGGCGGTTTTCCAGATGCAGCGTGACGTTGCAGATCGAATCGAGGAACTCGCGGTCGTGCGAAATCACGACGAGCGTGCCGGGGTAGCGGTGCAGCCAGTCTTCGAGCCAGACGATCGCGTCGAGGTCGAGGTGGTTCGTCGGTTCGTCGAGCAGCAGGAGATCGGAACGGCACATCAGCGCCTGCGCGAGGTTCAGGCGCATGCGCCAGCCGCCGGAGAAGCTCGCGACGGATTCGCGCGTCTGCGCGAGCGTGAAGCCGAGGCCGAGCAGCAGCGCTTCGGCGCGGGCCGGCGCGGTGTAGCCGTCGGCGTCGGCGAACGCCGCGTGCGCGTCGGCTTCCGCCGCCCCGTCATGCGCGGCGGAGGCAGCGGCGATGCGCGCTTCGATCTCGCGCAATGCGGCGTCGCCGTCGAGCGTGTAGTCGAGCGCCGAGCGGTCGACGGCGGGCGTTTCCTGCGACACATGGGCGATTCGCCACGACGGCGGCATCGAGAAATCGCCGCCGTCCGAGTGCAGCTCGCCGCGCAGGACCGCGAACAGCGTCGACTTGCCGGCGCCGTTCGCGCCGATCAGGCCGGCTTTCTCGCCGGGATTGAGCACGAACGAGGTCGACTCGAACAGCGGCTTGGTGCCGCGCGCAAGACTGAACTGATTGAAACGGATCACGGCGGAAATGACTGGCCAAAACCGCTATTCTAGACTGCGCGCCGCGCTCGCCGGGCATCGGCCGCTCGGCGAATGCCGCAACCGCGCAATTTCGCCTAGACTCCACGTCGATCCGGTTTCGTAAAAGGAGTGCCCGATGTCCACCCTGTATTCGTTCAGCGCAGAGACGCTCGCCGGCGCGCCGGCCCCGCTCGACGCGTATCGCGGCAAGGTGCTGCTGATCGTCAACACCGCGAGCGAGTGCGGTTTCACGCCGCAGTACGCGGGCCTGCAGAAGCTGTACGACCAGTACGCGGCGCGCGGCTTTTTCGTGCTCGGTTTCCCGTGCAACCAGTTCGGCAAGCAGGAGCCGGGCGACGCCGCGCAGATCGGCGCGTTCTGCGAGCGCAACTACGGCGTCACGTTCCCGATGTTCGCGAAGATCGACGTGAAGGGCGATCACGCGCATCCGCTGTACCGCTACCTGACCGACGAGGCGCCGGGCATTCTCGGCCTCAAGGCGATCAAGTGGAATTTCACGAAGTTCCTGGTCGATCGCGACGGGCGCATCGTCAAGCGCTACGCGCCGTCGACGAAGCCCGAGGAAATCGCCGCCGACATCGACAAGCTGCTGTGAGGGCGGCGGCCGGGCGGCTCCGATGTTGTCCGGGCCGCTACAGGATCGGCGCGAACAGCCGCGCGACGTGCATCGCGATGCGCCGCCACGCGGGCGACTGGCGGTATTCGTTGGCGTCGACCTCGTACGCCTGCGCGAAGTCGGCCTCGAGCATCGTCTCGACCTCGCCGGCGAACGCGCGGTCGACGGTCAGCACCATGATCTCGAAATTGAGCCGGAACGAGCGGTTGTCGAGATTGGCGCTGCCGATCGCCGCGGCGATGCGGTCGATCAGCACGACCTTCTGGTGCAGGAAGCCGGGCCGGTAGCGGAATACCTTCACGCCCGCATCGACGAGGTCGCGCGCGTACAGCTTCGACGCCTCGAACACCACGTAGTGATCGCGCCGGCTCGGGATCAGGATGCGCACGTCGACGCCGCGCATCACCGCGAGCTTCAGCGCGGAGATCACCGCCTCGTCGGGGACGAGATACGGTGTGGTGATCCAGACCCGCTCGCGTGCGGCATTGATCGCCTCGACGAAGAACAGCGAGCCGGTTTCCTGCTTGTCGGCCGGCCCCATCGGCACCGCGAGGCAATGCATGCCGTCGCCGGGCTCGGCCGGCGGCGGCAGCGCGATCGGCGGCAGCTTCTGCGTCGCCCAGTGCCAGTCTTCGGCGAACACGTACTGGATGCTCGCGACCACCGGGCCGCGGATCTCGATGTGCGTGTCGCGCCACGGCGACAGGCGCGGTTTCGCGCCGAGATACTCGACGCCGACGTTGTGGCCGCCGACGAACGCGCGATTGCCGTCGACCACGACGATCTTGCGATGGTTGCGGAAGTTCAGCTGGAAGCGGTTGACGAACTTCCGGTTGGTCGCGAACGGATGGACCTCGACACCGCCGCGGCGCAAGGTGTCGACGTAGCTGTGCGGCAGGTCGAAGCTGCCGATGCTGTCGTACAGCAGGCAGCAGCGCACGCCGGCGGCCGCGCGCGCGAGCAGCGAGTCGCGCAGCGTCTGGCCGAGCGCATCGTCGCGCACGATGAAGAACTGGACGACCACGTAGTCGCGCGCGGCGTCGATCGCCGACAGGATTGCCGAGAACGTCGCGTCGCCGTTCACGAGCGTGCGCACCGAGTTGCCGCCGAGGAACGGCATGCCGCCGAGCCGCGTCAGCGCGAG
Organism: Burkholderia seminalis DSM 23518; assembly: GCF_902832885.1. Classification (GTDB taxonomy): domain Bacteria; phylum Pseudomonadota; class Gammaproteobacteria; order Burkholderiales; family Burkholderiaceae; genus Burkholderia; species Burkholderia seminalis. Next base: position 201,879 of record NZ_CADFDK010000001.1, read on the forward strand.
CACGGCGGACTGGCCGAGCGCGTCGGCGGCCGGACCGTCGGTCGCGTCGGTGCTGAGCCACGGCGAGCGCGGTGTGTGCATGCGCAACATTTCCAGCTCGTGGCGTCGCGCGTCGACGTAGCCGGAGAACTTGCTGCGGCCGAGGAACAGGTACGGAACGAGCGTCAGGTACGGCATGGCCGCAAGCGAGACGGCCCACGCGATCGCGCCTTGCGATGTGCGCGTGTTCATGATCGCGTGGCACGCCGCGACGATCCCGAGCACATGGACGGTCAGGATCAGGGTGCCGAGATGTAGCCAGTCGAGGGTCATGGGCGCGTGACGGACTCCTGAAGTCGGGCGGCCGGGCGGCCGCCTACGCGCATCTTACCCAACCGTGCGGCGCAATGGTGCGCCGCACGGCGGGCGGGCCGGAAAGGCTCAGGCCTTGCGCGGCAGGTCCGACGCCTGGATCAGGAAGACGGCGTCGTCGCCCGCGCTGGTGGGCAGCCACGTGAGTTCGAGGCCGCCGAACGCGGCTTCGACGTGCTCGCGCTCGTTGCCGATCTCGACGACGAGCACGCCGTCGTCGTGCAGCCAGCGGTGCGCTTCGGCGACGATGCGCCGCACGATGTCCATGCCGTCGTCGCCGCCCGCGAGCGCCATCTCCGGTTCGTGCCGGTATTCGGGCGGCAGCGCGGCCATCGACGCCGCATTCACGTACGGCGGGTTCGTCAGGATCACGTCGTAGCGCGAGCCCGGGTCGGTGCGGAAGGCGGGCAGCGGTGCGTAGAGGTCGCCGCGGTACAACCCGATGCGGTCCTCGAGGCCGTAGTCGCGCACGTTGATCTCGGCGACTTCGAGCGCCTTGTCCGACAGGTCGACCGCGTCGATCTCGGCATTCGGGAACGCGCTCGCGGCGAGGATCGCGAGGCAGCCCGAGCCCGTGCACAGTTCGAGCACCGCGCCGACCTGCTCGGGGTCGGCGACATACGGCTGCAGGCCGTCGTCGAGCAGCTCGCCGATGAACGAGCGCGGCACGATCACGCGTTCGTCGACGTAGAAGCGGTGGCCGTGCATCCACGCTTCATGCGTGAGGTACGCGGCCGGCACGCGGTCGGCCGCGCGCCGCTCGATCACCGCGAGCACGGCCGCGATCTCGTCGGGCAGCAGGCGCGCGTCGAGGAACGGTTCGAGTGTGTCGAGCGGCAGGTCGAGCGTGCGCAGCACGAGGTAGGCCGCTTCGTCGTACGCATTGTCCGAGCCGTGGCCGAACGCGAGCTTCGCCTTCGAGAAACGCGTGACCGCGTAGCGCAGCAGGTCGCGAACGGTGGCAAAAGGTGTCGTCATGCGAGGCTCCATCAGGCGATCAGTTGTTCGAGCACGCGGCGGTACACGTTCTTCAGCGGATCGACGAAGCGCACCTCGATGTGCTCGTCGATCTTGTGGATGCTGCCGTTCGGCGGGCCGAATTCGATCACTTGCGGGCAGATGCGTGCGATGAAGCGGCCGTCCGACGTGCCGCCCGTCGTCGACAGCTCGGTCGTGATGCCGGTCTCGGTGCGGATCGCGTTCTCCAGCGCGCCCGACAGTTCGCCGCGCGGCGTGAGGAACGGCAGGCCGCTGACCGACCACTTCAGCGTGTATTCGAGGCCGTGCTTGTCGAGAATCGCGTGCACGCGTGCCTGCAGGCCCTCGACCGTGCTGGCGGTCGAGAAGCGGAAGTTGAACATCAGGTCGGCGTGGCCGGGGATCACGTTGGTCGCGCCGGTGCCGGCGTGCAGGTTCGACACCTGCCAGGTGGTCGGCGGGAAATATTCGTTGCCTTTGTCCCACTGCTCGGTGGCGAGCTCGGCGAGCGCCGGCGCGAGCAGGTGGATCGGGTTCTTCGCGAGATGCGGGTACGCGATGTGGCCCTGCACGCCCTTGACGACCAGTTCGCCCGACATCGACCCGCGGCGGCCGTTCTTGACGACATCGCCGAGCTCGGTCGTCGACGTCGGCTCGCCGACGATGCAGTAGTCGAGGCGTTCGCCGCGCTCCTGCAGCAATTCGACGACCTTCACGGTGCCGTCGGTGGCCGGGCCTTCCTCGTCGCTCGTGATCAGGAACGCGATCGCGCCGCGGTGGCCGGGGTGGGCCGCGACGAATTCCTCGGACGCGACGACGAACGCCGCGAGCGACGTCTTCATGTCGGCCGCGCCGCGGCCGTACAGCTTGCCGTCGCGATGGGCGGGAATGAACGGCGGCGAGGTCCATTGCTCGAGCGGGCCGGTCGGCACGACGTCGGTGTGGCCCGCGAACGCGAGCAGCTTGCCGGCGCGGCCGTCGGCGCCGCGCTTGACGGCCCACAGGTTGGTCACGCCGTGCGACGCGATGGTCTCGCATTCGAAGCCGAGCGCGGCGAGGCGCTCGGTCATGATCTGCTGGCAGTGCTGGTCGTCGGGCGTCACGGACGCGCGGGCGATCAGCTGTTCGGTAAGGGCTAGGGTGGCGGACATGGTTCGGACCACTTTCGATAAAAAATGCCGGCGCGGTGGCCGGCAGCGACGGGACGTCGGGCTGCGCCGACGGGCGCAGCGCGGGCCGCCCTAGGCGGCGAACAGCGCCGCGTATTGATCGGCCACGAAGCCGAGCGACTTCACGCGGCCGTTGACGACGAGCACGGGGCGCTTGATCACCGATGGCTTGTGGATCATCAGCGCGACCGCGCCGGTCTTCGTTTCGGCGGCCGCCTTCATGGCGTCGTCCAGGCCGCGCCACGTGGTGCCGCGCTTGTTCACGAGCGCGTCGAGCGACACGTCCTTCAGCCAGTCCTCGATCAGCGGCGCGCTGACGCCGAGCTTCTTGAAGTCGTGAAACTCGAACTCGACGCCGTGATCGTCGAGCCACACGCGGGCCTTCTTCACGGTGTCGCAGTTCGGAATGCCGTAGACGACCACGGTGTGCGGCTTGGCCATCAGTCGCCTCGCAGCAGCTCGTTCAGGCCGACCTTCGCGCGCGTCTTCGCGTCGACCTTCTTGACGATCACCGCGCAGTACAGGCTGTGCGAACCGTCCTTCGACGGCAGGTTGCCGGCGACGACGACCGAGCCGGCCGGGATGCGGCCGTAGCTGACCTCGCCCGTCTCGCGATCGTAGATCTTCGTGCTCTGGCCGAGGTACACGCCCATCGAGATCACCGAGTTTTCCTCGACGATCACGCCTTCGACGACTTCCGAGCGTGCGCCGATGAAGCAGTTGTCTTCGATGATGACCGGGTTCGCCTGCAGCGGCTCGAGCACGCCGCCGATGCCGACGCCGCCCGACAGGTGCACGTTCTTGCCGATCTGCGCGCACGAACCGACCGTTGCCCACGTATCGACCATCGTGCCTTCGTCGACGTACGCGCCGATGTTGGTGTACGACGGCATCAGCACGACGTTCTTCGCGATGAACGAGCCGCGGCGTGCGATCGCCGGCGGCACGACGCGGAAGCCGCCCGCGGCGAAATCTTCGGCCGTGTAGTTCGCGAACTTCGACGGCACCTTGTCGTAGAACTGCGAGTAGCCGCCGGCCGGCATCGGCGCGTTGTCTTCCAGGCGGAACGACAGCAGCACGGCCTTCTTCAGCCACTGGTGCACGGTCCAGTTGCCGTCGATCTTCTCGGCGACGCGCAGGGCGCCGCGGTCGAGTTGCTCGATCGCGTGAGCGACGGCTTCGCGGACGTCGGCGGGCGCGGCCTTGGGCGACAGCTCGGCGCGGTTTTCCCAGGCGGTATCGATGATTTGCTGAAGTTGTTGCGACATGTTCGTTTTCGCAGGAGATGGATGGAATTGATCGGGATGGACGATTACCGCGCGAGAGCCCGGCAGAAATCGACGATGCGTTGCGCGCCCTCGACGCATTCGGGGGTGCCCGCGACGAGCGCGATCCGGATGAAATCGCGGCCCGGATTCGTGCCGTGCGCATCGCGCGCCAGGTACGAGCCGGGCAGAACCGTCACATTATAGTCGGCGTACAGGCGGCGGGCGAACTCGGTGTCCGACAGGCCGGTGCGCGACACGTTGGCCCACAGGTAGAACGCGGCGTCGGGCAGTTTCACGTCGATCACGTCGGCGAGCATCGGGGTGACCGTATTGAACTTCTGCAGGTACAGCGCGCGGTTCTCGCGCACGTGCGCCTCGTCGTTCCACGCGGCGATGCTCGCGTGCTGCCAGACCGGCGACAGCGCCGCGCCGTGGTACGTGCGGTACAGCAGGAATTGCTTCAGCAGCGCCGCGTCGCCGGCGACGAAGCCCGAGCGCATGCCCGGCACGTTCGAGCGCTTCGACAGGCTCGACAGCATCACGAGCCGCTCGAAGCCGCGGCCGAGGCGGTGCGCGGCCTCGAGGCCGCCGAGCGGCGGTGCGGCTTCGTCGAAATAGATTTCCGAGTAGCACTCGTCGGAGGCGATCACGAAACCGTGGCGGTCGGACAGCGCGAACAGTTCGCGCCAGTCGTCGAGCGTCAGCACGGCGCCCGTCGGGTTGCCCGGCGAGCACACGTACAGCAGCTGCGTGCGCGCCCAGACGTCATCCGGCACGGCCGCGTAGTCGCACGCGAAGTTGCGGGCCGGGTCGCTGTTCGCGAAATAGGGTTCGGCACCGGCCAGCAGCGCCGCGCCTTCGTAAATTTGATAGAACGGATTCGGACAGAGTACGATCGCCTTCTCGCCGTGCGCGGTCGGGCGGGTGTCGATCACCGTCTGCGCGAGCGAGAACAGCGCCTCGCGCGACCCCGACACGGGCAGCACCTGCGTGGCCGGATCGATCGCCGGCAGCCCGTAGCGGCGCTCGAGCCAGTGCGCGATCGACGTGCGCAGCGCGTCCGAGCCGGCCGTGGCCGGGTACGACGCGAGGCCGTCGAGGGCGGCCACCACGGCGTCGCGGATCAACGCCGGCGTCGCGTGCTTGGGCTCGCCGATGCCGAAGCTGATCGGTTTGAGGTCGCCGGAAGGCGTCACGTCCTTGAACAGGGCGCGCAGCTTTTCGAAGGGATAGGGCTGGAGCGAGTCGAGTCGAGGGTTCACGGGCGAAGCGGCCATCGCGGCCGGTTGGAGCGAAAGAAGCGGCGGGCGTGCCGCACGGCTGCGAACGGGCGCCGACGGCGCGGGTCGCAACGGACGATTATAGCGTGACGGAATGCGGTCACGGCCGGCCGGAACGGCGGCCAGGCCCGCCGAATAAAGGGAATGAAGGGTATTGAACCAAATGAATAACGCGGTACGCGGCAGCCTGCCGACGCTGGCCATCCTGATCGGCGCATCGGTATGGGGCCTGATCTGGTATCCGTTGCGGATCCTCGCGTCGCTCGGCGTGACGGGTACGCTGGCCAGCGCGCTGACGAGCCTCGTCGCCTTCCTGTTCGTGGTCGTCGCGCGGCGCCGCACGATCGCGACGCTGCGCTGGCACTGGGTGCTGCCGGGCATTGCGTTGACGGCCGGCGTGACGAACCTCGGCTTCGTGTGGGGCACGATCCACGGCGAGGTGCTGCGCGTGATGCTGCTGTTCTACCTGACCCCGGCCTGGACCGCGGTCTACGCGCACTTCCTGTTGCGCGAGCGGCTGACCTGGGCCGGCGCGGGGCTCGCGGCGCTGTCGATCGGCGGGGCGATGCTGATGCTGTGGTCGCCGAAGCTCGGCCTGCCGCTGCCGGCCAACCCGGCCGAATGGGCCGGCCTCGCGGCCGGGCTGAGCTTTGCGATGAGCAACGTGCTCGTGATCAAGGCAAGCCGCGAACTGCCGGAGATGCGCGCGGAAATGCGCACCGCGACGCTGTTCGGCGGCGCGGCCGTGTTCGGCGCGATCGCGTCGCTGTTCGAAGGGCTGCCGGCCGCGCCGGCAGGCGGCCAGCTCGGCGTGGCCGCGCTGATCATCGCCGCGATCGGCGTGACGATGGCGTCGAACAACCTGCTCGTGCAATACGGCCTCGCCCGCGTGCCGGCGAACCGCGCGTCGATCATCATGCTGTTCGAGATCGTGATCACCGCGCTGTCGGCGTGGGTGTTCGCCAGCGAGCTGCCGACCGCGCGCGAATGGGCGGGCGGCGCGTGCATCGTGCTGGCCACGCTGCTGTCGAGCCGGGTCCATCGTGCCGCGCCCGCATCGGGCAAACCCGGCGACGGTCGGGACGGCGCACGCGCGATGGTATGATGGAAGCCGTTTGCGGGGCCCAACGCTGGATGCGCGCGGCCCCGTTTTTGAATTCCGGGGCGCGTCGCGCGCAGGGGCCCTCCGGCCCCGCGCAGTGCGGCCTCGTCCGTTTCACACCTTCTTCACATCCGATACCGCCGTGCGTCTGAGCTCGATCAAACTCGCTGGCTTCAAATCCTTCGTCGATCCCACGCATTTCCAGGTTCCGGGCCAGCTTGTCGGCGTGGTGGGCCCGAACGGGTGCGGCAAGTCCAACATCATCGATGCCGTGCGCTGGGTGCTCGGCGAGTCGCGCGCCTCCGAGCTGCGCGGCGAGTCGATGCAGGACGTGATCTTCAACGGCTCGACCGCACGCAAGCCCGGCAGCCGGGCCAGCGTCGAGCTGATCTTCGACAACTCCGACGGCCGCGCGGCCGGGCAGTGGGGCCAGTACGGCGAGATCGCCGTGAAGCGCGTGCTCACGCGCGACGGCACGTCGAGCTACTACATCAACAACCTGCCGGCGCGCCGCCGCGACATCCAGGACATCTTCCTCGGCACGGGCCTCGGGCCGCGCGCCTACGCGATCATCGGGCAGGGCATGATCGCGCGGATCATCGAGGCGAAGCCGGAAGAGCTGCGCGTGTTCCTCGAGGAAGCCGCCGGCGTGTCGAAGTACAAGGAGCGCCGCCGCGAAACCGAGAACCGCCTGCACGACACGCGCGAGAACCTGACGCGCGTCGAGGACATCGTCCGCGAGCTCGGCGCGAACCTCGAGAAGCTCGAGGCGCAGGCCGTCGTCGCGACCCGGTACAAGGAACTCGTCGCCGACGGCGAGGAGAAGCAGCGCCTGCTGTGGCTGCTGCGCAAGAACGAGGCCGCCGGCGAGCAGCAGAAGCAGCAGCGCGCGATCGAGCAGGCGCAGATCGACCTCGAGGCGCAGACGGCGAAGCTGCGCGAAGTCGAGGCGCAGCTCGAGACGCTGCGCGTCGCGCACTACTCGGCAAGCGACGCGATGCAGGGCGCGCAGGGCGCGCTCTACGAGGCCAACGCCGAGGTCAGCCGCCTCGAAGCCGAGATCAAGTTCATCGTCGAATCGCGCAATCGCGTGCAGGCGCAGATCGCCGCGCTGAACGCGCAGCGCGAGCAATGGCGCGCGCAGGCCGAGAAGTCGCAGGACGAGCTGGAGGAGGCCGAGGAGGCCCGCGCGATGGCCGACGAAAAGGCCGCGCTCGCCGAAGACAACGCGGCCGCGAAGCACGATGCGCTGCCGGCGCTCGAAGCGAAGTGGCGCGACGCGCAGGCGCAGCTCAACGACGAGCGCGCGCGGATCGCGCAGACCGAGCAGTCGCTGAAGCTCGAGGCCGCGCACCAGCGCAACGCCGACCAGCAGCTGCAGCAGCTTCAGCAGCGCCACGAGCGCCTGAAGAGCGAAGCGGGCGGGCTCGACGCGCCGGACGAGGCGCAGCTCGAGGAGCTGCGCATGCAGCTGGCCGAGCAGGAAGAGATCCTTGCCGAAGCGCAGGCGCGCCTGGCCGACGCGCAGGAAACCGTGCCGCGCCTCGACGGCGAGCGCCGCGCCGCGCAGGAGCGCGTGCAGGCCGAAGCCGCGCAGATCCACCAGCTCGAGGCGCGCCTCGCCGCGCTGAAGCAGCTGCAGGAAAACGTGCAGACCGAAGGCAAGGTGCAGCCGTGGCTCGACAAGCACGAGCTGGGCGCGTTGCCGCGTCTGTGGAAGAAGCTGCACGTCGAGGCCGGCTGGGAAGCGGCGCTCGAGGCCGTGCTGCGCGAGCGCCTCGCGGCGCTCGAAGTGTCGAATCTCGACTGGGTGAAGGCGTTCGCGACCGATGCGCCGCCGGCGAAGCTCGCGTTCTACGCGCCGCCCGCGGCCGGTGAGCCGCCCGCCGCGGTGGCCGGGCTGCGTCCGGTGCTGTCGCTCGTGCGCATCGACGACGCGGGCATCCGCGCGGTGCTCAACGACTGGCTCGGCAGCGTGTACGTTGCCGACGACGTCGCGCAGGCGCTTGCCGCGCGTGCGCAGCTGCCGGCAGGCGGCGCGTTCGTCGTGAAGGCCGGCCATATCGTCACGCGCGTCGGCGTGCAGCTGTACGCCGCCGATTCGGAGCAGGCCGGGATGCTGGCCCGCCAGCAGGAAATCGAAAATCTGACGCGCCAGGTGCGCGCGCAGGCATTGCTCGCCGACGAGGCGCGCACGGCCGCTGTGCGTGCGGAAGCCGCGCACACGCAGGCCACGCAGGCGCTCGGCGACGTGCGCGCGCAGGCCGAACGTGCGACCCAGCGCGTGCACGCGCTGCAGATGGATGTGCTGAAGCTGGCGCAGGCGCACGAACGTTACACGCAGCGCAGCACGCAGATCCGCGAGGAACTCGAGGAAATCGGCGCGCAGATCGAGGAGCAGCGCGCGCTGCGCGCGGAATCGGAAGCGAATTTCGAGCGCTTCGACGGCGAGCTCGCGGAGTTGCAGGCGCGCTTCGAAGACAACCAGCTCGCATTCGAATCGCTCGACGAATCGCTGACGCAGGCGCGCCAGGAAGCGCGCGACCTCGAGCGCGGCGCGAACGACGCGCGCTTCGCCGCGCGCAACGCGGTGACGCGGATCGACGAGCTCAAGCGCAGCATCCAGGTCGCGCACGAGCAGAGCGAGCGCGTCGCCGGGTCGCTCGAAGACGCGCGCGCCGAACTCGAGACGATCAACGAGCAGACCGCGCACACGGGTCTGCAGGACGCGCTCGAGATTCGCGCGGTGAAGGAAGAGGCGCTGCAGGCCGCACGGATCGAGCTCGACGACCTGACCGCGAAGCTGCGCGCGTCGGACGAGCAACGCCTCGTGGCCGAGCGCTCGCTGCAGCCGCTGCGCGACCGCATCACCGAGTTGCAGCTGAAGGAGCAGGCCGCGCGCCTGTCCGTCGAGCAGTTCGCCGAGCAGCTCGCGACGGCCGAGGTCGACGAGGCCGCGCTGTCCGCGAAGCTGACGCCGGACCTGAAGCCGTCGTACCTGCAGGGCGAAGTCACGCGCCTGAACAACGCGATCAACGCGCTCGGCCCGGTGAACATGGCCGCGCTCGACGAGCTGAAGGCCGCGAGCGAGCGCAAGGTGTTCCTCGACGCGCAGTCGGCCGACCTGATCGACGCGATCACGACGCTCGAGGATGCGATCCACAAGATCGACCAGGAAACCCGCACGCTGCTGCAGGGCACCTTCGACGAGGTCAACCGCCATTTCAGCGACCTGTTCCCGCGTCTGTTCGGCGGCGGCCAGGCGAAGCTGATCATGACCGGCGACGAGATTCTCGATGCCGGCGTGCAGGTGATGGCGCAGCCGCCGGGCAAGAAGAACGCGACGATTCACCTGCTGTCGGGCGGCGAGAAGGCGCTGACCGCGACCGCGCTGGTGTTCGCGATGTTCCAGCTGAACCCGGCGCCGTTCTGTCTGCTCGACGAGGTCGACGCGCCGCTCGACGACGCGAACACCGAGCGTTTCGCGAATCTCGTGCGCGCGATGTCCGACAAGACGCAGTTCCTGTTCATCTCGCACAACAAGATCGCGATGGAAATGGCGCAGCAACTGATCGGCGTGACGATGCAGGAGCAGGGCGTGTCGCGGATCGTCGCGGTGGACATGGAAACGGCCGCGGGTTTTGCCCAGAATTGACGTTTGACGAAACCGGATCGCGTTCGCGCGGCGCATGACGCGCCCGTTCGCGGTCCCGACAAAAAGAATTGCTGATGGAGCGTGCATGGACGAGTTGACACTCGGTTTGATCGGCGCGGGTGCTGTCGTGGTGGGCGGCGTCGTGGTCTACAACGCGTGGCAGGGCGCGAAAGTACGGCGCAGGATGCCGCGCCCGATGCCGGAGGAAGCGGCCGAGGCGATGAACCGCCCCGAGCGCGACGAAGAGTTGCCGTTCATCGAGCCGGTGCGTCAGCCGGTGCGCCGCGAGCCCGCGGCCCCGGTCGCGGCCGCCGCCGCTGCGTCGGCGGATGTCGCGCGCGTCGAACCGACGTTCGGCGGGGTCGCACCGGCCGACACGCCGGCCGATCTGCAGGCCGAGGCGACCGGCGGCGATACGCCGTCCGAGGCGATCGAACCGGCCGCCGGTGAAGCGGCCGCACACGCCGCCGAGCACGCGGCAACCGGCGAGGCGGCCGAACCGGCCGAGCCGACCGAACCCGTGATCCCGGCCGCGACGACGATTTCGTCGGCGCCGCCCGCGATCGTCGATCGCCGGATCGATTGCATCGTGCCGATCCGCCTCGCCGGGCCGCTGCCGGGCGACAAGATCCTGCCGGCCGCGCAGCGGCTGCGCCGCGCGGGCAGCAAGCCCGTGCACATCGAAGGCAAGCCGGAAGGCGGCCAGTGGGAGCTGCTGCAGAACGGCGTGCGCTACGAGGAACTGCGCGCGGCCGCGCAGCTCGCGAACCGCAGCGGCGCGCTGAACGAACTCGAATTCTCGGAATTCGTGACGGGCGTCCAGCAGTTCGCCGACACGATCGACGGCGCACCGGAATTCCCGGACATGATGGAAACGGTCGCGATGGCGCGCGAGCTCGACGCGTTCGCCGCGCAGTGCGACGCGCAGCTGTCGATCAACGTGATGTCGGACGGCGCGCCGTGGTCGGCGAACTACGTGCAGGCGGTCGCGTCGCAGGACGGGCTGCTGCTGTCGCGTGACGGCACGCGGTTCGTGAAGCTCGACGCGAAGCAGAACCCGGTGTTCATGCTGCAGTTCGGTGACACGAACTTCCTGCGCGACGACCTGACCTACAAGGGCGGCAACATGATCACGCTGGTGCTCGACGTGCCGGTTGCCGAAGAGGACATCCTGCCGTTCCGGTTGATGTGCGACTACGCGAAATCGCTGTCCGAACGGATCGGCGCGCGCGTCGTCGACGATTCGCGCCGGCCGCTGCCGGAATCGACGCTGCTCGCGATCGAGCAGCAGCTGATGAAGTTGTACGCGAAGCTCGAGGAAGCCGGCATCCCGGCCGGTTCGGCCGTCACGCGCCGCCTCTTCAGCCAGTAACACAACGGCGCGGACGGCGGGCGTGCGCGCCACCGTTCGCCGCTGCGGCGCGCACCCTTCCGTGTGCGCCGCAACACGCTCGTCGGGCTTGCATTGCACGCCCCGTCGCGGCGTCAAACTGAGATAATCGGGCATCCGATTTTTCAGAACGAATCTGCCGCCAGCATGGCCCGAACCCAAGCCGAACCGCCAGCCAGCCAGCCCGACGCGCGTGCCGCGTGGCTGCGCGACCAACTCGAGCGGGCGAACCACGCCTATTACGTGCTCGACCAGCCGGATCTGCCCGACGCCGAATACGACCGGCTGTTCCTCGAACTGCAGCAGCTCGAAACCGACCATCCCGAACTCGTGACGCCCGATTCGCCGACGCAGCGCGTGGGCGGCGAGGCGGCCGGCGGCTTCACGCCGGTCGTCCACGACGCGCCGATGCTGTCGCTGAACAACGGCTTCGCCGACGAGGACATCGTCGCATTCGACAAGCGTGTCGCCGATGCGCTCGACAAGCCGACCGATCTCGCCGGCTCGGTGACGGAACCCGTCGAATACGCGTGCGAACTGAAATTCGACGGTCTCGCGATCTCGCTGCGCTACGAGCAGGGCGTGTTCGTGCAGGCTTCGACGCGCGGCGACGGGACGACGGGCGAGGACGTGACCGAGAACGTGCGCACGATCCGCTCGATTCCGCTGAAACTGAAGGGCAAGCACGTACCGGCCGTGCTCGACGTGCGCGGCGAGGTGCTGATGTTCAAGCGCGATTTCGCACGCCTGAACGAACGCCAGCGCGCGGCCGAGCAGCGCGAATTCGCGAACCCGCGCAACGCGGCGGCCGGCAGCCTGCGCCAGCTCGATTCGAAGATCACCGCGCAGCGTCCGCTGTCGTTCTTCGCGTACGGGATCGGCGTGCTCGACGGGATGCCGATGCCCGACACGCACAGCGCGCTGCTCGACTGGTACGAGTCGCTCGGCCTGCCCGTGAACCGCGAGCGCGCGGTCGTGCACGGCGCTGAGGGCTTGCTCGATTTCTTCCGCAAGGTCGGCGAGAAGCGCGAGTCGCTGCCGTACGACATCGACGGCGTCGTCTACAAGGTCAACCGGCGCGACGAGCAGGAGCGCCTGGGCTTCGTGTCGCGTGCGCCGCGCTTCGCGCTCGCGCACAAGTTTCCCGCACAGGAAGCGCTGACGAAGCTCGTCGCGATCGACGTGCAGGTCGGCCGCACCGGCGCGATCACGCCGGTCGCGCGCCTCGAGCCCGTGTTCGTCGGCGGCGCGACCGTGACCAATGCGACGCTGCACAACGAGGACGAAGTGCGCCGCAAGGACATCCGGATCGGCGACACCGTGATCGTGCGCCGCGCGGGCGACGTGATTCCCGAGGTGGTCGGCGCGCTGCTCGACCGGCGTCCGGCCGACGCGGCCGAATTCGTGATGCCGACCGAATGCCCGGTGTGCGGCTCGAAGATCGAGCGCCTGCCGGACGAGGCGATCGCCCGCTGCACGGGCGGCCTGTTCTGCCCGGCGCAACGCAAGCAGGCGCTGTGGCACTTCGCGCAGCGCCGCGCGCTCGACATCGACGGGCTCGGCGAGAAGATCATCGACCAGCTCGTCGAGCTGAATCTCGTGCGCACGCCGGCCGACCTGTTCAATCTCGGTTTCGCGACGCTGGCCGAGCTCGACCGCTTCGCGGAGAAGTCCGCGCAGAATCTGCTCGACTCGCTCGAAAAGGCGAAGCACACGACGCTGGCGCGCTTCATCTACGGCCTCGGCATCCGCCACGTCGGCGAATCGACCGCGAAGGATCTCGCGAAGCATTTCGGCTCGCTGACGCCGATCATGGACGCGTCGATCGAGGAACTGCTCGAAGTCAACGACGTCGGCCCGATCGTCGCCGAGTCGATCCACCAGTTCTTCGCGGAAGCGCACAACCGGACGGTGATCGAGCAGCTGCGCGCGCCGGGCAAGGTCACGTGGCCGGAAGGGCCGCCCGCGCCGAAGGCGCCGCAGGGCGTGCTGGCCGGCAAGACGGTCGTGCTGACGGGCACGCTGCCGAACCTCACGCGCGATGCCGCGAAGGAGATGCTCGAGGCGGCGGGCGCGAAGGTCGCGGGCTCGGTATCGAAGAAGACGGATTACGTGGTCGCGGGCGCCGAAGCCGGCAGCAAGCTCGCGAAGGCCGAGGAACTCGGCATCCCCGTGCTGGACGAAGACGGTCTGCACCAACTCCTGGAGGGCAATACGCCATGATTCGCGAGATCCTGAAGATGGGCGATCCGCTCCTGCTCGACATCGCCAAGCCGGTCGAGCAGTTCGATACCCCCGAACTGCACGAAATCGTCGCGGACATGTTCGAGACGATGCATCACGCGAACGGCGCCGGGCTGGCCGCGCCGCAGATCGGCATCGGCCTGCAGATCATCATCTTCGGCTTCGGCAACAACAACCGCTACCCGGACGCGCCGCCGGTGCCGGAGACCGTGCTGATCAACCCGAAGGTCGAGTACATGCCGCCGGACATGGAAGAGGGCTGGGAAGGCTGCCTGTCGGTGCCGGGCATGCGCGGCGTCGTCAGCCGCTACGCGAAGGTGCGCTACAGCGGCTTCGACCAGTTCGGCGCGAAGATCGACCGCGTCGCCGACGGGTTCCACGCGCGCGTGGTCCAGCATGAATACGATCACCTGATCGGCAAGCTGTATCCGATGCGGATCACCGACTTCACGCGCTTCGGCTTCACCGAGGTGCTGTTCCCGGGGCTCGACCCGACCGACGACGACTGATCGTCCGCGTCCGGCGGACAAGAAAAAAGCCCGCTTGCGCGGGCTTTTTCATTGCATGGCGCACCGGGTGTGCCCGCGCTCAGAACGTCTCGTCGGCCGACAGGTAGCGCCATTGGCCTTGCGGCAGCGCGCCGAGCATCACGCGGCCCATGCGCACGCGCTTCAGGCCGATCACGTCGAGGCCGACCAGTTCGCACATGCGGCGGATCTGGCGCTTCTTGCCTTCGCGCAGCACGAAGCGCAGTTGCTCGCCGTTCTGCCAACTGACCATCGCGGGCTTCAGCGCGACGCCGTCGAGTTCGAGGCCGTGGCGCAGCTTCGCGAGCGATTCCGCCGGGAAGTGCTGGTCGATGTCGATGAGCCGCTCGCCGAAGCGCACGCGCACCAGGTACTCCTTGTCGATGTCCGACTGCTCGCCGATCAGCTGCTTCGCGATCACGCCGTTCTGCGTCAGCACGAGCAGGCCGGTCGAGTCGATGTCGAGCCGGCCGGCCGGCGCGAGCGCGTGCAGGTGTTGCGGCGAGAAGCGCACCGGCGAATGGTCGCCGCTCCAGCGGTTCGCGCGCGTGATCAGCACGGCCGCCGGCTCGTAGCCGTCTTCGGCCTGACCCGAGACGTAGCCGACCGGCTTGTGCAGCAGGATCGTCACCTGCGCGGCCTGCGCGGCGCTCGCGCGCTCGTCGATCTCGATCTTCTGGTCCGCGCGGACCTTGGTGCCGAGCGTGTCGATGCGTTCGCCGTCGACGAGCACCCAGCCTTTTTCGATCCATTCGTCGGCTTCGCGGCGCGAGCACATGCCGAGCTCGGACATCCGCTTCGACAGGCGCATCAGGCCCGTTTCGTCGCCGTAGTCGACGTCGGCCGACGCACGCTTGACCGGTTGCGCGGTCTTGACCGCGCCGAACGAGCGGCGCTCGCCATCGCGTGCGGGACGGGCCGGACGGTCGCCGAAGCTGCGCTTTGCGCCTTCGCCGGATGCCTTGTCGCGATAGGACGGACGCTTGCCGTCGTCGTCGCCTGCGCGGCGCGGGCGGGCATCGTCGTCACGACGCGGCGGACGGTCGGACGACGGGCGGCGGTCGCCGAAGCTGCGTTTTGCGCCTTCGCCGGATGCCTTGTCGCGATAGGACGGACGCTTGCCGTCGTCGTCGCCTGCGCGGCGCGGGCGGGCATCGTCGTCACGACGCGGCGGACGGTCGGACGACGGGCGGCGGTCGCCGAAGCTGCGCTTTGCGCCTTCGCCGGCAGCCTTGTCGCGATAGGACGGGCGCTTGCCGTCGTCGTCGCCTGCGCGGCGCGGGCGCGCATCGTCGTCACGACGCGGCGGACGGTCGGACGACGGGCGGCGGTCGCCGAAGCTGCGCTTTGCACCTTCGCCGACAGCCTTGTCGCGATAGGACGGGCGTTTGTCGTCGTCGCCACCCGCGCGGCGCGGGCGGGCATCGTCGTCACGACGCGGCGGACGATCGGACGACGGGCGGCGGTCGCCGAAGCTGCGCTTTGCGCCTTCGCCGGCAGCCTTGTCGCGATAGGACGGGCGCTTGCCGTCGTCGTCGCCTGCGCGGCGCGGGCGCGCATCGTCGTCACGACGCGGCGGACGGTCGGACGACGGGCGGCGGTCGCCGAAGCTGCGCTTTGCACCTTCGCCGACAGCCTTGTCGCGATAGGACGGGCGTTTGTCGTCGTCGCCACCCGCGCGGCGCGGGCGGGCATCGTCGTCACGACGCGGCGGACGATCGGACGACGGGCGGCGGTCGCCAAAGCTGCGTTTTGCACCTTCGCCGGCGGCGTTGTCGCGATAAGGCGCGCGGGTGCCGCGTTCGGCACCGCCGTCACGCGGCGCACGCTTGGCCGGTGCGCGATCCGTGCCCGGGCGCTCGGCGCCGGCGGCACCGCGCGGCTTGAACGAGCGTTCGCCAGCGGCGGCCGGGGCGGCCTTCTTCGGACGGGCCGGCTTGTCCCCCGCGGGTGGCGCGGCGGGACGCACCGCCTTGCGGGCGACGAGGCTGCCGGAGCGGACAGGGGCGCGGGTCGGCGACGCCGGCTTCGGATTCTTGACGGTTAGTTTGGTGCGCATAAACGCTGGAATTCATTCAGACTGCGATCGCACGCAGCAATTCGGTTTCGAGCTGGATCTGCAGGCGGTTGTCGGACAGGCCGGCGCCCGCGAGCAGGAAGATGTCTTCGACGCGCTCGCCGAGCGTATTGATCCGCGCCGCATGGACGCCGACCCGATGCTCGGCGAGTACGCGCGCGATCGAATAGAGAAGGCCCGGCCGGTCGTTGGCCGACACGGACAGGATGTAGTACTGGCCGCGCTCGTCGGCCCGCAGGTCGACGCGCGGCGTGATCGGAAACGTCCGCGACAGCCTCGACAGGCGGCCCTTGGACGGCTCCGGCAGCGGGGCGGTTTCGGCAAGCCGCGTCGCGAGCTGCTGCTCGACGAGATTCGCGATGTCGCGGTAACGCACGTCGCGTTCGGTCTGCGTGACGATGAAGTTGTCGAGCGCATAACCGTGCCGCGTCGTGCTGACGCGTGCATCGAGCACCGACAGCCCGTTGCGGTCGAAATACGCGCAGATGCCCGCGAACAGGTCGGGGCGATCCTTCACGTACACGAGCACCTGCAGCGCGTCGCCGATCGGCGACGGCCGCGCGCGGACGATCGCGGTTTCGGCGTTCACGTGCCGGTACAGCACGCGCGTCTGCCACGCGATGTCGGCCGCATCGTGACGCAGGAAGAAGCCGACGTCGAGCTGATCCCACAGCGCGCGATGCGCGTCGTCGGGCACGGTCTCGAGGCGCAGCAGCGCGAGCGCCTGTTCCTGCCGCGACTTCAGCTCCGAGTGCGCGTCGGGGTTCGCGCCGCCGAGCACCGCGAGCGTGATGCGGTACAGGTCCTCGAGCAGCTTGCCCTTCCACGTGTTCCACACCTTCGGGCTCGTGCCGCGGATATCGGCGACGGTCAGCAGGTACAGCGCGGTGAGGTAGCGTTCGTTGCCGACGACTTCGGCAAAGCGCTTTATGACCTCGGGGTCGCTCGTGTCCTGTTTCTGCGCGACCTGGCTCATCGTCAGGTGATGCTGGACGAGCCACACGATCAGCGACGCGTCGTCGCCGGCGATGCCGTGCTCGCGGCAGAAGCGCCGCGCATCGACCATCCCGAGCGTCGAATGGTCGCCGCCGCGGCCCTTCGCGATGTCGTGGAACAGCGCCGCGACATACAGCACCCACGGGCGCTCGAAGTTGCCGATCAGCTGGCTGCAGAACGGATATTCGTGCGCATGCTCGGCCACCGCGAAGCGGCGGATATTGCGCAACACCATCAGGATGTGCTGGTCGACCGTGTACACGTGGTACAGGTCGTGCTGCATCTGGCCGACGATGCGGCGGAAGTTCAGCAGATAGCGGCCGAGCACGCTCGTCTGGTTCATCAGCCGGAACGCGTGCGTGATGCCCTCGGGCTGCTGCAGGATCCGCATGAACGTGTCGCGGTTCTGCGGATCGCGGCGCCACGCGTTGTTCATGATTTCGCGCGAGTTGTACAGCGCGCGCAGCGTGCGGGCGGAGAAGCCCTTCACGCCGCGGGTCGTCTCGTACAGCAGGAACGCTTCGAGGATCGCGTCGGGATGACGCTCGAACACGCCGTCGTCGACGATCTCGAGCATCCCCTGCTTCTCGACGAAGCGATCGGGCGACAGCACGCGCGTGATGCCGCTCGTCGCGGGGAAGAGCTGCGCCTCGATGTTCTGGATCAGGATCGTCGCGAGCTGCGTGACGGCCTTCGCGGCCCAGTAGTAGCGGCGCATCAGCTGCTCGCTCGCGCGCTTGGTCTGCGTCGGCTGGTAGCCGAAGCTCTCGGCGGCCTGCGTCTGCAGGTCGAACACGAGCATGTCCTGGCGGCGGCCGGCGATCACGTGCAGCCGCGCGCGCAGCGTCTTCAGGAAGCCCTCGTTGCGGCGCAGCTCGCGTGCTTCGCGATCGGTGATGAGGCCGCGCGTGTCGAGTTCGCGCCAACTGCTGCCGAAGCCCGCCGCGCGCGCGATCCACAGGATCGTCTGCAGGTCGCGCAGCCCGCCGGGGCTTTCCTTCACGTTCGGCTCGAGACTGTACGGCGTGTCCTGGAACTTCGCGTGGCGCTGGCGCATCTCGAGCACCTTCGCGGTGAAGAACGCGCGGGCGTCGAGCGCCTCGTGGTAGCGCACCGTGAAGCGCTCGAACAGCGCGGTGCTGCCGACGATGCGGCGCGCCTCCAGCAGCGAGGTCTGCACCGTGACGTCCTGCGACGCCTCCTCGATGCACTGCGCGACCGTGCGCACGCTGCTGCCGATCTCGAGGCCGAGATCCCACGCCATCCCGATGAAGCGCTCGATGCGCGCGTCGAGCGCCGGGTCGTGCGCATCGGGCAGCAGCACGAGGATGTCGACGTCGGAATAGGGCGCGAGCTCGCCGCGCCCGTAGCCGCCGACGGCGACGAGCGCGAGCGTCGCGGGCAGCCCGCAGTCGTCCCACACGCGCTTGAGCGCATCGTCGGTGAGTTTCGACAGCGCGTGCATCAGCGATGCCACGGTCGTTGCGTGGCGAAAACGCTCGAGCAGCTCCGTCTTGGCGGCCTTGAATTCGGCGCGCCGCGACAGCGCGTCGGGCGAGGGGGCGGCGTGAGCGCTCATGGGCAGCCGTTCAGGTGCGGGCGGGGCGGGCGGGCGCGACGGCGCTCAGACCGCGGCAGCCGGTTGCGCGAACACGGGGCGCGCCGGCGTGCCGGCCGACACGGTCAGCACCTCGTAGCCGGTTTCGGTGACGAGCACCGTGTGCTCCCACTGCGCCGACAGGCTGCGGTCGCGCGTCTTGACCGTCCACTGGTCGGGCATCGTGCGGATGTCGCGCTTGCCGGCGTTGATCATCGGCTCGATCGTGAAGATCATCCCGGCCTTCAGCTCGATGCCGGTGCCCGGACGGCCGTAATGGACGACCTGCGGATCCTCGTGGAACACCGTGCCGATGCCGTGGCCGCAGTATTCGCGCACGACGCTGTAGCCCTGCGCTTCCGCGTGCTTCTGGATCGCGTAGCCGATGTCGCCGAGGTGCGCGCCGGGCTTGACCTGGTCGATGCCGAGCCACATGCACTCGTAGGTGGTCTGCACGAGGCGCTTCGCGAGGATCGAGCCTTCGCCGACGATGAACATCCGGCTGGTGTCGCCGAAGTAGCCGTTCTTGATCACGGTGATGTCGATGTTCAGCGCATCGCCGTTCTTGATCACCTTCTCGCCGGGAATGCCGTGACAGATCACGTCGTTGACCGAAATGCAGGTGGCCTTCGGGTACGGCGGATAGCCGGGCGGCTGGTAGTTCAGCGGCGCGGGGATCGTGCCCTGTTCGTTGAGCATGAACTCGTGGCAGAGACGGTCGAGTTCGGCGGTCGTGATGCCCGCGACGACGTGCGGCGTGATGAAATCGAGCACTTCGCTCGCGAGACGGCAGGCGACGCGCATCTCCGCGATATCGTGTTCGTTTTTGAGCGTAATAGCCATCGAGGTATGCCTGGAATGCGGTGAATTGACGGATTATCGCACCTTATGGCTGCCCTCGCAGCCCCTGCCGGCCGCGCGGATGCGGGTTTTCGCGGATTGTCCGGCCGGCTGGCGCGCGGCAGCGAAAGTGTCGGGCGACTTGAGGGCGGACAACTCGGCGTGCTATACTCTTTGGCTAAGTCGATGTCCAAATGCCGAACTTGCCTCATTTTGGGGCGGCATGGCGACGAAAGGCTTGCGGCACGGGCGTTTTGCACGTGCCGAATCGCAAGCCGGCGCAACCAGGGTGCCGGCCGCGCGGAATTCGCGCCCTTCGGGGCGGGTTCGCGCGGCGGTACGGCGGCCGGCTTAAGACCCAACCCTCGTGGAGAATTTACATGGCAGTTACGATGCGCCAAATGCTGGAAGCGGGTGTCCACTTCGGTCACCAGACGCGCTTCTGGAACCCGAAGATGGCTCCGTTCATTTTCGGTCACCGCAACAAGATTCACATCATCAACCTCGAAAAGACGCTGCCGATGTTCACGGACGCACAGAAGTACGTGCGCCAGCTGGCAGCGAACCGCGGCACGATCCTGTTCGTCGGCACGAAGCGTCAATCGCGTGACACGATCGCCCAGGAAGCGCAGCGCGCAGGCATGCCGTACGTCAACGCACGCTGGCTCGGCGGCATGATGACCAACTTCAAGACGCTGAAGGTATCGATCAAGCGCCTGAAGGACATGGAAGCGGCAGTCGAGGCGGGCGAGCTCGAGAAGATGAGCAAGAAGGAAGCGCTGCTGTTCGAACGCGAAATCGCCAAGCTGCAGAAGTCGATCGGCGGCGTGAAGGACATGGGCGGCATTCCGGACGCCATCTTCGTCGTCGACGTCGGCTACCACAAGATTGCCGTCACGGAAGCGAACAAGCTGGGCGTGCCGGTCATCGCCGTGGTCGATACGAACCACTCGCCGGAAGGTGTGGACTACGTGATCCCGGGTAACGACGACTCGAGCAAGGCAGTCGCGCTGTACGCCGAAGGCGTGGCCGACGCGATCCTCGAAGGCCGTGCGAACGCGGTCAACGAAGTGGTCCAGGCCGCACGCGGCGACGACGAGTACGTCGAGGAAAACGCGTAACTGGCCCCGAGCCGGCGCAAAAAGGGGGCTCTCAACAGGCCCCCTTTTTTTAAGCTTGTGCGCCGGACCTGATCGCGCCGAATCGGCGCGGGTCCGGAAACGAATCTCGGCCGTTCGCGTCCAAGCGGGCGGCGTTGTGAATACAGACTCAAGGAGCGAATGATGGCGGCAATTACCGCAAGCATGGTGGCAGAACTGCGCGCGAAGACCGACGCACCGATGATGGAGTGCAAGAAGGCGCTGACGGAAGCCGACGGCGACCTGGCCAAGGCTGAAGAGCTGCTGCGCGTCAAGCTCGGCAACAAGGCGAGCAAGGCGGCATCGCGCGTGACGGCCGAAGGCGTCGTCGCATCGTTCGTCGGCGGCAACGCAGGCGCGCTGGTCGAACTGAACTGCGAAACCGACTTCGTCGCGAAGAACGACGACTTCCTCGCATTCTCGAAGACGGTGGCGGAGCTCGTCGCGACGCAAAACCCGGCCGACGTGGCTGCGCTGTCGGCGCTGCCGCTCGACGGTTCGACGGTCGACGCGGTGCGTCTGGCACTGATCGGCAAGATCGGCGAGAACGTGTCGATCCGCCGTTTCGTCCGTTTCGAAACCGCGAACAAGATCGCCACCTACCTGCACGGCGCGCGGATCGGCGTGATCGTCGAGTACACGGGCGCGGAAGAGCAGGTCGGCAAGGACGTCGCAATGCACATCGCGGCCATGAAGCCGGTCGCGCTGTCGTCGGCCGACGTGCCGGCGGAACTGATCGAAACGGAACGCCGCGTGGCCGAGCAGAAGGCTGCCGAATCGGGCAAGCCGGCCGAAATCGTCGCGAAGATGGTCGACGGTAGCGTCCAGAAGTACCTGAAGGAAGTGTCGCTGCTGAACCAGACGTTCGTGAAGAACGACAAGCAGACGATCGAGCAGATGCTGAAGGCAGCCAATGCCGCCGTGCAGAAGTTCGCGCTGTTCGTCGTCGGCGAGGGCATCGAGAAGCGCCAGGACGACTTCGCCGCCGAAGTGGCCGCGCAAGTCGCAGCAGCAAAACAGCAGTAAGCAGTCAGGCAGTATCCGCGGCGGGCGTCCGCTCCGCCGCGGCCGGCGCCGCCGCCGGCCGGCCGGGAACCCCGGTCCGGTCGGCGGCGCTTGCCCGAATCAGTATTTCGCCCCTACAGTTCGTGGTTGTCATCCTCTCGTCGCTCGGAAGCCCCTATGTCCAATGCCTATAAACGCGTCCTCCTCAAACTCTCCGGCGAAGCGCTGATGGGCGACGATGCCTTCGGCATCAATCGCGCGACGATCGAACGGATGGTGGCCGATATCGCCGAAGTCGTGCGTCTCGGTACGCAGCTCGCGGTCGTGATCGGTGGCGGTAATATTTTCCGCGGTGTCGCGGGCGGCGCGGCCGGCATGGACCGCGCGACGGCCGACTACATGGGGATGCTCGCGACGATGATGAACGCGCTGGCGCTGCAGGACGCGATGCGCCACGCCGGCATCGAGGCGCGCGTGCAGTCCGCGCTGCGCATGGACCAGGTCGTCGAGCCGTACATCCGGCCCCGCGCGATCCGCCAGCTCGAGGAAGGCCGCGTCGTGATCTTCGCGGCCGGTACCGGCAACCCGTTCTTCACGACGGATACCGCCGCCGCGCTGCGCGGGTCGGAAGTGGGTGCCGAGGTCGTGCTGAAGGCAACCAAGGTCGATGGCGTATATTCTGCCGATCCGAAGAAGGATCCGTCGGCTACGCGCTACACGACGATCACTTTCGACGAGGCGATCAGCCGCAACCTGCAGGTGATGGACGCGACGGCCTTTGCGCTGTGCCGCGACCAGAAGCTGCCGATTCGCGTGTTTTCGATCAACAAGCCGGGCGCGCTCAAGCGCATCGTGCTGGGCGAGGACGAAGGTACGCTCGTCCACGTGTAAACTCCCGCGGATGCGGGTCATCGGCCGCGGCGTATCTCCTGCGCCGGGCGGGGCCCGCGTTCTTTGAAGGTTTGAAGGTTCGGAGGTTGAAATGAGTGTCGCTGATGTCAAGAAGGGCGTCGAGCAAAAGATGCAGCGCTCGATCGAAGCGTTCAAGAACGATCTGGCCAAGATCCGTACGGGCCGTGCACACACCGGTCTGCTCGATCACGTGCAGGTCGACTACTACGGCTCGATGGTGCCGATCTCGCAGGTCGCGAACCTGACGCTCGTCGACGCGCGCACGATCGGCGTGCAGCCGTGGGAAAAGAACATGGTCGCGAAGGTCGAGAAGGCCATCCGCGAAGCCGACCTGGGCTTGAACCCGGCGACGGCCGGCGACCTGATCCGCGTGCCGATGCCCGCGCTGACGGAAGAGCGCCGCCGCGAGCTGACCAAGGTCGTGAAGGGCGAAGGCGAGACGGCCAAGGTCGCGATCCGCAACCTGCGCCGCGACGCGAACGAAGCGCTCAAGAAGCTCGTGAAGGACAAGGAAATCTCGGAAGACGACGAGCGCCGTGCGAGCGACGACGTGCAGAAGCTGACCGACAAGCACGTCGCCGAAATCGACAAGCTCGTGCAGACCAAGGAAGCCGAGATCATGACGGTCTGACGACCGTCCTCGCGCGCCGCCTTCCTCCCGCATTACTGTCTCAACGGCCATGACCTATACCAGCTCTACCGTTCGCGTGCCTGACGTCGGCGTCGTGCCGCGTCACATCGCGATCATCATGGACGGCAATGGCCGTTGGGCGACCGAACGCCGCTTGCCGCGCGTCGCGGGGCACACCCGCGGCGTCGATGCCGTACGGGCAGTGGTCGAAGGTTGCGCGCGCGCCGGTGTCGAATACCTGACGCTGTTCGCGTTCAGTTCCGAAAACTGGCGCCGGCCGAACGACGAAGTGTCGTTCCTGATGCGGCTGTTCATCACCGCGCTCGAGCGCGAGGTCGGCAAGCTGCATGCAAACGGGATCCGCCTGCGTGTCGTCGGCGATCTCGACCGTTTCGAGCCGCGCATCCGCGAGCTGATCCGCCGCGCCGAAACCAAGACGGCGCGCAATACGCGCCTGACGCTCACCATCGCGGCCAACTACGGCGGCCGGTGGGACATCCTGCAGGCGACGAAGAAGCTCGTCGAGCAGGCCGTGCGCGAGGGGCGCGAGGCCGAGGTGACCGAGGACGCATTCGCGCCGCACCTGGCGATGGCCTATGCGCCGGAGCCCGACCTCTTCATCCGTACGGGCGGCGAGCAGCGCGTCAGCAACTTCCTGCTGTGGCAGCTCGCGTACGCCGAGTTCTATTTCACCGACAAATACTGGCCGGATTTCGACGGCGCGGCCCTGGCCGACGCGTTGGCGTCGTATACCGAGCGCGAGCGCCGTTTCGGGCGCACGAGTGCGCAGCTCGAACCGCAATCGCAGAACGCCGACTCCCTTTCATGCTGAAAACCCGTGTGATCACGGCGATCGTGATGCTGGCAGTGCTGCTGCCGGTGACGCTGTTCGCGCCGCTCACGGCGTTCGGCGCGCTGATCGGCGCCGTGCTCGTGTTCGCCGCGTGGGAGTGGGCGCGCCTGCTGAAACTCGGCGGCGCCGGCCCCGTCGTCTATGCGGTCGTCGCGGCGCTTGCGCTGGCGGCCACCACGCCGCTCGGCGTCGACGCGGCCGGATCCCGTCCCCTTTTCATGGCAGCCGGCGTGTTCTGGCTGCTGGTCGGCCCGTTCGCGCTGCGGCGCAAGCCCGAACTCGCGGGCGGCGTCTGGCGGCCGTTCCTGCTCGCCGCCGGCCTGATCGTGTTCGCGGCCTGCTGGCATGCGCTTGTCGCGGCACGCGCGCAAGGCGTGCCGTTCGTGCTGTCGCTGCTGCTGGTCGTCTGGCTGGCCGATATCGGCGCATACTTCGCGGGCAAGGCCTTCGGAAAGCGTAAACTGGCCGTGACGATCAGCCCCGGCAAGAGCTGGGAAGGCGCGATCGGCGGCTGGCTGGCCGTGATGATCGTCGCCGGTGTCGCGATGGCCGCGCATGCGTTCGAGCCGACCCTGTTTTCCGCATTTGCCGCCCGCTACGGGATGCCCGGCGCGTGGGCCGCGCTGACGCTGCTGGTCGTGTACAGCGTGATCGGCGACCTGTTCGAGTCACTGTTGAAGCGGCAGGCGGGCGTGAAGGATTCGAGCGGACTGCTGCCGGGCCATGGCGGCGTGCTCGACCGGGTCGACGCGCTGCTGCCGGTGCTGCCGCTCGCGATGCTGCTGCTTGGTTAAACCATTCATTCTTTTATGCAAAAACGTCTGACATTGCTCGGTTCCACGGGCTCGATCGGAGACAGCACGCTCGACGTGGTCGCGCGCCATCCCGAACGCTTCTCGGTCTACGCGCTGACCGCGCACCGCAACGGCGACAAGCTCGTCGAGCAGTGTCTGCGCTTCGCGCCCGAAGTGGCGGTGGTCGGCGATGCCGCGACGGCCGCGCACGTCGAGGCGAAGCTGCGCGCGGCGGGCAGCAAGACGACCGTGCTGTACGGCCCGCAGGCGCTCGTCGACGTGTCGAAGAGCGACGGCTGCGATACGGTGGTCGCGGCGATCGTCGGCGCGGCCGGCCTCGCGCCGAGCCTCGCGGCCGCGCGCGCCGGCAAGCGGATCCTGCTCGCGAACAAGGAATCGCTCGTGATGTCGGGCGCGATCTTCATGGACGCCGTGCGCGATCATGGCGCGATCCTGCTGCCGGTCGACAGCGAACACAACGCGATCTTCCAGTGCATGCCGCGCGACGCGGCCGAGCACGGCGGGATCTCGAAGATCATCCTGACCGCGTCGGGCGGCCCGTTCCGCACGCGCGAACCGGCCACGCTCGCCGACGTGACGCCGGACGAGGCGTGCAAGCATCCGAACTGGGTGATGGGCCGCAAGATCTCGGTCGATTCGGCGACGATGATGAACAAGGGCCTCGAGGTGATCGAGGCGCACTGGATCTTCGGGTTGCCGGGCGATCGCATCGACGTGCTGATCCATCCGCAGAGCGTGATCCATTCGCTCGTGTCGTACCGTGACGGTTCGGTGCTCGCGCAGCTCGGCAACCCCGACATGCGCACGCCGATCGCGCACGCGCTCGCGTTCCCCGAGCGCGTCGACGCGGGCGTCGGCCCGCTCGACCTCGCGCAGATCGCGCAGCTGTCGTTCGAGAAGCCCGATTACGCGCGCTTCCCGTGCCTCGCGCTCGCGCTGAAGGCGCTCGAGGAAGGCGGCATCGCGAGCGCCGCATTGAACGCGGCGAACGAGGTTGCGGTCGAAGCATTTCTCGAGCACCGGATCGGCTTCATGGCGATCGCGGCGACGGTCGACGCGGTGCTCAACGCGCTGCCGAACCGTGCGCCCGACGGGCTCGACGACGTCCTGGCGGCGGACGCCGAGGCACGCCGCCTCGCCGCCGAAATCATTGCAAAAGCGCCTGCGCCACGCGTGGAGCGTACCGTCTGAATGGAGTGCTCATGAACGTGCTGGTCGAACTGGTCGCGTTTGCGGTGGCGATCGGGGTACTGGTCGTCGTGCATGAGTACGGGCACTATCGTGTCGCGCGCTGGTGCGGCGTGAAGGTCCTGCGATTCTCCATCGGCTTCGGCCAGCCCGTCGCACGCTGGGTCAGCCGCCGCACGGGCACCGAGTGGACGCTGTCCGCGCTGCCGCTTGGCGGCTACGTGAAGATGCTCGACGAGCGCGATCCGGGCCCCGGCATCCGGCCCGACGAACTCGGGCAGGCGTTCAACCGGCAGTCCGTCTACAAGCGGATCGCGATCGTCGCGGCCGGCCCGATTGCGAACTTCCTGTTGGCAATCGCGCTGTTCTCGATCGTGTTTGCCACCGGCGTGACCGAGCCGGCCGCGGTCGTCGCGCCGCCGGCCGCCGGAACGGTGGCGGCCCGTGCGGGCTTCGACGGCGGCGAGACGGTCGTGTCGATCCGCGACGCGCGCACCGGCGACGCGCAGGGCAGCGAGTCCGAGCCGGTGCGGTCGTGGTCGGACCTGCGCTGGAAGCTGCTGTCGGCCGCGTTCGATCACCGCGAGATCGTGCTCGGCGCACGCGACGGCAACACGACGTTCGATTTCCGCGTCGACCTCCGCCAGGTTCCCGACAGTCAGCTCGACGACGATTTCATGGCCCATCTGGGCTTCGAGACCGGCGGCGGCACGCTGTCGGTCGCGTCCGTGCAGCCGGGCAGCGCGGCGGAGCAGGCGGGCCTGAAGGCCGGCGACAAGCTGGTGGCGCTCGACGGCAAGCCGATCGGCGGCGCGACGCGTTTCATCGATTCGGTGAAGCACCATGCGGGGCAGGCGCTCGACCTGCGGATCGAGCGCAACGGCGCCGCGCAGACGGTGTCGATCGTGCCGCAGATGCAGCGCGACGACGAATCGGGGCAGCAGGTCGGCCGGATCGGCGCGGCGCTGTCGATGCACGCGCCGTCCGTCGACGTGCGCTACGGGCCGATCGAGAGCCTGCGGCTCGGCGCGCACCGCACGTGGGACATCTCCGTGTATTCGCTGAAGATGTTCGGGCGCATGATCACGGGCAACGCGTCGCTGAAGAACCTGTCCGGCCCGGTGACGATCGCCGACTACGCGGGCAAGAGCGCGCGGCTCGGACCGTCGGCGTTCCTGTCGTTCCTCGCCCTTGTCAGCATTAGCCTTGGCGTCCTGAACTTGTTGCCGATTCCCGTTTTGGACGGGGGGCATCTGTTATATTATGCGGTTGAAGCCGCGACCGGGAAAGCCGTCTCGGAGCGCTGGCAGCTGATTCTGCAAAGAGCCGGGTTGATCTGCATCGTCGCATTGTCGGCGATCGCGCTGTTCAACGATCTGGCTCGGTTAATCCATTTCTGAAGCGTCAGGCGGCCGCCGCTCGGCAGTCGCCCGATTTGATGCAGCTAAATATTGGGGATGCATGTTGTTCAAACCTCATCGCTTTGTACCTAAGACAGTTGCAGCGGCCGCGCTCGCCGCTCACGGCCTCGCGGCGCATGCAGCGGCACCGTTCGTGGTGCAAGACATCAAGATCGAGGGGCTGCAGCGCGTCGAAGCGGGTTCGGTGTTCGCCTATCTGCCGATCAAGCAGGGCGATACCTTCACGGACGACAAGGCATCCGAAGCAATCCGCGCGTTGTACGCGACGGGCTTTTTCAACGACGTGCGCATCGCCACGCAAGGCAACGTCGTCATCGTGCAGGTGCAGGAGCGTCCGGCCATCGCGTCGATCGACTTCACCGGCACGAAGGAATTCGACAAGGACAACCTGACGAAGGCGCTGCGCGCGGTCGGTCTCGCCGACGGCCGCTACTACGACAAGGCGCTCGTCGACAAGGCGGAGCAGGAGCTCAAGCGCCAGTACCTGACGCGCGGCTTCTATGCGGCCGAAGTCAAGACGACGATCACGCCGGTCGACGCGAACCGCGTGTCGATCCTGTTCGCGGTGGCCGAAGGCCCGAGCGCGAAGATCCGCCAGATCAACTTCATCGGCAACAAGGCGTTCAGCACCAGCACGCTGCGCGACGAGATGCAGCTGTCGACGCCGAACTGGTTCTCCTGGTACACGAAGAACGACCTGTACTCGAAGGAAAAGCTCACGGGCGACCTCGAGGCCGTACGCTCGTACTACCTGAACCGCGGCTACCTCGAGTTCAACATCGAGTCGACCCAGGTGTCGATCTCGCCCGACAAGAAGGACATGTACCTGACGGTCACGCTGCACGAAGGCGAGCCGTACACGGTGTCGGGCATCAAGCTGTCGGGCAACCTGCTCGATCGCGAAGCCGAACTCAACAAGCTGATCAAGATCAAGCCGGGCGACCGCTTCTCGGCCGAAAAGCTGCAGCAGACCACCAAGTCGATCGTCGACAAGCTCGGTGAATACGGTTACGCATTCGCGACCGTCAACGCGCAGCCGGACATCGACCAGGCGAACCACAAGGTGAACCTGAACCTCGTCGTCGATCCGAGCCGCCGCGTGTACGTGCGCCGCATCAACGTGGTCGGCAACACGCGCACGCGCGACGAAGTGGTGCGTCGCGAAATGCGCCAGCTCGAAAGCTCGTGGTTCGATTCGAACCGCCTCGCGCTGTCGAAGGACCGCGTGAACCGTCTCGGCTACTTCACCAACGTCGACGTGACGACGGTGCCGGTCGAAGGCACGAACGACCAGGTCGACGTGAACGTGAAGGTCGACGAAAAGCCGACCGGCGCGATCACGCTGGGCGCCGGCTTCTCGTCGACGGACAAGGTCGTGCTGTCGGCCGGCGTGTCGCAGGACAACGTGTTCGGTTCGGGTACCAGCCTGTCGGTGAACGTCAACACCGCGAAGAGCTACCGGACGCTGACCGTCACGCAGGTCGACCCGTACTTCACGGTCGACGGCATCAAGCGGATCACGGACGTCTACTACCGCACGTACCAGCCGCTCTACTATTCGACCAGCTCGAGCTTCCGGATCATCAGCGCGGGCGGCAACCTGAAGTTCGGCATCCCGTTCTCGGAAGTCGACACCGTCTACTTCGGCGCGGGCTTCGAGCAGAACCGCCTCGACGTCGATTCGAACACGCCGCAGAGCTACCAGGATTACGTGAACCAGTTCGGCCGCGTGTCGAACACGGTGCCGCTGACGGTGGCATGGTCGCGCGACGCGCGCGACAGCGCGCTGATTCCGAGCCGCGGCTACTTCACGCAGGCGAACATGGAGTACGGCGTGCCGGTCGGCAAGATCCAGTACTACAAGGCCGACCTGCAGGCGCAGTACTACTATTCGTTCTCGCGCGGCTTCATCCTGGGCCTGAACCTGCAAGGCGGCTACGGTAACGGTATCGGCAACCCGTACCCGATCTTCAAGAACTACTACGCGGGCGGTATCGGCTCCGTGCGTGGCTACGAGCCGAGCTCGCTGGGCCCGCGCGACACGAAGACGAACGACCCGATCGGCGGTTCGAAGATGGTCGTCGGCAACATCGAACTGACGTTCCCGCTGCCGGGCACGGGCTACGACCGCACGCTGCGCGTGTTCACGTTCCTCGACGGCGGTAACGTGTGGGGCAACGCGCCGGGCGGCACGAGTACGGGCGCGAACGGCCTGCGCTACGGCTACGGTGTGGGTCTCGCGTGGATCTCGCCGATCGGCCCGCTGAAGCTGAGCCTCGGCTTCCCGCTGCAGAAGCACGAAGGCGACCAGTACCAGAAATTCCAGTTCCAGATCGGGACGGCGTTCTGACCGAACGCATGACAACAGCAACGAGAGGGTAATTTTGCTAACCGGTAAGTTTTCGAAACGAGTGATGTGCGCGCTGACCGTTGCGCTGGCCCTGGGCGCGGCAACGGTGCACGCACAGGACGTCGCCCGCATCGCGGCGGTCAATTCGGATCGGATCCTGCGCGAGTCGGCGCCCGCGAAGGCGGCGCAGACGAAGCTCGAAGCCGAGTTCGCGAAGCGCGACAAGGATCTGCAGGACCTGGCCGCGCGCCTGAAGTCGATGTCCGACTCGCTGGACAAGAACGGCACGTCGCTGTCGGCGGCCGACCGCGCGCAGAAGCAGCGCGACCTCGCCCAGCTCGATACCGACTTCCAGCGCAAGCAGCGCGAGTTCCGCGAGGACCTGAACCAGCGTCGCAACGAGGAGCTGGCGGCCGTGCTGGAGCGGGCGAACAAGGTCATCAAGCAGATCGCCGAGCAGCAGAATTACGACCTGATCGTGCAGGAAGCCGTGTACGTCAGCCCGCGCATCGACATCACCGACAAGGTGCTCAAGGCGCTCGCGTCCGGCTCGGCGAACTGAACGGAGCAGACGACGAATGGCATTGACGCTTGAGGAACTCGTAAAGCGGTTCGGCGGCGAGATCGCCGGCGACGCACAGTGCAAGGTGGGTGGGCTCGCGCCGCTCGACCAGGCCGGCCCGCAGCAGCTCGCGTTCCTCGCGAACCCGAAGTACCTGTCGCAGGTCGAGTCGACCCGCGCGGGCGCGGTGCTGATCGCACCGAAGGATCTCGAAAAGCTGGGCGCGGCGGCCGGCGGCCGCAACTTCATCGTGACGCCCAATCCGTACGCGTACTTCGCGCGCGTCGCGCAGATGTTCATCGACCTGGCCACGCCGCAGCGCGCCGCCGGCGTGCATCCGAGCGCGACGATCGATCCGGCCGCGAAGGTCGCCGCGAGCGCGGTGATCGGCCCGCACGTGACGGTCGAGGCCGGCGCGGTGATCGAGGACGGCGTGCAACTCGACGCGAACGTCTTCGTCGGCCGCGGCACGACGATCGGCGCCGGCTCGCACTTCTATCCGAACGCATCGGTGTACCACGGCTGCAAGATCGGCCCGCGCGCGATCGTCCATGCGGGCGCCGTGATCGGCTCCGACGGTTTCGGCTTCGCGCCGGATTTCGTCGGCGACGGCGATGCGCGCACCGGCAGCTGGGTCAAGATCCCGCAAGTCGGCGGCGTGACGATCGGCCCGGACGTCGAAATCGGCGCGAACACGACGATCGACCGCGGTGCGATGGCGGATACCGTCATCGACGAATGCGTGAAGATCGACAACCAGGTGCAGATCGCCCACAACTGCCGGATCGGCGCGTACACGGTGATCGCCGGCAAGGCGGGCATCGCGGGCAGCACGACGATCGGCCGCCACTGCATGATCGGCGGCGCGGCCGGGATCGCCGGCCACGTGACGCTCGGCGACTATGTCATCATCACCGCGAACTCGGGCGTATCGAAGTCGCTGCCGAAGGCCGGCATCTATACCAGCGCGTTCCCGGCCGTCGATCACGGCGAATGGAACAAGAGCGCCGCACTCGTGCGCAACCTCGACAAGCTGCGCGAGCGCATCAAGGCGCTCGAAGCCGCGCTCGCCGCCCAGGGCGGCACGGGCGCCTGAGCGCATCATGCGAGACCACCAACCGGGCACGGCCAGCGCAACCGGCCCGGTTTGCCAGACTGGGCCGCGCGGCGGCCCGCTTCAGCCTTTGCATCACCACCGCGCAGCCTCTGCGTGAGACGAACCATCATGAGCACTGAAAAAATCAATCTCGACATCCACAAGATCCTCACGCTGCTGCCGCATCGCTACCCGATTCTGCTCGTCGACCGCGTGCTCGAACTCGAACCGCACAAAGGGATCAAAGCGCTGAAGAACGTGTCGATCAACGAGCCGTTTTTCCAGGGGCATTTCCCGAAGCGGCCGGTGATGCCGGGCGTGCTGATCCTCGAGGCGCTCGCGCAGGCGGCTGCGTTGCTGACCTTCGCGGAAGAGCAGCCGAAGGATCCGGAGAACACGCTGTACTACTTCGTCGGCATCGACGGCGCGCGGTTCAAGCGCGTGGTCGAGCCGGGCGATCAACTGATTCTGAACGTGACGTTCGAACGCTACATCCGCGGCATCTGGAAGTTCAAGGCGGTGGCGGAAGTGGACGGCAAGGTGGCGGCGGAAGCCGAACTGATGTGCACGGTCAAGACGGCCGACGCGGCGCCCTGAGCGACGCGGCACGCATGGGCAACGCAACGCGACACATCACATCGAGAGGCAACGGCGCATGACCAGGATTCATCCCACCGCGATCGTCGAGCCGGGCGCGCAGATCGACGAATCGGTCGAGATCGGCCCGTACGCGATCGTCGGTCCGCACGTCACGATCGGCGCGCGCACGACGATCGGCTCGCACAGCGTGATCGAAGGCCATACGACGCTCGGCGAAGACAACCGCATCGGCCATTACGCGTCGGTCGGCGGCCGTCCGCAGGACATGAAGTACAAGGACGAGCCCACGAAGCTCGTGATCGGCAACCGCAACACGATCCGCGAGTTCACGACGATCCACACGGGTACCGTGCAGGACCTCGGCGTGACGACGCTCGGCGACGACAACTGGATCATGGCCTACGTGCACATCGGCCATGACTGCCGCGTCGGCAACCACGTGATCCTGTCGAGCAACGCGCAGATGGCCGGCCACGTCGAGATCGGCGACTGGGCGATCGTCGGCGGCATGTCGGGCGTCCACCAGTTCGTGCGCATCGGCGCGCACTCGATGCTGGGCGGCGCATCGGCGCTCGTGCAGGACATCCCGCCGTTCGTGATCGCGGCCGGCAACAAGGCCGAACCGCACGGGATCAACGTCGAGGGGCTGCGCCGGCGCGGTTTCTCGCCCGATGCGATCTCGGCGCTGCGCAGCGCGTACCGCGTGCTCTACAAGAGTGGCCTGTCGTTCGAGGAAGCAAAGGTGCAGTTGCGCGAGCTGGCGGAGGCGGGCGGCGACGGCGACGTGCCGGTGAAGGCGTTCGTCGATTTCATCGACGCGTCGCAACGCGGCATCATCCGCTAAGCGATGCCGCTTCCGACCAATCAGCTCCGGCTCGCGATGGTGGCCGGCGAGCCGTCGGGCGACCTGCTCGGGGCGTCGCTGCTCGGCGGGCTGCGCGAGCGGCTGCCCGAATCGGCCCAGTATTACGGGATCGGCGGGCAGCGGATGATCGCGCACGGCTTCGATTCGCACTGGCAGATGGACAAGCTGACCGTGCGCGGTTATGTCGAGGCGCTCGGCCAGATTCCCGAGATCCTGCGGATTCGCGGCGAACTGAAGCGCCAGCTGCTCGCCGAGCGGCCTGACGCGTTCATCGGCGTCGACGCGCCCGACTTCAACTTCAACGTCGAACAGGCCGCGCGCGACGCGGGCATTCCGTCGATCCACTTCGTGTGCCCGTCGATCTGGGCATGGCGCGGCGGCCGGATCAAGAAGATCGCCAAGTCCGTCGATCACATGCTGTGCCTGTTCCCGTTCGAGCCGGCGATCCTCGACAAGGCCGGCGTCGCATCGACCTATGTCGGCCATCCGCTGGCCGACGAGATTCCGCTCGAACCCGACACGCACGGCGCGCGCATCGCACTGGGGCTGCCCGCGGACGGCCCCGTGATCGCGGTGCTGCCGGGCAGCCGGCGCTCCGAGATCGCGCTGATCGGCCCGACCTTCTTCGCGGCGATGGCGCTGATGCAGCAGCGCGAGCCCGGCGTGCGGTTCGTGATGCCGGCGGCGACGCCCGCCCTGCGCGAACTGCTGCAGCCGCTCGTCGATGCGCATCCGCAACTCGCGCTGACGATCACCGACGGCCGCTCGCAGGTCGCGATGACGGCCGCCGACGCGATCCTCGTGAAGAGCGGCACCGTCACGCTGGAAGCCGCGCTGCTGAAGAAGCCGATGGTGATCTCGTACAAGGTGCCCTGGCTGACCGGGCAGATCATGCGCCGGCAGGGCTACCTGCCGTACGTCGGCTTGCCGAACATCCTGGCGGGGCGGTTCGTCGTGCCCGAGCTGCTGCAGCATTTCGCGACGCCCGAGGCGCTCGCCGATGCGACGCTCACGCAGTTGCGCGACGACGCGAACCGCCGCACGCTGACCGAAGTGTTTACCGAAATGCATCTTTCGCTGCGGCAGAATACGGCCGTGAAGGCGGCCGAAGCCGTCGTGCGCGTGCTTGAACATCGCAAGGGGCGCGCATGACCGCAGTACGCGTCCCACGCCGGCGCGCGTCGATCGACGTGCAGGGCGGTTTCGACTTCAGCCGCCCCGACGAGATCGTCTGCGGCGTCGACGAAGCCGGCCGCGGCCCGCTCGCCGGGCCGGTGGTGGCCGCCGCGGTGATTCTCGATCCGGCGCGGCCGATCGACGGGCTCGACGATTCGAAGGCGCTGTCCGCGAAGAAGCGCGATGCGCTGTACGAGCTGATCGTCACGCGTTCGCGCGCGTATTGCGTGGCGTCGGCGAGCGTCGACGAGATCGACACGCTGAACATCCTGCACGCGACGATGCTCGCGATGAAGCGGGCCGTCGAGGGCCTGTCGGTCCTGCCGACGCTCGCGCAGATCGACGGCAACCGCTGCCCGACGCTGACCGTGCGGGCCGAGGCGATCGTCAGCGGCGATGCGCTCGTGCCGAGCATCTCGGCCGCGTCGATCCTCGCGAAGGTCACGCGCGACCGCATGCTCGTCGACCTGCACGAGCGCTTCCCGGTGTACGGTTTCAACGTGCATGCGGGCTACGGCACCGCGAAACACCTTGCCGCACTGCGCGAGCACGGCCCGTGCGAAGCGCATCGACGCACTTTCGCACCGGTGCGTGCGGCACTCGACCTGATTCGATGAAAAGCATCACTTCCCGCGACAACCCGTTGTACAAGCGCCTGAAGGCGCTGGCGGGTTCGACGCCCCATCAGCGCCGCAGCGGCCAGGCGCTGCTCGAAGGCTTCCATCTCGCGAGCGCGTACCTCGATACGGGCGCGACGCCCGAGCTGTGCGTGACGACCGAGGGCGCGCTCGGCCACGCGGAAGCGCAGACGATCGTCGCGCGTATCGACGCGCAGCGGGTCGTCACGCTGCCCGACGCACTGTTCGGCCAGTTGTCGAACGTCGTCAACGGCGTCGGCTTCCTGCTGCTCGTCGACCGGCCCGAACATCCGCTGCCCGCGCGCGTCGTGCATACGTCGATCGTGCTCGACGGCGTGCAGGATGCCGGCAACGTCGGCTCGATCCTGCGCAGCGCGGCGGCGGCCGGCGTGCGCCACGTCTTCTGTGCGCCGGGAACGGCGTACGCGTGGTCGTCGAAGGTGCTGCGCTCGGGCATGGGCGCTCATTTCCTGCTGTCGATCCACGAGGATGTCGACGCTGCCGCGCTCGCCGAACGGCTCGACGTGCCGGTCGCGCTGACCGATTCGCACGGCGCGCAGGCGGTCTACGACTGCGACCTGTCGGGGCCGGTCGCCTGGGTGTTCGGCAACGAGGGCGCCGGCGTGTCGGCGTTCTGGCGCGATGCGGCCACGCATCGCGTGACGATTCCGCAGCCGGGCGGAATGGAGTCGCTGAACGTCGCAGCGGCGGCCGCGGTGTGCCTGTTCGAGCAGCTGCGCCAGCAGCGGCCTGCCTGACGCACGGCGCGCGCCAAGCGCCGCACGACGAAAAAAGGCCGCGTTCGACGCGGCCTTGCCGTTTCCGGCGGCGGCCATGCGGCCGCCCGTGCGCCGGTGCTCAGTACGACTGCCGGTCGAGACGGATTTCCTGCAGGATCGTCGTCGCGATTTCCTCGATCGACTTGTGCGTCGACGACAGCCACTTGATCCCCTCGCGACGCATCATCGCCTCGGCCTCGTTGATCTCGTAGCGGCAATTCTCGGGGGCCGCGTACTTGCTGCCGGGACGGCGCTCGTTGCGGATC
Organism: Burkholderia seminalis DSM 23518; assembly: GCF_902832885.1. Classification (GTDB taxonomy): domain Bacteria; phylum Pseudomonadota; class Gammaproteobacteria; order Burkholderiales; family Burkholderiaceae; genus Burkholderia; species Burkholderia seminalis. The sequence goes on from NZ_CADFDK010000001.1 coordinate 237,649, forward strand.
TCCGACAGGCGCTGCGGGTCGATCGACAGTCCGAACAGCTTTTCGCGGTGCGGGGAGAGTGCCGACGGCAGCTTGCCGCGCTCGAAATCCTCCGGAATCAGCGGATAGTTTGCCGCCTTCACGCCGTACTGCATCGCAAGGTACAGGCTCGTCGGCGTCTTGCCGCTGCGCGACACGCCGACGAGGATCACGTCGGCTTCCGACAGGTTGCGGTTCGACTGGCCGTCGTCGTGCGCGAGCGAGAAGTTGATCGCCTCGATCCGCGTCTTGTACTCCTCGGTGTCCGCATTCTGGTGGCCGCGGCCCATCGCGTGGCTCGACTTGAGCTCCAGTTCCTGCTCGAGCGGTTCGACGAAGCGCTGGAACATGTCGAGCACGAGCGCGTTTGAGCGCTTGACGATGTCGTTCGATTCGCTGTCGACGAGCGTCGTGAACACGATCGCGCGGCGGCCATCGTGCACGGCGGCCTCGTTGATCTTCTCGACGGTCGCATAGGCCTTGTCGGGCGAGTCGACGAACGGCACGCGCACGAGACGGAATTTCTGGTCGAACTGGGAGAGGATCGAGTGCGCGAAGGTTTCGGCAGTGATCCCGGTGCCGTCGGAGACGATGAATACGGTAGGCAGCATGAATCTGGACGTCGAGCGTGAAGGGCGGTTGCGCGGGCGGCTGGAGGTGCGCCTCCAGACCCAGTGACAAGGTCGCGCCACATCCGGCAGCCGGCACGGTAGAATAGCGGCAACCTGTTGGATAAGCAATTGCGGGGGCAGGGCGCGAACGGCGCCCGCGGCTTGACCGCTGGATTCCAGAATTCCCGGCAAGTCTGGCGATTTGTCTGCATATATCGCCCTTCTGCCGGGATTTTTGCAAATCGGGTCGGAATATTTTCCGCCGCTGCGAGTGTTTATCTAACAGGTTGCGCAAGACGCGCCGCGCCTTTTTGCAAGCGCCCGCGTTCGAGCCCACTTGCGCGATCGAGCATTTTTTTCACACTTAGGGGCTTGTATGACTAACGCAGCAAACGTCGCAAAGGACCAGGCGTATGTAATTCCGTTCGAGCAGTTGCGGATGACCGATGTGGAGATCGTGGGCGGCAAGAATGCGTCGCTCGGCGAGATGATCAGCCAGCTTTCCGAAGCAGGCGTTCGCGTACCCACCGGTTTCGCCACGACCGCGCTCGCGTTCCGCGATTTCCTCAAGCACAACGACCTCACCGATCGTATCGCCAAGCGTCTCGAGTCGCTCGACATCGACGACGTGAAGGCGCTCGCCGAAGCCGGTGCCGAGATCCGCAAGTGGATCGTCGACGCACCGCTGCAGGCGCGCCTCGAGGAAGAAATCCGCGCGCAGTTCGACATCCTCAAGAACGGCTCGCCGAGCGAACTGTCGTTCGCCGTGCGTTCGTCCGCGACCGCGGAAGACCTGCCCGACGCATCGTTCGCCGGCCAGCAGGAGTCCTACCTGAACGTCGTCGGCATCGAGGACGTGCTCGACCGCATGAAGCACGTGTTCGCGTCGCTGTACAACGACCGCGCGATCTCGTACCGCGTGCACAAGGGCTTTACGCACGCGGAAGTCGCGCTGTCGGCCGGCGTGCAGCGCATGGTCCGCTCGGACGTCGGCGCCGCCGGCGTGATGTTCACGATCGACACCGAATCGGGCTTCAAGGACGCCGTGTTCATCACGTCGAGCTACGGCCTGGGCGAAACCGTCGTGCAGGGCGCGGTGAACCCGGACGAGTTCTACGTGTTCAAGACGACGCTCGCCCAGGACAAATACCCGATCATCCGCCGCTCGATCGGCTCGAAGCTGATCAAGATGGAATTCACGCAGCCGGGCGAGCCGGGCCGCGTGAAGACGGTCGACGTGCCGCACGAACAGCGCAACCGCTACTCGATCACCGACGAGGACGTGATCGAGCTGGCGAAGTACGCGGTCATCATCGAGAAGCACTACCAGCGTCCGATGGACATCGAGTGGGGCAAGGACGGCCGCGACGGCAAGATCTTCATCCTGCAGGCACGTCCGGAAACGGTGAAGAGCCAGGCAACCGGCAAGGCCGAGCAGCGCTTCAAGCTGAAGGGCCAGTCGCAGGTGCTGGCGACGGGCCGTGCGATCGGTCAGAAGATCGGCGCGGGCCCCGTGCGCGTGATCCAGGATCCGTCGGAAATGGAACGCGTGCAGCCGGGCGACGTGCTGGTGGCCGACATGACCGACCCGAACTGGGAGCCGGTGATGAAGCGTGCGGCCGCGATCGTCACGAACCGCGGCGGCCGTACCTGCCACGCGGCGATCATCGCGCGTGAGCTCGGCGTGCCGGCAGTCGTCGGCTGCGGCGACGCGACCGACGTGCTGAAGGACGGCGCGCTCGTCACGGTATCGTGCGCGGAAGGCGACGAAGGCAAGATCTACGACGGCCTGCTCGAGACGGAAGTCACGGAAGTGCAGCGCGGCGAACTGCCGGAAATCCCGGTCAAGATCATGATGAACGTCGGCAACCCGCAGCTCGCGTTCGACTTCTCGCAACTGCCGAACGGCGGCGTGGGTCTCGCGCGTCTCGAGTTCATCATCAACAACAACATCGGCGTTCACCCGAAGGCGATTCTCGAGTACCCGAACATCGACCAGGACCTGAAGAAGGCGGTCGAGAGCGTCGCGCGCGGTCACGCATCGCCGCGTCAGTTCTACGTCGACAAGCTGACCGAAGGCGTCGCGACGATCGCGGCGGCGTTCTATCCGAAGCCCGTGATCGTGCGCCTGTCCGACTTCAAGTCGAACGAGTACAAGAAGCTGATCGGCGGTTCGCGTTACGAGCCGGACGAGGAAAACCCGATGCTGGGCTTCCGCGGTGCGTCGCGTTACATCGCCGAGGACTTCGCGCAGGCGTTCGAGATGGAGTGCCGTGCACTGAAGCGCGTGCGCGACGAGATGGGCCTGACCAACGTCGAGATCATGGTGCCGTTCGTGCGGACCGTGAAGCAGGCGGAGCGTGTCGTCGGCCTGCTCGAGAAGTTCGGCCTGAAGCGCGGCGAAAACGGCCTGCGCCTCGTGATGATGTGCGAAGTTCCGACCAACGCGATCCTCGCCGAAGAGTTCCTGGAGCACTTCGACGGTTTCTCGATCGGCTCGAACGACCTCACGCAGCTCACGCTCGGCCTCGACCGCGACTCGGGCATGGAACTGCTGGCCGTCGACTTCGACGAACGCGACCCGGCCGTCAAGTTCCTGCTCAAGCGTGCGATCGATACCTGCCGCAAGATGGGCAAGTACGTCGGTATCTGCGGCCAGGGCCCGTCCGATCACCCGGACTTCGCACAGTGGCTGACCGACGAAGGCATCGTGTCGATCTCGCTGAACCCGGACACGATCATCGACACGTGGCAAGCGCTCGCCGCGAACCGGAAGTAACGCCCGGTAATGCATCTTCGGCGAAGGAGCGGCAACGTCGCTCCTTCGATGAAGGCAAAATGCAAGGTTCATGCTATAAACACCCCGGTAAGCACCGGGGTGTTTTTGTTTGTCGGTACAGGTACACGCCGGGCCGCCCCCGCGGGGAGTAGCGAGCGAGAGCAAGCGCGGGGGCGTTTTCGAGGAGACCACAATCATGTCGGGGCATCTGTTCTGGTGGGTCGCGGTGGGCGTGCTGGTCGTCGCCGAGTTGCTGACCGGTACGTTTTATCTGCTGATGATCGCGCTCGGCTTTCTCGCGGGCGGGTTGCTGCAACTGGCCGGTTTCGCGCCGCACGTGCAGTTCGGCGCGGCGGCCGCGGTCGCGATCGTCGCGATGATCGCGCTGCGCCGTTCGGGGCTCGGCCGCAAGCAGAAGCGCGACACGTCGACGAATCCCGACGTCAATCTCGATATCGGCTCGACCGTCACGGTCGACGCGTGGCACGACGGCCGCGCGCGCGTGCAGTATCGCGGCGCCGACTGGGATGTCGAGCTCGCGCACGGCGAGCGCGACGATGCGCACGTCTATCAGGTGAGCGCCGTGCGCGGCAATTGTCTCGTGGTCGTGGCGAAACCCGCGGGCTGATCGTCCGCTGATACAACAAGGAGGGAATATTTCATGGATTCGCTGATCATCTGGGTTGTCCTGCTCGTCATCGCGATCGTGATCGTGTCGAAGACGGTGAAGATCGTGCCGCAGCAGCATGCATGGGTGCTGGAGCGCTTCGGGCGCTATCACGCGACGCTGTCGCCCGGCCTGAACATCGTGCTGCCATTCGTCGATCGCATCGCGTACCGGCACGTGCTGAAGGAAATTCCGCTCGACGTGCCGAGTCAGGTCTGCATCACGCGCGACAACACGCAGCTGCAGGTCGACGGCGTGCTGTACTTCCAGGTGACCGATCCGATGAAGGCGTCGTACGGGTCGAGCAACTTCGTGCTCGCGATCACGCAGCTCGCGCAAACCACGCTGCGCTCGGTGGTCGGCAAGCTCGAACTCGACAAGACGTTCGAGGAGCGCGACTTCATCAACCACAACATCGTGTCGGCGCTCGACCAGGCCGCGGCGAACTGGGGCGTGAAGGTGCTGCGCTACGAGATCAAGGACCTGACGCCGCCGAAGGAAATCCTGCACGCGATGCAGGCGCAGATCACCGCGGAGCGCGAGAAGCGCGCGCTGATCGCCGCTTCGGAAGGCCGCAAGCAGGAGCAGATCAACCTCGCGTCGGGCGCGCGTGAAGCGGCCATCCAGAAGTCCGAAGGCGAGCGGCAGGCCGCGATCAACCAGGCGCAGGGCGAGGCCGCCGCGATCCTGGCGGTGGCCGATGCGAACGCGCAGGCGATCCAGAAGATCGCGAATGCGATCCAGTCGCAAGGCGGGATGGATGCGGTGAACCTGAAGGTCGCCGAGCAGTATGTGAACGCGTTCTCGAATCTCGCGAAGCAGGGCAACACGCTGATCGTGCCGTCGAACCTGTCGGACCTCGGTACGGCGATCTCGTCGGCGCTGACGATCGTCAAGAACGCATCGACGCCCGCGAAGGGCTGAACCGCGCGCAACCGCGGCCCAGGCGGCCGCCGCGTGCGATCGGCGTGCGGCGAATCGTCGCGCAGCCGGGCGACCGGCAGGCAGGAATCAGATCGCCCAAAGCAACACGGCCCGCTTCGAGCGGGCCGTGTCGTCTGCGTGGCAGGTCGCGTGCGTCAGGTGCCGGCGCGCATGATGCGTGCCTTTTCGCGTTCCCAGTCGCGCTTTTTCTCGGTTTCGCGCTTGTCGTGCAGCTTCTTGCCCTTCGCGAGCGCGATGTCGCACTTCACGCGACCACCCTTGTAGTGGAAGTTCAGCGGCACGAGCGTGTAGCCGCGCTGCTCGACCTTGCCGATCAGTTTCTTGATTTCCTCGCGGTGCAGCAGCAGCTTGCGCGTGCGAACCGGGTCGGGCTTGATGTGCGTCGAGGCTTCGGGCAGCGGGCTGATATGGGTACCGATCAGGAAGATCTCGGCGTTCTTCACCACGACGTAGCCTTCCTTGATCTGGCCGCGCCCGGCGCGCAGCGCCTTGACTTCCCAGCCCTCCAGCACGAGCCCCGCCTCGTAGCGTTCCTCGATGTGATAATCGAAGTGCGCTTTCCTGTTGTCGATGATGCTCATGAAAGGATCGGCCCAACTCGTTTAAAATCACGATTTTAGCAAAGCGGGGCGGGAATCGCCCGGCTTGCGTTCCCACCTCAAGCGATGCCGCGCGATTTATGGCAGATGTCCAGAAAACCGTATTGATCCGCCATTCGGCGGAACAGATGTTCGACCTCGTCACCGACGTGGCCGACTACCCCAATTTCCTGCCCTGGTGCGGCGGTGTCGAGATTCGCCGTCAGGACGAGAGCGGGATGGAAGCGCGCATCGACATCAACTTCAAGGGCATCAAGCAGCATTTCGCGACGCGCAACACGCAGCAGCGCCCGACGCGGATCGACATGGAGTTCACGGACGGCCCGTTCAAGAAGTTCACGGGCTCCTGGCGCTTCACCGCGCTGCGCGCCGATGCGTGCAAGATCGAATTCGCGCTGCATTACGAGTTTTCGAGCATCCTGCTCGAAAAGATCATCGGGCCCGTGTTCAGCCACATCGCGAACACGTTCGTCGATTCGTTCGTGAAGCGCGCGGACCAGCGCTACGGGAAGGGGTGACGCGATGCTGTCGATCGAAGTCTGCTATGCGCTGCCGGACCGCCAGACGCTGATTCCGCTGTCGCTGCCCGAAGGCGCGACCGTACGCTCGGCGATCGACGCGAGCGGCGTGCTCGTGCTGCATCCGGAGATCGATCTCGCGCACGCGAAGACCGGCGTGTACGGCAAGTTCGCGCCGCTCGACGCGCCGCTCGCCGATCACGATCGCGTCGAGATCTACCGCCCGCTGATCGTCGACCCGAAGCTGGCGCGCCAGCGGCGCGTCGACAAGTCCCGCCGCGACGGCTCGATCGAGGGCCGCAAGTGGATGCACAAGGACGCGCGCTGACGCGTTTTTCGTTCCGATTGGCCTGATCGCACGCCGCGACGCGCTCAGTGGGCCGCGGCGTTTGCGTTTGTCGGCGCGCTGCCCGGCGTGTCGCCGTGCTGCCGCACCGCGCCGTACACGCCGGCGAGCAGCAGCACGAGCGCGGTGATTTCGAGCGCGTGCGGCATCCGCTGGTCGTACACGAACGCGTACAGCATCGCGAACACGGTTTCGAACACGATCAGCTGTCCCGACAGCGTGAGCGGCAAGCGCTTCGACGCCGCATTCCACAGGCCGTTGCCGAGCCACGACGCGCCGATCGCGAGCCCGAGATTCAGCAGCCAGAACAGCTGCCAGCGCGACGCCGGGACGGCCGCCTGCACCGTGCCGGCGGGCAGCGCGAGGATCGCGATCCAGCAGAGCGCGCCGATCAGGCCCGTCACGACACCCCATAGCACCGACCATTCGTTGCCGTCGAAATGATGATGGCGCTGCAGGTAGCGTGCGTTCGCGACCGCGTACCAGGTCCAGCTGGCGAGCGCGCCGGCCGCGCAGGCGATGCCGGCGAGTTTCTGGCCGAGGGTGGTCGCATGCGCGGCTTCGGACGTGAACAGGTCGACGTTGATGCAGGCGATGCCCGCGATCACCAGTGCGAGCGGGGCGGCGAGCCGCCGCAGCGGCACGGCGCCGTGGTCGCCGAGGCCCGCGAGCGTGACGGTCACGGGCAGCACGCCGACGATCAGCGAGCTGGGCGCGATGCCGATCAGATGCACGGCGCCGGACAGCAGCATGTAATACGCGACGTTGCCGATGACGGCGAGCCTCACCAGCGCGACGAGGTCTTCGCGGGTCAGCCGCGCGAGCAGCGAGCGGGCGGCGGGCAGGGCGGCCGCGAGCGACACGATGCCGTACATCGCGTAGCGGCCGGCGCTCAGCAGCAGCGGCGAGAAGTCGGTCAGCAGCCGCGGAACGAGAAACACCATGCCCCACAGGGCGCCTGCCAGGACACCATAAACCACGCCGCGCTGCATCGACCGCTCCGAACGAATGACTGATGTGCGCGCATCTTAGCGACGCCGTCGCGGCGGTGTCTTGTTCATTCCTGCACTCGGCATGGGGCGCGGCGCGTCGGCCGGCGGCGGCGAATCAGCCCTCGGCCGGATCGGGCGAGGCGGGCGCGCCGTCGCCCGCTGCACGCGCGCGTGCCGGGCGCCGCACGGCGCGCAGCGTGCCGCTGTTGCCGCCGCCGCAGTAGAAGCGGTCGCGGCCGTCGGATTCGAGCCCCGATACGCCGACGCCAGCCGGCATGTCGACCTGTTCGAGGACCTGGCCCGTGTGCGGGTCGACGTGCCGCAGGTCGCTCTGGTCGGCTTCCCACGTGCCGTGCCACAGCTCGCCGTCGACCCACGTCACGCCGGTGACGAAGCGGTTCGATTCGATCGTGCGCAGCACGGCGCCCGATTCCGGATCGATCTGATGAATCTTGCGTTCGCGGTACTGGCCGACCCACAGCGTGCCTTCGGCCCACGCGAGCCCCGAGTCGGCGCCGCCGCCGGGGGCCGGGATCGTCGCGAGCACGCGACCCGATTCGGGATCGAGCTTCTCGATGCGGTCCTCGACGATCTGGAACAGGTGGCGGCCGTCGAACGCCGTGCCTGCATGCGCGGCAACGTCGAGCGAGCGCACGGTCGTGCCGCGCTCGGGATCGAGCGCATTCAGCTTGTCGCCGGACGCGTACCACACGTGCCGTCCGTCGAACGTGACACCGTGCACGCCGTCGACGCCCGGAAACGGGCCGTATTCGCGAATGATCTCTGCCGTGGAGCGTTTCATGTTCGTCCCCTCGTCGTTCGATGCGGCCATCCTAATCGCCCGGCAGCGGCGCCGGGAGTAACAAGGTCGTCGCGAATCCGGGCAGCGGTGGCGTCATCCAGCGGCGCGCGCGGCCGCGGCCGAGCGCCTGCACCTTGCCGGCCTCCGCGAGCGTGTCGAGCGCGCGTTGCACGGTGCGCTGGCTCGCGCCGAGCGCGAGCGCCAGCGCGGAACTCGACCACGCTTCGCCGTCGGCGAGCAGCGCGAGGACGGCCGCGTGGCGATCGTCGACCGGGCGTGCGAGGACGACGGTCTCGCGTACGCCGAGCGGTTCGAGCGCAAAGCCGCGCGGTGTCGCGACGACGTTCGCGAGCGGGCGCAGCACCGCGCGCAGCCGGCCGATCTCGACGCGCAGCCGCGCGCGATGCGATTCGTCCGCCTGTTTGGCGCGGAACGCGGCGGCCACGAGCGCATTGCGCGACACGTCGGCCGGCCAGGCTTCGCCGAGCGCGCGGGCGAGCACGAACAGCACGGGGCGGCGCGCGAGCGACACGGTCGTGCGCGCATCGCGCACGGTGTGGCGGCACGCGTCGACGACGAGCGAGTTCGACGCGAACAGCGTCTCGACTTCGTCGAGCGGCACGAGCCGCGACGTGCCGCGTGCGATGAGTCGCGCGGCCGGTGCGTCGAGCACGCGGGCGGCGGTGTCGACCTCGGCCATCAGCGCGGCGATACCGGCGTCGCGGGCGGCCGCGCGTGCCCGGGCGAGCGCGGCGCGGGCCGCGTGCGTGCGGAGGCGGCGCATCGCGATGCCGGCCGCGATCAGTTCATGGGCGGCGCGCGACGCGGACGGCAGCGGTGCGGGATCGAGATGCGCGAGCAGCCGCTCGGCGTCGTCGACATGGCCGATCAGCAGCAGTCGGCGTACGCCGAGATAGCGTGCATGCGCGGCATTCGCGCGGTCGCCGTGCGCGTCGAGCGTCGCACAGGCCGCATCGAGTGCGCGCGTCGGCCAGCGCAAGTCGCGCGACGCGAGGGCGATCTCCGCTTCCGCGACGACGCAGCGCGCGCGTGCGACGGCTTCCTTCGTGCCGAATGCGCGGGCGGCGCTGCGCACGAGGGTGCGCGCGCGCTCGAAATCGCCGAGCTGCGCCATCGCGATGCCGCGCAGCGCGAGCGCCGGCGCATCGTCGCGCAGCGCGACGCGGTTCAGCGCGCCGAGTGCGTCACCGGCCGCGAGCGCGCGCGCGGCCGCGGTGATCAGCGAATCCATCCGAATCCCGACACACTTGTCACTCCCTCCGGTCCGATGCCCGCCACTAATCTAGCACCACGCACACGGCGCCGTCCGCCGTGCCCGGATACCCACCGAAGGAGGACCCCGCAATGACGACCCATCTCACCGGAACACGCGACGAATGGCTGGCCGAGCGCCGCGCCTTGCTCGATGCCGAAAAGGCGCTGACGCGGCAAAGCGACGAACTCGCGCGGCGGCGCCAGGCGTTGCCGTGGGTGCGTGTCGACAAGACCTACCGGTTCGACACCGAAGACGGGCAGGCGACGCTCGACGACCTGTTTCGCGGCCGCTCGCAACTGCTCGTCTATCACTTCATGTTCGGCCCCGACTACAAGGCCGGCTGTCCGTCGTGCTCGGCGCTTGCCGACGGCTTCGACGGTTTTGCCGTGCATCTCGCGCACCACGACGTGACGCTTGCGGCCGTGTCGCGCGCCCCGCTCGCGAAGCTGCTCGCCTACCGCGAGCGGATGGGGTGGGCCTTCCCGTGGGCGTCGTCGGTCGGCAGCGATTTCAACTTCGATTTCAACGTGTCGTTCACCGAAACGCAGCAGCGCGCGGGCGACGTCGAATACAACTACGCGCGGGCCGGCCACGCGATGGACATGGATCCGCCGCCGGCGCCCGTCGTGCAGTTCGCGGCGACGTGCGGCACCGACGCGCGCACCTATTCGCTCGACCGGCCGGGGATGAGCGCGTTCGTGCGCGAGGACGGCGCCGTCTATCACACGTATTCGACCTATGCGCGCGGGCTCGACGGGCTGTGGGGAATGTACCAGTGGCTCGATCGCGCGCCGCGCGGACGCAACGAGGCCGGCCCGTGGTGGCGCCGCCACGACGAGTACGCGCGCGGCTGAGCGGGCCGGCGACGGACGGGGCGTGCGACGATGCGACCGCCGACCGCCGACCGGCGACACCGGCCCCGATCCGCGGGCATTCGGTGGGGTGGTCGCCGTCGTGTTCGTCGTCGCGGTCATGGCGACCCTCGCGCAGCACGCGTCGATGGCCGCGATGGGCAGCGAACCGATGGCCGGCGGCTGGATGGCTTCGGCCGCATGGCTGCGGCCGTGCGGGCGGGGCGCCGGGCAAGCGTTCGCGGCGTTCGCCGGAATGTGGGGAGCGATGACGGTGGCGATGATGCTGCCGGTGCTGGCGCCGACGCTCAGGCGATATGCACGGCGCGTCGGCCCGCTGGCCACGGCGCGTTCGGCCTGGCTCGTCGTCGTCGCGGGCGTCGGGTATTTCTCGGTGTGGATGGCGCTCGGGGCGCTCGTGTTTCCGGCTGGCGCCGCGCTGACGGCCGCCGCCGCGCGGCTGCCGATGCTGGCGCGTGCGCTGCCGTTCGCGGCCGGTGCGGTCGTATTGGCCGCGGGCATGCTGCAATTCACCGCGTGGAAGGCGCGGCGGCTGGCGTGCTGCCGGCACGTGGCAGGCGACACGCACCGGTCGCCGGTTGTTGCCGGCGCAGCCTGGCGGTTTGGCGTGCGCGCCGCCACGCACTGCAGCGCCTGTTGCGGGAACCTGATGGTGGTCGCGCTGGCGGCCGGCATGATGGACTTGCGCGTCATGGCCGCCGTGACGGTCGCCATCGCCGCCGAGCGCCTTGCGCCGGCCACTTGGCGCGTGGCGCGGATCGCCGGCTGCGCGGCGGTCGGCGGCGGCATCGCGATGATCGCGCGCGCGGCAGGGCTGCTGTAACACATGGCAGACAGGTCGCCTCGACACGTCGCCGGCCTCGCTTCAGCGCGGCGGCGACCGCCGCGTGGCCTGCTCACAACAGGCGGGACGGCCGTTTTGCCGGCTGTTGCGCGAATCGTTCGATGCGGCGGTGAAACGAAAGGCGATCGAAAACGAACCGAACGGCGATCCGAACGATTCGGCCCCCGAACGGCCGAAACCGGCTAAGCCGTTGTTCGTGTTGTGAAAATTCACGGCGCTTCGCGTATAATTCGCTTTTGCGCCCATAGGATTTGCCATGCGTCTGATCCAAAAAGCACTCACTTTCGATGACGTGCTCCTCGTTCCCGCCTTCTCCGACGTTCTCCCGCGCGACACCAGCCTCAAGACCAAGCTGACCCGCAACATCTCCCTGAACATGCCGCTCGTGTCCGCCGCGATGGACACGGTCACCGAAGGTCGCCTCGCGATCGCGATGGCACAGCAGGGTGGCGTCGGTATCGTCCACAAGAACCTCACGCCGGCCGAACAGGCCCGCGAAGTCGCGAAGGTCAAGCGTTTCGAGTCGGGCGTCGTCCGCGACCCGATCACCGTGCCGCCGCAAATGAAGGTGCGCGACGTGATCGCGCTGTCGCGCCAGCATGGCATCTCGGGTTTCCCGGTCGTTGAAGGCCCGCAGCTCGTCGGGATCGTCACGAACCGCGACCTGCGCTTCGAAACGCGCCTCGACGAACCGGTCAAGTCGATCATGACGCCGCGCGAGCGCCTCGTCACGGTCAAGGAAGGCACGCCGCTCGCCGAAGCGAAGGCGCTGATGCACAGCCACCGCCTCGAGCGCGTGCTGGTCGTCAACGACGCGTTCGAACTGCGCGGCCTGATGACCGTCAAGGACATCACGAAGCAGACTGAGCACCCGGACGCGTGCAAGGACGAACACGGCAAGCTGCGCGCTGGCGCGGCGGTCGGTGTCGGCCCGGACAATGAAGAGCGTGTCGAACTGCTGGTGCAGGCCGGCGTCGACGTGATCGTCGTCGATACCGCGCACGGTCACAGCAAGGGCGTGCTCGAGCGCGTGCGCTGGGTCAAGCAGAACTTCCCGCACGTCGAGGTGATCGGCGGCAACATCGCGACGGCCGCCGCCGCGAAGGCGCTGGTCGAATACGGCGCGGACGCGGTCAAGGTCGGTATCGGCCCGGGCTCGATCTGCACGACGCGGATCGTCGCGGGGGTCGGCGTGCCGCAGATCAGCGCGATCGCGAACGTCGCGGATGCGCTGAAGGGTACCGGCGTGCCGTGCATCGCCGACGGCGGCGTGCGTTTCTCGGGCGACGTGTCGAAGGCTCTCGCGGCCGGCGCGAACGCGGTGATGATGGGCAGCATGTTCGCGGGCACCGAAGAGGCGCCGGGCGACGTGTTCCTGTACCAGGGCCGCCAGTACAAGTCGTACCGCGGCATGGGTTCGGTCGGCGCGATGAAGGACGGCGCGGCGGACCGCTACTTCCAGGACAACTCGGCGAACATCGACAAGCTCGTGCCGGAAGGCATCGAAGGCCGCGTCGCGTACAAGGGTTCGGTCAACGCGATCCTGTTCCAGCTGGTCGGCGGCGTGCGCGCCAGCATGGGCTACTGCGGCTGCCGCACGATCGACGAGCTGCACGACAAGGCCGAATTCGTCCAGATCACCGCGGCGGGCATGCGCGAGTCGCACGTGCACGACGTGCAGATCACGAAGGAAGCGCCGAACTACCACGTGGACTGATCGCCGATGAAACCGCTGCTGCGAGCCGTGCTGATCCTCGATGCCGTGCTGCTGCTGGCGTTCGGCGTGCTGTTCGTGCTGACGCCCTGGCAGTCGCTGTTCAACGCGCTGCAGTTGCAGAACATCCAGCCGGTCATGCTCGGCCAGGCGTTCGGCATCGCGTTGCTCGGGCTCGCGTGGCTCGCGTTTCATGCGGCGTTCAACGGTGACCTCACGGCGCCGGTGGCGCGGTCGGTCGGCCACGTGTACTGGCTGACCGGCGTGCTGACGATCGTCTGGTCGCTCGGCGCCGGCAGCGGTCCCGCGCTGGCGGCCGCCGGCAGGGTGCTGTCGGTCGTGGCCGGCGTCGCGCTGATCGTGCTCGGCCTCGGCGGCGTGCGGATCGCAGCGGCCGTGCGCCGGCGGGAGAAGGCGCAGGCGCTCGAGGCACGCGCACCGGCCCAGCGTCCGGCCGAGCCGGCGATGGCGCCGGCGGCGTCGCCCGCACCGCAGCGCGTGGAGCCCGTCGTCGGCCGTCCCGCGGCACCCGAAGCATCGTCGCCGGCGTCATCCGGTTCCAGTCGATCGTCCGGCGGCGTCGCACTCGACGAACGCCCGCCGATGCAGGATTGACCGGCGATGCGTCGCGCGAGCCGCCTGCCGCCCGACGCCGCTGTCCATGCTTTTGACGCAGCGCTCGATGCGCTGCTTTTCTTATTCTCTTCATCCCGTCCGCAGCCATGCACGACAAAATCCTGATTCTCGACTTCGGTTCGCAAGTCACCCAACTGATTGCGCGGCGCGTGCGTGAAGCGCACGTCTACTGCGAAATCCACCCGAACGATGTGTCCGACGACTTCGTCCGCGAGTTCGCGCCGAAGGCGGTGATCCTGTCGGGCAGCCACGCGAGCACGTACGAAGACCATCAGCTGCGCGCGCCGCAGGCCGTGTGGGATCTCGGCGTGCCGGTGCTGGGCATCTGCTACGGCATGCAGACGATGGCCGTGCAGCTCGGCGGCAAGGTCGAGTGGAGCGACCATCGCGAATTCGGCTACGCGGAAATGCGTGCGCACGGCCATACGCGCCTGCTCGACGGCATCGAGGATTTCACGACGGCCGAAGGCCACGGGATGCTGAAGGTCTGGATGAGCCACGGCGACAAGGTTGCCGAGCTGCCGCCGGGCTTCGCGCTGATGGCGTCGACGCCGAGCTGCCCGATCGCCGGCATGGCCGACGAGGCGCGCGGCTACTACGCGGTGCAGTTCCACCCGGAAGTCACGCACACGGTGAAGGGCCGCCAGATCATCGAACGCTTTGTGCTGCAGATCGCCGGCGCGAAGCCCGACTGGATCATGAAGAACCACATCGAGGAAGCCGTCGCGAAGATCCGCGAGCAGGTCGGTGACGAGGAAGTGATTCTCGGCCTGTCGGGCGGCGTCGATTCGAGCGTCGCGGCCGCGCTGATCCACCGCGCGATCGGCGACCAGCTCACCTGCGTGTTCGTCGACCACGGCCTGCTGCGCCTGAACGAAGGCAAGATGGTGCTCGACATGTTCGAGGGCCGCCTGCATGCGAAGGTCGTGCACGTCGATGCGTCCGACCAGTTCCTCGGCCACCTGGCCGGCGTGTCCGATCCGGAAGCGAAGCGCAAGATCATCGGCCGTGAGTTCGTCGAGGTGTTCCAGGCCGAGGCGAAGAAGCTGTCGAAGGCGAAGTGGCTCGCGCAGGGCACGATCTACCCGGACGTGGTCGAATCGGGCGGCACGAAGACGAAGAAGGCAACGACGATCAAGAGCCACCACAACGTCGGCGGCCTGCCGGAAACGCTCGGCCTGAAGCTGCTCGAGCCGCTGCGCGACCTGTTCAAGGACGAAGTGCGCGAGCTGGGCGTCGCGCTCGGCCTGCCGCCGGAGATGGTGTACCGCCATCCGTTCCCGGGCCCGGGCCTTGGCGTGCGGATTCTCGGCGAAGTGAAGCGCGAGTATGCGGACCTGCTGCGCCGCGCGGACGCGATCTTCATCGAGGAACTGCGCAACACGACCGCGACCGCGCAGGACGCGGCGGCCGGCCTGTGCGGCGAAGCCGATGTCGGCAAGAGCTGGTACGACCTGACGAGCCAGGCGTTCGCGGTGTTCCTGCCGGTCAAGTCGGTCGGCGTGATGGGCGATGGCCGCACGTACGACTATGTGACGTCGCTGCGCGCGGTGCAGACGACCGACTTCATGACCGCGCACTGGGCGCACCTGCCGTACGCGCTGCTCGGCCGTGCGTCGAACCGGATCATCAACGAAGTGCGCGGGATCAATCGGGTCGTGTACGACATTTCGGGCAAGCCGCCGGCGACGATCGAGTGGGAGTGATTCACAATCGGCTCACGTCGTCTCGAGCAGTATCAAAAATCGACCGTGAGCCTTTTGTGTCAAGGGATTGAGTGATTCAGCGCGCATCCTGTTTCACTCAATCCCGGTCATTCGGGCGGTACGAATGACGGTACCGCATGAGACGGCTGGCTAGTCGCGCGAGGACGTTAGCCTGACCGTATCAAGGTGACCAATAAGGGCATCGATGAAAGCCCGGACCTTTGCCGACATGCTGCGGTGCGTCGGATACAACGCGTGAAGCTCGATGGGTTCCCGTCGCAATGACGGAAGGACCCGCACCAGGGTGCCCGCCGTCAAGGCGGGAGCCGCGAGGTAGCTTGGAAGAAAACCAATCCCGCCGCCGCCTTCAAGAACGATCTTCTGCGCAGCCGCGTCCGGGATGATTGCCCTGCCACGCGGCTGTATGGTCAATTCCGCTTTGCCATCCTGAAAAATCCAGTTCGTGGGCGCCTCCCGAACGACGAGCGCATGTCCGTGAAGTTCAGCTGCCTCCATCGGAACGCCCGCTCGCGCCAGGTAGGACGGACTTGCGCATAACCACAATTCAACGGGTGGCAGCCTGCGAGCGATGAGCGACGAGTCAGGCAGTGTGCCGACGCGCACCGCTACGTCGATACCGTCGCGCGCAATGTCGACGTAGTTCGAGTCCGTGGTCAGCTCCACGGCGAGTTCCGGATAGCGGTCGAGAAATTCAGGCAGCATGGGCGCCACGAGTCCCTGCGCGAACGATTGCGTCGTGTTGATCCGTAGAAGCCCGCGCGGTTTCCCCGCGTAGCCATCGATGATCGCCTGCGCTTCCTGTAGGTCCTGAACTGCCCGCGACGCGTAGGGCAGCAGCAGTTGTCCCGCGTCAGTCAGCCGGAAATGTCGTGTGGACCGGTCGAAGAGCGCCGATCCAATCTCCGTCTCCAATCGGACGAGCGCCCGGCTGACGGACGATTTGGGCGTCTTCAGCGCCCGTGCGGTGCCGGAAAGGCTGCCGCTATCGGCTAATCGAAGAAAGATGATGAGGTCGGCCTGATCCATTTCGTATCGTTTTCCGGAACAGCGAGTCGCGATTCAGCCATCTTATATTCAAACCCGGAACAACCTAGACTTCTTCTCAACGACGTACACCGCGCGTCATGACGAACCGAGGAAGTCATGGAGAACACGCAAACGAGCTATCTGGTCGCCGGCGCCGCCGGCAATCTTGGGCGCAGGGTCATTGATGCGTTGCTTCGCACGCGGCCCGCCAGTGAGATCCGTGCGGGTGTTCGCGGCGGTTCAGCAGGCAAACATGCCCATCGTGCAAAGGGGTGGGCAGCGAACGGCGTGACCGTCGTCAATATGGATCTGGACGACCCGCTCAGCCTCAGGCACGCCTGTGCCGGCGTCGGTACCGTCATTTCGGCAGTTCAGGGCGGACCTGACACCATCATTGACGGCCAGTCCCGTTTGCTCGATGCAGCGCTCGCGGCGAACGTCGGGCGATTCGTCCCGTCGGACTTCTCGGAGAACCTGTTCTCGATTCCTGGAGGCATTAACCCTTACCTCGACATGCGGCGGACCTTCGATCGCAAGGTCGCCCCGAGTGGCATCGGCTATACCCACATCCTGAACGGTGGATTCATGGAGGCCGTGTTCTCCCATCCCGGCCTGATCGATGCCAACGCGGGCACGATCACTTACTGGGGTGACGACGAGGTGCCGCTCGATTTCACTTCCATGAGCGACGTCGCGGCCTGGACGGTGGCGGTCGTCGAGGATCCGGCATCGGCCAACCGGGTGGTGTCCGTGGCAGGTGACTGCCGCACCATTGCCCAGATCGCAGGTGACTATGCGGCAGCGACGGGCAGGGCGCTTCATCGGATTCGTCGAGGCTCGATCGCGGACGGATACGCCGAACTACGGCGAATGGCGAAGGCCGGTGCTCATCCGACGGCGATGCTGTCGCTCCAGTATCTGCTACCGATGATGTCGGGCGAAGGGACTTTGCGCGACATCGCGAATGACCGATATCCGGCGGTGCGGCCGACATCGCTCGTCGACTTCATGAAACGTCGCTACGCAACTAAAGGCAGCAAGTCATGAGTGATCTGATCAAGCCGTTTCATCTCGATGTGCCCGAGCACGAATTGTCCGATTTGCGCGAGCGACTGCGGCGGGTGCGCTGGCCCGACCCTGAGACCGTCAATGACACGAGTCAGGGTCCGCGGCTTTCAAAGCTGCAGGCACTGGTCGCGCATTGGATAGAGGGTTACGACTGGCGTCGCTGCGAGTCGATGTTGAATGACTTCGGGCAGTTCAAGACGACCATTGACGGCCTTGACATCCACTTCCTCCACATTCGGTCACCTGAACCCGATGCCGTTCCATTGCTGATGGCGCATGGTTGGCCCGGTTCCGTGCTTGAGTTCCGCAAGGTGATAGGGCCGCTCGGCAATCCCGCCGCACATGGCGGCGATCCGAGGCAGGCGTTTCACCTCGTCATTCCGTCGATGCCGGGATTTGGTTTTTCCGACAAACCTGATGAACCCGGATGGGACATGTCGCGCATTGGGCGCGCTTACGTTCAACTGATGCACCGACTGGGCTATGACCGTTGGGTCATGCAAGGTGGTGATCTTGGCGCAGGCGTGACGGACGAAGTCGCGTCACTGGCGCTCCCCGAGCTTATGGGTATCCATCTGAACTTCGCGATGTTCATGCCCACGCCGGACGAAATGCGCGACGCGACGCCGGATGAGCAAGGCATGCTCGACAGTGCCCGGTATTTCTGGAGCACGCTATCCGGATACGCTCAACAGCAGCAGACGCGACCGCAGACGATAGGCTACGCGCTCGCGGATTCTCCGGTTGCGCAGGCAGCGTGGATTTATGCGATGTTCCAGGACACGTGCGGCACCGCGGGCAACGCGGAAGCTTCCTTCACGCTCGACGACATGCTCGACGACATCATGTTGTACTGGATACCCAATACGTCGGCTTCGTCAGCACGGCTGTATTGGGAACTGAAGCGATCCAGCTGGTCCTCCGCGGCTCGTATCGATCGTCCCATTGCCGTGCCGTCTGGATTCACCATGCTTGCTGGCGAACACGTACGAAAATCGCGGCGGTGGATCGAACGACGCTACCGCGATGTGCGGCACTTCGGCGAGCACGAGCAGGGCGGCCATTTCGCCGCGTTGGAAAATCCGAATGCGCTGGTAAGCGATATTCGCGCGACATTTGCGAGCATCCGTTAAAGATGAGCCAATGGCCCATCTGCTTCCGAACGTTGTTCGGAAGGGATTTAGCTCGGCCGCAAAAGGCTGAACGGCGAACACGATTGCGGCGGACGCAGACGAAGCAGTGGGTTCCTGGCCGGCCGATGCCGCAATCGTGCGTCAATCAACGTAGGGGGTGCGCCGCACGAATTTCATCCGCCACCTTTGGCGGACTGTCACGCCGTCCAAACCGAGCGGCGTGAACGGCTTGATCGGACCGGCCTGAAATAGCAGGAGGATCGCTCATCCGAACAGGCCGCGGATAACCAATGCTACCCGCGCCAGCCGCGTGCTGTGCTTGATCCGGCCTGAGCTTTCGAGCTGAACCAGCCCATGAAGGGTTGCCCAAAACGTCTCCGTCGCCACGTCGACATTCAGACTCGACGGCACGACAGCGGCAAGCACCTCGAAGGCTTCTCTCAGTTCAGGCCTGGTGTCGGCCTCTGCGAAAAGCAAGTCGGTCGGCATCGTGAACATCGCCTCGTAGAGCGCGGGATTGTCGCGAGCGAAGTCGAGATAGGCGATCGCAACGCTTTCGCACGCCTGGCGGGGATCGGTTGATCGCTGCGCCGCTTGATGAAGCGCCGCCTTGATTTCCCGAAAGCCTTCGAGCGCAACGGCGCCGACGATCGCGTCCCGGTTCCTGAAGTGCGAATAGAGGACGGGCTGGCTGTACTCGATCTCGTCAGCCAGGCGGCGAACCGTAACGGCGCTCCAGCCCTCTGCCTCCGCAATTTGTCGGGCCGCTGCGGTGATGCGCTGCTCGCGTGCGTCCCGGTCCCTGTTCTTGCGCTCGGCGACCCCCATCACTGATTCCCCAAAAGCCTCTTTGATCCGTAATTATACCGACGCTTGAAGAAATAGCGTTGCTAGACTATGATCTTAGCGTTGCTAGATATTTTTGCTCGGATAGAGCTCCGAAGCAGGCAGTGATGCGACCCCCTAACCGCAAAAGGACTTCATCCATGAACAGCGCTCCTTCCCCTGATCTGGCCAGGCTCGGCTACCTCTTTGCCGAGATCATGTCCAGCCACGATGTGTCGCGCCTCGACGAGATCAAGGCGCCGAACTACGTGAACCACAACGCATTCGCTGAGCCCGGACGGGAAGGTTCCAGGAAGGTGCTTGGGGCCATCATCGCGGGCGTTCCCGACCTGAAGGTCACCGCGGAGGACGTTTTCGTGTCGGCCGACGGCTCCCGCGTGGTCGGTCGCTATCGCTACGAGGGCACCCACACCGGCAACCTTCTCGGCTACCCCGCGACCGGCAGGCCCTTCGTCATGCGCTCGATCGACATCTGGCGGGTGGAACACGGCCGCTTCGTCGAACACTGGGACGAACTCAACACCCTCGAGGTCTTCATCCAGATCGGCGCCGTCCAGCCGCCCAAGCAGCCTGCGTAAGCTTCCGGGTCGGGTTCACGTCCG
The DNA here is from genome assembly GCF_902832885.1 of Burkholderia seminalis DSM 23518. Classification (GTDB taxonomy): domain Bacteria; phylum Pseudomonadota; class Gammaproteobacteria; order Burkholderiales; family Burkholderiaceae; genus Burkholderia; species Burkholderia seminalis. The sequence continues at coordinate 257,670 of NZ_CADFDK010000001.1, forward strand.
GGCAAAAAAAAACGGCTTGGCGCTTGCCAAGCCGTTTTTGCATTCACGCATCGCGTGGAACGGGACGCGTCGTGTCACCGGGCGCGACCGGATGCCTACGCGTGCGCGCACCCGAGCGAACGCAGATACGTCGGCACCTTCGCCTTGCTCGTTGCCTGGACCCGCGACATCAGCGCGTGATCGATGCGATCCAGCCCGTACGTCCGGGCGATGTCGTGCTGCAACCGGCACCACAGATGGCCGGCCATTTCGGCATCGACCATCGCCCGGTGCGCGCGGCCCGATTTCGGCAACCGCAGCATCTCGACCAGGCTCGACAGGCGATGACTTCGAGCGTCCGGGTAGATCCGTCTCGCCACCAGCATCGTGCAGGCGAACGCATGCTCGGCCGGCATGCCGAGCTGCCCGAGCTCCGATTGCCAGAAGCGTTTGTCGAAACCGGCGTTGTGGGCGACGACCGCATGCTTGCCGACGAACGCCGCGGCTTCCTTCATGACTTCGGACGCCGGCGGTGCCGACGCGATCATGTCGTTCGTGATGCCGGTGAGCGCGACGACATCGGACGGGATGCGCCGGCCCGCATTCATCAGGCTCTGGAAGCGGTCGACGATCTGCCCGTCACGCAGAAGGATGACGGCGATTTCGGTCGCGCGGTCGCCCATGTTCGGCGACAGTCCGGTGGTTTCGAAGTCCAGTACCGCGACGGTCTGCATGGTTGAATCCTGCTGCTTCATGGGGTGACGTTTGGGTTGGCCGAGAGAGTAGCATCATCGGGGCGGAGATAGGCTCGTTTGGCCCGAGAAACGCGCGTTCTCGCTATTGCACCGTTTGTGACTGGCTGCGATGCAGGGGCGTGATCCGACTGACGTTGTTCCACGCGTGATCGTCGCGCGGCTAGCTCACCCGGACCTTCGGCCATCCGGATCAAGATCGGATGACGGCAGGAAATCCGGGCTTGCCAGCGCGGCGGCTATCCGTTACCTGCGCTCGAGAACGACATGGCATCGGCGCGATTGGCGTCCGACAGCGGGCCGCGAACGGGAATCGAGATGTCATCGCTCGGATAACGTGCGAATGGATGTCGCACCGGTTCCCGATCCTGCTCAGGATCGTTCGCTACCGCGATAACGAAGGTGAATCAGCGGATACGGCCGCCCTTGTCCGTCGCAGGCCGATCGTCCGCAGCGCTCGAACCCGAGCCGCTCGTAGAATGCCGTCGCCGCTTCGTTCTGCTCGTTGACGTCGGTCGTCAAATCGGGGTGGCGCCCGAGCGCAGCTTCGACAAGCCGCCGACCGACGCCCGTCCCATGATGGGCGGGATCGACGAACAGCGCTTCCATGTGACTGCCGTCGAGCAGCATGAAGCCGATCGGTCGATCGTGCGCGTCGACAGCGAGGTCGAGCGGCGCGGCCGGCAGGAACGTGACGACTTCGGCTTCGATGGCGCGGCGGTCGTCGTCGCTCAGGAAGGGGTGGGTTGCGTCGACGGCACGGCGCCAGATATCCAGCACGCTTGTGCCGTCGGCCTCGGTGGATTGGCGAATTCTGATCATGATTGGATAGGTTGTGATCCGGTGCCCGGCGGGTAGCCCGCACCGCGATGGATCGGGCGCATCGTCCGCGCGGTAGCGCGGAAACGACGGCGAAGCGTCAAACGGGCGAGCTCCGCGCGTCGCCCAGGGATGCCGACCGTTCGATCGCCCGTCGCGCGACGTCGCGCACGCCCGCGCTCATCGGCACGTCATCACGATCGAGCTCGTCGAGGGCGAACCAGCGCGCATCGAGCGCATCGTCGCCGGCGGCGGGCGTGCCGCGCAGCCATCGGCACAGCACCGCGACCATGATGAAATGCTGGCGCACGGCGCCGCCCGCATCGTAATCGAACGCATCGAGCGCGGTAAAGGCGTCGAGTGCATCGACCGCGACGGTCGTCTCTTCGGCGATCTCGCGAACGACCGCGTCCGCGATCGGTTCGCCCGGTTCGATCTTGCCGCCGGGGAACCCCCAGCAGCCCGCGTCGGGCGGATTCGCGCGGCGCACGAGCAAAACGTCGCGTTCGCGCAGCACGATGCCGATCACGGCGGGAATGGGGCGCACGGTTGCGGCGGCGCCGATTGCGGAGTGTGCCGATCCGGACATGGGCGCGCCTATGCGTCGGTGCGTCGTTCGATCGCGCGAATCACCGCGACCATGTCGTCCGATCCATGTCCGGCTTTTTCGGTCTCGCCGTAAAGCGCGTGACAGACGTCGAGCAGCGGCGACGCGATGCCGGTGCCGCGCGCGGATTCGGCGACGAGGCGCGCGTTCTTCAGCACGTCGGTGATCGCGGCCTGCACGGAGAAATCTTCCGCGACGAGCTTGCCGAGTTTCACGCGCGATACGTCGCTTGCCATCGGGCCGGCGTTCAGCACGTCGGCGAAACGTGCGAGATCGATACCGTGACGTTGTGCGAAATGCGTGGCTTCGGTCAGGCCGGTGACCATCGTGATCAGGAACAGGTTGACGGCCAGCTTCATCGTCAGCGCCGACGGCACGTCGCCGCACACGAAGCTGTCGCGGCACAGCGGCTTCACGAGCGCGCGCACGGCGTCGACGTCGTCCGGCGCACCGGCCAGCATCACGACGAGCTGGCCCGCTTCGGCCGGCTTGCGCGACCCCGATACGGGCGCCTCGACGTAGCGGCCCGACGCGGCGGCGATTTCATCGGCGAGCGCACGCGAATACCCGGGTGCGTTGGTGCCCATGTTCACGATCGTGTGGCCGCCGACGCGCGCGGCAAAACCGGGTGTGCCGCGCGCGAGGACGGCGTCGATCGCCGCGTCGTTCGCGAGCATCAGGATCACGGTGCGGCACGCCGCGAACACGTCGTCGACGTGCTCGGCGATGCGCGCGCCGGCGGCGCGCAGCGCATCGTCGTTGCCGCGCGACCGGCTCCACGCGACGAGCGGCGTGCCGGCACGCGCGAGATTGAGCGCCATCGGCGTGCCCATCACGCCGAGGCCGATGAATCCGACTGCGGTTTGCATGTCCTTGCTCCCACGGTGGGTGGAGACGTTCGTGGGCGTCAGTATCGCAGCGTTTCCACACGCGTGCCATCGCGCCCGCGAACCCGCGCGGCGGCTGCTAGTCGATGTCCGCCAGATAGGGCCACGGATAGATGCCGCGCGCGTGGCCGTCGCCGAACATGAAGCGCACGCCGTAGCCGGCCGGCTCCACGCCTTCGAGCGTCAGGTCGGGCCGGGCATCGACGCGACCGCCGTCACGCCGGATGCGTCGGCATGCCGCGCACGGGCATTCGGAGCGCAATCGCGCATAGCCGATGCGCTGCGTTGCGCCGTCGGGCCAGCGCAGCATGAGCGCGCCTGCCGGATGGTCGAGCGCGATTTCGGTCGGCGCGATCATCGGGGCGCGTCGCCGATTTGCCGGATCGCGATCCGTACGGCCTTGCGGACTTCCGGGTCGCGATCCTCGAGCACATCGTTCAGGGCGGGCAGCGTCGCAGGGTCGCCCAATTCGCCGAGCGCGAGCGCGGCTTCCTTGCGCAGATTGCTGATCGCATGCGAGAGCAGCGCGACGACGGCCGGCGCCGCAGCCGCGTCGCGCAACTGCCCGAGTGCGCGTGCTGCGCGCAGACGCACCTGCCAGTAGTCGTCGTCGAGCGCGGCGACGAGCGGCTCGCGTGCCAGCGTCACGCGCAGCTTGCCGAGCGTGGTGGCTGCTTCCTCGCGTACTTGCCATGCGCGATCGCGCAGCGCGGCGAACAGCGCATCGATGACGGCCGCATCGCCGGCTGCCGCGAAGCCGATCGAGCCGACCGCGGCACGTCGCACGTCCGCATCGGTATCGGCCGTCGCGATGCGCGCGAGCGGCGAAAGCGCGCGCGGATCCTTGAGCCAGCCGAGCACCGTGACGGCTTCGGCGCGCACGGCGGGGGGCTCGGCCTCGAGCGCATGCAGCGCGGGTGCGAACGCACCGGGGTCGCGCAACTCGCGCAATCCGCGCAGCACGGCACGGCGCACGAACGGCTCGGGCCGGTCGGCCCAGCGGCACAGTACGGGACCCGACGCCGGATCCTTCAGTTCGGACAGGCTCTGGGCGGCGGCGGCGCGCACGTCGTCGTCCGGATCGAGCAGCGCGCCGCACAGCGCCTCGACGACGTCGGGCTGTTCCCACGCACCGAGTACGCGGGCGGCTTCGCCGCGCACGTCGGCCGACGGGTCGGTGCGCAGCGCGGCGACGAACGCCGGCACGCGTTCGGGATCCTCGAGATCCGCGAGTTCGAACAGCGCGACGCGGCGCACGGATGCGTCGGACGCGGCGAGGCGGGCGACGAGCGCGGCCGGGTCGCGCTCGTGTGCGCCGGGTAGCGGTGCGGCGAAAGGAGAGTCGGTCATGAGCGAAGAAAAAGGGCGTTGACGTACGCGGTCAGCGCAGCAGGTAAGGGATCTCGACCTTGACTGCGCCGGTCGGGCAATCGCGCTCGCACGGCATGCAGTACCAGCATTCGTCGAACTGCATGTAGGCCTTGCCCTTGGTCACGTCGATCGCGAGCAGGTCGAGCGGGCACACGTCGACGCAGACGGTGCACCCCTTGTCGGCGATGCAGCGTTCCTCGTCGATCGTCACGGGTGCGCTGCTGCGCAGGAAGATGTCGTGCGGGGTATGGGGCACGGTAGGGTTCCTTAGAGGGCAGTCGCGAGCGCGGCCGGTTCGCGGATGCGCAGATTCGTGTAGGCACCGCGATCGTCGTCGGCCAGCGGCACGACGTACGGTTCGACCGGCCGCTTCTCGCTGCGCATCGCACCATCGGCATCCTTGCGCAGCCACGTGTGGCAGAACCATTCGGCGTCATCGCGATGCGGGAAGTCGACACGATGGTGGTACAGCCCCCAGCGGCTCTCGGTGCGGAACAGCGACGCGCGCGCGGCCATTTCCGCGCAGTCGCGGATCGCGCGCACTTCGGCCGCCCGCATCAGTTCGTGCGGATGACCGGCCTTGATCTGTTCGATATCCTCAGTAATATCGTCAAGGCGTTGCAGCCCGATTTCCATCTTGCGCGTCACCTTCGGCGGTTGCAGGTAATCGTTCACCATGCGGCGCAGCTTGTATTCGACCTGCGCCGGCGCGAGGCCGTGTTCGCGCAGAAGCGGGGCGATCACGCGGGCGCGTTCGGCCTCGACCTGTTCGTCGTCCACCGGCGCAAGGTCGCGTCCGGCCACGTCGTCGGCCGCGTTCTGCCCGGCGAACCAGCCGTACGTGAACGCGCCGAGCATGTAGTTGTGCGGGACGGCCGCCATGTCGCCGGCCGCGTAGAGCCCCGGCACGGTCGTCTCCGCGCGTGCGTTCACGTACACGCCCGATGCGCTGTGACCGCTGCAGAAGCCGATCTCGGAGATGTGCATCTCGACCATCTGGCTGCGGTAGTCGGTGCCGCGCCCCGCGTGGAAGCGGCCGCGGCTCGGCCGTTCGTTCGTATGCAGGATCTGCTCGATGGTCTGGATCGTTTCTTCCGCGAGATGGTCGAGCTTCAGGAACACCGGGCCGTTGCCGCTCTGCAGTTCCTGGTAGAACTCCCACATCATCTGGCCGCTCCAGTAGTCGCATTCGATGAAGCGCTCGCCCTTGCCGTTCGCGGTGAAGCCGCCGAGCGGGCCCGTCACGTACGCGCACGCCGGGCCGTTGTAGTCCTTGATCAGCGGATTGATCTGGAAGCATTCGAGATTCGCGAGCGCGGCGCCCGCGTGATAGGCCATTGCGTAACCGTCGCCCGCGTTGGTCGGGTTCTCGTAGGTGCCCATCAGGTAACCCGATGCCGGCAAGCCGAGGCGGCCGGCCGCGCCGCAGCAGAGGATCACGGCCTTCGCGCGGATCACGTGAAACTCGGCGGTGCGGCAGTCGAAACCGAGCACGCCGCTTGCGCGGCCCTGCGTATCGGTCAGCACGCGCGTCGCGACGATCCGGTTCGTGATCGCGATGCGCGCGCGCTTCAGTTGCCGGTACAGCACCTTCTTGATGTCGTGCCCCTCCGGCATCGGCAGCACGTACGAGCCCATGTGATGGACCTTCTTCACCGCGTAGTCGCCGGTGCCGTCCTTCTCGAACTTCACGCCCCAGCGGTCGAGCTGCTCGATCGTCGTGAAGCTGTGCGCCGCGTACGCGTACACGGCTTCCTGGTCGACGATGCCGTCGTTGGCGATCGTGATTTCGCGCGTGTACTGTTCGGGCGTCGCATGACCGGGGATCACCGCGTTGTTCAGGCCGTCCATGCCCATCGAGATCGCGCCGCTGCGCTTCACGTGGGCCTTCTCGAGCAGCAGCACACGCAGGGACGGGTCGCGCTCCTTCGCCTTGATCGCCGCCATCGGCCCGGCCGTGCCGCCGCCGACCACGACGACGTCGTATTCGTGAACCTGGGTTGTCATCGCTGTTTCCTTGCAGATTTGCGTGGTTTTTGCCGGTCGATGCGCAGCCGGTACTGGAATGCGTCGCCACGGAAGTAGAGGTATTCGTAGTCGATCGGGGCGCCCGACGCGTCGTGCGTGAGGCGCTCGATGCGCAGCACGGGGCTGCCGTCCTCGACGTGCAGCGCATCGACGATCTCGTCGTCGGCGAGGATCGCGTCGATCGACACGTCGGCATGGCCGAGCGGGATGCCGCAGTCGTTTTCCAGCACGAGGAAGATGTCGCGGGTCGCGAGATCGGCGCCCGCGAGGCGCTTGCCGAGCGCTTCCGGCACCCAGGTCTGTTCGAGCGACACCGGTTCGCGGTTCAGCAGCCGCACGCGGTGGATCTCGACGAGCGGCGCGCCTTCCGGCACGTTCAGCTTGGTCGCGAGATGGCGGTCGGCTTTCACGGTGCGCAAGCTGCGCAACTGGTTGACGATCTCGTAACCCATCGACGACATCGCCTCGGCGAAGCCCTGCAGCGACGTCACGTTCTGGAACGCCTTCGGCTTCGACACGAACGTGCCCTTGCCGTGCAGCTTGAACAGCAGTCCTTCCTTCTGCAGGTCGCCGAGCGCCTGGCGCACCGTGATGCGGCTGACGTCGAACATCGCGCACAGCTCGTGCTCGGACGGCATCCGGCTGTGCGGCGCATAGGTGCCGTCGAGAATGCGCGCGCGCAGCATGTCCTTGATCTGTACGTAGAGCGGGGCCGCCGACAGCGGCACGACGTTGGATGCGGTCATCGATCAACTTGTTATGACAAGATGGACCGAGTGTAGTCAGCGTGGCCGCGCGGCCAAACCAACCATTTCCGATAACGAATTTCCGATTCCGGCAAAGCGGGGCGAACGCGTGACCGGTTCGTTGCCGGCCGCGCGGATTGGCCGACAATGAAAAATCGCCGGCTCGTGACCCGCGGATGTCGATTTCCCGATGATTCGCCCGTCGTATCCATGTCGACCGGGTATGGCGCCGCACATGCGGCCTGTACCCGGTTTCCGAGGATGGCCGAAACGGACAAGGAGGCGCCAAATGACGGATTCCCGTTACCGCTGGGTGATCGTCGCCGCGGGCGGCCTGATGGGCTGCGTCGCGATCGGCGCGATGTTTTCCCTGCCGGTGTTCCTGCGCGCGATTGCGCGCGACACGGGCTGGTCGATGACCGGCATTTCCACGGCGATGACGCTCGGCTTCATCGCGATGGCCTTCGCGAGCATGGCGTGGGGCAGCCTGTCGGACCGGATCGGCACGCGGCCGGTCGTCCTCGCGGGCGCGGTGCTGCTGTCGGCGAGCCTCGCGCTGGCGAGCCGCGCGCCGTCGCTGTTCGCGTTCCAGCTGGCCTTCGGCCTGGCCGTCGGCGGCGCGACGGCCGCGATATTCGCGCCGATGATGGCGTGCGTGACGGGCTGGTTCGACACGCACCGCAGCCTCGCGGTGTCGCTCGTGTCGGCCGGCATGGGAATGGCGCCGATGACGATGGCGCCGCTCGCCGCGTGGCTCGTGTCGGTGCGCGACTGGCGCACGTCGATGCTGCTGATCGCCGGGCTGGCGGCCGTCGTGATGATTCCGGTGTCGCTCCTGGTACGGCGGCCGCCCGCGCTCGACCCTGCCTCCGCGCACGCCGCGCCTTCGGCTGCCGGCGCACCGGCGGCGATGTCGGTCGCGGATGCGCTGCGCTCGCCGCAGTTCATGATCCTGCTGCTGACCAACTTCTTCTGCTGCGCGACGCACTCGGGCCCGATCTTCCACACGGTCAGCTACGCGGTCACGTGCGGCATCCCGCTGATCGTCGCGGTGTCGATCTACAGCGTCGAGGGGCTCGCCGGGATGGGCGGCCGGATCGCGTTCGGCATGCTCGGCGACCGCCTCGGCGCGAAGCGCATGCTGGTGGCGGGGCTGCTCGCGCAGGCGCTCGGCGCGCTCGGCTATTACTTCGTGCGCTCGCTCGACGGGTTCTACGCGGTCGCGACGCTGTTCGGCTTCATCTATGCGGGCGTGATGCCGTTGTATGCGGTGCTCGCGCGCGAGAACTTCCCGCTGCGGATGATGGGCACCGTGATCGGCGGTTGCGCGATGGCCGGCAGCCTCGGGATGGCCGCGGGCCCGGTCGCCGGCGGCCTGATCGTCGATACGTTCGGCAGTTACGGCTGGCTGTACCTCGGTTCGTTCGCGATCGGCCTCGGCGCGTTCCTGATCGCGATGATGTTTCGCCCGTTCGCGAAAACGCGGCCGGAAACGGCGGCCGCTTGATGCGGCGGCGGAAACGGAACGGCTGCCGTTTCGTCGGACCGGCGCGGTCCGGCGCGCCTCGTCACGAATAGAAAACAGGGCCCGACGCCGTTTGCGTCTGGAGCGGCCCGCACGGCGCTCGGCCCGCTGCGGCGCAGCAGAGCGGCATTTGACGGTGATCGGCGTGCATGCGTGGCGATTCGGCCCCTAAAAAGCACAATATCGAGCATATATTCGAAGGGCCTGTCATAGCCGCGTCACCCTGCTAGAATTCGGCCTGCCGCATTGTTCCGATTGACTGATGAGATTGCTTGACGCCCTGGTCGAACAACGTATCGCCGCCGCCGCCGCGCGGGGCGAGTTCGACGATTTGCCGGGTACCGGCGCGCCGCAGGCGCTGGATGACGACCTGCTCGTGCCCGAGGAGGTGCGGGTGGCCAACCGTATCCTGAAGAACGCGGGCTTCGTGCCGCCGGCCGTCGAACAATTGCGCGCGCTGCGCAACCTGCATGACGAAGTGCAGGCGGTCAGCGACCGTGCCGCGCGCTGCCGGCTGCAGGCGAAGATCCTCGCGCTCGACATGGCGCTCGAATCGCTGCGCGGCGGCCCGATGGTGATGCCGCGCGACTACTGCCGGCGCATCGCGGAGCGCCTGTGCGAGCGCGGGCTCGACGAAGCGCCCGCCGACACGGGGCCGATGTGACGTCCGACGCGCTGCACGACGCAGCCCGGTCGGCAACCGCTCCGGCGGCCGAACCGGCCACCGATACACCTGTTCCCGAAGCCACGCCCGTGTCGGCGCGCGACCTGCATTTCATGCGGCTCGCGCAGGCCGCCGCCGAAGAGGCGCGCGCGGCCGGCGAGGTGCCGGTCGGCGCGGTGCTCGTGCGCGGCGACGAAGTGATCGCGCGCGGCTTCAACCATCCGATCGGCGGGCACGACCCGTCCGCGCATGCGGAAATGGCCGCGCTGCGGATGGCCGCGCAGCATCTGCGGAATTACCGGATGCCCGGCTGCGAGTTGTACGTGACGCTGGAGCCGTGCCTGATGTGCGCGGGCGCGATCATGCATGCGCGCATCGCGCGGGTCGTCTACGGCGCCGCCGATCCGAAGACGGGCGCGTGCGGCAGCGTGATCGACGCGTTCGCGAATCCGCAGCTCAACCACCATACCGAAGTGACGGGCGGCGTGCTCGCCGACGAGTGCGGCGCCGCGCTGAAGTCGTTCTTCGCCGAGCGCCGCCGCGCGCTGCGCGAGGCGCGGCTCGCCCGCGATGCCGCACCCGGCGCGTCATAAGCCCACCCGTCAGGCACGGCGCCGTGAACCGGAGACGGTTCGGACCCTCTAAGCAGGTTTGACGACCCGACACCTTTCCCCCATGTCCTTCCAGCCCGCCGCGTCCTATACCATCCGCCTGCTGGCGCCGTCCGGTTATCCGCACGACCCGGACGCGATCAATCGCGCGCTCGAACGCCTCAGCACCGCGCAGCATCGCATCGAGAACATCGAGGCGACGCAGCGGCGCTACCAGCGGTTCGGCGGTACCGACGGGGAGCGGGCAGGCGACCTGAACCGCCTCGCCGATCCCGAGCGGCCGCTGCCGGACATCGCGCTCGCGGTGCGCGGCGGCTACGGCGCCGCGCGGATCCTGCACGGGCTCGACTACCGCGGGCTCGAGCGCCGGCTGCGCGACCAGCCGGTCGCGCTCGTCGGCCACAGCGACTTCACCGCGATCCAGCTCGCGCTGTATGCGAAGGCGCGCATCAAGACGTTCGGCGGCCCGATGCTGTCCGCCGACTTCGGCGCGGAAACGCCGAGCGACTTCACGATGCAGCACTTCTGGCAGACGCTGACGCAGCCGGGCACGACGATCGTCACCGAGGCGCCGCAGGTGCAGGCGGCGAACGTGACGGGCACGCTGTGGGGCGGCAACCTCGCGATCCTGACGTCGCTGATCGGCACGCCGTACATGCCCGACATCGAAGGCGGCATCCTGTTCATCGAGGACGTCAACGAGCAGCCGTTCCGGATCGAGCGGATGATCTACCAGTTGCACCTGTCGGGGCTGCTCGCGCGCCAGCAGGCGCTCGTGCTCGGCCAGTTCACCGGCGCGCGGCCGTTCGAGTACGACAACGGCTACGACATGCAGGCCATGATCGACCAGGTCCGAGCGGTGATCGGGATCCCGGTCGTCACGGGGCTCCAGTTCGGCCATGTGCCCGACCTGCTGACGCTGCCGTTCGGCGCGCAGGCGCAACTGGTCGCGAATGCGCACGGCTTCCGGCTGACCTTGTCGGACTACCCGCATCTCGGCTGATGCAGGCGCGATCGATCGAAAGGCGGGTTTCCCGCCTTTTTCTTTATGTAAATGCGCAACTAACGGTCGAAAATTTTCGTCGACGCACGACCGATTGTTGCCCGGGTATGCACCAGTTTTGTCAACAAAATGGCCGGTCGGGTATACGACAGGAAAGGCCTCCGACAGGCATGTGAGGCTTGTCTTGCATGGAATAAGCGCATCCTGCACCGAACCGGGTCGCGTCGATGCACGCCGATTGTGCGAAATCCCGGAAAAGAATTGTTGACAATCTTTATGTCCGCCCTAGGATGAGGACCATCACACGATGCAGATCATGAACGAGCCCGATTCCCAGCCGTCCGGCGCAGCCGGTCCCGAAGCGATCGCCGAGCGGATCCGCACCGCGATCCTCGAGCACCGGCTCGCGCCCGGCGCGAAGCTGACGGAGGCGCAGCTCTGCGACGTGTTCGGCGTGAAGCGCGGGACGATCCGCCAGGCGCTCGCGCAGCTCGCGACCGACAAGCTGGTCGATCTCGAGCCGAACCGCGGCGCGTTCGTCGCGAGCCCGACGCTGCAGGACGTGCACGAGGTGTTCGAGATGCGCCGGATCATCGAGCTGGCGGTGGTCGAGCGGCTGGCAACCGGGCCCGGCGCGAAGCGGCTCAAGGGCGTCGCCGCGCTGATCGACAAGGAACGCAAGGCGTTCGAGCGGCACGACTTCGCGGCGTGGATCCGGCTGTCGGGCGAATTCCACACGGCGCTCGCCACGCTGATGGGCAATGCGACGCTCAGCGCGTGCCTCGAAGGGCTCGTCGCACGCTCGACGCTGATGTCGGCGCTGTACGAATCGCACGGGCGCAGCCCGTGCTCGTGCGACGACCACGACGAGATCCTCGCCGCGCTGGAGGCGGGAGACCCGAAGCAGGCGGTGACGCTGATGGCGCGCCACCTGCAGCATGTCGAACTGAAGATGCTGGACCGGCCCGCGCAAGGGCAGGTCGATTTGCGCGAAGTGTTCGGCGGCGCCTGAGCGGCGACGCGAACCCGGCCGCGCGCCACAGAACGAGCGAAATGCAGGCCCGCGGTATTTGCCGCGGGCCGCTGGTCCGACTCCGGGCGACGATCCGGAGCGATATCGATGACGGTGGAGCGGCCGCCCGGCCGCGTCAAGGAGAAGTCATGGCTCAGTTCAGTGTGGCGCACGAGAGCGCCTTTCCGGCGAAAGAAGGCGGCGAGGGCGGCGATCCGACGCTGCCGGATGGTTACAGCGAACGTCTGTACAACGAAGATTTGGCACCCCTGAAGAATCAGACGTGGGGCGCGTACAACATCTTCGCGTTCTGGATGTCGGACGTGCACAGCGTCGGCGGCTACGTGTTCGCGGGCAGCCTGTTCGCGCTCGGGCTGACGAGCTGGCAGGTGCTGATCGCGCTGATCGTCGGCATCGGCCTCGTGAACGCGCTGTGCAACCTGATCGCGCGACCGAGCCAGCAGATCGGCGTGCCGTATCCGGTCGCGTGCCGCGCGACCTTCGGCGTGCTCGGCGCGAACGTGCCGGCGGTGATCCGCGGGCTGATCGCGATCGCGTGGTACGGCATCCAGACCTATCTCGCGTCGAGCGCGCTCGTGATCGTCGTGCTGAAGTTCTTCCCGCAATGGCTGCCGTACGCGGACGTCCATCGCTACGGCTTCCTCGGGCTGTCGGCGGTCGGCTGGGCCGGCTTCATGCTGCTGTGGGTGCTTCAGGCGTTCGTGTTCTGGAACGGGATGGAGACGATCAAGAAGTTCATCGACTTCGCCGGCCCGGCGGTCTACGTCGTGATGTTCATCCTCGCCGGCTACATGGTGTGGCGCGCGGGCTGGCGCAACATCGGCATCAACCTCGGCGGCGTCAAGTATCACGGCGCGGAAGTGATCCCGGTGATGATCACGGCGGTGTCGCTGGTCGTGTCGTACTTCTCCGGGCCGATGCTGAACTTCGGCGACTTCTCGCGCTACTGCCGCTCGTTCGGCGACGTGAAGCGCGGCAATTTCTGGGGGCTGCCCGTCAACTTCCTCGCGTTCTCGCTCGTCACGGTGATCACGACGGCGGCAACCTTGCCGGTGTTCGGCGAACTGATCACCGACCCGGTCGAGACGGTCGGCCGCATCGACCATCCGACCGCGGTGATCCTCGGCGCGCTGACGTTCACGATCGCGACGATCGGCATCAACATCGTCGCGAACTTCGTGTCGCCCGCGTTCGACTTCTCGAACGTCGCGCCGCGGCTGATCAGCTGGCGTGCGGGCGGGATGCTCGCGGCCGTCGCGTCGATCTTCATCACGCCGTGGAACCTGTTCAACAACCCGGCCGTGATCCACTACACGCTCGACGTGCTCGGCGCGTTCATCGGCCCGCTGTACGGCGTGCTGATCGCCGACTTCTATCTCGTCAAGCGCGGCCGGCTCGTGCGCGACGACCTGTACACGATGTCGGAGAGCGGCAGCTACTGGTATACGGGCGGCGTGAACCGCCGCGCGCTCGCCGCGCTGCTGCCGGCGGCCGTGATCGCGGTCGTCTGCGTGATGGTGCCGGGCTGGCAGGCCGCCGCGAATTTTTCCTGGTTCATCGGCGCGGGGCTCGGCTTCGTGTTCTACCGGCTGCTCGTGAGCACGAAGGCGTGAGGAGCGTGCGATGAAGATCCGACTGATCAATCCGAATACGACGCAGCGGATGACCGACGCGATGGGGCGCTGCGCCCGCGAGGTCGCGGCCGCGGGCACGGAGATCGTCGCGGTGAGCCCGCCGATGGGGCCGCCGTCGATCGAAGGTTATTACGACGAGGCGCTCGCGACGCCGGGGCTGCTCGCCGAGATCGCGCAGGGCGAGCGCGACGGCTGCGACGCCTATGTGATCGCGTGCTTCGGCGACCCCGGCCTGTACGCGGCGCGCGAACTCGCGCGCGGGCCGGTGATCGGCATCGCCGAGGCCGCGATGCATGCGGCGAGCGTGCTCGCGCCGGGCTTCTCGGTCGTCACGACGCTCGCGCGCACCTGCGGGATGGCGTGGCACCTCGCGGAGCGCTACGGGATGAAGCGCTTCTGCCGCAACGTGCGCGCGACCGACGTCGCGGTGCTCGAACTCGACCGGCCGGGCTCGGCCGCGCGCCGGATCATCGTCGACGAATGCCGGCGCGCGCTCGACGAGGACGGCGCCGACGCGATCGTGCTCGGCTGCGCGGGGATGGCCGAGTTCGCGCACGAGATCGAGCAGCAGATCGGCGCGCCGGTGGTCGAAGGCGTCACGGCGGCCGTCAAGTGGGCCGAGGCGCTCGTCGCGCTGCGCCTCGCGACCGCGAAACGCGGCGATTACGCGCGGCCGCTGGCGAAACGCTACGACGGCGCATTCGCCCGCTTCAGCCCGCCGGACGGGGAGGCGGCGGAGCCGGTCCCGAATTTGCCGCAACCGCACATACACACCGTCTGACACGCACTATCTGCGTCGCTGTATGGGCGCGTATGAACGTTTTCGCTACACTGGGCCGTCATCGCATCGGCTCGTGCGGCCGGCTTCCGGCGCCGCGCGGTCGATGCGAACCCATTATTTCAGCCCGCTTTCGCCGTACTTCGAACCCATGTCACTCGATCCCAACTATCCTCGCGACCTGATCGGCTACGGCCGCCATCCCGTTCAGGCGAACTGGCCGGGGCGCGCCCGCGTCGCCGTGCAATTCGTGCTGAACTACGAGGAGGGCGGCGAGAACTGCGTGCTGCACGGCGATCCGGGCTCCGAGCAGTTCCTGTCCGAAATCGTCGGCGCGGCCGCGTATCCGGACCGCCACATGAGCATGGAGTCGATCTACGAATACGGTTCGCGGGCCGGCGTGTGGCGCATCCTGCGCGAATTCGAGAAGCGCGGGATGCCGCTGACGGTCTTCGGCGTCGGCATGGCGATCGAGCGTCATCCGGAGCTCGCGCGCGCCTTCGTCGAGCTCGGCCATGAAATCGCGTGCCACGGCTGGCGCTGGATCCACTACCAGAGCATGACGCCGGAACTCGAAGCGGAGCACATGCGCCTCGGGATGGAAGCGATCGAGCGCGTGACGGGCGAGCGTCCGCTCGGCTGGTATACCGGCCGCGACAGCCCCAATACGCACCGCCTGGTCGCGGAATACGGCGGCTTCCTGTACGACTCCGACAACTACGGCGACGACTTGCCGTTCTGGATGGACGTCAAGGTGTCGGGCGGCGGCACGTCGCCGCAACTGATCGTGCCGTACACGCTCGACACGAACGACATGCGCTTCGCGACGCCGCAGGGTTTCAACACCGGCGATCACTTCTTCGACTACCTGCGCGACGCATTCGACGTGCTGTACGCGGAGGGCGACGAGGCGCCGAAGATGCTGTCGATCGGCATGCATTGCCGGCTGCTCGGCCGGCCGGGCCGGTTCCGCGGGCTGCAGCGTTTTCTCGATCACCTCGAGAAGCACGATCGCGTTTGGGTGACGCGCCGTGTCGATATCGCGCGTCACTGGCGTGAACATCATCCGTATCAGCCCAATCATCAAGACGAAGGGAAAGCATGAAGGCGATGCGCTACACGTTGGAACAACTGAACACGATGGCGCCGAGCGCATTTGTCGCGGCGCTGTCGGGGATCTTCGAACATTCGCCGTGGGTGGCCGAGGTCGCCGCGGGCGAGCGGCCGTTCGCGAGCATCGACGCGCTGCACAAGACGATGGCGGACGCGGTGGAAACGGGCGGCGAAGCGCGCCAGCTCGCGCTGATCAACGCTCACCCGGAATTGGCCGGCAAGGCCGCCGTGCGCGGCGAGCTGACGGCCGAGTCGACGCGCGAGCAGAGCGGTGCGGGCCTCGACCAGTGCACGCAGGACGAATTCGACAAGCTGCTGACGCTGAACCGCACGTATCGCGAGAAGTTCGGCTTCCCGTTCATCCTCGCGGTGCGCGGTTATGACCGCCACGGCATCATCGCGAACTTCGAGTCGCGCGTGAATCATTCGCGCACCGAGGAACTGCGTGCGAGCCTCGACCAGATCTACCGGATCGCGCGCTTTCGCCTCGACGACCTGATCGACGCCTGACACCGCGCACGGCCCGCTGTGTCGCGGCGGCCGGATCGCAATCACTGAAACAAGGAAACATCATGGCTGTTCCGCTTCTCGATCCCAACGCACCCGAATTCACGCGGCGCTACGTGAATCTTGCCGACCCGCGTCTCGGTGCGCAGGCGCTCGAGGCCAGCGACGATTTCTTCGCGCCGAAGGACCGGATGCTGAACCCCGAGCCGGCCGTCTTCATCCCCGGCAAGTACGACGACCACGGCAAGTGGATGGACGGTTGGGAAACGCGCCGCAAGCGCACGACGGGGTACGACTGGTGCATCGTCAAGCTCGCGCGCCCGGGCGTGATCAAGGGCTTCGACATCGACACGAGCCACTTCACCGGCAACTTCCCGCCGGCCGCGTCGATCGAGGCCGCGTTCGTGGCCGACGGCGCGCCGACGCATGCGACCGAGTGGGTCGAGATCGTGCCGTCGACGACGCTGCAGGGCAACAGCCATCACTACGTCGAAGCGAGCGACGCACGCGCGTTCACGCACCTGCGCGTGAACATCTACCCGGACGGCGGCATCGCGCGCCTGCGCGTGTACGGCCAGCCGCAGCTCGACTGGGCCGGCGCGAGCGCGACCGAGCAGTTCGACCTCGCGGCGATGGAAAACGGCGGTTACGTCGTGGCCGCGAACAACCAGCATTTCGGCGTCGCGTCGAACCTGCTGCTGCCGGGCCGCGGCGTGAACATGGGCGATGGCTGGGAAACCCGCCGCCGCCGCGAGCCGGGCAACGACTGGGCGATCATCGCGCTCGCGCAGCCGGGCGTGATCCGCAAGATCGAAGTCGATACCGCGTTCTTCAAGGGCAACTTCCCGGACCGCTGCTCGATCCAGGCCGCGTACGTGTCGGGCGGCACGGACAGCTCGCTGATCACGCAGTCGATGTTCTGGCCGGTGCTGCTCGGCGAACAGAAACTGCAGATGGACAAGCAGCACTATTTCGAACAGGACATCGCGTCGCTTGGCCCCGTCACGCACGTGCGACTGAACATCATTCCGGACGGCGGCGTGTCGCGCCTGCGCCTGTGGGGAACGCTCGACAAATGAAGACGCTCGTTATCGAACCGCTGACCAGGGAAGCCTTCGCGCCGTTCGGCGACGTGATCGAAACGGACGGGGCGAAGCAGATCCCGATCAACCTCGGCACGACGATCCGCTTTCACGATCTCGCGAAAGTCGACGTGACGGACGAGGGCGGCCGCACGCTCGTCAACCTGTTCCGCGGCCAGCCGCGCACGCTGCCGTTCGAAGTGAAGATGCTGGAGCGGCACCCGCTCGGCAGCCAGGCGTTCGTGCCGCTGAACGACCAGCCGTATCTCGTCGTCGTCGCGCCCGCGGGCGATCTCGATCCGGCGAAGATCCGTGCGTTCGTGACGAGCGGCTGGCAGGGCGTCAACTACGCGAAGGGCGTGTGGCATCATCCGCTGATCGCGCTCGGCGGCGTCAGCGATTTCATCGTCGTCGATCGCGGCGGTGACGGCCTGAACCTGAACGAGCAGGATCTGCAGGAATCGCTTTGGCTCACCGACGAGGCGCTGCATGCGCTGACCGCCTGAGTCGTCGACGCTTCCGTTGCCTGCCCGCCGAAACCCGCGCAAGATGCGCGGGTTTTTTTATGTGCGCTCGCTTTGTCGCGACTCAGGTCAACACGGCCTTGCGCGCGTCGCGCGAACCGCCGCCGCGACGACGGTTCGCGACTGGCGCATGCTCGGCCATCAGATCGGCGACCCAGTCGACGAACACGCGCAGCTTTGCGCTGACGTGGCGGTTCGGCGGGAATGCGACGTACATCGGCATCGGTTCGAGTTGCCATGGCTCGAACAGCGGTACGAGTTCGCCCCGCGTGCGATACGCGGCGGCCATGTAGTCGGGCAGCCACAGGATGCCGAGCCCGGCGAGGCCGGCTTCGAGGTACGCATTGCCGTCGTCGACGGCGAGCACGTAGCGGCCGCGTACGGTGATCTGCTCGCCGTCGCGCGCCATCGCAAACGGCAGTGCCTTGCCGGTGCGCGCCCACAGAAAGCCGACGATGCGGTGATGCGTGCCTTCGAGTTCGCCCGGGTGCGTCGGTGTGCCGGCGCGCGCGAGGTAAGCGGGCGATGCGTATACGCCGAGCCGCAGGTCGCCGATGCGGCGCGCGATCAGCGAGCGGTCGGCCGGCTCGCCGCCGCGCACGACGCAGTCGACGTTCTCGCCGATCACGTCGACCACGCGGTCGCTCACGCCCATGTCGATCTGGATGTCCGGATAGCGCGCGTGGAACGCGGGCAGCGCGGGGATCAGGATCAGGCGCGCGAGCGGGGTCGGCACGTCCACGCGCAGCCGCCCCGTCGGCGACGCCGACGCGGCGGACAGGCTCGTTTCGGCATCGTTCATGTCGGCCAGCAGCCGCACGACGCGCTCGTAGTACGCGGCACCGTCGGCCGTGACGACGACCTTGCGGGTCGTGCGGTGGAACAGCTTCACGCGCAGCCGCGCCTCGAGTTGCTGCACCAGTTGCGTGACGGTGGTGCGGCTCATGTGCAGCGTGTCGGCCGCCTTCGTGAAGCTGCCGGCCTCCACCACGCGGGCGAACGCCTGCATTGCGTCGAATCGATCCATCGGGTCAGGGCTCCGCGGCGCCCGGACATTGTTTGGCGCGCGCAAACAGTGTTGGACAAGGTTGCCGGTTTATCCGCCGTGCAACGGTCCTTAAAGTGCCTTCATCGTTGAGACCGGGGCGGCGACGCCCCACCGACCGATGGAGGGGTTGAATGGCAAAGCGTAGCGTAGTTTTTCCGCCCGGTCGCCGGGCGCTGTATGACCGCAACCGCTATTCGCCGGCGGTGCGCGCGAACGGCTTCCTGTTCGTGTCCGGGCAGGTCGGCAGCCGCGACGACGGTTCGCCCGAGCCGGAGCTGGGCGCGCAGGTCCGCCGCGCGTTCGACAACCTGAATGCGGTGCTGCGCGCGGCCGGCTGCACGTTCGACGACGTCGTCGACGTGACGGTGTTCCTTGTCGATCCCGAGGAGACGTTCGAACGGATCTGGGCGATCGTCCCCGAATACTGGGGCGATGCGCCGCATCCGGCGCTGACCGCCGTCGGCGTGACCTGGCTGTACGGTTTCCAGTTCGAGATCAAGGCGATCGCACGGCTGCCGGAGTCGGCCGATGCGTGAGCGGGGCGCGTGCGTATCACGGCGCGACGGGCGGCTCCTGTTCATACGCGCGATGCAGTCGCGCGGTCAGCGACAGCGAATCGGGCAGCGTCGCCGTGCCGAACCGGCGCACGGCGATGCCCGGCGTCCACGAATTCATCACGACGGCGCCGGCCATCGACGGCAGGTCGGCCGGCGTCACTTCACGGTCGTGCTGCGCGATGCCCAGACGTGCCAGCTGCCGCCGCAGGATGCCCATCGTGACACCGCCGAGCATGCCGGCCACTGGCCACACGAGCGCGTCGCCGGTCCAGAACGCGATGTTCCAGATCGAGCCTTCGCTGATGCGTCCACGACGATCGATGAAGGCCGCGTCGTCGAACCCTTGCGCCGCCGCACGGCGCAGGAAGTGCGTTTTCGCGACTTCGCCGACGTGCTTGATGGCCGGCAGCACGCGCTCGTGTTCGAACAGCGCGAGATCGAGCGGGCCGGCCGGCCCCGACGACGGCGCGGCGGTGCGGATCAGCACGTCGAGCGCTTCGTCGTCGCGCGGCGCGGCGAATTCGCCGGTCGTCGCATGGACGGTCGCGCTCAGCGACAGCGCCGACGGCGCACGATCGAGCGCGGCGCGCAGGAACGCGCGAATCCGTGCATCGGGCAGCGCATGCCCGAACAGCGCGTTCGATGCATCGCGCAGCCGTGCAAGGTGCAGGTCGAGGCCGCGTACGCGGCCGTCGCGAACCTGCATCGCGGTGAAATGCGCGTGGCCCGCGAAAGCCAGCGCGGCAAGCGCATCGGGTGTGGCGGCCACGCCGTTGATGTGGGCGACGGACGGGAACGGTGCAGCGGTCATCGGCGAATCTCCAGGTTGGCCGCGGGCGCGGGGCGGCGCGGCATCTTCAAGAAAACCTATTGTTTGCCGATTGATGGTGTCGTGAAAAACGAGTAGTTTTGGAACGGTCGTCAAATTCTGTTTGAAGATCGATGGAACGCATGTGGCCTGGCACGCGCGCGCTGAGGACGTTCGAGGCGGCGGCGCGGCACCTGAATTTTTCGCGGGCGGCCGACGAGGTCGGGCTGACGCCGGCAGCCGTTAGTCACCAGATCAAGGAAATCGAGGCGCAGCTCGGCATCGAACTGTTCGTCCGGACGAGCCGCAGCATCCGGCTGACGCCGGCCGGCGCGGTGCTGACTGCGGCCGCCGCCGATGCGCTGGCGGGCCTGCGGCACGCGACCGCACGGGCACGGCGCATCGCGCGCGAGCGGACGGAACTGCGCGTGTCGGTCGGCGCGCGCTTCGCGACGCACTGGCTGCTGCCGCGCCTGCCGCGCTTCAAGGCCGCGCATCCGGCGCTCGAACTGACGTTCGACATCACCGACCGGCTGCGCGATTTCGACGGCGACGACGTGGATGTCGCGATCCGCTTCGGCACCGGGCGTTATCGCGACGCGTGCGTGCAGCGCCTGTTCGGCACATCGGTCGTCGCGATCTGCAGCCCCGCGCTGGTGTCGGCCGGCCCCGCGTTGCGCAAGCCGCGCGACCTGCTGCGCCACACGCTTTGCCACGCCGACTGCGAAGTCGACGGCGTGACCTGGCCGCGCTGGTCGGCGTGGATGGCCGCCGCCGGCGTCGACGGTTTCGACGACAGCCGGTGCGTTGCGTTTCCGGATTCGAGCCACGTCGTGCAGGCCGTGATCGACGGTACGACGATCGGCCTGGCGGAGCCGCACATGATTGCGCGCGATCTCGCGGACGGGCGCCTCGTCCGGCTGTTCGACGTGAGCGTCGAGGTGGCGCCGGGGCTCGCGTATCACGTCGTGTATCCGGCGCACACGCAGGACGATCCGCGCATCGTCGCGTTGCGCGACTGGCTCGCGGACGAAGCGGCGATGGCGCACGCGTAGCGCGTCGTCGTGCGTGCTATCGTGCCCGCATTACCACCGCACGACGTCCGGCGCCGGACGTGCCCCTTCGATGAGCCAACCTGAAAACGACCTCAGGGTCCTGCTACGGACGATGCAACCCGAACTGCATCCGGGCGCGTTCGCCTTCGTGTCGCTGCCGACCGGTGCGGACGTATCGTTATCCGAAGTCATCGCGACGTTCCGCGAAGCGGAAGGGCTGACGGTCGTGGTCGAAGAGGCAACGGCAGCACGTCGCGGCTGGCCCGTGCTGTTCCGCGCCGCATGGATCACGCTCACCGTCGATTCCGATCTCGCGGCCGTCGGTCTCACGGCCGCCTTCGCGCGGGCGCTCGGCGCGGCCGGCATCAGCTGCAACGTGATGGCCGCCGCATGCCACGATCACATCTTCGTACCGGTCGACGACGGCCCGCGCGCGCGCGATGCGCTCGTTGCCCTGCAGCGCGACGCGATGCGCGGCTAGTGCCCGAAGTGCATGCGGCGCACGCGGCGCATGAAAAAAAACGGGCCCGTCACCGGGCCCGCGAACGGAGAGGATCGCGCCGGCGACCGGCGCACGGCGGCTTACTTGACCGCGCCACCCTCGAACCAGGCGGCGAGCTTGGTCCGCTCGTCGTCGGTCATGTGCGTGACGTTGCCGATCGGCATCGCCTTCAGGCGCACGGCCTGTTCGTAGATACGCTGCGCGTTCTTCGACACTTCGTCCGGCGTGTCGAACATCACGCCTGCGGGAGCGCTGCCCATCAGCGTCGGCTTCGACGAGTGGCACTCGACGCAGCGCTGCTGCAGGATCGGCATGATGTCGTTGATCGCGATCTTCGGCGCGTTCGCGGCCTGCGCTTCCGGTGCGACCGGCTTCGGCATCGTCCACACCAGCGCGCCCGACAGCAGCGCGACGCCGCCGATCGGCAGGTACCACAACTGCTTGCCGCGGTGGCGCATCACGAAGAACTGGCGGATCAGCGCGCCGGCCAGCATGATCAGCACGAGCACGACCCAGTTGAACTTGTTCGTGTACGTCATCGCATAGTGGTTCGACAGCATCGCGAACACGACCGGCAGCGTGAAGTACGTGTTGTGCACCGAACGCTGCTTGCCGCGCTTGCCGTAGATCGGGTTCGGTTCCTCGCCCTTGAGCATCTTGTCGACCATCTTGCGCTGGCCGGGGATGATCACGAAGAACACGTTCGCCGACATGATCGTCGCGAGCATCGCGCCGACGATCAGGTAGGCGGCACGGCCCGAGAAGATGTGGCACGCGAGGTACGCGGCGACGACGACGTAGAGGCCGACGCAGATGCCGAGCACGCGGTCGTTGGTGCCGAGGATGCGGCACAGCGAGTCGTAGACGATCCAGCCGGCCGCGAGGAAGCCGAGCGCGGAGGCGACGGCGACCACCGGGCCCATGTCGAGCACGCTCTTGTCGATCAGGTACGTGTTCGGCGCGAGCAGGTACAGCACGAAGAACAGCGAGAAGCCCGACAGCCATGTGGTGTACGACGGCCACTTCGACCAGTGCAGGTCATCGGGCATTTCCGGCGGGGCCACCGTGTACTTCTGCATGTTGTAGAACCCGCCGCCGTGCACGTGCCACAGCTCGCCGAACACGCCGCGCTTGCGCTGGTTCGCGTCGGTCGGCGGTTTCAGGCTGTTGTCGAGCGCGACGAAATAGAAGGACTCGCCGATCCACGCAATGGCGACGATGACGTGCAGCCATCGCAGCGCGAGGTTCAGCCAGTCGGTGATGAAGCCTTCCATGAAACTCCTCCAGACTCAATTCGTTTGTTCGATGCGGGCGCTGATTCGTCTGTCAGCTGCCGCGATAGGTGCTGTACGACCACGGCGACACGAGCAGCGGCACGTGGTAGTGCGAGCCGGCGTCGGCGATGCCGAAGCGGAGCACGACGCGGTCGACGAAGCGGGGTTCGGGCACCTTCACGCCGAGCGCCGCGAAGTAGTCGCCGGCATGGAACACGAGTTCGTATTCGCCGGTGGCGAGCGCGGCGCCTTCGAGCAGGGGTTCGTCGCAGCGGCCGTCGCTATTGGTCAGCACGGTCTTGATCGCGCGGCGCGATTCGCCGTCGAGCGCGTAGAGGTCCACCTTGATGGCCGCGCCGGGACGGCCGTGCGCCGTATCGAGTACGTGGGTAGTGAGCTTTCCCATTCGTTGTGTCCTTGTGTGAATGCGAGGTTCGGCGGCGACCCGATCCATTGACTATGCGGCGGATCGAGGCTCCACGTCACACGTGGCTACATACCCGTCGGCGAGATTGAAGCGAGCGCCGTGCAGGCATTGTAAAAAGGTTCCCCGTGCAAATACGTGCGCGATATCGAAGATAATGCGCCGAGCATGAGCGGCTGTCGACGGCCCGCCGGGCAAGGCTGCCGGCCCGGTTTCGGGCGCCGGGCGGCGCCGCGGGCGGCGTACCATATCGAAACCCTGAGGTACGGTATTCCGGTTCGCGCATTGTGCGCGGCGCGCGCGTGGGCGATCCTCCCGCCGTGCGCGTCGGCCCGTGGCCCGCGCGTACCCCGAAGACGGCGAGCACGCCGGGTAACCGGGCCAGGGCGTTCGAACGGACGCAGGCACCGGGGCGTGCCGCGATTCAGCGTTCGAACGGCTGTGTGACCGCCGCCAGGCAACGCCTGGAGGCAGACCGACGCGGAGAACGCATGAACCTCGAGCAGCACGCTGGCGCACGCGCGCCGAACCCCACCTCATCCCGCCCGACCACCCTGCTGGTCAAGCACGCCGACGTGCTCGTGACCATGGACGACACGCGCCGCGAACTGCGCGATGCCGGGCTCTACATCGAAGACAACCGGATCGTCGCGGTCGGTCCGACCGCCGAGCTGCCCGACACGGCCGACGAAGTGCTCGACCTGCGCGGCCACCTCGTGATCCCGGGGCTCGTGAACACGCATCACCACATGTACCAGAGCCTCACGCGCGCGGTGCCCGCGGCGCAGAACGCCGAACTGTTCGGCTGGCTCACGAACCTGTACCGGATCTGGGCGCACCTGACGCCCGAGATGATCGAGGTGTCGACGCTGACCGCGATGGCCGAGCTGCTGCAGTCGGGCTGCACGACGTCGAGCGATCACCTGTACATCTACCCGAACGGCAGCCGGCTCGACGACAGCATCGGCGCCGCGCGGCGGATCGGCATGCGTTTTCACGCGAGCCGCGGCGCGATGAGCGTCGGGCAGCGCGACGGCGGGCTGCCGCCCGATTCGGTCGTCGAGCGCGAGCCCGACATCCTTCGCGACACGCAGCGCCTGATCGAAACCTATCACGACGAAGGCCGCTACGCGATGCTGCGCGTGGTGGTCGCGCCGTGCTCGCCGTTCTCCGTGAGCCGCGACCTGATGCGCGATGCGGCCGTGCTCGCGCGCGAATACGGTGTGTCGCTGCACACGCACCTCGCGGAGAACGTCAACGACATTGCTTACAGCCGCGAGAAGTTCGGGATGACGCCGGCCGAATATGCGGAGGATCTGGGCTGGGTCGGCCACGATGTGTGGCATGCGCACTGCGTGCAGCTCGACGATGCGGGCATCGGCCTGTTCGCGCGCACCGGCACGGGCGTCGCGCACTGTCCGTGCTCGAACATGCGGCTCGCGTCGGGCATCGCGCCGGTGAAGAAGATGCGTCTCGCGGGCGTGCCGGTCGGCCTCGGCGTCGACGGCTCCGCGTCGAACGACGGCGCGCAGATGGTCGCGGAAGTGCGGCAGGCGCTGCTGCTGCAGCGGGTCGGGTTCGGGCCCGACGCGATGACCGCGCGCGAAGCGCTCGAGATCGCGACGCTCGGCGGGGCGAAGGTGCTGAACCGCGACGACATCGGCGCGCTGAAGCCCGGCATGGCCGCGGACTTTGCCGCGTTCGACCTGCGCCAGCCGCTGTTCGCGGGCGCGCTGCACGATCCGGTCGCGGCGCTCGTGTTCTGCGCGCCGTCGCAGACGGCCTACACGGTGGTGAACGGGAAGGTGGTGGTGCGGGAAGGGCGGTTGGCGACGCTCGATCTGCCGCCCGTCATCGAGCGCCACAACGCGCTGGCGCACGCGCTCGTCGAGGCCTCGCGCTGACGCGGGACCGACGTCGGGCGGCCGCCGCCTGACGGGGCGTGCCGCCGGCCGTCGTCGCGCCCTGAGCGGCCGCGGCGCGCGACGGCGGCGCGTGCCGCGCGGGCCGTGCGTGCCGTTACGGCTCGATCAGCGTGCGGGTGGCTTCGGCGACGAGGCCGCGCAGCCAGCGCACTTCGTCGGAGTAATGGCAGCGTTCGTGCCACAGCTGGTAGTACTGCATCGGCGGGAAGTCGAGCGGCGCCGGCACGACCGACAGCGGCAGGAACTTCGCATAGTGATCGGCGAACAGGCGCGTGGTCGTGAAGATCAGGTCCGACTTCACGAGCACGTACGGCGCGAGGTTGAAGTACGGCAGCGTGACGACCACGTGGCGCTTGAGCCGCTCGCGCGCGAGATGCACGTCGATCGCGCCGCGCTGGCCGACCGAGTACGGCGTCGGCGCCAGATGCGGCGCGTTCAGGTACTGGTCGAGCGTGAGCCCGCCGCGCTTCGCGAACGGGTGCGTGTTGCTCATCAGGCAGACGATTTCGTCGACGAACAGGTTCGACAGGTGCAGCTGCTCGGGCGGCTCGGGCCAGTTGCCGACGACGATGTCGAGCTTGCCGTCTTCCAGCGCGAGCTCGTAGTCGAACGCCGGGCCGAGCGAATGGAACTCGAGCGTCGCGTTCGGCGCGGCCAGGCGGAAACGCTCGACGACGGTCGGCACGAACAGCACGTTCAGGTAGTCGGGGCAGCCGATCCGGTAGCAGCGGATCGACGTGGCCGGGTCGAAGTTGTGCTGCTGGAACTTGATGCGCTCGATTTCACGCAACGCGTTCTGCACGGGCTCGAGCAGGCGCAGCCCGTATTCGGTCGGCACCATGCCGGATTTGCCGCGCACCAGCAGCGGATCGCCGGTGATGTCGCGCAGGCGTCGCAGCGCGGCGCTGATCGCCGGTTGCGACTGGTTCAGTTTGACGGCCGCGCGCGTGACGCTGCGCTCCATCAACAAGGTGTGCAAGACGCGCAAGAGGTACGTGTCGATCGCCTCGCGTTGCTGACTCATGTTATCTCCGGTTTATATGGCTGGGCTGATCGAGGGATGGGGTGGGTATATTGTTTTTAATATGAACGAAAAGCAGCGTCAAGAGATGGATACCCGCGGCTACCCGCCGGTCGGGCCGCGACAAGGGGCCCGAACGAGGTGAAATGCGGGACGCGCGGCGCCGCGCGGGTCTGTATTGCGCGGATCCGGATCGCGACGCGGCGGGTGAGGCGACGGATGCGTCAGTCGTCGATGCGCATGCCGACCTTCAGCGTGACCTGCCAGTGCACGACCTGGTCGCCTTCGATGTGGCCGCGCGTTTCGGTCACCTGGAACCAGTGCAGGTTGTGCAGCGTCTTGCCGGCTTTCGAGATCGCGTTGCGGATCGCGTCGTCGCTCGATTGCCGCGACGAACCGGTCAGCTCGATCATCTTGTACACGTGGTCGCTCATGATGCGCTCCCTGGGATATCGGTCCGTATTGCCGGTGCAAGCCGCGGTCCCGAAGCGGTGCCGCGCGTGCCCGGCTTCTTGAGTGATAGGTATGATGGGCGGCAAGTGCAACCCGTATTGGAGACGAGGAGCATCGTGGAAGTCGGATTTTGCGGACCGGGATTGATGGGCGCGCCGATGATTCGGCATTTGCTGGCGGCGGGGCACCGCGTCAGCGTGTGGAACCGCTCGCGCGACAAGGCCGAAGCGCTGGTCGGGGACGGTGCGCAGGTGGCCGGCACGCCGCGCGAACTGGCCGAACGTGTCGAGACGGTATTCGTGTGCGTGCTCGACGGCCGTGCGGTCGGCGACGTCGTGTTCGGCGAGCACGGGCTGCTCTCCGGTGACGCGGCGGCGCGCCGCCTGCTGCGCATCGTCGATCATTCGAGCATTCCGCCCGCGGCGACGCGCGACTACGCGGCGCGCGCGGCCGCGCTCGGGGTCGGCTGGGTCGATGCGCCGGTGTCCGGCGGCGTGCCGGGCGCGCAGGCCGGCACGCTCGCGGTGATGGCGGGCGGCCGCGCGGCCGATCTCGACGCGGTGCGGCCGCTGATCGACTCGTACGCGTCGCGTGTCACGCACATGGGCGACGCGGGCGCGGGCCAGACGGCGAAGCTGTGCAACCAGGCGATCGTCACCGCGACGGTCACGGCGATCGCCGAGGCCGTCGGTCTCGCACAGGCGAGCGGCATCGACGCCGCGCGCCTGGCCGAGGCGCTGTCCGGCGGCTGGGCCGACTCGGTGCTGCTGCAGACGTTCGTGCCGCGCATGACGTCGGGCGGTCATCCGCCGATCGGCGCGCTCGGCACGTTCCAGAAGGATGTCGATGCGATTGCCGATGCCGCGCGCGACACGGGCGCGGTGATGCCCGTGTCGGCCACCGTCCAGCAGGTGCTGCGGCTCGGTGCCGCGCAGGGGCTCGCGGGCGCGGATTTCGCCGCGTTCATCGACATCGTGCGGCCGGGCAACGGCCGCGGGCAGGCATCGTGACGGGCAAGCGGAGCGCGTGAATGACAGATGGGCCGCCCGGAGGCGGCCCATCGAATGGCTGGCGAATCAGCCGAGCGAGCGGGGTGTCGTGTCGCCGGCGTTCTGGCGGCCGAGCCCGCCGCGCAGGCTCGCTTTCGTGCCTGCACCAAACTCGGGCAGGATGCGCGCTCGCGCACGGCTCGCGAATACGAGGAAGCCGAAGCCGTTCGCCTCGTACCAGTAGCCGCCGTTTTCGAGGCCGTCGAGCGGCTGCTCGAGCGCGTTGGCGATCGATTCGATGCAGCGCTTGCGCAGCTCCGCGATCGCCGGATAGGGCGGCTGGGCGCCGCGTACGCTGCACAGGAGCACGTCGAGACCGGGCAGCACGTGCGCATAGAGGACGGGTTCGTCCTGCGCACGGGCGCGGGCAATCTTGGTGTCGAGTTGCGCAAACGGTTTCGAGTGGCGCAAGACCGCGAGGAACGACTCCTGGCCATCCTGTTGCGCACGCCGACGTTTTTTCGGGAAGGACATAAACACTCGCCTCAAAAACAATTGCAAGAAATGCGGCACTTTCATGCGACCCACTCCCGGCTATGTACGCCGCATGTCGATCCTTTATAGCACACGAAAATGCTGCATTCGTGCAGTACGACGATCAATGTCTCCCGTCGACCTGCTCGCCATGATCGACACAGCCAGCGTCTTGGCGCCCGTACTGTCGTTTAGTCTCCATCATAGACCTGCTTTTCCCGCGCGTGCATTCGCCCGTCACAAAAAAGTGAGATAGGCCGCTTGTGGCGGTGCGCCGCGCGCAATAAAAAGGCCCGCACGCGGCGGGCCTGGCGGGCGGAGCGCTTGGCGCTCAGCGCTGCTTGAGCGAATCGCGGATCTCGCGCAGCAGCACGGTGTCTTCCGGCGTCGCGGCCGGCGCGGCTTCTTCCGGCTTGCGCAGCTTGTTGATGAATTTCACCATCAGGAAAATGATGAACGCGAGGATGACGAAATTGATCGCCACGGTGATGAACGAGCCGTAACCGAATGCGGCGACACCGGCGGCCTGCAGGTCCTTGAACGAATCGGGATTACCCTTGAACGTCGGGGGGATGGTGCCGAGCAGAACGAACTTGTTCGAGAAATCCAGACCGCCGGTCAGCACGCCGATGACCGGCATGATGAGGTCTTTCACGACCGAGTCGACGATCTTCGAGAATGCGCCGCCGATGATCACGCCGACGGCGAGATCCATCACGTTGCCCTTGACGGCGAACTCCTTGAATTCCTTGATGATGCTCATGAGCGGCTTTCTCCTGGTTGGGGCGAGGGGAGGCGTGCCGCGACGCGCAGGATTGCTTTGCGTCGAATGAGGGTCGGTGGCACGCCGATGGCCGCATGATAACGAACGCTCCCCATTGCCGGTAGTCCATCTTGAAATGATTGACAAATCCGCGCGTGGGCGCGGCCGGCCGTGCAGCGAAGCGTGGCGTGCGTGACGGAGCGCCGGCATGCGCGCCGGCGCCCGGTGCATGGGTGCTCAGGTGTTGTCGTCGGTCCAGCCGTCGTCGTTGCTGCCGAGGTCCATGCCGCCGCCGCTACCGCTGCCGTCGCTCCAGTTCGAATCGTCGCCGCGGCCGAGGTCGAAGCCCGGGTCGGCTTCCTGCCGGCGGCGCTCGCCGTCGACGATCACGTCGCGTTCGACCACGCGCTCGCGGCCGCCCGACATCGCCTCGCCGAGCAGCACGCCGGTCAGCAGCCCGCCCATCCCGCCGCCGAAACCACCGCCGCCTTGCTGGATCACGACGGGCGGCTGCTGTTGCGGATACGGCTGTTGCGGCGGGTAGGGCTGCTGATACGGCTGGCCCTGCGCGCCCGTCATGCGATCGGCTTCCTGCGCGTACACGGAGCCGCTGCCGTTCGCCGGTGCCGCGGGTTGCGCGGCCGGGTCGGGCCGGCCTTCGACGCGGGCCTTCACGCTCGCATGGCGTTGCTCGAGTTCATCGACGCGATACGGCGGCACCGGATTCTTGCCGTTCGACAGCGTCTCGACGAGCGTGCGCGCGTCGGCCTCGATCGTTTCGAGTTCGCCCGTGAGCGCCGCGGCGCCGGGCGCCGTCGACAGCTTCGCGTCGAGTTTCAGCGGACGGATGTCGTTCAGCACGTCGGTCGCGCGCTTGAGCTGCGCGCGGCGTTCGTCGTCGGCGCGGCCGTTGTCGGCGGTGCGTGCGCGCCGCAGCGTCCAGCGCAGCACCAGCGCGATCACGGCGACGATCAGCCCGAGGCCGATCCACATGCCGGTCGACGGACCGTGTTTTTCGGCCGGCGCGACGGCCGGGGCGAGCCCCGGCTGCAGCGTGCCGGCCTGCGTGGCCGACGGCACGTTGCCGCTCACGCGCGCGGCGTCGGCGCGAATGCGCGACTCCGTCTGTGCGAACCGCGACGCGTCGGTGAAGCGCAGTTGCGGATCGAGCGATTTCGCGCGCTGCAGCTGCGCGAGCGCGTCGGACGCGCGGCCCTCGCGGTCCAGCACCTGCGCATACAGGTAGCGCGCGTGCGCGTTGTTCGGATGGGCGTCGATGACTTGCGACAGCTGCGCGTCGGCTTGTTGCCAGTTGCGCTGCGCGATCGATTGCTCGACCTGCTGCAGCGACGGGACCGCGAACGCGGCGGACGACAGCAACATCAGCGAGAGGCCGAGTGCGGCGAGAGATTTCTTCATGGTCGAACCGGGCGCAGGCGCCCGTCTCCTGACGATCGGTTCGCGCCGCGCACCCGGGCCGGGGCGCGGCACGTTTGCCGTTACTGCGCGGGCGTGTCGAGCTGCTTCTTCAGCGCGGCGAGGCGATCCTCGACCGACGGGCCCTTGTTCAGCGCGGCGAGCTTGTCGTCGAGCGCCTTGCCGCTCGACGTGTCGGCCGAATTCAGGCGTGCGTCCGAACGCGCGTTCTGCAGCGCGACCTTGTCCTCGAGCTTCTGGAAATCCTCGGACAGGTTCTTGCCGCCGATGCCGCCCAGCGCGCTGGCCGCGACGTCCTTCGCCTGTGCGATTTCCTGCTTGGCCTGCAGGATGTTCGAGCGCGCATTCAGGTCGTTGCGGCGCTGACGCATGTCGGCGATCTGCCCCTTCAGCTTGTCGACCGACGGCTCGAGCGTCGTCAGCTCGGCCGCGAGCGCATCGCGCTCGGCTTCCGCGTTCGACTGCGCGGCGAGGGCCTCGCGGGCGAGCGCTTCGTCGCCGGACTGCAGCGCACGTTTCGCGCCGTCCTCGTACTTCTTCACCTTGTCGTCGGCCGCATCGCGCTTGCTGCGCTGGGTCGCGACCTGTGCCTCGATCTCGATCAGCGAGTTCTCGGCGCGGCCGATGCTGTCGTCGAGCTCCCGCACGATCTGCCGTGCGTCGCGCGACGGATCCTGTACCGAATCGGCCGCATCGTTCAGCAGGCCTTTGATCGTGCGCGAAATAGAGTCGAAAAGCGACATGAAATCCTCCGTGGTTAAAGGCGCCGCGCATTCGCGGCCGTGCCCGCCGCGGGCCGGTTCCGACCCGCGTGAGCCGGCGGATATTACACCACCGGTTCACTTAAATACGGCTTAAACGCGTGAGTTCAAGCGGCGTGCGCATCAGGATGCCAAACCTTTCGCGGTTGAAAGAAAAAGCCGGCGACACGGCCCATTGCGTGTCCATCATAGGCCGAGGAGGCCGACAATACGTTCCGCAAATCACGGCATTGCGGGAATTTTTACAAAAAATCGCGAAGGCGCCCGGTCGATTTCATTAAAATGCGCTGTCACGTCGCGGGAACGGATCGCCGCGCGGCGGGGTCTGTCGACGTGACAGCCGCATCTCGATGCACCCACTCTGATTCATCCGCTTGCATTTCCGCATGCGTTCGAGGGCGCCACGACCGCCCGCCATTCCGACATGCCAATTATCAAACGACCGCCTTCTTCTTCCGACAGGAACGAACCCCACTACACGCTGCGCCGTTCGCCGTCCGGGGCCTATTACCCCGATGACGACGATCGTGACGACCGCCGCGCGCAGCAGCGCAGCGGCGGCGGCGGGCGGCGCCGCACGTTCGGCTCGCGCGTCGCGCTGTGGTTCGCCGGCCTGTTCGCGACGCTGGCGATCGTCGGCGCGCTGATCGTCGGCTATGCGCTGGTCGTGATGGCGCCGCAGCTGCCGTCGCTCGACGCGCTGACCAACTACCAGCCGAAGGTGCCGCTGCGCGTGTTCACGGCCGATCACGTGCTGATCGGCGAGTTCGGCGAGGAGCGCCGCAGCCTCGTGCGCTTCC
Source organism: Burkholderia seminalis DSM 23518 (assembly GCF_902832885.1). GTDB lineage: Bacteria > Pseudomonadota > Gammaproteobacteria > Burkholderiales > Burkholderiaceae > Burkholderia > Burkholderia seminalis. The sequence continues at coordinate 289,684 of NZ_CADFDK010000001.1, forward strand.
AGGACATTCCCGACGTGATGAAGAAGGCCGTGCTCGCGATCGAGGACTACCGCTTCTACGAACACGGCGGCGTCGACTTCGTCGGCATCCTGCGGGCGGGCGTGGCCGACCTGATGCACGGCGGCGCGCGGCAGGGGGCGAGCACGATCACGATGCAGGTCGCGCGCAACTTCTTCCTGTCGAGCGAGAAGACCTATACGCGCAAGATCTACGAAATGCTGCTCGCGTACAAGATCGAGAAGGCCCTGACGAAGGACCAGATCCTCGAGCTGTACATGAACCAGATCTATCTCGGCCAGCGCGCATACGGCTTCGCGGCCGCCGCGCGCGTGTACTTCGGCAAGGACCTGAAGGACATCACCCTTGCCGAGGCGGCGATGCTCGCGGGGCTGCCGAAGGCGCCGTCCGCGTACAACCCGGTCGTCAATCCGAAGCGCGCGAAGGTGCGCCAGGAGTACATCCTGAAGCGCATGCTCGAGGTCGGCTACATCACGCAGCCGCAGTACGACGAAGCGATCAAGGAAGAGATCCACGTGCGCACGCCGGGCAACCAGTATGCGGTGCACGGCGAATACGTCGCCGAGATGGTGCGGCAGATGATGTACCAGCAGTACAAGGACGAAACCTATACGCGCGGGCTGACCGTCACGACGACGATCAACTCGGCCGACCAGGAAGCCGCGTACCAGGCCGTGCGCCGCGGCATTCTCGACTACGAGCGCCGCCACGGCTACCGTGGGCCGGAGGCGTCGATCAACCTGCCTGCGGCCGGCGACGAGCGCGACGAGGCGATCGACGACGCGCTCGCCGATCATCCGGACAACGGCGACCTGCAATCGGCGGTCGTGCTGTCGGCGTCGCCGAACGCGGTCGAGGTGCAGTTCGTCGGCGGCGCGACCACCACGATCGGCCCGGCCGGGCTGCGCTTCGTGTCGGCCGCGCTCGGCCCGCGCGCGAACAACGCGCTGCGCATCAAGCCGGGCTCGGTCGTGCGCGTGCTGAAGGACGGCAAGACGGGCTGGCAGGTCGTGCAGCTGCCGCAGGTCGAAGGCGCGCTCGTCGCGATTGCGCCGCAGGACGGCGCGATCCGCTCGCTCGTGGGCGGCTTCGACTTCAACAAGAGCAAGTTCAACCACGTGACGCAGGCATGGCGGCAGCCGGGCTCGTCGTTCAAGCCGTTCATCTACTCGGCGTCGCTCGACAAGGGGCTCGGGCCGGCGACGATGATCAACGACGCGCCGCTGTACTTCCCGCCGAGCGTGCCGGGCGGCACCGCGTGGGAGCCGAAGGACGACGACCAGCCGGACGGCCCGATGACGATGCGCACCGGCCTGCAGCGTTCGAAGAACCTCGTGTCGATCCGGATCCTCGCGTCGATCGGCACGCAGTATGCGCAGCAGTACGTGACGCAGCGCTTCGGCTTCGATCCGGCGAAGACGCCGCCTTACCTGCCGATGGCGCTCGGCGCGGGCCTCGTCACGCCGCTGCAGCTCGCGACCGGCTACGCGGTATTTGCGAACGGCGGCTACAAGGTCGATCCGTACCTGATCGCCGAAGTCGACGACGCGCGCGGCCAGCCGCTGCAGAAGTCGCAGCCGGTGATCGCGGGCGGCACGGCGCCGCGTACGATCGAAGGCCGCAACGCATACGTGATGAACAGCCTGCTGCACTCGGTCGCGACGGCCGGCACGGGGGCAGGCACCAACGTGCTGGGCCGCAGCGACCTGCAGGGCAAGACGGGTACGACGAACGACGCGAAGGACGGCTGGTTCGCCGGCTACCAGCAGTCGCTCGTCGCGGTCGCATGGATGGGTTTCGACCAGCCGAAGAGCCTCGGCAGCCGCGAATTCGGCGCGCAGCTCGCGTTGCCGATCTGGGTGAACTACATGCGCACCGCGCTGAACGGCGTGCCCGAGCAGCAGATGCCGATGCCGGACGGCCTGACCACGATCGACGGCGAGCTGTACTACGCCGATCGCACGCCGGGCAACGGCTTCGTCGCGAACGTCGACATCAACCCGGCCGAGAACGCGATCAGCGCGAACGACGCGCTGGGTTCGGCCGGCGCGGCCGGTCTGGCACCGCCGCCCGTCACGCCGCAGGAGAAGCAGCAGATCATGGACATGTTCGAGAACAAGTAAGCGATACGCGTTGCTTCGGACATGCGACGGGCGCCTTCGGGCGCCCGTTTTTCTTGTGCGAGTCGCGAGCAGCAGGAGAAGGTGAATCAGAACGATACGCAGGCCGGCGCGATCGTCACGCCGACCGATTGCTGGTGAAATCGCTTCATGTACGCCAGCCGGATCGCGGCGAGCCGTGTGCGCGTGTCGGGTGTATCGTCGGCGATGATACGGATCACGAAGCTGTCTTCACGCGTGACGCCGCCGGTCGCGCGGTCGCGCCACTGTCCGTGCGTGTCCCAGTAGGTGAGGCCGTCGGGGAAGCGCGGCGTGACCGTGTCGGCGAGAAACGTCGCGCGTTCCGCATCGGTGACGGGACCGCGCCCCGTGACGTCGCGCCCGAACAGCAGGTCGGCCTGCAGCATCCGGCTTTCGCCCGGTTGCGTGCAGGACACCGGTTGCGCGACGGGCGACGGCGCCGTCGCGCAACCGGCGAGCAGCGTGAGCGCCGCCGCGCATGCGACCAGCGTCCGTGTCTGCCCATTTCGTGACGATCGACCTTCGCGCGCGCAAAATGCTGCGCGCTCAACCACTTGCGTGCGTGTCCGGCGGGTTATCAACAGGGCTGTCAACATAATCTGGGGATAACCCTGGGGTGGTTCGTCGGTGCCCGATGTGGGGTCAGTGCTGCAGTTTCGCGTGCGCGAGGTGCATGCCGAGCGTGGCGGGATCGGTATTCGTGCCCGACAGCAGCACGCCGACGCGCTTGCCCTGCAGCGTTTCGCGCAGCGGGCCGAGCAGCGCGGCGAGCGCGGCCGCGCAGGCCGGTTCGACCGACAGCTTCAGGTGCGAGAACAGGAACAGCATCGCGGCGCGCAGCGCGTCGTCGGACACGGTGACGATGCGGTCGACGTGGCGCCGGCACAGCTGGTAGCTGTATTCCTCGGTGTGCGGCGCCATCAGCGAATCGGCGATGGTCTGCATCGCGCTCATCTTGATCGTGTGATTCGCCGCGAAACTGCGGCTCATCGCGTCGGCGCCTTCCGGCTCGACGCCGTACACGTGCACGCGCGGGTTCGCGAGCCGCAGCGCGGTCGCCATGCCGGCCGCGAGCCCGCCGCCGCCGATCGGCACGATCACCGCGTCGAGGTCGGGCGTCTGCGTCGCCCATTCGTAGCCGAGCGTCGCGGTGCCGAGGATCGTGTGATAGCCGTTGAACGGATGAATGAAGAAGCGGCCTTCCTCGGCCTCGATGCGGCGCACGAGATCGAAGGCCTGCGACGCGCTGCCCGCGAGCACGACTTCCGCGCGGTACTGCTTGCATTGCGCGATGCGCGACGGGCTCGCGGTGTGGAACATCACGACCTTCGCGCTGCTGCCGAGCCGCATGGCCGCATACGCGACGGCCGCCGCGTGATTGCCGGCCGACACGCAGGTGACGCCCGCGTTCTTGCGCGCCTCGTCCAGCGAGAGCAGGTGCGTGAACGCGCCGCGCGCCTTGAAGCTGCCGCTCGCCTGCAGCAGCTCGAACTTGAAGTTGACGTGCGTGCCCTCGAGGGACGGCAGGTCGGCGCGCTCGAACACGGGCGTGCGCGCGACCCACGGCGACAGAGCGAAATGCTGCGCGGCGATTTCGTCGAGCGTCGGAATCGGCTCGCCGTCGATCGTCGTATGGGCGGTGCCCTGTTGTTCGGTCGGCATGACGTGGCGGTGGCGGAGTGGGCCGGCCCGCACACGCGGGCCGGCGTGGCGGGAGGCAGTCAGTGCGCGTCGACCGACATGCTGCGGATGAACTTGCGCAGGAACTGCTCGCAGCCGGCGAGCTGCGCGAGCTCGACATACTCGTTCGGCTTGTGCGCCTGCTCGATGTTGCCGGGCCCGCACACGACGCTCGGGATGCCCGCGCGCTCGAACAGGCCGGCCTCGGTGCCGTACGCGACCTTGCGCTTGTCCTGGTCGGCCGTCAGCGCGCGCACGAGCTGCGTGATCGCGGCCTGTTCGGTTGCATCGAGGCCGGGCGCCGCGGCGATCTTCGAGAACTCGATCGCGGCGTTCGGATGCTCGCGCAGCATCTGCGGCAGCAGCGTTTCCTGCGCATACGCCTCGATGCGCGTGAAGATCTGCTCGGGGTCGAGCGTGGGCAGGTTGCGGAATTCGAAATCGAAGCGGCACTCGGCCGGCACCGTGTTGATCGCGTTGCCGCCCTGGATCGTGCTCGTCTGCGCGGTCGTGAACGGCACGTCGTACAGTTCGTCGAACGGGCCTTCGGCACGGAAGCGGTCGGCGATGTCGCGGATATGGCAGATCAGGCGTGCCGCATATTCGATCGCGTTGAGCCCCTTCGGCGTCAGCGACGAATGGGCCGCGTGGCCGCGCACGCAGCAGCGGTACGCGTTGATGCCCTTGTGCGCGATGATCGGCCGCATGCTGGTCGGCTCGCCGACGATGCAGCCCGACGGCTGCACACCGCGCTTCACGAGGTCGGCGATCATCAGCGGCGCGCCCGCGCAGCCGATTTCCTCATCGTAGGACAGCGCGAAATGGATCGGCTTCGCGAGCTTCGTCGCCTGCATCTCGGGCAGCAGCGCGAGCGCCGCGCCGATGAAGCCCTTCATGTCGCAGGTACCGCGGCCGTACAGGCGGCCGTCGCGGATCTCCGGCGCGAACGGGTTGCTGTCCCATTGCTGGCCGTCGACCGGCACGACGTCGGTATGCCCCGACAGCACGATGCCGCCGTTCGTTGTGCCGTCGTGCGCGGGCACGGTGGCAAACAGGTTCGCCCAGCCTTCGCGCGGATCGTGCGTGATCGTCGAAGCGATGCCCTTCGCGGCGAGTGCGTCGCGTACCGTCTCGATCAGGCCGAGGTTCGGCACGCGGCTCGTCGTGTCCATCGACACCAGTTGCTTGACCCAGGGCAGGCTGACGAGCGATTCGTCGCCCCGGGTTGCGGCGGAAGGCGCCGTCGCGTCGAGAGTGGACATGGCAAAACTCCGTCTGATGAATGGGAAAATCATACTCAAAAACGCGCCGGCCCGCCTTCGTCGGGCGCGATGCGGTGCAGCAACGTCGCGCCCGCCGGTATCGCGTCAGCGCGCCGCGGCGGCCGCGCCCTGTTTCGGGCCGAGCGCGCGCAGCGTTTCCTTGATCGTCGACACGCGGATCGCGAGATCGGGCGAGCGCGTCTCGATGCGCAGCTTGTCCTGGCCCGCGAGCTTGATGTGCCGGTGCTTCTGCACCATCTCGATGATCCGCATCGGATCGATCGGCGGATTCGGCTCGAACTGCAGCCCGATCGCGGCCTCGCTCGCGTCGATCTTCACGATGCCGAGCGGCTTCGCGGCGATCCGCAGCCGATGCGTCTCGACGAGCGCGTGCGCCTGCGGCGGCAGCTTGCCGAAGCGGTCGATCAACTCCTCCTGGATGCCGTCGATCGCGTCGCCGTGCTCGCAGTTCGCGAGCCGCTTGTACAGCGACAGCCGCTCCTGCACGTCCGCGCAGTAGTCGGCCGGCAGGATCGCGGGCGCATGCAGGTTGATTTCCGTCGTCGCGGCGAGCGGGGCGGTGAGGTCGGGCTCCTTGCCGTTCTTCAACGCCTTCACCGCGTCGTTCAGCATGTCCGTGTAGAGCTGGAAGCCGATCTCGTGGATCTCGCCCGACTGCTTGTCGCCGAGCACCTCGCCGGTGCCGCGGATCTCGAGGTCGTGCATCGCGAGATAGAAACCCGAGCCGAGTTCCTCCATCTGCTGGATCGCCTCGAGCCGGCGCTGCGCCTGCTTGGTCAGCGACTGCGGATCGTGGACCAGCAGGTACGCATAGGCCTGGTGATGCGAGCGGCCGACGCGGCCGCGCAGCTGGTGCAGTTGCGCGAGGCCGAACTTGTCCGCGCGGTGCATGATGATCGTGTTCGCGCTCGGCACGTCGATGCCGGTCTCGATGATGGTCGTGCACAGCAGCACGTTCGCGCGCTGCGCGACGAAATCGCGCATCACGCGTTCGAGCTCGCGCTCGTGCATCTGGCCGTGCGCGATCACGATCCGCGCCTCGGGCACGAGCGCCTCGAGCATCGCCTTGCGGTTCTCGATCGTCTCGACTTCGTTGTGCAGGAAGTACACCTGGCCGCCGCGCTTCAGCTCGCGCAGCATTGCCTCGCGGATCACGCTTTCCTCCTCGCGGCGCACGAAGGTCTTGATCGCAAGCCGCTTCTGCGGCGCGGTCGCGATGACCGAGAAATCGCGCAGCCCTTCGAGCGCCATCCCGAGCGTGCGCGGGATCGGCGTCGCGGTGAGCGTCAGCACGTCGACTTCCGCGCGCAGCGCCTTCAGCGCTTCCTTCTGGCGCACGCCGAAGCGGTGTTCCTCGTCGATGATCACGAGGCCGAGGCGTTTGAACTGCACGTCCGACGACAGCAGCTTGTGCGTGCCGATCACGATGTCGACGCTGCCTTCGTTGATCTGCGCGATCGCCGCGTTCACTTCCTTCGTGGTCTTGAAGCGCGACAGCTCGACGATCCGCACCGGCCAGTCCGCGAAGCGGTCGGCGAAGGTCTGCGTGTGCTGCTCGGCGAGCAGCGTGGTCGGCGACAGCAGCGCGACCTGCTTGCCGCCCAGCACCGCGATGAACGCGGCGCGCAGCGCGACCTCGGTCTTGCCGAAGCCGACGTCGCCGCACACGAGGCGGTCCATCGGCTTGCCGCTCGTCATGTCGCCGATCACGGCCGCGATCGCCGCGGCCTGGTCGGGCGTTTCCTCGAAGCCGAAGCTTTCCGCGAATTTCACGTAGTCGCGCGGGTCGAGCGTGAACGCGTGGCCTTCGCGGGCCGCGCGACGCGCGTACAGGTTCAGCAGCTCGGCGGCCGTATCGCGGATCTGCTGCGCGGCCTTGCGCTTCGCGCGTTCCCACTGGCCGGAGCCGAGCGCGTGCAACGGCGCGCTGTCGGGGTCGGCGCCGCTGTAGCGCGAGATCACGTGCAATTGCGCGACGGGCACGTAGAGCTTGCTTTCGCCCGAGTATTCGAGATGCAGGAATTCGGTCTCGCCTTCGCCGAGATCCATCGAGACGAGGCCCAGGTAGCGGCCGATGCCGTGCTGCGAGTGCACGACCGGATCGCCCACCTTCAGCTCCGACAGGTCGCGCACCATCGCGTCGACGTTGCTCGCCTGTTCCTGCCGGCGGCGGCCCGCTCGGCGGCCGAGCGCGCCGTACAGCTCGGTTTCGGTGACGACCGCGTAGCCTTCGCCCGGCACCGCGAAGCCGTTCGCGAGCGGCGCGACGCCGAGCGCGAAACGTTCGTCGCTCGCGAGCCAGCCCGCGAAGTGGTCGTTCGACGCGGGGCGCAGGTGATGCTCGGCGAGCAGTTGCAGGATCGTCTCGCGGCGGCCGGCCGATTCGACGGTCAGCAGCACGCGCTTGCCGGACGTTTCGACGAAGGTGCGCAGCGACGCGAGCGGGTCGTCCGCATGGCGGTCGACGGTCAGCTCGGGCAGCGCGGTTGCCCAGCCGCCGGCCGGCTGCGCGGGCAGCACGACGCGCGCGAACGGCTTCGCGAACGCGAAGAAATCCTCGTCGGACAGGAACAGCCGCTGCGGCTCGAGGATCGGCCGCTCGCGATCGTGCGAGAGGAACGCATGGCGCTGCTTCGTGTCGGCGGTGAAGCGGCGGATCGACGCCTCGAGATCGCCGGTGAACACGAGGTGCGCGTCCTGCGGCAGGTAGTGGAACAGCGTGGCGGTTTCGTCGAAGAACAGCGGCAGGTAGTACTCGATGCCGGCCGACGGCACGCCGTTGCCGATGTCCTTGTAGATCGGCGCGCGGCTCGGGTCGCCTTCGAAGGTTTCGCGCCAGCGGCTGCGGAAGGCCGTGCGCGCGGCTTCGTCGAACGGAAACTCGCGGCCGGGCAGCAGGCGCACGTCGCGCACCGGGTAGAGGCTGCGCTGCGTGTCGGGGTCGAACGCGCGGATCGAGTCGACCTGGTCGTCGAACAGGTCGATCCGGTACGGCAGCGGCGAGCCCATCGGGTACAGGTCGATCAGCGAGCCGCGCACGCAGTATTCGCCGGGCCGCACGACCTGGCTCACGTGCTCGTAGCCGGCCAGCGTCAACTGTGCCTTCAGCTTCGCCTCGTCGAGCCGCTCGCCCTGCGCGAACGCGAACGTGTACGCGGCCATGAACGACGCGGGCGGCATCCGGTACAGCGCGGTGGTCGCGGGCACGAGCAGGATGTCGCAGCGGCCCTCGCCGAGGTCGTGCAGCGTCGCGAGCCGCTCGGACACGAGGTCCTGGTGCGGCGAAAAGGTGTCGTACGGCAGCGTTTCCCAGTCCGGGAGCAGGCGCACGCGCGCGTCGGGCGAGAAATAGCGGATTTCCTGCGACAGCCGCTGCGCGTCGACCGCATTCGCGCAGATCACCGCGAGGAGCGGCACGTCCTGACGGTTGTCGGCGAGATAACGGGCGATGGCGAGCGCGTCGGCGGAGCCGTGCGCGCCGTCGAAGGCGAAGCGCTGGCCGGGCTTGACGCGGGCAACGGGGGAGGCTGACGGGTTGGAAGCGTTATCTGGCATAGGGACGACAGGGGTGGCGTGCACGGGCGCATCGCGGTGCGCCGGTCGAGACGAAAGACCTATTATAAAATCCGCTTCTCGATTTCATCTTTCCGGCGTTTCCCTTCGTGACTCCCCGACTTTTCGCCCTGATTCCCTGTGCCGGCACGGGCAGCCGTTCCGGCTCGGCCGTGCCGAAGCAATACCGCACGCTGGCCGGCCGCGCGCTGCTGCACTACACGCTCGCCGCGTTCGACGCGTGCAGCGAGTTCGCGCAGACGCTCGTCGTGCTCGCGCCCGACGATTCCCATTTCGACGCGCGCCGCTTCGCGGGCCTGCGTTTCGCGGTGCGCCGCTGCGGCGGCGGCTCGCGGCAGGCGTCGGTGCTGAACGGGCTGCTCGAACTGGCCGAATTCGGCGCGACCGACCAGGACTGGGTGCTCGTGCACGACGCGGCGCGCCCGGGCATCACGCCGGCGCTGATCCGCACGCTCGTCGCGACGCTGAAGGACGACCCCGTCGGCGGCATCGTCGCGCTGCCGGTGGCCGATACGCTCAAGCGCGTGCCGGCCGGCGGCGACGCGATCGCGCGCACGGAATCGCGCGACGCGCTGTGGCAGGCGCAGACGCCGCAGATGTTCCGCATCGGCATGCTGCGCGAGGCGATCCTGCGCGCGCAGCGCGAAGGGCACGACCTGACCGACGAGGCCAGCGCGATCGAATGGGCGGGCCACACGCCGCGCGTCGTCCAGGGCAGCCTGCGCAATTTCAAGGTCACGTACCCGGAAGATTTCGCGCTCGCGGAAGCGATCCTCGCGCGTGCCGCGAACGCTTCCTGACATTCACCCCCTCTCAATCGGAACACGCATGGATTTCAGAATCGGACAAGGCTACGACGTGCACCAGCTCGTCGAAGGACGCCCCCTCATCATCGGCGGCGTGACGATTCCGTACGAGCGCGGCCTGCTCGGCCACTCGGACGCGGACGTGCTGCTGCACGCGATCACCGACGCGCTGTTCGGCGCGGCGGCGCTCGGCGACATCGGCCGTCATTTCTCCGACACGGACGCGGCGTTCAAGGGCGCGGACAGCCGCGTGCTGCTGCGTGCGTGCGCCGAGCGCGTGAAGGCGGCGGGTTTCACGATCCAGAACGTCGACAGCACCGTGATCGCGCAGGCGCCGAAGCTTGCGCCGCATATCGACGGGATGCGCGCGAACATCGCGGCCGATCTCGGGCTGCCGCTCGATCGCGTGAACGTGAAGGCGAAGACCAACGAGAAGCTCGGTTATCTCGGCCGCGGCGAAGGCATCGAGGCGCAGGCCGCCGCGCTGCTGGTGAAGCAGGGCGGCTGACGGCTGCCGGCGGCATCGCGCGGTTCGCCCCGCGCGATGCCGCTGCAATGAAAAATGCCACGCGTCGGCGTGGCATTGTCGTTTGAAGCGGGCGCCGCGCGGCATGGCTGCCGCACGGCACGCGACCGCTTATTCGCCTTCGGCGGCGATCACCTGCGCGGCGGCGTTGATCACCGACGCGATGCGGCCGACGTCGCGCAGCTGCGTGACGGTCATGCCTTGCTCGTTCTTCAGCAGCGCATAGTGCGACTTCACGCAGAAGTGGCACTTGCCGACGATCGACGCGGCGAGCGCGTACATCTCGAACTTGCGCTTGTCGACACCGCCGTGCGTCGCATACGCGCCCATCCGCAGCTCGGCGCGCTGCGTCTTCAGGTCGGCGTCGTCGGCCATCTCGACATACGGATACCAGGTGTTGTTCATCCCCATCAGCGCGGCCGCCGTCAGCACGGCGTTCGTCTCTTCGGGCGACAGGACGCCGGCTTCGCGGATCGTCTTGATGAGCACGGTGCTCTTCGCCGCGATGGCCGCCGCCAGCGCGACGCCCACCGCGTCGGTGCCTTCGAGCGACGAGCGCGAGATCGTGCCGTCGAGGTTCAGGCGAATGTCCTTCGCGTAATCGGGGATTCGTGCCTTAATCGAGTCGATGAATTCCATTGATATCTCCTATGGGTTGGCCGTTAAAAAAGCCCGCAGGCAGGACGTGCGCCGCGGGCTTCGTGCATCGATGCGCTTACAGCGTTGCGCCGCCGACTGCACGGTTGCACGGGCACAGTTCGTCCGTCTGCAGGCCGTCCAGAATGCGCAGGACTTCTTCCGGGCTGCGGCCGACGTTCAGGTTGTTCACCGAAACGTGCTGGATCGTGTTGTCCGGATCGACGATGAACGTTGCACGCAGGGCCACGCCGGCTTCCTTGTCGCGCACGCCGAGCTGGTCGATCAGCTCGCCCTTGACGTCGCCGAACGAGTAGTGGTTCAGCTTGTCGAGGTCCTTGTGCTCACGGCGCCATGCGAGCTTGACGAATTCGTTGTCCGAGCTGCCGCCGAGCAGGACGGCATCGCGCTCTTCGAACTGCTTCGTCAGCTTCGCGAACTCGACGATTTCCGTCGGGCACACGAACGTGAAATCCTTCGGATAGAAGTAGATGATCTTCCACTTGCCCGGGAACGACGCTTCGGTGACGGTCTCGAACGCCGACTGGCCGTTTTCCTCGTGATTGTTGAAGCCCGGCTTCGCGGCTACGACGGTGAAAGCTTCGAGTTTATCGCCCACGGTTTTCATGCGGATACTCCTGTGTGAATGGGGAAGAAGACTGAGTCAAGCTACCTCGGTGCTGCAACGATGATGTGACAGCATGAGGCAAACTATAACACTATTAGTAAAACACTTCAATAGATTTTAACTAACGATCCTCATAGCTTTTTTCAACCGGATCGATAGTGTGACGCGCGGGAGGCAGGCGCGAGCGTGTCACGCGGTCGCACGCGCCTTGCCGGCGCCGGGGAATTCGAGCGTGACTTCGAGGCCCGCGTCGGGGTTCCGGTTGCGCAGGCGCAGCGCGCCGCGATAGCGGCCGACGAGCCGCAGCACGATCGCCATCCCGAGGCCCGTGCCGTCCGCCTTGGTGCGTGCGGTGTCGACGCGGTAGAACGGGCGCATCACGAGCGGCAGCTGATCCTCGGGGATGCCGGGGCCTTCGTCGCTCACCGACAGCTCGACGCGCGCATGCGACACGCGGGTCTCGACCGTGATGCGCGAGACGCCGTCCTGCTTGCTCTGGCCATACTTGCGCGCATTCTCGACGAGGTTGCCGATCACGCGGCGCATGTCGGTCTCGTCCGCTTCGATGATCGCGCTCGGCGCGAGCCGCGTGCGGATCTCGACGCCGTCCTCGCCCGAGACGCGCGCGGCGACTTCCTGCGCGATCGACGACAGGTCGACCGGCTCGGGCTTGCGCTGCGACGGGCGCGCGTAGTCGATGAAGGCCGCGATGATGCGGTCCATCTGCTCGATGTCGTCGACCATCGCGTCCTTGGTCGCCTGGTCGGACGGGCTCATCTCGGTTTCGAGCCGCAGCCGCGCGAGCGGCGTGCGCAGGTCGTGCGAGATACCCGCGAGCATCAGCGCACGGTCGGCCTCGAGCTGTTCGAGGTCGCGCACCATCTGGTTGAAGCTGCGGTTGGTGTCGGCCGCGACGCCCATCCCGCGCTCGGGCAGCGGTTCGGGCGCCTGGCCCGAACCGACCTGGCGCGCGGCGAGCGCGAGCCGCGAGAACGGCCGGTTCACGAGGCTGGTGATGAACGCGGAGCCGAACAGCGACAGCGCGAGCGCGAACAGCCCCCAGCCCGCCCATTGCAGGCCCGTGACGTTGTCGAGCTGGTCGCGGTCGAGCGCGACCCAGTAATCGTCGTCGTCGATCTTGAAGCTGATCCACACGCCGGGAATGTCGTTGACCGACTGCGCGATCACGGTATCGTCGCCGAGGCGGCTGCGGATGTCGTGTTCGATCAGGCGGTTCAGCGATTCGTCGGGCTGCAGCTTGAACTTGTCGGTCTTTTCGCGCGGGTAGACGCGCACGCCCTCGTTGCTCTCGAGATCCTGCAGCAGCGCGCGCCGCAGATCGGGATCGGAATAGAGCAGGGCGGTGCGCGTGAGCTTGACGACCGCGACGAGCTGCAGCGCGACGCGCTGCGCGCGCGGCTCGCGCTCGATCACGCGAAAGCTCTGGAACCACGCGGCGAGACTGACCGAGATCAGCAGCGCGATCAGCAGGAAGGTGCGCCAGAACAGCCCGCCGAACGCGAGCTGCAGGAGGCGCCGGTCGATACGCATGGGACGGGCCGTGGACGGGCGAAACCGGGAGGGAGAAAGGTCAGGCGGCGCCGTCCGGGATGAACACGTAGCCGAGGCCCCAGACGGTCTGGATGAAGCGCGGGCTGCCCGGATCCGGTTCGATCAGCTTGCGCAGGCGCGAGATCTGCACGTCGAGGCTGCGGTCGAACACTTCGTATTCGCGGCCGCGCGCGAGCTCCATCAGCTTTTCGCGCGACAGCGGCTGGCGCGGATGACGCGCGAACACTTTCAGCACCGAGAATTCGCCGGTCGTCAGCGGGATTTCCTGGCCGGACTTCGTCAGCGTGCGCGTGGCGAGATTCAGCGAGAATTCGCCGAACTCGAACACCTCGGTGGTTTCCGACGGTGCGCCCGGCAGTTCGGCCGGCGCCTGGCGGCGCAGCACCGCATGAATGCGCGCGACGAGTTCGCGCGGATTGAACGGCTTCGGCAGGTAGTCGTCGGCGCCCATCTCGAGGCCGACGATGCGGTCGACGTCCTCGCCCTTCGCGGTGAGCATGATGATCGGCGTGCGGTCGTTGCTGCCGCGCAGGCGGCGGCAGATCGACAGGCCGTCCTCGCCCGGCAGCATCAGGTCGAGCACGAGCAGGTCGAAACGCTCGCGTACCCAGAGCTTGTTCATCGCGGTCGCGTTTTCGGCGACGTATACGTTGAAACCCTGTTCGCCGAGATAGCGGCGCAGCAGATCGCGCAGGCGAGGGTCGTCGTCAACGACGAGAATCTTGGAGGGGTTTTTCGTTTCCATGATCGGCATCTTATCGCGAATGGGAATTGACGCACGGCCACGTATTTTCGTGCGTTACAGTCGGTTACAAAATTTACCCGTAGTGTCGCGCCGAGTAAAGGCAGGCTATATAGATTCCTTTACTCGAAGCCGAAATTCGGTAGATACTCCCTGCACTCCATCTTTCATCTTTGTACACCCGATTTCCGCAGGGTTTTTCAAGTACCAGAGGTAGCCGGTTGCCGCGTGACGAAGGGAACAAATCGACCAAAGAAGCGAGGACGGTCATGCGATCTTTCCGGATTGCACTGACGCTGACGATCGCGCTCGCCGGTCCGTATGCGTCGAACTTCGCGTATGCGCAGCGCCCCGAGCAGGGCGCACCGTCGCGCAAGCTGCCGCGCGGCAAAGCGCCGCAGCCCGACCGTGCCGCCGAGGCGGCGGTTCGTTCCGCCGTGCCCCCCGATCTCGAACAGCGCCGCCGCGACGGGCACATGACGCCCGAAGAGCGGCACCTGTTGCGCCAGCACATCGAAGACGCCGTTCGCGAGTTGTACAAGCGCTGACACGTGCCGTCCTTGCCCTGCGCGGCCCGCCCCGCGCAGAAAGAATTCGTAGCACTTTTTCGGTCAACTTTCGCGTGCCGAATGCCGTTGTACCGGCATCCGCACCGCCGGTGCGTTCCGGGAGAGTCCATGACGATGAAAGCGAACGCTGCCATACCGGCGTCGTCGCCTGCCATGCAGTCGCCGCTCGATGCCGACGACGCGCTGTTTTTCCTCAGTCGCACCGGTTTCTCTCCCGCGCCCGCCGACGTCGCGCGTGTCGTCGGCATGACGCGCGCGCAGATCGTGGCCGACACGCTCGGCAGCGTGCGCCGCGAACCGGTGACGACATGGCCCGACTGGATCGCCGAGCCGCCGCCGACGCGCGCGCAGCGCCAGGCGCTGACGCCCGACATGCGGCGCGACGAGCAGCGCGAGCGCAACCGCCGCTACGATGAATTGCGTGCCGCCTGGGTCAACGAGATGGTCGTCACGCCGTCGCCGCTGACCGAGCGCATGACGCTGTTCTGGCACGGGCACTTCACGTCGGGCCAGGACAAGGTGCCTTACCCGCAGACGATGGCCGCGCAGAACGCGCTGTTTCGCCGCGAGGCGCTCGGCAACTTCGGCACGCTGCTGCATGCGGTCGCGAAGGATCCGGCGATGCTGCAGTATCTCGACGGCGCGAGCAATCGCAAGGGGCGTCCGAACGAGAATTTCGCGCGCGAGGTGATGGAGCTGTTCACGCTCGGCGAAGGGCATTACACGCAGGTCGACGTGACCGAGGCCGCGCGCGCGATGACGGGCTGGACGATCGATCCCGATACGCTGCGCTTCGAGGTGCGGCCCGACACCCACGACGCCGGCGAGAAGACGATTCTCGGCGAAACGGGGCCGTTCGACGGCGACGGCTTTCTCGACATCCTGCTGAAGCGGCCGGGCACCGCGCGTTTCATCGCCGCCAAGTTGTGGCGCGAGTTCGTGTCCGACACGCCCGATCCGGGGGCGCTCGATACGGTCGCCGACCGGTTCCGCGCGAGCGGTTACGACATTCGCGCGGCGCTCGCCGCGCTGTGGTCGACCGACGCGTTCTGGGATCCGCGCAACCGCGGCGTGCTCGTCAAGTCGCCGGCCGAGTTCGTCGTCGGGTCGGTGCGGCTGTTCGACGTGGCGTACGGCGATCCGCAGATGCTCGCGAACACCGTGCGCACGCTCGGGCAGAACCTGTTCTATCCGCCGAACGTCAAAGGCTGGCCGGGCGGTGCGCTGTGGATCAACAGCACCACGCTGCTGTCGCGCAAGCAGTTCGTCGAGCAGTTGTTCCGCGCGACGGAGACGGCCGGCATGCGCGTGCCCGCGCATCCGATGGCGCCGCCGCCGAATGCGTGGACGCATGCGATGCCGGTGGCCGACATGGCGTCCGCGGCCGGCATGCGCGGCACGCCGGCCAGGCCCGCGCGCGGCGGGCTGCGGTTCGACCTCGAACGCTGGCTCGCGCAATATCGCGCGCGGCCGCAGGCAATCGCCGGATTGTCGACCGAGCTTCAGTTGCAGCACGCGGTGCTGCAACTGTCGCCGGTCGCGGCGATCGACACGGATTCGACCGGCAGCGCGTATCTCGAGGCGCTGCTGATGGATCCGGCCTATCAGCTGAAATGATGCAAACAACGACGAAGCGGGGCGCCGCCGCGGCAAACGTGCCGGACGGCGAACCAAAGGATGCGCGATGAACCGACGTGATTTTCTGACGCTGACCGGCGCCGCGGCCGCGGCCGGCGTGTCGATGTGGCAAGCGCCCGCGATCGCCGCTTCCGCGGCGCAGGCGGGGCGGCAACCGGCGGCCGGGTACGCGAACGTGCTGATTCTCGTCGAGCTGAAGGGCGGCAACGACGGCCTCAATACGGTGGTGCCGTACGCGGACCCGCTGTATTACCAGTTCCGGCGCAGCATCGGCATCAAGCGCGAGCAGGTGCTGCAGCTCGACGCGCACACGGGGCTGCACCCGTCGCTCGCGGCGTTGATGCCGCTGTGGCGTGACGGGCAGGTCGCGGTCGTGCAAGGCGTCGGTTATCCGCAGCCGAACCTGTCGCATTTCCGTTCGATCGAGATCTGGGACACCGCATCGCGCTCCGACCAGTATCTGCATGAAGGGTGGCTGACGCGCACGTTCGCGCAGGCGCCCGTGCCGCCCGGTTTCGCGGCGGATGGCGTCGTCCTCGGCAGCGCGGAGATGGGGCCGCTGTCGAACGGCGCGCGTGCGATCGCGCTCGTCAACCCCGCGCAGTTCATCCGGGCGGCGCGGCTCGCCGAGCCGTCGTCGCTGCGCGAGCAGAACCCGGCGCTCGCGCACATCATCGACGTCGAGAACGACATCGTGAAGGCGGCCGACCGGCTGCGGCCGCGCGGCGGCATGCGCGAGTTCAGGACGGCCTTCCCGGCCGGCGCGTTCGGCACGTCGGTGAAGACCGCGATGCAGGTGCTGGCCGCGTGCGAGGCGTCCGGGCCCGGCGCGCAGGATGGCGTCGCGGTGCTGCGTCTGACGCTCAACGGTTTCGATACGCACCAGAACCAGCCGGGGCAGCAGGCTGCGTTGCTCAAGCAGTTCGCGGAAGGGATGAGCGCGATGCGTGGCGCGCTGATCGAACTCGGGCGCTGGAACCAGACGCTCGTGATGACGTATGCGGAATTCGGGCGGCGGGTGCGCGAGAACCAGAGCAACGGCACCGATCACGGTACGGCCGCGCCGCATTTCGTGATGGGCGGCCGCGTGGCCGGCGGGCTGTACGGCGCGCCGCCCGCGCTCGGCCGGCTCGACGGCAACGGCAACCTGCCGGTCGCGGTCGATTTCCGCCAGCTTTATGCCACCGTGCTCGGGCCGTGGTGGGGGCTCGACGCGACGCGCGTGCTGCAGCAGCGCTTCGACACGCTGCCGCTGTTGAAGGCGTGACGCGTAAGGGTCAGCGGCGCCGCGACGCGCGCCACGCGATCCACAGTTTGCGGATCGGCGTGAGCGCGATGCGCTGGTGCAGCACCTGGTAGCCGTCGCGCTCGATTTCGTCGAGCAGCGCGCCGGCCAGCGCGATCTGCGCGCGCAGCGTGCGCTGCGCGCGGCGTTCGGACGCGGGGATCGCCGCGTCGGCGGCGGCGAGCGCTTCGCGCGCGCGGGCCGTCTGGAATTGCAGCAATTCGGTGAAGGCCGGGCTGTAGCGGCGATTCAGCAGATCGGCCGCGGTCACGTTGTAGCGCTGCAGTTCGTCGATCGGCAGGTAGATGCGGCCGTGGCGCGCGTCGTTGCCGAGTTCCTGCACGAACTGCGCGAGCATCAGCGCGCGGCCGGCCTCCGCGGCCCACGGCTGCGGGTCGGCCGGGTTCGCGGCACTTGCGCGCGCAACCAGTGACGCGAACGTGCCGCCCGCCTGAGCGATGTAGCGCTGCAGGTTCGCGAAATCGAGGTAGCGCGCCTGTTCGAGATCCATCCCGTAGCCGTTGACGAGCGTGCGCAACGCATCGGCCTCGGCCGCGATCGCCGGGTGATGCTGCGCGAGTGCCTTCGTGACGGGGTGCGACGGCTGCCCGTCGGCCAGCGCCGCGAGTTCCTTGTGCCACCACGCGAGCTTCGTGTGTCCGACGGTCGGGTCGCTGGTTTCCTTGACGGTTTCCTCGAGTTCGCGGCGCAGCGCGAACAGCGCCGTCAGGCGCGGCTGCGTGGCGAGCGGCGCCTGACGCAGCGCGTAGTAGACGCTGGAGCCCGCGGGGGCGGCCTTTTGCTGACAGTAGTCGTCGAAGTTCACGGGCGGAATCGGTGGGGGCGGGTTCGGGGGACGCGCGGCGGCGCGGTGCCGAAACGTCGAGCGCGGCATTCTAGCATCGCTGCACGATGGGTGCCGGCGGGGCGAGACAAGGCCGCACGGATCGGGTAGAATCTCGCGCTCGCCTGATCGGGCGTGCCGGTTTTCGGGCCGGCATGAAAGTCCCGGGCGCGTGGCGCACGCATCTTGCGTGCCGCGCGGTCAGGCGACGGAAATGCGCGTGAGTGGCGAAATTGGTAGACGCACCAGGTTTAGGTCCTGACGCCCGCAAGGGTGTGCCGGTTCGAGTCCGGCCTCACGCACCAGAAGTCGGATACGCACCCGTCAAGGGGCGGTTCCCCAAAAAAGCGCTGCCGGTCGACTGACCGCAGCGCTTTTTTCGTTTGATGGCCGTTTTTCTTGCCGGGACGCAGGTCCATATGGACGCACACGGAAATTCGGTCGCGTGTAATGTGTCATATCGCGATCGAATACAAGAAGCGCAAATACACCGAGGGGCCGCCGATGAAGAACACCCTACCCATCCCGATTTCCGTTCTGGCGCTGATGCTGTCCGCGCCGGCCATGGCCAATACGCCGGCCGACAACGTCGCATGGAGCGCGAGGCCCGTGCAGACGGTTGCATCGCCGTCGGCATGCTCCGCGTATTCCGGGCGGATGACGTTGAACGGCGAGCCGTTGTCGACCGAGGGTGTGCTGAAAGTGCTCGGCACGTCGTTCGCTGGCGCCGCACTGGGTGCCGTCGTCGGCGGATATCAGGGCGCGGCGCCCAATCCGTGCCCGCGTCCCGGCCTGTGACCGGCGTGCGAGCGAATCGCGGGGTTCGCCGCTTCATCTGCAACAAGCCCGGTACCAGGCGCGCCTACTCCCAGAAACTCCGGATCGCGACCGCCACGATCACCGGCACCGAGAACACCAGCGGAATGGCGAAATACTGCGCTTCGCGATCGACGACCCAACTGTAGATCACCCACGCCGCGCCGATCGCGAACGTGATGAGGCCGACCGTGACGGCGGCGATGTTCAGGACCAGCTTCGACGGCTGGCGGCGCGTTCTGGTGTTGTCGTTGTCATCGCGCGGGGACGATTTCATCGGAAGAGTGCGGCCTCGAGCCGGAACAGGGGTAAAGGCACAGGAAACCCCATCCGCACGGATCGCGCAAGGGCCGGCGCGGGCCGGCCCCGTCACGTCCGTTCCCGCGCGTTACAACCCGAACGACGCAGCCAGTTCGTCCAGCAGCGCGCGCTGGAACGCGACGAACCGTTCACCCGGCTGCTGGGCGATCGCGAGATCGAGCATCGGATCGGCGACGTCGGTGCGAATGCCGGCCAGTTCCTCGACGATCGCGAGTCCGCAGAATGGCACGTATGCCTCCGAATAGCCGCCTTCGTGGACGATCACGAGCCGCCCGCCGCAATGGCGTTGCGCGGCCTCCTTCACCGCGCGCGTCGTGAACCGGTAGCTGTCGGTATGCAGTTGCATGCGCGCGAGCGGATCGACGGCGCTCGCGTCGAGGCCGCTTGCGATGACGATCAGCTCGGGCCGGAAGCGCTCCAGCGCAGGCAGCACGATTCGCTCGAACGCGTAGCGATACGCGTCGTCGCCGCTGCCGGCGAGCAGCGGCACGTTCAGGTTTGCGTCGATACCCGCGCCTTCGCCGCGATCGTCCGCGCCGCTGTAGCCGGGCGGAAAGCAGCGGTCCTGGTGCAGCGAGATCGTCAGCGTGTCCGGGTCATCGTAGTAGATCGACTGCGTGCCGTTGCCGTGATGCACGTCCCAGTCGATCACCGCGACGCGCTCGATGCCGTGTTTCGCGCGAGCGGCCTCGATGGCGATCGGAATGTTCGCCAGCATGCAGAAGCCCATCGGACGGTCGCGCAGGCAGTGGTGGCCGGGCGGCCGCGACAGCGAGAACGCGTTGGCCGCGCGCTCGCCGACGACCGCATCGACGGCCGCGATCGCGAGGCCGGCGGACAGCGCGGCGATCTCGTAGCTGCCCTTGCCGAACGGCGCGAGATCGCCGAGGTCGCCGCCATTCGCGTCGCTGAGTGCGCGGAACGCGTCGAGATAGTGCGCCGGATGAATGCGCAGCAGGTCGGTGCTCGTCGCCGGCTCGGCGCCGCGCAGGTCGAGTTGCGCGGCCAGGCCCGATGCCTGGACGAGCGACAGGAAGCGGCGCTTCGAGTCGGGCGATTCCGCGTAGCCCGCGCTCGACGGCGGCTGGACCCAGCCGCCGACCGGGAAGAACAGCGCGTGCGTGCCGCCGGTATGCCAGAAGGTGCGTTCGTCGGTGAAGAAGGCAGTGCGATTCATGGATGCGTGACCTGTCACGGTTGGGGGGAAGCGGAGGCGCGCGCGCGGCGATCGATATGGCGCAGCGCGGCGAACGACACGATCGCGACGGCCGTCGCGGCGATGAACAACGTGCGCATCGTGCTGCCGGCGTCGAGCATCAGCCCGGCAAGCAGCGGGCCGGCGGCAAGGCCGGCGCCGATCACGAAATTGAGCGTGGCGACGAGCCGGCCCGACGTGTCGATCTGCGCGACCGTCGCGAGGATGAACGGCAGCACGAACGTCCACGCGAACTTGAACGCGAAGATCGCCGCGCTGTAGCCGCCGGTGTCATGCATCGCGGCGAGCGCGACGAGCGACGCCGCGAGCAGCGCGTAACCGGCCGCGAGCATCGTGTGTCGCGCGAGCCGGCCGCCCGCGCACGACGCGAGCGCCGCGCCGGCGATCCCCATCACGCTCGCGATCGCGAGCACGTTGCCGGTCGACTGCGGATCGAGCCCGGCGTCGGCCGCCGCGCGGCTCGCGAACGTCCACACGCTGCCGATCGCGAGATAGAACGTCAGCACCGCGCCGATGGCGAGCACGACGCAGCTTCGCGGCGTCTGCATCGCATCGCCGCGTGCGGTGCGCGCGGCTGCCGTCCGCGTACCGAGCGACGACGGAAAGCCGCGCGACAACGGCGCCGCGAGCAGGGCGAGCCCGGCGAGCGCCACGTACAGCGCGCGCAGCCCGAACGCGGCGAACACGTGCGGCAGCACGAACAGGCCGATCGCCCCCGCGATCAGCTGGCCGACGACCCACAGGCCGTACACACGGTCGCTGTTCTCGCTCGTCGCCGCGCTCGTCATGCAGAGCACCATCAGCGAACCGCCGCCGAGCGCGGTGACGGCCCGCAGCGCGAGCAGCGCGGCGAAGCCGGGCATCCACAGTGCGGTCAGCAGGTTGCCCGCGCCGAACAGCGCGATCGCGAAGGCGGCGACGCGGCGCGCGTCGACCCGGCCGAGCCACAGGTACGACGGCACGGTCGCGAGGCTGAACGCACCGAGTTCGACGAAGAAGTAGGTGCCGATCTGCGACGCCGACAAGCCGAGTTGCGTCGCGAGCTGACCGGCCACGGCCGGTGCAACGAGCAGCAGGAGCGGCGTGATGGCCGCGAACACGACGAGCGCGGCGAGCGTCGAGCGGGCGAAGGCCGGCGCACGGCCGTCGGGCGAGCATGCGGCATCCGGGGACAGGGTTTTCATGGCGGGATCTCGTTGGGGGAAGTCAGAACAGGTGGTACATGCCGACCATCGCGCCGAACTGCGACGCGCCGGCGAGCGGCGTCGGGTCGTACTCGTAGACGGCTTGCGAGCTCTGGCCGCTGTTGCGCGCGTAGCCGAGGTTCACGTACGCGACCGTGCGTTTCGACAGCGCGTACGTGGTGCTCGCGATGAACAGCGTCGGGTGGCCGATGGCGGGCGTGTGCGAATCGGTGTGGTAGACGCCCGCGTTCAGGCCGATCCCGCTCGACGTCTGGTAGCGCGCACCGCCCCAGACGATCGTGCGCGCCGCGTCGAGGTCGCCGGTCAGGCGTTCGACGCCCGCATAGACGGTGAGCGGCAGCGTGGCGAACGCATAACGCGCGGCGAGCGTACCGAGTTCGCGGCGCCGCGCGGACGCGTCGTCGGCCGCCGACACGTCGCCGTGCGCCTGATGCAGCACCGCGCTGACCGACAGCCCGTTGCTCGTGTACTGGCCGCCGAGTTCGAGCACGCGTCCGGCGCGGGTATTGCCGGCGACGCCGGACGTCGCGGCGAGCGCCTCGACGTCGACACCCGCGAACGTCGGCGACTGGTACTTCACCGAATGGTCGATGAAGTTCGCCTGCATCGGCACGAGCACGCCCTGGCCGCTGTAAGACGCGTACCAGAGCGGGTCGTAGAACAGCGTCTTGTCGAACAGCACGCTGAACTGCCGGCCGAGCGTGACGGTGCCGACGGGCCCCGCGATGCCGACGTACGCGCCGCGGAAGAACGCGTAGCCCGGTGCGGTCGCGGTGCCGTCGTTGACGTTGAGGCCCTGTTCGAGCTTGAACAGCGCGCGCCAGCCGCCGCCGAGATCCTCGTGGCCCTTGATCCCGACCTGCGAAGGCAGGATGCCGTAGTTCTGCAACTGCACGGCCGAGTGGCGTCCGTCGGCATGCGTCAGGTATTGCACGCCGGCGTCGAGCGCGCCGTACAGGGTGAGGGCCGACTGCGCCTGCGCGGCGGCACTGCACGCGGCAAGCGTCGCGGTGGCCGCGGCCGTGCGGATGAAGCGGGATTTCGTCACGTGGGGTTCTCCATGCCGTGCTGCATCGGTGTGTCGTTGGTGTGGTCGCGACGCAGTGTCCGCAGCGGGAAAACCGTCGAACAGTCGTCCAGATGAACGGTGCGGAAAACCCGCGGTGCACGGCGTCGGCGCGGAGCGAAGCCGCGCAGCGGCGTGCTGCGGAGCAGCAACGTGCCGTGCACCGTTCAAATGGATGGGGCTGGCGCCCGTTCCGGCGCCGTGGCCCGCCAAAAAAGCCGCTGGCTATAATCGGCCGGTGCCGTTGCGCACATCAGCAGCCCGATCGGGCAGGGGAGCGGAAGGTGAGGATCACGACGGATATCGGGCAGGATCTCGACGCGCTGCGCGACGTACCGGCCGCCATCGTGCTCGACGAATTCGCGTGGCCGCCGTTGCCGTCCCGGCGCGCCGATTTCGACGGCGTCACGCGCGGCGACGCGGCACAGCGCGAACTCGGCCTCATGCTGCTCGACCTGTACGCCGTGGCCGCGCAATCCGGCATCGGCGAATTCGAATGTCGGTTTTTTTCGCTGCTGCAGGCGCTCATTCCGTTCGACGCCGCGTGGACCGGCGTCGCGACCCACGCGCCGACCGGCCCCGTGATGCACAACAGCTTCCTGTACCGTTTGCCGCACGCGTTCTTCATCGACTGGAAGCGCGTGCGCGATTGCGATCCGCTCGCGCACCGCACGCTGCACGGCGCGCCTGGTCGCGCGGTGCGGCTCACGGTCGTCGAGCCCGGGCTCGATGCACGGTTTCGCGACTGGTGCGTGAAGTACGGGCTCGCGCAGCTGATGTGCGTATCCACGCTCGATCGCCGTTTCGGCCTGACGACGTTCATGTCGATTTACCGGCAGGGGCTCAATCGTCCGTTCGGCGACGACGATGCGCGTCGCTTCGAGGAGGTGATTCCGCATCTCGCGGCCGCGCTGACGATCAATCGCGCCGCGCAGCTCACGCGCGAGCGCGCCGAGACGGCGGCGCCGGCGGCGCGCGCGCTGTGCGACAGCTTCGGGGTGCTCCACCATGCCGATCACGGTTTCGACGACGTACTGCGCACCGAGTGGCCGGCCTGGGCCGGCGCGCGCGTGCCGGAGCCGCTCGTCGCGCACCTGCGGCGCCAGTCGGGCCAGCCTTTCGTCGGCGACGCGCTGCGCATCCAGTGCGTGCCCGTCGCGGGGCTGTTCCAGATCGAAGCGCGGCCGCGCTCGCTGCTCGACCGGCTGAGCCCGCGCGAGCTCGCGGCGATCCGCTATTACGGCGCCGGGCGGTCGCACAAGGAGGTCGCGCAACAGATGGCCATTTCGCCGACCACCGTGCGCCACTACCTGCGCTGCGCGTACCGCAAGCTCGGCATGCACGACAAGAGCCAGATCGCGGGCGTGCTGGGCGCCACGGGCGGCGTGGCCGACGACGCGCCCCTCGATGCCGGCGGCGTGCCGCGCTGACGCGAACGAGCGCGAGCGGGGGCGTGGCCCATTCCCGTGTAAATGGTTGTGCCCACAACTATTGAGCGTTATGCTCGTCAGCTCCCAGGAGACGGAATTCCATCATGAACGACACGAATTCAGGGTCGGTGCGCGCGGCGGTGGTCGGTGTCGGTGCGATCGGCGGATTGCTCGCGGCCGCGCTGTCGCGGGCCGGCATGACCGTGAGCGCATACGCGCGCGGCGCGACGCTCGATGCGCTGAACACGCACGGCGTGCGCGTGATCGACGAAGGCGGCGATACCGCGTCGGTGCCGGTGCGGGCGAGCGACGATGCGCATGCGCTCGGCGTGCAGGACTACGTGGTGATCGCGCTGAAGGCGCAGGCGCTGCCGGCGCTGGCTGCGCGCATTGCGCCGCTGGTCGGGCCCGACACCGTGATCGTCGCGGCGATGAACGGGTTGCCGTGGTGGTTCACGCACGGGCTCGCGGGCTCGCTCGACGGCGTGCCGCTCGATGCGGTCGACCCGGCCGGCGCGGTGTCCGCCGCGTTGCCGCCCGCGCAGGCGATCGGCTGCGTCGTGCATCTGTCGTCGAGTACCGACGCGCCGGGCGTCGTGCGCCGCGGGCGCGGCAACCGGCTGATCGTCGGCGCGCCGGATCAGCGGCTCGCCGCGGCCACGGCGCGGTTTGCCGCGGCGCTTGCGGCGGGCGGTTTCGACGTCGAGTCGACGCCCGCGATCCGGGCCGAGATCTGGACGAAGCTGTGGGGCAACATGAACATGAATCCGCTGAGTGCGCTGACCGGGTCGACGGCCGAGCAGTTGCTCGACGATCCGTTCACGCAGGCACTCGCGCTGCGGATGATGGAGGAGGCGGCCGCGATCGGCGCGAAGCTCGGCCTGTCCACGGGGATGAGCGGGCCCGATCGGATCGCGGTCACGCGCAAGCTCGGCGCGTTCAAGACGTCGATGCTGCAGGATGTCGAGGCAGGACGGTCGCTCGAGATCGGGCCGATCCTCGGCGTATTCCCGGAGCTCGGCCGCAAGCTTGGCGTGCCGACCCCGTACTGCGACGCGGTGCTCGGACTGTTGCGCCAGCGCGCGGCGAACAGCGGGCTCTAGCGCGTGCCGGGCGCCGCCAGGCGCCGCCGCACGGCAGCGGCGAAGCGCGGGACGTTCGCCGCGCCCGCCGCATGACGCAAAGCGGGCCACCCGCGTTGCCGGTCAAGCAACGTGGGCGGCCCGTCGAATTCGTCGGATCAATAGGGCTGGCGCGGCGCTCCTGATTCGGCTCAGTCGTCCCGCTCGGTGGCGTGCGCGACGACCTTGTCGAGCAGCCGTTCGAACGTCTGGCGTTCGCCGTCGGACAGGCAGGCCAGCAGGCCGTCGTTCCACTTGCGCACGATCGGCATGATCTTGCGGTGCAGCGCGCGGCCGTCGGCGGTCAGCGCGATCAGCACGATCCGGCCATCCTCCTCGCTCGCGCTGCGCTCGAGCAGGCCCTGGCGCAACAGCGCCTCGGCTGCGCGGCTTGCCTGGCTCTTGTCGAGATTGGTGTGACGCGCGAGATCCATGATCGAGAACGGACCGAACGCACCGACGGCGGCGATCACGCGCGCCTCGGGCAGCGAGATGTCGAGCTTGTGCCGGTACACCTCGCCGATCCCGCGGTCGGAGCGCTTCGTGAGCGCATGGAGGCGATAGGTCAGAAACTGATCGAGCCCGGCTTGACGGCCTTTCATGTCGAATCCTGAAGAAAAAGGGCGGGCCCGATTGTTCCTGTATCGCACGCTCGGGTCAACGGTCAGTGTGCACCGTATTTCAGGCGCGTCAATTGTTCCGCTTCGTTCGCGAGCAGATTGGCCGCGTCGCGGATCGCGACGTCGAGCGTGATCGGCCCGGGAGCCGGCGAGAAGCAGCCGGAAAAATGCTCGGACAGGCGCGGCAGCGCGGCCGGATCGACCGCGCCCGACAGCAGCGACGCGGGCACGCCGGCGGCCCGCGCGTGACGACACGCGATGAACGGCGCCTTGCCGTGCAGCGTCTGCACGTCGGAGCGGCCTTCGCCGGTGATCAGCCAGTCGGCGCCGGCGAGCGCGGCGTCGAGTCCGACCTGGCGCGCGACGACTTCGGCGCCCGCTTCGAACCGCGCGCCGAGCATGTGCAGCGCGAAACCGAGGCCGCCCGCGGCGCCCGCGCCCGGCAGGTCGCGGCCGCGGCGGTCGAGCGCGGTTTCGAGCAGGTCGGCGAAGCGGGCGAGCGCGGCGTCGAGGGTCGCAACCTGCTCGGGCGTCACGCCCTTTTGCGGGCCGAACACGGCGGTCGCGCCGTGCGCGCCCGTCAGCGGGTTGTCGACGTCGGACATGCCGACGAATTCCGTGTCCTTCAGGCGCGGGTCGAGTGCCGACGCGTCGATGCGCGCGATATCCGCGAGCCGCGACGGCACGGGCTCGACCGGCTGGCCGCCGGCGTCGAAGCACTGCAGGCCGAGGCCGGCGAGCAGGCCGGCGCCCGCGTCGTTGGTGCTGCTGCCGCCGAGCGCGACGAAGAAGCGGCGCACGCCGTCGTCGAGCAGCGCGCGGATCGCCTCGCCCATTCCGCGCGTGCTGCGCGCGTCGACCGGCACGCTCATGCCGACCGCGTCGGTAATGCCGACGATCTCGGCCGTCTCGACGATCGCCGTGCGCGCGTCGATCACGCCGACCGCCGCGTCGCGTGCCGCGAGCGACGCGCCGGCCACCCGCAGCGTGCGCCGCGTGCCGCCGCCCGCCAGCATCGCGTCGAGCGTGCCTTCGCCGCCGTCGGCCATCGGGCAGCAGCGCACGACCGCGTCGGGCCGCGCGCGGCGGATGCCGGTGGCGATCGCGTCCGCGACCTGTTCGGCGGAAAGCGAACCTTTGAACGAATCGGGCGCGATGACGACGACAGGCGCGGACGGGTGTTGCGGCATGGTGTCTCCGGAAGGCGTGATTGGTGTGAAGAATGGCGGGACCGTCATGGCGGGTCACGCTCCATCGGAGCTTACAGGATGGCGGGGCTGGGGAGGATACGGCGTTCGGCATAGCCGCGATCCGCTCGCATTGCGGTGCGAGGGGCTGTCTGCCCGGCGGGGATGCAGGTGCGACGTGCTGATCTGGCGGTACGAGGAAAATTGTTTGCTAGAATAGTCGATTCTTCCGGCCAAAGCCGTGCTCCGAGCCGCTTGCGCTAGCCATCCGGCGCGTGCAGGGATGGCGTGGCGCTCCGGCGCGGCGAGCGCGTGCGACGCACCGCGGCCGCAGGCAGGCACGGCAAGGAAAACCCGATTCGCTCGAATAATTTTAGGACGATTGAAGCCATGGCTAACGTTGTTGAGAACCTCGGCAAGCTTGAACGCCGCGTGACGATTTCCCTGCCGAAAGACACGGTGCAGAAGGAAATCGACGCCCGTATCCAGAAACTCGCGAAGAACGTGCGCATGCCGGGTTTCCGCCCGGGCAAGGTGCCGCTGAAGATGGTCGCGCAACAGTACGCGGGTCAGGTCGAGGCGGAAGTGCTGAGCGACAAGATCGGCCAGGAATTCTTCACGATCAGCCGCGCGGAAAACCTGCGCGTCGCCGGCCAGCCGAGCTTCGAGCCGAAGCAGGAACAGGCCGAGGACGCATACGCGTTCGACGCGACGTTCGAGGTCTACCCGGAAGTGAAGATCGGCGATCTGGCGACGGCTGAAGTCGAGCGCTCGACGACGTCGATCGGCGACGCCGAAATCGACCGCACGCTGGACATCCTGCGCAAGCAGCGCGTGCACTTCCACGCCCGCGGCGAAGCCGGCGAGCACGGCGACGGCGGCGCGGACACCGCAGCGAAGAACGGCGACCGCGTGACGGTCGACTTCGTCGGCAAGATCGACGACGTCGCGTTCCAGGGCGGCACGGCCGAAGATTTCCCGTTCGTGCTCGGCGAAGGCCGGATGCTGCCGGAATTCGAAACGGCGGCGCTGGGCCTGAAGGTCGGCGAACAACGCACGTTCGACCTGAAGTTCCCTGAGGATTACCACGGCAAGGACGTCGCCGGCAAAACGGCACAGTTCACGGTCACGATGAAGAAGATCGAGTGGCCGCACCTGCCGGAAATCGACGCCGAATTCGCGAAGTCGCTCGGCATCGAAGACGGCGACCTCACGAAGATGCGCGCCGAGATCAAGGAAAACCTCGAGCGCGAAGCGAAGCGCCGCACGCAGTCGATCGTCAAGAACCAGGTGATGGACGCGCTGCTGAAGATCTCCGAACTCGAGGTGCCGAAGGCGCTGATCGAGCAGGACCAGCAACGCCTCGTCGAAATGGCTCGCCAGGATCTGGCGCAGCGCGGCGTGCCGAACGCGAAGGACGCGCCGATCCCGGCGGAAATGTTCGCCGAGCAGGCCGAGCGTCGCGTGAAGCTGGGCCTCGTGCTGGCCGAACTCGTGAAGGCAAACGGCCTGGAAGCGAAGCCGGAACAGATCCGCGCGGAAGTCGACGAGTTCGCGAAGAGCTACGAAGACCCGAAGGAAGTGGTCCGCTGGTATTATTCCAACCAGCAGCGCCTCGCCGAGATGGAAGCGTTCGTCGTTGAAAGCAACGTCGTCGATTTCGTGCTGGGCAAGGCGAAGGTGACGGACAAGGAAGTGAGCTTCGAGGCACTCGCGAGCGCATCGGCGCAAGCGTAAGTGCTGCTCTAGCGGCGTGCCGGCTGTCGGAGCGACGGCCCGCACGCCGTTTTTACGTCAAGCGCACGGTTGCCATTAATATGGCGATTGAGCGGGCGGCTTCCTTCCGTTCAATTTTCCATTCGAACAAGGTTCATTGAATGATCACTCGCGCTGAATTGCTGGACATGCTTGCTTCGAACGCGCCGCAGGGTTTCGAGGCGCAAGCGCTGGGGCTGGTGCCGATCGTCGTCGAAACGAGCGGCCGCGGCGAGCGTTCGTACGATATCTACTCGCGTCTCCTGAAGGAGCGCCTGGTGTTCATGGTCGGCGAAGTGAACGACCAGACCGCCAATCTCGTGGTCGCGCAATTGCTGTTCCTCGAGAGCGAGAACCCCGACAAGGACATCAGCCTCTACATCAACAGCCCGGGCGGGTCGGTGTCGGCCGGCATGGCGATCTACGACACGATGCAGTTCATCAAGCCGGACGTGTCGACGCTGTGCATGGGGCTCGCGGCCAGCATGGGCGCGTTCCTGCTCGCGTCGGGCGCGAAGGGCAAGCGCTTCGCGCTGCCGAACTCGCGCGTGATGATTCACCAGCCGCTCGGCGGCGCGCGCGGCCAGGCGTCCGACATCGAGATCCAGGCCCGCGAAATCCTCTACCTGAAGGAGCGGCTGAACCAGCTGCTCGCGCAACACACGGGTCAGGACGTCGAGCGCCTCGCGCGCGACACCGACCGTGATAACTTCATGTCGAGCGAAGACGCGAAGGCGTACGGGCTGATCGATCAGGTGCTGCTGAAGCGCCCGTGACCTTAAGTGGGGTGCCGCCCCGATTCGCGCGGCGCCCCGGCGATGTTCCGCACGCGCCGAGCATCTGCGGCAAGCGCATCCGGCCGGCTCCGGTCGCGCCCTAGGCGCGGCGTCCGGAGCATTCGGCGTATCATGTCATTTACCTGTCCGGAGGCTCTACATTCATGGCGGACAAAAAAGGTTCGAACAGCGAGAAGCTGTTGTATTGCTCGTTTTGCGGGAAGAGCCAGCATGAGGTGAAAAAACTCATCGCGGGCCCGTCGGTGTTCATCTGCGATGAATGTATCGACCTCTGCAACGAGATCATTCGCGACGAGGCGGCTGCCGCCGGCGTCGAGGCCAGCCTGTCGCGGTCGGATCTGCCGAGCCCGCAGGAAATTCGCGACATCCTCGATCAGTACGTGATCGGCCAGGAGCGCGCGAAGAAGATCCTCGCCGTGGCCGTGTACAACCACTACAAGCGCCTGAAGCACCTCGACAAGAAGGACGACGTCGAGCTGTCGAAGAGCAACATCCTGCTGATCGGCCCGACGGGCTCCGGCAAGACACTGCTCGCGCAGACGCTCGCGCGGTTGCTGAACGTGCCGTTCGTGATTGCCGACGCGACGACGCTCACCGAAGCCGGCTACGTCGGCGAGGACGTCGAGAACATCATCCAGAAGCTGTTGCAGAACTGCAACTACGAGGTCGACAAGGCCCAGCGCGGGATCGTCTACATCGACGAAATCGACAAGATCAGCCGCAAGTCGGACAACCCGTCGATCACGCGCGACGTGTCGGGCGAGGGCGTCCAGCAGGCGCTGCTGAAGCTCGTCGAGGGCACGATGGCGTCGGTGCCGCCGCAGGGCGGCCGCAAGCACCCGAACCAGGATTTCATCCAGGTCGACACGACCAACATCCTGTTCATCTGCGGCGGCGCGTTCGACGGTCTCGAAAAGGTGATCACCGATCGCACCGAGAAAACCGGCATCGGCTTCGGCGCGACGGTCAAGAGCAAGCAGGAACGCGACGCGGGCGAGGTGCTGCGCGAAACGGAACCGGAAGACCTGATCAAATTCGGTCTGATCCCCGAATTGATCGGCCGCCTGCCGGTGGTCGCGACGCTCGGCAAGCTCGATGAAGCCGCGCTGATGAAGATCCTGGTCGAGCCGAAGAATGCGCTCGTCAAGCAGTATCACAAGCTGTTCGCGATGGAGCGCGTCGAGCTGGAAATCCGGCCGGGCGCGCTGCAGGCAGTCGCCCGCAAGGCGATCCGCCGCAAGACCGGCGCGCGCGGTTTGCGTTCGATCATCGAACAGGCGTTGCTCGACGTGATGTACGAGCTGCCGACGATGAAAGGGGTCAGCAAGGTCATCATCGACGAGAACGTCATCGATGGCGACGGCAAGCCCTTGCTGATCTACGAGGACACGCCGAAGGTGGCGGGTTCGAACTGACCGGCTTGCCGACGATGTTCAGCGAAAAAGGCCGTTCATGAGACCGTGGGCGGCTTTTTTTCGTTTATCTTGTGGGTAACTCTGACTCGACACGCGGTGGTTACTTTCTTACCGAATATTTCCCGCACTTGAAGGCTTGCAATTCGTTGTGGCGGCCTCAATTACCGAACAATTGATTCCACTCATGGGGAAATGAAATGTCAGGCACCCAACTTCTTCCGCCGGAACGCATCACGCTCCCGCTGCTGCCGCTGCGGGATGTCGTCGTTTTCCCGCACATGGTGATTCCGCTCTTCGTGGGCCGGCCGAAATCGATCAAGGCCCTCGAAGCAGCGATGGAAGGCGGCAAGCACATCATGCTCGTCGCCCAGAAAACCGCGGCCAAGGACGAACCGACCGAAAAGGACATGTACGAGGTCGGTTGTATCGCCAACATCCTGCAGATGCTGAAGCTGCCGGACGGCACCGTGAAGGTGCTCGTCGAGGGCCTGCAGCGCGCGAAGGCGTTGTCGATCGAAGAACAGGAGACGCAGTTCTCCTGCGACGTGATGCCGCTCGAGCCCGATCACGCGGACAGCGCTGAAACGGAAGCGCTGCGTCGCGCGATCGTGTCGCAGTTCGACCAGTACGTGAAGCTGAACAAGAAGATCCCGCCGGAGATCCTCACGTCGCTGTCGGGTATCGACGAAGCAGGCCGCCTCGCGGACATGATCGCCGAGCGCCTGCCGCTGAAGCTCGACCAGAAGCAGCACATCCTCGAGATGTTCCCGGTCATCGAGCGCCTCGAGCACCTGCTCGCGCAACTCGAAGCCGAGATCGACATCCTGCAGGTCGAAAAGCGCATCCGCGGGCGCGTGAAGCGCCAGATGGAAAAGAGCCAGCGCGAGTACTACCTGAACGAGCAGGTCAAGGCGATCCAGAAGGAACTCGGCGAAGGCGAGGAAGGGGCGGATCTCGAGGAACTCGAGAAGCGCATCAACGCCGCGCGCATGCCGAAGGAAGCGAAGAAAAAGGCCGATGCCGAGCTGAAGAAGCTGAAGCTGATGTCGCCGATGTCGGCGGAAGCGACCGTCGTGCGCAACTACATCGACACGCTGATCGGCTTGCCGTGGCGCAAGAAGAGCAAGGTCAACAACGACCTGTCGAACGCCGAGCAGGTGCTCGACGAGGATCACTTCGGCCTCGAGAAGGTGAAGGAACGGATCCTCGAGTACCTCGCGGTGCAACAGCGCGTCGACAAGGTCAAGGCGCCGATCCTGTGCCTCGTCGGGCCTCCGGGTGTCGGCAAGACCTCGCTCGGCCAGTCGATCGCCCGTGCGACGAACCGCAAGTTCGTCCGGATGGCGCTCGGCGGCGTGCGTGACGAGGCCGAGATCCGCGGTCACCGCCGGACGTACATCGGTTCGATGCCGGGCAAGATCCTGCAAAGCCTCGCGAAGGTCGGCGTGCGCAATCCGCTCTTCCTGCTCGACGAAGTCGACAAGATGGGCATGGATTTCCGCGGCGATCCGTCGTCGGCGCTGCTCGAAGTGCTCGATCCCGAACAGAACCACACGTTCGCCGACCACTACATCGAAGTCGACTTCGACCTGTCGGACGTGATGTTCGTCGCGACGTCGAACTCGCTGAACATCCCGCCGCCGCTGCTCGACCGGATGGAAGTGATTCGTCTGTCGGGCTACACGGAAGACGAGAAGGTCAGCATCGCCCAGCGTTACCTGCTGCCGAAGCAGAAGAAGAACAACGGGCTGAAGGACGGCGAGATCGAGGTCACCGAGCAGGCGATCCGCGACATCATCCGCTACTACACGCGTGAAGCCGGTGTGCGTTCGCTCGAGCGGGAAGTGTCGAAGATCTGCCGCAAGGTCGTGAAGATGCTGTTGCTGAAGAAGGCATCGGGCGCGATCAAGGTCGACGGCGAGAACCTCGACACGTTCCTCGGCGTGCGCAAGTACGACTTCGGCCTCGCGGCGAAGGAAAACCAGGTCGGCCAGGTTACCGGCCTCGCGTGGACGGAAGTCGGCGGCGATCTGCTGACGATCGAAGCCGCGGTGATGCCGGGCAAGGGCAACGTGATCCGCACGGGTTCGCTCGGCGACGTGATGAAGGAGTCGGTCGAGGCTGCGCGTTCGGTCGTGCGCTCGCGTTCGCGGCGTCTGGGCATCAAGGACGAAGCGTTCGAGAAGCAGGACATTCACATTCACGTGCCGGAAGGCGCGACGCCGAAGGACGGTCCGTCCGCAGGCGGTGCGATGACGACCGCGCTGGTGTCGGTGCTGACGGGTATCCCCGTGCGTGCCGATGTCGCGATGACGGGCGAAATCACGTTGCGTGGCGAAGTGCTGCCGATCGGCGGGCTGAAGGAAAAGCTGCTGGCCGCGCATCGCGGCGGCATCAAGCTCGTGCTGATTCCGGAAGAGAACGTGAAGGATCTCGCGGACATTCCGGACAACGTGAAGAACGCGATCGAGATCGTGCCGGTCCGCTGGATCGACAAGGTGCTGGAACTCGCGCTCGAGCGTTCGCCGACGCCGCTGCCGCCGGAAGAAGAAGCGAAGGCGGCAGCACCGGTCGGCGAGGCGGCGAAGGATGCCGGCTCGACGGAAGTCGTCAAGCACTGAGACCCTGAGCGCCGTCGTTGCTGACGGTGGCTCACGAAACCCGCGGCGTGTCCGCGGGTTTTTTTTATGCGCATCGAAAACGCATGCGTCGGCGCTTAAAAAAATTAGCGTTCGGGCTTGGCAAAATGATCGGGGATGAATTAAACTTGCGGGCTCGCTGATTGTTGATGCGGAAACGCAGATCGCAGTCAGAACGAATCGGAAACGGGTGCTTAGCTCAGCTGGTAGAGCGGCGCCCTTACAAGGCGTAGGTCGGGGGTTCGAACCCCTCAGCACCCACCAGTTTCCCGATTCAGCCAGACCAAGGAGCGGTAGTTCAGTCGGTTAGAATACCGGCCTGTCACGCCGGGGGTCGCGGGTTCGAGTCCCGTCCGCTCCGCCAAACAAACAACAATGCCCGCCTCGTGCGGGCATTGTTGTTTGTGCGTTCGATTCGTGTGCGTGCATGACTGCGGGGATGATCGCCGGCGAGGCTCGGCCTTGCGATGCCCGGCGAGCGGAGTGGCAGCAAACAATACGACAGGAAACGCCGGCACGCGGCCGCCGGAACGAAAAACCCGCGACGGCTCGAACGCGATCGCGGGTTTTTCATGGTTCTCGGCGCAGAGGTGCCGGTTTTCCGGCTCGCGCGGGGAGGCCTTACTGAACGCGTATCACCGGCGGCAGCTTGTAGGTTCCGTTCAGGAGCGGGGTGTCCGGCAGGTAGGTGCGCAGCGTCAGATTGAACGCGCCAGCGGGAGCCGGCAGCCAGTTGCTGGCGGGTACGCCCGCGGGTCGCACATGGCTGATGGTGAGCACGAGCGAGCCGTCGCTCGCGAACTGAAAGTTCGACGCCGGATAGGACAGCGCATAGATTCGATCGGGATTCGGATAAAAGAATGCTTGCGCCTGGTTCGTGCCGCCGTACAGCGTCAATGACCAGAAGGCGCGCGCCGGAGGAAGCTGTCCCGCCGGGAAGGTCATCTGATAGACGCCGTTGCCGTCGTAATTCGCCCCCGACGCGTTCGCCGCTCCCGTACTCGTGTAGTAAATCGCTTCGCTGCCGGGCAGCGCACCGAGGCCGTTCAGCGCAACGCGCGCCCGTAGCGTGTATTGGGTTCCATAGTTGCCGACATCGGCCGGACCGCCTGTCCAGCCATTCGCGTCGGTACTCGTCTGGGCGGCGGCTTGCTGCGTCCCGCCGCCCGTCAGACTCGCCAGCGCCTGTGCCGCGCCTGCGTCGATCGATGCCGCGTCGGCAGACGACGGGTTGAAGGTCTGCGTCGGGCCTATGCCTATCACGTCGAGCGCGTTCGTCAGCACGGCCGTATCCTGCGGCGTCGGCGGACTCTTTTTCAAGAGCCGGTTCACGTACTGAAAATACGATGGCCAGTTGGCATAACCGGGCGGCTTTTGCGTGTCCACGCTGTCCCACGCCGCGACACCGGTTCCGGCGGGTCGCGACACGACCAGTTGATTCTGGACGGCCCACGCCGCGGGATAATCGTTCGCATCGCTCACGTAAGTCCGCGCCAATGCCCACACCGCGTTGGTCGACGAGCGGAGCACGGTGATGCCTGCCGGGGCGGTTCCCTGCCAGTTCGGCCCCACGACCCAAAAGACTTTCGCGACGCCGTTGTCGGCGCTCGTGCCGCGAATCGCGAAGTTGTTCGTATAGGCGTCCATCAGCGCGAGCGAGAAGTAGCGGGTGCCGCTGGCGGGCGTGTCGATCTGAACAGGGCCCGCGTCCAGTTGAAGCATGGCGATGGAATACAGCGTGTCGTGATTGGGCTTCGTCACCGAGGTGGACGAAGCATCGGACAGCTGGCGATTGTGCAGAAACGTATTCGGCGCGAGGCCCTGAGCGATGTAGCTCTGTCGCGTTGCGTAGAACTGGTACAGCGGGAGCGTGAACAGCGTGGCGCTGTTCGCGGCATTTTCCGTCGCGGCGGGCGAAGCGCCCGAGCTGTCGACGCTGTCCCCGTTGCAGCCGGCCAGCAGGCCGACGGAGGCAGCGAATGCGACGAGGCGCGCGTGGTGAAGAAAACTCATCGAATGGTGCGGTATGGTCGAATGGTCGAATGGGCCGCACCCTTTCATCGTTCCGTCGATGAGCGTGGCACGGGCTGCACGGCGCGGAAAGCGTATCCGGCTTGCGATGCGGCACGAACGATCTATTTTCGATATGCAAAGTCCGACGACTCGTTAGGGCGGTATCGGCCGATCGGCGTCGTGCGGTCGATCCTTGTCGTTTTTCCGGCCGTCGCATTGCTCGCGGCCA
This sequence comes from Burkholderia seminalis DSM 23518, assembly GCF_902832885.1. Lineage (GTDB taxonomy): Bacteria > Pseudomonadota > Gammaproteobacteria > Burkholderiales > Burkholderiaceae > Burkholderia > Burkholderia seminalis. The sequence goes on from NZ_CADFDK010000001.1 coordinate 325,455, forward strand.
AAGACCCGGACGCGCATGCCAGGCTTGTGTCGTGTGCCCCGGTGTCCGGCGTCTTCCATTGACTGGCTCGATTCGCGGCCCCGGCCCTGCCTTGCGGTCGTCGGTGCCGATGGCGGCTGCGCCGCATCAGGCAAGCCCGCTCGGCGAACGAATGATCGTGTGCCGCGAGCCCGGGCCGCCGCGATGGGAGGGCGACAATTGGGCGAGTGGCTGTCGGAGCTTCGCGAGGAGGGGGCCGGTGATGGCGTGCGCCCCGTGCCGAAAGGCGGGTATTTTTGCTCGTACTTCCGATGGTGCCTGCCGCGGGCGTCGCCGCTTTTCTCCCGTCCCACCCCGTATGTTGTAATATCGGGCGTTTTGTCCAATTTTCCCGTCACGCATGCTCGATTTCTTCCGTAATCACCAGCGCCTGATGATGGCGCTCCTGCTCCTGATCGTGTTGCCGGGGCTGGGTTTCGTCGGGATCCAAGGCTTCCGCGGCTTCTTCGACGATAGTGCGAACGTCGCGGCAGTCAACGGGCACAAGATCACGCGGGTCGAATTCGACGGCGCGTTCCGCCAGCAGATCGACCAGGCGCGCCAGGCACTCGGCGGGCAGTTCGACATCAAGATGTTCGATACGCCCGAGCATCGCAAGCAGGTGCTCGACGGCCTGATCCAGCAACGCGTGCTGGCCGACGAGACGCAACGTCTGCACCTGACCGCATCGGACAATGCCGTGCGCGACGCACTGATGAGCGACCCGATGATCGCGTCGCTGAAGAAGCCCGACGGCTCGATCGACGTCGAGCGCTATGCGCAGCTGCTGTCGTTCCAGGGGATGACGCCCGAGCAGTATCAGGAGCGCGTGCGCTACAGCCTCGCGCTGCAGCAGATTCCGGCCAGCATCGTGTCGAGCGCGTTCACGCCGAAGAGCCTCGCGCAACGCCTGTCCGAACTCGCCGCGCAGCAGCGCGAAGTGCAGGCGCTCGTGCTGAAGACGAGCGACTTCGCCGCGAAGGTCCAGCCGACCGACGCGCAGCTCACCGCGTACTATGACGCGCACAAGCAGAGCTTCGCGACGCCGGAGACCGCGACGATCCAGTACCTCGTCTATTCGCCGGCCGCGGCCGCCGCGAGCGCGCAGCCGACCGACGCGGACATCAAGAAGTTCTACGACGACAACCCGACGCATTTCCGCACCGAAGCGCAGGTGCGCGTGAGCCACATCTTCATCGCCGCACCGGGCAGCGCGAGCGCGGCCGACAAGGCAGCGGCCAAGGCGAAGGCCGAGCAACTGCTCGCCGACGTGAAGGCACATCCGGACCAGTTCGCGCAGATCGCGCAGAAGAACTCGCAGGACGCGCCGTCGGCGGCGAAGGGCGGCGACCTCGGCTTCATCACGCGCGGCTCGACGGCCGGCGGCAAGGCGTTCGACGATGCCGCGTTCGCGCTCAAGCAGGGTGACGTGAGCGGTGTCGTGCAGTCGGATCTCGGCTTCCACATCCTGAAGGCGACCGAAGTGAAGCCGGCGGCCGTGAAGCCGTTCGCGGACGTGAAGGACCAGATCGCGGCCGACCTGAAGCAGCAGTACGCGTCGAAGGCGTTCACGGACAACGCGGAAGGCTTCACGTCGACCGTCTACGAAAAGGCGAAAACTTTGCAGCCGGCCGCGGACAAGTACAAGCTGACGATCCAGACGGCCACCGTCACGCCGACGCCGAATCCGCAGCTGCCGCCGACGAGCCCGCTGAACAATCCGAAGTTCCTGGCTGCCGTGTTCGCGAACGACTCGGTGAAGAACCGGAACAACACGCAGGCGATCGACGTCGGCAACAACACGCTGATCTCGGCGCGCGTGACCGACTACAAGCCGGCGGCCGTGCCCGCGCTCGACGCGATCAAGGACGTCGTGCGTCAGAAGGTCGTCGCCGAGCAGGCTGCGGAACTCGCGAAGAAGGATGGCGCGGCGAAGCTCGCCGAACTGCAGAAGTCGAAATCGGCCGACGGGTTCTCGGCTGCGCAGAAGGTGTCGCGCACGCAGTCGCAAGGCCTGACGCCGGCTGCGCTGAGCGCCGTCTACAAGGTCGATGCGAAGACGCTGCCGGCCTACGTCGGGGTCGATCTCGGCGCGGATGGCTATGCGATCTACCGCGTGAACGCGGTGATCCCCGGTTCGGCGGTCGATCCTCAGCAACTGGCGGCCGCGCAGCAGCAGATGGCGCAAGTCGATGCACAGAGCGAAGGCGAGGCCTATCTGAGCGCGCTGCGCGATCGCTCGAAGGTCAAGCTGTACGGTTCGCCGTCCAGCCAGAAGCAGGACGGCGACGACTGAGCATCGTTTCGCACGCAACAAAAAGCCCCGCTTCGAGCGGGGCTTTTCGTTTTCCGGCCGGGCGGCGGCGTCAGCCGCGCGGCTTGCCTAGCAGCGGCTTCAGCGCCGGCCACACGTTGTCGAGCAGCACGCCCTGGGCCTGCTGCGACGGATGCATCTGATCGGCCTGGAACATCTCGGGCTTGTTCTCGATACCGGCCAGCAGGAACGGCACGAGCGGCACGCCGAGATCCTTCGACAGTCGCGTATAGACGGCGTGGAACTTCTGCGTGTAGTCGGGGCCGTAGTTGGGTGGCACGTACATGCCGACCAGGACGACGCGGGCCTGTGCGCGTCGCGCGTCGGCGATGATGTCGCGCAGGTTCTGCTCGGTCGTCGCGAGCGGCACGCCGCGCAGCGCATCGTTCGAACCGAGTTCGACCACGACGATCGACGGCTTGAGCCGCTGCAGCACCGCGGGCAGCCGCGCACGGCCGCCGCTCGTGGTGTCGCCGCTGACGCTGGCGTTCGCGACGCTATAATCGATTCGCTCGGTCGTGAGCCGCTGCCGCAGCAAGGCCACCCAGCCGGTGTCGCGCGGCAGCCCGTATTCGGCCGACAGGCTGTCGCCGAGCACGGCGATCACGGGCTGGCCCGATGTCGGCGTCGTCGCGGCGTGTGCCGGTAGCGTGGTGGCAAACAGGGTGCCCAGCAGCGCGGTGAGCGCCGTGCGTCTTTTCCAGCGAAATGTCGTGTTCATGTTCAAGATTACCGATCCGATCATCGAAGTCCATGACGTATGCAAGCGGGTCGCCGATGCGACGGGCGAGCTGACGATCCTCGACGGCATCACGCTTGCGGTGCAGCCGGGCAGCAGCCTCGCGATCGTCGGCGCGTCCGGGTCGGGCAAATCGACGCTGCTCGGCCTGCTTGCGGGATTGGACAGCGCGACGAGCGGCACGGTTCGCCTGCTCGGCCGCGTGCTCGACCAGCTCGACGAGGACGAGCGCGCCGCGCTGCGCAACGGCGCGGTCGGGTTCGTGTTCCAGTCGTTCCAGCTGATGCCGCACCTGACGGCGCTCGAGAACGTGATGCTGCCGCTCGAGCTGCGGGGCGGCATCAGCGCGCGCGAGGCAGCCGACCGGGCCCGCGCGCTGCTCGTGCAGGTCGGGCTCGGCGAACGCACCGCGCATTACCCGAAGCTGTTGTCGGGCGGCGAGCAGCAACGCGTCGCACTCGCGCGCGCGTTCGTCACGCGCCCGGCGGTCCTGTTCGCCGACGAGCCGACCGGCAGTCTCGACGCGGCGACGGGCCATGCGGTCATCGACCTGATGTTCGAACTGAACCGCACGCACGGCGCCACGCTCGTGCTCGTCACGCACGATGCCGAACTCGCGCGCCGCTGCGAGACGACCGTGACGCTCGACACCGGCCGCATCGTCACACCGCATACGGCATAGCGCCACGCGTGAATCGTTCTGCCGGCCGCGCAGGGTGGGCCGCGCGGCCGCCACGGGCATGATGCCGTCGCGTCAGCGCTTCAGCGCCGCGCGGGCGCGCTCGATCAGCGCCGTGGTCGACGAGTCGTGCTTCGCCGGATCGACCGACTCGGCCGACAGGTCGGCCTCGACCACCTTGCCGAGAATCTTGCCGAGCTCGACGCCCCACTGGTCGAACGGATTGATGTCCCACACCGTTGCCTGCACGAGCACCTTGTGTTCGTAAAGCGCGATCAGCGCGCCGAGCGTGCGCGGCGTCAGCGCATCGACGAGCAGCGTCGTGGTCGGGCGGTTGCCGGGGAACGTCAGGTGCGGCGCGAGCGCCTCCTTGCCGGGCCCGGCGATCTTGCGCGCTTCGTCGAGCGTGCGGCCGAGCATCAGTGCCTCGCTCTGCGCGAAGCAGTTCGCGAGCAGCTTCGGATGATGGCTCGCGAGCGGATGCTCGGGCGTCAGCACCGCGATGAAGTCGATCGGCACGATCGTCGGCCCCTGGTGCAGCATCTGGAAGAACGCGTGCTGGCCGTTGGTGCCCGGCTCGCCCCACGTGACGGCCGACGTCGGGTAATCGACGAAGGTGCCGTCCAGGCGCGCGGATTTGCCGTTGCTTTCCATTTCGAGCTGCTGCAGGTACGACGGCAGGTAGTGCAGCGCTTCCGAGTACGGCGCGACGAGATAACTCTGCGAACCGAAGAAATTCCGGTACCAGATGCCGATCAGGCCGAGCAGCACCGGCAGGTTGCGTTCCAGCGGCGCTTCGCGGAAATGGCGGTCCATGTCGTTCGCGCCGGCCAGCAGTTCGTCGAACTGCTCGGGGCCGATCGCGATCATGATCGACAGGCCGACCGCCGACCACAGCGAATAGCGGCCGCCGACCCAGTCCCACATTTCGAACACGTTGTCCGCGGCGATGCCGAACTTCACGACTTCGGCCGGGTTCGCCGACACGCCGACGAAGTGCTTCGACAGCGCGTCCTCGGGGCAGCCGCGCGCGACGAACCAGTCGCGCAGCGAGCGGGCGTTCGTCATCGTCTCGAGCGTCGTGAAGGTCTTCGACACGATGATCGCGAGCGTTTCCTCGGGATCGACCTGTTCGAGCACGCGCGCGAGATCGGCGCCGTCGACGTTCGACACGAAGTGGGTCGAGATTTCCGGCGTCGCGACGTGGTGCAGCGCATGCACGACCATCTTCGGGCCGAGATCGGAACCGCCGATGCCGATGTTGATCACGTGACGGATGCGCTTGCCCGTGTAGCCCGTCCAGGTGCCGCTGCGCACGGCACGCGCAAAGGTTGCCATCTTCGCGCGCTCGGCGCTCACCTGCGCGTGGAACGGCGCTTGCGGGTCGGTCGCGCGCAGCGCGGTATGCAGCGCGGCGCGGCCTTCGGTCGGGTTGACGATCTCGCCCGCGAACATCGCGTCGCGGCGCGCTTCGACACCTGCGTCGCGTGCGAGCTGCACGAGCAGGCGCAGGGTTTCGTCGTCGATGCGGTTCTTCGAGAAATCGGCCGCGAGACCGCCGCCCGGAATCGTGAAGCGTTCGGCGCGGGTCGGCGCACGGTCGTTTTCCGGCGCGAACCAGTCGCGCAACCGGGCGTGACGGATCTGTTCGAAGTGGGATTGAAGGGCAGTCCAGGCGGGGAGCGAATTCAGCGTCATGGCGGTTCGAGTGAAGCGTGAATCGGGAGGAATGCCGCGCCGGCTCATCGGGATCGGAAGGCCGGCGGACGAGAGGGCCCGCCGTGCGGCGGGGCAGTCAGTATAGCGGCGTTACGTGTCGGCGCGCGGCGACGGATAAAAAAGGCGATTGATCAGCGTGCGGACCATCGGCGCGAGTTCGCCTGCGGCGAGCCCGGCCGGGCCGATGCCGTTCGCGGTCAGCGTGTCGGCGGCGAGCCCGTGCAGGTAGACGCCCGCGAGCGCCGCTTCGTACGGCGCGACGCGCTGCGCGAGCAGCGCGCCGATCAGGCCGCCGAGCACGTCGCCGGTGCCGCCCGTGGCGAGCGCCGCGTTGCCGGTCGGGTTGATCGTCACGCGGCCGTCGGGTGCCGCAATCACCGTGCCCGAGCCTTTCAGCACGACGATCGCCGCATAACGCGTGGCAAGCGCCTGCGCGGCCGCGACGCGGTCCCGCTGCACGGCGGCCGTGTCGCCGCCGAGCAGCCGCGCGGCTTCGAGCGGATGCGGCGTCAGCACGCACGGATGGCCGTGCGCGCCGCGTGCGGCGACGGCGGCCGCGAGATCCGCGTGCGTCGCGACGAGGTTCAGCGCGTCGGCATCGAGCAGCGTCGCGGCGGCGTGCGCGAGCACATCGCGCACGAGGGTCGCCGCGGCCTCGCGCATACCGAGCCCGCAGCCGGCGGCGAGCGCGGTCATCGCATCGAGATCGAGGCCGTCGGCCGGGTGCAGCATCAGTTCGGGGAACGGCGGGTCGTACGGCGGCGCGCCGGCGCCAAGGAAGCCGACGTGCACCTTGCCGGCGCCGGCGAACAGCGCGGCGCGCGCGGCCAGGATCGGCGCGCCGCACATGCCGGTATCGCCGCCGAGCACCGCCAGGCTGCCGTACGTACCCTTGTGGGACGAATACGCGCGCGCGGGCAGCGCCGCCACGAACCGCGCGGGCGCATTCAGCACGATGGCCGGCGCGGCGGGCGGCGCGACGTCGAGCGATGCGATGTCGATCGCGCCGGCGAGGTCGCGGCCGTCGCCCGTGTAGAGGCCCGGTTTCGCGCCGATGAAGGTGAGCGTGTGGGTGGCCGCGACGGCGACACCCGCGCCGACGATCCGGCCGGTATCGCTGTCGAGCCCGCTCGGCACGTCGAGGGCGAGCACCCGGCCGCCGTTGCGCGCATGCGCGGCGATCCGCGCGGCCTGCTCGGCGAATGCGCCGTCGAGCGCGCGGCCGAGACCGATGCCGAACAGCCCGTCGACGACCCACGCGTATTCGTCCAGCGAGGCGGGCGGTGTGGCCGACAGCGGCACGCCGGCCGTGCGGGCGAGGCCGAGCGCCCATTGCGCGTCGTCCGGCTTGACCGGTACCGGCATCCACGCCTGCGTCGCGACACCGAGCTGCTGGAGGTGCGCGGCGGCCACCAGCGCGTCGCCGCCGTTGTTGCCGGGGCCGACCGCGAACCAGACGGGGCGGTCGTCGCCGGCGACGCGCTCGGACAGCCAGTGCGCGGCGGCGGCGCCCGCGCGGCCCATCAGCGTGTGCGGCGGCAGCGCCGCGGCGGCGTCGGCTTCGGCCGCGCGCAGGTCGGCGACGCGCAGCAGCGCGATCGGGTCGGAATCGGGAAGCGGGCGGGTAACGGTCATCGCGGGATCGTGGCGGCTGGCAAGGATGCCGCCACGGGACGAGCCCGCGTGGCGGTCAGGGGGTGAAGCGGCCGACGCCGAGCGCGGCGAGCGTGTCGGCGGGCCACTGCCGGGCGTCGCCGCCCAGGTAGTCGGTCACCACTTTAGCAGACCCGCACGCGAGGCCCCAGCCGGTCGGGCCATGGCCGAAGTTGACGAACACGCGCGGATGCGGGGTCGGACCCACGACGGGCAGGCCGTCCGGCGACAGCAGCTGCATGCCTTGCCACGACAGCGCGGCCGAAATCCTCGCGGCGCCCGGCACCCAGTCGTGAACGGCCTGGCCGAGCAGCGCGAGCGCGGCCTCGGACAGCGGCTCGGCGAGCGGCTTCGCGGTGTCGGCGAGGCTTTGCAGCACGGCGCCGCCGCCGACGCGCAGCCGCTGGTGGGTGCGCGTGATCGAGATCCGCTTGATCGAATCGACGACGCTCAGGTGCGGCGCGTGTTCCTCGTACGCGACCGGCGCGGTGAGCGTGTGGACGCGCACCGGGTGCAGCGGCAGGCGCCAGCCGAGCCGTTCGAGCAACGGTACGCTGCCGGCGCCGGCGGCGACCACGATCGCGTCGGCGGAAATCACGTCGACCTCGCGCGCCCGGGCCGCGGTCCGGTTGCCGGACGGCGCGAGCTCGACCGCGGCGCGGCCGCTATCGACGCGGATCGCGGCGACGTCCGCGCCGAAGCGGAACTGCACGCCGTGCTCGTCGAGCGTCTGCTTGACCAGTTTCGCGAACAGCGGGCAGTTGCCGGTGCGCTCGGTTTCGAGCAGCACGCCGCCGGCGAAGCCGGGCTCGGCCGGCACCGACGGTTCGAGCGCCGCGCATTCGGCGGCGGTGAGCGTGCGGTACGGCTGGTCGAGCGTGCGCAGCAGGTCGAGCGCGGGCTGCAGCGCATCCCAGTCGCGCGGGTCGCGCACCACGTGCAGGATGCCGGGCTTCTGCTCGAATTCGAGTTCGAGGCGCGCCTCGATGTCGGCGAGCGTGTCGCGCGATGCGTCGATCAGCGGGCGCAGCCGGGCGTACTGCGCGGCGAACGCGTCGGGCTCGCGCAGCGTGCCGAGCTGCTTGACGAAGCGGCGGACGCCGCCGTTGAGGCCCGGCTTGTAGACGATGCCGCTGTCGCGCGGCTGGCGCTGGCGCATGAAGGTCGGGCCGAACCAGACGTCGAGCGGGCTCGGCAGCAGCGCGCCGCCGTCGCCGTAGGTCGCCCCCTGCGCGACGGTCGCGTGGCGTTCGACCACGCAGACGCGATGGCCGGCCGCGCGCAGCTGGTAGGCGGTGGCGACGCCGCTGATTCCGCCGCCGATGACGATGACATCCATGGAGATTGCTTCGATGACGGGTGGCGCGCACGCTGCCCGGTGAAAATTCGCTGAGGCCCCCGGCCCGGTGAACCCGGAATGATAGCGCCAAAAGCGCCGGAACCGGCGGCGGGCGAACATGCGCCGTGCGGTCGCACCACGGCGGCCGGCGAGCGCACCCGCGCGGGCCGGCCTGGCGGGCGGCCGCGCGCGGCACGCACCCGGGGCACCGTCGCGGTGCATGCGGACGACCGATCGCCGGTCTTGGGCGCCCGACTTCCGGGTATAATTACGGCCTTCCTTTCGCCCCACGTCGCCACCTCGCGCGACTCATCGACGTCAGTCCAGCCCATGGCTCACTTCTCGTGTTTTCCCGGCGCTTCGGCCCTCTCCGATTTCCGTCAAACCCGTCTGCTCGACACGCTCAGGCAAATCGACGCCAACATCGTCGCGGTGCGCGGCCAGTTCCTGCACTTCGTCAATGCGGCAGAGCCGCTGTCGGCCGACGACAGCGCACGCATCGACGCGCTGATGCACTACGGCGCGCCGTTCCAGCCGGCGAGCGAGAAGGGCGCCACCGAGACCTTCGTCGTGCTGCCGCGCTTCGGCACCGTCTCGCCGTGGGCGAGCAAGGCGACCGACATCGCGCAGCACTGCGGCCTCACGCACGTGCGCCGCATCGAGCGCGGCGTCGAATTCACGGTCACGCTGAAGTCGGGCCTGCTCGGCGGCAAGAAGGCGCTGTCGGACGACGCGCGCGCGGCCGTCGCGGCCGCGCTGCATGACCGGATGACCGAAAGCGTGGTCGCGGCGCGCGACGACGCGAAGCACCTGTTCGACGAACTGCCGGCCAAGCCGCTGTCGACCGTCGACGTGCTGGGTATCGGCCGCGGCGCGCTCGAGCGCGCGAACGTCGAGCTGGGCCTCGCGCTCGCCGACGACGAGATCGACTACCTGGTCGACGCGTTCCGCAAGCTCGAACGCAACCCGACCGACGTCGAGCTGATGATGTTCGCGCAGGCGAACAGCGAACACTGCCGCCACAAGATCTTCAACGCGCAGTGGACGATCGACGGCGAAGCGCAGGACATGTCGCTGTTCGCGATGATCCGCAACACCGAAAAACTGAGCCCGCAGGGCACGATCGTCGCGTATTCGGACAACTCGTCGATCATGGTCGGCGCCGAAGCCGAGCGCTGGTTCCCGCGCAACGCGGGCGCGGCCGGCGAGCCGGGCGAGCGCTACGGCCGCCATACCGAGCTCACGCACACGCTGATGAAGGTCGAGACGCACAACCACCCGACGGCGATCTCGCCGTTCCCGGGCGCGGCGACCGGCGCCGGCGGCGAGATCCGCGACGAAGGCGCGACGGGCCGCGGCGCGCGTCCGAAGGCCGGCCTGACGGGCTTCACCGTGTCCAACCTCGACCTGCCGGACGCCCGCCAGCCGTGGGAAAACGCACGTGACGCGGCGCAGCCGGTCGGCGAGCGCAACCCGAACGACGCGCACGGCCCGTACGGCCGTCCGGACCGCATCGCGTCGCCGCTGCAGATCATGATCGACGGCCCGCTCGGCGGCGCCGCGTTCAACAACGAATTCGGCCGCCCGAACCTCGGCGGCTATTTCCGCGTGTACGAGCAGAACGTCGGCGGGAAGGTGCATGGTTATCACAAGCCGATCATGATCGCGGGCGGCCTCGGCAACATCGCGGATCAGCATACGCACAAGCACGACGTGCCGGCCGGCTCGCTGCTGATCCAGATCGGCGGCCCCGGCATGCGGATCGGGATGGGCGGCGGCGCGGCGAGCTCGATGGCGACCGGCGCGAACACGGCCGAGCTCGACTTCGACTCGGTGCAGCGCGGCAACCCGGAAATCGAGCGGCGCGCGCAGGAAGTGATCAACGGCTGCTGGCAGCTCGGCGCGGAAAACCCGATCCTGAGCATCCACGACGTCGGCGCGGGCGGCCTGTCCAACGCGTTCCCGGAAATCGTCGACGGCGCGGGCAAGGGCGCGCGCTTCGAACTGCGCAAGGTCGCGCTCGAGGAATCGGGCCTGTCGCCGCGCGAAATCTGGTCGAACGAAGCGCAGGAGCGCTACGTGCTGGCGATCGCGCCGGCCGACCTGCCGCGCTTCGAGGCGATCTGCGCGCGTGAGCGCTGCCCGTTCGCGGTGGTCGGCGTCGCGACCGACGAGCGCCAGCTGAAGCTGGTCGACGACGAAGCGACGGGCGCCGACGAATACCCGGTCGACATGCCGATGGAAGTGCTGCTCGGCAAGCCGCCGCGCATGCATCGCGACGTCACGCGCGTGACGACCGAGCGCGCGCCGGTCGACGTGACGGGCATCGCGCTGTCGGAAGTCGCGATCGACGTGCTGAAGCACCCGACGGTCGGCAGCAAGTCGTTCCTGATCACGATCGGCGACCGTTCGGTCGGCGGCACGTCGGTGCGCGACCAGATGGTCGGCCCGTGGCAGGTGCCGGTGGCCGACTGCGCGGTGACCGCGCTCGACTACGCGGGCTTCAAGGGCGAGGCGATGACGATGGCCGAGCGCACGCCGCTCGCGGTGATCGACGCGCCCGCATCGGGCCGCATGGCCGTCGGCGAGGCGATCACGAACATCGCGAGCGCGCCGATCGCGTCGCTCGACAAGCTGAAGCTGTCGGCGAACTGGATGGCCGCGTGCGGCACGGCCGGCGAGGACGCCGCGCTGTTCGACACGGTCAAGGCGATCGGCATGGAGCTGTGCCCGGCACTCGGGATCGGCATCCCGGTCGGCAAGGACTCGCTGTCGATGAAGACGAAGTGGGACGAGCAGGGCGTCGCGAAGGAAGTGGTGTCGCCGGTGTCGCTGATCATCTCCGCGTTCGCGCCGGTCGAGGACGTGCGCCGTCACCTGACGCCGCAACTGCGCCGCATCGCCGATGCGGGCGACAGCGTGCTGATCGCGATCGATCTCGGCCGCGGCAAGAACCGGATGGGCGGCAGCATCTTCGCGCAGGTCACGCAGCAGGTCGGCGACACGACGCCGGACGTCGACGACGCCGAAGACCTGAAGCGCTTCTTCACCGCGATCCAGTCGCTCAATGCGCAAGACAAGCTGCTCGCGTACCACGACCGCTCGGACGGCGGCCTGTGGGCGACGGTGTGCGAAATGGCGTTCGCGGGCCACGCCGGCGTGTCGCTGAACGTCGACATGCTGACGCTCGACCCGAACCACGAATCCGACTACGGCGACGCGAAGGACTGGGCGAAGCAGACGAGCGGCCGTCGTGACGACCGCACGCTGCGCGCGCTGTTCTCGGAAGAACTCGGCGCCGTCGTGCAGGTGCGGGCGGCCGACCGCGACGCGGTGCTCGGCGCGCTGCGCGAGTTCGGCCTGTCGGCGTGCTCGCACGTGATCGGCTCGGTCAACGACCGCGACGTGATCGAGGTGTACCGCGACGCGAAGAAGATCTTCGACGCGCCGCGCGCCGAACTCCATCGCGCGTGGAGCGAAGTGAGCTGGCGCATCGCGCGCCTGCGCGACAACCCCGCCTGCGCGGACGCCGAATACGACGCGCTGCTCGATGCGGCCGATCCGGGCATCTCGCCGGTGCTGAGCTTCGATCCGGCCGACGACATCGCCGCGCCGTTCATCGCGACGGGCGCGCGGCCGCGCGTCGCGATCCTGCGCGAGCAGGGCGTGAATTCGCACCTGGAAACGGCCTACGCGTTCGACCGTGCGGGCTTCGACGCGCACGACGTGCACATGAGCGACCTGCTCGCCGGTCGCGCGACGCTCGCCGATTTCGCGGGTGCGGTCGCGTGCGGCGGCTTCTCGTACGGCGACGTGCTGGGCGCGGGCGAAGGCTGGGCGAAGACGATTCGTTTCAACGCGAACCTCGCCGACATGTTCTCGGCGTTCTTCGCGCGCCCCGACACGTTCGCCCTCGGCATCTGCAACGGCTGCCAGATGCTGTCGAGCATCGCGTCGATGATCCCGGGCGCGGAAGCGTGGCCGAAGTTCACGCGCAACAAGTCCGAGCAGTTCGAGGCGCGCTTCTCGTTCGTCGAAGTGGAGAAGTCGCCGTCGATCTTCTTCGCGGGGATGGAAGGCTCGCGGATCCCGGTCGCGGTCGCGCATGGCGAAGGTTATGCGGATTTCTCGCAGCAGGGCGACATCGATCGCGTCGCGGTTGCGATGCGATACGTCGACCACCGCGGCGAGGCGACCGAGCGTTATCCGTTCAACCCGAACGGCTCGCCGGCCGGCATCACATCGGTCACGACGGCCGACGGCCGCTTCTCGGTGCTGATGCCGCACATGGAGCGCGTGCACCGTACGGTGACGATGAGCTGGCATCCGGAAGGCTGGGGTGAAGCGAGCCCGTGGATGCGCGTGTTCCGCAACGCACGCCGCTGGATCGGCTGATCCCGGTGATGTTCGATTCGCACGCGCCGGTCGAGGTCGTCACGCTGCGCGACGCACGCGCGAGCGAGGCCGACGCGATCGGCCGCGTGATCCGCGCGGCGTTCGCGGGCGAGCCGCAGGGCGGGCAGTTCGAGCAGCGTATCGTCGATGCGCTGCGCGCGGACGGCGCGTTGAGCGTGTCGCTCGTCGCGGAGCGCGACGGGCGCGTCATCGGCCACGTCGCGTTCTCGCCGGTGGCGATCGGCGGCGCGCCGTCCGGCAGCCAGCAATGGTATGGGCTCGCGCCGCTCGCGGTGCTGCCCGACTGCCAGCGGCAGAGCATCGGCGCGGGGCTCGTGCGCACGGGGCTCGACGCGCTGCGCCGGCTCGGCGCGCGCGGCTGCGTCGTGCTCGGGGAGCCGGCGTACTATGCGCGTTTCGGGTTCGAACCGCGTGACGGCATCGTGTTTCCGGGCGTGCCGCCCGAGTATTTCCTCGCATTGTCGTTCGACGAATCGGCACCGCCGCCATCGGGCGACGTGCGCTATCACGACGTGTTTTATCCCGCGTAGCGCGGGTCGCGTCCGGTACGGAAAAGGCCGCTCTGAGGAGCAGCCTTTTGCATGGCATGGTCCGGCGCATCAAAAGAAAAAGCCGCTCCGGAGAGCGGCTTTCTTTCGTTGCGCGGGCGACGCGCGCCGGCGTTACTGGATCTTCGCCTGCTGGCGCAGGCCTTCCTCGAACGCCTGCAGCTTCTGCTGCACGAGCTGCTGCGCGATCTGCGCCTTGACCTGCTCGAGCGGCGGCGGTGCGATGTCGCGGATGTCGTCGACGCGGATGATATGCCAGCCGAACTGCGTCTTCACCGGCGTGTCGGTCATCTGGCCTTTCTGCAGCTTCTGCGCCGCTGCCGCGAATTCCGGCACGTACGCCTTCGGATCGGACCAGTCGAGATCGCCGCCGTTCTTGCCCGAACCCGGATCCTTCGAGTATTGCTTCGCGAGATCCTCGAACTTCGCGCCGGCCTTGATCTTCGCGATCAGGTCCTTCGCCTGCTGCTCGTCGCTGACGAGGATGTGGTGCAGGTGGTATTCGCGGTTGCCGCCCGCGCCCTTGACGAGGTCGTCGTAGCGCGCCTTCACTTCGGCGTCGGTCGGCTGGTTCTTCTTCAGGAAGCTCTCGATCATCGAACGCAGCACGACGGTCTGCTGCGCGACGGCGACCTGCGCCTTCACGTCCGGACGATTCGGGATGCCTTCGCGGATTGCTTCCTGCATCAGGATTTCGCGGTTCACGAGTTCCTGGCGCACGGCCTGCTGCAGTTGCGGGCCGTCGGTCTGCCCTTGCTGGACGAGCTGCGCGACCATCGCGTCGGCGCGCGACTTCGGAATCGGCGTGCCGTTGACGACGGCGATGTTCTGGGCGAATGCCGGTGCCGCTGCGAAAGCAGCCGCCGCGACCCACAGGCGGGGGGATTTCAGGATCATCGGGAATTCCTAATGAGACTAGATTGAAGATTCGTTGAATTCTTCGGGCGTATAAGCCACGATCGCGAGCGCGTGAATGCCGCGCTGCATCGCATCAGCGAGCGCATCATACACCAGCCGGTGCCGCGCGACGCGCGGCTTGCCCGTGAAGGCGACCGAGACGATCGTGACCGTGAAATGACCGCCGGCGGCCGCGCCGGCGTGGCCCGCGTGCTGCGCGCTGTCGTCGCGCACGGTGAGCGCCAGCGGCGCCAGCGACGCGGTGAGGCGCGCTTCGATCAGCGCGATGCGCTCGTCGGGCGAGGCGTGGAGAAAGGCGTCCGTCATGTCACTCGTCCTTCAGGTATTTCGTGAGCCACAGGCTCTGCAGGATGATGAACACGACCATCGCGCCCGTCGTACCGAACAGCTTGAAGTTCACCCATTGGGATTCGGTGAAGTTGTGCACCACATACAGGTTCGCGACGCCGAGCACCGCGAAGAACAGCGCCCATGCGACGTTCAGCTTGTCCCACACGGGCGTCGGCAGCGTGAGCTGCTTGCCCATCATCTTCTCGATCAGGTTCTTGCTGAACGCATAACGTGCGGCGAGCAACCCGATCGCAAACAACCAGTACAGCACAGTCGGTTTCCATTGAATGAATTTCTCGTCATGCAGGACGAGGGTGGCGCCGCCGAAGACGACGATCACGCCGAGGCTGACCCACAGCATCGTGTCGACCTTCCGGTGCCGGAAGGCGACCCATGCGACCTGGGCCAGTGTCGCGATGATCGCGACGGCGGTGGCGGTAAAGATGCCCCAGACCTTGAAGGCGACAAAAAACAGGATGATCGGAAACAGATCGAACAGGAATTTCATGGCGCTCGCAGCTGCGTGAAAGGCCGCTCGCGCGGCCTTTCACCGTTGTAGGGACCCGCCAGGCACCACCGTCGCGGATCGAGGCGGCCAGCCCGGGGCTGGCCGGCCGGCGAGAGTCGACCCCGCCGATCCGCCCGGCGCCGCTCAGTCGTTTTCGGGTCGGGACTCGAAGTTTAACGCAGCCGAATTGATGCAGTACCGCAAACCGGTCTTGTCGCGCGGGCCGTCCTCGAAGACGTGGCCCAGATGCGCGCCGCAGTGGTTGCAGCGCACCTCGACGCGCACCATCCCGTGCGAGTAGTCGACCTTCTCGTCGATCACCTCGCCGTTGAGCGGCTTGAAGTAGCTGGGCCAGCCGCAGCCGGAATGGAACTTGGAGCCCGACTCGAACAGCGGTGTGCTGCAGACGATGCATTTGTAGATGCCGGCATCCTCGGTGTCGGTGTATTCGCCGGTGAAGGCGCGCTCGGTCGCCGCGTGCTGCGTGACCTCGTACTGCATCGGCGTGAGGCGGCGGCGCAGCTCGGCGTCGTCCTTCTGGTACGGGAAGGTCTTGTCGTCGGAATCGTGGGACATGTGGGGTTCTCCTGATCGGTCGGTCGATACGCGCGGGTTGCGGGCTCAGGACGAGCAGCTCACTTCGAGCGACCCGGCCCAGTCGGGCGGCAACGCCGCGTACGCTTCATGCTCCGGTTGTTCGTCGAACGGGCGGCGCAGGATCTGCGCGAGCCGCTCGACTTCCGAAAAATCCTTTTCCTTTGCGCGCCGGATCGCGACTTCGGCCAGATGGTTGCGAAGCACGTATTTCGGGTTCGCGCGGTTCATCGCGACCGCGCGCGCCGCGTCGTCGCGCGTTTCCTCGGACAGCCGCGCGCGGTAGAGGTTCGCCCACGCATCGAACGCTTCGCGGTCGATGAACAGGTCGCGCACCGGTGCGTCGCGGCTCGCGTCGTGCTTCGAGATCTGCGCGAGGCGGCGGAACGTCAGCGTGAAATCCGCGTGGCTCGCGTGCATCGTCTCGAGCAGCTTGTTGGCGAGGTCGGCGTCGTGCTCGCGTTCGAGTTCGAGGCCGAGCTTCGCGCGCATCGCGCGTTCGAGCGCGGGGCCGAAACGCTCGGGGAAGGTCGCGAGCACGGCCTGCGCATCGTCCACCGCGCGCTCGGCGCGCGCATCGTCGTCGGCGATGTCGTGCTGCAGCCCGATCAGCGGCAGCAGTGCCTGCGCGAGGCAGTAGCAGTTCCAGTGCGCGATGCGCGGCTGCATCCGGTACGCGTAGCGGCCGCCGTTGTCCGAGTGGTTGCAGATGTGATTCGCATCGAACGCGTCGACGAAGCCGAACGGGCCGTAGTCGATCGTCACGCCGAGGATCGACATGTTGTCGGTGTTCATCACGCCGTGGCAGAAGCCGACGGCCTGCCATCGCGCGACGAGCTCGGCCGTGCGCAGCGTCACGGCCTCGAGCAGCGCGAGGTACGGATCGTCCGCGTCGCGGCAGGCCGGATAGAAGCGGTCGATCACGTGATCGGCGAGCTGGCGCAGCAGGTCGGGGCGATCGTTCGAGAAGAAGTGCTCGAAGTGGCCGAAGCGCACGAAGCTCTCCGACACGCGCGTGACGACGGCCGACGTCTCGATTTCCTCGCGCACCACCGGCTGGTCGGAACCGATCACCGTCAGCGCGCGCGTGGTCGGGATGCCGAGGTGATGCATCGCTTCCGAGCACAGGAATTCGCGGATCGACGAGCGCAGCACCGCGCGGCCGTCGCCCATCCGCGAGTACGGCGTGCGGCCGCTGCCTTTCAGCTGCAGCTCGTAGCGGCGACCGTCGGTGCCGGTGCGTTCGCCGATCGTCAGCGCGCGGCCGTCGCCGAGCTGGCCGGCCCACACGCCGAACTGGTGGCCGGAATACACCGACGCGTACGGCATCGCGTGCGCGGGCCAGTCGCGCGTCGGATTGCCGGCGAACAGCTCGGCGAAGCCGGGCTGCGCGGCGAGCGACGGCGGCAGGTCGAGCAACTGCGCGACTTCGCTGGAAAAGCCGACGACGTACGGCGCGGCGAGCGGCGCGGCCGGCAGCCGCGTATGAAACGCGTCGCCGAGCGTGACGAACGCGCCGGCGGCGGGCGCGCCGAGCGTGGCGGCGAGGTCGGGGAGAGTGTCAGCCGCATCGGCTGCGCTTCGGGAAAACGACATGTTGAGCGCCTCTGGGTAAGCCGATATTGTAAGGCGGCGCCGCGCCGCCCGCATGGCGGCGCGCGCACCGTGCGCCACGCCCGTCCGGGGCCGCTGACGGGCGCGTTGCAGGGGCTGGTCACCGATTCGCATCCTCACGGAGAACAAGACGATGGGTAAGCCGTTGCTGGGCCAGATGATGGACGTGCCGCTGCTGGTGTCCTCGCTGATTTCGCATGCCGCGCGGCACGCCGGCGACACGGAGATCGTGTCGAAGCGCGTGGAAGGCGACCTGCATCGCTATACGTACCGCGATTGCGAGCGCCGCGCGAAGCAACTGGCGCAGGCGCTTGCGCGGCTCGGCGTCGACGCCGGCGACCGCGTCGGCACGCTGGCGTGGAACGGCTACCGGCATCTGGAGGCGTACTACGGGATCGGCGGGATGGGCGCCGTCTGTCACACGATCAACCCGCGCCTGTTTCCCGAGCAGATCGCGTACATCGTCAATCACGCTGAAGACCGCTACGTCTTCTTCGACATCAATTTCGCGCCGCTCGTCGACGCCATCGCGCCGCAGTGTCCGCACGTGAAGGGCTGGGTCGCGATGACCGATGCCGCGCACCTGCCGACGGGCGCGACGCCGTACCTCTGCTACGAAACGCTCGTCGACGCCGAAGACGGCCGCTACGACTGGCCGCGCCTCGACGAGCAGCAGGCGTCGGGGCTCTGCTATACGTCTGGCACGACCGGCAACCCGAAGGGCGTGCTGTATTCGCACCGCTCGACGGTGCTGCACGCATACGGCGCCGCGCTGCCCGACGCGATGAATCTGTCCGCGATGGACGCCGTGCTGCCCGTCGTGCCGATGTTCCACGTCAACGCGTGGGGGCTGCCGTACGCGGTGCCGCTGACCGGCGGCAAGCTCGTGCTGCCCGGCAAGGATCTCGACGGCAAGTCGCTGTACGCGCTGATGGAGGCCGAGCGCGTGACGTTTTCCGCGGGCGTGCCGACCGTGTGGCTCGGGCTGCTCAACTACATGCGCGAAGCCGGCGTACGCTTCTCGACGCTGAACCGCACGGTGATCGGCGGCTCCGCGTGCCCGCCCGCGATGCTGCGCACGTTCGAGGACGAATACGGCGTGCGCGTGATCCATGCATGGGGAATGACCGAGCTGTCGCCGCTCGGCACGCTCGCGAAGCTCAACTGGGCGCAGTCGCAGCGGCCGCTCGACGCGCAGCGCCGGCTGCTCGAAAAGCAGGGCCGCGTGATCTGCGGCGTCGACATGCGCATTGTCGGCGAGGACGGCCACGAGCTGCCGTGGGACGGCGTCGCGTTCGGCGAATTGCAGGTGCGCGGGCCGTGGGTGATCGATCACTACTTTCGCGGCGACGACTCGCCGTTGTCGGACGGCTGGTTCCCGACCGGCGACGTCGCGACGATCGATCCCGACGGCTTCCTGCAGATCACCGACCGCAGCAAGGACGTGATCAAGTCGGGCGGCGAATGGATCAGCTCGATCGACATCGAGAACGTCGCGGTCGCCCACCCGGGCGTGGCCGAAGCCGCGTGCATCGCATGCGCGCACCCGAAATGGACCGAGCGCCCGCTGCTCGTCGTGGTGCCGCGCGAAGGCGCGAACCTGAGCCGCGACACGCTGCTCGCGTTCTACGAAGGCAAGGTCGCGAAATGGTGGATCCCCGACGACGTCGTGTTCGTCGAATCGCTGCCGCACACCGCGACTGGCAAGCTGCAGAAGCTGAAGCTGCGCGAGACGTTCCGCGACTACGTGTTGCCGACGGCGGTGGGCGAGCCGTAAGCATCGCGCCCGGGCCGGCGACGGCCCGCGAACCGGTCGCCCGATCCGTCCCCGGATCGGCAACAAAATTCAAATTGAACGACCGTGCTTTTTCGTTGTATGCTGCCTCAGTTCATCCGGACATGCGGCTGTTCGACCGCGCACAATGAAGCGCAGCCAACCCGGCGCGCGATGCATGGAGGCAGGCAGATGGCAGTGGATTACTCGACTCGCGACGGCGTGGCCGTCATCACGCTCAACAATCCGCCGGTCAACGGGCTCGGCCTGTCGACCCGTCAGGGCGTCATGGACGCGCTCGATCGCGCCGCGCAGGATCCGTCGGTCACGGCCATCGTGCTGACCGGCGCGGGCCGCGCGTTCTCGGGCGGCGCCGACATCACCGAATTCAATACGCCGAAGGCGCTGCAGGAGCCGACGCTGCACACCGTGATCCGCGCGGTGGAAGCGAGCGCGAAGCCCGTCGTCGCGGCGCTGCACAGCGTCGTGATGGGCGGCGGCCTCGAACTCGCGCTCGGCGCGCACTACCGCGTCGCGGCGCCCGGCGCGCAGGTCGCGCTGCCCGAAGTGAAGCTCGGCCTGCTGCCGGGCGCGGGCGGCACGCAGCGCCTGCCGCGCGCGGTCGGGCTCGAGACCGCGCTGAACATGATCGTGTCGGGCGCACCGGTGCCGTCGGAGCAACTGGCGAACAGCGGGCTGTTCGACGAGATGGCCGACGGCGACCTGCTGGAGGCGGCCGTCGCGTTCGCGCGCAAGGCCGGCGCGCGGCAAGGGCCGCACCCGCGGGTGCGCGATCGCAAGATCGTCCACGACAACGCCGCGGGCTTCATTCAGTTCGCGCGCAATTCCGCGCAGGCCGCCGCGCCGAATTTCCCCGCGCCGCACAAGTGCATCGATGCGATCGAGGCGGGCGTGCTGAACGGCTTCGACCAGGGCAGCATCGCCGAGCGCGAGGGTTTCGTCGCGCTGATGATGACGCCGGAAAGCCGCGCGTTGCGCCATGCGTTCTTCGGCGAGCGTGCGGCGAGCAAGATTCCCGACGTGCCGTCCGACACGCCGCTGCGCGAGATCCGTCGCGTCGGCGTGATCGGCGCGGGCACGATGGGCGGCGGGATCGCGATGAACTTCGTTAACGCGGGCCTGCCCGTCACGCTGCTCGAGACGAAGCAGGAAGCGCTCGAGCGCGGCATCGCGACGATCCGCAAGAACTACGACGCGCAGGTGAAGAAGGGCAAGCTCACGCAGGAGAAGCTCGACGCGCGCATGGCGCTGATCGCGCCGACGCTCTCTTACGACGACCTGAAGGACGCCGACCTGATCGTCGAGGCCGTGTTCGAGGAGCTCGGCGTGAAGGAGCAGGTGTTCAGGAAGCTCGACGAAGTCGCGAAGCCGGGCGCGATCCTCGCGTCGAACACGTCGACGCTCGACGTCGACAAGATCGCGGCGTTCACCAAGCGTCCGCAGGACGTGGTCGGCATGCACTTCTTCAGCCCGGCGAACGTGATGAAGCTGCTCGAGGTCGTGCGCGGCGCGCAGACCGCGAAGGACGTGCTCGCGACCGTGATGGCCGTCGCGAAGAAGATCCGCAAGACGGCGGTCGTGTCGGGCGTGTGCGACGGCTTCATCGGCAACCGGATGATCGAGCAGTACATCCGCCAGGCGCTGTTCATGCTCGAGGAAGGCGCGCTGCCCGCGCAGGTCGACCGCGCGATCGAGAAGTTCGGATTCGCGATGGGGCCGTTCCGGATGAGCGACCTCGCCGGCAACGACATCGGCTGGGCGATTCGCAAGCGCCGCTACGTCGAGCAACCCGACCTGCAGTACTCGAAGATCGCCGACCGCCTGTGCGAACAGGGCCGCTTCGGCCAGAAGACGGGCGGCGGCTGGTACGACTACGTGCCGGGCGATCGCAAGGCGAAGCCGTCGTCGCTCGTCGACGAGATGGTCGTCGCGTATTCGAAGGAGCGCGGCGTCGAGCGGCGCAAGATCGGCGACGACGAGATCGTCGAGCGGCTGGTGTTCGCGCTCGTCAACGAAGGCGCGAAGATCCTCGAGGAGAAGATCGCGTCGAAGGCATCCGACATCGACATGGTCTACCTGACCGGCTATGGCTTCCCGCTGTGGCGCGGCGGCCCGATGCTGTATGCGGACACGGTCGGCCTCTACAACGTCGAGCGCGCGATTCGCCGCTATGCGGCGGCACCGAACGGCGACGCATGGCGGCTCGCGCCGTCGATCGCGGAACTGGCGAAGGCCGGCCGCGGGTTCAACGGCTGACGCCGCCGCATGGCGGCGCGGCCGATCCTGTCTGGAGACACGCAATGAAACGCACCGACGACGTCCTGCTCGTGATCGACGTGCAATACGACTTCATGCCGGGCGGCGCGCTCGCGGTGCCGGACGGCGATGCGGTCGTGCCGGTGATCAACGCGCTCGCGCAGCGCTTCGACCAGGTCGTGCTGACGCAGGACTGGCACCCGCGCGAGCACGTGTCGTTCGCGGCGAACCATCCGGGCCGCGAGCCGTTTTCCACGCTCGCGCTGCCGTACGGCGAGCAGGTGCTGTGGCCCGTGCATTGCGTGCAGGACACCGACGGTGCGGCGCTGCATCGCGACCTCGACATCCCGCACGCGCGGCTCGTGATCCGCAAGGGCGGCGACGCGCAGGTCGACAGCTATTCCGCGTTCGTCGAAGCCGACCGCACGACGCGCACGGGACTTGCGGGCTACTTGCGCGAACTCGGCGCGAAGCGCGTGTGGTGCTGCGGGCTCGCGACCGACTATTGCGTCGCGTGGTCGGCGCTCGATGCGCGCGCGGCCGGGTTCGACGCCGCGGTGATCAACGATGCGTGCCGTGCGATCGACCTGAACGGGTCGCTCGCGCACGCATGGCAGCAGATGCAGGCAGCGGGCGTCGCGCATGTGACGTCCGCGGGCGCGCGCCCGGCGGCGTAGCGCATTTCCCATCCGATTCAGGGCAGCACCGAAGGAGACTCGCATGACCGAAGCCGTAATCGTATCGACCGCACGCACGCCGCTGGCGAAATCCTGGCGTGGCGCATTCAACATGACGCACGGCGCGACGCTCGGCGGCCACGTGGTCGCCGCCGCGCTCGAACGCGCGAAGCTCGACCCCGCTCGCGTCGAGGACGTGATCATGGGCTGCGCGAACCCCGAAGGCGCGACCGGCGCGAACATCGCGCGCCAGATCGCACTGCGCGCGGGTTTGCCCGTGACCGTGCCGGGGATGACGGTGAACCGATTCTGCTCGTCGGGGCTGCAGACCATCGCGCTGGCCGCGCAGCGGATCATCGCGGGCGAAGGCGAGATCTATGTCGCCGGCGGCGTCGAATCGATCTCGTGCGTGCAGAACGAGATGAACCGGCACATGATCCAGGAAGGCTGGCTCGTCCAGCACAAGCCGGAAATTTACTGGAACATGCTGCAGACGGCCGAGAACGTCGCGAAGCGCTACGGCATCTCGAAGGAGCGGCAGGACGAGTACGGCGTGCAGTCGCAACTGCGCGCCGCGGCCGCGCAGGAAGCCGGGCGGTTCCGCGACGAGATCGTGCCGATCACGGTGCTCGCGGGCATCGCCGACAAGGCGACGGGCCGCCTGTTCACGAAGGAAGTGACGGTATCGGCCGACGAAGGCATTCGCCCCGACACGACGCTCGAAGGCGTGTCGAAGATCCGCTCGGCCGTGCCGGGCGGCGTGATCACCGCCGGCAACGCGAGCCAGTTCTCGGACGGCGCGTCGGCGTGTGTCGTGATGAGCGCCGATGCCGCGCAGCGCGAAGGGCTGCAGCCGCTGGGCGTGTTCCGCGGCTTCGCGGTGGCCGGCTGCGAGCCGGACGAGATGGGCATCGGCCCCGTGTTCGCGGTGCCGAAGCTGCTGAAGCAGGCCGGATTGAAGGTCGACGACATCGGCCTGTGGGAGTTGAACGAAGCATTCGCGGTACAGGTGCTGTACTGCCGCGACACGCTCGGGATTCCTGAGGATCGCCTGAACGTGAACGGCGGCGCGATCGCGGTCGGCCATCCGTACGGCGTGTCGGGCGCTCGCCTGACCGGCCACGCGCTGATCGAAGGCAAGCGGCGCGGCGTGAAGTACGTGGTCGTCACGATGTGCATCGGCGGCGGGCAGGGCGCGGCCGGTCTGTTCGAAATCCTCTGATCTTTGGCCGGTCGCGGCCGCGGTTTCGCTTCGGCGACGCCCGCGGCCGCGACATCAATCGGTGCGGCAGCGCCGCGATTCGAAACAATCGGGAAGCAAAAGGCGTGCGCCCGGCAATGCCGTTTCCCCTGACTTGTCAAACGAATTGCCCCACCTATACTTGCTCTGACATTTGCCTTTCGGCACGATGGGCAGGATCGCGCATGGCGCGATCCGTGCCGCGAAGGTTCGAACCAACGCAGCAGACCGACCGGGGACCGAATGAGTACGACCTATGCAGCCGGGGAACCGCCGCGCGTCGTCAGCGCGGCCGCGAGGCTTTACGCGAAATGCCTGCTGGTCGGATTCGCGTTGCTGCCTGCGTATCTGATCGCCTACCTGTGGTTCTTCAGCGACCCGCACGTCGGGTTCGAGAACCACGCATTCCATGAAATCGCGATTGCGGCCGCTACCCTCGAGGGCGCGTTCGTCACTTATGTGACGTGGGTGTGCTACCGGTCGTCCGGCGAGCCGCTGCTGCGCTGGCTGACGCTCGGCTTTCTCGGCTTCGCGATGATCTATGCGCTGCACGGTGCGTTCACCGGGATGGCGCACCACAATATCTGGCTGTTCCTGCTGTACGGGCCCGCGTCGCGGCTCGTGATGTCGATCCTGCTGCTGACGGGCCTGCTGTCGTATTCGCGTCCGCCCGACCGGATCGAGAGGCGCATGAGCGCGCGAACGTGGCTGCCGTGGATCGTGTTCTTCGTGATCGTCGACGTCGTCGTTGCCTACCTTGCGTATTCGCCGATCGCCGGCGCGCTCGGTACGCGCCTGTCGATGGAGGGCGGCGCGCTCGTGTTCTCGCTGCTGAACGTCTGCGTGCTGCTCGCGCGGCGGATCCGCTCGCCGCTGATGGTGATCTACGGCGTGTCGATCATGGCCTTCGCGCTGTCTTCGCTCGCATTCATTCTCGGCAAGCCGTGGAATCACATGTGGTGGCTGGCGCACGCGATTTTCGCGGGCGGCTTCTTCCTGCTCAGCTACGGCGTC
Organism: Burkholderia seminalis DSM 23518; assembly: GCF_902832885.1. Classification (GTDB taxonomy): domain Bacteria; phylum Pseudomonadota; class Gammaproteobacteria; order Burkholderiales; family Burkholderiaceae; genus Burkholderia; species Burkholderia seminalis. The sequence continues at coordinate 349,826 of NZ_CADFDK010000001.1, forward strand.
GTGCAGGCGTTGCAGACGACACGCTCGTTCTCGGCGATCTACAGCCAGGAAGACCTGATGAGCCGGCTGTCGGAATCGATGGCGCGTACCGAGAGCGCGCTGCAGGAGCTGCGGCGCACGAACCAGAAGCTCGAGTACATGGCCGCGACCGATCCGATGACGGGCGCGTCGAACCGCCGGCAGTTCATCGCGCAGGTCGAGCGCGAGATGGTGCGGGCGGAACGCGACGGCACGCCGTTCTGCCTGCTCGCGCTCGATCTCGACAATTTCAAGAACATCAACGATGCCTACGGGCACCAGATCGGCGACGAAGTGCTGCGCGGCGTCGTGCGCCAGTGCCTCGAGGCGATCCGGCCGGCGGGCGGGCTTGCGCGCGTCGGTGGCGAGGAGTTCATGGCGCTGCTGCCGGACATGCCGCTCGAAGGCGCGCGGATGACGGCCGAGCGCGTGCGTTCGTCGATCGCGAGTTCGCCGTTCGGGCTGGACTTCAAGCGCGTGCAGGTGACGGTCAGCGTCGGCGTCGCGCAATATGGCGTCGACGGGAGTACGGTCGATGCGTTGCTGAGGGTGGTCGACGAGCGGCTGTATCAGGCGAAGCGGGAAGGGCGGAATCGCGTCGTGTCGCGGTGATGCATCGTCGATCGAAGCCCCGGAGGCGGCGACGCCCCGGGGCTTTTGCATGCCGGTCGGCCCGCGCGGCGCTAGCGTGACGCCAGCGCCGTCGCCTGTTTCGGCTGCGTGTCCTGCATCCGCTGCGATGCCTGCCACCAGTACTTGCCCGCGCGCTGCTGCGGATCGCGGATCGCGAGATACGTCGTACTCCACAGCTGGGCCGCGTTGGCCTCGGTCGCATCCGCGCTGCGCGTGCCGAACGCATCGGTCTGGTACGTGCCGTTTACGTAGGACCACGTCCACATCTCGGACGTCCGCATGTCGCGTCCGTTCGAGATCACCTGCCAGATCGTCTGCCGTGCCTGCGTGAGCAGCGCGCGGGTCGCGCCCGACAGATCCTGGCGCGCGAGCTGACGATCGAGCCCGGCGACCCACATCGCCTGCTGCCACGACCAGATCACCGTGCCGTGATACGCGGAGCTCGTGAATTTCGGCCACAGTGCCTGGCTCGCATACGCCGGGTTCGCGATCAGCATCCCGGCATCGGTCACGAGCCCCGTCGGGAACGGCCGCGTGACGTCGCTGACGATCCGCTGGAGCTGGTCGTCCGGCGGCGAGCCGAACAGCAGCGCGAAGCCGCCGTCGGAGTTCATCACCGGAATCGGGTTGCCTTGCTGATCGAGCGACAGCGCGTAGAACGCGAGCGGCGCGCTGGGCGCGGCCCCGGCCGGCACGCCGGCGGACGGCGCATAGGCCGACACGTCGGTGGCCGCCTGCGCGGCCGGCACGCTGACCTGGAACAGCGGCGGCGCCTGCGTCTCCCACGTGGTCGCCTCGTTGGCGGTGTTGGCGAGCGTCGCGCGCTGGCCGGCATCGAGATACGGATCGAGCAGGCCGCGCGCGAGGAATGCGTTCGCCGCGCGCAGCGCGGCCGGCACGAGCACCGCGTTCACGTCATATGGGTAGACGCCGCCGCCGAGCCCGTCGGTACTGTCGCGCCAGTTGCCGACGATCTCGCCGGGCCGCAGGTGAATCAGGTTCGCGACCGACGGCTGTTGCGCGAACGCCTGCGCGGTCGTCGCGACGTGCAGCAGGTTGACGACCAGGCGGCTGCCGTTGGTCTGCCCGTCGCTGCCGCGCTGTGCGAGATACGCCGCCGCACGCGCCTGGCCGCGCGTATCGTCGATCAGCCACGCGGCCGCGATCGGCGCGAGCAGGTAGTCGCTGTCGATCATCTTGTAGTCGTAGGTCGGCGTCGGATCGTTCGGCTTGCCGTTCTTCTGGTTGTCGACCAGCGCGAATTCGCCGATGCCTTCCTCGTGCGCGACCTTGCCGTCGGCCGACAGGCGGCTCAGCACCGACGACAGGCCGGCCTCGATCGCCGCGGGCGCGAGCACGGGCATCAGCATGCGGACCGAGATCAGCGTATCGCGGCCGAAGTACGTGTCGTACTGCCACGAGCCGGCCAGCAGCTTGTCGTTGAAGCTCAGGAATTCGAGCACGTTCTGGCTCACCGGGTCGGGGTTCACGGACGGGGCGAACAGGTCGGCGCGCGTGATCGGCGAAAGCGGCGTCTCGCCCGACAGCGCATCGATGTGCAATTTCAGCGTGTGCGAGCCGGCCGGCGCGTTCAGCACGAGCTTGCCGCCCGCTGCCGGCGCGATGCTGCCGCCGTCGCGCAGCGTGATGCGCAACGCATAGCCGGGCGCGCCGTCGATCCGGTCGCGTTGCCATTGCGCGGTGCCGCCCTGGACCGTCGGCGCGGTGAGGATCTGCTGCGGAATCGTCGCGCCGCCGTTGAAGTCGCGCAGGAAGCGCACGTTGCTGAGCACGCCCTGGCGGATCGTCAGCGTGCCGGTGTCGACCGACACGTCGGCGCCGATGCCGTACAGCGGGCGGCCGTGCGCGTCGGGTGCCGACAGCGCGGACGGCGGCGTGTCGAGGCTCCAGTTCACCGGTTGCGCGGTGTCGTCGAACCACAGCCCCGTACCGCTGTTGCCGGCGGGGAAGACCACCAGCAGGCGCGGCTTCGTCGACGAACGCACCAGCAGGTGCGCGGCAACCTTGTCCTGCCGGTAGAACGCGTTGATCTGGCCGCCGGTGTCCATGCGGAACGACAGCGCGGCGTGGTTCGACGGCGGGGTGTTCGACTGAACGTCGTCGTCGTTGCAGGCCGCGAGCAGGCCGGCGCAGACGAGCCCGAGACACAGCGACTTCGCAAGGCGATGCATGTTGATGTCCCTCCTGATGAATGGCGATTTTTTATCTGGATGTGCGAATCAACGGATCTTGGGTCCGTTTGGTCTCGTGTCGCGGTCATTCTTTTCTGGTGAATGACTGGAATTGATCGGGGTGTGGCGTCGTTTTGAAAAAGAGAAATAGGCGGTAAATAAGCGAGCGATTGGTAAAAGCAGAAAACCGCGGCAGCAGAGGGTGCGGCCTTGATGCAGCAAGGGAAAGCAATGCGGCAGGCCTTCGCACGGGTGCGTGGCGAATTGCGTGCGGCAGAAGAAATCGAAACGTAAGCCGTCGTAGGGATTCTAGATTTCCTGGAAAGCCGAAGTCAATAATGTTTTGTGATTTTGTAATTCTGAATTGAAAAGCCGACTGAAATTATTACGCGTTGGGTCGGTAAAATATGCGATTGAATGGATTTGGATAACGCGGTCCGGATATCCGATGGCGAAACGATCGGCAATGGCGTTTCATACCGGCGATTGACGCCGGAAAGCAAGGGAATCGTCTCGTTCAAGCCGACCGTGGTCGGAGCGGCGCGCGAAGCCGTGCAATTCTCGTTCATGCCGGGAAACCGCAGTTCGCGTGTTCAGGCCGCCGGGTCCGTCAGGTTGGCAGGCTGAGCGCCCGTCGCCGTTCATGCGGCCGGCGCCGTCGGTGTTCGATGCGGTAAAAGAGCAGGTATCGTCGCCGGAACGGACGACCGCCGATTCGGTACGCGTTTTTTCGCGGTTGCGACGGCCGCGCGCTGCCCGTCCGCGACGCGGCACCTTCGATTGCCCATATTCACGTGATATCGTCGCGGAGCGTCGGAAGCCATCCACCGTTTATTCCATTGTGAGAGGCGACATGCGTCTAGCTGATTTCATCGTTCAGAACATGGAGCCGATCCTGGTGGAGTGGGAGGCATTTGCCGCCACGCTGCTGCCGGCTGCGCGGAGCATGGACGCGCATGGGCTACGCGATCACGCGCGTCAGATCCTGCAGGCGGTGGCCGAGGACATCGATACGCCGCAAACGACGGCGGAGCAACATGAAAAATCGCTTGGACGAGCGCCCGAACCGGTGAACGCGGAGAAAACGGCCGCGCAGACGCATGCCGTCCTGCGCGCGCGTCGAGGCTTCAACATCAATCAATTGACGGCCGAGTATCGGGCGCTGCGTGCCAGTGTGCTGCGCTTGTGGATCGACGCATGCCAGCCGGACGCACCTCATGTGGACGACATGATTCGCTTCAATGAGGCGATCGATCAGGCGCTCGCGGAATCCGTTGCTTTTTTTACCGAGCAGGTGGAGCTGGCCCGCAACTTGTTGCTCGGGATGCTGGGTCACGATATGCGCACGCCGCTGCAGACCATTCAGATAACAGCGTCCTATTTGGCCGCGCTCAATGCCGGAGAAGACATATCGGAGGCCGCGGCCCGGCTGATTCGCAGCGGCGGGCGCATGCACGCTCTCCTTGACGATCTTTGCGATTTCAACCGGACGCAACTCGGGCTCGGTATCAACGTCGTGCGCCGCGATGCCGATCTCGTGCAAGTGCTCGGCAATGTGGTCGACGAATTGCAGACGGCTCATCCGAATCGCGAGATCAATCTCGAGGTGAACGGCGACCTGCGGGGTGACTGGGATGATCAGCGGCTCGAGCAGCTCCTGAGCAATCTGGTGAGCAACGCAGTCAAGTATGGAGCGCCCGATACACCCGTGCGGGTGACGGCGACGTCGGACGACGCAGAGGCGCATATCGAGGTCGGGAATAAGGGGCCCGTTATCGATCGGCTCACGCTCGACCGGATCTTCGATCCGCTTCAGCGTGGATCCGACCGATCGGAAAACGTCGATGACGATGTCGGATTGGGGTTGGGCTTGTACATCGCCAGCGAGATCGCCAAGGCACATCAGGGTCGTATCGAGGCGCGGTCCGATTCGACGGAAACAGTTTTCTCGGTACATCTGCCGAGAGGTGCGCGAAACGAGCGTCCCGGAGCTCGTGTCGAGCGGCAGTGATGCGGAGTGGGTTTCGTGGGGGCGCGTTGTTCTGAGATTCCCGGCTATATCGAGATTGATGATGGCAGTGAATTCATTCGAAGGCGCTCGACAAACGGGCGGACGAGAACGGTGTGGAGATTGACTGCTCGCGCCCCGGCAAGCCCCGGCCGGCAAATGGGTTCTTGTCGCAGAAGAACGCCAGACGCCAAATCGAAGTTTGGTGCGGGTACCATAACGAGGCGCGCCCTCGCGCCGCGCTACAGCGGACGACATCGATGGAATTCGCTCGCTAGCGTACCGACCGGGCCGATTCGGCCCACCCCGAAGAGCCGGAATTTTCCCTTCAAGACCGAGACGGAAATTGGACCAGCCTCAGTAAGCGAAACGGTGGAAAAGGGGTATCGTCCCGAGAGGGTTGAAGTAATACCCCTTTTTTTCTCGGCCGGGCACGATTTCCGGCGCACGCAAGCGAACGACGGAAGGGCGTGAAGCGCCCGACTGGCAAAGGGTTATGGCAAAGTGCCGAACCAACAGAAACTGGAGCAACCGAAGTGATCAGACATATCGTCATGTGGAAGTTGAAGGAATCGGCCGAAGGCGCGACGCGCGCACAGAACGCGCTGAAGCTGAAGGAAAAGCTCGAAGGCTGCCGCGACCTCGTACCAGGCACCTTGCAGATCGACGTCGGCGTGGCGACGCCGGGCCTCGACGCGACCGCGGACATCGTGCTCGTATCCGATTTCGCGGACAAGGCCGCGCTCGACGCGTACCAGGTGCACCCGGTCCACCAGGAAGTGAAGAAATTCGTCGTCGCGGTCGCCGAATCGCGCGAGTGCGTCGACTACATCGTCGACAGCGCACGATGAGCGACGCGGCAACCCCGACGGACGGCCCGTCGATCGAAAGCCCGTTCGTCGACCTGCTCGGCGTGCAGCTCGTGTCCGCGAAGGATGGGGCGAGCGAGATCGTGCTGCCGCTCGAGGAGCGGCACATGAACACGTGGAGCATCGCGCACGGCGGCGTGACGATGACGCTTTCCGACATCGCGCTCGCGATGGCGGCGCGCAGCCTGACCGACGACGGCGTCGGCGTCGTCACGGTCGAGATGAAGGTGAACTTCATGCAGCCGGGGCGCGGCGAGTTGCGCGCCTATGGGCGTGTGATGCACCGCTCGACGACGATGGCCTACTGCGAAGGCGAAGTGCGCGACAGCGACGGCAATTTCGTCGCGAAGGCGCTCGGCACGTTCAAGTACATGCGGCGGCTCGCGGTCGGTCGCGACATCAAGCGGCAGCGTTCGCGCACCGCGCCGGACGCCCAGCCCGGCCCGAGCGACGCGTAGGCACCCGGCGCACGGCCCGGTCTGCTGGTTGAGGCAGGGCCGTTGCGTTTGGCGGCACGGAAAGCCGGCACATCGCGCGTCACGCCTGCCTGATTCGGGCGTGGCATCATGCACGCTTGTCCGTTCACGGCGCCGCGCAGGCGCTGTTTTCCCCGATGCCGCTGAATCCGAAGATCGCCCAGGTGCTCGACATGATCGAGCGCGCGAAACGCCCGTCCTATCACCACCAGACGCCGCAGCAGGCGCGCGCCGCGTACGAGAAGAGCGCGCCGATCCTCGATGTCGCGCCGGCGCCGATGCATGCGGTGGAGGCGTGCGTCGTGCCGACGCGCGACGGCCGCACGATCGGTGCGCGGCTGTACCTGCCGGTCGCGCCGAGCCTCGCGGAGCCGTTGCCCGCGCTCGTCTACTACCACGGCGGCGGCTTCACGGTCGGCAGCGTCGACACGCACGATGCGTTGTGCCGGATGTTCGCGCGCGATGCGCAGTGCGCGGTGCTGTCGGTCGATTACCGGCTCGCGCCCGAACACCGGTTTCCGACCGCGGTGAACGACGCCGACGACGCGTTGCGGTGGCTCCATCGCGAAGCCGCCACGTTCGGCATCGACGCCGCACGGCTGGCGGTCGGCGGCGACAGCGCGGGCGGTACGCTTGCCACCGTCTGCGCGGTGCTCGCGCGCGATGCGGGCATCCGCCTGGCACTGCAGATGCTGATCTATCCGGGCGTGACGGGTTACCAGGACACCGCATCGCACGCGCGGCTCGCGAACGGCTACCTGCTGACGCAGGACACGATCCAGTGGTTCTTCACGCAATACGTGCGTGATCCGGCGGATCGCGACGACTGGCGCTTCGCGCCGCTCGACGGCACGCGCGGCGCGCCGTCGTTCGCGGGCGTCGCGCCGGCGTGGATCGCGACGGCCGAATACGATCCGCTGAGCGACGAGGGGGCCGCGTACGCGGACAAGCTGCGCGCGGCCGGCAATGCGGTCACGCTGGTCTGCTATCCGGGGATGATTCACGAATTCTTCAAGATGGGCGGTTACGTGCCCGAGGTGCGGGCCGCGCATGGCGATGCGGTCGCGGCGCTGAAGGCCGCATTCGACGACATTTGACGGCGGGCGCCCGAAGGCGCGCGTCGCAGGGAGGCTGCGATGACGGACGGCGTGGTGGAAACGGGCGACTGGGCGGTATTGGGCGGCGACGCCGCGCGGATTCGAGACGCGGTGTTCGTGCGCGAGCAGCAGATTCCGCCGGAATGGGAACTCGACGACGACGATCCGCTGTCGCTGCATGCGGTCGCGTACCGGATCGACGCGGTAACCGGCACGCGCCGTGCGGTCGCGACGGGACGGTTGTTGCCGTCGGGTACGATCGGCCGCGTTGCGGTGCTGGCCGACGCGCGCGGGCAGGGCGTCGGGTCGGCCGTGCTGAACGCGCTGCTGGAGGCCGCGCGGCGGCGCGGCGAAGCCGCCGTGCGGCTGTATGCGCAGGATTCGGCGGTGGCGTTCTATGTGCGGCACGGCTTCGCGGCGGTCGGCGAACCGTTCGTCGAAGCCGGCGTGCCGCACGTCGAGATGACGCGCGCGCCGTAGCGCGAAAGGCGCGCGTTCAGCGCGGCCGTGCCGACGCCACGTCGATGTCGAACGTCAACGCGCGCTCGAACGAACCCGGCCGCACGGTACGGTGCGAACCGTCGTCGTCGCAGCGCTCCTTGATCTCCACCGTCAGCCGCACGCCTTCCTTCATCGTGACGCGCAGCGCGGTCGTGCCGCGCGTGCCGTATTCGGGCGTCTCGATGAATGCGGCCGACAGCGCACGCTCGCGCTCGATCGGGATGCCGGTGTGCGGCAGCGCGTCGTCGTCCGCGACGTGCGGATCGCGCATCAGCGCGATCAGCTCGTCGAGCGGCGGGGTCGGATCGTCGGTGAGCAGCGTGCCGAGTTCCGCGCGCTTGCGCACGACTTTCGGCCAGGGCGTATCGAGCCGCGCATTCGACAGCGCATGCACGCCGGGCGTGACAGCGACCGGCGCGGCGACCCGGCTTTCGCCTTCGGGCGCACGGTTGCAGAACCACGCGAGTTCGCGCCGCCGCCAGTGGCCGACGAGCAGGTTGAAGCCGTTGTAGACGGCCGCATGCTCGGCAAGCTGCCCGAGATACTCGAGCGGCGCGACGGGCGGGCCGCCGAGGAAATCGGACACGAGCTTGCCGCGGGTCGGTGCGCCCGCGCGGATGTCGAACGGCGCGCGGTAGTTCGTCAGCGCGGCGAACCGGCCGTCGCGCGAGACGCCGAGCCACGTGCCGCCCGCTTCGAGATCGCGGCCGGCAAGGACGCCCGGCACATCTTCCCACCACGAGAGCGGCGCGCTGGTCCGGCGAAAGAACTCGTCGCGGTTGGCGGCGAGGGTAAAGACGGGACCGGCGGCGGCATCAGGCTGCCAGTCGAAGGCAATCAGACACATCGGGCGAATCTCTCGCAGGAAACATCGGGCGCCGGCTGCGACTCGCGAGCCGGCGCCCGAATGGGTTGTCAGTGCGTCACGCTTCCGTCGGCCATGCGTACGGCAGCGCGTCGAACGCGAGCGCCGGGCCGTCGGCCGAACCGACGTGCACCGTGCCGTTGTCGAGCGCGGCGAGCTTGATCTCGACGAGCGCGTCGACGCCGCCGGCGGGCGCGGCCGCCGCGTTGACGATCATCCCGCACGGCTGGCCGGGATCGTCGCTGTGGAACAGCTCGACGCCGGCATGCACGGTATCGATGTCGCCGGCGACGTGAGCGAGCGCGGTGCGGCGCTTGATCGTGCCGCGGTACTGGCTGCGCGCGACGACTTCCTGGCCCGGGTAGCACCCTTTCCTGAAGTTAACGGCACCGATCACGTCGAAGTTGACCATCTGCGGCACGAACTGTTCGACGGCCGGCTGCGTGATGCGCGGCTCGCCCGCGCGAATGTCGAGCCAGTCCCACACGGCCGGCGACACGACCGGCAGCGTGCCGGCGAGCGCCGCGAGGCGCGCGTCGACCTCGGCGCGCGGGCCGATCCACAGATAGCGCTTGCGGCCGGCCGCGTCGGGCACGCGGATCAGCGCGCCGGCCGGGCCGTCGACCTTCACGTGCACGCCGTCCGGCAGCGCGTCGAAGATGCCCGACAGCGCGTCGCGCACGTCGCCCGTGAAGCCGGCCACCGCGAGCGTGTCGCTTGCATCGGTGAGCTTCGCCTTCGCGCGCAGCACGAACATCGACAGCCGCTTCTGCACGGCCGGCTGCACATCCTTCGACACGAGCAGGCGCACGTCGTGGCCGGCGCGCCAGGCGAGGAACGACCCCAGCAGGCGCCCCTTCGGCGAGCAATAGCCGGACAGCCGCGCGCTCGCGGCATCGAGGTGCTCGATGTCGTTGGTCAGCTGGCTGTGCAGGAACGTCGCGGCGTCGTCGCCGGCCACGTCGATCACGCCGAACTGCGGCAGCGGCATGCAGGCGCCCGGCGCTTCGAAATCGGCGGCGGACGGGCGGGGAAAAACGGGGAGCGAGGCAGATGCGGCCTGGGCAGCCGGTGAAGCGAACGGTGTGCTCATGGAATGAGGGAACAGTCAACCCTGACTTTGACGAAGGCGAGCAAGTATTATATGGGTCTTACCTGAGTCACGTTTCCATGTCCCTACTGAAGAAATGCGCCGCGACGATCGTGGCGCTGGCCGTCGTTGTGGCCGCTGCCGGCGCGGGCGGCGGGTATTACTGGGCGACCCGGCCGCTGCTGCTGGGCTCGGCATCGCTCGACGTCACGATCAAGCCGCGCAGCACCGTGAAGAGCGTCGCGCTGCAGCTCAAGCGCGGCGGCGTGCCGGTCGAACCGTTCGGGTTCGTCGCGATGACGCGCGTGCTCGGGCTGTCGAGCCGGCTCAAGTCCGGCAACTACGAATTCAAGACCGGCATCACGCCTTACGAGGTGCTGCAGAAGATTGCGCGCGGCGACGTGAACGAGTACGTCGCGACGGTCATCGAAGGCTGGACCTTCAAGCGGATGCGCGCGGAACTCGATGCGAACCCCGACCTGTCGCACTCGACGGCCGGCATGAGCGACGCCGAGCTGCTGCGTGCGATCGGCGCATCGGACAGCGCCGTGCAGCGCGGCAGCGGCGAGGGGCTGTTCTTCCCCGATACCTACCTGTTCGACAAGGGCACGAGCGACCTGAACATCTACCGGCGCGCGTATCACCTGATGCAGACGCGTCTCGACGAGGCGTGGGCCGCCCGCGTGCCGGGGCTGCCGTACAAGTCGCCTTACGAAGCGCTGACGATCGCATCGATCGTCGAGAAGGAAACGGGCCACGCGGCCGACCGCGCGTTCGTCGCGGCCGTGTTCGCGAACCGGCTGCGCATCGGCATGCCGCTGCAGACCGATCCGTCGGTGATCTACGGGCTCGGCGACGCGTACGACGGCCGCCTGCGCAAGCGCGACCTGCAGGCCGACACTCCTTACAATACCTACACGCGACGCGGCCTGCCGCCGACGCCGATCGCGTTGCCGGGTGTCGCCGCGCTGCAGGCGGCGATCAATCCGGCACCGACGAGCGCGCTCTATTTCGTCGCGAAGGGCGACGGCACGAGCGTGTTCTCGGACACGCTGGGCGATCACAACAAGGCCGTGGACAAGTACATACGAGGTCAATAATGGCGAGCGGTAAATTCATCACGTTCGAAGGCATCGACGGGGCGGGGAAGACCACCCACCTGCAATGGTTCTGCGAACGGCTCCAGGGCAAGCTGGCCGCGGCCGGCCGGCAGGTCGTCGTCACCCGCGAGCCGGGCGGCACGCAGCTCGGCGAGAAACTGCGCGAGATCCTGCTGAACCAGCCGATGGACCTCGAGACGGAAGCGCTGCTGATGTTCGCCGCGCGCCGCGAGCATCTCGCGCTCGTGATCGAGCCGGCGCTCGCGCGCGGCGACTGGGTCGTGTCCGACCGTTTCACCGACGCGACGTTCGCGTACCAGGGCGGCGGCCGCGGGCTGCCGCGCGACAAGCTCGAAACGCTCGAGCGCTGGGTGCAGGGCGGTTTCCAGCCCGACCTCACGGTGCTGTTCGACGTCGCGCCGCACGTCGCGAGCGAGCGCCGTGGCGCCGCGCGCATGCCCGACAAGTTCGAAAGCGAATCGGACGCGTTCTTTTCGCGTACGCGCGGCGAATATCTGCGGCGCGCGGAAGAGGCGCCGCACCGTTTCGCGATCGTCGACGCGACGCAGTCGATTCCCGAGATCCGCCAGCAGCTCGAACGCGTGCTCGCCGCGCTGTAACCCGCAAGGAACGCACCACATGATCTATCCGTGGCAGACCGACGACTGGAACCGCCTGCAGCAACTGCGCGCGCAATGGCCGCATGCGCTGCTGCTGCACGGCCAGGCCGGGATCGGCAAGCTGCAGTTCGCGCAGCATCTCGCGCAGGGCTTCCTGTGCGAATCGCCGCAGCCGAACGGCGAGCCGTGCGGCACCTGCGCGGCCTGCACGTGGTTCTCGCAGGGCAACCATCCGGACTACCGGATCGTGCTGCCCGAGGCGCTGGCGGGCGAAGCGCCGGGCGCCGCGGACGACGCGAAGCCGGCTGACGCGGACGAAGGCGGCAAGAAGACGCGCGCGCCGAGCAAGGAAATCAAGATCGAGCAGGTGCGCGCGCTGCTGGACTTCTGCGGGGTCGGCTCGCACCGCGGCGGCGCGCGCGTCGTCGTGCTGTATCCGGCCGAGGCGCTCAACGTCGCCGCGTCGAACGCGCTGCTGAAGACGCTGGAGGAGCCGCCGTCCGGCGTCGTGTTCCTGCTCGTGTCGGCACGCATCGACCGCCTGCTGCCGACCATCATCAGCCGCTGCCGGCAGTGGCCGATGACGGTGCCGGCGCCCGACGCGGCCGAGACATGGCTTGCGGCGCAGGGCGTCGACCACGCCCGCGCGCTGCTCGCGGAAGCTGGCGGCGCGCCGCTCGCCGCGCTGGCGCTCGCGAGCGACGAGAACCGCCCGCTGCGCGACTACACGCTCGGGCAGCTCGCGGCCGGGGCCGGATGCGATCCGTTCGCGTGCGGCGAGACGCTGCAGAAGCTGCCGGTGCCGCTGGTGCTCGGCTGGCTGCAGCGTTGGTTGTACGATCTGCTCGCGCAGCGGATGGCGGGCGCGCCGCGCTACTTCCCGATGCACGCGGCGGCGCTCGCGCGTTGCGCGGAGGCGGTCGACGCGAACGCGTTCGCGCGTTTCATGAAAGCCGTGACGCGGCAGCGGACGGTCGAGAACCATCCGCTCAATGCACGGCTCGTATTCGAGGAATTGTTTCTCGGATATCGGGAAATGTTCGCGTGATCCGGTATTGCTTCCCGTGGGTTGCGAAATGGTGAACGGATCGAACGGACCACTCGGCGACGCGGCCCGTCGCCGCATGCCGGCGAGCGCGTGAGCGCGCGTCTTACGTATTCAGGAAACACGATGTTCGTCGACTCTCACTGCCACATCAATTTCAAGGGCCTGGCCGACCGCCTGCCGGCCGTTCTCGAGAACATGCGCGAGCATGACGTCACGCACGCGCTGTGCGTGTCCGTCGATTTCGAGACGCTGCCCGACGTGCTTGCGATCGCCGACGCGCACGACAACGTCTACGCGTCGGTCGGCGTGCATCCCGATCACGAGGACGCGCGCGAGCCGACGCTCGCGGAGCTCGTCGAGCTGGCCGCGCACCCGAAGGTCGTCGCGATCGGCGAAACGGGCCTCGACTACTACCGCCTCGAAGGCCGCTCGATCGCCGACATGGAATGGCAGCGCGAACGCTTTCGCACGCACATCCGCGCGGCGACCGCGACGATGAAGCCGCTGATCATCCATACGCGCGCGTCGTCGGAAGACACGCTGCGGATCATGGCCGAGGAGCGGGCCGACGTGCCCGGCGGCGTGATGCACTGCTTCACCGAGCCGTGGTCCGTCGCCGAGCAGGCGCTCGCGCAGAACTTCCATATCTCGTTGTCGGGCATCGTCACGTTCAAGAACGCGACCGATGTGCAGGACGTCGCGCGGCGCGTGCCGCTCGACCGGCTGCTGATCGAGACCGACTCGCCGTACCTCGCGCCGGTGCCGTATCGCGGCAAGCCGAATGAACCTGCGTACGTCAGCCATGTCGGACGCTTTATCGCATCCGAACGCGGGATGGCCGTCGAGGCGCTCGCCGATGCGACGACGCAGAACTTTTTCCGGCTGTTCAAGATCGCCCGCTAACGACGTGCGCGCAGCCGACACAACCCAGGGAAGGAGCCCACAACAATGACGAAGCCGACCAATCATCTGCCCAAACGCGCCCTCGTTGCCGCCGCGCTGGTCGCGAGCGGCCTGTTCGCCGCCGCCGGCGCGCATGCCGAGTCGCTCGACGCGATCGTCAAGGCCGTCAAGTTCGACGACATCGCCGACATCGGCAAGCAGCTCAAGAGCGGCAAGCTCGACCCGAACACGCTCGCGCCGAACGGCGATCCGATCCTGGTGATCGCCGCGCGCGAGAAGTCGGACAAGGTCGCGGCCGCGATCGCGACGACGCCGAACGTCGACCTCGAGAAGGAAGACAAGGCCGGCGAGAACGCGCTGATGCTCGCGTCGCTGAACGGCGACCTGGGCCTCGCGAAGCTGCTGATCGACAAGGGCGCGGAAGTCAGCAAGAAGGGCTGGGCGCCGCTGCACTACGCGGCGACCAACGGCCAGGACGCGGTCGTGAAGCTGCTGCTCGACCACGATGCCTACATCGACACGGCGTCACCGAACGGCACGACCCCGCTGATGATGGCCGCGCGCGGCAACCATGCGTCGACGGTCACGCTGCTGCTCGACCAGGGCGCCGATCCGCAGGTCAAGAACCAGCTCGGCATCACCGCGCTCGAGTTCGCGAAGCACTACAACGCGCCGGACGCGATCGAGATCCTGAGCAAGCGGACGACGCGCATTGGTGCGGCGACGCCGGCAGATGCGCAAAAGAGTGCAAAATGACGGTTTTCGGTGCGGGACGGTGCGCCCGGCCGGCCGGATTCCGGCCGGAGCAGGGTGCCCGGCGCCGCGCCGGCCAAGGCAGCAGGCGGCCTCGGGCCGCATTGATATAAGGAACACCATGTTGCGCGCAATGTTTTGTGCCGCGGCGTTTGCCGTGCCGTTGTCGGCGGCGGCTTTCACGGGCGCGGATCTCGACCGGCTGTGCGCGAAGACGGACGTGAAGTCGCGGGCGTCGTGCGCGGCCTATATCGAAGGCGCCGCCGACGGCGTCTACAACACGATCGACGCGATCGGCGGCACCACGGGGCCGCGCGTCGGCCAGTATTTCTGCCTGCCGCCCGACATCCGGGCGCAGCAGATGACCGACGCGGTGCGCAAGTACATCGCGGAAAATCCGAAGCTGGCCGACTACAACGCGAGCACCGCCGTGTCGCTCGGTCTCGGCAAGGCGTTTCCGTGCAGGAGCGGCAACTGACCTGACGCCGTGTCCTGGCCCATGCGCGGTCCGGACGTCGCCGACGCATCCCAGGACGAGGCTGCACGCCTCATCACCCAAGGGCGCCGATGATTTCAATCGAGGAACTGCAGCGCATCGCCGATGCGCCGCTGCATGCGTGGCTCGGCACGCTGGCCGTGTCGGTCATCGTCATGCTGGTCGTCGCGGTCGTGCACCGCCTCGGCGCACGCATCGTCAAGCGCGTCGCGCAGCCGTATCCGCTGATGAGCGCGATCCTACGCTACATCGACAAGCCGTCGCTCGTCGTGCTCGCGCTGCTGGCGCTCGAGTTCGTGTGGGTCCAGGCGGACGACGGCATGTCGTTCGTGCGCGGCATGCGCACCGCGGCCGCGGTCGGCTCGATCGTGTCGCTCACGTGGCTGCTGGTGCGGCTCGCGGCCGGCGTCGGCGACGCGATCATCCAGGCCCATCCGATCGATACGGCCGACAACCTGCAGGCGCGGCGCATCCATACGCAGGCCAAGGTGCTCGTGCGGACCGTGATGGTGCTGATCGTGATCATCGGCACCGGCGCCGCGCTGATGACGTTCCCGAACGTGCGTCAGGTGGGCGCGAGCCTGCTGGCGTCGGCCGGCGTCGCGGGGCTGGTCGCCGGTATCGCCGCGCGGCCGGTGCTCGGCAACCTGATCGCCGGGCTGCAGATCGCGCTCACGCAGCCGATCCGGCTCGACGACGTGGTCGTGATCCAGGGCGAGTGGGGGCGCATCGAGGAAATCACCGGCTCGTTCGTGTCGGTGCGGCTGTGGGATCAGCGGCGCCTCGTCGTGCCGCTGCAATGGATCATCGAGAACCCGTTCACGAACTGGACGCGCAGCAGTTCGGAAATCATCGGCACGGTCTACCTGTCGGTCGACTACCGGACACCGCTCGCGCCGCTGCGCGAGGAACTCGCGCGGCTCGTCCATGCGGCGCCCGAGTGGGACGGCCGCGTGCAGGTGCTGCAGGTCACCGACGCGACCGAGCGCACGATGCAGTTGCGCGCGCTCGTCAGCGCGGCCGATGCGTCGTCGTGCTGGGATCTGCGCTGCCGCGTGCGCGAAGGGTTGATCGCATACCTGCAGGACCGCTACCCGCAATGCCTGCCGCGCAGCCGGATGGAGCTGTATCCGCACGAATCCGCGCCGGACGCGCCGAATCCCGAACGGCCGCACGCGCGGCAGCCTGCCGCCAGCACGGCGGCCAATACCGCGGCCGATCCGCAGGCCGTCGACGGCCGCTGAGCGCGGCCCGGCGCCTGTCCGCCACGGAGGATTCCCCTCTTCCCATGACCGCACTGAAGACGCTTGCCATCGCCAATTACCGCTCGCTGCGCGAACTGATCGTGCCGCTCGCGGCGCTCAACGTCGTGACGGGGCCGAACGGCAGCGGCAAGTCGAGCGTGTACCGCGCGCTGCGGCTGCTCGCCGACACCGCGCAGGGCCGCGTGATCCCGTCGCTCGCCCGCGAGGGCGGGTTGCCGTCGACGCTGTGGGCCGGCCCCGAGCGCTTCTCGCGCGCGATGCTGGACGGCGATGCGCCGGTGACGGGCACGGTGCGCAAGGGGCCCGTGAGCCTGAAGCTCGGCTTCGCGTGCGCCGACTTCGGTTATTCGATCGATCTCGGCCTGCCGGTCGCGAGCCATTCGCAGTTCGCGCTCGATCCGGTGGTCAAGCGCGAATGCATCTGGGGCGGCGCGCTGCCGCGTCCGTCGACGCTGCTGGTCGATCGGCAGGGCGCGCAGATCCGCGCGCGCACCGCGTCGGGCGACTGGTGGACGATTCCGCAGCCGGTCGCGAGCTTCGACAGCATGATGACCGAATTCGCCGATCCGACCGGCGCGCCCGAGATGATCGCGGTACGCGAGCGGATCCGTTCGTGGCGCTTCTACGACCATTTCCGGACCGATGCGCAGGCGCCGGCGCGCCAGTCGCACATCGGCACCCACACGCCGGTGCTCGCGGACGATGGCGCCGATCTCGCCGCCGCGCTGCAGACGATCCGCGAAATCGGCGACGCGGCCGCGCTCGACGCGGCGATCGACGACGCGTTTCCCGGTGCGTCGGTCGAGATCGACAATCCGGGCGGCCGCGGCCGGTTCGACGTGCTGATGCGCCAGCCGGGGCTGCTGCGGCCGCTGGCGGCGGCCGAGCTGTCCGACGGCACGCTGCGCTACTTGCTGCTCGCGGCCGCGCTGCTGACGCCGCGCCCGCCGGCGCTGATGGTGCTGAACGAACCGGAGACGAGCCTGCATCCCGATCTGCTGCCCGCGCTTGGCCGCCTGATCGCGCAGGCCGCGCGGCGCTCGCAGGTGCTCGTCGTGTCGCACGCGGCGCGGCTGATCGCGACGCTCGAGCGCGAGGCCGGCTGCGAATCGCTGGTGCTCGACAAGCAGCTCGGCGCGACCGCGCTCGTCGATGCCGACACACGCGACCTGCCGGCCTGGAAGTGGCCGTCGCGTTGACGGGGCCGGATCGATTCGGCCGTGCGCGGTGGAGGCGGCTGCCCCGCGAACGGAATGTATCCTGTCTGTAACAACGCCCATAAAATGCAAGACGGGCGGCTCCCGGCAGCGGGATCGCGAATAATGTCGGGATAGGCGGCTGGCGCCTTGCCGGCCAGCACTGCAAGGGTCGGGCGCGCGCAATGCGCGATCGCCCGCCGGCCGGGCCGCCAGGGAAGGACACAGGAGACGTGGACCATGAGAATTGCGCAGATCGCCCCGCTGACCGAATCCGTGCCGCCGAAGCTGTACGGCGGCACCGAGCGCGTCGTGTCCTACATCACCGAGGCGCTCGTCGAGCTTGGCCACGACGTGACGCTGTTCGCGAGCGGCGACTCGACGACGCGGGCACGGCTCGAGCCCGTGTGGCCGCGCGCGCTGCGGCTCGATTCGTCGATCCGCGACCGCGTCGCCCCGCACATGCTGCTGATGGAGACGGTCGCGCGCCGCGCGAAGGATTTCGACGTGCTCCATTTCCACATGGACTACTACTCGTTCTCGGTCTTCAACCGGCAGGAAACGCCGTACGTGACGACGCTGCACGGCCGGCTCGACCTGCCCGAGCAGCAGCCGGTGTTCGACACGTTCAACACGGCGCCGGTGATCTCGATTTCGAACTCGCAGCGCCAGCCGCTGCCGCAGGCGAAATGGCTGACGACCGTCTATCACGGGCTGCCCGACACGCTGTACATGCCACAACCGGTCGAGCCGCGCTATCTCGCGTTCCTCGGCCGCATCTCGCCGGAAAAGCGCGTCGATACCGCGATCCGCATCGCGCGCCAGTGCGGGCTGCCGATCCGGATCGCCGCGAAGATCGACGCGGCCGACCAGGAGTACTTCGAGCGCGAGATCAAGCCGCTGTTCGCGCTGCCGCACGTCGAATACATCGGCGAGATCGCCGATCACCAGAAGGCCGAGTTCCTGTCGGGCGCGCATGCGCTGCTGTTTCCGATCGACTGGCCGGAGCCGTTCGGCCTCGTGATGATCGAGGCGATGTCGTGCGGCACGCCGGTGGTCGCGTTCAATCGCGGCGCGGTGCCCGAGGTGGTGGACGAGGGCGTGTCGGGGTTCATCGTCGAGGATGAAATCAGCGCGGTGGCCGCCGTGAACCGGCTGCACCTGCTGCCGCGTGCGCGCGTGCGGCAGCGCTTCGAGGAGCGCTTCACGTCGCGCCGGATGGCGCAGCAGTACGTCGACGTCTACCAGTCGGTGATCCGCGCGCAGAAACGCTCGCGCTTCAAGGTGATCGACTCGACGACCTGAACGTGCCGACGCGGCACGCGGACGGATGAAAAAACGGCGATGTCCGCAAGGACATCGCCGTTTGCGCATGGCCCGCGCGCGGCGCGCGCGGGCGGTGCGTCAGCGTCAGATCTTGAGCTTCGTGACCTTCGTGCCGTTGATCGACACGTCGCCCATCAGGCCCGCGTTCGTCAGCACGACGACCTGGACCGGCGCGGTGGCCGTGGTCGTGTCGACGGCGCCGTTCGCGCCCATCTTCACGAGTGCGACCGAAGCGCCGGCGCCGGCTGCCCAGCCGTCCGAGCCGCGGAATTCGTCGAGCGCTTCCTGCGTCATGAACAGGAACACGATCGCCTTCGACTGCGCACCGGCCTGCAGGCCGACGGACAGCGACGACGTGTTGTAGTAGCCGACCGTGCTGCCGCCGACGCGCAGCGCGCCGTTGCCCGACTGGCCGCCGACGATGAAGCCGGCCTGGATCACGTCGGGGAAGACCAGCACGCCGCGCGATTTCGCGACGAGTTCGCGGGAACCCTTGACCGTCGAGTACATGCGCGACAGCGTGGCGTCGACGCTCGCGTCGATCGACTGGCGCTTCGACGCGTTGGTGGCGGCGTTGTCCGGCTTGTCCGGGGTGGTGGTGCAACCGGTGAGCGCGAGGCTACCGACGATGAGCGCAGCGGCGGCTTTCAGCACAAGATTCCGTTTTTGCATCGTTCTTCTCCATCGGATGATGTTCGGAGTGAGTCTCGCTCATGGAGCGGATCACGTCGGCAGTTATAACACAGCGGATTACAGCCTCTTTTCGTCGGCACGTGAAAAAGCGTCAAATCGCGCGGGGGTGTCGCGGCGCGCCAACGGACGGACCGGCGCCTGCGCGCCGGGTGGATTCGGTGCACGGCGGCGGTCGATCGATCGACGGGAGGGCGGCGTTTGCGCCGCACATCAATGCGTGACGGGCGGGACGGGCGGCTTGATCGGCGGGCGGCGCAGCGCGCGGCGGATCAGCGCGATCACGACCCCGCATGCGAACAGGAACGCGGCCGGGACGACCCAGTAGCCGACGAACGCATGCCACAGGTAGCCGGCGAGCGTATTGCGGCGCACCACGTATTCGTCGCGGGCCGCCTGCTGGCGCGGCGCGTTGGCGGCCAGCACGTCGGCCGGGCAGCCGGCCGCGCGCGCCTCGTCAGGATCCCCGTGGCACTTCGCGGCGGCACCGGCGGCTTGCTGGGCTTCAGTGAGCTGCCAGGTGGTCAGCGCGAGCTGCAGGTCCGCCTTGTTGTAGGCCATTTCCTCGCGGATCTCGCGCACGGCGACGATCGCGACGGGCACGGCCCAGAACACGATCACGATCAGCCAGCGGCGGAACCAGCGGTGTTGTCTCCATGCCATCCAAGCCTCCGTTTGACGCGCGTGCGCGTCCGTCTCGAGGGCGGCCCGATGGCGCTTCTTGTACTTGGGTGGGCCGCGTTGCAGCCATCATAGAAGAAAACGCGGCGAATTGCCGCACCATGTGGCGGTGCCGGGCCGGCGGGCCGGAAAAGCGGGGCGGGAAGGGGGAGGACGGAGGGGAAACGCGCGTGTCGATGCGCGTGCAACGAAAACGAAAAATGCCGCGCCCGCCGGAGCGGTGCGCGGCATTCGATACGGGAGCGCCGGAACTCAGGCGGCCGGCTGATTGCTCAGGCAGCTCTTCATGAACGCCTTGCGATCGTCGCCCTTCTTGCCGGTGGCCTGCGTGTTGCACGCCTTCATCTTTTCCTGCTGCGTCATCGCCTTCGCGGGCTTCGCCGACAGGCAGTCCTTCATGAACGCCTTGCGTTCGTCGCCCGTCTTGCCGGCTGCCTGGGTGTTGCAGGCCTTCATCTTGTCCTGCTGGCTGTTCGCCGCGAATGCGGGGGAAGCCAGCATGCCGCCGAGCAGCACTGCGGCTACGAGCGATTGGATTTTCATTTCGACACTCCCATGGGGTGAATTGCGTGTTATCGACGCCGTCACGAAGCACGCCGCGTTGCGGATAGGGCCGCATCGCGCCGTGCGCTCCGATTATGGCAAATCCATGTGAAAACACCACAACGGCACTTTCTATAACGTTGCGGACGCCACGGCCGTTGACCGCGCATGCGACCGGGCGATCGGGACAAACCATGACGCGTGGCCGCCGGCATCGGCCGCCGCGCCGGAACCTGCCGGATCCCGGCCGCGAGCCATTACAATCGCGGCCATGAATACTCCGAATCCCGCATCCCCTTCGTCCGCGGCGGCGCTGCCGCGCATCGCCATGCTCGCTACCGGCGGCACGATCGCCGGCGCCGCGCCCGACGCGGCCAGCACGGCCGGCTACCAGGCCGGCGCGCTCGGTGTCAATTTCCTGGTCGACGCGGTACCGGCGCTCGCGTCGGTCGCGCGTATCGACGCCGAGCAGATCGCCAGCATCGACAGCAAGGATCTCGCGCTGCCGCTGTGGAACACGCTTGCCGCGCGGATCGACGCGCTGATGGCCGATCCGGCGATCGACGGCATCGTGATCACGCACGGCACCGATACGCTCGAGGAAACCGCGTACGCGCTGCATCTGGTCGTGACGGGCGAGAAGCCGGTCGTGCTGACGGCCGCGATGCGGCCGGCGACCGCGCTGTCGTCCGACGGCCCGCTCAACCTGCTGAACGCGGTGACGGTGGCCGGCCATCCGGCCGCGCGCGGGCAAGGCGTGCTGGTCGCGTTCAACAACCGGATCCACGCCGCGCGCGACGTCGTGAAGACGAGCACCTATGCGGTCGACGCCTTCCAGTCGCCGGAACTGGGCGCACTCGGCTGGGTGCAGGACGGCCGCGTCGAATTCGCGCGCCGTGTCACGCGTTCGCGCGACTCGCAGCTGGCGATCGCCGCGGCGTGGCCGCCCGTCGAAGTCGTCGCGAGCTATGCGGGCGTCACGCGCACGGCCGTCGACGCGCTCGTGGCTGCCGGCGTGCGCGGCTTCGTCGTCGCGGGCACCGGCAACGGGTCGATCCATGCGACGCTGCAGGCGGCGCTCGCCGATGCGGTGAAGGCCGGCGTGGCGGTGGTCCGTGCGTCGCGCGTCGGGTCGGGGCATGTGATGCGCAACGGCGCCGCGAGCGACGATGCGCTCGGTTTCGTCAGCGCGGGCTCGCTGAATCCGTTCAAGGCACGCGTGCTGCTGATGCTCGCACTCGCGAACGGCATTGTCGGTCGCGACGCGCTGCAGCGCGCATTCGACACGCTGTAACGGCGACAGGCCGGTCGGGCGGCGCGCGGCGCCCATGAAAAAGGCAGGCCATCGGCCTGCCTTTTTTGCATCAGTCCGGCAAGTTTGCTCAGGACTGCGGCGGAATCACGAGCTTCTGGCCCGGGTAGATCCGGTCCGGGCTCGACAGCATCGGCTTGTTCGCTTCGAAGATCGCCGGATACTTGTTCGCGTCGCCATACACTTCCTTGGCGATCGCCGACAGCGTGTCGCCCGGCTTCACGTCGTGATACTGCACTTCGGGATCGTCCGGCTGCAGATCGTCGTCGTTGACGCCCGCGACGCCTTGCACGTTGCCGGCCGCGACCTTGACCTTCGCCTTCGTGTCGAGGTCGGCGACGCTGCCCGACAGCGTGACGGTGCGCGATGCGCCGTCGAACGCGACGGTCAGGTTCGACGTGTCGAGCCCTTGCGAGTTGATGTAATTCTTGATCGCATCGGCCGCGGTCTGGTTTGCGGCATTCGGATCTTCCGCTGCTTGCGCATCGGCATGACCCAGCAGTTTTTCACCCGCCTCTTTGATAAACGAAAGAAGACCCATCGCTGCACTCCTTAGGTGGTTGAACAGAAAACGCGCCATGAAGTGGCGAAAAAACACCGCGCTGGGCGCATTCACGAACGTGAACGCAAGCGCGGCGGTTTTCTCGAAAGGCGTGGCGAAAGTGTAGGCGTTCAGCGCGACGATTGCATGAAAAATCGCGCGCTCGAACGTAAAGAAATGTAATACGCGAAATCCGACAGGCGGACACCCGACGACGACGTCTGACCGACCAAGGCTTCCCCGGCGCCGCCGGGTGCCGCTGCGGACCCCACCACGCCGCTCTCAGCCCAGAGCGGCGTTTTTCGCCCCGTCCCGCACGCCGTTGGCGATGCAGGGCGGGGCGCCCCACCGTGATGCGCGCGTGTCCGCGCATCGATGCGACCGGCCGCGGCCGGTTCGCGCATGTCTGTCGCGCGCCTCCGCCATTGCAGCGGAAACGCGCGGTGCGGCAGTCGCGTTACGCGGCCGGCGTCTGGCCGATCTCGAAGTTCGACATGATCTCGAGCGCGCGTACGAGTGCCGAGTGATCCCATGCCTTGCCGCCGTGCGATGCGCACACGCTGAACAGCTGCTGCGCGCTGGCCGTATGCGGCAGCGCGAGGCCGAGCTTGCGTGCGCCGTCGAGCGCGAGGTTCAGGTCCTTCTGATGCAGCTCGATGCGGAAGCCCGGATCGAACGTGCGCTTCGTCATCCGCGCGCCGTGCACTTCGAGGATGCGCGACGCGGCGAAGCCGCCCATCAGCGCCTGGCGAACGCGCTCCGGATCGGCGCCCGAGCGCGCGGCGAACAGGAGCGCTTCGCCGACGGCCTCGATGTTCAGCGCGACGATGATCTGGTTCGCGACCTTGCAGGTCTGGCCGGCGCCGTTGTCGCCGACGAGCGTGATGTTCTTGCCCATCTTCTCGAACAGCGGCTTCGCGCGCTCGAACGCCTTCTCCGGGCCGCCGACCATGATCGTCAGCGTCGCTTCGCGGGCGCCGACCTCGCCGCCGGACACCGGTGCGTCGAGGTAGTCGCAACCGAGCGCGTTGATCTGCTTCGCGAAAGCCTGCGTGTCGAGCGGCGAAATCGAGCTCATGTCGATCACGAGCTTGCCGGCCGTCAGACCCTTCGCGACGCCGTCGTCGGCGAACAGCACGTTACGCACGTCCGGCGTATCCGGCACCATCGAGATGATGATGTCGGCGTGCTGCGCGACTTCGGTCGAGTTCGCGACGACCTTCGCGCTCGCGCGCAGATCGTCCGGGATCGGGAACGCGCCGTTCACGACGAGCTGGTGGTCGCCCTTGAGCAGGTTGCGCGCCATGTGCGCGCCCATGATGCCGAGGCCGATGAAACCGATGGTTGCCATGTGAAAGTCTCCTATTGGGCGGATGACGGGAAGGGGACGACTCAGGCGGCGCGACGCGCCGAGCCCGGTGCGCAGCCGGCGACGCTTTGCAGCCAGCCGAGGCCTTCCGTCGTGGTGGTGCGGGGCTTGTATTCGCAGCCGACGTAGCCGGCATAACCGAGCCGGTCGAGCAGCGCGAACAGGAACGCGTAGTTGATCTCGCCCGTGCCCGGCTCGTTGCGGCCCGGGTTGTCCGCGAGCTGGACGTGGCCGATCGACGCGAGGTTGCGTTCGATCGTCGCGGCCAGTTCGCCTTCCATGCGCTGCATGTGATAGATGTCGTACTGCAGGAACAGGTTGTCCGAGCCGACCGCGCGAATCACGTCGAGGCCTTCCGACGAACGGTTCAGCGCGAAGCCCGGAATGTCGAAGCTGTTGCACGGCTCGACGAGCAGGCGAATGCCTGCGCGCTTCAGCGCGTCGGCCGCGAAGCGCAGGTTGTCGACGATCGTGACGAACGTCTTGTCGCGCGCGGTGCTTGCCGACGGAATGCCGACGAGGCAGTTCAGCTG
The DNA here is from genome assembly GCF_902832885.1 of Burkholderia seminalis DSM 23518. Classification (GTDB taxonomy): domain Bacteria; phylum Pseudomonadota; class Gammaproteobacteria; order Burkholderiales; family Burkholderiaceae; genus Burkholderia; species Burkholderia seminalis. The sequence goes on from NZ_CADFDK010000001.1 coordinate 373,951, forward strand.
CGGCACCTTCAGCGCCTTCGCGTACTCGATCGCACGGCCGACACCCTCCTGGAATTCGCCGACGCGATCGGGCAGGCAGGCGATGCCGCGCTCGCCCTGGTCCCAGTTGCCGGCGGGCAGGTTGTGCAGCACGAGGCGCAGGCGGTGCGTCTCGAGCCGCTCGGCGAGTTCCTCTTTCGCGTACGGGTACGGGAACAGGAATTCGACGGCGTCGAAGCCCGCGTCGGCGGCCGCCTTGAAGCGGTCGAGGAACGGCACTTCGTTGAACAGCATGGTCAGGTTTGCAGCAAACTTCGGCATGAGCTAAGCCTCTTCGGTCGGTCAGTCAAATGGTCTGGCGGTTCAGTCGAGCATTGAGATCGCGGTCGGCGCGTGCTCGGCCTTCTCGGCGAGATCCTCGAATTCGTTGATCGCGTCGATTTCGGTGCCCATCGAGATGTTCGTCACGCGCTCGAGGATCACTTCGACGACCACCGGCACGCTGAACTGTTCCGCGAGCGTTTGCGCCTGGCGCAGCGCCGGCTCGATCTCTTCCGGCTTGAACACGCGCAGCGCCTTGCAGCCGAGGCCTTCCGCGACGGCCACGTGGTCGACGCCGTAGCCGTTCAGTTCCGGCGCGTTCACGTTGTCGAACGCGAGCTGCACGCAGTAGTCCATGTCGAACGCGCGCTGGGCCTGGCGGATCAGCCCGAGGTACGAGTTGTTCACGACCACGTGCACGTACGGCAGCTTGAATTGCGCGCCGGCCGCCAGCTCCTCGATCATGAACTGGAAGTCGTAGTCGCCGGACAGCGCGACGATCGGGCGGCTCGGGTCGGCGGCACGCACGCCGAGCGCGGCGGGGATCGTCCAGCCGAGCGGGCCGGCCTGGCCGCAGTTGATCCAGTTGCGCGCCTTGAACACGTGCAGGAACTGCGCGGCGGCGATCTGCGACAGGCCGATCGTGCTGACGTAGCAGGTATCGCGGCCGAACACCTTGTTCATCTCTTCGTACACGCGCTGCGGCTTGACCGGCACGTTGTCGAAGTGCGTCTTGCGCTGCAGCGTGCGCTTGCGTGCCTGGCATTCCGCGACCCATGCGCCGCGGTCCTTCAGCTTGCCGGCGGCCTGCCATTCCCGTGCGACGGCGACGAACAGCTCGAGCGCGGCCTTCGCGTCGGACACGATGCCGAGATCCGGGCCGAACACGCGGCCGATCTGCGTCGGCTCGATGTCGACGTGCACGAACTTGCGGCCCTTCGTGTAGACCTCGACGCTGCCCGTGTGGCGGTTCGCCCAGCGGTTGCCGATGCCGAGCACGAAGTCGGACGCGAGCAGCGTGGCGTTGCCGTAGCGGTGCGACGTCTGCAGGCCGACCATGCCGGCCATCAGCGGGTGGTCGTCCGGAATCGCGCCCCACGACATCAGCGTCGGGATCACCGGCACGCCGATCGTTTCGGCGAACTGGACGAGCAGGTCTTCGGCCGCCGCGTTGAGCACGCCGCCGCCCGACACGATCAGCGGCTTGTCCGCGTCGTTGAGCATCGCGAGCGCCTTCTCGATCTGCGCGCGGGTGGCCGCGGGCTTGTAGACCGGCAGCGGTTCGTACGTGTCGATGTCGAATTCGATTTCGGCGAGCTGCACGTCGATCGGCAGGTCGACCAGCACCGGGCCCGGACGGCCCGAGCGCATCAGGTGGAAGGCTTGCTGGAACGCACGCGGCACGAGCGCCGGTTCGCGCACGGTGACGGCCCACTTCGTGACGGGCTTCGCGATCGACTCGATGTCGACGGCCTGGAAGTCTTCCTTGTACAGGCGGGCACGCGGCGCCTGGCCGGTGATCGCGAGGATCGGAATCGAGTCGGCGGACGCGGAGTAGAGGCCGGTGATCATGTCGGTGCCGGCGGGGCCCGACGTGCCGATGCACACGCCGATGTTGCCGGGCGCCGCACGCGTGAAGCCTTCGGCCATGTGCGATGCGCCTTCGACGTGGCGCGCCAGCACGTGACTGATGCCGCCGGACTTGCGCATCGCGGAGTAGAACGGGTTGATCGCCGCGCCCGGCACGCCGAACGCGGTCTGGATGCCTTCCTTCTCGAGCACGAGCACTGCCGCGTCGACGGCTCTCATCTTGGCCATGAATGTCTCCTTGATATGTGGCGGATCTTGCGAATGGGTCTGTTGGGGACACTTTAGGGATGCAGGAAAGGTTTGATAAGATCCGCCCAAGTCGTTTATTTCGAAACTAAAAGTATGGGATGACGGCCTGACGGGGCTTCTCGCGGGGCCGGAACGGAGACGGAGACAGGAGATGGATCGCTTCAAGCAGATCGAGACGTTCGTGCGGGTTGCCGATGCCGGCAGCCTCGCGGCGGCGGCGCTCGAGGAGGGGGTGTCGCCGGTGGTGCTCGGGCGGCGCATCGACGCGCTGGAGAAACGCCTCGGCGTGAAGCTGATGTACCGCTCGACGCGGCGGCTGGTGGTCAGCGAGGAGGGCGCCGCGTTCCTCGAGCGCTGCCGCGGGCTGCTGTCCGAATGGGACCAGGCCGAGAACGAGCTGGCCGCCGGGCGGCGCGCGGTCAGCGGGCACCTGATCGTCTCGGCGCCGGCCGCATTCGGGCGCAAGCACGTCGCGCCGCATGCGCCCGGCTTTCTGGCCGACAAGCCCGAGATGCAGCTGTCGTTCAACCTGACCGACCGCGTCGTCGATCTCGTGCGCGAAGGCTACGACCTGTCGATCCGGATCGGCGGCGCCGTCGATCCGAACTTCGTCGCGGTGAAGCTCGCGTCGAACCGGCGCGTCGTCTGCGGCACGCCCGGGTATTTCCGCCGACACGGCCGGCCGAAATCGCTCGACGACCTGCTGAAGCACAACTGCCTGGCTTTCAACCTGCAGGGCGGACAGAACCGCGGCTGGTATTTCCAGCGCCACGGCAAGATCGCGACGATGCGCGTGACCGGCAACCTCGACTGCAACGACGGCGAGCTGCTGCACCGCTGGGTGGCCGAGGGGCTCGGGCTCGGCTGGCGCTCGACCTGGGAAATCGCCGCGCAGCTGGAGACGGGCGAGCTGGAGACCGTGCTCGACGAATACGCGCTGCCCGACTACGACATCCTCGCGGTCTACCCGCAGCAGCGCTACGTGCCGGCGCGCGTGCGCTATTTCATCGACTACCTGAGGGCCGCGTATGCGCGCCCCGGCTACTGGAGCACCACGCCGTAACGAGCGGCGGGCCTCCCGGCGCTTTTTTTCGCTTCGTGCCCCCGGCGCGGGAATAAACTCGACGCAGCAACGGTATGGTCATCGAGCGCGCACGCTGCCGGTCTGTCCGGGCGCCGTGCGCGGAACGGGCGCGGCATCGGCCGCCGGGACCAGGGAGGCCATGTGGGGCAAGCCGGACAGGCGGTCGATGAACGGGCGGCGGACGACGCGGTCGCGCGCGGCGAGCGGTTTCGCACGCTCGTGCTGCCGCATCTCGACGCCGCGTACAACCTTGCGCGCTGGCTGAGCGGCAATGCCGGCGACGCGGACGACGTCGTGCAGGACGCGTGCATGCGCGCGCTGCGCTTCGTCGATTCGTGTCGCGGCGACAACGCGCGGCCATGGCTGCTGACGATCGTGCGCCACACCTGGTACACCGAGTGGCGGCGCCGCACGCATGCGCACGAGGTCGCGCTGCCCGATACGCTGGACGACACCGACGTGCCCGACGACTGGCAGCCGGCGGCGGAGGATCCGCTCGCGCAGCTGCTGCGCGGCGAGAACGTGCGGCTCGTGAATGCGGCGCTCGCGAAGCTGCCGCCCGAGTACCGCGAGGTGCTCGTGCTGCGCGAGATGGAGGACCTGAGTTACCGCGAGATCGCGGCGATCGCGGACGTGCCGGTCGGCACGGTGATGTCGCGGCTCGCGCGCGGCCGGCGCAAGCTGGCCGCGCTGCTGGGCGGCGTGCCGGCACCGGCGCCCGAAGGCAGGCCGGCCCGTACGCCGGCCGGCGGAACCGCATCGGAGGCTATCGATGGACTGTAACGAAGCGCGCGCGTTGCTGGACGCGGACGTCGACCGCGAGCTGTCGGCGCCCGATGCGTTGCGGGTCCAGCAGCATGTCGAAGGGTGCGATGCGTGCCGCCGCGAACGCGCGCGGATCGTCACGCTGGTGCAGGCCGTGCGGCAGGCCGATTACCACCGTGCGCCGGATGCGCTGCGGGCGGGCATCCTGGCCGGTCTGCCGGCCGCGGCCGACGCGCCCGTTCGCGAGCCGGCGGGCGCGGGGTTTCGGCCCGAGCCTCGATCGCAGCCGCGTCCGCGCGGTCGCGGCTGGTTTCCCTGGCTGGCGGGGCGGGGCGGGCCGACACGGCCTGCCGCGGCCGGCGCCGGGCCGCGCGTCGCCGCATGGCCGGGGCTCGGCTGGGGCGTCGCGCTGCTGGTGGCCCTCGCGGCGGCGGGCGGGATGACGCTGTCCGCGCGCCATGCCGACACCGACCGCACCGTCGACGAACTCGTCTCGAGCCACGTGCGGGCCGGCCTGTCGGCGCGCGACATCGACGTGATCTCGACCGACCGCCACACGGTCAAGCCATGGTTCAACGGCCGGCTCGACTATGCGCCGCCGGTCGAGGATCTCGCGGCGGACGGCTTCGCGCTGGTCGGCGGGCGGCTCGACTACGTCGGGCGGCGTCGCGTCGCGGTGCTCGTGTACCGCTACCGGCAGCACGTGATCGACGTCTACGTGCGGCCGGCCGGCGAAGGGCCGGCGGCCCCGTACACGACCGTGTCGCAGGGCTATGCGCTCGACCGCTGGGACGCGGCCGGGATGACGTGGTGGGCCGTGACCGACGCCGAGCCGTCGGCGCTCACGGCGTTCCGGACGGCGCTCGACGCGCGGCTGTCGGGCACGCGCGGCGAGTGATGGCGCGACGCCGGCCGCGCCCCGCCGCGCGCGCGGCCGGCGTTCGGGCCCCGATAAAAAGAGCCGACAGGCGAGCACGTGCGCCGGCCCGTCCGTTCAAGTCTTTGAAAACATGGCCGAATCCGCGCGCCGATCGTTGATTGGCCTTGCATGCGCCCCGTAATCGGGTTAGAATCTTCGGCTTCTCACTTGCCACACCGGTTCAGACGCCCGGGTGGCTTTAATCCACAAGGAGTGTGTAATGCGTCATTACGAAATCGTCTTCATCGTGCACCCGGATCAAAGCGAGCAAGTGCCCGCGATGATCGAGCGCTACAAGTCCACGATCACGTCGCACGGTGGCCAGATCCACCGTGTCGAAGACTGGGGCCGTCGCCAACTGGCCTACATGATCGAGAAACTCGCGAAGGCTCACTACGTCTGCATGAACATCGAGTGCGACCAGACGACGCTCGACGAACTCGAACACGCGTTCAAGTTCAACGACGCCGTGCTGCGTCACCTCATCGTCAAGATGAAGAAGGCCGAAACCGGCCCGTCGCCGATGATGAAGGAAGTTCAGCGCGAAGAAGCCAAGAAGGCGGCTGCAGCTCAGCCGACCGAAGCGCAGGCTTAAGTTCGTCATTCATTAAGCCATCAAGGAGCGCGCCACTCTCGTGAACAGGTTGCAATTGACGGCGAGCGTCGTCGAACGCGCACCGGTGCGATATACGCCGGCAGGTGTTCCGATCGCTAGCGCCACATTGCAGCACCGCACGGAAGTCGTCGAGGCAGGCATCCCCCGTCAGGTCGAAATGACGATCGAGGCGGTGGCGGCCGGTGAGGCGAGCGGCAGGCTGGAGAGTCGTGAAATGGGCGTCGAAACGCTGTTCACGGGCTTCCTGGCCAAGAAAAGCCGCAACGCGAGAACCTTGGTGTTTCACATCACAGCATTGCAGGACATTGGAAAGGACTGAAATCATGCCCCGCCCGACTGGTAAGAAATTCGACAAGCGTCGTCAGCAACAAAACCCGCTCTTCAAGCGCAAGAAGTTCTGCCGTTTCACGGCTGCAGGCGTCGACCAGATCGACTACAAGGACACGGAAACGCTGAAGGACTTCATCGGCGAAAACGGCAAGATCACGCCGGCTCGTCTGACGGGTACGAAGGCGCACTATCAGCGTCAGCTGGATACGGCCATCAAGCGTGCGCGTTTCCTCGCGCTGCTGCCGTACACCGATCAGCACAAGGCGTAATCAGGCGACGCAATAAGGAGAATTCGAATGCAAATCATTCTGTTGGAAAAAGTCGCCAATCTGGGTAACCTCGGCGACATCGTCAAGGTCAAGGACGGTTACGCTCGCAACTTCCTGATCCCGAACCGCAAGGCTCGCCGTGCAACGAAGGAAGCGATCGCCGAATTCGAAGTGCGCCGCGCTGAACTCGAAAAGATCGCCGCTGAAAAGCTGGCGGCATCGCAGGCAGTCGGCGAGAAGCTGAACGGCCAGTCGTTCGAAATCACGCAGAAGTCGGGCGTTGACGGCCGTCTGTTCGGCTCGGTCACGAACGGCGACGTCGCGGAACTGCTGAAGAAGGCAGGTTTCGAAGTCGAGAAGCTGCAAGTTCGCATGCCGGAAGGCCCGCTGAAGATGATCGGCGAGCACAACGTGCAGGTCGCGCTGCACACGGACGTCGTCGTCGACGTCACGATCAACGTGATCGGCGACCACGCGTAAGCGTACGCAGGCTTTCCGGGCGGCTTCCGTCGTCCGGACAAGGGCAGGCGCCCGGGCAACCGGGGCCTGCCTTTTTTATTGCCCGATCGCCTGAGCGGTAGCGCTGCAGCGATCTATTCGCGATAATCCCAACCCATGAACGCGCCGCAAGATCCTCAAATCGAATCGCTGAAAGTCCCGCCGCATTCGGTCGAAGCCGAGCAGTCGGTGCTCGGCGGCCTGTTGCTCGACAACGCGGCATGGGACCGGATTGCCGACTTCCTGTCGCAGGGCGATTTCTATCGCTACGACCACCGGATCATCTACGAGCACATCGGCCGCCTGATCGCGTCGACGCGGCCGGCCGACGTCGTGACCGTGTACGAAGCGCTGACCACGTCCGGCAAGGCCGACGACGTGGGCGGCCTCGCGTACCTGAACGCCCTCGCGCAGAACACGCCGAGCGCCGCGAACATCCGTCGTTATGCGGAAATCGTGCGCGATCGCGCGGTGTTGCGCCGGCTCGTGTCGGTTGCCGACGAAATCTCGGCCGACGCGTTCAATCCGCAAGGCAAGGAAGTCCGTCAGCTGCTCGACGAAGCCGAATCGAAGGTGTTCTCGATCGCGGAAGAGGGCGCGCGCGGCAACCAGGGCTTCCTCGAGATCGGCCCGCTGCTCACGCAGGTCGTCGAGCGGATCGACACGCTGTACCACACCGCGAATCCGAGCGACGTCACGGGCACGCCGACGGGCTTCGTCGACCTCGACCGGATGACGTCCGGGATGCACGGCGGCGAGCTGATCATCGTGGCGGGACGGCCGTCGATGGGCAAGACCGCGTTTTCGATGAACATCGGCGAATATGTCGCGGTCGAGTACGGGCTGCCGGTCGCGGTGTTCTCGATGGAAATGCCGGGCACCCAGCTCGTGATGCGTATGCTCGGCTCGATCGGCCGGCTCGACCAGCACCGGATGCGGACGGGCCGGCTGACGGACGAGGACTGGCCGAAGCTGACGCATGCGGTGCAGAAGATGAGCGAGGCGCAGCTCTTCATCGACGAGACGGGCGGCCTGAACCCGATGGAATTGCGCTCGCGCGCGCGGCGTCTTGCGCGGCAATGCGGCAAGCTCGGCCTGATCATCGTCGACTACCTGCAGCTGATGTCGGGTTCGTCGCAGGGCGAGAACCGCGCGACCGAAATCTCGGAAATCTCGCGATCGCTGAAGAGCCTCGCGAAGGAGCTCGACGTGCCGGTGATCGCGCTGTCGCAGCTGAACCGCGGCCTCGAACAGCGCCCGAACAAGCGTCCAGTGATGTCCGATCTGCGCGAATCAGGCGCAATCGAACAGGATGCGGACGTGATCCTGTTCATTTACCGCGATGAAGTCTACAATCCGGACAGCCCGGACAAAGGAACGGCCGAGATCATCATCGGCAAGCAGCGTAACGGTCCGATCGGCCCCGTTCGGCTCACGTTCCTGGGTCAATATACGAAGTTCGATAACTTTGCAGGGGCGCAGACCTTCTACGGCGAGTGACGCCGCTTGTAAAGGCCTAAATCGCCAAACGTTGTATCCAATCCCGGCGCGCGCATATGCGCGCGTCGCGTCGCAACCGAAAACGGTACAATGTCGCCCGTTTTCGTGACAGTAGTTTGACAATCTCTCAGGAATCCCATGTTCGGTCGATTCATGCCCACCGAGGGCAAGTTCTTTGAACTCTTCAACGCGCACGCGAAGCACATCGTTTCCGGTGGCCGCGAGCTCGAACTGCTGATCGACAATCTCGCCGACGCCGAGATTCACAAGCAAAACGTGCAGACCGCCGAGAAGGCCGCCGACAAGCTCACGCACGAGGCGATCGATCTGCTGCACAAGACCTTCATCACGCCGCTCGATCGCGACGAGATCCACAAGCTGATCACGACGATGGACGACATCCTCGACCTGATGGAAGACGTCGCGACGGCCGTGTCGCTGTACGACGTGCGTTCGGTCACGTCGGAGGCGAGCCAGCTCGCGCACATCGTCACGCAGTCGGCCCAGCACGTGCAACAGGCGGTCGGGCTGCTGTCCGACATGAAGCAGTCGGCACAGATCCTCAAGCAATGCGAGGAGATCGACCGCTGGGAGTCGGAGGCCGATCGCGTGCTGCGCGCGGCGATGTCGAAGCTGTTCCGCGAGGAAGACGACGTGAAGACGCTCATCAAGCTGAAGGCGATCTACGAGCTGCTCGAAGAGATCACCGACAAGTGCGAGGACGTCGCGAACATCATCGAAGGCATCGTGCTGGAAAACGCCTGAGCGGACCACGATGCATTCGATACAACTCGCCCTATGGATGGTCGCGGCGCTCGTGCTCGTCGCGCTCGTATTCGACTTCATGAACGGCTTTCACGACGCGGCGAACTCGATCGCCACCGTCGTGTCGACCGGGGTGCTGAAGCCCCAGCAGGCCGTCGTGTTCGCGGCGGCGTTCAACGTCATCGCGTACTTCATCTTCCACCTGAAAGTCGCGCAGACCGTCGGTAAAGGCACGATCGATCCCGAAATCGTCGACCACTACGTCATCTTCGGCGCGCTGGTCGGTGCGATCGGCTGGAACGTGATCACGTGGTATTACGGGATTCCGTCGAGCTCGTCGCACGCGCTGATCGGCGGCCTCGTCGGCGCGGCGCTCGCGAAGTCGGGCTGGAGCTCGTTGAACATCGACGGGCTGCTGAAGACGGTTGCGTTCATCTTCATTTCGCCGCTGCTCGGCTTCATCCTCGGTTCGCTGTTCATGCTCGGCGTGTCGTGGCTGTATTTCCGTACCGCGCCAAGCAAGGTCGACCGGCGTTTCCGCCGTCTGCAGCTGCTGTCGGCCGGCCTGTACAGCCTCGGCCACGGCGGCAACGACGCGCAGAAGACGATCGGCATCATCTGGATGCTGCTGATCGCAAGCGGCTACGCGTCGGCCGGCGCCGATGCGCCGCCTGCGTGGGTGATCGGCGCGTGTTACCTGTCGATGGGCCTCGGCACGCTGTTCGGCGGCTGGCGCATCGTGCGCACGATGGGCCAGAAGATCACGAAGCTCAAGCCGGTCGGCGGTTTCTGCGCGGAAACCGGTGGCGCGATGACGCTGTTCCTCGCGTCGTTCCTCGGCATTCCGGTGTCGACCACGCACACCATCACCGGCGCGATCGTCGGCGTCGGCGCGACCCAGAAGCTGTCGGCCGTGCGCTGGGGCGTCGCCGGCAACATCGTGTGGGCGTGGGTGCTGACGCTGCCCGCCGCCGCGCTGTTCGCGGCCGGCGGATGGTGGCTCGGCCACCAGATTTTCTGATCGCCGACACTGCCGGATCGACATCCGATGCGCCGCAAGCCGAAAGGCTGCGGCGCATTTTCTTTTGGAGCGGCGAGTGGGCGACGGAACGGGCGGGGCGCCGACAGAGGTCGCCGACGGGACTTGCCGTCGACGGCCGGGCAACCGGTCAGTAACTGCCGTTCGCGAACCGCGCGATCGGATCGTCCGCGGTGCCGGTACGCGGGCTGACGGGCGCGGATTGCGTCGACGCGCGCCAGACCTGCACGGGTGCGGGCTCGATGCTGCGTGGCGATGCCGATGCGGCCGCGGGAGGCGGTTCGTCGTCGAACGCGGCAGCCTGGGCGGCGGTCAGCGCCGTCGTCGGAATCTGCGTGCCGGACTCCGCCTGGACGGCGGGCGCTGCATTGGCCGTCATCGCAGTCATGCCGTCGTTCATCGACGTTGCCTGCTGCCGGGCGGCCTGCATGCGCGGCGGAGGCGGTTCGTACGGATCGGCGGCGGGGGCCGCCGGTGCGGCGGCGGCCGTGACGACCGGCGCGGGTGCCTGCGTCACGCGTGCTTGCTGCGGCGCATAGGCAGGCTGCCGCGCCGCCGCGGTCGTCACGACCACCGGCGGGGCTGCGACCGCCGGCGGCGTGCGCGGCTCGTCGCGCTTCGCCTCGTAGGTCGGCGCATCGAACGGCGTCGGCGCCGTGCGCGGCGGCGCGACGCGGCGAATGCCGTCGAAACGTTTGGCCCAGTACGGGTTCGTCAGGTAGTCGAGCCGGACGGTGCCGCCCGTCGACGGTGCGTTGACGAAGCGCAGCTTGCCGACATAGATGCCGACGTGCGAATGCGGCCGCCCGGTCGTATTGAAGAAAATCAGGTCGCCCGGCGCGATCTCGTCGGGTTCGATCGACACGCCGCGGCCGCTCATGTCGGCGGTCGTGCGCGGCAGGTTCACGTCGGCCGCGCGGCCGATCACGTAGCGCACGAGCCCGCTGCAGTCGAAGCCGCTCGTCGGCGTGTTGCCGCCCCAGCGATACGGGATGCCGACGAGGCTCATCGCCTGGATCGAGATTTCTTCCTGGCCGACGCTGTGATCGACGAATTTCGGGAAGTTGGCCGGAGCGGGGAACGGGCGCGGCGTCGTGATCTTCATGCCCGACGCGGAACGCGATGCCGACTGCGGCGGCACGCTGGAGCAGGCCGCAAGCAGGGAAACGACGGCGACGGGAACCCAGATTCGAAGCATGGCAAGGCGGGCGAGCGCGGCGCGCTCGCGAATCGTATGACAACAGACAGACCCGATGGTAGACGCTCGGACGGGGCTTAAGCAACCATTCTTGAGAATTTACTTGAAGTTTCGCGCGTAAACTGCGCTTTTGCGTGACGAAGCGTTACTTTTGTCTTCGACCCCAAATAAAAACGGCGCTCCGGAAACGGAGCGCCGTGTGGCGTCGACAGCTGGCCGATCGGCCGGCAGGCCGCGTTACAGGATGTCCGACGCGTAGTCGGCCAGCCGCGAACGTTCGCCGCGAGCGAGCGTCACGTGGCCGCTGTGGCCCCAGCCCTTGAAGCGGTCGACGACGTAGGTCAGGCCCGAGCTGCCTTCGGTCAGGTAAGGCGTGTCGATCTGCGCGATGTTGCCGAGGCACACGATCTTCGTGCCGGGGCCCGCGCGCGTGACGAGCGTCTTCATCTGCTTCGGCGTCAGGTTCTGCGCTTCGTCGATGATCAGGTACTTGTCGACGAACGTACGGCCGCGCATGAAGTTCATGCTCTTCACCTTCAGGCGCGAACGGATCAGTTCCTGCGTTGCGGCGCGGCCCCATTCGCCGGCCGCGTCGTCGGTCTTCTGCAGCACCTCGAGGTTGTCGTCGAATGCGCCCATCCACGGCTGCATCTTCTCTTCCTCGGTACCGGGCAGGAAACCGATGTCCTCGCCGACGGGCACGGTGGCGCGCGTCACGATGATCTCGTTGTAGCGCTTGTCGTCGAGCACCTGCGCGAGGCCGGCCGCGAGCGCGACGAGCGTCTTGCCGGTGCCGGCCTGGCCGAGCAGCGTGACGAAGTCGATCTCGGGGTTCATCAGCAGGTTCAGCGCGAAGTTCTGCTCGCGGTTGCGCGCGGTGATGCCCCGCACGTTGTTCTTGTGGTGGCTGTAGTCGCGCAGCGTCTGCAGCAGCGCCGTCTTGCCGTTCAGTTCGCGGACGATCGCATGGAACGTCGGCTCGCCGTTCTGCGGTTCGAGATAGACGAACTCGTTGACGAGCATCGACGCGACGAGCGGGCCCGTCACGCGGTAGTACGTGGTGCCCGTCTTCGTGTCCTGCCAGCTCTCCATGCCCTTCGCATGCTTGGTCCAGAAATCCTGCGGCAGCTCGCGCACGCCGTTGTACAGGAGATCGGAGTCCTCGAGCACCTGGTCGTTGAAGTAGTCTTCCGCGGGCAGCCCGAGCGCATGCGCCTTGATCCGCATGTTGATGTCTTTCGACACCAGCACGACCTGGCGGTCGGGCCGGTCGCGCTGCAGCGCGCGCACGACACCGAGGATCTGGTTGTCGGCCTTGCCCACGGGCAAGCCTTCGACCGGCGCGATGTCGGCGAGCTTCGTCTGGAAGTACAGGCGGCCGAGCGCCTCGCGGCTGCCGAGGCGCGACAGCGGGATGCCGTCCGAGATCGGGCCGCCGTCGGCGACCAGCGCGTCGAGCGTGCGGCTGACCTGGCGTGCGTTGCGCGCGACTTCCGACATCCCCTTCTTGTGGTTGTCGAGTTCCTCGAGCGTCATCATCGGCAGATAGACGTCGTGTTCCTCGAAGCGGAAGAGGCTGCTCGGGTCGTGCATCAGCACGTTGGTGTCGAGCACGAACAGTTTCTGCAGTTCGGCCTCGGCGGGCTTGCGGCTGCGCGACTTGGTGGCGGCGCCGGCGTCGCGCGCGGGCCCGGCGGCGGGTTTGCCGGCGGCCGGCTTGTCGTTGCGCGCGACGACCGGCGCCGCGGGTGCGGCGGGGGCCGGCATCGGCTGCAGCAGCGCGGCCGTCTGCTTGGTCTTGCGGCCGCGGGCGGGTGCGGCATCAGGCGCCGAAGACGCGACGGCACGCAGCGGCGCGGCCGTGTTCGCGGCTTCGATCATCGGTTGGGCCACGCTGGCCGGACCATAGTCACCGGCTGTGGATGCGTCCCCTTCGGCGGATTTCTTCGCGGCTTTCGCGGGCCGCGCTTTCGCCTTGTATTCGTCGGGCGGCAGCAGGCTGCCGAGCTTGCTGGGGGGGGTAGGCAAAGGCATGGTGTCCCTCGGGAGGAATCGTGTCGCATGGCGTGCGCCGCTGATCGCATCCTGCGTGACGTAGACGCAGTTTGCGCGCGGTGGCGCACAGGAAATTCGTCTAGCCGGTTCGCCTAAGTGTCGATCAGCTCCTTGATGCGGTTAGGGCCGGACCGGGAGGGCCGGCGCGCAATCCATAAAAAAAGCCGCTGCCCCGTCGACAGGGACATGCGGCTCGGCTGATGTCGTGATGCGCGTCAGGTGCCGGGAAGCATCGCATCGAGCACCGGCGCAGCTACGAGAAATATGGGTCGAACGGGCATTCATTGCGGCCCAATATAACGCGCCTCAAAGCGCTTGTACAGCACTTAGCACGTCGTCCACGTGACCCGGCACCTTGATGCCGCGCCATGCCTGACGGAGCACGCCGTCGGCGTCGATCAGGAACGTCGAGCGCTCGATTCCGCGCACTTCCTTGCCATACATCTTCTTCATCTTGATGACATCGAACAGCGCGCACAGCGCTTCGTCGGCATCGGAGATCAGCGGGAACGGCAGTTCTAGCTTTGCCTTGAAGTTGTCATGCGAGCGCAGGCTGTCGCGCGACACGCCGATGACTTCCGCACCGGCTTTCTTGAACTTCGGATAGAGATCGCGGAACTGCAGCCCTTCGGTCGTGCAGCCCGGCGTGTTGTCCTTCGGATAGAAGTACAGCACGAGCTTCTTGCCTTTCAGGTCGGACAGCGAAATGTCGCCGCCCGTGGCCGGTGCGGTGAAATCGGGAACTTGACGGTCAACTTCGACAGACACGTGTTTCTCCTGTTGTTATGGAAAGGCGCCGCTGCGGCGGCGCGGTGCGGCGTCCCGGCAACGCGCGGCAGGGCGCTGCGGGCGCCGCCGGCTCGCGCGCGGACTCAGTCGGGCTGGACGATCAGTTCGCCGGAGCGGCCGGGGATTTCGCCCCACGTGACAGGGTACGATGGCAGCGTGTCGCGGTCCAGCGTCGCGTGGTAGTCGCCCATCGTCGCAAACGTGTGGCCTTGCGCGCGCCAGCCGGCGAGCAGCTGCTCGAACACGGGCGCGAGCTTCTGGCCTTCCAGTTCCGCATGCAGCGTGAACACCTGGTCGTGCGGATTGGTTTCGGTGAACTTGAGGAGGTGCGCGGCGACGTTGTGCGTGTCGACGCCGTCGATGCCGAGCACTTCGTCGAGCGTCGGCAGCGTGGTCGGCATCTGCACGTGCGACAGCGTGCGGCCGCCGACGACCGGCAGGTACGGCGAGTGGCCGCGCCCGTCGGAGGCGTAGCGCATGCCCCACGCGTCGATCTGCTCGAACGCGGCATCGTTCATCTGCCAGCCGGCCGCGCCGTGCGTGACGGGCGGCGCGCCGAAGATTTCGATGAAGCGCGCGTGACTCTTCTGCATTTCACGCGCGGTCCAGTCGCGATCGCGCGCACGGACGTTGTCCTGCCAGTACACGTGATCCCACGTGTGGATCCCGCATTCGAAGCCGGCCTCGTGGATCGCGCGCATGTCGGCGATCGCGCGGCGGCCGATGTCGGGGCCCGGCAGCAGCACGCCGTACATCAGCTGCTTCACGCCGTAGTGTTCGACCACCGACGTGCGCGACACCTTCTTCAGGAAACCCGGGCGGAACACCCGCCGCAGCGCCCAGCCCGTGTGATCGGGCCCGAGGCTGAAGAGGAAGGTCGCGCGCGCGCTGAAGCGATCGAAGATGCGCGCGAGGTTCGGCACGCCTTCGCGTGTGCCGCGCAGCGTGTCGACGTCGATCTTGAGGACGATACGAGCCAAGCGAACGTCCCGGTCAGCCTTGCTGTTCGACGAGCGCGCGCGCGTCGGCGACGTGGCCGCGATACGCCTCGAAGATGTTGCGCAGCGCGTCGTCGAACGTCGCCTGCGGCGCCCAGCCGAGCTCCTGCATCGTGTTGTCGATCTTCGGCACGCGGTTCTGCACGTCCTGGTAGCCGTTGCCGTAGTAGGCGCCGGACGTCGTTTCGACGAGCTTCACCTGCTTGGCCGAGTCGGCGTACTCGGGGAATTCCGCGGCCAGTTCGAGCATCTTGTGCGCGAGTTCGCGAACCGAGAAGTTGTTCTTCGGATTCCCGATGTTGTAGATCTTGCCCGACGCGACGCCGTCCTTGTTCTCGATGATCTTCATCAGCGCGCTGATGCCGTCGCCGATGTCGGTGAACGCGCGCTTCTGCGAGCCGCCGTCGACGAGGCTGATGTTCTCGCCGCGCACGATGTGGCCGAGGAACTGCGTGACCACGCGCGAGCTGCCTTCCTTCGGCGTGTAGATCGAGTCGAGGCCCGGGCCGATCCAGTTGAACGGGCGGAACAGCGTGAAGTTCAGGCCTTCCATCCCGTAACCCCAGATCACGCGGTCCATCAGCTGCTTCGAGCATGCGTAGATCCAGCGCGGCTTGTTGATCGGGCCGTAGGTGAGTGCCGACGCGTCCGGATCGAACTGCTCGTCCGAGCACATGCCGTAGACCTCGGAGGTCGACGGGAACACGAGGTGCTTGCCGTACTTGACGGCCGAACGCACGATCGGCAGGTTCGCCTCGAAGTCGAGTTCGAACACGCGCAGCGGCTGCTGGACGTAGGTGGCCGGCGTCGCGATCGCGACGAGCGGCAGGATCACGTCGCACTTCTTCACGTGATACTCGACCCACTCCTTGTTGATCGTGATGTCGCCTTCGAAGAAATGCATCCGCTCGTGGTTGACGAGGTCGCCCAGCCGATCGGTCTGCATGTCCATGCCGAACACTTCCCAATCGGTGGTTTCAAGAATGCGCTTCGACAGGTGATGGCCGATGAAGCCGTTCACACCCAGGATCAGGACTTTTTTTGCTTTCATGAATGACGGGAAGAATGAATGAACTGCGCGAATTCCGCGGGCGTCACGACGGTTTCGCTGCCGTCGCGCTGCTGCCACAGCTCGAGAATGGACAAGGCGCGGCTGTCGCCGCAGACGCCGAATAGCGCATTATCGCTTACGTGCAGGCCGGGCGGCAAATCCGCCGCGGCGGCCGCTGCCGCGCTGCCGGGCGCCGCGAGGCGCGCGCGCGCGATCACGAAACGCGTGCCGTCGACGTCCGTGAACGCGCCCGGATACGGGGGCGCGACCGCGCGCACCAGGTTGTAGACCTGCGCGGCCGGTTTCGTCCAGTCGACGCGGCCGTCCTCGGGCTTGCGCCCGCCGTAGTAGCTGCCGCTCGACAGGTCGTTCGGCAGGTGCGCCGCCTCGCCGGCGAGCAGCGCGGGCAGCACGCGCCAGAGCGTCTGTTCGGCGGCCACCGTGACCTTGTCGAACACCTGCGCGGCCGTGTCGTCCGGCAGGATCGGCACCGCGGTCTGGCCGATGATCGCGCCCGCGTCGGGCTTCGCGGCCATCTCGTGCAGCGTCGCGCCGGTTTCGGTCTCGCCGTTCAGCACGGCCCAGTTGGTCGGTACCCGACCCCGGTATTTCGGCAGCAGCGAACCGTGCATGTTGTACGCGCCGCGCGGCGCGATCGCGAGCAGGTCCACCGGCAGCATGTGCCGGTAGTAGAACGAGAAGATGAAGTCGGGCCGCGCGTCGGATACCGCGCGGCGCAGCGCCGGATCGGCGGGATCGGCCGGGGTGACGACCGGGATGCCGTGCTCGGCCGCGACGGACGCGACACTGCCGAACCAGATGTTCTCGTTCGGGTTGTCCTCGTGCGTGACGACGAGCGCGACGTCGACGCCGCGCGCGAGCAGCACCTGCAGGCAGCGCACGCCGACGTTGTGATACGCGAAGACGACCGCGCGCGGCTTCATTGCCCGGCTCCCGTGCGGTTCGCGTCGGCCGGCACCGGCGGCACGCCGTCGTGCTGCTCGAGCACGGCCTGGATCAGGTAGCGCGGCCGTGCGCGCACCTGCTGGTAGATGCGGCCGACGTACTCGCCGAGCAGGCCGAGCGCGAAGATGATCACGCCGAGCAGGAAGAACGTAATGGCGAACAGCGTGAACACGCCTTGCACTTCCGCGCCGACGATGAAGCGGCGCACGAGCAGCAGCACGAACAGCGCGGCGGAGCCGAGCGACAGGATCACGCCGATGAACGACAGCCACTGCAGCGGCACGACCGAGAAGCCGGTCACGAGGTCGAAGTTCAGCCGGATCAGGCTGTACAGCGAATACTTCGATTCGCCTGCGAAGCGTTCCTCGTGCGCGACCTCGATTTCGGTCGGCTTTTGCGCGAACGTGTACGCGAGCGCGGGGATGAACGTGTTGACTTCGCCGCACACGTTGATCGTGTCGATGATGCGGCGGCTGTACGCGCGCAGCATGCAGCCCTGGTCGGTCATCTTGATGCGCGTGATGCGCTCCCGCAGCCGGTTCATCATCTGCGACGCCTTGCGCCGCCACAGGCTGTCCTGGCGCTGCTTGCGGATCGAGCCGACGTAGTCGTAGCCCTCGCGCATCTTCGCGATCAGCTTGCCGATTTCCTCGGGCGGGTTCTGCAGGTCGGCGTCGAGCGTGATGACGATCTCGCCGCGCGACTGCGCGAAGCCCGCGAGGATGGCCATGTGCTGACCGTAGTTGCCGTTGAGCAGCACGACGCGCGTCGTGTCGGGCCGTACGTGGAACTGATCGGCGAGCATCGCGGCCGAGCGGTCGCGGCTGCCGTCGTTGATCAGGATCACTTCATACGACGTGTCGAGTGCGTCGAGCGCCGGATACAGCCGCGCGAACAGCGCGGCGAGGCCGTCTTCCTCGTTGTATACGGGGATGATGACCGAGACTTCGGGCCGACCGGCGTCCAGGTGCCCGGCGACCGGATGGCCGGCCCCCGGATGCCCGGCGCGTGCTTCAAGGTGACTCATGTACGCTTATTTTCCGTATTGTTCACAAATCTGGTTGATGGCGTCGACCACGCGACGCACGTCGCCTTCCGTCATCTGCGTGAACAGCGGCAGCGTGACGGTCGACGCGCCGTACCGTTCGGCGTGGGGGAACATGCCCTCCTTGAAGCCGCGCGCACGGTACAGCGTGAAAAGATGGATCGCCGGGTAGTGGATGCCCGTGCCGATGCCGCGTTCCTTCAGCTGCGCCATGAATTCGGCGCGCGTGATCGTCAGCCGCTCGAGCGGCAGCGTGATCAGGAACATGTGCCAGTTGCTGTTCGCGAAGTCGGCAACCGGCAGGCCGACGCCGAGCTTCACGGCCGCGCCGCCGTCGAACGCGGCGAAATACGCGCGGGCGAGCGCGCGGCGCTGCGCGGTGAAGCGTTCGATGTGCGGCAGCTGGCCGAGGCCGACGCGGGCGGCGACGTCGGTCAGGTTGTACTTGCCGCCGAGCACGTCGCAGTCCATCCCGTCGAAGCCGGTGCGCGTGATGCCCTGCAGCCGGTACTTCTGCGCGAGTGTCGCTTCGTCCTCGTTGTTCAGCACCAGCGCGCCGCCTTCGATCGTCGTCAGGTTCTTGTTCGCGTGGAAGCTGAACGACACGATGTCGCCGATCGCGCCGATGCGCTTGCCGTTCCACGTCGAGCCGAACGCCTGCGCGGCGTCCTCGATCACGCGCAGCTTGTGCGCGCGCGCGATCGCGTACAGGCGGTCCATGTCGACCGGCAGGCCGGACAGGAACACGGGGATGATCGCCTTCGTGCGCGGCGTGATCGCCTGCTCGAGCTTGTCGAGGTCGATGTTGCGCGTGACGGGATCGATGTCGGCGAACACGGGCGTCGCGCCCGTTTCGATGATCACGTTGCTGGTCGAGACCCACGACGCCGGCGTCGTGATCACCTCGTCGCCGGCACCGACGCCCGCGATGCGCAGGCCGATCTCGAGCGTGCAGGTGCCCGAATTGAACGCGCGGACCGGCCGCCCGCCGCAGTAGTCGGACAGCGCGGCCTCGAATTTCTGGCATTGCGGGCCGGTGGTGATCCAGCCCGAGCGCAGCACGTCGACGACGCCCTGGATGGTTTCCTCGTCGATTTCCGGTCGGGTGAACGGCAGAAACGGAGCGGTAGTCTGGCTCATGAACGCGTTGGCCTGTAATGGCGTGTAATAAAAGGGTCGGGCGATCCGCCCGAAACCGGCATTAAACACCGGTTGGCGGATTCGCACCGTGATTTTTTGTAGGCGGACACTTAACGCCGCGGGGCATGCTCAACTGCGCGCGAGCACGAGCACGCCGATCAGGATGATGCCGATCCCGACGAGCCGCTGGACCGACAGCACCTCGCCGAACAGGTACCACGCCGCGAACGCGTTGACCACGTAGCCGAGCGACAGCATCGGGTACGCGATCGACACGTCGACCCGCGACAGCCCGAGAATCCAGACCACGACGCTCAGCACGTAGCAGCCGAGGCCGCCGATGATCGGCAGCTGGGTCGCGATCTTCAGGCCGACCGGGAGGATGTTCGCACGGCTGAATTCGAAGTGCCCGACGGCGTTGACGCCGGCTTTCAGCAGCAGTTGCGCACAGGCGTTGAGCATCACGCCGGTGATGATGCAGACGAACGAAACGGGATTCATGCGAGGGGCGTCCTTACGATTGCGGTTTCTCGACGATCACGCGGCGGTTGTCGCGCGCGATCACGCGCATCGGCACGCCTTGGCTGACCAGCGCGTCGTACTGGCCGGGCGGCATGATCGCGAGCGCATGGGTTTCCTGCTTCCAGCGCGCGATCCATTCGTCGACCGTCGGAATCCACTTGTTCGGCTCCATCGAGATCCCGAACGCGAGCTCGTCCTGGCGCTGGACCATGATCGTCGTGTGGCCCATGTAGAACGGGAACGTATGGTCGAGCATCTCGATCGAGTAGAACGGCGTGTCGGGCGGCAGCTTCGCCAGTTCGGCGCGCACGGCCGGCGCGAGCAGCGCGCCCGAGCTGTAGCGGCCGAACTCGTCGTGCCCGGTGCCGCCGATCGTGCCGAACGCGAGCCATGCGGCGCCGAACGCGGCGAGCGCGGCGGCCGCGCCCGTCCGGCGGTTCAGCCACGCGGCCGCGAGCGTCAGCGCGGCCGAGACCGCGAGGCCCGCGTACAGCCACATCTGGAACGCGCGGTACAGTGCGTTCGGCGTGCGGGCATCGCCCTGGTACGCGAGGAAGATGATCCCGAACGCCGCGGCGACGAAGAACACGAGGTAGCCGAGCAGGTGGCGGCGGAACCGGTCGGCCGTCATCAGCGGCAGGTACGCGCCGATGATCAGCGCGAGCGCCGGCGCGACCGGCAGCACGTACGAGATCAGCTTCGAATGCGACGTGCTGAAGAACAGGAAGATGAAGGCGCTCCAGATCAGCAGCACCAGCATCGGCGAGAAGCCGTTCGGCTGGCGCGGCATCCGCAGCGCATGGCGGATGCTCTGCCACGCGACCGACAGCCACGGCAGGAAGCCGACCAGCAGCACCGGCACGAAGTAGTACAGCGGGCCCGGGCGGTTCTGTTCCGGGGTCAGGTACCGGCGGAACTGCTGGACGATGAAGAAGAAGTTGAAGAACTCGGGGTTGCGCTGCTGCACCAGCACGAACCACGGCGTGACGATCGCGAAGAAGATCACGAGGCCGCTGACCAGGTACAGGCGCTTCCACAGCGCCCAGTCGCGCGCGATCAGCGTATAGAGCACGAGCACGGCGCCGGGCAGGATTAGGCCGACGAGGCCCTTGGACAGCACCGCGAGCGCCATCGCGGCCCAGCATGCCCACATCCAGCCGCGCACCGCGGCCGGGCGCAGCCCGGGCCGCTGCGCGAGCAGCAGCGAGCAGAGCGACAGCGCCATCCAGAACGCGAGCCCCATGTCGAGCGCGTTGAAGTGGCCCATCAGGTTCCAGTACGGCGAGCTCGCGAGCACGACGGCCGCGAGGAAGCCCGACAGCGGGTTGAACAGGCGCGCGCCGGTATAGCCGACGAGCAGCACGCCGGCGAAGCTCGCGACGGCCGTGTAGAGGCGCGCCTGCCATTCGCCGATGCCGAACCACGCGAAGGTCAGCGCATTCAGCCAGGTCTGCAGCGGCGGCTTCTCGAAGTACTTGTAGCCGTTGTAGCGCGGCGTGATCCAGTCGCCGGTGACGAACATCTCGCGCGCCATTTCCGCGTAGCGGCCTTCGTCGCTCGGGATCAGGTGGCGCAGCCCGAGCGGCGCGAACCAGACGATCGCGAGCGCGACGATCAGGAGGACGAGCGTGATGCGGTTGAGCGGTAGCCTCGAGGGCGTATCGTTCATGGATTTTCAGCCTGTTGGTTGGGGTG
The DNA here is from genome assembly GCF_902832885.1 of Burkholderia seminalis DSM 23518. Classification (GTDB taxonomy): domain Bacteria; phylum Pseudomonadota; class Gammaproteobacteria; order Burkholderiales; family Burkholderiaceae; genus Burkholderia; species Burkholderia seminalis. The sequence continues at coordinate 395,334 of NZ_CADFDK010000001.1, forward strand.
ACGGGCCGCCGGCGGGTTGTGCCGGCGGCGGGCGGCCTGGCCGGACCGATCGGGGGATCGACCCGTTGCGCCGGCCCGAGTTTTACCGCATCGGGGATTAACGTTCAATTAAGAGCGCGGCGGCGACTTTGCGGCCCTCGGCCATCAGGATGTTGTAGGTGCGGCAGGCCGCCTGGAAATCCATCGTCTCGACGCCGATCCGCTTCGCCGTGAGCGCCGCGACGAGCCGCGGGTGCGGGAAGCGCAGCCGCGCGCCGCTGCCGAAGATCACGAGCTCGGGCGTCGGGTCGAGCAGCATCGCGAAATGCTCGGGCGCGAGCGCGTCGAACGACGACACCGGCCATGCCTGGACCGGCGCGCCGGGCAGCACGATGACGCTCGTTTCATGGCGTTCGAGATTGACGTCGACGTAATCGGGGCCGTAGCCGGTGACGGTATTGAGCGCGCCGCTCGTGTCCTGGTGCAGTTTCAAATCGGTATTCCGCGGTTCCGTAAGGGCATGTATCGCAAGGGCCGCAGGGGCCCGGATGGCCGGTTTCGCGCGCCTGGCCACATGGGGACGCCTGACGGCGCGGGCCCGGCGCGGCTATGGTGCATTGCGAAAGTCGGCCAAAATCCGCTAAATTATAACTTTTTGGCCGCCCCCGGGCGCCACTTGCGTCGTGCGTCGCCACAAGCCGCGTCCGACCGCCCGCTTTTTCCCAGTCTAGACAGCGCGCACAGACCGGCCGCTTTCCAGTTTTGATCCCGTCCCCCCGGCCGCAAGGCCAACCCAGGAACCGTGTCGTCGTGAAACCGATTCAGAAGTCGAACAAGCTGCTCAACGTCTGCTACGACATCCGTGGCCCGGTGCTCGAGCACGCGAAGCGCCTCGAGGAAGAAGGCCACCGCATCATCAAGCTGAACATCGGCAACCTCGCGCCGTTCGGTTTCGACGCGCCGGACGAGATCATCCAGGACATGATCCGCAACCTGCCGTCGTCGTCGGGTTATTCCGATTCGAAGGGCGTGTTCTCGGCGCGCAAGGCCGTGATGCACTACACGCAGGAAAAGGGCGTCGTGGGCGTCGGCCTCGACGACATCTACATCGGCAACGGCGCGTCCGAGCTGATCGTGATGGCGACCCAGGCGCTGCTGAACGACGGCGACGAAGTGCTGCTGCCCGCACCCGACTACCCGCTGTGGACGGCCGCGGTGAGCCTGTCGGGCGGCACGCCGGTGCACTACGTGTGCGACGAGCAGAACGCGTGGATGCCCGATCTCGACGACATCCGCAGCAAGATCACGCCGAACACGAAGGCGATCGTCGTGATCAACCCGAACAACCCGACGGGCGCGCTTTACTCCGACGAATTGCTGCTCGAGCTGCTCGAGATCGCGCGCCAGCACGGGCTGATCGTGTTCGCCGACGAGGTCTACGACAAGATCGTCTACGACGGCCTCGAGCACACCGCGATGGGTTCGCTGTCGGAGGACGTGATCACCGTCACGTTCAACAGCCTGTCGAAGAGCTATCGCTCGTGCGGCTACCGCGCGGGCTGGATGGCCGTGTCGGGCCTCGGCGGCGACAACCGCCGGCGCGCGAAGGATTACCTCGAGGGGCTGGGTATCCTGTCGTCGATGCGCCTGTGCGCGAACGTGCCCGGGCAGTTCGCGATCCAGACGGCGCTCGGCGGCTACCAGAGCATCAACGAACTCATCGTGCCGAGCGGGCGCCTGTACAAGCAGCGCGAGCTCGCGTACGACATGCTGACGTCGATCCCGGGCGTGACCTGCGTGAAGCCGCAGGCCGCGCTGTACATGTTCCCGCGCCTCGACCCGAAGCTCTACCCGATCCAGAACGACCAGCAGTTCATTCTCGACCTGTTGCTCGAGGAGCGTGTGCTGCTGGTGCAGGGCACGGGTTTCAACTGGGCGACGCCGGACCACTTCCGCGTGGTCTTCCTGCCGAACCTCGACGACCTGACCGATTCGATCAACCGGATCGCACGCTTCCTCGACGGCTACCGCAAGCGCCACTCGGCCTGAGCGGCCAGGGGCACGCGGAATTCACTACTTCTTACTCATCGATCACACGCAGCATGGAACCGATCAAAGTTGGCCTGTTGGGCTTCGGCACGGTGGGCAGCGGCACCTTCACGGTGCTGCGCCGCAACCAGGAAGAAATCAAGCGACGCGCGGGGCGCGGCATCGAGGTCGCGCGCATTGCCGTGCGTAATCCGGCCAAGGCGCAGGCCGTGCTCGGCGGTGATGCCGCCGCCGCGCAGATCACCGACGATTTCAATTCGGTCGTCGACGATCCGTCGATCGCGATCATCGCCGAGATGATCGGCGGCACGGGCATCGCGCGCGAGCTCGTGCTGCGCGCGATCGCGAACGGCAAGCACGTCGTGACGGCGAACAAGGCGCTGCTCGCGGTGCACGGCACCGAGATCTTCGAGGCCGCGCGCGAAAAGGGCGTGATGGTGGCGTTCGAGGCGGCCGTCGCCGGTGGCATCCCGATCATCAAGGCGCTGCGCGAGGGCCTGACCGCGAACCGCATCCAGTACATCGCGGGCATCATCAACGGCACGACCAACTACATCCTGTCGGAAATGCGCGACCGCGGGCTCGATTTCGCGACCGCGCTGAAGGCCGCGCAGGAACTCGGCTACGCGGAAGCCGACCCGACCTTCGACATCGAAGGCGTCGACGCCGCGCACAAGGCGACGATCATGAGCGCGATCGCGTTCGGCGTGCCGGTGCAGTTCGACCGCGCTTACGTCGAGGGCATCAGCAAGCTCGACGCGACCGACATCCGCTACGCGGAAGAGCTCGGCTACCGGATCAAGCTGCTCGGCATCACGCGTCGCGCCGAGAACGGCATCGAGCTGCGCGTGCACCCGACGCTGATCCCGGAGAAGCGCCTGCTCGCGAACGTCGAGGGCGCGATGAACGCGGTCGTCGTGCACGGCGATGCGGTGGGCACGACGCTGTACTACGGCAAGGGCGCGGGCGCGGAGCCGACCGCGTCGGCGGTGGTCGCGGATCTCGTCGACGTCACGCGCCTGCATACGGCCGACCCCGAGCATCGCGTGCCGCATCTCGCGTTCCAGCCGGACAGCCTGTCGAACACGCCGATCCTGCCGATCGAGGAAGTGACGAGCGGCTACTACCTGCGCCTGCGCGTCGCCGATCAAACCGGCGTGCTGGCCGACATCACGCGCATCCTCGCCGCGTCGGGCATCTCGATCGACGCGCTGCTGCAGAAGGAGTCGGAGCAGGTCGACGACGCGAAGGGCGAAACCGACATCATCCTGATCACGCACGAAACGGTCGAGAAGAACGTCAATGCGGCGATCGCGCAGATCGAGCGCCTCGCGACGGTCGTGTCGAAGGTGACGAAGCTGCGCATGGAAGCGCTGAACTGAGGACGGAAAGCGACATGAACTACATCTCCACGCGCGGCGCCGGCATCGGCGAGCGCCATACGTTCTCCGACATCCTGCTCGGCGGTCTCGCGAAGGACGGCGGGCTCTACCTGCCGGCCGAGTATCCGCGGGTGTCCGCCGACGAGCTCGCGCGCTGGCGCACGCTGTCGTACGCGGATCTCGCGTTCGAGATCCTGTCGAAGTTCTGCGACGACGTGCCGGCCGACGACCTGCGCGCGATCACGCGCCGCACGTACACGGCCGACGTGTACCGCAACACGCGCCACGGCGAGAACGCGTCCGACATCACGCCGCTGAAGACGCTCGGCACCGAGCATGGCGCGGCGCTGTCGCTGCTCGAGCTGTCGAACGGCCCGACGCTGGCGTTCAAGGACATGGCGATGCAGTTGCTCGGCAACCTGTTCGAGTACACGCTCGCGAAGCACGGCGAAGCGCTGAACATCCTCGGCGCGACGTCGGGCGACACGGGCAGCGCGGCCGAATACGCGATGCGCGGCAAGGCCGGCGTGCGCGTGTTCATGCTGTCGCCGCACAAGAAGATGAGCGCGTTCCAGACGGCCCAGATGTTCAGCCTGCAGGACCCGAACATCTTCAATCTCGCGGTGGAAGGCGTGTTCGACGACTGCCAGGACATCGTGAAGGCCGTGTCGAACGATCACACGTTCAAGGCGGAGCAGAAGATCGGCACGGTCAACTCGATCAACTGGGCGCGCGTCGTCGCGCAGGTCGTGTACTACTTCAAGGGCTACTTCGCGGCGACGCAGTCCAACGACGAGCGCGTGTCGTTCACGGTGCCGTCGGGCAACTTCGGCAACGTCTGCGCGGGCCACATCGCGCGGATGATGGGGCTGCCGATCGCGAAGCTCGTGGTCGCGACCAACGAGAACGACGTGCTCGACGAGTTCTTCCGCACGGGCGCGTATCGCGTGCGCAGCGCCGAGAATACGTATCACACGAGCAGCCCGAGCATGGACATCTCGAAGGCGTCGAATTTCGAGCGTTTCGTGTTCGACCTGCTCGGCCGCGATCCGGCGCGCGTGATGCAGCTGTTCCGCGACGTCGAGGAGAAGGGCGGTTTCGATCTCGCGGCGAGCGGCGATTTCGCGCGCGTCGCCGAGTTCGGCTTCGTGTCGGGCCGCAGCAGCCACGCCGACCGGATCGCGACGATTCGCGACGTGTTCTCGCGTTACGACACGATGATCGACACGCACACGGCCGATGGCGTGAAGGTCGCACGCGAGCACCTGGATGCCGGCGTGCCGATGGTCGTGCTCGAGACGGCGCAGCCGATCAAGTTCGGCGAGACGATCCGCGAGGCGCTCGATCGCGAAGCCGAGCGGCCGGCCGCGTTCGACGGGCTCGAGGCGCTGCCGCAGCGCTTCGAGGTCGTGAAGGCCGATGCCCGGCAGGTGAAGGACTTCATCGTCGCCCATACGGGTGCATGACGCACGGCCGGGCCCGGGGGCCCGGCTGCGCGGGACGGCCGGAACGCCGATTCGTCGAACGGATCGGGGTTCCGGCCGTTTCGTTTGGCGCCTGGGCATGGCCTGTCGCGCGAAACAAGTGCCAGACCCGCGCGTTCGCGCCGATCACAGTTTTCGCATGTCCGCCATATCGCGCGCCGGTGCGACGGCGTCGCTACAATGACGTATTGACTCCAACGATCCCCGATTCCATCGATGTCGAACCCGAATCCCGCGGCGCCCCGCGCGCCGATGCTGTCGACCGCCGAGGCGCTCGCCGCGCTGCTCGATGCCGCGAAGCCGCTGCCCGGCGCGGAGACCGTCGCCACGCTCGATGCGCTCGGCCGCGTGCTGGCCGCCGACGTGAGCTCGCCGCTCGACGTGCCGCCGATGCATACGAGCGCGATGGACGGCTATGCGGTGCGCGTCGCCGACCTGCTGCACGGCGATCGGCGGTTGCCGGTGTCGCAGCGCATTCCGGCCGGCCATCCGGCTGGGCCGCTCGCGGCCGGCACGGCCGCGCGGATCTTCACCGGCGCAACGGTGCCGCCCGGCGCCGACGCGGTTGTGATGCAGGAGCAGGCATCGGCCGACGGCGACGCGGTCGAGATCCTGCACACGCCGAAGGCCGGTGAATGGATCACCGCGCAGGGCGCGGACATCCGCCAGGGTTCGGTGATCCTGCCGGCCGGCACGCGGCTCACGCCGCAGGCGCTCGGTCTGGCCGCATCGGTCGGCTGCGCGCAGCTGTCGGTCGCACGGCGGATTCGCGTCGCCGTGTTTTTCACCGGCGACGAACTGACGATGCCGGGCGAGCCGCTGAAGCCCGGCGCGATCTACAACTCGAACCGCTTCACGCTGCGCGGGTTGCTGGAGCGGCTCGGCTGCCACGTGACCGACTACGGGATCGTGCCCGATTCGCTCGCCGCGACGCGCGACACGCTGCGCGAGGCCGCGCGCGATCACGACGTGATCCTGACGAGCGGCGGCGTATCGGTCGGCGACGAGGATCACGTGAAGCCCGCCGTCGAGGCCGAAGGGCGGCTCGCGCTGTGGCAGATCGCGATGAAGCCCGGCAAGCCGCTCGCGTACGGCGCGGTGCGCCGCGGCGACGAGCGTGCGGACGCGCACTTCATCGGCTTGCCCGGCAACCCCGTGTCGAGCTTCGTCACGTTCCTGCTGTTCGTGCGGCCGTTCCTGCTGCGCCTGTCCGGCGTGCGTGACGTCGCGCCGCGCGCACTGTCGCTACGTGCGGACTTTTCGCAAGGCAAGGGCGACCGGCGCAACGAATTCCTGCGTGCGCGCGTCAACGCGGCCGGCGGGCTCGACCTGTTTCCGAACCAGAGCTCGGCGGTGCTGACGTCGACGGTCTGGGGCGACGGCCTGATCGACAACCCGCCGCAGCACGTGATCAGCGCCGGCGAGACCGTCCGTTTCATTCCGTTTTCCGAACTGCTGTCGTAACGCGACGGCTTCCCGAACCATGAAGATTCAGCTGAAATTTTTTGCAAGCGTGCGCGAGGCACTGGGTGTCGCCGACGAAGCGGCAACCGTGCCGGACAGCGTGACGACCGTCGGCGACGTGCGCGCCTGGTTGCGCGTGCGCGGCGGCGTATGGGCCGAGACGCTCGCCGAGGGGCGCGCGCTGCGCATGGCCTGCAACCACGAGATGACCGATCCCGACACGCGGCTCACCGAAGGCTGCGAGGTCGCGTTCTTTCCGCCGGTGACGGGCGGCTGAGGGGCGCGCGATGGCAACGGTACGAGTCCAGGCCGACGATTTCGATCTGAATGCCGAAGTCGCGGCATTGCGCGCGCGCAACCCGAAGATCGGCGCCGTCGCGTGTTTCGTCGGCACGGTGCGCGACCTGAACGAAGGCGATTCGGTTGCCGCGATGGAGCTCGAGCACTATCCGGGGATGACCGAGAAGGCGCTCGAGAAGATTGCCGCCGAGGCCGGCCGGCGCTGGCCGGGCATCGACGTCGCGATCGTGCATCGCGTCGGCAGGCTGCTGCCGCTCGACCAGATCGTGATGGTCGCGACGGTCGCGCCGCACCGCGGCGATGCATTCGCGTCGTGCGAATTCGTGATGGACTATCTGAAGACCGAGGCGCCGTTCTGGAAGAAGGAAACGACGCCGGACGGCGAGCGCTGGGTCGATGCGCGCAGCACCGACGATGCCGCGCTCGCGCGCTGGGGCGTCGAGTCGGGCAATACGCCGCGCTAGGCAGTGCGTCGATCTGCCGCGGGTGGTGCGCCCGGCGTCACGGGCCGCGCGTCACGCGTCCGGGTCGGCGCTGCGTCCGACGATCTTCGTCGGAAACGGTTCGCCGCGGGCACGCGACGGCAGCGCGTGCGGATCGTCGCCCGCGTCGCGGCGGCGCGGCGCGATCGCATCGAGCAGCGCCTGCTGCTCGGGCGGAATCCGATAATCCCAGCCGAACCGGCTCAACTGCAGGCTCTGGGCGATCCGCAGCGCGGGCGCCATGAAGCGGATCGCCGCGGGCGGCGCGTAGCGCGCCTCGACGGTCCTCAGGAACAGCGCCAGCCAGCGGCTGAAATGGGCCGGCTCGATCCCGTCGAGCGGCTGGTGCGCCTGCTGCACGTTGCCGCGATAGCCTTTGGTGCCGAGTACGAGGCTCGACCAGAACGTGACCATCTTCGGCAGGTGGTCGTCCCAGCGGCCGGCCAGCTTCGCGTCGAACACGGGCCCGAGCAGCGGGTCGGCGCGCACGCGGTCGTAGAACGCGTAGACGAGCGCGCGGATGTTGTCTTCGGTCGGCTCGGTGTCGCGAGGGCGGGCCGGTGCGGTTTCGGGCGAGGCGGGCAGGGCATTCATGGCAAAAAGGGGCCGGTAGATCGGAGTGCTGACGGGCAGTGGCGGGAGGGCAGGCAGGACGCCGGTCGGATTTTGTCGCAAAATAGCGTCCAATACCCGCTGAAAAACGCGCAAGTTTCATGCATCTTATTGCGCGCACGCGATCCCGGCAACCCGGGGTCGCGGAACGGGACCGTCAGCCGGCCCCCGCACGCCCCGCGATCGGCCCGGCCCGCGTCATCGGGGCACGATCGATCATTTCCGTATCCGTCCATGAGACTCACTGACTACACCGACTATTCGCTGCGCGTGATGCTGTACCTTGCCGTGCGCGGCGAGGGGCTCGCGACGATCCAGGAGATCTCGGATGCCTACGGCATCTCGAAGAACCATCTGATGAAAGTCGTGCAGCAGCTCGGCGAGCTGGGATGGGTCGACACGGTTCGCGGCCGCAACGGCGGGCTGCGGCTCTTCCCGGCATCGCTCGAGTTGACGGTCGGCCAGGTCGTGCGCGCGACCGAGAGCGACTTCGCGCTGGTCGGCTGTTTCGCGACCGACGGCGGCGAATCGCGCGGCTGCGTGATCGAGCCGCGGTGCCGCCTGAAAGGCGTGCTGGCGGCCGCGCGCGATGCGTTCTTCGCCGAGCTCGACCGTCACCGGCTCGGCGAGCTGGCCGAGCCCGCGTCGCCGCTCGCGGCGCTGCTCGGCATCCGTCCGGTCGTGCCCGTGCGTGCCGAATCGTCGCCGGACGACCCATCGGCGGCCGGCTGACGCACGCGCGCCGCGTCCCGCGATCCGAACGCGGCCCGTCCCGGGGCCGCTTCCGGCCTATCGAGCAATTTTTGCGCTGAATCAACCCGAATTTGGCTTGAAAGCCGCATAACCATCCTTATCTTGGTGTTAATCGAAAATTGGAGGTCTCGACTAAATGAGAATCGACAAGCTCACCACCAAGTTCCAGGAAGCACTCGCGGACGCGCAAAGCCTCGCGGCAGGCCGCGACAATCAATACATCGAACCCGTTCACGTCCTCGCGGCGCTGGTCGCGCAGCAGGACGGGTCCGCCCGCTCGCTGATGTCGCGCGCGGGTGTTCACGTGCAGGCGCTGCAAGGCGCGCTGAACGAAGCCATTTCGCGCCTGCCGCAAGTGACGGGCACGGGCGGCGACATCCAGATCGGCCGTGAACTGGCCGGGCTGCTGAACCAGGCCGACAAGGAAGCGCAGAAGCTCAACGACACGTTCATCGCGAGTGAAATGTTCCTGCTCGCCGCGTCCGACGACAAGGGCGAAGCCGGCAAGCTCGCGCGCCAGCACGGCCTCACGCGCAAGGCGCTCGAAGCCGCGATCGCCGCGGTGCGCGGCGGCTCGCAGGTGCATAGCCAGGATGCGGAAAGCCAGCGCGAGGCGCTGAAGAAGTATACGGTCGACCTGACCGAGCGGGCCCGTGCGGGCAAGCTCGATCCGGTGATCGGCCGCGACGACGAAATCCGCCGCTCGATCCAGATCCTGCAGCGCCGCACCAAGAACAACCCGGTGCTGATCGGCGAGCCGGGCGTCGGCAAGACCGCGATCGTCGAAGGGCTCGCGCAACGGATCGTCAACGGCGAAGTGCCGGAGACGCTGAAGGGCAAGCGCGTGCTGTCGCTCGACATGGCGGCGCTGCTCGCCGGCGCGAAGTATCGCGGTGAATTCGAGGAGCGCCTGAAGGCCGTGCTCAACGACATCGCGAAGGACGAAGGCCGGACGATCGTCTTCATCGACGAAATCCACACGATGGTCGGTGCGGGCAAGGCCGAAGGCGCGATGGATGCGGGCAACATGCTGAAGCCGGCGCTGTCGCGCGGCGAGCTGCACTGCATCGGCGCGACCACGCTCGACGAATACCGCAAGTACATCGAGAAGGATGCCGCGCTCGAACGCCGCTTCCAGAAGGTGCTCGTCGACGAGCCGAGCGTCGAGGCGACGATCGCGATCCTGCGCGGGCTGCAGGAGAAGTACGAACTGCACCACGGCGTCGACATCACCGACCCGGCGATCGTCGCCGCGGCCGAGCTGTCGCACCGCTACATCACCGACCGCTTCCTGCCCGACAAGGCGATCGACCTGATCGACGAAGCCGCTTCGAAGATCAAGATGGAAATCGATTCGAAGCCCGAAGAGATGGACAAGCTCGACCGCCGGCTGATCCAGCTGAAGATCGAGCGCGAGGCCGTGAAGAAGGAGCAGGACGAAGCGTCGCAGAAGCGCCTGCAGCTGATCGAGGAAGAGATCGAGCGCCTCGGCCGCGAGTACGCGGACCTGGAAGAGATCTGGACCGCCGAGAAGGCCGCGGTGCAGGGCAGCGCACAGCTCAAGGAAGAGATCGAGAAGGTGCGCGCGGACATCGCGAGGCTGCAGCGTGACGGCAAGCTGGAGAAGGTCGCCGAGTTGCAGTACGGCAAGCTGCCGCAGCTCGAGGCGCAACTGAAGCAGGTCACGCAGGCCGAAGAGCAGGAGCAGCACAACCCGACGCGTCCGCGCCTGTTGCGCACGCAGGTCGGCGCCGAGGAAATCGCGGAAGTCGTGTCGCGCTCGACCGGGATCCCCGTGTCGCGGATGATGCAGGGCGAACGCGAGAAGCTGCTGCACATCGAGGAAAAGCTGCACGAGCGCGTGGTCGGGCAGGACGAGGCGATCAGTGCGGTGGCCGATGCGATCCGTCGTTCGCGCGCGGGTCTCGCCGATCCGAACCGTCCGTACGGCTCGTTCCTGTTCCTCGGCCCGACGGGCGTCGGCAAGACCGAGCTGTGCAAGGCGCTGGCGTCGTTCCTGTTCGATTCGGAAGAGCACCTGATCCGCATCGACATGAGCGAGTTCATGGAGAAGCACAGCGTCGCGCGGCTGATCGGCGCGCCGCCGGGTTATGTCGGCTACGAGGAAGGCGGTTACCTGACGGAAGCCGTGCGTCGCAAGCCGTACAGCGTGATCCTGCTCGACGAGATCGAGAAGGCGCACCCGGACGTGTTCAACGTGCTGCTGCAGGTGCTCGACGACGGCCGCATGACGGACGGGCAGGGGCGGACGGTCGACTTCAAGAACACGGTGATCGTGATGACGTCGAACCTCGGCTCGCAGGTGATCCAGGCGATGACGGGCGCACCGCAGGAAGAGATCAAGGACGCGGTGTGGCTCGAGGTGAAGCAGCATTTCCGCCCCGAGTTCCTGAACCGGATCGACGACGTCGTCGTGTTCCATGCGCTCGACCGCAGCAACATCGAGTCGATCGCGAAGATCCAGCTCGCCCGCCTGCACGACCGGCTCGCGAAGCTCGACATGGCGCTCGACGTGTCGCCGGCGGCGCTCGAACAGATCGGCAAGGTCGGCTACGATCCGCTGTTCGGCGCGCGGCCGCTGAAGCGCGCGATCCAGCAGGAGATCGAGAACCCGGTCGCGAAGCTGATCCTCGCGGGCCGTTTCGGTCCGAAGGACGTGATTCCGGTCGACGTCAACGACGGCAAGTTCGTGTTCGACCGCGTCGTTCACTGATCGCCTGCCATCGGTTGCCCGCCCGGTTCGCGCCGGGCGCGCAAAAACAAACACCCCGCCTCGGCGGGGTGTTTGCTTATGGGGCGGCCGAACGGGCCGCCGCGCGGGCCGGGACGCTCAGCCCTGCTTGTTGCCGCCGAACATGCCGGCGAGCTGCGTGAGCGCGCCGAGCACGTTCGACGTGTCGACCTGGCCGCCGGCCGGCACTTCGCCGTTCGGCGTCGCGCCGTTGACCACGTGCGGCAGCACCTGCGCGAGGATCGACGAGGCCTGCGACGGGTCGATGCCGACCTTGCTCGCGAGCGAGCCGACGACGTCGGAGCCCAGCACGTTCTGCAGCGTGTCGGCCGAGATCGGCTGGTTTTCGCCGTTGCCGACCCACGAACCGATGATGTCGCCGGCGCCACCGGCCTTGAATTTCTCGATCAGGCCGTTCAGGCCGCCCGGCTGGTTGTTGATGAATTCGAGCGCGGTGGTGATCAGCGCGCTTTGCGAGTTGCCGCCGGCCTGGCCGCCGATCAGACCGCCAACGATGTCGAGGAGACCCATGGTTCTTCACCTTCACTGAAAAGGGCGCCGTGACGACGGCGCCCGTTGAACGAATGCCGCGCGCACGCCGTCGCGCGCGCGGCGCACATCAGGCGCCCGACGCCGCGGCGGCGGAGGCTGCCTTGTCCTTCTTGCTCTTCTTCTTCGAACCCTTCGTCGCCTTCGTGGACGACGCGGCGGCCGGGGCGCTCGCACCCGCGTCGGCGGATGCCGCCGCCGCTGCCGCTGCCTTTTCCTTCTTCGATGCGCGCTTCGCCTTGGCCGGCTTCGCCGCCGCATCCGGTGCGCTGGCCGCCGGGGCCGGCGTCGCAGCCGTCGTGCCGGCCGTCGCGGTCGTGGACGTCGACGCGGTGCCCGCCGAGGTCGTGGCCGGCGTGGTGGCCGGTGCCGTTGCGGCCGGCTTCGACAGCTTGACGCCCTTCGGCGGCGTCGACGAGCCGCCGATCGTCAGGCCGTTTTCCTCCAGATGCCCGACCGACTTCGTGCCGAGACCCTTCACGCGGTTCGCGAGATCGTCGGCGTCCTTGAACGGGCCGTTCTTGGTGCGTTCGTCGATGATCGCCTTCGACTTCACGGGCCCGAGACCCTTCACGGATTCGAGCGCGGCCTGGTCGGCCGTGTTGACTTCGACGGCCGCGGCAAGGCCGGCGGCAAGCGACAGCGACAGCGCGACGAACAGCATCAGCAGCTTTTTCAGCATGGCAAAGGCTCCCTGGTTCTGACGGATGAATGGCTGTTGCAACGGACGGCGGGGCGCGAGGTGGCCGGGCGTCGCCGTTAAGCATAGGACAAATGCGTGCCCTTTTTAAGACAGGCTGACTGAATCTTGCTGAAGGCTTGCGGTGCTGTAAAGGCCGAAACCCGCGCCGGGCGCCGCTTTTGACCATTGTTTACGGTGTCGCCGGGGGCGAGCGGATCGTCGTCGCGCTGGCCGTGCGATCACGCTTGACTTAGAGTGAACTCTAACTCCTAACCTTGTTCCTGCCATGTCGAAAACCGTATCCCCATCCTCCTCCGCCGGTCCGCTGACGATCGGGCAAGTCGCCGAACTGACGGGCGTGTCGACGCACACGTTGCGGTACTACGAGCAGGCCGGGCTGCTGCGCGCGATTTCGCGCACGGCGGCCGGGCACCGGCTCTATGCGCCGGCCGACCTTGCCGGGCTGGCCTTCGTGATGCGCCTGAAGGCGACCGGCATGCCGATCGCGCAGATCCAGGCGTTCGCGGTGCTGCGCGAGCAGGGCGAGTCGACGTTCGGCGCGCGGCGCGACTTGCTGGTCGCGCATCGCGACGCGGTGCGCGCGCATATCGCGGAGCTGCAGGCGAACCTCGATGCGATCGGCGACAAGATCGCGTACTACGAGGCGCAGGAACGGGAAACGGAACGACGGGCGAAACCTTCTCTCTCTTTATCGGAACAGGACGGACACGATGGAACGACTCGTTGAGGATCGCTACACGCGCGGCTGGAACAAACTGAAGGAAATCGACGGCGAAGCGGGCGAACGCGTGATCGCGGCGCTGGCGCCGATCGCGCCGGACTTCGCGCGGCTCCTGGTCGAATTCAGCTTCGGCGACATCTACAGCCGGCCGCAGCTCGACCTGAAAGCGCGCGAAATCGCGACGATCGCGGCGCTGGCCGCGCTCGGCAACGCGCAGCCGCAGTTGAAGGTGCATATCGAGGCCGCGCTGAACGTCGGCTGCACGCGCGACGAGATCGTCGAGGTGTTCATGCAGATGGCCGTGTATGCGGGGATGCCGGCCGCGCTGAACGCGTTGTTTGCCGCGCACGAGGTGTTCAAGCGGCGCGACGAAACGGCCGGCGTGACGGACGATGCGAACGAAGCGGCCGGGCAGCCCGCATGACGGAGCGTGCGCCCGCGCGTCACGCGCGGTGCGGTGCGACGATCCGGTACTTCGCGATGCGCCGGTACAGCGTCGCGCGCGACATGCCGAGCGCCTGCGCGGCCGCGTCGGGCCGCCAGCGATGCGCGGTGAGCGCGGCGACGATGCGGCCGCGTTCGTCGTCGGGCAGCGCGCCCGGCGGAGCACCGCCGAGTTGAGCGGCGAGCTCGGCCGGCAGGTCGCGTCGCGTCACGCGCGCGGCGTCGCACACCGCGCACGCGTAGCGCAGGACGTTGCGCAGTTGCCGCACGTTGCCGGGCCACGCGTACGCGGCGAGGTGTTCGGCGAGCGTCGGATCGAGCGTGAGCACGTGGCCGGTCGCCTGCGCTTCCTCGGCGAATACGGCGGCAATCACGTCGCGCACGTCCGTGCGTGCGCGCAGCGGCGGCAGTTCGAACGTCGCGCCGCTCAGGCGGTAGTACAGGTCTTCGCGGAAGGTCCCGTCGGCCACCATCCGCGCGAGATCGCGGTGCGTCGCGCAGATCACGTCGAGATCGACGCGCACGGGCGTATCGCTGCCGAGCGGCACGACCTCGCCGTCGGCGAGGACGCGCAGCAGGCGCGTCTGCAGCGCGAGCGGCATGTCGCCGATTTCATCGAGAAACAGCGTGCCGCCGTCGGCGAGCGCGATCTTGCCGCGCGCGCCGTGCTTGCGTGCGCCGGTGAACGCACCGGCCGCATAACCGAACAGTTCGCTCTCGATCAGCGCATCGGGCAGCGCGCCGCAGTTGACGGCGACGAACGGCCGCGCGCGCCGTGCGCCGGCGTCGTGGATCGCGCGGGCGAACACCTCCTTGCCCGCACCGGTTTCGCCGAGCACGAGAATCGGCAGCCGTTTGCTCGCGACCCGCAGCGCGAGTTCGGCCTGTTGCGCGATATGCGCATCGCTGCTGTGCAGGAACGGCGTCAGCGCGCCGACGTTGCGCGGCGCGGTGCCCGCGCGGCGCGATACGGTGCCGGGCTCGCGGCCCGCGCGTCGTAGCGGCGCCCGCAACCGCGCATAGAGCGGTGCGCCGGTGGCGCGCAGCCGCAGCGCGACGATCGTATCGAGCCGCGCGACATCGCGCAGCGGCATCTCGGTCGCATCGAAGATCTCGTCGATGTGGCGCGGCTCGCGCAGCGCCGGCAGCGTGTCGCGTGCCTGCCGGTTCGCGGCGACGATGTTGCCGCATTCGTCGAATGCGATCATCCATTCCGGTTGCGCCTCGACGTAGTGACGGTTCGGATGCCCGAACAGGATCCAGTGCTGCGCGGTGCTGTGCACGAAGTAGCCGTCCTCGATCAGCGCCGCGCTTTGCCGCACGAGCTGGTAGACGAGGCGCTGGCTGTCGCGGCCGTCGGGCGAATGCACGGCCGACGCGTCGAGCACGCCGATCAGTTCGCCGCCCGGCGAGAAGATCGGCGCGGCGCTGCAGGTGAGCGTCGTGAACGCCGCGCGAAAGTGATCGGTCTTGTGCACGGTGATCGGCGCGAGATCGGTCAGCACGCTCGCGACGCCGCAGGTGCCTTCCTCGCTTTCCGACCAGCACGAGCCGATGTGCAGCCCCGCATGGCGGAAGTCGTTGCGGCGCTCGCGGTCGATCCGGTAGTCGATCGTCACGCCGTGCGCGTCGGTCAGCATCACGCAGTAGTCGGCGACGCGGATCATGTCGTGCAGCCGCGTCAGGCATTGGCCCGACGCGCGCAGGAACGCCTCTTCCTTGTCGCGCACTTCGCGCAGCTCGGCCGCGGTCAGCACACGCGGGCCGATCGACGAAGCGGGGTCGAGACGGTAGCGCTCCAGCGACCGTTGCCACGACGACACGAGGCGCGCGGAGTCGGCCGGCGCGGGCAGGCGTCCGGCGAGCGCGCCGAGCACGCGGTCGGCGTGCTGGGCCTGGGGAACGGCGTAGGGCATGGTCGGCTCCGGTTCCGTACGGCGGGGAATGCGATGTTCTTGTAGCACATCCGGTTCGGCGGATCACATTGCATCGCAGCACGCGGCCGGCGTGAGACGTTCGTCTCACCGGTCGCTCGCCGTGTCTCGCGCGCGTGAGACATCCGCATGCGCGGCGCACGGTGGCCGTCCGGCTGGCCGACGCACGCGTCGAGCCGCGCGCGTGCGGGGTTTGCGGGCAGGGCGGCGCGCAAGCGCAGAGGCCGGGGCGATCGTTTCGTCGCATCGGCTGCGTGAGACGCACGGGCGGATTCGCCAGGTGCCGTGTCGTCACGGTCACGAAGCGCGAACGCGTGCCTGCCTGTCGCGCCAGTGTGCACGCGGGTTCCGCGGTCGTCGCAGCGACGATGGCACGCCGCTTGCAGAGATCACGGGCAAGCCGATGCGGTCGCGTCGGCGACGACGATCCGCCGCCCGTCGATGGCAGCGGACGACACAGACCGGGCCGGCATGGCCGGTCCACTGGATGGAGACGAACCCGTGACGACGCCCGTTACCGTCGGCGTGATCGCGAACCCCGCATCGGGGCGCGACATCCGCCGCCTCACGACGCATGCATCCGTGTTTCCGACGGCCGAGAAGGCGAACATGATCGTGCGCCTGCTGGCCGGCCTCGGTGCGATGGGCGTCGAGCGTGTGCTGACGCTGCGCGACCGCACGGGCATCGCGACGCTGCTACTGCGCGCGATCGACACGCATCGCGCGGTCGCGCCGCACGAACGCTGGCCCGAGGTCGAGTTCGTCGACCTGCCGATCACCGATACCGTCGCCGACACGCAGGCCGGCGCCGCGTACCTGCACCGGATGGAAGTCGCGCTGATCGTCGTGCTCGGCGGCGACGGTACCCATCGCGCGGTGGCCGCGCATTGCGGCGCGACGCCGCTCGTCGCGCTGTCCACCGGCACCAACAATGCGTTTCCCGAACATCGCGAGGCGACCGTCGCCGGCGTCGCGGCAGGGCTCGCCGCGACCGGCGCCGTGCCCGCCGAGGTCGCGTTCGTGCGCAACAAGCGGCTCGTCGTGCGCTGTGCGGCGGGCGCGCAGCCGGGGCGCGAGGAGATCGCGCTCGTCGACGTGTGCGCCGCGCGGCAGCGCTTCATCGGCGCACGTGCGATCTCCGGGTCCGACGACCTCGACGCGCTCTACCTGACCTTCGCGGAACCGGACGGCATCGGGCTGTCCGCGCTCGGCGGCGCGTGGGCGCCGCTCGAACGCAGCGCGCCGCACGGGCTTTCGATGCGCTTCGCGGAAGCCGGCAAGGCAGCCGGCACGCCGCTCGTCGCGCCGATCGCGCCGGGGCGCGTCGATCGCGTCGTGATGCGCAGTTGCGAGCGGCTCGAGCCGGACACGTGGCAGGTGATTCCGTTCGAACGCGGCACGCTCGCGTTCGACGGCGAGCGCGAGATCGAGGTCGCGCGCGGCGAGCGCTACGAAATCTCGCTCGACTGGCGCGGACCGCTGACGGTCGACGTCGGCCGCACGCTGCGCTACGCGTCGTCGCGGCAATTGCTGCGCAGCGCCGGCGCGTGGCGCGACTGAGCATCCGGTTTGATGCAGGACGCTTCGCCATCCAGCACGATTTTCAAGGAGACATCGTCATGACAACCGTTCTCGAAGGACAGGTCGCCATCGTCACTGGCGGCGCGCGCGGCATCGGCCGCGGCATCGCGCTGACGCTTGCCGGCGCGGGCGCCGACATCCTGCTGGCCGACCTGCTCGACGACGCGCTCGACGCCACCGCGCGCGAGGTGCGTGCGCTTGGCCGCCGGGCGGCGGTCGCGAAGGTCGACGTCACGCAGGCCGCGCAGGTCGACGCGATGGTCGCGCACGCGCTCGCCGAACTCGGCGGGCTCGACATCCTCGTGAACTGCGCGGGCGTGATCAGCATTCATCCGGTCGCCGAACTGACCGAGCGCGACTGGGATGTCGTGATGGACGTGAACGCGAAGGGCACGTTCCTCGGTTGCCGCGCGGCGCTCGCGCACCTGAAGGCACAGGGTCGCGGCCGGATCATCAACGTCGCGTCGATCGCGGGCAAGGAGGGTTTTCCGAATCTCGCGCACTACAGCGCATCGAAATTCGCGGTCGTCGGCTTCACCAACGCGCTCGCGAAGGAACTCGCGCGCGACGGCGTGACCGTCAACGCGATCTGCCCCGGCATCGTCCGGACCGACATGTGGGACCGGTTGTCCGACGCATGGAAGACCGACGGCGAAACGGTCGAGCAATCGTGGCAGCGGCACCAGTTGACGCTGATCCCGCAGGGCCGCGCGCAGACGCCGGAGGACATGGGCCGGCTCGCGCTGTTCTTCGCGACGATGGACAACGTGACGGGCCAGGCCGTGAACGTCGACGGCGGTTTCACGTTCCATTGACGGCCGCCGGCCGTGCAATCCGCCGCCGCGGCACGGACGCGGCGGCATTCGCAGTCAAACCTACCAGGAGACACACATGACCGCTTCGACCCAGCTCAGCAGGGACACGCTGCTGGACGCCTACCGGCTGATGCGCACGATCCGCGAATTCGAGGAGCGCCTGCACGTCGAATTCGCGACCGGCGAGATTCCCGGCTTCGTTCACCTGTACGCGGGCGAGGAGGCGTCCGCGGTCGGCACGATGCTGCATCTCGGCCTCGCCGACTACGTTGCCACCACGCACCGCGGTCACGGCCATTGCATCGCGAAGGGCGTCGACGTGCACGGGATGATGGCCGAGATCTACGGCAAGAAGACGGGCGTCTGCCACGGCAAGGGCGGCTCGATGCACATCGCCGACCTGTCGATGGGGATGCTCGGCGCGAACGGGATCGTCGGCGCGGGCGGCCCGCTCGTGTGCGGCGCGGCGCTCGCGGCGAAGCACAAGAAGACGGGCGGTGTCGGCGTGTGCTTCTTCGGCGACGGCGCGTCGAACCAGGGCGTGATCTTCGAATCGATGAACCTGGCGTCGGTGTGGCGCCTGCCCGCGATCTTCGTCGCCGAAAACAACGGCTACGCGGAAGCGACGTCGTCGAGCTGGTCGGTCGCGACCGACAACATCGCCGACCGCGCGAACGGGTTCGGGATGCCGGGCGTGATCGTCGACGGCTTCGACTTCTTCGCGGTGCACGAAGCGCTCGGCGAAGCCGTCGAGCGCGCGCGCAACGGCGGCGGCCCGACGCTGGTCGAGGTGAAGTTCACGCGCTATTTCGGCCATTTCGAAGGCGATGCGCAAACCTACCGCGCGCCGGGCGAGGTACAGAAGCTGCGCGACGAGAAGGACTGCCTGAAGCATTTCGAGACGCGTGTCGTGCGTGCCGAAGCGCTGACGACGGCCGACCTGCGCGCGGTCGACGCGCAGGTCAAGGCGCTGATCGACGACGCGGTCGCGCAGGCGAAGGCCGCGCCGGTGCCGGATGCCGCCGACCTGCTGGCCGACGTCTACGTGTCGTATCTGTGAGCGCGGCCTGACATCGCGGCCGGCACGGCAAACCGAACATTCCAGGAGACAGACATGGCAAGGAAGATTACTTATTCGCAGGCGATCAACGAAGCGCTCGCGCAGGAAATGGCGCGCGACGACAGCGTGATCGTGATGGGCGAGGACAACGCGGGCGGCGCGGGCGCGCCGGGCGAGGACGACGCATGGGGCGGCGTCCTCGGCGTGACGAAAGGGCTGTTCCACAAGTTTCCGGGCCGCGTGCTCGATACGCCGCTGTCGGAGGGCGGCTACATCGGCGCGGCGGTCGGCGCGGCCGCATGCGGGATGCGGCCCGTCGCGGAACTGATGTTCATCGATTTCATGGGCGTGTGCTTCGACCAGATCTTCAACCAGGCCGCGAAATTCCGCTACATGTTCGGCGGCAAGGCCGTGACGCCGGTCGTGATTCGCGCGATGTACGGCGCCGGGTTGCGCGCGGCCGCCCAGCACTCGCAGATGCTGACGTCGCTGTTCACGCACATTCCCGGGCTGAAGGTCGTGTGCCCGTCGACGCCGTACGACGCCAAGGGGCTGCTGATCCAGGCGATCCGCGACAACGATCCCGTGATCTTCCTCGAACACAAGCTGCTCTATACGCGCGAAGGCGACGTGCCGGAGGAGTCCTATGCGATTCCGTTCGGCGAGGCGAACGTGGTTCGCGACGGTGACGACGTGACGATCGTCACGTATGGCCGGATGGTGCATCTCGCGATGGACGCGGCCGCGAAGCTCGCGAAGGACGGCATCCAGTGCGACGTGATCGACCTGCGCACGACGTCGCCGCTCGACGAGGAGACGATTCTCGAAAGCGCCGAACGCACGGGGCGCGTGGTGGTCGTCGACGAAGCGAATCCGCGCTGCTCGATCGCGACCGACATCGCCGCGCTCGTCGCGCAGCGCGCGTTCCATTCGCTGAAGGCGCCGATCGGGCTCGTCACCGCGCCGCATACGCCGGCGCCGTTCGCGAGCGTGCTGGAAGACCTGTACATCCCGTCCGCCGATGCGATTGGGCAGGCGGTCCTGAAGACGAGGAGCTGACACGATGTCGATTCACATGATCACGATGCCCAAGTGGGGGCTGTCGATGGAGCAGGGGCAGGTCAACGGCTGGCTGAAGGCGATCGGCGAACGCGTGACGAAGGGCGATGAGCTGCTCGACGTCGAGACCGACAAGATCTCGTCGGGCGTCGAGTGCGCGTTCGACGGCACGCTGCGCCGGCAGGTCGCGCAGGAAGGCGAGACGCTGCCGGTCGGCGCGCTGCTCGGCGTCGTCGCGGCCGCCGAGGCGAGCGATGCCGACATCGATGCGGCGATCGCCGACTTCCAGCGCGATTTCGTACCGAGCGCCGCCACCGACGAGGCTGCCGGCCCGCAGCCCGAGAAGGCGCAGATCGGCGGCCGCACGGTGCGCTTCCTGAAGCTCGGCGACGGGGCAGGCACGCCTGCCGTGCTGATCCATGGCTTCGGCGGCGACCTGAACAACTGGCTGTTCAATCACGCGGAACTCGCCGTGCACCGGCCGGTGTGGGCGCTCGACCTGCCCGGTCACGGCGAGTCGGGCAAGGCGCTCGATACGGGCAGCCTCGACGAACTCGCCGATGCGGTGCTCGCGCTGCTCGATGCGCAGCACATCGAGCACGCGCACCTGATCGGCCATTCGATGGGCGGCGCGGTCGCGATGGCGGCGGCCGAGCGCGCGCCGCAACGGGTCGCGTCGCTGACGCTGATCGCGAGCGCGGGGCTCGGCACCGACATCAACCGTGCCTACATCGACGGCTTCGTCGCCGGCAACAGCCGCAACACGCTGAAGCCGCACCTCGGCGCGCTGTTCGCCGACCACGCGCTGGTGACGCGGCAGCTCGTCGAGGATCTCGTCAAGTACAAGCGGCTCGAAGGCGTGCAGGCCGCACTGGAGAAGATCGCGAACGCCGTGTTCGACGGCGCCGCCCAGCGGCGCGTGTTCCGCGACCGGCTCGCGACGCTTGCGCCGCGCACGCTCGTGATCTGGGGCGAGCGCGACCAGGTGATTCCCGCCCAGCATGCGCGGGGCCTGCCTGACGGCGTGCGTGCCGAGGTGATCGCCGGCAGCGGGCACATGGTGCAGATGGAGGCGGCCGCCGACGTGAACCGCCTGATCGTCGCGTTTCTCGGAGCGTGACGATGGCTGCCGCGCCCGAACGCTCCAGCCTCACGGCGCTCGGCCAGCCGGGCGCGCGCAGCCGCGACAAGCTCGCGCGCATTCCGGTGCGCGTCGAGCTCGCGGCCGGCGCGGCGCTGCCGAAGCCGTCGTGGCTGCGCGCGCGGCCGATGATGAGCGCGGCGGTGGCCGACATGGCCGCCGTGCTGCGCGAGCATCGGCTGCATTCCGTCTGCGAGGAGGCGATGTGTCCGAACATCGGTGAATGCTTCGCGCAGCGCACCGCGACCTTCATGATCATGGGCGGCCTGTGCACGCGGCGCTGCCCGTTCTGCGATGTCGCGCACGGCCGTCCCGAGCCGCTCGATCCCGACGAGCCGGCACGGCTGGCCGCCGCGGCCGCCGCGCTCGGGCTGCGCTACGTCGTGATCACGTCGGTCGATCGCGACGACCTGCGCGACGGCGGCGCCGCGCATTTCGCCGCGTGCATCGCGGCGGTGCGCGCGAGCGTGCCCGGCATCGGTGTCGAGGTATTGACGCCGGACTTCCGCGGCCGCGTGGCGCGTGCGCTCGATGCGCTGTCGACGGCCTGGCCGGACGTGTTCAACCACAACGTCGAGACGGTGCCGTCGCACTATCGCGCGGCGCGGCCGGGCGCCGACTATCGCGGTTCGCTCGACCTGCTCTTGCAGGCCAAGCGCGCGCGGCCGGGGCTGGTGACGAAGTCGGGATTGATGCTCGGGCTCGGCGAGCGTGACGACGAAGTGCGCGACACGCTGCGCGACCTGCGCGCGCATGACGTCGACGTGCTGACGCTCGGCCAGTATCTCGCGCCGTCGGCGCACCATCTGCCGGTGCGGCGTTACGTGAGCCCGGAGGCGTTCGCCGCGTGGCGCGGCGAGGCGCTCGCACTCGGTTTCAGGGAAGTCGTCGCCGGCCCGCTCGTGCGGTCGTCGTATCACGCGGCCGACGTGCTGGAGGACGCGTAGCGGGCCGTGCGTCAGGCGGCGGTGGCGGCGGAGGCGTGCGCACGACTCACGCGGCGCAGGTACAGCACGAGCCCGGCGCCCGCGAGCATCAGGCTGACGGTGTTCGCGAACCAGAAGCCGCGCGCGCCTGTCAGCCATGCGGGAGCGATGCCGCCGACGTCGAAGCCGAGCACGTAGCCGCCGCTCAGGCCGATGCCCCACAGCGCGACCGCATAGATCACGGTCGGCACGACGGCGACCTTGTACGCGCGCAGCACGAACGCCGACGTGACCTGCAGCGCATCGAAGCAGTGGTAGCACGCGACGATCGCGACGAGCGGCATCGCGGCCGCGGCGACGGCCGGGTTCGGCGTATAGCCGCCGATGATCAGCGGGCGCAGCGTGAACACGAGCACGCCGTAGGCGGCCGCCACGCCGCACGCGAACATCACGCTGTGCCGGCCGAGCAGCCGCGCTTCTTCCGGGCGCCCGGCGCCGAGCGCGCGCGCGACCAGCGTCGACGCCGCCACGCCGATCGACAGCGGCGTCATGTACAGCACCGCGCCGATGTTGCCGGCGATCTGGTGGCCGGCGAGCGTCGTCGTGCCGAACTGCGCGATGAACAGCGCCATGCAGGTGTACGACGTGACCTCGATCAGGTACGACAGGCCCATCGGCACGCCGAGCTTGAGGATGGCCTTCTGGCGTGCCCAGACGGGCCAGCAGAAGCGCGAGAAGATCGCGAGCGGCGCGAACACGTCGAGCTTCGCGAGCAGCGTGTAGCCGATCAGCGCGAGCGCCCAGTTGATCAGCGTGCTGGCGAGCCCGCAGCCCGGGCCGCCCAGGGCCGGCACGCCGAACCCGCCGAAGATGAACCACACGTTGAGCGGAAACTTGAGCAGCAGCGCGCCGATCTGCAGGATCATCGCGAGCCGCGGCTTGCCGGCCGCGTTGGTCAGCGCGTTGTAGATGCGAAAGACGAGGCTGGCGGGCAGCCCGTACGACAGGATGCGCAGGTAGTCGACGGTGCGCTCGTGCAGCGCGGCAGGCGCATGCGCGATGCGCAGCAGCGGCTCGGGAAAATGCAGCAGCAGGAAGCCGGGAATCGCGAGCAGCAGCGCGAGCCACAGCGCCTGGCGTACTTCCTCGCCGATTTCGGCATAGCGCCGCGCGCCGTACAGCTGCCCGGTGATCGGCTGCAGCGCGGACAGGATGCCCGTCAGGCCGATATAGATCGACACGTAGATCGACGACCCGAGCCCGAGCGCGGCGAGATCGACGGCCGAATAGCGGCCGACCATCGCGGTGTCGATCACGCCGAACGCGATGATCGCGAGCTGGCCGACGAGTACCGGCCACGCGAGACCGACGATCCGGCGGATGTCGCCGAACATCGTCAATCGGCCGCCTGGCGGCGCGGCGGACGCCGCTTGACGGGCGTCTTCGGCCGCTCGATGCGCTCGTACAGGCGGAAGCGCTCATCGCGGTCGGCGACGCGGCGGCCTTCCCACACGAGGCGCCACACATACTGCGACATCGCGCTCGGCTCGCCGAAGTCCGAACGATCCTGGCGCAGGATCACGTCGCAGTCGCCGGAGAAGTCGAAGTGCATGTTGCCGAAATACGCGAAGGTCGCGATCTGCGCATCGCCGAGCCGCACGGGCGAGATGCACTCGTAGTCGGACGGCAGGTGCACGGCGATCTGTTGCGCGACATCGCGATAGGTCCGGCCGTAGTTGACGATCGGCAGCCACAGCGTCATCAGCAGCACCCACATCAGCGTGGTGCCGGCGCCCGACAGCACGACGCTGCGCCACAGCACCTTCGGCTGTCGCGAGATGCGCCAGCGCGCGAGGAAGCACCAGCACACCGTGACGATCACCGCGCAGATGAACGACAGGATCTTGAAATGCGGTTCGTAGCCGGGCACGAGCCGCGCGAGGTTGCGTGCGAGCGGATGCGGGAAGCCCGTGAGCGAGGCGAGCCATACGAGCCATACGAAGGTGCCGAGGATCGTGAAGCTCAGCACCGCGAACCAGTCGATCGCATTGATCGCGCCGCGCTTGAGGGTCGGCAGCGCGAACGTCGCGAGCACCGCGAGCGGCGGCAGCAGCAGCATGTACATGCGGTTCGACTGCTGGCTCTGCAGGATCACGAGCGCGACGAGCGGCACGGCAACCGACAGCGGAATCGCGATGTGCGCGCGGCGGCGCATGCCGGCCCAGCTCCACCAGGCCCAGATCGCGAGCGGCCACGCCGGCCACGTGAACAGCGGCAGGTTCTTCGCCGCATAGCCGAGCACGGCGGTCGGCGGCCCCGAGAAGCGCATCAGGCTGCCGTGGATCCACTGGTTGAAGAACCAGGCGGCGTCGTCGGGCGCCGCGACGAAGGCGGCGAGCGGCCACAGCGCGAAGATCGCGGCCGCGAGCGGCACGCCGACCAGCAGCAGGCGCAGGTTGCGCATCTCGGGCGTGACGAGCCACAGCGCGGCCGTGCCGGCGAGCATCGCGGCGACCAGCACGGGGTTGCCCGACAGCGCGACGAGGCCGATCGCGACGCCCCACCACAGCGCGCCCTGCAGCGGCTTGTCGATGCCGCGCACGATTCCGTACACGAGCATCGCGATCCACGCGAACTGCGCGAGCTGCGGCGTCGTTTCATGGCCGCGTTCCGCGAGGCCGAAGCACGCGACGAGCACCAGCAGCGCGCCGTCGGCGAGCGTGCGGCCGTAGTCGCGCGGCTCGGGTTCGCCGCCGAATGCGTATTTGAACGGCTGCACCTCGGCGCGCCGGCCGAGCAGGTAGGCCGCGTACCAGACGAAGGCGCACGCGACGCAGAACAGCACGCCGGTGTCGACGCGCGACGCGTTGCTGGCATCGACCCACGGGCCGAGGCCGCGGATCGACAGCGCGCCGAGCCAGTAGCCGAGCGGTCCGTCGGTCGTGATGAACTTGCCGACCAGGTTCGGCAGCAGCCAGTCGTGCCAGCTGCCCTTGGCCATCGTCCACATCACGCCGAAGCCCGCCGCGTCCTCGTTTTTCCACGGGTCGCGGCCGAACAGGCCGAACGCCGCGTAGACGAGGCAGAGCGTGAGCAGCAGCCAGCGCGGGAGCGCGCGCGTGGCGGAGGCGGTGAGACGGACGACAGGCTTCATGCAGATGAGCGTTTTGTTATGGGCGGGCGCCTGGCGCGGTTGCGCGCAGGCGAGCCGGTTTCGAGCATCCGGCATTGTAGACGCGCCGGCCGCGCCGCGTCAGGTCGATGCCCGGACGCTTCCGGGCGAGCAGAGACGAAAAAGGGCAGCCTGGGCTGCCCTTTTGTGCGATGCCGATGCGAAGCTTACTTCGCGATCTTGCCGCTGGCGCGTGCGCCGAACTTGTTCTTGAACTTCTCGACACGGCCTGCCGTGTCCATGATCTTTTGCTGACCCGTGTAGAACGAGTGCGATTCCGACGACACTTCGATCTTGGCGAGCGGGTAGGTCTTGCCTTCGTGGTCGATGGTTTCACGCGTCTGGATCGTCGAGCGCGTGATGAACTTGAAGCCGTTCGACATGTCTTGGAAGACGACTTCGCGGTAGTCCGGGTGAATGCCAGGTTTCATGATTTTCCTTGGTGAGAGCGGTAGCCAACCCGCCGCTTGCCGTGCCTTGCCGCCCAAACTGGCGCGATTCGGTTGACGTCAAGCCCGGCGCGAGCCACTTGCCTAAGGTCGAAAAACGGCGATTATGCCAGAAAATCAGATGGTTGACGAATAATTTTCACGGTGCGTCGAGTGCGCCGGTGCCGGCCGGATCCTGCCGGTAGTAACGCGCGAGCAGCCTGTACAGCTCCGGAAATTCGGACTCGAACGCTTTCGGCCGCACGAACAGCGCCTCGCTGCACACCGCGAAGAACTCCGACGGGTGGTCGGCCGCATACGGATCGATCAGCGAGTCCCGCTCGAAGCGCGCCCATGCACGGTCCGGCACCGCGTCGACGCGTGCGCAGAACTGGTCGTACGCGTGTTCGAACACGTCGGCCCAGGCCTGCGCGTCGAGGTGCGGCGCGTGCCAGCGGCGAAATAGGGGCGGATAACCGTCGGCCGCGCCGTTGACCATGTCGATCTTGTGCGCGAATTCGTGGATCACGACGTTGTACGCGTCCCGGCCGTCCGTCATCTGCGCGTCTTCCCACGACAGGATCACCGGCCCGCCTTCCCAGGCCTCGCCGCTCGCGTCCTGCTCGACCTCGTGGACGACGCCGTCCTCGTCCTGCACGGTCTTGCGGATCACGAATTCGCCCGGATACACGACGACGCCGACCCAGCCGTCGTACAGCGACAGGTCGAGATTCAGCACGGGCAGGCAGGCCTGCGCGGCGATCGCGACGATCATCTCGTCGGTCAGCGCCAGCCCGTGCGCGGTCGAGAACGATTTCTTCGCGATGAACAGGCTCGTCAGCTCGCGCAGCCGGCCGAGCGCGTCGGGCGCCAGCGCCGCGAGGAACGGCAGGCGCTCGACGGTGTCCCGCCACAGCGTGTCGGAAATCGGGTGGCTGCGCAGCGCGCGGTCGCGGCGGCGGTCGTCGAACCAGCGGGTCAGTTTTGAAAGCATGGAGACGGCTGACGATAATCCAAAGCCTGTCTTTTAACTCAATCGATCTCTTTTTGCCATGCCGCGAAGAGGCCGCCGACCAGCGCGACGCCCGCCAGGAAGTAAAACCCGTCGAGCGATGCGAGGAACGATGCCTGTTGCGCGACCATTCGCGCGATCGACGCGATCGCGAGGGCGTGCGCCTCGTTCAGCGCGTGGCCGGCCGCGGCGTAGCTGTGCGTCAGCGCGTCGGCGGTCTGCTGGAACAGCGGGTCGAACACGTTCGCACGCTCGACGAGCCGCGTCTGGTGCACGGCGACGCGGTGCTGCTCGACGATGATCACCGACGACGTCGCGAACGAGATCGTCAGTTGCCGCACGATGTTCTTCAGCCGGTAGCCGTGCGTGTATTCGTCGATCGCGAAGATCCGGAACGTCAGGTTCGCGACCGGCAGCACGATGAAGAGCAGCAGCAGCCCGCGCAGCAGCAGCGGGACGATCAGCGCGGCCTCGCCGACCTGCGGCGTCATGCGCGTCATCCATAGCGCGGCCGCGACGGCGATCGCGAACCCCGGCACGACGAACCACTTCTTGTGCGCGACGAGTTTCGCGTAGCGCAGGTACGCGAACAGCGCGGTGGCCGAAATCAGCGACATCGTGCCCACCAGGCGGCCGGCGTTCTCGACCGGATAGCCGAGCCCGCCTTCGAGAAAGCGCGACGTCAGGTAACTGAACCCCGTCGTCTCGTAGTAATAGAACATGTAGAGCAGCAGCCCGACCTGGAAGGTCCGCTCGCGAAACGCATGCAGCCGCACGAGCGGCGTCGGGTGGTTCCACTGGTGATACGCGAACCACGCGAGCGCGCCGACTCCCGCGATCGTCAGCAGGATCAGCATCGGTGAACCGCTGTAGAGCTGGTAGTGCACCTGCTGCAGCACGATCTGCAGCGCGCCCTGCGCGAGCGCGAATACGACGTACGGCCAGAAGTGTCCCGAGCCGCGTTCGTCGTCGGGCGTGCGGCCCGAGTCGGGCAGCGTGAGCAGCGCGAGGATCGCGAAGGCGATGCCGGCCGGTGCCGTGCACGCGAACAGTGCACGCCAGGTCGAATGCGCGACGAGCAGTCCGCCGACGATCGGCGCGAGCGCGCTGCCGAGCAGGATCATGATCAGGAACGCCCGCGTCGCGGGCGGCCGTTCCTGCGGCTTGAAGCTGATCTGGATCAGGATCCGGCAGGCGCCCATCATCGGGCCGATGAAATACCCCTGGAAACCGCGCGCGAACGCGAGTTGCAGCGATGTGTCGGCGAGCGCCGACGCGATCGCGCCGCACGAGAACATCAGCATGCAGCCGGCGACGTAGCGGCGATGGCCGAGCCGGTCGACCCACCATTGCTGCTGCAGGATGCCGAGCACGGCCGTGACCGCGTACGCGCTCGACGACCAGACGAGTTCGTCGGGCGATGCGTTGATGCCGCCCGCGATGTAGCTCGCGAAGAACGAGAAGACCGCGTTGTCGAAATAGTCGATGCCGGTGACGAGCGCGAGCGCCCACGGAAACAGGTCCGTGCGCAGGTTGGCGCGGCTCCACAGCGGCGCTCGGCCGGGCACCGCGTTCATTCGCGATCCTTGCGGGGGCGTCGCGTGCCGGCTTCGGCCCGCCGCTGCGCGATGAGTGCGTCGGGGTTTTCGCCGGCGAGGCGCCGTTCGACGTAGTCGATGTCGTGCTGCAGTTCCTTGCGCAGTGCGACGGCTTCCTTCAGTTCGCGCTGGACGGCCGCGATCCGCCGGTCGAGCGTGTCGATCTGTTCGGCGAGGCCCGTGCGGATGTCGCGCAGCGACGCGTCCGAATAGCGGCGCCGGCCGTCCCCCGTTTCTTCCAGCGGGCGCTTCAGCATTTCGGTGATGCCGTGCAGCGAGAAGCCGAGCGCGCGCAGCCGCAGGATGCGCGCGAAGCGCTCGAGATCGGCTTCGTCGTAGAGGCGGTAGCGGCCTTCGCTGCGCGACGGCGTGACGAGCCCGCGCTCTTCGTAATATTTCAGCGTGCGCGGCGTGACGCCGAGCCGCGAAGCGGCGTCGCTCACGGTCAGCAGTGCGGGGGAGGTGTCGTTCGGCATCGGGCGTCGCAGGGGCGGGGCGATGACGCGATTATAGATCAACCTGTACGTTCACGTTCAGGTTGAGGCGAAAAAACGGCCGCCGGGCTGGATGCGCGGGCGGCCGTTTTGCGAGGCGAGGGCGATCAGCCGCCGCGACGCATCAGGTCGAAGAACTCGGAGTTGCTCTTCGTCTGGCGGATCTTGTCGAGCAGGAATTCCATCGCCTCGACTTCGTCCATGTCGTGGATGAACTTGCGCAGCACCCAGATCTTTTGAAGGATCTCGGGCTTGATCAGCATTTCTTCGCGACGCGTGCCCGACTTGTTCAGGTTGATCGACGGGTAGACGCGCTTTTCCGCGAGACGCCGCTCGAGGTGCACTTCCATGTTGCCGGTGCCCTTGAACTCTTCGTAGATCACGTCGTCCATGCGGCTGCCGGTTTCGATCAGCGCGGTGCCGATGATCGTCAGCGAACCGCCTTCCTCGATGTTGCGCGCCGCGCCGAAGAAGCGCTTCGGACGCTGCAGTGCGTTCGCGTCGACACCGCCCGTCAGCACCTTGCCCGACGCCGGGATCACGGTGTTGTACGCGCGGGCGAGACGCGTGATCGAGTCGAGCAGGATCACGACGTCGTGCTTCATTTCGACGAGGCGCTTGGCCTTCTCGATCACCATTTCGGCGACCTGGACGTGGCGCGTGGCCGGTTCGTCGAACGTCGAGGCAATCACCTCGCCGGCGACCGAGCGCTGCATTTCGGTCACTTCTTCAGGGCGTTCGTCGATCAGCAGCACGAACAGGATCACGTCCGGGTGGTTCTGCTTGATCGCGTGCGCGATGTGCTGGAGCATCACGGTCTTGCCCGACTTCGGCGACGCGACGAGCAGGCCGCGCTGGCCCTTGCCGATCGGCGCGATCATGTCGATGATGCGGCCCGTGACGTTTTCTTCGCCGCGCATTTCGCGCTCGAGCGACAGCGGCTTGTTCGGGTGCAGCGGCGTGAGGTTCTCGAACATGATCTTGTGTTTCGAGGCCTCGGGCGGCTGCCCGTTGACTTTGTCGACCTTCACCAGCGCGAAGTAGCGCTCGCCGTCCTTCGGCGTGCGGACTTCACCTTCGATGGTGTCGCCGGTGTGCAGGTTGAAGCGGCGGATCTGCGACGGGCTGATGTAGATGTCGTCGGTGCTGGCGAGATACGACATTTCCGGCGAGCGCAGGAAACCGAAGCCGTCCGGCAGCACTTCGAGCGTACCGTCGCCGAAGATCGTCTCTCCCGTCTTGGCGCGCTTTTTAAGAATGGCAAACATCAACTCCTGCTTGCGCAGGCGGTTCGCGTTTTCGATCTCCAGGCCATTGGCCATTTCGATCAGTTCGGAGACGTGCAGAGACTTGAGCTCGGATAAATGCATACGGAGAACCCGCCAGGGAGGAGAAGCGACGAAAGAAATAAGGGAGGAGGGCGAGCGGAAGCGCTCAGAGACTTAAATGCGTCTTGTCGACGTTTTTTAATTCTAGCATAGGCCGATTCGCGCTTGAGCGAGCGATCGGCGGCTTGGCGACGGACGTGTTGCCGGCTGACAACACGTCCGTGAGCCTGCCCGTATTACAGGTGGCTGTCCAGGAATGCGGTGAGCTGCGACTTCGACAGCGCGCCGACCTTCTGCGCGGCGGCCGCGCCGTTCTTGAACAGGATCAGCGTCGGGATGCCGCGCACGCCGAACTTCGCGGGCGTCGCCTGGTTGTCGTCGACGTTGATTTTCGCGATCTGCAGCTTGTCGCCGTAGTCCTTCGCGACTTCGTCGAGGATCGGGGCGATCATCTTGCACGGGCCGCACCATTCGGCCCAGAAATCGACGAGCACGGGCTTGTCGGACTTGACGACGTCCTGTTCGAACGATGCGTCGCTGATGTGTTTGATCTGTTCGCTCATTGGGTCAATACCTCTTACGGTTCGGGGACTGCCTGCTTGCGCGTTGCGGCGTACCGGCCGCCGTAGGCTGCCGGCCGCTGCGGCAGGTCACTCCGCTCCCCGGAAAGGAGAGGCGTGGGCGCTGCATGCCGCGGCTCGCGGGTCGTTCGGGCGTCATATTAGCCTAAATTGCTATCTGCTGCGGGCGGCGATAGTAGCCGCTACGCGAGTAGGGGTACGACGCGGCGTTCGACCGTTGTGCGACGCAGGTGGAGGCTGGCCGGCGGATTACAAGGGGCGGGTGCGCATGTGCGTCGTGCGAACGGATGGCGCGCCGGTTTGCCCGGCGATATTTGCATTGAGGCGAACAAACGGTCGCATTTGTCCGGGAGCGGTGATAGAATATGGCGTGACGGGCCTCCTCGCATGGTGGGGCGGTGAACCTGGTCAGGTCGGGAACGAAGCAGCCACAATCGTTTTCCGCCAGTGCCGAGGGTTGGGCTCGTCACCTTCCTTCTCGCCCCGTTCGCCGGGCGTTTTTTATTTCCGCGTCACACTCCGTTCGACCCGTACCTTGCCCGTTCTCCGCACCGTTTCGCGTGTCGGCGCGACGCAGCGTTACTGATACAATTTCCCGATGACCTATCAAGTTCTCGCACGCAAGTGGCGTCCGAAGGATTTCGCTTCGCTCGTCGGCCAGGAGCACGTCGTCAGGGCGCTCACGCACGCGCTCGACGGCGGGCGTCTCCATCACGCCTATCTGTTTACCGGAACCCGCGGTGTCGGCAAGACGACGCTGTCGCGGATCTTCGCCAAGGCGCTCAACTGTGAAACCGGCGTCACGTCGCAGCCCTGCGGCGTGTGCCGCGCCTGTCGCGAGATCGACGAGGGCCGTTTCGTCGACTACGTCGAAATGGATGCCGCGAGCAACCGCGGCGTCGACGAGATGGCCGCGCTGCTCGAGCGCGCGGTGTACGCGCCCGTCGATGCGCGCTTCAAGGTCTACATGATCGACGAAGTGCACATGCTGACGAACCACGCGTTCAACGCGATGCTGAAGACGCTCGAAGAGCCGCCGCCGCACGTCAAGTTCATCCTGGCGACGACCGATCCGCAGAAGATTCCCGTCACCGTGCTGTCGCGCTGCCTGCAGTTCAACCTCAAGCAGATGCCGGCCGGGCACATCGTGTCGCATCTCGAGCGGATCCTCGGCGAAGAGCGCATCACGTTCGAGCCGCAGGCGCTGCGCCTGCTCGCGCGTGCGGCGCAGGGCAGCATGCGCGATGCGCTGTCGCTCACCGACCAGGCGATCGCCTATTCGGCGAACGAAGTGACCGAGTCGGCCGTGTCGGGCATGCTCGGCGCGCTCGACCAGACTTACATGGTGCGCCTGCTCGACGCGCTCGCGGCCGGCAGCGGCCCCGAAATCCTGACGATCGCCGACGAAATGTCGCTGCGCAGCCTGTCGTTCTCGACCGCGCTGCAGGATCTCGCGAGCCTGCTGCACCGGATCGCGTGGGCGCAGTTCGCGCCGGGATCGGTACTCGACGAATGGCCGGAAGCGGCCGACCTGCGCCGCTTCGCGGAGGCGTTGAGCCCCGAGCAGGTTCAGTTGTTCTATCAGATCGCGACGGTCGGTCGCGCGGAGCTCGGTCTCGCGCCGGACGAATATGCCGGTTTCACGATGACGCTGCTGCGGATGCTCGCGTTCGAGCCGGCTGTTGCCGCCGGCGGTGCGCCGGGCGGCCAGCCGTCCGTGCCGCGTGCCGTGCCGGCTCCGCGCGCTGCCGCGGCATCGGCCGCTGCGGCGAAGCCGGTGTCGGCTGCGCCCGCCGAGGCGGCGCGTCCGCCGGCTGCGGCGGCTGCGCCGATCGTCCCCGCCGCGCGTCCGGCGCCGGCTCGATCCGGCGAAGAAGCCAGCCCGCCGGCGGCGAAGCCGGTTGCCGTTCAGGCGCAGGCGCCTGCGCCGGTCGACGCACCTGTCGTCGAAACGCAGCCGGCTGGAACGGATGCCGCGCAGCAAGCGGCGCCGGCCAGCGACGTGCCGCCACCCGCCCGCAACGAACCCGAGCCGCCCGCGGCCGGCGTCGCCGCGGTTGCATCGCGAATCGAGGAGCCGGCCGCACCGGCCGCGCCGGCACCGCGCGCTGCGTCGCCGGAACCGGCTGCCCGTCCGGCCGCGCGCGCAGGCGGAGCCGCCGCCGCGCTCGACGTGCTGCGCAATGCAGGAATGCGCGTGTCGTCCGATCGCGGGCGTGCGGGCGCCGCGCCGAAGCCGGCCGCCCAGCCGGTCGTCGAAAAGCCGGCCGCGCCGCGTCCCGCCGTGCAGGTGCCGACGCCGCGTGCTGCCGCCCGTGCGCCGCAGGCTGCCGATGCGCGCCCGACGTCGCCGCCGTGGGAGGACATCCCGCCCGACGACTACGTGCCGCTCAGCGCCGACGAGATGTTCGGTGGCCCTGACGACGGCTTCGTGCCGGTGTTCGACAGCGGCCCCGACGATGTGCGCGTGATGCCGAAGCCGGCGGAAGCGCGTCCGTCCGCGCCGGTCGACACGCGCCCGTTGCCGCCCGCGATCGCGCTGGATCCGGTCGGTTTCGACGGCGAATGGCCGGCGCTGGCCGCGCGCCTGCCGCTGAAGGGCGTCGCGTACCAGCTCGCGTTCAACAGCGAACTGACGGCCGTCGATGCGACCACCCTGAAACTTTCGGTGCCGGTGCCGCAGTACGCGGACGCCGCGCAGGTGGCGAAGCTGAAGGCGGCGCTGGCCGATGCGCTCGGCAAGCCGGTCGAGGTAGCCGTCGAGGTCGGGCCCGCGCGGCGCACCGCGGCGGCGCTCGACGCGGCCGCGCGCGCGGCACGCCAGCGCGAGGCCGAGCAGGAGATTCACGGCGATCCGTTCGTCCAGCAGCTCGTGCGCGACTTCGGTGCGCGCATCGTCGACGGCTCGATCCGTCCGCTCGCCGATTCGGCGCCGGACGGCGTGCCGCCGACGCTGCATTGAACTGACCGCCCCGCGACAGGCACAATCACGCCCCGCACACATTGGCCGGCACGCGCCGCGTGCCGGTTTTCACACGATCAAGAAGGAGTATTCCCATGTTGAAAGGCAACCTCGCCGGACTGATGAAGCAAGCGCAGCAAATGCAGGAAAACATGAAGAAGATGCAGGAGCAGCTTGCGCTGATCGAAGTCGAAGGGCAGTCGGGCGCCGGCCTCGTCAAGGTGACGATGACGTGCCGCAACGAAGTGCGTCGCGTCGCGATCGACCCGAGCCTGCTCGCGGACGACAAGGACATGCTCGAGGATCTCGTCGCCGCGGCGTTCAACGACGCGGTGCGCAAGGCCGAAGCGACGTCGCAGGAAAAGATGAGCGGCATGACGTCGGGCCTGCCGCTGCCCCCGGGCTTCAAGCTGCCGTTCTGAGCGCGGCGTCCGTGCCACCGTTTGCCGCCGTATGAAACAGCCGTCCGCCCTGTCCGCTCTCGTCGAAGCGTTGCGTGTGCTGCCCGGCGTCGGGCCGAAATCCGCGCAGCGCATGGCGGTCCACCTGATGCAGCACGACCGCGAGGGCGCGGAGCGGCTCGGCCGGTCGCTGCTGTTCGCGACCGAGCACCTGCAGCACTGCGAGAAGTGCAACACGTTCACCGAAGCGCAGATCTGCGAGGTCTGCAGCGACGAGGAGCGTGATCCGACGCTGCTGTGCGTCGTCGAGACGCCTGCCGATCAAATCATGCTCGAGCAGACGATGACGTACCGCGGGCTGTATTTCGTGTTGATGGGGCGACTGAGCCCGCTCGACGGGATCGGCCCGAAGGAAATCCATTTCGACCGCCTCGTGCGGCGCGCGTCCGACGGTGTCGTCAAGGAGGTCGTCCTCGCGACCAACTTCACGAACGAGGGCGAAGCCACCGCCCATTACCTCGGCCAGACGCTGAAGGCGCGCGGCCTCGCGGTCACGCGTCTCGCGCGAGGCGTGCCGGTCGGCGGCGAGCTCGAATACGTCGACGCGGGCACCATCGCCCGCGCGATGCTCGATCGCCGCACGATGTAAGCCGGGCGCCGCCGGCAGGCGGCGCCGTTCCTCATGCCAGGGAGACACATGAGCACCACCCAGGGCCCGCTCGCGGGCGTTAAAGTGCTCGAATTCGGAACGCTGATCGCGGGGCCGTTCGCATCGCGGCTGTTCGCCGAATTCGGCGCGGAAGTGATCAAGATCGAGGATCCGAACGGCGGCGACCCGCTGCGCAAGTGGCGCAAGCTCCACCCGGAGCAGGGCGGCACGTCGCTGTGGTGGTCCGTCCAGGCGCGCAACAAGAAATCGGTCACGCTCAACCTGAAAGCCGACGCCGGCAAGGCGATCGCGCGTCAGCTCGCGAGCGAGGCCGACATCGTGATCGAAAACTTCCGTCCGGGCCTGCTCGAGAAGCTCGGGCTCGGCTACGACGTGCTGTCGGCCGACAACCCGGGCCTCGTGATGGTGCGCCTGTCCGGCTACGGTCAGACGGGCCCGTACCGCGACCGGCCCGGCTTCGGCGCGATCGCCGAATCGATGGGCGGGCTGCGTCACATCACCGGTTATCCCGATCTGCCGCCGCCGCGCATCGGCATCTCGATCGGCGATTCGATCGCCGCGCTGCACGGCGTGATCGGCGCGCTGATGGCGCTCCATCACCGCAAGGTCAACGGCGGCGCGGGGCAGGTGGTCGACGTTGCACTGTACGAGGCCGTCTTCAACATGATGGAAAGCGTGGTGCCCGAATACGGCGTGTACGGGATGGTGCGCGAGCGCACCGGCGCGTCGCTGCCGGGCATCGTGCCGTCGAATACCTATGCGTGCCGCGACGGCAGCATCGTGATCGGCGGCAACAGCGACCCGATCTTCAAGCGGCTGATGAAGGCCATCGAACGCGACGACCTCGCCGACGATCCCGCGCTTGCGCAAAACGACGGGCGCGTGCCGCGTACGCAGGAGATCGACGACGCGATCGCCGCGTGGCTCGCGCCGCGCACGATCGACGAGGCGCTCGTCGTGCTCAACGCGGCCGACGTGCCGGCCGGGCGCATCTACAGCGCCGCCGACATGTTCACCGATCCGCAGTTCGTCGCGCGGCAGATGATCCAGCGTTTCAAGCTGGCCGACGGTACCGACATTCCGCTGCCGAACATCACGCCGAAGCTGTCGGATACGCCGGGTGAAACGCGCTGGCTCGGGCCGGAACTCGGCGAGCATACGGACGAGGTGCTGCGCGGCCTCGGCTACGACGCGCAGGCGATCGCCGCGCTGCGCGAAGCGGGCGCGATCTAGGGGAAGCGCCCGCGGACCTGTCGCGTCGCGCCAGATCCGCGACGGGACGGCTTTCGAGAAGGAAAACCCGGGGCAGCCACGCGTTTTCCCGGGCATGCGGAAGGCCGCCGCGCAATGCGGCGGCGCACCGTGCGCGCATGCGTGCCCCGTCCGTCCGCGCTCGCCGGACTGTCGCTCTCGCGCCATCTTTCCTCGGTTACAATCGCCGGATGCGAATCCTACTCAGCAACGACGACGGCTATCTTGCCCCCGGTCTCGCCGCGCTCAGCGAAGCGCTGCAGCCGCTGGGCGAGCTCACGGTGATCGCGCCCGAGCAGAACTGCAGCGGCGCGTCGAATTCCCTCACGTTGTCGCGGCCGCTGTCGGTGCAGCGTGCGGCGGGTACGGGTTTCTTCTACGTGAACGGCACGCCGACCGATTCGGTGCACGTCGCGTTGACGGGGATGGCCGGCGCGAGGCCGGATCTCGTCGTTTCCGGAATCAACAACGGCCAGAACATGGGCGAAGACACGCTCTATTCAGGGACAGTTGCGGCCGCCACCGAAGGCATCATGTTCGGCGTGCCGGCCATCGCCTTCTCGCTGGCCGACAAGGGCTGGGCCCATCTGGCGGACGCCGCGCGCGTCGCCGCGGAAATCGTCGAGCACTACCTCGCGCATCCGCTGCCGGGCAACCCGCTGCTGAACGTCAATATTCCGAATCTGCCGTACGACGCGCTGAAGGGCTGGCAGGTCACGCGCCTGGGCAAGCGTCATCCGTCGCAGCCGGTGATTCGCCAGACCGACCCGCGCGGCGAGCCGGTCTACTGGATCGGCGCGGCGGGCGCGGCGCTGGACGCGAGCGACGGCACCGATTTCTACGCCGTCGCAAACGGTTTCGTGTCGATCACGCCGCTGCAGCTCGACCTCACGCATACGCAGATGCTGCCCGCGACGCGCGAATGGGCGCGCGCCGGAGGGCGGGCTTCATGAGCGGCGAGCGCGCGAAGCGGTTTCCGCTCGCGCTCGAAGATCTCAAGCGAGCGCCACGCAAATCGGAAGGTCGGACCGGTGAACGCCATGCGGCGGGCGCGGTGTCGAAGGCGGCCGACAAGCCCGCTGCCGTGCTGAAACCGGTTGCGGTAAAGCCCGCTGCCGGGCGGTCGGCGTTGCCCGGTCCCGTCGCCGCGAAGCCCGCGACCGCGCCGAAGCCGACCGCGCCGAAGCCCGCGATGCCGAAACCGGCTGCGCCGAGCGTCGCGCCGGCCGGCGCGTTCGCGCTCACGTCGGAACGGGTGCGCGAGCGGATGGTCGAACGACTGCGCGCGAACGGTGTGACCGACGCGCGCGTGCTGGACGCGATGGCCGCGGTGCCGCGCCACATGTTCGTGGATCCGGGGCTCGCGACGCAGGCCTACGAGGATTCGGCGTTGCCGATCGGCCACCAGCAAACCATTTCCAAGCCGTCGGTCGTCGCGCGCATGATCGAGCTCGCGATGGCCGGCCGCACACTCGAGCGCGTCCTCGAGATCGGCACGGGATGCGGCTATCAGGCCGCCGTGCTGAGCCACGTGGCACGCGACGTGTATTCGATTGAACGCATCAAGCCGCTCTACGAGCGCGCCAAGCTGAACCTGCGGCCGCTGCGCGTGCCGAACATCCGTCTGCACTACGGCGACGGGCGTGTCGGCCTGCCGTCCGCGGCCCCGTTCGACGCGATCGTGATCGCGGCGGCGGGGCTCGACGTGCCGCAGGCGCTGCTCGAGCAGCTCGCGATCGGCGGGCGGCTCGTCGCGCCGGTCGGCGCGCAGAGCGGGCAGCACCAGGTGCTCACGCTCGTCGAGCGCGTCGCGCACGCGCAATGGCGAGAGTCCCGGCTTGATCGCGTTTTCTTTGTCCCTTTAAAATCCGGAGTGATTTGAAACCGATGAGTATGTTGCGCGCGATGCAAAACAACCGATCCAGGGAACCGCTCACGCTCGCCCAGCGCGCGATCTGTGTGGCTGCGCTCTCCACGCTACTGGCCGCCTGTGCGACGCGGCTCGACAACGCGCCTGTCGTCGATCGCTCCGGCTCGCTCGGCACGACCGGCGCCGCGCAGCCCGCGGTGCCGCTCGGCCCGCCGCCGCCGGGCTTCTACCGCGTGAAACCGGGCGACACGCTGTACCGGATTGCGCTCGAGAACGGGCAGAACTATCGCGACATCGCGTCGTGGAACAACCTGGCGAACCCGAACCAGATCGAAGTCGACCAGTTGCTGCGCGTGGCGCCGCCGGGCGGTGCCGCCGTTGCGGGCGCACCGGCCACCGCGCCGATCGCGGGTGCGGCCGTGGCGACCGCGCCGCTGAGCAGCGGTCCGGCCACGCCGGCCGCCGGCACGTCGTCCACGCTCGCGACGCCGCCGGCCGCGGCGACCGGATCCAGCGATACGGCGGCGGCCCCGAGCGGCCCCGTGACGTTCGCGTGGCCCGCGCGCGGCCCCGTGCTGAACGGGTTCGACGACGCGAAGAACAAGGGTGTCAATATCGGCGGGTCCGCCGGCGAGGCCGTGAAGGCGGCAGCGGACGGCCGCGTCGTTTACTCCGGCAATGGCCTGCGTGGTTACGGCAACCTCATTATCATCAAACACGATGCAACTTACCTCACGGCGTATGCACACAATCGCGCTTTGATGGTAAAAGAGGGGGACGCGGTAACGAAGGGGCAGAAGATCGCCGAGATGGGTAACAGCGACGCCGACCGCGTGATGCTGCATTTCGAGGTTCGCCGGCAGGGTAAGCCTGTCGATCCGCTGAAGTATTTGCCGCCTCAATAACCGAGACGACCATGCCGAAATCGAAGCGCCACGAGCCGCAAGCCGAATCTGAGAAGATCAGTCGTGCCACGCAAGCATCGGTGGGGCGAGCTGGTGCTTCGACGGACGACGAGGACGATATCGCGGACAACGAGCGCGATATCGAGGCACGCGACGCCGAGGTGGACGGCGGCGACGACGAGCGCGAAGGCCGCCCGGAAGCATCGCCCGATGTCGACGATTTCCGCACGCTGCTGCAGGCCGAGCTCACGGCCGACACGATCCAGCATTACCTGAACCGAATCAGCGTGAAGCCGCTGCTGACCGTCGAGGAAGAGCAGCGCTATTCCCGCCTGGCGAAGGCCGGCGAATTCGAGGCGCGGCAGGTGATGATCGAGCGCAACCTGCGTCTCGTCGTCAGTATCGCGAAGGGGTATCTGAACCGCGGCGTCCCGCTGCTCGACCTGATCGAGGAAGGCAACCTCGGCCTCATGCACGCGATCGAGAAGTTCGACCCGACGCGCGGGTTCCGTTTCTCGACCTATGCGACGTGGTGGATCCGGCAGAGCATCGAACGGGCGATCATGAACCAGGCCCGCACGGTGCGCCTGCCCGTGCACGTGATCCGCGAGCTGAACCAGGTGCTGCGCGCGAAGCGCCACCTCGAAAAGAATT
Source organism: Burkholderia seminalis DSM 23518 (assembly GCF_902832885.1). Classification (GTDB taxonomy): domain Bacteria; phylum Pseudomonadota; class Gammaproteobacteria; order Burkholderiales; family Burkholderiaceae; genus Burkholderia; species Burkholderia seminalis. The sequence goes on from NZ_CADFDK010000001.1 coordinate 434,850, forward strand.
CGATGTCGACGGGCGAGGCGGCCGAGCGCCGCGAAGCCAGCATCGACGACATCGCCTATCTCACCGGCAAGACCGCCGAGGAAGTCACCGACATCCTCGCGCTCAACGAGCATACGGCGTCGCTCGACGCGCCGCTCGACCTCGATCCCGCGAGCAGCCTGCTCGACCTGTTGCCCGACGACCAGAGCCAGTCGCCCGATGCCGAGGTGCAGCACCGCGAGCTCGAGACGCTGACGCGCGCATGGCTGTCGCGTCTGTCGGACAAGCATCGGCACGTGATCGAACGCCGCTTCGGCCTGAACCACATCGAACCGGCGACGCTCGAGGAGCTCGCCGACGAGATGGGGCTGACGCGCGAGCGCGTGCGGCAGATCCAGCAGGAAGCGCTGGTGCGCCTCAAGCGGTTCTTTGCCTCCAACGGCGTGCGCAAGGACGCCGTTCTGTAACCGATGACTCCGATTCTTGTTTTTGACATCGAGACGATTCCCGATGTCGACGGCATTCGCCGTCTGGAAGACCTCCCTGCAACGCTCGACGATGCCGCGGTGGCCGAACATGCATTCGCCGCGCGCCGCGAGAAGACCGGCAGCGATTTCCTGCCGCATCACCTGCAGCGGATCGCCGCGATCTCGTGCGTGTTCCGCGACAACAACGGTTTTCGCGTGCGCTCGCTCGGCACGCCGCAGGACAACGAAGCGACGCTGATCCAGTCGTTCTACCGCGTGATCGAGAAATACACGCCGCAGCTCGTGTCGTGGAACGGCGGTGGCTTCGACCTGCCGGTGCTCCATTATCGCGCGCTCGTGCACGGTATCCCCGCGACCCGCTACTGGGATCTCGGCGAGGACGACCGCGAATTCAAGTGGAACAACTACATCTCGCGCTATCACACGCGGCATACCGACCTGATGGACGTGCTCGCGATGTATCAGGCGCGCGCGAACGCGCCGCTCGACGCGCTGGCGAAGCTGTGCGGCTTTCCGGGCAAGCTCGGGATGGACGGCAGCCAGGTGTGGCCGGCGTTCCGCGATGGCCGGATCGACGAAATCCGCAACTATTGCGAAACCGACGTCGTCAACACCTATCTGCTGTACTGCCGGTTCCAGTTGATGCGCGGCGGCCTGACACCGAGCGAGTATGCGGACGAGATCCTGATCGTGAAGAATGCGCTCGCGCTCGAGCCGGCGCCGCACTGGGTCGAGTACCTGGCCGGCTTCGACGCGTAGCGGGGGCGGCCGGCGCCGCAATCGGCGCGGTCAGGCCAGCTCGAGCAGCACGGGCTGATGGTCGGACGCGCGCACGTCGCCTTCGATCTCGCAATACACGACGCGCGGCAGCAGCGTCTCGGTCACGAATACGAAGTCGCACGCGAGCGGCCCTTCCGGCCATTGCGCCGTATCGTGGACGCCGGCCGTCGGTGGCGGCGCGCGGCCCGGGTGTCGCGCGACCCAAGCGTCGACGAAGCGCGGCGCGTCCGCGATCGGGGCCAGCAAGCGCCGGTACGCGTCGCTGTCGAATGCGCTGTTGAAGTCGCCGCAGACGATCGCATCGCACGGCTGGCCGGTCGCGCTGAACGGTCCCTCGGCAGTCTCGGCCGGCGCCGGGTGTTTCGCGTGCGCGCAGGCCTCGCGATGCCGGCCGCGCAGCGCATCGACCTGTGCGAGCCGCTGGCGCGCCGAATAATATTCCAGATGGGTCGTCACCACGCGCAGCGCGCCGAAGGGCGCCTGCAGTTCGACGTCGAGCGCGACGCGCGGCATCGACGGCGCGCCGGCGTCGGCCGGCCACGGCAGCCACTGGCGCAGCACGCGCCCGACCGGCAGCCGCGTCGCGATCACATTGCCGAACTGGCGGCGCGATGCGCCCGGTTCGATTGTCGGCAGATCGGCGCCGATCGCTTCGATGATCGTGTAGCCGGGCAGCCGCGCCGCGAGTTCGGCGAACTGGTCGGGGCCCGGCTGCCCGGGCAGTGCGCCGAAGCCGCGCGTGACCTCCTGCAGGCACAGCACGTCGAAATCGCCGAGCCGCCGGATCGTCGAGACGGTGCGGGAAAGGTCGACGACGCCGTCCGCATCCCGACCCCATTGGATGTTCCAGTCGATCAGTCGCATGGTCGAATCTCCTGCCGGTTGGGCGTCGGGCGTCAGGGCCGCGCCCTCGCGCGTTCCAGTGTCTTGCGCGCCCGTGGGCCGTGGGCTGTCAGCCGGCTGCGCGAGTTTCGGCGCCATGCAGGGCCGTCCCTGATCGAGTATCGACGGTCGCGCCATCCAAAGCGGGCGGTACGGGCCTTCGTCGTCTACAATCTCGCCTTCTTCAACGTTTGTCAGGAAAAGCTGGTGTCCGAAGCCGTCCCCACTTCTGCGCGCAAATCGAAAAATGCGCCCGTCGCGCCCGGGCCCGCCCCGGTTCTCGAGATCGAATCGCTCGACATGGAAGCGCGCGGTGTCGGCCGCACGATCACCGAGGACGGCGAGCCGGGCAAGGTCATCTTCGTCGAGGGCGCGTTGCCGGGCGAACGCGTGACCTATTCGAGCTACCGCCGCAAGCCGAGCTACGAGCAGGCGACTGTTGTCGATATTCTGCGCCCGAGCGTGATGCGCACGCAGCCGAAATGCAAGTTCTTCGGTACCTGCGGCGGCTGCTCGATGCAGCATCTCGACATGCGTGCGCAGGTGGCGGTCAAGCAGCGCGTGCTCGAGGACAACCTGTGGCACCTGGCGAAGCTGCGCGCGGAAACGATGTTCGCGCCGATCCACGGCCCGTCGTGGGGCTATCGCTACCGTGCGCGGCTGACCGTGCGCAACGTGGCGAAGAAGGGCGGCGTGCTGGTCGGGTTCCACGAGAAGAAGAGCAGCTACGTTGCCGACATGACGAGCTGCGAAGTGCTGCCGCCGCACGTGTCGGCGATGCTGGTGCCGCTGCGCCGGCTCGTCGAGGGGCTGTCGATCCGCGATCGGATGCCGCAGATCGAGCTGGCGGTCGGTTCGCAAGTCACGGCGCTCGTGCTGCGCGTGCTGGAGCCGATCAATGCGGACGATGAAGCGCTGCTGCGCGCGTTCGCGGACGAGCACAAGGTGCAGTTCTGGCTGCAGCCGAAGGGCCCGGACACGGTGACGCCGTTCTATCCGCTCGACGTGCCGCTCGACTACACGCTGCCGGAGTTCGGCATCCGCATGCCGTTCAAGCCGACCGACTTCACGCAGGTCAATCATCAGATCAACCGTGTGCTGGTGGGGCGTGCGCTGCGCCTGCTGGCGCCGTCGCGCGACGACCGCGTGCTCGACCTGTTCTGCGGCATCGGCAACTTCACGCTGCCGCTCGCGCGGCTGTCGCGCGAAGTGATGGGCATCGAGGGCAGCGACACGCTGACGACGCGCGCGCTCGCGAATGCACGCGAAAACGGTGTCGACGGCCACACGACGTTCGCGTGCCGGAACCTGTTCGAGGTGACGGGCGACGACCTCCGCGCGCTTGGCGCCTTCGACAAGTTCCTGATCGACCCGCCGCGCGAAGGCGCGCTCGCGGTGTCGAAGGCGCTGGCCGAGATCGCGCAGAGCGGCGCAGGCCCGCTGCCGAAGCGCATCGTCTACGTGTCGTGCAACCCGTCGACGCTTGCACGCGACGCGGGCCTGCTGGTGCACGAGGCCGGTTACCGGCTGAAGGGCGCCGGTGTCGTCAACATGTTCCCGAATACGTCGCACGTCGAATCGATCGCGCTGTTCGAGCGCGACTGAGCCGGGCGGCGGACGTAAAAAAACCGGCCCGAAGGCCGGTTTTTTCATGGGGCCCCGCGAACGTCAGTTGCGGTTGCCGCCGAAGATGCCGAGCAGGGCGAGCAGGTTCGTGAACACGTTGTACAGGTCGAGGTAGATCGCGAGCGTGGCCGAGATGTAGTTCGTCTCGCCGCCGTTCACGACGCGCTGGACGTCGAACAGCATGTATGCGGAGAAGATCGCGATCGCGAGCACCGACACGGTGAGCATCAGCGCCGGCAGTTGCAGGAAGATGTTCGCGACCGACGCGAGCAGGATCACGATCACGCCCATGAACAGCCACTTGCCGAGGCCCGAGAAATCGCGCTTGCTGACGGTGGCGATCGTCGCCATCGCGGCGAAGATGATGCCGGTGCCGCCGAACGCGAGCATGATCAGCGACGGGCCGTTCGAGAAGCCGAGGATGAAGCTCAGCAGCCGCGACAGCATCAGGCCCATGAAGAACGTGAAGCCGAGCAGCACGAACACGCCGGCCGCGCTGTTTTTCGTCCGCTCGATCGCGAACATGAAGCCGAACGCGATCGCGAAGAACGCGAGCAGGCTCATCATCGGGCTCGTGGCGGCGAACAGCGAGAAGCCCGTCGCGACGCCGACCCAGGCGCCCAGCACGGTCGGCACCATCGACAGCGCGAGCAGCCAGTACGTGTTCCGCAGCACGCGGTTGCGCACCTCGGCGGTGCTGACGGAACCGCCGCGGCCGAAATTGTACGGATAGTCGTTCATGGTTTCTCCTAACATTGAACGCGTGAGCGTCCGGGGCCGGTTCGGCGCACGCGGTGTGCGGCGCAGCAAACCGGAGCAGCTATGGCTAAGATACGTTCCGTGCCGGGAGGTTTCAATGGCCGTGCGGCAGAAAACATATGGATTCGGAACCTTTCACGTGTGTAAGGGTTCAATCGCAATGATACACGGGATCGTGCTACAATAGCGGATTCATTTGAACCTGTAACTTCTTAATTTTTTGGAGTTTTTATGGCAATCGAGCGCACCCTGTCGATCATCAAGCCGGATGCGGTGGCAAAGAACGTGATCGGCCAGATCTACAGCCGTTTCGAAGGCGCCGGCCTGAAGATCGTCGCATCGCGCATGGCACACCTGTCGCGTGCTGACGCAGAGAAGTTCTACGCGGTTCACGCGGCGCGTCCGTTCTTCAAGGACCTCGTCGATTTCATGATCTCGGGCCCGGTGATGATCCAGGTTCTGGAAGGCGAAGGCGCGATCCTGAAGAACCGCGACCTGATGGGCGCGACGGATCCGAAGAAGGCGGAAAAGGGCACGATCCGCGCCGATTTCGCCGACAGCATCGACGCGAACGCCGTTCACGGCTCGGACGCTGCGGAAACGGCAGCGGTCGAAATCGCGTTCTTCTTCCCGGAAATGAACGTTTACTCGCGTTAAGCCCTGGCTGACAGCAAGTAGGCAGGATTCAGCGTACGCGGCAAGGCGGCACATCATGACGAGCGAAACTTCCGTCAATCTTCTCGACTTCGATGCCGAGGGTCTTGTCGCGTACTGCGGCAGCCTGGGCGAGAAGCCGTTCCGCGCCAAGCAGTTGCAGCGCTGGATCCACCAGTACAACGCCGGCGATTTCGACGGCATGACCGATCTCGCGAAGTCCCTGAGAGAAAAGCTCAAGGGCCGCGCGTCGATCGTGATGCCCGAGATCGCCAGCGATCACGTTTCCACCGACGGCACGCGCAAGTGGCTGATCGACGTCGGAAACGGCAATGCGGTCGAAACCGTGTTCATCCCGGAAGAGACGCGCGGCACGCTGTGCGTGTCGTCGCAGGCCGGATGCGCGGTCAACTGCCGCTTCTGTTCGACGGGCAAGCAGGGCTTTTCCCGCAACCTGTCGACAGCCGAAATCATCGGCCAGCTCCGCATGGCCGAATTTGCATTGCGAGCGTCGCTGGGCCGCGCGCCTGGCCCGAACGGCAAGGCCGAACGGGTCGTCACCAACGTGGTGATGATGGGCATGGGCGAGCCGCTCCTGAATTACAGCGCGGTCGTGCCCGCGATGCGGCTGATGCTCGACGACAACGCGTACGGCCTGTCGCGCCGCCGCGTGACGCTGTCCACGTCCGGCGTGGTGCCGATGATGGATCGCCTCGGCGCCGAGTTGCCGGTCGCGCTGGCCGTTTCGCTGCACGCGCCGAACGATGCGCTGCGCGACGAGCTGGTGCCGCTCAACAAGAAGTATCCGCTTCGCGAGCTGATGGCTGCATGCCAGCGCTATCTGAAAGTCGCGCCGCGTGACTTCATTACATTCGAATACTGCATGCTGGACGGCGTCAACGACACCGAAGCGCATGCGCGCGAACTGCTGGCCGTCACGCGCGACGTGCCGTGCAAGTTCAATCTGATCCCGTTCAATCCGTTTCCGGAATCGGGCCTCATCCGCTCGAAGCCGGAGCAGATCAAGCGCTTCGCGCAGGTCCTCATCGACGCGGGTGTCATCACGACCGTGCGCAAGACGCGCGGCGACGACATCGATGCCGCGTGCGGCCAGCTGGCCGGCGCGGTGAAGGACCGCACGCGCCTGGCGGAGCGAACGGGTGCAGCAGGAAAAATCATCGAAGTTCGGGCAGTTTGACGGGGGCACCTGGCCGGGGACGCCCGAACCCTTTGGCGGTGCAACACGCGAATAGCGATCGGTCGCGGCGCCTCGGCGCCGCGCATGGTATGGACAGTTGCGGGTGTCGGCCGGCAGGGCCGGCGGCGCCCGCCAGTGAAGAAGAATCGACGCGAGGACAAGGATGAGTGAGCCGCAGCCGACTAACGGCGCAGAGACGAATGCCGCGAAACCGGCACCGGCGGGACTGGAATCGCTGGCGGCGGTCGGCAGCCGGCTGGCGCAGCTTCGGGAGACGAAGGGCTGGTCGGTCGACGACGTATCGGCGCGACTCAAGGTCGCACCGCAGAAGCTCCGGGCGCTCGAGGCCGGCGACATCAGCCATCTGCCCGGTGTGACGTTCGCGCTCGGTGTCGTGCGCAGCTACGCGAAGATGCTCGGCGTCGATCCGGAGCCGTTCGCGCAGGCGTTGCGCCGTGAGCGCGGGGTGCCGGAAGTCGACCTGTCGATGCCCGCGTCGTCGGGGACGGATCTGCCGCGCGGCCGCGTGTCGATTCCGCTGGGCGGATCGTCGCGTCATCATCCGTGGCTGTGGGGAACGGCGATCGTCGTCGTCGCGGTGGTCGCCGTACTGATGTGGCACACTGGCGGCGATTCGTCGGGCCTGCTCGCGCGCCTGAAGGGCAATGACGCGGAGCATGCGTCGGCGGCGAGCGCCTCGGCTGCGTCGCCGGCGGCTGCCGAAGAGGCGGCCGCGAGCGGCGCGTCGACCGTCTCCGCCAACGACGTTCCGGCCCCGGCGGCGGCATCCGCGGCGCCGGCGCAGGCAGTGGCATCCGCTGTCCCGGCGCCCGTGGCGACGGCCGCGGCATCGCAGCCGGTCGTGGTCGCGGCGGCGGCGAGCGCCGCCGTGCCGGTCCAGCCGGCGAGCGTCGCGGTCGCGGCAGGCCAGTCGGTGATCGAACTGAAGGTCAAGCAGGATTGCTGGTTCAGCGTGCGCGACAAGAACGGCAAGGAGCTGTTCTCGGCGCTGGTGCGGGCCGGCGAGACGAAGCAGGTCGCCGGCGACGGGCCGTTCAAGGTCACGATCGGCAACAAGGCGGGCCTCGACGCAGTCGCGTTCGACGGAAAACCTGTCGATCCGGCAAAATATTCGGCAGCGCGGGGTAATGTGGCACGGTTCACGTTGCCCTGACGTCAAGCGCCGTGGCGAAGGCCTGTCGTCGATCTCGGCAGGCCGTGAGGGCACGGCGCTTTTTCAATTCATGCGCCGTGTCGCGGCGCATTCCGCGTAAATGGATCTATCGATGCAATCCGAAGCTCAATCCCCACGCAGCAGTCAGATTTGTTCAACCGAGCCGGTGTTCGGCGGGCATCAGCCGCGCCGCGTATCGCATGCGGTGGATGTCCGCTGGGGCGGGCAGCTCGTGACGATCGGCGGCGACGCGCCGGTGCGCGTGCAGTCGATGACGAATACCGACACGGCCGACGCGATCGGCACGGCGATCCAGATCAAGGAACTCGCGAACGCGGGCTCCGAACTGGTGCGCATCACGGTCAACACGCCCGAGGCCGCGGCCGCCGTGCCGGCGATCCGCGAGCAGCTCGACCGGATGGGCGTGACCGTGCCGCTCGTCGGCGATTTCCACTACAACGGCCACCTGCTGCTGCGCGACTACCCGGGCTGCGCGGAGGCGCTGTCGAAGTACCGGATCAACCCCGGCAACGTCGGCCAGGGTGCGAAGCGCGATACGCAGTTCGCACAGATGATCGAGGCCGCGGCCAAGTACGACAAGCCGGTGCGGATCGGCGTGAACTGGGGCAGCCTCGACCAGGATCTGCTCGCGCGCATGATGGACGAGAACGGCGCGCGTTCGCAGCCGTGGGACGCGCAGAGCGTGATGTACGAGGCACTGATCCAGTCGGCGATCGGCTCGGCCGAACGGGCGGTCGAACTCGGCCTCGGCCGCGACCGCATCGTGCTGTCGTGCAAGGTAAGCGGCGTGCAGGACCTGATCGCCGTGTACCGCGAGCTCGGCCGCCGCTGCGGCTTTGCGCTGCACCTCGGGCTGACCGAGGCCGGCATGGGCTCGAAGGGCATCGTCGCGTCGACGGCCGCGCTCGGCGTGCTGCTCCAGGAAGGGATCGGCGACACGATCCGCATCTCGCTGACGCCGGAGCCGGGCGCGTCGCGCACGGGTGAAGTGATCGTCGGCCAGGAAATCCTGCAGACGATGGGTCTGCGCTCGTTCGCGCCGATGGTGATCGCGTGTCCGGGCTGCGGCCGCACGACGAGCACGCTGTTCCAGGAACTCGCGATGCAGATCCAGACCTACCTGCGCGAGCAGATGCCGGTCTGGCGCAAGGCGTATCCGGGCGTCGAGAAGATGAACGTCGCGGTGATGGGCTGCATCGTCAACGGTCCGGGCGAATCGAAGCACGCGAACATTGGCATCAGCCTGCCGGGTTCGGGCGAGAACCCGGCCGCGCCCGTCTTCATCGACGGCGAGAAGGTCAAGACGCTGCGCGGCGAGCGGATCGCCGAGGAATTCCAGCAGATCGTCAGCGACTACGTCGCACGCAATTACGGCCGCACCGAGGCCCTGAACTAATTCGTCCACACACACGAACGATGACTGAACAGAAACGCAAGATCGAGAAGCTCACCGGCGTCAAGGGCATGAACGACATCCTTCCGCAGGATGCCGGCCTGTGGGAGTTCTTCGAAGCAACCGTGAAATCGCTGCTGCGCGCATACGGCTACCAGAACATCCGCACGCCGATCGTCGAACACACGCAGCTCTTCACGCGCGGCATCGGCGAAGTCACCGACATCGTCGAGAAGGAGATGTACAGCTTCACCGACGCGCTGAACGGCGAGAACCTGACGCTGCGCCCGGAAAACACCGCGGCCGTCGTGCGCGCGTCGATCGAGCACAACATGCTGTACGACGGCCCGAAGCGCCTGTGGTACATCGGCCCGATGTTCCGTCACGAGCGTCCGCAGCGCGGCCGCTACCGCCAGTTCCATCAGGTCGGCGTCGAGGCGCTCGGCTTCGCGGGTCCCGATGCGGATGCCGAGATCATCATGATGTGCCAGCGCCTGTGGGACGACCTCGGCCTGACCGGCATCAAGCTCGAGATCAACTCGCTCGGCCTGGCCGAAGAGCGCGCCGCGCACCGCGTCGAACTGATCAAGTACCTCGAACGGTTCGCCGACGTGCTCGACGAGGACGCGAAGCGCCGTCTGTATACGAACCCGCTGCGCGTGCTCGACACGAAGAATCCCGCGCTGCAGGAGATCGCGCAGAACGCGCCGAAGCTGATCGACTTCCTTGGCGAGGCATCGCGCGCGCACTTCGAAGGGCTGCAGCGCCTGCTGCTCGCGAACAACATTCCGTTCAAGATCAACCCGCGTCTCGTGCGCGGCCTCGATTACTACAACCTGACCGTGTTCGAGTGGGTGACCGACAAGCTCGGCGCGCAGGGCACGGTCGCGGCCGGCGGCCGCTACGATCCGCTGATCGAGCAGCTCGGCGGCAAGCCGACCGCCGCGTGCGGCTGGGCGATGGGCATCGAGCGGATTCTCGAGCTGCTGAAGGAAGAGGATCTCGCGCCCGAGCAGGAAGGCGTCGACGTGTACGTCGTGCACCAGGGCGAGACCGCGCGCGAACAGGCGTTCATCGCGGCCGAGCGCCTGCGCGATACGGGCCTCGACGTGATCTTCCACTGCAGCGCCGACGGCGCGACGGCAAGCTTCAAGTCGCAGATGAAGCGGGCCGACGCGAGCGGCGCCGCGTTCGCGGTGATCTTCGGCGAAGAAGAAGTCGCGAACGGCACGGTGGGCGTGAAAGCGCTGCGCGGTGCGGGCGCGGACGGGGAAAAGAACGTTCAGCAGACCGTACCGGTCGAAAGCTTGACCGAATTCCTAATCAATGCGATGGTTGCATCCGCCGAAGACGGCGACGACTGATCGCGCTGGCGTTCGCTCGACAAGAAAGGCCTGAACAGGAAGGAATCGCTCGCCGATGAGTTATCACGACGAACAAGAATCGATTGAAAGTCTCAAGGCGTGGTGGGCCCGCTGGGGCAACCTCACCACGTGGATCGTGCTCGCGGCGCTCGTCGTCGCGGCCGGTTTCAACGGCTGGAACTACTGGCAGCGCCGTCAGGCTGCCGAGGCGTCCGGGCTGTACGAGCAGGTCCAGAAGGCCGCCGCCGCGAACGACAAGGCGACGATGGCCCGCGCGGCCGCCGACATGGAAGACAAGTTCGGCAGCACGCCGTATGCACAGATGACGGCGCTCACGGCCGCGAAGACGCTGTATGCGGCCGGCGACGCGGCGGGCGCGAAGGCGCAGCTGCAATGGGCGGTCGATCACGCCAAGGACGACGAGTACAAGCAGATCGCGAAGCTGCGCCTCGCGTCGCTGCTGCTCGACGAAAAGGCGTACGACGCGGGCCTCACGCTGCTGTCGGGCACGCCGGTCGAAGCGTTCAAGGGCCTCGTGGCCGATCGCCGCGGCGATCTGCTGGCCGCGCAAGGCAAGACCGACGATGCGCGCGCCGCTTACAAGCTCGCGCTCGACGGCCTGTCGAAGGACGACCAGTCTGCGCGCCAGCTCGTGCAGTTCAAGCTGGACGCGCTCGGCGGCTGAATCGCGGTCCCCTCAACCTCTTAACTTCTGCTTCGCTAACCGATGAATTTGCTGAAACGTTACGCTGTGCCCGTCGCCTGCGCGGCGGCTGTCCTCGCATTGGCGGCCTGCTCGTCGTCGAAGGACGCGCGCCGCGTGCCGACGCCGCTGACCGAGTTCAAGCCCGTCATGGACGTGCAACAGGTCTGGAAGGCAAGCGTCGGCAAGGGCGGGCGCTACCTGTTCTCGCCGGTGGCCGTGGGCGACGCCGTTTATGCGGCGGGCGAAAACGGTTCGGTCGAGAAGATCGATGCGAAGACGGGCCAGACCGTCTGGCGCGCGAAGGTCGGCTCGGACCTGTCGGCCGGGGTCGGCAGCGACGGCAACCTGACCGCGGTCGGCGCGCTGAAGGGCGGCGTGTTCGTGCTGGGTCCGGACGGCAAGCAACTGTGGAAGACCAGCGTGCAGGGCGAGATCTTCTCGCCGCCGCTCGTCGGCAACGGCCTCGTGATCGTCCGCACGATCGACGGCCAGGTGATCGCGTTCAACGCGCAGACGGGCGAGCAGAAGTGGAACTACCGCAACCGCGCGGTGCCGCTGAACCTGCGCGTGTCGGCCGGCATGACGTTCGCGGGCGACGCGGCGGTGCTGGCGGGCTTCCCGGGCGGCGGTCTCGTCGCGATCAACCTGCAGACGGGCGAGCCGTTCTGGCAGACCCCGGTGTCGTTCCCGAAGGGCGTGACCGAGGTCGAGCGCATCAACGACGTCAGCGGCCCGCCGACGCTCGTCGGCGCGGAAGCCTGCGCGGTGACGTTCCAGGGGCAGCTCGGCTGCTTCGACGCGAACTCGGGCCGCCCGCTGTGGGAAAAGCCGTTCTCGAGCCGCAGCGGTCTGGCGCAGGACGATTCGGTGGTCGCCGGCGGCGACGACTGGTCGGTCGTGACGGCGTACGACGCGGCGTCCGGCAACCAGCTGTGGCGCAACGACAAGCTGAAGAGCCGTGACGTCGGCGTGCCGTACCTGCTCGGGCACGCGGTCGTGATGGGCGACTACAAGGGCTTCGTGCACTTCCTGTCGCGCGAAGACGGCAGCTTCATCGCGCGGATGAAGACCGACGGCAGCGCGATTACGGCGGCGCCGGTCCTCGCGGGCAATACGCTCGTCGTGCAGACGAAGGACGGCGGCCTGTACGGATTCCGTCCGCGCTGATAAGCAGGAAACACGTGTGGCCGCGGCGCGGCGGGCTTGTCCCGCGCGCCCCGGCCGTGCAGCATGAAGGCGGCCGGTGCTCCCGGCCGCTCGGTATTTGAAAGGCAGTTCGAGACGAAAGACGACGGCGCGCAACGCGCGCCCGGCGCGCGCATCCGGCGCGGCGCGAATTCGTGATATTTTCATTCAGCGCAGCCGCCCGCAGCAGCGGGCCTCCCGCTGCTGCGCATCACCGTAGAAAACACAGATGAAACCGGTCATTGCCCTCGTTGGGCGCCCCAATGTGGGGAAATCCACGCTGTTCAACCGGCTCACGCGCTCGCGCGATGCGCTGGTCGCCGACCTGCCTGGCCTGACGCGCGATCGCCATTACGGCGAAGGGCGCGTCGGCGAACGGCCGTACCTGGTCGTCGATACGGGCGGCTTCGAACCCGTCGCGAAGGACGGCATCCTGCACGAGATGGCGCGCCAGACGCGGCAGGCCGTCGAGGAAGCCGACATCGTCGTGTTCATCGTCGACGGCCGCAACGGGCTGGCGCCGCAGGACAAGTCGATCGCCGACTACCTGCGCAAGACCGGCCGGCCGATCTTCCTCGTCGTCAACAAGGCCGAGGGAATGCGGTACACGGCGGTCGCGGCCGACTTCTACGAGCTCGGGCTCGGCGACCCGCGCGCGATCTCGGCCGCGCACGGCGACGGTGTGACCGACATGATCAACGAGGCGCTGGCGGTGGCTTACGCCGACCGTCCGGAGGAAGAGGACGAGAACGACCCGTCGCGCGGCATCAAGATCGCGATCGTCGGCCGTCCGAACGTCGGCAAGTCGACGCTCGTGAACGCGCTGATCGGCGAGGATCGTGTGATCGCGTTCGACATGCCGGGCACGACGCGCGATTCGATCTACGTCGACTTCGAGCGCAACGGCAAGAAATACACGCTGATCGACACGGCCGGCCTGCGCCGCCGCGGCAAGGTGTTCGAGGCGATCGAGAAGTTCTCGGTCGTGAAGACGCTGCAGTCGATCTCCGACGCGAACGTCGTCATTCTTCTGCTGGATGCGCAGCAGGACATTTCCGACCAGGACGCGCACATCGCCGGCTTCGTCGTCGAGCAGGGCCGTGCGCTCGTGATCGGCGTCAACAAGTGGGACGGCCTCGACGAGCACGCGCGCGACCGCGCGAAAGCGGATTTGACCCGCAAGCTGAAATTCCTCGATTTCGCGAAATCGCACTTCATTTCGGCCGCGAAGAAGACGGGCATCGGCGCGCTGATGCGCTCGGTCGACGACGCGTACGCGGCGGCGATGGCGAAGCTGCCGACGCCGAAGCTCACGCGCGCGCTGATCGAGGCCGTCGAATTCCAGCAGCCGCGCCGTCGCGGCCCGGTGCGTCCGAAGCTGCGCTACGCGCACCAGGGCGGCCAGAATCCGCCGCTGATCGTCATCCACGGCAACGCGCTCGACGCGGTCACGGAAACCTACAAGCGCTACCTCGAAAACCGGTTCCGCGAAACTTTCTCGCTGACCGGGACTCCATTGCGCATAGAGTTCCGTTCGTCGAACAACCCGTACGCGGACAAGGGCTGACGCACGCCTGTCATGCGTCCCGCAAGGGTAGGCCGTAAGGCCTGCGCGGCGGGCGGGGCAGGCAAAATCAGCTATAGTGTAGCGATTGGCGCCGGATCTCTTTTTCTTTCCCGCCAATCCAGATCAACCTGCAAAAAAAGATGGAGTACGCCATGAGCAACAAAGGGCAATTGTTACAAGACCCGTTTTTGAACGCACTGCGCAAAGAGCACGTTCCCGTTTCGATTTACCTCGTCAACGGCATCAAGCTGCAAGGGAACATTGAATCGTTCGACCAGTACGTCGTGTTGCTCCGTAATACGGTGACCCAGATGGTCTACAAGCACGCCATCTCGACGGTCGTGCCGGCGCGCCCGGTGAATTTCCACCCGGACGCGGAAGCCTCGTCCTAACCTATCGCAGCGGCCGGCATCCGGTCGCCGCGAGCGACCGATGCCAGCCGCCTTATCTTGACACCCGATAATTTGATCAACGCAGCGCTCGTCGGCATCGATTTCGGCAAGACCGATTTCGAAGCCAGTCTCGAAGAACTCAGTCTTCTCGCCTCCAGCGCGGGGGCCCGTCCCGCCGTCACCCTCACGGGTCGTCGCTCCAGTCCCGATGCCAAGATGTTCATCGGCAGCGGCAAAGCCGAAGAACTGCGGCTTGCCTGCGACGCGCACAACGTCGAAATCGTCATCTTCAATCACGCCCTGGCGCCGGCCCAGCAACGCAATCTGGAGCAGGCACTTAACAGACGTGTGGTCGACCGCACCAGCCTCATCCTCGACATCTTCGCGCAGCGTGCCCGCAGCCATGAAGGCAAGCTGCAGGTCGAACTCGCGCAGCTTCAATACCTGTCGACGCGGCTCATTCGCGCGTGGACCCACCTTGAACGCCAGAAGGGCGGTATCGGCCTGCGCGGCCCCGGCGAAACGCAGCTCGAAACCGACCGCCGGCTGATCGGCGAGCGCATCAAGATGCTGAAGTCGCGGCTCGACCGGCTGCGCCGTCAGCACAGCACTCAGCGTCGGCAGCGCGCGCGCAGCGGCACGATGTCGGTATCGCTCGTCGGCTATACGAACGCGGGCAAGTCGACGCTGTTCAATGCGCTGACGAAAGCGCAGGCGTACGCGGCCGACCAGCTGTTCGCCACGCTCGACACGACGTCGCGGCGGGTGTACCTCGGCGACGAGGTCGGCCAGATCGTCGTGTCCGATACGGTCGGGTTCATCCGCGAGCTGCCTCACCAGCTCGTCGCGGCATTCCGCGCGACCCTCGAGGAAACGATCCACGCGGATCTGCTGCTGCACGTGGTCGATGCATCGAGCGCGGTCAGGCTCGAACAGATCGAGCAGGTCAACGGCGTGCTGCACGAGATTGGCGCGGACACGATCCGGCAGGTGCTGGTGTTCAACAAGATCGACGCGGTGCCTGAGCTGGCGGCCCGCGGCGACGCGGTCGAGCGGGACGAATATGGTAATATTTCGCGCGTCTTTTTGAGCGCGCGCACCGGTCAGGGTCTTGATACGTTGCGTGCCGCCATCGCCGAAATCGCCTCCGCGGAACACCTTTCCAGCGCGACGTTACCCAGCGGCGCGCTCGACGGCGCACCCGCTGAACCACACGAAGACCACACGATTTCCGAACACGGGCGCTAACCGGCCTCGGCCGGTTCGCCGGCGTCTTATCTGGTGAACAAACTCTGGTGAACGAATACAACGAGCGGATTACCTGGCGGCGGATGCGTGCCTTGCTGTCGATCAACGATCCCCGCTGGGGACGCGGCGAAGGCAATGGCAAGGACGGATCCCGTCCGCGTTCGAATGAATCGAAGCGTCCGCAAGGCGGCGACGGCGATGGTCCGCCCGATCTCGACGAGATGTGGCGCAACTTCAACCGGCGCCTGAGCGGCCTGTTCGGCGGCAAGGGCGGCAACGGCCTGCGTCCCGACAACGGCCGGGCCGCGCGAGTCGGCGTCGGCATCGTGATCGGCGTGCTGGTCG
This sequence comes from Burkholderia seminalis DSM 23518, assembly GCF_902832885.1. Taxonomy (GTDB): domain Bacteria; phylum Pseudomonadota; class Gammaproteobacteria; order Burkholderiales; family Burkholderiaceae; genus Burkholderia; species Burkholderia seminalis. Next base: position 450,611 of record NZ_CADFDK010000001.1, read on the forward strand.
CGGTTTACGCGGGCAGCGGGCTGTTCGTCGTGCAGGACGGCCAGACGGGCGTCGTGCTGCAGCTCGGCAAGCTGTCGGGCACGGTCGGCCAGGGCGTGCACTGGCGCCCGCCGTATCCGTTCGCGTCCCACGAGATCGTCGATACGTCGCAGGTCCGCTCGATCGAGATCGGCCGCAACAACGTCGTGCGTCTGGCGAACGTGAAGGAAGCGGCGATGCTGACGCGCGATGCCGACATCGTCGACGTGCGTTTCATCGTTCAGTACCGGATCCGTTCCGCCACCGATTACCTGTTCCGCAGCGTCGACCCCGAGCGCAGCGTCTCGCAGGCCGCGCAGGCCGCGGTGCGCGCGATCGTCGGCACGCGCAGCGCGGCCGACATGCTGAACCAGGACCGCGACGCGCTGCGCGAGCAACTGTCCACCGCGATCCAGCGCGATCTCGACCGCTACCAGTCGGGGCTCGAGGTGACGGCCGTCACGATGCAGAGCGTCGCGGCGCCCGAGCAGACGCAGGCCGCCTACGCCGAAGTCGCGAAGGCACGCGACGAGCGCGAGGCCGCGAAGCGCGCCGCGCAGGCGTATGCAAGCGACCTGCTGCCGAAGGCGCAGGGCGACGCCGCGAAGCTCGTCGACGAAGCGAAGGCGTATGCCGATCGCGTGGTCACGCAAGCCGAGGGCGATGCCGACCGCTTCAAGCAGGTCTACGCGCAGTACTCGAAGGCGCCCGCGGTGATCCGCGAGCGGATGTACCTCGAGACGATGCAGGAAATCTATTCGAACGCGACGAAGGTGTTCGTCGGCAACAAGGGCGGCAACAGCGTCGTCTACCTGCCGCTCGACAAGCTCGTCGAGCAGGGGCGGCAGAACGCCGCGGCGTCGACCGGCGCATCCGCGCCCGATGCGGCGTCGGCACCGGCAGCCGTTGCGCCGGCCGCCGCCGCCGTACCCGCGAGCGCCGCACCGGCGGCCGCGGCGTCGGGCGTCGACGTGCTGCGATCGCGCGAAGTGTTTCGCAGCCGGTCGCGCGAAGACGATACGAAGTAACGGGGAGCGCAGAACATGAACCGAATCATTGCGCTCGTCGTCGCGATCGTGATCGTTGCCTTCGCGGCGTCCTCGACGGTCCTGACCGTCGATCCGCGTCATGCGGCCGTGCTGTCGGGTCGTGACGGCGCGCAGCCCGAACTCGCGGGCCCGGGCCTCCACTTCAAGCTGCCGCCGCCGTTGCAGACGGCCACGCTGATCGACACGCGCCTGCAATCGCTCGAGTCGTCCGATCCGCTGCAGCTCGCCACCCAGGACAAGCACGACCTGCTCGTCGCGTATGCGGTGAAGTACCGGATCAGCGATCCGCTGAAGTATTTCACGGCGACCGGCGGCGATCCGGCCGCGGCTGCCGACCGCCTGGCCGGCGCGCTGAAGGGTGCGCTCGGCGACGCGTTCGGCCAGCGCGCGCTCGACGACGCCCTCGGCGGCCAGCGCGCGATCGCCGATGCGGCCCGCGATGCGGTCAAGGCGAAGGCGTCGGGCTTCGGCGTCGACGTCGTCGACGTCCAGCTGACGCGCGTCGACCTGCCGGCTGCACAGACGGATGCCGTTTATCAACGGATGATCGGCACGCTGCGCGATCAGGCGGCGCAGGTGCGTGCGGAAGGCGCGGCCGACGTCGAGCGGATCAAGGCCGATGCCGAACGTGAGCAGCAGGCCGTGCTCGCGAACGCATACAAGTCCGCGCAGACGATCAAGGGCGAGGGCGACGCGAAGGCCGCGACGATTGCCGCCGATGCGTTCGGCCGCGATCCGCAGTTCTATCAGTTCTACGCGAGCCTGCAGGCCTACCGGAATACGTTCAAGCGCAACGACATCATCGTCGTCGATCCCGACAGCGAGTTCTTCCGCTTCATGCGCAGCCCGACGGGCGGCGCCGCACCGGCGGCGCCTGCTCCCCGCAAACATTGACTTTGAGGCGCCGCGTCGAGCGGCGCCGTCGCTCGCATGGACCTGGCTGGCTCGTTGTTGCTCGCAGTAGCGCTGATGCTGATCATCGAGGGGGCGTTCCCCTTCGTGTTTCCCGTCGCCTGGCGCGACACGTTTCGTAGAATAGCTGAGCGGCCGCCGCATCATATCCGGATCGGCGGCCTGATCGTGATGGCGCTCGGGCTCGTGCTGCTGCTGCTCGCCACGTGATCCGGACGGCGCATCCGCCGTCCGTCCCGCCCGATTCCGAAGTTCCGATTCAACTCGCGGCGCGCGTGGCGCGCGCCGTTTCCCGTCGTAGGACCGTACCGATGTCGACCTGGTTACTTCCCGAGAATATCGCCGACGTACTGCCGTCGGAAGCGCGCAAGATCGAGGAGCTGCGCCGCAGGCTGCTCGACCGCTTCCGTTCGTACGGCTACGAAATGGTGATGCCGCCGTTGCTCGAGTATCTCGAGTCGCTGCTGACGAGCGGCGGCAGCGACCTGCGCCTGCGCACCTTCAAGCTGGTCGACCAGCTGTCGGGCCGCACGCTCGGCCTGCGCGCCGACATCACGCCGCAGGTCGCGCGGATCGACGCGCACCTGTTGAACCGCCAGGGCGTGACGCGCCTGTGCTACGCCGGCCACGTGATGCATACGCGCCCGCGCGGCCTGCACGCGACGCGCGAGCAGATCCAGATCGGTGCCGAAATCTACGGGCATGCCGGGCTGGAAGCCGACCTCGAGATCCAGCAGCTGATGCTCGACGCGCTGCATCTCGCGGGCCTGTCGCGCATCCGTCTCGACCTCGGCCATGCGGGCGTGCTCGCGGCGCTGCTGGCGCGCGACGCGCAGGCCGCCGAGCGCGGCGAGTCGCTGTACGACGCGCTGTCGGGCAAGGACGTGCCGCTCCTGAACGAACTCACCGACGATCTCGGCGCCGATACGCGCGCCGCGCTGCGCGCGCTGCCGAGCCTTTACGGCGATGCGGGCGTGCTCGCCGAGGCGCGCACACGCTTGCCGGTGCTGCCGGAAATCACGCGGGCGCTCGACGATCTGGCACAGCTCGCGTCGCAGGCGAAGGGCGCGGAAGTGGCGATCGACCTCGCCGACCTGCGCGGTTATGCGTACCACAGCGGCGCGATGTTCAGCGCGTACATCGACGGCGTGCCGAACGCGATCGCGCGCGGCGGCCGGTACGACCACGTCGGCCAGGCGTACGGCCGTGCGCGCCCGGCAACGGGCTTCTCGCTCGACCTGCGCGAGCTCGCGCGGATCTCGCCGGTCGAGGCGCGCGGCACCGCGATTCTCGCGCCGTGGGCGCAGGACGACGCACTGGGCGCGGCCGTCGCCGCGCTGCGCGATGCGGGCGAGGTCGTGATCCAGGCACTCCCCGGCCACGACCACGTGCTCGACGAATTCGCATGCGATCGTTCGCTCGTCGAGCGTGACGGCGCATGGGTGGTCGAACCCCGATAAACAGGCGTTCGCGGGCCGTGCTTCGACGTGCATATCGTTGAAGCGAAACGGAAAAATTCGGAATCGCCCGCGAACATAGGTAGAATACGTTTTTAACCAGCTAACGAATCAACATGTCTGCCAGCGCAGTGAACGTGACTCCCGGGCGCAATGTCGTCGTCGTGGGAACGCAATGGGGTGATGAAGGCAAGGGCAAGATCGTCGACTGGCTGACGGACCACGCTCAGGGCGTCGTGCGTTTCCAGGGCGGTCACAACGCCGGCCACACCCTCATCATCGGCGGCAAGAAAACGATCTTGCGCCTCATTCCGTCGGGCATCATGCGTGAAGGCGTCGCCTGCTACATCGGCAACGGCGTCGTCCTGTCCCCCGAAGCACTGTTCAAGGAAATCGGCGAGCTCGAAGAAGCCGGCGTGAACGTGCGCGACCGTCTGTTCATCTCCGAAGCCACGACGCTGATCCTGCCGTACCACATCGCGATCGACCAGGCGCGCGAAGCGCGCAAGGGCGCGGGCAAGATCGGCACGACCGGCCGCGGCATCGGCCCGGCGTACGAAGACAAGGTCGGCCGTCGCGCGCTGCGCGTGCAGGACCTGTTCGACGCGAAGACCTTCGCCGACCGCCTGCGCGAAAACCTCGATTTCCACAATTTCGTGCTGACCCAGTACCTGGGCGGCGCGGCCGTCGATTTCCAGGCCACGCTCGACACGATGCTCGGCTATGCCGACCGCCTGAAGCCGATGGTGGCCGACGTGTCGCGCCGCCTGTACGACGCGAACAACGCGGGCCAGAACCTGCTGTTCGAAGGCGCGCAGGGCACGCTGCTCGACATCGACCACGGCACCTATCCGTTCGTCACGTCGAGCAACTGCGTCGCGGGTGCGGCGTCGGCCGGCGCGGGCGTCGGTCCGCAGAAGCTCAACTACATCCTCGGCATCACGAAGGCCTATTGCACGCGCGTCGGTTCGGGCCCGTTCCCGAGCGAACTGTACGATGCGGACAATCCGCAGCGCCAGGACCAGGTCGGCGTCACGCTCGCGAACGTCGGCAAGGAATTCGGATCGGTCACCGGCCGTCCGCGCCGCACGGGCTGGCTCGACGCAGCCGCGCTGCGCCGCTCGATCCAGATCAACGGCGTGTCGGGCCTGTGCATGACGAAGCTCGACGTGCTCGACGGCCTCGACGAAGTCAAGCTGTGCGTCGGCTACAAGATCGACGGCAAGGACGTGGACATCCTGCCGCGCGGCGCCGCCGACGTGGCGCGTTGCGAACCCGTATACGAAACGTTCCCCGGCTGGAAGGAAAGCACGGTCGGCATCAAGACGTGGGATGCGCTGCCGGTGAACGCGCAGGCATACCTGTCCCGTGTCCAGGACGTGGCCGGCGTGCCGGTCGACATGGTGTCGACGGGCCCGGACCGCGACGAAACGATCCTGCTCCGCCATCCGTTCAAGGTGTAATTCCAAGATGACGCAGCAAATCACGATGACGGCGGCAGACTTGATGACCGATCCGCGCAACGACGACAAGAACCTGTGGGTAGGCTGGGACGAGTATCACCGTCTGATCGAGTTGCTCGCGCTCCAGGTGCACGCGTCGGGCTGGAAGTTCGACCAGATCCTGTGCCTCGCGCGCGGCGGCCTGCGCGTCGGCGACCAGCTGTCGCGCATCTACGACGTGCCGCTCGCGATCCTCGCGACGAGTTCGTACCGCGAAGCGGCCGGCACCGAGCAGGGTGAGCTCGACATCGCGCAGTACATCACGATGACGCGCGGCAACCTCGCGGGCAACGTGCTGCTGGTCGACGATCTCGTCGATTCGGGCGTCACGCTCGCGCGCGTGCAGGAGCACCTGAAGGAGCGTTACCCGTCCGTGACGGCCGTCCGCTCGGCCGTCCTCTGGTACAAGGGTTGCTCGAAGGTCAAGCCCGACTATCACACGCAGTTTCTGCCGACGAATCCGTGGATTCATCAGCCGTTCGAGGAGTGGGACACGGTGCGTCCGCACAACCTCGAGGCGTGGATCAAGCGCGGTCGCGCGCAGCGCGACGGTTCGGGCGCGTAAGCGCCTGGCCGATCGAAGGAAAGCCTGGTACGGCGCCGCTTGCGGCGCCGTTTTTCATTGCGCGGCGGGGGCGTCGGGCGGTGCGTTTCACGAATCCGATAGTAGGCAGACGGCGCTGCCCCGGCTATGATGGCAGCCCTGCCACAGCTCGCGCCGGATTGCATGCGCAGCGTGGATCACGTGGTTCCAAGGCAACAGAGCAGGGCGGCGTTTCACGGGGGCGCGAGTAGAATAGCGCTCGTTTTGTCCGACCCGGACCCGATTATTACGCTTCATATGAACGACACGATCCACGCGACCGACGCCGCACACGCGCCGCATTCGACGCAACAACACTCGATGCGGGCGCTAGCGATAGCAGCCATCGGCGTCGTGTTCGGCGACATCGGCACCAGCCCGCTGTATTCGCTGAAGGAGGCGTTCAGCCCCGCACACGGCATTCCGCTCACCGAAGGATCGATTCTCGGCGTGATCTCGCTGCTGTTCTGGGCAATCATCCTGGTGGTCGGCGTCAAGTACCTGCTGTTCGTGATGCGGGCCGACAACAACGGCGAAGGCGGCGTGCTGGCGCTGATGGCGCTGTCGCTGCGGCCGCTCGACTCGAAGACCCGCGTCGCGGGCGCGCTGATGGCGCTCGGGATCTTCGGCGCGTGCATGTTCTACGGCGACGCGGTGATCACGCCGGCGATCTCGGTGATGTCGGCGGTCGAAGGTCTCGAAATCGCGACGCCGCACCTGTCCCACCTCGTGTTGCCGATCACGATCGTGATCCTGATCGCGCTGTTCTGGATCCAGCGTCACGGCACCGCACTGGTCGGCAAGCTGTTCGGCCCGATCATGGTGCTGTGGTTCGTCGTGATCGCGGCGCTCGGCGTGTACCACATCGTGCGCGTGCCGGGCATCATCGCGGCCGTCAACCCGTATTACGCGGCGTCGTTCATGGCCGACCACCTGCTGCAGGCCTACGTCGTGCTCGGCTCGGTCGTGCTGGTGCTGACCGGCGCGGAAGCGCTCTACGCGGACATGGGCCACTTCGGGGCGAAGCCGATCCGGATCGCCGCGTACGGGCTCGTGATGCCGTCGCTCGTGCTGAACTACTTCGGCCAGGGCGCGCTGCTGATCCAGAATCCGAAAGCGATCGAAAACCCGTTCTTCCTGCTGGCGCCCGAATGGGGGCTGCTGCCGCTCGTCGTGCTGTCGACGGTCGCGACCGTGATCGCGTCGCAGGCCGTGATCTCGGGCGCCTATTCGCTGACGTCGCAGGCGATCCAGCTCGGCTACGTGCCGCGCATGAAGGTGCTGCACACGTCCGAGCTCGCGATCGGCCAGATCTACGTGCCGGTCGTGAACTGGCTGCTGCTGTTCGTGATCCTCTGCATCGTGGTCGGCTTCAAGAGCTCCGACAATCTCGCGGCCGCGTACGGCATCGCGGTGACGGCGACGATGGTGATCACCACGGTGCTCGCGTGCGTCGTGATGGTGAAGGTGTGGAACTGGAACCGGTTGCTGGTCGGCGCAATCATCACCGTGTTCCTCGCGATCGACCTCGGCTTCTTCGGCGCGAACCTGCTGAAGGTCGCGCAGGGCGGCTGGCTGCCGCTCGGCATCGGCGCGCTGCTGTTCTTCCTGCTGATGACCTGGTACAAGGGGCGTCACATCGTCAAGGAACGCACGGCGGCCGACGGTATTCCGCTCGAGCCGTTCCTGCAGGGCTTGCTCGCGCATCCGCCGCATCGCGTATCGGGCACCGCGATCTACCTGACCGGCAACGACAAGCTCGTGCCCGTCAGCCTGCTGCACAACCTGAAGCACAACAAGGTGCTGCACGAGCGGACCATTTTCCTGACGTTCGTCACGCGCGACTTTCCCTATGTGCGCGACGACAAGCGCCAGACCTCGCGCGATGCGGGCGGCGGGCTGTACATCGTCAAGGCCGAGTACGGCTTCAACGAGACGCCGGACGTGAAGGCCGTCCTCGAGGAATTCGGCCGCGCGCACGACATGACGTTCGAGCTGATGGACACGTCGTTCTTCCTCGCACGCGAAACGGTCGTGCCGACCCACCTGCCCGGGATGTCGATCTGGCGCGAGCGCGTGTTCGCGTGGATGCACCAGAACGCCGCGAAGCCGACCGACTTCTTCTCGATTCCGGCGAACCGCGTCGTCGAGCTCGGCACGAAGATCGAGATCTGACCGGACGCGGCGCGCGGGCCGTTCAGCCGCGCGCCACGGCTGCCGGCGCATAAAAAAGCCCGCCTTTCGGCGGGCTTTCTTCTGGCGGCGGCTTTCGCGTGTTCAGCGCTTCAGCTTCGCGAATGCCGCGGCCATCGCGCCGGCCGGTTCCGGCTCGCGCGAGCGCTGCGGGCGAGCCGCGCCGCGCGCCGCGTTGCCGCGATCCTGGCCGCCGCGCGACGACATGCCGGGCGCTGCCGCGTCGTCGTCGAGGCGCATCGTCAGCGCAATGCGCTGGCGCTTCACGTCGACGTCGAGCACCTTCACCTTGACGACCTGGCCGGCCTTCACGACTTCGTGCGGGTCCTTGATGAACTTCGTCGACATCGCGGACACATGGACGAGGCCGTCCTGATGGACGCCGATATCCACGAACGCACCGAACGCGGCGACGTTCGTCACGACGCCTTCGAGCGTCATGCCCGGCACGAGGTCCGACACCTTCTCGACACCTTCGCGGAACGTCGCCGTCTTGAATTCCGGCCGCGGATCGCGGCCCGGTTTCTCCAGTTCGGACAGGATGTCGCGCACGGTCGGCAGGCCGAAACGTTCGTCAACGAATTCCGTCGGGGACAGGCCCGACAGCGCTTCGCGGTTGCCGAGCACGTCGTCGATGCGCTTGTTGATCTTCGCGAGCATCCGTTCGACGACCGGATAGGCTTCGGGGTGCACCGACGAGCGGTCGAGCGGGTTCTCGCCGCCGTTGATGCGCAGGAAGCCGGCGGCCTGCTCGAAGGTCTTGTCGCCGAGGCGCGGCACCTTGCGCAGGTGCTCGCGCGACGGGAACGGGCCGTTCGCATCGCGGTAGTCGACGATGTTGCGGGCGAGCGTCGCGTTCAGGCCCGACACGCGTGCCAGCAGCGGGACCGATGCGGTGTTCGCGTCGACGCCGACCGCGTTCACGCAATCCTCGACGACCGCGTCGAGCGAACGCGCGAGTTCGCGCTGGTTCACGTCGTGCTGGTACTGGCCGACGCCGATCGCCTTCGGCTCGATCTTCACGAGCTCCGCGAGCGGGTCCTGCAGGCGGCGTGCGATCGACACGGCGCCGCGCAGCGATACGTCGAGCTCCGGGAATTCCTTCGCGGCGAGCTCGGACGCCGAATAGACCGACGCGCCGGCTTCGGACACGACGATCTTCTGCAGGCGCAGCTCCGGGTGCTTCGCGATCAGTTCGCTCGCGAGCTTGTCGGTTTCGCGCGACGCGGTGCCGTTGCCGATGCTGATGAGTTCGGCCTGCGTCTGCGCGGCGATGCGGGCGAGTTTCGCGATCGAGCCGTCCCAGTCGCGGCGCGGCTCGTGCGGGTAGATCGTGTCGGTCGCGAGCACCTTGCCGGTGCGGTCGACGACCGCGACCTTCACGCCCGTGCGCAGGCCGGGGTCGAGACCGATCACGGCCTTCGGGCCGGCCGGCGCGGCCAGCAGCAGGTCGTTCAGGTTGCGCGCGAACACGCGGATCGCCTCGGTTTCGGCCGTTTCGCGCAGTTGCGTGAGCAGTTCGTTCTCGATATGCGGCTGCACCTTCACGCGCCAGCACCAGCGGCAGACGTCGGACAGCCATTTGTCGGCCGGGCGGTTCTGGTTCGCGATGCCGAAATGGCGCGCGATCATCGCCTCGCCGGGATGCGGCACCTGCGCGTCGAGCTCTTCGCCGAGGCCGAGCTTGACCGTCAGGACGCCCGCGTTGCGGCCGCGGAACAGCGCGAGGGCGCGGTGCGACGGCACGGTCTTGATCGTTTCCGCGTAGTCGTAATAGTCGCGGAATTTCTCGCCTTCCTCGTTTTCCTTGCCCTCGACGACCGCCGACGACACGACGCCCTGGTTGTGCAGGTAGTCGCGCAGCTTGCCGAGCAGCTCGGCCGTTTCGCCGAACTGTTCGGACAGGATGTCGCGCGCGCCGTCGAGCGCGGCCTTCACGTCGGCGACACCCTTGTCGGCGTCGACATACGCGGCCGCCTCGGCCTGCGGGTCGAGCAGCGGGTTCGCGAGCAGGGCCTGCGCGAGCGGCTCGAGGCCGGCTTCGCGGGCGATCTGCGCACGCGTGCGGCGCTTCGGCTTGTACGGCAGATAAAGGTCTTCGAGCACCTGCTTGCTGTCGGCCGCGTCGATCGCGGCGCGCAGTTCGTCCGTCAGCTTGCCCTGTTCGTCGATGCTCGACAGGATCGCCGCGCGGCGATCCTCGAGTTCGCGCAGATACAGGAGACGTTCCTCGAGCTGGCGCAGCTGCGTGTCGTCCAGGTTGCCGGTCACTTCCTTGCGGTACCGGGCAATGAACGGAACGGTCGAGCCTTCGTCGAGGAGTTGCACGGCCGCCGCGACCTGGCGCGGCTGGACGGACAGTTCGGTGGCGATGCGCTGTACGATCTTGAGTGCTACGGTTTCCGTCATGTCGTGGATGATCTGCCTGCTGAAATCGCGGCGCGGGCCGGCAGGCCCGACGCGGCGGGCTGCATGGCGGGCCCGACGAGCCTGATGCCGCGGGTGAGTGAAGCGGGGCATTTTGCCATAAATGGCGGAGCGTCCAGCCGGGGGTGATAGAATTTGACACATGTCCCGCAGCTTTCCTACGACGTTGCCAACTTCCCGAATTTCTCTCGTCGCGCTCGGCGCAGCGCTCGCCGCGGCTTTGTCCGCCGGGCCTTCCGGCGCGTTCGCGCAGGCCTCGGGCGCAACCGCGCCGGACGCCGTCGCGGCCGCGCCCGTTGCGGCCTCCGCCGCACCGGATTTCGACGCCCGTCAAAAAGTGCTCAATCAACGCACCGCGGAAAACGATTATCGTTATGCGGTGGCCGAGCATAATTGCTACAGCACCTTTTTCGTCAATCACTGTCTCGGCAAGGCGCGCGACCAGATGCGCGACGAGCGCGCGAGCATCCGTCAGGAGCAACTCGCGCTCAACGACGAGCAGCGCGCGGTGCGCGCGCAGCAGCGCGACCAGCAGCAGGCACTGAAGCAGGCGCAGAACGCGGCGGAAGCGCCGCAGCGGGCGGCGAACGATGCGGCGAACGCGGCTGCGTTCCGCGACAAGCAGGAGCAGAATGCACTGAAGCAGGCGCAGCGCGGCGCGGAAGGGCCGCAGCGCGCGGCGAGCAAGCAGGCATACGACCAGAAGCAGGGCGACTTCCAGCGCAAGCTCGACCAGGCGCACCAGCAGGCGGCGCAGAAGGCGCAGGAGCGGGCGGACAACGCCGCGCGCTACGAGCAGAAGCAGAAGGAAGCCGCGCAGCACAAGGCCGATGTCGAGCGACGTCAGCAGGAAGCGGCCGAGAAGGCCAAGCAGCAACAGCAGGGGCAGTAACGTGTTGGATTGATCGGGATCAGTCTCGGGCGCGTCGGCATGCCAGCCGCCGCGCTGCTTCGATGAGGAGGCAACTATGCAAAACCGTCACACGGAACAGCAGCAGGAATTGCACAACCGTTTGGCTGCATTGCAGGAGCAGCACCAGCAGCTCGCTCGGGAGATCGAGCTGAAGGAAGGGCACTCCGACATCGACGACATCACGCTGCACCGGCTGAAGAAGGAAAAGCTGGCAGCCAAGGACAAAATCATTCTGCTGCAATCGCAGCTCGAACCGGATAAGCGCGCCTGAGCGCGGCCTGGCAAGCGCCGGCGCCGCCCGGGCGCTGGACACAGGAACGCTTGCCTTGAATTCACCGCTTGAAGCCACCCCCGATGCCCGGCGTGAAGCGACGTCCGCCGGACGCGTTCGTGCGCCCGAAGGCACCTTCGAGCTGAGCCGCAAGCGCGTCGACGAACTCGACACGATTTTCGGCGAGGGCGGGTTGCTGGCGCGCGCGCTCGACGGCTACCGGCCGCGTACCTCGCAGATCGAGATGGCGCGCGCGGTCGCGTCGGCGATGGAAGCGTCCGCGCGCCGGATGCCCGAGCCCGAGATCTTCGAAACACGCAAGCGGCCGGCGCGCCGCCTCGGCGACGGCGGCAAGGCAGCCGAGCCGGGCGCGGACGGCGCCGCATCAGCCGAATCCGACACCGATGCGGCCGACAACACGCTGATCGTCGAAGCCGGTACGGGTACCGGCAAGACCTACGCGTATCTCGTGCCCGCGATGCTGTGGGGCGGCAAGGTGATCGTGTCGACCGGCACGAAACACCTGCAGGACCAGCTGTTCCAGCGCGACATCCCGACCGTGCGCAACGCGCTCGCGGTGCCGGTGTCGGTGGCGATGCTCAAGGGGCGCGCCAACTACCTGTGCCATTACTACCTGCAACGCACGGCCGACAACGGCCGCCTGCCGTCGCGGCAGGACACCGCGTATCTGCAGGAGATCGTCCGCTTCGCGAAGATCACGAAGAGCGGCGACAAGGCCGAGCTCGCGAGCGTGCCGGAAACGGCGCCCGTGTGGTCGATGGTCACGTCGACGCGCGACAACTGCCTCGGCCAGGAGTGCCCGCATTACAAGGAATGCTTCGTGATGCAGGCGCGGCGCGAGGCGCAGCAGGCCGACGTGGTGGTCGTCAACCATCACCTGTTCTTCGCGGACATCATGCTGCGCGACACCGGGATGGCCGAATTGCTGCCGAACGCGAACACGGTCATCTTCGACGAAGCGCACCAGTTGCCGGAGACGGCGACGCTGTTCTTCGGCGAGACGCTGTCGACCACGCAGATCCTCGAACTCGCGCGCGACACGGTGGCCGAGGGCCTGGGCCACGCGCGCGACGCGGTCGAGTGGGTGAAGCTCGGCGGCGATCTCGAACGTGCGGCGCGCGACTTGCGCCTCGCGTTCGCGAACGACCAGATCGTGCGCATGTCGCTGGCGCAGCTCGGCGACGATCATCCGATGTTCGGCGCGCTCGACGCGCTCGACGTGGCGCTCGACGCGCTCGCGTCGGCGCTCGCGAGCCAGGCCGAGCGGGCGGAGTCGCTCGGCGCGTGCCTGCGGCGCGCGCGCGAGCTGCAGGATCTGCTGGCCGGCTGGGTCGCGCCCGGCGCGGCGGAGGCGGCCGCGCAGGCCGACGCGGCAGCGGCCGGCGACAAGGCGACCTCCGACGGCGATCCGAACGAGAAGGTGCGCTGGGTCGAGGTGTTCGCGCATACCGTGCAGCTGCACGAAACGCCGCTGTCGGTCGCGCCGATCTTCGCGAAGCAGCGTGCAGGTGTCCCGCGGGCATGGGTGTTCACGTCGGCCACGCTGTCGGTGCGCGGCGATTTCACGCACTACGCGGCGCAGATGGGCCTCAGCTCGCGCCGCTCGATGACGCTCGCGAGCCCGTTCGACTACCAGTCGCAAGGGCTGCTGTACGTGCCGCGCAACCTGCCTCAGCCGTCTTCGCCGGCGTTTACCGATGCCGTCTTCGATGCCGCGCTGCCGGCGATCGAGGCGTCCGGCGGCGGCGTGTTCATGCTGTGCACGACGCTGCGCGCGGTCGACCGGATCGCGTCGAAGTTGCGCGATGTCATCGAATCGCGCGGCTGGAACACGCCGCTGCTCGTGCAGGGCGATGCGAGCCGCACTGAGCTGCTTGACCGTTTCCGCGCATACGGCAATGCGATCCTGGTCGGCAGCCAGAGTTTCTGGGAGGGCGTCGACGTGCGCGGCGACGCGCTGTCGCTCGTCGTGATCGACAAGCTGCCGTTCGCCCCGCCGGACGATCCGGTGCTGGCCGCGCGTCTCGATGCCCTGACGAAGAAGGGCCTGAGCCCGTTCGCCGTGCATCAGCTGCCGCAGGCCGTGATCACGCTGAAGCAGGGCGCAGGCCGGCTGATTCGCGCGGAGACGGATCGCGGCGTGCTGATGATCTGCGACACGCGGCTCGTCGACAAGCCCTACGGGCGCCGGATCTGGCAGAGCCTGCCGCCGTTCAAGCGCACGCGCGAGATCGCGGTCGTGCAGGATTTCTTCGACGAGCATCGCTCGGACAAACGCATGTGACGATCCGCGCGGCCGGCGCCGCGCGATCGCCCCCGCGGCGCCGGATTGCGGCGCCAATAAAAAACCCGGCTCGATGGCCGGGTTTTTTGTTCGTGCAACGGGCGTTGCGCCGCGCGGTTCGTCAGAACTGCCACCACGACTTCTTCGCGCCGGGGCGCGAATGGCCCGTGACGTACGGGCTGTCGGGGAACGTGCCCGCGAGCACGCGCTTCGTGTCCTCGGCGAGCTGCGGCTGGTTCAGCTTGTTGTACGACAGGATCATGATGTGCAGCGCATCTTCGATCGCCGGCGCACCCTTGTAATCCTTGATCGCGAGCTGGGCGCGATTGATTGCCGCCACGTAGGCGCCACGACGGTAGTAGTAGTCGGCCGCGTGCACTTCGTGCGACGCGAGCGCGTTGACGATGTAGCGCATCCGTGCCGCTGCATCGGGCGCGTACTTGCTCTTCGGGAAGCGGTCGACGACGACCTTGAACGCATCGTACGACTCGCGCAGCGCCTGCGGATCGCGTTCGCTCATGTCCTGGCCGGAGAAGCGCCCGAACAGGCCGAGATCGTCGTTGAAGTGGATCATCCCCTTCAGGTAGTACGCGTACGGGATATCCGGGTGATCGGGGTGGAGCTGGATGAAGCGGTCGACGGCCTGGTCGGCGGCGGCCGCTTCGTTGTCCTTCCAGTTGCAGTATGCAACGTTGATCTGTGCCTGCTGCGCGAAATGACCGAACGGATCGCGGCCTTGCAGCGATTCGAAATATTTCGCGCACTTGCCCCAGTCGCCGCCGGACAGTGCGTCCTGGGCCTCTGAGTATAATTTGTTATTCGACCAGGTAGCCGTCTCGTCCTGCTTCTGCGGCAAGCCGTGGCAGCCGGCGATGAGGGCCGCGGCCGCTACCGCCGCAGCCCGGGCGGCGGCGGTTCTGGCCGTGCGTTTGGTCGAATTCATCATGCTCGCATGTCCTAGCTTCAAGTCTCGGTGACCCAGTCTAAATGACCCGTTCAAGTTCGCAGAATGCCCAGCCGGGCACACCAAATCGCGAAGATTATAGCCCAAGCGATCGGCCCGCCGACGCTGCGTCGGGGGATTCCCTCGATGACGATCTGGCCGGCGACGTCATGCAGCCGCCCGTCGTACCGTCCGCGGCGGTCGACGAGGCGCCGCGCGTCGTCGAAGTGCCGCTGTCGCTCGCGGGCGAGCGCCTCGACAAGGCGCTTGCCCAGCTGTTCCCCGAATTCTCCCGCAGCCGCCTGCAGAGCTGGATCGAGGCGCAGCGCGTGCTCGTCGACGGCGCGCCGGCGAAGATCCGCCAGCCGGTGCCGCTCGGTGCCAAGATCGCGCTCGTGCCCGACCTGCTGCCCGAGCAGCTCGCGTTCACGCCGGAGCCGGTGCCGCTCGACGTGATCTACGAGGACGACGCGCTCGTCGTGATCAACAAGCCGGCCGGCCTCGTCGTGCATCCGGCCGCCGGCAACTGGAGCGGCACGATGCTCAACGGGCTGCTGCATCGCTACGGCGACGCGGCGGCCGGCCTGCCGCGCGCGGGAATCGTCCACCGGCTCGACAAGGAAACCTCCGGCCTGATGGTGGTGGCGCGCACGCTGGCCGCGCAGACGGACCTCGTGCGGCAGTTGCAGGCCCGCACGGTGAAGCGCCGCTACTTCGCGCTCGTGTGGGGCACGATGCCCGAGGAAGGCACGATCGACGCGCCGATCGGCCGCGATCCGCGCGAGCGCACGCGCATGGCCGTCGTCACCGGCGCGTCGGGCAAGCCGGCCCGCACGCATTTCCGTACGGTTGACACATGTCTGTGGCAACGTCAGCCGGTGTCGGCGATCCAGTGCGATCTCGAAACCGGCCGCACGCACCAGATCCGCGTGCACTGCGCGCACATCGGGCACCCGCTGCTCGGCGATCCCGTCTACGGGCGCGCGCGCGGCAAGCGTTCGGTCACGCCGCTGCCGGACGGCTTCGCGCGACAGGCGCTGCATGCGTGGCGGCTCGGCCTCGTGCATCCGGTCACGGGCAAGGCGATGCAATGGCGCTGTCCGTTGCCGGACGACCTGAACACGCTCGTCGCGGCGCTCGGTTTCGGGCAGGGCGACGAGGAATTCGACGACGACGATGGTGTCTACGACGATGACGATTTCGGCGGCGAGTATCACGATGACGAGCCGTACCTGGAAGACGACGAGGAGGCGTGAGTGCCGATGACGAACCTGGCGCCGTTGACGTGGCAGGACTGCGTGCAGCCCGACTGGCAGGTGTCGCCGCGCGTGCGCGCGCTGATCACGACGCGCGACGGCGGTGTGAGCGAAGGCCCTTACGGGCGCTGGCAGGAGGGAGAGGCGCGGCCGGGCGGGATGAATCTCGGCCTGCATACCGGTGACGATCCGGCCCGTGTCGCCGCGAATCGCGCGCGTTTGCTCGCCCTCGCGGGCCAGTCGAGCGCCGCGTGGCTCGAGCAGGTTCACGGTGCGGACATCGTCCGCGCCGACGAGGTGATCGCGGCGGCGCCCGCGGCGGCTGCGCCGGTGCGGGCCGACGCGAGCGTCACGGACCGGGCCGGCGCCGTCTGCGTCGTGATGGTCGCGGATTGCCTGCCCGTGCTGTTGTGCGATGCGCAAGGCCGCGCGGTCGGCGCCGCGCACGCGGGCTGGCGCGGGCTCGCGGCCGGCATCGTCGAGCAGACCGCGGCTCGCGTCGCGGCGCGTGCCGGCGGCGCGACGGACACGCTGCATGCGTACCTGGGGCCGGCGATCGGCCCGCAGGCGTTCGAGGTCGGCGCGGACGTGCGCGACGCGTTTCTCGACACGGCTCCGCAGTCGGAGCATGATGAAACCGGGCTCGCGTTCGTTGCGATCGAGGGCGCGCCCGGCAAGTTTCTCGCCGATCTGTACGCGCTCGCGCGCTTGCGTCTCGCCCGTGCGGGCGTCGCGCACGTGAGCGGCGGGGCGGCTTGCACGGTCACCGAACAGGCACGCTTCTATTCGTACCGCCGCGATCGCGTGACGGGCCGCATGGCAGCGGCGATCTGGCTGGCCGATTGACGGCATGCGCATGCGTGCGGGATTTGCCGCGTCGCGAAATCGGGTTATCTCGATATTTAGACGGCACTGCGGCATCGCATGCGCAACTGAATGGAAAATCCCGAAGTCAAGCCGGACAAAATGGTTTATGTTTCGCCGGAACCCTTGTCCCGCCTGTTGCACGCGGATTATCTCCGTGCAGAAATGTTCAGTGGTTTGACTTGGCGCTTCACATGGGGAAAACGATAATGATAAAAATACCGCACTGCGGCAGAATCTGGAGACGCCTCTCCAGAGCATGACGGCCCGGCTCGCAGCCGGCACGCCGCGCGCGAGCAGGATTTCACGATTGACGCTCACGAATCACCGGTAAGGCAGGTAATGACAGCATCGAAAAATTCGTCGACGTCCGCTCAGGCGGGCACTTCCGCAGGCAGCACCGGTTTTGATCCGGCCGCCCAGCCGATGCAGCAGATGTTCGAGTCGTGGCTGAACGCGTGGCGCGGTTTTGCAGATCCGGCGCGCGCCGCGACTGCATCGGCCACCGTCAATCCGTTCGCGACTTTCCAGTTTCCGGCTTCGTTTCCGTTCCAGATGCCGTCGATGCCCGATCTCGGTGGCCTCGCGGGGCTTGGCGGCATGGCGTCGCCGTTCGCGGGGCTGAAGCTGCCGGTTGCCGCGATTCCGCCGGAACGGCTCCAGGCGCTGCAGGCCGACTACGCGCGCGATTGCATGACGCTGATGCAGCAGGCTGCCGCCGCGAAGCTCGAGGCCCCCGAACTGAAGGATCGCCGCTTCAGCGGCGACGCATGGAAGTCGTCGCCCGCGCATGCGTTCGCGGCTGCGTGGTATCTGCTCAACGCGCGTTACCTGCAGGAACTCGCCGACTCGCTTCAGACCGATCCGAAGACGCGCGAGCGCATCCGCTTCACGGTCCAGCAATGGACGGCCGCCGCCGCGCCGAGCAACTTCCTCGCACTTAATCCCGACGCGCAGAAATCGATTCTCGACACGCAGGGCGAGAGCCTGCGGCAGGGGATGATGAACCTGCTCGGCGACCTGCAGCGCGGCAAGATTTCGCAGACCGACGAATCGCAGTTCGTGGTCGGCAAGAACCTCGGGTGTACTGAAGGTGCGGTCGTCTACGAGAACGACCTGATCCAGCTGATCCAGTACACGCCGAAGACGGACAAGGTGTTCGAGCGGCCGTTGCTGATCGTCCCGCCGTGCATCAACAAGTTCTACATCCTCGACCTGCAGCCCGAGAATTCGCTCGTCGCGCATGCGCTGTCGAACGGTCATCAGGTGTTCCTGGTGTCGTGGCGCAATGCGGACGCATCGGTCGCGCACAAGACGTGGGACGACTACATGAACGAAGGGCTGCTCGCGGCGATCGACGCCGTGCAGCAGGTCAGCGGCCGCGAGCAGATCAACACGCTCGGCTTCTGCGTCGGCGGCACGATGCTCGCGACCGCGCTCGCGGTGCTTGCCGCGCGTGGCGAACATCCGGCCGCGTCGATGACGCTGCTCACCGCGATGCTCGACTTCAGCGATACCGGCATCCTCGACGTGTTCGTCGACGAGGCGCACGTGCAGATGCGCGAGCAGACCATCGGCGGCAAGAACGGCACGCAACCGGGGCTGATGCGCGGCGTCGAGTTCGCGAACACGTTCTCGTTCCTGCGTCCGAACGACCTCGTGTGGAACTACGTCGTCGACAACTACCTGAAGGGCCGCACGCCCGCGCCGTTCGACCTGCTGTACTGGAACAGCGATTCGACCAGCCTGCCGGGCCCGATGTACGCGTGGTACCTGCGCAATACCTATCTCGAGAACAAGCTGCGCGAGCCGGGCGCGCTGACCGTATGCGGCGAATCCGTCGACCTGTCGCTGATCGACGTGCCGACCTTCATCTACGGTTCGCGCGAGGATCACATCGTGCCGTGGCAGACGGCCTACGCGTCGACGTCGATCCTGTCGGGCCCGTTGAAATTCGTGCTCGGCGCGTCGGGGCATATCGCGGGCGTGATCAATCCGCCGGCGAAGAAGAAACGCAGCTACTGGGTCAACGACGACCTGCCCGAATCCGCGGACGACTGGTTCGCCGGTGCGGCCGAGCAGCCGGGCAGCTGGTGGCCGACGTGGGTCGAATGGCTCGATGCGTACGGCGGCCGCAAGGTGGCGCCGCCGGCCGAGGCGGGTTCCGCGCAGTTTCCGGTGATCGAGCCGGCACCCGGGCGCTACGTATTGCAGCGCGATTGACGAAAACCGGACAGCGGCGCACGCTGTCCGGAGCACCGCAGTTTTTTTAACAGGGCCGGTAACGATGCGCCGTGTCGTGCGGGCCTGGAGGAAAGGGAAATGACGGACGTAGTGATCGTATCGGCCGCGCGAACCGCGGTCGGCAAATTCGGCGGCTCGCTTGCGAAGATTGCAGCGCCGGAGCTGGGCGCGACGGTGATCCGCGCGGTGCTGGAGCGTGCGGGCGTGAAGCCCGATCAGGTCAGCGAAGTGATCATGGGCCAGGTGCTGACGGCCGGATCGGGGCAGAACCCGGCGCGGCAGTCGCTGATCAAGGCCGGGCTGCCGAACGCGGTGCCGGGGATGACGATCAACAAGGTGTGCGGCTCGGGCCTGAAGGCCGTGATGCTGGCGGCGAACGCGATCGTCGCGGGTGACGCGGACATCGTGATCGCGGGCGGCCAGGAGAACATGAGCGCGTCGCCGCACGTGCTGCCGGGCTCGCGCGACGGGTTCCGGATGGGCGACGCGAAGCTGGTCGACACGATGATCGTCGACGGCCTGTGGGACGTGTACAACCAGTACCACATGGGCATCACGGCGGAGAACGTCGCGAAGGAATACGGGATCACGCGCGAGGAGCAGGACGCGTTCGCGGCGCTGTCGCAGAACAAGGCGGAAGCCGCGCAGAAGGCCGGCCGTTTCGACGACGAAATCGTGCCGGTGTCGATTCCGCAACGCAAGGGCGAGCCGCTGCAGTTCGCCACCGACGAATTCGTGCGTCACGGCGTGACGGCGGAATCGCTGGCCGGTCTGAAGCCGGCGTTCTCGAAGGACGGCTCGGTGACGGCGGCGAACGCGTCGGGGCTGAACGACGGGGCGGCGGCGGTGCTGGTGATGTCGGCGCAGAAGGCGGCGGCGCTCGGCCTGACGCCGCTGGCGCGGATCAAGGCGTACGCGAACGCGGGCGTGGATCCGAGCGTGATGGGCATGGGCCCGGTACCGGCGTCGCGCCGGTGCCTGGAGCGCGCGGGCTGGACGCCGGGCGACCTGGACCTGATGGAAATCAACGAGGCGTTCGCGGCGCAGGCGCTGGCGGTGCACAAGCAGATGGGCTGGGACACGTCGAAGGTGAACGTGAACGGCGGGGCGATCGCGATCGGCCATCCGATCGGCGCGTCGGGCTGCCGGATTCTGGTGACGCTGCTGCACGAGATGGCCAAGCGCGACGCGAAGCGCGGGCTGGCGTCGCTGTGCATCGGCGGCGGGATGGGTGTCGCGCTCGCGGTCGAGCGCCCGTAACCGGCTGTTCGTCACCGTCGAACCGAATCCGGGCGCCGGCCGATTGCGGCTTCGGCCGGCGCCACGTGAAGTCAGAGGGAGCCTCGATAGCTCTCGAAACCAAAAAATGGAGTGAGATTCATGTCTCAGCGAATTGCGTACGTAACGGGCGGGATGGGCGGCATCGGCACCAGCATCTGCCAGCGTCTGTCGAAGGACGGCTTCAAGGTCGTCGCGGGTTGCGGCCCGAACTCGCCGCGCCGCGTGAAGTGGCTCGAGGACCAGAAGGCGCTCGGCTACGACTTCATCGCGTCGGAAGGCAACGTCGGCGACTGGGACTCGACCAAGGAAGCATTCGACAAGGTCAAGGCCGAAGTCGGCGAGATCGACGTGCTGGTCAACAACGCGGGCATCACGCGCGACGTCGTGTTCCGCAAGATGACGCATGAAGACTGGACGGCCGTGATCGACACCAACCTGACGAGCCTCTTCAACGTGACGAAGCAGGTGATCGACGGGATGGTCGAGCGTGGCTGGGGCCGCATCATCAACATTTCGTCGGTGAACGGCCAGAAGGGGCAGTTCGGCCAGACCAACTACTCGACCGCGAAGGCCGGCATTCACGGCTTCACGATGTCGCTCGCGCAGGAAGTCGCGACGAAGGGCGTGACGGTCAACACCGTGTCGCCGGGCTACATCGGCACCGACATGGTGAAGGCGATCCGTCCCGACGTGCTCGAGAAGATCGTCGCGACGATCCCGGTGCGGCGTCTGGGCGGCCCGGAGGAAATCGGCTCGATCGTCGCGTGGCTCGCGTCGAACGATTCCGGCTTCGCGACGGGCGCCGACTTCTCGCTGAACGGCGGCCTGCACATGGGCTGACGCCCGGGCTGCGCGGGCCGGGTGGCCGCGCAGCCGGGTGGGTTCCGAAGGCCCCCGCCTCCCGGATTCGGGCGGCGGGGATTCGTCACTTGCGCTTGCGCTACGCTGCACTGAAAGGCGTTACATGACTACTACAAAGAAGACTGCCGAACGGCTCATCAAGAAGTACCCGAACCGCCGGCTCTACGATACCGAGACAAGCACGTACATTACGCTCACGGACGTCAAGCAGCTCGTGCTGGAGCAGGAGGACTTCAAGGTCGTCGATGCGAAATCCAACGAAGACCTGACGCGCAGCATCCTCCTGCAGATCATCCTCGAAGAGGAAAGCGGCGGCGTGCCGATGTTCTCGTCGTCGATGCTGTCGCAAATCATCCGTTTCTACGGCCATGCGATGCAGGGCATGATGGGCACGTACCTGGAAAAGAACATCCAGGCGTTCATCGACATCCAGAACAAGCTCGCGGATCAGTCGAAGAACCTGTACGACACCAACGCGATGAATCCGGAAGTCTGGTCGCAGTTCATGAACATGCAGGCGCCGATGATGCAGGGGATGATGACCAGCTACATCGAGCAGTCGAAGAACATGTTCGTGCAGATGCAGGAGCAGATGCAGAACCAGGCGAAGTCGATGTTCAGTACGTTCCCGTTCAAGCAGCCGGGTGCGTCGGAGCCGGAAAAGAAGTAATTAATCGTGGCGCGGCACGCCGGCCGCGGCGGCGCGAGCCGTCGGGCGACGGGGCCGCGAAGCAGCGCGCGCAGCGCAGCCGATCGTGTGTTCGGGCATGACGATGCGCGGCCGCTGCCTGCCGTGAGATGCCGCCGACGGTCGTTCATGATCGTCGGCACCGATGCGCGTGCCGGGCAACGGCGTGCATGACCGTCGTCCAGTCGATCGAGATCCCGTCATCAACGAATGAAAGCCGGGGTGCGCTGCGCCGGAGCGCGTGCGTTCGCACCGCGGCGCGGGGTGTGTGCCTGTCGCACCCGAAGCGGCGCTGCACGGTGACGCACGGTACCGGTACCGGTTGCGACGATACAGGCGATGCCGCGTCGACCCGGCGCGACCAAGAACAACAAACCGATTGAGAGAGCGCATGCGAGGGATTCGAATGGCATCGGCCGGCCGGCTCGCCGGTCTTGCTTCGATGTTCATGTGTGGCATGGGCCTGGCCTTGCCGGCCCTGGCGATCGATTGCGCGAAGGCCGTGCAACCGGTCGAGAAGCGCATCTGCGCGAGCCCCGCGCTGCGGGCAGCCGACGCGAGGATGAATACGGCCTATGCGGGCGCGCTGAAGGCCGCGCCGGACGCCGCGATCCGCGACATGCTCGTGCGCAGCCAGCGGCGCTGGATCGGCGCACGCAACAACCGACTCGACGCCGATTACGATGGCCATCCGATGGCGGTCGACGAAGTGCGCAAGGCCATCGATCGGCGCACGGCGATGCTGGCCGATCGGTCGGCCAAAGGGCTGATCGCGCGGGCGCTGGCCGAGCGGCAGTGGCTCGCGAAATATACGGGCGGCCCGTTGACCGGTTTCGATGGCAACTGCGATTTCATTCCGGACGACGCGAGCGGCACGCACGTGTCCTACGCGTGCTTCGGCGCGGTCCACGTGCAGCATCGTGCGCGGATCTGCAGCCAGAGCGAGGACTGGGCGACCGGCGCGGTCTATCAATACCGCTCGGTGAGTGCGACCGTCGGCGGGAAGGTGCATCCGGTGGCGTTCTGCGAGGCGCAGGCGCATGCGCAATCGTGCGATGACGGCGGCGCGCAGTCAGGATGGGTACGGGCCGGTGCGTCCGGCGTGGATGGCCGCGCGCCTGCGCCGGCCGCGGGCATGCCGCAACTGGATGCGGAAATGTGGCCGATCGGCGACGGCGACGATGCAGTGTGGTTCGAGCGGTGTCTGACTGCGCCGGTGTTTCCGGATGCGCGGTGACGCGCAACGCTTCATGTTCCTGCACGGCCCGCGATCGCGGGCCGGGTCGTTTTTCGTCGGCAGGGGTTTCGTGCGCAGCCGATGTCGATCGATCATCGACTGCGATGTCGCGCACGCGTGCGCTGCGTGGTCATCGGTTCAGGCCGATGGCATGCGTTGCAGCGGTGCTCAGTGCGCGGGACCGAAGTCCTGATCGTCGTCCGGCGGAGGAAGGTCGAGCACGAGCTTGACGGCGCAGTAGTTCGCCTTGAGCGAAAACACGCGGCCGATCACGAGGAACGTCTGTCGAGAATGCTCGAGCTCGACGAAGTCGCCCGGTTGCGGCACATGCGCGCCCTGGTCGTAGGAGAAACTGGTGCTGGTTTGCTCGCCGACGGCTTCCGCTGCGTGTTCGGTGAATTCGATCGTGATGTGGGTGGTCATGCGAGCCCCGTCATGGGTGGTGTGAAGCGGTTGGAGGTTCCGATTCTCGCATAACGGCGCCTCGCGTCCGGGGCGATTGTCGTGCGCCGGGCTCCGGCGCACTCGAGTCCGCACGCGTCGAGGATGTTCCACGAGCGCTGCAGCGAACCTCCCGTTGGAGAGCCGTGGCAGTGCGATGGCGGCGGCCCGGCCGAAGCCGGGCGCGGCGCGGAACGAAGCGAGGTTGCGGTTATTTCTCCGCAAACGTGCCCGCTTCCACCAACGTCATCTTGCCGGGGTCCACGTACGTGCGGATGGCGGTGTTGACCTGCTCGACGGTCAACGCGCGCACGCGCTCGGGATAGGTGTCCAGGTCGCTCAGCGGGCGGTCCTGGAGCACCGTCTGGGCGATCATGGCGGCCATCTGCCCGGTCGTTTCCATGGCGACTTGATGGCGGCCGATCATGCCGTCCTTGCGGGCATCCAGTTCCGCCTGCGTCACGCCCTGTTTCCACCAGGTGTCCAGAATGCGGCGCGTGCTGGCGACGCCCTTGTCCAGCAGAGGCGGGGCGAAACTGCTGGTGATGACGAATCCGCCGTCCATCAGCGAGAGCCCGGACAGGCCGGCACGAATGCCGTAGGTCAGGCCCTCCTGATCGCGCACCCCTGCCATCAGCCGGCCGGTGAAGCCGTTGCCCAGGATGTTGACGGCCGCGCTGAGGGGCAGGTAGTCGGCATCGTTGGCGCGCAGGTCGATGGCCTGACCCAGCATCACGCTGATGGATTCCTTGTCCCCCATGGCGATGCGCTGTATGTCGGGCTGACTTGCCTTGCGCGGCGGCCCCCGCCGCACGAGCGCCTGGCCGCCGCTCCAGCCCGCGAACGCTTCGGTCACGAGGGACTGCAGGCGGCGAGGGTCCGCGCCGCCGACCACGACCAGCGTCATGTGTGCAGGCCCGTAATAGGCTTGATGAAAGGCCTTGATGTCGTCCACCGTCGCGGCGGCGATGGCCTCGAGCATCCGCTCGCGCGGCACCGGAGCGTTGAGGTGCGCGGCGGGGTAGATCGACCGGTTCAGCGCCTCGGTGGCCCGGACCGACGGGTTTTCCGCGGCGTTGCGGACCGCGGCCTCCAGCCGCGTCTTGGCCTTGGCCAGTTCCTCCGGCTTGAAGGCCGGCCGGCGCAACTGCTCGGCCATCAGGTCGATCAGCGTCGGCAAATCCTTGGTCAGGCTTTGGCCGTAGATGCCGACATAGCCTCCGTCGGTCCGGAACGACAACTGGGCGCCCAGGCTCTCCAGCAGCGCGGAGATCGCCACCTTGTCGCGACGGGTGCTGCCCTCCTGCAGCAACATGCCCGTCAGCAACGGCACGGCGGGATTGGCTGCCTTGCTGGCCGTGTCGGCATCGCCCAGCGGCATCACGCCGGCAACGGACACCATTTCCCGCGGCGACATCGAATAGGTCAGCAGCGCGATGCTGCCGGCCTGGGTGCGCACGATGCGATCGGCGATGCCCGCCTGAGCGGCAACAGGCAGCCACAGTACGGCGAACCACACGAACCACGTCCGCAGATGGTTGAAACGAGCCTGCATCATGACGATTTCTCCGGAACGAACCAGCCGGTGGTGCTCTGGTTTTCAACGAGGTACTTTCGGGCGACGCGCCGCACATCGGCGGGCGTCACCTTCTCCAGTTCTTCGAGCTCGGTGACGAACCGTGTCCAGTCGCCCAGCGAGACCGCGTGGCCCAATCGGGCGGACGTCAAGCCGACGCCGTCACGCTGGTAGATCTGATCGGCCCGGTAAGGGCCCAGCACCCGCTGGATATCGTCGCGCGTGACGCCCTCGGTCTTGACGCGCTCCAGTTCGGTCCAGACGACTTTCTCGGCCTGCTCGTGTTTCGCGTCGGGCGGCAGGCTGACCGTCACCACGAACGGGCCGGGATCACGCAGCGCATGGAAGCTGGCGCCGGCATGCGTGGCAACCGCGGTGTCGACCAGCGCGCGATACAGCCGGCTGCTCTTGCCCTGGCTCAATACCAGGCCCAGGACGGTCAGGGCCGCCGCATCGGGGTCGAGCGCGCGCGGCGCCTTGAAGGCGATGATCAGATTGCCTGTCGCGCCGGCGCGCTTGAGCACCAGCCGTCGTGGCCCCTGCTGCGGAGGTTCCTCGGTCGTGACCACCGGGATGGGCTGGGGCGCGCGCGGAATGCCGCCGTAATACTGCTTGATCCAGCCCAATGCCTGGTCCGGCCGGAAATTGCCGACCAGGATGACGACGGCATTGTCCGGCCAGTAGAAGGTGTCGTAGAAGCGGCGCAGCTTGTCCACGCTCGCATGCTCGATGTCGCTACGCCAGCCGATGGTGGGATGGTGGTAGGGGTGTGCCTGGTAAGCCGTGGCCATGACCTGCTGGAACAACGCGGTGACAGGACTGTTCTCGCCCCGCTCGTACTCGTTGCGTACCACCGTCATCTCGCTGGCCAGGTCTTCCGGGCGCAGCAGGAGGTTGCGCATGCGGTCGGCCTCGATGGCGATGTAGCCTTCCAGCGCGTCACGCCCGAGCGTGCCGAAGTAGTTGGTGCGGTCCATCGAGGTGGTTGCGTTGAAGGTCGCGCCCACGCGCTCCATGTAGCTGTTCAGCGAATTGCCGAGCGCCTTGTTGTAATGCTGGCTGCCCTTGAACATCAGGTGCTCGAGCAGGTGGGTGTCGCCGGTCGTGCCGGCGGCCTCGTTGCGTGAACCCACCTGGTACAGCACCTGGAAACTGACCACCGTCGCTGCGGGATCGGGCAGGGCCAGCACGGTGAGGCCGTTGGCATCCAGGCGGTATTCGTCGATGCCGCCCAGGGAGCGCACGTGGGTAAAGCCCGCGACCTCGACGGGTTGGGCCATCGCGGTGCCTGCAATCAACAGGCACAACGAGAGCCCGGCGCATATCAAACGTCGTACTGACATGAAACGTCCTTTCGTGTGGGCGGGATGAACGCGGAAGATCGGGCGCCGGCTCGACGGTCGGTTGACCTGCGTCCAGCGCGGCGAACGTGAAGTTTTTCATATTTTCCGATGCGCGTTGAGCGATGGTGCGTGGCGAGGGCATCGCCGCCGGGATGCACCCGTTGAACGTGTAGGTCACCCGAACGCGATTGTCGGGCCCGGATGTCTTCGATGGCGCATCGCGCCGAGGTCTGCCGGCGAGCAACGGTGGGCAGGCGATTGTTTCAGAATGAAAAGGGACGCATCAAGTCGCCTCGCATGACAGGCCGTTGACGCGCCGTGCCGCCGATTTGACGGTCGACGCCGTCGCCGACCGCCTGTTTTGCCTCGCCACCCCTAAATCGCTGTAAACTCACGCTTTTGCTGCCACGCCCCCACATTCCAGATGTCCCAATCCCCCAAAGTAGGGTTCGTATCCCTCGGGTGCCCCAAGGCGCTCGTCGACTCCGAACAGATCATCACGCAATTGCGCGCCGAAGGTTATGAAATCTCCGGCACCTACGACGGCGCCGACCTCGTCGTCGTGAACACCTGCGGCTTCATCGACGAAGCCGTGCAGGAAAGCCTCGACGCGATCGGCGAAGCGCTGACCGAGAACGGCAAGGTGATCGTCACCGGCTGCCTCGGCGCGAAGTCGAGCGCGAGCGGCTCGAACCTGATCGAGGAAGTCCATCCGAAGGTGCTCGCCGTCACCGGCCCGCACGCGGTGGGCGAAGTGATGCAGGCCGTGCATTCGCACCTGCCGAAGCCGCACGACCCGTTCACCGATCTCGTGCCCGCCGCCGGCATCAAGCTCACGCCGCGTCACTACGCATACCTGAAGATTTCCGAAGGCTGCAACCACCGCTGCACGTTCTGCATCATCCCGTCGATGCGCGGCGACCTCGTGTCGCGTCCGGTCGCCGAAGTGATGCTGGAAGCCGAGAACCTGTTCAAGTCGGGCGTGAAGGAACTGCTCGTGATCTCGCAGGACACGAGCGCCTACGGCGTCGACGTGAAGTACCGCACGGGCTTCTGGAACGGCAAGCCGATCAAGACGCGCATGACCGACCTGGTCGCCGCGCTCGGCGAACTCGCCGCGCAGTACGGCGCGTGGGTGCGCCTGCACTACGTGTACCCGTATCCGAGCGTCGACGAAGTGATTCCGCTGATGGCCGAAGGTCCGTTCAAGGGCCACGTGCTGCCGTACCTCGACGTGCCGTTCCAGCACGCGCACCCCGAGGTGCTGAAGCGCATGAAGCGCCCGGCGAACGCCGAGAAGGTGCTCGAGCGCGTGCAGAAGTGGCGCGAGATCTGCCCGGACCTGACGATCCGCAGCACGTTCATCGCGGGCTTCCCCGGCGAGACGGAAGAGCAGTTCGAAACGCTGCTGGACTTCATCCGCGAGGCGGAACTCGACCGCGTCGGCTGTTTCGCGTATTCGCCGGTCGAAGGCGCGACCGCGAACGAACTCGACGGCGCGCTGCCGGACGACGTCCGCGAGGCACGCCGCGCGCGCTTCATGGAAGTCGCCGAGGAAGTGTCGGCGAATCGCATCCAGCGCAAGGTCGGCAAGACGCTCAAGGTGCTGATCGACGAAGTCAGCGAGGAAGGCGGCATCGGCCGCACCGCGGCCGACGCGCCGGAGATCGACGGCGTCGTCTATGTCGAACCGGCGGCGAAGGCATCGAAGCGCTACAAGGTCGGCGATTTCGTGTCCGTGAAGATCACGGGCGCGGACGGTCACGATCTGTGGGGCGAGGTGTAAGCGATGGCCGCCGCCTTTCCGGAGATCCTCGCGCTCGGTGAGGCGATGATCGAATTCAACCAGTCGCAGCCGGGCCGTCCCGAATTCCTGCAGGGCTTCGGCGGCGACACGTCGAACTTCTGCATCGCGGCGGCGCGCCAGGGCGCGTCGACGGGCTTCGTGTCGGCGATCGGCGACGATCCGTTCGGCCGGCTGCTGGCCGGCATGTGGCAGGCGGAACAGGTCGACACGACGTACGTGCGGATCGACCGCACGGCACCGACCGGCGTGTATTTCGTCACGCATGGCGCGGACGGTCACCAGTTCGACTATCTGCGCGCGGGTTCCGCGGCGAGCCGCTATGCGGCGGCCGACCTGCCGCTCGACGCGCTCGCGGCCGCGAAGGCCGTGCACCTGTCGGGCATCAGCCTGGCGATCAGCACGGCCGCGTGCGACGCGGCGTTCGCGGCGATCGACCATGCGCGCCGCCACGGCGCGAAGGTCAGCTTCGACACGAACCTGCGCCTGAAGCTGTGGCCGCTGCCGCGGGCCCGCGCGGTGATGCGCGAGGCGCTGCGCCAGACGGACATCTGCCTGCCGAGCTGGGACGACGTCACCGCACTGACGGGCGCGAACGATCGCGATGCGATCGTCGATGCGATGCTCGAACACGGGCCGCAGGTCGTCGCGCTGAAACTCGGCAAGGAAGGCGCGTATGTCGCGACGCCGAGCGAGCGGCGCGTCGTGCCGGGCTTCACCGTCGAGGCCGTCGATGCGACGGGCGCGGGCGATTGTTTCGGCGGCGCCTTCGTCGCGCGGATCGTCGCGGGCGACGATCCGTTCGCGGCCGCACGTTACGCGAACGCGGCGGCGGCGCTGTCGACGACGGGTTACGGCGCGGTCGCGCCGATTCCGCACCGTGATGCGGTCGCGCGCCTGATGCAGGGCTGACGCGAAATACGCGCGCCGGCCGTGGTTTCGTACGACGGGCGGCGCGTCGCCGCGATTTTCGAGCGAATCTGAAGCAAGGAGCAACACAAGGTGGGTCGATATTCGGAATGGCAACGGGTGCTTGTCGTCGCAGGCGCGCTGGCCGCGGGCCTCGCGATGCCGCGCGTGGTCGCGGCGCAGGCCGTCGCGCCGGGCGTGCAGCAGGATGAACCGGCACCGGCGCGGCCGCTGAAGCCGAATCCCGAGTTTGCCCGCCTGCCGCGCTACGAAGGCACGCTCGGCGACCGGCCGATTGTCGTGCATCTCGGCCCGAAGACGGACGAGGAGGGCGTGCACGGCGAGTACCAGTTCGCCGATACCGGCGAGGTCGTGCTGCTGGCGGGCGATCGCGACGGCGACACACTCGAGATCGAGGAGTCGAACGACGGCACGAACATCACCGGCGTGTGGATCGGCCGCTTCGACGCGACGGGCGACCTGAAGGCCGACCGGATGAACTCGGACGAGTCGGACCCGCAGCCGGTCGTGCTGCGTCTCGCACCGGGCAAGCGCGCGGCGCTGCAGGTGCGCGACGGCCGCGTGCGGGAAATCGAGACGGTGGGCGGCGTCGTGAACCTGCGCACCGACGACTGAGCGCGCGCTGGCTCGGCGGGCGCGGCGCGCATTGTACCGGGCCAAGCGCGCCGATTTTGGCTAATCTAGCGGCATATTCCGCAACCGAACGGCCTCGTGCCCGGCTTCCCGACATGACTGCATCCACCCCCAAGCGCGCGCTGCAAACCCGCATCGTTCAACCCGACGACGTCATTCCGGAAGGCTTCCGGTCGTTCGTGCCGCCGGTCGCGCGCGCGTCGACGGTCGTGTTCCCCGATCTCGCGACGATGCGCGCGCTCGTCTGGCACAACGACAACCAGTGGCGCTACGGGCTGCATGCCACGCCGACGTCGCTCGCGCTCGCGCAGCGGCTCGCCGAGATCGAGGGCGGCGCGCATGCGCTGCTGCAGCCGTCGGGGCTCGCGGCGATCATGAACGTCTACTTCGGGATCGTGAAAGCGGGCGACGACGTGCTGATTCCGCACAACGTGTACGGCCCGAACGCCGATTTCGGCAACTGGCTCGCGAAGGATTTCGGCATCACCGCGCGCTTCTACGATCCGCTGATCGGCGCCGGCATCGCCGACCTGATCCAGCCGAACACGCGGCTGATCTGGATCGAGGCGCCGGGCTCGGTGACGATGGAAGTGCCCGACGTGCAGGCGATCACCGCGGCCGCGAAGGCGCGCGGCATCGTCACCGCGATCGACAACACCTTCTCGGCCGGGCTCGCGTTCAAGCCGTTCGAGCACGGCGTCGACATTTCGGTGCAGGCGCTGACCAAGTACCAGTCGGGCGGCAGCGATGTGCTGATGGGCGCGACGATCACCGCGGACGCGGCGTTGCACGCGCAACTGAAGCTCGCGCGGATGCGCTGCGGGATCGGCGTGTCGGTCGACGATTGTTCGCTCGTGCTGCGCAGCCTGCCGAGCATGCAGGTGCGCTTCGATGCGCACAGCAAGAGCGCGCTCGCGCTCGCGCAATGGCTGAAGGCGCGGCGGGAGATCGCGGCGGTGCTGCATCCGCAGATCGCCGACTGCCCGGGGCACGCGTCGTTCGTGCGCGATTTCACGGGCGCGGGCGGGCTGTTCTCGGTGGTGTTCGACGAACGCTATAGCGCGGAGCAGATCGATCGCTTCGTCGAGTCGCTCGACCTGTTCGCGATCGGCTGGAGCTGGGGCGGCGCATGCAGCCTCGCGATGCCTTACGACGTCGCGTCGATGCGCCCGGACTGGCCGCATCGCGGCACGCTGGTGCGTTTCTACGTCGGTCTGGAGGACGAAGCCGACTTGCGCGCGGACATCGAGCGCGCGCTGCAGGACGTACTCGGCTGATCGCCGGTCGCGACGACCCGCGGAAAAACGAAACGCCGGCGCGCTGCACGATCGCGCCGGCGTTTTTCATGGGGGGGCGGCGCGATCAGAACAGCCGCAGCAGCCCGTCGAGGCCGACATGGTCGAACGCGACCGTCGCCGCGTCGCGCACGACCGGCTTCGCGTGAAACGCGACCGAGAGCCCCGCTTCGGCCATCATCTTCAGGTCGTTCGACCCGTCGCCCATCGCGATCGCGCGGCTCGGCTCGAGGCCGAGCGACGCGCACGTGTCGCGCAGCAGGCGCGCCTTCACGTCGGCGTTGACGATCTCGCCGAGCACCTTGCCGGTCAGCTTGCCGTCGACGATCTCGAGCGTGTTCGCGTACGCGTAGTCGAGGCCGAGACGTGCCTTCAGCCGCTCGGTGAAGAACGTGAAGCCGCCCGACACGAGCAGCGTCTTCATGCCGGCGGCCTTCACGCCGGCCAGCATCGTCTCGGCGCCCGGCGACAGTTGCAGCCGTTCCTCGTACACGCGTTCGAGCGCCCGCGCGTCGAGCCCGGCCAGCAGCGCGACGCGGCGCGTGAGGCTTTCGTTGAAGTCGCGGATCTCGCCGCGCATCGACGCTTCGGTGATCTCGGCGACCTGCGTCTTCAGCCCGCAGAAATCGGCGATCTCGTCGATGCATTCGATCGTGATCAGCGTCGAGTCCATGTCCATCACGGCGAGCCCGAAGTCGCCGAGCGTGCGGCCGGCCTCGACGAACCCGAAATCGAGCGCGTGCGTGCCGCAATACGCGTCGATGTCGAGGCGCTGCGCCGGGTTCGCGTTTTCGATGCGCAGCGCGTGATCGTCGGTCTGCACGATGCGGGTGCCGCGCGACAGCGCGAGCAGCGGTTTGTGATGGGTGTCCGACAGCGGCGCAAGACTCTGGATGACGAGATTGTGGGTCATGACGAGTGGTTGGAAAGCAAATGAAATGCGTGTGCGGCCAACGGGCGGCCGCCTGCCGATGCGGGCCCCGTCCGGCGTCGGGCCCTTGCGTGGCGAACGCGCCATTGTAGCCGGTTGGCGGGGGCGGGGCGGACGCGGCCGTTTCGGTTCCGGGGGCCGGAATCGAAGCGGCAACGCCGCGGCACGCGCGCGGACATCGATGCCTATCGCCCGTCCGCTCGATCCCAGTACGGCGGATCGCCGAAATGCTCGGCGAGGAACGCGATAAACGCGAGCGTTTTCAACGGCACGTGCGCGCGGCTCGGATAGACGGCCCAGATCGCCACCTCGTCCGCGAACGGATAGTCGTCGAGCACCGTGACGAGCGTGCCGCTCGCGAGCAGCGGGCCGACGTCCCAGGTCGACTTGATCGCGATTCCGAAGCCGTCGACGAGCGCTTCGCGGATCGCCTCGCCGTTGCTCGCGACGAGCCGGCCGGCGACCCGCACGGTCAGCGGGCCTTGCGGTGTCGCGAACGACCAGTCGCGCTGGTCGCCGAGGATCACGCATTCGTGCTGCGTCAGGTCGGCCGGATGGCGCGGCGTGCCGCGCTCGGCGAGATACGCGGGCGAGCAGCACAGCACGCGGCGGTTGGTAGCGAGCTTGCGCGCGACGAGCGTCGAGTCCTTCAGCGCGCCGAGGCGGATCGCGACGTCGTAGCCGTCGTCGACGAGATCGACGATCTCGTCGGACAGCCGCAGGTCGAGCGATACCGACGGATAGCGGCGCAGGAACGCGGGAATCACCGGCGCGACGTGCTGGCGGCCGAACGACGACGACATCGACACCTTCAGCCGCCCGTACGGCTCGCTGCGGCCATGGCCGACCGAGGCGCGCGCGGCGTCGGCGGCCGACAGCAGCGCGTCGGCGCGCGCCATGAAGATTTCGCCGTCCTGCGTGAGGCTGATGCGGCGCGTGGTGCGGTGCAGCAACCGTGCGCCGAGCTGGCGTTCGAGCTGCGCGATGCGCGCGCTGGCAACGGCGGCCGACACGCCGAACTCGCGGCCGGCCGCCGTGACGTTCGCGAGCAGCGCCGCGCGCACGAACAGCGCGACGTCGAGCAGGTCGAGCGGCTTGTCGGGTGCCGGAATCGGATCGGACGCCATTATTCTGAAATTCCTGAAAATGTTTCAGGAAATATAGCGGTTTTCTCGAAGGATCGGGTTGCCTACGATGATGTTCATGGGGCCGCGCCGCGGCCCGCCCGGATTCCCTGAAAGGAGTATCGAGATGAAAGCCGTTGGACTGACCCGCTATCTGCCGATCGACGACCCGCAAGCCTTGCTTGACGTGGAACTGCCGCAGCCCGTGCCGGGCCCGCGTGACCTGCTCGTGAAGGTCGAGGCGATTTCCGTGAACCCGGTGGACACCAAGGTGCGCGCGCCGAAGCCGCAGGTCGAGGAGACGCCGCGCGTGCTCGGCTGGGATGCGGCCGGCACGGTCGTCGCGGTCGGCGCCGACGTCACGCTGTTTCGCCCCGGCGACGAGGTGTTCTACGCGGGCAGCATCACGCGGCCCGGCGCGAACAGCGAATTCCATACGGTCGACGAACGGATCGCCGCGCTGAAGCCGCGCACGCTCGACTTCGCCGCGTCGGCCGCGCTGCCGCTGACCGCGTTGACCGCGTGGGAAGCGCTGTTCGACCGGCTGCGCGTGTCGCCGCAGGGCGCGGACGCCGGCAAGTCGGTGCTGATCATCGGCGGCGCGGGCGGCGTGGGGTCGATCGCGATCCAGCTCGCGAAGACGCTCGGCAAGCTGCACGTGATCGCGACCGCGTCGCGGCCGGCGTCGGCCGACTGGGTGCGCGCGCTCGGCGCCGACGCGGTGGTCGACCATTTCGGCGACCTGCCGGCGCAGTTGCGCGAGGCCGGCCATCCGAACGTCGACTACGTGCTGATCTTCAACGACACGGATCGTCATTTCCCTGCCGCCGCGGAAGTCATCCGGCCGCAGGGCGGCATTTGCACGATCGTCGAGAACGACAAGCCGGTGCCGGTCGAACTGCTGAAGGCGAAGAGCGCCGCGTTTCACTGGGAGTTCATGTTCACGCGCGCGATGTTCGAGACGCCGGACATGATCGAGCAGCACCGGATCCTCGGCGAAGTCGCGCGGCTCGTCGACGGCGGCACGCTGCGCACGACGCTCGGCGAACAGCTCGGCACGATCAACGCGGCGAACGTGCGGCGCGCGCACCAGTTGCTCGAGGGCGGCCGCGCGATCGGCAAGCTCGTGCTGAGCGGTTTCT
Source organism: Burkholderia seminalis DSM 23518 (assembly GCF_902832885.1). GTDB lineage: Bacteria > Pseudomonadota > Gammaproteobacteria > Burkholderiales > Burkholderiaceae > Burkholderia > Burkholderia seminalis. The sequence continues at coordinate 484,834 of NZ_CADFDK010000001.1, forward strand.
GATTCCGTCGCGCGCATAAGGTTGCGGCGCCGCGAACGCAAGCGGGGTAACACCCGATGCGTTTGCGGCGCATTGCATCGAGCTTGGCGGTAGACTGGCAGCGCATCATGCATCGAAAACCGCGCGGCACGCGCGTGCCGCCGCATTACAAGGAGGTCAGCATGAGCCAACGCAGCTTGTCAGTCGCCGCATCGTGGTCGGTCGTGTTCGCGGCGGCGTGCGTCAGCGCGAGCGTATTCGCGGCGCCGCCGGTCAAGGGCAGCCTGAAGGGCGGCGGTACCGGACAGCTCGAATACACCGTCAAGGTCGATTCGAAGACCTTCGGCAATACGCAGGAGACCCGCAAGATCCGCTCGGGCGAGACGGACGATTTCAACTGGAAGTCGGTGCCGCCGAGCGGCGCGGTCGCGATGCCGGACGGCTGCCCGAACGCCGACACCCTGCCGCGCGACGCGAACGGCGCGATGGTGCGCCAGACCCAGGTACGGCTCGCGCCGTCGGTCGACGCGAAGGGCGTCGCCAACGTGCAGCTGAGCTTCCAGGCGGCCGCGCCGAAGGGCACGCGCAGCGTGACGGCCGGCGGCAAGTCGCTGCAATGCCCGGACGTCGTGTCGGTCAGCCAGGTGAAGTGGGTGTCGATTCCGACCAACGGCGGATCGAAATCCGTGACGATGAGCGACGGCACCAAGGTGACGGTGTCGATCAAGCGCTGAACGGCGCGCGCGGGCCGGCGTTTCGCCCGGTGCGCGCGCAACGGATTCGACGGGTGGCGTGGGCGGGGCGGCGCATGAGCGCTGCGTGCAGGCGTCGCGATGTTTTCCCGTCATCTTCTTCGCGGGACGGTGCCGCTGCCGTGCGGCGGCCGTGCGTGACGTCCTGCAGCTGTCGCGTGACATTCACCCGCTTCCTTTCCTCCCCGTAACGATTCCGATGAAACCTCGAATGCGCGTGCTGCTGTCTGCCATTGCGTTCGTCGCCGTGCATGCGCACGCGGCCGACGACTGCAGTTTCGTGAAGAAGGTCGGGCTGCCGTCGCGGCAGCAGGTAGCCGTCGTGTCGAGCGGCGCACTCGAACCGTGCTCGACCGGCAGCTACGCGGTACGCGTGTACTCGACCGCGCACACCGCCCCGGGCTTCGATACCGACGATTACGTGACGGGCACGCTGCATGCGCGCGACGGTACGGTCACCGATGCGTTCACGGCCGACCTCGGCGCACGCGCACCGCAGGCGCTCGTCGTGACGACGCGTTCGGCCGGCAGCGGCGGTTATGTCGGCGCGCAGGCTTATGTGACGACGCCGCGCGCGGTGCGGCTCGTTGCGTCGGTCGACGGGCTCGCACCCGAGGCGGACGTCGCGGCCGCGTTGCGGCAGGCGATCGGCAAGCGCCGCGTCGCGCGCTGACCGTCCGGCGCGCGAACGCATCGCGCGGTACCCGGGCCGGTCAGTGCGCGCGCTCTTCGAGCCGCGACGCGAGAAAGCGGTGATCGGCCGAGAACAGCCGGCGATAGGTCATCAGTACCGCGCCGACGGTGCCGAGCGCGGACGCGGCGGCGATCAGGAACATGATCACGATCTGGTAGCGCACGGCCTGCAGCGGCGACTGGCCGGCCAGCACCTGGCCCGTCATCATCCCCGGCAGGCTGACGACGCCGACGACGGCCATCTGGTTCAGCGTCGGCAGCATGCCCGCGCGTACGGCCTGGCGCGCGGCATCCTGCGCGGCTTCCCAGCGCGTCGCGCCGAGCGCGAGTGCGGTCTCGACCCGATCGCGCCGCGCGGTGAGTTCTTCCATCATCCGCTCGACGCCGAGCGACACGCCCGTGAGCGTATTGCCGAGAATCATCCCCAGGATCGGAATCGCGTATTGCGGCGCATACCATGGATGAATGCGGATCACGACGAACAACCCGACCGCCGCGACGAACCAGCTGCTGAACCAGATCGACGCAATGCTGTCGATGCGCTGGCCGCGATATGTGCGCTTGCCGCGGCCGGCGCCGGCGAAACCGGCGATCAGCGTCATCAGCGCGGTGAGCGGCAGCACGACGTACCAGTGCGGATGGCCGAACACCCAGCCGAGCACGTAGCCGATCGCGAGCAGCTGCACGACGGTGCGCACCGCCGCGAGCGCGAGCTTGCGGCCGAGGCCGAGCGACAAGGCCGCCGAAATCGCGCCGTTGACGGCGACGAGCGCGGCGGCGATGCCGACGTCGACGAGGCTCAGGTCCTGCAGGGCCGGGCTCATTGCGCCGCCTCCGCCGGGTTCGCGACATGCATGACGCCTGCCTGCATCACGAGCCGCATCGTGCCGATCCGGGCGGCCTGGGCCGGATCGTGCGAGATCCACATGTAGGCGCGCGTGTCGGGTGCCGCGTCGAACCACGCGCCGACCAGCGCCTCGATCGCGCGCGCCGAGTCGGGATCGAGTGCGGACGTCGGCTCGTCGAGCAGCAGCACGTCGGGGTCGAGCTGCAGCACGCGCAGCAGCGCGGCGATCTGCGCTTCGCCGCCGGACAGGTCGCTCGCGCGCTTGTCGAGAAAGTCCGGGCCGCGGCCGGCCTGCGCGGCGAGCGCTTCGGCACGTGCGCGATCGAATGCGACGTCGCGATAGATCGCGAGCGAATACGGATAGCGCAATTGCGATTCGACGGTGCCGTCCATTTGCGCGGGGCGCTGGCGCACGTACGCGACGCTGCGCCGGTAGCGCGGAATCGCGCCGCGCCGGATCCGGCGGCCGCGCCACAGGATCTGCCCGCCGTCGAGCGGATCGAGCAGCGCGAGCGCGCGCAGCAGCACGCTCTTGCCGGAGCCGGACGGTCCCGTGATAGCAATTCGCGATCCCGCGGCGAGGCTGAAATCGGTCGGCGCCAGCAGCGTCTTGCCGCTGCTGGCGTCGCGCCGCGCGATGTGCCGCGCATCGATGAGACCGGTGGGGGCTGTCATGTCACAAATGAAAAAAAGCGTTAATGGCGCCGAAGAGGCGGTACTGCGTGCGTCATAATACCGATTGAAAAGCCGCGGGTGTCGTGCGCCGTTCGTTCACGCAAGCGGTCCGGCATGGCGCGGCAACACTTCAGAACAACAACGGAACCGCCATGACGCTAACCCGAGCCATCGGCAAATCGGCTGCATGGGTCGTCGGTATCGTCGCGGTGCTCATCGCGGCGGCCGGCGTCTTTCTCTTCACGTTCGACTGGAACCGCGCGAAACCGTGGGTCAACGAACAGGTGAGCGCCGCACTCGGCCGCCCGTTCGCGATCAACGGCGATCTCAAGGTCGGCTGGCGTCGCCCCGACGGCGAGACCGGCTGGCGCGCATGGGTGCCCTGGCCGAGCTTTTCGGCCACGCAGCTCGAGATCGGCAACCCCGACTGGGCGAAGTCGCCCAAGTTCGTCACGCTCGATGCCGCGCACTTCGATCTCGCGATCCTGCCGCTGCTCGCGCATGAAATCGTCATTCCGTCGATCGACGTCGTGAATCCGGCTGTCGACCTCGAGCGGCTTGCCGACGGCCGCAACACGTGGACCTTCCAGTTCAAGCAATCGTCGCAGCCGTCGCCGTGGAAGGTGCGGCTCGACAGCTTCGGCTTCGCGAAGGGCACCGTCACGTATCGCGATGCGATCACGAAGGCCGACCTGACCGTCGCGATCGATACGCTCGGCCAGCCGATCCCGCTCGGCGACGTGCTCAAGGAGCAGGAGCAGACGTCGCGCGCGGCGTCCGCGCAGCGTGTCGGCAAGCATGGCGCCGCGCAGTTGAGCGCGAAGGCCAATGCGGAAGCCGCATCGAGCGCTTCCGGCGCGCAGGCGGCGAGTGCGGCATCGGCGACGGGCGCGTCGGCTGCGGCTTCCGTCGCTTCGGCGGCGTCCGCTTCTTCTGCTTCTTCCGCATCGACGGTTGCCGTGGCATCCGGCGCATCCGGCGCCGCGGCGCCCGCGAAGCCGTCCGGCCCGACCTATGCGTTCGGGCTGAAGGTCGACGGCCGCTACAAGAACGTGCCGATCAACGGGACCGGCAAGCTCGGCGGCGTGCTCGCGATCCAGGACGCATCGCGGCCGTTCCCGCTGCAGGCCGACGTGAAGGCCGGCGATACGCGGCTCGCGATCGTCGGTACGCTGACCGATCCGATGCATCTCGCGGCGATCGACCTGCGGCTGTGGCTGCAGGGCACGTCGATGTCGCACCTTTACCCGCTCACCGGCATCACGCTGCCCGATACGCCGCCTTACGCGACCGAAGGGCGGTTGATCGGCAACTTCAAGCGGCACGCGAGCACGTTCCGCTACGAGAACTTCAACGGCCGCGTCGGCGGCAGCGATCTCGGCGGCACGCTCACGTATGCGCAGCGCGAGCCGCGACCGAAGCTGTCGGGCGAACTCGTGTCGAACCTGCTGCAGTTCTCCGATCTCGCGCCGGTGATCGGTGCCGATACGGCCGCGAGCAAGGCCAAGCGCGGCGACACGACGCATCAGCCGCCGGGCCGCGTGCTGCCGGTCGAGACGTTCCGGACCGACCGCTGGCGGGCGCTCGACGCGGACGTCAAGTTCACGGGCCGCAAGCTGGTCAAGAGTTCGAACCTGCCGATCACGAACCTGTATACGCACATCCTGATGCAGGACGGCGTGCTGTCGCTCGAGCCGCTGCAGTTCGGCGTCGCGGGCGGCACGCTCGCGACGACCGCGCATCTCGACGGCAGCGGCACGCCGCTGAAGGGCCGTTTCACGGTGGCCGCGCGGCACCTGAAGCTCAAGCAACTGTTCCCGACGCAGAAGGTCATGCAGTCGGCGCTCGGCGAAATCAACGGCGACGCGTCGCTGTCGGCGACCGGCAACTCGCCGGCAGCGCTCGCCGCGACGTCGAACGGCGAAGTGAAGGCGCTCGTGACGGACGGCCGCATCAGTCGCCTGCTGATGGAAGCGGCGGGGCTGAACGTGGCCAACGTCGTCTACGAGAAGCTGTTCGGCAACAACGACGTGAAGATCAACTGCGCGGCGATCGATTTCGTCGCGACCAACGGCATGCTCGACCCGAAAGTGTTCGCGCTCGATACCGACGATGCGCTGATCAACGTCGACGGCCCGATCAGCCTGCGCGACGAATCGCTCGACCTGAAGATCCACCCGCATACGAAGGGGTTCCGGATCTTCTCGCTGCGCTCGCCGCTGTATGCGAAGGGGACGTTCAAGGACCCGAAGGTCGGCGTCGATGCGACCGCGCTCGCGCTGCGCGCCGGCGCGATGGTCGGGCTCGGGCTGATCAACCCGTTCGCGGCGCTGATCCCGCTGATCGCGCCGAGCAACAACCGCGACGTGCCGTGCTCCGAGCTGTTCGGGCAGATGAAGGCGAAGGCCGCGCAGAAGGCGGCCGCGAAGGCCGGCAAGTGACGCGCGTCAACGGCCCGCGCGCACCCACAGCAGCACGGCGTCCACTTCGCGGCCGTCGATCCGCACCGGCGCGGCGGTGCCGAGCTGAAGGCGGTCGCCGTCGAGCATGACGGCGCGCTGCTGGACGTTGCCGAGCCAGTTCGGGAACAGGCTGACGTCCATTTCATGGGTCAGCGTGCCGTCGTCGGTCACTTGGAAGGGGCCGGAATAGGCGATGTAGCCGCGGGCGGCGGCCGCGTATTCGGCGTCGGTGCCGTGGTGCAGGTCGCCGTTCGCGTAGGGCGGCCGGCCGGTAGCCATCATTTGGGCGGACATGTAGCCGTCCGGCGTATAGAGAATCCAGCCGCGCGCGTCGCGGCCGAGCGGATAGGCGGTCGCGCTACCGTCGCGCGGGCGGACTTCGTAGGACACGAGGCGCCATGCGCCGACGAGTTGTGCGCGAAGCTGGCTGGCAAGCATGCTGGATTCCGGTCGGGCGGCGTTGGGGCGCGTGCCGCCGTGTTGGCGGGCCGTCGGGCGGAGGGCCAGATGGCCTCGAATGCGCTGCCCGGGCAGTATGGTCGGCAGTTTCTCCGACTCCTGCTAAAATACACGGTTTTCCGTCGATTTCTCTCTTAACGGGACCTGCCGTGCTTTCTACTGCCAACATCACGATGCAATTCGGGCCAAAGCCCCTGTTCGAGAATATCTCGGTCAAATTCGGCGAGGGCAACCGCTATGGTCTGATCGGCGCGAACGGCTGTGGCAAGTCGACGTTCATGAAGATCCTCGGCGGCGACCTCGAGCCGAGCGCCGGCAACGTCGCGCTGGAGCCGAACGTCCGCCTGGGCAAGCTGCGCCAGGACCAGTTCGCGTACGAAGACGTGCGCGTGCTCGACGTCGTGATGATGGGCCACACCGAAATGTGGGCCGCCATGACCGAGCGTGACGCGATCTACGCGAACCCGGAAGCCACCGACGACGACTACATGCACGCGGCCGAACTCGAAGGCAAGTTCGCCGAATACGGCGGTTACGACGCCGAGGCGCGCGCGGGTGCGCTGCTGCTGGGCATCGGCATCGAGGAGAAATTCCACAACGGCACCATGGCCGACGTCGCGCCGGGCTGGAAGCTGCGCGTGCTGCTCGCGCAGGCGCTGTTCTCGAAGCCGGACGTGCTGCTGCTCGACGAACCGACCAACAACCTCGACATCAACTCGATCCGTTGGCTCGAGCACACGCTCAACGAGTACAACTCGACGATGATCATCATCTCGCACGATCGTCACTTCCTGAACTCGGTGTGCACGCACATGGCCGACATGGACTTCGGCACGCTGAAGGTCTGGCCGGGCAACTACGACGACTACATGCTCGCATCGGCACAGGCGCGCGAGCGCCAGGCCGCGGCGAACGCACGTGCGAAGGAGCGCGTGGCCGAACTGCAGGACTTCGTGCGCCGCTTCTCGGCGAACAAGTCGAAGGCCCGCCAGGCAACGAGCCGTGCGAAGCAGATCGACAAGATCAAGATCGAGGAATTCAAGCCGTCGTCGCGCCAGAACCCGTTCATCCGCTTCGAGTTCGAGAAGAAGCTGCATAACGTCGCGGTGGTCGCGGAAGACATCACGAAGAAGTACGAGCGCACGATCTTCCAGAACTTCAACCTGTCGGTGCAGCCGGGCGAACGCATCGCGATCATCGGCGAGAACGGCGCGGGCAAGACGACGCTGCTGCGCTCGCTGCTCGGCGCGCTCGAACTCGATCACGGCACGGTGAAGTGGTCCGAGAACGCGAATGTCGGCTACATGCCGCAGGACACGTATGAGGAATTCCCGAACGACATCACGCTGATGGACTGGATCGACCAGTACCGCAAGGACGGCGACGACGAAACGATGGTGCGCGGCACGCTGGGCCGCCTGCTGTTCTCGTCGGACGACATCAAGAAGTCGGTGAAGGTGCTGTCGGGCGGCGAGAAGGGTCGCATGATCTGGGGCAAGCTGATGCTCGGCCGCCACAACGTGCTGCTGATGGACGAGCCGACCAACCACATGGACATGGAGTCGATCGAGTCGCTGCAGATCGCGCTCGAGCAGTTCGAAGGCACGCTGATCTTCGTGTCGCACGACCGCGAGTTCGTGAGCGGGCTGGCGAACCGGATCATCGAAGTGCGTACGGACGGCACGCTGTTCGACTTCGGCGGGAATTACGAGGAATTCCTGACGAGTCAGGGGCAGGAGTAATTCTGCCGGGTTGTCCCAAGACCACCTTTCATGCGTCTCGGCTTGTCCCGCGGAATTGTCCCGTTGGGACGGCCGGCTTCCTGGTGCCCCTTCTTGGCGAGCGAACGCTAAAGCAGCATCTCAGGGAAGTCTTGTAAAGCCTGAAGCCCGTACTGGCGGCATGCCTGTATGGGCTTTTCCATTTTGGGCGAGGCACTCGCCGTTGTTGCGGTACGTAGAAGCCGACCTTGTTGTACTCAACCCACCAATCAGCTTGGGATATTCATGATTCGAATCGTGATGGGTGTGACGAGGGTAGGAGAGCGATGCCTTCGCTCGAAATCGACAGTGCTGGCATCGCGCTTTTAGTTGCCACTGCAAAAATGAGGAAAAAGAGGGTGGGCGCCATCGACGTCAGAAAAAGGGCGCCGGCACGGCGTCCAAAACAACATCTCACCTATCCCAATAAATTCGGATCTTGCCTCGAATTGACAATCTGAAAGAATTATTAAAAATATTAAATCGAGCGTGTTTTTACAGAATACCCAAGTTTTTAGAGCGGATGTAATCGATGCCCCCGTGCATCGCATTAATCATTCCTGACATTCAGCGGTGGTTGCTTCTGCTAGGATCGCGCAGTGGATAAGAGGGGACCAATTGCGAGCGCTGGCTCGCAATCGTGACAGCATGAGAGACGTTGTCGCGCTGACTATCCGTTGCAAGCGCGTTCAAGACTAGACGACGAATTGCGTTTGGTCCTATCGGCGCTGAATTCAAACAAGATCGCAAGCAGGGACGCAGTTTGCGTCAACGAAGAATGAACAAGAAACGCTATCGGGTTGTGTTCAATCGCGCACGGGGCGCGATGATGGTCGTTCAGGAAAATGGCAGTTCGGCGCGCGCAGTAGGGAATTCACAAGGAGCGCGCGCACCATCGGGCTTGCCGGGGTTGCGAATCGTATGGCAGCCGATTGCGATGGCGGCCGCATTGTTGTTCGGTGTGCCGTTATTCAGCTTCGCGCAAATCGCGCCGACTCCTGGCACGAGCACACACGTGATCCAGACGCAGAGCGGCATTCCGCAAGTGAATATCGCCGCGCCGTCTGGCGCAGGCGTCTCGGTGAACACGTACAACCAGTTCGATGTTCAAAAACCAGGCGCGATACTGAACAACTCGCCGACGATCGCGAACACGCAGCAGGCGGGGATGATCAACGGCAACCCGAATTTCGGTGTCGGCCAGTCCGCGCGGATCATCGTCAACCAGGTCAACAGCAATGCGCCTTCGCAACTCAGAGGTTACGTTGAGGTGGCGGGCAACCGTGCCGAAGTGATCTTGTCAAACAGTGCGGGTATTCAGGTCGACGGCGGCGGGTTTATCAATACGTCGCGAGCCGTCCTCACCACCGGTACGCCTTACTACGGCACCGACGGATCACTCGGTGGATTCAACGTATCGCGCGGCCTGATTTCCGTGAGCGGTGCTGGCCTGAACGCATCGAACGTCGATCAGGTTGACTTGATTTCGCGCGCGGTGCAGGCCAACGCAGCGATTTACGCCAAGAATCTGAACGTCGTCGCAGGTTCGAACCAAGTCAACCACGACACGCTCGCGGCGACACCGATCGCTGGCGATGGTGCGGCACCGGCGATCGCAATCGACGTGAGCCAACTCGGCGGCATGTACGCGAACAGGGTCTTTCTCGTATCGAACGAGTTTGGTGTCGGTGTCGCGAACGCCGGGACGATCGCGGCACAAGCAGGCGACCTGACGCTGCAATCCAACGGCCAGCTTGTACTAACGGGCAAGGCGACTGCAAGCGGTAATCTTTCCGCAATGGCGAGCAGTATTCAAAACACCGGAACGACGTATGCGCAACAGAGCGCAAACGTTTCAGCAGCCGGTGTGTTGTCGAACAGCGGGACGCTCGCTGCGCAGCAAAATACGACGGTCGACGCAGGTAGCATCAACTCGACCGGAACGCTCGGTGCGGGCGTAAATAACGATGGCTCAGTCGGAAAAGGCGGCGACCTGAATCTGTCGAGCACGGGACAACTGACGGCGACCGGGCAGAACGTCGCGGGCGGGAGCGCGTCGATTTCCGGCAGCGGCGTCAATCTCGCAGGCAGCCAGACGGCCGCGAACGGCAATGTGTCGCTGAACGCGAACGCGGGCGACCTGAACCTTGCGAACGCGACGACGAGTGCGCAGGGGGCACTCAATGCGAAGGCAGCGGGTGCGTTGATCAACGATCAAGGCGCGCTGTCGAGCCAAGGCAACGCAACGTTGACCGCGGACAGCATTTCAAATCAAAGCGGCAAGATATCGGCGCAAGGTTCGTTGAACGTGCAATCGAACGGTGCGATCGCGAATCAGGGCGGTACGCTGGTTTCGGAAAATTCGGTACAGGTGCGCGGCGGTGCGATCGCAAACAACCAAGGTACGATCCAGAGCGCGGCCGGAATGAACATTTCGGGAAGCTCGTTGGACAACAGTGCGGGTCGCGTTACGTCGCTGAATTCGGATGGTTTGTCCATTACGACGACGGGGCAACTGACGAATGACGCCGGTACGACCGCACTTGGCGCACAAGGCGGTGTGATTGGCGGTAACGGCAGTGTGGCGATTCAATCGGGCAGCGTCGTGAACCACGGCACGGTCAGTGCACAAACGAATTTGAACGTCGGCACGCAATCACTCGACAATGGCAGCGGTGCGTTGTCAGCTGCGCAAAACGCGGTGATCGATGCAGGTGCGCGGTTGACGAATGGTTCGGGCAGTATCACCGCCGGACAATCCGCGACAGTGGATGCCGCGTCGCTGAATAATGATGCGGGTTCGGTACAGGCGGCACAGTTGTCGCTCGTGGCGACGAATTTGTCGAACCATGGCGGCACGATTACACAAACCGGGACGGGCACAATGAATGTTGCCGTCTCGAACATGCTCGATAACTCAAGCAACGGCGTGATTCAGACCAACAGCACGGACCTGAACCTCACGCCCGCGACACTGATCAACGATCACGGAAAAATTGCTCATGCCGGGAGCGGTGCGCTGTCGATTTTCACCGGTGCATTGTCGAATCAAGGCGGCACGATCGCGACCAACGGGGCATTGAGCCTGAAAGCCTCAGCCGTATCGAATAGCGCAGGTACGCTGGCCGCGCAGCGTCACGCGGCGCTTGACGTGCAGTCGTTCGATAACCGTGCGGGCGGCTATGTCGGTGCGGACAGCATGACGCTGAAAGCTCAAGGCGGTGTCGATAACCGTACTGGCACGCTCGAAGCTAACAACGGCGTTTCAGTGACGGCCGACAGTCTCGCGAATGATGGAGGCTCACTTAAAAACGTGGGTGCAGGCGCGCTGTCAGTCATGACAGTAAACGCACTGACGAATACGGCGGGCGGCACCATCGGCGGCAACGGAGACGTTTCGGTATCAGCGGGCAGCATCGATAATTCCAGCGGCTCGCTGCTCGCGGGACAGGCGCTTTCAGTACAGTCGAACAGCGCGATCACGAATGCTGCCGGTCTTGTCCAGGCGAATGGGAATCTGTCGCTGCGAGCACAAGGCGCGATCAACAACAGCGCAGGGCAAATCGAAGCGAACGGTACGAATGCGGCGCTCGCGCTGTCGGGGAGCAGCGTCGACAACAGCGACGGGCGCATCGTCAATATCGGTAGCGGAGCGACAACGATCGATGGCGGTACATCGATCACAAACACGAACGCCTCCGGAAAAGCGGGGGCAGGCACGATTGGCGGAAACGGCGATGTTACGCTGACCGCGCAAACGCTCACGAACGCACAAGGTGGTCAGACGCTGTCCGGGCGAGATTTGACGCTGAATATTGCAAACGACGTAAGGAATGCGAGTGGCGTGCTGTCAGCCGCGAACAACCTCAAGTTGAGCGCGGTAAACGCAGCACTGGCGAATCAGGCTGGATCGATTCGTGCAAATGGCGCGCTGTCGCTCAACACTGCATCTATCGACAACGCGTTCGGCAAAATCGGCAACGACACTGGCACCGGCGGCAGTGTCTCAATTCAGACCGGCACGCTTACCAACCAGAATGGCGTGATCGGCAGCGATCAGGATCTGACGCTAACCGCGAGCACGTTGAGCGGTGATGGTTCGATTGTGGCGGGCCGAAACGGTGCGGTGGCACTCGGTAGCGATTACACGCAGACCACGGCGAACAAGTTGCACGCAAATGGGGACCTCACGTTTTCCACGTCGGGAAAACTGACGAACCGAGGCGTGCTGGATGCCAACGGCGCGCTGACCGTGAACGCTGCGAACGTGGAGAACCAAGCAGGCGCCGATCTGAATTCCAGTAAGACGACGGTCAACGCGAACGGCGGCGCGATCGATAACGCAGGTCGCATCGAAGGCGATACGGTTGCGACCAACAGCGCGACGCTGAACAACACCGCGACGATCATCGGCCGCGAAGTCAGCACCACTGCGAACACGATCAACAATACCGGTGCGGCGGCCGTGATTGCGGCGGCCGAACGGGTGAATTTGTTCGCGTCCAACCAGTTGTCGAACACGGGCGGCGCGAATATCTTCAGCGCGGGCGATATCAATATCGCCGCGAACGGTCAGCGCGACGCGAACGGGTTTCTCGCGAACCGTACGCAAAATGTCTTGAACGATCAGTCCACGATCGAAGCGCAAGGCAGCGTCGAACTCGCGGCTGGTACGTTCACGAACACACGTCCGGCTCCCGTAGTGACTACTGAAACCACGAGCACGACGAGCAAGCACGAAACCAAACGTCAGAAGTACATCGTGTGCGCGACGATGAATGCAGACCCGAACGGCGGGTGTTCGCAGGCGATGTGGGTCAACGGTTACAAGACGCCGCTCACTTCAACCTATAGTCCTTCGCAGGTTGTATCGGAAACGTCCGGACCAAACGCGACTGACAAGGTATTGGTCGTGAACGTGAACGGCAAGCAGCAGACGATTTATTACAACACGCTGACGACCAACGCGGACGGTACGGTTACGGTCAACTATTGGGATGCATACGATCCGCACGTCAACTACGTTCCGGATACGGAATACACGACGCGCAGCGATGGCCACAACGGCTATCAGCGTGTCGAAATCTGGCGCGACACGACAACCACGGTCCAGCAGGACAAGGTAACGAGCCAGGCGCAACAGGCGCAACTCGTGGCTGGCAACAACATCGTGATGAAGAACGTCGGGACGATCAACAACGAATACAGCTCACTTGCGGCGGGCGGGTCGATCAAAATAGGCGACTCGGATGTGTCCGGCAGTGCAGGTTCAGGCAGCTACGGTGGCACGGTCGTGAACAACGTCGGGCGGACGCTGTATCAGTATCAGACCGACAGTATCGTATCGATGTACGCGTGGAACGAGGATACGACGCGGGATCGCGGAACGATCGTTCAGCCTTCGAAGGTCTATACACCCGTTGCCATCGGCGGCACGGGGGGCACGATTGTCGCCAACCAGTCGGTGATCATCGACGCGAAGGATGTCAACAACCAGAACGTCGCGGCGCAGAATTCTTCGACGGGCGCAACTGGCGGCACGCTTGGAAATAATTCGGCCAATGAGGGCGTGTCCGGTGGAAAGTTGACGCCGGTCGGTGCCGCAGGCGGGGCATCGACGCCTGTTGGTGCGCAGCAATCGGTGGCGAATGCGTCCGGCGCATTGCCGATCACGTTACCGACGAGCGGTCTTTATTCGATTCACGACGCACCTGGCCAGCCGTATCTGATCGTCACCGATCCGCGGTTGACGAGCTATACGAATTTCATTTCGAGCGACTACATGCTCGGCCAGTTGAACCTGAACCCGGCGAGCATCGAAAAGCGCTTGGGCGACGGGATGTATGAGCAGCAGATGGTGCGCAATCAGATTACGCAACTGACGGGGCGCACTTTCTTGCCGGGTTACGCGAGCGCCGAAGATGAGTATCGTGCGCTGATGACGAACGGTGCGAACTACGCGAAGAACTTCGGATTGGTGCCCGGCATGGCGCTGACCGCTGCGCAAATGGACGCGCTGACGAGCGATATCGTGTGGCTCGTTGACCAGACCGTGACGCTGCCCGACGGCAGCACGACGCACGTGTTGGCTCCGGTCGTCTACATGGCGCAAACGCATGCGAACGATCTGCAACCGACCGGTGCCCTGATTGCGGCGGACGACGTTGAGATTCACACGACGGGCAGCACGACCAACACGGGCGTCATCAAGGGCGGCACGAAGACGATTCTCACCGCGACCGATATCCTGAATCGCGGCGGCACGATTTCGAGCAGCAGCGCGAACGGCACGACGGTCGTATCGGCCAGCAACGACGTGGTGAACTCGTCGGGGATGATCACTGGCAACCGGGTTGCAGTCAGCGCTGGCCGGGATATCGTCAACACGACGCTGGTTGATGCGGTGGGTGCGACCGGTGCATCGGGCGCAAGTAAGGCCAATACAAGCTTGATCGGCCAGCAAGGCACGATCGCAGCAACGGGCGACCTTTCCGTGCAGGCTGGTCGCGACCTGACGCTTCACGGTGCAAGTCTGTCGGCCGGCGGCGATGCGCTGGTCACGGCGGGCCGCGATATCAACGTCGATACGGTTCAGTCTACGACGAACCAATCGATGTATCTGAGTGATCAGCATCATTGGGAAGAATCCACGACGAAGAACGTAACGAGCGGCATTACCGCAGGCGGCAGCGTGGGGATGCAAAGCGGTAACGATACGACGCTTAAGGGCGCGAATGTATCGGCCGGCAAGGATTTGTCGGTACTGGCTGGCGGCAACCTCACGGCAACGACGGTCACCGACACAGCGAAGCTCGATAACGTCGCGACCGATGGGCGCGCGCGCAAGGAAGTAGACCATACCTACGACGAAACCGCAGTCGGCACCACCTTCTCGGCTGGTCGCAATGCAGCATTGTCGGCCATCGACATCGCTGATGCGTCGAAAGGCAATGTCACGTTGACGGGCTCGTCGGTTACGTCGGGTACCAACAGCGTGACGCCGGGCGGTGTGACGATTGCCGGCAGCGGTAACGTGACGATCAACGAAGGCCGTGAGGAACACGACAGCTACAAGAACGTCCAGACGAAGCGCGGCAGTTTCGTATCGGGTTCGACCACCAAGGAATCGCACGACACGCAAGCTAACATCGGTGTCGCGAGCACCGTATCGGGCGATACCGTCAGGATTCAGTCCGGCCAGGACATCACGGTTCAGGGCAGCAACGTAGTCGGCACAAACGATGTCGATCTGTACGCGGCGCGTGACGTCAGGATCACGACTTCGCAAGATACGGTGAAGTCGGCGAACAGCTTCGAGAAAAAGGAATCGGGCCTCATGTCGAACGGAGGCATGTCGGTTTCGATCGGCACGCGCTCGATGACGGATCAGCAGCATTCGACGGAAGTCACGAACACCGGCAGCATGGTCGGTTCCTTGAACGGCAATCTGAATGTGACCGCCGGAAGCAACCTGCACGCTACCGGTAGCACGTTGCACGCAGGTAATGACGTGTCGCTCGAAGGCAAGACTGTCAAGATCGATTCGGCTTACGACACGATGAGTCAGGCGGAACAGCAGCAATACCGACAGGCTGGCGTGACGGTTGGCGTGACCAGCCCCGTCATCGCCTTGGCACAGACCGGCAGGCAGATGGTCGAAGCGGCTGGAAAAACCAAGGGCGATCCACGTCTGACCGCGCTGGCGGCCGCAACGACGGGCCTTGCTGCGAAGAACGCCTATGATGCAACGGGCGGCGGCGATCCGTCGGCACTCGGCAAGACCGTCGGTATCAATATTTCCGTCGGCGCGAGCAAGAGCGACAACCAGTCGCAATCGCAAGCGAGTACGGCAGTCGGTAGTGCGGTGTCGGCTGGCCGCAACGTATCGATAAAGGCAACGGGCGCTGGTGCCGATAGCAATATCGACGTAATCGGTAGTACGATTTCGGCCGGTGGCAACGCTAAGCTTGCCGCAGACGGCAAGGTGAATCTGGAAGCGGCTGAAAGTACCAGCAGCCAGTCATCGAAGAATAGTGGCGGAAGCTTCGGCGTCGGAGTGTCGATTGGGGGCGGTAAGCAGAATGGAATTGCATTCACGGCTGGCGTCGCGGGCAATCGAGGAAACACCGATGGCAATTCAACCGCTTGGACGAATACGCACGTCACGGCAGGCGATACGCTGACGATTCAATCCGGCAGCGATACGAACATCAAAGGTGCGGTCGCGTCCGGCAAGCAAGTCGTCGCGGACGTGGGCGGCAACCTGAACGTCGAGAGCTTGCAGGACACCGACCATTACAATTCGAAGCAACAAGGCGCAGGCGTATCGGTCAGCGTGTGCGTGCCGCCGTTGTGTGCCGGCCCGTCGAGTGTATCGGGCAACATCAGTCAGCAGAAGATGAACAGCGACTACGCGTCCGTCGCCGAACAGTCGGGCATTAAGGCTGGCGACGGCGGTTATCAGGTCGATGTAAAGGGCAATACGGACCTGAAAGGTGGCGTGATCGCGAGTAACGACAAGGCTGTACAGGACGGCAAGAACAGCCTGACGACGGCGACGCTGACGACGAGCGATATCCTGAATCATGCGTCTTACGACGCGTCGTCGGTCGGGATTTCTGGCGGTTACGGCGGCGGCATCGGTAAGAACCAAAAGGGAACGGCCGATAACGTAAATCCGGTTGCCGGCACGAACCTCCCGGATCGCGGCGGATTTTCCGCTACTCCCCCGATTGCGTTGAGCGCATCGGACAATGCGAGTTCAACCACGCGTAGCGGGATCAGTGGCGGTTCGCTCAAGATCACCGACAACGCCAAGCAACAGCAGATGACTGGCAAGTCTGCCGACGAGACAGTCGCGAGCGTCAATCGCGATACGTCGAATACGGGCGGCACGCTCGCGCCTATTTTCGACAAGGACAAGGTGCAGGCCGGGTTTGATATCACCAGTCAGTTCATCAATCAGGCTGGCACGTTTGTCGATAATCGGCTAAAGGAAGCGGATGCAGCAAAAGCGGCATCGAAGAATCTCGACCTGACGCCCGAACAACGGGCAGCAGCGCAGCAGAAAGCCGATCAGTTGATGGCAGATTGGGGGCCGGGTGGGACCTACCGGCAGGTACTGTCGGCGTTGACGGCAGCAGCAGGCGGCAACGTCACGGGTAGCAGCGGACAGTTTGTTCAAGCTGGCGTCGTGAACTACTTGCAACAACAGGGCGCGTCGTACATCGGTGATCTTGTCAAGACGGGCGCGGTCACGGAAGGCAGTCCGCTGCACGCAGCAATGCATGCGATCGTGGCCTGTGCTGGCGCGGCTGCAAGTAGTCAGAATTGCGGCGCTGGTGCGATAGGGGCAGCGACGTCGAGCCTGTTGAGCAATCTGTTCACCGATAGTCCGAACGAAACCGCGACGGAGAAGCAGGCCAAGGGGAGCCTGATTTCCAGCATTGTCGCGGGCGTTGCCACCGCCGGCGGACTGAACGCAGCGACAGCAACGACGGCGGGTCAAACGGAAGTCGAAAACAACTTCCTCACGCAGCCTGAGCAGACCGCACGCTCGTTGGCGAAAATCAGTTGTTCGACGGCAGCCGATCCGTCGGTGTGTAACCAGAAGGTCAAGCAGCAGTATGGCAAGCTCTGGGAAGCGAACGAAGCCAAGGTAAAGGACTGCGCCAGTGCCGATGCATGTAAGGCCGTGCTTACCGATCTTCGGCAGCAGCAAGTCGAATACGGTGCTCGCGAAAACGAACTGCAACAGAAGCTTCGGAATACCGGGAGCCTGTCTGCCGCCGAGATGGACGAGCTGCTGAATCTCAAGTCGTCCGACACGAATTTAATGTCGCTCCGTACAGCAGCGCTTCAGAGCTACACGCGCTATGCTGGCATGGATGCGCTCAAGTCGTTGCAGGGGTCGGAGCTGATTGCGGAGCTTGGAATCGGAGCATCACCGGGTGCCGGCTTCGGCGTGGCGGCGGCCATTACTGGCGTTGGACGCAATGGGTTACCCCTGGTTAACGGGCGCTACCCAATTAACAGCAAATACGCCGATCAGCAGTTTCCGATGGACAAGCTGTCGCCTGAGATTCAGCAGAAGTATCCCCAAGGAATTAAATTTAATTCGCAGGGGTTCCCTGATTTCTTGCCCTACGCGAAGGCTAAAACAGACATCAGCAACTTGACTGGCAACTATCGAACTGATGAAGCTCTTGCCAATAAGAAGGTCGGACTATCGGAAACTCCCGAAGGCTATGTTTGGCACCACGTCGAAAATGGTCAGACTATGCTTTTGATACCGCAAGACCTTCATAATGCGGTGCGCCACACAGGTGGGTCCGCTGTCCTTCAACCGCCGGGAGATTGACGTGAAAATTGAGGCTCGCAAAGCATTGCCGGCGCCATCGTCGGATGCAATCAAAAATCTTGAGGCAACCATAAAGGTGAGTTTACCTCAAGAATATATTGACCTGCTTGGGACAATGAATGGTGCTTACATCCAAGAGAATATATTTGATATTCCTGGGGGCAACAACGCGGGGGTAAGTCAATTTATTCCTTTTGATAAAATCATCTATTGCAAATCGCTCATTGAACAAACCGGGCCGAAGAAATTTCTACCATTTGCTTACGCGTCTGGAGGGAATTATGTTTGCTTGTCGATCAAGGAACGCGAATTTGGGGTGGTGTATTTCTTTGACCATGAAGTGCCGGGAGTGAAGGCTCTTACAAAGATCGCCCCCTCTTTATCCAAATTTCTTGACGTACTTCGCCCATTCTCTGTGGGCGACGTTGAGCTTGATCCAAATGATGTTGGTGAGGTCTGGATTGATCCTGACTTCCTTAAGCAAATAAGAGGCGAGCGTTAATTGAGGGGTATTGATATTTTTTCGTTGAAAACGATTGCCGATGAGATAGCAGGATCGAGGGTTAGGTGAAGATAAAATCAACGAAACGATTAGCGGTGTTGCCTCTCACGGCATTGGTATCGCTCATGGTACAGGCACAGCAAGCGCCTACACCGGCCGATCGTGCCGCTGCCGCGCGTGCAAACGCCGAACAAGACCGACAGGCGAAGCAGCAACGTGACGCGCAGCAGCGGGAAGCCACTGTGAGTGCCCCTGCTGTTCGATCGGAAGTACCCCAAGTCGAAACGTATCCGTCGTTGCCGACCGAGCAACCGTGTTTCCGTATCGACCGCTTCGCGCTCGATGTACCGGATTCATTGCCCGACGCCGCAAAGTCGCAAGGGGCATCCGCATTGCCGATGGATCGATTCGCCTTCGCGCGCGAATGGCTCGCTCACTATTCCGGCCAGTGCGTCGGGAAGCAAGGCATAGATACGATCGTCAAGGGACTGTCGCGCGCGATCCTGGCGCGCGGCTACATCACGACGCGTGTCCTACTGTCGGAACAGGACCTGTCGACGGGGACGCTGAAGCTGGCGCTGGTGCCCGGCGTAATCCGGCATGTGCGGCTTGCGGACGAGAAGCTGCGCGGCACCTGGAAGACCGCGTTCCCGACCGGAGACGGTGAACTGTTGAACCTGCGCGACCTCGAACAGGGTCTCGAGCAGATGAAGCGCGTGACGAGCCAGGACGTGTCGATGCAGATCGTGCCGGCCGACGTGCCGGGGGCGAGCGACGTAGTGCTCGATGTGAAGCGCGGCAAACCGTGGACGGTCGTCGCCTCGATCGACAATTCGGGCACACGCGCGACTGGCAAGCTACAGGGCAATCTGTCGATCGGCATCGACAATCCGCTCGGCCTGAACGACATCTTCAACGTCGGCGTGAGCCAAGACCTTGAACTCGGTGACAAGCGCCTTGGTTCCCACGGCTGGAACGGTTTTTATTCGATCCCGTGGGGCTACTGGACCGCAACGTTATCGGCCTACACGAACACGTACTACCAGCAAATCGCGGGCGTGAATCAAACGTTCGTGGCGAGCGGGAATTCCAAGACGATTGATTTCAAACTGGCGCGCGTGCTTGCACGCAGTCAGAACGACGTGTTGGGCGGCTACGTCCGTTTGCTGCGTCGCTTCGGTCAGAGTTTCATCGAAGATACGGAAATCTCGCAGCAGCGCCGCAACAACACGTTCGTTGAATTCGGCCTGACCGATCGTCACTACTTCGACGGGGCGCAGTTCGACGGCACGCTGGCGTACCGGCAGGGCGTCGGAGGCTTGGGTGCGCAGGACGACATTCTTGCTGCCGGTGGTGGTCCGACTTACCGTTTCAAGATGGCGGTACTCGACGCGAACCTGTCGGTGCCGTTCGCGATCGCGAAGCAGCCGTTCCGATACTTGACGAGCATTCACAGCCAATATACCGGGAACTCGCTGTACTACATCGATGACTTGACGATCGGCAGTCGCTACACAGTTCGCGGTTTCGACGGCGAAACGATGCTGGCGGCGGCGCGCGGCTTCTACTGGCGCAACGAACTGCAGATGCCGATCGGACAGACCGGACAGGCGATCTATGCAGGACTGGATTACGGTCGCGTTTGGGGGCCGCAACCGGTTGCGTTGGTCGGTACGCAGTTGGCCGGTGCCGTAATCGGCATCAAGGGCAGCGTCGCGACGCGCTTCGGCGGCTACGGTTACGACCTGTTCGCCGGTACGCCGGTCTACAAGCCGTCTGGATTTCCGACCGCGCGCGTCACGCTCGGGTTTCAAGTGACGGCTCAATTCTGACCATTTTTCCCGACCGCGATGACAAGAAGTCTAGCGTGCAGATTTTCAGTGCAGTACAAAAGGGGACAAAACCTTGAAATCGATAAAACAAAATTCTGCGCTGATTCTCATGGCAGCATCGGCGACACTTGCCGGCTGTGCTTCGAACATGGCGGACATCCCGCGCGAGCAAAAACTCGCACCGGTTGTTGTGTACGTCGAGTCGTGCGGCAATTACCAGCTTGACGGCGCGCTATCGAAATACGTTTGGGATACGGTTGAAATCAAGTATGAGAACCGTCGTCGGAGGATGAATCAGTTGCTCAATATGTGCAACAAATTCAACGCGTCGATTGCGTCGGCGATCTCTGCGGAAGGCATCAATGCAAGGATCGTGTCCGTGACGACCGAAGAGCCGCCGACGCAGGAAGTTCGCGACCGGGATGCCGTCGCCTTGGGGGCAACGTATGCGCTCTACGTTGGAAAGCCGATCTTCAAATCGATTCTTCAATCATCAGGACAACGGCCGCTTACGATTGTCGCCTACGACCTGAACCTTTACCGGGTAGGAAGAAACAAGCCGATCGGGACGGGGGAAGCGAACGATTTGGATGCGAGCATCGCCGCAAATCGTGTTGCGCATACGCTTGTTGAGCGCTGTAACCCGAGTTTCGTATATGGCTGCGCCAATGACCCAAGTTACGGGATTACTGGAACAGTTGGCGGTTGAACTTCGAGCAGCCCGTGGATAGAAGACTTACAAGGTATGTCCGGCGAACCGGATCATCGAAGTGCGCACGGATGGCACGCTGTTCGACTCCGGTGGGAATTACGAGGAATTCCTGACGAGTCTGGGGCAGGAGTAAGTATCCTGAGTCGTACCTGATCCGTTGCACCCAAGAGGGCCGCCGAGTTGTACTTGGCGGCCCTTTTTGTTTCCGCCGGTTGCGACGCCCGCTGGCGTCGCCCATTCCGGTTTCCTCTGCTCAATCGACTTCGGGTAAATTACACTCCAAACGCACGTCGCCATTCCCCATTCCGACCCGGAGCCCGTTTCTCGATGCAGGACCATTCTCTCCCGCTCGACCTGTCCGGCCTTGCGCCAAGCCTGTACGCGCAGGGCACCGAGGAGGGCATCCTGTCGCGCATGATGGAGCGAATCGCGCCAGTCAATCGCTTCTGCGTCGATATCGGCGCGAGCGACGGCCTGCGCAACAGCAACACCGCGCGGCTGCTGCGTGAGGAAGATTGGGCCGGCGTACTGGTGGAAGGCAGCGCATACCGGTTCGGCAAGCTTGCCGCTCACTACGCGGGTGCAGAGCGCGTCCGGCTGCATCACGACCGCGTCCAGCCCGACACGGTCGACCACCTGCTCGCCGATGCGGACACGCCTGAGGACTTCGACCTGCTATCGATCGACATCGACGGCAACGACTACTGGGTCTGGCGTGGGCTGCAAGCGTTCAAGCCGCGCATCGTCGTGATCGAGTACAACCCGTACTACACGCCGCCCGAGCGCTGGGTCATGTGCTTCAACCCGGATCACGAATGGGACGGCTCGACCTATTACGGCGCAAGCCTCGAATCGCTCGTCCATCTCGGCAGGCAAAAGGGCTATGAACTCGTCTGCTGCGACGACATGGGCAACAACGCGTTCTTCGTGCGGCAGGACCTGTATCCGCTGCTGGGCATCGCGAACAACGATCCTTCGGTGCTGTTCCGGCCGGCGATGTACAAGCTGCGCTACGTCGGGCACAACACGTTCCTGACCGGTCATCCGTATCGGCACGGGCCGGCCGAGCATATCTGAATGGGGCCGCTCGCCGCCACCTTCGACGAGATTCGAGAGGCCTACGCGCTCGGCCGCGGTCCCGCGCCGCGCCGGGTCAGTGAACGCGTGTGGCATCTGCCGGCCGACGGCGGCGATATGGCCGTCAAGCTTTACGCGTCCGAGCACCATGCACGCGCGGCAAAGGAGGCTGCCATCCTCGCGCACCTCGAAACTCACGGCGATACCCGGTTCCATGTACAGACGCTGAAGCGCACGACGGACGGCGATCCGCTGTGGACGGGGCAACACTCGCACGCGCTGCTGACGCGCTGGGAGGCCGGGCAGTTCAGGACCTACGACACGTTTTCACCGGCCGAATGGGATGCGCTCGGCGCCAGTCTGGCCGCGTTGCACCTGGGCCTCGAACAGTTTCATCTGCCATCACTTGATACGATTCGCGCGCGCTTGGCTGCAATCGACGTGGATGCGGTGCGCCGCAGCCTGCTGGATGCATTGAATCGCTCGCGCTCGAACGACAACGCCGCGAACTTGCGCCGTTACGTCGATCTCGCGCTGCGCATGCTCGATCGCTACTATCCCGGCAGCCTCGACGCGTTTCCCGCCGACGACCCGCAGCACCCGATCCACAACGACTACAACCAGTTCAACTATCTGTTCACGGGCCGGCTGCCGCCGCTGATCCTCGACTGGGAAGCGTCGATCGGCGCGCCGCGCGAATACGAACTGGTACGCTGCCTGAATCATCTGCCGCTGGAAGCGCCGCAACGGGCGGAAGCGTTCGTGCGTGCCTACCAGCGGGTGCGGCCGGTGAATCCGGCGCGTATCGCCTGGGCGGTCGATGCGGCGTGCCTGCAGCACGCACTCAAGCTGTGGATCGTGCAAGGCTGGCTGGACGATCCGTCGCGCTTCGCGTCGCACCTGAGCGGCGCGGTGACGATGGCATCCGCGATGGTGGACGCACGCGGCCATCTGGTCGATTTCTTTTCCCGTTGCGTGGAAGCAGGAAGCTGACGTGAGTGTGAATCCGAACGAGATCCCGAATCCGCCGCCGTCCGGCGAGCGCCAGCATGTGTTTCCGCCGCCGCTGGATCGCGATTACCGGGTCGAAAACGGCCGCATCCGGACGCGCTCGCTGGAAGCGCATATCGTCGATCACTGCAACCTGACCTGCGCGGAATGCTGCTCGCTGTCGCCGCTCCTGCCGGCGTGGCACGCGAGCCCCGATTCGATCGAGGCCGATCTGCGCATGGCCGCGAAGGTATTGAGCCCGCGCATGTTCAAGCTGGTCGGCGGCGAGCCGCTGTTGCATCCGGCGCTCGTCGAAATCGTCGAACGCGTGCGCGGCACGGGTATCGCGCCCGTGATTTCGGTCACGACCAACGGCCTGAAACTCGGCGAGATGCCGGACGCGTTCTGGCAAGCGGTCGATGCGCTGACGATCTCGCGCTATCCGAGGCCGGCGCTTTCGCCCGAACTGATCGCGCACGTCGAGCGCCAGGCCGCGCGTTTCGGCGTACGCCTGAACTGGAAGGTGCAGGACGTGTTCACGACGATGAATCGCGCCCAGCCCGGCACGGACCGCGACGAAGCGCAGCGTCTCTATCACGATTGCTGGATTCGCGAGCGCTGCCACATGATTCGCGACGGCATGTTCTACACGTGCACGCGTCCCGCGCATTTCCATACGCTTTACCGGGGCGAGAAGGATTTCCAGGCCGACGGCCTGCCGTTGCGCGACGATGCGGACATGCTCGACGCAATGCTCGCCTATCTGCAGCGCGACGCGCCGCTCGAAGCGTGCCTGCATTGCCAGGGCGGCAGCGCGCCGGTGGCGCCGCATCGCATCCTGAAACGCGTTGAAGTGGACCTCCTGAAGGCTCGTTATCCATGATCGTCGGCACGCGCGACCCGTTCGGGTTCGATCGTCTTCACTACCATCCGCGCAGCGGCGTGTCGGCATCCGGCATCCGCGCCGTCCTGCACGCGTCGGCGCAGCCGGCCGGTGCGCCGGACACGGCCGCCATCGCGGGTTACCTGAGCGGCGAGCGGCTCGTCGGCCGCACCGTGCTGCGCGACGTGCTCGCGGTGCCGCCGGGGCATGCGCTGATCCGTTCGCCGCAAGGATTGACGGTGCAGCCGTCGCCCGAGCGGCCGCGGCATGCCGATCTGGACACCGTGCTGCGCGCGTCGCTGCAACGCGCGCTCGACAGCGGCAAGCGCGTTGCACTGGCGCTGAGCGGCGGCCTCGATTCGGCGCTGCTGCTCGCGTTGTTGCGCGAACTCGGCGCGCTGCCGCACGTGACGGCCTACGTGCTCGCGACCGAGATGCCCGACTATTGCGAGCTCGACGCGGCGCTTGAACTCGCGACGCAGATGCAGGCGAACGTGAAGATCGTGCGGGCGAATGAAGCCGATTTCGTCGCGGCGCTGCCGAGAACGACCCATGCGGTCGAGGAGCCGATGTTCAATCTGCATCCGGTCGCGAAGCGGTTGCTGGCCGAGGCCATGGCGGCGGACGGCATCGAGGTTGCAATTACCGGCGACGGCGCGGATCAGGTGTTGCGCCGCGACCGGTCGGCCAATTACCTGCCGCTGTGCCACGCGTTGTTCGATGCGGCGGCGGTTGACCTGCATCCGCCGTTCGTCGATGCGGAGGTCGTCGCGCATCTGACGAGCATCGCGCCGGACCCGAACAAGCAATGCCTGCGCGATCTCGGTGCGCGCCTGAACCTGCCGGACCGTCTGGTGCACGGCCCCAAGCGCGGACGACTCGCGCCGGCGATGGACCTCGGCGCGCTGCTCGATCGCGAGCGCACGCATGCGCTGGCCGGTACGCTCGGCCTTGCCGCGCCCGCACTGCGGGCCGATACCGAGCGCGTGCTGTGGGCGACGCTGACCCTGATCCTCGATCATCTCGAGCACCTTTACCGCGATGCCGCGCATCGTCCAACCTGAACCGCTCATGACACGCATCCTGTTCTGCGTCGTGCCCGAGAAGGGCCACGTCAATCCGTGCATCGGCCCGGCCCAGCATCTGCGCGCGGCCGGCTGCGACGTCGCGTTCTACGCGCCGGCCGATATCAGCGAACAGCTCGACGGCGCCGGCGACTTCGCGTTCGTCGGGCCGCGCGAGACGCCCGAGCGCCACGACCTGTCGCGCGGCGCGAGCTTCGCCGCGAACATCCGCGACGCCGACTGGCTGCGGCACTGGATCCGCACGCTGCTGATCGACCTGGCGCCGTCGCAGGTGGACGGCATCCGTGCGGTGCTGCGCGACTGGCGGCCCGATGTGGTCGTGATCGATCCGCTGCTTTACGCGGCCGCGATCGCCGCCGAGCTGGAAGGGCTGCCGTGGGTGTCGATGTCGAATTCGCTGAATCCGGTGCTGCCGGACGATCTCGATTCGGAACTGCTGCGCACGGTGCGATGGCTCGCGCCGGAACGTGCCGGGCTGTTTGCGCGCTACGGGCTCGATGCGCGTTTTCGCGGGTGCGATGTCCTGTCGCCGCACCTGACGCTCGCGTTCACGACCGACGCGCTGGTCGGTGCGCCGCCGCCGGGTGTCGAGCTGGTCGGCCCCGCGATGCCGTCGGGGCCGCGCGGCGACGAGACGGCGTTTCCGTGGGCGCGTATCGACGCCGGTCGCCCGCTCGTCTACATGTCGCTCGGCAGCCAGCTTTACTACCATCCGGACCTGTTCTCGAAGGTGATCGACGCGACGCGCGCGACGTCGGCGCAACTGGTGCTGTCGGTAGGCGAACTGGTCGATTCGGATCTGCTGCCGGCCGGTGACGAGCGCGTGATCGCGGTGCGCTATGCGCCGCAACTGGCGCTGCTGCGGCGCACGCATGCGTTCGTCAGCCATGGCGGCGCCAATTCGGTGATGGAATCGCTCGCGTGCGGTGTGCCGATGCTGCTGTCGCCGTTCTGCAACGACCAGTTTCATTCGGCGCACTTCGTCGAGCGGGCCGGCGCGGCGTGCGTGCTCGATCTGCAGCGTGCCGGCGTCGCGGAGATTGCCGCTGCGCTCGAGCGCCTGTTGCGTCCGGGCCCGCTGCGCGAGCATGCGGCACGGATTCGCGACAGCTACGCCGCGCGCGACGGCTCCGCGCAAGCCGCTCGCCTGATCAGCGCACTCGCTTCAGGAAACCGCCTGGCGACAGCGTCATGAGCACGCGGTCCTCGATGTCGTGGTCGGCCTCGAAACGGTCGTCGCGGGCGAGAAATTCACGCGCGGCCGTGGCCGGGTTGTTGCCGCGGCCGTACGGCTTGCCGTCGAACATCGATGCGGGCAGATACTCCATGATGGTATCCATCACGATCGCATAGCTGCCGGGCGTCACGAGCGGCGCATAGCATTCGAGTTCGCGCAGCACGTGCGCATGGGTATGCGTGAGATCGAGGATCGCCATCACGCGCGCGCCGTCGCGGAGCTGCGCGTGCACCGCCGCGAGCGTGTCGGCCGCGCACGATTCGCCTTCGATCAGCACCATGCGATGGGCCAGCCGGTGCGATTGCAGGCGTTGCCTGACCTCGTCGCGCAGCCGCGGTTCGACCGCGACGACGCGGCCGTGCCCGCCGGCCAGTTCCAGCATCGACGCGGAGAACACGACACCGCCGCCCGCCGCGATGCCGGTCTGCACGATACAGTCGGGGCGTTCGCGCCAGATCAGTTCCTGGAGCGCAAGCATGTCGCCGGGCAGATGGAAGAAGCGCTCGCCGAGCCAGCGCGTCTGGAACAGATGGTCGAATTCGGCGGCGCGCGTCAGCCATTCGATATTGAGGTCCCGTATGCGGGCCGAAGGACGCTCTGACATGGTCAATGCAACGAGTAGGAGTGACGTGAAAACGCTGGAACCGTGGCTGCGCCGGTACTGGAACATCGTGCCGGCACGCGGGCAGGCGATGGCATCGGGCCATACTAACAAAACGTATCTCGTCGAGTATGACGCGGGGCGCGCGGTGCTGCGCGTGTCGTGGCCCGGCAAGCCGGCCGAGCAGGTGCGTCGCGAGGCGTCGATACTCGGTCATCTCGGCGAGACGCGCACGGTGCCGGCATTACCCGCGCTGCCGCGGCTGAGGCCGACCGTCGATGCGCAATCCGGCGTGCTCATCGACGATGGAAGCTGGCTGCACCTGTTCGAACCTGTCGACGGCGATCCCGGCCTGCCGCATGACGCGCAAGCGGGGGCGATCGATGCGATGCGCGCGCTCGCGCATCTGCATGCGGCACTGGCCACGATACCCGTGAGCGAATCGACGCCGCTGGCGTGGTTGTCGGCCCGTCATGCGCGCGTGTCGGCGCACGCGATGCCGTCGCTGCCGGCCGGTTTGAGCGGCGATTACGATGCGGTGATCCGGCGGATCGGCGCGCATCTCGACGCCGCCGCGCACTGGCTGGCGGGGCCGGTGCATTGGCTGCACGGCGACTATCACGCGGGCAACCTGCTGTATGTCGGCCACACGGTGAACGGCGTGCTGGATTTCGACGATGCCGGGCAGGGCGCGCAGTGGCTTGAGGCGGCCTTCGCACTGTTCGCGCTGTCGCGCGACGCGGGCAGGGACGATCGTTTCGTGTTCGATGCGCAGCGCTGGGAGGCCGGCTTGCACGCCTATGCGGCGACGCGGCGCGACGGTGTACCGGGCTGGATGCGTGCCGAGCGCGATGCGTTGATGACGCTGTTCTGCGTGGACCAGACGCTGATCCATCTGGAGGCGGCACAGCGCGGCTTGTGGATGCCGGGGCCCGGCATCGGCTTTCTCGGCGGCTGGCGGCAGTTGCTGGACAGTGCAGCGCCGGGAAACTGACCGGCCGTTGCTTCAGCTTCGCCGATTCAGGAACAGGCGGACGGCTTCGACCGTGTTGGGCCGCGCGTCGCCATGTCGCGAGCCGTCGTGCATGCAGAACAGCACGTCGCGACGCTGCGTCGCGCGGGCGTCGGCATGCGCGCACATCGCGTCGAACAGCGCCTGCGGCGACGGCGCCGGCCGCTGCCAGTCGTCCAGTATCGCGGTCCAGCCCGTGTGTTCGCGCCGCAGGCGCGCCAGCACGCCGGCGCGATCGTCCCGCGGCATCAGCCCGTACGGCAGACGCAACGGGATCGCGTCCGGCGCGGCAATACCGGCCCGGCAATAGGCGTCGCGGATCAGTGCGTCGGTCGCCTCGATCTCGCCGATCAGCGCGTCGTCCGCCAGCGCGCCCGGTCTGGCATGCGAATGGGTGTGATTGCCGAGGCGATGGCCTTCGCGCGCCATTCTCGCGGCGACGTCGAGTGCGCCCGCCAGATGTTTACCGAGCAGGAAGAAGGTCGCCTTGCACGATGCGTCGCGCAGGACGTCGAGCAGCGAAGGGGTCGACGGACCGGGGCCGTCGTCGAAGCTGAGGTGAATGGACATCGCGGGCGGGCGTGCCGTCTAGGGTGTACCGGACGAACGATAGCGCAATTCGCGCCGGCTACTGAATCGGCTCGACGTGCAGCGGACAGGTGCCGATCGGGCGCAAGCGCTTGCCGGTCCACGTATAGAAGAACCGGGCGGCCTTCGCGTGGTTGTCGTCGCAATCGCCGTTGAAGCAGCCGGCGATGATCAGCAGCGTACTGCCGGCACGGAAGTCGACGCGCTCGTCGTCGTTGCCCATCACGCCCGAAATGGCGGTGACGCCCGGCATCGTGTATGTCGCACCCGAGTACTTGTCGACGATCGCGAAATTCCGGCAATCCGTGCCGCAACCCCAGATCGCGACGCGATAGTGACCGGCAAAATTGGCCGGTTGCGTGAATGCGTCGCGGATCACGGTGCGGTACAGGCGTGCTTCCTTGCTGGTCAATCGGGGCGATGCGGCCGGCTGGCGCGGCGCGCGCGCGGCCGGTGCCGGATAGCGGTCGAACGACGGTGACGGGCATGCCGCCGCGGGCGCCGCACGGGCAGTGCCTGAACCGGTGATCAGCGCAGCCGCTGTGCCGGCGAGCAGCAGCATTCGATGGGCGAGCGCCACGCGAGCATCCTTCAGGTTCGAGGTTGAAGGCCGGCCGGCGGCGACGATTCCATGACGCTTCATGCGCGCCGGCGAGACGGAATGCGATCGTCGGTACGTGCCTTCGGCCGCATGTCGAGCTTGCAGTGCCGGCCGGCACGCCGTCAAGCATTGTCAAATCGCCGCGATATCACGATGCCTGACGTTTCGGACCCGGCATGAAGGCTGTCATGCAGGGGGGGATTGAGTATGCTTGGATTCGATTCGCGGTACTCACGCCGTGACAACCGGGAGGCTTCACATGAATGCACGTCTATACCGCGCGACCATTGCCGGCGCGCTGATCGGTTTGCTCGCGCCGTTTCCGGTGGCCCATGCGCAGCTGGGCGATGTCCTGAAACAGGTCGGCGGCGGCGATTCGGGCGGCAGCGCGGGTGGTGCGTTCGGCAACCTCGGCGGCCTCGGCGGCGCGCTGACGGGCGGCGGCGGGGCGTCGCTGACGCCGGGCAGCACCGGCAACGTCGCGGGCCTGCTGCAGTTCTGCATCCAGAACAACTATCTCGGCGGCGCGTCCGGCAGTGGCGCGTCGTCGGTGAAGGACGCGCTGCTGAGCAAGCTCGGCGGCAATGCGTCGTCGGACAGCGGTTATACGAGCGGCGCGAGCGGGATCCTCGACGCCGGCAACGGCGGCAAGCTCGACCTGAGCGGCGGCGGCCTGAAGCAGCAGGTGACCAGGCAGATCTGCGACAAGGTACTGACGCAGGCGAAATCGCTGCTGTAAGCACCACAGCGGCACGCACGGCGCGTGCCGGCATCGAAGGGGGGGCGGTGCTCGTGCACCGTTCACCGTCAGCCATTCAGGCCGTTACTTCCGCAGCGGCGACAAGACCGTCGCGCCGGGCGACGCCGCGGCCCGCGCGCACCACGGCTCAGTCGGCCAGCCGCTTGTCCGCGAGGGCCTTGCAGCAGTCTTCATACACCCATTGCACGAGTTTCGCGCGGTAATCGAGATCGTCGGTGTCGACGATTTCCTCGACCGCGTCGCGCGCCCACGACGCGTCGACGAACCCCGCATGCCGCTTCGCGATGTCCTGCGCGAGCGCCGCGAGCTTCGCGACCGCGAGCCAGTCGGCCTGACGGTGATGGCGGTCGAGCCAGCGGTGCGCGGCCTGGACCTGGAACGTGGCGTCCGGCCACGATTCGTTGAGGTAAAACGCGCCGAGGTTGCCGCAGGTGAGCCAGCAGAGCAGCTCAAGGCGGTCTTGCGAGCCGAGGGTATGGGATGCGTCGGTCATGGCAGCGCTCACGAAATGCGTCGATTCCTGGCGGCGCCGGATGCAATGAGCCGGTGCCGATATTAAAAACATAGCACGATGCGGGCCTGCCCGCGCACCCGGGC
Source organism: Burkholderia seminalis DSM 23518 (assembly GCF_902832885.1). Lineage (GTDB taxonomy): Bacteria > Pseudomonadota > Gammaproteobacteria > Burkholderiales > Burkholderiaceae > Burkholderia > Burkholderia seminalis. The sequence goes on from NZ_CADFDK010000001.1 coordinate 515,298, forward strand.
CGATGCTGATGTGGCGGCGGTCGCGCACACGCCGCCGGCGGCATGCGCGGCCGGCGAGCGCCACGCGGCGCGACGGCTCCCCGATTCTTTCGAATGGCTGTCAATCGTCATGCCGGCCGACCGAAACGCTCGCTAGAATGTCGGCTTTCCCGCGACGCATGGGACCGGAGCAAGCGCTGAAGCGCCAACTCTGGTCGACCGCGCAAGGGCATGGGACCAGAGCAAGCGCTGAAGCGCAAACTCGGGTCGACCGCACAAGGGCATGGGACCAGAGTAAGCGCTAAAGCGCCAACTCGGGTCGACCGCGCAAGGGCATGGGACCAGAGTAGGCGCTAAAGCGCCAACTCTGGTCGACCGCACAAGGGCATGGGACCAGAGTAAGCGCTAAAGCGCCAACTCTGGTCGACAGGAGACGGAAGCGATGAAAATCTACGACCAGTTCTACATCGACGGCGCATGGCGCAAACCGGCCGGAACCGGCACGATCGACGTGATCGACTCGGCCACCGAGGCCGTGATCGGCCGGATTCCCGAAGGCGTCGCATCCGACGCGCAGGACGCGATCCGCGCGGCGCGCGCGGCCTTCGACGCATGGGCGGCCACGCCGGCCGCGACACGCGCGGGCTACCTGCGCAAGATCGTCGAGCATCTGCAGGCGCGCAGCGAGGAACTCGCGCAATCGATCACCGGCGAAGTCGGGATGCCGATCAAGCTGTCGCGCGCGATCCAGGTCGGCGGCCCGATCTACAACTGGAAGGCGTACGCGAAGCTCGCCGAGTCGTTCGAATTCGAGGCGCAGGTCGGCAACTCGCTCGTGGTGCGCGAGCCGGTCGGCGTCGTCGCGGCGATCACGCCGTGGAACTACCCGCTGAACCAGGTCACGCTGAAGGTCGCGCCGGCGCTCGCGGCCGGCTGCACGGTCGTGCTGAAGCCGTCCGAAGTCGCACCGCTCAACGCGTTCATGCTCGCCGAAGCGATTCACGAAGCCGGGCTGCCGGCCGGCGTGTTCAACCTCGTGTGCGGTTATGGCCCGGTCGTCGGCGAGGTGCTGGCCACCGATCCGGACGTCGACATGGTGTCGTTTACGGGCTCGACGCGCGCGGGCAAGCGCGTGGCCGAGCTGGCGGCCGCGGGCGTCAAGCGCGTCGCGCTGGAGCTGGGCGGCAAGTCGGCATCGGTGATTCTTGACGACGCCGATTTCGCGACGGCCGTGAAGGGTACGGTGAACGCGTGCTACCTGAACGCGGGACAGACCTGCTCGGCGCACACGCGCATGCTGGTGCCGGAAGCGCGCTACGACGAAGCGCGCGCGTTGGCGAAGGCCGCGGCCGAAGCGTACGTCGCGGGCGACCCGCGGCAGGATACGACGCGCCTCGGCGCGCTGGCGTCGGCCGTGCAGCAGCAGCGCGTGCAGGCGTACATCCAGCGCGGCATCGACGAAGGCGCGGAACTCGTGACGGGCGGCACGGGCCTGCCGGACGGCCTCGCGAAGGGCTTCTTCGTGAAGCCGACGGTGTTCGGCCGCGTCGATCCGAAATCGACGATCGCGCAGGAAGAGATCTTCGGGCCGGTGCTGTCGATCATCACGTATCGCGATGAAGAGGAAGCCGTGCGCATCGCGAACGATTCGCCGTACGGGCTCGGCGGCGCGGTGTGGGCCGGCAGCGACGAACGCGCGATGCGCGTCGCGCGCCGCCTCCGCACGGGGCAGGTCGACATCAACGGCGGCACGTGGAACGCCGCGGCGCCGTTCGGCGGCTACAAGCAGTCGGGGCACGGCCGCGAGAACGGCGTGTACGGGCTCGAGGAGTATCTCGAGTACAAGTCGATGCAGCTGAAGCCGGCGAAGCCTGCCTGAGCGCCGCGCGCCGCATGGAACGGAAACGGCACGCTCGCGTGCCGTTTTTTTATTGACGGCCGTCAAGGTGCGCGTCGGTGGATCGTCGATCATCGCGGTTCCGATGTTCCGACGAGGTTTCAGATGACCGTACGCAGTTCCTTTCCGCCGCTGACGATTCGCGGCCGCACCTTGTTGCCCGTCGTGCAGGGCGGCATGGGCGTCGGCATCTCCGCACACCGGCTGGCCGGCAGCGTCGCGCGCGAAGGCGCGGTCGGCACGATTGCGAGCATCGACCTGCGCCACCATCATGCGGACCTGCTCGCACGCTGCCGCGCGCAACCCGATCGCGCGACGCTCGAGGCCGCGAACCGCGAGGCGCTCGCGCGCGAGATCCGTCTCGCTAAGACGTACAGCGAAGGGCGCGGGATGATCGCGGTCAACGTGATGAAGGCGGTGAGCGCGCACGCGGACTACGTGCGCGTCGCGTGCGACGAGGGCGCGGACGCGATCGTGATGGGCGCGGGCCTGCCGCTCGACCTGCCCGATCTCACGCAAGGGCACGACATCGCGCTGATCCCGATCCTGTCGGACAGCCGCGGGATCGCGCTGGTGCTGAAGAAGTGGATGAAGAAGGGGCGCCTGCCCGATGCGATCGTGATCGAGCATCCGGCGCACGCGGGCGGCCACCTCGGCGTCACGCAGATCGACGACATGCACGACGCGCGTTTCGATTTCGCGCGGGTGCTCGACGAGACCGCGCAGGTGATGGCGTCGCTCGGTCTCGAACGCGAAACGATTCCGCTGGTCGTGGCGGGCGGCGTGAACAGTCACGACACGGTGCGCGCGGCATTCGCGGCCGGCGCGAATGGCGTGCAGGTCGGAACGCCGTTCGCGGTGACGGAAGAAGGGGATGCGCATCCGTACTTCAAGCGCGTGCTTGCCGATGCGACGCCCGACGACATCGTCGAATTCGTCAGTGTGACGGGGCTGCCCGCCCGCGCGGTGAAGACGCCGTGGCTCGATCGTTACCTGCGCAACGAGACGCGCATTCGCAACAAGCTCGGCGCGTTCAAGCAGCGTTGCCCGACCGCGCTCGAATGCCTGAGCGTATGCGGGCTGCGCGACGGCATCGAGAAATTCGGCCACTTCTGCATCGACACGCGGCTTGCGGCCGCGCTGCGCGGCGACGTCGCGAACGGGCTGTTCTTCCGCGGCCGCGAAGCGTTGCCGTTCGGCCGCGCGATCCGCAGCGTGCGCGATCTGCTCGACCTGCTGCTGACGGGCAGTGCGACCGAGCCTGCGGCAAACCGTCCCACGTTTACGCTGGCTTGACCAATATCAAGATGACGAAAAGACCCTACATGGAGAATGGAAACCATTCTTTGGGGGTCCGTACCATGCATAAAACGATTCGAACTTGTGTCACCGCAGCCGCCGTCGCGGCCACCTTCGTCGCGATGCCGTCGCTGTCGCACGCGGCATCGCCCGGTGACGGCATCAACCAGGGTGACGTACTGGTCCGGCTTCGCGCGATCAGCATCCAGCCGAACGAGCGCGCGAGCGATACGCTCGGCGCGATCAACACGGGCGTGAACAACGCGATCGTGCCGGAGCTCGACTTCACGTACATGATCCGCGACTACCTCGGCGTCGAGCTGATCCTCGGCACGTCGCGGCACCAGATGACGTCGAGCCTCGGCAATCTCGGCGGCGTGGGCGTGCTGCCGCCGACGCTGCTGCTGCAGTATCACTTCAACCACGCGGGCAAGGTACGGCCGTACGTCGGCGCCGGGTTGAACTACACGTACTTCTACAACAACGGGCTCAACGTCGGCGGGGAGGGCGTGTCGATCAACAAGAGCAGCTTCGGCCCCGCACTGCAGTTCGGCGTGGACGTGCAACTGACGAAGAAGGTGTTCATGAACGTCGACGTGAAGAAGATCTGGATGAGCACCGATGCGACGCTGGGCGACAAGGGCATCGGCACGCTGCACATCGATCCGCTGATCGTCGGCGTGGGCGTCGGGATGAAGTTCTGACGCGGCAGGAAAAGAACAGAGTTGGGGTTGGCGGCATGGCGGTCGGCATGCCGCTCTTTTTTTGTGCGGCGGATTTACAGCTTGTCGTACTGGAAGCGCATCGCGGTGCCTTCGCGCGTGATGCGCTCCCACACCGCGCGCTTTTCGTCGTCGCTCAGGAACACCCAGTTCGACACTTCGGCGGCCGTGCGGCCGCAACCCTTGCAGACTTCGTCGAAGAGGGTCGAGCACACGCCGATGCAGGGGCTGTCGGGCAGGTCGTGGAGATTGGAGGCCATCGGAAGGGTTCGCGCGGTTGAATCGTGAACCGCCATTTTAATGCATCGCGGCCGCCGGGTCGGCCGGCGCCGGCCGGCATGCGATCCCGGTGCGCCGGCGCGACCGTCCGGCCGCGCGCCCGGTATGCGACCGCGGTTTCGCCCCTGACCGTTTTTCCCGGTGGACAGATGCCGATTACCCGATAGAATTCCCCCGGAACGCCCCGCCGCGCGGGCAGCCTGGCTGGCCGGCGGCGGGAATCTGTTCCGTTTGCGCGACACCGGCATGTTTTTTTTGTGACGGCGCGCGAATGATGGTAGTTTTCGGGGTTTTCGAGGGGTGGCGCGCCAGAATGCGCCGCCATGACGAGGCAGACGGCAGCCGGGCAACGTGTCCGGCCGGAGGGAGAACGGGATGAAAGCAAAGGTAGTGGGCCGGTTCGCAGCGCTCGCGCTGTGCGTGGGGGCGTCGGCGGCAGCGGCGAAGGATACGCAGCTCAATGTCTATAACTGGTCGGACTACATTGCGAAGGATACGATCCCGAACTTCGAGAAGCAGACGGGTGTCAAGGTCCGCTACGACAACTACGACAGCGACGACACGCTGCAGGCGAAGCTGCTGACCGGCAGCTCGGGCTACGACATCGTCGTGCCGACCAGCAACTACGCGGGCAAGCAGATCGCCGCCGGCATCTTCGCGCCGCTCGACAAGTCGAAGCTGCCGAACCTCAAGTACCTCGATCCGCAACTGATGGCGCTCGTCGCCGGCGCGGACCCGGGCAACAAGTACTCGGTGCCCTGGGCGTACGGCACGACCGGTCTCGCGTACAACCTGACGAAGGCGCAGCAGGCGCTCGGCAAGGTGCCGCTCGACAACTGGGACATCCTGTTCAAGCCGGAAAACCTCTCGAAGCTGAAGACCTGCGGCGTGTCGGTGCTCGACGCGCCCGACCAGATGTTCGCGGCGACGCTGCACTACATCGGCAAGGATCCGATGAGCACGAACCCGGCCGACTACAAGGCCGCGATGGAAGTGCTGAAGAAGATCCGCCCGTACATCACGCAATTCAACTCGTCGGGCTACATCAACGACCTGGTCGGCGGCGACATCTGCTTCGCGTTCGGCTGGTCGGGCGATGTCGTGATCGCGAAGCATCGCGCGATCGAGGCGAAGAAGCCGTACAAGGTCGAGTACTACATTCCGAAGGGCGGCGCGCCGGTGTGGTTCGACGTGATGGCGATCCCGAAGGACGCGAAGAACAAGGAAGCGGCCCTCGCGTGGATCAACTACATCGAGGACCCGAAGGTGCACGCGGCGATCACGAACGCGGTGTACTACCCGAGCGCCAACGCCGAGGCCCGCAAGTACGTGCGGCCCGACGTCGCGAACGACCCGGCCGTCTACCCGCCGGCCGACGTCGTGAAGACGCTGTTCCTGCTCAAGCCGCTGCCGCCTGAAATCCAGCGTCTGCAGACGCGTTTGTGGACCGAGCTGAAGTCGGGCCGCTGACGCGAGCCGAAGTGAACCCGCAGTCATGAAGCCCCTGGTGCCCCCGGGGGCTTTGTTCGTCTAACGCAGGAGAGAAGCAGCACATCATGAATAGCCAGTCGGGTGCGCCGGTCGCGGGCGCGCCGTTCTCCGTTTCCTCCTCCGGCGCCGATGCGCGCGCCGAGAACTTTGTCCAGATCGTCGACGTCGTCAAGAAATTCGGCGACACCGAGGCCGTGCGCAGCGTCAACCTGACCGTGCGCCAGGGCGAGCTGTTCGCGCTGCTCGGCAGCTCGGGCTGCGGCAAGTCGACGTTGCTGCGGATGCTCGCGGGCCTCGAGACGGTCACGTCGGGCAAGATCCTGATCGACGGCGAGGACCTCGCGCAGATGCCGCCGTACAAGCGGCCCGTGAACATGATGTTCCAGTCGTATGCGCTGTTCCCGCACATGTCGGTCGAGTCGAACGTCGCGTTCGGACTGAAGCAGGAAGGCACGCCGAAGGCCGAGCTGAAGGAACGCGTCGCGTCCGCGCTCGAACTCGTGCAGATGAGCAAGTACGCGAAGCGCAAGCCGCACCAGCTGTCCGGCGGCCAGCAGCAGCGCGTCGCGCTGGCCCGTTCGCTGGTCAAGCGCCCGAAGCTGCTGCTGCTCGACGAGCCGATGTCCGCGCTCGACAAGCAGATCCGCCAGCGCACGCAGATCGAGCTCGTCAACATCCTGAACAAGGTCGGCGTCACCTGCATCATGGTCACGCACGACCAGGAAGAAGCGATGACGATGGCGAACCGCCTCGCGGTGATGAGCGAAGGCCAGATCGTGCAGATCGGCTCGCCGAACGAAGTCTACGAATACCCGAACAGCCGCTTCTCGGCCGAATTCATCGGCTCGACGAACCTGTTCGACGGCGTGACCGTCGAGGACGAACCCGACCACGTGTACATCGAATCGCCGGAGCTGCCGAGCCGGCTGTACGTGAGCCACGGGATCTCGGGCCCGCTCGGGATGCCGGTCACGGTGTCGGTGCGCCCCGAGCGGATCGCGCTCACGCGCAAGCCGCCCGAAGGCGCGTTCAACTGGGCGCGCGGCCGCATCAGCAACGTCGCGTACATGGGCGGCTATTCGCTGTATCACGTGAAGCTCGACGCGGGCAAGACGGTGATCGCGAACGTGTCGAGCCTCGCGATTTCCGAGCTCGACACACCGGCGCTCGGCGACGAGATCTACGTGCGCTGGAGCGCGACGGCCGGCGTGGTGCTGACGTCATGAACGCGTTCAAGTCCCTGCTCGAGTGGCCGGTGCGGCGCTTCAACCTGACGGGCGCGTCGGCGGTCGTCGCCGGGCCGTTCACGTGGCTCGTGCTGTTCTTCCTGGTGCCGTTCGTGCTGGTCGTCAAGATCAGCTTCGCGGAGTTGCAGCTCGGCATCCCGCCGTACACGGAACTCGCGTCGTATACCGACGGCGTCGTGCACATCGCGCTGAACCTGTCGCACTACGCGTTCCTGTTCACGGACAGCCTGTATTTCGCGACCTACGTGAACTCGGTGTGGGTGGCCGCGATCACGACGCTGCTGTGCCTGCTGGTCGGCTATCCGATGGCGTACTACATCGCGCGCTCGAATCCGGCGACCCGCAACCTGCTGATGATGGGCGTGATGCTGCCGTTCTGGACGTCGTTCCTGATTCGCGTGTACGCGTGGATCGGCATCCTGAAGAACAACGGGCTGCTGAACAACTTCCTGATGTGGATCGGCCTCACGCACACGCCGATCGAGCTGTACCGCACGAACTACGCGGTGTACATCGGGATGGTGTACTCGTACCTGCCGTTCCTCGTGATGCCGCTCTACGCGCACCTCGTGAAGATGGATCTGCGCCTGCTCGAGGCCGCGTACGACCTCGGCGCGAAGCCGTGGAAGGCGTTCGTGCAGATCACGCTGCCGCTGTCGAAGAACGGGATCATCGCGGGCTGCCTGCTGGTGTTCATCCCGGCGGTCGGCGAGTACGTGATTCCGGAGCTGCTCGGCGGCGCGAACACGCTGATGATCGGCCGCGTGATGTGGAACGAGTTCTTCAACAACGCGGACTGGCCGATGGCGTCGGCGGTGACCTGCGCGATGGTGCTGCTGCTGCTCGTGCCGATGGCGATGTTCCAGCACTTCCAGGCGAAGGAACAGGGAGGCCGTCGATGAAGCCGAACCGTTATTTGCAGTTCGCGGCGCTGTTTGCCGGCTTCGCGTTCCTGTACATCCCGATCCTCAGCCTGATCGTCTATTCGTTCAACGAGTCGAAGCTCGTCACCGTGTGGTCGGGCTTCTCGTTTCGCTGGTATGCGGCGCTCGTGCAGGACGACGAGCTGCTGACGGCCGCGTGGCTGTCGCTGAAGATCGGCGTGCTGACCGCGTTCGCGTCGGTGTTCATCGGCACGTGGGCCGGCTTCGTGCTCGCGCGGATGGGGCGCTTTCGCGGCTTCGCGCTGTTCAGCGGGATGATCAACGCGCCGCTCGTGATCCCCGAAGTCATTCAGGGGATCTCGCTGCTGCTGCTGTTCATCGAACTGGCGAAGTGGATCGGCTGGCCGGCCGAGCGCGGCGTGTTCACGATCTGGCTCGGCCACGTGATGCTGTGCATCTCGTACGTCGCGATCATCGTGCAGTCGCGCGTGCGCGAGCTGAACCCGTCGCTGGAAGAGGCCGCGCTCGATCTCGGCGCGACGCCGCTGAAGGTGTTCTTCACGATCACGTTGCCGCTGATCTCGCAGGCGCTGATCGCGGGCTGGCTGCTGTCGTTCACGCTGTCGATCGACGACCTCGTGCTGTCGGCGTTCCTGTCGGGCCCCGGCTCGACGACACTGCCGCTCGTCGTGTTCTCGCGCGTGCGTCTCGGCCTGAATCCGGAGATGAACGCGCTCGCGACGCTGTTCATCGTCGCGGTGACGGCCGGTGTCGTGATCGCGAACTTCGTGATGCTGCGTCAGGAACGCAAGCGGATGGCGGGTTACGCGGGCTGACGGACAGGCCGCGGCCGCGATGAAAAACGCCCGGTGCCGACGACGAGTCGGGCCGGGCGTTTCGTTTGGCGACGCGTGCGCGGCACCGCCGGTGGCTCATGCGCCGAACGCGGCTTTCGCCAGCAACCCGAGCGCAACGCACACGAGCACGGCCGCGAAGCCGGCCTGCACGTGCCGCGCGGCGAGGCGGCGCGACGCGCCGCGGCCGGCGGCCATGCCGAACGCGGTTGCGACGGTGAACCACAGCGTCACGTCGAGCGGCGCACGTGTGCCCGACACGAGCGTCGCGAGCACGCCGCCCGTGCCGACCAGCGCGATCACCATCAGCGACGTCGCGACCACGCCGTGCATCGATACATTCGTGAACTTGCGCAGCATCGGCACGATCACGAAGCCGCCGCCGACGCCGAGCAACCCCGTCATCAGTCCCGTCATCGCGCCGGTCGACGCCAGCGCCACGACGACCGGCCAGGACCACACCAGCCGGCCCGTATCGGGATTCACGCGGCCGACGCACAGCGGCGACGCGTCGGCGTCGACCGCTGCCTGCCGCAGCGCCTGCCGCAACAGGCGGCCGGCGACGACCAGCATCGTCAGTGCGAACAGCGTGAGCAGCAGGCGCTGCGGCAACATGTGCGCGAGCCGTACGCCGAGCGTGGTCAGCGGCACGCCGGCCACGGCCATCAGCAGCGCCGCGCGATAGCGCACGAGCCCGCGGCGGAAGCCTTCGAGCGCACCGAGCGCGGCACTGCCTGCTACCGCGACGAGCGCGACGGGCGTGGCCTGCTGCATCGGCCAGCTCATTCCGACGACGAGCGCGGGCACCGCGAGAATGCCGCCGCCGGCGCCGGTCAGCCCGAGCACGGCGCCGACGAAGCTGCCCAGTACGAGGGAAATCAGCATGACGTCATCGCGCTCCGGTCAACGTGCGACGGCGGGCTTCGCGAGCCATTCGCGGCCCTTGAGCATCGCCTTCCAGTAGAGCGGCGGCAGCACGCGTTCCTTGAGCAGCCACGCGAGCCGTGACGGGCGCTTGCCGTCGATCAGCCATGCGGGGAAGGTCGGCGCGACCTTGCCGCCATACAGGAATTCGGCGAGCACGATCTTGCCGCGCTCGACGGTGAGCGGGCATGAGCCGTAGCCGTCGTACGCGGCATCGCCGTGCGCGCGGCCGAGCGACGCGAGCAGGTTGTGCGCGACGACGGGCGCCTGCTTGCGGGCGGCGGCGGCCGTTTTCGCATTGGTCGTGTTGGTGACGTCGCCGAGCGCGTAGACGTCCGGAAACTGCCGGTGCCGCAGCGTCGCCGGATCGACGTCGATCCAGCCGGCCGCGTCGGCGAGCGGGCTCGAACGCACGAAGTCGGGCGCCTTTTGCGGCGGCACGACGTGGATCATGTCGAACCCACGCACGACGGTTTCCTTGCCGCCGTCCGGCAGCGTGCGCGCGAACGTCGCCTGGCGTGCCGGGCCGTCGATCGCGACGAGGTTGTGGCCGAACGACAGCGCGATGTCGTAGCTTTTCACGTATTCCATCAGCGCCGGTACGTAGTCGGCGACGCCGAACAGCGCCGCGCCCGCATTCAGGAATTCGACGTTCGCGGCGTCGAGCCGGCCTGCGCGCCGCCAGTGGTCGCACGACAGGTACATCGCCTTCTGCGGCGCGCCCGCGCACTTGATCGGCATCGGCGGCTGCGTGAACAGCGCATGGCCGCCGCGGAACGCGCGCACGAGTTCCCACGTGTACGGCGCGAGATCGTAGCGGTAGTTCGACGTGACGCCGTTGCGGCCGAGCGTGTCGGCGAGGCCGTCGATCGCGTGCCAGTCGAGCTTGAGTCCCGGGCACACGACGAGCTTGCGGTAGCCGATGCGGCGGCAGCCGTCGAGCACGACCGTGTGCGCGTCGGGCTCGAAGCCCGCGACGGCGGCCTGGATCCGGTGCACGCCGCGCGGCAGCACGTCGGTCATCCGGCGTGCGGTGGTTTCCGGCTGGAACACGCCCGCGCCGACCATCGTCCAGCCCGGCTGGTAGTAGTGGACGTCGGCCGGATCGATCACCGCGATGTCGAGCGACGCGTCGCGCGCGAGCAGGCTCGACGCGACCGCGATGCCGGCCGCACCCGCGCCGACGATCACGATGTCGTGCCGTGCGTCGACGACGGGTGGCGCGGCTTGCCGGCCGCCCGATGCGATGCGCGACGCGATTCCGCCCAGGTCGTAGCCGGCCGCGCCGGCCGTCGCGATGATGTCGTTCAGCGGCCGCAGACCCGCCTGCGACAGCGCCCACAGCGTGGCCGAACGCGTGCCGCTGCGGCAGTAGGCGAGTACCGGGCCGTCGAGCGACGCGAGCAGCGCGCCGAACTGCGCGGCCTGGTCGTCGGTGACCTTGCCGGTATCGACCGGCAGGTAAAGCACGTCGATGCCGAGCGGCGCGGCCGCCGCGCGGATTTCGGTGACGGTCGGCTGGTCGGCGCCTTCGCCGTCCGGCCGGTTGCAGACGATCGCGCGGATGCCGGCCGCGTGAAGCGCGGGCAGGTCGGCCGCGGTGATTTGCGGCGAGACCGACAGCGTGTCGGTCAGCTTGCGGATGGAGGTCATGTCGGGGTCTCGGTTGGGGCAGCGCGTGCGGCTCAGATCGCGTCGAGCGGGATCTTCAGGTAGCGCACGCCATTGTTCTCGGGCTCGGGCAGGTGGCCGGCACGCATGTTGACCTGCACGGACGGCAGCATCAGCACGGGCATGTCGAGCGTCGCGTCGCGTGCGGTGCGCATCGCGACGAAATCGTCCTCGGTCACGCCGTCCTTCACGTGCACGTTCGCGCGGCGCTGCTCGGCCACCGTCGTCACGAACTGCACGTCGCGGCCGCCCGGCTGGTAGTCGTGGCACAGGTACAGGCGCGTGTCGGGCGGCAGCGCGAGCACGCGCGCGATCGAGCGGTACAGCGTGCGTGCGTCGCCGCCGGGGAAGTCGCAGCGGGCCGTGCCGTAGTCGGGCATGAACAGCGTGTCGCCGACGAATGCCGCGCGCTGCGTCGCGTCGTCGACGCAGTAGGTCATGCACGCGGGCGTGTGGCCCGGCGTGTGCAGCGCGCGGATCGTCAGCGCGCCGAGCGCGAGCGTGTCGCCGTCGTCGACGAGCCGGTCGAACTGGCGGCCGTCTTCCGCGAAGCCGGGGCCGGCGTTGAACAGCGTGCCGAACACGTGCTGCACGCGGCGCACGTGCGAACCGATCGCGATCCGGCCGCCGACCCGCGCTTTCAGGTACGGCGCGGCCGACAGGTGGTCGGCGTGCACGTGCGTTTCCAGCAGCCACTCGACGGTTGCGCCGAGTTCGGCGACGCGGGCGATCAGCCGGTCGGCGCTGGCCGTGCGCGTGCGGCCGGATGTTGGGTCGTAGTCGAGCACGCTGTCGATCAGCGCGCACGCGCGGCTGTCGGTATCGAGCAGGAGATAGCTGACGGTGTGGGTCGCCGGGTCGAAAAAGCCTTCGACCGACAGGGCGGGGGCGTTGCTCACGGGGTGTCCTCGATCGGGTTCTGCATCTGCAATCGCGATCTTTACTTCAAGAAGCGTGCCAGCCAGCGGTGCGGCATCGGCCGATTAGACAGGGGCTTGATTCGGCTCGGGTTTTCGGTGCGTCGGCGGCCTCGTGATGGTGGCAGCGACACCCGGTGGCGGACGAAGACTGCCACAACTGGCAGTGTCGTGGCAGAATTGGCAGTCCGCCTGGCAGTCCGCCCGGGCGCCTCTTCACCGAGCGAGCCTCCGCATGCATCCGCACGACACCATTCCGATCGTTCCCGCGCCGCGTCGCGACGCGCTGCCGGACGTGCGCGCGCTCGTCGCTTATCTCGAGCAGGACCCGCAGCCGATGATCGTGGTCGATCCCGACTACCGCATCCTCGCGGCGAACGAGGCGTACCGGCGCCAGTTCGGTGTAGCCGGCGTCGAGCACGTGGGCCGGCACTGTTTCCAGGTTTCGCATCACTACGACGTGCCGTGCGACCAGGCCGGCGAGCATTGCCCGATGAAGCAGGCGCTCGAATCGCGCGGGCTGAACCGCGTGCTGCACATCCATCGCACGCCGCGCGGCCCCGAGCATGTCGACGTCGAGCTGCGGCCGATCTTCGATGCGGACGGCAACGTGATCGCCTATGTCGAGCGGCTGACGACGGTGCGCAGCGCATCCGCGCAACCGAGCGCGGAGGGGCTCGTCGGCGGCTCCGACGCCTTCAATGCGGCGCTCGGCGCGCTGCAGCGCGTCGCGCCGTGGACGCTGCCGGTGCTGCTGCTCGGCGAATCGGGCACCGGCAAGGAACTGTTCGCCCGCGCCTTGCACGAGGCGAGCGATCGCGCGATGGGGCCGTTCGTCGTCGTCGATTGCTCGGGGATCGCCGAGACGCTGTTCGAGAGCGAACTGTTCGGTTACGAGAAAGGCGCGTTTACGGGCGCGAACCAGCGCAAGCCGGGCCTCGTCGAAACCGCGCAGGGCGGCACGCTGTTTCTCGACGAGATCGGCGACGTGCCGCTGCCGATGCAGGTGAAGCTGCTGCGGCTGATCGAGTCGGGCACGTTCCGGCGCGTCGGCGGCGTCGAGGCGCTGCGCGCCGATTTCCGGCTCGTCGCGGCCACGCACAAGCCGCTGCGCGAGATGATCGACGACGGCCGGTTCCGGCAGGATCTCTACTACCGGATCAACGCGTTTCCGATTCCGCTGCCGGCGTTGCGCGAACGGCAGGGCGACGTCGCGCTGCTGGCCGAGTCGATCCTGCGACGGATCGCGAATGCGCGCGGCAAGGCAGGCGACGCGAATGCGCGGCCGTACAGGCTGACCGAACACGCACGCGCGTGCCTCGACGCGTATGCGTGGCCCGGCAACATCCGCGAGTTGCGCAACGTGCTCGAACGCGCGTGCCTGTTCGCGGACGACGGGACGATCCGGGTCGAGCATCTGCCGGCCGAACTGGTCGCGGCAGCGGCGGCGCCGCAAGATCCCGCGGCGGACGCGCGCGACGTGCCGGACGCGGAACTCGTGCGTATCGCGCGTACGTTCGACGGCACGCGCAAGGCGCTTGCCGAGCGGCTCGGGATGAGCGAGCGGACGCTGTACCGGCGGATTAAGGCGCTCGGCGTAGGTTCGCGCGAGCGTTGAACGCGCATGTCGCGCGCGGCTGGCAACGGTACACGGGTTTGCCGATAATGACGTATTCCCGTTCCGCCTCTTCGCCGATGAACCGACGCTTCCTTTCGCCTTGCCTGTTTCTTGCGGCCGCCGTCTCGTGCAACCCGGCCCAGGCCGCCGACTATACGTGGACCGATGCGGCCGGCGCGCACGCGGTGACGCTGGCCAGGACCGAGTCCGGCGACGATGTCGAGCTGAAGGTGGCGGCGACGCTCGACGGCCATCCCGACTGGACGGTGCGCGACTACGTGAAGGCCTGTCCGGTCGATGTGATCCTCGACGTCGTACCGAAGTCGATCGAAATGCGCGACCTGCTCGGCAACGGCCGCAAGCAGTTCCTGTTCGCGTACAAGATCGGCTGCCGCGGCGACGTCAGTGCCGATCAGGTCAAGTATTTCCTGGTGGATGCCGGCACGAAATACGTGCTGCGCGGCGAGGAAACCGTGACGGTCAACGGCAAGTTCGTCGACGGCGGCGCGGCGCCCGTGCCGAACGCGGACCTGAAGGCGCAGCCCGTGCTTCTGCGTTACATGACGAAGCGCTGGCGCGGGATCAGCGCACGCAACGACTAGGCCGGCGGCCGATGCGTGCAGGGTGATCGGGCGGCACACCGCGGCCCGTCCGCCGCCCGCCTCGTCATGCGCTCAGCGCACGGGCGCCAGTTGCCATCGCTTCGCGCACGAAACCGAGCAGCGTCTCGTCGGTCCACGAATCCTTCGTCAGCGCCGGCTCGTTCATCAGCGCCGCGCGGAATTTCGCGTGCGTGGCCGGATCGTGCCCCGCGTAGCTGCGGAACAGTTCGAGCCAGCGCTGCGCGAGCGCGCGGCCTTGCGGCGAATCGGGCCGCGTGCCCGCGTCGATCGCGTCGCGCACGTCGGCCATCAGTTGCGGCCATTCCATCGCACGTTCGGCGTAGTGCGCGCGCATGAAGCGGATCTCGTCCGGCGCGAGGTACGGCTCGAAGAGCCGCATCTTCGTTTCCGACGATGCGCGCAGCACGTAGTCGCGCAGCGCGGTCGAGATGCCGATCTTCGACTGCATCGCCGGTTCGTGCTCGTGCATCCGGTTGAGCTTCGCGAGCAACCGCGGATCGTTGTTCGTGTCGCGCACGAGCAGCGCCATCCAGCGTGCGGCGAGCGCACGCACGCGCTCGTCCTCGGCGGGCACGCCCGCGTCATACAGCGCACGGACCTCGTCGACGAGCGCGATCCATTCCGCGTCGCCCGTCTGGCTCTTCCGGTACATCGGCATGCGCGCGAGTTCTTCCTCGGAGAAATATTTGTCGTACACGGTCATCAACTCCAGTGTGGTGAGCCAATCGGCCAGTTCCGGCTCCGTGCCCGCCGCGAGCTGCGCATGCAGGTTCACGAGCCGCTCGCGCAGCTGCGCGGTCTGCGCCAGCTGACGGTCGAGCAGCGCGATCTGCTTCGCGACGAGCTCGACGAGCGGGGTGCCGGGCTGGTTCAGGTGATCGCCGATTTCGGCGAGCGACAGGCCGAAGCGACGCAGCGCCTGGATCTGGTGGAGCCGGGCGATGTCGTGGCGGTCGTACAGCCGGTAGCCGTTGTCGGCGCGCGCCGAAGGCGTCAGCAAACCGATTGCGTGATAGTGATGAAGCGTGCGGACGGTCAGTCCGCTGCGTTTCGCCAGTTCTCCCACTTTCAGCCGCATTCGTTCCTCCGTTCGGTGCGCACACTGGAGTCTCGAACGTTACGCTACGTGAGGGTCAAGCGGAAGATCGGCATTCGGCGGCCGGACGCGTGCGGGGTCGCCGCACGCGGCCGGCCGAAGGGGCCGGTCATGGCGTCGAAGGGGCGGTATCGGGCGCGGCGGCGTGGGCCTGCTGGCCGGTTGCGGCATCGCCGGCCGTGCTGCCGGTCTTGGCGGATGTGTCGCCGTTGCCGGCCGGCGGCGTGCCCATCGCCTGGTACAGCCGCGCGGTATTCGCGAACCGCGCGCCGGTCGCGCGGATCTCGTCGAGCCGCGCGTTGCGGTACTGCAGCTCGCTCGCGCGCGCGGCCGACGGCGGCAGCGCGCCGAGCCGCACGCGGGCCGCCGCGTCGTCGTATGCGCCGCGCGCTGAAAGGGCGGCACGCGACGACGCATCGAGCGCTTCCGCATCGTGTTCGAGCGCCGCCAGTGAATCGGCGACGTTCTGGAACGCGCCGAGCACGGCCTGCTTGTACTGGTCGACCGCGGCCTCGTAGGTCGCCTTCGCCGCACGGCGCTGCGCGAGCAGCGCGCCGCCGTGGAAGATCGGCTGGCTCAGCGACGCGCCGACGTTCCAGATCGCGCCGGCGCCCGACAGCATCGTCGGCCAGCTGAAGCCGCCTCGTCCCATCGCGGCCGACAGCGACAGCTGCGGGAACATCTGCGCGGTCGCGAGGCCCACTTCGGCCGCGGCTGCCTTCAGCCCCGCATCGGCCGCCTGGATGTCCGGGCGGCTTTTCAGGAGGTCCGACGGCACGACGACGGGCACCTGCTCGGGCAGATGCAGATCGGCGAGCGCGAGATCCGCCGGCGGCCGGTCGGGCGTGCGGCCGACCAGCACCGCGAGCGCATGCCGCGCCGAGTCGCGCTGCTGGCGCAGCGCGGGCAGGCTCGCCGCGAACGTGTCGGCGCTTTGCCGCGCGTTCAGCGCGTCGCTGCGCGACGCCGAGCCGAGCGCATAGCGGCGTTCGGCGTCGTGCGCCTGGTCGTTCGCGAGCGCGACGAGCCGCTCGGTCGTGCCGATCTGCGCGTTGAGCACCGACACGGTGATCGACGCGGTGACGATGTTCGCGGCCAGCGCGCGCCGCGCGGATTCGAGCTGGAACGCGCTGACGTCGACGCGTTTCGCGAGCGCGCGGTTCGCGAAGCGCGACACGCCGAACAGGTCGATCGTATAGCTGGCCTGCAGTTGCCCGACGAACGTGTCGTACAGCAGCGTCGGCGCGCCGAGCGCGGGAATCGGCACGCCGAGCGCGCGCTGGCGTGTCGCCTGGGCGCCTGCGTCGATCGACGGCAGCATCGAGCTGCCGATCTGCCCGCGCAGCTGTTCGCGCGCGGCGTCCAGCGAATGCGACGCCGCGCCGAGCGTCGGGCTGTTGCGCAGCCCTTCGTCGACGAGCGCGTTCAGCGCGTCGGAGCGGTACTGTTTCCACCAGTCGGGCACCGGCTGCGCGCCGACTTCGAACTGCTGCGCGACGCCTTGCGCGGACACGGTCTGCTGTACTTGCGGCACGGTGCCGTAGTGCGCGGGCGACGGCATCGCGGGCGGCTCGCCGCTCGGCGCGAACCACGCGCAGCCCGCGAGCGGGCCGGCGAGGCTCGCCACCGCGAGCGCCCGCACGGCTTTCGTTTTCAGGTTCATCGATTCATCCATGGTCAGGCTCCCGACGGCGCGGCCGATGCGCTGCCGCCTGGCGGCGGGCCGTCCTGCGGGTCGCGTTCGTCGCGCTTCACGCGGAACCACGTCGCGTACAGCGCGGGCAGGTAGAACAGCGTCAGCACGGTCGCGCTCGTGATGCCGCCCATCAGCGCGGTCGCCATCGGCCCGAAGAAGTTCGAGCGCAGCAGCGGGATCAGCGCGAGCACGGCGGCCGCGGCCGTCAGCGTGATCGGGCGGAACCGCCGCACGGTCGCGCCGATGATCGCGTCGATGCGGCCGTGGCCCACCGCGATGTCCTGCTCGATCTGGTCGACGAGGATCACCGAGTTGCGCATGATGATCCCGAACATCGCGATCACGCCGAGCATCGCGACGAAGCCGAACGGCTGGCCGAACAGCAGCAGCGTCGCGACCACGCCGATCAGCCCGAGCGGCGCGGTCAGCACCACCATCAGCACGCGCGAGAAGCTCTGCAGCTGGATCATCAGCAGCGTGAACACCGCGATCGCCATCAGCGGCATCTGCGCGTTGATCGACGCCTGCGCCTTCGCGCTTTCCTCGACCGAGCCGCCGATGTTGATCTGATAGCCGACCGGCAACTGCGCGCGCAGCGCGTTCAGCTTCGCGTCGACCGCATGCGTGACGTCGATGCCCTGGGCACCGGCGCGCACGTCCGACTGCACGGTGAGGGTCGGCTGGCGGTCGCGCTCCCACACGACGCCGTATTCGAGCGTCGGCGTGAAGCGGCCGAGCGAGCCGAGCGGCACGGGGCCGTTCGGTGTCGGCAGCGCGAGGCCCGCGAGCTTCGCCGGATCGACGCGATCGGCCTTCGGCGCGCGCAGGTCGACCGCGATCAGCTTGTCGCGCTCGCGATACTGCGTGACGGTCGTGCCGGACAGCGTCATTGCGAGGAAGCTCGATACGTCCTGCGACGTGACGTTCAGCTCGCGCGCCTTCTTCTGGTCGATCTCGAAGCGCACCGAGCGCTCGGCCGGCTCGTCCCAGTCGAACTGCACGTTGACCGTGCGCGCGTCGCCGCGCATCGTCGCCGCGACCTTCTCGGCGATCGAGCGCACCGTCGCGATGCTGTCGCCGCTCACGCGGAACTGCACCGGATAGCCGACCGGCGGGCCGTTCTCGAGCCGCGACAGGCGCCAGCGCACGGCCGGGAAGCGGTCGCGCAGCGTGGTTTCGAGCCAGGTCGCGAGTTTTTCGCGATCCTCGACCGATTTCGCGGTGATCACGAACTGCGCGAAGTTCGGCAGTTGCAGCTGCTGGTCGAGCGGCAGGTAGAAACGCGGCGCGCCGCTGCCGACGAAGTTCACCGAATGGTCGATCTCGGGGCGCTTGTCGATCGCCTTCTCGAGGCGTTCGGTTTCGCGCAGCGTCGCCGCGAACGACGCGCCTTCGGGCAACCGCAGGTCGACCAGCAGCTCGGGACGGTCGGAGCTCGGGAAGAACTGCTGCGGCACCAGCGAGAAGCCCATCAGCGACACGACGAACAGCGCGCCGGTGATCAGCAGCACGACGAAGCGCCGTTCGATGCACCACGCGATCCAGCCGCGCAGCCGGCGGTAGAAGCGCGTGTCGTAGATGTCGTGTTCGTGATCGTCGGGCAGGTGCGCCTCGTGCGCCTGGCGCTTGCGCTCGGGCAGCAGGTGGTAACCGAGCAGCGGGATCAGCACGACGGCGGCGAACCACGACGCGATCAGCGCGATCGCGGACACCTCGAAGATCGAGCGCGTGTATTCGCCGGTGCTCGATTTCGCGAGCGCGATCGGCAGGAAGCCCGACACGGTCACGAGCGTGCCCGTCAGCATCGGGAACGCGGTGCTCGTGTACGCGAACGCGGCGGCGCGTGCGCGGCTGTAGCCCTGTTCGAGCTTCACGGCCATCATTTCGACCGCGATGATCGCGTCGTCGACGAGCAGCCCGAGCGCGAGCACGAGCGTGCCGAGCGACACCTTGTGCAGCCCGATGTCGAACAGGTACATGAAGAGGGCGGTGACCGCGAGCACGACCGGAATCGAGATCACGACGACCATCCCGGTGCGCAGGCCGAGCGACACGAGACTCACGACCAGCACGATCGCGACGGCTTCGGCGACGGCTTCGAGGAAGTCGTCGACCGAATGCGACACCGCGTGCGGCATGCTCGACACTTCGGTCAGCTTCAGGCCGGCCGGCAGTTGCGCCTGCAGGTCCTTCGATTCCGCGTCGAGCGCCTTGCCGAGCCGGATCACGTCGCCGCCCGGCTGCATCGTCACGCCGATGCCGAGCACGGCCTTGCCGTTCGCGCGCATCTGCGTGACGGCCGGGTCGTCGTAGCCGCGCTCCACCGTCGCGAGATCGCCGAGCCGGAACGTGCGGCCGTTGATGCGGATCACCGTATCGGCGATCGCGTCGACGTTGTCGAACTGGCCGCTCGGCCGCACGAACACGCGATCGTCGGCGGTGGTCAGCACGCCGGTCGACGAGATGTCGTTCTGCGCGTTGATGGCCTGCCCGAGCTGCTGCGGCGAGATGCCGAGGCGCGTGAGCTGCGCGTTGTTCACCTCGATGAAGATCCGCTGGTCGGGATCGCCGAAATAGTCGACCTTGCCGACGCCCGGCACGCGCAGCAGCACGGTGCGCAGCTGATCCGCGTAGTCGTGCAGTTGCGCGGGCGTGAAGCCGTCGCCCTCGAGCGTCCAGATGTTGGTGTAGACGTCGCCGAACTCGTCGTTGAAGAACGGGCCCTGCACGCCGGGCGGCAGCGTATAGCCGATGTCGCCCACTTTCTTGCGGATCTGGTACCAGGTCTCGGGCACGTCCTTCACGGGCGCCGAATCCTTCATCGTGAAGAAGATCAGCGATTCGCCGGGGCGCGAATAGCTGCGCAGGAAGTCGATGGCCGGCGTCTCCTGCAGCTTGCGGCCGATCCGGTCGGTCACCTGTTCCTGCACCTGCCGCGCACTCGCGCCGGGCCAGAACGTGCGGATCACCATCACGCGGAACGTGAACGGCGGGTCTTCGGATTGCGCGAGGCGCGTGTAGGCGAGGATGCCCGCAAGCGTCGCGAGCGCGATCAGGTAGACGACGAGCGCCTGGTGGCGCAGTGCCCACGCCGACAGGTTGAAGCGGCCTTCTTCGTGCGGGGTGCTCACGATGCGAAGTCCTCCGGATGCAGCGGGGCGACCGGGCGCACCTTCTCGCCCGCGTTGACCGTATGCACGCCCTGCAGCACGACGCGCTCGCCCGGCTGCAGTCCGTGCGACACCGTCACCGTGCGCTCGTTGAAGCGGGCGACGTCGACGCGGCGCAATTCGAGCGTGTCGTCCTTCGCGCGCACGACCCAGACGGCCGGCTGCGCGCCGTCGTGGAACAGCGCGGTCGCGGGCAGCGTGACCGGCTGCGCGTCGCCGGCGGCCGGCGCGCCGTCGAGTGCGACGTTCGCGGTCATGCCGAGCCGGATCGCCGGGTCGGGTGCGGCGAGCGTGAGCCTTACGCGATAGGTGCGGCTTTGCGGATCGGCGGCCGGCGCGATTTCGCGCACCTTCGCGGCGAACTGGCGCCCCGGCAGCGACGGCAGCGTGACGGTCGCCGCATGGCCGGGCGCGAGCGACGCGAGCGCGGCCTCGGGCACGTCGCTGACGACGTCGACGTCGCCCGACCACGCGAGCTGGTAGACGGGCTGGCCGGCCGACACGTTCTGGCCGGTATCGGCCTGTTCGGCGGTGATGTAGCCCGCATGATCGGCGACGAGCGTCGCATACCGAAGCTGGTTCTTCGCGAGCGCGAGCTGCTGCTGCGCCTGGTCGCGCTGCGCGAGCGCCGACGTGTAGCTGTTCTGGGTCTGTTCGAGCTGCGCGGTCGCGATCAGGTGTTCCTGCGCCTGCGCGCGATCGCGGTCGAGCTGCTGCTTCGCGAACGCGAGGCTGTGCGTCGCGGCGTCGAGTTGCGCCTGTGCGCTCGCGGCGTTTTTCTCGACATCGGACGGATCGAGCAGCGCGACGACCTGGCCGACCTTGACCGTGTCGCCGAGGCGCACCTTGCGCTCGATGATCTTGCCGGCGATGCGGAACGACAGCGGGGTCGCGTAGCGCGGCTGGATGTCGCCGGGCAGCGAGCGGGCCGCCGCCGCGGTGTCGGCCCGCGCGGGCAGCGCGACGACGGGGCGCGGGGCCGGCGGTGCGGATTCTTTCGGATGACAGGCGGCAAGGACAAGCGCGGCGCCGATCAGCAGCGTGGCGCGGGAACCGGAGCGATTCACGAAACCCCCAGGTGAGGTAGAGCGGAACGAAGCCGGCAAGCGCGGGAGCGCTTGCCCCAAACGGCGCCGGCACGGGCGCGCGGACAGCACTTTCGAAAACTGTGGCGAATTCTAATACACACCTGTATCTGAATGCAAAGATGAATCTGAAAGGGGAATGGTGCTAGACTGCGCGCCATGAAACCACAGCGCTTAACTCGCGAGCAGAGCAGGGACCAGACGCGCGAACGTCTGCTGAAAGCCGCGCATCGCATTTTTCTGAAGAAAGGTTATGTGGCCGCGAGCGTCGAGGACGTCGCGGCGGCGGCCGGCTATACGCGCGGCGCGTTCTATTCGAACTTCCGCAGCAAGTCCGACCTGCTGCTGGAATTGCTGGAGCGCAACCACGCGGAGGTGCGGGCCGATTTCGAGGCTATTTTCGAAGGCGGCGGATCGCGCGAGCAGATGGAATCGATGTCGCTCGCGTATTACCGCACGCTGTTTCGCGACGACGAGTATTCGCTGCTGTGGGGCGAGGCGAAGCTGCAGGCCGCGCGCGACGCGAAGTTCCGCGTGCGCTTCAACCAGTTCCTGCACGGCAAGCGCGTGCAGATGGCCGAGTTCATCGAGCGCTTCGCCGAACGGTCCGGCACGCCGCTGCTGCTGCCGGCGGACACGCTCGCGTTCGGGTTGATGTGCCTGTGCGACGGCGTGCAGTCGTACTACACGGCCGATCCGCAGCACGTGTCGGCCGACGTGGCCGAATCGGTGCTGGCGGGGTTCTTCGCGCGGGTCGTGCTGGGGCGCACGCCGGACTGACCGGCGCGGGCGGGCCGGCTGCGCGCGTCAGCGCTCGCCGGTCATCCGGCGGTAGGCGTCGAGCAGCGAGGTCTTGTAGACGACCCCCGCGAGCGTCGGTTCGGCTTCGCTTTCGATGACCGGCAGCCGTTCGCCCTGGAACGCCATGAAGCGTTCGAGCGCGGTCGCGAGCGGCATGTCGGGCGTGAGCAGCGGAAACGGCGTGTGCGCGTAGTGCGCGGCCGTCTTGTCGGCCGTGTCGCGCTTGTCGAGCAGGTCCGACGTGATGTCCTTCAGCGCGACCGCGCCGCGAAAGCGTCCCGCGTCGTCGGTCACGTACAGATACTTCACCGGGTATTCGAGAAATACGCGCGTCATGTCGGCGACGCTTGCGGTGAGCGGGACGACCGTCTGCGCGGGCTGGATCAGCTCGCGCATCTGCGTGGTGCGCAGCCGCTGCCGCTCCTGTGCATCCTGGTAGTGGTGCTGCGTGATCTCGTACATCGACGTCGTGCCCGTCGCGCGCGCGACGAAGTACGCGAACACGCACGACACCAGCAGCGGCAGCACGACCTGGTAGCTCAGCGTCATCTCGAAGATCATCAGGATCGCCATCAGGGGCGCCTGCGTGGCGCCCGCCATGAACGCCCCCATCCCGACGATCGCATACGCGAAATAGGCCGACGTATGGCCGGGCCACAGCGCGTCCATCGCGAGCCCGAACAGCGAGCCGAATACCGCGCCGACGAACAGCGTCGGCGTGAACACGCCGCCGATCGCGCCCGAGCCGGCCGTCGCGGCCGTCGCGATCACCTTGAACACGAGCACCGCGACGAGCGCCTGCCAGGTCCACGGCGCATGGAGGATGTGGTTCACGACGCTGTAGCCGTTGCCCCAGACGTCCGGAATCCACACCGAGATCACGCCGACGACGAGGCCGCCGAGCGCGAGCCGCACGGGCAGCGGCACGGGCAGCCGCTTGAACTGGTGCTTCGACGCGTCGAGCAGGTGCAGGAACTGCGGCGCGAGCACGCCGCATAGCGCGCCGAGCACGACGAACGGCAGGACCTCGGGGCCCGTGACGGCCGGAAACACCGGCATCTCGTACGGCGGCCGGTAACCGGCGAATTCGCGCATCACGATGTTCGCGACGACCGACGCGACCACCATCGGTCCGAAGCTCTCCATCGCGATCGTGCCGAGCACGATTTCCGACACGAAAAACGCGCCCGCGATCGGCGCGTTGTAGGCGGACGTGATGCCGGCGGCGGCCCCGCAGGCGACCAGCAGGCGCAGGCGCGGCGGGTCGAAGTGCGCGAAGCGGCCGACGAGCGACGCGGCGAGCGCCGCGAGCTGCACCATCGGGCCCTCGCGGCCGATCGAGCCGCCGGTGCCGATCGTCAGCAGCGACGACACGCTGCGCCACAGGCTCTGCCGTACCGGCACGACGCCGTTGCCGAGCGCGACGGATTCCATGTAGTCGGTCTTGGCGGCTTGCCTGTCGCCGCGCGTCGCGAGCAGCAGCACGCAGCCGGCGAGGAAGCCGCCCGCCGCCGGCATCCAGAACCGGACGTACCACGGCAGGCTCTTGGCCATCAGCACGAAGCTGCCGCTGTGCCCCGAGATCAGGCGCTGCATCAGGTCGATGCCTTCGCGGAACGCCATCGTGGCGAAGGCGCCGCCGACGCCGACGATGGCCGACCAGATCAGCATCGTGTGGGCGTCCGACAGGCGGAACAGCTTTTGGGCGCGAGTACGCAGCTTCAGCAGGAACGAGAGCACGGCTGAAAGAGGGCGATGGAAAACGACGCGAAGCATAGCACTGCGCCGCGCCGGCGGGACGGTCCCGTCGGGCGCGGCGCGCGAAGTGTCACGGGCGGGCAATTCAGCCAAGCCAGTGCTGCACGGCCCAGGTGATCCCGTAGCCGCCGACGAGCAGCCACACGTACAGGATCAGGCCGGTCATCAGCGCACGCGGGCCGGCGGCGCGGATCTGCGCGACGCGGGTCTCGATGCCGAGCGCGGTCATCGCCATCGTCAGCGCGAAGGTGTCGAGCACGTTCAGCGTATGCGTGACGTCGGTCGGCAGCACGTTCAGCGAATTGACGATCACGAAGCCGAGGAAGCCGAGCGCGAACCAGGGTACCGCCACCTTGCGCTTGCCGTGCGCGCCGCCGGCCGTTGCCCGCGCCGAGCGGGCGAGCCACCAGCCGAGCACCAGCAGCACGGGGACCAGCAGCATCACGCGCGTCATCTTCACGATCGTCGCGACGTGTGCGACCTCCGGGCTGATGTCGCTGGCCGCCCCGACGACCTGCGCGACTTCGTGGATCGTGCCGCCGAAGAACAGGCCGAGGCCGGCCGGATCGAGGTTCAGCAGCCCGGCGTGATACGCGACCGGGTACAGGAACATCGACAGCGTGCCGAACAGCACGACGCTGCCCACGGCCATCGCGCTCTGGTGCGGCTTCGACTGCAGCGTCGATTCGAACGCGAGCACGGCGGCCGCGCCGCAGATCGCGCTGCCGGCGGCGGTCAGCAGCGCGGCGTCGCGGTCGAGCTTCATCAGCTTCATGCCGGCCCAGGTGCCGATCGCGAGCGTGCTGACGACGACCAGCACCGATACCGCGAGGCCCGGCAGGCCGACCTGCGCGATTTCCTGCAGGCTCACGCGCAACCCGAAGAACGCGACCGCGATGCGCAGCAGCTTGCGCGCGGAGAAGTTCACGCCGGCGGCCCAGCTGGCCGGCATGCCGTCGCGCAGCGCATTGCCGTACAGCGCGCCGGCGACGATGCCGACGATCAGCGGCGACAGGCCGAGCCCCGCGATCGCGGGAAGCTCGGACAGGCTCGTGACGGCGGCGGCGAACAGCGCGACGAACAGCACGCCGTTCAACTGGCCGCGCATCGACGGCGCGGCATGGCTGAGAGGGGGAGTCGGAGCAGTGGACATGAGAGCACCGTGATGGAGCGTGTGGCGATGCTGTAATCCTAATTTTGTTATATCGATATGAAAAATTGTGATTTGTGACGTAAACTATCCGGAAAGACGATAATTCGTCCCCATGACCCCGGATCAACTGATAACGTTCGCCGCCGTCGCCGAACACCTGAACATCAGCCGCGCCGCCGTGGCGCTGCATCTGTCGCAGCCGGCCGTGTCGGGCCAGTTGCGGCTGCTGCAGGACGAATTCGGCGAGCCGCTGTACCAGCGCGACGGCCGTGGCATTCGCCTCACGCCGGTCGGCGAGCAGCTCGCGCAGTACGCGAAGGCGCAGCGCGACACGTTCGCGCAGGCGCGTGCGTTTCGAGACGCGGTGCGCGGGCTCGAGGCCGGCACGCTGCGCATCGGCGCGAGCACGACGCCCGCGAGCTACCTGCTGCCGTACCTGATCGCGGCGTTCCAGCCGCTTGCGCCGCGCGTGACCATCCAGACGATGAGCGGCAATACGGCCGACGTCGTGGCCGCGCTGCCGTCGCTCGACATCGCGCTGATCGAGGGGCCGCCCGGCGAGGCGCTGCCGCCCGGTACGGCCGTCCATGCGTGGCACGAGGACGAGATCGTCGCGATCGTGCCGGCCGGCCATCCGCTGGCCGCGCCACGCTACGACGCGGGGGTGACGCTCGATGCGCTCGCCGCGCACCCGCTCGTGTTGCGCGAGGAAGGGTCGGCCGTGCGGCAACTCGTCGAGCGCGCGTTCGCGCACGGCGGCGCGCCGATGCGCGTCGCGTTCGAGATCGCCGGGGTCGAGGCCGTGAAGGAGGCCGTGCGCGCGGGGATGGGCGTCGGCTTCGTGTCCGCGATGTCGCTGCGTCACCCGGATGCGGCGCTCGTGCTGCGCTCGCTCGCGCCGGCGCCGCTCACCCGGCATTTTTCCATTCTCTTGCCGCACGGCGGCGCGCCGTCGCGCGTGGCCGCGCAATTCCTCGACATGAGCCTCGCGCAGGACCTCGCCTGAGGCGCCGAAACCGCCTGCCGGGCCCGCGCGGGAACGGGCGTTGCGGGCTGCCGGGCGCGCGTTTGCGTCCCGCCAGGTCTTAGGGATTTCCTCTATGGCGTGGCTCCGGCGCGAGGCGCACCATCCGTCTCAAGCAAATGGAACCGGTTCCATTCCGGTAAAAAAGGGCAAAATGGCAGACATCGTGATCGTGGCGAGCGCATTCGGGATGGACCGGGTGCGCCAGGAGGGCCACAGTGCATTCATCGCGACCGTCGCGGCATCCGGCGCGACCGGCTTCGAGGTGCGGCGCGAACTGTTCGCGTCGGACGACGATGCGACGCCCGGCGCGCTGACCGCGCTCGGCGCGCAGATCGCCGGCCACGGGCTGTGGTCGGTGTACTCGACGCCGGCCACGCTGTACACGGAAACGGGTGCGCTCGACGCCGATGCGTTGCACGACGCGCTCGCGGAAGCCGACGCGCTCGGCGCGCGCTTCGTGAAATTCCAGCTCGGCGGTTTCGCCGGCGACGCGCACGCGGCCGACATCGTCGCGCTGTCGCGCGGCGCGAAGGCGCGTGTGGTGGTCGAGAACGGCCAGCTTCCGGTCGGCGGGGCGCTCATGCAGTTCCGCGGGCTGTTCGACGCGCTGGCCGCGGCTGGCGTGCGCGATGCGCTCGGGATGACGTTCGACATCGGCAACTGGCAGTGGCCGGGCGAAGCGCCGCTCGATTGCGCGCAGGTGCTCGCGCCGCATGTCGAATACATTCACTGCAAGGCCGTCGAAGGCGAGGGCGCGCGCCGTTTCGCGGTCGCGCCGGCACCGGACGACGCGCTCGTGACCGGCGTGCTCGCGGCGCTGCCGCCGCACGCGCCGCGCGGCATCGAGTTTCCGTTCGACGCGGCCGATCCGGCGGGCGATGCATGTCGCCGGGTCGCATGGCTCGCGGCCGCGTGATCGCACCCGCATCCCGAGGAGTTCATTCATGAAAGCAGCACTCGATGTCGTGACCTACGGCGAAGCGATGGCGATGTTCGTCGCGGCCGAGCCCGGCCATCTCGCGCAGGCGGGGCAATTCACGAAGCGGATCGCGGGCGCCGACCTGAACGTCGCGATCGGCCTGTCGCGGCTCGGTTTCCGGGTCGGCTGGATGAGCCGCGTGGGCCGCGATTCGTTCGGCGGCTACGTGCTCGACACGCTGGCGCGCGAAGGCATCGACGCGTCGTGCGTGACGGTCGATCCGCGTTACCCGACCGGTTTCCAGCTGAAGTCGCGCAACGACGACGGCAGCGATCCGACCGTCGAATATTTCCGCAAGGGCTCGGCCGCGAGCCATCTGTCGTGCGACGACTACGTGGCCGACTACGTGCTCGGCGCGCGCCACCTGCACCTGACGGGCGTCGCGCCGGCGATCTCCGCGACCTCGTGCGAGCTGGCGTTCCAGCTGGCGCGCGAAATGCGCGCGGCCGGCAAGACGATCTCGTTCGACCCGAACCTGCGCCCGACGCTGTGGCCGTCCGCCGACGTGATGGCGAAAACGCTGAACGCGCTCGCGACGCTCGCCGACTGGGTGCTGCCGGGCCTCGCCGAAGGGCAGCAGCTCACCGGGCACGACACGCCGGCCGACATCGCGGGCTTCTATCTCGCGCAGGGTGCGCGCGGCGTCGTGATCAAGCTCGGCGCCGAAGGCGCGTATTTCCGCACGGCCGACGGCCGCGAGGGCACGGTCGTGGGCGAGCGCGTCGAACGGGTGGTCGACACGGTCGGCGCCGGCGACGGTTTCGCGGTCGGCGTGGTCAGCGCGTTGCTGGAAGGCCGCAGCGTCGAGCAGGCCGTCGCGCGCGGCAACCGGATCGGCGCGCTCGCCATCCAGGTGATCGGCGATTCGGAAGGGTTGCCGACGCGTGAAGCCCTCGACCGGCTCGAAAATGTCAGCAATCGCACCGATCGCTTAGAGGAAACCGTCACCGCGCAATGAGAGGCCGGACACGGCACAATCCGCGGATCCATTTCGTGTGCGACGCACACGCAGTTTTGTTCCAGGCCGACGGGTGTCCAGGCACCCAGTCCGGTCGACATACGGAGACACGCTCATGGCAGCCAATCTTGCAACCCGACGCTGGTGGACGATCATGCCGATCGTGTTCATCACGTACAGCCTCGCTTACCTCGACCGCGCGAACTACGGGTTCGCGGCGGCGGCCGGCATCAACCAGGACCTCGGGGTCAGCAAGGGCCTGTCGTCGCTGATCGGCGCGCTGTTCTTCCTCGGCTACTTCTTCTTCCAGATCCCCGGCGCGATCTATGCGGAGCGCCGCAGCGTGAAGAAGCTCGTGTTCGTCAGCCTGATCCTGTGGGGCGCCTGCGCGGCACTCACGGGCGTGGTCAGCAACATCCCGTCGCTGATGGCGATCCGCTTCGTGCTCGGTGTCGTCGAAGCGGCCGTGATGCCGGCGATGCTGATCTACATCAGCAACTGGTTCACGAAGAACGAGCGCTCGCGCGCGAACACGTTCCTGATCCTCGGCAACCCGGTCACGGTGCTGTGGATGTCGATCGTGTCGGGTTATCTCGTGCATGAATTCGGCTGGCGCCACATGTTCATCGCCGAAGGCGTGCCGGCCGTCATCTGGGCCGTGTGCTGGTGGTTCCTCGTGCAGGACAAGCCGGCCGATTCGCCGCGGCTCTCGGCACAGGAAAAGCGTGACCTCGACGCCGCGCTCGCGGCCGAGCAGGCAGCGATCAAGCCCGTGCGCAACTACGGCGAGGCATTCCGCTCGCCGGCCGTGATCAAGCTGTGCGCGCAGTATTTCTGCTGGAGCATCGGCGTGTACGGCTTCGTGCTGTGGCTGCCGTCGATCGTCAAGAACGGTTCCGAGCTCGGGATGGTCGCGACCGGCTGGCTGTCCGCGCTGCCGTATCTGGCGGCGACGATCGCGATGCTCGCCGCCTCGTGGGCCTCCGACAAGGTCGGCTCGCGCCGCGGCTTCGTGTGGCCGTTCCTGCTGATCGGCGCGGCCGCGTTCGCCGCGTCGTACGCGCTCGGCTCGTCGCATTTCTGGATCTCGTATGCGCTCCTGGTCGTCGCGGGTGCGGCGATGTATGCGCCGTACGGCCCGTTCTTCGCGATCGTGCCGGAACTGCTGCCGAAGAACGTCGCCGGCGGCGCGATGGCGCTGATCAACAGCATGGGCGCGCTCGGCTCGTTCGTCGGCTCGTACTTCGTCGGCTACCTGAACGGTGCGACCGGGTCGCCCGTCGCATCGTATGCGTTCATGAGCGCCGCGCTCGTCGCCGCGGTGATCCTCACGCTGTCCGTCAAACCCCAGGCGCGCGATGCGCATCCGCTCGCCGCGCCGCTGCAAGGAAAATGAAACATGAAGCCCCGTATCGTCGCGTACAAGCCGCTGCCCGATGACGTTCTCGCGTACCTGCGCGAGCATGCGGACGTCGTGCAGGCCGATGGCGCCGATGCGCTTGCCGCCGCACTCGGCGACGCGGACGGCGCGATCGGCGCGAGCCTGAAGGTCACGCCGCAGATGCTCGATCGCGCCCCGCGGCTGAAGGCGTGGTCGACGATCTCGGTCGGCTACGACAACTTCGACGTCGCCGATCTCACGCGCCGCGGCATCGTGCTCGCGCATACGCCCGACGTGCTGACCGAGTCGACCGCCGATACGGTGTTCTCGCTGATCCTGGCGTCCGCGCGGCGCGTGGTCGAACTGGCCGAGTGGGTCAAGGCCGGCCACTGGCATCGCAGCATCGGCCCCGACCTGTACGGGACCGACGTGCAGGGCAAGACGCTCGGCATCGTCGGGCTCGGCCGAATCGGCGGCGCGGTCGCGCGCCGCGCGGCGCTCGGCTTCCGGATGCAGGTGCTGTACGCGAACCGCTCCGCGCATGCGGAAGCCGAGACGCAGTACGGCGCACGGCGCGTGACGCTCGACGCGTTGCTCGCCCAGTCGGATTTCGTGTGCGTGCAGGTGCCGCTGTCGCCGGAGACGCGCCACCTGATCGGCGCACCCGAATTCGCGAAGATGAAGCGCGGCGCGATCCTGATCAACGCGTCGCGCGGGCCCGTCGTCGACGAGGCCGCGCTGGTCGACGCGCTGCGCGCGGGCACGATCCGCGGGGCGGGGCTCGACGTGTTCGAGCAGGAGCCGCTGCCGGCGGATTCGCCGCTGCTGCGGATGAAGAACGTCGTCGCGCTGCCGCATATCGGCTCGGCGACGCACGAGACGCGCCACGCGATGGCGCGCTGCGCCGCGGAAAACCTGGTCGGCGCGCTGGCCGGCACGCTGCGCACGAATCTCGTCAATCCGGACGCGCTCGCGCACGCCTGAGCCGCCGCCGGCACCCGGCCGGGACGGCGCGGGCACGGTTAGAGTCGAGGGTCTTGGTGCGGGCGGGCCGGCTGCGTTATGATCGCCCGCTCTCGTTGCATCGACGCGCCGGCTACACTGCCGGTGGCGTCGCGCGGCGGGAATCCGCGCCAGGTCCGGGCGGCCGATTGCCGATGCACGCGACTGGCGGGCGCTGGTCGACCGCGAAACACGGGGCCGGCGCAGGCGCAGAAGCGCTCAGACAGGGGAGTCCGCCGGGTGGCTTACGTTTCCAACAACAAAGGTCCGTCTGCTCACGAAGCGGCGCGGATCGTACGTCGCGAGGCACGACAGTGACCGATTCGCAACCTTCCACGACGCGTCCGGCGACGATCAGCGACGTCGCGCGCGAGGCCGGCACGGGCAAGACCAGCGTGTCGCGCTACCTGAACGGCGAAACCCACGTGCTGTCCGTCGATCTGCGCCAGCGGATCGAGTCGGCGATCGCGCGGCTCAACTACCGGCCGAACCAGATGGCGCGCGGGCTCAAGCGCGGCCGCAACCGGCTGCTCGGCATGCTCGCGGCCGACCTGACCAATCCCTACACCGTCGAAGTGCTGCAGGGCGTCGAGGCCGCGTGCCATGCGCTCGGCTACATGCCGCTCATCTGTCACGCGGCGAACGAGGTCGAGATGGAGCGGCGCTTCCTGCAGCTGCTCACGACCTACCGGGTCGAAGGGCTGATCGTCAACGCGCTCGGCGCGGAGGAGGACGTGCTGCGCCCGTTGCGCGGCGCGGGGATCCCGGCCGTGCTCGTCGACCGGACGGTCGAGGGCTTCGAGGCCGACCTGATCGGCCTCGACAACGCCGACGCGATCGAGATGGCGCTCGCGCACCTGGTCGAACACGGCTTCGACGCGATCCATTTCGTCGTGCAGCCGTTCGAGCGCGTCAGCTCGCGGCGCGTGCGCGAGGCGGCATTCCGCGCGGCGCTCGACGCGCGCGGGCTGCCGGTGCCGCCGACGGTCGTGCTCGACCTGAACGCGCCCGACGCGGCCGCCGCGGCGCTGGCCGACATCGACACCCGCATCGACGCCGCCTCGCGGCGCGGCGTGCGTGCGGCGCTGTTCGCCGCGAACGCGCCGGTCGCGCTCGCGATCGCGCGCCACCTGCGTGCGCGTTTCGGCGCCGCGTGGCAGCAGAAGGCGGCGCTGCTGTCGATCGACGATCCGGAATGGGCCGAGCTGATCGGCATCACGACGATTCGTCAGCCGACCTACGAAATCGGCTACAAGGCCGTCGAATTTGTGCACGAGCGGATCGACGGCGCGGCGGGCGACGTACGCGTCGCGATGCTGCCCGGCGAGCTGTGTGCGCGCGCGTCGACCACAAGCTGAGTATCATGCGGGGCACGCAGCGCGTCAGGTGCGCTGCCCCGAACAAGGAAATACATGACTGTCGCTCCCGTCACGCTGGCGCTGCTGATCGCCGCCACGCTGATCATCGCGCTGCTGCCGCTCGTCCTCTTCCGCATCCTGCGCAAGCCGCTTGCGCTCAATCGCCGCGACACGATCGTCGGCGTCGCCGTCTTCACGCTGTTTGCGATGATCGCCGAGCGCGCGTTTCACGGGCTCGTGCTGAGCCGCACGCCGGAGGACGGCTGGCTGACGCAGCCGCTCGCGTTCGTCGCGTACAGCGCGCTCGCGACGGCCGTATTCGAGGAAGCCGGCCGCTATCTCGGGATGCGTTTCCTGAACCGCCGCTACGGCGAGTCGGCCGGCGACGGCCGCGGGATCGGCTACGGGATCGGTCATGCCGGCGCCGAAGCATGGTTCGTCGGCGTGCTCGTGTGGGGCCAGTGGTCGTATCTCGCGTGGCTCGCGAGCCGCGGCCAGCTCGAGACGCAGTTGTCCGACCTGCCGGTCGACACCGTGGTGCGGCTGCACATGATGCTCGCGACGCTGTCGGCGCAGTCGATCCTGTTGTTGCTGCTCGAACGCTGCGCGGCGTTCGCGGTGCAGCTCGCGCTGTCGGTGCTGGTCTGGCGCGGCGTGCGCGCCGGTCGCGCGGGCGTGTTGCCGCTCGCGATCGTGCTGCATGCGCTCGCGGCCGTGCCGACGCTGCTGTACCAGGTGCGCGTGCTGCCGGCCGCGTGGGTCGAGGCCGCGTATTTCGTGCTGGGCGCGGTCCTGGTCGCCGTGCTGGTGAAGACGTGCCGGCCGTCGCGAACGGCAGCCTGACGGGGGAGCGTAATGGATGACTATCTGATCGAATGCCAGAGCGCGGAATTCGACGCGCTCGCGCGCGTGATCTGCGATCTCTTTCCGGAGCAGACGCGCTTTGCCGAAAGCAGCGATGCGCGCGGGCGCTTCCTGTCCGTGCACTGGCTCGCGATGCGTTTCGGCGCGACGCCGAAGCGGATGACGCTCGATATCCGCATCGTGCCGGCGGCGTTCGCGCGCTATCTTGCGCTCAAGCCGATGCAGCGTGCGCGCAGCCATGCGGTGCTGCATGCGTACACGGAAGCGATGCTCGGCTCGCTCGAGGAGCGGCATGCGGCCGGCGAGGCCGTCGAGCGCAACGCGGAACTCGAGCTCGACGAGGACTTTGCGTGAGCGGGTGCGCCGGCATCGTGCCGGCGCGGCGGGTTACGCGTCGCGGTAGACCTGCGCGAAGCGCTGCGCCTGCACGACGCCGTAGTCGCCGGGCGCGTATTGCATGACCCAGTCGCCGGCGACGCCGCGCAGCGTGTCGCCGTTTTCCGAGCGGGCGATCGTGAACGGCTCGTCCATCCGGCGGGCGAGCACGACGGCCGGCCGGTTCCGGTAGGCGCCCGGCGTGCCGTGCGCGAGTGCCGGATCGGCGGGCAGGTATTTGGCGTCGAAGCGTGCGCGCGACACGACCCAGCGATCGCCGGTCGAGCCGGTGATCAGCGCGTCGCCCGCGACGTAGCGGTTCGGACCTTCGAGGCTCATCAGTTCGCCGTCGGCATCCGCGAAAGCCACGGCGACGGTTTCGTCCTTGACGACGCGACGGGCCTGCGGATCGGTACGCAGATCGAGGTGCTTGAGTTCGAGCATGGCGGGAAGGTACGGGAAAGCTGGAAAAGCCGGGAGCTTATCCCGAATTCGGCGCGCCGTGTGGCGCGCCGATCGCCGGCGGAGACGCGGCGCCGTCCGCCCGGGCGGGGCAGCACGGCGCCGGCGGGGTGGGCGTCAGGGTTGCGCGGGTGCGCTGGCGGCCGGCGCGGCTGCCGCCTTGCCTTCCTTGCCCTTCGCCTTGCCCTTGCCGCGATGCTCGCCGCCGTGGTGCAGCCAGCTGCGGAACGTCGTGTCGGCCAGCGCCTTCTGCTCGGCCGGGAAGCTCTCGTAGAGCGGCGCGAAGGCGTCGGCGAGCTTCTTCGCACCGTCGGCGTTCGCCTGCGACAGTTCCGCATACTGCTTCATGTCGTCGAGTGCGGAGACGTCGTGCTTGGCCATCCGTTCGCTGTAGAGGCGGCCCATCGTTGCGCCGTTGTCGCGCATCGTGTCGGCGAACGTCTTCCACTGCGGTTCCTGCGCCGACGTGATCTTCAACTGGTCGTGCAGGTACTTGATGCGCTGCTCGATGCGCGCTTCGTGGCGTGCCGCGCGCTGCTCGGCGCTCGGGGCCGACGCCGCGGCCGTCGTGGCCGGGGCCTGCGCGGGCGCTTGCGGCTGTGCCGGGGTTTGCGCGAACGCGCTGGCTGCAACGGCGAGCGTAGCGAGGGTGAGCGAGATTTTCTTCATGATTGGCTCTCCGGGGTGGTGTCGTGCGAGCGGGCGCGGCGGTCACCGCCGCAAGCGCGCTTCTCGCGTCGCCGTTATTAGTAGCACGTTGCGTGCGGCGCGGCAGTGAATGCGACACTTGCTTACATCCGATACGAATCGAAATTGAAAGGCCCGGATTCGGGCGATGCCGGTTGGGCACGCGGGCGTTCGGCGCTATCATCGCGTCACCTTCCACTCAGCCGGCGCGTTGCGTGCCGGCCCAGCCTCATGCGTCCACCCCGCCTCGACCAACTCGACGATCTCGACCGGCAACTCGTCGCGCTGCTGCAAGCCGATGCGCGCGCCAGCGTCGCGGATCTCGCGCGCCAGCTCGACGTCGCGCGCACGACGGTCGTCGCACGCATCGCGCGGCTCGAACGCACCAACGTGATTGCCGGGTACAGCGTGCGGCTCGGGCAGGACGTGCTCGACGCGAGCATTTATGCGTACGTCGGCATCATCCTCACGCCGAAGTTCGGCAAGGACGTATTGCGCAAGCTCGACCGGATGCCCGAAGTGCAGCTGCTGTGCGCGGTGAGCGGCGAGTACGACTACGTCGCGTGGTTGCGCGCCGATTCGCCCGAACGGCTCAACGACCTGCTCGACCAGATCGGGACGCTCGAAGGCGTCGAGCGCACGACGACGTCGATCATCCTGTCGCGCAAGATCGATCGCGGGACGATCGGCGGCTGACCTGCCGCACGCGTTGCCGTGCGCGAGCGTGCCAGCGCGTGCATTGCGCGGGTTTGCGCGACGTCGTGGGGTTTCGCTTGCCGCCCGCCCGCGGCCATATTCGTCCCGACCGCCGGCGCATTGCCTGATGGGCAGGGTGCCGGCCGTCGCCTGCCTGCGCATCCGGCGCGTCTCTTCCTTCCGAACGCCTTCGTGTCGCCTGCTTCGACCGGCGTGCCGCTCCTGACGCGCGCGGTTCGTGCGTCGGCGCCATGCCATTCCTCGTCTTCGCCTTCGTCCTTCGTTCTTGCGCGTGAAGCCTGCAACGGCCTGCCTGCAGGCGCGCTTATACGCGATTTTTAGATGAATCGGACGTTTCGACGAAATGTATCGTCATAACGTCGAAATTATCGGTCGTTTCGCATCATTCTTCGTCTTGGAACTGATTTTGCGCGTCCCTAAACTGTGTTCATGGCTCGACGCCGTTCACAACACCAACCCATCATCAGGAGATAAGCGCATGAAAATCGCCATCGTCGGCGCAGGTCTGATCGGCCACACCATTGCTCACATGCTGCGTGAAACGGGCGACTACGAAGTCGTCGCGTTCGACCGCGACGCGGATGCGCTCACGAAGCTGTC
The DNA here is from genome assembly GCF_902832885.1 of Burkholderia seminalis DSM 23518. Lineage (GTDB taxonomy): Bacteria > Pseudomonadota > Gammaproteobacteria > Burkholderiales > Burkholderiaceae > Burkholderia > Burkholderia seminalis. The sequence goes on from NZ_CADFDK010000001.1 coordinate 550,872, forward strand.
GCGCGAAGGCATCGCGACGCAACGCGTCGATTCCGCCGATGCGAATGCGATTCGCGAAGCAGTGAAGGGCTTCGATGCGCTCGTCAATGCGCTGCCTTACTACCTCGCGGTGAACGTTGCCGCCGCCGCGAAGGCTGCCGGCGTCCATTACTTCGACCTGACCGAAGACGTGCGCGCCACCCACGCGATCCGCGAACTGGCCGACGGCTCCGACCGTGCGTTCATGCCGCAGTGCGGCCTCGCGCCGGGCTTCATCGGCATCGCCGCGCACGAACTCGTGAACGGCTTCAGCGAAGTGCGCGACGTGAAGATGCGCGTCGGCGCGCTGCCCGAGTATCCGACCAACGCGCTGAAGTACAACCTGACGTGGAGCGTCGACGGCCTGATCAACGAATACTGCCAGCCGTGCGAAGCGATCCGCGACGGCCGCAAGCAGTGGGTGCAGCCGCTCGAAGGCCTCGAGCACTTCTCGCTGGACGGCACCGAATACGAAGCGTTCAACACGTCGGGCGGCCTCGGCACGCTGTGCGAGACGCTGTCGGGCAAGGTCGAGACGCTCGACTACAAGTCGGTGCGCTATCCGGGCCACCGCGAGCTCGTCCAGTTCCTGCTGGAAGACCTGCGCCTGTCGACCGACCGCGACACGCTGAAGTCGATCATGCGCCGTGCGGTGCCGTCGACGAAGCAGGACGTCGTGCTGGTGTTCGTCACGGTGACGGGCGTGAAGGACGGCCAGCTCGTGCAGGACGTGTTCACGCGCAAGATCTTCGCGAAGGACGTGTGCGGGATGCACATGAGCGCGATCCAGATCACGACGGCCGGCGCGATGTGCGCGGTGCTGGATCTGTTCCGCGAAAAGAAGCTGCCGCAGAGCGGTTTCATCCCGCAGGAAAAGGTGTCGCTGAAGGCGTTCCTGTCGAACCGCTTCGGCAAGCTGTACGACGGCGGCACGATGGAGCGCGTGCACGCGCTCGCCTGACCCTCCGCCAGCCTCGGGCACGAGGGCCGTACGACGCCGGGAGCGCAGCAGCGCTTCCGGCGTTGTCGTTTGTGACGCGCAAGGCGGGAACGGTGCGGTGCGCTCAGGCCGGCAGCGGCGGGACGATCGTCGCAGGTTGCGGCGGCGGCACGATGCGGTACAGCAGCGCGTCGACGTCCGCGTCGGACGGTGCGGTGTTGTCGAACATCACGATGCCGTCGCATTCCTGGCCGGTCGGCACGAAGCGGCGCTGCCGGTATTCGTCCCAGTGCGCGAGCTTGTAGGCATCGTTCGGATTGCCGCGTGCGACGATCCGTGCGTGTGCAACGTCTTCCGACGTGTGGACCCAGACGACCGTCAGCGTGACGTCGGGCGCGATGCCGAGCCACGCGCGATCGAGGATGCGCCGGTCGCGCACTTCGCGCGACAGCGGGCCGACGACGATCGCGCTGATGCCGAGCGCGAGATTGTCGCGGGCCGTATCGAGCAGGCCGTGATATTCGGGATCGCGCAGGTGTTTCAGGTAGAGCGGGCTGTCGCGGTCGTTCGGATCTTCCGTGAGCGCGCCCATCGCGGCCGAGCTGTAGCGGCCGTACAGCGTGTCCTTGTCGAGCAGGCAGAACGCCTCGCCGGTGGCGCGCATCAGCGGCCCGATGAGCCGCTTCGCGAGCGTGGTCTTGCCGGTGCCGGCGTGACCGCAGAAGAACACCAGGTGCGTCACGAAGCCTGGCTCCCCGGCCGCGTGCCCGACGCGTCGTTGCGCCTGTCGCCGCGCGAGAAGACTTCCGCTTCCAGCCACATCGCGTTGATGATGCCGAAGCCGAGCGCCACGCCGATGCCGAGTATCCACGAGAAATACCACATAGGTCTGCCTCCTTGACGGTTGGGCCGCACGGGCGTTGTGCGTTGCGCAACGCAGGTGCCGCGGGCCGGTCGAAGTACCCCGATGCGCGTGCTGCGGCGCACGCAGCCCGATCATGACCAATATCGGCGTGCCGTGCAAGCCGGGCCGTCCGCGCAGCAAACCGGTAAACTGATGCACAAACCGCAACATGACGGACGACATGCTGATCAACTGCGCTGCATACCAGGATGGCCGCAAGCTGGCCGACATCGATATCGACGCCATCAGCGACTACGTGTCGAAGCCCGAGTGCTTCGTGTGGGTCGCGCTGAAGGATCCGACGCCGGAGGAAATCGACCTGATGGGCGAGGAGTTCGGGCTGCACGAGCTCGCGCTCGAGGACGCCCGCAAGGGGCACCAGCGGCCGAAGATCGAGGAGTACGGCGATTCGCTGTTCGCCGTGCTGCATACGGTCGAGCTCGACGAGGACGACGAATTCAAGGTCGGCGAACTGAACGTGTTCGTCGGCCCGAACTACGTGCTGTCGATCCGCAACCATACCGAGCATGATTTCCGCGACGTGCGCAAGCGCTGCGAGCGGGAGCCGCATCTGCTGCGGGAGGGCTCGGCGTTCGTGTTCTACGCGTTGATGGACCAGGTGGTCGACCGCTACTTTCCGATCCTCGAAACGCTCGGTGCGGAGCTCGAGGAACTGGAGGACCGCATCTTCGCGAAAGCGACGCCCGCGTCGTCGCGCGCGATCATCGAGGATCTCTATTCGCTGAAACGCCGGCTCGTGATGCTGTACCAGCACACGGCGCCGCTGATGGAGCCGCTCGCCAAGCTCACCGGCGGGCGCGTGCCGCAGGTGTGCAGCGGGATGGCCGCTTATTTCCGCGACGTGTACGACCATCTGCAGCGGATCGTGAAGACGATTGAAGGACGCCGGGAGATGGTCGTCACGGCGATCCAGGTCAACCTCGGGATGATTTCGCTCGCCGAGAACGAAGTGACGAAGCGGCTCGGCTCGTTCGCCGCGCTGTTCGCGATACCGACGATGATCGCCGGCATCTACGGGATGAATTTCGCGAACATGCCCGAGCTGCACCTGAAATACGGCTTCTACGGCTGCATCGCGGTGATGGTCGTCGCCGATCTCGCGCTGTGGTGGCGTTTCAAGCGGGCAGGGTGGCTGTAGCCGGCTCAGGCCTGGCGTGGCGCGTGCTTGCCGACCACGACGCGCCACGGCCGCACGCGCCACGATTTCACGAGGCCGTTCTGCACGTACGGATCGGCGCGCGCGAACGATTCGGCCGCTTCCGGCGAATCGCCTTCGAACACGAGCACGGCCTGATCGGCCGGGTCCGCCAGCGCACCGGCGAGCATCAGTTCGCCGCGCTCGGTCGCGGCCTGCGCGAGTGCGAGATGCTGCGCGCGGAAGGGTTCGCGCCGCGACAGGTAATCGTCGACGAGTTCGTAGATCAACTGGTAATGCATGATCGCTCCCGGAGTCGGTGGGTGCCGCCGGATCGCGGGCCGGCCGGCTCAGTATAGGGCACCGTACGGCCTTTGGCAGTGCGCTTTGCGCGGCGCGGCGCACGGTTGTCAGGGCGTCGGACGGATCGAAATGTGTGACCGGCTTTCGTCGACATTTTGGAATAAACGCAACTAACGGTCTGGTTTTCAAAGCGCCCGGATAGTGACGGGCGCCTTCGCACCACAGCACTGGTGCCTGGAATCGTCTGCAGGAAAAGAGGGGCAGTCACGTCCATTCCGGCCGGGGATTCCACGTGCCGGCGGCGGCTTCCGGGGCCGGCGAAAATGGATCGGAACCGTGCGCGGGGCCGCCCGGGCGGGCGCTGCGCGCGGGCGTTTCCATTGGCCGGAATGCGACCTATGCTGAACGAATCCGGAGCGAACTCCGTTCGCCCGATTCGCCCAGACGAGGTGAGCCATGCCTGTATCAGCCACCCTGCAGGATTGCCTGCGCCAGAAGTCATCGCGGTACGAAGTCGTGTACCACCCCTATAGCCATACGAGCATGGAGACGGCCGCCGCCGCGCATATCCCCGGCGACCGCCTCGCGAAAACCGTGCTCCTCGAGGACGACGAGGGCTACGTCGCCGCGGTCTTGCCGACCACGCACGCGGTGCGCCTGTCGGATCTCTGGGTGAAGACGGGACGCCATCTCGTGCTCGCCCGGGAGGTCGAATTGCGCGAACTGTTCAAGGACTGCGACATGGGCGCGCTGCCGCCGGTATGCATGGCGTACGGGATGAAGACGTTCCTCGAGGAACGTCTCGCGCAGCAGCCGGAAGTCTATTTCGAGGCCGGCGACCACGAAGCGCTGATCCACATGATGCAGGATGAATTCCTGACGCTGATGGAGACGGCCGAACGCGCGCATTTCTCGCACAAGATGCAAGGGATGATGCTGTCCTGAGGGAGCCTCGAATGCGGTGATGCGCAGGGCCGGTGCGCAGGCATGCGCACCGGCGGGGAGGGTGTGTGCCTGCTTGATTGCGATGTTCCATCCAGTTAATTCGACATACGAATCTATTTCACGAGGTCTGAATTAAATTCAATTCGACCTTTGTTGTGTCGGATTCCTGTTTATTCCAGCAAGGTTGACTCGTCCCGTCGACGTGTCACGGCATGCGATACCGGCGTGCTTCGATGCGGGCGCCCCGAAGCGCCGGTCGACCGCCTCCCATATTGACGCGTGGCGGGGTACGTTCGGCTCGTTGCCCCCAAGGGGGAGGTCATTTCCCGTGCCGCACGGGAAATACACGAAAATCCATGTCGGACGGGTTCGATATACGGATTGGAATATATCCATACAAATCAATTACCAATTCAATAATAAATACTTGATTTGTGCTTACCGGAATATTATTTGAATAAGCCCTCCAAACTTTGTATTTGGGCATCAAATAAAGTTTGACGGCAAAATTTTTTCCTTGCTATCGTCTGCACCCAAGTGAACGGCGCCATTGACATCACCGCGTAACGAACGGCGAATCGTCATACGAATTGCGAGGGGCGCCAGCTCAGCTGACAATTGCCTGACCGCGCGGGTGGGTGTTTTTCCGGTATAAATCCGGGCCGCATCGGCGCAACGATTTCGTGAAAAAGAATGAATTGGAATTCGAATGTGATTCTTTCAATTCGGATTGCTAATTGAATTTGAAATGAAATGTTCGGGGTGATGCGGTGGCGCTGCCGACCTGGCTGCGCTGCCGGCCGCAACCCGAAACTGGGCGAATCGCTTGGGGGATGGATGGTGGGCATGAAAGTCGAAGAACATCTGGCTACTTCGAACAGCGGGCTGGCCACGCTGGGGCGTCCGAGAGAGTTCGGCAAGAAGCAGCAGAACCCGGTGCGCCGGTTCGGCGGCATCGGGATCGTCCTGGTACTGCATGCAGTGCTGATCTACGCGCTGCTCAACGGCCTCGCGACCAAAGTCGTGCAGGTGATCCAGCATCCGATCGAGACCCGCATCATCGAGCCGGTCAAACCGCCGCCGCCACCGCCGATGCCGGTGGTCAAACTCCCGCCACCGAAATTCGCACCACCGCCGCCGCCGTTCGTGCCGCCGCCGGAAGTCCAGGTGCAGGCGCCGCCGCAGGCGACGATCACGCACCAGGCGGCCCCGGTGCCGTCCGCGCCGGCCGTGCAGGCGCCGGTGGTGGCGCCGCCGGCACCGGCCAAGCCGGTCAGCCATGACGTCGGGGTCGTCTGCCCGAATTCGGACGCGCTGCGTGCGTCGATCCAGTATCCGAAGGAAGCGCAGGAAAACAACATCACCGGTGACGTGACGATCGAGTTCGTCGTGGATGCGGAAGGGAACATCACGAACGAGCGCGTCGCGCAGTCCGCGGATCCGATCCTCGATCGAGCCGCGTACAACACCGTGAAACGGTTCAAATGCGTCGCACAGGGCCAGTCGGTGCGGGTCCAGGTGCCGTTCTCGTTCAATCTGAATTGATGCAGTGGGCGGCCCGGCACGCGCCGGGTCGGGGAAAACCGTCTCGAACTTACGTAATAAGTTCACCGAAAGAACTGGAGTGGGGTATGACGAAGCGTTCACTGGCCGCGCTGGCGGCAAGCATGTTGATGTCCGTCGCCGTGGTCGACGGGTTCGTTGCGCCGCAGCTCGCCCATGCGCAGGCCAGCGGGGCGGCCGATGCATCGGCGCAGGCCGCGGCGCCGTCGGCCGCGCCGGCCACGGTCCCGGCCGCCGCCGAGCCGGCTCCGCCGCCCGCGCCGGCCACGACGGTCGCGGTCGACAATCCGTACGGGCTCGGCGCGCTGTGGAAGAACGGCGATTTCGTCGCGCGTTTCGTGCTGATCCTGCTGGTGATCATGTCGATGGGAAGCTGGTACATCATGATCACGAAGTTCCTGGAGCAGTTGCGCGCGAATCGCCGCGCGAAACTGGCCGACGCGCAGCTCTGGACCGCGCCGTCGCTGGCCGAGGGCGCCAGGATGCTCGACGAGGCGTCGCCGTTCCGGTTCATCGCCGAAACCGCGATCGAAGCCGGCGAGCATCACGAAGACGCGCTGCTCGAAGCGGTCGACCGCAACACGTGGATCGACGTATCGGTCGAGCGCTCGATCACGAACGTATCGAACCGGATGCAGGACGGCCTCGCGTTCCTGGCCACGGTGGGGTCGACCGCGCCGTTCGTCGGGCTGTTCGGCACCGTCTGGGGAATCTATCACGCGCTGACGGCGATCGGCATCGCGGGCCAGGCCTCGATCGACAAGGTCGCGGGCCCGGTGGGCGAGGCGCTCATCATGACCGCGATCGGCCTCGCCGTCGCGGTGCCGGCGGTGCTCGGCTACAACTTCCTGGTCCGGCGCAACAAGTCGGTGATGGAGCGGGTCCGCAACTTCGGCGCGCAACTGCACACGGTGCTGCTGGCCGGCAACCGGCGCCCGGTGCGGGCGCCGGCGGCGTCGCTCGCGAACTGACCGGCTGACGGAGGCGCGCGATGGCCATGAACGTCGGGCAGGACGATAGCGACGAGGTGATCGCCAACATCAACACGACGCCGCTCGTCGACGTGATGCTGGTGTTGTTGATCATCTTCCTGATCACGATTCCGGTCGTGACGCACACGATCCAGCTTCAGTTGCCGAAGGAGACGGTGCAGCCGCTGCAGACGACGCCGAAAAGCATCGAGATCGCGGTGAATCGCGACGGCGATTTCTTCTGGGGCGAGCAGCTGGTGGACGCGACAACGCTGCTCGCGAAGCTCAAGAGCGTGTCGCAACAACAGCCGCAGCCGAGCGTCCACGTGCGGGGCGACCAGAACACGCGCTACGAGTTCATCGGGCGAGTGGTCACGATGTGCGAGCGCGCGGGGATCGCGAAGCTGTCTTTCATTACGGAGCCGCCGGCGCGCGGCGGTTAGGCGCCAACGCGGATCCACAGGAGTCGACGATGGGGATGAACGTGCCTTCGGGCGGGAGCAATGCGGAACCGGACGTGATGGTGGACATCAACACCACGCCGCTGATCGACGTGATGCTGGTGCTGCTGATCATGCTGATCATCACGATTCCGATCCAGATGCATTCGGTGAAGATGGACCTGCCGGTCGGCAACCCGCCGCCGCCGGCCGCGCCGCCGGAAGTCGTGCAGATCGATATCGACTTCGACGGCACGACGACGTGGAACGGCGCGCCGGTGCCGGACCGTTCGGCGCTCGAGGCGAAACTGTCGCAGGTCGCGGCGGAACCCGTGCAGGCGGAGATCCACCTGCGCCCGAACAAGCTGGTGCCGTACAAGGACGTGGCGGCCGTGCTGGCGTCCGCGCAGCGCGTGGGCGCGACCAAGATCGGCCTGATCGGCAACGAACAGTTCATGCAATGACGAAACGGACGAGCCGATGAACCAGCGACGATGGAAACGGATGGTGGCGGTGACGGCGCTCGGCGCGGCCTGCATGCTCGGCCGGCCGGCGCTGCCGGCGGACGCGCTGCGGCCGGACGTGGCGAAACCGCTCGCGGCGGCGCAGGAGTTGTACCGCGCGCACAAGTATCGCGACGCGCTCGGCAAGATCGCCCAGGCGGCGGCCGTGCCCAACCGGACGCCGTACGAAACGTACATGGTGGAGGAGATGCGCGGCGCGGCGGCGATGGCGGCTGGCGACACGGGCACGGCCGCGCAGGCGTACGAGTCGGTGCTGAACTCGGGGCGGCTGTCGGGCGAGGACGAGCAGCGCACCACGGCCGCGCTGGCCGGCATCTACTTCCAGCAAAAGAACTACCCGCTGGCGATCCGGACCGCACAGCGCTACCTGAAGGCCGGCGGCACGGATCCCGAAATGCGCACGCTGCTCACGCAGTCGTACTACCTGTCGAACGATTGCGCGCCGGTCGTGAGCCAGTTGAAGGCGAGCACCGACGCGCAGGCGAACGGCGGGCACGCGCCGGACGAAGGGCAGTTGCAGATGCTCGCGACGTGCGCGCAGAAAGTGAAGGACGGCAACGCGTATCGCGGGGCACTCGGGCTGCTGGTCGCCTACCATCCGAGTCCCGCGTACTGGGACGAAATGATCGCGGCCATTCGCGGCACGCCCGGGTATCTGTCGTCGCTCGACCTCGACATCTACCGGTTGCGACGTGCGACGGGCTCGCTTGCGACGGCCGACGCGTACATGGAGATGACCCAACTCGCGCTGGTTGCGGGGTCTCCCGCCGAAGGCAAGCAGGTGATCGACCAGGGGTTCGCGACCGGCGTACTCGGCAAGGACGCACAGGCGGATCGCGAGAAGCGGCTGCAGGCGCTTGCCGCGAAGCGCGCGCAACCGGGCGGGGACGCCGCGACGCCGGTGACGCCGCTCGACACGGGCATGAATCTCGTCTTTTCGGGCCGGGCGCAGCAGGGTTTGCCGATGATGGAGCAGGCGATCGCCAAGGGCGGCCTCGAGCATCCCGACGCGGCGCGACTGCGGCTCGGCGAGGCGTACTACGTGGCCGGCCAGAAGGCGCGTGCGGTGCAGGTGCTGCGCACGGTCAAGGGAACCGACGGTTCCGGTGACCTGGCCAGGCTGTGGACGGCGGTGGCTTCCCGGTAACGCAACGAAAGGGCGCCGGCACACGACGCGGGCGCAGTCAGTCGGCAAGCGGCGTGCCGCCGCGAGCGTTCCGATGCATGGCGGTCAGGTTCAACGACGAAAAGGGGCAACCTTGTTAGTTAGTAAACCGAATGAAATGAGCGAGACGCGTGCGCGCGGGCCGCGACGGTACCGCGCCGCGCCGCGCACGGCCCGCCCGCGGCTGCCGTGCACGGGCCGGTATCGCGCCGGGCCGTGCGCATCGTGGCTTCGGTCAACGATCGCCGACATCAAACCGATTTCGACTGCGAGGCTCCGTCCTTCCATGGTTGTGCCCCCTGATGAGTCGGTGCTCGTCGCCGTGTCGCTCGGCAACAAGATCCGGGCGCTGCGCCAGCGCCTGAAACTCACGCTCGACGAAACGGCCGGCATCGCCGGTATCTCGAAGCCGTTCCTGTCGCAGGTCGAGCGCGGGCGGGCCACGCCGTCGATCACGTCGCTGGTCCGGATCGCGAAAGCGCTGGGCGTGACGATGCAGTACTTCATCGATACGCCGACGGAAGCGCGTTCGGTGTGTCGCGGCAACGCGCTGCGATATTTCCAGTTCGCGAACTCGGCGAGCCTGTTCGCGCGGCTGACGAATCCGGCCGACGACCGCAAGCTCGACGCGATCCTCGTCAGGATGCCGGCGGGGCAGCAGCCGTCCGAGATGACCACGCATGCGGGCGAGGAGTTCGTCTATGTGATGCGCGGGCAGGTCGCGCTGACCCTCGAGGACTGCACGTTCACGCTGAACGAGGGCGATACCGCGCATTACGAGTCGACGATGCCGCATGCGTGGCACAACACGGCCGACGAGGAAGCCGTGATCGTCTGGGTCGGCACGCCGAGGTTGTTCTAGCGGCGCCGGCCACGCTTCGGGCCGCGACGAAGGAGAAGTACCCGATCGAAGGAGGGGCGCGCGTCACGATGCGCCATCCGTCGAACCGGGAGGAAGCAGGCGGTGCGCTCAATGTAGGTAATTAGTATGACGAATCAAAAGAAAAAACGGTCGTGCTGAATGGTGCGGGTGCCCCGAGGCCGATCCGTTCGAGTCATGGCAGTCGAAACAGTGGCAATCGCGGGTTCCGGTACACGGGCACCCAGGACGCGCAAGGAATTCACAAGGTTCCGGCGCACGGCAGGTGGGGTCTTACTACGAGCGAGAGGAAACAAGATGAAGCAGAGAGTGTTGGCGTTGGCCATCAAGAGGATAGTCTGGGCGGAACTCGCGTTGACGGCCGCACTGGCGCCGTCGGCGTTCGCCCAGAGCCAGCCGGCGCCGGGCGCCGTCGCCATCGCGGATGCGGTCGCGAACGGCGCACCCGTGACCGTCGCGCAGGCGGGCGGCGCCGCCGCTGCGGGGGCCGCGGCCCCCGATGTGGCGTCCGGTGCGGCAGCCGAGGCAACGCCTGCGGCATCCGCCGAGAACGGGCAGGGCAAGGTCGCGCAGATCAAGCGGTTCGAGGTGACCGGCTCGCTGATCCGGCAATCCGACAAGACGGGCTTCCAGCAGGTGCAGACGATCACGCCGAAGGAAATCCAGGCCAGCGGCGCGGTGACGGTGACCGACTTCCTGCGCAATGCGACGGCCAACTCGGCGAACAGCTGGGGCGAAGGGCAATCGGGCAACTTCGCGGCCGGCGCAGCCGGCATCGCGCTGCGCGGCCTGTCGGAGAAATACACGCTCGTGCTGGTCGACGGCCAGCGCGTGGCGCCGTATGCGTTCTTCTCGAACAGCGTCGATTCGTTCTTCGACCTCAACACGTTGCCGCTCAACGACATCGAGCGCATCGAAATCGTGAAGACGGGCGCGGTGTCGCAATACGGGTCGGACGCGATCGGCGGCGTCGTCAACATCATCACGAAGCACAATTTCCGCGGGCTGCAACTCGACGGCAGCATCGGCAGCGCGATCAATGCCGGCAACGGCGACGGCACGACGAAATTCGGCGTGCTCGGCGGCTTCGGCGACCTGAACGCCGACCGCTTCAACGTGACGGCGGCACTCAGCTATTACAAGTCGAACGGCTTCACGCTGGCCGATCGCGATTCGACGCGCAACCAGGACTTCACGGGCAAGCCGGGCGGTTTTTCGCTGCTCGCGCCGTCCTACTGGAACATGCCCGACGGCAGTGCGCAGGCGCTGAACGGCTGCCCGTCCGGCGGGGCGGTTCGCCCGGCCGCGCCGAACTCGCTGTCGGCCGGCCTGCCGGGCACGATCTGCGCGTTCAACACGGCGGAAAGCACGTCGATCCTGCCGATGACCGAACGCCTGAACGCGAAGCTGCACGGCGACTTCAAGATCAACGACACGACGACGGCGTTCGCGGACTTCCTGGAAAGCTACAACACGACCACGACCAATGACGGCCTGTGGAACAACGTGATCGGCAACCCGCAGAACCCGGCGCTCGTCTGGAATCCGCAGACGCAGTTGCTGTCGCCGTTCAACACGGTCGTGCCGGTGACCAACCCGTACAACACGACGGGCGCGGCGACGCCGTTGACCTACGCGTTCCCGAACACGGTCGCGCAGAAGACCTGGGCGAACTACTGGCGCGCGGCGGCCGGCATCAAGGGTTCCTTCACGCTGCCGTACGGCGACTGGGACTGGGCGACGTCGGTCAGCCATTCGCAGAGCACGGTGTCGAACGTGTTCACGAACCAGCTGAACGTCAACGCGCTGAACAACATCTACCAGAACGGTACGCTGAACTTCGCGAACCCGGCCGCGACGCCGAACGCGTTCAACGGGCTGTACCAGGAAGCGAACAACCTCGGCATCTCGAAGCTCGACACGATCGATGCGACGCTGTCGACGCCGAACCTGTTCCATCTGCCGACCGGTGACGTCGGCATCGGTTTCGGCGCACAGTTCACGCACCAGAGCGAAACGCTGACGCCGGGCTCGGAGTACCTGTCCGGCGCGGTGATCTCGCCGGACCTGGAGACGGTGAACGGTGCGCGCAACGTCGCGGCCGTCTATTACCAGATCAACGTGCCGATCCTGGAGAACCTGACGTTCAGCCAGGCGGGCCGCTACGACCACTACACGGACGTGGGCGGCGCCTTCTCGCCGCGCTTTGCGTTGCGCTACCAGCCGATCAAGGCGCTGACGCTGTATACGTCGTACAACCGCGGGTTCCGTGCGCCTACCTTCGTCGAGGACAGCAAGTCGCAGACGCTCGGCATCCAGGTCGATCCGGCCACCGGGCAGAACTACACGTCGATCACGGTCGGCAACCCGAACCTCGCGCCGGAGCGCACGCGCAACTTCAACATCGGCTTCCAGGTCTCGCCGGCCCGCTACACGGACATCGGCTTCGACTGGTACAAGATCCGCATCGACAACGTGATCGGCCAGGGCAAGCCGTCGCAGGTCGTGACCGACCCGACGACCGGCCAGCTGCTGTACAAGGTCATTCCGTACCAGAACCTCGGCTACCTCGACACGAACGGCTTCGAAGGCACGTTCCGCCAGGGGCTGCCGCTCAAGGGCTGGGGCATGCTCACGCTGTCGGGCGACTGGGCGTACATCAACAGCTACAAGATCGGCTTCCCGGGCGGCGCACCGGTGAACGGCGCGGGCAACAACTTCACGATCACGCAGCCGTTCGGCGGCAGCTTCCCGCGCTGGCGCGGCAACACGACGCTGGACTGGAACTATCGCAAGTTCGATGCGGCGCTGACGTGGCAGTTCACGGGCCCGTACGCGCAGAACCTGATGGCGGAGCCGCCGAAAGTCGGTTCGTACAGCCAGTTCAACCTGATGCTGACGTACACGGGCTTCAAGAACTGGACGATCTACGGCGGCATCGACAACATCTTCAACCGCACGCCGCCGTACGATCCGATCTTCGCGAACGGCACGCTGAGCCAGAGCGGGTACGACACGTCGGTGTACTCGTACATCGGCCGGTTCGCGCAGGTCGGCGCGACGTACAAGTTCTGATGGAGGCGGCGATGGATTGACAGGCTTGGACGGGCCGCTCCACGTCCACACCTCCCCTTTGTTTGGAGCGGCCCTTTTTCGCCTGGCGCCACGCGGGCCCGCAATCGCGGCACGCGACGGCGCGGCGTTTCGATCTTGCACCATGAACCACCAGCGGGACGCGGCCGGCACGCGGCGTCCGGCACAGGCATCGACCGTGCGAAGGCTTCGCGCCCGCACGCTTCCGGACAGACTGACCATGAGACTGTTGAAATGGCGAGGGGCACGCGTGTCGCACCGCACACGTCTGATGCGCGCGCAGGCGCGAATGCGTCGCGGCGTGCGTGCCGCGTTGTTTGCCTGCGCGGTGCTGCTCGTGTCGAGCGGTGCGCTGCCGCGGGACGCGCTCGCGGCGCCGGCGATCTCGCAATACGATCAGCCGAAATATCCGCCGGACTTCACGCATTTCGACTACGCGGATGTAAACGCACCCGACACCGGCACGCTCGATTTCGAAAACTACGACGAAGCGCAGAGCTACGACTCGCTGAACCCGTTCCTCGTGCGCGGTTCGCCCGCGCCCGACATCAAGAACCTGATGTTCGACACGCTGATGCAGCGCAGCTGGGACGAACTCGCGTCCGAATACGCGCTGATCGCCGATGACGTCGAGGTTGCGCCGGACCGGCTGTCGGCGACGTTCCACCTCAACCCGGCCGCGCGATTCTCGAACGGCGACGCGATCACCGCGGCCGACGTCAAGTACTCGTTCGACACGCTGACGAGCCCGCAGGCGTCGCCGCTCTACAACGCGCAGTTCTCGATCATCAAGCGCGCGGTGGTGGTCGACGGCCACACGATCCGCTTCGAGTTCAAGCACGCGGAGCGCGACGCGGCGCTGATCGCGGGCGACCTGCCGGTGTTCTCGCCGAAATGGGGGCAACGCGCGGACGGCACGCGGCCGCCGTTCGACCAGATCGCGAACGTGCCGCCGATCGCGAGCGGCGCGTACCTGATCGAGCAGCGCAGGAACGACAAGCAGATCCGCTACGTGCGCAACCCGCGCTACTGGGCGGCGAACCTGCCGTCGCGGCGCGGGATGTTCCGCTTCGCGCACGTGACGTTCAAGCTTTACCTGGACCAGTACACGTCGCTCGAAGCGTTCAAGGCCGGCGACATCGATGCGCGGATGGAGTACAGCTCGACGCAGTGGGCACGCAAGTACGTCGGCAAGAATTTCCGTAACGGGATGCTGAGGAAGGGCGAGTTCCCGGACGGCCCCGCGCAGATGCAGGGCTTCCTGATGAACCTGCGCAAGCCGATGTTCCAGGACGTGCGCGTGCGGCATGCGCTCGCGCTGGCGTTCGACTTCGACTGGATGAGCCGGATGATGTTCTACGGACAGTACCGCCGTACCAACAGCTTCTGGGAGGCGAGCCCGTTCGCGGCGTCCGGCATGCCGAGCGCGAAGGAACTCGCGCTGCTCGAGCCATACCGGTCGACGTTGCCGCCGGCCGTATTCGGCCCGATGATCGCGCAGCCGTCGACGCTGCCGCCCGGCTCGCTGCGCGCGAACCTGAAGCAGGCGCGCGACCTGCTCGAGCAGGCCGGCTGGCACTACCGGGACGGCGCGCTGCGGGATGCGAACGGCACGCCGATGACGATCGAGATCATCGACGACCAGCCCGGCATGGACCGCCTGATCCTGCCGTACACGCAGGCGCTCGCGACGCTCGGCATCCACGCGTACCTGCACGAGATCGACAGCGCCGTCTACCTGAAGCGGCTCGACAATTTCGAGTACGACATGACGACGTACATCTACCTGCCCGTGACGATCCCGGGCGCGGAGCTGACGCGCCGGTTCGGCAGCGCGGCCGCGTCGCAGCCGGGCTCCGAGAACTATCCGGGCGTGAAGTCGAAGGCCGTCGATGCGCTGATCCGCGCGGCGCTCGCGGCCGACACGCTCGACGATCTCGAGACGGCCACGCATGCGCTCGACCGCGTGCTGATCAACCTGTACGTGCTGATCCCGCAGTACTACCTGCCGAACGCGCGGATCGGGTACAAGGCGACGCTCGGTCATCCGGCGGTCGTGCCGAACTCCTATCAGTACGAGGACTGGATCATCGACTACTGGTACGTGAAGAAGCCGGCGGCACAACCCGCACCGGCGGCCTGACGGGGAACGACGATGCTGGCATACATATTCAGGCGGCTGCTGCTGATGATTCCGACGCTGGTCGGCGTCGTGACGATCACGTTCGCGGTCACGCAGTTCGTGCCGGGCGGCCCGGTCGAGCAGGTGCTCGCGCAGTTGCGGCACGGCAGCGCACGCGGGGGCGAGGCGGGCGGAGGCGGGGGCGGCTATCACGGCAGCCAGGGCGTCGACCCGCAGCAGATCGCGCAAATCCGAAAACAGTTCGGCTTCGACAGGCCGCCGCTCGAACGCTACCTGCTGATGCTCAAAAGCTATGCGACGTTCGACCTCGGCCAGTCCTACTTCGCACACCGCAGCGTGTGGGCGGTGATCCGCTCGAAGCTGCCGGTCTCGATCACGCTCGGGCTATGGACGGTGATCCTCACGTATCTCGTGTCGGTGCCGCTCGGCATCGCGAAGGCGGTGCGCAACGGCTCGCGGTTCGACACCGTGACGAGTGTGCTGGTGCTGACCGGCTACGCGGTGCCGGGTTTCGTGCTCGGCGTGCTGTTGCTGATGCTGTTCGGCGGCGGCACGTTCTGGCAGGTGTTCCCGATGCGCGGGCTCACGTCGGACAACTTCGACGACCTGACGCTGATCGGCAAGACGCTCGACTACCTGTGGCACATCGTGATGCCCGTCACGGCGGCCGTGATCGGCAATTTCGCGATCGTCACGATCCTGACGAAGAACACGTTCCTCGAGGAAATCGGCCGGCAGTACGTGTTGACCGCGCGGGCGAAGGGGGCGCCTGAGCGCGACGTGCTGTGGAAGCACGTGCTGCGCAACGCGGCGATCCCGCTGCTCACCGGGCTGCCTGCGGCCTTCGTCGGCGCATTCCTGAACGGCAACCTGCTGATCGAGACGTTGTTCTCGCTCGACGGAATGGGGCAGCTGTCGTACGACGCGGTGATCCGTCGCGACTATCCGGTCGTGCTCGGCTCGCTGTTCCTGTTCACCCTGATCGGTCTGCTGACCAAGCTTATCGCGGATATCTGCTATGTCCTCGTCGACCCCCGTATCCAGTTCAGCCGCCTGGACCACTGATCCCGCGTGCGCGCCGTCGCCTTCGCCGTGGCGGCGTACCTGGCAGCGCTTTCGCGCGCAGCCGCTCGGCCATGCGAGCCTCGTGATCTTCGTCGTGCTGTTCGCGCTCAGCCTGTGTGCCGATGGCCTGTCGAACGACCGGCCGCTGCTCGTGCGCTACGACGGGCACTATTATTTCCCGATCGTGAAGGACTACCCGGAGACCGAGTTCGGCGGCGACTTTCCCGCGAAGACGAACTACCTCGATCCGTACATCCGTGCGAAGCTCGAGTCGCACGGCAATTTCGCGATCTATCCGCCGAATCGCTATCGCTACGACACGATCGACTACTTCGCGTCGCGGCCGTATCCGGCGCCGCCGTCGGCGAGCAACTGGCTCGGCACCGACCAGTTCGGGCGCGACGTGCTCGCGCGGCTGCTGTACGGCTTTCGGCTGTCGGTGCTGATGGCGTTCGCGCTCACCGTGTCGGGCGTGCTGGTCGGCGTGCTGACGGGGGCGCTGCAGGGCTTCTACGGCGGCCGCACCGACCTGATCGGCCAGCGCCTGATCGAGATCTGGAGCGCGCTGCCGGACCTCTACCTGCTGATCATCTTCGCATCGATCTTCACGCCGTCGCTGTGGCTGCTGTTCATCCTGCTGTCGATGTTCGGCTGGCTCGTGCTGTCCGACTACGTACGCGCCGAATTCCTGCGCAACCGCATGCTCGATTACGTGAAAGCGGCCCGCACGATGGGGCTGACGAATGCGCAGATCATGTGGCGTCACGTGCTGCCGAACAGCCTCACGCCGGTGATCACGTTCCTGCCGTTCCGGATGAGCGCCGCGATCCTGTCGCTGACGAGCCTCGACTTCCTCGGTCTCGGCGTACAGCCGCCGACGCCGAGCCTCGGCGAGCTGCTTCAGGAGGGCAAGAACAACCTCGATGCGTGGTGGATCTCGATCTCCGCATTCGCCGCGCTGGTGGTGACGCTGCTGCTGCTGACGTTCATGGGCGACGCGTTGCGCAACGCGCTCGACACGCGTGCGCGCGGCTCGGCGTTCGGCGGAGGGCGATGATGGCGAACGCGTTGCTGCAGATCGACGGGTTTTCGGCGCGCTTCGGCGCGAAGCCCGCGGTGCGGGACCTGAGCCTGTCGATCGGCCGCGGCGAGCGTGTCGCGCTCGTCGGCGAATCGGGGTCGGGCAAGAGCGTGACGGCGCTGTCGATCCTGCGGCTCGCGCAACAGGCGGCGCTGTCGGGACGGATCCTGTTCGACGGCGAGGACCTGCTCGCGAAGACCGAACAGCAGATGCGCGGGATTCGCGGCGCCGACATCGCGATGGTGTTCCAGGAGCCGATGACCGCGCTGAATCCGCTGTATACGATCGGCAAGCAGATCGCCGAGAGCCTGCGGCTGCACGAGGGGCTGCGGCCCGGCGACGCACGCGAACGCGGGATCGCGCTGTTGCGGCGCACCGGGATTCCGGAGCCGGAGCGGCGCATCGACAGTTTTCCGCATCAGCTGTCGGGCGGGCAGCGCCAGCGGGCGATGATCGCGATGGCGCTGGCCTGCCGGCCGCGGCTGCTGCTGGCGGACGAACCGACGACGGCACTCGACGTGACGGTGCGCCAGCAGATCGTCGATCTGCTGCTCGAACTGCAGGAGCAGGAAGCCGCCGCGCGCGGCATGGCCGTGCTGCTGATCACGCACGACCTGAACCTGGTGCGGCGCTTCGCGCAGCGCGTGGCCGTGATGGAGCAGGGCGTGCTGGTGGAGACGAACACGACCGATGCGCTGTTCGCCGCGCCGCAGCATGCGTACACGCGCCGGTTGCTCGACAGCGCGCCGCAGCGGGCCGTCGAGCCCGTCGCGGCCGCGGCGCGGACGATCCTCGACGTGCGCGATCTCGCGGTCGACTACCGCATCGCGGTGAAAGGCTGGCGCGGGGCGCTCGGCAAGACGACGTTCCGCGCGGTGCACGACGTGACGCTGTCGCTGAAGCGCGGCGAAACGCTCGGGATCGTCGGCGAGTCCGGCTCGGGGAAATCGACGCTCGCGGCGACGGTGCTCGGCCTGCAGCGGCCGGCGGCCGGCGCGATCGAAATCGACGGCCTGCCGCTCGACACGCTGCGGACCAGGGGCGGCAGGCGCGCGCTGTACGGCAGGATGCAGGTGGTGTTCCAGGATCCGTTCGGCTCGCTGTCGCCGCGGATGACGGTCGAGCAGATCGTCGGCGAAGGGCTCGCGGTGCACCGGCCGCAGGTGGCCGGGGACGCGCGGCGCGCGCGGATCGCCGCGCTGCTGCAGGAAGTCGGCCTGCCGGCCGAGTCGATGCTGCGCTATCCGCACGAATTCTCCGGCGGCCAGCGCCAGCGGATCGCGATCGCGCGCGCACTGGCGGTCGAGCCGGAACTGCTGGTGCTGGACGAGCCGACCAGCGCGCTCGACGTGTCGATCCAGAAACAGGTGCTGAATCTGCTGACGAATCTGCAAAAGAAGTACAAACTGAGCTACCTGTTCATTACGCACGATCTCGCGGTCATGCGTGCGATGGCCCACCGGGTCGTCGTGATGAAGGCGGGGCGCGTGGTCGAGGAGGGCGATACGCTCGACGTGCTGCAGGCGCCGTCCCATCCGTATACGCGCGCGCTGCTGGCGTCGTCGATGCTGGCGCCGGTGCGCGGCTCCCGAGAGAGAACCGATGATTGACGTGTACCGGGCGCAGCGCGCCCAGGCCGCCCGCGTGCCGGGCGGCCGAACGCCGGCGGTGCGCTGACGCATGTCGATGCCGTCGTTCTTCATCGATCGTCCGGTGTTTGCGTGGATCGTCGCGCTCGCGGTCGTCGTCGCGGGCGTGCTGGCGATTCCGCAACTGCCGATCGCGCAATATCCGCGCCTTGCGCCGCCGCGCGTCGTGATCACCGCCGCGTATCCGGGCGCGTCGACCGAGACGGTCGACGGCGACGTCGGCAGCATCATCGAGGAAAGCCTCGACGGGGCCGACGGGCTCCTGTACTACGAGACGAGCAGCGACGGTCACGGCAACCTCGAGATCGACGTGACGTTTTCGCCGGGCACCGATCCCGACATCGCGCTCGTCGACGTGAACAACCGGCTGAAGCAGGTCGAGTCGCGGTTGCCGCAGCAGGTCGTCCAGCAGGGGATCGGCGTGTTCAAGGCGGCGAACACGTTCCTGATGCTCGTCACGCTGACGTCGACCGACGGCATGCGCGATTCCGCGCAGCTCGGCGATTACCTGAACCGCTACGTGCTGCGCGAACTGAAGCGCGCGCCGGGCGTCGGCGCGGCGGAGCTGTGGGACGCCGACGAGGCGCTGCGGGTCTGGCTCGATCCGCACAAGCTGCGCGAATACGGCCTTGGCGCCGACGACGTGATCGCGGCGATCGGCGCGCAGAACGCGACGGTGACGGCCGGCGCGATCGGCGACGCGCCGTTTCCGGGCGGCCAGCAGCTCACCGCGCAGATCGTCGTCAAGGGGCAGCTCGCGTCGCCGGACGAGTTCGGCCGGATCGTGCTGAAGTCGAAGACGGACGGTTCGGCGGTGCGCGTCGCCGACGTCGCGCGCGTCGAGATCGGCCGCGACGACTACTCGTTCTATTCGCGGCTGAACGGCCGGCCGGCCGCGACGGTCGGCATCCAGCTCGGCCCGCGCGGCAATGCGCTCGAAACGTCGAATGCGATTCGTGCGCGGCTCGCCGAGCTGTCGAGGACGTTGCCGCCGGGCGTCGCGATCGAGATCCCGTTCGACGGCGCGCATTTCGTGACGATCGCGATCCGCGAGGTCGTGCTGACGCTGCTCGAGGCGGTCGTGTTGGTGTTCTGCGTGATGTGGCTGTTCCTGCGCGACCTGCGCTACACGCTGGTGCCGACCGTCGTGATTCCGGTCACGCTGATGGGCGCGTTCGTCGCCATGTGGGCGTTCGGGCTGTCGATCAACGTGTTCACGATGTTCGGTCTCGTGCTGGCGATCGGCATCCTCGTCGATGACGCGATCGTCGTCGTCGAGAGCGTGCACCGCGTGATGGAGGAGGGCGTGTCGCCGCGCGATGCCACGCGGCGCGCCATGAAGCGGATCGGCGGGGCGATCGTCGGCGTGACGGCGGTGCTGACCGCCGTGTTCGTGCCGATGGCGTTCTTTTCCGGGACCGTCGGCGGTATCTACCGGCAGTTCGCGGTGGCGATGATCGCGTCGATGCTGGTGTCGTCGTTCATGGCGCTGTCGCTCACGCCCGCGCTGTGCGCGAACCTGCTGAAGCCGGTCGCGCGGCACGACGGCAGGGCCGCCGATGCGCGGCGCCGCGGCATCGGCGCACGGCTGGCCGACCGGTTCGGGGCGGGTTTCGCGCGCGTCGAGGCCGGGTATCGGCGCGTCGCCGTGCTCGCGGTGCGGCGCACCGGCGTCGTCGTCGCGGTCTACGCGGCGCTCGTGATCGCATGCGCGCTGCTGTACTGGATGATGCCGGGCGGTTTCCTGCCGACCGAGGACCAGGGGCAGCTGCAGGTGATGATCCAGTTGCCGGCTGGCGCGACGCAGGCGCGCACGCTCGGGGTCGTCGAGCGTGTCGAGGCGATCTTGCGCGCGGAGCCGGCGATCGCGAACGTGACGAGCGTGGTCGGCTGGAGTTTCGCGGGCAGCGGGCAGAACGTCGGGATGGCGTTCGTCGAGTTGAAGGACTGGGCACGGCGCGACGTCGACGCGATGACGTTGCGCGACCGGCTCAACGGGCGTTTCGGCGAGATTCTCGACGGCGACGTCGAGGCGTCGCTGCCGCCTTCGGTGCGCGGCATCGGGCATGCCGACGGCTTCACGTTCCGGCTCGAGGATCGCGGCGGGGTCGGGCTCGATGCGTTGAAGGCGGCTCGCGAGCAACTGTCCGAACACGCGAAGGCCGATCCGCTGCTGGCTGCCGTGCATTTCGAAGACCTGCCGGACGCGCCGCGCATCGAGCTCGACGTCGATCGCGCGAAGGCGTATGCGCTCGGCGTACCGTTCGAGCGGATCGCGGGGCTCCTGGGCGGCACGTTCGGCTCGAACTACATCAACGATTTTCCGGCGTCGGGCCGGATGCGCCGGGTGATCATCGAGGCCGAGCCGGGCGCCCGCGCGACCGACACGCAACTGATGGCGCTGACCGTGCCGAACCGCACCGGCGACATGGTGCCGCTGTCGGCGATCGCCGCGCCGCACTGGACGATCGGCCCGGTGATGCTGAACCGTTACAACGGCTATCCGTCGCTCGACATCAGCGGCCGGGCGGCGGCCGGCACGAGTTCGGGCGCGGCGATGGCGGAGATGGAGCGGCTCGCCGGCGCGCTGCCGGCCGGAATCGGCTTCGACTGGGTCGATGCGGCGCGCGAGGAACAGGCTGCCGCGCGGCAGACGCCGCTGCTCGTCGGGCTGTCGGTGCTCGCGGTCTTCATGGCGCTCGCCGCGCTGTACGAAAGCTGGACGATTCCGCTGTCCGTGCTGACGATCGTGCCGCTCGGCGTGATCGGCGCGATCGCGGCGGCGTTCGCGCGCGGCATGCCGAACGACGTGTATTTCAAGGTCGGGATGATCACGGTGGTTGGGCTGGCGGCGAAGAACGCGATCCTGATCGTGCAGTACGCACGTGACCTGGCCGCGCGCGGCGTGCCGCTGCGGCAGGCGGTGATCGACGCGGCTGCCGCGCGGTTCAGGCCGATCGTGATGACGTCGATGGCATTCCTGCTCGGCGTCGTGCCGCTCGTGCTGGCGACGGGCGCGGGCGCCGAAAGCCGGCGGTCGATCGGTACGGGCGCGTTTGGAGGCGTGTTGGCGGCGACGCTGTTCGGGCTCGTGTTTGCGCCGGTCGCGTTTCGTCTGGTGGCGTCCGCCGGCCGGCGCGGCCGGCAGGCTGTCGGGACGCCGCGCGACGCGCGGCGGGCGGAAACGGTCGGGGATCTGGAGGTGGATTGAGGGTGGGAAGCGGGTCGTTTTCGGTCGGGTCAGCGGTTGGATGGTGCCAATCCGGACGGAAATATATTATTTGACATAATCATAATTATCGACAGTTTGGATTGTAGTGGCTAGATTGAAATGTCCGCTTTCGTGCCGCGTAAGCTGCCCGGCCGTGCGGCGGAACGGCTGGAATTGACGACACGACAGACTCGCCGGCTGGTCGCCCGGCTATGAGAACACGGGCCTCGTGATCGATCGCGATCACACGCGGGTTTTTTGCTCGGCAAGACGAGCAAGTACGACGACCGCGAGATGGCCTTGTGCAGCAGCGTCTGTGCTTCGAAACGTTCCCCGCGAAGGAGGCGCCGCGTGCAACGGAAAACGAGACCCCCGATCCGCGCGCGCTTCGGCGTGCTGACCGGCAAGAACGGCCGCGGTGCGTCGACGACGCACGAAGTCGAAGTGGCGATGTTGTCGTTGAGCAGGTTCTCGTCGTGCGCGATCGGCGAGAAATTGTCGATCTCGTTCGAGACCGTGCGTGCGCATAAAAAGCATCGCTACGCAAAGCTCGGTGTCGGGTCGCAATCCGCGCTCCTTGCGTTGTTCGACGATCCGGCAAGAGCGGGTGAATCCGCATGATTCACCGCGTGTCGTGGCGCCCCGGAAGCCTGCAAGCGCCCTCCTTCAAGCTCCCCAACGGGTATCCAGGTCGAGCCGCAGATCCGTCACGAATGCGCGCCCCGGCTGGCGTGACAGCGTGAAGCCGACGGAACGCGCAAGGCCTTTCATCGCACTGTTCTCGGTCAGCATCGTGCCGACCATCTGCCGCATGCCCGAGCGCCGCGCCAGATCGATCAGGCTCGACAGCAGCACACGGCCGAGCCCTTGCCGCTGCCATACGTCGTCGATCACGATCGCGCATTCGACGACCTCGGTTGCTCCGTCGTCCGTCGCATAACGCGCAACGCCGATCAACCGCTCGCGGCCGCCGGCGCGGATCGTCGCAATCACCGCGCCTTCCCGCCGGCGATCGATGCGGGTCCATCGGATCAACTCGTCTTCGGTCGGCTTGCGCGCGGACATCAACCGCATGTAGCGGCTGCGGCTCGACAGACGGTCGACCAGCTCGCGTTCGATGTCGAGATCGCCGGGCTCGATCGCGCGCAGGAGGATCGGCGTTCCGTCCTTCGCGCCCCAGATGCGCCGAATGCCGAGCGCCGGCGCGTCCTGCCCGGCCGTGATGCAGGCCTTCCGTTCGGGCGCCATCGTATCCATCATGCCCTCCGCCTTTTCCCGCGGGTCGGGCGTGTCGCGACCGGATCGCCGCGTACCCTGCCCTGACCTTGTGCATCGATTATCGGAACGGCCGCCCGCCCGATCGATGCCTGGCGGAAGACTTCACAGTTGGCCGCGCGGAAACAATGGGCCGGCAACGCGAAACCGGTGCGCCATGTGCCGGGTGTCATCGCCGTCACTGGCGCGGCAACTACCACTACTGCCAGTACCTCCGCTGTCCGTGCCCCCTTAACCTTGTCGGCATCGCTGGCGCGCCGTCGCAGGCCGCGCCGCTTCGACCGGAGACACGACAGATGCCATTTGACTGGACGCAGGAACAGCACGCGACGCTGGCGCGCTTTCGCGACATCGGCGCGGAGATCGCCGCGGCCGCGGCGCACGACGGCCGCGCGCCCGCCGGATTCGACGAAGCCGGCTGGGCGCGGCTCGGGCACGAAGGACTGTGGGACATGATCGTGCCGGAGACGTACGGCGGCGACGGTCACGGCTGGTGGCATTTTTCCGCGGCGCTCGAAGGGCTTGCATCGTCGATCCGCCGCCCGGCGCTGCTGCTGTCGGTGATCGCGCAGGCCGGCATGGTGCGCGCACTCGAGCGATACGGCACGGCGACGCAGCAGGACCGCTATTTCGGCGCGATCCTGCGCGGCGAACTGAGTGCGACCGCGATCGCCGAACCGGGCACCGGCACCGACGTGCGCAGCATCGCGACGACGCTCGCCGAGCACGGCGACGGCTACCGCCTGACCGGCAGCAAATTCAATATCGCGCACGCGCCGCTCGCGCGTTTCATCCTCGTCGTCACGCGCATCGAAACGCCGGGCCGGCGCAACACCGCGCTCGTGATCGTCGATCGCGACCAGCCGGGCATGACGGTGGCCGCGCCCGACCGCAAGCTCGGCCTCGACGACCTGCCCACCGGCGCGCTGCATTTCGACGATTGCCCGATCACGCGCGGCCAGCTGCTCGGCGAACCGGGCGCGGGGCTCGGCAACCTGATCGACATCATCTCGCTCGGCCGGCTCTACTACGGCCTCGTCGCCGCCCAGGTGACGGCGCCGTACCTGCGCGATGCGATCGGCTACTGCCGCGAACGACGCAGCTTCGACAGCACGATCGATGCACACCAGTACGTGCAGCGCCGCCTCGTCGACCTGCAGATCGGCATCGAGCGCGGCACGTGGCTCGCGCGCGGCGCACTCGCGCAGTTGCTGACGGATCACCCGCAGGCGCTGATGACCTGCTCGATCGCGAAGCTGGTCGGCGCGCAGGATCTCGTCGACAGCGCGCTCGGCCTCGTGCGGCTGTACGGCAGCCTCGGCTACCAGGCCGGGCCGGTGGCCGCGTTCGCGTCGGACGCGCTGGGCTTCATGAGCGTCGGCGGTACCGAGGAAATGCATCGCAAGAACATCTTCAACCAGATGATGCGCGCCGGCTGACGGCCCGCGCCATCGCCCCGCGTACCACGCGACCTACAGGAAACCACGCATGACACCGACGAACCGACGCCCTTCCCGCCTGCGCCGCTCCTGGCTCTTTCTCGCCGGCGCCGATCACGATGCGCTCGTTGACGGCACCGCGAGCGGTGCGGACGTGCTGATCCAGGAACTCGAAACCTTTACGCCGCCCGACCGGCGCCCGGCCGCGCGCGAACTGAGCGAGCGCGTGCTCGCGGGCTGGCGCGATGCCGGCGCGCTGGCGTCCGTGCGCGTGAACCCGCTCGATGCGGGCGGCATCGACGACCTGCGCGCCGCGATGCGCGGCCGTCCGGACATCGTGATGATGTCGTACGTCGCGACGCCCGAGCAGGTCGTCGCGCTCGACGACGCCGTCACGCGCTTTGAACGCGAATACGACATCGCACCCGGTTCGACCGAGCTGGTGCCGAACGTCGAGACGACGCTCGGCCTCGTGAACACGATGGCGATCGCGCGGTCGAGCCCGCGCGTGTCGGCGGTGCTCGTCGCGACCGAGGACATGGTGGCCGACATGGGGGCCGAGCGCACGCGTGCGGGCCGCGAGCTCGATTACGTGCGCTCGCGTTTTCGCGTCGAATGCGCGGCCGTCGGCGTCACCGCGATCGATTGTCCGTACAGCTATGCCGACAACGAAGGCGCGGAACTCGACATGCGCGTGTCGCGCGGCCTCGGGTACCAGGCGAAAGCGATCGTCAACGCGCAGTTCGTGCCGGTCGTCAATCGCGTGCTGACGCCGACGGCCGACGAAGTCGCCCTCGCCCGCCGCGTGATCGACGCGTTCGACACCGCGCGGCGCGCGTCCGGCGGCCGGCGCGTGGCGGCCGCCGTCGTCGACGGTTTCCTCGCGGAAGTCCCCGACTATCTCGCCGCGCATCGGCTGATCGCCCGCGCGACGCAATTCGGCATCGCATGAGGGTCGCCATGGATACGATCGCAACGCGCCTGAAGGCGCTGAAAACCCTCGCGCATGCCGCGCCGCACGTACCGCCCGAAAACTGGGCGGACACGCCGCACGCGCAGTTCGAACGCTGGCTCGACGAAGCCGTGACCGCCGGCGCACTGGAGCCGCAGGTGATGACGCTGTCGACGGTCCACCCGGACGGACGGCCCGATGCACGCTCCGTCGTGCTGCTCAACGTCGACGCGCGCGGCTGGCATTTCGCGGCGAATGCGCGCAGCCCCAAGGGGCGCCAGCTCGCGAACCGGCCGTACGCGGCGATGACGTTCTACTGGCCCGCGATCGCGAGCCAGATCCGGCTGAGCGGCCCGGTCGAGCGGCTGCCGGCCGCCGAAGGCCGCGCCGATTTCGCGGGCCGCCCCGAACGATCGCGCGCGAGCATCCTGGCCGGACGGCAAAGCGAACGGCTCGACGATCCGGCCGACCTGACGCGCGCGATCGACGCGCAGCTCGAGCGGCTGGCCGCCGATCCGGCGCTCGTGTCGGACGACTGGCACCTGTACACGCTGGCGCCCGACGAAGCCGAATTCTGGCGGGCCGACAGTGCGCGCCGCTTCGCGCGGCAGGCTTACCGGCGTGCCGGCCAGCATTGGGAGCGGTGCGCGCTATGGCCGTGAAGTCCGTCGAACCGCCGTCGCCGCCGCGCGACGGCCCGCATGACCGCCTGCAAGACGACACGCGGCTCGCGCACGCGGGCCGCGACAGCGCCGCATGGCACGGTTTCGTCAACCCGCCCGTCTACCATGCGTCGACCGTGCTCAGCCCGACGGTGTCGGATCTGCTGAACCGCACGCAGCCGTATATCTACGGCCGCCGCGGCACGCCGACGACGGATGCGCTCGAACGCGCGGTGACGAGCCTCGAAGGCGGCGCCGGTACGGTGCTGTGCCCGTCGGGCCTGTCCGCGTGCACGCTCGCGCTGCTGTCGTGCCTGAAGCCCGGCGATCACCTGCTGATGACCGCATCGGTCTACGGCCCGGTGCGTCATGCGTGCGAAGGCGTACTCGCGCGACTCGGCGTCGAGACGACGTGGTACGACGGCAGCACGCCGGTCGCGGCCGCGTTCCGGTCGAACACGCGTGCGTTGTACGTCGAGGTGCCCGGCTCCTACACGTTCGACATGCACGACGTCCCCGCACTCGTGCGGCTCGCCCATGCGCACGGCGCACGGGTCATCGCGGACAACAGCTGGGCCACGCCGCTCTTCTTGCAGCCGCATGCGCTCGGTATCGACCTGTCGATCCAGGCGGGCACCAAATATCTGGTCGGGCACTCGGACGCCATGCTCGGCACGGTGTCGGCCAACGAACGCGCATGGCCGGCGTTGAAGCAACTGCATGGCGATCTCGGCCTGTGCGCCGGCCCCGACGACGTGTATCTCGCGCTGCGCGGACTGCGCACGCTCGGCGTGCGGCTGCGGCAGCATCAGCGCAACGCGCTCGCGGTCGCGACCTGGCTCTCGACGCGCGCCGAGGTGCAGCGCGTGCTGTATCCGGCGCTGCCCGGCGACGACGGGCACGCACTGTGGCGACGCGATTTCCGTGGCGCGTCCGGGTTGTTCTCGGTCGTGCTGCAACCGGCGGCGCCGCACGCGATCGACGCGTTTCTCGACCACCTGGCGCTGTTCGGGCTCGGCTATTCGTGGGGCGGCTACGAGAGCCTCGCGCTCCCGTTCGAACTGGACGCGCACGGCCTCGCGCAACGCTGGCCGCCCGGCAGCCGCGGCGTGCGCCTGCACATCGGACTCGAGGATCCGGACGACCTGATCGCGGATCTTGCCGCCGGTCTCGACCGCTATGCGGCATGCGCGCGATCCGCTGCCCGCGAGGATGCCGCGCGATGCTGACCGTCTGGGGGCGCCGCACGTCGTTCAACGTGCAGAAGGTGCTGTGGCTCATCGGCGAGCTGGGCCTGCCGTATCGGCATATCGCGGCCGGCGGCGAACACGGCACGCTGCAGACGCCCGCGTTCGCGGCGCTGAATCCGACCTGCCGGATCCCGGTGATCGACTGGGACGGCGACGTCGTGTGGGAGTCGCACACGATCCTGCGCTATCTCGCCGCGCGCGTGCCGAACAATCCGTTCTGGTGCCGCGACACGTACGCGCGTTCGCGCGCGGAGCGCTGGATGGACTGGTCGCAGACCGCGCTCGAACCCGACGTGATGACCGGGCTGTTCTGGGCACTCGTGCGAACGCCGCCGGAGCGGCGCGACGACGCGATCGTGCTCGACAAGGCCGCGCGCAGCGCGACGCATTACCGGCTGCTCGACCGGCTGCTGTCGACCCAGCCGTTTCTCGGCGGTGCGACGCCGGGCCTGGCCGACATTCCGGCTGGCGCGACGCTGTTCCGCTACTTCTCGCTCGACGTCGAGCGGCCGCCGTTGCCGCACGTCGAGGCCTGGTACGCCCGCCTGTGCCGACGGCCTGCCTACCGCGAACAGGTGATGGTGTCGTTCGACGCGCTGCGCGGCCAGCCGGGCTGACCTTCTATCCGACCACACGACATGACGCACTCCGCACTTCGTCCGATCCTGATCGTACTGCATCGCGAACAGTCGAGCCCCGGCCGGATCGGGCGGCTGCTGGCCGCGCGCGGCCATCCGCTCGACATCCGCCGCCCGCCGCTCGGCGACCCGCTGCCGGCGACGCTTGCCGGGCATGCGGGCGCCGTGGTGTTCGGCGGCCCGATGAGCGCCAACGACGGCGATCGCTGGATCCGCGACGAGATCGACTGGATCGGCGTGCCGCTGCGCGAGTCGGCACCGTTTCTCGGCGTTTGCCTCGGCGCGCAGATGATGATCCGTCATCTGGGCGGCCGCGTGACGGCGCACCGCGACGGGCGCGCGGAAATCGGCTACTGGCCGATCGCCGCGACGCACGCCGGCCGGCGACTCGGTTCATGGCCGTCGCACGTGTACCAGTGGCATCGCGAGGGCTTCGAGCGCGTTGCCGGGCTCGAGATCCTCGCGACCGGCGAGCACTTCGAGAACCAGGCCGTGCGCTACGGGCAGCGCGCGTACGGCGTCCAGTTCCATCCGGAAGTCAGCTTTCCGATGATGCGGCGCTGGAGCACGGCCGCCGCGCACAAGCTGGCGGCGCCCGGCGCGCAGGATCTCGCGACGCAGGCGAGCGAAGGCCGGCGGCACGACCGCGCGACGGCTGCGTGGCTCAGCGCGTTTCTCGACCGCTGGCTCGACGATGCGCCGGCATCAGGTCGGCACCGTCACGTCGGAGATACTGATCAGCCCCCACTCGACCGCGCGCAGCACGGCTTCATGCCGACGTGACACGTTGAACTTGCGGCGGATGTTCATGAAGTGGAAATTGATGCACGACTCGGTCACGTTCAGGATGTGGCCGATTTCCCACGACGTCTTGCCGGCCGCATGCCAGCGCAGACACTCGACTTCCCGCCGGCTCAGCCGCGGCACGCTGTCGGGCGGTGCGTGGCACGGCGTGCCGGCGATCGCTTCGCACGCGACGTCGCGCAGCAGCGTCAGCGCCGCGAGGTGACGGTCGCAGCGCTCGCGCGTGGCGGCAAGATCGTCCGCGCTCGCGCACGACAGCATGCCGACCTCCCCTTTCGCGCCGCGCACGGGCAGCACGACGCCGCTGCGCATGCCGTACGCGGCCGCCGCTTCGTAGCACGGCCGCTGCCCGGGCTGCGCGAACAGCGCGTCGTCCCATACGAGCGGCAGTGCCGAACGGAAGCAATGCCGCAGCATCGGGTCGACGCGGTCGAACTGGCGCTGCCGGTACAGCGCCGTCCAGCCCGGCACGCCGCTGCTCCACTTGCGCGCGAGATCGAACGACGCGCCGGTAAACGGCAACACGATCAGCACGACCTTGTCGAATCCCATTCCGGCGGCCGCGTCGGTCATCCGCTGCCATGACGCGTCCGTGTCGCCGGGTACCAACCATTTCAGACAATCCAGTCCTTTCATACAAGCCACCCCGTTTATTAGTTGGAATCTGCAGTCAGGCGGACTTGCGCAACCGGTTCGAGGCGTTGCGCGCGAACGGGCCGCGCTAGAGCGCCTCGGTCAGACGTCGCCGACCCGCGTGCTTCGCGTCGTCGAGCGAAGCCGTCACGTCGAACGGAATCCCGAACGCCTTTTCGATGCCGGACGCGTTCGCGATGGCCGCTTCGCGCTCGGTCGGGTCCGGTTCGACCGACACGAGCGCGCGGCAGACCGCGGCAAGCGCGGCACGGTTCTGCTTGAGCCACATGCCGCGTTCCTTGCGGTCGTCGTGCGGTTCGTCCGGGCGGGCCGGCGGAAAGATCATGACAAACGGCTCGCCGTGCCGCATCAGCGCGTGCATGTCGTCGAGCCAGCGCTGCGCGTAGCCGCCGGATGCGATCGCGTCGTTGCGCACGACGACGAGCGGAAATTCCGTGACGTCGAACACGGCGAGCGTCGCCAGTTCGGGCGGCGTGTTTCCAGCGTGGGAGGTAGGCATCGGGTCAATCTCCATCGAATTGAACAGCATGGGTCGGAACGGGCCGCGCAGCGCCCGCTTCATCGTTTCGCGGCCGCGCCGGGGCCGAACGGCGGGCGGGCGAGCCACACCACCGCGATCACGGCGAGATACACGCAGCCGAGCGCGAACGACACGTCGTTGAACGAGATCTGGTACGCCTGCGCGTCGACCAGGTTGCCGAGCAGCGTCGCCGCGCGTTGCGGATCGCCGCCGCCGAGCCGTGCGACTTCGGCACGCACGGCCGGATCGAAACCGCTCAGGTGTTCGCTGAGCTGCGCGTGATGCAGGATGGCGCGCCGGTCCCACAGGAACGACGTGATCGACACCGCGAAGCTCGCGCCGAGCGTGCGCAGGAACGTCGACAGGCCGGAGCCCGCGGCGATTTCGTCCGGCTTCAGGTCGGACAGCAGGATGCTGTTGATCGGCATGATGAACAGCGCGAGGCCGAGGCCCTGCAGCAGCTGGATCAGCGCGATGTGCGTGAAGTCGATGTCGGGCACGAAGCCCGCGCGCAGGAACGACGACGTGCCGAGGATCGCGAACGCGCAGCACACGAGCACGCGCATGTTGAAGCGCGGCGCGTACTTGCCCATGAACGGCGTCATCAGCACGGGGATCACGCCCATCGGCGCGACCGCCAGCCCGGCCCAGAACGCCGTGTAGCCGAGCGTGCGCTGCAGCCACTGCGGCACGATCACGTTGACCGCGAAGAAGGCCGAGTACGCGAGCACGAGCGTCAGCGTGCCGGCCGCGAAGTTGCGATGCGCGAACAGCCGCAGGTTCACGATCGGATTCGGTTCGTTGAGCTCCCAGATCAGGAACAGCGCGATCCCGAACGCGGCGACCACCGACATCACGACGATGAACGTCGAGTTGAACCAGTCGGCCTCGTTGCCCTTGTCGAGCACGATCTGCAGCGCGCCGACGCCGACGATGAGCGCGGCCAGCCCGACGTAGTCGACGCGCGCGGCGACCGTCGTCTCGACGCGCGCCCGCATCTGCGCGAACACGCACATCGCGGCGAACACGCCGATCGGCAGATTGATCAGGAACGCCCAGCGCCACGAGTAATGTTCCGTCACCCAGCCGCCGAACACGGGGCCCGCGATCGGCGCGACGACGGTGACCATCGCGATCATCGACAGCGCGAAGCCGCGCCGCTGCGGCGGGTAGATCGACAACATCAGCGCTTGCGTGGTCGGAATCATCGGCCCGGCCACGAGGCCCTGCAGCGCGCGGAACGCGACGAGCTGCGGCAGGTTCTGCGCGAGGCCGCACAAGAGCGACGCGAACGTAAACGCCAGCGTCGCCCATACGAACAGCCTCACCTGGCCGACGCGCTTGACGAGAAACCCGGTCAGCGGCAGCGCGATCGCATTGCTGACCGAGAACGTCGTGACGACCCAGGCGCTCTGCGTCGTGCTCACGCCGAAGTTGCCGGCGATGGTCGGCAGCGACACGTTCGCGACGGTGCCGTCGAGCACCTGCATGAAGACCGCGAGCGCGAGGCCGAACGTCGTCAGCGCGACGCTCGACGGACGAAAACCGGCATCGGCGGCCGGCATCGGGCCGCTCATTGCGCACGCTCCGTGCGTACCGCCGCCGGCAGGTTCGCGTGCACGACGTCGGCGATCAGGCTGTCGGCGCGCGCGAGTTCGTCGCGGTACACGTCGGTGCGGAACACCGGCGAACGCTGCTCGCGGCGCGACAGCATCGCGCCGCTGCGGTCGTGCTGGTCGACGCGCGCGTGCATCGACAGGCCGATGCGCAACGGATGCGCGTCGAGCTGTGCCGGATCCGTCAGTTCGATGCGCACCGGTAGCCGCTGGACGATCTTGATCCAGTTGCCGGTCGCGTTCTGCGCGGGCAGCAGCGAGAACGCGCTGCCGGTGCCGACGCCGAGGCTCTGCACGCGGCCCGTGTAGCGCACCGCGTCGCCGTACAGGTCGGCCGTCAGCTCGACCGGTTGCCCGATCCGCATGTGTTCGAGCTGCTTCTCGGTGAAGTTCGCGTCGACCCACAGCTCGCGCAGCGGCACGACCGCAAGCAACGGCACGCCGGGCGACACGCGCTGCCCGACCTGTACCGTGCGTTTCGCGACATAGCCGGTGACGGGCGCGACGATATCGGTGCGCGCGCGGGCGAGATACGCGGCGCGCAGCCGCGAGGCCGCGGCCTGGACATCGGGATGCGACGCGACCGCGGTATCGTCGACGAGCGCCTTGCTCGTCTGGTGCTGTTCGCTCAACGTGGCGAGCGCGCTTTGCGCGGCGGCATATGCGCTTTGCGCGGACGTCAGCGTGTCGAGCGCGTGCGCAAGCTCCTCGCGCGAGATCGCGCCGGAGCGGCCGAGGTCCTCGCGGCGCCGGTAATCGGCCTTCGCCTTGTCGAGCGCGGTACGTCGCGCGTCGAGGTCGGCGCGTGCGCCGTCGATGCTGTTCGCGAGCCCGCGTTCATTGCTGTACAGGCCGCGCACCTTGCGGACCGTGGCCGCGAGATCGGCCTGCGCGGCCGCGAGCGCGATCTGCGCGTCGCTCGCGTCGAGACGGACGAGCGGCGTGCCGGCGCGCACGAGGTTGCCGTCGTCCGCGTCGATCGACACGACGGTGCCCGTTACCTGCGGCGTCAGCTCGACGACGTTGCCTTGCGCGTAGGCGTTGTCGGTGGCTTCGTACCAGCGGCCGACGAGCGCGTACCAGATGCCCCAGCCGACGATGCCGAACGCGAACACCCCGACGAGCGCGCGCACGAGGTGCTTGCGTCGCGCGGGCGGCGGCGTCGCCGGTGCGGCGCCGCCCGGCGACGGTTGCGCGCGGGCGTCCGGTGCGCCCGGCGCGCGCGGCGCACCGGTGTGGTCGGCCGCGGGTTGCTGGCGGGCACTGGCGGAATCGGCGACTGCCGGTCGCGCGGGAGTCTGCAAGGTGTTGTCGCTGCTCATGGTTCGATGTCAAGGACGGTGGGAAGGAGTGGCGGCGAGCGCGACGTCGTCCGGCTCGGCGCGGAAGCCGCCGCCGAGCGCCGCGACGAGCTGCAGCGACTGGTCCGCGCGCTGGGCGCGCAGCGCGGCGACCTCGCGGCTCGCGATCAGCAGCTGCTGGCGCACGACGAGCGCATCGAGATAGCTGCCGACGCCGGCCCGGTAGCGCGCGTCCGCGAGCCGCCATGCATCGGCGGCGGAGTCGAACGCACGTTGCTGCGCATCGGCCTGCTGGGCGAGTGAACGCAGCCGGTGCAGATCGTCCGCCACCTCGCCGATCGCGCCGATCAGCGTTTTGTTGTAGCCGGCGACCGCGAGGTCGTATTGCGCGTCGCGCTTGCGCAGCACACCGCGCCGTTCGCCGCCGTCGAAGATCGGCAGGCTCACGGCCGGGTTGACGTTGTAGGTGCGCGAGGCGGCCTGGAACAGCGATGCGCCGCCGCGCGTCGCGAGCCCGATCAGCGCGGTGAGACTGACGTCGGGCAGGAAATCCGCGCGGGCGGCCGCGACGTTGCGGCTCGCGGCCTCCACGCGCCAGCGCGCGGCGACGAGGTCGGCGCGCCGGCCGAGCAGCGCGGCCGGCAGGTCGGCCGGCACCGCGAGCGCGGCGGTCGGCAGCGGCGCGGGCCGCGTGAGCGCGAGGCCGCGATCGGGGCCTGCGCCGAGCAGGATCGCGAGCGCGATGCGCGCGCTGTCGATCGCCTGCGCCGCGCGGGCCTGCTCGCGCGTCGCCGCCGCGACTTCGCTTTCCGCCTGGCGCTGCTGCGCGACGTTGTCGATGCCTTTCGTGACGCGCTGGCGCGTCAGCGACAGCGCTTCGTCGGCGCGGTCGAATTCGGCCTGCGCGACATCCTGCTGATCGAACGCATAGGCGAGATTCACGTAGGCGCGCGCGACGTTGACGGACAGCAGCACGCGCGCGGCCTGCGCATCGATCCGCGCCGCACGCGCTTCGCCGAGCGCGGCTTCCCACGTCGCCCGGCGGCCGCCCCACAGATCGAGATCCCAGCTCAGGCCGAGATTGATCTCGCGTGTGTGGCTGAAGACACCGCCGCCCTGGTCCGTCGAAAACTGCGTGCCGGACGTGCGTTCGCCCTTCGCGCTCGCGCGGCCGACGAGGTGCGGCAGTCGCGCGGCCTGCGCTTCGATCACCAGCGCCTGCGCCTCGCGCGCACGCGCATCGGCGGTCGCGAGATCGGGATTGCCGGCCAGCGCTTCGTCGATCAATGCATCCAGCTGCGCATCGTGCAACGCAAGCCACCAGTCGGCGGCCGGCCAGTCGGCGATCGGCGCATGCGCGAGGCTGCGCGACGCGGCGAGCGTATCGGCGCCGCGCAGCGTGCCGGCGGGCGCGAGCCCGTCGCGGCTCGCGCAGGCGCCGAGCAGGGCGAGCGCCACGGCAACGGCCGTTCGCGACAGGGCGCGCAGCGCGACGGCATCGCGTGGCGAGGGAGCAAGTGCTGCATGCATCGCATTCCTCTGCTTCGATTGGGTTTGAACACGACACGCATTGTTGGACGCTCCCGGGCAAAGCTGATAATGTTGTTTAGACAAAAAATAATGAATTCCGGCCATGCCCATCCGAGAAGCTTCTCCCTCCCGTGCCATGCCACGCGCCGACGCCGATCCGAGCGAACGCGCGGACGGCCCGTCGCTGATCGCCGTCTGGGGCGAGGACGACGGCAGCAACGCGTATCAGCTCGGCACGCGCGAGGTCGACTGGCACAGCCATCTGCGCGGCCAGGTGTTCTGCGTGGAAAGCGGTTTCGCGCACGTGCGCACGCCGCACGGTTCGTGGCTGCTGCCGCCGCATCGCGCGGGCTGGATTCCGCCGGGCGAGCAGCACAAGGTCAGCATCAGCGGTGCGTTGAGCGGCTGGAGCGTCGTGATCGCGCCGGCCGCGAGCCGCCGGATGCCGGATCAACCGTGCGTGATCGCGATCACCGACCTGATG
Source organism: Burkholderia seminalis DSM 23518 (assembly GCF_902832885.1). Lineage (GTDB taxonomy): Bacteria > Pseudomonadota > Gammaproteobacteria > Burkholderiales > Burkholderiaceae > Burkholderia > Burkholderia seminalis. The sequence continues at coordinate 586,048 of NZ_CADFDK010000001.1, forward strand.
CGCGCGCTCGTGCGGCGCGCGGTGTCGTGGGCCGACCAGGACCGGCTCGACATCGAACAGGCGCGCATCAGCGTCGTGCTGCTCGACGAGATGCGGCGCGCGCCGCACGAACCGCTGCACTTGCCGATGCCGCACGACCGGCGGTTGCTGCGCATCGCGAACGCGATCCTCGGGCAGCCGCACGACAGCCGCACGCTGGACGCGTGGGCCGAATGGGCCGGGTTGTCCGCCCGGACGCTGAGCCGGCTGTTCGTCGCGGAAACCGGCACGAGCTTCGCGCAGTGGCGGCAGCAGGCGCGGCTCACGCACGCGCTCGAACGGCTGGCGAACGGCGACAGCGTTGCCAACATCGCCGACGCGCTCGGCTATGCGACGCCGAGCAATTTCATCGCGATGTTCCGCCGCGCGTTCGGCGATTCGCCCGCGCACTACTTCGCGAAGCGCAAGCAGCCGTAACGCGGCGCGGAATCGCACGACGCCCTATCACCCCTGCCAGTACTGCGCGCGCGGCGACGTCGCTATAGTCGCCGTGCGACCGGCCGGTCGGTCGCTCAATGTGACCTGTGGAGGATGTCGATGTCGAATGCCGTCGGATCGGACAACACGCCGATCGTCTCCGAGCAGCAGCTCGCCGATCATCTGGCCGCCGGCTGCAAGCCGGCCGCGCGGTTCCGGATCGGCACCGAGCACGAGAAGTTCGTCGTGGCCCGCGCGACGCACGCGGCCGCGCGTTACGAGGGATCGTCCGGCATTGCCGCGGTGCTCGAGCGGCTGCGCGGCGACGGAACGCCGATCGTCGATGCCGGCCAGGTCGTCGGCGTGATCCAGCGCGACGGCGCGGCGATCTCGCTCGAGCCGGCCGGCCAGCTCGAACTGTCGGGCGCGCCGCTCGATACGCTGCACGACACGCACGCCGAACTGCATGCGCACCTCGCCGCGGCCCGCGCGGCATGCGATCCGCTCGGCCTGCGCTGCGTGCCGCTCGGTTTTCACCCTCACCTGTCGCGCGAAGCGCTGCCGTGGATGCCGAAGCAGCGCTACGGGATCATGCGGCGCTACATGCCGCGCGTCGGCACGCGCGGGCTCGACATGATGCAGCGCACCTGCACCGTGCAGGTCAACCTCGATTTCGCGTCGGAAAGCGACATGGCGCGCAAGATGCGCGTGTCGCTCGCGCTGCAGCCGGTCGCGACCGCGCTGTTCGCGAATTCGCCGTTTCGCGACGGCCGCCCGTCGGGCCTGCTGTCGACGCGTGCGCACACGTGGCTCGACACCGACGAGGATCGCTGCGGCGCGCCGGCCCTGTTCCTGTCGCGCAGCTTCGGCTTCGAGCGCTACGTGAGCTGGCTGCTCGACAACGTGCCGATGTATTTCGTGCGGCGCGGCGATCGTTATGCGGAGGCGACCGGGCACACGTTCCGCGACTTCATGCGGCGGCGCATTCCGCATCTCGAAGGCGAGACGCCGACACTGGGGGATTTCGCGGACCACCTGACGACGGTGTTTACCGAGGTCCGGCTCAAGCGCTATCTCGAGATGCGCGGCGCCGATGCCGGCTCGCCCGACATGATGGTCGCGTTGTCCGCGTTCTGGACCGGCCTGCTGTACGATCCGGCCGCGCTGTCGGAGGCCGAGACGCTGGCGGCCGGGATCGACCGCGGCACGCTGCTCACGCTGCGTCGCGACGTGCCGCGTACCGGGCTCGACACGCGCGTCGACGGTCGTTCATTGCGCGCGCTGGCGGCCGACGCGCTTGGGATCGCGCATCGCGGCCTGCGTGCGCGGGCGCGCCGGGACGCGGCCGGCCACGACGAATCGAGGTATCTCGCCCCGCTCGACGCGATCGTCGCCGGCGCGCCGACCCAGGCCGAGCACTGGCTGGCCCGCTATCGCGACGCATGGGCCGGCGACGCGACGCGGATTCATGACGAAGCCGCCGTCTGAGCGCGGCGCGCCGGGCCGCTCACGCGCAGCACGCGAGCAGCGGCTCGTGTGCGAACTCGACGCCGGGCGGCAGCGCATGGCCGCGTCGCCGCGTACGCACGGCGTGAGCGAGCGTCTCGAAGAGCCGCGCGGTATCGGCGAACGACAGGCACGCGTCGGTGATGCTCTGCCCGTAGCGCAGCGGCACGCCGGGCACGAGGTCCTGCCGCCCTTCGATCAGGTTCGACTCGATCAGCACGCCGACGATGCGCGTATCGCCGGCCGCCACCTGCGCGGCGACTTCCGCGCCGACACCGAGCTGGTTGCGGTATTGGCGGCGGCTGTTGCCGTGACTGACGTCGATCATCACGCGCGGCGCGACCTGCGCGCCGGTCATGCGCTCGCATGCCGCATTCACGGCGGCCGCGTCGAAATTCGGCTCGCGCCCGCCGCGCAGCACGACGTGCGTGTGCGGATTGCCGGGCGACGCAGCCGCGCATAACCGGCCATCCGCATCGATCGACAGGAACCGGTGCGGATGCGCCGCCGCGCGCATCGCATCGACGGCCACCTGGACGTTGCCGTCGGTGCCGTTCTTGAAGCCGATCGGGATCGGCAGCGACGATGCCAGCTCGCGATGCACCTGCGACTCCACGGTGCGCGCGCCGATCGCGCCCCACGCAACCAGATCCGCGAGGTAGCGCGGCGACAGCGGATCGAGAAACTCGGTCGCGGCCGGCATCTCCGCACCGTTGATGTCGCACAGCAGCGCGCGGGCCGCCTGCAGCCCGGCATCGATCCGGTCGCTGCCGTCCAGCAGCGGATCGTTGATCAGCCCTTTCCAGCCGATGGTCGTGCGCGGCTTCTCGAAGTACACGCGCATCACGATTTCCAGCTCGTCGGCGAAGCGCGCGCGTTGCAGCGCGAGCCGTGCCGCGTAGTCGCGCGCGGCGGCCGGATCGTGCACCGAGCACGGACCGGCGATGACCACGAGCCGGTCGTCCGTGCCGTCGAGCACGTCGACGATCGCACGGCGGGTCGTATGAACGGTGCGCGACGCGCGCAAGGCCGGCGGCAGCGCGCCGGCCAGATCCGCAGGGGACGGCAAGCGCAGCACGGCGTCGCGGTTTGTCGTCCAGGCGTTTGCATGCATGGGGACTGCCCTCCTGTCGATAATGAACGGGACTTTTTACTACAGCGCGACTGTATTGAATGGTGCTTTTGGTGCGCAACTAACACATTTATCAGTTTCTAATTCATAATCTTATGAATGAGGGAAATAAGCGTCGAATTCGATAATTCCGGCATCTTTCGTGCCGGGTTGCAGGAGGCGAAGGCGGTCGGTCATTCGATTTTCATTTGGAAATCAGGGGAGCGATCCGGTTGAAGGGAAGTCTTGATTTTACGGGGCTCCACGCGGGGTTGCTATTCGTTCTGATAGTGGCGGCCCGATAGTCGTTCGATTAATTTTCGGATGCCCGACAGGCCACTCGGGCAAGAAAATATAAATCAACCCAGTCATTGCGGAGAATCACCATGGCGAAGCGACATTACGAAACGCCCATTCACGTCAAGTATCGCGATACGGATTCGATGGGGCATGTGAGCAGTCCCGTCTATTACGACTATCTGCAGCATTCGTACCTCTGCTACATGTTCGACCTGCTCGGCCTGCCGCGCAGCGAGAAGCTGCCGCACATCATGGTGAAGACGCAATGCGAGTACCTCGCACCGGCGCAATTCGGCGACAACCTGACGATCCGCTCGAGCATCGTGCGCTTCGGCAGCAAGAGCTTCGATCTCGAACACCTGATGGAGCGCGACGACCAGACCATCGTCGCGCGCGGCGTGTCGACGCACGTGATGTTCGATTACGCGAACAACACGACGCTGGCCGTGCCCGACGAATTCAAGACGCGCGTGCTCGAATTCCAGGGTTCGCTGTGAGCCGCGCTCACGCGGTCGGGAGCGACACGTGAACTGCCCGGTGGCGCGCGCCCGGCGCCGGATCGGCGCGATCGTCGAGCGGCGTGACGATCGTGCGATCGTGATCGTCCGTCAGGCGGCGCAGGCGCTGCTCGAGCCGGCTGCGCTCGAGCGGCACCGTGTGCTCGCGTACCGCCACGAGGACGAGCTGGAGGTGCTGCTGCAGCCGTGCGGCGGCGCGCACGACGGCGTGCGGCCGCTGCTCGGCCGGTTGCGGGACGCCGGCGTGGCCGTCGCGCTCGACGCGGCGACTCTCGTGCACGATGCGTCGCTGCTCGAGTTCGCGAGCTGGGTCACACGGTGTACGACGCCGGACGGCCCGGCGGCGGCACGTGACGACACGGTCGTGCCTGGCGGTGCGCTGCTCTACGGGCTGGTCGTGCGATGGCGCGACCGGCACGGGCGGTGGCGGCGGCCGGCGGGCGACGGGGGGCCGGACCGCACGCCGCGGACCATTGCGGCGGAGGCGGCCGAACACCTCGCAGCGGGCAATCCCGGCGAACAGGTGCTCGGCGCGCTGCTGGACGCCGACGACGCGTCGACCGGCGCGGCGCTCGATACGCTGTCGGACGCGGTGCGCACGCGGCGGATCTGCCTGGCGACGCGGGCCGGCTGGCCGCTCGCCCGGCGGCTATGAGCGCCGTCGTCGTGACGGCCGGTGCGCGTGCGCTGCCCGCGCGCGCGTTCCTGGTCGGCATGATGGGCGCGGGCAAGTCGACGCTCGGCCGTGCACTGGCGGCATCGCTCGGCTGGGCGTTCGCCGACAGCGACGACGAGATCGAGCGGCGCACGGGCCGCTCGGTCGCCGCGCTGTTCGACAGCGTCGGCGAACGCGGTTTCCGGCTGCTCGAAACGCATATCGTCGACGAACTGACGCAGCGCGCGAACGTGATCGTGGCGACCGGCGGGGGCGCGATCCTGAATCCGCGCACCCGCGCGCGCCTGAACGAACGCGGCTGCGTGGTCTACCTGCATGCGGATCCCGATGCGTTGTGGCGCCGGACCCGCGACGACACGCGGCGGCCGCTGCTGCAGGTGGCCGAACCGCGGCAAACGCTCGCCGCGCAATACCGGATGCGCGACCCGCTGTATCGCGAATGCGCGCATGCGCTGGTCGACACGACCGCTCACGGTGTCGCGCGGGCGACGGCGGACGTGCTGACGGTGCTGTTGGCGCGGCTGGGCGCGCCGGATTGACGGCGCGTGTTCGCTGCCCTGCCCTGCGAGGCGCCCCCTGTTCGATGTCGGAAGCGTTTTTGAAGCGACGAGTTTGGATATTCAATCGTCGTGTTGTGATAAGAAAAGTTATCCGGATATGTCGATCGTTTTATCAAACTGCGGGTTTCGAGGCAGGCAGATCGGCGCGTTTCCGATGCCGGCGCGGCAAGCAGCCTTCCCTGCGACACGCGCGTTCGGCGTTCTCCCCGCGCCAGTTGCCGGCCGATGCGGCCGTCATCCTCGTCGTGATCGCCGAGATTGCCTCAGCCTGATGGAACGGCCGCCCTGCGGGGCGGTCATCCCGTCTCCCGGGCGTTTTCGTGTGCCCTGCCCGGAATCCGGCACGTTTGCCGATCTGCTCGATATCAGGGCGCGATCGTCGGAAAGCCTTGTCCGGAAAGGCGCGACACGTGCCAGATACATTGAAATACAAAATATCGCATACGATTTAATCGAATACGCTTGACTGAGGAAGTCGTCTCGACCAAACTGCATCGCATGCGATCGAATCGCATCTGAAACAAACCCCACTGATGGAGCCAATGATGAGCAAGATCGAAACAGTGCTGTACACGGGCAAGACGCATACGACTTCCGGCGGCCGCGACGGCGCGGCGCGCAGTTCCGACGGCCGCCTCGACATCCAGCTGTCGTCGCCGGGCAGCGCCGGCACCGGCACCAACCCGGAACAGCTGTTCGCCGCCGGCTGGTCGGCCTGTTTCATCGGCGCGATGCAGCTTGCGGCGCGTGCCGCGAAGGTGACGCTGCCGGCCGATCTCGCGGTCGACGCCGAAGTGGATCTCGGCACCGGCGGCAACGCGTATTTCCTGCAGGCCCGGCTGAACGTGAGCGTGCCGGGGCTCGACCGCGACGTCGCGCAACGGATCGTCGACGCCGCGCACCAGACCTGCCCGTACTCGAAGGCGACGCGCGGCAACATCGACGTCGACATCCGCATCGCCTGAACGTCGTATTGGGCGGCCGAACGCCGCCCGCCCGAATTTCCGATTTCTTTTCTATCGAGGTGAATGATGAAAGTCCAATTGATCGCTGCCCTGCTCGTCGCCGTCTCGGCCACCGTTGCCGCCCCGGCGTTCGCCAACGAAACCGCCGTGACGCGTGCACAGGTACGCGCCGAGCTTGCCCAGCTTCAACAGGCCGGCTATCCGCTGAACCGTGCGTCCGACGCGACCTATCCGAACGATCTGCAGGCCGCGCTCACGCAGATCCATGCCGACGATGCCGTCGTTGCCCACGTGCCGGCGTCCGGCTACGGCAGCAACGGCGACGCCGCGACGCAATCCGGCCGCCGGCCCGCGCTCAGCGTGGCCGCGCGCTCGGTGTACTTCGGTCATTGAGCGGCGCGCCGGTGTGCGAACCCTGAATCCTTTCCCGTTTCCAGATTGTCGAGGTGAATGATGAAAACCCAATTGATCGCTGCGCTGCTCGTCGCCGTTTCCGCTTCCGCCGCCGCCCCGGCGTTCGCCGACCAGGCCGCCGTGTCCCGCGCGCAGGTGCGCGCCGAACTCGTCCAGCTCGAACAGGCCGGTTACCGTCCCGGCCGGGCGAACGATCCGCATTACCCGGACGACCTGCAGGCCGCATTGACGCGCGTTCACGCGAACGACGCCGTGGCGGCCGACACGTCCGCGTCGTCGGGTTATGGCCCCGACGCTGCCGCCGCGACGCAGTCGGGCAGCCGGCCCGCGACGCGCATCGCCGAACGTTCGATCTACTTCGGTCACTGAATGAAACCGCGAACGGCGCCGATGGCCGGCGTACCGTACGCAACCCCTGAATGCCTGTTTCCCTGTCGAGGTAAATGATGAAGACCCAACTGATCGCAGCCCTTCTCGTCGCCGTGTCGGCCTCCGCCGCCGCGCCGGCGTTCGCCAGCGAAAGCACCGTCACGCGCGCGCAGGTGCGTGCGGAACTGGTCGCGCTGCAAACGGCCGGCTACCTGCCGAACCGCCCCAACGACCCGAACTATCCGGACAATATCCAGGCGGCGCTGAACCGGATTCACGACAATGGCGCCGATGCGGCCGACACGCAGGCAGCCGGATACGGCAGCGACGCGAGCGGCGCGGCGCAGTCGGGCAGCCGCGACGGGGTTCGCATGGCCGGGCGCTCGGTTTATTTCGGCCATTGAGCGCGGCACGACGAAAACGGTCGCCCTCTATCGCCTTATAAAGCGCATGCGATGTAATCGCATGCGCTTTTGTCATGGGGAAGCCGGTGTCTGGATCGACGCTGCTACCTGCCTCGAGCATCCGGTCTATGCTGTGCGTCCCCCATCTTCATTCGAGGAGCAGCCGATGCCGGATGCCACGACCGGAAACGCGACAGGCGATACACACGTGCTCGATCCGGTCGCCTGGAACGCACTGACGGGCAAGCAGCGCCATCTGGCGCTCGGCAATGACCGCGCGTGGCGGTTTCCGTCGGCCATTGCGCCATTCGCCGCGATCGCCGACACGAGCGCGGCTTCGTTCGACGCGCTGCGCGAACTGGTCGCCGCGCACGGGCCAGCGGCCCTCGTCACGCCGGACGAAATCGAGCCGCCGGCGGGATGGGCGGTCGTCCGGCGCGCGACACTGCTGCAAATGGTCTGGCAAGGCGCGCCCGATCCGGCCGACGAATCGGAGCATGTGACACTCGGCGAAGCCGATGTGCCGGACATGCTCGCGCTGACCACGGCGGCGCAGCCGGGCCCGTTCGGCCCGCGCACGGTCGAGCTTGGCCGCTACATCGGCGTGCGCAGCGCAGGCCGGCTCGCCGCGATGGCTGGCGAGCGGATGCGGGTCGACGGGTATACGGAGATCAGCGCCGTGTGCGTGGATGCCGCGTTTCGGCGGCAAGGCCTTGCGGCGCGCCTGATCCGGTCGTTGATCGCGTCGATCGGTGCGCGCGCGGAAACGCCTTTCCTGCACGTCCTCACAACGAACCAGGTGGCGATCGAGCGCTATGTCGCGCTCGGTTTCGTCGTGCGCCGCGAGATGCGCCTGCTGGTGCTGGGCGACGCGCACGCATGACGACGCGGCCGGCGCGATGCACGCGCCGGCCGCCGGCGGTTCATCGGCTCATGCTTCTTCGGTCGAACGGATCAGGTTGCCGCGCAGCGTGACGATCGCCTTCTGCACCTTCGCGAATTCGTCCGGCTTCAATCCGGTGGCTTCGACCAGATTCATGTCGAGCCCCTTCTCGCGCACGCGGCGGCCGCTTTTCGTCAGGCTGACGAGCACCTGGCGTTCGTCGGACGGGTCACGGTGCCGCTCCAGGTAGCCCATCGCTTCGAGCTTCTTCAGGATCGGCGTCAGCGTATTGGATTCGAGGAACAGCTTCTCGCCGAGCTGGCCGACGGTCTGGTTGTCCTGCTCCCACAGTGCGATGATCGTGATGTATTGCGTATACGTGAGGCCGAGCTCGTCGAGGATCGGCTTGTAGGCCTTGCCGAACGCGAGATTCGCCGAGTAGATCGCAAAGCAAAGGAACTCGGACAGCTTCGGCGTGGCGGGCGATGAGGCTTCGGTCGGTTTCATGGGCTTCCTCCAGCGACGCGAACGGTCGCAGACAACCGCATTATATATCGCATGCGATCTTATCGGAAGCATGACAATCGGTCTCGATGAACCGGTGCGGCCTCAGCCGTGCCCGCGGCGCTTGCCGGTCTGCTGACGGCTGACCGACAGCAGCGAGCATTGCACCGGATGCGCGATTTCAGTCGCGAGCCCGCCTGCGGCAAACAGCAGGATCATCAGCCAGCGTTTCATGCGTCCTCCACGACCGACAGGCTTGCCCCGTTGGCGACCGTCGCGTCGAGCGCATACGGATCGATGCCGTCGAGGCAGCCGAGATTGACGCGCCAGCATGCCGGGTCCTTGCGCGTCTGATGGAACGGATAGACGCCGCACCGGCTGCAGAAATAGTGACGGGCCGTGCGCGTGTTGAAGCGGTAGCACGTCAGCACGTCCTCGCCTTCGACGATGGTCAGACAGGCGGCGGCGAACATCGGGCTCATCAGCGCGCCGCGGCGGCGGCACAGGCTGCAGTTGCAGCGAACGGCCGGCGTAATGGCCGCCCTGACTTCGAATTTGACGGCCCCGCAATGGCAGGATCCCTTGAACCACGTTGCAGACATGATGGACTCCGGAAGCGGTCATGCCTGCTTTATAGCGAACCCGCGCGGGGCCGTTGTATCGCTCTGTATCTGCAGTTCGTGCCGATACAAAGCCTTGCACATCCGCGGTGCGCGCGATCAGTCCAGCGCGTGCCGAAGCCGCTCGATCGCCGCCCGCGCTTCGCTTTCGAGTGCGGCGAACAACTCGGCGGCCGGCAGCGTGCGCACGAGCGCCGCCGCCTGCCCGGCCCACTGCGCGCCGTAGCCGAATTCGCCCTTCGCCTTCGCGGCCGCATGCAACGCCTTGCCCGCGTCGTAGGCGATCGGATACGCGGGCGTGGCCGGCGCGTGCGGATCGTCGCCGAGCGCGGTCAGCCGGTTCGCGATGCCGCGTGCGGCCCGGCCCGAGATCGCGGCCGTCAACGTCGTGCGGCGCGCCGCGTCGCCGAGGATCGCGCGGCGATAGCCGTCGTCGATCGACGTCTCCGGGCACGCGACGAACGCGGTGCCGAGCTGCGCGGCCTGCGCGCCGAGCGCGAGCGCGGCGGCAATGCCTGCGCCGTCCATGATGCCGCCGGCGGCGATCACGGGCAGCGCGCATTCGCGCACGATCAGGCGGGTCAGCGCGAACGTGCCGAGGCGATCGTCATGCGCGGTCGAATCGAACACGCCGCGATGCCCGCCGGCTTCGATGCCCTGCGCGACGATCGCATCGATGCCGGCGGCGGCAATCTGCCGTGCCTCGTCGAGATGCGTCGCGGTCGCGAACAGCGTGATGCCCGCGCGTTTCAGCGCGGCGATCACGTCCGCTGGCGGCAGCCCGAAATGGAAGCTGACGACGGCCGGTTTCTCCTCGACGAGCATCGCCTGCATCGCATCGTCCGCGACGAAGCTCGTATAGATCTCCGACAGCGACGCGGGCGGCGTCGCGCCGTATTCGCGGAACGCCGGCGCGAGCCAGTCGAGCCACGCGCGTTCGACGGCTGCGTCCGCGCGGGCCGGGGCATGGCAGAACACGTTGATGTTGAATGGGCGGTCGGTCAGCGCGCGTGTCTCGCGGATCATCTTGCGTGCGCCGTCGGCATGCGTCGCGCCGACACCGAGCGAGCCGAGCCCGCCGGCGTTCGACACGGCGGCGGCCAGCGCCGGCGTGCTGACGCCGGCCATCGGCGCCTGGACGATCGGTGCGCGGATACCGAGCGTGCGCAACAGCGCCCGGTTGTCGGTCGGTTGATTCATGTCGCTTGTCTCCCCATAGCCGTGATCGAAAGGCGCCGGTCGCCTGCGCGCCGACGCGCGTGAGTCCGGTTCGGCCCGGCGCGTGCAAGTCGTGCTTCGCGCGCACCGGTCACGAGAAAAAGGTGGGCGCCCGTGCGGTGCTGCCTGCGTCCGGATGCGGTACCGGCAACGCTATCCATCCTACGCCAGACGTCGGCCCGCGGGCCGGCGGCTAGCGGCCGCGTGCCCAGTGCGCGAGCCCGGCGCAAGCGGCCAGCAGCGCGCCTGTCACGAAGAACACCGAATGCAGGCCGAATGCGACGCCGATCTGCCCGCCGATCACGGGGCCGATCACCTGCCCGCTGAACTGTGCGGACTGCAGGTAGCCGAGCATCTGCCCCGTCGAGCGCTCGTCGACCGATTGCCGCACGAGCTTGCCGATCGACGGCAGCAGCCCCGCGAGCGTCATGCCCATCAGTCCGCGCAGCGCGGCAAGTTGCCACCAGTGCGTGACGAACGCTTGCGGCACCATCGCGAGCGCGGTCAGCAGCAGGCAGCCGACGATCACGTTCCAGCTGCCGATCCGGTCGGCGAGCGCGCCGAGCCGCGCGGCGGTCAGCATGCTGCCGAGCGCCGAACACGCCATGACGACGCCGGCGACTCGCGCGAGAGAGGCGCCGGCGACGCCGAGTCCGCCGATATAGACCGTGATGATCGGCTCGATCGACATGTTCGCGAGCAGCACCATCATCGCCGTCACCAGCAAGGCGGCGACCGCTGCGCGATTCGTCCGGTGCGTCGTGCCGGTGGCCGTGCCGGCGCTGCGGGCTTGCGCGTCGGTGCCCGCGTGGAAGTCCTCCTTCACGACGAAGATCGTCAGCAGCGCGGCGACGGCGATCATCGCGCCGCCGGCGAAGAAGGTGCCGCGAATGCCGACCCAGCCGGGCAGCAATCCGCCGACGAGCGGGCCGACCAGATTGCCCGCGAGCGCGCCGGTCGACAGCATGCCGAGCGCCCAGCCCGCGCGTTCGCGCGGCGCCTGCGTGCCGACCATCACGGTCGACGCCGACGCGTAGCCGCCGACGAGCCCTGCGATCAACCGCAGCGCGACCAGTTCGACCACGTTGTGCGCGACGCCGATCAGCGACATCACGATCGCCATTCCGATCGCCGCGCGCACGAGCATCGGCTTGCGGCCGAAGCGGTCCGCGAGGCGGCCCCACAGCGGCGCGGTGACGGCCGTGCCGAGAAACGTCGCACCGAACGCGATGCCCGACCACTGGATGACGGCCGACTGCGCGTCGACGCCGAGCTGCCGCACGTACAGCGGCAAGAACGGCAGCAGCATGCTCAGGCTGACGAGCGTCGTGAATGACCCGAACACGCAGACGGCGAGATTGCGCCGCCAGTAGCGCAGGTTGCGTTCGGCATAACTGACGGCCGGACGCTCGGCGCGCGCGGCGGCCGGTGCGTGGACGGTCGTGCTCATCGCGCCCTCGCCGCAGGCGTCGCGCCCGCCGTGCCGGGCGACGCGTGGACTGCGCGCCCGCGCGGTTGATCCGGAAGTGCCCGATGCATGTCGACCTCCATTCGCTGGACGGACGCCAGGCGCGTCCGTCGGTCGAGGAAAGTCTAGATTGAGTCGAATGCCGGGAGAATCACCGTCGTGCGAAAGTCATTCTTCCGCATGGCGGTTCAATCGCCGTCGGTGATGGCCGCCAGCCGCGAGAAATGCTCCCGCAGGCGCGGCGCCGCGAAATCGACGAACGCACGTACCTTGGGGACCGACAGCCGCCCGTACGGCGTCACGAGATGGATGGGTAGCGGCGCATGCTCGCTGTCGCGCAGCACGATTCGCAGCGTGCCGTCGCGTACCTGTTCGGCGACGTGATACGAAAAGAGCCGCGTGACGCCGTGGCCGGCGACGGCCGACGCGACCGCGCCGCGGATCGTGTTGATGATGAAGCGCGGCGCGAACTGGACGACCTGCGGCAGTGCCGACGGCGCCGCCGGCGGGAAGCTCCACGAGTCGAGCCCGAAGTGCGTCATCGAGATGATCCGGTGCCGCGCGAGATCGGCCGGTGCGTCGATGGCCGGATGCTTCGCGAGGTAAGCGGGGGATGCAACGACGACCCGCCGCACGGAGCCGACCGGAATCGCGACGAGCGTCGAATCGGACAGGTGCGCGATGCGCAGCGCGACGTCCATCCCTTCGTCGACGAGGCTGACGGGACGGTCGAGCAGTTGCAGGCGGATCGACACGGCCGGATGGCGTTCGATGAATGCATCGAGCAGCGCACGCAGCACGTCCTCGCCGGCGGCGACCGGCGCGGTGACCGTCAGCATGCCGCGCGGCGCGGCGCGTTCGTCGGCAACCAGCATGTCGGCCTCTTCCAGATCCGACAGGATGCGGCGGCACGCGGCCGCGTAGCGTTCGCCGGCCTCGCTCAGTCGGATCGTCCGGGTGGTGCGGTACAGCAGCGCGGTGCCGGTGTGTTCCTCGAGAAACGCGATCGCGCGGCTGACTGCCGCCGGCGACCGGCCAAGCCGTCGGCCCGCGCCCGCGAGGCTGCCCTCGTCCAGCGTGGCGACGAACACCTTCATCGCATCGATTCGATCCATGGCGTGTGTGCAGGGCGCGGGCGGTCGTGTAATGGGCGGCGGGCAAGCGAGCGTGCAGTCTACCGCACGCGGGCAAGCCGTCCGGCCGCGGGGATGCCGTATCGCTGATTTGGCCCTGCAATGCGCGAGCGAAGAAACCGCACGAACGGCCGTCAGGGAGCCGCGTTCCTCGAACGCCGGGCCCGACATTCAAGCGGTTGCGCTGAATAACCAACAACACAACTACAGCACCTATGAAAAGAAGAACATTCCTCGCGCTGCCCGCCGTGGCGGCGGCCGGCATGCTGGCCGGCTGCACCAACGTCAGCATCGGCCCCGTCACCGATCGCATGATGAAGGATCCGGAATACCGGGAAACGCTGTCGGCGTTTCTGATCAGCGCGGACGGGAAGAAACTTGTCGTGATCGGCAAGCGGTATCACTACATCTTCGATGTGCCGCCGGCGCTTGCCGTCAACCTCACGGCGCCCTATCGCCCGAAGCTGTATACCGATTTCTACGATTTCGAGACGCATGGCGACCAGATCGCCGGGCGTTACGTGCTGCGGCTTTCGCGCGAGGACGCGCCGCCTGGCTCCGAGCTTCGCGAGCGCGCGCTCGCCGACGGTTTCAAGGACCAGCGCCACCAGTTGACGGAGAGCGGCACGATCAGCGGCAAGCGTTACCAGCCGAACGACGTCACGCCGGCGACGCTCCCGCAGGCGTTCAATCATGCGTACGACGTCGAGGTCGTCGAGCGGCCGTCGATGCTCGGCAAGGGCGCGAAGCTCGCGCTGTCGCCGATCACGATGGCGGCGGACGGCGCGCTGGGCCTGCTGGGCCTCGCACTGTTCCCGATCGCGCTGACGGCATTCATCGTCATCGCGAGTTGAGAAATGATGTACGTCGCCGGTGTGCCGCGGAGACATGCGGCGTACCGGCGCGCGCCGGGTCCGTCGTGTTCTTCAGAAGCCTGATTCTCGCAGCCATGCGCGGCGCGGTCTGACGGCCGAAGCCTCATGGTTTTCCCGGTCCGCTCGACTGCGCGGGCACACCGTTGCCGGCGCGGCATCACGTGCCGCGCAAGCCGCAGCGGCCCGCTGCGCGAATCCGGGCCGCCGCACGCGCCCTACCCTTTCTGCCCGGGAAAGGATGCTTGAAGCATCCGCAATTATCACGCGCCGCCGATATGCCCACCATGTGTCGGACGATCGGCGCAGCGCGCATGTCCGGCCCTTTGAGGGCCTTGCGATGCCTGCCGCCGCGTCGTGCGGCCGGGCGCGTCACGCCGGCTGCGAACGGCCGGGCCGCGCGCCACGGCATATCGACAATCAGGAGACACGATGAACAGCCCATCCCTCGATCTCGGCGGCCGCGCGGGCGGCCCCGCGTCCGCCCGACTGCCGGCCGCTTCCTCCGGCGTCGGCGCCGATGCGGCGGCCCTTGCCGCCCGTCGCGTCACGCTCGGCGATTTCATGGACGACCTGCCGGTCGGCGCATTGCACCGGTTCGTCGTCTGGGTGATCGGCATCGGGCTGTTCTTCGACATGTACGAGATCTTCCTCGTCAGCACGATCGGCTCCGCGCTGCAGAACGAATACGGGCTGAGCCGGCAAAGCGCCGATTTCAAGCTGCTGCTGGCGTCGGCCTTCATCGGCATGTTCGTCGGCGCGATGTGCCTGGGCAGCCTCGCCGACCGCATCGGCCGGCGCAAGGCGTTCCTGCTGACGCTCGCGTGGTACAGCGCGTTTTCGCTGGTCGGCGCGTTTTCGGTGAACGCCGACATGCTCGTCGCATGCCGGTTCCTGACGGGCATCGGCGTCGGCGCGATCTATCCGGTCGCCGACAGCTTCCTGTCCGAGATCCTGCCGAAGGAAAAACGCGGGCGGCTCGCCGCGTGGGCCTATACGACTTCCTACGTCGCGGTGCCGCTCGTCGGCTTCCTCGCGCTGTGGCTGAACCCGCTGCATGTGGCCGGTGTGGCCGGCTGGCGCATCATCCTCGCGATCGGCAGTCTCGGCGCCGTGTACGTGCTGCTCGTCCAGCACCGCTTGCCCGAGAGCCCGCGCTGGCTGCTCGCGCAGGGCCGCACCGCCGACGCGCACGCGGCGTTGCAGCGTTTCGCGGACGGCGCCGGCGTGCGCGTGCCCGAGCAGTTCGCGGAGCCGGTCGAGCCGCAGCGGCCGCTCGGCCTCCGCGAGCGCATCGCGCTGCTGCGTCGTGAGCCCTACGGCGCGCGCTACCTGATGCTCGCGATCTTTCACCTGTTCCAGGGCTTCGGCTACTACGGGTTCGGTACGCTGGCCGGCACGGTCGTGAAGAGCCGCGGTTTCGACGTGACGGACAGCACGCTGTTCATCGCGCTGTCGTTCATCGGCTACCCGATCGGTTCGCTGCTGTCGATTCCGCTGCTGAACTGGATCGAGCGCCGCACGCTCGTGATCGTGTCGATCCTGTCGATCGCGGTATTCGGGCTGTGCTTCGCGTATTCCGGCCATACCGTGCTGATCGTCGGCTTCGGGTTCCTGACGACCTGCGCGTCGAACGTGTTCAGCAATGCGTATCACGTGTACCAGGCGGAAATCTTCCCGGCACGCGTGCGCTCGACGGCGATCGGCAGTACCTATGCGCTGTCGCGCATCGTCAGCGGCGTCTTGCCGTTCGTGCTGCTGCCGGTGCTCGGCAACTACGGCGGGGGTGCGATGTTCGGTGTGATTTCGGTCGCGCTCGGTATCGTGGCGGTGACGCTGCGCGTGCTCGGGCCGCTGACCACGCGGCGCAGCCAGGACGAGATCAATCCGGTGTAACGCGGTGACGGGGCCGGGGTACGCAGGCGCGCGCCCCGTGTTTCGTCGTGCCGGCGCCTTCACCGCGCCGACATGAAATCGAACAGTTTCGCGATATCGGTGGTCAACACGCTGCCCGCCTTTACGCCGACCCACAGCGTGCGCGTCGCCCACGCGTCGTCGAGTTTCACGACGCCGAGCCGGGCCGCGCGTTCGCCCGTCACCGCCTCGCGCGGCAGTACGCCGATACCGAGCCCGGCCTCGATCATCCGGCTCACGCCGTCGAAATTCGATACCTGGATCCGCAGCTTCAGTGAGCGCTCGGCCGCGAACGCGGCGTCGGTCATGCGCGCGAGCAGCGAACTGCCGTCGCTCAGGCCGACGTAGTCCTCGTCGAGCGTCTCCGCGAAGCGGATGCTGTCGCGCGTGGCGAACCGGTGCGTGCGCGGCACGAGCAGCACCAGCTCGTCGTGCCGGTACAGCCGCCGGTCGATGCCGGGCGCCGGCACGTTGTCGGCGAACACGCCGAGATCGGCCTTGCCGGAGGCAAGCGCGTCGACGATCTCGTGGCTCAGCCGCTCCTCTAGACTCACCTTGATACCCGGGTTGTCGGTGAGGAACGCGGCGAGATCGGCGGGCAGGAACTGGACGATCGCGGACGTGTTGGTCCACACGTGGATGTGGCCGCGCACGCCGGTGGCGTAGTCGCTCATCTCGTGCGCCATCCGGTTGACCTGCTCGATCACCTTCGCTGCATGGTCGAGCAGCGCACGGCCCGCGGGCGTCAGCTCGACGCCCCGCGCATGCCGGACGAACAGCGCGCTGCCGGTCACGCTTTCGAGTTCGGCGATGCGCTTGCTGACCGCGGACAGCGTGAGCTGGCCATGCTCGGCCGCCTTCGTCAGGCTGCCGTGCTCGGCGACGAGCGCGAACACGCGCAGCGACTGCAGATCGAAATGAAGCGGGTTCACCATGTCGTGGGTCCTGGGAAAACCGTGCGGCGCACACGTTGCCGCGACGGCCTGACGCCGATCATACGCCCGGCCGTGCGCGTGTGAAGCGCTGCGGCTAGCGCGGCGCGATCGACCGCAGCGCGGCGAGCATCGCCCCGTCCGGCCGCGCGAGATCGTCGAGCACCGCGAAGTGCTGCATGCCGGGCAGCCAGACGCGCGCGATCCGTTCGCCCGCCGCTTCGCATGCCGTCGCGTATTCGTCCGCCTGCCGGATGAGTTCGGGCAGTTCGGCGTCACCGACCGCAACGACGGTCGGCGCGCCGGGCCCGACATGACGCAGCGGACTGCACGCGTCGACTTCGTGCGCGGTGAGCTGCAGCTTGTCGTTCAGGCAGCACAGCGAGATCGGTTCGAGGTCGACGAGCGGGCTGATCGCGAGCGCCGACACGACGGCCGGATGCGCGCGATGCATGGCCGTCAGGTGGCCGCCCGCCGAGTGGCCGCTCAGGTGGATCGGGCGTCGCGCGGTGCCGAGGCGGTCGGGGTCGGTGGCGAGATGATCGAGCAGCATGCCGATTTCGGCGACGATGCCGGTCATCGTCGCGACCGGCGCGAGCGTATATTCGGCCAGGATGACGTCGAAGCCGCAGGCGAGCGGCCCGCTCGCCGCATACGCGAAATCCGCTTTCGTGCAGTGCTGCCAGTAGCCGCCGTGAATGAACACGAACAGCGGCGCACCGGCCTGCCCGCACGACAACCAGTCGAAGCGTTGCGCGGGCTGCGCGCCGTAACGCAGGTCGCGGCGGCCGGGCGTCGCGTCGTACAACGCGGCGCTGCGCGCCTGGCACGACGCGAGCAGCGCCGGGAAATCGGGAACGGCTTTCGTGTTCAGGTACGCGGCATCGAGCGCCGCGCGGTCCATGCCGCGATAGAGGATCGTCATTCGGGGAGCGCCTGGATCGGGTTGCGGATGCGCGGGAAGCAGGTTCGCCGTGCGCGTTGAGCAGGCGACGGCCGGGCCGACGCCGTTGCGCCATTATCCGCGGCGCGGCCGCGTCCGGCTATCCGGAATCGGCGGGCGCGGCGCCCGCCTGTCCGCTTTCGGCGAAGGACTGCGAACGTCGCGTGCTCGCGGGCGACCGGCTGCTTCGGCTCAGATCGGCTCGGCGATCTCGATCAGGTTCAGGTCGGGATCGCGCACGTAGACCGAGCGGATCTTCCGCGTGGCGCCCGTGCGCTCGACGGGCCCTTCGACGATCGGCCATGCGACGCGCCGCAGGTGCGCGATCACGTCGTCGAGCGGCACCGATGCGATGAAGCACAGGTCGAGCGCGCCGGGCACCGGCACGTGCGCCTTCGGCTCGAACTCCGCGCCGCGCACGTGCAGGTTGATCTTCTGGTTGCCGAAGCGGAACGCGAGCCGGCCGGCGCCGAACGTTTCGAGCTGCATCTGCAGCACCTCGGTGTAGAAATGCCGGGTCTTGTCCGGATCGACGCAGGTCAGCACGAGATGGTCGAGGTGGTCAATCAGCGCCATGGAATTCGCTCCGGTTGTCGTTCATGAGAAAGCGCGTTGCGCGGGCATCTCGCCCGCGTCGGCGCGCGGCGGCGGATGCAGGTCCGAGCGGCGGCCGGCCTTCAGGATCTGGCTCGGCACATCGTGCCCGATCAGCGCGGGCAGTCGCGCCGACGCGGCCAGCACGGCCGCGAGGTCGACGCCCGTATCGTAGCCGTCGAGTTCGAGCATGTGCACGAGTTCCTCGGTGCATGCGTTGCCGGTCGCACCCGGCGCATACGGGCAGCCGCCGAGCCCGCCGAGCGATGCGTCGAAGCGGTCGATGCCGGCGTCGAGCGCCGCGAGCGTATTGGCGAGCGCCATCCCGCGCGTATTGTGGAAATGCAGCGTGAGCGGCAGCGCGCGGAAGCGTTCGCGTGCGCGTTCGGACAACGCGCGCACCTGCGACGGAAATGCCATGCCCGTCGTGTCGCACAGCGTGAAGCCGTGCACGCCGAGATCCGCGAAGCGCTGCATCCACGCGAGCACCGTTTCGGCCGGCACATCGCCTTCCATCGGGCACCCCATCGCGGTCGACAGCGACACGTTGATCGCGACCCGCGCGCCGCGTACCGCGTCGATCACGCCGCGCAGCTGCGCGAACGACTGCTCGCGCGTCATCCGCAGGTTCGCGCGGTTGTGGCTTTCGCTCATCGACATCACGAGGTTCACTTCGTCGACGCCGCACGACAGCGCGCGCTCGGCGCCGCGCACGTTCGGCACGAGCACCGTGTAGACGACGCCCGGTGCGCGCACGATGCCGTGCATCACCGCCTCCGCGTCGCGCAGCGCGGGGATCGCCCTCGGCGACGTGAACGACGTGACCTCGATCTTCGCGTAGCCGCATGCGCTCAGCGCGTCGACGAGCGCGATCTTGTCGTCGGTGTCGACGAAGGCCGCTTCGTTCTGGAAACCGTCGCGCGTCGCGACTTCGTGGATATGGAGCCGTTTGCGTTGCCCGCTCATGTCGTCTTCTCCCGGGTCCGGTTCAGATCACGCCGCGCGTGCGCCAGTCGTCGCGCGTCGCGGCATCGATGCCGAGCGATTCGAGCACCGCGTCGGTATCGGCGCCGAGCGCGGGCGCCGGACGCTCGATGCGCCCGGGCGTGACGTCGAGTTTCGGCACGATGCCTGGCACGAGCACGGGCGTGCCGTCGGGCAGCGCGGCGTCGACGATCATGTCGCGTGCGCGGTAATGCGGGTCGGCCGCGATGTCGGCCACGTCGTAGATGCGCCCGGACGGGATGCGCGCCTCGTTCAGCGCCGCCAGCACGTCGTCGAGATCGTGGCGCGCGCTCCACGCGCCGATCGCCGCGTCGATGCGCTCGACCTGCGCGACGCGCCCGTCGTTGTGCGCGAGCGCGGGATCGTGGCCGAGGTCGGGCCGGCCGATCAGGTCCATCAGGCGCCGGAAGATGCTGTCGCCGTTGCCGGCGATCAGCGCGTACTTGCCGTCGCGGCAGCGGTACGCGTTGGTCGGCGCGATGCCGGGCAGGCTGCTGCCGGCCGGCTCGCGCACCGCGCCGAACGCCGCGTATTCGGGCAGCAGGCTTTCCATCAGGTTGAACACCGATTCGTACAGCGCGACGTCGACGACCTGCCCCTTGCCGCCCTGCTGCTCGCGATGCCGCAGCGCGAGCAGCACGCCGATCACGCCGTGCAGCGCCGACAGCGAATCGCCGAGCGAGATGCCGACGCGCACCGGCGTGCGGCCCGGCTCGCCGGTCAGGTGCCGCAGGCCGCCCATCGCCTCGGCGATCACGCCGAAGCCCGGCCGGTCGCGATACGGGCCCGTCTGCCCGAAGCCCGACACGCGCAGCATCACGAGCCCCGGATTGAGCGCGGACAGCACGTCCCAGCCGAGCCCCCAGCCTTCGAGCGTGCCGGGCCGGAAATTCTCGATCAGCACGTCGGCCTCGGCGGCGAGGCGGCGCACGACGTCCTGCCCTTCAGGCGTGCGCAGGTCGAGCGTAAGCGACGTCTTGTTGCGCGACTGCACGGCCCACCAGACCGACGTGCCGTCGTGCAGCAGCCGCCACTTGCGCAGCGGATCGCCGAGGCCGGGCGGTTCGACCTTGATCACGTCCGCGCCGAATTCGGCAAGCATCCGGCCCGCGAACGGCCCGGCGATCAGTTGGCCGAGTTCCAGCACGCGAATGCCGTCGAGCGGTCGTGTCATGGTTGTCTCCGTTCAGATCGTGGAATCGATGACGGCGATCATGACGGCGTTCGCGCACCGCGAAAATCGATCGATGCTCAACCAGGCTTTCCGAAACGGAAAGGCGCGCGGCAGCACGAGCGTCGCGCCGGCCACCGTGCGGTGCGCCGGCCACCGTGCGGTGCGCCGGCCTTTCCGTCCGGGAAAGCGCGCTCGCGCAACGGTCAAACGACGGCGCGCGCGCCGCCGGCAGAATCGAAGCCGTTCCGCGCCACCGGGCGCCTGTCAGCGAGACCCGCCATGTTTTCCGTTTCCGCTCCCGCGAAGATCGTGTTTCTCGACCGTGCGACGCTGTCGCCGCAGACCGTGCTGAAGCCGTTCCCGTTTCCGCACGTGATGCGAACGTTCGACCGGACGGCCGCACACGACGTCGCCGCGCGCATCGACGACGCGGACATCGTCGTGATCAACAAGGTGCGGCTCGACGCGGCGGCGCTCGCCGACGCGCGGAACCTGCGGATGATCGCGATTGCCGCCACCGGCACGGACCTCGTCGATCTCGCTGCGTGCGCGGCACGCGGCATCGTCGTGAGCAACATTCGCGGTTATGCGGTCCGCACGGTGCCGGAGCACACGTTCGCGCTGATCTTCGCGCTGCGACGCAGCCTCCTGGCGTATCGCGATGCGGTGCGCGCGGGGCGCTGGCTCGACAGCGGGCAGTTCTGCTTCTTCGATCACCCGATCCGCGACCTGGCGGGCGCGACGCTCGGGATCGTCGGCGACGGGGTGCTCGGCCGCACGGTGGCCGGTATCGCCCGTGCGCTCGACATGCGCGTACTGTTCGCGGCGCACGGCGATACCGCGGGTGGTGACCATGTGCCGCTCGACACGCTGCTGCGCGACAGCGACGTGATCACGCTGCACTGCCCGCTCACACCGGCGACGCGCCACCTGATCGATGCGCAAGCATTCTCCCGGATGGCGCGCCGGCCGCTGCTGATCAACACGGCGCGCGGCGGCCTCGTGGACGAACGCGCGCTCGTCGACGCGTTGCAGTCGGGGCGGATCGCGGGTGCGGGATTCGATGTGGTGACACAGGAGCCGCTGCCGGCCGCACATCCGTTCCACGCGATCCTGTCGCATCCGGCGTTCATCCTGACGCCGCACGTCGCGTGGGCGAGCGACGAGGCGATGCAGGCGCTCGCCGACCAGCTGGTCGACAACGTGGCCGCGTTCGCCGGCGGCGCGCCGCGGCATGTCGTGTGAGGCGGGCAGAAACGGAACGGCCCCGCTCGATTGCTCGAAGCGGGGCCGGCTGGATTCGGGGCTGCTTACGCCAGCGACTCGGCTCGTGGCGGGTTCGTGCATCCGGCCTGTCTTGCGGCCGGTTTCCGGACACCCGGTGAGCGCGGCTTCAAGGGATTCAGATCGACGACGATGCAGGGCAAGCCCGCAAAACCGCTCAGTATGCGGACATCTCGACGCAAGGATCGACCTTGGACGGCGAGCAGATCACCGAGTACTTCGCGCTCTCGCGCATCAGCGCTTCGCCTTCGTGCAGCGCGATCTTGATCTCGGGGTGACGCTCGTAGGCGAGGAATGCCGAGCACACCACGGCAGACATCACGACGAGGGAAAACACAAATTTTTCAAGGGTTTGGAAGCGTTCAGGCATGGTCCGACCTTTCTCTTAGGCCGCCATTATATCTCGAAATAAGGGTTTTCCCTATAAGCCGGCCCGCATACCGAGGATGCCTTCGATCGGAATCGGGCCAGTGTACGCGCCCTTTTTGGGGAGGGGGAGCAGCGAGACCGAGAGGCCGATCAGGACGCGGCCGCGTACCGGCAGAAGGCGCCGAAGGCGTGCCGCCGGCCCATCATTGCGGCGCCGACGCGCCGCTTGCCGCATTGCCGGGCCACGCGTTGCCGATATGGTCGATCAGCGATTTCGCGGTGCCCGTCACGAGCGCCGCATCGACGCCCGACGTTTGCCACGAGCCGTCGGCGGCCTTCACGAAGGTCAGGTTCGCGCGCGACGGCGAGTAGTCGGCATTGCGCCACGTGACGACAACGTCGCACGCGTACGTACGATCGCCGAGCTTCTTGCAGTCGCCGTCGGGTTTGGCCGACACGACATCGGCCGAGACAGGCAGCGGCTGGCCGAACAGCGCGTTCAGGCCGCCGTGGTTTTCCGCTTCGAGCGCGCGGCGCACGGCCGCGTCGACGTCGCTCGATCCGGGACCGTCGTGGAGCAGGTTGCAGGCGGCCAGTAGCGTCGTTGCGCCGGCGAGTGTCAGCAGCGTTTGAAACTTCATGGAGATCCGTCGATCGAGTGGAACGCCGCGTAGTCTGCAACGTCCGCGTGCCGGGCGCGGTATCCATTTGTAACCAATTGCACGGATGCCGCGCGCGACCGCTTGCCCCCTCGTCTACTGACGCTCCTGCTTCACGCGGCTGACCAGTTGCGTCGGGCTCACGAACTGCAGCGCGATCACGACCCAGACGAGCGTGATGGCCATGTAGATCATCGCCATCGCGTCGATCGACTGCGGCGCGCGCACGCCAGTCGAGAACACCGCGTAATACAGCGCGACGACGAGCGTCTGCGTGCTCGGCCCCGCGGTGAAGAACGTCAGCTCGAACATCCCGATCGTGCGCACCAGCACGAGCAGCCCGGCCGCGAGCATGCCGGGCACCAGCAGCGGCAGCAGCACGTAGCGGAAATAGCGCCACGTGTTCGCGCCGAAGATGCGCGCGGCGGCTTCGAGGTTCGGATCGATCTGCTCGATGAACGGCGTCATCACGAGGATCACGAACGGCAGCGCCGGCACGAGGTTCGCGAGGATCACGCCGGGCAGCGTGCCCGCGAGCCCGATCTTGTACATCACGGTCGCCATCGGGATCCCGTACGTGACGGGCGGCACCATCAGCGGCAGCAGGAACACCAGCAGCGCGAAGCGCTTGCCGCGAAACCGCACGCGTGCGAGCGCATACGCGGCCGGCACGCCGAGCGCGATCGACAGCAGCACGACCGCGCCGACGACTTCGACGGTCACCCACAGCACGCTCGCGAGCTGGAAGTCCGCCCAGGCCTTCGCGTACCAGTGCAGCGTGAAGCCTTGCGGCAGCGGCGTGCCGAACCAGCGCGTCGCGACCGAGTTCACCGCGACGGTCGCGATCAGCAGCAGCACGTTCAGCAGGAAGAACGCCATCAGCCCCCAGACGAGCGCCTTCCAGGCACGGCCGGCGAGGTTGTTTTTCATCCGGTGCGGTTTCCTTGCGTCGACGGGCCGTGCATCGGGCGCGTCGTGCTTCGGCGGCCATGCGCGCGCGGCATGATTGTCGGTTGCCATCAGCCCTTGCCTCCCGTCACCGCGCCCGTATAGAAGAAGCGGCGCGCGCCGAGCATCGACGCGACCACCAGCAGCTGGACGAAACCCATCACGATGGCGATCGCCGACGCGAGCGAATAGTCGTAGCTCTCGAACGCAGCCTCGGCGGCCGCGATCGAGATCACGCGCGTCGGCCCGGCCGGCGCGCCGAGCAGCACGGCCGACGGAAATACCGAGAACGCCTGCACGAACGACAGGCACGCGGCCATCGTGAGCCCCGGCACGAGCAGCGGCAGGTAGATCTGCCGGAACTGCTGCCACGGGTTCGCGCCGAGCGTGGCCGCGGCGCGCGCGAGCGTCGGGTCGATGCCGCTGATGTACGACAGCATCAGGAGGAACGCGAACGGAAAGCCCGACACGATCAGCGACAGCAGCACGCCCCAGTAGTTGTGCGTCAGGCGCACCTCGTCGGTGTACAGGTGCAGCCCCTGCAGCACCTGCGGGAACCAGCCGTTCGGCCCGAAATACGTGAGCATCCCGTCGGCGACGAGCACCGTGCCGAGCGTGACGGGAATCACGAGCAGCGTCGTGACGAGCTTCTGGTACGGCGAGTGGCGGCGCAGCGCGAACGCGACGGGCACCGCGATGCCGACGTTGAGCAGCGTCGCCGGCAACGCGAGCTTCAGCGTGACGAGCACGGTCGGCCACATCGCGGTGTCGGTGAAGAACTGCACGTAGTTCGCGAGCGCGCCGCCGCCGTTCATCGGCTGGAACGACAGCACGAGGCCGTACGCGAACGGATAGACGAACAGCGCGGCGATGAACGCGAGCGCGGGCGTGACGAGCCACGCCTTCGCGTCGCGCGGCGCGCCGGACGCGAGCGTGCTCATGCCCGCTCCGCCGCGTAGACGAGCGTCCGGGCAGGCGCGACGCGCAGCCGCAACCGCTCGCCTTGCGCGAAATCGCCGGCGACGCGCGCCCAGATCGCGCCGAACGGCGTGACCGCGCGGAGCAGCGAGTCGCGGCCGCCGTATTCGACCGTTTCGACGGTCGCGTCGAACGCGTTGTGGCTGCCTTCGTCCGCGCGCTCGATGTCGTCGGGGCGCAGCGCGACCACGACGTCCTTCGTATCGAAGCCGGCCATCGGGACGCCCGTGAGGCTGACGCCGCCGGCCGCGACCCGGACGTCGTCGCCGGCCATCCCCTCGAGCGTGAACGGCAGCACGTTGCGGTAGCCCATGAAGCGCGCGACGTGCAGGTTGCGCGGGCGCGTGTAGACGTCCTTCGGTGACGCGACCTGCTGCACGACGCCCTCCTTCATCACGACGATGCGGTCGGCCATCGACAGCGCTTCGTCCTGGTCGTGCGTCACATAGATCGTCGCGCGCTCGAGCTGCGTGTGGATGCGGCGGATCTCGGCGCGCATCTCGATGCGCAGTTTCGTGTCGAGGTTCGACAGCGGTTCGTCCATTAGCACGAGCGGCGGCTCGATCACGATCGCGCGCGCGATCGCGACGCGCTGCTGCTGGCCGCCCGACAGCTGCCCGGGCAGCTTGCCCTCATGGCCGACGAGCTGCACGAGTTCGAGCGCCTGCTGCGCGCGCCGCCGCGTTTCCTGCTTCGGCACGCCGCGCATCTTGAGGCCAAAGCCGACGTTCTCGAGCACCGACATGTGCGGAAACAGCGCGTAGTTCTGGAACACCATCCCGAAGCCGCGGCGCTCGGGCGGCAGCACGTCGATGCGCGTGTCGTCGAGCCAGATGCCGCCGCGCGTCAGCGGCTGCAGCCCCGCGATGCAGTTCAACGCGGTCGACTTGCCGCAGCCCGACGGGCCGAGCAGCGCGATGAACTCGCCGCGCCGGATCTCGAGGTCGAGACCGTTCAGCGCGGCGACCTGCGCCCCTTGCGCATTGGTGAAACTGCGGCACACGCCGTCGAGCCGCAACCGTTCGAAACTGTGCTTCATTGCACGAAACTCCCTCGACGCGGGCGCCGCGGCGCCCGCCGGTACTGGCGTCACTTCGACTTCTGCGAACCGATCTCGCGATCCCACTTCTGGAACGCGGCGACCATCGCCTGTGCGCTGAGCGGCTGCACGTGCGGGCGATCGGCGAGCAGCTTCGCGTACTCGGGGCGGCCGAACTTGCGGACCACGTCCTGGCTGTGCGCGGGCGCCATCTCGAGCGTCACGCCCTTCACCGCCGGGCCCGGATAGAAATAGCCGTCGTCGTAGGTCATCGCCTGCTGCGCCGGTTCGAGCAGGAAGTTCATCAGCTTGAACAGCACGTCGAGCTTGTCCTTCGGCACGCCCTTCGGAATCACCATGAAATGCGCGTCGTTGACCCACGTCATGTCGTCGAATGCCTGGATCCGGAACTCGGCCGGCACGATGCCGAGCGCGCGCGGGTTGATGTCCCAGCCCGTGACGGTCACGGTCATGTCGCGCGTGCCTTCGCCGAGCTCCTTCATCACCGCCGACGTGCCGCCCGGGTAGTACGGCACGCAGTCGTTCAGCGCCTTCAGGAACGCCCAGGTCTTGTCCCAGCCGTTGATCGGGTCCTGCGGATTCTTGTCGCCGAGCACGTACGGCAGCCCCATCAGGAACGTGCGACCCGGGCCGGAGTTCGCCGGCCGCGCATAGATCAGCTTGTTCGGGTGCGCCTTGCACCAGGCGAGCAACTGATCGGGCGTCTTCGGCGGGTTGCCGACCTTCGCCGGGTTGTATTCGAGCAGCGGACCGGCCGGCATGTAGGTGACTTCGAGGCCGAAGCCCTGCGCGAGATCCTGCATCTTGCGCGGGCCGGGCGCGTATCTGTCGAGCACGCCGGGGAACGCGGCTGCATTGTCGGGCAGGAGCTTGAGCCACAGGTTCTGTTCGATGCCGGCGGCCAGCGCGTCGGTGCCCGTCAGCACGAGGTCGATGTCGGCGCGCCCCGCCGCCTGCATCGCCTTGATCTTGCCCGGCAGCTGCGGCGCCGGCGCATTCGTGAACGTGACGTTCGACACGAGGGTCGGGTTCTTGTCCCGGAACGCCTCGATGGCCTTCTGCGTGAGCTGGAGGTTGCCCGCGACGTCGACGATGTTCAGCGACACGGGCGCCGCAACGGCCGCCGCGGCAGACAGCGAGAAACCCAGTGCGAGTGCGATCCGGCGGACACGGCGAGCGATCGTGGTGGTGTTCATGTCTCCTCACTTCGGTCGGTAGATGGGACCTTTCTTTTCAGGAAATCATGACGGCGTTATACGATGTCGGTCAACAAAAAACCGTGGCGCGCGGGACGGGACTTTCCCTGACAAAAACCTTCCGCCGAGATACGATCCGACTGGCAGAGACTATTTCGGGGATCGCCATGCCGCGTGACGCGATACGTGTTAGGACATCATATGTCGCGTGGCGGATCGACTCATGCTGGACGACCGCCAAGGGCCTGCCATGTGAATGATCCGGTAGAGAACGCTTTCAGCGCGGCCGCGACAATTCCCGGAGCGCATGGAAATATTCGGCCCGTTCCTCGCTCGTGACGCTCGCGTCGGCCATGTCGACCATGAGGTCTTCAAGGTCGGCGACGCGCGGAATCGAGATGCCCTGCCCCACCATGTCCGTCGACGCGCAAGTGAGGCCGGTGCGCGTGTTTGCGTCATCGAACGCTGACGGCTGCCTGCGTGCGGGGTCGGCCGACGCCTGCATCGATTCCGGGGATCGGCTACAGTGGGCGTTTTCGGCGCGCCCCGGCCCGCCGCCGTGCGTGGTCCATCGGAGCGCGCGGCAGTACGGACGGAGCGCGGAACATTCCCTTCGACGAGCGAACCTTCATGCCCGATCTGTCCGCCTTCCCGATCACGCAAAAGTGGCCGGCCCAGCATCCCGACCGTCTCCAGCTCTACTCGCTGCCGACGCCGAACGGCGTCAAGGTGTCGATCATGCTCGAGGAAACCGGCCTGCCATACGAGCCGCACCTCGTGCGCTTCGACACGAACGACCAGTTTTCGCCCGAATTCCTGTCGCTGAACCCGAACAACAAGATCCCGGCGATCATCGACCCGAACGGCCCCGACGGCAAGCCGCTGCCGCTGTTCGAATCGGGCGCGATCCTGATCTATCTCGCGGACAAGACCGGCCAGTTGATCCCGAAGGATCTCGCCGGCCGTTACGAGACGATCCAGTGGGTGATGTTCCAGATGGGCGGCATCGGGCCGATGTTCGGCCAGCTCGGCTTCTTCCACAAGTTCGCCGGCCGCGACTACGAGGACAAGCGTCCGCGCGATCGCTACGTCGCCGAGTCGAAACGCCTGCTCGCCGTGCTCGACGCGCATCTCGCGAACCGCCAGTGGGTGATGGGCGACACCTATACGATCGCCGACATCGCGATCTTCCCGTGGGTGCGAAACCTTGTCGGTTTCTACGAAGCAGGCGACCTGGTCGGCTTCAGTGAATTCCGGCATGTGGCACGCGCGCTCGACGCGTTCGTTGCCCGCCCGGCCGTCGCGCGCGGGCTCAATATCCCGGCACGCGGCTGAATCTGGGCGGCCCGCTGCAGGTGGCCGCTGTTTTGCTCAAGCCCGCCGCATTGCGCGGCGGGCTTTTTTGTTCTTCGTGGAGTTCCGGGGGGACGCCGGGGAGGAATGTCGGCGTTCGGCCAGGAAGCGACATTCGACACATCAGGAGAAATCGTCGACAATCGGCGATACCCTAGCTGGGGGGGCGGTTACTGCGTGCAAGTGGTTGGGTCGGGTTACATTGCAATACGCTTAGTTTGGGGCCACTTTCTTCTATAAAAATCTCGAAGATGAATTGAAAGTAATCCATGATCTATCGCTTGAGTCAGGGGGTTGAGAATTGGGTAAATTGATTTTTTTACTGATATTGCCTGCACTCCTCGTCATCGTTCCGTATGGAATGGTAAAAATTGGAAGAGACGCCGAAAAGTGGCATGCCGAGGTCAAGAAAATATTAGAAACCAAAGATATCCCTCAATCCACGAATTTTTTCTATTCAAAACGGGTCGTTGCATTTGAGGCGATGGCTTTACTAGTCATCACCGGAGTGTTTCTGTTCATAAACACGGTGTGGTTTTGGGCTCCCGTGAAGCAGCCAAATGATCATCTGGCTGCAATCGTGTTTGGCACCATGTTGTTACCCGCAACGTTTTTCTTTGGAAAGAAGGCTCGTGACGTTGTCCGAATTTTGTGGAATATCAACACGCCTGCAGTAATGCTTTCAAAAACTGGCTATCAACACGGAGATTTGCAACTCCCATGGTCTTTCATTGAAAATGTAACTGTGACTGGTGGATACAGGAGGACTCCATCGGTCGTGGTGAAATTTAAAAACGCCAATGGAAAATCGGGTAAGGATGTAATTGATTTGTCACTATTGCGAGAACGGCATTTAGAGGAGTACATCAATGTCTACATGTCAGCTTCTCAAGAGAGCTGATAGGACAACAATTTTCAGCAGTGGGAACAACCAGTGATGGGGACTTTCCCCTTCTTTTCAGTGTCCGCTTCGAAGTGCCGCTGCTGGCCGCAATGGGTCGATCTGCGCCGGTCATGTGTCACCGAGCGGAGGCCGACCACATTCGATCAGGAAGCGACATCATGAGCGACGCCTGATCCCACGTTCGTAGATCCGTTCACTGCGAAACGCAACCGTCCGTACCTCGCCGAGACGAAAGTCCGCAAAGTCGACTTGCTCGATGCGGCGGCTATGCCGGCAGAAGACCCGCAATGCGATAACTTTCAATCAACCCGTCGTAGACGGAAATATCGGAGCGACTCCTGGCAACGAGCTGAGCGCCGGCGACCGCGGCATAGATCGCGCGAGCACGCCGTTCGCTATCCTCGGCGCTGACCACGGCCGCAGCGGACAGCACCTTGCTCAGCCACGCAACATTCACATCGGCAAAAGTCTGGACCTCTTTCGTCACCGTTTCCGGCAGGTCATCGGATTCGGCAGCCATGAAGCTGCACAGGCATATGCGATTGCCACGCTCAAGCGCCTTGCGAAACGTATCGGGATAGCGGCGCAGGCAATCGATCGGATCTGCGGATTCGGCCAAGATCGCATCCAGCGTAGCTGCCGATTCCTCCCAATACCGCCTCGCCACCGCTGCGCCAAGATCGGCCTTGCTTGCGAAGTGGTGGTAGATGCTCGCAGCCTTGATACCGACGGCTTCAGCGAGATCACGAAAGTTCAGCCCGCCGTAGCCGTGCGCCTGGGCAATCTTTGTGGCGGCCACCAGGATTCGCTCCCTGGAACTCAGGCCTGACTCGTTCTTCACTCTGCTACCGCCTCCACGACCGTTGACACCGGCAATTATACCTTCTATGGTAAACCTAACGAACGTTAGGTAGGCATGAGTGACCATTCCCCTTATCGTCCAATCCCGTGTGACAAACCGCATAGAGAGGCACGCATGACTTTCAGCACCACCGATTTCGACGTAACCCAACTCCCGATCATGACGATTTACGATTTCCCCAAGGGACCTTATCCGACACGCGTCCGTATCGCCCTGGCCGAGAAAGGTCTGCGATCGCGCGTCGAGTTCGTGATGGTCGACCTTTACAAGGGGGAGCACAAAAGGCCCGAATTCATCTCCGAGAAAAACTACTCGGGAACGCTGCCGGTCCTTGAACTAAACGACGGAACGTGCATCGCCGAATGCACTGCCATTACCGAATACCTCGATACGCTTGATGGCGCACCCACGCTGACCGGCAAGACACCACTCGAAAAGGGCGTGATCCACATGATGAGCAAGCGCGCCGAGCTGGAGTTGCTCGACGCAATCAGTGTCTATTTCCACCATGCCACGCCAGGATTGGGACCCAACGTCGAGCGCTATCAGAACGCCGAATGGGGGCTTCGTCAGCGCGACAAGGCCCTGAGGGGCATGCACTACTTCGATGACGTTCTGAAAAAGCAGCCGTTTGTCGCTGGGGATGCCTTCTCCATGGCCGACATCACCGTCATCGGCGGTCTGGTCTTTGCGTCGATCGTGAAGTTGACCGTGCCCGCGGAGTGCGAGGCGCTATTGGATTGGTACACGAGAATGCGGGAGCGCCCCAGCGTCAAGAACCAGCCGGCGTTCGCCTGACAGAAGTCGTGCCCGACCGTCATCGACGTTCGACCAATCCTTGATTGCAAATCCGAGACGACCTGCCCGCGCGACTTCGACGACTCGCCTACTCGATCGATACCGGATGGCCGCACAGCAAATCGGTCAATCGTAGGGGCGTACTGCGCGCGGTGCTCGCGTAGCAATGCGGAATGGAAGGACGCGGTCGTGGCACACGGCTTCGCGTACGGCCACCACGTTGGCCGTTCCAGTTGGATAACGGTCGCTGACGACCCACTGAGTCGAATGGCGGCTCGGGGTCGGCAAGCGACGTCCACGATGCCTTTGTCACCCGCACCGGGCACCCGCCTCAAGCCTCCGGCGCCGCACCTTCGAGACCGGCCAGCAGCTTTCCCAGCAGGTGCGACAACTGCGCCTGCTCCGCCTCCGACAGCACGGCCAGCAGCGCGCGCTGGTTCTCGATGTGGGCAACGACCGCGTCGTCGATCAGCGCGCGACCTGTGTCCGTCAGTGCGACGAGCGTGCCGCGCCCGTCGGCCGGGTTCGGCCGGCGCTCGACCCAACCGGCCTTCTGCAGCCGGTCGATGCGTGCGGTCATGCCGCCCGACGACATCATCAGCGCGTCGTACAACGCGGTCGGCGTCAGCGCGAACGGCGCGCCGCTGCGCCGTAGCGTCGCGAGCACGTCGAATTCGCCCGGCTGCATCCCGTAGCGCGCAAACAGCGGATTGAGACGGTCGCGCGCGATCACGAGCGCGGCTTCCTGCAGCCGCCCCATCACGACCATCGACGACGCGTCCAGATCCGGACGCTCGGCGCGCCATTGCGCGAGCGCATGCGCGGCTCGATCCATTAACCCTCCTCGGCTCACCAGTTATCTTGACGTCGAGATAAATCGGCGTTTATCTTGATGTCGAGATACTTTACCTGAAAAACGCGCGGCGTCTCGACGGCAGCCGCGCACCGATATCGAGGGCCTCGTCGATGAATCGCTTCACTTCCCCGGGATGGCGGCTGGCCGTCATCGTGCTGGTCGGGCTGAACCTGCGTCCCGCGCTCGCCGCGGTCGGCCCGCTGCTCGACATGATCCAGCGCACGACCGGTATCGGCGACGGCGCGGCCAGCCTGCTGACGACGATTCCGATCCTGCTGATGGGGCTCGGCGCACTGGGCGCGCGGCGCCTGCAGCGCGTTACCGGCATCGCGGGCGGTGTCTGGCTCGGCGTCGCGCTGATCGGGCTGGCCTGCGCATCGCGCATCGGCGCGCGGCACGCGTGGCTGCTGCTCGCGAGCGCCTGCTGCGCGGGCGTCGGGATCGCGATGGTGCAGGCGCTGCTGCCCGGTTTCGTGAAGGCGCATTTCGCGACGCGCATCGGCGGCGCGATGGGCGTCTATTCGACGTCGATCATGGGCGGCGCGGTGCTGGCGAGCGTGGTCGCGCCGTTCGCCGCGGCGCGCTGGGGCTGGCTCGCCGCGCTGGCCGGCTGGGCGCTGCCGGCCGCGGTGGCCGCGCTCGCATGGCCGCTCGCCAGCCGCGGCGGCGACGGCTTCGCCACCGGGCCGGTCTCGACGTCGAATGCACGACCGTCGCGTTCGGCGCGTGCGTGGCGGCTCGCGCTGTTCTTCGGGATCGCGACGGGCGCCTACACGCTCGTGCTCGCTTGGCTGCCGCCGTATTACATGCGGCTCGGCTGGTCGCCGACGGCGGCCGGCAGCCTGCTCGGCGGCGTGACGCTCGCGGAAGTTATCGCGGGGCTGACGATCTCGGCAACGATCGACCGCCTGCCCGATCGCCGGCCCGCGCTGCATGCGGCGATCGCGTCGCTGTTCGCGGGGTTGCTGGCGATGCTGGCCGCACCCGACGCGTTCGCGCTGCCGGCCGCGCTGCTGCTCGGCGCGGGGATCGGCGCGCTGTTTCCGCTGTCGCTGATCGTCACGGTCGACCATGCGGCAACGCCGGCCGACGCTGCATCGCTGACAGGGTTCGTGCAGGG
Organism: Burkholderia seminalis DSM 23518; assembly: GCF_902832885.1. GTDB lineage: Bacteria > Pseudomonadota > Gammaproteobacteria > Burkholderiales > Burkholderiaceae > Burkholderia > Burkholderia seminalis. The sequence goes on from NZ_CADFDK010000001.1 coordinate 618,974, forward strand.
TGTCGGCTATCTGGTCGCCGGGTTGTTCCCGTTCGCGGCCGGGCTCGTGCGCCAGCATCTCGCGGACCTGACGCCCGCGTGGATCGCGATGGCGTGCCTGTGTGTCGCGCTGTTCGCGCTGGCGGCCGGGTTTGCGCCGCGGCTGGCGCGGCAGACGGCGCGGGCCTGAGCGGCCCGTCCGCCGGGCCGGCGTGATCAGCCCGCGCTCGCGTACAGCGTCGAATCCGCGAACCCGTCGGCATCGAGCACGCGCCCGATCAGGATCAATGCGGTGCGCTCGATCTGCGTGCCGCGCACCTTGTCGACGATGTCCGCCAGCGTGCCGGTCACGCGCTCCTCGTCGGGCCAGCTCGCGCGATAGATCACCGCGACCGGGCAATCCGCGCCGTAGTGCGGCAGCACTTCGTCGACGATGCGCTCGAGATGGCGCACGCCGAGATGGATCGCGAGCGTCGCGCGGTGCGCGGCGAGCGAACCGAGCGCCTCGCCTTCCGGCATCGTGGTCTTGCCCGCGAAGCGCGTGAGGATCACCGTCTGCGCGACGCCGGGCAACGTCAGCTCGACGCCGAGCGTCGCCGCGCACGCGGCCGTCGCCGTCACGCCCGGCACGATTTCGTACGGAATCCCGAGCGCCTTCAGCCGGCGGATCTGCTCGCCGATCGCGCCGTACAGCGACGGGTCGCCCGAATGCACGCGTGCGACGTCCCGCCCTTGCGCATGCGCGTCCGCGAGCAGCGCGACGATCGCGTCGAGGTCGAGTTCGGCCGTGTTGACGACCTGCTCCGCGCGATGACCGTCGAGCACGGCCGCGGGCACCAGCGAGCCCGCATACAGGATCACCGGGCACGTACGCACGAGGCGCTGGCCCTTCACCGTGATCAGCTCGGGGTCGCCGGGCCCCGCGCCGATGAAATACACCGTCATCGAAAATTCTCCGTCAATACGTTGGATGATCCGCTGCGCGGCGTCAAACGCGCGCGGCCGGATCGAGTGCGTCGAGCAGTGCCGCGACCGAATCGAACGCCCGGTCGGCATCGGGCAGCGACGGCCGGCGCAGCATCACGACCGGCACCCTGCGTTCGCGCGCGACATCGAGCTTGGCCTCGGTGGCCGCACCGCCGCTGTTCTTGCTGACGAGGACGTCGATGCCCGTCAGCGCGAACAGCGCACGTTCGCCGTCGAGCGTGAACGGCCCGCGCGCGGCGATGACCTGCGCATGCGCATTGCCGGGATGCGCGTCGAGGCAGCGCACGAGCCAGAACTGGTGCGGCGGGATCGTATCGAGGTGCGCGAGCGGTTCGCGGCCGAGCGTGAACAGCGGCCGCCTGAACGGCGCGAGCGCGGCCTCGATGCCGGCCCAGTCGTCGACCATCCGCCAGTCGTCGCCCGGTTGCGGCGTCCAGGGCGCGCGGCGCAGCGCCCATAGCGGTACGCCCGCGTCGCGCGTCGCGGCAGTGGCGTTCGTACTGATTTGCGCGGCATACGGATGCGTGGCGTCGATCACGAGGCCGATTCCGGCGTCGCGAAGATACGCGGCCAGCCCGGCGGCCCCGCCGAAGCCGCCGACGCGCACGTCGCAGCGCAGGTCGTCCGGCACCTTGCCGAGACCGGCCAGGCTGTAGACGTGATGCGGGCCGAGCGCGCGTGCGATCTTCAGCGCGTCGCCGGTGCCGCCGAGCAGCAGGATGCGCATGCTCATCGCGCTTCCCCGACGAAGCGGCCCTGCCGGTCGATCGCGAACATCTCGACGGCGACCGACGGCGGCACGATGTCGCGTGCGACCCGCAGCGCCTGCGCGCAGACGAGATCGCCGAGCGGCACGCCGTCGGCCAGGGCGAGCTTCAGCGCTTCCTGGCTCGTGTTCGCGGCGCGCATCGCGGCCTGCAGCGCCTCGCTCGCGCCGGCTTCAGCCGCCCATTGCGCGAGCAGCGGCAGGTCGATGCTCGAATGGCGGCTGTGCAGGTCGAGATGGCCCGCCGCGAGCTTGCTGAGCTTGCCGAATCCGCCGCACATCGACAACCGCGCGACCGGTGCGCGGCGCAGGTGCTTGAGCACCGCGCCCGCGAAATCGCCCATCTCGATCAGCGCCATGTCGGGCAAGCCGTAGTGCGCGCGCATCGCGTCCTCGCTCGCGTTGCCCGTGCACGCGGCGATATGCGCGATGCCGTTGGCGCGCGCGACATCGATCCCCTGGTGGATCGATGCGATATAGGCCGAACACGAGAACGGCCGCACGATGCCCGTCGTGCCGAGGATCGACAGCCCGCCGACGATGCCGAGGCGCGGGTTCATCGTCTTCAGCGCGAGCGCCTCGCCGCCCTCGACGCCGATCGTCACGTCGAAGCCGCCTGCGTAGCCGTGCTCGGCTGCGAGGGCCTCCAGATGCGTCGTCATCATCTGGCGCGGCACCGGGTTGATCGCCGGTTCGCCGACCGGCAGCGTCAGCCCCGCGCGCGTGACCGTGCCGACGCCCGGCCCCGCGTGAAAGCGCACGCCGGGCGCGGCCGCGAGCGCGACACGCGCGAAGATCAGCGCGCCGTGCGTGACGTCCGGATCGTCGCCGGCATCCTTGATCGTGCCGGCTTCCGCGCCTTCGGCCGTGAGGCGGCAGAACTCGAGCCGCATCATCACGCGCTGCCCTTTCGGCAGCACGATCTCGACCGCGTCGTCCGCCCGGCCCGCGAGCAGCAGCCGCGCGGCCGCGAGCGACGTCGCGGTCGCGCAGCTGCCGGTCGTGTAGCCGAACCGCAGCGGCGCGGGCTGTTCGGGGGTTTCGTCGCGCATCACGCGTCCGTTGCGTTCGCCGGGTTCGATGCGCCGGCTATGTCGATCGCATCGGCCGTCTCGACCCTGTCAGCCGCGTCGGGCTTGCGCACGTCGTACAGCGTGACGGGCAGCGGCTGGCGCCACGTGTCGAAGCGGCCGAGCGGTTCCGCATGCGCGAGCGACACGCGCGTGAGCGTGCCGCCGTGCGCGTCGCGCCACGCGGCGAGCGCCATCTCGCCCTGCAGCGTGACCGCGTTCGCGACGAGCCGGCCGCCGGGTTTCAGCGAGACCCAGCACGCGTCGAGCACGCCGGGCGCCGTCGCACCGCCGCCGATGAAGATCGCGTCGGGCGTGGCGAGCCCTGCCAGCGCGTCGGGCGCGCGGCCCGCGACGAGCTGCAGGCCCGGCACGCCGAGTGCGTCGCGGTTGTGTTCGATGAAGCGCTGCCGTTCCGCATGCGCCTCGACCGCGATCGCCTGGCAGGATGGATGCGCACGCATCCATTCGATGCCGATCGAGCCACTGCCCGCGCCGACGTCCCACAGCAGCTCGCCAGGTGCGGGCGCGAGGCGCCCGAGCGTCATCGCGCGCAAGTCGCGCTTGGTGAGCTGGCCGTCGTGGCGGTATGCATCGTCGGGCAGGCCCGGCGTGAGCGCGCGGCGCGGCGCGTCGGGGCCGGCCCGGCAGTCGAGCGCGACGAGATTGAGCGCGGCCGTTTCGGCGACTTTCCAGTCCTGCGCGAGGCCGTCGACGCGCCGTTCGAGCGGGCCGCCCAGATGTTCGAACACGCTGATGCGCGTCGGCCCGAAGCCGCGTGCGGTGAGTTCGGCCGCGACGGCGGCCGGCGTGCGGCCGTCGGCGCTCAGCACGAACAGGCGCCGGCCCGGCAGCAGATGACGCGCGAGCGTCGCGAGCGGACGGCCGACGAGCGACACCGCGCCGACGTCCTGCAGCGCCCAGCCGAGGCGTGCGGCCGCGAGCGACAGCGACGACGGCGCGGGCAGTACGCGCCATTCGTCGGGAGAAAGCTGGCGCGCGAGCGTCGCGCCGACGCCGAACAGCATCGGGTCGCCGCTTGCGAGCACGCAGACGGGCGAGCCGCGCCGCGCGAGCACGCCCGCGAGATCGAACGGCGACGGCCACGCTTCGCGCGCGGCCGGCAACCGCGCGGGCAGCATGTCGAGATGCCGCTTCGCGCCGACCACGCGCGTCGCGCCGAGCAGCGCGCGTCGCGCATTGCGCCCAAGCCCCGCGTAACCGTCGTCGCCGATGCCCACTACCGTCAGCCACGCCGTCATGCACCCTTCCCCATCGTTCGATTTCATCCAGTGTGTTGCGATGCGCGGCCGTTGCGCCGCCGCGCGTCGATCCGGCGATTGCCGTCGGCGCCGACTGCCCGGCGCGGGACGCGCCAGCGGTGTCGGCCAGGCCCGCGCGATCCGCATGGCGAACAGCTGGCCCCGCCCAGTTTCATCGTCGCGGATACCGGCGTGTCGCCGATCCAGTGCCGAGCCGCCAATCGTACCATCCGCGCTGCCGCGCGCAGGTCGTCGCAGCCATGCTGCGACACGGTTGCGACGCACATGGCCGATGTCGGGCCGGTGCCGAAATCGGGTATCCTACGGCCGTTCGTTCGCCGGTGCCCTTCGGGGCCGAAGAGGGAACACAGGGCGCGCCACGCGCCGCTGTGGCTGCCCCCGCAACTGTAGACAGCGAGCCGATCTCCCCCTCATGCCACTGGTTTCACCGGGAAGGCCGGGAGCCGGCGTCGACCTGTCAGCCAGGAGACCTGCCGGCCAGAAAGTGCGTGCGTGCCAGTCGGCGTCGGGCGGGGTGTACCGACGCGTTGGCCGCGGCGCGACACTGTCCCGGTATCCCGTTGAGTTCCGCCCCCGATTCGATTCCTGCGTCGCCCGTCGTGCGCCCGTCGGCCTGCCCGGGGCTCGTGCGCGTGGTCACGGCCGCCGATGGCGGGCTGTGCCGGGTCAAGCTGCCGGGCGGCCGGCTCGATGCGCGCCAGGCGCGTGCGATTGCCGCCGCCGCCCGCGCGTACGGCTCCGGCGCGATCGACGCGACCAATCGCGCGAATCTCCAGCTGCGCGGCATTCGCGACAGCGCCGCCGATGCGCTGACGCGCGCATTGCTCGAGGCGGGGCTCGGCCCGCGCGTCGACGCTGCCGCAGGCGCGGTCGACGAGACGGCCGCGCTCGCCGCGAGCGACGACGTCCGCAACCTCCTGCTCAGCCCGCTCGCCGGGCACGATCCCGCCGCGCTCGTCGACAGCCGCGCGCTCGCGATGCCGCTGCTCGACATGCTGGCCGGCGAGCCGCGCCGCGGCGAGCTGTCGCCGAAATTCTCGATCCAGCTCGACGGCGGCGAATCGGTTGCGGCGCTCGATCACCCGCACGACATCTGGCTGGCCGCCTGGCGCCGCGCGGACGGCGCGGTACGCGTCGCGGCCGGGCTGTCCGGCTGCCCGCCGGTCGCGCAGGACGACCGGCCCGCATCGGTCGACGTGTCGCCCGATCAGGCCGTCGCACTGGTTCGCGCACTGCTGCTCGCGTTCCTCGATCTCGCACCGGCCGAGGTCACGCGGATGCGCGGGGTGCTCGCGACCGCCGGCGAATGCGCGTTGCTCGCACGCGCGCAGCACTACCTGCCCTTCCCGCTCACGGCCGATCCCGCGCTCGCCGGCTGGCGTCGCACGCGCGCGGATCCGGCGCTGCGTTTCGGCATGCGCCCGTCGCGCGATGCGGCACGCTGCAGCGTCGGCGCGCAATGCGTGCTCGGGCGGCTCGACGCGACACGACTGGAACGGCTCGCCGCGCTGGCCGAAGCCGACGGCGACGGCACGTTGTCGATGACGCCGTGGCAAGGCGTGTTTCTCCACGGCGTGCCGAACGAACGCGCCCCGGCCACGTTGGCGGCACTGGCGTCGCTCGGCCTCGTCTGCGCATCGTCCGACCCGCTGGCGACCCTCGTCGCCTGCACCGGCAGCACGGGCTGCGCGAAAGCGCGGGCCGACACGAAACACGACGCGCTCGCCCTCGCCGCGCGCATCGGCCATCCGGTCGACGTGCACCTGACCGGCTGCGAGCGCCACTGCGCGCTGCCGCATCCCGCGGCGCACACGCTCGTCGCGGTGGCGCCCGCGCACTACGACCTTTACCGGCGCGACGCGGCCGCGGGCCTTGGCGCCCCGCTCGCGCGCCATCTGACGATTGACCAGGCCGCGGCCCGTTTGACGGACGCGCGGCACAGCCAGGACACCACCGATGCTTGACTACATTCGCGACGGGCAGGAAATCTACCGCCAGTCGTTCGCGACGATCCGCGCCGAGGCCGACCTGTCGCGCGTTCCGCCCGACCTCGAGAAACTCGCGGTGCGCGTGATCCATGCGTGCGGGATGGTCGACGTCGTCTACGACCTGCGCTTTTCGGCTGGCGCCGGCACGGCCGGCCGCACCGCGCTCGCGGCCGGCGCGCCGATCCTGTGCGACGCGCGGATGGTCGCCGAAGGCATCACGCGCGCGCGGCTGCCGGCCGACAACCGCGTGATCTGCACGCTCGGCGAGCCGGAGGTGCCCGATCTCGCGCGCCATCTCGGCAACACGCGCTCGGCGGCGGCGCTCGAACTGTGGCGGCCGCATCTCGCGGGCAGCGTCGTCGTGATCGGCAATGCGCCGACCGCGCTGTTCCACCTGCTCGACATGATCGACGCCGGCGCGCCACGCCCCGCGCTGATCCTCGGTTTTCCGGTCGGCTTCATCGGCGCGGCCGAATCCAAGGCGATGCTCGATGCCGACAGCCGCGGCGTGCCGTACGTCGCGCTGCTCGGCCGGCGCGGCGGCAGCGCGATGGCCGCCGCCGCGGTCAACGCCCTGGCCACGGAGGTCGAATGACGACCACGCGCGGCCGGCTGTTCGGGGTCGGCGTCGGCCCCGGCGATCCCGAACTGATGACGATCAAGGCGTTGCGCGTGCTGCAGGCGGCGCCCGTGGTCGCGTATTTCGTCGCGAAGGGCAAGAAGGGCAATGCGTACGGCATCGTCGAAGCCCATCTGCTCGACGGGCAGACGCAACTGCCGCTCGTCTATCCGGTGACGACCGAAGTGCTGCCGCCGCCGCTCTGCTACGAGACCGTGATCGCCGACTTCTACGACACGGCCGCCGAGATCGTCGCCGCCCATCTCGACGCGGGACGCGACGTCGCGGTGATCTGCGAAGGCGACCCGTTCTTCTACGGCTCGTACATGTACCTGCACGACCGCCTCGCGCCGCGCTACGACACCGAGGTGATCCCGGGCGTCTGCGCGATGCTCGGCGGCACGGCCGTGCTCGGCCAGCCGCTCGTCTATCGCAACCAGAGCCTGTCGGTGCTGTCCGGCGTGCTGCCCGAGCATGAACTGCGCGAGCGGCTCGCGCGCGCCGACGCGGCCGTCGTGATGAAGCTCGGCCGCAATTTCGACAAGGTGCGGCGCGTGCTCGACGAACTCGGGCTCGCGAAGCGCGCGCTGTACGTCGAGCGCGCGACGATGGCGAACCAGCGCATCGTGCCGCTCGACGCAGTCGATCCGATGGCGTCGCCGTATTTCTCGCTGCTCGTCGTGCCGGGGGAAAAATGGCAAGGATGACGACCCCGCCGGCGATCGTGATCCTCGGTGCCGGCGCGCTCGACACCGCGCGACGCATCCAGGCGCGCTATCCGGGCGCTAGCGTGCATGGCCTCGCGTCGCGCGTCGATGCCGACGTGCGGTTCGACGAACTCGGTGCGCACCTGCGCGAACTCTACGCACGCGGCCTGCCGATCGTCGCGCTGTGCGCGGCCGGCATCGTGATCCGCTGCCTCGCCCCCGCGCTCGCGGACAAGGGCGTCGAGCCGCCCGTGCTCGCGGTTGCGGAAGACGGTTCGGCCGTCGTGCCGCTGCTCGGCGGGCTGACGGGCGTCAACGTGATCGCGCGCGAAATCGCCGCATGCGTGGGCGTCGCGCCGGCGATCACGACCAGCGGCGAACTGCGTTTCGGCGCATGCGTGCTCAATCCGCCCGACGGGTATGCGCTGGCCGATCTCGCGCAGGGCAAGCGCTTCGTGTCCGACCTGCTCGCGGGCGCATCGACGCGTGTCGACGGCGCGGCGGCGTGGCTCGACGATGTCGCGCTGCCGCGCGACGACGCGGCCAAGCATGCGATCCGCGTGACGCCCGACGCATGGCGCGGCACGCATGACGAACTCGTGATCCATCCTCGCAGCGTGGTGGTCGGCATCGCAGGCGATGCCATGCACGCGCACGAGGCGCTTGCCACACGCATCGCCGCCATGCTCGACGCACAAGGTCTCGCGCGGCTGGCACTCGCGGCCCTCGTCGCGCCGGCGTCGTCGATCGGCGAACCCGCGCTGGAGGAAGCCGCGCGGGCACTCGACGTGCCGCTGCGTTTCGCCGATGCCGACGGCAGCGCGCCCGCCGATGCAGCCGCGCTGCTCGGCCGCACGTTGCGTGTCGCGCATACGCTGCGTCCGGTATCGAACGGCCTTGCATGCGCGGTCGCGTCGCATCCGGTCGATCCCGCCACGCTCGGCCGCGCGCGCGGCCGCCTGACGGTGCTCGGCCTCGGCCCGGGCGGCGCCGCATGGCTCACGCCGGCCGCTCGCGCCGCGCTCGCGGAAGCGACCGACATCCTCGGCTATACGACCTACGTGAACATGGCCGGCCCGTTCCGCGGCGACCAGCGCGTGCACGGCACCGACAATCGCGAGGAAATGCAGCGTGCGCGCCATGCGTTCGAACTGGCGGCCGAAGGCCGGCGCGTCGCGGTCGTGTCGTCGGGCGACCCCGGCGTGTTCGCGATGGCCGCGGCCGTGCTCGAAGCGCTCGACGAAACGCGCGACCCGCAATGGGCCGCGGTCGACCTGCGCGTGGAGCCCGGCATCTCGGCGTCGCTCGCGACGGCCGCGCAGGCCGGCGCGCCGCTCGGTCACGACTTCTGCGCGATTTCGCTGTCGGACAACCTGAAGCCGTGGGACGTGATCGAGACGCGCCTGCTGCATGCGGCGCAAGCCGACCTCGTGATGGCGTTCTACAACCCGATCTCGCGTGCGCGGCCGTGGCAGCTCGACCGCGCGCTCGACCTCGTGCGTGCGCATCGCGCGGCCGATACGGTGGTCGTACTCGGCCGCGACATCGGCCGGCCGGGCGCGACGCTCGCGACGACGACGCTCGGCGCGCTGCGCAGCGACCAGGTCGACATGCGGACGATGGTGATCGTCGGCTCGTCGACGACGCGGCGCTTCGCGATCGGCAACGCGCGCGAATGGGTCTATACGCCGCGCTGGTATCGCTGATCGCGGTTACCGCGGCAGCGTGACGGTGCGCGCGTCGGCATGCGTAAGGCCGGATGCGCCGTTCATCGTGTCGCGCGAACCGCTCGTCGCGATCGTGCCGGCCTTCACGGCAACGCTGCAACGCGCCGGTGTCGTCTACGTGCCGCTCGCCGGCGCGCGCGCGGTCGAGCAGATCGTGTCGTGGAACGCGCCGTTTTCGTCGGCGTGCGTCGAGCGCTTCGTTGCGCTGGCTCGTTCGCTGGCGCAGCCGGCATCGACGTAAGCGGCACGTATCGCGCCGCGGGCACCGATCGGGAAAATCGCCCGCCCCGCGTTGCACGATCGTGTCGAATCGGCAAGATCGTTACGTATCGGGAATCAAATAACAAAAAGAACACCTAACCATTCACTATTCGGCGCGAATCCTCCAAGATGAGCACGCTGCCGGCCGGGCACGCCCGGTCACCCGGCCGGCAGCGATACGCAGGCCAGCGTATCCCTCTTCCACTTGGAGAACACAATGAACAACAATCTGTTGCCGCGTTTCATCCCGCGTGCACTTGCCGCGGGTTGTCTGCTTGCCGTGGCGAGCGTGTCCCAGGGTGCCGGCGTCTATGCGCCCTTCGTCGACGTGACGCTCTATCCGACGCCGCTCGTCGATCAGATCGGCGTCCGGCAAGGCATCCAGCAATTCACGCTCGCGTTCGTGGTCGCGGGCAACGGCTGCGTGCCGTCGTGGGGCGGCGTGCAACCGATCGGCAACGGCGCGAGCGGCGGCCTCCTGACCGCGCTGTCGACGTCGATCGCGAGCTACCGCGCGAAAGGCGGCGAAGTCGCCGTCTCGTTCGGCGGCGCGAACGGCACGCCGCTGATGCAGGCGTGCTCGACGGTCCCCGCGCTGAAGGCGGCCTACCAGACCGTGATCGACACGTACGGACTCACGCATATCGATTTCGACATCGAAGGCGCGTCGCAGCAGGACACGGCCGCGGTCGCGCGCAACTTCCAGGCCGTCGCGCAACTGCAGTCCGACTACGCGGCGAAGGGCAAGCCGCTACACGTCACGCTGACGCTACCGACGATGCCGACCGGACTCACGCAGGACGGCCTGAACGTCGTCAACGCGGCGCTCGCGAATCGGGCCGCGTTTGATGCGGTCAACGTGATGGCGATGGATTACGGCCCCGCGAACATCGACATGGGCGCCGCCGCGATCAGCGCCGCGCAGGCGCTGTACGCGCAGCTCGACACGGCGTTCAAGTCGGCCGGCCAACCAAAAACCCATGCGCAGCTCTGGCAGATGGTCGGCGTCACGCCGATGATCGGCGTGAACGACGTGCAGGGTGAAACCTTCACGCTCGCGAATGCGCAAAGCGTGGTGAACGCGGCGATCGGCAACGGCTACGGTTTCTTCGGCAACTGGTCGGTCGGCCGCGATCAGGCGTGCCCGTCCGGCGGCACGTATGCGTCGCCGACCTGCTCGGGCGTCGCGCAGCAGCCGTACGCGTTCGCGACGATCTTCAAGCAGATCGACGGCAAGTGGGGCGCGGGCGTCACGCAGGATCCGAACTACGGCGGCGGCTCGGACGGCGGCACGCCGCAGCCCGGCGCGCCCTGGGCGGCCGGCCAGGTCTATACGGCCGGCGCGACGGTCACCTACCAGGGCACGACGTACCAGGCGCAGTGGTGGACCCAGGGCGACGTGCCCGGCCAGGCGGCCGTATGGAAGCCGGTCGGCGGCGGCTCGCCGGTGTGGTCGGCGACGACCGCCTACCCGGGCGGCACCTGCGTGATGTACCAGGGCGCGAAGTACTGCGCGAAATGGTGGACACAGGGCGACAACCCGAGTGCGGGCGGCGTGTGGGTGAAGTCGTGATGCCGCGACGCGCGCGCGCGTGACGCGCGGCGGGCCGCTTCCGGCGCAGCAGGATCGTGCGCCGGCGGGCGGCCCTACCCGCGCGCGTGCTCGGCCAGCAGCCGCGCCTTCGCGTCGACGAGCAGCGCCGCGTGCGCGTCGCGCTGCTGGCGGATCCGTTCGGTCGGCCCGACGACCGACAGCCCGTACCAGTCGCCGTCGAGCGTCAGCGCGACCGCGATCGCCGACAGCTCGGGCGCGCTCTCGCCGAAGTTCTCGGCCCAGCCGAGTTCGCGAAACCGCGCGGTCTGCGCGACGAGCGCCGGCAGGTCGGCCACCGTCGCGTCGGTAAAACGTTCGAACGGCAGTTGCATGCCGAGCGCCTGCTGCGCGTCGCCGGCGAGTTCCGCGAAGATCGCCTTGCCGATCGAGTTCGCATGCAGCGGGCGCAGCTCGCCCGGCTGGCGCGTATAGCGGATCGCCTGCTCCGACTCGACGACGTCGAGATACGTGACCGACACGCCCTGGATCTTGCCGAGCACGGCTGTCTCGCGGCTCGCGTCGCGCAGCGCGACGAGGTGCGGGTGCACGATGTCGACGACGGGATCGGTCGCGTCGATCGCGGCGGCGATCGTCTGCAGGCGCCGCGTCGGGTAGTAGCCGCCGCGCTTGCGCACTTCGTACAGATAGCCGCGGCTCACGAGCGTGCGCGCCATCGCGAGGCAGCTCGACGGCGGCACATCGAGCAGGCGCGCGAGTTCGGCGAGCGGCAGCGGCCGCCGTTCGGCGGCGAACAGCTCGAACAGGTCGAGCGTGCGGGCAACGAGTTTGACGTCCATGACGAGCGCTTGAATCGAAACGGGAAACCGCGCGCCGGGCGAGTCGCCGCGCGTCAGTACGACTTCGGCAGCCCGAGCACCTTCTCCGCGATGTAACACAGGATCAGTTGCGGACTCACGGGCGCGAGCCTCGGAATCATACACTCGCGCAGGTAGCGCTCGACATGGTATTCCTTCGCGTAACCCATCCCGCCGAGCGTCGCGACCGCCGTCTGGCACGCCTGGAACGCCGCTTCCGCGCCGAGGTATTTCGCCGCGTTCGCCTCCGCGCCGCACGACTGCCCCGCGTCGTAGCGCGCCGCGGCCTTCATCACCATCAGCCACGCGGCCTCGAGCTGCATCCACGCCTGCGCGAGCGGATGCTGGATCGACTGGTTCTGCCCGATCGGCCGACCGAACACGACGCGCTCGCACGCATACTGCGTCGCGCGGCGCAGCGCGGCCTGCCCGAGCCCGATCGCCTCCGCCGCGATCAGGATCCGTTCGGGATTCAGCCCGTGCAGCAGGTAGCGGAAGCCGTCGCCTTCGTTGCCGATCAGGTCGTCGCGCGACACGCGCAGGTTGTCGATGAACAGCATGTTCGAATCGACGGCCTTGCGGCCCATCTTCTCGATCTCGCGTACCTCGACATGCGAACGGTCGAGGTCGGTGTAGAACAGGCTCAGCCCGTCGGTCGGCTTCGCGACCTGGTCGAGCAGCGTCGTGCGCGCGATGATCAGCATCTTGTTCGCGACCTGCGCGGTCGAGATCCAGATCTTGCGCCCGCTGAGCACGTAGTGGTCGCCGTCGCGGCGCGCCTGCGTGCTCAGGTGCGTGGTGTCGAGGCCCGCGTCGGGCTCCGTCACCGCGAAGCACGCCTTGTCGCGCCCGGCGATCAGCGGCGGCAGGAAGCGCGCCTTCTGCGCGTCGTTGCCGAACACCTGCACGGGATTCAGCCCGAAGATGTTCATATGCACGGCCGACGCGCCGGACAGGCCGGCGCCCGATGCGCTGATCGTGCGCATCATCAGCGCGGCCTCGGTCATCCCGAGACCGGCGCCGCCGTGGGCCGGGTCCATCGCGATGCCGAGCCAACCGGCTTCGGCGAGCGCCGCGTGAAAGTCGGCCGGAAAGCCGCCCGCGCGATCGCGTTCGAGCCAGTAGTCGTCGCCGAAGCGCTCGCAGATTTTCTCGATCGCGCTTTCGATCGCGCGCTGGTCGTCGGTCAGGTCGAACTGCATGGACTGCTCTCCCGGGAAACGTGAACGGCCCGGCCGTTCATAGCGGAAACACGCCCGTCGCGACCGCGGCGAACACCATCAGCACGGTGGCGGCGAACAGAAACGGAATCGTGAATTTCTGGTGCTCGGCGAGCTCGACGCCGGTCAGGCCGACGATCAGGAACGTCGCGGGCGTCAGCGGGCTCACCGGAAAGCCGGTCGTCATCTGGCCGAGCAGTGCGGCCTGCGCCATCTGGATCGGCGGCACGCCGAGCAGCTTGCCGCTCTCCGCGAGCACCGGCAGCACGCCGAAGTAGAACGAATCGGGATCGAACAACAGGCTGAGCGGCATCGACAGCAGCCCGAGTACGAACGGCATGTGGCGCGCATGCTCGACCGGCACGTGCGCGACGACGACCCCGGCCATCGCCTTCAGCATGCCGGTGCCGGACATGATGCCGGTGAATGCGCCGGCCGCGAGCAGCACGCTCGCCATCATCAGCGCGGCCTTCGCGTGCGCGTCGATCCGCTCGCGCTGCGCCTGCACGTCCGGGTAGTTGATCACGAGCGCGGCGACCGTGCCGAGCATGAACATCACCATCGGGTCGACGACGCCCGACACCAGCGTGACGAGCACGACGAGCGTCAGTACGACGTTGATCCCGAAGCGGCCCGGCCGGCGCAACGCGCGTTCGGCGTCGGTCAGCTCGCGCGGCGCGATCGCCAGCGACGCGGCGCCGGCGCGGTCGAGCCCGAGCCGTTTCGCCTCGCGCACGCCGAGCACGTACGCGGTGCCGAACACGAACGCGAGCCCGACGATCTGCACCGGAATCATTGGCGTGAAGATCGCCGAGCCGGGGATGTGCAGCGCCGCCGAGGCGCGCAGCATCGGCCCGACCCACGGCAGGAAATTGACGCCGGCCGCCATCGACGCGACGCACGCGAGAATCCGCCGGTCCATCCCGAGGCGCGTGTAGAGCGGCATCATCGCCGGCAGCGTGACGAGAAACGTGACGGCGCCCGAGCCGTCGAGGTGGATCAGCAGCGCGAGCAGCGCCGAGCCCATCACGATGCGCGGCGGATGGCAGCCGATCAAGCGCAGTACGCCGGCGATGATCGGGTCGAGCATCCCCGCATCGGTGAGGATTCCGAAAAATAGAATCGCAAAAACGAACATCCCGGCGATCGGGCCGATGTTCTGTACGCCGTGCACGACGAACTTGCCGGTCGTCAATCCGAAGCCGGCCGCGAGCGACGCGGCCACCGGCACGACGATCAGCGCGACGAGCGGCGACAGCCGCTTCGTGATGATCAGGCCGAACAGCGCGACGATGGCGATCGCGCCGATCCATGCAAGCATGATGCGTCTCCTCTTCCGCCGGTACGGCGTCTTCCGTGCGCAAGCCGGCGTGATGTCCGAATGATGGCGTGCCGGCCCGCGCGGCCGGCGGCCGCGATGCCGGTCAGTCCCTGCGATCGTCGTGGCGGCCGTCGCGGTCCGCAAACACCTGCGCCGCGTGCTCGTTCAGCGCGGGCGGCGGTCGACGGTACGTCGCCGGCGTGCGGCCGAGCTTGATCGGCGACGCGATGCCGCGATGCCGGCCCAGCGTCACCTTCATCTCCCGATGCGCGACATGCGGATGATCGAGCGCCGCATCGAGTCCGAGCACCGGCGCGCACGGCACGCCGCGGCGCATCAGCTGCTCGGCGAGCGCCGCGCCGTCATGTCCGGCCAGCGCCGTTTCGAGCAGCGCACGCAGTGCGGCGCGGTGCGCGCTGCGCGCGCGGTTGTCCGCGAAACGCGGATCGTCGAGCCAGCCGCGCGTGCCGAGCACGTCGCACAACGCGGCGAACTGCCCGTTGTTGCCGACCGCCAGGAAAATGTCGACGCTCGCCGTCGGAAAGCTGTCGTACGGCGTGATGTTCGGATGCGCGTTGCCGGTACGTACGGGTGCGTTGCCCGAATGAAAGAAGTTCGGCGTATGCGGATGCAGGATCGACAGCGCGCAGTCGAACAGCGTCGATTCGACGAACTGGCCGCGGCCGCTCGCATCGCGCTCGCGCAGCGCCATCAGCACGCCGAGCGCCGCGTTCAGACCCGTGACGAGATCGACGATCGGCACGCCGACGCGCAGCGGTGCGCCGCCCGCTTCGCCATTGACGCTCATCAGCCCCGCGAGCGCCTGGACGGCCGCGTCGTAGCCGGGCAGCCCGCCCAGCGGCCCGTCCGCGCCGAACCCCGACACGCGGCAATGGACGAGGCGAGGAAACCGCGCATGCAGCGCGTCGAAGCCGAGCCCCCAGCGCTCCATCGTGCCGATCTTGAAGTTCTCGACGATGGCGTCCGCGTGTTCGAGCAGGCCCAGCAGCCGCTCGCGGTCGGCCGGCTGCGTCAGGTCGAGCGCAACGCCGAGCTTGTTGCGGTTCACGCCGAGGAAATACGATGCGGTGTCGCCGTCGAACGGCGGCCCCCAGGTACGTGTCTCGTCGCCGGACGGCGGCTCGACCTTGATCACCTCCGCGCCATGGTCGGCGAGGATCTGCGTCGCGTACGGGCCGCCCAGCACCCGCGACAGGTCGATGATGCGCAATCCCGCCAGCGCGCCCTGCTGCTCGTGTTCCGCCATGCGTCCCGCTCCTGGTTCCGGTTGATCGGACTGTCGGCACCGGCGGGCCAATGCCTGCGGCGCGCCCGTCGGACTCGACGAATAATTCTTGTGTGTGAATTTATATTCACACTCAGGAATTTCATTGTCAAGCCCGGATACACCCGGCGTGCCGCGCGGATAACGTGGTCGAGCGCAAGTGGGGACGACACCGAATGCGGGCCGGTTGCGAGGTCGGCCCGCCCTTCGTTAAGCTGGCGGAAACGTTCATCCCGAAAATAGTCAGGCGAAGCATTCATGAAACGGATATGGCTGGCGGCCTTCATGCTGGCGTCGACGCTCGGCGCCGCGCGCGCGCAAACCCAAACTTTCCATTTCGGCGAAGGACAGACGCGCATGCCCGCCGCGGCACCGCAGGCCGGCGCGCCCACGGCCCGGCACGCGCCGTCGCCGCATCACCGGCGCGCCGTTCACAAACGTCGCCACTCGCGCCATGCGAAGCCGACGCGCAACGGCATCTATACGCACGCGTAACGCGGCGCCCGGCGCCATGCACGGAACTGTCACGAACGGCGGGTAACCTCCACGCGGCAGCTTGTACGCCGTCGCGCCCCGTTGCCGGACAACCCGCCGCCGCCGCGCACTTCCCCACGATTCAGTACCTGCTTTGCCGAACATGAGCACCGGGCCGGATACCCTCGCCGTCACCAAGGAACGCGCCACCATCGTGTGCCGTCAGCGCGGCAGCGTGCTGCTGGTCGCCCGCACGGCATCGCGCTGGTCGCTGCCGGGCGGCACGATCCGGCGCGGCGAGACGCCGCTCGAAGCCGCGCGGCGGGAGCTTGCCGAGGAAACGCGGCTGGAAGGGCTCGCGCTCGACTACGCGGTGCAGTTCGGCGGGCTGACGAAGCTCCATCACGTGTTCGTGGCCGAGGTGCCGGCGCACCTGACGCCGCGCGCGAGCAACGAGATCGCCCGCTGCAAGTGGTTCGCCGCCGACCGGCTCGACACGCTCCATGCGAGCGTGCCGACGCGCAAGATCATCGAGCTGCTGCGTCTCGACTGTTTTTCGGCGATCGTCAACGGCCCGCTTCGTTGAGGGCCGTTCCTGCGCACGCCGGTCACGCGCGCAGGAACGGCCCGGCCTTGCGCTCGAGCAGCGCGACGAGTTCGGGCTGCATGAAAGCGTAGCGGTCGGGAATCTCGAGGCAGACGATCTGCTTGCCCTTCAGATGCGCACCGAACAGCGTGGACAGCCTTGCCTTGTGCGCGCGCTCCATCACGAACACGATGTCGGCCCAGTCGAGCTGCTCGGCGGACAGGCGGGTGTCGGCATCGGGCGCGAGGCCCGCGGAGTCGGTTTCGATGCCCGGCCATGCGGCGAACATCGTTTCGGCCGTCGGGCTGCGCAGCCGGTTGCGGCTGCAGATGAACAGTGTCCGTGTCATGTCGCTTCGCGCTTGGCCGCGGGCGGCCCGCTTACCCTTGCGGAATGGTGTCCGGCCGCACATACGCGAGCATGTGCGGCACGTAGTCGGCCTTGCCGAGATCGACGCCGTGATGGCGCAGGATCGCGTACGCGGCGATCGCGTGGAAGTAGAACTGCGGCAGCGCCCAGTCGCGCGCGTATTGTTCGCCCGTCATGTCGAACGCGATCCCGTTCGGCAGTTCGAGCGCGATCGGCCGCGCGGCGCCCCCATCGAGCGCATCTGGCGCGAGTTCGCCGAGAAATGCGAGCGTGCCGGCGATGATCGACTGCGCGTCGCCCGGCGAACCCGGCTGCGCATCCGCGTTCCATCCCGCTTCACGCAACGACAGCAACGCAGCCGGCAACGCTTCGCCGCGCAGCCGGTAGACGGGTTCCATCGCCTGGAAACACGAGAAGCGCACCTGGGCGGCGAGCGGGTACATGTCGGGCGCGAGCTTCAACGTCGTCACCGCGTCGGGTTCGATCCCCGCGGCCTGCCGGTGCGCGACGGCCTTGTCGAGCCATGCGGACTGCGCGCGCAGCATCTGGGTGAAGGTCGGAACGAGAAGTTGGGTCGGTGACACGCGTGCGCTCCTGTATTGTGGTTTGCGTCACGATAGCAGCGTCGGCGCAACCCTGCATCCTGGACAGGCGCGAAGCGCGCGCACCGCTGCGCATCGGCGGACGATTCATACACCACGTGTGCGCGCTTCGGTTCCATCTGCGCACACGCGGCAACGCGTGCCTGCCGACATGCAGCCTTACGGCTTGCCCTGCCGCGCCAGGAACCGGTCGAGCTGCGACGCAAACGCCTTGCCGTCGCGCGCGCTGAACGGCGCCGGGCCGCCCGTGTCGATGCCCGCGCTGCGCAACTGGTCCATCATCGCGCGCGTCGACAGGCGCTCCTCGATGTTCTCGCGGCTGAACCAGTTGCCGCGCGGGTCGAGCGCATGCGCGCCCTTGTCGAGGACGGCCGCGGCCAGCGGGATGTCGGCCGTGATCACGAGGTCGCCGGCTTCCGCCAGCTCGACGATGCGCGCATCGGCCACGTCGAAGCCGGCCGGCACCTGGACGGCCTTGATGAACGGCGACGGCGGTGTGCGCAGGAACTGGTTCGCGACCAGCGTCACGCTGATTTCGGCACGACGCGCGGCGCGAAACAGCATGTCCTTGATGACGGCGGGACACGCGTCGGCATCGACCAGTACTTGCATGGCGGGGTTTTCCAGTAGGCATGAGCAGAAGCGGCGATCATAGCGCACCGCCAGCCGGCCCTCAGCGCGCGAGATCCGTGCGAAGCGCGTCGGCCGTCAGCCACTGCGCGCCCCAGGCGGCGGCGAGCCGCGCGCCCCGCCCGATCCGCACGGCCGCATCGTCGAAGTCGACGAACACGACGTGGTCGGCCGACGCGGGTTTCGGCGGCGTTTCGCGCGTGCGCCCGTCGGACAGGACCCACAGCCAGCGCTGCTTGCCGGGCTCGCTCCGTGCGTCTCGCGCGAGCAGCTGCGCGGCCGCGGCGATGCCGTCCGCGAGCGGCGTGCCGCCGCCGCCGTCGACCGGTTCGAGCCAGCGTGCGTTCCACCAGCGCGGGACGGCCGGGCCGAAACGCCGGGCGGCGCCTTGACCGCCGAAGCAGATCAGCGCGGTTTCGACCCGATCGCGCGCGGCCCGATCGAAATACGCGACGATCAGGCCCTTCGCGAGCGCGAGCCGGTCGTTCGACAGCATCGACGCCGAACAGTCGAGCACGAAGCAATGCAGTGCATGCGGCGTCCCTGCGCGTTTCCGGAACCGCACATGTTCGTGAAGCAGCGGGCCGCCGCGTTTCGCGGCGAGCGTCGCCGGCCACGCAACGGTCGTGCCCGCGCGTGCCGTGCCCGGTACGTGCGCGGCTGCGCCTGACTGCCATCGAGGACCGCGAACGGCGTTCGCGGCGGCGCCGGCTCGATGGCTCAGCGTTTTTTTAGCGGCAGCGGCACCACGCCTTTCACTTCGCGCAGGCCGGCCGGCTCGGGCGGCAGGTAACCCCAGTCGCTCTGCGCGGCGGATGCCTCGCCTCGCGTCTCGTCCTGCCGGTTGTCGTCCCGCTGGCGCGCATCCGGCGGCGAACGTTCGTCTCGATCGCCGCCGTGTTGCGACGACCCGTGCGACGGCGGCGTATCCGCATGGCGCCGGTGCCGCAGCACCGCTTGCGCCACACGCTCGACATGCGACACCGTCACCGCGTCGGCCTGCTCCAGCGCAGCCAGCGCGCGCGCGGCGCGCAGCATCACGAGGTCGGCGCGCAACCCGTCGACGGCCGCGTCGATGCACAGCGCGCTGACGCGCGCATGGACTGCATCGTCGAAATCGAGCGTCGCCAGCCGCGCGCGCGCCGCATGGATCCGGTCGCCGAGTTCACGCTGGACGGGCGCATGACGTGCACGAAATGCGTCCGGGTCGAGATCGAACGCGAGTCGCGCCTTCACGATCCGTTCGCGCTGCGCGGCGTCGAAACAGTTCTCCAGTTCGACCATCAACCCGAAGCGGTCGAGCAGTTGCGGGCGCAGTTCCCCCTCCTCCGGATTCATCGTGCCGACCAGCACGAAGCGCGCGTCGTGCGCGTGCGACACGCCGTCGCGCTCCACGATGTTCACGCCGCTCGCGGCGACGTCCAGCAGCGTATCGACGAGCCCGTCGGCGAGCAGGTTCACTTCGTCGACATACAGCACGCCGAGGTGCGCGCGTGCGAGCAATCCAGGCCGGAAGCGCACGCCGTTACCGGCCAGCGCATGCGCGAGATCGAGCGTGCCCGTCACCTGCTCGTCGCTCGCCGACAGCGGCAGCGTGACGAACTGCCCTTCCGGCAGCAGTTCCGCAAGGCCGCGTGCGGCGGTCGATTTCGCGGTGCCGCGCGGGCCGCTCACGAGCACGCCGCCGAGCGACGGGTCGATCGCGGCGAGCAGCAGCGCCTGCTGCAGCGCATCTTGCGCGACGAGCGCCGCAAACGGAAAGACCGCGCGGGCGCGGTGCGTCGTCGGATCGGTCATCGCCGCCCCCCCTTCCTGAAGTTGTTCGCTCGCGAGCCAGACCGCTTCGATCCGCTCGCGATAGTCGCCCGGCTGCTGCCACAGGCCGCGCTGCATCGCCTCGACGAAGCGTTCGCAGATGCCGTGCAGCGCCTTCGGGTTGTGCCGTTCGAGAAATGCGCGGGTGGCGTCGTCGAACAGGTACGCGTCGGCGACGAGCGCGTACTGGTGGTCGGACAGCACGCGCGCGGTCGCGTCATAACCGTACAGGTAGTCGACGGTCGCGGCCATCTCGGCCGCGCCCTTGTAGCCGTGACGCTTCACGCCGTCGAGCCATTTCGGGTTGACGACGCGCGAGCGGATCACGCGCGCGATTTCCTCGCGCAGCGTGCGCATCGTCGGCGCGACCGGGTTCGCATGGTCGCCGTGGTAGATGCTCGGCTGCTGCCCGGACAAGTGCCGCACGGCCGCCGTCATCCCGCCCTGGAACTGGTAGTAGTCGTTCGAATCGAGGATGTCGTGCTCGCGGCTGTCCTGGTTCTGCACGACGACGTCGATCGTCGCGAGCCGCTCGCCGAAGACGTCGGCCGCCGCGTCGCCGGCACTGTTCTGCGCATACGCGTGGCCGCCCCACTGGCGATACGCATCGGCGAGCTCGGCGTCGGTCTGCCAGCGGCGCTGGTCGATCAGGTCCTGCAGGCCCGCGCCGTAGCTGCCCGGCCGTGCGCCGAACACGCGCCAGCCGGCGCGGCGCCGCGCTTCGTCGGGCGTCACCCCTTGCGCGATCCATTTCGCGCGCTCGCGCTCGACGCGCGCGCGGATCGGGTTCAGTTCCTCGGGCTCGTCGAGCGCGGCGACGGCCTGCACGGCCGCGTCGAACAGGTGCATCAGGTTCGGGAACGCGTCGCGGAAGAAGCCGGACACGCGCAGCGTCACGTCGATGCGCGGCCGGTCGAAGATCTCGATCGGCAGGATCTCGAAGTCGGTCACGCGATGGCTGCCGTGCGCCCATTTCGGCCGGACGCCGAGCAGCGCGAATGCCTGCGCGATGTCGTCGCCGCCCGTGCGCATCGTCGCCGTGCCCCATACCGACAGGCCGATCGCGCGCGGATAGTCGCCGTGATCCTGCAGATGGCGCTCGATCAGTTGCTGCGCGGATTTCAGGCCGAGCGACCACGCGGCCTGCGTCGGCACCGCGCGCGTGTCGACCGAGTAGAAGTTGCGGCCGGTGGGCAGCACGTCGGGGCGGCCGCGCGACGGCGAACCGCTCGGCCCCGGCGGCACGAAACGGCCGTCGAGCCCGCGCAGCAGCTGGCGCATTTCCTCGCCGCCGCACGCGTCGAGCGCGGGCAGCAGCGTCGCGCGAACGCGCCCGAGCACCGCGAGCGTGTGGGGCCATTCGCCGGGCGGCGTCGCGTCGGCACCCGTGTTTCCGCCGTCGGCCGCGCACAGCCCGTCCAGCCATTGTTGCGCGAGCCATTCGAGGCGCTCGCGCGTATCGCCCGCGTGGCGCCACGGCGATGCGTCGAGCGCCTGCAGGATCGCCGGGCGCGGGCCGATCCACGGCGCGGCCCAGTCCGCCGACAGCGGATCGAAGTCGTCGCCGAGCGCGAGATCGCGCGCCAGCGCGCCGATCAGCCCCGCCCGCGCGCCCTTGCCGTCGCCGACCGGAAAACGCGCGAGCGCGAGCAGCGTGTCGCGGCGCTGGCGAGCGGCCGGCGATGCGCCGAACACGTGCAGCCCGTCGCGAATCTGCGCTTCCTTCAGTTCGCACAGCCACGCGTCGACGCGCGTGAGCAGCGCATCCTCGTCGCCCGCATCGCGCGGCGGCGACACGCTCAGCTCGTCGTGCAGGCGATGCTCGGCGATCGTCGCGAGGATCGTCTTGCGCAGCAGCTTCGCGCGCCGCGCGTCGACCATCAGCGCTTCGTAGTATTCGTCGACCTGCCGCTCGAGATCCTGCAGCGGCCCGTAGTTTTCCGCGCGCGTGAGCGGCGGCATCAAGTGATCGATAATCACGGCCTGCGCGCGGCGCTTCGCCTGGCTGCCCTCGCCCGGATCGTTGACGATGAACGGATAGAGATGCGGCAACGGCCCGAGCGTCAGGTCGGGCCAGCACGCGTCGGACAACGCGACGCTCTTGCCCGGCAGCCATTCGAGGTTGCCGTGCTTGCCGAGGTGGATGACCGCGTCGATGCGATACGCATCGCGCAGCCAGAAATAGAACGCGAGATACGCGTGCGGCGGCACGAGATCCGCATCGTGATAGCTCGCGTAGTCGTTCTCGCCGCGCGAACGCGACGGCTGGATGCCGACGAACACGTTGCCGGCGCGCCAGCCGGCGATCGTGAAACGTCCATGGCGCAGCGTCGGGTCGGCTTCGGGCGGCCCCCAGCGCTGGTTCAGCGCGTCACGCACGGCGGCCGGCAGCCGCGCGAAGCGTGCGATGTAGTCGGCCAGCGGGAAGCTCTGGAACGCGGGTCGCAATGCATGCACGGCCGCGTCGTTGGTCACGCCTTCGGTGAGGCGCGCGATCAGCGCGTCTCCGTCGGGCGGCAGGCCGGCCAGCGTGTAGCCCGCGTCGCGCAGCGCCGCGAGCACGCGCAGCGCGGATGCCGGCGTGTCGAGCCCCACGCCGTTGCCGATCCGCCCTTCGCTTTGCGGGTAGTTCGCGAGAATCAGCGCAATGCGCTTGTCGGCGTTGTCGAGCGTGCGCAGCCGGCACCAGCCGCGCGCGAGCGCCGCGACGAACGCGATCCGCTCGGCGTCCGGCTGATAGCGCACGACGTCGACCTCGGTATGCGGGCAGCGATACGCGAGCCCCTTGAAGCTCACCGCACGCGTGACGATGCGCCCGTCGACTTCGGGCAGCGCGATATGCATCGCGATGTCGCGCGCATGCAGGCCCTGGTTGTCGGCCACCCACGCGTCGCGGTTGCCGCCGGACAGGATCACCTGCAGCACCGGTGCGTCGCCGGCGAGCACGTCGTGTTCGGGGCTGTCGATCGCGCCGGCCGCGAACGCGGTCGTGTTCAATACGAGCGCGACGCCGTGCGTGTCGCAAAGTTGCGTGATGACTTCGCGGCTCACCGCATCCTTCAGCGACGTCACCGCGATCGGCAACGGATTCAGCCCCTCGGCGATCAGTGCGTCGGCCAGCGCGTCGAACACGGCCGTGTTCGCGGCCTGCCAGTGCGCGCGATAGAACAGGATCGCGACGACGGGCGCGCCGGGCGTCCAGCGCGGCCGCCAGTCGTCGACGCTCGCGCGGTCGCGCGCCGGGTGATACAGCGCGGCGGCCGGCAGCGGGCGCGGCGGCTCGGGTTCGGCGCCGAAACCGAGCGTATGGAACGCGATGCTGCGCAGCAGCGCGTCGGCATTGTGCACGCCGCCCTCGCGCAGATAGCGCCACCACAGCCGGCACAGCGCCGGCGTGACGGTGCTCTTCGCGACGAGGTTCGGATCTTCCTGCAGGTCGCCCGAGAACATCGCGAGCTGCTGCCCGCGCTTCGACGCGAGCGACACGGCCTGCTCGATCCCGTACGGCCAGTACGCTTCGCCGCCGAGATGATCGATCACGACCGTCTTCGCATGACGCAGCACGTCGTCGACGTAGAAATCGACGGACGCCGGCTGCCGCAGGAACGTGACGTTCGCGAGCCGCACGCTCGGGAACCCGGCCGGCAACCGCGGCACGACGCTCGCGAGCAGCGACAGCGTCGTGTCGGCCGAACTCAGGATCACGATGTCGGCCGGCTGCTGGTCGATCCGGACGACGCCCTGCGTATCGTCGACGAAGCCGCCCGGCGTGGTGCGCAGCAGATGCATCGTGCGTTACGCCTGTTGCGGCTCGGCCGCGCACGCGGCGTCGAACGCGCGTTGCAGCGCGGCCGCGTCGAGATCCTCGCCGATCAGCACGAAGCGGCTCGCGCGCGTTTCGCCGTCCCGCCAGCGTCGGTCGAAATAGCTGTCGAAGCGGCGGCCGACGCCCTGGATCACGAGCCGCATCGGCGCGCCGGGCAGCGCGGCGAACCCTTTCGCGCGGTAGATCGTGTGCGCTTCGACCACGCGCTGCAGCGCGGCGATCGTCGCCTCGCGCGTGCCGGCGTCGCCGGACACGACCACCGAGTCGAAATCGTCGTGATGGTGATCGTGATCGCCGTCGTCGGCCGAGCCGTGATGATCGTGACGCAGGTGGATCGTGTCTTCCGATGCCGATTCGAGGCCGAGCAGCATCGCGAGATCGAGCTCGCCGCGCGTCGCGCGCACGATCTTCACCTGCGGCGGGATCTCGTCGCGGATCGCGGTTTCGATCCGGGCGAATTCCGCGTCGCCGACCAGATCGGCCTTGTTCACGATCACCAGATCGGCCGACGACAGCTGATCGGCGAACAGTTCGTGCAGCGGCGATTCGTGGTCGAGGTTCGGATCGGCGCGGCGCTGCGCGTCGACGGCCTGCGGGTTTTCCGCGAACTGGCCGCTCGCGGCGGCCGGCCCGTCGACCACGGTCACGACCGCGTCGACCGTGAAGCTGTTGCGGATCGTCGGCCAGTTGAACGCCTGCACGAGCGGCTTCGGCAGCGCGAGGCCCGATGTCTCGATCAGCACGTGGTCGATGTCCGCGCGCCGTTCGACGAGCGCCTCCATCACCGGGTAGAACTCTTCCTGCACGGTGCAGCACAGGCAGCCGTTCGCGAGTTCGTACAGCTGGCCCGACGCTTCGCCCTGCGCGCCGTCGCCGTCCTCGCAGCCGATGCCGCAGCCCTTGAGGATCTCGCCGTCGATGCCGAGCTCGCCGAATTCGTTGACGATCACCGCGATGCGGCGGCCCGCGGCGTGCTGCAGGATGTGGCGCATCAGCGTCGTCTTGCCGCTGCCGAGAAAGCCCGTGACGATCGTGACGGGAAGCTTGCGTAGGGTCATGGTAGGTCCGGTGTCGAAGAGGGAATCAGGACGGGATCGTCGCATTGGCGGCGGCGAGGCCATTCATCGGGCGACGCGCAGGCAGACCGCCGCGCGATCCGCGCGAACAACCGCGCGACGGGCGGAACAACGAATCGGACATGGTGCTTCCTTGCGAACGGTCGACATCGTGAATGCCAACACGGCTGCCGTCGGCCCTGCCCGGGCCGCCTGCCGTTCGCCGTCCAGGCCCGGCGCGTTCGCGCGGGGGGCAGATCGGCGGAGGAAGCGGAACACCCCGGGCGTCGGGCCTGCTGCGGCCGTGGACGATGCGCCGCCTCCCCGCGGCGCTGAACCCCAACGTTTAGGCCGGTATCCGGGCTGGCGAACACGCCGCTTCGCCTTCCCGGATGCGCGCGGCATCCAGTGGCGGTCGTCCGCCTGCACGCGGCAGGCGGCGAAGCGGCGCTGCATCGCGCTCGCGCGCGACACGTTCGCTTACCGTTGCGGGGGCAGCACAGGTTGGCTCGACTGCGGTGCAGGCAGGCTCCCTGTTTCCCGTTTAACTGCGCGCGCCGGAGCGGCACGCGCGAGCACCAAAACGCGTGCGAGTGTAGGCGGCGGGGCCGGGAGCGTCAAGGCGGCACGGTGCGCCGGACCGCGTTGCGCACCGCCGGCGCACCGTGTCGGAGGCCGGCCGTGGCCGGTTCGCGCGGGCGAACCGCTGTGCTATCGTATGCGCCGCGTTCGGTGCTCGCATGCGCATTCCGCGCATGCAGTTAAACGGGAAACAGGAGGCGGACGACCGCCCGGCCTGTGCTGTCCCCGCAACGGTACGCCGCCCGCGCGCCGCGCTCCCCGCGCACGCGCCCAGGCCGCCCGCGATGCCACTGCCCTTCACCGGGCGGGAAGGCTGCGGCCTGGCAAGCGGCCAGCCCGGATACCGGCCGACGCAAGGGGCGAGCCCGATGCTCGCCGAACGCCCGATCCGCGGGGGACGGATGGGGTGCGCATTCCGCCCGCGTCCGCGCGGGCTTCGTCCGATCCGTCATGCACTGCCTGCCCGCCGGCCGCCGAGGTGCCGCCCGCCTGTTCCCTTCCACTGTTTCGACACGGTGCGTGCCGTGCCGCGTGTGATGAGCCGCGCGTGGCTCATCGGCGCCGGCCCCGGCGACGCCGACCTGCTGACGCTCAAGGCCGTGCGTGCGATCGGCGCGGCCGACGTGCTGCTCGTCGACGATCTCGTGAATCCCGACGTGCTGCGCCATGCACGCGCCGACGCGCAGGTCGAGCACGTCGGCAAGCGCGGCGGCCATGCGTCGACGCCGCAGGAAGCGATCGTCGCCGCGATGCTCGAGCACTTGCGGGCGGGCCGCAGCGTCGCGCGGCTCAAGGGCGGCGATCCGTTCGTGTTCGGCCGCGGCGGCGAGGAACTGGCCGCGCTGGGCGCGGCGGGTTTTGCGGTCGAGATCGTGAACGGCGTCACGGCAGGCATTGCCGCGCCGGCCGCGCTCGGCATTCCCGTCACGCAGCGCGGCGCCGCGCAGGGCGTGATCTTCGTCACGGGCCACGGCGCGGGCGCCGACGAGCCCGACTGGCGCGCGCTGGCGGCCACGCGCATGACGATCGTGATCTACATGGGCATCCGCCGGCTCGAGGCGATCACCGCCGCGCTGCGCGGCGGCGGCCTGCCCGGCGATACGCCGTGCGCGGCGATCGAGCATGCGACCCGCCCCGAGCAGCGGCACGTCCTCGCGACGCTCGACACGCTCGTCGAACGCGTCGGCGCAACCGGCATCGGTTCACCGGCCATCGTCGTGATCGGCCGCGTCGCGGCGCTTGCCGACGATCCGGCCGTGCGTGCGGCGCTCGGCGGCCGCGCATGATGCGCGTCGCGCTCGGCATCGGTTTTCGCGCGGGCGTCACGGCCGCGCAGCTCGACGCCGCGATCCGGGCGGCGCTGGCGCGTTACCCGGCCGCCGAACCGGCGCTCGTCGCGACGCTCGCCGACAAGGCGTGTGCGCGGGCGCTGCGCGTGCTGTGCGCGCGCCGCGGCTGGCCGCTCGTCGCGTTCGACGCGGCGCAGCTGGCGAGCCGTCCCGAACTGGCCGCGAGCAGCCCGTCGGACGCCGCGCTGGCGCGCTTCGGGGTGGCGGGCGTGGCCGAACCCTGCGCGCAGCTCGCGGCACCGCATGGCCGGCTGCTGGGCCCCAAATCCATCCGGGACGGCGTGACGGTTGCCCTCGCCGGCCCGCTCTGAACCCTTTGTTTCGCTTTCGACAGGACGATTTCCGATGAAGACCGATGCCGAATCCCATCAGCGGATGACCGAACGCCGCCGCGCCGGCCACGAGAAGAAGCAGGCCGCCGCCACCCTGGAAAAGGGCCTGCTGATCGTCAATACCGGCAACGGCAAGGGCAAGAGCACGGCCGCGTTCGGCATGGCCGTGCGCGTGCTCGGCCACGGCATGCGGCTCGGTGTCGTGCAGTTCATCAAGGGCGCGCTGCATACGTCCGAGCGCGACTTTCTCGGCGCGGTCGCGGAGTGCGATTTCGTGACGATGGGCGACGGCTATACGTGGAACACGCAGAACCGCGACGCGGATATCGCGACCGCGCGCAAGGGCTGGGACGAGGCGCGCCGGATGATCGAGAGCGGCGACTACCGGATGGTGATCCTCGACGAGCTGAACACCGTGCTGAAGTATGAATACCTGCCGCTCGACGAAGTGCTCGCGACGCTCGCCGCACGTCCCGCTTCGGTGCACGTCGTCGTGACGGGACGGCACGCGCCCGATGCGCTGATCGACGCGGCCGATCTCGTCACCGAAATGCGGCTCGTCAAGCACCCGTACAAGGAGCAAGGCGTGAAGGCGCAGCGCGGCGTGGAGTTCTGAGCGTGCCGGCCTGCCCCGCGCTGTTCGTCAGCGCACCCGCGTCGGGCCAGGGCAAGACGTCGGTGACGGCCGGTCTTGCACGGCTGCACCGCCGGCTGGGCCGCCGCGTGCGCGTGTTCAAGACCGGGCCCGACTTTCTCGATCCGATGCTGCTCGAGCGCGCGAGCGGCGCGCCCGTGCATGCGCTCGATCTCGGGATGGTCGGCGAAACCGGCTGCCGCGCGCTGCTCGCCGATGCCGCGCGCGACGCGGATCTGATCCTGATCGAAGGCGTGATGGGGCTGTTCGACGGCACGCCGAGCAGCGCCGATCTCGCGGCCGCGTTCGGCGTCCCGGTCGTCGCGGTGATTTCGGCGAAGGCGATGGCGCAGACATTCGCGGCGATCGCGTTCGGGCTCGCCCGGTTCAGGCCGACACTGCCGTTTCACGGCGTGCTGGCAAACCGCGTCGGCTCCGCGCGGCATGCGGAACTGCTGCAGCAGGCGCTGCCCGGCGACCTCCGCTGGCTCGGACACGTGCCGGCCGATGCGGGCATCACGCTGCCGGAGCGGCATCTCGGCCTGCATCAACCGGCCGACATCGACGATCTCGATGCGCGGCTCGAGCGCGCGGCCGACGTGCTCGCGCGGACGGCGCTCGCCGAATTGCCGCCGGCCGTCGCGTTCGCGGCACCGGACGCCGCGGCGCCGCTGCCGCGCGTGCTTGCGGGCAAGCGGATCGCCGTCGCACGCGATGCGGCGTTCTCGTTCATCTATCCGGCGAACCTCGCGCTGCTGGATGCGCTCGGTGCGGCGGTGCGGTTCTTCTCGCCACTCGCCGACGAACCGGTGCCCGACGATTGCGACGCGCTGTTCCTGCCGGGCGGTTATCCGGAACTGCATGCGGCGACGCTCGCGGCGAATGCCGGGACCGCGCGGACGATTCGCACGCACGCGGCGGCCGGCCGGCCGATCGTCGCGGAATGCGGAGGGATGGTGTATCTGTGCGAATCGCTGACCGACGTGGACGGCGTGACGACGCCGATGCTGGGCGTGTTGCCGGGTCATGCGACGATGCAGCGCCGGTTCGCGGCGCTCGGCATGCAGCAACTCGAGACGCGCAACGGGCCGATGCGCGGCCATACGTTCCACTATTCGCGGTTCGCGACGCCGCTGGTGCCGGTCGCGAGCGCCGCGCGCCCCGACGGCGCGCCGGGCAGCGGCGAAGCCGTCTACCGCAGCAGCGCGATCGTCGCGACGTACATGCACATGTACTGGCCGTCGAATCCGGAGATGGCGGCGGCCCTGTTCGGCGGCACGGCATTCTGACGGAACAGCCTGCGTGCGTGCCGCGACGTCAGGGCTTTTCGCGCCCCGGCGCCTCCGAGCGCGACGTCCGGATCACGGTGCCGTCGGGCGAGAAATGCGCGTTGAACATCGCGTCGCCCGATACGCCGCCCTCGGCCCAGTGCCAGCTCCACACCTCTTCATGGCTCAACGCGTATTGCGCGACTTCGGTCGGTTTGCCGAGCAGTTGCCGCACGTCGTCCTTCGACATGCCGGGCACGACCTTCGCGATGTTGGCCGCGGTCAGCGCCTGCGTGATTGACACGAGCCGGCCGTCCGGCCCGAAATCGAGCATGTAGGTACGCGTGCCGTACGGGCCGCGCGGGTACTCGAAGCGCTGCGAGCCGTCGTCGCCCTGCCTGACCATCTCGGGCTTGCCTGCCTGGCGGAGCACGTCCTCGGTCGTCGAGACACCCGGCTGCAGTTTGCCGAACGCGAGCGGGTCGGGCTTGATCGAATTCACCGCGTCCGCCACCTTCTGGTCGTCACACCCGGCCGCCAGAACGCCCACCGCACAGGCCGTCAGCACGGTCAGAAGCTGTTTTCGCATGTCATTCACACCTGTATTCATCGAGCCGATCCGGCGTCGCGCGCAGCGTAGCACGCGACCTGTCCCGCCGATGTCAAGGAGCGTCAAATCCGAGCACATCCGTCGCGGCCGGAAAAGCTCATGCGAGCCCGGCAACGACGACGTTCGCGAAACCGCGTCATACCAGAAACGCCTCGGCCAGCTTGACCCAGTACGACGCGCCGGTCGGCAGCGCCGCGTCGTTGAAGTCGTAGCCCGGGTTGTGCACCATGCAGCCGCCCTCCCCGTCGCCGTTGCCGATGATCAGGTAGCAGCCCGGCCGCTTTTCGAGCAGGAACGCGAAATCCTCGCTGCCGGTGAGCGGCACCATCCCGTCGATCAGGTTTGCATCGCCGACCCACTCGCGCGCCACGCCCCGCGCGAACGCCGTCATTTCCGCGTCGTTGACGAGCACCGGGTAGCGGCGCTGGTAGTCGATCGTCGCGGTCGCGCCGAACACGGCGGCCTGCGCGTGGACGACTTCCTTGATGCGCGTTTCGAGCAGGTCGCGCACGTCGGGCTTCAGCGCGCGCACCGACAGGCGCATCTGCGCGCGATCGGGAATCACGTTCGGCGCGTCGCCCGCGTGGATCGCGCCGACCGTGACGATCGCCATGTCGAGCGGCGATACGTTGCGCGACACGATCGTCTGCAGCGCCAGCACGATCTGCGCGCACACGACGACGGGATCGATCGCCTTGTGCGGCACCGCGCCGTGGCCGCCGCGGCCCTGCACGTCGATGACGACGGTATCCGACGACGCCATGAACGGCCCCGGCAGGAAACCGAATTGGCCGGTGGGGAAGCCCGGCATGTTGTGCATCGCGAAGATCGCATCGCACGGGAACTGCTCGAACAGCCCTTCGTCGAGCATCATCTTCGCGCCGCCGAGCCCTTCCTCGGCCGGCTGGAAAATCAGGTTCAGCGTGCCCGAGAAACGGCGCTCGCGGGCGAGATGCTTCGCGGCCGCGAGCAGCATCGCCGTGTGGCCGTCGTGGCCGCACGCATGCATCTTGCCGGCGATCGTGCTCTGGTACGGCAGCCCGGTCGCCTCGTGGATCGGCAGCGCGTCCATGTCGGCACGCAGGCCGAGGCGCCGCGCGCCATCGCCCACCTTCAACTGCCCGACGACGCCGGTTCCGCCGAGCCCGCGATGCACCGTATAACCCCACGACTGCAACTGCTCCGCGACGAGGTCGCTCGTCGCGAATTCCTCGAACCCCAGTTCGGGGTGGGCATGAATGCGGTGCCGGATCTGGATCATTTCGTCGGCCAGGCCTGCGGGGATCACGCTGTGCGTCACGGTGTCGTCTCCTGAAGTACGGTGCGGAACATGCAGGCAACGATAGTCGATTCGACGGCAACCGGACAGACGGAAAGTCGTCACGGTGGCAACCTGGAGTTGCCGGATGCGGGCACGACTCGCGCCGCAGGGGCCCGACCATCTGGACGACTGCCCGGCGTGCCGTCGACACGCAAAACTGCGCGCTTCACATCGATGGTTCGTATGAGAGGAAAGCGTGGCCGCTCATGTAGAGAAAATAGTGCCTTTACATCAAAGGCTTGCGAAATCCTGTTCACTTTTCGACGCTTGTACGTTTTTTGTGTGCGCTGATGCAAAAGTGAACAAGCGATCCTTCCTGATGCGCAAGAACACCACGCTCCCGAGGTCGAAACAGCACCTTCTCGACGAAGCCTGCCCTGCGTTCGGCCGCGCAACCCGGCGCTTCGATGCGCGGCCCGTGCGCGTGCCGACGCCGCGCGCCCGCGCCGTCACGGCAAGCGGAAAGTGTCAAAGAACGTATCGCGCTCGATCACCGTGAGCGCCGCGCGCTTGTGCGGGAAATCGAATTCCTTCAGCGTGTAGAACCCGAGCCGGTGCATGTACGCGATGTGCCGCACGTGATCGACGCGCGGCTCGCCGACGAGCCGCTGCGTGCGCGGTTCGTCGACGAACATGTAGTGCAGCACCCCGCTCCACCACGCATGCAGCTTGCCGGCGCTCTGGAAGCGCGAGTCGCCGATCAGCAGGTGCAAGCCGCGGTCGTAGTCGTGCGCGTCGTAGAACGGCGCGAGGCGGTCCTCCTTCGCCCAGTAGAACTCGAAATAGCCGAACGGCGTATCGTCGAAATAACCGATCATCGGGTGCATGTGCGGATCGGCGAGCCGCTCGGCAAGGTAGGCCGCGTGCTCGTCGCGCGTGCCGCGCTGGTCCCAGAAATGCGCGACCCGATCGAGGTTCATCCAGCCGCTGAACAGGTCCGCATGCGCGTCGACGTCGACGGTGCGCAGGCTGAAGGTCATCCCGACCTGCGGCATGTAGCGCGCATAGATCTCGCCGGCCGGCGACGGCGGGCGCACCGGATGCCGGTGGCCGTTCGTGATCGCGTAGCGCAGCGGCATCCCGCCCGACGCGGGCGCCTTCAGCCACGGCCGCGGGTTCTGCCAGAACGTCGTGCGCGACACGGTGAGCCGCAGCGTGTCGCCCACGACCTGCGCGCCGTCGATCACGCCCTCGCGCACCGCGCGCGCGACGTACGACTCGACGGCTGCCGCCTCCGCGCCGGCGAGCGGCACCGAGATCGTCGCGATGTCGTACCGCGTGTCGGTGTTGAACAGCGCGACGAACGCCGCGAGCAGCTCGTCCGGCGCACCGTCGGGCCGCCAGGCGTCGAGCGTGTGCTCGACGACCGCCACGGCCTGCCCCTGCGCGGCGCCGTCGAGTGCGGCAGCCACCTCGCCTGCGACGGCGTCGGCGGCACCGGCCGGTTTCGTCAGCGTGTCTTCCATCACAGTACTCCCGCGTCGTGGCGGTCGGCGAGGACATGCAGCCCCCGCTCGAGCGCCGGGAACAGGCTGCGCTGGAAGTTGTTCCAGCGCAGTTCGAGAATCGTGTCGTCCGGCGCGATCGGCGTGTCGAGCACGTCGCAGATCACCTCGCCGGAATCGATGCCGTTGTCGACGTAGTGAAACGACGCGCCCGTCATCGTCACGGGCTCGACGGACGACGTCGTGCCGCTCGCCCAGTCGACCCGTTCGCCGCGCGCGCCGTGCAGCGCATCGAGCGTCGCCCACGCGCCGCGCCGCTGGTACGGCGAATCGTCGGCCGTGATGCCGGGGTGGATGTTCGCGATGCGCCGGTGAAAGCGCGCGCCCGGCCGCACGAGCTCATCGAGAATCACGAGCAGCCCGTCGAGCACGACGATGTCGGCATCGAGTTCGAGCAGGCGCTCGAGCAGGCGGCGCTCGAACGCCTGTTTGCCGGCCACGCGCTCGCGCGCGTCGCGCGGCAGCCGCCGGTACGTCGACGGAATCGCGCTGAACAGCGCGTCGACCGGCGTGCCCTGCACCGTCAACCCCTCCGGCAGGATCCACGGGCGGCCCGGCGTGCGCGCGAAGCCGTAGTCGGCCACTTTCGCGCGGTCGGCCGGCGAGCCTTCGTCGTCGTCGACGATCACGCCCTTGAG
This sequence comes from Burkholderia seminalis DSM 23518, assembly GCF_902832885.1. Lineage (GTDB taxonomy): Bacteria > Pseudomonadota > Gammaproteobacteria > Burkholderiales > Burkholderiaceae > Burkholderia > Burkholderia seminalis. The sequence continues at coordinate 652,192 of NZ_CADFDK010000001.1, forward strand.
GGTGTAGCGCTCGCCGAGCGGCGAATCGTTCAGGCGTTCGACGAGGAATTCGAGCGGCGCCTTCATGTAGCGCGTGCCGCCCCGATAAGCGACCGGCTGGCCGGCGCGATCGGCCGCGCCGTTGCGCAGCGACTGGATGTAGACGAGATTTTTTTTCGGCATGGATGCGTCGAGGAAAAGCGGACGAAGGCGCCGCGGCCCGCCCGCGCCGGCCGCGAAGGCCGGCCGGCGGACCGCGGCGCGCAACATCACCAGTTGTATTTCGCGGTCGCGATCACCGTGCGGTCGGTTCCGAACACGCAGACGTTGTACGACTGGCAACCGCTGATGTAATGGCGGTTGAACAGGTTCGTCCCGTTCACGGCGAAGCGCCAGTTACGCACGTCGTAATGCAGCCCCGCGTCGAACAGCGTGACGCTCGACACCGTCAGCGAGTTGTCCGCCGCACCGGCCGACGCGCTCTGGTAGCGGATGCCGCCGCCGAGGCCGAAGCCCGCGAGCGGCCCCGTGTGCCACGTCCAGTCGGTCCACAGCGACGCCATCTGGCGCGGCCGCGGAATGTCGACCGGCCAGTTGTTCAGCGACACGTCGTTGGCCTGCACGTTCTTCACGTCCTGGTAGACGTACGACGCGATCACCGACAGATTCGACGTGACCTTGCCGGTCGCGCTCAGCTCGATCCCGCGCGAACGCACTTCGCCCGTCTGTACGGACTTCGTGCCGGTCGGGTCCTGGCCCGGCAACGCCGACGTGAGCACGTTGGTCTGGTTGATCTGGTAGATCGCCGCGTTCAGCATCAGGTTCTTGCCGGGCGGCTGCCAGCGCAGGCCGGCCTCGATCTGCTTGCCGCGCGTCGGCTGCGGCAGCCCGCCGCCGAGCAGGTTCACGCCGATCAGCGGGTTGAACGACGTCGCATAGCTCACGTAAGGCGACAGCCCGTAATCGCCCTGGTACGTGAGGCCGACGCGGCCGGTAAACGCCGTGACGTCCGCCTTCGTCGACGTGCCGCCCGCGCGGTCGTCCATCCGCATGTTGACCCAGTCCTCGCGGCCGCCGAGCGTCAGCGTCCAGCGGTTCCACTTGATCTGGTCCTGCGCGTACAGGCCGAACGTGTTCATCGTCGTGTACGTGTTCGTACGGAACGTGGTGTCCGGATTCGAGAACACCGACAGCGTGACCGGCGTGTAGACCGGGTTGTAGATGTTCAGCGGCGACGCGGCGGCGAGCCATTCGCTGTCGGTCGCGGTCTGGCGGTTGTACTGGAAGCCGAGCAGCAGCGTGTGCTGGAGCGGGCCCGTTGCAAACCGGCCTTCCAGGTTGTTGTCGATGTCGAAGCGGCTGTAGTTCATCTGGAACACGCCGGCCCAGCGCGACACGTCGGTCGTGCTGCCGTCGACGAAGCCGTTGCCGAACACCGAGCCGTTGTCGAGCGACAGGTGCATCAGCCGCGTGTTCTGGCGGAACGTCCACGCCGGCGTCAGGTTTCGTTCGAACTGGTAGCCGACCGACCACTGCTTCTTGCGGTAGTAGTTGAAGTTCGGGTCACCTTCGTAGACGTCCTTGTTGATTTGCCCGCTCGGGTTCGGCAGCACCGTGCCCACCGCCGGGACGAAGTTCGACGAGATGTCGCCCCAGTCCTGCAGGTACGTCGCGGACAGCGTCAGCGACGTATCCGCGTCCGGGCGCCAGCGGAACGACGGCGCGAGCGCGACGCGCTGGTCGTTGTTCGGACCGGTCAGCGCGTTGCCGTCGCGCGCGACGCCGACGAACCGGTACGCGTACTTGCCGTCCGGGTCGAGCTTGTCGCCGACGTCGATCATGAACTGCTTGCGCGCGTAGTTGCCGATCTGCACCCCGGCCTCGCGCACGCGCTCGCCGTCGGCGAGCTTGGTCTGCACGTCGATGATCGCGCCCGGGTCGCCCGCGCCGTACAGTACCGAGGTCGGCCCGCGCAGCACGCTGATGCTGTCGATCATGTACGGATCGACACGCCAGCTGGCGAGGTTGATCGTGTTCGGCACCTGCAGGCCGTTCACGTAGGCCGTCGGCGTAAAGCCGCGCAGCGCCGCATACCAGTCCGAACGGTTGTCCGAACCGTACGACGAGAAGCCCGGCACGTAGCGCAGCGCCGCGTTCACGTCGGTCGCGCCGGTCATCTCGATCTGCTGCGCGGTGACGACGTTGATCGTCTGCGGGATCTCGTTGATCGGCGTGTCGGTCTTGGTACCGGACCGGCTGCGCTTCGCGACGAGCCCGACCGTGCCGTCGCCGGCCGAGGCCGCGTTGACGGTGATCGCCGGCAGCGTGCCGTTCTGCGCGCTGGTCGACGGACCGGCCGCCGCGCCGTTCTGTGCACTGCTGGCCGACGCCGCGACGCCCGCGTTCACGGCCGGCGCCGTCTGGGCGTATGCGTGCCCTGCCGCCGCCGTACCGAACGCCACGCTCGCCGCGGCTGCGATCGCACGCAAACGCGTGCCTGTTGCCCACTCCATCTTTCTCTGCTCCACTTTTTTCATGCGGTCTCCGACCGCGCCTTTGTCAAAGAGCGAAAGCCATCCGGCCCGCGCTCACCCCGTTTTCCGGTCGTTTTTCGTGCATTGCCCGGGCCGCGCCTTCGTCATGGCCGGGCGCGATCCCGTCTTCGAGCGACGCGCAGATTTCGTCCGCGCGGCGCGCCAGTACCGACAGCAGCGTGTCGGACAATCCGTGGCTGTCTTCGCAGCAGCCTTGCAGGTAGATGCGCGGCGCGAAGTCCGCGGGCGTCGCGAGCAGGTAATCGCGCGTGACGTCGCCGCGCGTGAGCGCATCGCCGAGGTGCGGCGCCAGCCCTTCGAGCAAGGCCGAGTGCGTGTCGCGGCGGTAGCCGGTCGCGAGCACCAGCGCGTCGAAGCGCTCGACGCGGGTGGCGCCGCTCAACCGGTCGCGCAGCGTCAGCTCGATGCGGCCGTCGGCCGTGCGCACCGCGGCCTCGATCGCGCTGTTCGCAAGCAATGCATGGCGCGGCGTGCCGTCGATGCGCTGCAGGTACAGCATTTCGTAGATCTGCTCGATCAGCGGCCGGTCGACCACCGCGTAGTTGGTGTCGCGGTAGCGCTCGAGCAATGCGCGGCGCGCGTCGTGCGGCTGCGCATAGACGACGTCGGTGAACTCGGGACTGAAGATCTCGTTGACGAACGGGCTGTCGTCGGCCGGCTTCAGCGCGCCGGCACGCATCACGAGGCTCGCGTCGACATGCGGGAAGCGGCGCGCGAGGTCGATGAACACCTCGGCCGCGCTCTGCCCCGCGCCGATCACCGCGACGCGGCGGCGCTCGCCGTCGGGCGATGCGACGAGTCGGTCGATGTCGGTCAGGTACGACGACGAATGGATCACGCGGTCGCGGCCGAGCGCGGCGAACGCGTCCGGAATCGCGGGCGTGCCGCCGACGCCGACCGACAGCGCGCGCGTGACGCGCTGGCGCTCGTGGCCCGCCGCGTCGCGCGACAGCACGCGCAGCGCGTCGATCTTCGCGCCGTCGCCACGTACCGGCTCGATCGCCAGCACGGTCTCGCTGTAGTGCACGCGGTCGTCGAATGCGTCGGCGACCCAGCTCAGGTAGTCGTGGAATTCGACGCGGGTCGGATAGAAGTTCTTCAGGTTGACGAATTCGTTCAGCCGGCCGCGCTCGAACAGGTAGTTGATGAACGTGTAGCGGCTTTTCGGATCGCGCATCGTGACGAGATCCTTCAGAAACGAAATCTGCATCCGGCAGTCGTCGAGCAGCATCCCGCGATGCCAGCCGAATTCCGGCTGGCGCTCGACGAAGCAATGGGCGAACGTGCGCGCGCCGCTGCGCTCCGCGAGGCGCACGGCCAGCGCCAGATTCGACGGCCCGAAGCCGACGCCGATCAGGTCGAATACGGTTTCTCTCTGCATGTCTCAGCTCCCTTGTCGGTGAATCCGGCCCGTCAGACGTGACGGCCGGAGAAGAACGTCTCGCGCAGCGTGCGCATCCACAGCGGCTGCGCGTCGGCCAGCGCGAGACGGCGCTGCCGCGCGAAGCCATGCCGCGCGAGATGGTCGGCAACCCGCGCGTGGCCGGCCGGAACGGCACAGCCGACCGCTTCGGTACGCGGGTCGTCGAGAAACAGGTAATGCACGACGGACGGCAACCAGCCGGCCACGCAATGCGGGCCGCGCCAGCGCGACTCGCCGACCAGCATCCGCAGCCCGCGGTCGTAGTCGCGCGCCGCGACGTGCGGCGCGAGCGCGTCCTCCTTCAGCCAGAACGCTTCGAAATACGCGAACGGCTCGCCGTCGAAACAGCCGACGAGCGGCGTCACGTGCGGATCGGCGTCGAGGGCGGCGCCTCGCGCGCCGTCCGTGCCGCGCGGCGCGGGGTGCGCACCCGGCCAGCCGTCGCGCACGCGCGGTTCGTCGAACCAGCGCGCGAGCCGTTCGGTGTCCTCCGCCGGCTGCCAGCCGCGCAGCGTGAAGCGCACGCCGAGCGCCGGCAGGTCGCGCGCGTAGACGTCGCCGCGCGGCGCGGGCGGCCGGCGCGGGTGGCGCCGGCCGTCGGTGAGCATCGGCAGCGTCGCGCACGGCAGATGCGGGCCGACGAGCCACAGGTCGGCCTGTTGCGCCCAGCCGTCACGCACGCAGCGGCCGCCGTCGGCGAGCACGCCGCTCGCGCGCAGCGCATCGAGCGCGACCGCCGGCCATGCGGCCGGGTCGAGCCGGATCGCCGCATGGCGCGCGCTGTCCGAAAACGCCGCGGCCAGCGCCGCCAGCAGCGCGCGCCGCTGGTCGGCCGGCGCCGCGCGATGGTTGTATGCGACGAGGCGCAGCGCACCGTCGTCGCCGAGTTGCGCGCGCAGCAGCTGCGCGCCGATGCCGTCGCCCTGCGCGACACGGATCTCCGTGCCGTCGCGCAGCGCGAACAGGCCGTCCGCGAATGCGAGGCGGTACGTATCGAGCATCGTGAATCCGTCCGGACGCACTTCAGCCAGCATGGCGCGCCTCCTGTGCTGTTTCCGCACGCGCATCCAGCCGTGCACCGAGGGCTGCGAGCGTCGGCGACGCGAACACGTCGGCGACCGTCAGCGCGTGACCGGCACGGCCGGCCGCGTCGACGAAGCGCACGACGTCGAACGACGTCGCGCCGGCTTCGAACAGGTCCGCATCGGGCTCGGGTGCGGCGGTCGCGAACGTGTCGGACCACAAGGCCGCCAGCACCGCCGCCGCATGCGACGACGGCGCGTGGCCCCGTGCTGCCGCGTGTGCATGCGCGCCGAACGCGGCGTCGCGTGCGTCCGGCACGCCGAGCGCCGCTTCCGACGCACCGGCGAAGCGGGCAACTTCATCGTGATAGACATCGACGAGCGCATCGACGAAACCGCGGTCGAGCAGTTCGTCCGCATACGAGAACGCAGCGCTGACGCGCCCGTCCGGATGCTCGACGACGTCCAGCTCCAGCGTGAACACGACGCGATGGCGCACGTCGTCGAATTCGGCGAGCGACAGACCGGCCCAGTCGCGCGCGGCCGCGCCGGTCGGACGCAGGTAGTTGAACATCACCTGGAACAGCGGATTGGCCTGCGCGGCACGCGGTGCGCGCAGCGCGGCGACGACGTCGGCAAACGGCACGTCGGCATGCGCATACGCGGCGAGCGCCGTATCGCGCACCTGCGCGAGCACGTCCGCGCGGCGGTCTGCCGGGTCGATCCGCGTGCGCACGACGACCGAGTTGATGAAGAGACCGAGCGCGTCGCGGGCCGCATCGCCGGTGAGCGCGCGCGTCGACGCCAGCACGCCGACCGGCTGGTCGGCCGCGCCCGTCACGCGGAACAGCGCGGTATTGAGCGCCGCATGCAGCAGCATCGGCAACGTGGCGTGCGCGGCCGATGCGGCGTCGCGTGCGGCGCGGATCAGGTGCGCATCGAATTCGAATGCGAGACGGGCCGCTCGCCATTGCGGATGGGCCGGCGCGTCCGCACGCTGCGGCAGCACGCGCGACGGCAGATCGGCCAGCGCATCCTGCCAATACGCGACGCGGGCCGGATGGCACGGCGCGGGCAGCACGAGCGGCGCGGCCGGCTGGATCGCGTCCAGCGCCGGCAGCGCGTCGCCGTGCACCCGAGCGACATAACGCGTGCGCACCGCATCGAGCCACAGCTCGATCGATTCGCCATCCGACACGATGTGATGGATCGTCACCGACAGCACGTGGTCGTCCGTGTCGAGCCGCAGCACGCGGGCACGCCACAGCGGCGCATCGGCCGCAAGGTCGAACGGCGCGAGGGCATCCTCGTCGGTCAGTGCGGCGGCTCGGGCAAGCGCATCGGCCTGGGCCGACAGGTCGATCACGGGCAGTTCGACGCCAACATCCGCGTCGATCCGCTGGCCCGGCAGCGCGCCGTTGCGCGCCACGAGCCGCGCGCGCAATGCCGGATGAACGGCCGCGGCATCCGCGAACGCCGCGCGCAGCGCATCGACGTCGAGCGGGCCGCGCACGCGCAGCGCAACCGGAATGTTGTACGCGGCGCTGTCCGGCTGCGCGCGCCACAGGAACCACAGGCCGAGCTGCGCGGGCGACAGCGGCCACACGCCATGCGCGTCGGGCTTCGCCACCGCGACGCCCGGCGCGGCGGCGCCGGCATGCGCGGCGCGCGGCGCATCGACTACCTGCCGCGCGTACTGTGCGAGCACGGGCGCCTCGAACAGTGCGCGTACCGGCACGTCGCGGCCGAGCCGTTCCGCCACGCGTGTCGCGACCCGCACGGCCGCGAGCGAATGGCCGCCGAGATCGAAGAAGTGATCGCCGCGGCCGACGCGCTCGAGATTCAGCACGTCGCACCAGATCGCCGCGAGCGCGGTTTCGTCGCCGTCGCGCGGCGCCTCGTACGCGCGTTCGACGCGCACCGGCGCCGGCAGCCGCGCACGGTCGACCTTGCTGTTCGCGTTGCGCGGCAGCGCGTCGAGCACGATCAGTTGCGCGGGCACCATGTAATCGGGCAGCGTGCGGCGCAGGTGCGCATCGAGCGTCGCGGCTTCGACCGGCTGCGCGGCGGCCCGCGCATCGGCGGTCAGCTCGACATACGCGACGAGCTGCGCGAGCGCACCCTGCCCGTGCACGACCGCGCACGCCTCGCGCACCGCATCGTGCGCGGCCAGCTGCGCCTCGATTTCGCCGAGTTCGATGCGCAGCCCGCGCAGCTTCACCTGGTGGTCGACGCGACCGATGAAGTCGAATACGCCGTCCGCGCGGCGGCGCACGAGGTCGCCGGTGCGGTACAGCCGCGCGCCCGCCGCGCCGTACGGGTCGGGCACGAAGCGCTCCGCCGTCAGTGCCGGACGGTCGAGATAGCCGCGCGCGACGCCGATCCCCTCGCCACCCAGATACAGTTCGCCGATCACGCCGACCGGCAGCGGATGCAGCCGCGCGTCGAGCACATGCGCGGTGCGCGCGCCGACCAGCGTGCCGATCGGCAGGTAAGCGGCGTCGCCGAGCTTCGCCAGATCGTCGCCGGGCCGGAACATCCACAGCGTCGGCGTGATGACCGTCTCGGTCGGGCCGTAGCCGTTGACCACGCGCACGTTCGGCAGCGCACGGCGCAGCATCGCGAACGCTTCGCGCGACGTGGCCTCGCCGCCGACGGTCAGCGAACGCAGCGTCGGCGGCGCACCGTGCTGGAGCGCCCATTCGGCGAGTTGCGCGGCGCAGCCCGGCGGCACATAGGTCATCGTCACGCCGTCGCGCACCATCATCGCGCAGGTCTGCGCGGGCGGCCACAGAACGTCGGCCGTCACCGACACGGCGGCGCCCGACATGTATTGCGAAAACCAGCCTTCATGCGCGCCGTCGAAGTTGACAGACTGGAACAGCAGGAACACGTCGTGCTCGCCCGCGCCGTAGCGCTCGGCGATCGCCGCGCAATGCAGCGCGAACGATGCATGGTCGACGATCACGCCCTTCGGCTTGCCGGTCGAGCCCGACGTGTAGATCGCATAGGCCGCGTGGCCCGGCAGCACGTCCGGCAGCACGACGTGCCCGGCCTCGTCGAGCGCATCGATCGCATCGGCGCGCCAGACGCGCAGCGCCGGCAGTTCGGGCAGCGATGCGGCGCTTGCGCCGTCGGTCAGCACGTGCGCGATGTTCGCGTCGCCGACGATCTGCGCGAGCCGTTCGCGCGGATGCGCGGGATCGAGCGGCACGAACGCGGCGCCCGACTTCAGCACCGCGATCAGCGCGACGAGCAGGTCGACCGAGCGCTGCAGCGCGACGCCGACGCGCATCTCGGGCCGGACGCCGGCCGCGACCAGATGGCGGGCGAGGCGCGCCGCGCGTGCATCGACTTCGCCGCGCGTCAGCGCGCGGTCGATATCGGCGACACCGCGCGCGTCCGGCCGCGCTTGCGCATGCGCGGCGATACGCGCATGCACGGGCACGAACGGTTCGGCATCGGTCGCGCCGGCCGGCGCGTTCCACGCAAAGAGCTGGGCACGCTCGTCGGCGGGCAGCCAGTCGAGATCGCCGACCGGCATGTCGGGACGTGCGAGCGCATCGGTCAGCAGAGTGACGAATCGCGCGGCCAGCCGCGCGATCGCGTCCGCGTCGAACAGGTCGAGCGCGTAGATGAAAGCGGCGTCGAACGTGCCGTCGGGCGTCGCCTCGACGGACAGCGTCAGGTCGAATTTCGCGGACGGCGTGCCGGACGGCAGCAACGCGGCCGACGCCGCGCCGAGCGCCGGCAGCGCGCGCCGCTCGCCATACGCGGCCATGACCTGGAACAGCGGATGATGGCTCGCGCTGCGCGGCACGCCGAGCGCGTCGACCACCTGCTCGAACGGCACGTCCTGGTGCATCTGCGCGTCGACGAGCGCGCGCTGCGTGCGAGCGACCAGCGACGAGAAATCGCCGTGCGCGGGCACGTCGACGTCGATCGCCAGCGTGTTGACGAAGAAGCCGATCAGGCCGGCGACTTCCGCGCGTTCGCGGTTCGCGGCCGGCACGCCGACGCAGATCCGCGCGTCGCCGGTCGCGCGCGCGAGCAGTGCATCGAGCGCGGCCAGCAGCACGGCGAACGGCGTCGCGCCCGATGCGGCCGCAAACGCGCGCAGTTGCGCGCCGACGCGCGCGTCGAGCGAAAACACATGACGCGCGCCGCGTGCGCTGCGGCGCGCCGGCCGCGCGGCCGCGCCCGGCAGCGTCAGCACGCCGCGCTGCGGGTCGAGGCGCTCGCGCCAGAACGCGAGCTGACGGTCGCGCTCGCCGGCATCGAGCCAGCGGCGCTGCCACAGCGCGTAGTCGGCGTACTGGATCGGCAGCGGCGCGAGCGGCACCGGCCGGTCGGACGCATACGCACGATAGAACGCCGCGAGTTCGTCGAGCATCACGCCGGACGACCAGCCGTCCGACACGATGTGATGGACCGTCAGCGCGAGCCAGTGATGCGTCGCGTCGAAGCGCACCAGGTGCGCGCGCACGAGCGGCGCCGTGCCGAGATCGAACGGCTCGGCTTCGTCGGCCGTCGCGACGGCCTCCGCGCGCGCCGCGCGCTGCGCGGCCGGCAACGCTTCCAGGTCGGTCTCGCGCCACGGGCAGCGCAGCGGCGCGTGGATCGTTTGCGCGACACCGTCCTGCGCTTCGTCGAAGGTCGTGCGCAGCGCTTCATGACGTGCGATCAGCGCATCGCACGCGAGACGCAGCGCATGCACGTCGAGCGGGCCCGTCAGCGCGAGGCGCTCGGTGATGTGATACGCGTCGGGCGCGTCGATCAGCCGCGCGTGCAACCACAGCCGCGTCTGTGCAAACGAAGCCGCCACGCGCTCGCTGCGCGGCGCGCGCGGCGGAATCGGCAGCACGCGGAAGTCGATGCCGGCCGCGCCGAGCTTGTCGATGAAGACCGCGCGCTGCGCGTCGGGCAGTTGCGCGAAACGCGTCGCGAGCGCGAGCCAGTCGGGTTGAGCCTTCGTCATCCGTCGTCCTTATTGGGTTTCCAGTTCGCCGAGCAGCGCGTCGATCGCGCTCGCCGCATCGGTCTCGCCGCGCGCCGCGCAGGCCGCGTCGATCGCTTCCGCGCAGCGCGCCAGCGTGCGCGTGTCGAACAGCGTGCGCAGCGGCAGCGCAAGACCCCAGTGCAGGTTGGCCTGCGCGTGGGCCTGCGTCGCGAGCAGCGAGTGGCCGCCGAGCAGGAAGAAATCGCCGTCGCGGCCGATCGCGTCCACGTGCAGCACGCGCTGCCAGATTGCCGCGAGCGCGCGTTCGGTGTCGGTCGCGAGTTCGACGGCTTCGGCCGTGTCGCGCACCGGCGCGGGCAGCGCATGACGGTCGCACTTGCCGTTCGGCGTGACGGGCAACGCGTCGAGCTCGATCAGTTGCGACGGCACCATGTACGCCGGCAGTTGCGCGCGCAGTGCGTCGAGCAGCGCCGCGCGGTCGAGCGGGCCCGCATCGCCGCGGGCCACGTAGCCGATCAATTGCTCGTCGCGCACGATCACGACCGCATCGTTCACGCCGGGCGCCGCGCGCAGCAGCGCTTCGATCTCGCCCGGCTCGATCCGCTGGCCGCGCAGCTTCACCTGCGTGTCGACGCGGCCAAGGTAGTCGAGCGCACCGTCGGCGCGCCGGCGCGCGAGGTCGCCGGTGCGGTACATGCGCGCGCCCGGCACGAACGGATCGGGCACGAAGCGCTCGGCGGTCAGCGCCGGGCGGCCGAGATAACCGCGCGCGAGACCGGCGCCCGCCAGGTACAGTTCGCCGGTCGCGCCAGCCGGCACCGGCTGCCACGCGGCGTCCAGCACGTGCAGCTGCAGGTTCGCGATCGGATGACCGATCGGCACCGCGACCGCATTCGCGTCGTCGGGGCCGCAAGTCCAGTGCGACACGTCGATCGCGGCTTCGGTCGGTCCGTACAGGTTCACGAGCGTGGCATTCGGCAGCAGCCGCGCCATCTTCGCGACGAGTTCGGGCGCGAGCGCTTCGCCGCTCGCGACGATCAGGCGCACGCTGTCGCATTGCGCGGCGGCCGAGAAGTCGTCGAGATGAGCGGCGAACGCGGCCAGCATCGACGGCACGAAATGCAGCACCGTCACGCCGTGCGCGTGGATCGCGGCCGCGAGACGCGCCGGGTCGCGATGGTCGCCCGGTGCGGCGATCGCGAGCTTCGCGCCGATCGCCAGCGGCCACACGAATTCCCAGACCGACACGTCGAAACCGAACGGCGTCTTGTGCAGCACGACGTCGTCGCGCGTCAGCCGGTACGCGTGCTGCATCCACGCAATCCGGTTCGCGAGTGCGCCGTGCGTGTTGCCGGCGCCCTTCGGCTTGCCGGTCGAGCCGGACGTATAGATCAGGTAGGCGAGCCGTGCGTCGTCGATCGCGGCGGTGCCGCTTGCGGGCGCGCCGTCCGCTTCGTCCGCCGCATCGGCAAGCAGGTCCGCCACCGTCAGCAACTGCGTGTCGGCGCCTTCACCCAGCGCGGCCTCGACCTGCTCGCGCAGATGGGCCTGTGTGATTGCGACGGCCGGCCGCGCGTCCCGCAGCAGGTACGCGATGCGCTCGGCCGGATAGTCGGGGTCGACCGGCAGGTACGCGGCGCCGGCCTTCAGCACGCCGACGAGCGCCATCACCATGTCGAACGAACGCTCGACGCACAGCGCGACCGGCGTGTCGGGCCGCACACCGCGCCGGCGCAGCGCGGCCGCGATGCGCGAGGTTGCCACGTCGAGCTCGCGATAGGTCGCACGATGCACGCCGCCATGAACGTCGGCGTATTCGAGTGCAATCGCGTCCGGCGTCGCCCGCGCCGCCTCGGCGAATTGCAGGTGCAGCGGCTGCCGTTGCGCGATCGGCCACGCATGCGCGGTGTCTTGCGCATGCGCCAGTGCGTCGCGGGTGGCGGCGTCGGCGATCGACAGCGTGCCGAGCAGCGCGTACGGCGTACGGGCCAGTGCATCGAGCGCACATGCGAACGCACGATGCCAGGTCTCGACCTGACGCGCATCGACACGTGCGGCGTCGTAACCGTAGTCGATCGTCAGTTCGGCGCCGCTTTCGATCACGAGCGTCAGCGCGAAATCGGTTGCCTCGATGCTGCGCACGCCGCTCAATGCCAGCGCGCGCGGATCGGCGTCGCGCGCCGTGTCGTCGACCGGGTAGTTTTCGAACACGACCAGCGTATCGAACAGTGCGCCGCCCGCCCCGCGCGCCCAGCGCTGGATGTCGGCCAGCGGCGTGTGGGCATGTTCGGCGGCGGCCGCGTTCTCGCGCTGCAGCGCCTGCAGCCAGTCGGCCGCGCGTTGCTGCGGCGCCGGTGCGGTGATGACCGGCAGCGTGTTGATGAACAGACCGAGCACCGAGTCGACGTCCGCGAGCGCGTCGGGACGGCCCGCGACGGTCGCACCGAACGCGACGGCCGGCTGATGCGTCATCCGCTGCAGCGCGAGCGCCCAGGCGCCCTGCACCAGCGTGTTGACGGTCAGCTTCAGCGCACGCGCCGTCTGCGCGACGCGCGCCAGCGCGTGCGCATCGAGCGTCGCACGCCACGTGACCATCTCGGCCTCGGCGCGATCGGCCGACCGGTCGGCAATCAGCGTCGGTGCATCCAGGCGGGCAAGACGCCCGGTCCAGAAACGCTCGTCGGCGTCGCGGTCGCGCGTGCCGAGCCATGCGATGAAGTCACGGTAGCGCAGCGCCGGACGACTCGCGAACGGCGACACGGCATCCGGGTCGCGATAGTCGCGCAGCACGTCGGCGAGCAGGCGCGCCGTGCTCCAGCCGTCGAGCAGCACATGGTGACGCGTCCACACGACGCGCCATGCGTCGTCCGACACGCGAATCAGCGTCAGCCGCATCAGCGGCGGCTCGCGCCAGTCGAAGCCGCGCGTGCGGTCGGCCGCGAGCCAGGCGTCGAAATCGGCGTCGAGCGTGTCGCCGCGCTCGCGCCAGTCGAGCTGCTCGACCGGGATCCGCGCATGGCGGTGCACGCACTGCAGCGGCGCGGCTTCGTCCGGCATCACGCTCGTGCGCAGAATGTCGTGACGCGCGATCGACGCGTCGAACGCCGCCGCGAGCCGGTCGGCGTCGAGCGTGGTCGCGGTCGCGACGAGCTGGTTCACGTAGCTCGCGTGGCCCGGTGCGAACAGCGCGTGGAACAGGATGCCCTGCTGCATCGGCGACAGCGGATACACGTCGTCGATCGCGCGCCAGTCGAGCGGCGTGCGTTCGATCGCGGCCTGCGTGAGCCCGGCGGCCTGCGCGAGCGGGAAATCGCCCGGCGTCGCGCCGGCGCCGCGATGCGCGATGCGCGACGCGCACGCGTCGACGAGTTCGCGCAGCGCCGACGCGAAGCGTTCGGCCAACGCGTCGATCGTCGCGCGCTCGAACTGCGGCGCACCGTAGACCCAGTGCACCTTGAGCGTACGCGCGCCGTCGCGGTCCGTATCGAGGTATGCGTGGATCGCGAGCGTGTTGCCGAGCGGCCCCCGCGGATCGCGCTCGACGCCGGTGCCGCCGAAGCGCGGTACGAGCGTGGCATCGCGCGGCGCGTCGAACTGGCCGAGATAGTTGAACGTGACGCGCGGGCGCGGCACGGCGGCCAGCGCCGCGCGCATCGCCGCATCGCCGTAGTGCGCGAGCACGCCGAAGCCGAGCCCCTTGTGCGGCACGGCGCGCAGCGTGTCCTTGACCGCGCACAGCGTGTCGCGCGCGGTCGCCGCGACCGGCAGCGTCACCGGGTAATGGCTCGTCAGCCAGCCGATCGTCCGGCTCGCGTCCGCCTCGTCGAACAGCGCTTCGCGGCCGTGTCCTTCCAGTTCGACGCGGCACGCAGCGGCGTCGCGCGCGCCGGCCAGCGCCAGCGCGAGCGCCGCGCCCAGCAGCTCGATCGTCTGCGTGCGATAGGCGGCATGCGCGTCGGTCAACGCGGCGCGGGTCAATGCCGCGTCGATCGTCTGCACGACGACGGCCGCATCGGCGTTCGTGGCCGTTGCGTCCGGATGATCGGGGACGACGTCGTCGCCCTGCGCCATGCCGGCCCAGTATGCGGCCTCCGCCGTGAACGGCGAGCCCGGTTCCGTCGCGGCACGCGCGAGCCGCGCGGCCCATGCGTCTGCGCGCAGGCCCGGCTGCGACAGGCGGACCGGCGTGCGTTCGCATGCGGCGCGGTAGGCCGTGTCGAGGTCGTCGAGCAGGATGCGCCACGACACGCCGTCGACGATCACGTGGTGAATCGCCAGATACAGCTGCGTCGAGCCGTCCGGCAGGCGCGCCGCGCATGCACAGGCGAGCGGCCCGCGGCCGAGGTCGAGACGGCGCTGCAGCGCGTCGAAGCGTGCGAGCCCGTCGGCTGCGTCGCGTGCGGCGACTTCGACGAACGGCAATGCGTCGTACGGCTTGGCTGCCTCGCTTGTGCGCCAGACGCCGTCCGCGCCGCGCGCGAAGCGCTGGCGGAACACGTCGTGATGCGTCAGCAGCGCGTCGAATGCGCGCGCGAATGCGTCGGCGTCGAATGCACCGCGCACGTCGAACGCAACCGACTGGTTCCAGTGGCCCGGATGCGGAACGTCGAGCGCGAAGAAGCGCTGCTGCGCGGGCGTCAGGACCGATGCGGCCACCGGCGTCGCGGCAGCGCTCGCGGGCTGGACGGCGGCGGCCGCATCGTCGGTCTTCGCGATGCGCGCGAGTTCGGCCACCGTCGGGCCGTCGAACAATTGCTTCGGCGTGAAGCGCACGCCGCGCTTGCGGGCACGGGCGATCACCTGCAGCACGAGGATCGAATCGCCGCCGAGTTCGAAGAAATTGTCGTCGCGGCCGACCTTCGGCGCTTTCAGCACGGCCTGCCAGACCTCGGCGAGCACGGTTTCGACCGCACCGCGCGGCGCATCGCCGGACGCAACCGCAACCGGCGCGGCAGCCAGCTCGCGCAATGCCGCGCGATCGATCTTGCCGTTCGCCGTCACCGGCAGGCGAGCCAGCGCGACGAACTGCGCGGGCACCATGTAGTCGGGCAGCTTCGCGGCAAGTGCCGCGCGCACGGTGGCTTCGTCGAAGGCCGCGTCGTCGCGCATCACGACGAACGTCGCGAGCCGCAGGCGGCCGTCATGCTCGATCGCGAGCGTTTCGGCCTGCGCGACCGGCGCGGCCGCGCGCACGGCCGCACTCACCTCGCCCGGCTCGACGCGGTAGCCGCGGATCTTCACCTGGTCGTCGATACGGCCGAGGAAGGCGAGACGGCCATCCGTGCGCAGTCGCACGCGGTCGCCCGTGCGATACAGCCGCGCACCGGGCGTGAACGGATCGGGCACGAAACGCTCGGCGGTTTGCGCCGGGCGCCCGAGGTAACCGCGCGCGACGCCCGGCCCGCCCAGATACAGCTCGCCCGTCGCGCCGGCGGGCACGCAGGCGCCGAACGCGTCGAGCACGAGCGCGCGCGCATTCGGCAGCGGCAGCCCGAGCGGCACGCCGCTCGCGGGGTCGCGCGCATCGGCGGCGATCGACGCGGTGTCGCACGCGATCGCGCCGACCGTCGCTTCGGTCGGCCCGTAATGGTTGATCACGCGGCAGGCCGGCGCGAGCGCGGCCAGGCGCGCGACGAGCGCCCACGTGAGCGTCTCGCCGCCCGTCACGAGCGCGTGGCGCGGCAGCACGTCGGCCGGCACGCGCGCGTCGAGCAGCGCCTGCAGGTGGCTCGGCACGATCTTCAGCACGCCGACTTCACGGCGGCGCATTTCGTCCGCGAACTGGTCCGGATCGAACGCGCAGGCGGCCGGCAGCAGATGCAGCGTGCGGCCGGCGCACAGCGCGCCGAACAGCGTCGTATGGCCGAGGTCGGCCGCGACGGTCGACACCATCGCGAACGAGGCGTCGGGTGCGAACGCGAGTTCATCGAGCATCCCCTGCACGTAGTCGGCCAGTGCGCCGTGCGACACGACGACGCCCTTCGGCGTGCCGGTCGAGCCCGACGTGTAGATCAGGTACGCGCCCTGCTCCGGATGCGGCGCGACGCGCACGCCGGCCGCGTGGGCGAGCGTCGCATCCTGCGCGAGCGTGTCGACGTCGAGCGGCTGCGTATCGATGCCGGCCGGCCACGCGGCCGTGTCCGCCACGAGCGCCCAGCGTGCGCCGCAGTCGGCCGCCGCGGCACCGAGTCGTGCGGCCGGCTGCGCGGGATCGAGCAGCACGGCGAGCGCGCCGGCCTTCAGCGCGCCCAGCAGGCCGACGACGAAACGTGCCGACCGTTCTATGCAGACGATCACGGACGCCTCGGCGGCCATGCCGCGCTGCACCAGTGCGCGTGCGACGCGGTTCGACGCGTCGTCGAGCTCGGCGAACGTCAGCGAGGTCGATGCGTCGGACAGCGCGACGCGATGCGGGTAGGCCGCCGCCTGCCGCGCAAACGCGGCGACGACGTCGGCATGCTCGATGCGCAGTGCGCGCCCGTCGCGCGGCTGGCGCGAGCTTGCCGACGCGTCGCACGGCAGTACGGCCGTCGGGTGTTGCGGATCGTGCGCGGCCGCGCCGACGAGCGCCGCATAGCTGTCGAGCCAGGCACGCGCGGTGTCCGCGTCGATGCAGTCGGTCGCGTACGCGGCGACCAGTTCGATCCCGTTCGCGTCGTCGGTGAAATCCACCGCGAAATCGAAGCGCGCGGCGAGATCGGGCCCCGGCGTCGCGACTGCCGTGGCGCCCGGCAGCACGCTGTCGTGCCGCGCATCGAACTGTTGCGCGAACTTCACCCGCAGCCATTCGTCGCCGCGCTTGACCGGCGGCTTCACCGCATCGATGACGCGCTCGAACGGCACGTCCTGGTGCGCGACCGCATCGAGCGCCGCCGTGCGCGCCGCGTCGACGAGCGCGCGGAACGGCAGCGTGGGCGCCACTTGCACGCGCAGCGCGACGGTATTCAGGAACAGGCCCAGCAGCGCGCGCGTTTCGGGGCGCTGGCGATGCGCGACCGGCACCGCGACGACGACATCCGTTGCGCCGGTCAGGCGCGACAGCCATGCGTCGAGCGCGGCGAGCAGCACCGTGAAGACGGTCGCCTGCGCGTCGCGTGCGAGTTGCCGCACGTCTGCCGCAACCGCGTCGGGCAGGCGCACCGACACGCGCGCACCCTGCAGCGTGCGCACGGCGCCCGGCTGGCGGTCGACCGGCAGCGCAAGCGGGCCCGGCACGTCGCGCAATGCGCCGCGCCAGTAGTCGAGCTGGCGCTCGCCCTCGCCGCCGGCCAGCATGTCGCGCTGCCAGTCCGCGTAGTCGGCGTACTGGATCGGCAGCTCGGGCAGCGACGGCTCGCGGCCCTCGGCGTACGCGCGGTACGCGGCCGACAGATCGTCGAACGCGCAGCGCGAGCTCCAGCCGTCGGTGATCGCGTGATGCGCGGTCAACAGCAGGCGGTGGCGGTCGTCGGCGAGCGCGATGAGCGTCGCGCGCAGCAGCGGGCCGCGCGCGAGGTCGAACGGCTCGGCCGCGTCGCGCTCGGCGAGGCGCGCGGCTTGTGCGTCGCGGGCGGCGGGCGGCTGGTCGCGCAGGTCGATATCGGCGATCGGCACCGGCAGATGCGCATGAATCCGCTGCATCACGATGCCGTCGTCGTTGTCGACGAGCGTCGTGCGCCACGCCTCATGACGCCCGATCACGTGATCGAGCGCGCGCTGCAGCGCGTCGCGCGCGAGTGCACCGTCGATCGTCCAGTGCGCGGCGATGTGATACGCGGCGCTCGCGTCACGCGTTTGCGCGAGCACCCAGAAACGTTGCTGCGCAAGCGAGGCCGCACGGTCGACATGCGCCGCGGCCGATGCCGCTGGATCGGCCGCGGCGCGACGCGCGGAAATCGCGGCCAGCGGCTCGCCGGTCTCGCGTTCCGCCCGATCGACCGTCCCGGCCAGTTCGGCCAGCGCCGGATCGGCGAACAGCGTGTCGAGCCGCAGGTTCACGCGCAGGGTCGCCCGAATCGCGGCCTGCAGCTGCATCGCGGCGAGCGAATCGGCGCCCAGCGCGAAGAACCGGTCGTCACGCGACGGGATGACGTCAAGGCCCAGCAGCGTCTGCCACAGATCGGCCAGTTGTCGTTCGGTCGGCGTACGCGGCGTATCGCCCGCACCTTGCGTCGTGTCGCGCGCGGCGGCAATCCGTTCGCGCAGCGCGGCACGGTCGATCTTGCCGTTCAACGTATACGGCAACGCATCGACCCGCACGAAGCGGTGCGGTTGCCACGCGGCCGGCAATTGCGCGGCCACGTGCGCTTTCAGCGCTGCATCGTCGGCCGCCGCGCGCAGCGCGACGCACGCGATCAGCCGTGTCGGTCCGTTGCCGGTTTCGGCGACCACGGCCGCGTCGGCCACGGCCGGGTGCGAGCGCAGGCACGCGGCGATTTCCGCCGGCTCCACGCGCACGCCGCGCACCTGGACCTGATCGTCGAGGCGGCCGAGATAATCGAATGCGCCGTCGTCGCGCAGCCGCGCGAGGTCGCCGGTGCGGTAGACGCGCGCGCCGGGTTCACCCTGCGCATCGGGAATGAAACGTTCGGCCGTCAAGGCCGGGCGACCGTGATAACCGCGGGCGACGCAGACACCGCCGAGCAGCAGCTCGCCCACGCCATCGGCCGCGGCGCCGTCGACGCGCGCGACGCGCGGGCCGATCACGCGGCCGATCGGCAGCGATGCATACGCGTCGTCGGCCGCCAGCACGGGCGTCTCGCCCGGCTCGACCGGCCACAGCATCGGCGAGATCACGGCCTCGGTCGGCCCGTAGCCGTTGATCAGTCGTACCGACGGAAATGTGCCGCGTACGAACTCGAATGCCTGTTGCGGCAGCGCTTCACCGCCGAACGCGAGCACGCGCAGCGCCGGCGGCACGCCGTCGCGCGCGGCGACGGCCGCGAATTCGCGCAGGTAGGCAGGCGGGAACGCGGCGACGTTGACCGACTCGCGCACGAGCAGCGCATGCGCGGCGTCCGGCGCGAACGGCTGCGGCGGCGCCACGACGATGCCGGCGCCGACGGCGAGCGGCGCGAGCCAGCATTCGTGCGCGGCGTCGAAATTGACCGATGCGAAATGCAGCAGGCGGTCGCCGGCCTCGATCGGCAGCGCGGCCGCGAGCGCGGCGCAATGCGCGGCGAGCGGCCCGTGCTCGACGACGACCGCCTTCGGCGTGCCGGTCGAGCCCGACGTATAGATCATGTAGGCGGCCGAACGCGGGTGAACCGGCACGGCTTCGTCGCCGGCGACGAGATCCTGCTTGCCCGATGCCGCCGCCGGATCAAACGCATGTTCGAACGGCGTGCCGAGCGCCGCGCGGCCGGCCGCGTCGACGATGCCGTGCCGCAGTTGCGCATCCTGGACGATCCAGTCGAGGCGCGCGGCGGGATGGCGCGGATCGAGCGGCACGAACACGCCGCCCGCCTTCAGCACGGCCAGCAGCGCGACGAACAGTTCGCACGAACGCTCGACGCAGACGCCGACCCGCACTTCCGCGCCGACACCGGCCGCGCGCAGTTGCCGGGCCAGGTACGCCGCCCGCGCGTCGAGCGCGCCGCGCGACAGGCGCAGGTCATTCTGGAAAGGAACCGCGATCGCGGGTGCGTCGGGCGCGATGCGCGCCAGTTCGCGGATTCGGTGATGCAGCGCAGTCGGGAAACTCGTCATGTGCGTGAAGTCCTTCGGTCCGGCCGCTTCGGCCAAGTCTCGGGGCCGCTTGGGGCGGCTTCACTGGTGTGACGAACGACGCGGCCGATTTTTTACCGTTTTGCACGCAAAGTGCGTGCGGCCGCATTTTTTTGACGGTGCCGCTAAATATTTGCGTGCCCCGTTCGTCTATCAGGGAGGAAGCCGGAACGGGGCCCCGCCTCGCCCGCCGCTTTCGCGTCAGATTCACCGTTTCCGCGTTTTTGCCTGCCTTCCCTTTACCGACGTTGCCGATGACAGCCGCCCACGAGCCTTCCTCCCCGCCGTCCCTCGACGCCTCTCCCGGCCGCCCCGCGGCGCGCCTGATCCTTGCGCTGCTGCGCGAAAGCCGCGTGTCGCTCACGCTTGCGCTCACTGCGTGCGTCCTGAATGGTGTCGCGAGCGTGCTGCTCGTCGCGACGCTGAACCGCGCGCTCTCTCAACCGGGCGCGGCCGATGCATCGCTCGCGTGGCGCTTCGCCCTGTGCGCGGTGATCGCGCTCGTCACGCGGATCGTGTCGGGCACGCTGTTCGCCCGCCTGTCGCAGGACACGATGGCGCGGTTGCGCGTCCATCTCGCGCGACGCGTCGGCTCCGCCGAATTGCGCGACATCGAGCGGATCGGCGCGGCGCCCGTGCAGTCGGTGCTGACCGACGACGCGACCAACGTGTCGATGCTGTTCTTCGCGCTGCCGAACCTGGTCATGCACGGTTCGATCGTGTTCGGCTGCCTCGGTTATCTCGCCTGGCTGTCGTGGCCCGTGTGCCTGCTGGCGCTGGCCGCGATCATCGCAGGCTCGCTCGGCTATCACACCGGCGACCGCCGCGCGATCGCGTCGCTCGAGGCGGCCGGCCACGCGCAGGACCGCCTGTTCGGCTATCTGGGCTCGCTGTTCTCCGGCGCGAAGGAACTGAAGCTGCACGACGCGCGTGCCCGCCAGTTCGTCGACGGCCAGCTCGGCGCCGCGATCGGCGAAGTGCGCGACCACCGCCGCCGCGCGTTCAGCGCATACGCGGTCGGGGTCGGCTGGATCATCTTCCTGTTCTACGTGTTCCTCGGCGTCGCGTCGTTCTGGCCGCAGCTCGGCGTGCATGCCGACCCGGCCGCCGCCGCCGGCTACGTCGTCGTGTTCCTGTTCATGCTCGTGCCGCTCGACGGTCTGCTGAACAACCTGCCGACCGTCAACGCCGCGCGCGTGTCGCTCACGCGGATCGAAGGCGTGATGGCCGAATTCGGCGCGCTGCGTACGGTGCCGCCCGCCGCCGACGCACCCGACGTGCCGCCGGCCGGCGCCGTCACGCTGCGCGGCGTCACGCATGCGTACTTCCACGAACGCGACGAACGGATGTTCAGCATCGGGCCGATCGACCTGACGATCAAGCCGGGCGAACTCGTGTTCATCGTCGGCGGCAACGGCAGCGGCAAGACGACGCTCGCGAAGGTGCTGACGGGGCTCTACGAACCGGAGGAAGGCACGATCGAGGTCGACGGCCGCACGATCGGCTGGCGCGAGCGCGCCGCGTACCGGCAGCGCTTCAGCGCGGTATTCAACGACTTCCACCTGTTCGATGCGCTGCTCGGCATCGTCGATCCGGACGATCCGTCGCGCGCGCAGGCCGACGCACGGGCGAACGCGCTCGTCGCGAAGCTCGCGCTCGACCACAAGGTGAAGGTGGTCGACGGCGCGTTCTCGACGCGCGCGCTGTCGACCGGTCAGCGCAAGCGGCTCGCGCTCGTCGTCGCCTATCTGGAAGACCGGCCGTTCTACCTGTTCGACGAATGGGCGGCCGACCAGGACCCGTCGTTCAAGGCCGTGTTCTACGAGCAGTTGCTGCCCGAGCTGCGCGCGCGCGGCAAGGCCGTGATCGTGATCACGCACGACGACCGCTACTTCGATCTCGCCGACCGGCTGCTGAAGCTCGACAACGGGCGCATCGTCAGCGACACGATGCCTGCGCGCTCGCGTGCGCAGGATGGTGTCGATGCACTGAGCGCCTGAGCGACGGGCGACAAAAAAATCGCCGACGCGCTGCCATGGCAGTGCGTCGGCGATTTGCATTTCGGAAGCGAATCGTGCCGGCGGGCAATGCACTGATCGCGCCGATCGCGACACCCTGCCCGTCAGCTCTTGCGCACGGCCGGCAGCGTCAGCATCGTATCGGTCATCACGTCGGCCAGCTTCAGCGCCGACATCGGTCCGCCGAACCCCCAGATGTTGCGTTCGATCAGCGCGATCCGGCGCGCCTTCATCGCGGGCACGAAGCGCCACACCGGCGAATCGAGTTTCGCGGACAGCGGCACGTCCATCCCCGATGCGGTGACGAACATCACGGCCAGGTCGCGCTGACGAAGCAGATCGGCCGACGTCACGTACAGCGTGCCTTCCCGCGTCGGCTTGCGCGGCCACGGATCGAGCCCGAGCGCACGCGCGAGGCCCGCCGACGTGCTGTTGCCCGTGTAGGCCCAGTAACGATCGGGCAAGCCGAGATCCTGCAGCAGCGCGACGCGCTCGCCCGTGCGGCCCGCGGCCGCGAGCCGCGCCGCATTGCGCGCGATGCCGGCGTCGAGCTGCGCATCGACCGCCTGCGCACGCGCGTCGCGCCCCGTCACCGCGCCGATCGTCCGGAAGATCTGCCGCATCCAGTCGAGCTGCGTGACCGGTACGCCGCCGTCGGATACGTTCGGGCTGAACTGGAACAGGATCGTCGGCGCGATCCGGTCGAGCGCGTCGAAGATCGGCGCGTGGCGGAAACCGACGCCGATGATCAGGTCGGGCTTGACCGCCGCGATCGCCTCGAGCCCCGGCTCCTGCCGCGAGCCGATGTCGGTCACGTGCGCGAGCCGCTCGCTCCGGTAGCCGAGCCAGCCCGGGTAGAACGCGGTATCGGCCATCCCGACCGGCACGAGGTCGAGCGCGATCACGCTTTCCGCGAACATGAAGTCGAGTGCGACCACGCGCTGCGGCCGCACCGGCATCTTCGCGCTCGCCTGCGACACGACGGGGTTGCCGGCGAGCGACGCGGTGCCCTGCGTGCCGCGCGCGCCGTCGGCAACGGAAGCCGCGGCAGCCGAGGCGGGAAACGCGCCGCAACACGCGGCGCCGAGTGCCGCCGCGAGTACGCCGAGCGCATGCCGGCGGCCGGCGCGCGTCACCGGATCGCGTCCTGCTCGGCCAGCGCCGCGTCGTCCATCGTCAGTAGCAGGGGGCAGCTTCCACACAGTTGCGTTTCTCCAGGAATTTCGTAGCGCAGGCAGCACACGCGGCGCGCGCGAAACGGCGTCGGCAGCAGTGCCGAGCGCGGCACGGCGTCGCGCACGGGCATCCGCAGCGGATTCGGTTCGCCGCGCACGCAGGTCGAGCCGAACAGCCAGTCCGCATCGCGGACGGGGTCGGCCGCGCACGGCAGCGAACGATACGTATCGAGCAGATAGTCGAGCAGGTTGCCCGCGTTGCTCCACAGCACGCGCGGCGTGACGCGGCCCATCGCCGCGAGCAGGTCGATCACCGCGCCGAGATGCGCGAGGAGCCCCGCATAGCGCGGCGCGGGATCGTCGCACGGCGCGCCGAGCGCGTCCGGCGCGAAATACAGCGCGGCCGGCATCCCGTCGTCGAGCGCGACGAACGTGCGCGCCGGGTTCATGTCGAGCGGCCGGCCGAGCGTCAACGCGGCGACGACACCGGCCGGCGCCGCGCGACCGAAATAGTATTTGCTCCATTGCGACATCAGCGCGCGCGCATGCCGCGCGGGATCGCCGCCGTAGTGGCCGACCATCGCGTCGAGCACGATGTCGCGATGCGCGGGCAATTCGGTGACGGGCACGACGATGCGATCCGGCGCGTGCGCGTCGTCGGGCATGCCGAGCCAGACGACATCGAGAGGTTCGGCGAACGGTTGCGGCGCGAACGCCGAAAAGCGCGTGGCGCGCGTCTCGTCGAGCACCGGCGTCATCGCCCCGCGCGCCGGGCGCGGCGCCCCTCGAGGATCAGCAGCCCGAGCAGATACGGTGCGCCGATCAGCGCGGTCAGCACGCCTGCCGGCACTTCGCGCGGCGCGACGACCGTGCGCGCGGCCAGATCCGCGACACCGAGGATCAGCGCGCCGCACGCGGCCGCGAGCCACAGCCGCGTGCGATGCCGGCGCGCGCCGAGCATCGTCGCGACGTGCGGCGCCATCAGCCCGATGAAGCCGACCGGCCCGACCGCCGCGACGGCCGCACACGCGGCGAGCGTCGCGATCGTCAGTGCGAGCGGCCGCAGCACGGCCACCGGCAAGCCGAGCGCGGCGGCCTGGTCGTCGCCGAGCGCGAGCATGTCGAGCGGTTTCGCGAGCCATGCGAACACGGGCACCGCGAGCACGCACCACGGCAGCAGCATCGACACCTCGCCCCAGCTGCGGCCATAGGTGCCGCCGACGAGCCACACGACGAAGCGCGCGGGCTGCACGCTTTCCTGCGTGATCAGCCATTGCGCGAGCGTGGTCCACAACGCGCCGATGACGATCCCGGTCAGCGCGACCGCGAGCGGCGCGTAGCGATGCCGGTGATTCAGCGCGAGCGTGATCGCGAGCGACAGGCCGCCGCCGATCAGCGCGGCGGCCGCGAGCGTCACGTGGCCCATCAGCGGCCACGTCGACAACGCGAACAACGTGACGAGCCCCGCGCCCTGCGTGACGCCGAGCACTTCGGGGCCCGCGAGCGGATTGCGCACGACGCTCTGCATCGCGACGCCGCTGACGGCGAGCAGCGCACCCGCGAGCAGCGCGCACAGCAGGCGCGGCATGCGCAGGTCGATCAGCATCCGCGCGAGCCCATCCTGCCCCGACAGCGCGGCCGACCAGCGCGCGGGCGACAGCCATTCGGGGCCGGCCGACACGCCGACCCACACCGCGAGTGCGCCGGCCACGACGAACAGCGCCGTGCGCAGCGGCCAGCCGAGCCGTTCGAGCCAGCCGACGAGCCGCGCCGAGCCGCCGCCCGCCGCCGGTTCCGCCGCGGCATGGAGCACGCCCGACCAGGCGGCGCCGCGCCGGATCATCGCGAGCATTAACGGCGTGCCGACCAGCGCGATCGCGACGCCGGTCGACAGCGTCGCGTCGAGGCCCGACGCGAGTACCGCGCTGTCGGTGACGAGCACGAGCGCGCCGCCGGCGAGCGCCGACAGCGGCACCAGCACGCCGAGCCGCGCGGCGCGCGCGCCGCGCACCTGGCGCAGCAGGTTCGGCGCGACGAGGCCGACATACGACAGCGGGCCCGCGATACTGACGGCCACGCTCGTGAACGCGACCGCGACGATCGTCGCGGCGAGCCGTGTCGCATCGACACGCACGCCGGCCGCGGCCGCCGCGTCGTCGCCGAGCGTGAGCGGATTCAGCGGCCGGATCACGAACGGCAGCGCGACCAGCGGCACGACGAGCCAGCGGGCGGCGAGCGCGAGGCCCGTCGCGCCCGGCTGGTAAAGGCTGCCGTTGGTCCACAGCGCGGCGCCCGCGATGTTCTGCTCGAAAAACGCGAGCACGAGCGTCGACAGCGCGGCGAACAGCAGCATGCACACGCTGCCCGCAAGCACGAGCCGCAGCGGTGTCGCGCGCCAGCCGCCGGCCGCGGCGATCGCGCACGCGGCGGCGGCCAGCCCGCAGACGAACAGCAGCGGCACCGACGCGACGCCCGCCAGCGCCGGCACGAGCATCGCCGCGAGCAGGCCGAGCTGGGCGCCGCCCGTCACGCCCAGCAGGTCGGGCGACGCGAGCGGATTGCGCGTGAGCGACTGGAACAACGCGCCGGCGATCCCGAGGCAACCGCCCGCGACGAGCGCGGCCGCGACGCGCGGCAGGTTGAGGTCGAACAGGAACACGTGCGCGAGCGCCGCGGCATCGCTGCCGGGCGCCGCGTCCCACCACACGCGCAGGTCGGGCGCGACACGCAGCGCCGCGAGTACGACGATCAGCGCGACGAGGCCGAACGCGATCGCGCCGGCCCGCCCGGTAGCCGCGCCCTTGCCCGCCGCCGCGAGGCGCTTGCGCATCGCGAACGTCGTCATACGGCGAGATCCCGGTCGAAGACGCCGGCCGCCCGCGGCGCGCCGTCGGTGGTCGGACCGTAGGCCGGTACGCACATCGGCGCGCCCGTCTGCGGATGCGCGAGCTTCAGCATGTCGACGCCGAACGCCGCGCGCAGCCGCGCCGGATCGAGCATCGCGTCGGGCGTGCCCTGCGCGACGAGACGGCCCGCGCGCATCAGCACGATCTCGTCGCTGTACGCGGCCGCCTGGTTCAGGTCGTGCAGCACCCATACGATCGTCAGCCCGCGCGTGCGGTTCAGCGTGCGCAGTGCGTCGAGGATGTCGAGCTGGTGATGGATGTCGAGATAGGTCGTCGGTTCGTCGAGCAGCACGATCGGCGCCTGCTGCGCGAGCGCCATCGCGATCCACGCGCGCTGGCGTTCCCCGCCCGACAGCGCGCCGACGTCGCGCTCCGCGTCGTCGGCGAGGCCGCTCGTGTCGAGCGCCTCGTCGATCGCCGCATGGTCGGCCCGCGACAGGCCGCGCAGGAAGCCGCCGTACGCATAGCGCCCGTAGGCGACGAGTTCGCGCACCGTGAGGCCCGACGGAATCTGGTTGAACTGCGCGAGCATCGTCAGCTCGCGCGCGAGCGCGCGACGGCGAAACGATGCGAGCGGCCGGCCGTTCACCTCGACATGGCCGGCACGCGCGGGCTGCAGGCCCGCGAGCGTGCGCAGCAGCGTGCTCTTGCCGCAGCCGTTCGGTCCGCACAGCGCGGTGACGCGGCCGGCCGCGATCGACAGGTCCAGCCCGTCGATCACGACATGGTCGCGATACCCTACCGACAGCCCGCGCGCGGCAAGCGCGGCGGTACTACGCGTCATCAATCCTCCGTTCGGTCGCGCGGGACCGTATAGCTCTGCGCCATCGCGACGACGACCTTGCGCGGCCCCTCGAACGGGTCGCGCGCGTGCGCGGTCAGCATGTTGTCGAGCATCAGCACGTCGCCGGTGCGCCACGGGAACACGATGCGCTGCTGGTCGAGCACGCCGCGAATCTCCGCGAGCGCGTCGGCCTCGAGCGGTTCGCCGTCGCCGTAGTACACGTTGCGCGGCACGTTCTCGAGCCCGACCGCATCGACGAGCGCTTCCTGCATGTCGTCGTCGAGCGCCGACAGGTGGAACAGGTTCGCCTGGTTGAACCACACGCGGTCGCCGGTGCGCGGATGGCGCGCGACGGCCTGGCAGCGTTCGCGCGTGCGCAGCAGCAGCTCGCCGTCGTCGTCGGTGCGCCACGCGCATTCGATGCCGCGCGCCGCGCACATCCGCTCGACCTCGGCCGGCTCGTCGGTGCCGAACGACTGCTGCCACGGCAGGTCGAGCCCCTGGCCGAAATTGCGCACGTACAGCAGCTCGCGCTTCTTGAAACGCGCGACCAGCGCCGGATCGAGCGCGCGATACACCGCGCGGCTGTCCGCGATCGGCGTGGCGCCGCCCTTCGGCGCGGCGAGCGCGCAGTGGAACCAGATCCGCAGCGGCCATTCGCGCGTGTACGACTGCTCGTTGTGCAGCGGAATCGCGCGGTGCGGCGGATATTCGGTCGACGTGTAGACCGCGCCCTCGACCTGGCTGCGCGGCGTCGACGCGTATTCATAGCCGATCAGCGGATCGCCGAACGATGCCGCGAACTGCTGGAACGCGTCGATCGACGGCACGTGAAAACCCGTGAACAGCACACCGCCCGCCCGTTCGAGCGCGTCGGCCGCGATCTCGCGCGCGAGCGGCGCGACATCGTCGATCGACATCCCGTCGCCGCCGCGCGGCGACACGACGGTGGGCAGCCCCGGCTCGATACGCAGGTCGTCGAGCGTCGGCAACGAAAGCAGGGTCATGCAACGTCCTCTTCAGGTGGCGCGCCGGATCACGGCGCAGCAGGTCACGATGCGCGCGTCGCGCGCTCGCCGTCCATCGCGCGGCGCAGGCTCGCCGGGCGCATGTCGGTCCAGACGGTCTCGATGTGCGCGAGACAGTCCGCCTTCGGGCCGCTCACGCCGACTTCGCGCCAGCCGGCCGGCACGGGCCGGAACGTCGGCCAGATCGAATACTGTTCTTCGTCGTTGATGACGACCGTGTAGACGAGATCGTCGGTGTCGGCGGTAGGCGTCGGGGCTTGCGTCATGATCGGAAATCGCTGAGGCGGTTGAAGGAGGCGAAGCGGCGGGTTCGGCCGCTCCTGCCTGATAGACGATTGGCCGGCGCGTTTTTTTACCGCCGCCGCGCGCGGCCGCCCAGGAACACCGGGCATGCGACGCCGCGATGGCACGCGTCGAGGCATTCCGCGCAGTGGCGCTCCGCGTCGCGCACCATGAAATGCACGAGCGTCTGCGATACGTTCAGCGCGCGCGCCGCGGTCTGCAGCGTTTCCTCGCGCAGCCGCACCATCTCGAAGGCCGCGCGGCTGCGCGCCGGCAGGTCGTCGAGCGCGGCCCACACGCGCCGCAGCGTGTCGCGCGTCATCAGCGCGGCTTCCGGTGTCGGCTCGGGCGACGGCACGTCGAAGCCGTCGTCCTCTTCCGTGTGATAGACGTTTTCGAGGCTTTGCCGGCGGCACGCGTCGATCGACGCATTGCGCACCATCCGCGTCACGTACGCGACCGGCTGGCGCACCGCGTCCTGGTTCGGGAATTCGACGAGCTTCACGAACACGTCGTGCACGACGTCCTCGGCGCGGCTCGCGCACCCGACGAAGCCGCGCGCGACATTGACGAGCATCGTACGATGCGAGATCAGCACATCGAGCAGCGCGCCCTGCGCGCGGGGCTCCGACGCACGGCGCGTACGCGGCGCGGCGCGCGGCGGCAGGTCCGGACAACTGCCGAGGAACGGGTTCGCCGCTGCCGCCGCCGGTCGGTCGAGCACTTCCGCCATGGCCATCGATCTGCTCCGTCTAATTCCGAGATAGCGCAATTTAACGTAAACGCAAATCATTCTCAATCCGATTACAGGATGACCCTTTCAGTTGTCAGGATTTGTCTGAACAATCGGCGGAATCGTCGTGCGGGCGGAGGGAGCGTGCGTTCGTCCGGCGTACCCGGTTTGCGGGCGGCCGACGCGATCTTTCACGCGCCTGACGAAACGCCTGCACGTGTCATGGGCGGTAGCAACTTCTTACTACGTGAAATTTTGGGGGCTCGTACGATCGACTTGCCGTTTCCAAGGGAGAAAACCATGAAATCCATCGTGTTGTCCGCTGTCATGGCTGGCGCGTTGTCGAGCGTGATGCTGACCGGATGCGTTGCCTACCCCGGCCCTGCCGAAGTCACGATCGGCTGGCATGGCGATCGGTACTGGGACGGCAATCGCTATTGGGAGCGCCGCGACTGGGAAGCCCGGCACCCCGGCCCGCGTGACGACCGTCGCGACGATCAGCGGCCGCAGTGGTAAAGAAAGGCCGCTCCCCTGATCCGCCATTCAACGACAGGAACTCGACATGAAAACGCTACTGAAAACCCTGACCGCCGCGGCCGTCGCCGCCGCCGTGCTCGTACCGGCCATGGCCGAAGCGCATCCGCACCGCGTATGCCACTTCGAGCATCACCACCACAAGGTGTGCCGCTGGGTGCGTTGAGCGCCGTGCGGCAGATGCGAAAAAGCGCCGGCAAGCCGGCGCTTTTTTGTCGTCGCGACAGGAACGGACCGGATGGCCGGGCGCTAGCGCTGCCAGTGCTCCGGCGCCAGCCCTGCCTGAAACGACAGGATCACCGCGAGCCCGGCGCCGTTGATACCGTCCGCCAACTCGACCGCCCCTTCGCGAGACTGCGCGATTCGACATGGGAGGGCGACGCGTCGCGCTGGTAAAAGCCAGCGATCGTCTTCCCGGCCGCACTGACCGTCGCACCATAGTCGTGACCGCCGCGCGGCCCGCCGAGGTCGTCGAGTACCGTCAACGCATACCCGCCGACCGACATCGTCTGCGCATGCGCCGCGCCCATCGTCGAGACAACGAACAGGACGGCCATCGTGGTGCCCTTCAAGCGTATCCCCGTCTCCTCCGGGACAAAACGCCCGGCTGTCGCCCCTCGCATTCGCCCGCGTCAGTAGATGAACAGCCGGATCGTCGCCGTCGCGTCGAACCGACCAATCTTCGGCGGCCCGAACGACTTCAGCACCGCGTCCATCAATACGCTCTGGTTCATGACGTTGGACGGGAATTGAGCCAGGTTGAACTGTTCGTTGAACGGAATCGCCTTGCCCTGACTGTCCTCGATGCCGATCCCGAAATTACTGTCCTTCGCGGGCACCAGCAAGCCGTTCTGCACCGGATAGCTCGTTTCGAAGTACCCGTCGACGCGTACCGCAACGTTGCATTTCTTCGTCAACGACAGCGAAAACCGCTTGCGCGGCACCGCCGGCAGGAAGCCGTTGCCCACCGCCTGCACCTGCCCGAAATTGACGATGCCCGGCTCGGGAGTCACGAGCACGTCGACGAAGCACGGTGTCGGCTTGAGATTGCGTAGCCCGCTCAGGCGGTACTGGAAGCTCGGGTTGTAAGCATTCAGCCCGAACTCGCCGTCGAACTGGAACACCGTATAGATGTCGCTCGGCGGTTGAACCCAGTTGCCCTTCTTGCGTACGACAACCTGATAGTCGATGCTGATTCGCGTCTGCAGGCAACGCTTACGGTCGAAGTCGTACCTGCTGCACGGCGGCACCGAATAGCCGGTGAACACCCCACCCCCGCGGTTGCTGGTCTTGTCGAAGTAATCGACCCCCTGGTAGCGGATACCGATCTCGAGCCCCCATGCGGCAGGATTCGTGCGGTTCGGATTCGCGTAGAAATAGATGTTGTCGACCACTTTCAGGCTGCTGTCGTCACCCAGGTCCTTGTAGCAATAACCCGAGGTTGTGCGCACGGGCGACACCCAGATCACATAGCCGTCCGGCGCATCGGTCGGATACGACGCCACGCCGCCGATTGGCTCCGTCAACGAAGTTGCGCCGCTGTTGGTCAGGCAGCGCAGCGCCCAGGCGGGCTGCACGGCCGCGACCAGCAGCAGGAGCACGATCCAGCGTAACCAGGCCGCGGAGGATGCCCGAAGATGCATTCGCCCGCTCATTTCTTCACGCTCTTGCAGGCACCGGCGTCGCACGCATACTCGACCGCCACCTGGCCGCCGTAATCGTCGATATGCGTGACGAACAGCGTCGACGGCGTCGCGGCCTTGAACGGCACGTCGGCCGTGCTCATCGGGCTCACCATCACCGGCTCGATCGGCACCGTCGTCTTCTGCGCGCCCGCGCTCACGTCGACCACCGTCACGTGATACGGCGTCGGGTTGTCGAACACCAGCTTGTGCGCGGCCGCGTCGACGCGCAGCGTCATCGGCAGCGTCCAGTCCTCGTCGCGCGCGGGCTGCACGGCCTTCGGCCGGTAAAACAGCTTCATCTGCGTATGCAGTGCGATCTGCAGCGTGTTCGGCGTGTCGGTCTTCGGCGGCACTTCGCGGATGTTCAGGTAGAACACCGATTCCCGGTCGGCCGGCAGCTCCGTGCCCGGCAGCTTCGCGATCCGCAGCACGTTGCGCTCGTTCGCCTCGACGCGCTGCAGCGGCGGCACGACCATCAGCGGCGTCGCGATCTTGTTGCCCTTCGTGTCCTCGAGCCACGACTGCACGAGATACGGATACGTCGTGCTCTTGTTGGTGATCGTGACGATCGCCGCCTGTTCGCCTTCGTTGAAGATCACGCGCGTGCGGTCGGGCACGATCGCCGCCTGCGCGGCGCCCGCGAGCAACGTACCGGCGGTCGCGAGCACGCACCATGCGCGCCGCGAAAAGGAAAGGGAGAAAGCGTTCTTCATCGCTGGATCCATGAAATCATCGTTCGACCCGCGCGGCCGCTGCATGCGACTCGCCGGACGTCTGGCACGTCACCGGGATCGGCGTGCCTTCGAGTTGAAGCTGGTTCGGCAGTGCATCGACCGTGCAGAGCGTGCGTTCGCCCGCGCGCACCGCCAGCGTCGACTTCGGCTGAACCTGGGTCAGGAACGCCGCACCGCCCTCGCCGACGATGCCGAGCTCCTTGCCGTTCGCCGCGTCCTGCACCGACGCCCCGAACGGCAACGGCTTGCCGGCTGCATCCGTCAGCGTCAGGTACAGGTTGCTGCCGCGCGCGGCGGAGAACTTCACGAAGCCGATCGCACCATCGGTCAGCACCATGCGCTGGATCGGGTTCGTCACCTGCACTTCGAGCGGCAGCTTCTCGACGTTGACCGTCGCGTCGTACACGTTGTACGGCGAGATGCCGTCGAGCACCGCGTAGCCGCGCGCATCCGTACGCGCGAGCGTGCCGGACAGCGGCACGTCGGGCACGCCGTCGGTCGACACCAGCAGGCGCGTATCGCCCGCATTGCCGTTCGCGTGCGCGGACACGCCGTACTGCGTCGCGACGAACGAGCCGTCGACTTCGAGCGACGCGGCCGCGTAGGCATTCGCGAGCGTCGACGCCTGCGCGGTGAGCTGGTACGCCGACGTGCGCTGGCGGAAGCTCGCGTTCGCCGACGCGCGGCCGTCGGTTTCACCCGCATTGACCTGGTAGGTGCGGCCGGCCGGATCGTCGTAGATGTAGCCGGCGTTCACGCTCGTGCTGCCGCTGCCGGTCGTCAGGTTCGACGTGACCGTGTGGCGGCCGCCGATCGGCAGCGTGGCGGTCACCGAGAACTGGTTGCCGCTCGCGCCCGCGCTCTGCGTGCGAAACGCCGACACGCTGACGTTCAGGTTGCGCAGCGTGCCGATCGAGAACGCACGCGTCAGCGTGAGGCCGACACGCTGCTCGGACGAACGCGCCCAGTAGGTCGTCTGGTCGTATGAAAAATAGGTCGACGTGTCGCCGAAACGCTTCGACATCGTCGCCGAATAGCGCTGCTTGCTGTTGGCAAGACCGTACGCGGTCGGGTCGCCCGAGAATTGCGCGAAGTTCGTGTACTCGCGCTCGGAAAAGCGATAGCCGAAGAAGCGCACGTCGGCATCGAGCCCGTCGAAGTGCTTCGAGTAGTTGATGCGATACGAGTTGCCGTTGCGCGTCGCGCCGCTCCACCACAGCCGCGCACGCGCATGCGTGACGTCGGCCGACACCGCGCCGAACGCGCCGAAATCGCGGCCGACGCCGAGCGCGACCGACGTATAGCCCGATGCCGCGATGAAGCCGCCGTAGGCGGTGATGTCGAACGGCAAGCCGTACGCGATTTCGCCGAAGCCGAAGAACGGCGTGATGCCGGCGCCGCCGAACAGGCGCGGCTTGCCGACCGCGGCCTTGTAGCGCAGCTGCCCGGTGCGCGCGAGAAACGGCACGGCGGCCGTCGTCACCTGGAAGCGCTGGACGCTGCCGTCCTCCTCCTCGACCGCGACGTCGAGCGTGCCCTGCACGCTCGTGTTGATGTTCTGCAGCGCGAATGCGCCGGGCGACACGCGCGTCACGTACAGCACGCGGCCCGCCTGCGACACCGTCACGGTCGCGTTGGTGCGCGCGACGCCCGAGATCAGCGGCGCATAGCCGCGCAGCGAAGGCGGCAGCATGCGGTCGTCGCTGCGGATCGACGCGCCGGTCAGCGCGAACGTGTCGAAGATGTCGGAGGTCAGGTAGTCGTCGCCGAACGTCACCGTCGACTGGATCGACGGCAGCGCGCGGAATGCATACAGCCGGCTGAAGCGGAACGTGCGGTCCGCGTACGCCGTGTTGCCCACGTTCGATTGCGCCTGGTAGTCGCCGCGAAAGCGCCATGCATCCCAGTTCGCGCCAACCGTCCCGTAGGCCTGGACCGAATTCGTCTGCCCGCCGCCCGCACCGAAGTTGCGGTTCGTGTTGGCGATCACGCGATAGTCGAGCATCGCGCCCGGAATCCCTTCGGACCAGCGCTCCGGCGGCAGATAGGTCGAATCGGTGAATTCGAGCGCGGCCTGCGGAATCGTGATCTTGAGCCGCCCGTCGCTCTTCAGGTAACGCACGGTCGCGCCCTCGATCGCGCCGAGGTCGACGCAACGTCCGCCCTGGAAGCGCGGCAGGTCCTTCGCGAGCGACGGTTTCAGCCCGAACTGCGCGACGAGTTCCGGGGGCAGGCACGGCTTGCCCGCGCCGGATGAGTCGAGCGCGATGAACTGGATCGCCTGCAGCCCGTAGAACAGGTCGTTGACCTGCACGTCGAGCATGTACTCGCCCGGTAACGTGAAGTCCGCCTGCGAGAACTGCGACAGATCGACATTGTTCGTGCCGTCGATGTTCAGGAACGACGAATTGAATTCCGTCGCATGGCTCTGGCTGCCGACGACCAGCACGGAGACGCAAAGGAAGGAATGTCTGATTCGCACGCGGCGCTACCGGAAGTCCAGGAAGAAGAAAACGGGAGGAAGGAAGAAGGAGGAAGGGATGCGCGCATCCCTCCTCCGGTACGGCCGCTTACTGGTAACGGACCGTGAAGTTGGCGACGCCGTCGGCGGTACCCGGCGTCACGCCGGCTGCCGTCGCTTCGTACATCGCTGCGAAGCGAGCGATGTTCGTGCCGTTCTGCAGCACGGTCGGTGCCTTTTGCTCGGCGCCGTTGTCGAGGTATTCGCCCGACGCCGCCTGCAGGCGGATGCCGACGTTGGTCGCCGAACCGATCGTGGCGAGCAGCTTCGGCTGGCCCGCGCTCGACGTGCCCGTGAACGTGAAGTACGCGTTCTGCGCGATGCTCGTGTCGCAGTCGGTCAGCTTGATGTCGAAGTTGGTCGGCGTGGACTTGTCGCCGGCTTGCTTGAACACGTTGGTCGGCACCTTGCCGAGGTTCACGGTCTGGTTGACCGAGCCCGAGTCGATGCCGCATGCGCCCGCGACGATCTCGCCCGTGAAGTTGATCGTGCCGGTGCCCGCTGCGAAGGCCGAGGTGGACAGGGCCGCGAGTGCGACAGCGGTCAGGATGGATTTTTTCATGACGTTTCCCGTAAGGAGTGCAAATGGAATGGACGACGTATCGGACACAAACGGCAGCGCATGGCGACCCCCGTCCGACACGAGGCGGCATTATCGAGATAATCGTGAAAGTTTTCTGTAAATCATTGTCAAATGCTTATGACAATCTCCGATTTACCCCTCTTGAACCACATTCCTTCCGCTCGATTTCCAATCCTGCATTTTCCATCCGCAGTCCTTTTTTATTTCACGGAACCGATTGAAGATTAGGGGAAAATCTTTCCGATGACCGTCGACACCCCGCATCGCCCCGCCTGTATTGACCCCGGCAATCACCGCCAATCAAAAGACAAAATATTGTCCAATGCCGCCATCGTTGTCCGGAGACAACGGCAATCTCAAATCATTTCCAACTGACAGGAAATTAACCGAGGTATTTAACCAATACGGAATCGCCGCGCAAACGATTGCGAAAAGATACAAACGTTTTACTGCGACACTTTGCCGCCATGATTAATTCCAATTCATTGATTAATCCATTCGTCAATTGCCCATTTGAAATCGCACGCCTGCGCGGTCATCGGAACGCGATTGGCCGGCCCGGAGGAACGAGACGAAGAGACGAGAATGCAGCGCATACGTTTGCGCCGGCAGGCGACACGAGCGGTCGTCGGATGCGGGTTGCCGCGGAAGGCGCGCGTGCGCCCCGCCGCGAAATGAATCACACCTGGAGGATTCGCCGGACAGCGAAAGGAAGTGCCGACAGCGACCGGCGATACGGCCGGCAGTACGACTGTCGCGGCGGCGGCCGCACGCCGGATCGTACCGCCGCCGTCATGTCGTGCGGTGCGCCGCGGCACCGGGCGACGACACGCATGTCACGCGGAAATCGCCGCCTCGGCCGAGGCCGGTGTCCAGCCGCCACCGAGCGCGCGGTACAGCGCGATCGCATTCGCGAGCCTGAGCTGCTTGAGCCGGATCAGCTCCTGCCCCGACTCGTACGTGCTGCGCTGCGCGTCGAGCAGTTCGAGATACGTCGCGACACCGCCCGCATAACGACGCTCGGCGAGCTTCAGCCGCGCGCCGTCGGCCGCATACACCGCCTGTTGCGCGGCAAGCTGGCGATCGATCCAGTCGCGCGCGGCGAACGCGTCGGCCACTTCACGGAACGCGGTCTGCACCGCCTTCTCGTATTCGGCGACCGCGATGTGCTTGCGTGCGTTCGCGACGTCGAGATTCGCGCGATTGCGGCCGCCCGCGAAGATCGGCAGCGTGATGCGCGGCGCGAACGTCCATACGCTCGTGCCGGCGGAGAACAGGCTCGAAAACGCGTCGCTGACCGAGCCGTAGTCGGTGGTCAACGCGATGCGCGGAAAGAACGCCGCGCGCGCGGCGCCGATCTGCGCGTTGGCGGCCTTGAGCCGCGCCTCGGCCTGCCGGATGTCTGGCCGCCGTTCGAGCAGCGCGCTCGGCGCGCCCGGCGCCACCGGTGCGATCGACAGCGTGTCGAGCGCGCTCGCGTCGTCGGGCCCGTTGCGTGCGAAGTCACCCGCTAGCAGCTGCAGCGCCCGCACGGCCTGCGCATGCTCGCGCTGCAGCGCGGCCTGCGAGGCACGCGCGGAGGCCACCAGCATCTCGGCCGAGCGCAGCTCGATCGCGTCGCTCGTGCCGGCCGCATAACGACGCTGCGTGAGCGCGGCCATGCGTTCGCGCGCATCGAGCGTGCGCTGCGCGAGCGCAAGCTGTTCGTGCAGCGAGCGTTCCGACACGTACGCGCCCGCCACTTCGGCGATCACGCCGATGCGAACCGTGCGCTGCGCGTCGGCCGTCGCGAAATACTCGGCAAGCGCCGCATCGGACAGGTTGCGCACGCGCCCGAACAGGTCGAGCTCGTACGCGCTGACGCCGACGCCCGCGCGGTACAGCCCGCTGATCGCGCTTTCGCGCACGACCGGGTCGTACTGGCGGGCGCGCTCGTAGCCGAGATTCGCATCGACCGACGGCATCAGGTCCGCGCGCTGCACGCCGTACAGCGCGCGCGCTTCGTCGAGCCGGCCGGCCGCGATCCGCAGGTCGCGGTTGTTGGCGAGCGCGGCGTCGATCCACGCCTGCAGCGCCGGATCGGTGAAATACGCGTGCCAGTCGTCGAGCAGCGCGGCATCCCGCGCCGCAACCGGTTCGGCGGCCGGCGCCGCGCTGCCGTCGACCGGCGCATAGCTCGACGGCACCGGTGCCGCGGGCCGCTCGTAACGCGGGGCGAGCGAGCACCCGGCGAGCGCGAGCGCGGCGACCAGCGCGAGCCGAACCCGCAGCACCGCGCGTGCATTCAGCGCAACCATCATTGCGAACCCTCCATCGCCGCCGGCCGCGCCCCGCCGCGCCGGCGCGGGCCGACGTCGAACAGGCGGCCGACGATCACGAAAAACAGCGGGACGAGGAACACCGCGAGCACGGTCGCCGTGATCACGCCGCCGAGCACGCCGGTGCCGATCGCCATCTGCGCGCCGGACGCGGCGCCCGACGCGAACGCGAGCGGCAGCACGCCGACGCCGAACGCGAGCGACGTCATCACGATCGGCCGCAGCCGCAGGCGTGCTGCCTCGAGCGCGGCGTCGACGAGCGACATGCGCTGCGCGACGAGATCCTTCGCGACTTCGACGATCAGGATCGCGTTCTTCGCGGACAGCCCGATCGTCGCGATCAGCCCCACCTTGAAATAGATGTCGTTCGGCATCGCCCGCAGCGTGACGCCGAGCACCGCGCCGATCACGCCGAGCGGGACGACCAGCATCACCGCGAACGGGATCGACCAGCTCTCGTAGAGTGCCGCGAGCGCCAGGAACACGACGAGCACCGACAGCGCGAACAGCATCGGCGCCTGCGCGCCCGACAGCCGCTCCTCGAACGATTGCCCCGACCACGCATAACCGATGCCGGCCGGCAGCTGCGCGGCGATCCGCTCGATCGCGGTCATCGCATCGCCGCTGCTGTGGCCGGCCGCGGCCGAACCGTTGATCGTGAACGACGGATAGCCGTTGTAGCGCGTGAGCTGCGGCGGCCCGAGCGTCCAGTGCAGCGTCGTGAACGCCGCGAGCGGCACCATCTCGCCGCGCGCGTTGCGCACGCGCAGCTTCTTCACGTCGTCCGGATCGAGCCGGTGCAGCCCGTCGGCCTGCACCATCACGCGCCGCACCTGCGTGCCGTGCATGAAGTCGCCGATATAGTCCGAACCGAACATCACCGCGAGCGTCGTATTGATCTCGTCCATCGACACGCCGAGCGCGGACGCCTTCGCGCGATCGATGTCGAGCTTCAGTTGCGGCGCATCCTGCGTGCCCGCGAACATCAGGTCGGTCAGCGCACGGTCCTTGCCGCCCGCGGCGAGCAGCTGTTCGCGCGCGGCGCTGAACGTCGCGTAATCGAGCCCGCCGCGGTTCTGCAGCCGGAAGTCGAAGCCGCTCGACGAGCCGAGATCGGGCAGCGCCGGCGCGTTCATCGCGAACACCGTGGTGTTCGGCGTGCCCGCGAATCGCGCGTTGATGCGCGCGACGATCGACTGCACGTGATCGCGTTCCGCCTGGCGCATCTTCCAGTTCTTCAGCGTGACGAAGATCATCCCGCCGTTCGGCCCTTCGCCGTACAGGTTGAAGCCGCCGAGCGCGAACGTATACGCGGCCGGCTCGTCCTTGCGGATATACGACTCGACCTCGCGCACGCTCTGCATCGTTTCCGCGAGCGGCGTGCCTTGCGGGCGGATCACCATCACCATGAAGTTGCCCTGGTCCTCGTCCGGCAGGAACGCGGTCGGCAGCTGCGCGAGCATCAGCACCGCGGCCGCGATCAGCGCGCCGTACACCACGAGCCAGCGCACGGGCTTCTTCAGCATCGTGCCGACCCGCGTCGCGTAGCGCTGCGTCGCACGCGCGACGAAACGGTTGAACCAGCCGAAGAAGCCGCGCTTCTCGTGATGGTCGCCGGACACGGGCTTGAGCAGCGTCGCGCACAGCGCGGGCGTCAGCGACAGCGCGAGGAACGCGGAGAAGCCGATCGACACCGCGAGCGACAGCGCGAACTGCCGGTAGATGTTGCCCACCGCGCCGCCGAAGAACGCCATCGGCACGAACACCGACGTCAGCACGACGGTGATCCCGACGATCGCGCCGCTGATCTGCTTCATCGCCTTGACGGTCGCGTCGTACGGCCCGAGCCCCTCCTCGACCATCAGCCGCTCGACGTTCTCGACGACGACGATCGCGTCGTCGACGAGGATGCCGATCGCGAGCACCATCCCGAACATTGTCAGCACGTTGATCGAGAAGCCGGCCGCATACATCACGCCGAACGTGCCCGCGAGCGCGACCGGCACGACGAGCGTCGGGATCAGCGTCGCGCGCAGGTTCTGCATGAACAGGAACATCACGAGGAACACCAGCACGCCGGCCTCGATCAGCGTCGTGACGACCTTGTTCATCGACACGCGCACGAACGACGAGGTCTCGTACGGGATCTGGTACTTCACGCCCGGCGGGAAGAACCGGGACAGCTCGTCCATCGTCGCGCGCACGCGTTTCTCGGTCGATACCGCGTTCGAGCCCGGCGCGAGCTTGATGCCCATCCCGGTCGCGACCTTGCCGTTCACGTACGACGGGTAGTTGTAGTCGTTGCCGCCGAACTCGACACGCGCGACGTCGCGCAGGAACAGCGCGGAGCCGTCGGCCTGCGTGCGCAGCGCGATCGCGCCGAATTCGGCCGGCGTCTTCAGCGGCGCATCGGCGAACACGGTCGCCGCGATCGGCGCGCTGGCCGGCACCGCGCCGCGCCCGATGTCGCCGATCGTCACGCGCGCGTTGTGCGCGCGCACGGCCGACGCGATGTCCGACGCGGTGAGGCCGTGCCCGGCCATCTTCACCGGGTCGGGCCAGATCCGCATCGCGTACTCCGCGCCCCAGAACTGCACCCGGCCGACACCCTCGACGCGACGCAGCGCCTGCACGACGTTCGCCGATGCATATTCGCCGAGCTGCACGTCGGTCATCCGGCCGTCGTCGGACGTGAGCGACACGACGAGCTGGATGTTGTCGGCGGCCTTCTCGACCTGGATGC
This sequence comes from Burkholderia seminalis DSM 23518, assembly GCF_902832885.1. GTDB lineage: Bacteria > Pseudomonadota > Gammaproteobacteria > Burkholderiales > Burkholderiaceae > Burkholderia > Burkholderia seminalis. The sequence continues at coordinate 691,880 of NZ_CADFDK010000001.1, forward strand.
CGTCGCCGCGCACCGGTTCGGGCAAGCGCGCCTCGACCATCTTCAGCCGGTTCTGCACTTCGACGGCCGCGAGATCGGCGTTCACGCCCTGCTTGAACGTCAGGTACAGCGACGCCATCCCGACGCTGCTGGTGGCCGACGTATACATCAGCCCCGGCGCGCCGTTCATCTCGCGCTCGATCAGCGCGGTCACCGATTCCTCGACGACCTGCGCGGACGCGCCCGGGTACGTCGCATAGATACTGACGACGGGCGGTGCGATGTCCGGGTACTGCGCAACGGGCAGCGCGCGGATCGCGAACATGCCGCCCAGCATGATGAAAATGGCGATCACCCACGCGAAGACGGGGCGATCGATGAAGAAACGTGCCATGTTGGTTTGAACCGGTCAGGTTTGACGGGCGGCCGCCTGCGAAGCGGCCGCGGCCGGCGCCGCCTTCGACGGCGGCGACTTCTCGACGGGCTTGACGGCCGTATCGGGCGCGAACTGCGACGCGTCGTCGACGATCACGCGTTCGCCGCCCGCGAGGCCGCGCGTGATGCGCCAGTCACGGCCGCTCATCTGGTCGGCCGTGACCTCGACGTCCTTGACCTTGCCGTTCGTGCCGACCACGCGTACCGACGTACGGTCGGCGGTGCGCAGCAGCGCGTCGCGCGGCACGAGGATCGCGCGCTGGTCGACCGCCGTGTCGAGCGCGATCCGCACGTACGCGCCCGGCAGCAGTTCGCGCTCCGGATTCGGGAACAGCGCGCGCATCGCGACGGTGTCGGTGGTCGGATCGACCGCGAGATCGCTGAACAGCAGCTTGCCCTTCAACGGATACGCGGTGCCGTCGGCGCGCAGCAGCGTCACCGCGACGTCGTGCTGCGCAATGCCCGTCGCGCGCCCGCTCTTCACCGCGCGGCGCAACGCGTCGACATCGGCGGCCGGCTGCGAGAAGTTCACGTAGATCGGATCGAGCTGCTCGACGGTCGTGAGCGGCGTCGCCTGGTCCTGGCCGACGAGCGCGCCTTCGGTCACGAGCGCGCGTCGCGCGCGGCCCGCGATCGGTGCGGTGACGGTGGCATAGTCGAGCTGCAGTTGCGCACGCGCGAGCTCGGCCTTCGCCGATGCGACCTCGGCCTTCGCCTGCGTATCGGCCGCAACGGCTTCGGTATGGTCGCGCTCGCTCACCGCGCGGTCGCGCACCAGATCGTCGTAGCGGCGGCGCTTGTCGCTCGCCGCGAGCGCCGCGGCCTGCGCTTTCGCGAGCGCGCCCTGCGCGGCGTCGCGGGCGGCCTTCAGCGGCGCGGGATCGATGCGGAACAGCACCGCGCCCTGCTTCACTTCCTGACCTTCCTCGTAGGTGCGCGCGGTGACGATGCCCGCGACCCGCGCGCGCACTTCCGCCTGCCGGTACGCGTCGAGCCGGCCCGGCAGTTCGACGGTCATCGGCACGGCCGTCGGACGTACCGTCACGACGGTGGCCTGCTTCGCGGTCTCCGGCGCGGCGTCCTTGTCGCCCTTTCCACATCCGGCCAGGGCCAGCACGGCCGCCAGCGCGAACGGCGCCAGCCCGTGGCGCGACAGGGAGCGATTGTTATTCATGTGTGACCTCGGATCGTTCGCCGCCGATACAATGCGGCGGCTCAGGGTGGCCGATTATAATCAGTCACGACTGATTAAATACTTTCCGTTTCAATCTGACCGACACACTGTCTCAATAAAACGACAGCGAATTGTAAGGAGCTTCACGACATGGCCCGCAAGACCCGGGAAGAATCGCTCGCCATCAAGCACCGGATCCTCGACGCCGCCGAGCTCGTGCTGCTCGAGAAAGGCGTCGCGCAAACCGCGATGGCGGACCTCGCCGAGGCCGCCGGGATGCCGCGGGGCGCCGTCTACGGCCATTACCGCAACAAGATGGAAGTGTGTCTCGCGATGTGCGACCGCGCGTTCGCGCGCACGTCGGAAGGCTTCGACGCGGGCGACGGCCTGCCGCCGCTCGCCACGCTGCGGCGCGCGGCGTCGCACTACCTGCAGGAATGCGGCGCACCGGGCCCGATGCAGCGCGTGCTGGTGATCCTCTATACGAAGTGCGAGCAAAGCGAGGAAAACGGCGCGCTGCAGCGGCGCCGCATGCTGCTCGAACTGCAGATGCTGCGGATCACGAAGGCGCTGCTGCGCCGCGCGATCGCGGCCGGCGAAATCGCCGCCGATCTCGACGTGCACCTGGCCGCCGTCTATCTCGTGTCGCTGCTCGAAGGCGTGTTCGCGTCGATGATCTGGACCAACCGGCTGCGCGGCAATCTGTGGAACGACGCCGAAGCGATGCTCGACGCCGGTTTCGACACCGTCCGGACATCGGCCGCGTTGCGCGTTCGCGCGCAAAAATTGCCAGGCCAGTGAAAAACGTCGTAACAAATGCTGATTTAGCCCGATTTACCGCACTGCGAAACGAATGAGCTGACCCTCTTTAAAATTTTTAACGTTTCCCGGAACATCGGTAGACTGACGCTGTCATCTTTCTTTAGCGTCTTCGTGATAACCGGGTTCGACCCGGTATGCACGCCGCCGTTCGAAGCGGGCTCGCCCCGTATGTTGGGTCGAACGGAAACGACACAGGCCCCTGGCGGGGCCTGTTTTGTTGCACGCCCGCCGCCCGCCCCGTCGCCGTTCGACGGATGAGCCGCCGGCGGCCCCTGCCCACACCCCTTTGAACCGCTTTCCTGGATGTGGACACCTTGGTCAAGTCTGCCGCTACTCCTGATGCTTTCGCGCCCGGCCGCGCGCAGCGCATCGCGCGCGCGCTCGTGCCGGCCGCCGTGCTCGGCGCCCTCGCCGCATTCGGTCTCGCCGCCGCGCTGCCGGCCGTATCGCAACTGCCCGGCGCCGTCGATTCCGGCACGGCCGCGCTGCCGCAGCGCGTACTGTCCGACACGCCGTTTCCGACCGCGCAGCATTTCGTGACGAGCGAACTCGCCCGCACGATCGGCGAGCGCAACGAACATGTCGATCTCAACGACCGCAGCCAGCAGCCGGGCCTGTTCGCCCCGCTCAGCGCGCACCGCAACGACATGCTCGGCTATGCGAGCCTGTTCCGGTTCGCGGCGCCCGAGAACCAGAACGGAATGCGCGCGGGCGACATCGAACTCACGCTGTCCGACACGCTGAACCGCCTCGACGTACCGCCCGAAGTGCGCATCCAGCTCGGCGATCTCGTCACCGGCAAGGTCGCGATGCGCGCAAGCGCGCAGCGCGGCGACTACTACCGCGTCGCGTTCGACACGAACGACGGCACGCCGCGCCTCACCGCGCTCGAGCTGCGCGTCGCCGGCCGCACGTTCGGCGCGATCTGGTTCCGTGCGCCGGGCGCCCAGCACGGCGCGTACTACACGCTCGACGGCGCGCCGCTCGAAGCGGCCGCGTTCACGATGCCGGTCAAGTGGACGCGCATCAGCTCGTTCTTCGGCGAGCGCATCCATCCGCTCTCGCAGGCGATGGCGTTCCATACGGGTGTCGATCTCGCCGCGCCGAGCGGCACGCCCGTCGATGCGGCGGCCGACGGCGTCGTATCGTTCGCCGGGTTCGATCCGGGCGGCTACGGCCGCTACGTGATCGTCGATCATGCGGACGGCTACTCGACCTACTACGCGCACCTGTCCGCGTTCGCGCGCGGGCTCAAGGTCGGCGAAACCGTCAAGCAGGGCCAGCGCATCGGCTCGGTCGGGATGACGGGCGCCGCCACGGGCCCGCACCTGCATTTCGAGGTGCGTGTCGCGAACGATCCGGTCGACCCGCTCGTCACGCTCGCCAGCGCGCAGACGGCGCTGTCTGACATGCAGCTCACCGCGTTCCGCCAGGAAGCCGCGCAATGGCGCTTCCGCCTCGCGTCGATCAATACGGCGCCGTTCGGGTTCGCGCAGAACGACGGGCCGCTGTGGGGCGATTTCGCGACCGACAAATCGACGCTGCGCGCGGTCTTCAATACGCACTACTCGGCGTCGTAACGCGCGTGCCGCTGCGTCCGGCGCGCCGTTACTGCGCGGGTTCCGTGCACTCCGCCGCCTGCACGGCGCGTTGCGCGCGCGGGCGGCGCGACAGCAGCCAGCGTGCCGCGCCGTCGAGCGACGTGCACAGCACCAGATAGATCACCGCGACGAACAGGAAGATCGGCGCCGGATACACCATCAGCCGGTTGTTCACCTGCGTCGCGACGAACGACAGCTCCGGCACGCCGACGATATACGCGAGCGACGTGTCCTTCACGAGCGCGACCCACTGGTTGACGAACGACGGCGTCATGATCCGGATCGCCTGCGGCAGCAGCACGTAGCGCACCGTCTGCCAGCGCGTGAGCCCGAGCGACAGCCCGGCCTGCCATTGCCCGTCACCCGCCGCGACGATGCCCGCATGCACCGCATGCGCGAGATACGCGCCGCCGATCAGGGCAAGCGCGCACACGACCGTCGCGAGCCCCGGCACGTCCATGTGCAGCAGCACGGGCATCAGGAAATACGTCCAGAAGATCAGCATCAGCACCGGAATCGCGCGGAAGAAGCCGATGAACGCGAGCAACAGCACGCGTGCCGGGCCGCGTGCGAGTGCCATCGCGACGCCGAGCGCGACACCGAGCACCGCCGACGCGATGGCGGACGCGATCGCCAGCACCAGCGACAGCGCGGCACCGCCCAGCGGGCCGTCGGGATATGCGCCGACGAGCAGGTACGGCAGGTTGGAGAGGAGCAGCGAAAGGTCCATCGTCACCGCCCCGCGCCGAGCCGGTCACGCCATTGCGTGGCCGCGTACGCACCGGCCTCGATCGCGGCCACCGCCGCGACGTACAGCAGCGTCGCGACGCCGAACGCGGCGAAGGTCTTGAACGTCTCGGTCTCGACCTGCCTGGACGCATACGACAGCTCGGCCACGCCGATCGCCATCGCGAGCGACGAGTTCTTCACGAGATTCATGTACTGGCCGAACAACGGCGGCAACGCGATCCGCACGGCCTGCGGCAGCACCACGTAGCGCAGCGACTGCATCGGCGTGAGGCCGAGCGCGGCGGCCGCGTCATGCTGCGCGCGCCGCACGCCGCGCAGGCCGGCTTCGCACTCCTCGGCGACGAACGCGGCCGTGTAGGCGCTCAACCCGACCCAGCCCGCGACGAATTCGAACGACGGCCACGCGAGCGTGAACGGACCGGCGCTCACCGCATGGCGCGCATTCAGCCACGCGATCCACGTGTCGGGCAGCAACGACGCGACGCCGAAATACCAGAACAGCAACTGCACGAGCAGCGGCGTGTTGCGAAATGCGACGATGTACGCGGCGGCGGCCGCGCGCGGTGCCGCGCCGCGTGCATGACGCATGACGGCGAGCAGCAGCCCGCCGACGGTCGCCGCAACGGCCGACGCGGCCGCGAGACCGAGCGTCAGCAGGAAGCCCTGCCAGAGCCAGGACAGATATTTGGGAGCCAACCCGAGCATGTCGTATGACGGGCGCGAAACGCGCGATCGAAAGAAAACGAAAAGCGCCGCGACGCCGGTATCCCGGCGCTCACGCGGCGCACGTGCGGCCGGAGCCTGAATCAGGTCTTGTCGCCGATGCGGAAGATGCGCGTGAGCGGCGTCTTCGTCGTCGGCCCGAACCACGCGTCGTAGATCTGCGTCGCGCGGCCGTTCGCCTCGAGGCCCTTCAGCGTGTCGTTGACGAAGCCGAGCAGGCGCGTCTCGCCCTTCGGCACGCCGACGCCCATGTAGTCGTTCGAGATCGTGAATGCCGGGATCTCGTAGTTCTGCTTGTCGGGCACATTCGCGAGCAGGCCGATCAGCTTCGGGCCGTCCTGCGTGATCGCCTGCACGTTGCCGGCGCGCAGCGCGGCGAATGCGAACGGCGTATCGTCGTACGCGACGATCGTCGCCTTCGGGAATTTCTCGCGCAGCGTGATCTCGTTGGTCGTGCCCTTGTCCGCGCCGACGCGCAGGCCGTTCAGCTGGTCGGCCGATTTCAGCACGCCCTTCTTCGCGAGAAACTGCTGGCCCGACGAGAAATACGGAATGCTGAAGTCGACCTGCTTCGCACGCTCGTCGGTGATCGTGAAGTTCGCGAGCACGAGATCGACCTTGCCGGACGTCAGGAACGGGATGCGGTTCGCGGGATTGGTCGGCTGCAGTTGCAGCTTCACGCCGAGCTTGTCGGCGAGCGCCTTCGCGTAGTCGACGTCGAGGCCGACGATGTGGTTGTTCTTCGCGTCGACATAACCGAACGGCGGGTTGCTGTCGAACGTCGCGACGCGCAGCACGCCGGCCTTCTTGATGTCGTCGAGCCGGTCCGCATGCGCGACGGTGCCTGCGGTGATGAGCGCGGCCCCGACGAGCCACGTAGCGAGAGTGTGGAATTTCATGAGCACGACCTGATTTGTTATGAAGGCCGCCGCGGATCGCGCGGCGGCCCGGTTCGAAGAACATCGCGACGCAGTGTGTCGCCGCGAAGCCGCTAACGTAGCAGCGCGTGCGGCGAATCCGAACCAACAAATGGTGCTTTGCTCTGCGGGTTTCGTGATGAGGCGCGCGGTACGGCGCACAAAAAAAAGACGCCCGCTGCACGCAGCGGGCGCGAATCCCAGTCAAGGAGGTGTCACACGAACTACAGGCCCAGATTAAGGAATTCGCGTGAAACGGACAACGAATCGATTTCCATATCGATATGACGCGACACGCTCACGCCGGTACTTCCCGGGTCGCGCAGTGGATGCCGCCGCCGCCCGACGCGATGCCGAGGATGTCGACCTGCACGATCGCGCGACTGCCCGCATATGGCCGGATCGCGGCGACCGCGGCCGCGTCCGCCGCCGCATCGTTGAACTTCGGCATCACGATCGCGCCGTTGCACGTATAGAAGTTGATGTAGCCGGCCGCGAAATGCGACATCTGTCGCTCGCTGAGCGTCGTGCCGGCCGAGGTCCCGAAGCTGACGGGCGGCACGAGCTCGACGATCCGCAGCGGCCGGCCGTTCGCGTCGGTCTGGCCCGCCAGGCGCTTCCGGTTCGCGTCCGTCAACGCACGCTCGCCGGTCGAATTCGACGCGTCGTAACAGCAGGCGACCACGCCGGGCGCGAGAAAACGCGCATAGAAATCGACGTGACCGTTCGTGATGTCGCTCTCGCCGGCCGGCGTCGCCGCGCCGCCGGCACCGCCCACGCCGCTGCCGCGCGGATAGGTCGGCGTGCCCGGCAACCAGATGATCTTCCGCACCCCGAGCGTGCGCTGCAGTTCGGCGAGCACGACCTCGCGGGCCGTCGGCAGCAGCGTGGCGTTGGCGATCACGCCATTCGGGATGTCGAACAGCTGCGGATTGCGGTTCACGTGCAGCACGGCCGATTCGGTGAGGATCGCCGTCGCGTCGCCGTCGAATTCGATCGCGCCGCCTTCGAGCGTCAACGTGCTGCGGACCAGGGTCGCGCCTTGGGTCTGCGCCATCCAGCCCGCCACCCTGCCGTCCTGGCTGAATGGCTGGAAGAACTTGCCGGCCTTCGACCGGTTGCTCGCGGCCAGGATCGCCGGCGCAATCGTGCCCGCGCTCTGGCCGGCGCCGTCGGTGTTGGCGTTGCCCCAGCCGTTGAAATTGAAACCGATCGCGTTCAGTGCATTGCCGTTCGCCGTGTCGCGGACGAACACGCACCCCGTGTCGCGCACCCAGAAATCGTTGAAACCGTCGGCGAGCGGCACGAGGGTGATTCCGCCCGTGCCCGCGGCGCGCGCCGCATAGCGCGCATGCAGGTCCGGATTCGCGACACTCGCGCTCGCGAGCAGCGCGCGGGCCGCGTCCAGATCGACCGGCAGCACCAGCATGGTGACCGGTTCGGTCGCGCCGATCGCCTTCGCGACGTCCATCAGGTCGGCCCGCACGCGATCGATGCCGGCATCCGTACTCTGTGACGTGACGGGCGACCAGATGCCGTCCACGCCGGACGCGAAGGTCATGTAGGTCGACGCGTGCGGCGCATCTTCCGCCGGCAGCCGGTACACGGCCTGCCGTGCCGACGGTGTCGGGCGCGAGGCGGACGCCGCGTCGGCCGTACCGCCGTCGCCGCCGCCGCATGCGGCCAGTCCACCCAGCAGCGGCATGCCGAGCCAGGCGGCCGAACAGCGGATGAATCCGCGTCGGCCGGCATCCGGCATGGGCGACGCGTTCGGGTTCGTGATCACGTCGTTTCGTTGCTTCGCCATGTATTCCACTCCATTGCGCGGACGGCGCGCATGCGTACGCGCCGGAATCCGTTCCACGAAACGGATTCCGCATTGTTATTCAGTAATCCGAAAATATATAAAAATGGCAGCGGCATTCGAACCGGTCACGCGGACCGGTCCGCGCCCCCGCTCAGGCCGGCTGCTGCTGCGTCGTACAGTGAATGCCGCCGCCGCCCGCGGCGATGCCGTCGATGTTCAACTGGATGACTTCGCGGCCGGGAAACAGGTCGACGAGCGTGTCGCGCGTGTTGCGGTCGGCGCGACTGTCGCCGAATTGCGGCGCGATCACCGCGCGATTGCATACGTAGAAATTGATGTAGCCGGCCGCGAACTCGTCGTTCTCGTACGCATGCCGGACGGTCCTCGGCCCCGGCAGCACGACGACCTTCAGCGGGCGCCCCTTCGCATCGGTGGACTTGCGCAGGATCTCGAGGTGCTGCCGCGTCACCGCATGGTCGTACGACGCCGGATCCGTGTCGAGCCCGGCCACCACGACACCCGGGCTCGTGAAACGCGCGTAGAAGTCGGTATGCCCGTCGGTGATGTCCTTGCCGGCAATGCCGGGCAGCCAGATGATCTTCTTCAGCCCGAGCAGGCGGCTCAGCTCGGCTTCGCACTGCGCCTGGCTGACGCCCGGATTGCGGTTCGCATTGAGCACGCAGCTGCGCGTGATGATCGCCGTGCCCTCGCCGTCCACCTCGATGCCGCCGCCTTCCAGCACGAGCTTCGTGTCGATCGGCCGCGCGCCGGCGCGTTCGGCCACGAACGGCGCGACTTCCGCGTCCTGGTCGTGTTCCTGCTTGTTGCCCCAGCCGTTGAAATTGAAGCTCACGCCGCCGAGCTGGCCCGACGCGTTCTTCACGAACACGGGCCCCGTATCGCGCATCCACAGATCGTCGACCGGATGCTGGACGAGCTCGACCGACGCGCCGCACAGCCGCGATGCGAGCGCGTAGTCCTGCTCCCGCACCAGCATCTTGAGCGGCTCGTGCGCGGCGATCGCCTTCGCGACCGCGGCCAGGTTCTCGCGCACCACGGGCAACAGCCGCGCGCCCCAGATGTCCGCGCTCGGGCCGAACGCCATCCAGGTCGCCGTGTGCGGCGCGCCTTCGTCCGGCATGTGCCAGGTCGCGCCCTGCTGCGCGTGCGCGGCGCGGCCGAACAACCCGCCCATCGCGCCGGCGGCCAGCGCCGCGCCCGATACGGACAGGCCGCGTTTCAACAGTTGACGTCGTGTGGTCATCGCATTCCTCTTTCGCTTGCCGGTTATTTCGATTGTTTCTGCGCGGGCCGTCACGGCCGCGCGGTCTTGAAGCCGAGCCAGGTGCGGCCTTCCAGGCGCATCGCGGCCGGCGATTCGGCGATCGGCGTGAACAGTGTGCGCCGCGTCGCCTCGTCCGGATAGATGCCCGGATCGCGCACCAGTGCCGGGTCCATCAGCTTCAGCGCGCCCCGGTTCGCGTTCGCGTAGCGCGTCGCATTCGAGATCTTCGCGATCACGTCCGGACGCAGGATGTAGTCGATGAACGCGTGCGCGTTGTCCGGATGCTTCGCCGATGCCGGAATCACCATCGCATCGAACCACATCAGGCTGCCGATGCGCGGGATGTCGTACACGATGTCGCGCTTCGGATCGCGCGCCTTCGCCTTCTGCGCGGCCAGGTTGATCGCACCGGAGAAGCCGACCGTCACGCACAGCTCGCCGTCGATCAGCGCGTCGGCATCGGACGAGCCGACGAACTGGCGGATGAACGGCCGCACCTTCATCAGCATCGCCTGCGCGGCCGCGTAATCCTGCGCGGACGGCCGCATCGGGTCGCGGCCGACGTAGCGCAGCGCGAGCGGCAGCACCGTGCTCGCGGAGTCCTGCAGGCCGAGCCCGCATTGCGCGGCGACGCGTGCCGCGATCGCCGGGTTGAACAAGAGGTCGAGGCTGTCGGCCGGCATGTCCTTGCCGAGGATCGCGCGCACCTTCGCGCGGTCGTAGCCGACGCCCACGGTGCCCCACATGTACGGCACGCCGTACTGGTTGCCGGGATCGGACTGCGCCATCTGCTTCAGCAGCGACGGGTCGAGATACTTCAGGTTCGGCAGCCGGCCCTTGTCGAGCTTGCGGTACACGCCGGCCTGGATCTGCCTGGCCATGAAGTCGTTGGTCGGCCACACGAGGTCGTAGCCGCTGTTGCCGGTCAGCAGCTTCGACTGCAGCGTCTCGTCGCTGTCGTACGCGTCGTAGCGCACCTTGATGCCGGTTTCCTTCTCGAACGCGGCAATCGTGTCCGGCGCGAAATAGTTGCTCCAGTTGTACAGGTTCAGCACGTTCTCTTCGTCGGCGCGGGCCGCACCGGCCAGCACGCACAGCGCGAGGCCCGGCACCGCGATGCGCAGCCATCCTTGGTGTTTCATCGCGAATCCCTCATCGATAACAGGACGACACGCCGTCGCTGGTCAGCAACGTGCGGTACATCTCGGGGCGGCGATCGCGAAAAAAGCCCCACGATTGCCGGTCGGCGCGGATCGCGTCGAGGTCGAACGTCTGCACGAGCACGGCTTCGTCGGTGCGGTTCGCCTCGGCCCGCTTCTCGCCGGTGTGATCCGCGATGAAGCTCGACCCGTAGAACACGCCGGTCAGCCCCTGCTGCCGCGGATTGCCGTTGCCGATGCCGACTTCGCGGCCGATCCGGTTCGCCGCCACGACCGGCACCATGTTGGCCGCTGCGTGACCCTGCATCGTGCGCTGCCAGTGGCCGGCCGAATCGAACGCGCTGCTGAACGGCTCCGAGCCGATGATGGTCGGAAAGCACAGGATCTCCGCGCCCATCAGCGCGAGGCTGCGCGCCGTCTCCGGATACCACTGGTCCCAGCAGATGCCGATGCCGATCCGCCCGAAACGCGTGTCCCACACCTTGAAGCCGGTGTCGCCCGGTGTGAAATAGAACTTCTCCGTATAGCCCGGCCCGTCCGGAATATGCGTCTTGCGATAGACGCCGAGGACGCGCCCGTCGGCGTCCGCCACCGCGATCGAGTTGTACGCGGCATTGCCCGCGCGCTCGAAGAAACCGATCGGCAGCACGATGCCGAGCTCGCCGGCCAGCGCCGCGAAACGGGCGATCTGCGCGTTGCCTTCGAACGGCTGCGCGTGTTCGAGATGACGCACGTTCTGGTCGAGGCAGAAGTACGGCATCGCGAACAGTTCCGGGCACAGCACGAGATTCGCGCCCTGTGCGGCGGCCGCGCGGATCAGGCGCTCCGCGGCGGCCATGTTGTCTTCGAGATTCCAGCTGCCCGACGCCATCTGCACGGCGGCGACGGTGATGTGTTTGGACGGCATTGCGTTGCTCCTCGGTGAAACCGGAAACCGCTGACGAAACGTCGCTCAGTGCGCGACGGACGGCTGCTGCTGCGTCGAACAATGAATGCTGCCGCCGCCGATCGACAGCGTCGGGATCGGCAGCATCTGCACCTTGCGCGTCGGGAACGCGCGGCTGAACGCATCGCGTGCGGCCTCGTCCTGTTCAACGCCGAACGCGGTCACGATCACCGCGCCGTTCACCAGGATGTAGTTCGCGTAACAATCGCAGTAGCGCTCGGAGCCGAAGCGTTCGCCGACGATCGGCGACGGCAGGTCGAGCAGCTCGAAACGGCGCCCCGCCGCATCGGTCGCGAGTTCCAGCGCACGGCGGTTTTCGCGCATCACGCGGAAATAGTCGCCCTGCTCGGGCGCTGCGGTCTGGCACAGCATCCGCCCCGGCGCGACGAACGACGCGATGCCGTCCACGTGCCCGTTCGTCTCCACTTCGTCCGGGTTGCCCGGCAGCCACACGATCTTCTCGACGCCCAGCATCCGGCGCAGCTCCGCCTCGATCTCCGCGCGGCTCAGGTGCGGGTTGCGATTGGGATGCAGCAGGCAGCTTTCAGTCGTGACCAGCGTACCCTGCCCGTCGACGTAGAACGAACCGCCCTCCAGCACCATGTGCGAATTGAAGATCTCGGCGCCGGCCGCACGGGCGATGTCCTGCCCGGCCTGCTGGCAGCCGTCGTACGGCTGGTACTTCTCGCCCCAGCAGTTGAAGCGGAACACGGCCGCGCCGAGCCCGTGCCGTTCGCTGACGAGGAAGATCGGCCCGCAATCGCGCAGCCAGTTGTCCTCGGCCGCGACCGGCAGCACGTCGACGCTCGGGCCCACCAACTCGCGCGCGGCATCGGCCTGGCTGTGGTGTACCGCGACCACGCAGCGCTGGTAACGCGCGATCGTCCGCGCGACCAGCGCGAATTCGCGGCAGACCTGCGCGTAATGCGCCCCCCAGAGGTCCTCGCGATTGTCGAGCACCGGCCATCCGAGCCACGTGGCGTGCATGGATTCCCATTCGGCGGGCATCCGGTAACCGCGCTGGCGAGCATCAAAGCGACCCATCGATCCGACTCCGTTGTGATTGATGAGCGATTTTCCGTCAGGTTAAACTTGATGAATATTGATATTTATTGGCTTGATCAATCAATTCACCTCATATCTCGATGCAACGCGTTCCGTCCCTGAAACTGCTGAGCGGCTTCGAAGCCGCGGCCCGGCTGGGCAATTTCTCGCGCGCAGCCGATGAACTGCACCTGTCGCAATCGGCGATCAGCCATCAGATCCAGCAACTCGAAGCGCAGCTCGGGCAGCCGCTGTTCCGCCGGCGCGGCCGCGGCGTCGAGCTGACCATTGCCGGCGAGGTCCTGCAGCGCAGCGTCCAGCGCGCGATGGACACGTTGCGCGGCGGCCTCGACCGCATCGCGACCTACCTGAACCCGGGGCTCGTCGTGCTGGTGTGTCCGGCGCCGTTGCTGCACGGCTGGCTGCAGCCGCGCCTCGAGCAATTGCAACAGGCACTGCCGGACCTGTGCCCGCTGTTGTCGACCGACGAAACCGCGCGCTACGTCGACGAGATCGACGTCGACATGACGATCGGCACGCGGCCGATGCTGCAGCCGGGCCTGGTCGATATCCCGTTCATGCGCGACGAGTGGGTGACCGTGTGCGCGACACCGCTCGCCGAGACGCTCGCCCGCGTGCCGCGCGCCGAACACGCGCGGCACGCGGGGCTCGTCTGCCTCGAAGCGAGCCTGACCGACGAGCGCATGGCGACGGTCTTTCGCGAACGACTGTCGGACTTCCGGATGCAGGCGATCTATGACGACCAGCGGCTCGTGCTGGACGCCGTGCAGCGCGGCCGCGGCATTGCGTGCCTGCCGCGCCTCGTCGCGCAGGCCGGCCTCGACCAGCACGCGCTGACCGTGCTGGCCGACTACCCGCGCCTGCCCGGCACCACGTGGTGGCTGTCGCGGATGGAAGGCCCGTCGCGCTCGCCGATCGTCGGGCAAATGTTCGACTGGCTGGTCGAGCAAGGCATCCGGTCGAGCGTGGCGGCCCCGGCGCCCGACCACGCGAAGCCGCCGTCCGCGTAAGCGCGCGCACAAAAAAAACGTCCCGCCGATGGGCGGGACGTTCGTCACGATGCCGGGGTGCGCAACGCGCCGCCGATCACGGCTCGTGACGCAGATACCCTTCCTTGCTCGGGTCGCGCATCCGCCACGACACGATCAGCGAGATCGCGCACAGGGCGGTCACGTACCAGTAGAAGGTTTCCTCGCTGCCGATCGACTTGAACCACAGCGCGACGTACTCGGCCGAGCCGCCGAAGATGGCGTTCGCCACCGCATACGACAGGCCGACGCCCATCGCGCGCACTTCGGGCGGGAACATCTCGGCCTTGATGAGGCCGCTGATCGACGTGTAGAAGCTGACGATCGCCAGCGCGACCGTAATCAGCACGAATGCGGCCACCGGGCTCGCCACGTCCTTCAGCGCATGCATCAGCGGCACCGTGCCGATCACCGCGAACGAGCCGAACAGGATCATCGACGTACGACGGCCGATCTTGTCGGACAGCGCGCCGAACACCGGCTGCATCAGCATGTACACGAGCAGCGCGACGGTCATCACGTTGCTGGCCGTCTTCGCATGCATGCCGGCCGTGTTCACGAGGTATTTCTGCATGTACGTCGTGAACGTGTAGAAGATCAGCGAGCCGCCGGCCGTGAAACCGACCACCGTGAAGAATGCGCCCTTGTGCTGCCACACGCCGCGGATCGTGCCGGCGTCCTTCTTGTCGCGCGAAGCGCTCGTCGACGTCTCGTCGAGCGATTTCCGCAGGTACAGCGAGATCAGCGCGGCCGCCGCGCCGACGACGAACGGAATGCGCCAGCCCCACGCCTTCAGTTCGCCGGCCGACAGCGTCTGCTGCAGGATCACGAGCACGAGCAGCGCGCACAGCTGGCCGCCGATCAGCGTCACGTACTGGAACGACGCGAAGAAGCCGCGGCGCCCCTTCAGCGCAACCTCGCTCATGTAGGTCGCGCTCGTGCCATATTCGCCGCCCACCGACAGGCCCTGGAACAGGCGCGCGACCAGCAGCAGCGCCGGCGCGAGCGCGCCGATCTGCGCGTAGGTCGGCAGCACCGCGATCACGAGCGACCCGCCGCACATCATCAGCACCGAGATCATCATCGCCGCGCGACGGCCGTGACGGTCGGCGATGCGGCCGAACAGCCAGCCGCCGATCGGACGCATCAGGAAGCCGGCAGCGAACACGCCGGCCGTGTTCAGCAACTGCGTCGTCGTGTTGCCGCTCGGAAAGAATGCCGGTGCGAAGTACAGCGCGCAGAACGAGTAGATGTAGAAGTCGAACCACTCGACGAGGTTGCCCGATGAGGCGCCGACGATGGCGAACACGCGCCGCCGGGTGTCGTGCGCGGACAGCGCAGCTTGGTCGGTCTGGACATCCATGGGTTGGTCTGTTCCTTTTAGTGCTTTCTGGGCGAGACGGCTGGGGGCCGCCGCGTGCGGTCGCATGTGGCACCGGTTCCGGTGCCCGACGCTACGGGATTTTAGCGAAATGTAAAGTAACAGGCGCTCCGGGTTCGTCCGGATGTAGAAAAATTTTCTCCCGCCGCGCGTTCGTCATATGAAAACGCCAGCCGTCAGGCTGGCGTCCGATGCAAACATTGCCGAAGACACCGGTCAAACGCGGATCTCCGGCGGCACGTAGCGGCACTCGTAGCGCTTGCGCACGGTGCCGGCCTCGTCGACGCTTTCGAGATACACGTCGAACTGCCAGAGCCGCGCCATGTGCTTGAGCACTTCGTCGCTGTCGCTGGACAGGTGGCGGTTGTCGGTCATGAAGTGACGCAGCGTGAGGCTGCGGTCGCCGCGCGTGTTGACGGCCCACACCTGGATGTTCGGCTCGCGGTGATGGATGTCGTACTGCCGCGACAACGCCTGCCGCACGTACTGGTAGCCGGAATCGTCGTGGATCGCCGAAACCTCGAGCGAATCGCGCATGTCGTCGTCGAGCACCGAGAAGAGGCGCATCTCGCGGATCAGGTTCGGCGACAGGTACTGCGCGATGAAGCTCTCGTCCTTGAAGTTGCGCATCGCGTAGTGCATCGCCGGCAGCCACGGGGTACCCGCGATCTCCGGGAACCACTTGTAGTCCTCCTCCGTCGGCGCCTCACAAATCCTTCGGATGTCGCTCATCATCGAGAAACCGAGCGCATACGGGTTGATCCCGCTGTAGTACGGCTTCGTGACGGGCGGCTGGTAGACCACGTTGCTGTGCGAATGCAGGAACTCCATCATGAAGCCGTCTTCCAGCTTCCCCTGGTTGTACAGCGTGTTCAGCAGCGTGTAGTGCCAGAACGTCGCCCAGCCTTCGTTCATCACCTGCGTCTGCCGCTGCGGGTAGAAATACTGGCCGATCTTGCGCACGATGCGGATCACTTCCCGCTCCCACGGCTCGAGCAGCGGCGCATTCTTCTCCGCGAAATACAGCAGGTTCTCCTGCGGCTCGGGCGGATAACGCTCTTCCTGCTCCTCCATCAGCTCGGGCTTCTTGCCCGGCAGCGTGCGCCACAGTTCGTTCACCTGCGACTGCAGGTACGCCTCGCGCTCGCGCCGCAGCGCCGCTTCCTTCGACAGCGACGGTTTTTGCGGGCGCTTGTAGCGGTCGACGCCGTAATTCATCAGCGCATGGCACGAATCGAGCAGTTCCTCGACGCGATCGAGGCCGTAGCGCTCCTCGCATTCCGCGACGTAGTTCTTCGCGTACACGAGATAGTCGATGATCGCGTGCGCGTCGGTCCACAGCCGGAACAGGTAGTTGCCCTTGAAGAACGAGTTGTGCCCGTACGCCGCGTGCGCGATGACGAGCGCCTGCATCGTCATCGTGTTCTCTTCCATCAGGTACGCGATGCACGGATTCGAATTGATGACGATTTCGTACGCGAGGCCCATCTGGCCGCGGCGATAGCTCTTCTCGGTCGCGAGGAAGTGCTTGCCGAACGACCAGTGACGGTAGTTGACGGGCATCCCGACCGACGCATACGCATCCATCATCTGCTCGGCGCTGATCAGTTCGAGCTGGATCGGGTAGATATCGAGCTCGTACTGTTCAGCGACCTGCGAGATGTGCGTGTCGTACTCCTCGAGCAACTCGAACGTCCAGTCGGACGGGCACGGCAGCGGCTTGCGTTCGGCAACGTTCATACGCGCTTCCTTCTGCCCGGAACCGGGCAAGTCGGCGGCCGGCGGCGGCGGTTCGGCCTGCGCGCGTTGCTGCACTGCGTCAGGGCCGGCCGGGGCGTCGCCGGAAGGGCGCGGCTCGTAGCCGCGCGACTCGTTGTGCAGATGGCGGGTTGTCATGACGTTTCCACCTGCTTTTCGAACAATTCGCGAAACACCGGGTAAATGTCGGCAGCCGATTCCACTTTTTTCATCGCGAGATGCGGCTGCGACAACGCCAGTTGCGCGTATTCCAGCCACAGGTTCTGCTCTTCCGGCGCGACCTGGATATACGCGAAGTAACGCGTCTTCGTGAGGATATCCTCTTCCAGGATTTTGCGACACTTGGGCGAATCGTCGGTCCAGTTGTCGCCGTCGGACGCCTGCGCGCCGTAGATGTTCCACTCGGTCGGCGAGTAGCGTTCGTCCATCACCTTGCGCATCAGTTCGAGCGCGCTCGACACGACCGTGCCGCCGCTCTCGGTCGAATGGAAGAAGGTGTCCTCGTCGACCTCCTCGGCGCGCGTGTGGTGACGGATGAACACGACCTCGATCCGTTCGTAGTTGCGCTTGAGGAACAGGTACAGCAGGATGAAGAAGCGCTTCGCGAGATCCTTGCGCTGCTCGTCCATCGAGCCCGACACGTCCATCAGGCAGAACATCACGGCCTGGCTCGACGGCTGCGGCTGCTTCACGCGGTTGATGTAGCGCAGGTCGAACGGATCGATGAACGGAATCCGCCAGATGCGCCCTTTCAGGTGATGGATCTCGGCCTCGAGCGTCGCGATTTCGGTGCGGCGGTCCTCGGGGTCGTTCTTCAGTGCCTCGAGTTGCGCTTCGAGCTCGCGCAGTTCGTTGACGAGCGGCGAGCCGAGCGCGATGCGCCGGCCAAGCGCGCTGCGCAGCGAACGCACGACGTCGATGTTGTTCGGCGTGCCTTCCGCCGACCAGCCCGCGCGCACGTTCTTCCAGCTCGGCACCGTCAGCAGATGCGTCTTCACGAGGCGCGGCAGTTCGAGATCGTCGAAGAAATACTGCATGAACTCGTCGCGCGACAGTTCGAACACGAAGTCGTCCTGCCCCTCGCCTTCGTTGCTCGCCTGACTGCCGCCGCCGCCCGAGCCGCCCTGCGGGCGCGGGATCTTGTCGCCGCGCACGTAGTCCTCGTTGCCGGGGTGCACGTACTCACGACGCCCGCCAGGCGCGTGCCGGAAATTCGGCTCCGCGATGTCCTTGCGCGGGATCGTGATGCTCTGCGTGCTCTGGATATCCTTGATGCTACGGTCGCGCACCGCGTCGGACACGGCACGACGAATGTAGTTCTTGACGCGACGCAGGAAGCGTTCGCGATTGGCGATGCTCTTGTTCTTGCCGGCCAGCCTGCGGTCGATGATTTGATGAAGCACTCCCGGTCTCCCGCTCGAATGTCGATATGCCGGGACGCTCGCCGCACATGCCGTCTCCCGTCATGCGGGCGGCGTCTCTGAAAGTGCCCGTACGGACTCGCCGTACGGGCGCGGAACCGCGCGCGTCATGACGACTTGCGCACGCGCAGGTACCAGTCGCAAAGCAGCCTCACCTGCTTCGGCGTATAGCCCTTCGCGACCATCCGGTTCACAAAGTCCTCATGCTTGCGCTGCTCCTCCGCCGAACCCTTGGCGTTGAACGAAATCACCGGCAACAGTTCCTCGGTGTTCGAGAACATCTTCTTCTCGATCACGACGCGCAACTTCTCGTAGCTCGTCCACACCGGGTTCTTGCCGGCGTTCGCCGCACGCGCGCGCAACACGAAGTTCACGATCTCGTTGCGGTAATCCTTCGGATTGCTGATGCCCGCCGGCTTCTCGATCTTCTCCAGCTCCGCGTTCAGCGCGGCGCGGTCGAAGCTTTCGCCGGTATCGTGGTCGCGGAATTCCTGATCCTGGATCCAGAAATCCGCATACGTGACATAACGGTCGAAGATGTTCTGACCATATTCCGAATACGACTCGAGGTAGGCCGTCTGGATCTCCTTGCCGATGAACTCCGCGTAGCGCGACGCGAGCACGTCCTTCACGAAGGACAGGTACTTCTGCTCGATTTCCGGCGGGAACTGCTCGCGTTCGATCTGCTGTTCGAGCACGTACATCAGGTGCACGGGGTTCGCCGCGACCTCGCTCGAATCGAAGTTGAACACGCGCGACAGGATCTTGAACGCGAAGCGGGTCGACACGCCGGTCATCCCTTCGTCGACGCCCGCGTAGTCGCGATACTCCTGGTAAGACTTCGCCTTCGGATCGGTGTCCTTCAGGTTTTCACCGTCGTACACCTGCATCTTCGAGAACAGGCTCGAATTCTCCGGCTCGTGCAGGCGCGACAGCACCGAGAACTGCGACATCATCTTCAGCGTGCCCGGCGCGCACACGGCTTCGGCCAGCGACGAGTTGCGGATCAGCTTCTCGTAGATCTTGGTTTCTTCCGACACGCGCAGGCAATACGGCACCTTCACGACGAAGATCCGGTCGAGCAGTGCCTCGTTGTTGCGGTTGTTGCGGAACGCCTTCCACTCCGACTCGTTCGAGTGCGCGAGGATCACGCCGTCGAACGGAATCGCGCCGAAGCCTTCGGTGCCCTTGAAGTTGCCTTCCTGCGTCGCGGTGAGCAGCGGATGCAGCACCTTGATCGGCGCCTTGAACATTTCGACGAATTCGAGCAGGCCCTGGTTCGCGAGACACAGGCCGCCCGAGTAGCTGTAGGCGTCGGCATCGTCCTGCGCGTACTGTTCGAGCTTGCGGATGTCCACCTTGCCGACCAGCGACGAGATGTCCTGGTTGTTCTCGTCGCCCGGCTCGGTCTTCGCGATGCCGATCTGCCGCAGGATCGACGGATAGCGGCGCACCACGCGGAACTGGCGGATGTCGCCGTTGTATTCGTGCAGGCGCTTGACGGCCCACGGACTCAGGATGCTTTTCAGGTAGCGGCGCGGGATGCCGTACTGTTCCTCGAGGATCGGGCCGTCTTCGTCGTAGTCGAACAGCCCGAGCGGCGATTCGTTGACGGGCGAGCCCTTCAGCGAATAGAACGGCACGCGCTCCATCAGTTGCTTCAGACGCTCGGCGATCGACGACTTGCCGCCGCCCACCGGGCCCAGCAGATAGAGGATCTGCTTCTTCTCTTCGAGCCCTTGCGCGGCGTGGCGGAAATACGCGACCACCTGCTCGATCACTTCCTCCATTCCGTAGAACTCACGGAACGCCGGATAGACCTTGATGACCTTGTTCGCAAAGATGCGCGACAGGCGCGGATCGTTGCGGGTGTCGATGTGTTCAGGTTCCCCGATTGCTGCCAGCATGCGTTCACCAGCCGTCGCGTACGCGGATGGATCGTTCTTGCAGAGCGCGAGATACTCCTCCAGCGAGAGCTCTTCCTCTCGCGTTTTTTCGAAGCGGTTCGCGAAGCTGCTGTAAATATCCATGCTACCTCCCTCGCCTAAGTCTGAAGACGTGCCTGCCTTCGTACGACTGCGCAGAAGCAAGCGCGTTCGAATTCATCCTAAACCCTTTCTTATTTTTTTTCACGAACTCTTCGTATGAAGTTCGTCATTCTCGACAACATCGCTTTGACAACGCATTTCGTCGTTTTACAATCGATCTCCCGAGCCGCAGAAACTGCATCCGCCACCTCTCGTCGAACGACGAAACGTCTTGTGCGTTGGAGACATCCGACGTCGTCACCGCCTCCCTTCATCCCTATACGTTCGAGCAGCCGCGTGCGATGACACGCCGCGTGCACCGTTACAAATTTTTTTCGCAGCGCCCTTACGGAGATACCCGTACGACGGATGCGGGAACATGACGCGCACGCCGCCGCGCATCCATCGATGCGGGCCGCGCGATGCACGCGGCGATACGCGATCGTGCGTTCGCACCCGTCACGTCGCGTCCGCCGCGCAAACGACGACGCCCGCATGTCGCGGGCGTCGTTCGTCACCAAATGGGGATAGATGCGCGGCACGCGCGAATCAGAAGGTTTCCCAGTCGTCACCGCCGGCGGTGGCGGCAGCCGGTGCCGGCGCGGCAGCGGCCGCGACGGGCTTGCGCGCGGGCATCGTGGCGGCCGTGCGCTGCGGCGGTGCATCGCGATCGTCGCGCGCAGGCGGCTGCACGGGCGCGGCAACCGCGGCGGAAGGCGAGCGCGGAACGTGCGTCACGCGACGCGCCGCAACCGGCGCGACGGCGCGCGCCGTTTCGTCGTCGAGCTGGAATACCGCCGCCGTTTCGCGCAGGCGCCCGGCCTGCTCGTCGAGCGACTGCGCGGCGGCGGCGGCTTCCTCGACGAGCGCCGCATTCTGCTGCGTGACTTCGTCCATCTGCGCCACGGCGCGCGCGACCTGGTCGATCCCGCCGCTCTGCTCCTCCGACGCCGCCGCGATCTCGCCCATGATGTCGGTCACGCGCTGCACCGCGCCGATCACGTCGCTCATCGTGCGCCCGGCTTCGTCGACCAGCGTCGAACCGGTGCGGATGCGCTCCACCGACGCGTCGATCAGCGCCTTGATTTCCTTCGCCGCGCTCGACGAGCGTTGCGCGAGGCTGCGCACCTCGCCGGCGACGACCGCGAAGCCGCGGCCCTCCTCGCCCGCACGCGCGGCTTCGACGGCCGCATTCAGCGCGAGAATGTTGGTCTGGAACGCGATTCCCTCGATGATCGCGATGATGTCGGCGATCTTCGCCGAGCTGTCGTTGATCTCGCCCATCGTGCCGACGACCTGGCCGACCACCGTATTGCCCTTGTTTGCAATCTCCGACGCATTCGCGGCCAGCGCGCTTGCCTGGCGCGCATTGTCCGCGTTCTGCTTCACGGTGCCGGTCAGCTGTTCCATGCTCGACGCGGTTTCCTGCAGCGCGGCGGCCTGCTCCTCGGTGCGCGACGACAGATCGATGTTGCCGGCCGCGATCTGGCGCGCCGCGGTCGCGATCGACTCGCTGCCGCCGCGCACGGTGCGCACCGTGTCGACCAGCCCGCGCTGCATCTTCGCGAGCCCTTCGAGAAGCTGGCCCATCTCGTCGCGCCGTTCCACGACGATCGGCCGGCGCAGGTCGCCGGCGGAAATCGCGTCGAAATGCGACAGCGCGTCGGCGATCGGGCGACCGATCGCGCGGCTCAGCGCCACCCATGACAGCAGTGCGGCGCCGACACCGGCCAGCAGCGCGACGATCGACAGTACGCGCAGCGTGTCGAACACCGATTCCGCTTGATCGAAGAGCACTTGCGCATTGGTGAACTGGAAGTTGCGCAGCGCTTCGCCGGCCACCGAGAGGTCGGTATAGAGCGTCTGGAGCTGCTTGGCGCCGTCGCCGAAGCGATCGCGCTGGTCCGCCCCGAGCAGGCTCGCGAACGCGTCACAGGCGCGCTGCAGCGCCACGCGCTTCGCGGCGACGTCCTGCGCGAGCCGGTCTTCCTCGGGGCCGCGCGGCAGCGCGAGGTATTTCTGCCACCATGCGTCGGACTGCGCGCGCATCGCGCGGCTGCGCTCGACGGCGGCCGCCGACTCGGGCGTGCCGGCCAGCAGCGCCGCGCGGTCGAGTGCGAGCCGTTCGCGTGCCGAAAACATTTCCGCGACCGCCACGTCGACCGCGCTCGGCATCTGGTTCGTGAAAATCTCGCGCGTCGACACGTTCGAACGCGTCATCCCGTACAGCCCGAGCACGCCGGTTACGCCCAGCAGCATCGCCAGAAACGCCATCGTCAAACCGATGCGCGCACGAATCGTCAGGTTCCTGAACACCATCATCCATCCTGTATTGCGTCGTCATGAACGGGCCGGGCCCGTTGGCTGGAAGCATTGCTTCACTGGTTGCATTTACGACTGCGCGACGCACAACTTGATGGTTTTGGCGTGATTTTTTCGAATTATTCGTCTATTTATTACAAATAGCTGAACGAATGATGCAAATTCGGGCCAATTCGAGAAATGGAGGGGGGAAGGCCCGGCGACCGGCCGGCACGTTGCCGCAAGCGCGACCGGCCGGCGCCTCGCACGAGACGGCCGGCCGCGATCGGGAAACGGAAACCGGCGATCCGGCCCTAGTCGGCCAGTTCGGCGCGCGTCGGAATCGACGGCTGCGCGCCCGCCCGCGTGACCGACAGCGCCGCCGCGCGTTGCGCGAAGCGGATGGCCGCATCGACATCCGCGCCGGCCGCGAGCCGTGCGGAAAAACCGCCGATGAAGGTATCGCCCGCCGCCGTCGTGTCGACGGCCTGCACGACCGGCGCCGGATAGTGCCGCGCGACGCCGTCGGCCGTCAGCGCGAGCACGCCGCGCGCGCCGAGCGTGACCAGCACGTTGCGCGCGCCGCCGGCCTGCAGCGCACGCGCGGCGGTTTCCGCCTCCGCCGGGTCGCGCACCGGCAGCGCGGTCAGCGCGGCCGCCTCGACCTCGTTCGGGATCAGGTAATCGACGAGCGGCAGCCAGCCCGCCGGCAGCGGCGCGACGGCCGGCGCCGGATTGAGCACCACCGTGCGGCCGAGCCGCCGCCCGGCCGACAGCGCCGCGAATACGGCGTCCGGCGGCGTTTCGAGCTGGCAGATCAGCACGTCGGCCGACGCCAGCGCGGCCTCGTGCCGCGCAACCGTCGCGGGCGTGACCTCGCCGTTGCCGCCCGCGACGATCACGATCGCGTTCTGGCTCGCGTCGTCGACGACGATCAGCGCGACGCCGGTCGACGCCGACGCGCTCGTCGCGAGCCCGGTGCAGTCGATGCCCTCGGCTTCCAGGCCCGCGCGCAATGCCGCGCCGTGCGCATCCGCGCCGACGCAACCGATCATCGCGACCTGCGCACCGAGCCGCGCGGCGGCGACGGCCTGGTTGCCGCCCTTGCCGCCGGCCGCCTGGGCAAACGCATGCCCGGCGAGCGTTTCGCCCGGCAGCGGCAGCCGCGGCGCCCGCACGACGAGATCCATGTTGAGGCTGCCGACCACCGTGACGCGGCCGGCACCCGCTGCGGGCGCCGTCATGCGCGGCCGCCCGACGCGGGCGGCTCGCGATAGACCGCCGTCGACTCGCGCAGCACGAGGCGCGGCGACACCACGCGACGACGGCTCGGCACGGCCGTCGAGCCGCCGCCGATCCGCTCGATCAGCGTCTGCGCGGCCATTTCGCCGAGCGCGCGCACCGACTGGCCGACCGTCGACAGCGCGGGATACGTGTAGCGGGAAAACTCGATGTCGTCGAAACCGATGATCGAGCAGTCGTCGGGCACGCGCAGCCCGCGCTCGGCCGCCGCGCGCAGCGCGCCGACGCCCATCAGGTCGTTGCCCGCGAAGATCGCGCTCGGCCGCACCGATTCGAACAGCCGCGACGCCGCGTGATAGCCGCCGAGGCACGAGAAGTCGCTTTCCGCGATCGCGCCCGGCACGATGTCGACGCCGCGCTCGGCCATCGCGCGGATGAAACCGTGCACGCGCATCGCGCTGACGGCGGTGTCGGTCGGCCCCGTGATGCAGCCGATCTTCGCGTGCCCGAGTTCGAGCAGGTGGCGCGTCGCGAGGTACGCGCCGCGCTCGTGGTCGATCTGCACGAGGTCGGCCGCAAGCCCCTCGATGTTGCGGTCGACGACGACGAGCGGCGCATGGATATCGGCGAGCGTCTGCGCGAGCACCGCATCCTCGCCCGCCGATGCGACGATCAGCCCGTCGATGCGCTTTTCCTGCAGCACGCGCAGGTAGTTGCGCTGCTTCACGGGATCGTCGTCCGAATTGCAGAAGAACACGCAATAGCCGTTGGCCGCGCACTGATCCTCGATGCCGCGCGCAAGCTCCGCGAAGTACGGATTCGTGCTGTTCGGCACGACGAGGCCGATGGTCGCCGTCGCGCGCGCCTTCAGCGAGCGCGCCACGGCCGACGGCACGTAATTGAGCTCGCGGATTGCGCCCTCGACCTTCGCACGCACATCCGCGGACACCGGCCGCGAATTGTTCACCACGTGCGAGACGGTCGTAAACGACACGCCCGCCATGGCTGCCACATCCTTGATCGTCGCCATTTCCCGTTTCTCTCTGGTCTGTTCTGTCTGTCTTTCTACCGCGCGCGCGCCCGCCGGCTGCGATACGTATCGAGCACGACGGCCACCACGATCACCGCGCCGGTGATGATCCGTTTCGTCGGCTCGTTCGCGCCGATCTGCGCCAGCCCCGCGGCCAGCACGGAGATGATCAACACGCCGAAGAACGTGCTGATCACCGAGCCGCGCCCGCCCATCAGGCTCGTGCCGCCGATCACGACGGCCGCGATGACTTGCAGTTCGAGGCCCGCGCCCGCGTTCGGATCGGCCGCCTCGAGCCGCGAAATCTGGAACAGCGACGCAAGCCCCGCGAGCGCCCCCATCAACGCGAATACGAGAATTTTATACGGACGCGGGTTAACCCCGGCAAGTCGGACGGCTTCTTCGTTCGTGCCGATCCCGACGAGGTAGCGCCCGAACACCGTGCGCGTGAGCACGAACTGGGCCGCGATCATCACCGCGACCGCGATCAGGAACGCCGGCGAGATGCCGAGCGCGATCGGGTTCGACAGGAAATCGAACGCGTCGCCGATATACGCCGTCCGCGAATTCGTCAGCTGGTACGCGAGGCCGCGCGCGGCCTCCAGCACGCCGAGCGACACGATGAACGACGGAATCCGCCAGCCGACCGTGACCGCCCCCGTCAGCGCCCCCGTGATGGTCGCGACCGCGATCCCGATCAGCGCGGCCGGCAGCGGCCCCCACTGCCATTTCAGCGCGGCGACGCTGACCATCGACGCGGCGAGCGCGAGCACCGAGCCGACCGACAGGTCGATCCCGGCGATGATCAGCACGAAGGTCATCCCGACCGACATCACGACGAGATCGGGAATCTGGTTCGCGATCGTGCTGAACGTATCGTAGGTCAGGAAATGCGAGCTCAACACCGAAAACAGCGCGATCATCGCGGCGAGCGCACCGGCGAGCCCGAGATAGTTCGACAGGCCGAGGCGCGTGCCGGACAGCGTGCGCGCGCGGCGCCCCGTCACGTCCTGCTGGGCGCCTGCGTCGGCCGGGGATACGGGAGGCTGGGTCATTGCTGGGGTCCTGTCGTCGAATTGCCGGGGGCGGCGCCTGGCGCCTGCCCCGCGTCCGGATGTTGCGCGCCGCCCGGCGGCGTCTCGCGGCCGAAGCCGGCGAATGCCGCGGCCAGCAGCGCATCCTGGGTCCAGTTGCCGCGCTCGAACACGGCGGTCATGCGGCCGGCCGACATCACGCCGATCCGGTCGCAGATCAGCATCAGCTCGCGCAGGTCGCTCGACACGACGACGAGCGACCGGCCTTCGCGCGCGAGCGCGCCCATCAGCGTGTAGATCTCGAATTTGGCGCCGACGTCGATCCCGCGCGTCGGCTCGTCGAACAGCAGCACGCCCATGTCGCGGGCAAGCCAGCGGCCGATCACGACCTTCTGCTGGTTGCCGCCCGACAGCTCGCCGACCGCCTGCGCCGCACCGTGCGTGCGGATCCGCAACGCGTCGATCTGCTGCTCGGCAAGCGCCGTCTCGCGTGCGGCATCGACGATGCCGCCGCGCGCGAGCCGGTCGAGCTGGCCGAGCGACACGTTCGCGGTGATCGACTGCGACAGCAGCAGCCCTTCACCCTTGCGATCCTCGGTAATCAGCGCGATGCCCAGCTTCACCGCGTCGACGGGGGAATCGATCTTCGCCGGCTTCGGCGGCTGGCCGACCGCGATCACCCCCGCATCCGGCGTATCGGCGCCGTAGATCAGCCGCAGCAACTCGGTGCGCCCCGCGCCGATCAATCCCGAAATGCCGAAGATCTCGCCCGCGCGCACCTCGAGCGACACGTCGCGCACGGCCGTCCCGCGCGTGAGCCCCGACACGACGAGCCGCGGCGCGCCGATGTGGCGCTCGCCGAGCTCGATCTGCTCGCCGATCTCGCGCCCGACCATCAGCGTGACGAGCCCGTCGGACGTCGTCGCGGCCATGTCGCCCGCGTGCACGAGCCGGCCGTCGCGCAGCACCGCGACGCGCTCGGCGACGCGCGCGAGCTCCTCGAGACGGTGCGAGATATAGACGATCGCGACGCCGCGCGCCTTCAGCCGGTCGATCTGCTCGAACAGCAGCTCGACTTCGCGCGCGGTCAGCATCGCGGTCGGCTCGTCGAGAATCAGCACGCGGCAGTCGCCGATCAGGTTGCGCGCGATCTCGACCATCTGCTGATGGCCGATGCCGAGTGCGCCGACCGGCGTATCGGGATCGACCGCATCGAGCCCGACCTGCGCCATCGCGGCCCGCGCGTCCTCGCGCAGCCGCGCGCGATCGATGATCCCGAAGCGCCGCGGCAGGCGGTTCAGGAACAGGTTTTCGGCGACCGTCAGCGTCGGCAGCAGGTTCAGCTCCTGCATCACCATGCGCACGCCGAGCGCCTCGGCCTGCGTGCGGCTCGCCGGCGCGTAGGCGTGGCCGCCGAGCTGCATCGTGCCGGTGGTCGGATCGACGAGCCCGCCGATGATCTTCGACAGCGTGCTCTTGCCGGCGCCGTTCTCGCCCGTCAGCGCGAGCGCCTGGCCCGCCTCGAGCGTCAGCGTGACATCGGCGAGCACGGGTTCGCCATAGGTCTTGCCGATGCCGGATACGGACAGCACGGGTTGGGCTGAACGGGAGGGTTGGAAGGTCGGTTCCATCGCGATCCTGATTGCGGCCGCGCGCACGCGGCGCGCGGGTATGACGCTCACAAGTGCATGTGCATGCAGTGGCCGTGATCGCGCTCACTCCGGATAACGGCCGCCACGCCGGATTCTTGAGGGCGGCGGCCGGACCGGAGTCGCGTTACTTCGTCACGAGATCCACCGGCGTCTCGACCACGCCGGACATGTCGGCCTGCTTGCGATGCTCGGCGATCGCCTTCAGCGCCGTGTCGATGCCGAATACGGCCTGCTTCGCCGCGTACTGGTCGGCGGTCGCGAGCACGCGGCCGTCCTTCAGCATCGGCTTGATCGCGTTGATGTTGTCGTAGCCGACCACGAGCACCTTGCCCTGCTTGCCGGCCGCGCGCACGGCCGACACGGCGCCGATCGCCATGTTGTCGTTGCCGCACAGCAGCGCCTTCAGGTTCGGGTATTCGTTGAGCATCGCGGCAGCCACCGCATTGCCCTTGTCGATTTCCCATTCGCCCGACTGCACGGACACCACCTTCATCCCGCCCGCCTTCATCGCGTCCTGGAAGCCGGCCGTGCGCTGCTGCGCGTTGGTCGTCGTCGACACGCCTTCGACGATGCCGACCTGGTCGCCCGCCTTCAGCCGCTTCGCGAGGTAGTCGCCGATCTTGCGCGCCCCCTTGCGGTTGTCCGGGCCGACGAACGGCACGTTCAGGTTCTTCGACTTCAGCACGTCGGGATCGAGCCGGTTGTCGATGTTCACGACGACGATGCCCGCATCGACGGCTTTCTTCACGACCGGCACGAGTGCCTTCGAGTCGGCCGGCGCGAGCACGATCGCATCGACCTTCGACACGATCATCTGCTCGACGATGCGGATCTGGTTCGCGGTGTCGGTCTCGTCCTTGATGCCGTTGGTGATCAGGTCGAACTGATTCGCGTTGTGCTTCTGGTAATCCTTCGCGCCGGTTTCCATGGTCAGGAAGAACTCGTTGGCGAGCGACTTCATCACGAGCGCGACCTTCGGCTTGGCCGCGGACTGCGCGTGGACGGCCGGGGCGGCGGCGACCGCGACGGCGGCGAGCGCGGCGGTCAGGAAGCGACGGCGAAAGCGGACATTCATACACATCTCCTGGCGACTGGCCCGTCGGGCCGGACTGTTGTTTTAATGTGAGCAAACGTTTGCGCCACACTACCCGGGCAATGGCCATCAATGCTGCTATCGGTACCACGGAATGGAAGCGAGGCAGACGGCCGACTGCCTGGCGCGTGCTGTCGTTGACGCGCCACCGCCGGCGGGACGCCGGCGGAGTGAAGGCTATGCTGTACCGATTCGCTTCGCCGCGCAACCTGTCTGATCAATATTTAAGGGTTTATTCGGAGTGTGCGATCGGGCTGCACGACGCGCAAATGCGACAGTCGCGGCTTGCCGCGCATCACGCAGGGTCCTGCGGCGCAGGTGTCGCTTCATCGACCGACGGCGGCTCGCCGAAACGGTTCGCATGCGGCGTACCGGCGATGAAACCGTTCATCACGAACAACGCGATCGCACCGACGATCGGCACGACGAGCAGCAGCACCCACCATCCCGACTTGTCGATGTCGTGCAGCCGTTTCACGGTAACCGCCAGCCACGACCACGTTGCCACGACGGCGATCGCGCCGGCGACGAGCACCACTGCCAGCGGCAGATCGTCGTCCGGTGAGCCGCGCGAACCGGCATCGAGGAACGCGCCGATCAACCCGGAAACCAGCGAGTAGATCCACCACGGCAGGCGCTCGGTCCGGCCTTTGAAGGAAAAGAGAAACCATGTCGGATTCATTGCTCGCCCCTTCGTCGTGCGGCGTGAACGCCCGCCATCAGACCATGCACGCGCATTGAATCATATCTTCCGAATCATGGCCCGGCCGGGAGGCCGAAACCGGATCGACGCGTTCGCCCGTGCCGTTTCTGGTTGTTCTGTCGGCAGGAGAACGCATGCTGAACGCCGCATCCGGCGAAGGGCCCGGCCGGGAGCGGCGGGCACAGTCGATGGTTCGATGAATCAGGTCATCGCGCCGGCGGCCATTTCGCCGCCGCCGGATGTTCGGTGCCGTGCGCGCACGGCGCGCCATCCGCGGCAACGGCCCGGACGGCGCGCGAGGCGCGCAACCGTCAAACGGCTTCGCGCAACAGCCCCGCGATTTCCGCTTCGTTCAGGTGCGGCGCGAACATCTCGATCAGCCGGTACGCATAGGCGCGCAGGAACGCGCCCTTGCGCAGCCCGACGCGCGTCGTGCTCGCCTCGAACAGGTGCTGCGTATCGAGCGCGACGAGCCCGGTGTCGCGCTGCGGATCGTAGGCCATCGCAGCGACGACGCCGATCCCCATCCCGAGTTCGACGTAGGTCTTGATCACGTCCGCGTCGATCGCGGTCAGCACGACGTCCGGCACGGCGCCCGCCTGCGTGAACGCCTGGTCGATGTGCGAGCGGCCCGTGAAGTCCTGGTCGTACGTGATGATCGGATACTCGGCGATTTCCTCGAGCGTCAGGTTCTCGCGGCCGACGAGCGGATGGCCCTTCGGCACGACGACCGTGTGATGCCACGAATAGCACGGGAACGTCACGATGTCCGGATAGCGGTCGAGCGCCTCGGTCGAGATGCCGAGATCGGCTTCGCCATTCAGGATCATCTGCGCGATCTGCTGCGGGCTGCCCTGGCGCAACGCCAGATGCACCTTCGGGAACACCTCGGTGAACTGCCGGATCACCTTCGGCAGCGCGTAGCGCGCCTGCGTGTGCGTCGTCGCGACGACGAGGTGGCCGCTGTCCTGGTCGGCGAACTGGCGCGCGACGCGGCGCAGGTTCTCGGCGTCGAGCAGCATCCGCTCGATCAGCTGGTGCACCGCCTTGCCGGGCTCCGTGAGCCCCGTCAGCCGTTTGCCGCGCCGAATGAAGATGTCGACCCCCAGTTCATCCTCGAGATCCTTGATCTGCTTCGACACGCCCGACTGCGACGTATACAGCACGTTCGCGACTTCCGTCAGGTTCATGTTCTGGCGCACCGCTTCGCGCACGAACCGCAATTGCTGAAAATTCATGGGTATGCCTCTTAGGCTGTCGTTGTTTGATTGTCGATTCGGAGCATGTCCCGCCCCCTGCCCTGTATTGTCTCGTCAACGCGCGGGAAAGACACGCACCGCGCGCGGTACGGCCGTCGCACCGTCGCCGACCTGCAGCGACAGCGCACGCCATGCATCGCGATCCAGTTCCGCCTCGAGCGCGCCGCCCGCGCGCGCCTCGAGCTCCACGCGCACCGAACCGCCGAGCGGGATCACGCGGCGCACGTCCACCGCGATGCCGTCCCGGTGCCCTTCGCCCGCCGGCCACAGCTGCAGGTCGTGCGGTCGCACGTAGGCATTCGCGGGGCCCGCGAAATCGGCGTCGACCTCGATCGGCGCGGCCGCGCCCTCGGCCACGAAGCCGCGCCCGGCCACCGTGCCCGGCAGCCGGTTCGCCGCGCCGAGGAACTCGTACACGAACGCGCTTTGCGGATGATCGTAGACGTCCTGCGGGCTGCCGACCTGCTCGACGTGGCCGCGATTCAGCACGACGATGCGGTCCGCGACTTCCAGCGCCTCCTCCTGGTCGTGCGTGACGAAGATCGTCGAGATGTGCAGGTCGTCGTGCAGCCGGCGTAACCAGCCGCGCAGCTCCTTGCGGACCTTCGCGTCGAGCGCGCCGAACGGCTCGTCGAGCAGCAGCACCTTCGGCTCGACCGCGAGCGCGCGGGCGAGCGCGATACGCTGGCGCTGGCCGCCGGACAGTTCGGACGGATAGCGCTGCGCGAGCCAGTCGAGCTGCACCAGTTTCAGCAACTCGTGCACCTTCTCGCGGATCACGGCTTCCGACGGCCGCTCGCGGCGCGGCTTCACGCGCAGCCCGAACGCGACGTTCTCGAATACGGTCATGTGGCGGAACAGCGCGTAGTGCTGGAACACGAAGCCGACCTGGCGGTCGCGCGCGCCGACCGACGCGACGTCGAGCCCCTGCAGCACGACCTGGCCGGCGTCCGCGTGCTCGAGGCCCGCGATCACGCGCAGCAGCGTGGTCTTGCCGCAGCCGGACGGCCCGAGCAGCGCGACCAGCTCGCCCGGCGGAAAGTCGAGCGAGACGTTGTCGAGCGCCGTGAAATCGCCGAAGCGCTTCTGAAGGTTACGGACGGTGATACCCATTCTGGTTGCCTCTTTACGATTTCGACGAAACGGCGGCGGGGCCGGCATGTGCGGGCGCGATGTCGCTCGCGCCGGCCAGTTCGGCGGCGAGATGACGCTCGGCGATCAGCTTCAGCGCGAGCGTGACGAGCGCGAGCAGCGCCAGCACCGACGCCACCGCGAACGCCGCCGCGAAGTTGTATTCGTTGTACAGGATCTCGACGTGCAGCGGCATCGTGTCGGTCTGGCCGCGGATATGGCCCGACACGACCGACACCGCACCGAACTCGCCCATCGCGCGCGCATTGCACAGGATCACGCCGTACAGCAGGCCCCACTTCACGTTCGGCAGCGTCACGCGGCGGAAGATCTGCCAGCCCGACGCGCCGAGCACGCGCGCGGCCTCCTCCTCGTCGGTGCCTTGCGCCTGCATCAGCGGGATCAGCTCGCGCGCGACGAACGGGAACGTGACGAAGATCGTCGCGAGCACGATGCCCGGCACCGCGAAGATGATCTGCACGTCGTGGTTCTGCAGCCACGGCCCGAGCCAGCCCTGCGCGCCGAACAGCAGCACGTACACGAGGCCCGAGATCACCGGCGACACCGAGAACGGCAGGTCGATCAGCGTCGTCAGCAGCGCCTTGCCGCGGAATTCGAACTTCGCGATCGCCCACGACGCGCACACGCCGAACACGAGGTTCAGCGGCACGGCGATCACGGCGACGGTCAGCGTCAGCTTGATCGCCGACCACGCGTCGGGATCGGCCAGCGATTCGAGATAGAAGCCGACGCCCTTGCGCAGCGCCTCGACGAACACCGCGGCGAGCGGCACGACGAGGAAGAACGCGAGGAACGCCAGCGCGATGCCGGTGAGCAGCCAGCGCACGACGCGCGACTCGCTGACGGGATCGAGCCGTTTCGTGGCGCGCACGGCCGGCGACGGGGTTTTCAGCACGACGGTGGCCTCCTGGCTCATTGCTGGCCTCCTGCCGCGACGGCGGCGACGGTGGCGGGCGCGGGGCCGCTTGCGCCCTTGCTCGTCCGCCGCTGCAGATACCACTGCAGCGTGTTGATCAGCAGCAGCATCAGGAACGACACGACCAGCATCACGACCGCCAGCGCGGTCGCGCCCGCGTAGTCGTACTGCTCGAGCTTCGTGATGATCAGCAGCGACGTGATCTCGGATTTCATCGGCACGTTGCCGGCGATGAAGATCACCGAGCCGTATTCGCCGAGCGCACGCGCGAACGCGAGCGCGAAGCCGGTGAGGAGCGCCGGCAGCACGGCCGGCAGCACGACGCGGCGGAACGTGAGCCAGCGCGACGCGCCGAGGCATGCGGCCGCTTCCTCCTGCTCGCGCTCGAAATCCTCGAGCACCGGCTGCACGGTGCGCACGACGAACGGCAGCCCGATGAAGGTCAGCGCGACCAGCACGCCGGCCGGCGTGAACGCGATCTTGATGCCGAGCGGCGCGAGATACTGGCCGACCCAGCCGTTGGTCGCGTAGACGGCCGCGAGCGAGATGCCGGCGACCGACGTCGGCAGCGCGAACGGCAGGTCGACGATTGCATCGACGAGGCGCTTGAACGGGAACGTGTAGCGCACGAGCACCCACGCGACGAGGAAGCCGAACACGGCGTTGATCAGCGCGCCGCCGAGCGCGGCCGAGAACGTCAGCCGGTACGACGCGAGCACGCGCGGCGACGTGACGGCGGTGACGAACTGGTCCCACGACAGCGTCGCGGTCTTCAGGAACGTGGCGGCGAGCGGGATCAGCACCACGAGGCTCAAATAGGCCACCGTGATGCCGAGTGTCACGCCGAAACCGGGCAGCGCGCTCGGCTTGCGAAAGGTGTACGTCGTCATCGGATGCTCTTGCTGGGTCGATGCTGCTCACGGGTCCGACGCAAACGCCGGCGCAGTGAATCGCGCCGGCGGGCCGTCGGGGAGGCGGCGCGCTGCGTGGCGCGCCGCTGTCGTTATGGCGTTACTGCGGCTTGTAGATCGAGTCGAACACGCCGCCGTCCGCGAAATGCGTCTTCTGCGCATTCGTCCAGCCGCCGAACGTGTCGTCGACCGTGTACAGCTTCAGCTTCGGGAACTGCTTCGTCAGTTCCGCCGGCACGTTCTTCGAACGCGGCCGGTAGTAGTTGCGCGCCGCGATCTCCTGGCCCTGCGGGCTGTACAGGAAGTTCAGGTACGCTTCGGCCAGCTTGCGCGTGCCCTTCTTGTCGACCACCTTGTCGACCACCGCGACGGGCGGCTCGGCCAGGATGCTCACCGACGGCACGACGATCTCGAACTTGTCGGTGCCGAATTCCTTCACCGACAGGAATGCCTCGTTTTCCCACGCGATCAGCACGTCGCCGATGCCGCGCTGCACGAAGCTCGTCGTCGCGCCCCGCGCGCCCGAATCGAGCACGCCGGCGTTCTTGTAGAGCTTCGTGACGAATTCCTTGGCCGTCTGCTCGTTGCCGCCCGGCTTGTGCACCGCGTACGCCCATGCCGCCAGGTAGTTCCAGCGTGCGCCGCCCGACGTCTTCGGGTTCGGCGTGACGATCGAGATGCCCGGCTTGGTCAGGTCGTCCCAGTCCTTGATCCCCTTCGGATTGCCCTTGCGCACCAGGAACACGATCGTCGACGTGTACGGCGACGCGTTGTCGGGCAGGCGCTTCTGCCAGTCCTTGTTCACGAGCCCCTTGTTCGCGAGCGCGTCGATGTCGTACGCGAGCGCCAGCGTGACGACGTCGGCCTGCAGGCCGTCGAGCACCGAGCGCGCCTGCGCGCCCGACCCGCCGTGCGACTGCTTGAAGTTGACGGTCTCGCCCGTCTTCGCCTTCCACTCCTTGCCGAACGCCTGGTTGAAGTCCTGATACAGCTCGCGCGTCGGGTCGTACGACACGTTCAGGAACGTCGTATCGGCCCGGGCATGCGTCGCGACGCCCAGCGCCGCCGCCGCGCCCAGCGCGAGTGTTGCGATCAGGCGGCCCACTCCGCCCACCAGCCCCGTATTGCGCTTCGCCATCCTTGGTTCTCCAGTGTTGTCGGTATTGCGATGTCGGGCCAGTCTAGCGAACGGGTTACATGATTAAAAATAATCGTTCCTCATTTTTTAATACTCAAAAGTGCTAACGCAGACGGGACGGACGGTTGCGGCAGATAAACCGCCGTCGGGGCGTCGCAAAATCACGCCGGAACCGGCGCGATCGCGTCGAACCTCACGTAACACTTGAAATTCGCGAAGTACTGTATAAAAATACAGCTCACTGTCTATCCATACAGTTGAGCCATGACCAAACTCACCGCCCGTCAGCAGCAAGTGTTCGACTTGATCCGTCGCGCGATCGAGCGCTCCGGATTCCCGCCCACCCGTGCCGAGATCGCGGCCGAGTTGGGCTTCAGTTCGCCGAATGCGGCCGAGGAGCACCTGCGCGCGCTGGCGCGCAAGGGCGTGATCGAGCTGGCCGCCGGCGCGTCGCGCGGCATCCGCCTGCTCGGCATCGACGACGCCCCGCATCAGTTCACGCTGCCGCACGCCGGCCTGATGCAGCTGTCGCTGCCGCTCGTCGGCCGCGTCGCGGCCGGTAGCCCGATCCTCGCGCAGGAGCACATCTCGCAGCACTACGCGTGCGATCCCGCGCTGTTCACGAGCAAGCCCGACTACCTGCTGAAGGTGCGCGGCCTGTCGATGCGCGACGCCGGCATTCTCGACGGCGACCTCCTCGCCGTGCAGAAGCGCACGGAGGCAAAGGACGGCCAGATCATCGTCGCGCGTCTCGGCGACGACGTCACGGTCAAGCGCCTGATGCGCCGGCCTGGCGGTCTCGAGCTGATCGCGGAGAACCCGGATTACGAAAACATCTTCGTCAAGGCCGGCAGCGCGGAGTTCGCGCTGGAAGGCATCGCCGTCGGACTGATCCGATCAGGCGAACTCTGACATTCCGTCTCGCTGAGGAGAACATCATGGAACGCCTTGCCCGTCTGCTGCCTTTCCGTCAATTCGGCCGCCTGCGTCATCTGCGCGGCCGCACGCCCTGCGCACCGCTGTCCGCGGCCGCGCCCGTGCAAGAAGAAGTCGCAGTCGAACGGCAGGCGTCCCTGCTGCCGTCGGCGCTCCCCGCGTTCGCGCGGGTATCGCTGAACGCCGGCCTGAATCATGCGGAACCCGCGCGCCGCGCGCCGGTGCGGGTCTATCACGGCCGTTCGCGGCTGATCATGGTCGGCACGATCGACGCCGTATGCCGGATGATCGACCGCTGCATCGCGGAGGAACGATCGGCTACGCCGGGTGGTCTCTGATTGCGGAACATCCCCGCACCGGAGGCAACGTGACTGGATCGTCGGGCCGCGCATGGCGGCTCAAGCCCCTGCTGATCGTCGTGCTGGCCGTCGCCGTCGTGGCGGCGGTCGGCTACGCGTACGCGTCGCCGTACGTCGCGCTCGGTCGCCTGAAATCGGCGATCGACGCGCGCGACGCGCAGGCCATCAGCGAATACGTCGATTTTCCGTCGCTGCGCATCAGCCTGAAGCAGCAGGTGACTGAAGAGTTGATGCGCCGGATCGACGCGGTGAAGAAGAACAATCCGTTCGCGGTGATCGGCGCGCTGATCGGGTCCGCACTGATCGGCCCGCTGGTCGATGCGTACGCGACGCCGGAGGGCGTGGCCGCGCTGATGAGCGGATTGCCGCCGCGCGGCAATCCGGGCGAGCGTCCGCCCGAATGGTCGAATCAGCCGCAAGTCGATGCGTCAGCCGACACGCCCGCCCGCCCGGCGCCGGCGAGCGCCGCCGGCCCCGTCAGCAACGCGGCCGCAACGGCTGCGTCATCACCCGCATCCCCGTCTGCCGCGCCGGCCAGCGCGGGCGATGCAACGCATCCGCCGCATCAGCAGCAAACCAGCGCGGGATACCGGAATATCGATGAATTCGTCGTCACGTACCAGCGCACCGCCGACGGCACGCGCTATGCGGCGATATTCCACCGCTTCGGCCTGTTCTCGTGGAAATTGTCCGCGATCGACCTGCACGCGTAGCAGGCTGCGCGGTACCCGCGCCGCTGATGCAGCGGCGCCCGACCGGCTCGCAGCGCCGGTCGGGCCGTCATCGCATCATTCGATCATTTGCCGTTCGCGATGGCCGCTTCACGCTCGCGCGCGATTTCTTCCTTCTGCTCCTGCGCGGACGAACACGCCACCAGGATGCTGCAGTTCACGCGATCGAGCAGTTGCGTATTGCCCGACCCCATCCACCATCTCGACAGCCCGCTGCGGCACCGGTGGCCGACGACGACGAGATCGACCTTCAGTTCCGTCGCGAGATTCGCGATTTCGTCGATCGGATAACCGAATGCGAAATGGCCTTCGGCCTGCACGCCGCGCTCACGCAGCCAGTTCACGCCTTCCTGCAGGATTTCCCGCGCGGTTTCCTCGAACCGGCCGCACGCGACGTCCGTCAGCAGACCTGCGCTTTGCGCAATGCTCGAACGCATGTCGACAACCGACAGCAAGTGCGTTTCCGCCTTCAGGTCCATTGCGAGATTGGCACCGCAGCGCAGTGCCTTGCGCCCTTCGAGGGTGCCGTCGTAACACAGCAAAATCTTGTTGTAACTGGCCATGAAACCTCCCTATCGCGACAACGAGCCTACGCATTCATCATGGTGCGCCGCAATTCAGGATGCAAGGGATGGAAAACGCTGATTCGCCCCGCTCGGCGCGTGCGCGATGATGCAGTGCACGATCGGTGCCCGCATGCATCGCACCGTGCAGGCATGCCCTGAAGAGACGCAGCCGATGCACTAGAATGGCCCGTTCGTACTCCAGCGGGCCATCGCCACGCCGGCGTCGCGCGCTTCGGTCATGTCCGTGTGACACGCATTCGCGCGATCCGTTCGCTTGCCGGCCACGCATCGGATAGCCACGCGCGCCCGCTTACAACGACAACATGCCCATGTCCGTCGCACCGATCGATTTCCGCAACGTCGAAAAACGCTATGGCGACAAGCTCGTCGTCAACGGCCTGTCCTTCAACGTGCAGGCCGGCGAATGCTACGGCCTGCTCGGCCCGAACGGCGCCGGCAAGACCACCACGCTGAAGATGCTGCTCGGCCTCGCGCATCCCGATGCCGGCACCATTTC
This sequence comes from Burkholderia seminalis DSM 23518, assembly GCF_902832885.1. Taxonomy (GTDB): domain Bacteria; phylum Pseudomonadota; class Gammaproteobacteria; order Burkholderiales; family Burkholderiaceae; genus Burkholderia; species Burkholderia seminalis. The sequence continues at coordinate 729,699 of NZ_CADFDK010000001.1, forward strand.
CCTGTGCGGCGAACCGGTTCCGTCGCGTGCGCGGCATGCACGCCAGCGCGTCGGTGTCGTCCCGCAGTTCGACAATCTCGACCCCGACTTCACCGTCCGCGAGAATCTGCTCGTGTTCAGCCGCTATTTCGGGATATCGGCGCAAGCCGCGCGCGCACTCGTGCCGCCACTGCTCGAATTCGCGAAGCTCGAGAGCAAGGCCGAGGCGAAGGTCGGTGAACTGTCGGGCGGCATGCGGCGTCGCCTCACGCTCGCCCGCGCGCTCGTCAACGATCCCGACGTGCTGGTGCTCGACGAACCGACAACGGGCCTCGATCCGCAAGCGCGGCACCTGATGTGGGAACGCTTGCGCTCGCTGCTCGCGCGCGGCAAGACGATCCTGATCACCACGCACTTCATGGAAGAAGCCGAACGCCTGTGCGACCGGCTATGCGTGATCGAGGAAGGCCGCAAGATCGCCGAGGGCGCGCCGCACGCGCTGATCGAATCGGAGATCGGCTGCGACGTGATCGAGATCTACGGGCCGGATCCGGCCGCGCTGCGCGACGAGTTGTCGGCATTCGCGAAGCGCACCGAGATCAGCGGCGAGACGCTGTTCTGCTATGTGAGCGACGCGGAGCCGCTCAGCGCGAGACTCAAGGGTCGCACGGGGTTGCGCTATCTGCACCGCCCGGCCAATCTGGAAGATGTATTCCTGCGGCTCACGGGCCGCGAAATGCAGGACTGATCGATCATGGACGTGCGCAACTATTCCGCCGCCACACCGTCCGCGCCTTCGCGCGAATCACGCTTCGCGATCGCGATGCCCGCGAACGCCACCAACTGGATTGCCGTCTGGCGTCGCAACTATCTCGTCTGGCGCAAGCTCGCGCTCGCATCGATGTTCGGCAATCTTGCCGATCCGATGATCTATCTGTTCGGGCTGGGTTTCGGGCTCGGCCTGATGCTCGGCCACGTCGACGGGGTGTCGTATATCGCGTTCCTCGCGGCCGGCACGGTCGGGTCGAGCGTGATGATGTCCGCGAGCTTCGAGTCGATGTATTCGGGTTTCTCGCGGATGCACGTGCAGCGTACCTGGGAAGCGATCATGCATACGCCGCTCGCGCTCGGCGACATCGTGCTCGGCGAGATCGTCTGGGGGGCCAGCAAGGCGATGCTGTCGGGGGTCGCGATCATGCTGGTCGCGGGTGCGCTCGGCTATGCGCGATTTCCGTCGATGCTCGCGGCGCTGCCCGTGATCGCGCTCGCGGGCCTCGCGTTTGCCAGCGTCGCGATGATCGTGACGGCGCTTGCGCCGTCCTACGATTTCTTCATGTTTTATCAGACGCTCGTGCTGACGCCGATGCTGCTGCTGTCGGGCGTGTTCTTCCCGATCACGCAGTTGCCGCCGGTCGCGCAGCACGCGGCCCAGGCGCTGCCGCTCGCGAACGCGGTCGAACTGATCCGGCCCGCGATGCTCGGCCGCCCGGCAACCGACATCGCGTTGCACGTCGCGGTGCTCGCCGGCTACGCGGTCGGCGGATTCGTGCTGTCCGCGTGGCTGTTCCGGCGGCGGATGATGCGCTGACGGCCGGCGCACCAGGCGCCGGTCTGATGCGACGACGTTACTCGTCGTCGTCGCTCCACGGGATCTCGACGTCGGTCAGGAACGCGACGGTCGCGAGCGGGCCGCCTTCCTGGCGACCGAGCTTGCCGTCCGCGCGGTGCCATTCGACGCGGAACTGCGTACCCGGATCGTCGGCCACCAGATAGACCGAGCGCAGCTCTTCCTTGTCGGCCTCCTCCACCGGGCCGTCGAACGACACCAGCATCTTCTGCGGCCACACGCCGTTGACGGGATCGTAAATGCGGTCGCCCTGCGGAATGTCGATGCTGGCCTCGACGCCGATCGTTGCGGAGGCCTCGATGATCATCGTGCCGAGTGCGTTCAACACGGCAGTCGCCCGCGCGGAATTGGCCTGGCGGATCGCGAGATCGCCGCGCGTCAGCGCCTTTTCGAGTCGAGGATGAATCTTCGGTTGGGTCATGCGTTTTCCTGTTTGCTTCTTGTAAAGGGCACCGCGCGCGTGAAGCGGCGGCGCCGGATGAATATGAATACGGCTATCGCACCGGGCTTGCGCGCGTCAGAACCCGAGCGCGAGCGCGAGCAAGCCGCTCACGATCCCGAATACGACAACGAGCGTCGCGACGATCGCCAGCATGTACGGCTTGAACGAGCGCGCGAGCATCGCGAGCGACGGCACGCTGATCGGCGGCAGCGTCATCAGCAGCGCGGCGGCCGGGCCGACACCCATGCCGAGCGACAGCATCGCCTGGATGATCGGCACCTCGCCGGCCGTCGGGATCACGAACAGCATGCCCGCGACCGCGAATGCGACGATCCAGCCGAGATGATTGCCGATGTCCGGGCCGATATGCGGGAACAGCCATGCGCGCGCGGCGCCAAGCAGCAGCACGAGCACGATGTATTCGGGCACGAGTCGCACGGCCATGCGCGCGAGCAGCTTCACCCAGCGGACGAACGGATTGCCGGCCGCGGCCTGCTCGGCCGCCAGCGCGGCGAGCTGCGCATCGTCGATGCTGCGGTCTTCAGGCCGCGCGATGCGGTTCAGCAGATAGCCGATCCCGAACACCATCGCGATACCGAGCACGAGGCGCAGCGCGCTCCAGTGCCAGCCGAGCACGAAACCCATGAACACCAGCGCGGCCGGGTTCAGCACCGTGTTACCGAGCCAGAACGCGACCGCGCCGCCCGGCGACGCATGGCGTGCACGCAGCCCCGCGACGACCGGCGCCGCGCAGCACGTGCACATCATCCCGGGCAGCGACAGCAGGCCGCCCGCGGCAACGCTGCCGAATCCGGTCCGGCCCAGCACGCGCGCGACCCAGTGCGCGGGCAGCAGCGCCTGCACGGCCGAGCCGAGCAGCAGGCCGAGCACCATCGCCTGCCAGATCGCCTTGCCGTACGCCCAGGCGTAGTCGAGCGCGGCCTTCAACGACGGCTCGGGGGCGCTCGCCGACGTGCCCATCAGGATCGACTGGCCGATCGAATGGTGCTCGGCGGCGACGAACGCCTTGTTGTAGTACGGAAACCATTTCACATAGAACAGTCCCGCGACCGCGATCAGCAGGAAGGTCATCCAGCCGAGCGCCGGATTGGGTTGGGTGCGTGTGGTCGTCATCGTGTAGTCGTCGATTGGTCTTTGTCGGTTTTGGATTGCGTGCCCGCGGCAAGCGCGGCCGATGCGGGCAACCCGGCTCGCGCGAGTTCGGCCAGCAGCGTGCGCGCCTGATCGCGCACGTCGGCGGCGTTGGGCCGGAACGTGAACGTCAGCGCCCGGTTCGGCTTGTTGTAGACCGCGCGGTAGGTTCGTGCGTAGGCGGGATCGTAATGCCTGTCGATCAGTTCGGTGAACAGTTCGGCGCGCGCGTTCGCATCGATCAACGCCTTCCAGTGCGTCACCTGTTCACGGCTATGCAGGCCGATCAGCCGATGAAGTTGCGCCTTGAACGCGTCCGGTTCGTCGAACAGGTGCGCGTAATCGTCGAGAAGGAACGCGATCCGTTCGTCGTGCGCCGCCTCGACATGTACCCACGGGCCGGCATGAAACGCTTCGATCAGCGCGATCGGCAACTGCACGAGCCCGATCCTGCGGCTTTCCGATTCGACGAACACCGGCCATTCGGGGTCGAAACGTGCAAGCGTTTCGACGAGCCCCGAATCGAACCCCTTCTGCGCGGGCTGCGGCTTGCCCGGCAGCGCGCCGAGCAGCGAGCCGCGATGGCACGCGAGCGCCTCGAGATCGAGCGTCTGTGCGCCTACGTCGCGCAATGCGTTCAGCAGGCGCGTCTTGCCGCAGCCGGTATGGCCGACGAGCGCGATGTAGCGAAAGCGCGTCGGCAGCGAATCGAGCGTCGCGCACACCGACTGGCGGTACGACTTGTACCCGCCGTCGAGCTGGCGCGCCTTCCAGCCGATCAGGTTGAACCAGGTCGTCATCGAGCCCGAGCGCTTGCCGCCGCGCCAGCAGTAGATCAGCGGCCGCCAGTTGCGCGGCCGGTCGGCGAACGTCGTGTCGAGATGGCGCGCGATGTTGCGCGCGACCATCGCCGCCCCGACGCGCGTCGCCTCGTACGGCGATACCTGGCGGTACATCGTGCCGACGAGCACGCGCTCCTCGTTGCTGAGCACGGGCGCGTTCAGCGCGCCGGGGATATGATCCTCGGCGAACTCGAGCGGCGTGCGCACGTCGATGATCTCGTCGAACTCGCCGGCGCGATCGAGGGTGACAATCAGGTTCTTCAATTTGGCGTCGAACAGGGGCGATGCGGCTCGAAGAGCCGCATGGGCACGGAAGGCGGATTGACGATTATCTCACGGCCGGCGTCTCGGGCCGCGCTCGGCCGTCGGCGGCGTCGATGCAACCCGCATCGCGTCGATCAGGTGGTCGCGGAACGCACGTACCGACGCGGGCAGATCGCGCCCCGCCATCGTCTGCACCTGGATGCTGCGCTCGCGCAGCTGCGGGTTCGTCACGGGCACGACGACGAAACCGTCCGCATCGAAACGGTCGCGTACCGACAGCAGCCCCGTGAACATCACCGCCCCCGTGCGCCGCGCGTAGCCGTACATCGCCGCCGTGTTGTTGCTCGTCAGTTCGGGCTCGAGCAGCAGCCCGTCGAGCGCGCACGCAATGTCGATCAGCTGGCGCACCGTCGTGCCGGCCTCGGGCAGCGCATGCGCGTGCCGCGCGACATCGGCGAGCGACACCGCGTCGCGCGTCGCGAGCGGATGATCGTGCCGCACCAGCGCGAAGACCGGCGCGCGCTCGGTATGCTCGACGCGCACGCCCTTCTCCGGTGCAAGACTGAACGTCAGCGCGATGTCCGCATCGCCGTCGCGCACGCGCCGCGTCGCTTCCGCCGGCGACACGACCCACATGGTGAAATCGACGCCCGGGTGGCGCGCCTTGAAGCTTGCGAGCGCGCCGGGCAGAAAATCGATCGCGAACCCTTCGGAACACGCGATCTTCAGCAGGCTGCCGTGCAGCGCGTCGAGGCCGCCGATGTCCTTCATCACGTGCTCGGCTTCCAGCAGGCTGCGCTGCGCGAACGCCAGCAGCCGCTCGCCGGCCTCCGACAGCGCCATCCCGCGCGGCCGCCGCTCGAAGAGCGGCGCGCCGAGCTCGCTCTCGAGCTTCGCGATCTGCCGGCTGATCGCCGACACGGCCACGTGCAGCCGCGCGGACGCGTCGCTGATCGAGCCGGTGCGCGCCACTTCGACGAAATACCGCAACGCCAGGCCATGCAGGAAAGCCGCCATCGTTCTGTCTCCGCGCCGCATCCGGCCGCGCCGCTTTGCCTTTTCGGCAAAGAAAGGTTCGAAATTCGATCATTGTGACAAAAAAAACGGCTTCCTAGAATCGATCGCACTTCACGTTGCATGCGCGGTCCGCGCGTGTAGCGCCCCCGTCAGAGGAGATACGACTTGAGCCGTACCGCCGCCATCCAGCACGCGCTGAACCAGTTCGAATCCGGCGCGTTCTTCACGACCCTGAGCCGCCGCGTCGGCCTGCGCACCGAAAGCCAGGACAGCGGCAACGACGCCGCGCTGCGCGCGTACCTGACCGACGAGATCGCACCCGAGGCCGCCCGCCTCGGCTTCACCTCGCGGATCGTCGACAACCCCGTCGCTGGCGGCGGCCCGTTCCTGCTCGCGTCGCGCCATGAAGACGATGCACTGCCGACCGTGCTGATCTACGGCCACGGCGACGTCGTGCGCGGCTACGACGCGCAGTGGCGCGCGCCGCTGTCGCCGTGGACGCTGACGGCCGACGGCGACCGCTGGTATGGCCGCGGCAGCGCCGACAACAAGGGCCAGCACACCATCAACCTCGCCGCGCTCGCAAGCGTGCTCGACGCACGCGGCGGCCGGCTCGGCTTCAACGCGAAACTGCTGATCGAAATGGGCGAGGAAACGGGGTCGCCGGGGCTCGACGCGCTGTGCCGTCAGGCGCGCGACGCGCTCGCGGCCGACGTGCTGATCGCGTCCGACGGCCCGCGCATCGCCGCCGCGCGCCCGACCGTGTTCCTCGGCTCGCGCGGCTCGGTCAACTTCAAGCTGAGCCTGCGCGCCCGCGACGGCGCACACCATTCCGGCAACTGGGGCGGGTTGTTGCGCAATCCGGCGATCGTGCTCGCGCATGCGCTTGCGAGCCTCGTCGACGCGCGCGGCGCGATTCGCGTCGAGGGACTTCGCCCGCCGCCGATCCCGGCCGCCGTGCGCGACGCGCTCGCCGACCTTTCCGTCGGCGGCGGCCCGGGCGACCCGGCCCTCGATGCCGACTGGGGCGAGCCCGGCCTCACCGCGGCCGAGCGCGTGTTCGGCTGGAACACGTTCGAGATCCTCGCATTCAAGGCCGGCAATCCCGAGCATCCCGTCAACGCGATCCCGCCCGTCGCGTACGCGCACTGCCAGTTGCGTTTCGTCGTCGGCACCGACTGGGAAGCGCTGCATGCGCACCTGCGCGCGCACCTCGACGCGCACGGGTTCACCGACATCGAAATCGACGTCGAACGCGGCGCGCCGGCCACGCGTGTGCCGCCGGACGATCCGTGGGTCCGCTGGGCCGTCGCGTCGCTGGCGCGCACCACCGGCAAGAAGCCCGCGATCCTGCCGAATCTCGGCGGCACGCTGCCGAACGAGGTGTTCGCCGACACGCTCGGGCTGCCGACGCTATGGGTGCCGCACTCGTACCCGGCGTGCTCGCAACACGCGCCCGACGAGCACCTGCTCGCGAGCGTCGTCAGCGAGGGGCTGCAGATGATGGCCGGCCTCTTCTGGGATCTCGGCGACGACGCGCCGCCCGTTCGCCGCGCGGCATCCGCCGCGGCCGGCGCTGCCCTGTAACGCGCTTTGCCCCTTTCTCGGGACCTGCCCATACGATGAACACGACCACCCTGACCTCGCAGGACGCCGCCCGCCCCAGCGCGGCGAAGATCCGGCGCATCATCTTCGCGGCGTCGATCGGGAACGCGCTCGAATGGTTCGACCTGATCGTCTACGGCTTCTTCGCGGTGACGATCGCCAAGCTGTTCTTCCCCGCGACGAGCGAAGCGACGTCGCTGATGCTGACGCTCGGCACGTTCGGGCTGTCCTACCTGATCCGGCCGATCGGCGGTTTCGTGCTCGGTGCCTATGCGGACCGCGCGGGCCGCAAGGCATCGCTGCTGCTGTCGATCGCGATGATGATGGCCGGCACGTTGCTGATCGCGCTGATGCCGACCTACGCGTCGATCGGCATTCTCGCGCCGCTCGGGATCATGCTGTCGCGGTTGATGCAGGGCTTTTCCGCCGGCGGCGAATTCGCGAGCTCGACCGCGTTCCTCGTCGAACACGCGCCGCAGCGGCGCGGCTTCATGTCGAGCTGGCAGTTCGCGAGCCAGGGCCTCGCGACACTGCTCGCGTCGGGCTTCGGCGCATTGCTGACGGCCACGCTGACACCCGCGCAGCTCGAAAGCTGGGGCTGGCGCGTGCCGTTCCTGTTCGGGCTCGCGATCGGCCCGGTCGGGCTGTATATCCGCCGTTATGTCGACGAAGGCGTCGAGTTCAAGACGCAGGCGCGCTCCGAAGCGCCGGTGCGCGAGCTGTTCGCGGAGCAGAAGGTGCGGGTGCTGCTGTCGATCGGCGCGCTCGTGATCTCGACCGCGATCAACTACATGATCCTGTACATGCCGACTTACGCGATCAAGCAGCTCGGGCTGCCTGCGTCGACCGGATTCGCGGCAACGCTCGCGACCGGCTTCGTGCTGACGCTCGTCACGCCGGTCGTCGGCCATCTGTCAGACAGCACCGGGCGCATCCGCATGATGGCGGCCGCGGCATTGCTGATGCTCGGCACCGTGTGGCCGACGTTCGCGTGGCTGACACATCACGCGTCGTTCGCGACGATGCTCGCCGCACTGGTCTGGATCGGCGTGCTGAAGGCGATGTACTGCGGCGCGCTGCCGGCGCTGATGGCCGAACTGTTCCCGTCGCAGACGCGCGCAACGGGGCTCGCGGTCAGCTACAACACGGGCGTCACGTTGTTCGGCGGCTTTGCGCCGTTCATGATCACCTGGCTGATCAGCGCGACCGGCAACCGGCTGTCGCCCGCGCTCTATCTGATGGGCTGCGCGGTGCTGAGCCTCGCCGCGCTGTTCGTCGCGCGCACGCGGCTCAAGATGCGATAACCCGGGCAGCGGCAGCGCGTCGCTGCGCCGCCGGTGCGGCCGGCCGCGGCATCGCTGCCGCCCGGGCCGCGCGTCGTTTACGGCGCCGGGTTCGGCTGCCGTTCGTGCAGCGCGTCGATCTCGGCAAGGATCTCGTCGGACAGTTTCACGTCGATGCTGCCGATGTTCTCCTTCAACTGCTCGAGCGACGTCGCGCCGACCAGGTTGCTGCGCACGAACGGCCGGCTGTTGACGAACGCGAGCGCGAGCTGCGCGGGCGACAGCCCGTGGCGCTGCGCGAGCGCGACGTAACGCGACGTCGCCTCGACGGCCTGCGGCTTGCTGTAGCGCTGGAAGCGCTCGAACAGCGTGATGCGCGCCCCGGCCGGACGCGCGCCGTTCTCGTACTTGCCGGACAGCCAGCCGAACGCGAGCGGCGAGTACGCGAGCAGGCCCACGCCGTCGCGATGCGTGAATTCCGACAGCCCGTTCTCGAACGTGCGGTTCAGCAGGCTGTACGGATTCTGGATGCTCGCGATACGCGGCAGCCCGAGTTTCTCGGCCGCGCGCAGGAACTGCGCGACGCCCCACGGCGTTTCGTTCGACACGCCGATCGCGCGCACCTTGCCGGCCTTCACGAATTCCGCGAGCACACCGAGCGTTTCCTCGATCGGGACCGTGTAGGCGTCGTCGACCCACGGATACGCGGGACGGCCGAACGTCGTCGTGCTGCGATCGGGCCAGTGCAGTTGATAGAGGTCGACATAGTCGGTCTGCAGCCGCTTGAGACTGCCGTCGAGCGCTTCGGTCAGGTTCTTGCGATCGAACTGGTTGCCCTCGCCGCGGATATGGCGCGGGTTGTGCGGCTGCCGCGCGGGGCCCGCGATCTTCGTCGCGAGCACGATGCGCTCGCGCTGCGCACGATGCTGAGCGAGCCAGGTGCCGATGTACTGCTCGGTGCGGCCTTGCGTGTCGGGCTTCGGCGGCACCGGATACATCTCCGCGGCATCGATCAGCGTCACGCCCTGCGCGATCGCGTAGTCGATCTGCTCGTGCGCGTCGCGCTCCGAGTTCTGTTCGCCCCACGTCATCGTGCCGAGCCCGATCAGGCTGACCTCGATGCCCGAATCGCCGAGTGTGCGGTATTCCATGCTGTTCCTGTCGCGTCGGTGGAAAGCAGAAACGCTATCATATTGAAGCGACCGCTTCAGATGTGCGCCGCGCACGCTTACAAGCCGCCTTCGACGCCGCCCGGCGCGTCCCCCGCGGGCCCGGACGGCAGCGTTGCGGCCCGCCGTTACTGCGGCCGCTGGATAAAGCAGGTCGCCGACGCATGCGCGACGATCTTGTCGTCCGGCGTCTTCAGCGTCCCCTCGGCGACGCCCAGCGAACGCGACAGGTGAATCACGCGCCCTTCCGCGACCAGATCGACATCGCGCGGCACCGGCCGCAGCATCTTCACGTGCAGGTCGACCGTGCCGTAGCCGACGCCCGCGTCGAGCATCGAATGCACCGCGCACCCCGTGACCGAATCGAGCACCGTCGCGGCGAACCCGCCATGCACGCCGCCGAGCGGATTCAGGTGACGGCCGTCCGCCCGCGCGGAAAACTTCACGTAACCGAGTTCGACGTCGAGCGGGCGCATCGGAATCGTCTCGGAAATCGACGCGAGCGGCGCATCGCCCGAGACGGCTGCGCGCAGCAGATCGAGACCTGAAAGCGGATTCATCGGGTTGTCTCCGGGTTGAAAGCGCGTCGCCGCGCGAGTAAGTTCTAAATTGGAACTCATTATTGACAACGATGCCGGCCGTTGTCAACGCAGCCGCGCCTGTGACAACCGAAGGCGGGTTCTATAATCGAACCCGCTATTTCGCTGAACCGCAGCAAGACGCAAGAGACTCGACGATGAAATGGGATGACATCGGCACGCTGAACTGTTCGGTCGCGCGCGCGCTCGCCGTGCTCGGCGACCGCTGGACCATGCTGATTCTGCGCAACGCGTTCCTCGGCTGCCGCCGCTTCGATGCGTTCCAGACCCAGCTTGGCCTCACGCGCCACGTGCTGGCCGAACGGCTCGCGCGGCTCGTCGACGAAGGCGTGCTGGTCAAGCGTGCGTATCAGGAGCGGCCGCCGCGCTTCGAATACCGGTTGACGGACAAGGGCCGCGACCTCTACCCGGCGCTGCTGGCGCTGACGGCATGGGGCGATCGCTGGAAGGACGACGGCCAGGGGCCGCCGGTGCAATTGCGCCACCGTACCTGCGGCCAGCTGATGCATGCGGTCACCGTTTGCTCGGCCTGCGGCGAACCACTCGATGCGCGCGACGTGCAACCCGAGCCCGGCCCCGGGTGGATCGCTGCGCGCGAAACCGGCACGCCGACGGTCAAGGATTGACGCGCGACGCAACTTCACTGCATCGGCTCTGCACGAATGAACATCGCGCGCGACATCGCGTCGCGATACGCGCGTGACCGCGCTGCTACGTCTGCGTTACACTCACGGCCCGCTGTCTCGAAATTATTCGCTGTCCAAGATGTTGTCGCGCAATCGCCTCGCCGCTGCCTGTCTCGCCGCCTCCCTGCTCGCCACACCCTTCGCCGCCTTCGGCAAGACGCAAAGTGAATCGCTGCTCCAGCAGGCGATCGACCTCGTGTCGCGATGGCTGCCGACGCCCACGCATGAAGCGCCCGCGACGCAGGTGGTCGAATCGGCGTTCTCGCCCGACGGCGGCGCCGAGGCACTCGTGCTGAAAGCGATCGGCGCCGCGCGCAGTTCGATCCGCGTGGCCGCGTATTCGTTCACGTCGCCGCCCGTCACGCGCGCACTGCTCGACGCGAAGCGACGCGGCGTCAATGTCGCGGTGGTCGTCGACGACAAGGGCAACCGTGCCAAGAGCAGCAAGCAGGCACTGAACCTGCTCGTCAACGCCGGCATCCCGACCCGCACGATCGACACCTATGCGATCCACCACGACAAATACCTCGTGATCGACGCCGAGCACGTCGAAACGGGTTCGTTCAACTACAGCGCGTCGGCGGCCAGCCGCAATTCGGAAAACGTCGTCGTGGTCTGGAACAATCGGCAACTCGCGTCGCGCTACCTCACGCACTGGCAAAGCCGCTTCGACCAGGGCGCGCCGTACCGCTCCAGCTACTGACGCACGCCACGGGCTGGGCGCCGCTTCCCGATACCCCGCGCTCGCACCGCCGTGATGCAGATGATCGGCGAGCGTGACGCGACGCTCAATTCGGCCGAATGGCCAGTCGCCGCTTCACGCCTCGAACGACATGCGCGCCGGACGGCGCATTCAATGGATTTCAGCGATCCGTCCTGTCGCGGCACCGGCCTGCGTGGTCGGGACACAGCGGTTCGCGTGCCCGTCCACGCTGCTTGCCGGCGTCGTCGACACAGCAGGCAGCGCATTGCGCACGCAATCCGTGCTGAACGCCAGGGTGTTCTGAACCATCGGGTAAAGAAGATACAGCGCAAATGCGAGATAACCCGCGTACAGAATTCGAACCATGGGGCGGTGGGATGCGAAGAACGATTGGACTCGCCCTATTTACGGCATTGCACCGCGCACCTTGAGACATCGCGCAGCCGATTCTGCATCGTGATGCAACGCAGACGCATGCCACCCGCTTCTCACTGCATCTGCGTCGATCGGGACAGCGTCGGGAATGCCCGTCACCGAGGGGCGGGTTGGCGACGCGCCGAATAATGCGCGATACTGTCCAACATACGATCCTGTGACCGGCCTTGCAGCCGGGACAAGCGACCAGGCCCATGCAAATCGCACCGAAACCGGCCAACGAGGCGGCTCGACTCGACGCGCTGCATTCGCTGTCGATCCTCGACACGCCGCCCGAAGAGCGATTCGACCGCTTGACGCGTCTCGCGCGCCGGCTGTTCGACGTACCGATCGCGCTCGTCAGCCTCGTCGACGAGAATCGTCAGTGGTTCAAGAGCCACGCGGGCCTCGACGCCACTCAGACATCGCGGGACGTATCGTTCTGCGCGCACGCGCTGCTCGCGGGCGACACGATGGTTATCCAGGACGCGCTGAACGACGGCCGCTTCCACGACAACCCGCTCGTCACCGGCACACCGGGCATCCGCTTCTACGCCGGCCGGCCGCTCGCGGCACCGAACGGCGCCCCCATCGGCACGCTCTGCCTGATCGACACGCGGCCGCGTTCGCTCGAACCCGAAGAACTCGCCCTGCTCGGCGATCTCGCCCACATGACGGAACGCGAAATCGCTGCGCTGCATTTCGCGACCACCGACGAACTCACGCAACTGACGAACCGGCGCGGCTTCGAGATCCTCGCCCGTCATGTGCTGAGCCTGTGCGACCGCCTCGGCCGTCACGCGGTGCTGCTGTTCTTCGACCTGAACGGTTTCAAGGCGATCAACGATCGCTTTGGCCATGCCGAAGGCGATCGTGCGCTCAAGACGTTCGCCGACACGTTGACCGGTGCGCTGCGCGACAGCGACGTGATCGCACGGCTCGGCGGCGACGAGTTCGTCGTGCTGCTGAGCGCCACCGATCTGGCCGACGTCGTCGAGCCGGTCGAACGCGTGACGCAGGCGCTCGCCTTGCGCAATGCGGCCGACGCACGCGGCTACGCGATCCGGTTCAGCGTCGGCCACGTCGCGTACGATCCCGCCCGCCATCCGGGCGTGGCCGACCTGCTCGCATCGGCCGATCAACTGATGTACGAGGACAAGCAGCGCGGCAAGATGACCGGCGCGTAACCGCGGCAAGCCGGCCGCGGGTACTTGCCGCCGCCCCGCCGTTCAGCCGCGGGGGCGCCGCTGCGTCAGCTCCCGCAGGGCGGCGCGCTGGCCATGGCCTCCGCGATCTGCTCGGGCGTCAGGTCGCGCTGATGCGTCGCGAGTGACCAGCGATGGCCGAACGGATCCTCGACCTGGCCGTAACGATCGCCCCAGAACATGTCGGCGGCCGGCATCGTGACCGTCGCACCGGCTGCGACCGCCTTCGCGATCGCCGCATCGGTGTCCGGTACGTACAGATGCAGGCAGACCGACGTGCCTTTCAGCGCCTTCGGCCCGAGCGCGCCGTGTTCGGGCATTTCATCCACCAGCATCAGCGTCGAATCGCCAATCGTGAGGCACGCGTGCGCGAGCCGGCCGTCAGGCATTGCCAGGCGAAACTGTTCGACTGCATTGAATGCGCGCTTGTAGAAGTCGATGGCGGCTGTCGCGCCGGCGCAGATCAGGTGCGGCGTCAGCGTGCGCATCCCTTCCGGGATCGGTTTGACGGACGTGGACATGGGTGTCGCTCCTTCAGTCGGTTGTCGTATCGAAAATCGGGACGGACGCGCGATGCGCACGCCTCCGATGCTACGACGGACGACCACGGCGGAATTCGACACGACGCCCCGCCTATTTTTTGTTTTTTCGCGTCGCGGGTCGCGCGAGCGCCCGAATCGGGCGCCGTCACCCCCGCCGTCACCCCATTCGGTCGGCCCGCTCATCAGGCGCGCCGAACTGACGGCGGCATGCCTCCAGCAATCCGGCCACCGCGTCGAGTGGAAGATCGACAAACCGGGCAATCGGCAGCATCACGCCACCCGGCACCCTGGTGCGCGACGAATGCGGCGAGAACTGGTAGCCGATGTAGCGATTTCCGGCCACGCTGATGATCCGGAATTCGGTGACGTCGCGCCATGGCGTGACGGGTTTTTCACGCGCGGCCCCGATCAGCCTGAAGCCTGTCTCGTCGATATGCAGCGCCATCTTGCGCCGCGACGCGAAGAAGAAGGCCGCGCTGGCCAGCGCCAGCATCGCGGCCAGCGCCGCCACGGGCCAGAGTGCCGGATCGGCCGCATAACCGCACAGGCTCGCCACGGCCAGCACCGCACACACCACCGCCCTTCTCTTCAGGCTCCTGCCATCGACCGCCAGCGTCATCGGCAACTGGCCGATGACCGTTCCCTCGGCGGGATCGACATGCAGGCCGGAATCGTCTGTCACGTGTTCGTCGTTCATTACTCGCTGGCTCGCGTCGACGGCAACCGGCCCATCGACGCGGGTGCCCAATCAGGATTCCAGTCTTGCTTACGCGGCATGCGCCCCGCGCCGACGGCGCCGGTCAATTGCACACCTTGACGGTACCGTTGGTCGTGCACTGACCGACGGCCCAGTGACTCTGCCCTGCCAGATGAGGTGCCATGCCCATGCCGCGAATCGGCTCGGCCGGCGACGCTGCCGGCACGGCTGCCGATGCGGTCTCGGGCGACGGCGGCGGAAGCGGCGCTTCGGGCGCGGCCTGGCAGGCTGCGAGCGCCAGACAAAGCGCGGATCCCAACGGAGCGATAACAGGCCTGGACATGATCTCGTACGCGTTTGCGCGATTCGATTCGGATACCGGCTCGCCGAACCTCGCGCGCCCCTCCTGACCGTTCGGCGCAACCCGCATGCAGTATGGCGACGATTCGATACTACGCCTCGCGATCAGTGTCGTGCTAGCGGCCGTTCGGCCAGGTTCCGCAGTCGACGCCGCAGCGCGCGCGCCGGTCCGCTCAGATTTGCGGAAGATCGCGCAACGTGCGCGACTCGCTCGTTGCATCGATGTCGAGCTCGATGCCTTCCGACGCATCCCGATACAGCACGCGTTTCAGCCTGGGCCCGATCGCGGTGGCGTCCGATGCCGAAAAGATCGCGCGGACATCGCTGCCGGACGCAAGCGCGCGTGCCACGTCCGCCACCGGCGCCTCGCTCGGCGTCGCCGCCCACGACCGGTCGGCCGGATTCACGGCCGCCCAGCGCACGTGCGTCACGCGCGCGCTGAGCGGATCGATTCGGACACCATTCACCGCAAACATCGACATCGGAATCTCCTTCGGATTTTTCTCGCGGCCCGCCACACGCCTGCGGAAAGCCGCAGTCGGCCACGGCTCTCGCCGACGTTCGCGCGCGGCACGCGATCATGCGCGCGTCGCTGCCCACGCGATTTTCGATGATACATTGGGACGCTTTGCAACCGTCAACAGACAATCGTGTACGGGAGAAACACATGACCGACGCCTGGGGAACCTTCCCTGCCAGAATGGGCGACCATCAGGCTTTCATCAGCTTCAACCACAGCTTCGCGGAAATCGCCGAAGGCGATCCGCGCACGTCGCTGCTCACCGTGCGCGTTCCGTTCGCGCATCCGACGCCCGAAGGCCTGCCGGCCGGCGACGAATTCGCCGACCTGGCAAAGATCGAGGATCTGCTGGACGCGGCGATCACCGCGAAAGGCGGCGTGCAGGTCGGCCGCATCACCGTCGACGGCAACCGGGATTTCCTGTTCTACGTGCCGTTCGACGAAGAGGCGGCGGCCGAGATCGTCGACGCGCTGGCCGAACAGACGACCTACGCGCTTCAGTACGCGCACCAGGACGATCCGGACAAGGCATCGTACTGGCAGACGCTATACCCGACCGACGACGACTGGCAGATGATGCGCGACATGCGCGTACTGGATGCGCTGCGGCAGAAAGGCGACGCCAGCGACGTGAGCCGGCGCGTGATGCACTGGGCGTACTTCCCGGACCCGAGCGACGCGCACCAGTTCGCGGACTGGGCCGAAGGGAAAGGCTATCCGGTCGAGTCGGTCGCGCCGACCGAGGACGGCAAGTCGGCCGTACGGTTTTCGCACGAAGGCACGATGGCGCTGGCCGACATCACGCGTCACACGATCGCGATCAATCGCGAGGTGCGTTCACTCGGCGGGGAATACGACGGATGGGAAACCAGCGTCGAACAGGCTGGCTGAGCGGATCGGCATGGCCGTCGCGCACGACGTGACGCGACGCGTCCGGCGCAAAAAACATCCCGGCAGCGTTGTGACACGCCGCCGGGATCAAGGCATCGCCGGCCGAAACCGGCGATGGGCCTGAGGGTTCGCTCAGGCACGAGGAAAACGATGCGTGCTGATCAGGCGAACGGTTGCCGAGGCGCGCCGTGGGTGCCATCGCGCAGCCTGCCGAACGCCTGTCCGGTTCCGCCGACGCGGTCTTCCGGCGTCGGACGGGCAAAAAGCCCCCGCTCCTGCGCGAGCGAGCGGGGAAA
This sequence comes from Burkholderia seminalis DSM 23518, assembly GCF_902832885.1. Classification (GTDB taxonomy): domain Bacteria; phylum Pseudomonadota; class Gammaproteobacteria; order Burkholderiales; family Burkholderiaceae; genus Burkholderia; species Burkholderia seminalis. The sequence goes on from NZ_CADFDK010000001.1 coordinate 745,992, forward strand.
TAGTTGACCGGGCCGGGGAAGAACGGTCAACCGGCCAAATTGTGATCGCGGGTCACAAGACGGTCTGTGCGGCAACTCACCCTTTGATGACATGCGGCAACGGGCGACAGCCTCATGAGCCGGGCGCGAAATTCCCGGTCGATTGCCGGGCGATACTCGGGTATGTCGACGATTCAGGAAATTTCTGCCTTCATTGAACGGCATGGCCATGCGGCCCACCAGGTCGGCAGCGATTTTGATCAATGTCAGCCGTTACCGGCGTTTTTCTTTTCATGTCTGGTCTTCTATTTTTTTAGTTCACGCGGACGTCCTCGGAATCGGGCCAGTTTCCGGTAAATCACGCGCATTGTCAAAGCAGGTTTATTCTATTTTTCACGCGACGTGATTCCGGCTGCATTTTCTCGCGCCTGATTTTATGAATTGGCGTTTTTCGAACGCAATAGCATAAATTACATCGGAAACGCGGCAACCCGGTTTCATCATCCAGGCGCGCTGCTGGAAAACCAGTCGGCAACCATGTCGACCCAGTCCGGATCGCTGACGATTTCAACGACGGTTTCGCCGACGATTTCGGCAGCCGATGCGTCCGTCGCCACGCCGCCCCCGGAAACCGCCGCACCGGCCTTCGCGATCTCGGTGGATGCGCCGGACCGCGGGTCGGCAAGCCGTTCCAGCCAGTCGACGATATTGGCGCGCGCATCTTCTTCGTCGGCGAAGTCGTTGCGCGCGAGAAAGCGATCGAACACGATCCACGCGAGCGTCTTGCCACGTGAGTCGGATTCGAGTCGCCAGTCGACGACGGCTGTCCGGCCGGACGCCCTGATTTCGAGCGTCGCGGTGAAGCAGTAATCGAGATACTCGATCTCAAGTTTCGACGACATGATTTGCGCCCGTCACTCCGCCCTCTCCAGCCTCATGACGAACCACGCGTGCCGCATTGCGCGCCACTGTGTGAATCTTGCATGACTGTTACAACGCATGTCCTTCCGGCTGGCAGTATCACGACAGTCTCGCCCCCTGTCGATATCGACTGCCGATGCATGACCGCCGCTACTTTGCCACCGGCTTTCCCTGCCCCTGTGCCTATGCGGCGAGTCGTTCCGTTTTTCCATTCCGCGTATCGACCTGCTCCGTTGCCGTGATCGCACTGCTAAACTCGAACCCAAGAACCCGCTCGCACCACCAGAGGAAATAATGACACTCGCCCACGCACAACAAAGCGGCGTGGATGTCTGGATTATCCAGCTCCCCGGACATGCCCCGTATGCCTATACGCACCTCAAGCGGGTATTCTCGTCCGACGACTCGCGACATCGGGTCGTGATGATCGATCTGAAGAAGTTGCTGGCGTGCGCCGACCGCGACACGACGGACTATGTCCTGCCGTCGGTCCAGTACTGGGCCCCGGGAAAAGCCGCGGGTATCCGCACATTCCTCGCTCCGGATCAGGACAGGATTCCCGACATGCCGTTCATCACGTTTCGCGAGACCAGAGCGCGAACGCTGCTCGGCATTCCCGGCCTGTCGAAAATCGGCGTCGCGTCGTTTCGCAACGGCCAGCATCGGGCGCGCTATCTTGCCCATGCGGGCGCGACGGCGCTGCCCGTCGAGATCCACGAGACCGAGGCTGATTTGCTCGTTCGATATTGCGGCGAGTAACGGCGAAGCGCGTCCGGCTTTCTCACCGATACCGGCAAGCCCTCAGGCGTCGATCGCGTAGATCCGATCGGTGACCTCCGTCGGGCCGATGCGGCTCGTTTCGATACCGGCCAGTTGCCAGCCGTTGTGTTCGTAGAAACCGATCGCTCGCACGTTGCCGTCCAGCACCTGCAGGTGGACCTTGCCCGCGCCGATCGACCGCGCCCACGCACGGACGGCTTCGATCATGCGCTTGCCCGTCCCGCAGCCGTGATGCGAAGGATGGACATGCAGGCAGTCGAGCAGCACACCGAGCGCCGGATCGTCAGGACGTTCCGCGCTGACGAAGCCGACGGGCGCGCCGTCCGACTCGGCGATCAGCACCAAGCCCCACTCGTCTTCGTTGCGATCGAGATACTTGCGCCACCGGATCGCGTGCTCTGTCGGCACCTCATCCGACAGGTAGGTGGCCGGAAGGATATGACTGTATGCGGTCTGCCAGCTCTGCGTATGCAGGCGAGCGATGAGGGACGCGTCGTGCGCAGTCGCGGCGCGAAGCGTGGTCCGAGTGTCCGACATGGGTTGGCGACTCCTTGTAGCGTGTTCTATCGATCGGTATGTGTCGTCGCAAAATATACCGTGCCTTGCGAAATGCCTTTCTCGGTGACGCATCGCGGGGGTATCGCTGCATATGCAAAAAAAATCCCGGCGCCTTCATGGGTCGTCGGGATCGAACGGCCCTGCAAAGCATGAGGGCACGAGGAAGGCGATACATTACACCCATGAAAGACTGTTGCGCTTTGTCGGTTGGCGCCAAGTCCCTGTTCCATTCCGCCAATCCAGTCTTCGATGGAATGCCGTAAACGAAAAAAGCCTGCTCGCGCATCACGCGAGCAGGCAAGAAAACGGATCAGCATTCGAGGCACGAGGGCTGTCCAGGAGAGATAACGGCACGGCGCGCGCAAACCTTAGCGGAAAGCAGCAGCGATATCAGCCGATGCTGCGTTCGATGTCGAGCCCAATTTCGACACACGCCCGCTTTGCCTGGCGAACGAGCACCCAGGAGGATTGATGCCGGTGCTTCTAGCGGGATTCGACGGCTTGTGCCGTTGGCCCGCCGCACAACTGGTGGTGGCGATGAACACCGCCTGAAGAATGTCGTCCCAAAGCGGCTGGCTCCGAATGAGCAGCGGATCAGTTGCCCGCGCAGAGAAACTGAACCGTATTCGTGCCGGTTCCGGTGAAAGTGATCGATGCACCCGAATCTTGACTGACCTTCACGGCGTTCGCCGCGGTCGTGTCGTTGGCCGTGCAGGTATAACTCGACGCAGACGTATAAACGGCTGGACCGGTGAGTTTGACCGTGGCGCTGCCGGATGCCAACACGACCGATCCATGCACCATGTGCGGAGCATTCGCGCCGGCACCGGTCGGGCTATAAAGCGGCATTGAACCTGTTCCGCCAGCCGAAATATTTCCTTTTGCGGAATAGTTTCCGGTATCTGAAAACGTGTGCTCGTTGACGCCGGAAAGATTCTGCAACGCAAGCAGCCCGTTCGCAAATATCGCGCGAAGCGACGCGGTCGTTGCATCGCTTCGGATTGCCGCAACCTTGTTCCCTGCACTGCCGAACCACACGACAGCGTCCTTTCGTGGCAATACAATTGCGTTGCCTTCGCCAGTCGTCGTGTTCAAGGCGCTGCTTTGAAACACGATCCCGTTTTCGAAGGCAGTGTTGTTGTTTACGATGCCGACGGCGGCACTGGCGTTGGCCGCGCCGGTCTTCACATCACGGCGTCCCGATGACAACCAGAGCCCCGGGGTGATACCGCTCCGGAACATGTCGTACGGGTCGAGTCCAACGACGGAGCCCTGATTTACAACGTCGATTTCATGCCCTTGAGTCGTTCCGGCGCCCGGCCTTCTCCGCGCTTCGGAGTAGGTGGCATAGGCAGTTTGGACGTGAACCGTATTGTCATTGATTGCATAGCCCGCAACACCCTGAGCGGCCATTGACCCGGTCAGCGAATTGTCCGACGTGCGCGTCGCTCCCAGCAAACCCATTCCACCACCGGCCGATTGCGACCATGTTTGCGCGCACGCGGTCGTACATGGAATCAATGAGTTAAGCCAGGTGAATTGATTTCCGAATGATGCAACGGTGGGTGCCGTGTGGCCGGTTTTCGAGGAAGACGCGCCGTAGGGTTGAGAAGCCGTGCGTGGCAGGCCGGCCGCCGGCTGAGCGTGCGACGGCAACGCGGCCAACGATACGAGCGCGACAAGCAAGCGAATGCGGATGTTCTTCATGGTGAGTGGTCAACCGAGAAGTGAAACGTCGAGAACGAACATGTAATCGAGCAAGTTCCGAGCGACGATCGTGGGCACTTCACACGGCCCGAAATCGAGGCCTGCACAGTATGCATTGTCGTAATCGAACCCGAAAAACCGAAGTGTCGCGGGTCGCCGTGGTCGCCTGGCTGACGCGCACGCATTCCGGCTTGAGGCTCGGGAGATGCTCACGCCGGCCAATCGCGAATCCACCCTGTCACGAGGTCGCGTCGAGGCACGGTTCGAGTTTCGAGAAACGACAAATCCTCCGTGTGCGGCTGCCCCTCGACACGTGTGCGTGCCGATACACCGTCGGTAGTGCACTCCCGAGAATGAAGCAAACGCCGAACGACAGTGGATGGATGATCCCACTTACATGACGTAAGATTGCCAACCGTGACCCCCACCACATCGATGGAGACCGAAATGGTGAAGGCGGCATTGAAGGCGATCGGCAGGCCGATCTGGAAGCGGGTGCAGTTCCGTATCAATGTTGCGATCGATCGGCGCATCGAATCTGACCGGGCAGAAATTGCGCGGCTCAAGCAGGCGACTGTCGACCTTCAAAAAAAGATCGACTCCCTGTACGTCGAGCGCGGATGCACAAGTGAGCATTTCGATCTGGACAAACGCATTGCGAATGCAATCGAACAACGAATCTTCGTTCCATCCGATCCAGTCCTCGACGATCAAGCGCCGTTCATGCAGTACTCGACATGTAGTGCGGCCGATATGCTTCACCCGGAGCATGCACGAGTTTGCGCGATGCTCTGCCTCCCCCCGATGTATCAGCGAAAATTTTGGGAATGGACATACATCATCCACCACCTGAACCGGCTAGGCATGCTCACCCCCGGTCGGCGCGGGCTCGGCTTTGGCGTGGGTCAGGAGCGATTGCCGGCGCTTTTCGCCAAACTGGGATGCTTCATCGTCGCCACTGACGCGCCACCGGAAATTGGACAATCCAGCGGATGGTCCCAAACCGGACAACACAGTAACGCCCTCAACGAGCTGCGATTCCCGAACATCGTGGCCGACGAAATTTTCGATCGCGCCGTGACGCATCAACATTGCGACATGAACGCCATTGCCCCGTCTTTGCGCGATTTTGATTTCAACTGGTCCTCCTGCTGCTTCGAGCACCTTGGCAATCTGGAGGCCGGCCTTCAGTTCGTCATCAACAGCATGGATACACTGAAGCCCGGTGGGGTTGCCGTTCACACGACGGAATACAATCTTTCGTCGAACGACGATACGTCCAGCGAAGGCGGCACCGTGATTTACCGAAAGCGCGATATGGAAGAACTCGTCATGCGGTTACGCAAGCGAGGATACGAGGTTGAGTCGTTCGCGCCAGCACCACACGCGCACGCACTCGATTTCCACGTCGACGCGCCGCCGTACAGCAACAACCCGCATCTCAAATTGAGGTTGGCCGGCTATACAACCACCTCCGCCGGAATCTGCATTCGCCGCAGCGCGTGAGTTCCCTTGTTGTTGGAAGGTTCTGCGAAGGTCGCGCCGTATCCGTAACAGGTGCATACCGGCGCGCCATCAGGAATCTCGACGGCTGCCGAGTACGCGCCATTGGACGGCAATCGGGAAATCAAGTTTCTGATCTCGGCTGGCCGCAGATCGACGCGACTCCGGGCACGTTCGCGTAAAGCAGCGCGGTGCATGCCCTGCCCCACTCGCAGATACGGCAACAGCCACGCGCGGCATGCGTCTGCAACAAGATCGTGAAACGCAAAGGCCCCATGAAAATTCTCTTTGCGGAAGTCAAAACAAAAACGGCACTGTCTTTTGGGACAGTGCCGTTTTTAACTTCTTGATACCGCTAGGAATTCTGTGGGGTGGCTGATGGGACTCGAACCCACGACGACAGGAATCACAATCCTTGAATATTTTCCTTATATTTCAATAACTTACATAAAATCATTGGAATATAAGGTGCTGCAAGCGGCTTATCTGGCGTAGCGAGTTTTGCTCATGTTCCAAGGTATTAGGTAGCGTAAATTATTAAAATTTAGCTCATCCAGGCTACATTTGCACGATCTCAATCGTACTCACCGAGGCACTTTAAGCGGTGGCTTCACACCAATCATGATGAGTACTTTTCCTTGCTGGACATCGGGTCGCCCTTCAACTCTACGTTCTGGTATTATTTTTCCATCAAACAAAGTTGACACGATTAAATCTAAAATGCCGCGAATCTTTGGATTATCTTCGTCTGCTTGATTTGCCCAAACTTGAACACCTACAGGAGCACTCCCACCAAACGCCATTTGTTTTGCACCGCCATCAGGAAGGCTCCAACCTGATGAGATTATAGCATCAGCAAATTGAGATGCATAACTCAACCCCTCCGCATCTCCCATCACCGAACCCAATTCAACCTCTACTCCCGGACGCGCCCGAAACTTTTTTATAATATTCTGTCGCTGCTCGGAATCGATGGCCCGCCATTCAAGTTGCTTTTTTACGCGAAGATTTTCAGCTTCCAAAACTATCGCTTTTTCATTAAGCTCGGCAGCAGCCTTGTTGGCTACAGCCGCCTCACGAATGGCATTTGCCGCTTCCTGATTTGCCAGCGCTGCTTTCTTATTTGCATCTGCGATTTTAGCTTCTGCCTCGACCTTATATTGCGCCAACTCCGCATCTTTTTTGTCTGATATTCTATTACTCACCCGATATTGAGCAACACCAGCCAAAATGCTTAATGAAGCGGCAGCAAAATAAGTAACGGATACGACCCGAAACCACGTATCGTCGTTCATCCCGAGCATATGAGTTCCCCGTCATGACTTGTTGTAGATTGATTTCAACAGTCTACTATTACTCAGTCTCACGTGGAGCTGGCTCCGCAACCATCTGATCCGCTGGATATAGCTGCAGCATCGCGCGTGCCGCATCGACGTTCTTCGTGTGCAACCACTCGTCGTAATCGTCCGGCCGCAGGATCACGACCGACCGTTTCTCGTCGCCGGGCTTGTGCATGTGCTTCATCACAGGGTGCGCGTCGGCGTTGACGGTCAGCATCGCCATGGCGAGCGTTTCGGCGCCGTCCGGGCCGCGCCACGCGCGCCAGATCCCAGCCACGCAGTACGGCTGCCAATCGCCGACGCCGATCCGGTAGCGCACGTGCTTACCGGTCTCCCAGTTCGGTTCGTAGATCCACGCCGCAGGAACCAGGCAGCGCTGTCCAGCGCGCCATGCCGTACGATATACAGGCTTCTCGGCGACGGTTTCGGATCGAGCGTTGACCGTCATGAAGTGCTTCCCCGCCGGCTGGAATGCCTTCGGCATCATGCCGAAGTTCGCAATCACCGCTTCGGCACCGTCGCCGGCCGCGCGCACTATGGGCGCGAGGTAGTCCGGAAAAATCTCGGGCTTCCATGGGAAGCGCCGGTAGAGATCGCTGAACGGCTGGATCTTCAGCTCGCGCAGCTCGTAGTCTTCATGCGACGCGCGGTAGTTGGTGCACATCGCCGTCCCCTATTTTCGTTCTTGACGGCCCCATCTTACCCCGCGCTACACTGTATATCCATACAGTATCGTATCGCATCATGAAACCCAATTGGGCGTATATCTGGGAGTACACGGACCTCGAATCCGGGGAGCGGCGGCGCACGCACGTCCCCGTTACGCCCGGAGAATTTCAGGCCCTGACAGACCAGTTCCTCGACGAATCGGACGCTCGGCCGATCGAAGAAACGAAAGTCGACCGCAACGTCGTGCGGCTTACAGACCCTCACGTCAGGCGTGTTCCTCGGATGCCAAAATTCGATGCCCCGAGCGACTCGGAGCTGCGCGAGCTGTGGCGCACGCATCACGATAAGGAATTCAGGCGCCTGATCCTCGAAATCGTGACGCTTCGCCAATCGCTTCGCAAAATTCTGGATTTTTGGGAATGCGTGGACCGCGTGACCAAAGACGTTGGTGAATTGAGCGGCCCCTTCGGACATTGGCGCAAGCTGTATCTGCTGGTCAGGGACGAGATGCGGCGCGCGAACTCTTGGCCACCGTGAGCTGACGGCGCCCCTCGATCATGCTGCGCGCGCCAGCAAGGTCGCCAGTTCGCCGGCCGTAACCGCGTATCCGTCGTCGTACAGGCGCTCCCGCGTGGCAACCGACATGTGCCGGTCGAATGAGCTGGCATAGCCGGTCGGCACGCGCACGAACGTCGCGCCGGTCAGTTGATCAAGCGTGAGGTGCGTTTCCTCGTTCGAAGCGAGCATGACGTCGATCATCCGCGGTGCGAGCGTCGCGAATCCGTATCGACCAGGCAGAAGCGGAGAATCGTCGGACTCGAGGAAGATCCCCACCCGCGGCACGTCATCGACCGTCAGGTCGCTGACGGGCATGTTGTCGCACATGCCGCCGTCGACGAATAGGCCACCCGCGACGGTGACCGGCACGAATACAATCGGGATCGATGCGCTCGCGCGCGCGGCCAGCGCAATCGGGACGTCAGGCGTCGAAGTCTTCGAGAACTGGAATTCGCGCTCGTTCAACAGGTCCGTCGCGATCACCTTCAGATCGATTTCGAGCTCGGCGAAGGTCTTCCCGCTCGTCACGCCCATCAGATACTCGCGCAGGGCCTCGCCGCTACATAGCGCCTGATGCCGGATCAGCGTCCACGGCGAAAAGCTCATTATCCGCGACCAGTCCATCTCCATCAGCATTTGACGCATTACGTCCAGCGGCACGCCGCTCGCGTACATGCTTGCGACGATCGATCCGCCCGACGTCCCGGCGAGCTCGACGATCGTATAGCCGGCATCCTCGATCGCCTGCAGCGCGCCGAGATGCGCGCCGAGGCGAAAGCCGCTGCCGCTCAGTGCGACGCGAATCGGCTTCATCACAACGGCGCGCCGGCGATCGCTGCCGTGGGGTAATTGACCGCCGGCACCGCGCGCCAGAAGCCATTGATCTCGGCCGGCTGCGGCACGCCTTCGAGCATTTCGAGGCGCTTGTTGAGCGCCTCGAAATTGCGATTCAGATCGTCGGCCGTGAGCACGTCGCCGTGACGGAACGTCGTCATCGCAGCCGGCGCGATCGGCACAGTCGGGACGGACGAGGCGCCCGAGGCCGGCGCGGTCACCGTTGCCGGCGGGAATGCCGCGTCGATCATGCCCTTGATCGTGCCGATCGCCAGCACCGCAGTGACCTGGTCGGACTGCTTCAGCCCGGATTCCTTCACGACCGTGATGAGCAGCGGCGCGACCGCCGACGAGATCGATTGCACACTGACCTGGGTGACCGCCGCGCCAGCCGCGCATGCTGCATCGACCTTCGGGGCGATCTTCTCGTTCAGCGTGACGGCTGCGCCGCCGGTGAAAACGCCGGCCTGCGACAGGGTACTGATTTCGGTCTGAAGCAACGGGCAGACCTTCGAGGCGACCTGTGCGGGCGTCTGGAGGGAGAGCGACGAGCATGCGCTGAACAGCGCGACGGACGCGACAACGCCTGCCGCGAGCAGCATCGAAAAACGCTTCATGGGAGTTTCCTTACTTGAGGGTCTTGATCGCCGTCACCGCGGCGGAAGTTGCCGCGCCGACGACATCGGATGCCGCTGCTGCGGCGGTTGCCTGCCCTGCGAATGCTTCAACGTCGGTTTCGCGGAGCGAGATGGAATAGGAGTTGTCGGATTGATGCGTGAACGTCGCCTCGACGGTCGCCATCTGCTTGCCGTTCCAAACGCGCAGCACGCAACATCCAGCGGGATCGCCGGCCTCGTTGACGAGGGGCGATACGTCGTACCGCGCGATGCCGGCATAGCGCAGCGAATCGCAACCGCCGAATGCGAGGCACGCGGCCAGCACGACGGCCGCGCGCATTACGGCGCCGGCGCGGGTTGCGCCGCAACGGCCGGGACCGCTGCGGGTACGGCGTCGGCGCCTGCCACCGGTGCCGCCGGCGAATCAGCGGTGGCGGAGGTGACCGCGGAAGCCGCCGAGGCAGCTGCAGGCATCGCTGCGGCACCACCACTGCCGGCGCCCGCGAGGCCCGTCAGCGTCACCGGCGTCACCGAGAAGCCGTCGATCCGCGCGGTGACAAGCGATGGCTTGCCCGTCGCCTGATAGACGCCGAGGCCCGCGAGCGTATATGCGATTGCATCGATCAGGCCAGCGGCCGGCGTCAAGCCCCTGGCGACGAGCGCCAGCCACGCGCCAAACAGAAGCAGTCCGGCCAGGAACTTCAGCACGATATTCCCGCCATCCGAGGCCGCGTGATAGATCCCGAGGCCGACGAGCGCATAGCCGATCGCGTCGACAAGAGCGGGCGCCGGCGCGAGACGGGCCAGCACGAGGCCGAGCCAGGTGCCGAACAGCAGAACGCCGGCGATGAACTTCATCCAGGTTGCACGATTCATGAACGAATCTCCGTTTTGTGCCGCGACCGCGGCGAGGTGTAGCGCATGCGCGCCGAGAATTACGAGCTGACGCCGAGCGCCGCTTTGCAGGAAGTCCAGAGCGCCTGGCGGTCATCCATCCCGTTCGGCGTGCCCGTCGAGCGAGGATTGCCGAGGTTGATTGCGCGGCTGATCGACAGGAAATCGCCTGCATCGGCGAAGGCGCTCAACGCGTTGTCGGCCCAGAACTGGGCCGATACTTCGGCCGCAACGCTCGGTTGCACGATCTGGTCGGGGTTGCCCTCGAGGTCGACGCTGATCTTCTGGCCCATCACACGGTAGTTGTAGCGGCCGGTGATCTGCAGCAGGCCACCGCCGCGGTACCGAAACCCGTCTCCGGGCTGCATGTTGCCGAGCGTGGCCGCCTTCGCGGCCGGCGGCTCGTACGCACGCTGCGCCGGCGTCGGCCCCCAGATCTCGCGCAGCCATTGGAAGCGGCCAGATTCGTGACCGCACTGCGCGAGAAACGCAGCCTGCCGCGCGGGCGAATCGATCGCATACAGCGCCATCACTGCCGAGAGCGGGTCAGCCCAAGGCGTCGCGCGTGAGGGCGAAATTTGCAACGCACTCGCCAAAATATCGGGTGTCATTGCGACCTCGTCACGTATCGAGCAAGCTCTGCTTGCCCTTGTTCTTGACCAGGTAGTACGCCTGCAACCCGATGTAGACGATTGTCGCAACGGCTACCCACCAGTTGATGTCGTGGTTCGTCAGCCACAACCAGAAATTGCTTCCCACTGCCGGCGCCGCCTTCGCTGCGCTCGATGCCAGATCGCTTTTCATTCATTCCCCGGAAATAAAAAAGGGCGCCCGATGGCGCCCTGCTGCTGGCTGATGCGCGTATTAGTGAGCCGTCCAGGACGTCCCGTTACAGAACACGGGGATCGTCGTCGATCCGCCTCCAGTGACCGAGCTGTTGTATGTCGGTGACGCTGCGTCGGTCACGGCGTAGAGATAGCCGCGCGTGCCTGCGCCACAACCGGGCAGGCTGGCCACTGTCGTTACGGGCAGTACGACGCCATTCGTGCCGTATACAGTCGAGCCTTGGATGCTCGACGGAGTGGTGAATCCGCCCGTCGTCGTGAACGTGAATTTCGTGTTGCCGGACAGGTCTTGCAGCACCATCTGACCGTTCGCGAAGATCATGCGCAGCGACGCGGTCGTCGCGTCGCTTCGGATCGCAGCCACCTTGTTGCCCGCGCTTCCATACCACACGACCGCGTCCTTCTGCGGGAGCACGATCGCGTTACCTTCGCCGGACGTCGTGTTCAATGCGGTGCTGTGGAAAACGAGCCCGTTCTCGAACGCGGTGTTGTTGTTGATGACGCCGATCGCCGCACTCGCGTTCGCCGCGCTCGTCGTGACGTCCGGGCGCCCCGACGAAATCCACATTCCGGGCGTCGTGCCTGTCGAGAACATGTTGTACGGGTCGAGGCCGACAACGGAACCTTGGTTCACGATGTCGATTTCGTTGCCCTGCGTGGTGCCAGCTCCGGCCGCTCGACGCGCCTCGAAGTAGCCCGCGTAGACGGTCTGCACCTGCGACGTGTTGTCGTTGATCGCATATCCAGCGACACCTTGCGCAGCCATCGATCCAGCAAGCGTGTTGTCCGACGATCGTGTCGCGCCGAGCAAACCCATTCCACCGCCGGTCGATTGCGACCATGTTTGCGCGCACGCGGTCGTACATGGAATCAATGAGTTAAGCCAGGCAGATTGGTTGCCGAACGATGCGAACGCAGGCGATGCGAACGTGCCGGACGAAACGGTGAGGCTGCCAACCGACGCCCCCGTGGACAGCACGACAGAACCCGTTCCCGTTCGAGTCGTTGTGCCAGTGCCACCCGACGCGACCGGGATAGGAGATGACAGGCCGGTGATCGAACCGCCCGTGATCGTGGCGTTGGAGCTTGCGAGCGTCGGCACCGTCAGCGCGCCGGTCAGCGTACCGCCCGTGAGAGGAAGCACGTTCGAGAATGCATAGTTCAGTTGCCCGGCCGTGAGTAATTGCCCGGAAATGAACTGCGAATGCGCTGGCAACGTCCAGAGCAGCACGATTGCACAAATCGCGCTCCCGATGGTGGCAAAGATCCTTTTCATGACAGTCTCGCTCAGGAAGAAATGGATTTTTGGGAGACGGGCACAGGCGTGAAGGCCTTACCGTCATACGTCCCGCCGACTTCGGCGCCGGCCGTCGCGGCCACAACCTGGCAGTTGTCTGGCGCGGCCCATTCGGCTTTGCCATCCCAAAGCACGATGTTGATGACGACGCCGTTCTCGACGATCGCGTAGCTGGAAACTGTCATGTGATCACCATTCGAACATCAGGAAACCCGGGCCGCTGTTGCCGCCCGCTCCGCCGTTGCCGCCGCCCGCGATGTAGACCCCCCCACCGCCGCCGCCGCCAGATCCAAACCCGTATCCACTCGCACCGGCAATGCCTCCACCAGCGGCACCACGGCCAGCACCGCCGCCGCCACCGAAAGGCGAGCTTGCGCCCATCCCCCCAGTCCCGCTCGCATTATTGGCCGTGGCGTCGGAACCGTAAGTGCCGCTCGGAAAGCCAGCACCGCCCGCCCCGCCTGCAGCATTGGAGTTCGTCACCGCCAGACCTCCAGAACCGCCGTTACCACCGGGAAGCGTCACCGGCGTGCCCCCATTGAAGCCCGTACCGGAGATGACCAGGTTTCCGCCTGACGCTCCGTTGTTGCCGTTGCCCGACGTCGGGGCTGCGCCGCCCGTCGCCGCAGCCGGAATCGTGATGCTGATCACACTCCCGGGCACAACCGTATAGGGAACGCGAATCATCGATTGACCGGCACCACCACCGCCGCCGCCCGCGGACCAGGCCGATGTACTTGATACCGAACCAGCGCCGCCCGAGCCCGCTGCCCCTCCAGCGGCACACCCGCTCGCATAGACGGTCGTAACGCCAGCAGGAACCGTGAATGAAGTGCTCGAAGTGAAACGCGCGATGCCCTTGATCACGCCGACCGAGGAAGCAATCAGCGCTCGGATCGCTGCCACAATCTGGGTGTATGTGGTCTTGCTGGGAGTGATGCTCGCAGCTGCGAGGACGCTCATGAGCTCCTCTTGAACCATATTCAGCCAGTCGGCATCGAGGATGGTGGCCGCCTGACCGGTTGCCGGGTTTCCGCCGGTGAAAAAGCCGGGCGTCCCCGCCGGCGCCGGAACGGGCAGCGATGTAACAGCCGTGTTCTGATCGGTACGAAACATGAATGCCTCTATGACAGAGTCGTTGAGTCGAGCCTGAAGGTCGAATCCAAGAAACCAGGGTTGGCGATGATCACCAGCGTGTGTGCGGGCTTCAGCGAGTTGATCTCGCAAAAGAGGACCGCGTTACCCCATGATTCGAGGGGCTCTCCTGCGGCCGACAGGCCGGCGCGGAAGTAATTGATCGTTGTCGACGGTGCGTTGATGCGCCACGTGTGAGCCCATCCCTCTGCGCCAACGGAATCGCCCGCGGCATGCACCCCGACACGAAACGGCGTGAACTCACTGACCGTTACGTCGAACCCGAGGTTTTTCGCGTAATTGACGAAGTACGCGATCGACGCACCGCCGCTGTTCGCGAATCGGGCAACGACTTGCGCCTGTCGCTGCGCAATCGTTGGGGCCTCACCCGCGCACGGATCAGGAAGCCCGAGGGTCGCCTCCCATTCCGGCAGCAGCTCGACCGTTGTTGAAGGAAATGCATCGATGAGCAGGAAGTTATTCGCGGCGACATGCCGCGCCCAGATCGGCGCGAGTGCCGCGATTGACTGCCCCATCACCGAACTTGGATCGCGCGGCCACGCCAATCCGCGAGGCATGAGCGCATGCAACGCCGACTCGAAGTCGGTCGCCGAATAGTTCGGTGCGCTCATTTAAGGAAGCCAGGTGATGTTGCCGAGTACCGGAAGTTGCCCCGTCGTTCCGACGATGTTCTGCAGCGGCGACGTGATCACGAAGCCCTGCGTGCCTGCGATCGCGGCGATCGCGGAATCGATGTACGACAGGTCAACGACGCCGTTCTGACTGCCAGTTCCTACCGGCGATCCGTACAACACGAAGATCCCCGAGATAGCCGATTCGATCGCGACCTTCTGCGCCGCGGTGAAGTTGGCCGTCCCAGTGATCGTGAAATCGATCGCAGTCGGGATCGGGCCGCACGAATAAACGAGTGCCGTGACGGGGCGCAACGGGTAAATCGAGTTCGCGACCGTGAGCTGGTCACCGGTGGCCGGCGCTCCGCGCTTCTCGTTCGTCGCGACGCCATCCGTTCCAACCGGAAACCCGTCGTTGCCCGATTCCGCTTGGTCGAACATCGTGTACACGACGACAGTGCCGGGCCCGAAGCCGACCGGATTGCACCAAGCGCGCGTCACGCCCGCCACCGCACGCGCCCAGCCGACGTAGTCCGATTCGGAACCGCCCTGAGCGGGATTCTGGTACGCGAACAGCATGCGCGAACGCAAGCTGTCATCCTTCTCGATGTCGGCGCCACCAGTGAATGCCACCGACACCTGGCCTGTCGAGTTGATGCCGGCGATCGAGACGCCGAGCGTCATCGAGGTGCCAACGGCGCAATTCCCGAATGCGCCGACCAGGCCGGCCGGATCCGCGTTCGCCACGGCATTCACCGTGACGACTCCGGCCGTTACCGTTCCTTCGCTCGTCGTCGTATAGCCGACGCCGTCGCTGCGGCTAATCGACGTGCCGGCAGGAATCGTCCCGCTCGTGCCGATGAATTGAATCTGCCCGGGCGTCAATGCGCCGGCCTGTGCCGCCGGTTCGCGATAGATACCTTTCAGCGCGGCCCACGCCTCGAGGAACTCGTCTGTCGCGGTGAATGGGTTCGACTGCTTCGCGATGTAGTCGGTATAGCCATACTGCAGCTGAGCCAGCCCGGCCAGTGCGCGGCCGATAACGCCGAAGCTCGAAAATCTCAGCAACGGATCGGTACCCGGCAACCGACTCTGGATGTCGGCCGCGACCTGCGCCTTGAGCTCGGAAAGTGTCGGACGAAGATACGGCATCAGTTAATTCCTTCCCAAACCCACACGTATTGACCGTCCAACGGGACGACGCCGTTCTTGATCACGACGATCCGCGCGCCGAGGACGCCTCGGCGCACCCATTGCGTCGTGATCTCGATGCGCCCGGCCACGCCATCGTCGATAAGCCACTGAAGCGCCTCGGCGAGATAGTCGTAAGCGCGCTGCGCTGTTTGCGTCGTCTGCTTCGCTCGCTTCAGCAGCCACATCCGAGAACCGATCGGGATCTCGTCGTCTGCCCACCAGCCGCGTCGGTCCGCCGATCCGTCCGGAATGACGTCGTCGACGCTCGCCTCGCGGTCGGTGAAGATGCTGATCAGCACTGCGCTCTGGAGGTCGCTCCCTGTCGCGAGGTCCGCCCCGGCTAGGACCCAGTCCGCGTAATTCGTCGCGGCGTCCCAAGAAAGCGTGATGTCGGGCATTTCGTGCAGGCAAAAAGAAACCCGCCGAAGCGGGTTGGTTGTGGCGGGGCGCAGCAGCGCTACATTTGCTGATTCGGCACGTCCGAGACGATCGTCGAGCTTCCACCCTGCACGTTCACCACGTCGTGCGTATGCTCGTCGTACCGCTCACGCATGCCCTTCATCGTTTCATCGTTCGTTTCGACGTTGTCCTGCATGTCACCTGTCGACGAGAGCATCGGCGTGTCGAATTCGGACCCGCCTGGCGCGACGACGCTGAACTTCCCGCCGGCGACGATCTTGAAATCACCGCTGCAGTTCCAGGTGACGTTCGCTGCATCGTTCACGACAACGTCCTGCCCCTTCGCGTCAACGACGATGCTGCCGTTCTTCAGGTAGACGCTCTTCCCGTCTTGGCTGTACAGGATCGATTCGCCAGGCGCGAGCCCGCGCGGCCGCGATTCTTGGTGGTTCGTTCCGACCACCGCGCCGGCCGACCTGTCGCCGGCGACGTGCAGGGCAAGTGCATCCGAGCCGATCGGTGGATTCGAAGAAAAACCGAATTCCGGCACGCGGTACCGGCCTGCAGGCACCTCCAGGCCGTTCATCCGCAATTGCACGATCTGCACAGGGCCCGTATCGTCGACTATGGTGATCCGGCCACGCCCGAACAGGTTTCGAATACGATTCAAAATCTCCGTCATTGCGCAACCCTACTGAAGTCCGGACCGACCGGATTGAGGATGATCGGCTCCTGATAGAACGCCTGCGGCGGCATGATCGTCAGCTCAGCTGACGTACCCTGCAAATCCTTTTTGTACGTCACGTCAGAAATCAGCCAACGCTTCTTCGGCAGCTTCAGCGACGGCAAGTCGATGTCCACGAGCACATTCGGCTCATACAATGCCCCCGCCGAGTCGCGCCACGAATCCGTTACGAGTCGCACCTGGTACGACCGGCCGAGCCGATATGCCATCTCCCAGTTTGCACGCTGCAGGGCAATATCCCTCCCGCCGTTCACATTCTCGGAAATGATCGCCCTATACCGAAAACGCGGCACTGTGCTGTCGTGCACGGTGGAAATGATATTTCCCCCGTCACCGATGTCGCGCAGCGTGTCGAGCCCCTGATACGCTGCGTCGTACCTTGAGAATCGGCCGTCCATTGCCATCATGAACGAGGCCGATGCGACGTTGATTCCCTCTGTGAAGCCACTCGAAGCTACCCGCGTGCCGATTGACGTGTTACGGGTACGCGTAGCCGGGCCACCGGACGCGAAGATCAAACTGCCATCCGGCATGTCGTACAGCAACAGTCCTTGGTAGCGGCACAAAAGTTCGAGTACCGAATATGACGTCTGTCCAACCATGACGTTGACCTGCTCGATCGGCGCACCGACATCGGTGCCAGCTGCGACGCTGGACGCAATCCCGTACGGTGCGCATAGCGCCGCCGCGATCTTGTCGACCGTCATGTTGAGCAGCTGACCGCCATCGATGAGCGCTGCACAGTCGACGAGATCCTGGCACTTGCTTCGGCCGACGATTCGCACGCTATGCTGATTGCCGCTGTACGACGGCATGTAGCGGTCGACGAAGCCGGTCAATACCAGATCATCGCCGAGCACGACTTGCACCCAGTCTCCAGGCTGCGCGAGGATCTCGCCCACGCCCGGATATGGCTCCGTATAGCTCACCTCAAAACTCGATGGGCAGCGCTCGATACCTCGCGAAACGGTCACGTCAGTCCACCCGGTAATCGAGCGCGCATTCGACGTCGTGAACGTCTCCTGCCCGGGTTTAGCTGCGGGATTGAACGTGCAGGTTGCGACCTTAAGGGTTACGTCGTCGTTCATTTCGCAAGCGCTTGAAACGTAATCGGGCAGAATGCCGGGTGAATCGGGTCGATCTGCTGCAGCAACTGCGGCTCACGCGTCACATCGTCGTAGATGCGTTGTGCGAGCAGCAGCGACGGCAACGTGGTGTTAAACGAGAACGTCGCGAGCGTCGCAAGATCGGCCCCGCGCGCCGTCAAGTCGGCATAGACCGCTCGTCTCAGCGATCGCAATGCGACGAACGTATCGTCGTCGCCCGCGTCGCCCGCGATGTCGATCTCTGCGTCATACAAATCGAGCGCGTTTGACAGAACCGTCGCTGCATCCTGCTGTGACGATGGCTGATAACTCGACAGCGTCACGGCCAGCTGCGCGAGCGCGTACCGCCGAAGCAGCGCCGCTGTCGCAACTTGCACCACGCTCATCGATGCGCCGATCTGGCCAGGCACGACGACGTCATCCGGCGAGTACTGCACGAGTCCACTCACCAAACGCACGGCGTCCGCCGGATCGTTCGCCGAAGCGGCGATCGCAGCAACAAACGCATCGACGCTCGAGCCAAGCGTGGCACTTTCCGACGGATTCGCCGCGGCCGCCTGCATGGCCGCGCCAGCGGACACGACAGCGGCGCGCCCTGCAGCCGACGCCGCAAGCAGGTCAGCTGCCGTGGTGCTGGGCGACGCTTTCGCATTGCTCGCCGAATAGCCCGAATTGCCGCCACCGAAGAGGCGGCCGAAATTTCCTGAAAGTGTCGAGACAGCGCCGATCACGCGCTTAACGTCATTTACGGCCGTGACGCCGAGCTGATACCAGGCAACTACCGTCGAAACAGCCTTCTGCACGACGGCCGCACCGTTCCGGATGTCCGCCGCGATGTCCTTTGCGTAGTCGAGAAGTCCTTTCTCCTTCAGGTTCGCCGCGTTGTTCGCGCTATCGTCTGCCGTGGATACCTGAGTCGTCGGAAACTTGCGCGGCCCCGACACGATCAAGGTGAGCCGGATCTCGAAGACCGGACCTAGGTCGAGCCGCTCGATCGCCTCGACGCTCAAACATGCAACGTCGTTGACAGTTCCGAACGTCGGGTGAACCAACGTAGCGTTTCCGGGCGACTCGCATACAAAAAACAAGGCGTCGCGCTGATCAATTACAGACCCTCGATTCGTCTTGAGATCGTTCTCCAGCAGGAAGCCAATAACCTCGAACGCACGAGGCTTCTGGCCCAGATCTTCCACCCATACTTCATCACGAAACGGGTAGGTATGAACTGCCTGCTGCCGACCGGTCGAATTGCGAATTTCAAAGACGCCGAAAGGCACGCCGCCGTAACTGGCCTTCTGAAGTGTTGAAAACCAGTCGCCCGCCAACAGCGACGCAGCATCGCCAACCGCCGACGCCAGGCCGCCAATGCTCCCGACCACGCTCAGGACGTCGGTTGTTGTCGATGCCACTGCGATTCCCCTTACGTAATGCCGTCCAATCGATATTGGACCCGCGTAGGAAGATAGTTCCCCTCGGCCGTCTTCGCCTCGGCCCGCATTCCTTGAGGCACGTTCTTCATGTCGAGCGTAACGTGCATCGATTGCTGTGCCCCGACGCCGCCGGCAGAGCCCGACGGCGCCACGCCGGATGTCGGGACGGCTCCTGCCATATTCGCTTCGACCGCCGCAATGTATCTGCGCGTCTCGCTAGGTGCGGCGCCGAGGCCTGAGCGATTCAGGTTTCCCTGCCCCCAGTTGTAACCGGCCAGTGCACGCTCCAGATCACCGCCGTTCGCTTTCAGCAAATCGCTATACATCCGGGCCGCGGCCGTCGCCGACTGCTGCAAATCATTCGGATCCTGCAGGCCATATTGCTTCGCGGTTGCCGGCATGAACTGGAAATGCCCCATTGCGCCCTTAGGCGAAAGCATGTTGGCGCCACGCCCCGATTCGACTGTCCATACGCTATCGAGAAGGCCACGTGGCAACCGATACTGCGCCTCGAGATTGCTGAACAGCGAATTCGATTCGGGCGTCGCCGCCCGCGCCGCACCTCGCGTGAGCTTCGCGCGGACACCGCCAACGCTATCCAGCTCATCCTGTGTATAGCCTCCGGTCGCGCCCAGCTGGAGACGATGAGTCCCAGTCAGATAGTCATTCAGCGACCACCGATCACCGCCCGTCACCTTGCGAACATACTCGTCGTAATATGGGCGAAGCCATTTCCCGATTTCCCATCCGCCGAATCCAGCTGCAGCGGTACCGGCAACGGTCGGAACTCCTCCAAGAGGGCTCAGGGCCTTCACGGCTGCGGGAGCGACAGTCGTAGCGAGTTTCGTGAGGTTGCCGATGAGGCTGACAATCCCTGCGATCGGGCCGGCAAAGGTAATCGCGGCAATCGCCACCATGACGCCCTTGGCGCCGCCAAGGGTGTCCCACAGCTCCTTGGCGTCCTTCGCTACACCATCCCAGTCAACCTTGGAAATCCAGTTGACGAAGCGCTGTACCGCGTCAGCCAGCTTGTCAGCGATCTCCGCGCGATGCGCATCCAGCCACGCCGAAAACTGCTTGACGACCGGCTCGAGAACCGGGACAAGGCTTGCACCGATGGAATTCCCGAGCCCCGACACCGAATCTTCGAGGTCGTTGACCTCTTCCTTGAATCGCGTGGCCCGGGCGATTTCATCCGGGGTAGGAATCAGGCCCTTCCTGAACGCACGCGCCTTATCTTCGTTATACGTGCCCTGCTGCAGCATCGGCAGCAACCCACCCATGCCGACCGCGTCCGCAGCTGCTCGCTGCGTGACGGCGCTGCGTTGGCCGGCGATCGCCTTCATCAGCTTCTGCTGAGTTGTGTAGTAGTCGACGGTGCCGTCCTTGTTGCGTTGGATCTGCACACCCATCTTCTGCATCAGCACCAACGCGGCCGGGTTCGCGCCATTCGCTGCATCACGGATCGCCATCTGCGACGACGAAATCGCAGAATCAAATTCATCGGCAGAGACGCCGGCTCGTTTCGCTGCGACGTGCCAGGCCGCGAGCTCCTGAGCATTCATGCCGAGAAGCTTCGACGACTTGTTCAGCGCGAAACCGAAATTGCCGAAGCGATTCGTCAGGCCGGCGATCCCGGCCACCGTCCCGGCCGCGCCGAGCGCAGCGAGCCCCGGCACGAGCTCGACGACCTTGTCGACGAGTGTGTGCGCTGCCCTTGCTGCCGACTCCAGGCCCTTCGTCAACTTCTCAAAACTGCGTATGCCGACCGCGCCGATGTTCGCGAAGCGCTTTTGCGCCTTGTCAACCGGCGCCGTCACCTTACCGAGTGCGGCTTGAATTTTTTTGATCGTGGCCGTGGCTGCATCGTCGGCTTGGATCCGGATGACGAACTCTTCAGCCATTGCCCGATTCCTTTTTCTTCAACATCAACGCCGCGTGGTAGGCGTACTCACACACCTCGCTCCACGTAAGCTCCTTCGTTTCGCTCGGCTGCCAGCCCCATGACCGTTCAACCACCTTGACTAAGTGCTCCCAATCTATCGGGAGCCCACCTCGTTTCCCTCGGGGTCGTCCTCGTCGGGCGGCGTCAGGAAGAACGATAGGTATTCCTGCGCCTTGTAGTAGTCACGCGCCGAAATCTTGTCGATGCCCAACACGGGAATGCCGGTTTGCTCGCTGATGAGCGTCTGAAACGCTTCGATAGCGCCTTTTGCCGAGACCATTTTCACGAAGGCCTTGATCTGGCGGAGATTCGGCTCGCGCAGTTCGAGTTCCGTATGAACGGTGTCCTCATCCTTCCCGCTCAACGTGATCGGCTCGGAAAGCGTGATCGTGATCGTCGACGGCTGGATTTTCCGGGGCTTCTTTTCGTTCTCTTCCATCACTCGCCTCAAGCGGTTTGTTCGGTGACTTCGGGACCTTCGAACGACACTTCGAAGGTCGCTTCTTCGGTGTCGACTTCTTCGGCCTCGACGGTGCCCATGTTGCGACCGGTCACGATCTTGCCGTTCGCGAGTTCCAGCACCACCGTCGAATTGCGCATCGCGTTGAAGTCCGCGATCGACAGGCCGCCCGAATCGCGCAGCGACATCTTGATCGAGCCCGGGCGGGGCATTTCCTTGAAGCCGTGGAAACCGTCCTGCCCCATAAGCGTGTCGCGCTTCACCTTGGCAACGCTGTAACGCGCCTTGCCCTCGAGCTGGTAGGTAACGCCATCGATCTTGGCGTTGGTGATTCCTGCGAGCAGTTGGCTACCCGACATGTGTTTCTCCTAAGAATGAAAAAGCCGCCCGGAGGCGGCGATCTCTGACCGTCGAGCGGCGTTACTGCAGCCGGAACTGCACCAGCGTCGCGAACGTGCGCATCTGGTTGACCGGGGTGCCGGGCCAGAGGATGTCGACGCGGTTCGGGTTGACCGTATTCTTCTGCACGACGAGCGCGGCAGCGAATGCCGCCTTGCCCTGCACGAAACCAGCATCGACGCGCTCGTTGTACAGCGCGATGATGTCCGCCTTGATCGTGCTCGGCGTAACCAGGTTCGAACCGGCAGCCGGCCGCGAGCCGTCGTCTGCGAGTTTGCAGCGTGCGTATTTCGACGACAGCATCGCGAGCAGCGTCCGAATTTCCAGCACCAGCTGGTACATCGTTTCGACTTCGAGATAGCTGTCGTCGTCGACGCCCTGCGCGTTCGTCTGGTAGGTCGTGATGATGTTTTCGGTCATCACGGTACCGTCGTTCGCCACGGTGAACGTCGACATGCCGTCGAACAGCAGCGTATTGCGAATCGACGGCTGCCAACGCTTCTCGACCGCCGGCGGCAACACGCCGTTGAGCGGCAGCGACTGCAGCGGCACGCCCGGATCCGCGCGAACGCTCACTGCGGCCTGTCCGGCAAGCGCCGCCGCCCAGAGCCACGAAGGTGTCGGGCTGCTGTCGGCCGGCAAGATGGTCTCGTGCTGATTGTTCCGTCCGTTGCCGAGCGTCGTTGCCTGCGCAAACGTGGCCGCCAAGCCGCCGAACGAATGGCCGTAGAGCTGCTCGAGATAGCTCCACCGGCCATTCTGGTCGTTGAGCAGCGTCTTAACGGCGTCGAGCGACGCGGCGTCGTTGTACGGATTGACGATGAAGTCGAACGACGTCGTCCCGAGATTTGCGAGCGCCGTGGTGAGCGACGGATTCGTCGCGCCGCCGGTCATTGCGGTAATCGAGTACGCCAGGCCCGTCGGCAGCACTTCCCCGCCGGCCGTGCCGCGGTAGTTGAATCGAATATCGATCTCGTTGCCGCTCAAGCCCTTGTTGACGGCAGTGACCGTCACGACACCGGCGGCGCTCGCCGCGGTGACCGGGAGACCGGAGACGGCATTGACTGCGGCGGCCACCGCCGTAGCGACGTCTGCGACGGCCTGGCCGGCCGTGACCGGTACCGTAACGAGATTCCCCGCGATGTACAGCGACAGCGTGCCGTTTGCCGACGGCGCCGCCGTGAAAGTCACGGAACCAGCGGCGCCCGTCGCACCGGCGGCGTCAGCGACCGGCAGGATCCACAGTTCGCCGAACGTATCATTGAGCCGATACTTGGCGACCATGTTCGCCAGCATCGAATTCACGCCGCCCGCGACCTGAGCGTCACCAATGCCGCCGCAGATAATGGGCACGTTCGGCGTCGCAGCGCCGGCCGCAGTGATCTGGCCGATGATCAGCGCGCGCTGCGTCGTCGCGCCGGTATTCGCCTGCGAATTGTCCAGCTCGAACAGCGCGCCCGGCAGACGGTAGTTTTGCGGGATGACCCGGAACGGAATCGTGCTCATGCATTTTCACCTTCGGTTGCAGCGCGGGCGCTGGTCAGCTTGGCCGTCGCCGGCTGCTCGACGCGCACGACATCGCCGTCGTTGAGGATCCTGTTCCAGACAGGGCTGTCGTCCGGCACGTCGATGCCCTCTTCGGGCAAAAGCTTTTTCGTATGCGGGTCACGCACTTGCAGACCCGGGGCAGGTTTCACGCGCATGCGGCGCTCCTACGAAATAGGTGGTTGAATCGGAATCGAGAACGTCGGCTGCACGGTGCCCTCAGGCATCACGACTGAGCCGCCGATAGCCTCAAGAGCAGGCGGGTTGGATTGCCGGAAATCACTGGCGTCCTGCACGAACTCAAGCCCGATCTCGATCTCGACGCCGCCGACGTGCTCGCCCGCGTCACCGGGCCCGGGCTTTCCCCGGACTTTGAAGAACGCGTACTGCTGGATCTGGCTCATCAGCGGCCCGTAGTTGATGACCGCGCGCTTGACCTGATCGCGCAGCGCCTCGAGCTGGCCTAGCAGGTCAAGCGCGCCGCCGTCGTCCGGTACCGCAAGTGCGCTCGTGCGTGCCTCGACGATCAGGCTGCAGGACACCGTGAAGGCCGGCGCGCCGTTGCGCCCGAACGACTCACCGTCCTCGTCGAGCGGCATCGAGACGAACAGCACCGGATACTCGTCGTCCCACGTCGACGCGTCGCGTGCGCCGTACACTCGCGCGCCGGCGTCCGTCTGCCCGATCAGCCCCTGCATGGCGGCCGCGAGCAAATCGGTTTTCGTGGTCATTTCGCAACCTTGAGGATCAGGTTCAGCCAGCCGATGCCGTCGCTGTGAACGTCGAGCACCATGAAACGGTCGCCCGTCTTCAGGCGAGTCAGCACGTCGTTCTTCACCGGCTTCGCAGGAAAATCAGCGAGCCGCACGCCGATCGCGGGCGCCGTCGTCGTGTAACCGACCGAACCGTCATCCTTGTAGTAAGGCGTTCGGAATGAATCGACGACGACGCCTGTGACGGCGAAGGGCGCGCCGCCGGCGGCCGGCTGGTACAACACCGACTCGCCGAACACGCCGTTGATCGAGGCGTTCAGCTGGTCGAAGTCGTACACGTCAGCCTCGCTTGATCTGGACGCCCGCGCTCATCGTGATGCGCGGCCCGATCGTCGCGCCATCGTTCCGCAGCACCTCGGGCTCTTTGGGGTCGACCAGATAGCCGGCCTTGCGCAGCGACGCGACTTCCGCGGCGAGCAAGGTGACTTCTTTGCCAGCCGCGACGAGCTTTCCGTCCGCCCCCATCACCATGCGACCGCGGGCGACGATCGCGGTCACGGTGCGTGCCGGTTTGCCGCCGGCCTCGGGTGTGGTCGGCGTCGACATTAGTCGAGCACCGGATCGGTGACGCGGGCGCCGAACGATGCATTCACCCGGCTCGGGATGACGATCGGCGACGACTGCATCAACAGGTAACGCTGCGCCGGATCTTCCTTCACCCACGTTTTGGGCGCGTACGGCAACGCCTCGTAGTTGAACGTCGGATCCATGATCTGGCCGAAGGCGCGCGTGCCGAGCAGGTTTGCGCCGCTCATGACGATCTCGCCATCCGGCATCATCGGGACCTCGACCCCGTTCTCGTCGATGAACCAGTCGTTGTAGACCCACAGGTCATACTGACCCCAGCGCCCCTTGTAGACCGCACCCTGTTCGATCTGCGCGCCCGGATTGATGATGTTCCCGTTGACGTTCAGCGCCGGGAAGATAATCGCGCCCTTCAGCTTCGGATCGAGAATGAAGCCCGTCCAGGCCGACGTCGTGAAAACGATGTCGGATACCTTCGCGCCGGACTTCTTGAGGATCTGATGCTGCCAGGCCTCGACATCGTCGACCGGCGTTGCGGTGCCGGCGACCACGTTTTGCGGGGTCCATTTTCGGCCGGCAGACAGCGCCACGGTCAGCGACGGATCGCGACCGAAATCGATGTCGACGGTTTCGAAGCCTTCACCCTCGACGCGGACCACGCCGGTGCGCAATGCACAGCAGCCCATCCATTCGAGACGACGATTCAGGATGTCGACCTGATCCGTCATCTCGGCCTCGAGGTTCGCCATCTCGCGCTCGGCGCCCTTCAGCTCGCCGCCGATGCGCTCGCCGATCATCCGGCGAACGGGCTTGCGCAGGTCCGGAGCGCGCTTGTCCTTGATGTACGCCGGCTTGAATTCGTTCGTCTGGTAGCGGCGTTGCTCGACGAGCTTGCCTTCGACCAGCGGCGAAACGAACGGCGCCATCCGGCGCAGGCCGACGTCGACGTCGATCGACACCTTTTCGGAATCGGACATGACGATGTTCTGGAAGAACTTGTCGAGCATGAATTGCTGCGCCAGCTTCAGGTTCGGCACAACCTGAATCAGCGTGTTGGTGTCGTACACCAACGATCCTTGGGGCGTGGTCATCCCTCAATCTCCTTGATACGAATTGCCCCGCTGAAAACAAAAAACCCCGCCGAAGCGGGGTTTCTCGAAGCGGAGTCGGGTTTAAGTCGGGTCGGCAGCGGAGACCGAGGACTTGACGAAAATCGTGTACTGCCGCAGCGCTGCACGCAGCGAGGCGATGTCCCACGACGGATCGAAATTCAGCGCACGCGCATTGACTTCGGCGGCGACGTACGCGCCGGCCGTCACGGGCCCAGCGCTCGCGTCGGCGTAGTCTGCCAGAATGGCCGACGGGATCTGGCTGCCGTCCGACGCCGTCTTCACCGACAGCTTGTAAGTACCGACCGCATCCTCGATTTCGATCGTGAACGTGTCGCCAGCCCCGAAGGCCGTCGCACCAGCCGTCAGCGTGAAGCCGATACCGGATTGCGAATACGCGGTCCCAACGGTAGCCGGCGGGAGCGCATTGCCCTCCGGGTCGGTCACCGAGAACGTCGTTGCTGCGGTGGCCGTGAGCACGTAGGCGCCGGCCAGCGCGCCGTTTGCGCTGACGCTGCCGATCGTGCCGTTGCCGGTGTTCGAGGCGCCCGGCTCGGCGATCGCGTTCAGCGAACTCACCATGCCGAGCACGGAGCCACGCGGCAGCGTGCCGGCAGCCAGGATGATCGGCTGCGAGACGATTTGCAGCGCGCCCGCGATCAGCTGATCGGGAATGTAGGTTTCGGCCTGGATACCCGGCTGCTGCGGGTTATCGCCGATCGTGTTGACGGGAAGCGTCATGACTTCTCCTTACTCGTGTCAGATTGAACGACCGATCAAGCTTCGCCGCGACGGATCTTTCCCGCCTGGACGATCTGCTCGGCCAGGTTCGGGGCTTTCGGCATCGCGCCGCCCGCACCCGCCGCCGGAATGACGGTCGACGCCATGCGGCTCGACAGGCTGGATGCGCGCCGCGGCTGCGCAGGCGAATCTTCGACGCCGGCGTTGAGCGCCGCGATCGCTGCGCGCGAGGACATCTTCGTGTCGAATGCGAAGACGCCAGCGTGGCGCGCCCGACCGAGCTTGATGCCGTGCGCCATGATGCGGGCACAGCGCACGCGCTCGCGCTGACGCGCTGCACTTGCCGTTGCGTCGTCGCCGTCACCGTCGTCGTCCTCGGAGTCGTCGTCGCCTTCTGCCGCGGCGCGCTTCGCGTCCTCTTCCTTCTTGCGTTCTTCCTCGGCGCGGCGAGCGTCTTCCTGCTTGTTGCGCTCCTCTTCCTCGGCTCGCTCCTTCTCGTCGAGCTCGTCCATGCGCTTTGCGTAGTCCTCGTCGGACTCGCCCTCGCGCTGCTTGCGCTCGTCGTCTTCACCGCCGCCGTCTTCGATTCGAGCGCCGGCCGCACGCGGGGCACTGCTCAGAAAGCTGGCGAACGGAGCCAAGATTTTCGATTTCATATCTTTCCTTTCAATGGTTGTCAGCCAAGCTCTGCGAGCAGGGCGAGAAGCGCCTCGTCGGGCGCCATCACGGCATCGGCCAATCCGATGCTCACGCCGGCATCGCCCATGTAGCAGGCGGCCTCCGTCTTTCGGACGACGTCCGCCGACAGGCCGCGGTTACGCGCGACCGTCGAGACGAACAGCTCGCCCATCGTGTTGATGTCGGCCTGCGCTGCCTGGTAGGCCTCTTTCGAGAGCGGGATCTCCGGATGGAAATCCGCCTTGCGCTCGCCGTAGGTGATGAACGTCACGGCCATACCGGCATTCGTCAGCGCCTTCGACCAGTCGACGTGCATCACAATCACGCCGATCGAGCCAACGCCGCCGGTGCGCGGCACGATTACGCGATCGGCCGCGCTGGCGATCGCGTATCCGGCCGAATACGCCGACTCGGTCAGGATCGACCACATCGGCTTGTTGCCGCGGTGCGCGTAGATCGTGTCGACGAGATCGAAACACCCGGCCACCTCGCCGCCGGGCGAGTCCACATTGAACACAATGGCCTTGACCTTCGGATCGGCGTGCGCGCGCAGGATCGCTTGGCGCAGACCGTCGTAGCCGGTCATACCGGACCACGGACGGAGCGAGCCAAGCTTCTGCACGAGCGTGCCCTGCACACTGATCAGGGCCACGCCGGTGTCCTCGATCATGTCGTAGCCAGGATCCGGAACACGCCCTTCACGCGAAAAGCTGTCGTAATCGTCGTCCCAGTCCTCCATCGCCATCGGCTTCAGGCGACCGCCTTCGAGCCGCGCAATCTGCGACACGCCGAGCCGATCCATCAGCGCGGCCATGATCACCTCGGCCTTTTCGCGGCGGATCGCGAGCGGCACGTTGAACAGCCGCTGCGCCATGTGCGCGAACTTCATCAGACTTCCTCCGGAATTGCGCTCGCTTCCTTGACGCTGTCACCTACCAGCGTCGCCGGCGGCCGTAGGCCGAGATCGCGGTAATAGGCCTCTTCGACCGCACGCCGCTGCGCGACTTCGCGCCAATCGGTACCGCCCGTCTCGGCACACTCGTCCTCGAGCGACGAAAAGCCGCCCGCGACGCCCATCGAAGCGCCCTGCCGCTCCTTCACGATGTCCACCAGACCGCGGCCAGGGCCGAGCCATTTCGCGCGCGAATACGCCGCGCGTGCTTCGATGAAGTCGGGCACGTCGCCGAGCGGCATCGGATAATCGTCGACCTCCATCGATTCCTCGAGCCAGCCCGTGAAGATCGGCTGCGTGTACGTCGCGGCGAAGCCGAGGCGGCGCCGATGAAATGTCTTCCACGCTTCAAGCATCGCCGAACGATATGCGCTGTAGTTGACCTCGGCCCAGTTCTGGCTGATCTGCTGCGCGGCCAGGCCGGTCGATGCCGAGAAGCTGCGCAGAAACGCACTGTTGAACGCCGCGTAATTCGCGCTCGGACGGTTCGGCATCACCGAACCGATCGTTTCGCCCGGAAAGAGGTGCGTCATCCCGACGTTGCCGAGCCGGGTTTTGCGCTCCTCGTGAAACGCAGCGCGTTCCTCCTGATACTTGTTGAGGCGGTCAGGGCTCTGGAGCGCTTCCTCGACCAGATCTCCATCGAACGGGCTCTGGATGTACGCCGCAAAAAAAGCGTTGATGATCGCCGCGTCGAGCTCGGTCTCGTCGTACTTGATCAGCATCTTGAAGCGCTGCAGCACGGGCGTCAGGAAGCCGATGCCGCGGTGCTGCGATGCTCGATCATGCTCGTACGAATGAATGATGATCTGGCGCCCCCAGTCCGTCTCGCGCGGGATACGCTTCCAGCGCACCGACTTCGCTGCGCTGAACCAGTCGCCCTGATGCGCCTCACGAATGTGATACCAGGTTGGTGCGCCGAACTCGTCGACCTCGACGCCGCCGCGCAACGCCTGTTGGTCGAACTGCAGCTGCGGATTCGACAGGCGATCGGGATCGAGCACCTGTAATGCGGTCGCATAGCGCGCACGGCCGACATCAACTCGCTGCGTCAGGTAGTGAAGCTGGCCCAGTCCGTCACCGTCGACAATCTTGTGCCGGAATGCGACTTGAAACAGCCCGGGCAGCGGCAGCATCCGTTCGACGTCGCAATAGAAGCCGGGATCGTGCGCCCACGCACGATAGTTCGCCTCAACCTGCTGACCGAATTCATCGGCCCAAACGTGATCGAATGCTTTGTTTCCGGTCAGCGCACGCAGCGCGACATGGTCCGGCTTCGAGATCGGCCGGAAATCCGGGCCGATGACGTTGTCGAGCGTCCGCATTACTGCGGCCGTCGCCCACCCGTCGTTTCGGACCAGATCGCGCGCGCGAGCAGTGATCCGGTCGTGGTACATGTTGATCTCCCCATCGGGAGACCACAGGTACGGATTCCAGTCCTCGACGTGCGCACCGTACAGGTTGGCCGCGTCGTAGGGAGTCTGGCTCGCTCCGGACAGCATCGACGCACGCCCCTGACGCGGGGGCAACGGCTTGCCATCCACGCCGAGAATTTGCACGGGATTGTCCATTAGCGATACACGAATCGAATTTGCCTGCGTGCTCGGCGCACGATGCCGAGCTGCTCTTGAAGTTTCGAGATCAGCCCATCGAGCGTACCGAGATCCGTTTGACGGAACGTGACCGAGCGCGAGCCGTCGCTCTGCGAGTAGTTGGCGCTCGCAACCATTTGGCCCGCGGCCAGCTGGGCGTAGGCCTTCAGCAGCGCCGTCAGCTGCGCCTGCAGGTCGGCCCTGCTGCGTCCATCGTATGCACCCATCACCACTCCGTTATGCGAGGCGGCTCGCGCGCGATTTGCCACCGCTGCTCGATGCACCTACCTTCTTCACCATCGGCCCGCGCGCCACCGCTACGACCGGTGACGCCGCCGGCTGCTCGACCGCCTCGTTCTGCTCGCCGCCTTCCGCGCCGACCGCGGGCTTCGGCTCGACGTATGGCTTCGCCGTGAACGCTGCGCCGACCTCATCTGCACGCCGGTTCAACTGCAACCCGAAATGCGAAAGCCCGCACAAGGCGGCGTACGCGTAGACGCGACAATCGAGTGCCTCATTCCGCTTCCCGTTCGGCAGTTCCCACACCCGGTAGCGATGGCCGCCGGATGTTTTCAGGGTAGACACCTCGGCAGTCAGCTGCGCGAAGTACCCGATGTCTCGATCGGCCGGGAAATGCATATATCCGGGACCGGGTTCTTCGTAGCGAAGCCGCGCGTAAATGACGTCCTTGGCGGCGTTCGTGCCGATGATCACGGGTCTGAAGCTCTGCTTGTTCCGGCTGCTCGGGCGCTTCGTGGGCCACACCGGCGAGCGCGCGCCAGATCGCTCCGACGCACCCTTGATCGCCCAGATTCTGCGACCGAGGCGCGCCTTCGCGAACTCGTACACCTTTTGTGTGTTGTGGCCGCCGGAGTCGATACAAGCAGCCATCACCTCGAAAGGCATGCCGTCGGACCGGTACCAGGTACGCTTCAGGTATGCATCCACCTGTTCCCAGAACACCGGGGTTTCCGGATCGCCTTCGATGACGTGATGGTCGATAGACCAAGACTCTTCGTTGCGCCCCCAGCCGACCGTCTCCAACTCGCCGCGGTCTGGCTGAATGTCGACGCCGACCGTGATTGCTGCAACGCCGTTCGGAACTTCGGATGGCCACATCTCACAACGTGCCAGCAATGCGTCCGGCGTCGTTCCTTTACCGACGTGTCGACGATACGGGAGACCCATTTGCGTGTTCCACCAGGCCTGCAACTGCTCTTCGTCACCCTGCGCGGCAACCCACTTTCCTGCGATGTCAGAGGGCTTGTCCTTGCTCCATGGGCTATACAGCTTCGAGGCCTGAAATCCAGCGTGTTCGCCCTCGACACCGCGCGCCCCACACGTAGGGCAGTGAGCGTAATAGACCGCATGCCGATCGCTTTCAGACCAACGCCAAACCCTTTCGATCGCCCCCTCATCTCGGTCCTGCCAGGCAATGTCGTAATCTGTCAGCGGAGCATGGCGACGGCCGCAACACTCGAACGGGCGCGTTTGGTGCCAGCGCACCGTATCGAGCGCACGAAGACGCTCCCCCTCCGACCATGCCGCTCCGCAACCTTCGCAGACGATTCGAGCCGTCTTCGTTCTGTGCGCCAACGTATTGCCCTGCGCATCCTTCTCCTTGTCCCAATGGACATGCTTGAAGAAATCGAGAAACTGTCGGTGCCCGCAGTGCGGGCAGGCCACCGAGGCGCGGCGCTGATCGGAGTCGTTGTAACTCTTCTCAATCCGGCTCTCGCCGGAATACGTCGGTGAGCAGGCGCGCACAGACAGCCAGTTCACCCCGAAGGATGCAGTTCGCTCTTCCGCAATGAAGATCGAATCGCCCTCTTTCAACGGCGGGTATTTGTCGATCTCATCCGCCAGAATGACGCGGATCGGCCGGCGCGCCAGGTTATCCGGACTGCCCGCGCTCACCAGCGCGAGAAAGCCACCCGGGAATGCCTTGTAGCCAAGCGTGTCATCGCTGTTCCGCGATTTGCTCGCGCCCATGATCTCGCGCAACACCGGTGTGCTGCGGATCAGCGGGGCAATTCGTTCCTTCGAGAACTGCTCGGCCGCCTCGTCCTTGGGCTGAATCAGCAGGATCGGGCACGCGTCCAGATGGGCGAAGTATCCGAAAATGTTTTCTAGCAACGCCGTCTTCAGCATCTGCGTGCTCACCATTACAGTGATCACATGGATGCCCGGCTCCGTGACGGCCAACATCGGGCCGCGCGCAGCTTCCACCGTAGAGGTACGCCAGTTTCCCGACGTACTACCGGCCTCCTTCGCGAGTTTGCGGTAGCGATCCGCCCATTCGGGAATGCTAATGCGCGGCGGCGGCGTCCAGCCGCGGCGATAGTCGCGCGCAAGTCCTTCAGCTTTGCGATCCGTCGAAGTGAGCATCCGGTTCGCCGAGGTCAGCGATTTGTCTGTGGACATGCTCAATCAAAACCTCGGTTACTCGGTCAGCCTCCAGCCCAAGATCGGCGGCAATTTTCGGGCCGACACGCATCGGCCAGTTCATCCAGGAGTCCCGCGCTGCGCGCGCGCAATCGAAGAGCACCGTCCGCGCAACGGACAGGTCGACGAGCGATCCTGACTTCTGTTCGTATTCGAGCTGCTTGAGCAGTGCGTTGAAGTTTTCCTTGATCCGAATAGCTTCGGCCAGGTTGTTCGTGGCACCCATCGCCATCACGAGTTTGGCCGCGGCCTCGGTCGGAGAGTCGTTCTCGTCGACAACCGGGGCGCGGACACTTTCCGTGCGGACAGTTTTTGCGGACACTTTCGGAGTGTCCGCACTGTCCGCAACCGTCTTGCTCGATCTGATCGGCCTGCGCCAGCCAGACGAAACGAGAGCAGGATCTAGCCTGCCATCCGCGTCCGGCTTAAGTTTGCCGGATGCGACGGCACGACGAACCTGCTTCTCATCGCATCCAGCGAGCTTCGCGAACTCGCGCTGCGTAACGTGGGGTGCGGACACTTTTCAGAACCTGTGGCTGGTGAAATATCGCGATGCGCAATTGCCCGTGACCCTCCCCCCTCCGGATGGGACCCGTTGGCCTCACCGCGCGGACGCGAGCGCCTTCGCCATCGCGGCGTCGAGCTCGCGGCGGAACACGGCAGCAACGACACGCTTGCCAACACCACGGTAATCGAGGTGCTGCCGCACGTCGTGCGCGTCCTCGAACTTCATCATCAACTTGAGGCCAGCGGCTTTTCCGCGCGCCTTCTTCGTGCGCTGCCACACGCCATCAACCACGCCGGCTTTGGTCTGCACCTTGCCAATGAAGACGTTCGGCTTGCCCTTCAGTCGCGCCAGCGTCGTGCGTGGCAGGTTGCCGTATTGGTTGACCCTCTGGTTGACAGGCTTGATCAGCGCACGGCTGTTCAGCTTGTTCTTGCCGCCCACTTCATAGGGCAGCAGATACGACACCGCGATCGGCTTCACGTACACAAGTGCGACAGGGCTCGATTTCGTCGCTCGCTTGATCGCGACAGAGTTCAGCGTGAATGGCGTGGGGTTATCGAGCACCTTGCTCATGTTCTCGCGCTCGGCGTCACGGACCTTCTCGGCCGTCGCATTGATCGCTTGGGCCGTCGCGAAAGGCAGCTGCTTGCGCGCAAGCGAGTCAAGCTTCCTCGCGAGCGAGCGAACATCGGCCTTCACGGAAAGTGTGAGCATCGCGCACGGGATTTGGAAACAAAAAAGCCCGCAAACCTTTCGGTTTGCGGGCTTTCAGAAGACGCATCTTCCCGTCGATTAATGTACAGCATCTTTTTTCTGACTGCAAGTGTCGATCGAAAACTTTTTCAGCCCTTCCTGCCCATACAACCTCTCGATAGGGATCGCGAAAACCGATCTCTCGATCCCGAGTAAAATCGTCGACGCTGAGGTTTGACTCAACAACAATCTATTGAACCAACTATGACGATCATTATTACAGCCGGTAACGCCGAGTCAGTTATCCAGTTTTCCGATCGTCGATTGTCGATTGGAAAAAAAGTCATCGACGAACACTCTAACAAGGCGACTGCATTCATCTGCCGTGACGGACGTTTTGCCATAGGCTTCACGGGACTCGCAAAAACCTCAGATTTCGAGTTCCAGGCGTGGTTGGTCGACGCGTTGCGCCGATGCGCTCCACCTGACTTTCAGATCATTGGGACGATTGAAAGGCTCATCCTGGAGCTCGACCTACTGCTGTCGACAAAGCCAGGAATCCGGTGGCTTCCCAAGCATGCCAAGCGCTTGACCGTCATGATCTCCGGATACGCTTACCGGTTCGACGGCCGCCCTTATATGTGCAACTTCTGGGTCACAAACTTCCAAAATTTTGAGTCAGGAATCGACCTCAATGAGGCACAGCCTCGATTTTGGTATGCGGCAGCGGTAGAAAAAGAAGTTCCTACTGGCCCAGTTGTAATGGTCCAGCGGGTTGGAGCATGGAGTGCAATGACTTTGCGTGACGAAGAAATACTCCGTCGAGTTCTCGAACGCTCGAACTCCATCGAGACTGTGCTCAATGCCGGCGTAAGTGTCGTACGCCAGATCTCGAACCGCCCGTTGTCCGCAAACACTGTCGGTGAAGAGGTCGCTATTACCATCGTTCCATGCGACCTCAACCAGCCGATGTCCAGTCGCGTCAGATTGGGGGCTGACTCGGACTCGATTACGATGATTGACTGTGTTACTGCTGTTCCGGGCGCAGATGGACAGCAAGCAGCCGGTGTCTCAATTCGCAACGTAACGTTTGAGGCAACCAATCCAACCCCTGGAAAACCAGCGATCGGCGCTATGCGGGGCCCCAATGAACGGTGTTGGTGCAAGAGCGGCCTACGCTTTAAGCATTGCCACGGGGCTAGGTCCCGCCAGACGTTCACGTAAGATGTCGTGAGCCCCGACGACGAATTTTTTGCGGCCACGCTGTTCCAGAATATTCACGCGTGTGCTACCGGTCGGATCAAATGCTTCGAAAGGAGCATCGGCAGAAGTGCATCCTTCGCCGCCTGGTATCTCGCATGCTGCGCGCCAGCGCGAACGCTGCTCCAGACGTCACGCCCGCATTCCTTGTTGCGCATACTCACAGAGATCGCGGCGCGCTGCTCAGCAGTCAGCATGTCGACGCAAAGCTGCACCTGCTCGGATTGACGATCGTCGGCCCATTGGTAAGCGCCCTCGTCATCCTCCTCGTCGGTCGACGGCGTCACGTAGCCACGGCAGGTTCGATCCTCTGGACGATAGAAGTGCGCCAGGGTCTCGGCGTGCGACTGGCGGATCTGCCAGCGGTACCAGGTCAGCAAGAGTTCTTCGATTTGTTGGCTCTGATCGGGCGTCATGGTCGTCCTATCGTTGAATTTGAATTTCACCGCAGACCCGCTGCGGCTCGGTGCTTGGAATACGGGCCACGGATGAATCGCTCGAACTTGGCTTTCGCGCGCGGATCGTGGTCCAGGAATGCACGGCTCTCGACGCAGCAACGCGCACGAATGAACTCGGCCGCATCGTCAGGTGTATTGGCCGGCTGGCCGATCGCGCGCATCCAGTCGAGAAACGTCGGCTCGTTCGCCCAGCGGCCCGCGAGCTTCGCCAATGGGCCACCCTTCGGTCGTTGGATCGAAGCCATCACGGCATCACCCGGAAAGGGATGCCCCAATACAGCATCCAGTCGATAAACGATTCGCGAATCTCGATCGCGCGGGGAAACGAAAATTCGATTTCTCCGTCGGCGAGTTCGCGTCCGACCATCGGACAGCCATTGAACGCAATGACCCGGTCACCCGAGGCACCGTCTACCCGGCGAGCAGCACCGGCGATCAGCGGCGCCGGCACCGAGGACAGTTCGATGCACGCGATTTCGCTCATGCCAGGCTCTTGAGGAGGGATTGGAACTGGCGCAACTTTTCGAGGTTGGCGGCATTTTCAGCGTTGTCCTGCTCGATCGTGAGCGCAGCCGTCTCGATGTCCGATGCGAGCATGACGAGTTCGGTTGCGAGTGACCGCGCGCGCTCGGACAGTTTCGCGAGAATTTCGATCGGAAGAGCCGCTTGAACCTCCGGCGGTGCTATGGTGATTTCGGATTTCTGGACCGGCACTTGCAATACCTCCCTCTCTCTGACCTCGACACGTTGATAGCGTCCGCGGCTCGGCTCGCGAATCAGCCCCGAATCCTTAAGCCGCCCAAGACAACCCTCAATGACGGCGGGGTCCGGCGAACTCTTCGTGACCCGCAGGAGGTGTCCGGCGATCTCAGCACGCGACCATGCCTCCTGAATCGGGACCATTTCGAGAACCTTCTTCGCAATAGCGGACTGACCGCTGAGCGCGGCCTGATATTTCGCTGGCGTCATTGCCGATCCCCCACGTCTAACTCGATTTCACCTGCGTCCATTCGAACGAGATACGGAGCCAATGTCCGAGCGTTCCAGTTCACCGGCACTTCCACCGGATACGTGCCGTCCGGATTCCATGCGTGCGGGGCGGCTTTGTCGCGGTATTGCTCCGGAACGATCACATCCGCGTAGATCCATGCCGTTGCAGGCTTCGCAGGCGTGCCGTGACGAACCGGACCGCGCAAACGCACGGCCCGGCATTCGAACGTCGCGTAGTTCTCGCGCAGGTAGCGCCAGTGCCGTACGGCAGGCAGGGACATCTTCACTTTCAGGCGCACGCTTCCTCCGTCAATCCCATCTTTCGGGCCCGTACCGGCTCCCATGCCTCGAATGCCACGTCCCATACTGCGAATTTGTGCTCGCGCAACCCGGGCCCCTGGTCGATCAACGCGTGGCAATTCGAGCAGCCCGGCACCGTAAATTCGTGGCGCGCCTTGATGCCCATGCCCTTGCCATGCTTCGCCTGGTTCGAGTGGCATGGAACAACCGTCTCACCGCCGCCGAGGCACCCGCGCATGCGCAGATAGCAAGGTTCGCCGCGGCATGCGGCGAGGTATTTCGAACCCTCGGCGACCGTCGGCCGTTTCGCTCGCCGCTTCATCGCTACCTTGCGCGGCGACTGTTCGGGCAAAGGTGAGCTTTTGCGGGACCACGAACCCCGCGACATCGGGGTCTTGCGCGGGCCGAATCCGGAACGCTTCATGCTTCTACTCGCCCCACTTCAACGAATGCCCGCATAGCGGGGACGAGCTGCTCGAATCCTTCTTCGATGCGCCGATGGCGCGCGGCGACAGCGTTCTCGATCGGCGAATAGCTTTCCACCGAAGGGAACGGCTTCCCGCTGAGCTTCAAGCGACTACCGCCCTTCAGCCGCCGCCCACGCGTGATGTACTCGTCGGCGATCAGCCTGCGTGTCGGGCGGCGGATAGCCTCGACCACCCGACCCATTTTTTCGGCCAACTGCACAACCGTGACGTTCGGGTGCTCTTCGAGAGCCTTCAGAATCTGAAGCGCCAACAGGGTCATCTTCCGTTCAGCCATTCGCATTCACCTATCACTTGATTTCGACGATCTGCAGGCCGCGTGCGGCCATCAGGTGCCGTTTGATGCGGTATTCGGGGGTGATCACGCCCTTGACGTCCTCGATCACCGTTTTGCCTTCGCGCTCATAGACGAAGTCCGCGACATAGCGCAGTGCAGGCTTCTTCCTGCCATCGATCACAACGGGATCGGCAAGAATGAAAGTGACCTGGCGCTCGAGCTCGGCAATCACACCGGCGTCACGCTCGCGGCAGAGCTGAATCCAGCGATCACGCTCGCGCCGGCTGTCGAACGTGATGCCCTCATGCTCGCAGCGCTGGTTCCGGTATTTCGACGGCTTCACGGGCTTCTGTGCGGACAGCGGCACCGGCCGGCCGGAATCGAGTCCATCCGCGATCTCGTCGAAGCCGGCATCGACCTGCGGGCGGTTACCCGTCACGTCGAAGATCGCTTTCTGGGCGGCCGTCATCTTCGGCCGCGAGTCATCGCGAATACGGGCTGTTCCGACATGCGTCGCGCCAACATCGACGCGCATCGACCAGGAGGCTCGCTTCGTCATGCGGCCTCCGCTTGCGCGACCTGGTCGCGCGGGATGTCGTTGAGGTACGCGTACAAGGCCTCGTAGCGCTCCTCGCTTTCCCGACTGACCGTGCGCAGCAGTTCCTCCATCCATTCGCCCGGGCCAGCGAGCTTGCAGACCTTCGCCTTGTACTGCTCGAAGTATTGAAATTTGGAACGCTCGACGCCGAAGTGCGCACCCATCGCCAGATACCCGCTCTCCGATTTCCACCAGTCGGCAGGAATCGACGCGGCACCTGTCGCCGCGACAACCGCTTCCGCTTTCAGCGGGAACAGGCCCGTCCAGCCCCGCAACACGGCCTCTTCGATGCACGCCTTCGGGTCCTGCCCGACACTACGCAGCTTCGTCAGCTTCCGAAGTGAGACGATCGCGGCCGGCCGCGTCCAGGGGATGCCGTTCCTGCCCGTCGATTTCGATTCGCGGTG
Source organism: Burkholderia seminalis DSM 23518 (assembly GCF_902832885.1). GTDB lineage: Bacteria > Pseudomonadota > Gammaproteobacteria > Burkholderiales > Burkholderiaceae > Burkholderia > Burkholderia seminalis. The sequence goes on from NZ_CADFDK010000001.1 coordinate 784,274, forward strand.
CTCGCACCACATGTCCCAGTCCTCGAACGCGAGCCACTCGGGCAATTCCATCGCCTGCAACGCGCCGTGAGCCGCAACTTTCGGCGCACGACGTGCGCCTTGGTGGTTCTCTGATGGTTCCTGTGGTGGTTCATGGTGAATCGGGTGCAACCCATTGCACCCTTTTGCGAAACCCATTGCACCCTTTCCGTCGTCCGTTGCACCCTTTTTGCTGCCCGTTGCACCCTTTTCGATGGGTGCATCCGTTGCACCCTTTGAGCCAGACGAAATGGGTGCAATCTCTGCACCGTTTATCCAGTCGGGATTGATGCGGTATTCGCAGGCGCGGCCACGACCGCCGGCCGCATTCGCGACGAGGATCAACCAGCCGCGCTCGACCATGCTCTTGATCTGGTACTGAACCGCGCGTACGGAGCGACGCGTCTTCTCGGCCAGGGTTTCGATGCTCGGGAAGATGTGCTCGCCGTTGTCGTCGCAGAAGTCGGCCAGCTTCAGGGCGAGCAACAGCTCGTGATCCTCGCCCGGGAAGCGATCCCACACCATCGTTTGGACCTTGATGCTCATGCAGCCTTGTCCGCGTGCGTGGCAGTGATGGCGTCGTCGATCGTCACCTGGCGCGGATCGACCTCCGACGCGTTCTCGCCTTCGGAGAGGCCTAGCACCCAGCGGAGCGCCTCGGCGCGCTCGCCAGTTGCCGTCTTCAGCGCCTCGGCAATGTCCTTCCGCGTCGGCTTGGCGCGCTTTACCGGCGCAGCGTCGAGCGCAGCGAGCATCGCACGCGACCGTTCGTGCCCCCTCTTCCCTTCGATGGCGGCTTCGATCTCGGCCAGCTTCGCGCGCTGCTCGTCCGGCGACAGCTTCGCGAGCTTCATCGCGACGACCTGGGTAATCGTGCCGGCCTCGACCGCGTCACGGACAGCCATGCAGCACTCCAGCAGCTTCATGGCGCCCGTCACCGTCGCCTCGTTCACACCGAACATGGTCGCCACGGCGTCGAGCGGATGTCCGACGTCGAGCGCGCGCGCCATCTTCTCGGCACGATTCACGAGCGAGTCGCCCTGGCGAATCTCGTTCGCGCTGATCATCACGCCGACGAACGGCTTCACGCCGTCGCCGAGAACGCGCTTCGGAATCGCAGGAATCGTGATCGGCTCGAAACCTTCATGCCGCAGGCGGCGATTGAGCTCGCGCGCGTTGATGACCCGGCGGCGCCCCTCGACGATCAGGAATTCACCGGTCTCGGGGTCCTTGAAGAAAACCACCGGCGTGAAAACGCCATGCGCCCGATAGTTGCGAATCGTTTTTTCGTCCGGTGCCTGATGCACTCGACGGTCGTACAGCGGGTGCGTCGGATCGGTTACGAGCGTGAATGCGTCCGGATCCATGCCGAGCACGTTTCCTTGACCCGACGCCCCGTAAACTTCTTTCGAGCTTCTGCCCACGTTTTTCTCCTATGCTGCCGCTCACGCGGCAATCGGTTCGCGCGATTCTGCGCTGTATTGCGCCACCAGGGCGTCGTGTTGGTCTTGGGTCATGTCGCGCGTCCAGAAGTCGGGATGACCGGGCAGCCGGTCGCTGCCGTCCTTGCGGTGCTGGCAGTAGAAGCACCCGATGCGGTGCGGAAACCAGTAGCCGGGACAATCGCACCGAGTCACGCCGGCGTTGCGCTCCATCATCCATTTGTCGATGCGCCAGTCGCGGGCGCCGCAGATGCATTCCGGATATGCCGCGTCCTCCAGGACGCTAGGTTTGTCCTGAAGTACCTTGCGGCGGTCGCACTTGCGACAGCGGCAATGGAATCGAGCCATGTCAGGCGACCGGCAGGCCGAGCAGTTCTTGCGACTTGCCCGTCGCGGTGCATTTGCGCGACCCGCGCTTCGCCAGCCGCTCGGCGTCGAGCAGCTCACGTGCACGACCACACACGCTGGAAAGCTTGAGATTGGTGCGCGCCGAGATGTCCTCGCGCGTGAGCAAGGTCTCGGGCGAATCGAAGCAATCCATCACCATCTGCTGCTTGGCCGAGAGTTCGGACACAGGCATGGCGTGGAAGCTGTCTTGTTGCGTCTCGGAGACGCGATGGCCCGTTCGGGCGCTGAAAAAATCATCCATGCGGCCTCTCCTACGGCCGAAGCCGCTTAGGACTACGAAATCCGGATAAAAACGCTTTCCGCAGAAAACGCTTGTATCGAGATTCCTGCCGCTTACATCAGAACCGGCCGCCGCACTCCCCGAACCCTTCGCGCGCGCAGTGGCAGTTCACGCCGACTTTGCTCATGGTCGACAGCCCATCGAGGTACTCGCGTGACACGACACGGAGCTCGAGCGCATTCAGCCCAACATCGATCTTGCCGATCGGAATACCGAGTTGCCCCGACAAAAAACGGCTGACCTGAGATTCGTCCCACCCGAGCGCTTCAGCTACCGGACCGCGCGCACGCGGATCCGTCAGCGCTTCGCGGAACGCGCGCTCGATGCTCGGTTTTCGGACAAATTCAATCGTGCTCATACCAACTCCGTAGTAATCAAAATTGCTTGAATGACCTTGAGGGTCGACCTGCGTAACCTGTAACCGCTGACTCAACCGGATGCGAACCATCGCTATGCGAGAATTGAAGCCTCTGACCTCTTCAACAACCACACAACGGGGTTCGCATGACCGACGACGAAATCAACGACAAATTCAAGAGCCTTGCGATCGCCCTCGAAATGCAGCGCGCTCGCAGCGACGTTCTATCGCTCGTTGTGAAACACGCCCTTCTTTCCTTGCCTCAGGCAGCGCCCTTAATCGAGAAGATCACAAGTTCGTTGAGCTATACCGGTACCCACGCCTTGTTTTCGACGGAGACGAACGACGCTTACATGGCCGCCTTCGACGCCGAGGTCCAAGTAATTTCCTCATGGTTGCCGCCTCAGAAGCACGGCGCCTGAGAATCTCCTGCCAGTCGGTATCGTCGGGTGCCCTGAGGAACGGGACCCACTCGTCCATCGGGACGCCTGCCATTAACGAACCTCCTGTCGATCCGGCGTTCCGATCAGCGGCAGGATTCGGCTGACGCTCAGTCGTTCAGCCGAGTACACGCTGGATGCAATGATCACAACCGGCATAGGGGTGAGGGTTCCAGCCTTCGCCGTAGAATCAGCAGTTCTCACACAAACTTTTTCCACTTCACTCACGGAAGGAACCCTCATGGACGTTTCGTTCATTAACGCCGCTGCTGCATCGCTTGGCATCGCTCGCGATTTCGGCAAAGCAGCGCTGGCGGTTCGTGATTTCAATGAGATGGCGGCAATCGTCAGCAAGCTCAACGATCAGATCCTTGATGCTCAGGACAAGCTTTTCGCTCTGCAGCGCGAGTTGTTCCGGGAACAACAAGAGCACTTCGAGGCTGAGAAGAAGATCGTGGAACTGGAGAAGGCGTTGAAAGACCAAACGGACTGCGAACTTGTCGACATCGGCAAGGGATTCCGTGCGTATCAGGACAAAGACCGCGCTGTTCCGGCTGGCGAAGTCTCGCCAGTTGCGCCGAATGCGCTCCACTTCTTCTGTCAACCCTGCTTCGAGAGCACGGGGATCAAATCCACGCTTCAGCCCGACATTTATATGGGGCAACAAACTGGCTGGAAGTGCCGGATTTGCAAAGAGGAATTCGCCAGCGGCAGTCCCGATCCAGCTGCAATGCAAGCAGCGATCCGTCGACGCGTGCAGAGGTTGCCGTGATGCGCCCATCAGCGAACCTCATCGTCATCAAGCGGCTGGACGTCGTCCGACGCATCGGTGCTGCTCGGAACGTCTGCGAGATCGGGCCATGTATCCCGAATCACTTTCGGCGGAAAGAGGTCAACGCGGCGCACTTGGCCGCCTGTCTCACGCTCGATAGGCCAACCGTAAGGAATTGGCACGGGCCTCTTCTTGTTCGCCCATGCGCTGATGTCGGAGGCGTGGGCGTCAATGGCGGCAGCTAGTTTCACTAGCCTGCCGCGCTCCACATCAAGGTAGGTTCTGAGGTCCATGCCCGGACTTTAGCGAAACGCAAAAGCTTTGTCTATAGCGTTTCGCGCATATACGGCTTTAGCGTTTTGCTATTGAATGCGAGACATGAAGGAAATTGACGAAATCCGTCGAGACAATCTCCGGATCATCGAGGCTGAGCACGGCGGCCCTTCGGCCGCTGCCGCGGCTCTTGGGATGTCCCATTCCCAATTCACGAACCTCCGAGACGGCGCGAAGGATTCGAAGACCGGTCGGCCACGCGGTATGCGCACTGCGACGGCCCGCAAGATCGACGAACTCGCCGGCAAACCGGCTGGTTGGCTCGATACCGATCACTCCCACACTACGGCCGACGTACTGAGCCACGGAGTTCCCGCCGGTTGGGACAAACTTTCCCAAGCTCAGCGCGCCCAGGTCGAATCGTTTATCCGTTGGCTCATTAGTGAATCAGCGACCCACACCAACGTATCGGCGTCAGAGGGCAAACGCTTCGGTAAAGGTGATTAAAATTTCAGGATGATCGGTCACCCTCGGCTCGAGCGACGCGTCCGAAAAAAGCCAGTCACGCGTAAGCAGCAATCCTTCCCCATCGTCGGCTAACCCGACGACTGGATCTCCGACCAGTTCGCATTCCCAGCGACCGTCACCGTGCGGATAGTCGACTCTCACGACCCTGCCAATCAGCGCCTGGTTTCGCGAATGGACTACCCGCGCCAGATCTCCAGGTTTGCACTTCATTCGGCATGTCCTCGCGTCTCGATTCACATTAGCACCCCGCTTTGTCGCCGGCCAAATACTGTATGAATGTACAGTAGTTTATCCTCACAATTGGGGCGCTTTCAACTCCCGTTGTCATAACTGACATCGAACCATCCGGGAGATGCCACTGAGCGCCCGTCCTACCGCATCCGTTTCCATCGTTGGTCACGATTCGCGAAAATTTTCGCGTTTCGCTATAGACAAACATTTTGCGTTTCGCTAAAGTTCACGTCAACGCAGCACAGATCGCCGCGCCACCGCTCCAGGCGGACAGCTCTCTAAAAATTGATTTCTTGGACCCGGGACCCTCACGGGAGCAACCGGGCGGCTCTGAGGTGTAGCCGTGAAACGGGGTAGCTCCCGACACCTTCCATCCTCAAGAGCGCGCATTCGGGATGCGGATCCTCCGCAACCTCCAACCGACGCAGCGCACGCAGCACGCCGAGTGCGCGCCCTTGAGGGTTTCTGACTGCGTTGATCGAAGGGCATTGACCTCCAGTGCCCTTCTTTGAACGCGGTCTTGGATGTCGAGTTTTTCAGTGTTTCGGCACTTATTTAGGAATCCTCAAATGGAAAAGATCCTGATTGGCGTGTTTGCGCTTGCCGTCGTGCTTGGCATCGCGATCATTCGCGGCGTTAAGCACACGAACGACGACGAGCACCACCGGCACTGACCAACGCAACACGAAGGGGAACGACGATGAACAAGCAAGCCATCTACACCGTGGATTTCGACATCGATCAGATCGACGCGCAAATCTCGGTTTTCAACGTGAAAGCATTCAGCGCGGAACAGGCGGAAAACATGGCGCGCAGCACGCTTCATCCGCAATACACGTACCGCTGCACTGCGATTGATCGTGTGCGTGACGCCGCCTAACAACAGCTCCCGCTACAGGAGAAAGACGATGCGAACCGTAATCGTGGAAGTGAAAAACGAGATTCTCGGGGACAGCGAATTTTGGCGCGGCCCGGAATCAAAGATCGCGGAAATCCATAACGTCCCCGCGCGCAAAACGGCGGAACAAGTTGTCGTTGACGGCCAGCCCCGCAAATGCGGGATGTGGCACGTCCGCGTCGAAGACTGACCACCCGCGCCCGCCCTGCGGGCAATCACACCACACCGAGGGACCACATGCATACCAAGATCACGCCCGGGCCGTGGCAGCAGCATGCGCTTTACCCGGAAATTCTCGTTTCTTCGCATGCGCCAACGCTGTCGCTGCTGACGGTCGACGCAGCCGGCGCGGCCCGGTTCATCAACGCGCACGACTGCCAACTTGCAAGTTCTGGAGTCGACGTCGCCGAAGCACTGCAGTTGGTCCTGCGGGAACTACCCGCCGATGTGCTCAAGTCCAGCATTCGAACCGTGGCGGAAATGGCGCTCGTGAAGGCCGGCTACCTGACGATCAAGCCCAAGAGCGAGCCGCCGACACACTACCGGATCTGCGGGGAGAACCTGTGATGCCGACCGTCGCCGATAGCCTTCAGCCTGAAATGCACAAAAACAAAAGATCGCTCGTCCTGGCCGGATCAACCGATAACGAGCTGCTCGCTGCCTGCGGCGACCTCCATGGCTACATCATCAAGGGAAGCCTGTGGGTCGTCGGGAGCGGGATCGCTGTCGCATGTGTCTGGTTTCTCTGTGTCGCCTTTCGTGCTGGGGTGCTCGCATGGCCCTGGTGAAGGTCTGGATCGGTTCCGTGATAGCCATCGTCATATTCTTGTTGATGCAAGCAACACTCGATCGTTAGCCAGTAACAAGCACTGGATCTACCCCAAACTGGCGCGAATACCGCTTTGCGCGGTCGAATGCGCGACCAAGCGTCGGCAGCAGGCTTCGGATGGCGTGAACATCTTCGTGCTGACTAAAGTCGGTCGTGCTGTCGATCGGATTCTGAGAAAGCTCCGCCTTGATCACATGAAGTGACTGAAATACGCGCGCGGCAGAATGCTTGAACTGAATGATCGGCGTCACGAAGTCTGACGATGGCAAATCCCAGAGAGGAATTCCATCAAGAGCCGTCTGTAGCGTCGCGATTGTGTGCTCGTCGATAACCCGCCAGACATTCACGCGGACGTCCTCATCTGTTTTCATGTTCGCCGCGATCACGCCAATCCACCCATGCGTCTCAGCGAGAATTCGCAGAACAACTTCGACGCGCAGCTCAATACGCTTCTGTTCGGCAAGCTCTTGTCGCGAGCGTTCTGCGTTCATTTGCCACCGCACAAGCGCGACGGATGCAACGATCGCAGCGATCGAGCCAATCGCTTGCATCCACGATGCCATGTAGTCAGTCTTATATGGCTGTGTGCCAGCAGACGTCGCTCCGAAAGCTGAAATGATGATAACGGCAGCGACTCCACCAAGGGCAGCCAACGCGTGCTTCCACGTCTTCATCGCGCACCCCATTCATTAAGCATCGACAGACGCCTGGTTCATGGACTCCATCGCTTTCTTCACTGAAGGCGGGATTTTCACAGGAGTAATTTCCGATCCAGCCTTGCTTTTCAGCTCTTTCAGCGCTTGATCGACTTCCGACGCACCTTGCTCAAGCGCCTGCGCTACTAGGGCAATCATCTCGAGTAAAGAGGGAGGAGCCCCATAGATCTGATCTGACCGACCTCGGAAACGCTCCAATTGGGTCTTGACGGATGTCATCGACCCCTGGACCTGCGCAATCTTAGCGGCACATTTGTATTGCAATGGTGTAACCGCAATAAGTTGCTGGTCCGTCACCTGGGGGAGAGTGTCCAGCTTGACGACAATTTCCGAAATGGTTCCAAGGTTGAGAACATCTTGACTCGCAACCTTCCGAAGCAACTTGGCACACTCAATGAGTGTGTTGTTCATGGATATGAGCGTCGACAAAATTGTGTGGACCGTGATTCTCGCCACTACGAGCGATTCCTGACGCTTGATGAATTCTTGCCGGAGTGCGAACGCGAGCGCCAAAAGCGCAGAGGCACATGTTCCAACGGCCACCGCAAGATCAACGAGATCCTTTTTCGTGACGCCCTGCGACCCTCCGTACGACCCGATCAAATAGGCTAGACCGTACAAGCTTGCGAGACCCAAGGGAATAGTCGCCCATTTGGCGATTCGGACGAATGTCTGCATACGCAACCCCGATGATTTTTTTCAAATCGTAGCACGACCACCCTGCCCCAAACCGCGCACTTACCGTTGCCTCGGATGCGCGGTTTCTTCTTGAGGGCGGCCAGTTTGGCGCCCGTCTTTTTCCCTCCCGGCTTCAACGGCAGTTGCTTGACTACACCACGTAGCAGAGCACCAGCCATTGAGGCTTGATCTACTGATTTAGAGGATGACGATGGTACCGACCGCGATTTTCCTGTTCGACCGCACGGGCAACATGGCACGGCCGTGGGCGGACGCCGGCTATCGATGCATCTGCTACGACATCCAGCACGTCGGCCGCACGGTGCGCGACGGGATCATCTTCCAGCAATGGGACGCGCTGCTCGGCGCGCCGGCGATTCCCGCGGACTCGACCGTCGTATTCGGCTTCGCATTTCCGCCATGCACGGACCTCGCGGTCAGCGGCGCGCGCTGGTTCAAGGAAAAGGGCCTGCGCCGGCTCGCCCAGGCGATCGAGATGGTTGCTGTCGCCGACGAGTTTCTCAGTGGCCTCGGCGTGCCGTACGGCATCGAGAACCCGGTGAGCGTGATCTCGTCGCACTGGCGCAAGCCGGACTACACGTTCCACCCGTACGAGTTCACCGGCTTCGAGCTGTCCGACAACTACACGAAGAAGACGTGCATCTGGGCCGGCGGTGGATTCGAGATGCCGGCACCGAACCGCGCCGATGGGCTCGGCGCGCCCGACAACCGCATCCACGCTGCCCCCCATCCGATGACCGCGGTGACATCCGCTCGGCTACGCCGCTCGGGTTCGCCCGAGCAGTGTTTGCGGCGAACGCGAAGCAGCTCATTACCTGAGGACCACACCATGACCACCGACAATAGCCGCGCTGATGCGCTGACGGACGAGCAATTAGACGCGATCTGGTATTCGATCCCGACGATGGATCTATATAGCATCCCTATTCCGACAGCTGTCCTTCGTCGCCAATACGCCCGCGCCGTCCTCGCCGCATCCCCCGTCGAGCAGCACGCAGCAGCGCCGATCGAAGCCCCGCTCCGGGTGCTGATGGGCGCTGTGAATGCCTACGAGAAAGAAACCGGAATAGGCGGCTGGTATGCCGAGCGGATTCAGGAATCTTGCAACAGTCTGCTGAAGGCGGCGGGATCGCCCGTGCGCTTCGGCATCGGCAGCGAGAACCCGGTCGAAGAACCCGCACCCTCGCCGGCGGACGAGCGGGCGGCACCCTCCTCGATGCTGAAATTGCTGGAATGGGCCGTCGGCCGATGGGAGGCCGAAGTGAAGAACCGGCCTCTCATCAACGTGCACCGCCGGTCGCTCGACGACACGTGGCGTCAGGTCATCCGCCATTGCGGCGGCGACGACGTGTCGCTGCTCGGGCCTCGGCATGGTGATCTGCTCGCGGCGAACCCGATCAAGACGACCGACCGCGATCCGTCGTTCATCGACAGCGATCTGGATTTCGAGCCGAGCGCGCGGCACGCCGTCGCAGACATGGCGAACATCGGGTACGCGCTGCTCGAACAGATTGATCGGATGATGCCCGGCTATCACTGGAACGAATCCCCGGTCGAGATCGTCAGCGACCTCATCAACGAGCGCGACGAAGCCCGCGCCGCATCAGCCAACGAGACGGGGGCGGAAGGGGCGGATGAACCGTATCTGGTGATGCTCGACGTTCGCGACCTGTTCGCGTATCTGCGCGCGGCGTGGCGCGAAGGTCAGCACTACGACCGCGAAGATATGCCCGACCAAGCCGATAGCTGGAGCGCTGCCAGCGACTACGCCAATAAGACGATCGAACGCTGGACGTCGATGCGCCCGGTCACCGCCCGCTCGCCCGCTATGGCGGCGGAAGCTCAGAAGCCGTTTGGATGGGCGCAGCCGAAGGGCGGCAACTACTTCACGCGCAATGAATCCAGCGCAAAGCGCATCGGCGGATTGGTGCCCGTCTACACCACTCCGCAGCCCGCGCAGGCAGACGCTCGGGTCGGGCTGACGGACGAGCAGCTCGCCACGATTCGGCTTGGCCTGACGGCAGCCAAGCATTTCATCGCGAATGGCATCGAGTTGGGATTCATCCGCATGCCGGATGCGAATTGCCCGGACCCCGCGCACGACACACCGAAACTGGTCGACGAGGCACTCGCCCTTCTCCAAGGAGCCAACCATGCGTGAACCTTCGTTCTTCCAGCGCTGGCGCACCGCAATCCTTGGCATTGGCCGCGAACCCGAGGTCATGACCGATGAGCAGTGGCTCAAGCGCTGCGCCGCACGCTTCGTCGAGCGCGCCCATGTCAACGAAACCATCGCGCGGTCATTCGCGGAATCGTGCTTCGAAAACATTGCAGACTTCGGTTTCGAAAACGATCCGGAAGGCGCGGCCGACTGCGAAATGTCGTATTGGGGAGATTGACCATGCCGAATGACAACGTGCTGACGGACAATTTCCGCGGCGACAATGCGCAGATCGAATTACGCGATCGCCTGTTCGACACGTGGAAAGGCATCTGAAGGTCAGCCTGGGATGTGACTGTGCTACTTCTCGTTCGAGAGTTTTTCCATTTCGTCTCGAATGATCTTCATTGCGTCCGCGAGCCGCGCGTCCCATTTCAACCACGGCGCGCCAAGCTCCCTACTGCCCGGGCCGTCCACCCCTCGGTGTTTTGACGCTTCAAAGCAAGCAGCGGCGAGCTCAGTACGTACCCGGATGATTTGCTCTGCCGACACAGCGGTAGGCAACGTATTGATCGGAAGCCCATTCAGGGCTTCCAGCACCTGACACAAATCGTTGCGAAATTTCCGGCGGTCCGGCTCATTCTCTACGTGATCCGGATTGTTCCGCATGTTGGAAACGTCGCAAACCACGAGCCATGCTCTCTTCGTAAAAGCATGCGCGATTCTCAACACTCTTTGGGCATCGTCCCGGTCGGCTTTGCGCTTACGCCTACCTTCCAGATGATGCTGAAGAAAAACGACACCGAATGCCCCAATGATCGCCGCGATAGAAGCGGCAGCTTGGGCAAACGATAACCAATCCTCATGGTGCCAAGACATGCGTGAACTCCCGGTATTGTTCTCCGGCCCGATGGTACGAGCCATCCTCGAAGGTCGCAAGACGCAGACGCGGCGCATCGTGAAGCTGCCGCACAACAATCCGCTCGGCGTGTGGGAACCGACAACGGCCGGCGGCGGCTCGGTGAAGTATGCCGGCGGGACGCCCGCGCCGGACCTGGCCGCGATCTGGCACACACGCACCGGCGATTGCTACGTCTGCCCGCATGGCGACGTCGGCGACCGTCTGTGGGTGCGCGAAACGCATGAGGTGCGCCGCATCGGCACCGAGACGTTCGAAGGCAGCCTACCGACACGCCGCTATGCCGGCATCGCGTACCGGGCCGACGACGGCCGCGCCGAAGTCGACATCGACCTCAACACGTTCCAGGCGCTCGACGCCAAGGAATCGCGCGGCTGGACGCCGTCCATCCACATGCCGCGCTGGGCGTCGCGCATCACGCTCGAGATCACCGGCGTGCGCGCCGAGCGCCTGCAGAGCATCGAATGGGACGAGGCGATCGCCGAAGGGATCCCTGATCCGCGGCGCGCCGCCCGGCGCGTCGACCCGGTCGATGGCACTGTCGCTCAGTTCCGCCAGCTCTGGGACGGCCTGAACGCCGCGCGCGGGTATGGCTGGGATACGAACCCGTGGGTCTGGGTCGTGGCATTTCGAAGGATCGAACCATGAGCATCTACCTCACCACGCCTGAACTGGCCGAGCTGGTCGGCTGCAAGCCGCGCAGTCACGCGTGCATGAAACGCTGGCTCGAGCGCAACCATTGGCCGTACGCCGTCAACATCGCCGGCGTTCCGCTCGTCGCGCGCGAATACTATGACGCACGCATGAACGGCACCGCGCCGCAGACCGCGCATGCCCGGCGCACGCGCGGCACCGCAGAACAAGAACCGAATTTTGCTGCACTGTGATCATGATCGGACGACGGAAACGGCCGGACGGGTTACCCTTCCGGCTCTACGCCCATTACGGGAAACACAAGGTCAGCTTCGGCTACAAGCTGCCAAATGGCAGATGGGCATTCCGCCTGTCGGCCCCGGCCCACAACAAGGAAGCTCTCGCCGAGATCCGCAAGCAGGCGATCGAGCGCGCGGAGGCGCTGAACGGGAACGCGATCGAGCCGGGAACGGTCGAGGCACTCGTCGCGCGGTACTTCGAGTGGCAGGACGGCCTGCCGCACACCGACGAGCGGCGCAAGGCCCAGTCCACGCTCGACGAGAACCGCGTCGAGTCGAAGCGCCTGGTCAAGGTATTCGGGAAGATGGCGCCGGCCGCCATCAAACCCAAGCACGTGTATGGCTACCTGGACAAGCGCGCGCAGCTCGGCGCGCCAGCGAAGGCGAACAAGGAAATCGCCCTGCTGTCCGCCGTCCTCGAATACGGCCGGCGGCGCGGCGAGCTCGAAACGAACCCATGCCGCGGCATCGAGTACAACCCGACGCGGCCGCGCCAGCGGTACGTGACGCAGGATGAAATCGATCTCGCGGTCGAGGTCGCGCGGTCACGGCGAAGCGTCGGCGACCAGCATCCCAGTTCCGCGTACCTGATCCTCGCGCTCTGCGTGCAGGCCGCGTACCTGACCGTCAGCCGACCGACCGAGATGCGGGAGCTACACCGACAGAGCATCAAGCCGGATGGCGTCGAGGTGCCGATCGGGAAACGGAAGGCCGGCGAGCAGCAGCGTGTGAAGCTCGTGCTGTGGTCGCCCGAGCTGAAGGCCGTAATCGACGAGGCGCTCGCGCTGCAGCGCACGTCTAGCGTGCACGTGTTCGGAAATACCGCCGGCCAGGTGTATACGCGTAGCGGATGGAACACGAACTGGTCGCGGCTGATGGGCTACTGCGAGAAGGAAGCGCAAGCGCGTGGCGTGCCGTTCGAGCGTTTCGCACTGCGCGACATGCGGCCGGCCGCCGTAACCGACCGCCAGGAGGAAGGCGACGATCGAATTATCGATGCCACCGGCCATGCGGACGAGCGCATGGTCCGGAAGACGTACGATCGCCGCAGACAACGCAAGGTGCGTGCGACACGCTAAATGCCGCATTACCGACCTATCCAGTCCGATTGCCCCGTATTGCTCAACTTGAGCTTGTTAGAGGCAGACTAGCCAGCATCGCACGCTTCACCTCCATCAGGTGAGCAGCCGACTCGTAGTCGTCACGCGATCGCAGTGGTGTGGCGCCTCGACGGTTGATTAGTATGAGCGGCCCCTTCGATACTAGCTTCAACTCGTCAGCCTTCTCAGGAAGAACAGCAAAGAGTTGCCTGCGATTGCGAAGGCAAAACTCGGCCTGAGTCATGGTACCGCTTCGCTCCTCGCCTTCGACGATAATTGATCCAGCGGATAGCCCGATCTGAATTCGATTGCGTTGCACGAACTGTTCTGGGAGCGCCGGGACGTTGATTGGATGTTCGGAAACCCATGCACCACCATTCGCCAAAATATCGTTTGCCAGATGAGCATTGGCTTTCGGTGTCGCATGGTGAAGTCCGTGTGCAAGCACCGCGACTGTCGCACCCGATACTCCAAGGGCGCCCCGGTGCGCAGCCGCATCGATTCCCAGTGCAAGGCCACTTACGATCGTCCACTGCCGCTCGGCGAAATAGCCGGCTATGCGCTCCGCTATCCGCAGTCCATTTGGGGATGCCTTACGTGTACCCACTACAGAAACACCAGGCTTGGCAGAAAGCAGCTCTCTATTCCCTTTTGAATAGATTACAGGTGGTGCATCTTCGATCAGCTTAAGGTGAACAGGATAGTGATCGGACGTAACAGGAATTACGTCGATCCCAGCCTCTACTGTCTCGCTGATGGATTTTTTGGAGAATGCCAATGCCGCCTCGTCACCCACCTTGTCGCGCGGCATGCCCTGACTCTCGCACCATTCGATCAGGTCGAGCTCGTCGACCATTTGGTCAACTGGCGCCTTCAGAAGCAATGCCGATGCCGCGCCCGGGCTTATGCGGCAGGCACGAAGAAGGATCTGTGCGACAACGCAAATTGACAGATCAGAATTCGTCATGTTGTCCGCCCAAGTGCGAGTGGCATCACTGTTGCCGCACCTGCTCGGCAGAGAAGGTCGGCGCAAGCGATAAGTGAGTTACCTGTAGTAGTGATGTCGTCCAGGAGAAGAATCGTCTTCTGCGCGATCTTCGCACCTCCGTTTCCAATTCGAATAGACGCTTGGTGCACTGCCTGGTTCCGATTGCCTCCAGCTGCGAGCTTCTGGATGGTTGTAGTGCGCTCGAGCACACGCGTTGCATCGATGAAATTCGCATTTCGCCGGATTAGATTCGACGCGATCTTTTCGAGGCCCGCCCCCCACGTCCCCTGTTTGCTGGAGGGGACGATCGCGATGAGGACCTGCAGGTTTGGTGGCGGCACGCCATGCGCAGCAAGGAACGCCTCTACTTCACGACTGAAATGCGTGACAGCGGCGTTGTGGCCTCGCTCCGTATCCCTCTTCAAGTCCAACAGCATCCTGCAATTGCTATCGAACGCAGGGTTGACGACTCGATTGCCCTGTCCATCGTCAATCCAGTAATTGTGATACTCGACAAGATTTGCGATCTGCTGTACCTGCGGCACATACCCCATGTTGGCCCCCACCCGATTCTTCTTCTGGTTTTTGCTTGACGACAAAAAGCCCGCGCATGGCGGGCTTCTATTTTGTCTTCATCTTCCAAATTTTGGAATCTCATCTTCCAAAACCTGTAACACGTCAGCTTGATTCTGCTGCAAGTGCTTGAATTTGTTGGGGTGGCTGATGGGACTCGAACCCACGACGACAGGAATCACAATCCTGGACTCTACCAACTGAGCTACAGCCACCACTGATACTGCTTACTTCGCTTCGCTGTTTTGTTTCAGCAGCGAAGAACAAGATTATACGAAGACTTTTGAATCTTGCAAAGCCTTTTTTTCAAAAAATTCTTCGGCTTCGTTCAGATGCGCGCGCGCCTCGTCAAACACGGCCAGATCGCCGCGCGCGAGCTTCTTGTTGTCGGACAGCACGCGGCGCCAGCCACGCGCGCCCGGCATGCCGCGATACAGTCCGAGCGCGTGCCGAACGATCGCGCCGAGATAGGTCCCACGCTTCAGTTCGGCCGCGCAATACTCGATCAGTTGCGCCTCGGCTTCCTCGCGCGTCGGCACCGCTGCGGTCGACCCGTAGAAGCGCGTATCGACTTCGGCCAGCACAAACGGATTGTGATACGCCTCGCGACCCAGCATCACGCCGTCGACATGTTCGAGGTGCTGCGCAACCTCGTCGAGCGTCGTGATGCCGCCGTTGATGACGATCTCCAGCGACGGAAAATCACGCTTCAACTGATACGCATAGTCGTACTTGAGCGGCGGGATCTCGCGATTCTCCTTCGGCGACAAACCCTTCAGGATCGCGTTGCGCGCATGCACGACGAACGTTTCGCAACCGGCCTCGGCCACCGTGCCGACGAAGTCCCGCACGAACGCGTAATCTTCGACCGCGTCGACACCGATCCGGTGCTTGACCGTGACCGGCACCGACACCGCATCGCGCATCGCCTTCACGCCGTCGGCAACGAGCTGCGGCTCGTTCATCAGGCACGCGCCGAACGCGCCGCGCTGCACACGCTCGGACGGACATCCGCAATTCAGGTTGATTTCGTCGTAGCCCCACTGCTCGCCGAGCTTCGCGGCGCGCGCGAGATCGTCACGCTCGCTGCCGCCCAGTTGCAGCGCGATCGGCGATTCGCTCGGCGTGAACGCAAGATGCCGCTGCGCGTCGCCGAACAGCAGCGCGCCCGTCGTGATCATCTCCGTATACAGCCACGTGTTGCGCGTCAGCGTACGGTGGAACGACCGGCAATGACGGTCGGTCCAGTCGAGCATGGGCGCGACGGAAACGCGGCGGGGAGGAAGCGAGGACGAAACGGACATGGAATTCGGGCAACAGGCCAGCCGGCACGGGAACAACCGGTTATTTTACCGCAACCCGGGCCACTCCTGCCGGCGCTCCGCTAGCCGCCCTCGCCCAGCTCCGCATCGACGGCCCGGCGCGCCTCGTCGAGCACGCGCTCGATCACGCGTCGCTCGGTCAGCAGCATCCCGTCGACCTTGACGAGCCGCCAGTCGATCCGCACGGCATCGCCTTGCAGCACGCGGTAGTGCGCATGCTCGCCGTCCCAGACCTGTTCGGTCTTCACCTCGATCTCGAAACCGCGGTACGGCTCGCTGAAATCGCCGAGGTCGCTGCCTTTCGGTTCCATCGCACGCTCCATGGCGACGCGGCACCAGGCCGCCCGGGCAGCCGGCGCCGGGCGCTCAATCGTATTCGTTGGACAAAAAGGATTTGCCGTCGGTCGTCAGGTCGACCCGGTCGGCCGTCGCCTGATAGATCAGCCCCTCGTTCAGCAACGCATAGACAACGTCGTCGAACGCAGCGGGAACCGGCCGGCTTTCGCCGAACTGGTCGATCCACTTCAGCGCCTCGATGGCTTCAGGGGAAAGAATGGGGGTCATGCGTTGGCCTCCGGCGTCGTGTCGCTCCATCCTAGCACTTCGTCCGGACGCCGAATACCGAGGCATGCGCGCAGCGGGAACGCCGATGCGGCGCGGGGGGGGGCACACTGCCCGCCGGCGCCGCATCGGAGCAGGACACGCGCGGTCAGAGACGCGCGATCGAGACTTCGGTGGACTTCACGAGCGCGACGACTTCCGCGCCGACCTTCAGTTCGAGTTCGTCGACCGAACGGGTCGTGATCACCGACGTGACGATGCCGAACGGCGTCTCGACGTCGACTTCGGAGACCACGGACCCGCGAATGATCTCCTTCACCTTGCCCTTGAACTGGTTACGTACGTTGATTGCAGTGATGCTCATCGGGATGATCGCTCCGAAGAAAAAAGTCTCAAGACGGGCGGCCGGAGCCGCCCGGAATTAAACGGCCCAGCGGATCTGCCCGACCGGTCGAACCTTGTCTGCCTCATGCTCCGCGTCCTGATCGGCCGCGCCGGGCCCGCCGGCAAGCACGCGCTTCAGCACGCGATCCTCCAGCGCCGCGAATGCGGCCGAGGCACGGGCGCGCGGCCGGTCGAGCGGCACGGGCTGATCGAGCGCCACACGCCCCTGCTCGATCAGCAGGATGCGGTCGCCGAGCGCGACGGCCTCCTGCACGTCGTGCGTGACGAGCAGCGCGGTGAACCGATGCTCGCGCCACAACCGCTCGATCAGCGCATGCATCTCGATGCGGGTCAGCGCGTCGAGCGCGCCGAGCGGCTCGTCGAGCAACAGCAGTTGAGGCCGGTGCACGAGCGCGCGGGCCAGTGCAACGCGCTGGCGCTGACCGCCCGACAATTGCGCGGGCCAGTCGTTGGCCCGCTCCAGCAGGCCGACTTCATCGAGCACCGCGCGCGCCTGATCGCGCGCGCCGCGCCCGAGGCCCAGCATCACGTTCTGCAGCACGGTCTTCCACGGCAGCAGACGCGCATCCTGGTACATGATCCGCGTGTCGAGCACGCCGCCGCCCTCGCCGCGCGTCACGAGCGCGCCGCTGCTCGGCTGCTCGAGCCCCGCGACGAGACGCAGCAGCGTCGATTTCCCGCAGCCGCTGCGGCCGACGATCGCGACGAAGCTGCCGCGTGCGATACCGAGCTCGACGTTGTCGAGCACCGTGCGTGCGCCGAAGCGCTTGCTGACGCCCGACAGCGTCACCGCGTCGTCGGGTGCCGGGCTGTCCGCGCGTCGTCGCGCGA
This sequence comes from Burkholderia seminalis DSM 23518, assembly GCF_902832885.1. GTDB lineage: Bacteria > Pseudomonadota > Gammaproteobacteria > Burkholderiales > Burkholderiaceae > Burkholderia > Burkholderia seminalis. The sequence continues at coordinate 801,958 of NZ_CADFDK010000001.1, forward strand.
GCGGCACGACCGATGCGCCGCCGTCGCGCTCGAGAATCGCCGCGTCGCGCGCATCGCCGTCCGCGACGCGTGCCTGTGCCAGTTCGACCTCGAGATCCGCGCCGGCGAGCGGGCCGTAGGCGGCCGCCGAAGTGGTCGCATTCATGCCTTTGCTCCTGATTGATAAGCGGGATGCCAGCGCAGCGTCACGCGCTCGAGCCATTTCGCCAGCACGTCGGCCAGCTTGCCGAGCACCGCGTACAACAGGATGCCGACCACCACCACGTCGGTTTGCAGGAATTCACGCGCGTTCATCGTCATGTAGCCGATGCCCGACTGCGCGGAGATCGTTTCCGCGACGATCAGCATCACCCACATCAGCCCGAGCGCGAAACGCACGCCGACGAGGATCGAAGGCAGCGCACCGGGCAGGATCACGTCGCGGTACAGCGCGAAGCCGCGCACGCCGTAACTCTTCGCCATCTCGATCAGGTTCGCGTCGACCGAACGGATCCCGTGATACGTGTTGATGTAGACCGGGAAGAACACGCCGAGCGCGACCAGGAACAGCTTCGCCTTCTCGTCGATGCCGAACCACAGGATCACGAGCGGAATCATCGCGAGCGCCGGAATGTTGCGGATCATCTGGATCGTCGAATCGAGCGCGACCTCGGCCGCCTTCGACAGGCCGGTCGCGAGCCCCAGCGCAAGGCCGACGCCGCCGCCGATCGCAAAGCCGAACAGCGCGCGCCACGTGCTGACCTTCACGTTCGCCCACATTTCACCCGACGTCACGAGCGACCAGGCCGCGCGGACGACCGCCACCGGTTCGGGCAGCACGCGGGTCGACAGCCAGCCGGTGCGCGCACCGACCTCCCACGCCACCAGCAACGCGAGCGGCACGAGCCACGGCGCGACGCCGCGCCAGGCACGGGCCGCCACGACGGCGCCCGTCGTCGACGTTTTCGTTGTCATCGCAGGCCTCCTGTCGCTCAGCTCTGCGCGGCTTTCGGCAGATAGTTGTTGCCGACGATTTCGCCGAACGGCCCCGACAGCGGGCCGGTCGCCTTCTCCGCGCCCTTGCCCTTGATCAGCGGGAACACGAGCTCGGCGAAGCGATACGACTCCTCGAGGTGCGGATAACCGGACAGGATGAACGTCTCGATGCCGAGATCCGCGTATTCGCGCATGCGTTCCGCGACCTGCTCGGGATTGCCGACGAGCGCCGTGCCCGCGCCGCCGCGCACCAGGCCGACGCCGGCCCACAGGTTCGGGTACACCTCGAGCGCGTCGCGGCCGCCGCGCTTGCCGCCGTGCAGCGCGGCCATCCGGCGCTGGCCTTCCGAATCCATGTTCGCGAACGCCTGCTGCGCACGCGCGATCGTGTCGTCGTCCAGACGGCTGATCAGGCGCTCGGCGTCACGCCACGCTTCGTCCTCGGTTTCACGCACGATCACGTGCAAGCGGATGCCGAACTTGATCTTGCGACCGCGCGCCTCCGCGCGGGCCCGGATGTCGGCGATCTTCTTCGCGACGGCCTCGGGCGGCTCGCCCCAGGTCAGGTAGGTATCGATGTGATCGGCCGCAATCGCGTGGGCGGCCGGCGACGAACCGCCGAACCACAGCGGCGGATGCGGACGCTGCACGGGCGGATAAAGCGCCTTGCCGCCCTTCGACTGCAGGTGCTTGCCGATGTAGTCGAAGCCGCCGTTGTCGTGCGACGCGGCCAGCAGCCCGCGCCAGATGTTCAGGAAATCGTCGGTGATCTCGTAGCGCGTGTCGTGATCGGCAAACAGGCCGTCGCCTTCGAGTTCGGCCGCGTCGCCACCCGTCACGACGTTGATCAGCAGGCGGCCGCCGGACAGGCGGTCGAACGTCGCGGCCATCCGTGCCGCCAGGCCCGGCGACGCGATGCCGGGACGCACGGCGACCAGGAATTTCAGGCGCTGCGTCGCCGGGATGAGGCTCGACGCGACGACCCACGCATCCTCGCAGGAACGGCCGGTCGGCAGCAGCACGCCTTCGTAGCCGAGCGTATCGGCCGCGACGGCGACCTGCTTGAAGTAATCGTAATCCGCGGCGCGCGCACCTTCGGCCGTGCCGAGATAGCGGCTGTCGCCATGCGTGGGGATAAACCAGAACACATTCATCTGCTGCTCCTGCTTGACTGTCACTGCCGAAATTTGGAAAAGACATCGCCCTGCTCGCGTCGCGGATGCGCGGCGCATGCATGGTGTGCGTTCGATTCGGGATAGCTCGCCGGTCAGGCCGCGCGGCGGGCGAGGACGCGATTGCACGGCTGTTTCTGGGAAATCAGTCTAGGGATCGGTGCAGGGCTTTGGAACGATTTTTTTGAGCTTAGGTTTTCCGCTTTCGTGATTAGCACGACGCTGGAGCGAATATCGCCGCGGACGGGCCCTATAATGGCGCACCTATCCGAATAACTCCGCGCGCCCGGCCCCGGCCGTGCGCGCCTGCGGTGCACTCATCGATGCAGAAAGTCATCCTGCCATTCCTGTCCGGCTTCCTGGCCGCCCTGTTCTTCCGCGAGGCGACGCTCGCGCTCCTTCACACCGCCGACCTGATCGCCGCAACCGGCTTCTCGACGCAGCCGTTCGCGCCGCTCGGCATTCCTGAATTTGTCGCGAATGCGCTGATCAGCGCATGCTGCGCCATTCCGATGGCGTGGCTGCTGCGCGTATCGCCGGAACGCGAGGCATCGTGGATCGGTGCGCTCATATTCGGCGGCATCGTGCTGACGGCCGCCCGCGTGTTCGCGATCGATCCGCTGCGCGGCATCTGGCCGTCGGGCAACATGATGCCCGTGCTCGCGGCCGGCTTCGCGGCGAACGCGGTGTGGGGCTTCGGCGCGCTCGTGTTCATGCGCGCGTTCATGTCCGACGACGCGGGCGACGAATAACGCACGCTCGGGCGCGATGCCCTTCGATCGCCCTCCGCAAAAAAGGCCGCCTGCATCCGCAGGCGGCCTTTTCGTTTCTGTCTAGCGTGCCGGCCGGCCCGACCGACGTCAGTCCTGCAGATTCCGCAGCGGATGCGTGTCCGGCGCCCACGGGCTGTCGAACATCGCGAGCACGTCGGCGCGATCGACATCGGCGGCCGACTTGAAGCGCCAGGCCGGCCGGTGATCCTTGTCGACGATCAGCGCGCGCACGCCCTCGATCACGTCGCCGCGCGCGAACGTCGAGCGCGTGAGATCGAGATCGCGCCGCAGGCAATCGGCCATCGTCGCGCCGCGTGCGCGTTCGACGACCTCGAGCGACACGGCCATCGACAGCGGAGACAGCTGTTCGCGCATCGCATGGGTCGCCTTTTCGACCCAACCGTCGACAGCCGCGCAATCCTGCTCGGCGTCGAGCGATGCGAGGATCGCGTTGACGTCGGGCTGCGCGAAATGCCGGTCGATCCCGGCGCGCGCATCGGCCAGCGCCGACGTGTCGGGCGTCGGCACGACCTTGTGCGCGGCAGCCGCCTCGGCGACGCAAGCCACCGCCCGCGCACCGCTGTCGATCGGCGCGCTGCGCAGCGTATCGAGCAGTGCCGGCAGCGCGGCATCGGGCAGATAGACGTCGGCGAGTTGCGCGTACAGCGCGTCGGCCGCGCCGAGCGCCGCACCGGTCACGGCGAGATAACGGCCGATCGCGCCGGGCGTGCGCGCGAGAAACCAGCTCATCCCGACGTCCGGGAACAGGCCGATGCGCGTTTCCGGCATCGCCATCTTGGTCGAGTCGGTCACGACGCGCAGGCCGCCCGTATGCCGCGCGGCCTGCGAAATACCCATGCCGCCGCCCATCACGACACCATGCATCAACGCGATGTACGGCTTCGGATACGTGAAGATCGCATGGTTCAGCGTGTATTCCTCGATGAAGAACGTGTCGACCGCGTCGCGGTCGCCGCGCTGCCATGCGTCGTGGAAGAAACGCACGTCGCCGCCCGCGCAGAACGCGCGCGGGTGCGGGCTGTGCACGACGACGGCGACGACTTCGGGATCGTTGCGCCACGCGTCGAGTGCCTGCTGCATCAGCCGGATCATGCCGACCGACAGCGCATTCAGCGCCTTCGGCCGGTTCAGCTCGAGAAAGCCGATGCGGTTCGCGACATACGCGTGGACGTCGGGCCGGACGGATTCGGCGGTAGCAACGGCGGAAGTGGAATCGGTCATGGAAGTCATCCGGCAAACGGCAGTCGCACGGTCAGTGCGCCTGCATCTTCGAGAACAGGTTCAGTACCACGACGCCCGAGATGATCAGCCCGAGGCCGATCACCGCCGGCAGGTCAGGCACCTGACGATAGAGCAGCATCGCGACGAGCGTGATCAGCACGATGCCGGCGCCCGACCAGACTGCATAGATGATGCCGACGGGCATCGTGCGCAACGTGAGCGACAGACAGTAGAACGCGATGCCGTAACCGGCGACGACGAGCGCCGACGGCCAGAAGCGCGTGAAGCCGTCCGCCGCGCGCAACGCGGACGTGCCGACCACTTCCGCGACGATCGCGATCGCGAGCCATGCATAACCGGGCAGTTGCATCGCTCAGCTCCTGGCGAGGGCCAGCACGGCGTAGTCGTGGCCGAGCTCCGCGCACAGCGCCTCGACGACGAACTCGTGATCCGCGCGCTGCGGCAGCCCCGACGCGGTGATCGAGCCGATCACGCCGGCGCCGGCGACGGTCAGCGGGAACGAGCCGCCGTGCGGCGCATATTCGGCGATCGGCAGCCCGTGCTTGTCCGCGAGCGTGGCGCCGGCCTGCTGCATGCGCAGGCCGATCGCGTACGAGCTGCGGCGGAAATGCGCGACGACGTTGCGCTTGCGGCGCACCCAGTCGGCGTTGTCGGGCGTCGCGCCGGCGAGCGCCGCGTAGAACAGCGGCTGGCCGAACGTGACGATGTCGATCGCGATCGCATGGCCGCGCGTCGTCGCGAGCGCATGCATCCGGTTGCCGAGCGCCCATGCGCGCGCGGGATCGAAATGGGGAAACACGAGCGCCTGTTCCTGCGCGCCGATCGATTGCAGATCGTGAGCGATGTCCATGAATCCGTCGATACAGTAAAGGGAGCCGCAACGGCGCCGACGCGATCGCGCACGGCCCTGCTGCCGGGATGACGACACAAACCGCTCGATTCTAGCGCACGCGCTCCACGTACCGTCCCTACGAGACGCGACACGCGATTGTCAGAAAGTGCTTGCATGCCCTGGGGTAACTCCTTATAATTCATTTCTTCGACGGACGCGGGGTGGAGCAGTCTGGCAGCTCGTCGGGCTCATAACCCGAAGGTCGTAGGTTCAAATCCTACCCCCGCAACCAACCCGTCCAGCATTCCGCAAAAAGCCCGGCCTCGTGCCGGGCTTTTTGTTTTTCCGCGCCCGGGCACGGCACCCTTTTCGCGCACGCGCACCTCCGCTTCGCGCGACATGCCGCCCGCATGCGCAGGCGTTCTGGAATGGCGTGCCCCGGTGATACACTCGCATCACCTCGTCCCTTCCACTCGACATGAAATTCTGCTCCGTCTGCGGTCACGAAGTCATCGCGCGCATTCCTCCGGGCGACAACCGCGAGCGCTTCGTCTGCGATCACTGCGGCACGATCCACTACCAGAATCCGCGCAACGTCGTCGGCACGGTCCCGGTCTGGGGCGACCAGATCCTGCTGTGTCGCCGCGCGATCGAACCGCGCTACGGATTCTGGACGCTGCCGGCAGGCTTCATGGAAATGGGCGAAACGACGGCCGAAGCCGCCGCGCGCGAAACGCTCGAGGAAGCCGGCGCACGCGTCGAGGTGCAGAACCTGTTCACGCTGCTCAATGTGCCGCACGTGCACCAGGTCCACCTGTTCTACCTCGCGCGGCTCACCGATCCGGGGTTCGAAGCCGGCGAGGAAAGCCTCGAAGTGAAGCTGTTCGACGAAGCCGACATTCCGTGGGACGAGATCGCGTTCCCGACCGTCAGCCAGACCCTGCGTTTCTTCTTCGCCGATCGCGCCGCCGGTGATTACGGCGTGCACACCGGCGACATCTTCCGCTCGCTGCGCAACGGCTGAGCCCGCGCCCCATGGTCCCCTGGCTCGGCCCGGACGATCCGTTTCCGCCCATCGAGCGCGCGCTCGGCCCCGCGACCGGCGCGCCCGGGCTGCTGGCCGCGAGCGCAGACCTGCTGCCGTCGCGCCTCATCGAGGCGTACCTGCGCGGCATTTTCCCGTGGTACTCGGACGGCCAGCCCGTGCTGTGGTGGAGCCCCGATCCGCGCATGATCCTCGTGCCGGCCGAATTCAAGGTGTCGCCGTCGCTGCGCAAGACGCTGAAGCGCGTGCTGCGCGATCCCGAATGGGAAGTGCGGGTCGACCACGACTTTCCGGGCGTGATGCGCGCCTGTGCGCAGGCGCCGCGGCGCGGGCAACGCGGCACGTGGATCACGGCCGAGATCATCGACGCGTATACGTCGCTCTACCGCTCCGGCAACGCGCACAGCATCGAGACGTGGCACGACGGACGCCGCGTCGGCGGCCTGTACGGCGTGTCGTTCGGGCGGATGTTTTTCGGCGAGTCGATGTATGCGGACGTGACCGACGCGTCGAAAATCGCGCTGGCCGCGCTCATCGCGCACCTTCGCGAGCAGGGGCTGGAGATGATAGACTGCCAGCAGAATACGTCGCATCTAGCGTCGCTCGGCGGCCGCGAGATCGCACGCAAGGCGTTTGTCGCTCACGTGCGCAGCGCGGTGGCCGAACCGCCGATTCCGTGGCAGTTCGACAAGCGCGTGCTCGCCGCGCTGACGGGCTCCGCCGAGAAGGCGGCGCCCTCCGGGATCGAGCGCTAGCGCGGCACTCCTTCCCTGCATCGAGAGCTGCCCATGACTCACCCGACTGAGCTGCCGCTTTCACCGCTTTCGGCGCTGCAATTCTATGCAACGGCGCCCTATCCGTGCAGCTATCTGGACGGTCGCATCGCGCGCTCGCAAGTCGCGACGCCGAGCCACCTGATCAATTCCGACATCTACACCGAACTCGTGAAGGCCGGCTTCCGCCGCTCGGGCGTGTTCACGTATCGCCCGTACTGCGACGGCTGCCGCGCATGCGTGCCGGTGCGCGTCCCCGTGGGCGCGTTCGCGCCGTCGCGCACGCAGCGCAGGATGTGGAAGCGCCACCGCGCGCTGATCGCGACGGTTTCGCCGCTGCACTACGACGAAGAGCACTACGCGCTCTACATGCGCTACCAGTCCGCGCGCCACGCGGGCGGCGGCATGGATCGCGACAGCCGCGACCAGTACGAGCAGTTCCTGCTGCAGAGCCGGATCAACTCGCGCCTCGTCGAATTCCGCGACCTCGACGCGCCGGGCGGCGAACCCGGCAAGCTGCGCATGGTCAGCATGATCGACATCCTCGGCGACGGGCTGTCGTCGGTTTACACATTCTTCGAGCCCGACGACCGGCATACGAGCTACGGCACCTACAACATCCTGTGGCAGATCGAGCAGGCGAAGAGCCTCGACCTGCCGTACGTGTACCTCGGCTACTGGATCCGCGAGAGCCCGAAGATGGCGTACAAGGCGAACTTCCACCCGCTCGAGGGGCTGATCGACGGCCGCTGGAAGACGCTCGATCCGGAACGGATCGACCTGCCGCCCGTCGACGCGGCGCTGGCCCGCGCGCCGTTGCCGGGCGGGCATTCCGGCTCGGGTTGACGCACGCGGCGGGGGCTACGAAGCGAAGCACGCCCCTGCCGCGCAACTCCCGGTAAAATAGCGGGTTGTCATTCATTCCGGCTGCCCGCCCCATTCCCGTGTTCAGTTCCCTCTATCCGCTGGCCCGCGCATCCCTGTTCAAAATGGATGCGGAAGATGCTCACCACCTCACGCTGCGCGCGCTCGGCGCGGCCGGCCGCACGGGCCTCGCCTGCGCGCTGTCGGCCCGCGTGCCCGACGCACCGCGCACCGTGATGGGGCTCACGTTCCGCAACCCGGTCGGCCTCGCGGCCGGCCTCGACAAGGACGGCGCGGCCATCGACGGCCTCGCGGCGCTCGGCTTCGGCTTCATCGAGGTCGGCACGGTCACGCCGCGCGCGCAGCCGGGCAACCCGCGCCCACGGATGTTCCGCCTGCCGCAAGCCGAAGCGCTGATCAACCGGATGGGCTTCAACAACCATGGCGTCGACCAGTTCGTGAAGAACGTCCAGGCCGCCCGCTATCGCGGCATTCTCGGCCTGAACATCGGCAAGAACGCCGACACGCCGATCGAGCGCGCCGCCGAGGACTACCTGTACTGCCTCGAGCGCGTATACCCGTTCGCGAGCTACGTGACGATCAACATTTCGTCGCCGAACACGAAGAACCTGCGCCAGCTGCAGGGCGCCGGCGAACTCGACGCACTGCTCGCCGCGCTGAAGGACAAGCAGCAGCGCCTCGCCGACCTGCACGGCAAGCTCGTGCCGCTCGCGCTGAAGATCGCCCCCGATCTCGACGACGAACAGGTCAAGGAAATCGGCGACACGCTGCTGCGCCACAAGATCGAAGCGGTCATCGCCACCAACACGACGCTGTCGCGCGCGGCCGTCCAGGGCCTGCCGCATGCGGACGAAGCCGGCGGCCTGTCGGGCCGCCCCGTGTTCGACGCGTCGAACGAAGTGATCCGCAAGCTGCACGCGGAAGTCGGCAACGACGTGCCGATCATCGGCGTCGGCGGCATTTTCTCGGGCGAGGACGCCCGCGCGAAGCTCGCGGCCGGCGCGGCGCTCGTCCAGCTTTACACGGGCTTCATCTATCGCGGCCCGGCGCTCGTGTCGGAATGCGTGAAGGCGATCGCCCGCGAGCGCACCGCGTAATATAGACATAAACAAACTATATTTAATGATCGATAGCGTTTTTGCTATCATCGGCCTCACTATCAGAATCATTGACCCGGACAGGGCAAGGACACACACGATGAAATTTTCGCTGCTGAAGAAGCTGCTGGTTGCCGGCCTGGTCGGCACGTCGTTCGCCGCCGCGACCGCGCACGCGGCCGACCTCCTCGACCAGGTCAAACAGCGCGGCACGCTGCGCGTCGGCCTCGAAGGCACGTTCCCCCCGTTCAACTCGAAGAACCCGCAAGGCGAACTCGTCGGCTTCGACGTCGACATCGCGAAGGCCGTCGCCGCGAAGCTCGGCGTGAAGGCCGAATTCGTGACGACCGAATGGAGCGGCATCATCGCGGGCCTGCAGGCCGGCAAGTTCGACGTGATCGCCAACCAGGTCGGCATCACCGACAAGCGCAAGGAAACGCTCGACTTCTCGCCGGCGTACACGTTCTCGTCCGCGCAGCTGATCCAGCGCAAGGACGACACGCGCGAGTTCAAGTCGCTGGACGACCTGAAGGGCAAGAAGCTCGGCGTCGCGCTCGGCACCAACTACATGGACATGGCGAAGTCGGTGCCCGGCATCGACGTGAAGACGTACCCGGGCGCGCCCGAGTACCTGCGCGACCTCGCCGCCGGCCGCCTCGACGCGGCGCTCAACGACCGCCTGATGCTCGCGTACCTGACGAAGAACGCGCAGCTGCCGCTGCGCCCGGGCGCGAACGTCGGCTCGGCGAACCCGTCGGGCATCCCGTTCAAGAAGGGCAACCCGAAGTTCCAGAAGGCGATCGACGACGCGATGACGCAACTCGAGGCCGACGGCACGTTCACGAAGATCTCGGACAAGTGGTTCGGCATCGACGTGACCAAACCGATCAAGTAAGCACGCCTGCATGTCCCGCCTGACGGCGGGCCGGAAAGGGCGGCATCCGTCACGATGCCGCCCTTTGTTTTATGCGTCCGGTTTATGATTGCGCTTTCGCGCACGCATTCGATTCGTACTCCATGTCGACAACGTCCCTGCTCGTCCAATCGCTGCCGGTGCTCGCCCAGGGCGCCGTCCTGACCGTCAAGTTCGCCGTGCTGTCGATGGTGTTCGGCCTGCTTGGCGCCGTCGTGCTCGCGATGATGGGCATCCGGCAAAGCGAAGCGCTCGACGGCTTCGAACGCGTCTGGGTCAACGCGCTCGCGTGGCTCGCGCGCGGGTATGTGAGCCTGATGCGCGGCACGCCGCTGCTCGTGCAGATCTTCGTCATCTACTACGGGCTGCCGAGCCTCGGCATCTCGCTCGACCCGACGCCGGCCGGCGTCATTGCGCTGTCCGCGAACGTCGCGGCTTACATGTCCGAAAGCATGCGCGGCGCCATCAACGGGATCGCGCGCGGCCAATGGCTCGCCGCGTACAGCCTCGGGCTGTCGTGGGGGCAGACGCTGCGCTACGTGATCGGCCCGCAGGCGCTGCGCATCGCGGTGCCAAGCCTGTCGAACAGCCTGATCAGCCTGATCAAGGACACGTCGCTCGTCTCCGTGATCACCGTGACCGAACTGCTGCGCAGCGCGCAGGAAGTGATCGCGGCGACCTATCAGCCGCTGCCGCTCTACCTCGCCGCCGCGGCCGTGTACTGGATCCTGTGCCAGATCCTCGAATGGGTGCAGCGCTGGTACGAAAAGCGCCTGTCGCTGCCGTCGCGGCACTGAGCGCACGCGCTCCCGCCGGGGTGCGCATGCGCGCCCCGCCCCCTCTCCTTCCCGCTTACTCGCCCGAATAGCGCACGCCGAGCGCGGCGCGCGCCGCATCGGTCATCGCGATCATCCGCCGCGAATGGTCGTGCGTCATGATCGGGCTTTCCGTTTCGCCCGCGCGCAGCAGGTCGCAGAAATGCGCGGTCTCGTAGTTCAACCCGCCGCCCTCGGCCGGCGCGTCGAGTTCGACGGTACGCCCGTCCGCATAGCAAATCGTCGCGCGCGCCGGGTTCCACCACTTCTCGTGAATCGTCACGTGGCCGCCGGCCGCGGCGATCAGCGCGTCGCCGCGCCCCATCACGTCGAGTCCGCAAAAGAGCTGGGCGATCCCGCCGTTCGCATGCACGCTGTTCAGGCTCGCGAACAGGTCGACGCCCGTCGCGCCGACGCGGCCGAGCGTCTGCACGTCGAGCGCCGCCCCGAGCCAGTCGACCGCGAGAAACGCCTCGTAGATCCCGATATCGAGCAGCGCACCGCCCGCGCGATCGAGGCGGTAGACGGAGTGGTCGTCCGGCACCGACGACGATGCGCATCCTGCCCGGACGAGCCGGATCTCGCCGATCGGGTCGTTGCGCAGATGCGCACGCAATTGACGGTACAGCGGAAAGAACGGCGGCTTCATCGCTTCCATGAACAGCCGCCCGGCCTCGCTTGCCGCCTGCAGCACGGTGTCGAGCTGCGCCGCGTTCAGCGTCGCGGGCTTTTCGCACAGCACGGCCTTGCCGGCGGCCAGCGCGGCCAGCGCGTACTGCGCATGACTGTCATGGAGCGTCGCGATGTAGACCGCGTCGATATCGCTCGCGAGGAGCGCGTCGAGGCTCGCGGCAGGCGTACCGCCGCAAGTCCCGCAAAAGGCGGCCGCGGCGTCGGCGCGGCGAGCCCAGGCACCGGCGAGCGTGGCACCCGGCACGTGCGCGAGGCTTTGCGCGAAGCGGCGCGCAATGCTGCCCGCGCCGACGATGCCGAAGCGCACCGGGCGATGGTCGTTGTCGTTCATCCTGATCTTCCGTGTCGGTCGTATGACGGTAGCCGGCACGCTGCCGGCCGGCCGTCATGATAAACGGCCCGGCGGCACACGGATGAGCGACACGCGCAACGTCAGGCGCGCACGGGCACGTCGACCGAGAAATCGCGCGAAATTTCGTCGGCGCTGAAATCGATCAGCGCGAGCGACGCCGCCTCGGCCTCGCGCGGGTCGCGCCGCTCGATCGCATCGACGACGCGCGCATGCGCCTTCACCGCGATCTCGTGCGCCCCTTCCTTCTGCACGACGCGCGGGTTCACGAGGCGCACCGCACCGCGCACGATCGCCGCCATCTGCTGGAAGAACTGGTTGCCGCTGGCCTGGACGATCCGCGTATGCAGCAACTCGTCCGCCGTGTCGTAGCCGGAATCCCCCGGCTGCAGCACCTTGAACGCATCGAACGCTTCGCGAATGCCCGCGATGTCGGTCGCCGTCGCACGCACCGCCGCCTGCGCGGTCGCACGTGGCTCGATCAGCATCCGAAACTCGATGACGTCGCGCATGAATTGCGGGTCGGGTTTCGCCCGAAATCGCCAGCTCACGACGTCTTCGTCGATCATGCGCCAGTCGCGCATCGGGCGCACACGCGTGCCGACTTTCGGGCGCACGTCGAGCATGTCGCGCGCAAGCAACATCGACAATGCTTCCCGCATCACCGTACGACTCACATCGAACTCTTTCGACAGCACGTCTTGCGGCGGCAAGATGCCGCCATACTTGTCCTCGACGATACCCGAGACAAGCCCATCCATCACTTTGGCGACCAGTGACCGGTCTTTGCCCTGCTCCATGACACCTCCCCGTGCGTCGATTTGCGAACACCTGCTCCGCAGTTCCGCCGGCCCTGGTTACCACTGTTCTTATGATCTATAAGTTGATGAGTTCGACGATATTCCGCTATCTGGTAAACACCTGACAGGGTTATCCCTCTTTTTTGACGAGGTGATTTATACGGCTAAAAAAAAAGCCCGGGAAGCGCGCTGCGCTTGCCGGGCCCCGATTTCCACAAGATTTAAACCTTCAGTCCATTAATGATCGACAACGCCGTTACGGACTGCTTCTCATTCAGGTTCAGCCAGCCGGATAAACGATCGTTTCAACGCCGTTTTCCGTGCCAAGCAAGCACAGATTCGCGCCGCGCCCGGCGAACAGGCCGACCGTCACGACGCCCGGCCATGCATTCACCTGCGCTTCGAAACCGCGCGGATCGGCGATCTGCAGCCCCTTCACGTCGATGATCTCGTTGCCGTTGTCGGTGATGTACGGTGCGCCGTCCTTCGTCACGCGCAGCACGGGCACGCCGCCGAGCGCGGCGACGCGCCGGCCGATCGCCGTGCGCGCCATCGGCACGACCTCGATCGGGAGCGGGAACGCGCCGAGCACCGGCACGCGCTTGCTGCCGTCCGCGATGCAGACGAACGTGTCGGCCACCGACGCGACGATCTTCTCGCGCGTCAGCGCGCCGCCACCGCCCTTGATCATCGCGCCGCTCGCGTCGATCTCGTCGGCGCCGTCGACGTACACCTGCAGCGAGTCGACCTCGTTCAGGTCGAACACCTTGATGCCGTGCGCTTTCAGGCGCTCGGTCGTCGCGACCGAGCTCGATACGGCGCCGCGATAGCGCGACTTGACGACGGCGAGCGCGTCGATGAAGCAGTTGGCGGTCGAGCCGGTGCCGACGCCGATCACGGCGCCTTGCGGCACGTTCTGGATCACGTAGTCGGCGGCGGCCTGGCCGACGAGGCGTTTGAGTTCGTCTTGAGTCATGGCGTGGTAATGCTGCGGGATTGCGAAAAACCGCCAGTTTACCGGAGTCGGGGGACGGCCCGTGTTTTTCGGCGTGCGACGCGCCGCGTGTTCACGGTGCGCCGGACGCGGGGGCGTCATCCGCCGGCTGCGTGCCGGGGAAGTACTTGTCGAGCAACGCCTGTGCGATCGCGTCGGTTTCGGCGTCCGGATTGCCTGCATAGTCGGACGGCCGGAAATGCATCTGGAACGCGGCGAACACGCGCCGCGTGCGCACATCGAGCATTCCGTCGGTCGGCACGTCGTAGCCGTAGCGGGCGAGCTTGAGCTGCAGTTCACGCACGTCGACCGGCGCGCGCGGGTCGCGGCCGCCGAGCCGCGCGACCACGGTCGCCCCGTCCGGCCACGCGCCGACACCGGCCTGCGCCAGCGCATGCCACGGGAACAGCGGCCCCGGATCGATCTTGCGTTGCGGCGCGATGTCGCTGTGCCCGACCACGCGTGTCGGCGGGATGCCGTAGCGCGCGACGATGTCCTTCGACAGGTCGATCAATGCGACGACCTGCTCGGGGGGATACGGCTGCCAGGTGCGATTCTGCGGATCGAGCGGGCCGCGGTTCACGTTCTCGATGCCGATCGACACCGCGTTCAGCTCGGTCGTGCCTTGCCATTCACTCACGCCCGCGTGCCAGGCGCGCTGCGCTTCCGGCACGAGCTGATAGACGACGGGCATCCCGCGCTCGATGCGCGGCTGCGGCGGGACGACGTAATGCACGCTGACCGAATCGCCCGTCAGCGTGCGCAACGACTTCGCCTCGTCGCTTTCGGTGTAGTGCATCACGAGAAAGCGAACCCGCGAATCGGCGCCGCGCGCATGCAGGCTCGTGTCGGCGTAGTAGGTCCCGCGTTCGACGAGCGACGGCGACGTGCAGGCCGCCAGCAGGCACAGCACGGCGCAGGAGGCGCCAACACGGAGCAGGGTCATCGGTCGCGGGTTCCGGAGAGCCGCGTGCCGCACCCCATCACGGCACGCGTCGTTCGGGTCATTCGAAGCCCCGCGCGGCTCGCGCGGGACGGGCGGGCGTCAGCCCTTCGCGCGCCGCTGGCGCACGGCCTCGTACAGGCACACGCCGCTCGCGACCGACACGTTCAGGCTTTCCACGCTGCCGGCCATCGGGATGCTCATCACTTCGTCGCAGGTGTCGCGCGTAAGCCGGCGCATGCCTTCGCCTTCGGCGCCCATCACGAGCGCGACGGGGCCGTCGAGCTTGGTCTCGTAGAGCGTCGCCGGCGCCTCGTCCGACGTGCCGATGACCCACACGCCGGCTTCCTTCAGCTCGCGCAGCGCGCGGGCGAGGTTCGTCACCGTGATGTACGGCACCGTGTCGGCCGCGCCGCTCGCCACCTTGGCCGCCGTCGCGTTCAGGCCGACTGCGCGGTCGCGCGGGGCGATCACCGCATGCGCGCCGGCCGAATCGGCGACACGCAGGCACGCGCCGAGGTTGTGCGGATCGGTGACGCCGTCGAGCACGAGCAGCAGCGCGGGACCCTGGATGCCGTCGAGCAGCTCCGACAGGTTCTGCGCAAGCGGCATGTCCTCGACCCGCGCGACAACGCCCTGGTGGCGCTCGGTGTGCGCGAGGCCCCACAGGCGCGTTTCGTCGGCTGCAATCAATCGCACGCCCGCTTCCTTCGCGGCGTGCAGGAAGTCCTGCATGCGGCGGTCGCGGCGCGTCTGGTCGTACAGCACCTCCGCAACCGTCGATGCATCGTGCCGCAAACGTGCGGTCACCGCATGAAAACCGTAAAGAACCTTCAGACGTGACATGACTGGAACAACCTTCGATCAAACGTGCGGCCGCGCGACACGCGCAGCCGCGATCCATGGAAAAGGAAAGCGCCGCGTTGCCGGCCGATGACCGGTGACGCGGCGTCTCTCGATACTGCGGAGCGTGCGCTTGCGACGCCCCGAACGCTCAATACTTCTTGCGGGCGCGAGTCTTCTTCGCGGTCGGCTTCGCGGGCGCACCGCTCCCGCCACCGCCCTTCTTCTTCGCGGCGGCGCGCGCGGCACGCGCGTCCTTCACCGCGACGCTCGGCGCGCTCGCGGCCTGCTTGCGACGCGGCGCCGACTCTTCCGACGGCGGCAGCACGCGCACGCGCGGACCGTTGCCGTTGCGATCGGCACCGGCGGCAGCCGGCGCGGGCGACGGACGCGGCGCCTTCACCGGCGTATCGCGCACGAGGCGGAAGTCGATCTTGCGCGCGTCGAGATCGACGCGGCTCACCTGGACGCGCACGCGATCCGACAGGCGATAGCGGATGCCCGTCCGCTCGCCGCGCAGTTCGTTCTTGATCTCGTCGTACTGGAAGTAGTCCGAGCCGAGTTCCGTGACGTGCACGAGCCCTTCGATGAACAGCGTGTCGAGCTGCACGAAGATGCCGAACGACGTGACGCCGTTCACCATCCCGCCGTACTCCTCGCCGAGCTTGTCGCGCATGAAGTAGCACTTGAGCCATGCCTCGACGTCGCGCGACGCTTCGTCCGCACGACGTTCGTTCGCCGAGCAGTGCAGGCCGAGTTCTTCCCAGATCGCCGTGTTCGAGCGCGAGCGGCCGCGCGATTCGTCGTCGGCCTGCTGCATGGCGCGCGCGCGCGGCGACAGCGCGGTGTTCAGCTCGAAGCCGTCCGGCGCCTTCGGCACGTACTTCTTGCCCGACAGGATCGCGTAGATCGCACGGTGCGTGAGCAAGTCCGGATAACGGCGGATCGGGCTCGTGAAGTGCGCGTACGCGTCGTAGGCGAGGCCGAAGTGGCCGATGTTGTCCGGGCTGTAGACGGCCTGTTGCATCGAGCGCAGCAGCATCGGCTGCAGCATCTGCGCATCGGGCCGGTCGCGGATCTGCGCCATCAGTGCCGCGTAGTCGCTCGCATGCGGCTTGTCGCCGCCACCGAGCGACAGGCCCATGCCGCGCAGGAAGGCACGCAGGTTCTCGAGCTTCTCCGGCGTCGGCCCCGCGTGCACGCGGTACAGGCCCGGATGCTTGTTGCGCTTCAGGAAGTCGGCCGCACAGACGTTCGCGGCCAGCATGCATTCCTCGATCAGCTTGTGTGCGTCGTTGCGCTGGCGCGGCACGATCTGCTCGATCTTGCCCTGCGAGTTGCAGACGATGTAGGTCTCGGTCGTATCGAAGTCGATCGCACCGCGTTTCTGGCGTGCGGCGAACAGCGACTTGTAGACGCCGTACAGATCCTGCAGGTGCGGCAACAGGTCGGCGCGGCGCGCGGCCTCCGGCCCCTTCGTGTTCGACAGCACGGCCGCGACCTCGGTGTACGTGAGGCGTGCAGCCGAATGGATCACGGCCGGATAGAACTGGTAGGCCTTGATCTCGCCGCGCGCGGTGATCACCATGTCGCACGCGAGCACGCAGCGGTCGACGTGCGGATTCAGCGAGCACAGGCCGTTCGACAGCTTCTCCGGCAGCATCGGGATCACGCGGCGCGGGAAATAGACCGAGGTGCTGCGTTCGAGCGCATCGGCGTCGAGGCCCGTGCCCGGCTGGACGTAGTGCGACACGTCGGCGATCGCGACGATCAGCCGGAAGCCGTCGCCACGGCCGACCTTGACCGGCTCGCAGTACACGGCGTCGTCGAAGTCGCGGGCGTCCTCGCCGTCGATCGTCACGAGCGGCACGTCGCGCAGATCGACGCGGAAACGCAGGTCGCCCGGCCGGACCTTGTCCGGCAACCCGGCGGCTTCGTCGAGCGCCGGCTGGCTGAATTCGTGCGGCACGCCGTACTTGCGCACCGCGATTTCGATTTCCATGCCCGGATCGTCGATGTCGCCGAGCACTTCGACGACACGGCCGAGCGGCTGCGAATGACGGCTCGGGAAATCGGTCAGCTCGACGACGACGACCTGCCCGACCTTCGCCTTCTTCACGTTCTGCGTGATCAGGATGTCGTGGCCGATGCGCTTGTCTTCCGGCGCGACGATCAGCGCACCGTTCTCGTTGAGCAGGCGGCCGATCACGCGCTTGTTCGCGCGTTCGGTGACTTCGACGACATGCCCTTCCGGGCGGCCGCGGCGATCGTAGCCGACGATCCGCGCGAGGACGCGGTCGTTGTGCATCACCTTCTGCATTTCGCCGTTCGGCAGGAACAGATCGTCCTGGCCGTCGTCGCGGATCACGAACCCGTAGCCGTCGCGATGCCCCTGCACGCGCCCGGCGACGAAGTTCGACGGATGGGTCAACTGGTAATGGCCGCGCTTGTCGAGGCGGATCTGGCCGTCGCGCTCCATCGCGGCGACACGCCGGAAGAACCCCTCGCGCTCCTGACGCTTGATCGACAGGGCCTCGGCGATGTCGTTGGCAGCCAGCGGCGCGTCGCTCGTACGCAGCACGCCGAGAATTTCTTCACGGCTCGGAATGGGGTACGGATATTTGCTCAAGGGTTTGTCGATGATTGTTCTCGTTGCGTTGACTGATGGTGCACGGCATCAACATAGAGGTGTCCGTCAGACAGTTCTATATTGACGGCGGCGGGTCATTCTATCACCCGCCTGAGTCGCCAAATGACGGGAATGCCGCGAGCGGGCGCGACAGCAGCCGGTTTGCGATGCATCGCAAAAAAGTGTTGACACGAATAATTGGGGCGCTATAATTTTGCTTCTTTGCAGCAAGCAGCTCACTGCAAAACGTGCCCAGGTGGCGGAATTGGTAGACGCACTAGGTTCAGGTCCTAGCGGTGGCAACATCGTGGAGGTTCGAGTCCTCTCCTGGGCACCACTTGATTTATAAAAAAGGTCGGCTTCTAGCCGGCCTTTTTCATTTTCAGCCCAGGAAGCAAAGCGCCTGCGCGCTTTGCGCGAGGACTCGAAGGGCTGCGCTTGCAAGCGCAGCCGGGGTCGCGCCCGTGTGACCGAGTCCTCTCCTGGGCACCACTTGATTTATAAAAAAGGTCGGCTTCTGCCGGCCTTTTTCATTTTCAGCCCAGGAAGCAAAGCGCCTGCGCGCTTTGCGCGAGGACTCGAAGGGCTGCGCTTGCAAGCGCAGCCGGGGTCGCGCCCGTGTAACCGAGTCCTCTCCTGGGCACCACTTGATTTATAGAAAAGGTCGGCTTCTGCCGGCCTTTTTTCATTTCGGCACCCGCATCGCGGCGACTGCCGTCGGCCCTTATGTCGGCCATTCCGATCGATAGCAGAATTTATCGCTTATCAATCGCCCTCCCCGTTGCTACGTTAGCCGCCTTGCTTTCAATGCATCCAACGAGGAGCACGATTCATGACGTCGATGAACCGCCGCGCATTCGCGCGCGCGATGCTGGCCGCCGGCCTCACTGTCGCGGGCGTCAGGGCCCGCGCCGAGAACACGCCCGCGACGCTGCGCATCGGCTACCAGAAATCTTCGACGCTCATCACGTTACTGAAGACACGCGGCACGCTCGAGCAGGCGCTGACACCGCTCGGCCTGCGCGTGTCGTGGCATGAATTCGCGAGCGGATTGCCGCTGACCGAAGCGCTCAACGTCGGCGCCGTCGATTTCAGCGCCGACGTGGCCGACACGGTTCCGGTCTTCGCGCAGGCAGCCCATGCGCGTTTCGTGTACGTCGCGCAGGAAGCACCTTCGCCGAAAGCGCAGGCGATCGTCGTGAAGCAGGACAGCGCGCTGCACACGCTCGCCGATCTCAAGGGCAAACGCATCGCGGTCACGAAGGCGGCCGGCAGCCACTACCTGCTGCTCGCGGCGCTCGCACGCGCGAAGCTCGCGCCCGCCGATACAGCGATCCACTACCTGACGCCTGCGGATGGGCGCGCGGCGTTCGAGCGCGGCAGCGTGGATGCATGGATCACGTGGGATCCCTATGTCGCATCGGTCGACCGGAATCCCGACGTGCGGATTCTCGCCGACGGCGAGGGGCTCGCATCGTACCAGCGCTACTACCTCGCCTCGAGCAGTTTCGCGACCGCGCGACCCGACGTCGTCCAGGTCCTGTTCGACCAACTGTCGCAGGCCGGCACGTGGCTGCGTGACCACCCGCAGGACGCCGCGAACACACTCGCGCCGATCTGGGGGCTCGACGCGGCAACGATCGCGCGCGCAAACGCGCGGCGCAGCTATCTCGTCCGCACCGTGGTCGCGCAAAACTTCAGCGAACAACAGAAGATCGCCGACACCTTCCTCGCGGCGGGACTGCTGCCCGCCCGCGTCGATACGGAACAGGCGTTGCGCTGGAATTTCGCGGCAAAGCGTGCGGAGCCGGTCGGCGCGTGAAGCCCTGCCGCGCAAGCGCAAATATTTTTATCACTTCGGATGAAATTCTGTTGACAGACTCCGGCCACACGCTAGAATAGCGGTCTTCGCACTGCAGCAAGCGAAACGTGCCCAGGTGGCGGAATTGGTAGACGCACTAGGTTCAGGTCCTAGCGGTGGCAACATCGTGGAGGTTCGAGTCCTCTCCTGGGCACCACTTGATTTATAAAAAAGGTCGGCTTCTAGCCGGCCTTTTTCATTTTCAGCCCAGGAAGCAAAGCGCCTGCGCGCTTTGCGCGAGGACTCGAAGAGCTGCGCTTGCAAGCGCAGCCGGCGTCGCGCACACCGGCCGCGGCAATCTCAGGCGTTCGACGCAGATCAGGCACCGCTCCAGCGCTTCGCCGCAATCGCAACGCGCTCGCCCAGCACTTCAGCCGTCTTGCGGTCACTCTCGAGAATCGCGTCGCCGCTCTGGTCCGCATTCGCCTGCGCCATCGCGCCGAGAAACGAGCCGAGCCGGTTCAGATCGTTGACGGACCCCGTGCTGCTATTGTTGCCGGGCATCAGGCCGAGGCTGACCCACAGCATCTGATGCTGGGCCGCAAACACGGCGAGCTGCTGCAACGTCGACAGCTTGTCGCCGCTTTGCGAAGCCGACACCGTGAACCCGGCCGCCAGCTTGTCCCGCCACTTTCCCCAATACTTCGACGACGCATCCATGAAGCCCTTGAACTGGGCGGATGCGCTGCCCATGTAAGTCGGCGAACCGAAGATGATCGCATCGGCATCACGCTCCAGATACGCCCAGTGTTCATCGATCGTATCGACCGGAATCAGCTTGACCGATGCACCGTCGACTTTCTCGACACCGCGCGCGACCGCGTCCGCAATGACGGCCGCGTGGCCATAACCGCTATGAAAAACGACTGCGATTTCAGACATGAAGCACTCCTTGTTGGCAGGGACAAAAAACGTTACCGAGACAGTAACATAAAATGCCGGCTCGGGCCTCTTGGTTCATGTGTATGGTTGCCCCCTCTTCCGTGGACGAAACAACGTGCGAGCCATCGTCACGCGCTGCCGGATCGTGCCAATGAAGATACTTTGCAGGAAACTGTTGACAACGATTCCGGCCACGCTATAATTGCGGTCTTCGCTTCGCAACAAAAAGCGAAACGTGCCCAGGTGGCGGAATTGGTAGACGCACTAGGTTCAGGTCCTAGCGGTGGCAACATCGTGGAGGTTCGAGTCCTCTCCTGGGCACCACTTGATTTATAAAAAAGGTCGGCTTCTAGCCGGCCTTTTTCATTTTCAGCCCAGGAAGCAAAGCGCCTGCGCGCTTTGCGCGAGGACTCGAAGGGCTGCGCTTGCAAGCGCAGCCGGGGTCGCGCCCGTGTGACCGAGTCCTCTCCTGGGCACCACTTGATTTATAAAAAGGTCGGCTTCCAGCCGGCCTTTTTTCATTCCAAGCTCCGGAATCGCGACTTACCTCGCCCCGATCACACGCACCGCGTGCCGGATGCCGCCTCTCACCATCTTCGCATACGGACATATCGCTTCGGTTTCCGCGACCAGCGCACGCGCGTCATCGGGATCGACGCCCGGCATGCCGACCTCGACATCCAGTTCCAGTTCGAACAAGCCGTCCGACGGATCGCGCTGAAACGTCACGCGGGCCGAGACGGCGAGGTCCGCCGGCAAGCGAACCCTGCGCTTCATCGCGACCAGCGTCAGCGCGCCGTGAAAACATGCGGCACACCCAGCGGCAAACAACTGCTCCGGATTCGTCCCGCCACCCACACCGCCCAACTCTACCGGCAAACGCAACGACAGATCGAGTTCGCCGGTTGCCGCGCGTGCGTGCCCGGACGATCGGCCGTGCGCCGCCTCGCCGCCGGTTACGACCACCGTCGTCGTGTAAAGCGGCAGCGGCTCGCTGCCGGAATAAGGATCAAGCAGCGACTCCGAAAGCCGCGTCGCAGGTTGCATGGGTTTCTCCCGGAAAAGGCACGGCGCCCTCCCGATCGCGCCGTGCCGGATGTCCAATGAACGATACCGGACCGTGCCAGCAGGCACCGTCGGGCTTCGCCTCGCGCGGATGGCGGCGACCCGCCATCCCGCGAGCAATCGTGACGCGCAGCCGCATCCCGGTCCATCAGACGAATTCCAAATTTCCCGATTCGACGGCATTCACGATCCATCCCCGATTCCCCGTGCCGACGCCCCGACCGGGATTTCCCTAGGCTGACATGTCGGCGCGCACGCGGTTAAATAAATCAACGTGATTTATTTAATGCACCGCCACACGGTGCAACATGGAAGGAGACGCCATGAGAAGCCCGCACATCGGCCAGGGAAGCAACTCGGCCAACGTGCGCCGTTACAACGAGCGCCTGCTGCTGAAGACGCTGCGCCGCGTGGGCAGCGCGTCGAAGGCCGACCTCGCCCGTCTCGCGAACATGACGGGCACGGCGGTCGGCAGCATCATCGAATCGCTCGCCGACTCGAAGCTGATCGAATTCGCGGGCCGCACCGAGGGCCAGCGCGGCCAGCCGGCCTCGTTGATCCGTCTCGACCCGCGCGGCGCGTTCGGCATCGGCGTCCATCTGGACCGGATGCGCATCGAGACCGCGCTGGTCAACTTCGCCGGCGACGTGCTCGGCCGCCGCTCGCACGACACGCTGCTGCCGCCCCCCCGCCGACGTGCTCGAGATCGTGCGTCGCGACATCGACGCGATGCAGGCCCTGCTCCCCGACCATGAACGCGCGCGCCTGACCGGCGTCGGCGTCGCGCAACCCTACAACCTCGGCGCGTGGATGCGCGAGCTCGGCCTCGCGCCCGACACGTTCCGTGCGTGGGAAGACGTCGATTTCGCGGCCGACCTCGGCCGCATGCTGGCGCTGCCCGTGTTCGGCGAAAACGACGGCAACGCGGCCGCGATCGCCGAGCTGTTCTACGGCTACGGCCGGCAGTGCGACGACTTCGTCTACCTGTTCATCGGGCCGGCGATCGGCGGCGGCATCGCGATCGACGGCGACTGTCTGCGCGGCGTGACCGGCAATGCAGGCGACATCGCCGTGATTCCGGTACTGCCGAGCCGGCTCGCCTCCGCACCGCCGCCGCGCGGCGCGTGGGACATCCTGCTCGCGCGCGCGTCGCTGCACGCGCTCGTGCGTCACCTGCGCCATCACGGCGAGACGGTCGAGAACCGCGCCGATCTCGAAGCGTGCATCGCCCGCGGCCTGCCGGCCGTCGACGAGTGGATCGACGACTGCGTCGACGCGCTCGCACCGGCGTTGCGCGCGGTGCTGTGCGTGGTCGACGCGCCGGTCGTCGTACTCGACGCCGACACCGACGCGGGCCTGCTCGACGCAGTCACGACGCGCCTGCGCTCGGCGCTGGTCGCGACCGCCCCCGAAGCACGCGGCACGCCGACGCTCGTGCGCGGCACGTTCGGCGCGGACGCCGGCGCGATCGGCGCCGCCACGCTGCCGATGTTCTTCAACTTCTCCCCGCGGGCCGGCATCCTCAAGGGCGCCCGCACCGACTCGCAGGAGGTCCACCATGTCGCGTTCTGAGTCGCCCCGTCCGTTGCTCGAGATGCGCGGGATCAGCAAGACGTTCCCGGCCGTACGCGCGCTCGACAAGGTCAGCCTGACCGTCTATCCCGGCGAGATCCACTCGCTGATGGGCGAGAACGGCGCGGGCAAATCGACGCTGATGAAGATCCTGTCCGGCGCATACCGCGCCGACGCCGGCGGCGAAATCCTGATCGACGGCGAACGCATCGAGATCGACGGCCCGCTCGCCGCACGCGATGCGGGTGTCGCGGTGATCTACCAGGAGCTGTGCCTGTCACCGAACCTGACCGTCGCGGAAAACATCTACATCGGCCGCGAACTGCGGCGCGGCAACCGGCGCTGGGGCACGATCGACCGCGCGGCGATGGCGCGCGGCTGCCAGGACGTGCTCGCGCGCCTGGGTGCGCCGTTCGGCCCCGACACGCTCGTCGACACGCTGTCGATCGCCGAACAGCAGCTCGTCGAAATCGCGCGTGCGGTGCATACGCGTGCCCGCATCCTCGTGATGGACGAGCCGACGACGCCGCTGTCGTCGCGCGAAACGGAACACCTGTTCAGCCTGATCCGCCAGTTGCGCGAGGAAGGCCTCGCGATCATCTACATCAGCCACCGGATGGCGGAGATCTACGAACTGTCCGATCGCGTGTCGGTGCTGCGCGACGGCGCATACGTCGGCACGCTCGAACGCGCATCGCTGTCGGCCGAGCGGCTCGTCGCGATGATGGTCGGCCGCGACATCTCCGGCTTCTACAAGAAGGAACATGCGCCGTACGACCCCGGCCACCTGCTGCTGTCGGTCCGCGACATCGCCGACGACACGCGCGTGCGCGGCTGCAGCCTCGACCTGCACGCCGGCGAAGTGCTCGGCATCGCGGGCCTCGTCGGCGCGGGCCGCACCGAGCTCGCGCGGCTGATCTTCGGCGCCGAACCACGCGTGCGCGGCGACGTGAAGCTGGGCGAACGCACGTTCGGCGCGCACTCGCCGCGCGACGCGATCGACGCGGGCCTCGTCTACCTGACCGAGGACCGCAAGCGCCAGGGCCTGTTCCTCGACATGAGCGTGCGCGACAACATCAACATTTCGGTGTGCAACCGCGACGCACGGCTCGGCGCGCTCGACCTCGCACGCGGCGCCGAACGCGCACGCGACGCGATCGCGTCGTTGTCGATCCGTGTCCCGCACGCGAACGTCAACGTTGGCGCGCTGTCGGGCGGCAACCAGCAGAAGGTGCTGCTGTCGCGGCTGCTCGAGACGAAGCCGCGCGTGCTGATCCTCGACGAACCGACACGGGGCGTCGACATCGGCGCGAAATCCGAGATCTACCGGATCATCAACGAACTGGCCCGCGCCGGCGTGGGCGTGATCGTGATCTCGAGCGAGCTGCCGGAAATCATCGGCGTCGCCGACCGCGTGCTCGTGATGCGCGAGGGCGAGATCGCCGGCGAACTCGGCGGCCACACGCATACGCCCATCACGCAGGAAGCGATCATCGCGCTCGCCACCGGCTCGCAGGCCGAACTCGCCGACGCGCACTGAGCCCGCCCTTTCATTTCACTCTTACCTTCAGGTTACCGACATGATCAATCCGACCAAGCAGCGGAACCTCGCTTCCGCGACGGCCCATCCGGTGCCCAACCGTACGCCGCTGCTGCGCGGCGCCGATCAACGCGCCCGCATGCAATCGCTGATCCGCACGGCCGGCATGCTGCCGGTGCTGCTGGTTCTGTGCATCGGCTTCGGCTTCCTGACCGACGGCTTCTTCACGCTGCAGAACCTGTCGATCGTCACGCAGCAGGCGTCGATCAACATCGTGCTCGCGGCCGGCATGACCTTCGTGATCCTGACGGGCGGCATCGACCTGTCGGTCGGCTCGGTGCTCGCCGCCGCGGCCGTCGCCGCGCTGCTCGCGTCGACGATCCCCGGCTGGGGCTGGCTCGGCGTGCCTTTCGCACTCGTCGTCGGCCTCGTGTTCGGCGCGATCAACGGCGGGCTGATCTCGTTCCTGCGCCTGCCGCCGTTCATCGTCACGCTCGGCGCGATGACGGCCGTGCGCGGCGTCGCGCGCCTGATCGGCAACGACACGACCGTCTTCAACCCGCAGCTGCCGTTCGCGTTCATCGGCAACGGCACGATCCTCGGCGTGCCGTGGCTCGTCGTGATCGCGTGCGCGGTGATCGCGATCTCGTGGTTCATCCTGCGCCGCACGGTGCTCGGCATGCGGATCTATTCGGTCGGCGGCAACCCGGAAGCCGCGCGCCTGTCGGGCATCAACGTGCGGGCGATCCAGATGTTCGTGTATGCGGCGTCGGGGCTGCTCGCCGGCCTCGGCGCGGTGATGTCGGCCGCGCGGCTCTATGCGGCCAACGGCCTGCAGCTCGGCCAGTCCTACGAACTCGACGCGATCGCCGCGGTGATCCTCGGCGGCACGAGCTTCGTCGGCGGCGTCGGCTCGATCGTCGGCACGCTGATCGGCGCGCTGATCATCGCCGTCCTGACGAACGGGCTCGTGCTGCTCGGCGTATCGGACATCTGGCAGTACATCATCAAGGGGCTCGTGATCATCGGCGCCGTCGCGCTCGACCGCTATCGCCAGCGCGACTCGGCGCGCACCTGACAGCATCCCGTCGATTCAACCTCGCGGCGCAGGCCGGTCCGCCTGCGCCCGTTCGCCAACAAACCTCTCGGAGACACCACGACATGTTCAAGCACACCGCCGCCCTGACCGCCGTCGCCTGCGCGCTTGCCTTCGGCGCTTCCGCCGCACACGCGGCCGACAAGCCGCTCAAATCGATCGGCGTCACGGTCGGATCGCTCGGCAACCCGTACTTCGTCACCATCGTCAAGGGCGCCGAAGCACGCGCGAAGCAGCTCAACCCGAACGCAAAGGTGACGGCCGTGTCGGCCGACTACGACCTGAACAAGCAGTTCACGCAGATCGACAACTTCATCTCCGCGCACGTCGACATGATCCTGCTCAACGCAACCGATCCGAAAGCCATCGAGCCGGCGGTGAAGAAGGCGCAGGCGGCCGGCATCACGGTCATCGCGGTCGACGTCGCGGCAGCCGGCGCGAACGCGACCGTGCAGACCAACAACGTGAAGGCAGGCGAGCTCGCCTGCGACTACATCGCGAAGAAGCTCAACGGCAAGGGGAACGTGATCATCGAGAACGGCCCGCAGGTGTCGGCCGTGATCGATCGCGTCAACGGCTGCAAGGCCGTGCTCGCGAAAAACGCCGGCATCAAGCTGCTGTCGAGCGACCAGGACGGCAAGGGCTCGCGCGAAGGCGGGATGAACGCGATGCAAGGCTACCTGACGCGCTTTCCGAAGCTCGACGCGGTGTTCACGATCAACGACCCGCAGGCGATCGGCAGCGACCTCGCCGCGAAGCAGCTGAACCGTCCGGGCATCGTGATCACGTCGGTCGACGGCGCACCCGACATCGAGGTCGCGCTCAAGTCCAACACGCTCGTGCAGGCATCGTCGAGCCAGGACCCGTGGGCGATGGCGCAGCAGGCCGTCAACGTCGGCTACGGGATCATGAACGGCCAGAAGCCGGCCAATCCGATGATCCTGATCGAGCCGACGCTCATCACGCGCGACAACGTGAAGACCTACAAGGGCTGGAGCGCGCCGCGCTGAGCGCGCCGCCGTCCGCCCGCGCAACCGGGCAGTGCCGGGCCGGGTCGCCATGCGCGGCGGCCCGCGCTGCCCGCCCTTTCGGATCAACCGCCGTACGGCCGTGCGCAACGCCACGGCACAAGGTTTCGACATGACGACCACGTTCCCTCGCCTGATCGTATTCGGCGAAGCGCTGACCGATTTCATCCGCGACGACGCGCAGCACTGGCACAGCGTCGCCGGCGGCTCATGCTGGAACGTCGCGCGCGTCGGCGCGCGACTCGGCGTGCCGACGGCCTTCGCCGGCACGGTCAGCCGCGACACCTTCGGCGACGAGCTGATGCGCAAGAGCGCCGACGCCGGACTCGACATGCGCTTCATCCGGCAGGTCGACCGCGCACCGCTGCTCGCGATGGTCGTGTCGAAGCAGCCGCCCCACTATTTCTTCATCGGCGAGAACAGCGCCGATCTCGCATTCGATCCGGCGGACCTGCCCGCCGGCGCCTTCGACGCGGCCGAGATCGTGCACGTCGGCTCGCTCGGCGTCGTGCGCGAACCGCTCGCGTCGCGCCTGATCGAGGTCGCACAGGCCGCGCGTGCGGCCGGCAAGCGGATCTCGTTCGACCCGAACTTCCGCGCACCGATGGCCGCGCCGTCGTATCGCGACACGCTGCGCCGGCTGTCCGCGCTCGCGGACTGGATCAAGGTTTCCGACGAGGATCTGCGCGGGCTGTTTCCCGAACTCGACGAAGCCGCCGCGCTCGCGCAACTGCGCGCATGGTCGCCCGACGCGACACTGCTCGTCACGCGCGGCGCATCGGGCATGCAGCTCCTGCATCGCGACACCGTGCTGTTCCAGCCCGCATTCCCGGCCGAAGTCGCCGATACGGTCGGCTGCGGCGATGCGAGCATCGGCGGCTGGCTCGCGAGCCAGCTTGCGCGCCCCGATGCAACGGCCGCCGACCATCTGCGCTACGCGGCCGCATGCGCGGCGGTCGCCTGTGCGCACGCAGGCGCCTATGCGCCGACGGCCGGGGAAGTGGCCGACATGATCGATCGCACGACGGACGTCGCGCTTTCGCGATAGACGGCACCGACACGGCCGGCGGTCATGCGGCAGTCGCGCCGTCGCCGCCGTCCGGCGGCATGCCGGCCTGCAACAGCTGCAGGCTTTCGTCGACGCTCAGCTCCGACATCGCGTCGCCGTGAAGCGTATCGTCCGCCGCGCGGCGCAACGCATGCAGCGCATGCACCTTGAGCCGCACGATCGCGAGCCGCAACCCGCGCGCCGCGCATTCGGCCGCAAAGGTGCGCAGCGATTCGATCGTCGTACCGTCGACGTCCGGCGTCTCCTCGAGGCTCAGCATCACGGTATGCGTATCCGGCGTGGCCTTCATCAGCGCACGCACGCGATTGAGCATCCGGTCCGCGTTCGCGAAGAACAGTTGCGCCTCGGGCCGCACGATCAGCACGCCCGGCACCGGTTTCGCATCGGCGTGGCTCGCGACATCGACGAAATCGTGGCTGTCGCGTAGCCGGCCGAGCACGCTCACGTTCGGCTCGGACAGCTTGCGCAGCGTCAGCAGCAGGCTCACGCCGATGGCCGCGAGCAAGCCGTGCAGCACGCCGAGCACGAGCACCGCGAGCAACGCGGCGATCACGACGAGCCGGTCGCGATGCCACGCCCAATACGGCCGGAAGACGGACGGATGCAGCGAGTGGCTGACCGCGAAGATCACGATCGCCGCGAGCACGGGCTCCGGCGTGCGGGCAAGCTGCGGCAGCAGCAGCCAGACGATCAGCGCGACCACGCCGGCCGCCCACAGGCCGGCAAAGCGCGACTGCGCGCCAGCCGCCTCGTTCGCCGACGTCGCCGAATAACCGGCGCCGACCGGCATGCCGTGCAGCAGGCCCGACACGAGATTCGCGCAGCCGAGCGCGACGAGATCGCGGTTCGGCGACACGGTATCGCCATGCTTGAGCGCGAAATTGCGGATCGATCCGTACGACTCCGCGTACAGGATCAGCATCAGCGCGAACGCGAGTTCGACCGTCTGCATCCACGCGTTGCGGTCGAGACGCGGCAAGCCGAATTCGAGGTGCCGGAAGTCGATCTGGCCGACGATCGCGATGCCGTACCGTTGCCAGTCGATCGCGTAACCTGCCGCGATCGACAGCACGATCACGACGAGCGTCGCGGGCACGCGCGCGCCGCGCCCGAGCACGAACAGCAGCGCCAGCGCGGTCGCGCCGAGCACCATGCTCGCGAGGTTCGCGTGCGGCGCGCCGGCGATCAGGTCGAGCGCGACGTGCGGCGCATCGCTGTGCTGCACGGAGATCGCGAGGATCTTCGGCAACTGCTTGATGACGATCGTCAGCGCGAGGCCGAACGTGAAGCCGCGCAGCACGGGCCGCGCGACGAAATCCGACATGCCGCCGAGCCGCGCGGCGCCCGCGAGGATGAACAGCATGCCCGTCATCGCGACGAGCGCCGCCGCGAGCGCGAGTTGCGCGGCCAGCGCCATGCCCGATTCGGCGAGCACGGTTGCCGCGAGCACCGCGGCCGACGACGACGTCGACGACACGATCGCAAAGCGGCTGCTGCCCGTGAGCGCATAGACGACGAGCCCCGACAACAGCGCGATCAGGCCGGCCTGCGGCGGCAGGTTGGCCAGCCCCGCATACGCGACCGCTTCGGGAATCAGCAGCCCCGCGATCGACAGGCCGGCCAGCGCATCGAGGCCGATGCGCCGCCTGGGCGGCGGCGAAGCCGTATCGAGCGCGGCGAAATGGTCCGCATGCTGCGGGCCGGCATCGGGGCGGATCGGGGCGGTCGTCATGAGTCGGTCGGCGCCGTGCGCCGGTCAGGGTTTGACGGCGATGACGCCCGACCAGCCGGGCAGGTAGCGCGCATCCTGCTCGTGCGCGCGATGCAGCGCGATATCGAGCGCCTTCGAAAAATTCTTGCGGATCTGGTCGAGCGACACGTGCTGGCGCAGGTAATCGGCCCACAGGAATTCGCTGAACGGCGTCGCGTCCTTCGCATAACCGCCCGCCGTGCGCAGTTCGCCCGCGAGGCTGCGGTACGGATCGTCCTCGAGCCCCGTCAACGCCTTCGGCAGATGCGCATAGTCGCGCCGCGATCCGTCCGCGCCGAACGGATGCACCCACTGATTGTGCTCCATCATCCGCCAGAAGATCGTGTCGTCGAGCCACGACAGATCCTTCAGCAGCATCGCGTTCACGCGCGACTCGCCCTCCTCGATCAGCGCGAGGCCGAGATGGTGGTGATCGGTGATGTAGTGCAGCCCGTCCGGGCCGAGGACGGCCGGGAACCAGTGCGATTCGATCGCCGCCTTGCGCGCACGCTTGTCGAGCCCCTTCCAGTGCTTGCGCTTCGCCTTGACCTCGCGATACCCGACCGTCATCTGCGTCGGACGCAGCGCGTCGAGCCGGACGGGAATGAGATGAACGTCGTTGCCGAGTGCCATGGTCGTACCCCATGTTGCGAAATTCCGGCAACGATACTCCGGATCGCATGGGCCGTTAATCCGTCATGACCTCGATACGCCTCCGATTGACAATCCCTGACAACCGTCCGCGCCTGCGCGCTACGCGCGCAGGTCGTTGCGTTCGAGACGATGACGAATGTAAGGAATGCCGTCGTGCACGACGCTCACGCGCTGCATCCCGAGCTTGCGCGCGACGTTCAGCGAGCCGCCGTTGGCTTCCGCGATATCGGCGATCACGCGCGGCAGGCGCACGGTGTCGAACGCGTGACGCACGAGGGCTTGCGCAGCCTCGCTCGCGATGCCGCGCCCCCAGGCCGCACGCACGAGCCGCCAGCCGATCTCCACGTCGCGCGCGCCGTCCGCGTAGTCGGGAATCAGCAGGACCCAGCCGATGAACGCGTCGGGCGCGGCCTTCTCGAAGATCGACCAGTAGCCGAGGCCCGGCGGATAGTCGCGCGTGATCCGGTGCGTGACGAAGCGGCGATGCGCGTCGGAGTCGTGCCACGGGCCCGCGATGTGCCGCGTGACTTCCGGATCGCGATCCATCTCGACGCACGCCTCAAGGTCGGCCAGCACGCGCGGACGCAGCCACAGCCTGTCGGTTTCGAGCACGGGCAATTCGGCGGCGGAACATTGATTCATCCGGACTCCTGATTCGGTGACGATGCGCATCGGGCGCATTACAGAATTGATACAAAAAGCCTTCCGGAATGATACAGACGCCTGTCGCTTGGCTCGCGCCGCCTCGTTGCCATTTCCGAAACAGTTCATTTCGTAGGGATTATTCCCGATTCGGGCTTATCGCGCCCCACATCGCGCGGCGCGGAGGCCTACACTCGATCAGTGCCTCCCGCGCCGCGCGCATGCCGGGCCGGCATCCGCATGCATATCGCGAGCGCGCAAGCCAACGAGGAGACCCCGGACATGAGCTGGACCCGCGAACAACGCAACGTCACGATCGCCGCCTACCTGGGCTGGACGCTCGATGCGTTCGATTTTTTCCTGATGGTTTTCGTGCTGAAGGACATCGCCGCGGAATTCGCGTCGACGATCCCCGCCGTCGCGTTCGCGCTCACGCTGACGCTTGCGATGCGCCCGCTCGGCGCGCTGATCTTCGGCCGGCTCGCCGACCGCTTCGGCCGCCGCCCGACGCTGATGGTCAACATCGCGTGCTATTCGCTGCTCGAGCTCGCGTCCGGTTTCGCGCCGAGCCTCACCGCGCTGCTCGTGCTGCGTGCGCTGTTCGGCATCGCGATGGGCGGCGAATGGGGTGTCGGCTCCGCGCTGACGATGGAGACCGTGCCGACCCATGCGCGCGGCTTCGTATCGGGGCTGTTGCAGGCCGGCTATCCGAGCGGCTACCTGCTCGCGTCCGTCGTGTTCGGCCTGTTCTACCAGTACATCGGCTGGCGCGGCATGTTCATGATCGGGGTGCTGCCCGCGCTGCTCGTGCTGTATGTCCGGGCGCACGTGCCGGAATCGCCCGCATGGAAACAGATGGAGAAGCGCCCGCGCCCGAGCCTCGGCGCCACGCTGAAGCAGAACTGGAAGCTCACGGTCTACGCGATCGTGCTGATGACCGCGTTCAACTTCTTCTCGCACGGCACGCAGGATCTCTACCCGACCTTCCTGCGCGAACAGCATCACTTCGATCCGCATACCGTGTCGTGGATCACGATCGTGCTGAACCTCGGCGCGATCGTCGGCGGCCTGTCGTTCGGCACGATCTCGGAGCGGATCGGCCGGCGCCGCGCGATCTTCATCGCCGCACTGATCGCGCTGCCCGTGCTGCCGCTGTGGGCATTCTCGAGCGGGCCGGTTGCCCTCGCCGCCGGTGCGTTCCTGATGCAGATCTCGGTCCAGGGCGCGTGGGGCGTGATCCCGGTTCACCTGAACGAGATCTCGCCCGACGAAATCCGGGCAACCTTTCCCGGTGTCGTCTATCAGCTCGGCAACCTGCTCGCGTCCGGCAACGCGACGATGCAGGCGTCGCTCGCCGTTTCGCACGGCAACAACTACAGCCTCGCGCTTGCGCTCGTGGCCGGCACCGTCGCGGTCGTGATCGCCGTGCTGATCCTGTTCAGCCGCGAACGGCGCGGCATCGACATGACGCAATCGGTCAATACGCGTAGCACCGTCGGCTGAATCCGCACGTTTGCGCATCGCACCATCGCGCGCGCCCCGCCAGGCCGGGGCCGCGCGTCGCACTTTCCGCATTCGCACATCGAACTAGAGGAATTTGTCCAGATTCCCCGCTTGCCCGCCGTGCCCGCGTTTTTTATCTTAATAAAAACGACTGTTTGAATCAGATAATCAAATCACCTGTTCGCGGCTGGGAAACCGGCATGGGAGGCGGAACATGGCAGTAAGTCAGGAGGGGCGGCCATCCGCGGGACGGCCGTCCGGGGCACGGTCATCCGGCACGCGGCAGACCGGCGGGACGAAGGCGCGCATCCTCGATGCGGCCGAGGACCTGTTCATCGAGCATGGCTTCGAGGCGATGTCGATGCGGCAGATCACGTCGCGCGCGGCGGTCAATCTCGCCGCGGTCAACTACCACTTCGGCAGCAAGGAGGCGCTGATCCACGCGATGCTGTCGCGCCGGCTCGACCAGCTCAACCAGGAACGCCTCGGCATCCTCGACCGCTTCGATGCGCAGCTCGGCACGCACATCACCTGCGAGCACGTGCTCGGCGCGATGTTCATCCCCGCGCTGAAGGCGTCGCGCGACCCGGAACGCGGCGGGCCCGGGTTCCTCCGGCTGATCGGGCGCGCCTATACCGATCCGTCGCCGTTCGTACGCAACTTCCTGACCGCCCACTACGCGAGCGTCGCGGGCCGCTTCTTCGACGCATTCCAGCGCGCGCTGCCGCACCTGCCGCGCACCGAGCTCGGCTGGCGGCTGCATTTCGCGATCGGCGCGTTGTCCGGCGCGCTCGCCGGCGCCGAAACGGAGAGCCTGATCGACGAATTCTCGCAAGGCCGCACGATGAACGACGTACAGATGATCGCGCGGCTGTCGTCGCTGATCGTCGCCGCGCTGAAGGCGCCGATGCCCGACAGCGCGCAGCTGTCGATCTTCGCCGCGGTACTCGACGACGCGGGCGCGAGCGAAGCGTTCGGGCTGCCGCAATCGGGCGCGACGAGCGCCGGCACGGCGACGCTGCATTCCGCGAACTGAGCGCGCGAGGCCACGCGCGGCTTCCTGTTCACGATTTGATTGATACGCGCGGTCAGGCGGGGCGTCGAGGCGCCCGCGCCGATCGACCGCGAAGCACGGGGCATGGGCAGGCGCCGAAGCGCCCGCCCTCGCCGAAAGCAAAGACCGGAGACACGTCATGTCATCTTCCGCAGCAACCACGACGGCCCAGATCCCGCCGAACACCGACGGCATCTGGTACGCGTCATATCCGCCCGGCGTCCCGCACGACATCGACGTCACGCAATACGCGTCGCTCGTGCAGTTCTTCGACGAATGCACGACCCGCTTCGCCGACCGCGTCGCATACGTGAGCGCCGGCGCGTCGATGACTTACCGCACGCTCGCGCGGAAGGTCGACGCATTCGCGTCGTACCTGCAAAGCCTCGGCGTGAAGCCGGGCGATCGCGTCGCGATCATGCTGCCGAATACGTTCCAGTACCCGGTCGCGCTGTTCGGCACGCTGAAGGCCGGTGCGATCGTCGTCAACGTCAATCCGCTCTACACCGTGCGCGAACTCGCGCACCAGCTGAAGGACAGCGGCGCACAGACGATCGTCGTATTCGAGAACTTCGCACGCACGCTGCAGGACGCGCTGCCTGAAACGCAGGTGAAGCACATCGTCGTCACAGCACTCGGCGACCTGCTCGCCGACGGTTTCAATGCGAAAGGACGCCTGATCAATTTCGTGCTGAAGCACGTGAAGAAGCTCGTGCCGGCCTACCACCTGCCGCAGGCCATCCGGCTGCGCTCCGCCCTCGCGCTCGGCGCGCGCGGCAAGCCGCAGCCCGTGCAGACGACGCGCGACGACCTCGCGTTCCTGCAATACACGGGCGGCACGACCGGGGTCGCGAAAGGCGCGATGCTCACGCACGGCAACCTGATCGCGAACCTGCTGCAGGCGAAGGCGTGGATCGCCGACCAGGTGTCGGGCGACGTCGAGACCGTGCTCACGCCGCTGCCGCTGTATCACATCTATTCGCTGACGGTGAACGCGTTCATCTTCATGGGACTGGGCGGACGCAACATCCTGATCGCGAACCCGCGCGACATGAAGATGGTGATGAAGATCATCCGCAACGAAACGTTCACGGGGATCACCGGCATCAACACGCTGTACAACGCGTTCCTCGACAACGAGGAATTCCGCAAGCGCGACTTCTCGAAGCTCAAGCTTGCGATGGCCGGCGGGATGGCGATGCAACGCGCGGTCGCGGAGCGCTTCCAGCAGGTGACGGGCCGGCCGGTCGTCGAAGGCTACGGGCTCACCGAGTGCTCGCCGATCGTCACGATGAACCCCGTGGACCTGAACGACATGGCCGCGTTCAGCGGCTCGATCGGGCTGCCCGCGCCATCCACCTCCGTGCGCTTTCGCCGCGAGGACGGCACCTGGGCGCCCGTCGGCGAGCCGGGCGAACTGTGCGTGCACGGCCCGCAGGTGATGCGCGGCTACTGGCAGCGCCCCGACGAGACCGCCAAGGTGCTCGACGCCGACGGCTGGCTCGGCACCGGCGACATCGGCGTGATGGACGAACGCGGCTTCATCCGCCTGATCGACCGCAAGAAGGACATGATCCTCGTGTCGGGTTTCAACGTGTATCCGAACGAGATCGAGGAAGTGCTCGTGATGCATCCGGGCATCAGCGAGGCGGCGGCGATCGGCATTCCGGACGAAGTCCAGGGCGAACGGATCAAGGTGTTCGTCGTGCGCCGCGACCCGTCGCTGACGGTCGACGACGTGCTCGCGCACTGCCGCAAGAACCTGACCGGCTACAAGATGCCGAAATTCGTCGAGTTCCGCGACGCGCTTCCGCAGACGAACGTCGGCAAGATCCTGCGCCGCGCGCTGCGCGACGAGGAGCTCGCCAAAATCAAGGCCGCGAAGCAAGGCTGAACGATCCATCGCTCCGGGAGGCACTGTCGATGAACGAAGGAATGAAGCGCCGCGCACGACATGCCGCCGCCGCGGCTGTCGCCTGCCTGCTGTCGCTCGCGCACGCGGGCCTGCATGCGCAGGAAACGGCCGATGCCGCGAGTGCGGCGCAGGAGGCCGCATTGCCGGCGGACCTGGCGAAAGTCGCGCGCGAGCCGCTCGCGCAACAGGCACGCTGGCTGCGCACGGCCGCGCAGCGCGGCACGCTCGCGCAGCTCGACGACGCGACGCTCACCGCGCTCTTCAAGGCGCTCGATCCGCTTGCCGTGCCGCTCTATATCCGTAACGGTCCGAACGGCTATCCGTCGTACCAGTTCACGATGGTGCGCCAGGAGCGCATCAGCGGAAAGTGGTCCGACACGCCCGACCGCATGCTGGTGAAGACCACCCGCGAGCCGCTGCGCGTCTATGCGAAATGGCTGCCGGGCGGCGCGCACGCGGGACAGGAAACCATCTACGACACGACGCAGCGCAAGGACGAGATGTATGGCCACCTGGGCGGCCTGCTCGGCAAGATTCCGCTGTGGACGTCGCTCGACGGCGCGCTGGCGCGTGCCCAGTCGAATCACCAGGTGAAGGATCTCGGCACCGAGTTCATCACGAACCTGTACCTGACCGAAGGGAAGAAGTACCTGGAAGCCGGCGTGCAGCGACCGACCCAGATCGAGGCAAAATCGATCGGCGGCGTGCGCGTGGTCGCGCTCACCTACGAGACGCCGACCGGCCGGCCGCAGTTCTATGCGAAAAAGGAAGTCCTCGGGCTCGACCTGCACGCGCCCTATTTCCGGACCGTCGAGTCCTATGACAACGACGGCAGGATCTTCGAGCGGATCGTCATCGAGAAAATCGCGCCGGCCACGCTCGACGACACCGCATTTGACCCGAAAAACCCCGACTACGCATTCTGATTCGCGCCGGCGCGGCTGAAGTCGGGATCAATCGTCGTCGCCGTGGTGCTTGCGCCAATGCTTGTCATAGTGCTTGCGCCACTTCCGGTAGCGGTCGTCGTCGTCATCGCCGTAGTAGCCGTATCCGTAGCCCGGATAGGCGACGACGGCCGGCTGCGGCGCCACATAGACCGGTGCCGGCTCGACATAGACCGGCGCGACCGGCACGCCGATGCCGACCGACAGGTCGACATGCGCCATTGCACTGCCGGAGGCCAGCAACGCCACACCCCCGACCCACCCCGCCCATTGCCTCGTGTTCATGTTCTGCACCCCTGGTACGCCGGCCTGCCCGGCTCGCGCGGCCAATGTAAGCGCACCGCACGCGGCGAGGTGATACGGCGCTGCGAGAGTCGTAACGCGACGTAACGAAACGGCTTCGGCCATTCGGCCGAATCGCGAAAATGCGCTGGAACGTCTATAGTGGGTTACGGTTCGACACAATCACGACTGCGCGCTTCCCTATTGAACAGGGTAGAATCCCGCCAAACACCTTGTGGACGAACACGCCACACACACGCACAACATATTCTCTGACGCAGGCTCCTGCCGCACCTCAATGGCCAATCCCGCAGAATCCCATCCGCAAAACGACTTCATCAATTCGGCGCGCAAGGAACGTAAGCGCGTTGAAATCTATCTCGTCAACGGCATTCGTCTGACGGGGTGTATCGAGTCGTTCGACCAGTACCTGGTGATGCTGCGCACCCCCGTGGGTCTGCAAGGCATCTACAAGCGCGCGATTTCCACCATCCAGCTCGACACGGGCGGCTCGCGCCCGGGCGGCGGCGGCCCCCGCGGGCCGCGCACCGGCGGCCGCCCCGGCGGTCGTGAAGGCGGCGGTCACAGCCCGTACGGCTCGCACGGCGGCCCGCGCGAATCGCGTGGCGACGGCGGCGGCTACGGCTCCCGCGAACCGCGTGAAGGTTATGGCTCGCGTGAGCCGCGCGAAGGCTACGGCGCCCCGCGCGAACCCCGTGAACCGCGCGAGAGCTATGGCGCGCCGCGCGACAGCGGCGATGCCTCCGGCAACACGTCGTCGCCGGATACACGCGGCGGCAACGGTCCGGTGATCGTCACACGCCGCCGGCGGATCGTGCCGGACGGCCAGTAAAACAAAAGGGCAAGCCAACCGGCTTGCCCTTTTCGCTTGTGCAGCCGGCGCGGCATGTCGCCGCACCGCCGCCGGGTTCAGCGTGCCGACGTCGGCAGGCCCGCGTCGGCCTCACGCTGCAACGAGCGCACCTGCTGCTGCAACGCGCGCAGTTGCGACTGGAGTTCGGCTTGTTGCGCCTGCAATGCCGCCGTCTCGCTGCGAACGCTCTTCTGCCGATCCGCGACCGCCGCCTGCTGCTGGCGTGCGATCGAGATGTCGGCCTGCAGGCGTCGTGCGCGATCCTGCGTGACCTCGAGCTGCTTGTCCAATTGCGCCTTCTGCGATTCCAGCTTCGCCGCCCGCAGTTCGTTGACGGCCAGCCGCTCCGCCTGGCGCGAGAAATCGCGATAGATCGCTTCCGCGCGCGTTTCGTCGTACGTCTTGATCACGCGCCAGAACGCCTTCTGCTGGAACAGCGCGACGAAGTACGCACCGTCCTTCACATTGAACAGCAGGCTCGCGCCGTAGCTGCCGTTGTAGCTCGTGCGCATTTCCGTCAGCGAGTGCGCCTGGATCTGGCGCTGCAGATCGTCGACCGTGCTCGGCCCCGTCGTCTCGCCCGCTTGCGGCTGCAGCGACGTCTGGGCCTGCGAATCGATCGCCGGAATCGCTGCTACCGGCGCCGACGCCTGCTGTACCGCCGGCGAATCGCTGCCGGCCAGCCCCTGCGCGAAAGCGCCCTGCATGCCTCCTACCAGGGCGAGCAACACGCTCACCCGCCCCAACCCCGTCATATGGCTCATGAAGTTTTATTCCCGCCCGAGTCGTTGTGATTCAGCGCGATTTTATCGCATTAATTACTCGCTTTCGCGTGTCTCGGGTTCTTCGTCGAAGATCTGATATTTGCGCATTTTTTCCCACAGTACCTTGCGGCTGATGCCGAGTTGCTGCGCCGTATCCTGACGGCGCCAACCGTTTGCGTCGAGCGCGGCAATGACGCGGTTGCGCTCGTTCATGTCCCACTTGCTGCGATCGACGAACACCTCGGCCGCGCTCTCCACCGGTACCGGCTGGGCCGAACTGCGCGCGTGCGCGATCAGCCGCTGCAGCCGCGCGGCATCCCACCCGCCCGTCTGCCGCACCGTCACGCCGACGCGCTCGGCGAGGTTGCGCAATTCGCGCACGTTGCCGGGGAAGTAACTGTCCGCGACCGAATCCGTCAGCCAGTACGGCAGGTCCGACAGCTCCGCGAGCCGCTCCTCGCCGACGACCTGGGCGACGAACGACTTGAACAGCGCGATCTTGTCGACGGCGCCGCGCTCTTCCAGCGACGGAATGCTCAGCTCGATCACCGCGAGCCGGTAGTAGAGATCGGCACGGAACAGCCCTTCCTTCACGAGCTGCGGCAACTTCTTGTTGCTCGCCGCGACCAGCCGGAAATCGACCTTGATCGGCGCAGTCGCCCCCACTCTCAGCACCGCGCCATCCTCGAGCACGCGCAGCAGCTTGACCTGCTGGTACAGCGGCAGATCGCCGACTTCGTCGAGAAACAGCGTGCCGCCGGCCGCCTGCTCGAAATAGCCTTTATGCGCAACAACCGCGCCCGTGAACGATCCTTTCGCATGACCGAAGAACAGCGATTCGAACAGGCCGTCGGGAATCGCGCCGCAGTTCACCGGCACGAATTCGCCGTGCCGGTAACGCGAATGCTTTTCGTGCAGCAGTTGCGCGATGCGTTCCTTGCCGACGCCGGTTTCGCCGTGCAGCAGCACGTTGGTGTCGCAATCGGCGAAGGTATCGACTTCATGCAGCAGCGCCTGCATCGATTCGGAGTGCGCGACGAGTTCGGACGGCTGCGACGTTTCGGCCGAGTGCGCACGCAGCTGCGTGACGAGCTTGCCGATCATGCCGCGCAACTCGGCGCACGTGAAGTCGAGCGGCAGGATGTGCGAATAATCGGGCGGATATTGCGACGCGTCGTGGTCGCGCGCCGCGCCGACCCAGACCACCGGCATGCCGATGTTGGCCTGCCAGTCGCGCAGGAACGCGGCGCCGCCTTCGATCATCGTCACGCTGATGATCGCGAGCGACGGCCGCAATGCGGCGCGCTCGGGCGAGATCTCCGCGTTGTCGGCGCGGATCACTTCGACGTCGAAGCTCGCCATGCACCGGGCGACGCGGTCGACTATGTCCGCCTTGCCTTCCCAGACGTACAGGTCGAGCTCTTCGATTGCGGGCGTATTTCTCATCTGATCTGCTTCTTCAGTAAACCGTTTGGGCGACCCCGCAACTGAGCGAGATCTGATGGACCGTCGCCGCGCCGACCTGGACGCCAAGCAGATTCAGCAGCGGAACGAGGACTGCGTCAAGACTCGATAGGAGCGGGCCGAGCAGGCCGGTCAAAAAGGTGAGCAACGTGGAAACGAAGTTCCCAGGGACCGTCAGGATATTCGCACCGAACAAGCCGAGGTTGACCGTGATCTTCGCGGCCGCGAGCTGCGTCAAGGCCGAACTGAGCGCCGAACCCAGCGCATTCGAATTCACCGTCCAGTAGTCCGCATCGATCCCGGGCACGCCATTGAAGGTATGCGATTGGGCAGCGCCTTGCACCTGAACCGATACGTTGGACAGCGTCGCCGTCAACTGCGCAAGTCCGAGCACGTTCGCATTGATGATCTGCCCGGGCGACGTACAACTGTAAGCCGACGACAGGCTAATCTTGCCGGACGAATCGAGCGGCGGCTGGCCAATGCACAGATTGGCTACGCCCGGTTGAGCAGTAATGACGACCGTGCTCGCCGCCTGCGTGGACGCACATTGCGTCGAATTCAACGTTGCGGTGCCGGTACCGACTTGCAGATAAATCGGCAGGTTCACATCGACATTCACGTTCAGCAAATTCAGCAACGCGCCGACCAGTGGCAATTGCGTCGTGCCAAGATCGACATTGAGATATACACCCACCGCAGCGGTCGACGCCTTCGTGCGCCACGTTCCCGTCGATGGATCGATCCCGCCTTCGCCGATGCCGATCGATGGAGGGCTGATGATCTGCACCTGCAGTTGCGTCCCCGTCAGCCCGCCGAGATTCAGCGACGGCACATTGACCGTGACCGCCGGCTTGCCCGTTGCTGCGATTTCCGCACTGACGAGCAGCAGATCGAGCAGGTCCACCTGCGCATTGAGTGCCGCCTGCGTATCCGCGAGCGCGACGTTCAGCAATCCGCCCGCTCCGCCGAGGCCAATCGACGTCCCCGGAATGTTGGCGTTCAGGATCGCCTGCAGCGTGGCGAGGCTCGCCTGCAGGCTTGCGTTCGCGACGGTCGTTTGCGTGGCCGCGTTCACCATCAGTTGGACCAGTTGCGGCAACGTGAGCTTGAGCGCAAGCAATTGATCGACCGTGCCGACGCCAGCCGCCACGACGAGATCGCCGATCGTCACGTTCGTACATGCGAGCGATTGATACGACCCGATGTTGAGGTTCAGGCCGGCGCCGAGCAGCCCGCCGATCAGTCCGTTGACGAGCCCTGGATTGCCGGACACCGGGGCAGATCCGCCGGCGCAGCCGACACCACCGAGCGCGGCAAGGGTTGCGCCGACCGAGAAGGTATCGATGTTCGTCGACCGCGCGGTCGATACAGCGGATACGGGCTGCGGCGGTCCAACGAAGAAGAACGGCACCTGACGCGTGACGATCACCTTGGCCGCGTTCAACTGCGTGGTCCCTGGGGTCGCGGAAGCGTAGTAGCTGGGTTTCGGGTTGACCGCCGTGTCCCAGCGGCCACATTCGACACTGATCGTATCGCCGTTCGATGCATTGAGCCCGTTCGACTGCGCATTGCTGGTCGCGGTGGCCGTCGGCTGCGAACACGCGTCATCCATCCGCTGCACGGCCGCGAGCGCGGCCATGTCGGCAATCCGCTGCACGTCCCGACGCTGATAAAAGAGATTACCGACGCCAATGGCGCCGAGCGTCGTGATGGCGATCAGCGTCGCGATGATCGCCATCACCGAGAACGCGCCGCGCTGACGTGCCGCGCGGCGGATAGCGCCGCCACCGTGCCGGGTATTCACCGTTTTGCTCCGTCAACGCGCGAGGTCGCCACCGGACAGTCCACCGCTGCCACCGCTATTGCCGCCGCCCGACGCCGACATCGTGCCGAACCACTGCGGAATCGTCGTCTTGAACGAGTCGATATAGCGCTGATAGGCATACGTCCCAGCCGCGCCGTCGATCGGTTGCGGCGTGACGGCCGCGCGATTCGAACGCTGCAGGTCGAGCAGAGCGTTCGTAGCATGACCGATTTCGGACGCCGGCGTGTCGCCTTGCGCATGCGCGATGCCCGCGCCAAGCGTGCACGCGAACGCGATGCACACTGCTTGCACGCGGATTGAGGAAAGGTGAAACATGATGGCCTCCGTGAATATCGTCGTTATCGCGCGAAACGCTGCAGCAGCGGCACCGCAAGATCGAAGTTGTCGCTGCTCGCAACCGACGGCACGGGCACATTGCCTGGCACGTGTGCGACTGCGCGTTGTTTCGCGCGCATCGCGGCCTCGACCTTCATCTCGTCGTCGCGAATCTGGCCGCGCACCGCGGGCGAAAGCTTCTGCTGATCCATCAGCCGCCGCGCGTCCTTCGCATGACCGCTCGCGAGCAGATAAAGCACAAAGTTGCTGAGGATTTTCGGGTTCTTCTGCTCGAGTTCGGCTGCCTTCAGCAGCGGCACGCGTGCGCCTGCCAGGTCGCCTTCGCGCATTTTCGAATATGCGAGGTCGGACAGCGTCGCCGCATCGGTCGGCGCAAGCACCGTCGCCTGTTCGAGTTGCTGCGCGGCAAGCGCAAAATCGCCACGGGCGCCGGCGGTCAGACCCAGCCCGCGGTAGCCGCGCGCGGCGAGCGGTGACGTCAGCAACTTCGTATAGGCGGCCACGCCGGCGTCGTACTGACCGGTCGCGCGCAATGCGTCGGCACGCAGCAGGATCGTGTCCGGCGATGCACCATATTGCTTCTCGTACTGATCGATGTGGGCCAGTGACGCAAAATACAATCCCTGCCCCTGCATCCGCTCGATCAAGCCCAGGTACATGCCTGGCGTATCGGGTGGTGCACTCTTGTCGGCAGCCGCCTGCATCAGCGCGCCGCGCTCGGCCTGCGCACCGATCCCGTATCCGGACTCCTTGAACAACGAGCACCCGCCGGCGAGCAACCCGACCGCCGTCGCCCCTGCGATCGTGCGGATCCAACCAAATCGATTCATCTTGTGTCGCTCCTTCCCCTCATGCCGCGTCAGTGCTGAAACGCGGCAAGCGCGGACAGCACGGTCATGATCCCGGGCCCCGCGGTAACGATCAACAGCGCCGGCAACAGTGTGACAATCATGACGCCAGTCATCTTCACCGTCAGGCGGCCGATCTGCTCCCGCAGCGTCGCACGACGCCCTTCGCGCAGTCGGTCGCCAAACTGCTTCAGCGGCTCCTGCACCGCGCCGCCGTGCTTGTCCACCTGAATCAGCAATCGCACGATCGCACGCAGATCCTCGTTGTCGAAGCTGTTCGTGAGACGTTGCAGCGATTGTTCGCGCGTGCGTCCGGCCGCGAACTGCCGTTGCGCAACGCCGAGCTCCCACGACAATACGGGCAGCATGGTCTGAAAATCGTGCGTGACAACCTGAATGCTCTGGTCGAGCGACAGACCGACACCCTGCAGCAGCCTCAGCATGTCGACAAGCAGCGGCAATTCAGCCGCAATGCTCTGTCGGCGTGCAGTGGCACGCCGACGCACGTAAATTTTCGGCAACATGTAGCCGGTCACGAGCGCGAAGGAGATCCAGAGCGGCCAGCGCGCCTCATGTCCGCGGCTGACCAGTACCAACATGGCGAGCGCCGGCAGCAGGATGGCGCCAACGATGCGCGCACTGACAAACAGCGCTCTCGCACGAACGTCGACAAAACCGCACTGATCCAGCAATTGGCGATCCTCGTCGGCGATCAGATATCGGCTGAAGCCGGTTTCGAGCCACCGCATCCCGACGTCTTCGAAGCGTTCGCGCAGCCCCGCGAAACGCCCGCGCGCTGCAGCAGGTGCTGCCGCATCGCGCGCAGGCTCGGCGGAACCGGCTCGCGCTGCGGCCGCTTCGATTGCCGCAGTCCGTCGGTCAAGCGCATTCACCAGCGCACGCTCGGCACGCTGCACGAGTACGACGCGAACGATCGCGAGCGCGGCAAGCAGCAACACGCCGACCGATCCGAGCACCAGCGCCAGTGCGCCTAAACGGTTTGCATCCATCGATTCACCTCAGCCGCGCAAGCCGATACAGCCAGAAACCACCTATCGCCTGCAGCGCAAACGCCAGATAAATCAGTTGGCGCCCGGAGTCGTCATTCCACATCGCCGTGAAGTAGCGCGGGCTCGTGGAGATGACGAAGCTACCGACTGCGATCGGCAACAGCGCCAGCACCCATGCAGACAGCCTGGTCTCGGCCGACATCGCGGACAGCTCGCGTTCGGCCTGCTCGAGATCGCGCATGAACGTCGACATCCGATCGAGCATCACGTCTGCCCGGCCGCCATAGCGAACCGACAGGCGCAGCACAGCACCGACCAGTTCGAATTCGCGAATCCGGTACGTGTGTGCAATGTGCAGCATCGCACGATCGATCTCGACGCCAGAGCGCAGCATCTGCGACACGTCGTCGAGGCAACGGCGCAACGGCATCTCGGCCGTCTGAAGCGCTGACTGGAAAGCCGCCGGTACGCTGTTCCCGAGAGTCACGAGCCGAACGATCCCGTCGAGGAACGACGGCAACTGGCGGACGATCTTCAGGCGGCGCCGGCTGATACGCGATGTAATCCACAGGACGACAAGCACCCCGCCCGCAATAAGCGCAGCTGCGGCCGCGAGCATCCCGCCGGCCATGCCGGCCCATAGCGCGAGCAGCGCAATGATCGCGAGCCCCAGCACAAGGCCGGCGCGCACTTCATCGAGGCCTGCGCGGTCGGACAGCACGGTCCACGCGTCGAACACCAACGAGCGCCAGCGCGCCAAACCCTGTTCCGACGCCTGCGCGTTCACCATACCGGCCGCCGCGGTACGCATGGTGCGTGCGTCGCCGGCCGGCAGTTCGGTGCGTGCGCCCTGGCCCACCCGGCTGTCGAAG
Organism: Burkholderia seminalis DSM 23518; assembly: GCF_902832885.1. GTDB lineage: Bacteria > Pseudomonadota > Gammaproteobacteria > Burkholderiales > Burkholderiaceae > Burkholderia > Burkholderia seminalis. The sequence continues at coordinate 846,605 of NZ_CADFDK010000001.1, forward strand.
AATCGTTGCGTATGCGCGCGCCCTTCCCGCACCTGGCTTCCGCGCCACAGCAGCAACCCGGCCGCCGCACAGATCAGCGCGAACATCAGCGCGAGCAAGGTGGCGCTAGACATTGAAACCTCCGCCACGCCCGAAATTGCCGCCGAACCCGCCGCCGCTCGACACCAGCGTGTTACGGAAACGTGCAAGCTTCGGCGAATGCGGATGAATGCCGAGCGACTCCCAATGATCGATCTCGTCGCCCTCAGGCGTAACGCGCGCCTCGTAGCGATACAGTTCCTGCGTCGATACGATGTTGTCCGACATGCCGGTGACTTCGGTGATCGACAGGATGCGCCGACGACCGTTGGACAGCCGGCCAATCTGTACGATGAAATCGATCGCATTGGCAATCTGCCGGCGCAGACTTGCTTCGGTACCCTGAAAACCGGCGAAACCGGCAAGCATCTCGAGCCGGTACAGGCACTCACGCGGCGAACTCGCGTGCACGGTGCCCATCGATCCGTCGTGACCTGTATTCATCGCCTGCAGCATTTCGAGCACTTCGCCGCCGCGCACTTCGCCGACGATGATTCGGTCCGGCCGCATCCGCAACGTGTTTCGCAACAGGTCGCGAATCGTCACGACGCCGCTGCCGTCAAACCCGCCTGGACGGCTCTCGAGCCGCACGACGTGCGGGTGATTCAACGACAATTCGGCCGTATCCTCGATCGTCACGACGCGTTCGGCCATGGGAATATGGAACGCGAGCGCGTTCAGCAGCGACGTCTTGCCCGAACTGGTGCCGCCCGACACGAGGACGTTGCAGCGCGCCTCGACCGCGGCCTCGAGCAACCGGCCAATTTCTTCGTTGTAGGTGCCGTTGCCAAGCAGATCCTCGGGCTTCAGCGGGTCCTTGCGGAACTTACGGATCGACACGACCGGACCGTCGATCGACAGCGGTTCGATCACGACGTTGACACGGCCGCCGTCGGGCAGCCGCGCATCGACCATCGGATTCGATTCGTCGAGTCGCCGGCCAACCGGAGCGAGAATCCGTCGCACGATCCTCAGCAGATGGGCGTTGTCGGTAAAGCGGATCGGCAGCTTCGACAGGATCCCGTGCCGTGACACGTAGATGTCGTTGTAGCCGTTGATCAGGATGTCTTCGACGTGCGGATCCGCCAGCAGGTCTTCGATCGGCCCGAAACCGGCGAGCTCCTTCGTCAGCGCCTCGGCAACGGCACGCACCTCACTCTCGTTGAGCGGGATCCGCCGTAGCCGCACGAAGCTGTCGATCTCGAGATCGACGAACTGGTTGATCGCCTGTCGCGACCAGCGGCCGAATTCGGCGCCCAGTTCCTCAATCCGCGTGAGCAGATGTTCGTGAGCGGCATTCTTGATGTCGTGGAACTGTTGCGTTTGCGAGAACGGCGCTGCGCCGTCGGCAAATTGAATGTCGTGTGCCATCACTTACGACCGCTTCGTTGAGGATTGAATGATTCGCCTGAGCGCCGAGAGACCGCCAGCCGCACGCTGTGCCGCTCCCGGCGCCGGCGCACCCGCGAGGCGCTCGACCAACGGTCCGAGCGCACGTACATACGGATCGCGTTCCGTGACTTCCGCAATCAGCTTGCCCTGGTTCGCCGCATGCCCGATGGACACCCGCCGTGACGGTAACGTCGCGACCAGCGACAACTCCAGCCGTTCGGCGATCTGTGCAGGCATCAGCCCGAGATCTGCGTCGAACTGGTTGACGACGAGCCGAATCCGTTCGGTCGCGGCCCCCGCGTCGCGCAGCCCGTCCAGCATCTCCACCGCCGAAACGACCGACGCCACGCCCTGATCGCACACGAGCCATGCTTCGTCCGCAAGATTCACGACCTGCGCGATGAATTCGCGATTCGGGAACCCGCCGAGATCGACAATCTGGTGATCGAAGAACGCCCGCAGCCGATTGAGCAATGCCGAGCACGACGCCGTTGCAACCTCGCGCAGATCGGCGAGGTTCGGCGGGAGCGTCGTCAGTGCAACACCACTCGAATGGCGCGCGAGCGCAGTCGTCACGAACGTGCGGTCGATTCGACGCAGGTTGCGTACGGCTTCGACGAAATGGAATTCGCAGCGCGTATTCAGGAACAATGCACCGTCGCCAGCCGGCAATCCGAGATCAAGGAGCGCCGCCGTCAGTGCGGGATCGGCAGGCCGCCGCTGCATCAACACCGACAGGTTCGCGGCCAGCGTGCTCACGCCCATCCCGGCGCGAGCGCCGAGCAACGCGGTGACCTTCCCGTGCCGATTCGCCGGCTCACCGACGTTGTCGAGCAACACTCGCGTGATCCGCAGCGCCTCGTCAGCCGGCGCGGAAAAATCGACAAAATCGCGCACGCCCGCGCGCAGCGCGGCGAGTGCTCCCTCCGGTTGCGCGAGCGAACCCAGCGCGACGACCGGCACCCCTGGATGTGATACGCGTACCGCGGCGACAGCCGTACTCGCCGCCGCGCAATCACCCGAAAAATCGATGAACACCAGCGCAGGATTCAACACGCCGATGCGCTGCGACAATGCTGCACCATCGAGCGGCGCGCCCTCGACGGCGCCGGCCGAGACCAGCGACTGCGACAGCCAATGCACATGCTCCGCAAGCGAGGATGCGCACACGAAGTGGTCGGTGACGGCGGGCTCAGCCAAAGAATAGGTTCTCGCATTCATCTTGGATACTCCCAATGAAGCAAGGCATCGCGTCGCGCGCGACGGCCTGCGCTGCCCCGTAACGACTCGGCGCGCTCATTTCGAGAACCCCGGTCCTGCGTCTGGCGACGCCATGCCGCCCAGATAAGAACGCCACACGGGAGCATCGCGCTGCTCGGACAGTTCGCCCGGCGTCGCCGGCAGCGATGCGCCTTGCGCAATCGGTGCGACGAGGTGCGGCGTAACGATGATCACGAGTTCCTTGTCGTTCTGCTGGTAACTCAGATTCTTGAAAAACGCGCCGATGATGGGCAGATCACCCAGGAACGGCACCTTGTTGACGTTGGACGTCGTCTCCCGGTCGACCAGGCCGCCGATGACGAAGCTTTCGCCATCGCCAAGTTCGACGGTTGTGTCCGCACGTCGCGTTGTCAGCGCGGGCACCTGGATTCCGTTGATCGTGATCGAATGCACGAAGTCGAGCTGGCTCGACTCGGGTGCGACCTTCAGCGCGATCCGCCGCGGGTTCAGCACGGTCGGCGTGACAGTGAGCCCAACACCATAAGGTTTCCACTCGATGGAAATCGTGCCGAGCGATTGCGGCACCGGCACCGGAATTTCTCCGCCCGCGAGGAAGTTCGCACTCTGGCCGGACAACGCGACAAGCGTAGGCTGGGCAAGCACGCGGGCAAGATTGTTCGCCTCAAGAATCGACAGATCCGCGAACAGCCCATGCGACACCGAGTTGACGACGAGGTTGAACGCAGAAGAAATCGGCACGTTCGTATTGTATGTAAGCGAGCCGCCCGGCGTACCGGTAATCGACGTCAGCCCCGTCGGCGCGAATGCACCGAACGAAAAACCGTTGCTCTGCTTGAAGAAGTTGAGACCCGCCTGCTTCAGCACCGAACGGCTGAATTCAACGACACGCACGTCAACCTGCACGACGTTCTTGCCGGAAATCGTCGACGCATCAAGCGTCGTCCCGTCCTTGCCGCTGACTGTCTTCGCTGCATGAACCGCCCGCTGATGCCCGTCGAGGGTCCCGGACGCGCCGCCGATCACCGTCGTGCCGCCATACGTATTCACGCTCGGCGATGCACCGTCAAGCAGTGCACGCGCGGCACCACTCGTGACATTCACGTTGTAGACGGTCGGTTCGTCACGGCCACGCTCCCAGATCATCACATTCGTCGACCCGGCATTCTTCGCGACGAGCAACACGCCGCCGCGCCCACCCTTCACGACAAGCACATCGGCGACCGACGGATCACCAATCGCAACCCGCTGCAGCGTGTGCCCCATTGCAAGCTGCCGTTGTGCGCCGACCGCAAGGCTGATCGTCCCGCTCGTGTCGGCCGCGTCCGACAGCGGCGGCATTGCCAGCGCGCTCAATGCAATAGCCAATCCAATCAGTTTCTTTTTCATTGTTTTGGAGGCATCGATCCGCCCCCCTTCTCTGGTTGTCGTCTTCGTCCCGCTCAATAGGCGACCGTCTCGGCCCGCCCACCCCGAATCACTTCGATGCTGCCACCGCCCGCATGCCGCGTGGCTGCCCGCACCACCGCACGCGGGGCCGGCGCCGTCGCGCTCTTCGACAACTCACCCAGCATCACGCCGGCTGCGGCGAGCGCTGACGGACTCTTGTCGTCACCCACACGGACCGCGACGGTCTGCGTCGCGACATCGTCGTCGCGCGGGCTGCGAAGCGCGAGGACGATCCGGCCGCTCTGTTCGGCAAGCGTCAGCGCATCCACCTGCGCGGTCGGCACTGCCAGCACCGCGGTCCGTATCCCGACCACGGAACCGTTTGAGCTGTCCCGCTCGGTTGTGGCATCGCCAAACGACAGCACGCGGACCTTCGACATCAGCAATCGAGCCTGGGTATTCACGATCTCGGCCGTCGACGTCCCGCCAATCGCCACGCCAGTCCCATCGCGTTTCAGGTTCAGGAACACGTCGACATAGTTGCCGGGCCGCACCCGGTTGCCAACCGCGTTGGTCTCGTCGACCTTGATCGCGACGGCGCGTTCTCCCGGCGCGATCTGCTCGGCAAGGCCGGAGGACAGTGCGCTTGCAACGACGGCCGCCTGCGCGGGAATGTCGGCAGCGGGAATGCGGCCAACCAGTTGCAGCGGATCGGCAAACGCACCCTTTGGCGCGGCCGTCGACTGTTGAATCTTCAACGCATCGGCCGGAATCGGCTGGCCGGCCTGCAATGGCCGGGTCGCCACAACGACGGGCACGCTTTGCGTCGCCACCGTCGCGGCAACCGGCGCGACGTCGGCCGGCTTGCGGCCGAGCATCCACGCATAGACGCCGAGCAGGACCGCGATCGCGATCAGCAAGCCCGCAATGATCTTCGTCAGGTTGTTGGCCATGGTGTTGTTATGCTTCCCCGCTACTCACGATTGAATTCTTCGTGCGACGTTGCCGGCCAGGCGTTCTCGACCCGGCACCATCGCTTCCATCTATAAGATGTTGACCGGGCTGATCTGCACCATCGCGGTTCCGACGAGCGCCGACGGCACCGGCAACAGCGAGCCGAGCAGCGGAAACGGCGGGACCAGCGGGTTTTGCGAATACGGATAGGTCAGCGTAATCTGCACGCACAGCATCGTCGTGTCGTATGAACAGCTACCTTGCTGCGTCGGCGTGCATGTCGCCCCTTTCAGCCACGTAGTGAGGTTCGTTGCGGCCGTGCAGGCGGCCTGCGCCCGCGCCGCAAGCGCGGCTTGCTGCGCCGCCGGCACCGACGCAGCCGCCCCAACCTGCTGATAATTCAGCGCGGCGCGAGCGCCCTCGGTTGCCGCAAGCGTCAGGTTTTGCTGCGCGGCGAAGATCATTCCGTACGTGATGATCGCGTACAGGATCAGAAAGAACACCGGCAGCATCAACGCAAATTCAATAGCCGTCGCGCCACGCTCGCGACGCCGGATTCCTGACGCGAGACGAGAGAACGTCATTGAATTCCCCCGGTCGCGATCCGGTACACGCACCACAACGCCGCCGGAATCACGAGAAAGGCGGCATACGGCGACGCGCGGAAACCGGCAATCTCCATCGTCGGAGCACGTCGCTGCCACAGCGCAGACACCGGCGTACGGGTGGCAACGATCAGCGTGCCGGCATGGGCAAACGCGAGCAGGCTCGCCACGATCCAAAGCCACAACAGCGCATGGGCACCACACCACGCGCCCAGTACCGCGAATACCTTGACATCCGCAGCACCCATTACGCGCAGCACGAAAAATGGGAAAAGACTGATGAGGCCAATCAGTACGCCGACGAGCGCCTGATTTACCGATATGCCGAACGGGTTGTGTCCGGAGAGCACAAATGCAGCCACGAACCCACCGATCACCAGTGAATTCGGTATACGCCTGTGACGAATATCCTCGAGCGCGACGAGTACCGCCCACGCGAGGAAAACCCCGACGCCAGTTAGCAGGATCATTTACGCCCCGAGCGGCAAAACTTACCTACGCGGATTGCCGAAGCAACCCGCGCCCCTATCAGCAGGGAATTGAGCGAAAGCTCGTTCGTTATGCCGCCGGCAACTTGCTCGCGATGTAGCTGAACGCCCCCGAGATGCCACCCGTCAGCGTGGACATGGCACTGACGAGAGCGACTGCGATAAGTCCGGCAATGAGTCCATACTCGACTGCGGTAACCCCGTTTTCTTCCGAAAGGAAACGCTTGATGATTGCTTTCATTTTATTCCTCGTGCCTGTATTTACGTTTTCTGGCCTTTTATACGTATACGTCCCCGCATATCTGGCCGCTTTGCCCCGCTCGTTCGCCACATCTGCTGCAACGACAACCGGGTGCGCTTTCTTTATAGGTCGCCCCGAAGGGCATTGCTCACAATTTGATGCAAGTTAACATTCGCGATAGTGACCCTCCTCGAACGTTGTGTACCGAACCGTACATTTGCTTACATCTGCTCCGGATTCTATATCCGATCCTATTTAAGTTCCAACCTCTTTTAACGACTCTGTCGGAAAAAATCTTCAGGAGCACAGCGTATTTGTACGGCGTTTCGGTACGACTTACACATAGGATTTACGATAGGTTAGATGTGCACGCCTAATCCACCAGTAAAACAATTGCCTCGTCCATCAAGCTCGCTCGCCACCCACGTTACGCCGCACGCGTAACGCCAATGTTGTGACGTTACGTTACGAAACGGCCGAAACCGTTCTCATTCATCTGCACTTAAACAGATTCAACAATCTTTCAATCTCCTCGACTTCCTTTCCCGACAAGGAATTGCGTCGTTTAAAACCGGTTGTAGACCTGCCGGGCATCGAAATGGCACGACAGTTGCAGAGTAGTCCTCGCACCACTCAACACAACGCAGTTCACAACACATTTTTAATGCGAGGAAGAAATGGACATCAAGGTTATCCCTCATGGCGTGTTCCGGACGACTCTGATCGCGGCCACCGTTGCAGCCATGCTTTCCCTCTCCGCGTGCGGCGGTTCCGGTTCGATCAGCCAGGGGCTCGGCGGCGGCTCGAGCTCGGGCGGCGGTGACACGATCTCGACGTCGGGTGGCGGCAGCTCCGGCACGAGCGGCACCTCGGGCACGAGCGGTACCTCCGGCACCAGCGGAACCTCGGGCACGAGCGGTACCTCCGGCACCAGCGGCACCTCGGGCACGAGCGGCACCTCCGGTACCAGCGGAACCTCGGGCACGAGCGGTACGTCGGGCACGTCGGGCACGTCGGGTGTGTCGTCGAACGCGGTGGGACAGGTCCTCGCAAGCAGCAGCAATATCGTCACGGGTGTCGGCAGTACCGTCTCCGGTCTCGGCTCGGTCATCGGCAGCCAGTCGCTGCCGGGCGTCAACCCGGCCACCACGCAAGCCGCAGGCGGCATCGTGCAAAGCGTCGGCGGCGCGGTGACCGCACTCGGCAACGGCCTCGGCAACGGTCTCGGCCAGCTCGGCGCAACGAAGGATCCGCTCGGCACCACGCTCGCCAGCACGGGAGGCGTCGTCAACCAGCTGGGCGGCGCAGTCACGGACACCGGCAAACTGGTCACGAGCCTCGGCAGCGGCCCGCTGTCGCCACTCGCACCGGTCACGGGTGCCGTCGGCGGCCTCGTGTCGACGCTCGGCGGCGCCGTATCGAACGGCGGCACGACCCTCACCAATGCGCTGTCGACCGGCCCGATCCAGCAAGTCACGCAGACGGTCAGCTCGGCCATCACGCCGATCACGACGATGGTCGGCCAGACGACCCAGACGATCGGCACGGCCACCGGCCTCGGCGCACCGGTCAACACGCTGCTCGGCACGATCGGCAACGGGCTGAACCAGGCCGGCGCACTGCTCGCGTCGACGGGCGGCAATCCGGTCACGACAGGCCTCGGCAACACCGTCTCGGCGACGGGCAATACCGTGAAGGCCGTCGGCGGCCTGCTCACGGGCGGCACCGGCGGCGTGACCAACCCGCTCGCCCCGCTCACGGGCCTCGTCTCCACGGTTACCGGCGCACTCGGCGGCGCAACGGGTGGCGGCAGCGGCCCGCTCGCACCGGTCACCGGCCTCGTCTCCACGGTCACCGGCGCACTCGGCGGTGCAACGGGTGGCGGCAGCGGCCCGCTCGCACCGGTTACCGGCCTCGTCTCCACGGTCACCGGCGCACTCGGCGGTGCAACGGGTGGCGGCAGCGGCCCGCTCGCACCGGTTACCGGCCTCGTCTCCACGGTCACCGGCGCACTCGGCGGCGCAGCAGGCGGCGGCAGCGGCCCGCTCGCACCGGTTACCGGTCTCGTCTCGACGGTCACGGGTGCGCTCGGCGGTGCAACGGGCGGAACGAGCGGCGGTCCGCTCGCCCCGGTCACGGGTCTCCTCGGTGCAGTCACGGGTGCGCTTGGCGGCGTGGCCGGCAGCGCAGGCGGCAGCAGCCCGCTCGCCCCGGTGACGAATGCCGTCTCGACGGTCACCAGTTCGGTCGGCGTACCGGCACTGAGCGGCGGCACGGGTGCGGTCACGAACTCGGGCTCGTCGTCGAACCCGCTCGCGCCTGTCACGTCGCTGATCGGCGGCCTGCTCGGCGGCACGCACGGCAAGTAATCCGACATCCATTCATCGAAAAGACAGCGAGGAGTCCATCATGTCCCAGCAACGTTCCATCACGACGGCCGCCCTGCGCCAGTGGCGTGCGCCCCTCACCGCCTTCGCCGCGGCCTGCCTGCTGGCCGCGTGCGGCGGCGGCGGCGTCAGCTCGCCGCCGAGCAGCAGCAATAACAACAACAATCCGAGCACGAGCGGCACGTCCGGCACCAGCGGCACCAGTGGCTCGTCCACCGGCACCAAGGGTGTCGTCAGCACGGTCGGCCAGACGGCCAGCGACCTCGGCAGCACGGTCGGCAACATCAGCCTGCCGGGCCTCGGCGACGGCGTGACGAAGGGTGTCGGCAGCACGCTGTCCAGCACCGGCACGATCATCGGTGCGGCCGCCGATGCCGTGAGCAACGGGCTGGGACAGATCGGCTCGACGAAGGATCCGGTCGGCACGACGGTTGCCGGCCTCGGCAATGTCGTCGGCGCGACGAGCAACACGGTGTCCGGCCTGAGCTCGACGGTCAAGGCGCTCGGCACGGGTCCGCTCGCGCCGCTCGCCCCCGTCACGACGCCGGTCGGCACCGTGCTCGACACGGTCGCCAACGGCCTGACGGCCGCCGGCACGACGATCGGCTCGACGCTGTCGTCGGGCGCCGTCCAGCAGGTCACGCAACCGATCAGCTCGGCGATCACGCCGCTCGTGATCACGGCCGGCCAGGTCACGCAACAGGTCGGCACGACGACCGGCCTCGGCCAACCCGTCTCCGGCCTGCTCGGCCAGATCGGCGGCGCGATCAGCTCGGCGGGCAAGCAAGTCGGCGGCACGTCGAGCCAGCCGCTCGTCGGCGACGTCGGTCAACTCGTGACCGCGGTCGGCAACACGGTGACCAACACGGGCGGCCTCGTCAACCCGAACGGCCCGAACGGCGCCGCACCGATCCCCGGCCTGATCACGAGCCTCGTCGGCGGCTCGACGGCGACCGTCCAGAACGGCACGTCGTCGGGTTCCGGCTCGACGAACCCGCTCGGCGGCCTGCTGTCCGGTCTCGGCTCGACGCCGCTGGGCTCGCTCACGGGCGCAATCGGCGGCGCAACCGGCGGCTCGGGCAGCGGCCCGCTCGCGCCTGTCACGGGCCTCGTGTCGACGGTCACCGGCGCACTGGGCGGCGCGGCAGGCGGCAGCGGCGGCCCGCTCTCCCCCGTCACGAATCTCGTGTCGACGGTCACCGGCACGCTCGGTGGCGCAACGGGCGGCGCAGGCAGTGCAAACCCTCTCGCGCCCGTCACCGGTTTGCTGAATACTGTCACCGGAGCAGTGGGCGGTGCAGCAGGATCGGGTGGTGCGAGCCCGCTCGCGCCGGTCACGTCGCTGGTCGGCAGTGTCACGGGTACGGCATCGTCGGGCAGCGGTTCGACGGGCCTGCTGGCACCGGTAACGGGGTTGCTTGGCACGCTGGGTAGCGTTGGCAAGTAAGGACGACGGTCGCACCATCGCAGCCGGAGCGAATGGCGCGGTCGTACATACACAACCGGCATGGCGGCACGCGGCGCGCGACACCCTGGTGTCGCGCGCCGGCATTACAAAGAAGACGAAAAGCAAGGCCTACGAGGAAGAACAATGAAATCCAGACTCGACAGATGGATGATGATGCTGCTCGCCGTCACGGCGGCAAGCACGGCACATGCACAATCGCGCGTCGGCGGTAACCCGCTCGACTCCCTTCCGCAGATCAACGCACCGAAGACCGGCCCGAACGTTACCGTGCAGGTCGCACCGCAAGCGCCGCAACTGCAGGAGCTACTGTCGCGCCACCTGACGCCGTCGACGTTTCAGGTCGAAGGCGTGAAGTCGGTGCCGTTCGAGGAAATCTCGCGTCGCTTCACGCCCCTCGTCGGCAAGGACATCACGATCGGCGACCTGATCGAAACCGCGAACGGCGTGACGAAGCTGTACCAGGAGCGCGGCTACGCGCTGTCGTTCGCGTTCGTTCCCGCGCAGACGTTCGAGAACGGCGTCGTGCGCATCACGGTAGTCGAAGGCTACGTGTCGGACGTCAAGGTCACCGGCAAGCCCGGTGCGATGGAACCGAAGATCCGCGCGATCGCCGCGCACATCACCGACGATCGCCCGCTGCGCCGCGCGACGTTCGAGCGCTACGTCAACACGTTCGGCCTGCTGCCCGGCCTCACGGTGAAGGCGAACGTCCCGCCGCCGCAAACCACCGACGGCGCCACGACGCTCGAACTCGCGGTCGACCGCAAGCCGTTCAACGTCAGCACCGGCATCGACTTCAACCACCCGGGCGTCCAGGGCCTGATCACCGCGACCGAAAACGGCCTCACGCGATTCGGCGAGCAGCTGAGCATCTCGGCGCTCGCGCCGCCGGGACGCGACAAGCAGACCTACTTCGCGTTCAGCGGCGCGGTGCCCGTCGGCAGCAGCGGCCTGATCACGCGCCTCGATGCAAGTACGTATCGCGGCAAGCCGACCGACAATCCGGGGTTGCCGTCGTACGTGCAGCGTACGGTCAAGAACGAGAAGCTTGGTCTTTCGGCATCCTATCCGATCTTGTTGAATAATCAGCGCAGCCTGCTCGGCACCGTGTCGGGCTACGCATCGCACAACGAGGATCGCTACCAGAACCAGATCAACGGTGCGAGCCTCGATACGCGCTCGCAGGTCCGCGTGCTGCAGATGCAGCTCGACTACACGAGCGTCCAGCCGAAGCAGGTCCAAAAGCTGAGCGTCAACGTCGCGAAGGGTTTCAACATTCTCGGCGCGTCGAAGTCGCAGGACATCACCGTCGGCACGACAACGACCTCGGTGGACAGCCCGATTTCGCTGACCTTCGTTCGCACGGGGGCGACTTTCACGCAAACCAACGAATGGCCGTTCCGAATCGGCACATCGGTTTCGCTGACCGGTCAATACAGTCCCGACTCGCTGCCAACGTCCGAACAGATCTCGTTCGGCTCGACGCGCTACGCGCTCGGTTATCAGCCTGGCGAAGCGTCAGGTGACTCGGGCTGGGGGATGTCGCTGGAGGTCAATCGCGGCTTCACGCCGGGCTGGACGTATCTGAAATCGATCACGCCGTACGTCGCCTACGACATGGCGCGCGTATACCTGCATTCGGGCACGCCGTCACCAAACCGCATGTCGTCGGTCGGCATCGGCGTGCGATTCACGGACAGCCGCTTCTACAGTCTCGACCTGAACATCGCGAAGCCGATCGGCGACGCACCCGTCGAAAGCGCGTCGCGCAGCCCGCGCATCAACGCGGCCTTCTCGTATCAGCTCAACTGATCGGACACCAAACAGCCCGCTTCACGCGGGCTGTTTCGATTAGAGTCCCCTCTATCAAACGTGGCACGCGGTTTCACGTATTCTGGCGAAGCTCGCAACATGCCCGCCCCATGCAGACGGTCGTGCGGGCGAATGAACACGACATGCAAAACAAGGAGGATGACAATGATTCAACTGACTCGCCCGTTGCGTGCAATCGCCGTTGCCGGTGCACTGCTCGCCTGCGCAGCCCCCACGTTCGCACAGGCCGACAGCCCCATCGGCATGTGGCAGACGATCGACGACAACACCCATCAGCCGAAGGCACTCGTGCAGATCGCCGAAGACGGCGACGGTGCGCTGACGGGCAAGGTCGTCAAGGGCCTCGGCGCGAACGATACGCCCGATCGCCGCTGCACCGCCTGCACGGACGAGCGCAAGGATCAGCTCATCAAGGGCATGACGATCATCAAGGCGATGAAGAAGGAAGGCGACCACTGGGACGGCGGCAACATCCTCGACCCGGAAAACGGCAAGGTCTACAAGTGCAAGATGACGCTTGAAGACGGCGGCCAGAAACTCGTGGTGCGCGGTTACATCGGCGTATCGCTGCTCGGCCGGTCGCAGACCTGGGTTCGCCAGCAATAACGCAGCACGCTGCCGACTCGCGCGGCGCAATGAAAAATCGGCCTGCGACGAAGTCGTCAGGCCGATTTTCTTTGGGTGCGGGCGTGACGGAAACCGATCCGCATCACGCCGCATGCTTCAGCGAGTCGGGCGCGTAGGAGCCCGGTGTGCGATACGCGGGTACCGCATTGCTACGCGCCTCCGCCGCCTTCGATTGCGTGTGCTTGCGCATCCGTGCGGACAATTCATTGCACAGATTCACGCCCGAATCGCCGTAGAGTTCACGCATCACGTTCAACAGCGTGCCCGTCTCGTGCCAGACCTTGAAGCGGCGATGGCAAGTTTGATACGACGGGTAACGGCGCGGTATGGCAGACCACGTTGCGCCGCTGTAGATCACCCAAAGCACGCCGTTCAGGACGGCGCGCGTATTGGCTAACGGACGACCGCGCAACTCGGTGCGCGGCTGCATTTCGGGCAGAAGCGGCGCAACACAGCGCCACTCGTGGTCGGTCAGATCGCGATACGGTGTCATGGACATCTCCAGCCTTGGTAACCATGACACAACGATATCGGCTCACCTCAACGATGAATATAAGACAAATCCGAAAATACCCCGAGATTGCGCGAATTTGACCGGAATTGACGTTTGAATCCCGTCGATTACCCGGACGACGCAATCAGGTCAGCGACGTATCGACGATGCGACGCGGCGTTTCGAGATACTCCTTCGACTGCATCTCGACGATTCGCGACACCGTGCGCGCGAATTCGTTGGCCATCGGGCCTTCGACGTACAACGCCTCCGCCGGCACCGCCGCCGACATCAGCAGCTTGACCTTGTGGTCGTACAGCACGTCGATGAGCCACGTGAAGCGTCGCGCCTCGGACGCCATCCGCGGCGACATCTGCGGCACCTCGGACAACACGATCGCATGGAAGCGGCTCGCCAGCTCGAGATAGTCGTTCTGCGATCGCGGGCCGCCGCACAGCGTCGCGAAGTCGAACCAGACGACGCCGTCCGCCTTGCGCAGCGCCTTCAGCTCGCGCTTCTCGATATGCAGGATCGGGCTTTCGTCGGGTACCGCCGCGAGCTTGCCGAACGCATGACGCAGTTCGCGATCGGCGTCCGCACCGAGCGGCGTGTGATACATCTTCACCTGTGCGAGCGTGCGCTGACGGTAGTCGACGCCCGCGTCGACGTTCAGCACGTCGAGCTTGTCCTTGATCAGCGCGATCGCCGGCAGCATGCGGTCGCGATGCAGGCCGTCCGGATACAGGTCGTCGGGATCGTAGTTGGACGTCATCACGAACTGCACGCCGTTGTTGAACAGGCGGTCGAGCAGACGGTACAGGATCATCGCGTCCGCGATGTCCGACACGTGGAATTCGTCGAAGCAGATCAGCCGGTAGCGCTTCGCGATGCGCCGCGCGAGTTCGTCGAGCGGATCGGCCTGCCCTTTCAGTTCCTCGAGCTCGCGGTGCACTTCGCGCATGAACTCGTGGAAATGCAGGCGCGTCTTGCGCTGCACGGGCACGACGGCGTAGAAGCTGTCCATCAGGAAGCTCTTGCCGCGGCCCACCCCGCCCCACATGTAGACGCCGCGCGGGAGATCCGGGTGATTGATCAGCTTCTTGAACGCGTTCGAGCGGCGCGCCTTGTATTCGACCCACTCGTCGAAGCAACGCTGCAGGCGATCGACGGCCGCGCGCTGGGCGGGATCGGACTGATAGCCGCGCGTGGTCAGTTCGCGCGTGTAGTATTCGGTGACGTTCATCGGGCAAACCGGAAAGAACGAAGGCGAGCGGGAAACCCCGCCCGCCTTCGTCAAGAGACGGCTGCGCCGGTCGATGGCCGACAGGCGCTACACCATGCTCAGCTGTTTAGCGAGCGCTTGTCGACGGCGAGCGCCGCTTCGCGCATCACTTCCGACATCGACGGGTGCGGATGGCAGATGCGGGCGATGTCTTCCGACGCCGCCTTGAATTCCATCGCCACCACCGCTTCCGCGATCAGGTCCGACGCGTTCGCGCCGATCACGTGCACGCCGAGCAGCTCGTCGGTCTTCGCATCCGCGATCATCTTCACGAAACCGTCCGGCGCGTTCATGCCGAGTGCGCGGCCGTTGATCGAGAACGGGAACTTGCCCGACTTGATCTCGCGGCCTTCCGCCTTCAGCTGCTGCTCCGTCTTGCCGACCCACGCGATTTCCGGGTACGTGTAGATCACCCACGGAATGCAGTTGTAGTCGATGTGCGGCTTCTGGCCGTCGATCACTTCCGCGACCAGCACGCCTTCGTCTTCCGCCTTGTGCGCGAGCATCGGGCCGCGCACCACGTCGCCGATCGCGTACACGTTCGGCACCGCCGTACGGCAGTGGTCGTCCACGTCGATGAAGCCGCGCTCGTTCGCCTTCAGGCCGATCGCCTCGAGGCCGAGGTTGTCGGTGTTCGGCACACGGCCGACCGACACGATCAGGCGGTCGGCGTCGAGCGTCTGCGCGTTGCCGTCCTTGTCGGTGTAGGCGATCGACACGCCGTTCGCGGTCGTCTTCACTTCGCCGATCTTCACGCCGAGATGGATGTCGAGACCTTGCTTCTTGAACAGCTTGGCCGCTTCCTTCGCGAGCGCTTCGTCGGCGGCGCCGAGGAATGCCGGCAGCGCTTCGAGCACCGTCACTTCGGCACCGAGGCGACGCCACACCGAGCCGAGCTCGAGGCCGATCACGCCTGCGCCGATCACGGCGAGCTTCTTCGGCACCGAGTCGAACGTCAGCGCACCTTCGTTGTCCGACACGATCTTGTTGTCGACCGGGATGCCCGGCAGGTGACGCGCCTTCGAGCCCGTCGCGATGATCACGTTCTTCGCGGTGACGACTTCGGTTTCACCCTCGCCGCTCACTTCGATCTGCACGCCGGCGTCGGTCTTGCCGGTGAACTTGCCATGGCCCTTCAGCCAGGTGATCTTGTTCTTCTTGAACAGGAACTCGATCCCGCTCGTCATTTTCTCGACGATCGCATCCTTGCGGCCGAGCATCTTCGCGACGTCGATCTTCACGCCGTCGACCGTGATGCCGTGGTCGACCAGGTGATGCGACGCGTTCTCGAACTCTTCCGACGAGGCGAGCAGCGCCTTCGACGGAATGCAGCCGACGTTCAGGCAGGTGCCGCCGAGCTTCAGCGCGCCGGCCGGGTTCTTCCACTTCTCGATACAGGCAACGGTCTTGCCGAGCTGCGCGGCGCGAATCGCGGCGATGTAGCCGCCGGGGCCGGCGCCGATCACGACGACGTCAAATTCCTTGGACATGACAATCCTTTCTACTTGTACGCCCGCGGGTTCACGCGTGTGCGCGAACCCGCGGAGCGGGTCGATGCAGTGAGACTCGGCTTACAGGTCGAGCAGCAGGCGTGCCGGATCTTCCAGCGCATCCTTCATCGCGACGAGCGACAGCACGGCTTCGCGACCGTCGATGATGCGGTGGTCGTACGACAGCGCCAGGTAGTTGATCGGACGGATCACGATCTGGCCGTTCTCGACGACCGGACGCTCCTTCGTCGCGTGCACGCCGAGGATGGCCGACTGCGGCGGGTTGATGATCGGCGTCGACAGCATCGAGCCGAACACGCCGCCGTTCGAGATCGAGAACGTACCGCCCGTCATTTCCTCGATCGACAGCTTGCCGTCCTTCGCCTTCTGGCCGAATTCGGCGATCTTCTTTTCGATGTCGGCGAGGCTCATCTGGTCCGCGTTGCGCAGGATCGGCACCACGAGGCCACGCGGCGAGCCGACGGCGATACCGATGTCGAAGTAGCCGTGGTAGACGATGTCGTTACCGTCGATCGACGCGTTCACGAGCGGGAACTTCTTCAGCGCGTGAACAGCCGCCTTCACGAAGAACGACATGAAGCCGAGCTTCACGCCATGTTCCTTCTCGAACTTGTCCTTGTACTTGTTGCGCAGCTCCATGACCGGAGCCATGTTGACTTCGTTGAACGTCGTCAGGATCGCGTTGGTCTGCTGCGATTCGAGCAGACGCTCGGCGATACGCGCACGCAGGCGCGACATCGGCACGCGTTGCTCCGGACGGTCGTTCAGCCAGGTCGTTGCCGACGCCGGCACTTTCACTTCCGGCAGCGACGGCTTCGCGGCAGCGGCCTTGGCCGGTGCGGCGGCCGGAGCGGCCTTCGGTGCGCTGCCTGCGGCCAGCGCGTCGCCCTTCGTGACGCGGCCGTCGCGGCCCGAACCTGCGACGTCGCCCGCCGACAGGCCCTTCTCGGCCAGCAGCTTCGATGCAGCCGGCGATGCGGCGGCCGAGCTCGATGCCGTCGCGGCGGCCGGCTGGGCTGCCGGTGCAGCCGCGGCAGGCGCGGCGGCCGGCTTGACTTCGGCGGCGCCCGCCGCTGCTTCGGCGGCACCTGCCTTCGCTTCGGTGTCGATCGTCGCGATCACTTGATCGGCAACCACCGTGTCACCGTCGTTCTGCAGCACTTGCGCGAGCACGCCCGCTGCCGGTGCCGGCACTTCGAGCACGACCTTGTCGGTCTCGAGTTCGATCAGGATTTCGTCCTGTGCGACTGCTTCGCCCGGCTTCTTCTTCCACTGCAGCATGGTCGCTTCCGAAACCGACTCCGAAAGCTGGGGGACTTTGACTTCTACGATAGCCATGTGATTTTCCTGGATGCTTAATCTGGGGTATGACGAGGTTCGTGCGATTCCTTCGGCCGATGCGGCGCGCCACGCGCCCGGCAGGCCGGAAGAGACGGGAAAGCGCCGCGCGCCTTCCCGTTTCGCTTCCGTCGGTTATTTCGCGATCGATGCGCTCTTCAGGCGGCCGAAAGCACCTTCGATCAGGGCCTTCTGCTGCTCGTAGTGCTTCGCGTAGTAGCCAACCGCCGGCGAGGCCGAAGCCGGACGGCCGCTGTATGCCAGCTTCTGCCCTTCCTTCATGCCTTCCTTCAGATGGTGCTCGACGTAGAACCAGGGGCCCTGGTTCTGCGGCTCGTCCTGCACCCAGACCACTTCAGTCGCGTTCTCGTACTTCTTCATTTCGGCTTCGAACTGCTTGTGCGCGAACGGATACAGCTGCTCGATACGGATGATCGCGACGTCGTTCGCCTTCGCTTCGCGGCGATGTGCGACGAGGTCGTAATACACGCGGCCCGAGCACACCAGCACGCGCTTGACCTTCTTCGCGTCGATGCCGCCGTCGGTTTCGCCCAGCACCGGCTGGAACGAACCCTTCGCCAGTTCCGACAGGTCCGACACGGCTTCCTTGTGACGCAGCAGCGACTTCGGCGTTGCGACGATCAGCGGCTTGCGGAACAGGCGGATCATTTGGCGGCGCAGCAGGTGGAAAATCTGCGCCGGCGTCGTCGGCTGAACGACCTGCATGTTGTGATCGGCACACAGCTGCAGGAAACGCTCGATACGCGTCGACGAGTGTTCCGGACCTTGCCCTTCATAGCCGTGCGGCAGCAGCATCGTGAGGCCCGACACGCGGCCCCACTTCACTTCGCCCGACGAGATGAACTGGTCGATCACGACCTGCGCGCCGTTGACGAAGTCGCCGAACTGCGCTTCCCACAGCACGAGCGTGTTCGGCTCGGCGGTCGAGTAACCGTATTCGAAGCCCAGCACCGCTTCTTCCGACAGCACCGAGTCGATCACCGTGAACTTCGCCTGACCTTCGGCGATGTTCTGCAGCGGCACGTACGTACCGTCGTTCCAGCGCTCGCGATTCTGGTCGTGCAGCACCGCGTGACGGTGCGTGAACGTGCCGCGGCCCGAGTCCTGGCCCGTCAGGCGCACCGAGTAGCCCGATGCGACGAGCGACGCGAATGCGAGGTGTTCGCCCATGCCCCAGTCGAGCGGCTGGTCGCCACGCGCCATGTTGCGGCGGTCGTTGATCACGCGCTCGACGAGCGGGTGGACCTTGAAGTTTTCCGGGACCGTCGTGATGCGTTCGCCGAGGCGCTTCAGTTCGGCGAGCGGCACGGCCGTATCGGCAGCATCGGTCCACTTGCGGTTCAGGAACGGCACCCAGTCGACCGCGTACTTGCTCTTGTAGTTCGACAGGACCGGGTCGACCGTGTGGTGACCGTCGTCCATCGCCTTGCGGTACGCCTTCACGTAGTTGTCGGCGTCTTCCGCGGTGATCACGCCCTGCTGCACGAGCTTCTCGGCGTACAGCGCACGGGTGCCCGGGTGCTGCGCGATCTTCTTGTACATCAGCGGCTGCGTGACCGCCGGCGTGTCCTGCTCGTTGTGACCCAGCTTGCGGAAGCAGACGATGTCGATCACGACATCCTTGTGGAACTGCATCCGGTAGTCGATCGCGATCTGCGTCGCGAGGATCACGGCTTCCGGATCGTCGCCGTTCACGTGCAGCACCGGCGCCTCGATCATCTTGACGACGTCGGTACAGTACAGCGTCGAGCGCGCATCGCGCGGGTCGGACGTCGTGAAGCCGATCTGGTTGTTGATGACGATGTGCAGCGTGCCGTGCGTGCCGTAGCCGCGCGTCTGCGCGAGGTTCAGCGTTTCCATCACGACGCCCTGGCCCGCGAAGGCCGCGTCGCCGTGGATCTGCACCGGCAGCACCTGCAGGCCGTCTTCGTCGCCGCGGCGGTCCATCCGCGCCTTCGCGGAACCTTCGACCACCGGGTTCACGATTTCGAGGTGCGACGGGTTGAACGCGAGCGACAGGTGGACCGGGCCGCCTTCCGTCGACACGTCCGACGAGAAGCCCTTGTGGTACTTCACGTCACCGGCCGGCAGGTCGTCGACGTGCTTGCCTTCGAATTCGGCGAACAGGTCGGCCGGCATCTTGCCCAGCGTGTTGACCAGCACGTTCAGACGGCCGCGGTGGGCCATGCCGATGATGATTTCCTGCACGCCGCGCTTGCCCGCGTGCTGGACGACTTCGTCCATCGCCGCGATGAAGCTTTCGCCGCCTTCGAGCGAGAAGCGCTTCTGGCCGACGTACTTGGTGTGCAGGTATCGCTCGAGGCCTTCGGCGGCCGTCAGGCGATTCAGGATGTGCTTCTTCTCGTCGATCGAGAAGTTCGGCGTCGCGCGGGTCGACTCCAGGCGCTCCTGCCACCAGCGCTTCTGTTCCGGATCGCTGATGTACATGTATTCGGCGCCGATCGTGCCGCAGTACGTGTCGCGCAGGCCCTTGACGATATCGCGCAGCGAAGCCTGGTCGAAACCGAAATACAGGTTGCTTGCGCTGTACGTCTGGTCGAGATCGCCTTCGGAGAAGTCGTAGAACGCGGGTTCGAGCTCGGGAATGGCGGGACGTTCGCGGCGCTTCAGGGGATCCAGATTGGCCCATTGCGAGCCAAGGAAGCGATACGCGCTGATGAGGGACTGGACGTGAACCTGCTTGCGTGCGGCAGCCAGGTTGGTGCTGCTTTCGCGCGGGATGAAGGCATTGGCCTTCGCGCGCTCGGCGAACGATTCGACGATCGGGAAGTGAGCGACGTCATTGGCATTCGAGCCGTCCGTTGCAGGCACGTTCTGCAGCGCGTCGAAATACTCTCGCCAGTTCTCCGGCACCGACGCCGGATTGTTGAGATATGCATCGTACAGTTCTTCAACGTACGAAGCATTGCCGCCGAACAGATAGGAGTTCAGCTGAAACTGCTTCATTACATCTGACATTTTACGCTCACCTTTCTTCGAGCTTCTCGAGAAATAGCGGGTTACTCAACCTTCCGCGACACGGCCTGACCGTTTAGCGGATTGCGAATCAAGTCTTGCTTGGAAGGACCTAAAACTTGCGTGCGCGCAGCATATCACAGAACCGATACCGGAGTTCACGGCGAAATGTGCCCGAAAGCACCGCGCGACGGGGTTTTGCCGGATTGCCACGACCCGCGGGAACAGTGTTTTGCAGGTAATCCGGTTGCGCGTCGCGCAGATGCGAAAAAGGCTGCCCGCGGGCAGCCTTTTTCGTGATGCAGCGAACGGTCGAACGCTTAGTCGACCGCGCCTTCGCGGCTCGCGCGGCGACGCTCGTGCTCCTTCAGGAAGCGCTTGCGCAGGCGGATCGACTGCGGCGTCACTTCCACGAGTTCGTCGTCGTCGATGAATTCGACCGCGTACTCGAGCGACATCTGGACCGGCGGCACGAGACGCACGGCTTCGTCGGTACCCGACGCACGCACGTTGGTCAGCTGCTTGCCCTTGATCGGGTTCACGACGAGGTCGTTGTCGCGGCTGTGGATGCCGATGATCATGCCCTCATACAGCGCGTCGCCCGGCTTCACGAACATGCGGCCGCGATCCTGCAGCTTCCACAGTGCGTAGGCCACGGCCGCGCCGTCGTCCTGCGAGATCAGCACGCCGTTGCGGCGCTCGAAGACCGAGCCGTCCTTGACCGGTGCGTACGAATCGAAGATGTGGCTCATCAGGCCCGTGCCGCGCGTGAGCGTCAGGAATTCGCTCTGGAAGCCGATCAGGCCACGTGCCGAGATCTTGTATTCCAGACGCGTGCGGCCGCGGCCGTCCGACGCCATGTCGAGCATTTCGCCCTTGCGGCGGCCGAGTTCTTCCATCACGCCGCCCTGGTGTTCGTCCTCGACGTCGACCGTCAGCAGCTCGTACGGCTCGTGACGCACGCCGTCGATCTCCTGCATCACGACGCGCGGACGCGACACGGCCAGCTCGTAGCCTTCGCGGCGCATGTTCTCGACGAGAATGGTCAGATGCAGCTCGCCGCGGCCCGACACTTCGAACACCGTTTCGTCGCCCGTGTCCTTCACGCGCAACGCGACGTTGTGGTTCAGCTCCTTCATCAGGCGGTCGCGGATCTGGCGGCTCGTCACGAACTTGCCTTCGCGGCCCGCGAGCGGCGACGAGTTGACGAGGAAGTTCATCGTCAGCGTCGGTTCGTCGACGGTGATCATCGGCAACGCTTCCGGCGTGTCGACCGCGCAGATCGTCGCGCCGATGCCGACGTCTTCAATACCGTTGATCAGCACGATGTCGCCCGCTTCGGCCGATTCGACCTGCACGCGCTCAAGGCCCTTGAACGACAGCACCTGGTTGATCTTGCGGTTCAGCACGTCGCCTTCCGGGCCGAAGCGCATCACGACCGGCTGACCCGGCTTGATGCGGCCGCGCGTGATGCGGCCGACGCCGATCCGGCCGACGTACGTCGAATAGTCGAGCGACGTGATCTGGAGCTGCAGCGGCGCTTCCGGATCGGCCGGGCGAACCGGCACGTGCTCGAGGATCGCCTCGAACAGCGGGCGCATGTCGCCTTCGCGCGCGGCCGGGTCGAGCGACGCGTAGCCGTTCAGGCCCGACGCGTAGACGATCGGGAAGTCGAGCTGCTCCTCGGTCGCGCCGAGCTTGTCGAACAGGTCGAAGGTCTGGTTGATCACCCAGTCGATGCGCGCGCCCGGGCGGTCGATCTTGTTGACGACGACGATCGGCTTCAGGCCGAGCGCCAGCGCCTTCTTCGTGACGAAGCGGGTCTGCGGCATCGGGCCTTCGACCGCGTCGACCAGCAGCAGCACCGAGTCGACCATCGACAGCACGCGCTCGACTTCACCGCCGAAGTCCGCGTGGCCCGGGGTGTCGACGATGTTGACGTGCGTGCCTTCGTATTCGACCGCGCAGTTCTTCGCGAGAATCGTGATCCCGCGCTCCTTTTCGATGTCGTTCGAGTCCATCACACGCTCGGCGACTTGCTGGTTGTCGCGGAAGGTGCCGGACTGGCGAAGCAGTTGGTCGACGAGCGTCGTCTTGCCGTGGTCGACGTGAGCGATGATGGCGATATTGCGAAGGGCGCGGGTCATAGAAACCTGGAAATCGTTTGAACGCGCAAACGCGCCCGCTCGTTTTCACGGGCGCGCGCTGTTGCAGCTTGGAAAGCCTAACATTATAGCACGCGAGAATGTCGAGAGCTGACGGACACGTCGCGACGCGACAAAACCGGGCCCGCCAGCCCCGCCCGTGAACCGGCGAAGCGATCGAATGCGCCGTGGCCCGACACACCGCAAAACCTTGTCCCCGAGAGGGATTTTCGCACCGCGCAGCGCGCGCTTTGCCGTTCGATTAACATTTGCCGCGGCAAGCAATTGTGCCTATACTGCTGCCTAGTCAACTATTGCAGCTTCAGGGTTTTATGCCGGATTCCTCTACCCAACCACCCGTCTCGTCGCTGTCCTCGTATCAGATGAACGACAGCGTCGGTTATCTGATGTCGCGCGTGAAGTCGGTGATGACCAACCTCGTCACGCAACGCACGCAGGAAGAGCTCGGCATCACGGGCACGCAGGCGAGCATGCTGTTCATGATCGCGGTCGGCAGGTGCTCGACGGCCGCCGAGCTCGCGCGCGAATACGGGATCGATGCGAGCGCGGTCACGCGCCTGCTCGACCGGGTCGAGAAACGCGGCCTGCTGTCCCGCGTGCGCAGCATCGAGGACCGGCGCGTCGTCCGCCTCGAACTGACCGATGAAGGCCGCGCGCTCGCCGAACAGCTGCCGCCCATTTTCCGCAGCGTGCTCGATCAGGTGCTGGACGGATTTACGCCGGAAGAAGTCGGGTTCCTGAAGAGCATGCTGCGCCGCATTCTCAGCAACTATTGCGAGACGGCCGGCGGCAGCATCACGTAATAGTTGCCATAACAATTACTTTTGACAGTTTATTGTAAGGAAATCCTTGCAGTGTCCATCATTCATTCCGAGTCAGGGGTCAGCGCGATGAAGTCCTCCCCGTTGTCCGTGCGCGGCGGGTCGTGCCGCGCCGCCGTCGCCGCCGCGGTCGCCGCATTCGCACTGGCGGGCTGCGCAAACTACATCGGCGTCAAGAGCGACAAGCAGATCGCCCCCGCATCGCAATTCGAGTCCGCGCAGAGCCTCCCGGCCCAGGGCGGCCAGTGGCCGGCGCTCGACTGGGCCAGCCAGTTCGGCGATCCGCAACTGCCGAAGCTGATCGACGAAGCGCTGCAAGGCAATCCGTCGATCGCCCAGGCGCAGGCGCGCATCGCGAAGGCATCGTCGTACATCGAATCGTCGCGATCGAACCTGATGCCGAAGGCCGAAGCCAGCTATTCGTGGACGCGCGAGCTGTACTCGTCGAACGCGCTGTTCCCGCCCCCGTACGGCGGCCAGTGGTACAGCGAGAACAATGCGCTCGCGAGCGCGTCGTGGGAACTCGACCTGTGGGGCAAGAACCGCGAACGCCTGCACACGGCCGTGTCGCAGGAAAAGGCCGCCGAAGCCGACATGCAGCAGGCGCGCATCACGCTCGCGTCGTCGGTCGCGCGCACCTACAACTCGCTCGCGCAGCTCTATGCGCTGCGCGACATCGCGCAGCGCGAGATCACCAACCGCGAGACGGTGGGCAAGATCACCGACGGCCGCGTCTCGGCCGGCCTCGACACCAACGTCGAACGCCAGACGGCGCGCGGCAACATCGCGACCACGCAGGCTTCGCTGTCGGACCTCGACGGCCAGATCACGACGGTGCGCTACCAGCTCGCCGCGCTGCTCGGCAAGGGTCCGGATCGCGGGCTGCAGATCGCCGCGCCGGTGATGAACCCGACCGGCGACGTCACGCTGCCCGGCAACCTGCCGGCCGATCTCGTGTCGCGCCGCCCCGACATCGTCGCCGCGCGCTGGCAGGTCGAAGCCGCGATGCACGACGTGAAGGAAGCGAAAGCCGAGTTCTACCCCGACGTGAACCTCGCGGCCGGTTTCGGCTTCGATGCGTTCGGCTGGGGCAAATTCCTGAACTTCGCGAGCCGCCAGGCGCAGTTCGGCCCGGCGATCCACCTGCCGATCTTCGATGCCGGCGCGCTGCGCGCCCAGCTCAAGGGCCGCTACGCCGACTTCGACCTGTCGGTCGCGAACTACAACCAGACGTTGATCAGCGCGCTGAACGACGTCGCGACGCAGGTCGCGTCGATCCGCGCGGTCGATCGCCAGATGGGCGACGCCCAACGCGCGCTCGACGCATCGACGCGCGCGTACGATCTCGCGGTCATCCGCTACAAGGCCGGCCTGTCGCCGCAACTGCAGGTGCTGACGGCGGACAGCAACCGCCTCGCATCGGAGCAGACGGTGACCAACCTGAAGATGCGTCGCCGCGACATGCAGCTCGCGCTGATCAAGGCACTGGGCGGCGGGTTCGACGCAACCGGCACACCGCTCGCCGCGCCCGACGCCGCCACGCCGAACAAACAGGCCGCCAACTGAGCCGGCGCCACCACTACGCAGACACTCGAAATAACGGACGGAGAAAATCGCCATGAGCGACCAACAAAACGCCGCCAGCGCGCAGCCGCAGAACAACGGCAAGCGCAAACGAATGATGACGCTGCTCGTCGCGGTCATCGTGATCGCGGCCATCGCATACGGCCTGTACTACTTCCTCGTCGCCCGCTTCCATGAAGGCACCGACGATGCGTACGTGAACGGCAACGTCGTGCAGATCACGCCGCAGGTCACCGGCACCGTGATCGCCGTGAAGGCGGACGATACGCAGACGGTCAAGTCCGGCGACCCGCTGGTCGTGCTCGACCCGGCCGATTCGCAGGTCGCGCTGCAGCAGGCGGAAGCAAACCTTGCG
Organism: Burkholderia seminalis DSM 23518; assembly: GCF_902832885.1. Classification (GTDB taxonomy): domain Bacteria; phylum Pseudomonadota; class Gammaproteobacteria; order Burkholderiales; family Burkholderiaceae; genus Burkholderia; species Burkholderia seminalis. Next base: position 871,852 of record NZ_CADFDK010000001.1, read on the forward strand.
CAGACGGTGCGCCAGGTGCGCGGCCTGTTCGTCAACGACGACCAGTACCGCGCGCAAGTCGCGCTGCGCCAGTCCGACCTGTCGAAGGCCCAGGACGACCTGCGTCGCCGCCTGGCCGTCGCACAGACGGGCGCCGTGTCGCAGGAAGAAATCTCGCACGCACGCGACGCGGTGAAGGCCGCGCAGGCGTCGGTCGACGCCGCGCAGCAGCAGCTCGCATCGAATCGCGCGCTGACCGCGAACACGACGATCGCCTCGCACCCGAACGTGATGGCCGCCGCCGCGAAGGTTCGCGACGCCTACCTCGCGAACGCGCGTAACGTGCTGCCGGCGCCGGTCACCGGCTACGTCGCGAAGCGCTCGGTGCAGGTCGGCCAGCGCGTGTCGCCGGGCACGCCGCTGATGTCGGTGGTGCCGCTGAACGCCGTGTGGGTCGACGCGAACTTCAAGGAAGTCCAGCTGAAGCACATGCGGATCGGCCAGCCGGTCGAGATGACGGCCGACATCTACGGCTCGTCGGTCACCTACCACGGCAAGGTCGTCGGCTTCTCGGCCGGTACGGGCTCGGCGTTCTCGCTGCTGCCGGCGCAGAACGCGACCGGCAACTGGATCAAGGTCGTCCAGCGCCTGCCGGTGCGGATCGAACTCGACCCGAAGGATCTCGACAAGCATCCGCTGCGCATCGGCCTGTCGATGCAGGTCGACGTGGACATCAAGGACGAACGCGGCGACCAGCTCGTCAACGCGCCGAACACCGTCTACGAGACCAACGTGTTCGCGAAGTACGGCGACGAAGCCGATGCCGAAATCGCACGCATCATCGCCGAGAACGCAGGCGGCAGCGCGTCGGCGCCCGTCGCGGCGAAGTCAGGCAGCGCCGCGAAAATGATGTAACCGTTCCGACTCCGGAAAGACAACCCACATGGCACAGGCTCCTGTCTCCCATCCGCCCCTGCAAGGCGGACAACTCCTGCTCGGGACGATCGCGGTATCGCTCGCGGTGTTCATGAACGTGCTCGACACGTCCATCGCGAACGTCGCGATCCCGACCATCTCGGGCGACCTCGGCGTGTCGTCCGACCAGGGCACGTGGGTCATCACGTCGTTCGCGGTCGCGAACGCAATCTCGGTGCCGCTGACCGGCTGGCTGACCGACCGTTTCGGGCAAGTCCGCCTGTTCCTCGTGTCGATCATCCTGTTCGTCATCTCGTCGTGGATGTGCGGGCTGGCGCCGAGCCTGCCATTCCTGCTCGCGTCGCGCGTGCTCCAGGGTGCCGTCGCGGGCCCGATGATTCCGCTGTCGCAAGCGCTCCTGCTATCGAGCTATCCGCGCGCGAAGGCGCCAATGGCGCTCGCACTATGGGCGATGACGACGCTGATCGCCCCCGTCGCGGGCCCCATTCTCGGCGGCTGGATCTCGGACAACTATTCGTGGCCGTGGATCTTCTACGTCAACATCCCGGTTGGCATCGCCGCCGCCGCCGCGACGTGGGTGATCTACCGGAGTCGGGAGTCGGCCGTGCGCCGTGCGCCGATCGACGGCGTGGGCCTCGCGCTGCTGGTCGTGTGGGTCGGCTCGCTGCAGATCATGCTCGACAAGGGCAAGGATCTGGACTGGTTCGCGTCGACGACGATCGTCGTGCTCGCGCTGACCGCTGTCATTGCTTTCGCGTTCTTCGTGATCTGGGAGCTGACCGCCGAGCACCCGGTCGTCGACCTGTCGCTGTTCCGCATAAGAAACTTCACCGGCGGCACGGTCGCGCTGTCGATCGGGTACGGCCTGTACTTCGGCAATCTCGTGCTGCTGCCGCTGTGGCTGCAGACGCAAATCGGCTACACCGCGACCGACGCCGGCCTCGTGATGGCGCCGGTCGGGTTGTTCGCCATCCTGTTGTCGCCACTCACCGGGAAGTATCTGCCGCGCACCGATCCGCGCTTCATCTCGACTGCGTCATTCCTCACGTTCGCGCTGTGCTTCTGGATGCGTTCGCGTTACACGACGGGCGTCGACGAGTGGTCGCTGACGCTGCCGACGCTCGTGCAGGGGATCGCGATGGCCGGCTTCTTCATCCCGCTCGTGTCGATCACGCTGTCCGGCCTGCCGGGCCACCGCATTCCCGCGGCGTCCGGCCTGTCGAACTTCGTGCGGATCATGTGCGGCGGCATCGGTACGTCGATCTTCCAGACCGCGTGGGATCATCGGAACAACTTCCACCACGCGCAACTGGTCGAGCAGGCGAATCCGTACAACCCGACGTTCAACCAGGCCGTCACTCAGATGGGCAATCTCGGGCTCACGCCCGAGCAGGCACACGGCCTGATCAACAACATGGCCACGCAGCAGGCTGCGCAGCTCGGCGTGAATGATCTGTTCTACATTTCGGCCGCGATCTTCGTGCTGCTGATCGGACTGATCTGGATCACGAAGCCCGAACGCGCGGGCGGCGGCGATGCCGGGGCGGCCGCATCGGCGGCGCACTGAACGCCCAAGCGGGAATACCGACGCACCAAACAAAAAGCCCGGTCGTTTCGACCGGGCTTTTTCTTGTTCGGACGCCGACTGCGGCGCACGCGCGCCGTAGCGTCATGCAGCCGTCACGACGAGCCGTTCCGGTGCAAGTACACCATTCGCCTTGCGCGCCACGCCGAGCAGCCGCGTGGCGTCGTATACACGCACGCGCTCGCCGTCGGCCGCCTCGATCGGCCCGAGCGCCGACAACGGCAGGCGCTGGCCGTGCAGGAACCGCTTCGCGGACGCATCGTCGAGACGAACCGCCGGAAACGTCGACAGCAACGCATCGACCGGCTGGAGCCAGGCATCGCGTGCCGCTTCGGCTGCATCTGACAGCGCATCGAGCGTCACCGCATGTTCGAGCGTCAACGCACCGACGCCCGTACGACGCAGCATCGTCAGATGCGCCCCGCAACCGAGCGCCTCGCCGATGTCTTCCGCGAGCGTACGCACATACGTGCCCTTGCTGCAGGTCACGCGAAACGTCACGTCGGGCAGCTCGCAAGCGAGCAGTTCGAGCGCATGAATCGTCACGTTACGGCCTTCCCGCTCGACGGTCTGGCCCGCACGCGCGTATTCGTACAGCGGCTTGCCGTCGCGCTTGAGCGCCGAATACATCGGCGGCACCTGCACGATCTCGCCGGTGAAGCGCACGAGCGCGGCTTCCACCGCCGCCCGGTCGCATTCGACCGGCCGCGTGTCGATCACGTCGCCTTCCGCATCGCCGGTAGCCGTGCGCTGGCCAAGACGCATCGTCGCTTCGTAGGTCTTGTCGGCCTCGAGCAAGTCCTGCGAAAACTTGGTCGCCTCGCCGAAACACAGCGGCAGCAGGCCCGAAGCCAGCGGATCGAGCGTGCCGGTGTGGCCGGCTTTCTTCGCGAGGAGCAGGCGCTTCGCGCGAATCAGCGCATCGTTGCTCGACAGGCCGACCGGCTTGTCGAGCAGGAGGACGCCATCCAGCACGCGCCGGGGCACGCGCGGACGTTGGGGTGCTGCATTCGTCATAGGCCGGTCGAACTCAGTCGTCCTTCGCGGGTGCGTCGGCCTCGTCGTCGTCCTTCGCGCGCGTCGAGTTCGCTTCCTTGATCAGGCGCGACATTTCGACGGCCTTCTCGATCGTCTGGTCGTAATGGAAATGCAGCGTCGGCACCGTATGAATGTGCAGGCGCTTGAACAGCAGGTTGTGCAGGTGACCCGACGCGTGATTCAGCGCCTCCTGCGTCTTTTCCGGATCGCCGGTGAGCGCGGTGAAGTAGACCTTCGCGTGCGCGTAGTCCGGCGTGAGCTCCACGCTCTGGATGGTCACGATGCCGATACGCGGGTCTTTGACCTCGCGCATGATGAGTTCGGACAGATCGCGCTGAATCTGGTCGGCGATCTGAACGTTGCGATTGGGGGAAGTGCGTTTCCTGGACATGATCGATCCGTGATCCGTTTTTCAGGATGAAGTGGCGGCCCTTGTCGGCACGCCACCATGAAAATGGGCGGGACAGGCCCAAGCCTGCCCCGCCCATGAGCCGATGCGCGACGATTACAGCGTACGCGCGACTTCGGTCACTTCGAAGACTTCGAACTGGTCGCCTTCGATGACGTCGTTGAAGTTCTTCACCGACATACCGCACTCGAAGCCCTGCTTCACTTCCTTCACGTCGTCCTTGAAGCGCTTCAGCGATTCGAGTTCGCCCGTGAAGATCACGACGTTGTTGCGCAGCACGCGTACCGACGACGAGCGCTTGACGATACCGTCCGTGACCATACAGCCAGCAACCGTACCGACCTTCGGCACCTTGAAGACCTGACGGACCTCGACCATGCCGGTGATGACTTCGCGCTTCTCCGGTGCCAGCATGCCCGACATCGCCGCCTTCACCTCATCCACTGCGTCGTAGATGATGTTGTAGTAGCGGATGTCGATGCCGTTCGCCTCGGCCAGCTTGCGCGCTTGTGCATCCGCACGCGTGTTGAAGCCGATGATGACCGCCTTCGATGCCGTCGCGAGGTTGACGTCGTTTTCGCTGATGCCGCCCACCGCGCTGTGCACGATCTGCACGCGCACTTCGTCGGTCGACAGCTTGAGCAGCGACTGCACGAGCGCTTCCTGCGAACCCTGCACGTCTGCCTTGATGATGAGCGGCAGGTTCTGCACTTCGCCTTCGCCCATCTGCTCGAGCATGCTTTCCAGCTTCGCGGCCTGCTGCTTCGCAAGCTTCACGTCGCGGAACTTGCCCTGACGGAACAGCGCGATTTCACGCGCCTTGCGCTCGTCCGGCAGCACGATCACTTCCTCGCCCGCGCCCGGCACTTCCGACAGACCCTGGATTTCGACCGGGATCGACGGACCGGCTTCCTTCGTCGGCTTGCCGTTCTCGTCGAGCATCGCGCGAACCCGGCCGTAAGCCGTACCGGCCAGCACGATGTCGCCGCGGTTCAGCGTACCGGACTGCACGAGGATCGTCGCGACCGGGCCTTTACCCTTGTCGAGCTTCGCTTCGATCACGATGCCCTTGGCCGGTGCTTCGACCGGTGCCTTCAGTTCCAGCACTTCGGCCTGCAGCAGCACGTTCTCGAGCAGATCGTCGATGCCCGCGCCCGTCTTGGCCGACACCGGCACGAACGGCGAGTCGCCACCGTACTCTTCCGGCACGACGCCTTCCGCGACCAGTTCCTGCTTGACGCGATCGGGGTTCGCTTCCGGCTTGTCGATCTTGTTGATCGCGACGACGATCGGCACGCCACCCGCCTTCGCGTGGGCGATTGCTTCCTTCGTCTGCGGCATCACGCCGTCGTCGGCCGCCACCACCAGCACCACGATGTCGGTCGCCTTCGCGCCGCGTGCACGCATTGCCGTGAACGCTTCGTGACCCGGCGTATCGAGGAACGTGATGACGCCGCGCGGCGTATCGACGTGATACGCGCCGATGTGCTGCGTAATGCCGCCCGCTTCGCCAGCGGCAACCTTCGCGCGGCGAATGTGGTCGAGCAGCGAGGTCTTGCCGTGGTCGACGTGACCCATGACCGTGACGACCGGCGGACGCGGCAGTTGCTCCGCATCGGTACCGGTTTCGCCTTCGACCAGCAGCGCTTCCGGATCGTCCAGCTTCGCGGCAACCGCGCGGTGGCCCAGTTCCTCGACGATGATCATCGCCGTTTCCTGGTCCAGCACCTGGTTGATCGTGACCATCTGGCCCATCTTCATCATCACCTTGATGACTTCGGAGGCCTTGATCGACATCTTGTGCGCGAGATCGGCAACCGACACGGTTTCCGGCACGTGCACTTCGCGAACGATCGGTTCGGTCGGCGCCTGGAACGACGATGCGCTGTCCTGGTGACGGCCGCGCCCCTTCGGGCCGCCGCGCCAGCCGCGGTCGACGCCGCCGCTCGAATCGCCGCGCGTCTTGATGCCGCGACGCTTCGCCGCGTCGTCCTGCCAGCCGCCCTTGCCTGCGCCCGGCTTCTTGTTGCGGTCGCCCGCGCCTGCCGGCGCCTGCGTCGTGGCCGGGGCCGCGGCACCGGCCGGCTTCTTCACGGCCGGACGTGCCTGCGCACCTTCCGGCTTCGCCGGCTTGTGCAGCGTGCCCTTCGCTTCGGCCGGCTTCGGCGGCTCGACCGGCTTCGGCGGCTCGACTGCCTTGACCACGGCCTTGCGCGGCGTGTTCATCATTTCGCGGATCGCGCGTGCCTCGGCTTCTGCCGCCGCGCGACGCTTGCTGATCTCTTCCTGCTCGGCGCGCGCCTTGTCCGCCGCCTCGCGGGCTGCGTCCTCGGCCTTCTTGGCCGCTTCGCGCTGGGCCGCACGTTCGGCGGCCGCGCGCGCTTCGTCCTGCGCGGACTGCTCGGATTGCGCGGACTCCACGCTGGCCGTTTTCTGCTCGGCCGCGGCGGCCTGCTGCGCTGCCACCTGCTGCTGCGCCGCAGCGGCTTCGGCCGCGGCACGCTTCGCCGCAGCTTCTTCCTCGGCGCGACGGCGCTCGGCTTCAGCCGCTTCCTCGCGGGCGCGGCGTTCCGCCTCTTCACGCTCCAGGCGTTCCTGGCGCTCGCGCAGTTCCTGCGCCTGCTTCTCGAGCAGCTCGGCCTCGCGGCGCGCTTCTTCCTCGCGACGCTTCAGTTCCGCATCGTCGTCCGCTTCGGCGACCTGCGCCTGACCCTGTTCCGCACCCTCGTTCACGTCGTCGCGCTTGACGAACGTGCGCTTCTTGCGGACCTCGACCTGAATGGTGCGAGCCTTGCCCGTCGCGTCAGATTGCTTGATCTCCGACGTATGCTTGCGGGTCAGCGTGATCTTGCGCTTGTCGCCGTCGGTTGCGCCGTGCGACTTGCGCAAATGATCGAGCAGACGCGCCTTGTCCGCTTCGGACAGCGCATCGTCTTCACTCGCTTTCTGGACGCCCGCTGCCTGCAGCTGTTCGAGCAGCACACCAGCAGGCATTTTCAGTTCCGCGGCAAATTGGGCTACGTTGTTACTCGCCATTCATTCCTCTTAGTGCAAGGACCGATTCCTTGCGGTTAGCATCGGGTCAGGCCATACGGCCGCCATCAAATCAGTGCGCCATGGTCATTTCTCACTGGAACCAATGTTCACGTGCTTTCATGATCAACGCCTTAGCGGCATCCTCTTCCATTCCGGTCAGGTCGACCAGTTCATCCACTGCAAGCTCGGCGAGATCGTCCCGCGTCTGCACACCGTGTTCGGCCAGCTTCGCGAGCAACTCCGGCGTGATGCCGTCGAGGCTCTTGAGATCCAGCGCTGCGTTCTCGACCTTTTCTTCGTTCGCGATGGCCATCGTCAGCAGCGCATCGCGTGCGCGGTTGCGCAGCTCGTGCACGGTGTCCTCGTCGAACGCTTCGATCTCGAGCATTTCGTTGAGCGGCACGTAGGCGATCTCTTCGAGGCTCGTGAAGCCTTCGTCGATCAGGATGTCGGCAACTTCCTCGTCGACATCGAGACGCGCCATGAACAGTGCACGCAGCCGGTCGCGCTCTTCACCCTGCTTCAGGGCGGATTCGTCCGGCGTCATGATGTTGATCTGCCAGCCGGTCAGTTCACCGGCGAGGCGAACGTTCTGACCGCTGCGGCCGATCGCGACAGCCAGTTCGTTCTCGTCGACGACGACGTCCATCGAATGCTTTTCTTCATCGACGACGATCGACTGGACAGCTGCCGGCGCGAGCGCGCCGATCACGAACTGGGCGGGATCCTCCGACCATAGCACGATGTCGATGTTTTCGCCACCGAGCTCGTTGCGCACGGCCTGCACGCGCGAGCCGCGGATGCCGACGCAGGTGCCGATCGGATCGATCCGCTTGTCGTAGGCGATCACGCCGATCTTCGCGCGCACGCCCGGGTCGCGGGCAGCCGCCTTGATCTCGAGCAGGCCCTGCTCGATTTCCGGCACTTCCATCTCGAACAGCTTCATCAGGAACTCGGGCGCCGTACGCGACAGCTCGATCTGCGGGCCGCGCGCGGTGCGGTCGACCTTCGCGATGTACGCGCGCACGCGGTCGCCCACGCGCAGGTTTTCCTTCGGGATCAGCTGATCGCGGCGCAGCAGCGCTTCGACACGGCCCGATTCGACGATGAAGTTGCCCTTGTCGAGGCGCTTCACCGTACCCGTCATGATCTTTTCGCCCCGCTCGAGGTAGTCGTTCAGGATCTGCTCGCGCTCCGCGTCGCGCACCTTCTGCAGGATCACCTGCTTCGCGGCCTGCGCGCCGATACGACCGAACTCGATCGACGGAACGGGTTCCTCGACATATTCGCCGACTTCGACGTCGGGATTCTGCTCACGTGCCTCGAACAGCAGGATCTCGCGATCCGGCTCCTGCAAGCCTGCCTCGTCGGGCACGACGAGCCAGCGACGGAAGGTTTCGTGCTCGCCGCTTTCGCGATCGATATGGACGCGGATTTCGGCGCCTTCGTCGAACAGCTTCTTGGAAGCGGAAGCGAGCGCGGCCTCGAGGGCGCCCAGCACCACATCCTTGTCGACGTTTTTCTCGCGCGCCAGCGCATCCACCAGCATCAACACTTCGCGACTCATTATTTGCGGCTCCTAAAGTCAACTTGCGGAATCAGGCGGGCTTTGTCGATATCGGCCAGCGTGAAATCCAGCATGGCTGCCTCGCCCTTCTTCCCCTCAAATTCCAAACCGATCGTTTCGCCATTCGGCGCGTGCAGAATGCCCCGGTACGTCTTGCGCCCGTCCAGCGGCTTTTTCAAGGTCACGGAAACTTCGCTGCCGGCGAAGCGCTCGAAGTCGGCCAGCTTCTTCAACGGGCGGTCGAGCCCCGGGGACGAGACTTCGAGCCGTTCGTAATCGATGTTTTCGACCGTCAAGACGTGCTGGAGCTGACGCGTGACCTTTTCGCAATCTTCGAGCGAGATGCCGGCAGGCTGATCGATATAGATGCAAAGCATGCCGCGCCCGGTGCGCTCGAGATCCACCAGCTCGTAGCCGAGCCCGGTGACCGTGGTTTCTATCAGTTCCGTCAGTTGCACAGTGTCCTCTCAGGTGTTCGCGCCCGCCGCTCGCGATTCACCCGCGGGCGCGCGCCTTAGCCGGCGCAGGAAGCGCTACCCGAGATGCCTAACCGTTTCAGCAAAAAAAAATGGGCGGAACGCCCATCTTTCTTACTGGTGGTCGCACCTGAGCCGCACATTGAATCCGTACGCCCAGCGACTCCGCGATTATAGCGATTTTTGGCGCAAACGCCAAGCCAGCCGGTAAAAGCAGCGCGTCGCGCGCTTTTACGGACCAAAAATGCGAAATCGGGTTACCCGATCCGCCGGCACGATCCTGTCAGACCGGCGACCGGTTGCCGACTGCGAGGCAGCGGCACGCGACATATCTATGGTCGAAAGCGATCGGCGCAATGCGCGGTGCCGGCAAAATCGGCGGAATGCCGATCGGGCCGGCACGCCGGCGGCTGTGCGCCGCCGCGCGCCGACATGCGTTCAGCGGCTGCGCGTACGGCTGCGCTGCGGACGCTGGCCGCCGCGCTGACCGCCGCCGTTGCCGGCGCCATCCGCCCGATTGCCGTTCGGATTGCGATTACCGCCGCCCTTGCCGCCGCCGCGCTTGCCGCCCGCGCCTTCGCGCTTGGGGCCCGCGCCGTACGACGCGCGATTGCCGTCGACATCGCGGCCGCCGGCTCGGTTGCCGTCGCGACCGCCCATGCCACCACGGTTGCCGTCACGGCCACCGCCGGTACGGTTACCGTAGCCCGACGGCGAAACCGGCAGACTGCCGTAGCCGCTCAGGCCGGGCAGCCCCGGCACGCCGCGCCTGCCGCCACCGCGGCGCGGCTGGTCGAGTTGCCCATGCGTCGTCAGCACCGGCTCACGGCTGATGAAACCCATCGACGTCTCCATCGGATCGGGCTGACGGCGTTCGGCCTGGCCAGCCCCGCCGCGCTTGCCCTTCTCCTCGGTCGGCGCCTTCAGGCCGACCGTCGCCATCAGCTTGCGCACCTGCGCGTCGTCGAGCTCTTCCCAACGACCGCGCTTCAGGCCGCGCGGCAGCGGGATCGGGCCGTGACGCGTACGGATCAGGCGGCTCACCATCAGGCCGACGGCCTCGAACATCCGGCGCACTTCGCGGTTGCGGCCTTCGGCCAGCGCGACGTGATACCAGTGGTTCGTCCCTTCGCCGCCGCCGTCGCGGATACGCAGGAAATTCGCCGGACCGTCATCGAGCTCGACGCCGTGCAGCAGCTTCTGCCGCATCCCTTCGGCCAGCTCGCCGACGACGCGCACCGCATACTCGCGCTCGACGCTGTAGCGCGGGTGCATGAAGCGGTTCGCGAGATCGCCCGAAGTCGTCAGCATCAGCAGACCTTCGGTATTGAAGTCGAGGCGACCCACCGCAAGCCATTTCGCCGTCTTCATCGGCGGCAGGCGATCGAACACCGACGGACGGCCTTCCGGATCCGCGTGGCTGACGATCTCGCCCGTCGGCTTGTGGTACAGCAGCACGCGCGGCGGCTTGTTCGGCAGCTTGCGCTTGACCGGCTTGCCGTTGATCCGCACCTGGTCGGTCGGCATGATGCGCTGCCCGATGTGCGCGGGCTCGCCGTTCACCGACACGCGGCCGGCGACGATCAATTCTTCCATTTCGCGGCGCGAGCCCATGCCCGCCTCCGCCAGCACCTTGTGAAGCTTCGGCGCGTCGTCGTCCGGCGACAGCACGCGCTTGTTCGCCGGCTGGTTGCGGCCGCGGCGCAGCATCGGCGCACGCACGCCGCTGCCGCCCGCGGAGTTGTCCGCGTCGAATGCAGGCGACGTCACGTAGGCGAACAGCTCGTCCTGGGACGCATCGCCCTCCGCCTTCACCGGGCCGCCCTCAGCCTTCGGCGCACCGCGCCGGCCCTGACCGCCCTGGCCAGCCTTGGCCGCGCCTTCGCGTTTGCCGGCCGGCTTGCGCCCACCCTTGGCCGCACCGTCCTTGTTGCGCGGCGCACGCGCCGGCTGCGCTTCGGCCGTCTCGGCCGGCTGCGCATCCGCGCCTTCGCCGCCCGGCTGCTCGCCTTCGGCGCCCTTCGACTTGGCTGCCGCGCGACGCCGCGCGATCAGGCTGCGCGGGCCGCGCCGCAAACCGCGGCGGGGACGCTCGTCGCCACCGGCCGAAGCATCCTGCTCCGGCGCATCGTCGGCGCGCGCCGCCTGCACGGCAGGCGCGGACGATTCAATATCGTGGATATCAGTCAAAACAACCTCAAAATGTCAGGTCTCGCGCCCGGCGCGGGCGCGGCAAGATGTTGGCCGCGATCAGGCGCGACGCTGTTCGGGTTCTGCTTCGTCGTCCGGCAACGCGTCGGCGCCGATGGGCGCGCTGGCGCTTCGTACGGCATCCGCGAGACTGTCGGACGTGTCGTCCAGCATCTCGTCGTCCGCGGAACGGGAACGGGACGCGTTGGCCTGGTCAGCCTCGCCGGGCGTGACGCCGGCCGCTTCCGCTCCGTCTCCGGCAGCCGCTTCGGCGGCCGGCTTGCGATCTTCCTCACCCCGATCCGCACGCGGCGGCTCGGACTGCACACCGGTCGGCACTGCTTGGGCGCCCACCTGTTCCGTTTGTTCCGTGTGCCCGCGATCAGCCTCGAGCGTATCGCGACCCGGAATTTCCTGCGTCGACGCACCGTCGGCCGCAGTCGCGGCATCGTCCGGCAATTCGACCGATGTTTCATCCGCCAGCGCCTGCGACGGATCGTCCGCCGCGTCGTCGGCGACCGGCACATCCCCGTCGAAATCCATCGCCTGCTGCGCGAGCAGCGCGGCCTCGATGTTCGCGGCCGGCTCTTCGAGCGCAGGCAGATCGTCGAGCGCCTTCAGGCCGAGATCGTCGAGAAACTGCTTGGTCGTCGCGTACAGCGCCGGGCGCCCCGGCACGTCACGATGGCCGATCACCTCGATCCAGCCGCGATCCTCGAGTTGCTTGACCACCTGCGTGTTGACCGTCACGCCGCGAATCTCTTCGATGTCGCCGCGCGTGACGGGTTGCCGGTACGCGATGATCGCGAGCGTTTCGAGCACCGCGCGCGAATACTTCGGCGGCTTCTCGGGATGCAGGCGATCCAGATAATGACGCATCGCCGGCTTGCTCTGAAAGCGCCATCCGGTCGCCAGCGCCACCAGCTCGACGCCGCGGCCGGACCAATCCTGTTTCAGATCTTCGAGCAACGTGCGGACCGTGTCAGCCGACACGCCGTCGGCAAAGAGCTTGCGCAAATCGCCGAGCTTCAGCGGTTCCTGCGCGCAGATCAAAGCAGTCTCGAGGACGATCTTCGCCTCTTGGGTATTCATGCAGCTAGGCCAGACCCTGTGGTCAAACGAACCGGATCAACAAACAGACGAAAGGAACGGAAGACGCGCTCGCCCGATTCTGATCGGTCATATTGATGGGAGCACGAACCGGGGGCGGCGAACCAACTTCAGGCCAGGCCCAAACCGGACGGAACAGCACGGCTCAACGACGGAACCGCGTGACTGAGCGCCATATTACGCAAAATTGCCCGGTGCGTAAAGATGAGCCGAGCGGGCCGCCGCCAGTACGGCGCGCGCGCTCCGGCCCTGCTTCAGCGGGCCGCCGAACCGTGCGCGAGGAACCGGCGCAGCCGCTCGACGCCCGCGTCGAGCCGGGCCGGATCGCATGCATAGCACCACCGTACGAAGCCCTCGCCCTCCGGGCCGAACGCCCGCCCGGGCGCCAGGCCGATGCCCGCCTCGCGCACCAGCGTCTTGCAGAACGCGAGACTGTCGGCCGCGCCGGGCAGCCGCAGGAACAGGTACATCGCACCCGGCGGCGGCGGCACCTCGACGTCCGGCAACGTCCGCAGCGCGGCGACCAGGTGATCGCGCGCGTCGCGCAGTGACGCGACGAACGACCGCACGAACGGCTCGCCGTCGCGCAGCGCAACCTCGCCCGCGGCCTGGACGAAGCCCGGCGCGCACGACGTGTTGTATTCGACGAGCTTCGACAGGTCGCCCATCACCGACGCCGGCGCGACGAGCCATCCAAGCCGCCAGCCCGTCATCGCCCACGCCTTCGAGAACGAATTCACGACGACGACCCGTTCGTCGCGCGTGGCGATATCGAGAAACGACGGCGCGCCGCCCGCATCGAACGCGAGCCGTTCGTACACTTCATCGGCGACCAGCCAGATGCCGTGCCGGCGACAATGGGCGAGCACGGCCTGCTGGTCGTCACGCGACATCGTCCAGCCGGTCGGGTTGTTCGGCGAATTGATCAGCAACATTCGCGTCTCGGGCGTCAGCGCGGCCAGCAGCCGCCCGACATCCAGCCGCCAGCCCGCGTCGCCATACCCGAGCGGCACGCATTCGACCTGCGCGCCGAGAATCTTCGGAATTTCGACGAGGTTCGGCCATAGCGGCGTGACCGCGACGACACGGTCCCCGGGACCGACCAGCATCTGCGCGGCCAGCATCAGCGCGCTCACGCCGGAACTCGTCACGGCCACCGCGTCGGCCGCCGTCGCGCCGTGGCGCGCGCCGACGTAGGCCGCGATCGCCGCGCGCAACGGCGCGGTACCGAGGTTGTGCGTGTAGAAGGTCGCGCCGTCGCGCAACGCGGCCGCCGCGGCGTCGCGGATGAAATCCGGCGTCACGCGATCGGATTCGCCGAACCAGAACGGCAGCATGTCCGGCACGCCGAAGCCGGCGTTCGCCACTTCCCGGATCAGCGACGGACGCAGCGCCTGCACCGCGGCGCGTGCCGCCGGCTCGCCGGTCACCGCAAGGAAATCATCGGAATGCACCATCGAGAACCACCGCCGAGGAACACGATCCGCGTAGTGTACCGGCCCGCACACCCGGCCGGTGCAAGTCGGCGCGCGTCAGTCGAGATCCTCTGCCCGCGCCGGCATCTGCCGCACGAGTTCCCAGATCGCCTGGGCCGCGGGCGACAGCGACCGGTCGCGACGGCGCACCAGCTCGACCGTCCGCTCGGTGCGCGGCGTGAGCGGCCGCGCGACCAGTGTGGAGCCGGCCGGCAGCGGCAGCGACAGCCACGGCTGCACGCTCACGCCGACGCCCGCCTCGACCAGCCCGAACACCGTCGCCGAATGCCCGAGCTCCTGCATGACCGTCGCATTGACGTGATGGGCGGCCAGCGCGGCGTCGATCAGCGGCCGGCTGCCCGACGCATGGTCGAGCAGCACGAGGCGCTCGCCGTCCAGCGCCGTCCACGGCACCTCGGCCCGTGCCGCGAGCGGATGATCGGCCCGCGCGACGAGGCAGAACGAATCGGTCATCAACGGTTCGCACACGAGATCGGCGACCGTCAGCGGACCGATCACGACGCCGAAGTCGACTTCGCTCGACTTCACCTTGCGCAGGACGTCGCTTTGCACGTCGTCGCGCAGGCCCAGCGTCACGAACGGGAACTGGCGCTCGCACGATGCGACCACCCGCGGCATCAGACGGCAGGCGATCGTCGGGCTCGCCGCGACGATCACGCGCCCGCGACGCTGCTCGCCGATCTCGCGAATCTCGCGCAGCGTGTCGTCGAGATCGTCGAGCAGGCGCGACACGCTCGCGATCAGGTTCGCACCGACATCGGTCAATTGCACGTCGCGCGTCGTGCGGTCGATCAGCTTCAGCCCGAGTTCGGCCTCGAGCTCGCGCACGCAGCGGCTGACCGCGGATTGCGTGAGCCCGATCTCGTCGCCCGCACGGCTGAAGCTCTTGAGCCGCGCGACCTCGATGAATACGCGAAGCTGGCGCAGCGTGACGTTCATTTCCCGCCCTCATCAATCGTCGATATCGATGCACGATTTTAATGCACGAATCCGGGCTCGATGGGCGAATCCGACCCTCATCGCGCATGTTTCGCTGCGGTGCAATACATTCGCAAACGCACGTGGTACGGGCGAACTGCACAAGATTGGTGATTGTCCCGATTTGCTGGCGGGTTATTTTGGCGTCTTATACGCCCCTAGCTGACTTAGCCGTTAGCTCGCTGCCAAGCGGCTCTCAAGGGAATCACCTCTGACATGGCACGCTTCGTGCATTACCTTGCGCACAGGGCGCAGGTTTCGTCGGACGGAAGAGTAGAAACGCCGCTGCCGGCCAACCGGACGCCCCCACCCGGCACTCGACGATCGAGTGCTTGAAGAGTGCGCGGCGCAGGGCAGCGCACCGGAGTTAGCTTCGCTGAGGTGAGGACATGATGCTGTTCGACGATTTGAGAGATAACGAGTGGGCGCTGGTCGAGGGTCTGTTTTGCTCGGAACCCGCACGGAGTGAACGGCGCGGCCGTCCCCGCGTGGAAGCCCGCTCGGTGGTCAACGCCGTGCTGTGGGTGCTGTCGACGGGTGAAGGCTGGTCGAAGCTGCCGGGCCGCTACCCGTCGCCGCCGACCTGCCGTCGCCGCTTCGACGAATGGCAGGCGGACGGTACGCTCGCCGAAATCGTGAAGCGACTCGGCACGAGCGGCCGGCAGATCTCGCTGCGCGGGCGCATCGGCGCGAGCGCCGCGAAGCCGCCTGCACCGCCGAGCCGCGACCGGCTGCGGGGCGCCTTCTGGACCAACCCGGAATCCTGGCGCGCGCCCGTCAAGATGGCGTAACGCATGCTCGATCGGGCGGCTTCGGCCGCCCGGTTTCTTTCTGCGGCGCGATCTTTTCGCGACGCCTGCCTTGCCGTCGATTACCGTTGTCGTGCCGCGATACAACTATTTACCAATATTTACAGCAAGCCTGCACTCCCGCGCTTACCTTAGCGACATATCAACAGGCCGCATCGACGGCTTGAAGGGAGCCCCCGCCATGAGACCAATGTCACTGCTCGTTGCATGCGGCATTGTCATGTCCATGGCGCTGACCGCTCCATCCCATGCCGACGATCGCACGAAGCCGCCTCACCGCCAGCAGGATCACCGGAATACGCCGCGCCAACCGCCGTCCGCCAACGCGCCCGGCCGGCAGACCGTGCCGCGCGGCGACCTGCGCGGCGATATCGCCAGCAACGCGCGGGCGCGCATCGGCTCGCAGCCGTCCGACGTGCCGCGTCATCCGTAGTCCTGCCGATTTCAGGCATTCGCCAAAGAAAGTACCCGCTTTCGGGAACTGCGCCGCAAGCGACGAGTCACATCGTTGCCATGAGCACAGCGTGGCAACAGCAAAAGTATCCGGTACGCCCGTATCCTCGCGATACGGGCTTTTTTTTGACATGACCGCTCGCGCGGCGACGCACGCGCCGGGAGGCTCCGCCGCTACAAGCGGCTTTCGAGAATCGCCACGGCGCTCGCTTCGCTCAATGCGTAGTCGTCCATGCGGCGATCGGTCCAGGAAAGTAATTTCTCGTCGCGCTCGAGGCGCGAGAATTCGGCTCGACCGGTTTCGGTCAGTACGGCGATGTCGACCGGGGCATGAAAGCCCGGCGCGGGCGCGACGGTCTTCTGCCTGACCGTGTCCATCAGCCCGAGCGAACGGAGATACTCGAACACGCCCGGGCGGCGTGCCCACGGTACCTGGCGGTACTGCACTCGTCTCAATGCGTCGAGCACCGCTTCGTTGGAATACGTGGCCATCTCGATTCTTTCTTAAAGTGCAGCGACAATGCGAAGCGGCGCGCCGGGCGGGGTCTCCGCCCGCCGACACCGCCACCGATTCTGGAGGCCGACGTTCGGCGTCGCTTCAGGGCCGGATCGTCAGCCGTCCATAAAAAGACACCATACCCCAATCAAATTGATTCTGTTCGATTCATTTGTACTTCTCTTCATCGGTTTCATGCTCTGCCGCAAGCGGCGGAGAATCATCTCGATCGCCGCGATTGCGCTGTTCTGGCTGCTCGCAACGGGTTGGCTCGCCGCGCCGCTGATCGCCTGGACCGAGGCCGGCGTCACACCGGTCGAGCACCCGGTCATGCACGGGCGGACCACACTGATTCTCCTCGGCTCCGGCACGCGCCGCACCGACAACGGGCTGCGCGCGCCGCCCGACGGCGCCGCGCGCATCCACAAGGTTGCGGCGCTCTATCGCACGTGTCGACAGCAGGCCGAGCGTTGCACCGTCGTGATGTCGGGCGGCGACCCGCAGCATCACGGCGAAGCCGAAGCAGCCGTATACGGGCGCCAGCTCGTCGCGGAAGGCGTTGCTCCCACCGACCTCGTTCTCGAACCGGACAGCCGCACGACCTACGAAAACGCGAAATTCACTGCATCTATACTACGCTCACAGTATGACGACGCACGCATTCTCGTCACGTCGTCGTACCAGATGCGCCGTGCATTGCTCGATTTCCGCCGGTTCGGCATCGATCCGCAGCCCGTCTATGCGAACCGCCGGCTTGCGCAAACAGGCTGGCTGCCGCGCTGGCGCAACCTGGCCAATGCCGAGCAGGCGCTGCACGAACTGGTCGGCATTGCGCAATTCCACGTGTACCGGTGGCTCGGCTGGTTTTGAAAGTTTGCGGGGAAACGGGCACGGACGGAGTGAATCCGCCCAGAATGGCATGCGCATGACGAAGTACACGAAGTGTTGCGCGACTTCAACGGGGCCTTGCGTCGCGCCGCGATCCGGTGCACATTGATCCGTCACTTTTGTTACACTCGACACGCACTCGATTGCAGTCGCCAGACAAAACGGCAACACTCGGGTTCATCACCACTTAGCGGAGGTAAAGCAATGAAGAAGACGTCCCTGGCTATCCTGGTAGCGATGTCGGCGCTGACTGGCGCAGCGTATGCGCAAGAGAGCACGGAAATCAAGACGATTACCGATCCGGCCAAGATCTCCGAGATCGAGCAACGCGCACAGGCGCTGCAACAGCAGCAAGCGGCCGAAGCCGCTCAGCCGGCGATGCAGGAAGAGCATCACCACGGCAAGAAGGCTGCTCATCACAAGGCCGCAGCGAAGAAGGCCGGCAAGAAGGCGGCCAAGGCTGCAGACGCTGCCAGCCAGTAAGTTCGGCGGCATCGCACAAGTAAAAAGCCGAATCCGGGCAACCGGGTTCGGCTTTTTTGGTTGCGGCGCCTGCGCGCTGTGCTAAAGTCGCGCACCGAAATTTTCCACCCGTGCGCACCCCGGTGCGGAGGACAGCATGAGCAACATTCAACTCGACATCGAGTGGACCGAAGCCGCCACTCGCCAGATCAAGCAACTGATGCCCCGCGGCTCGGCCGACGCGTTCCTCGCGTTGCCGCCGATCGAGTGCCTGCCGATGGAGGGCGACGTGCTGTTCCTCGGCCCGCAAGGCAAGCAGCAGCCGTTCATCGTGGCCGAGCGCCAGTATCACCATGACGGCGACGCCGACTGGACGATCATCCTGATCCTCGACGTCCCCAGCGCGTCGCACTGACGCGCCGCCGCGACCGGACACGTCCGGTCGCCCCGCCCGGCTCAGACGAGCTTCGACAGCACGCGGATTTCGGAACTTTCGATCCAGTCCGCGGCCGCTTCGCGATAAGCGAGAATGTGCGCGGAGCGCGCATGCGCAGCCAGCGCCGCCTCGCTCTCCCAACGCTCGACGAATACGAATCGCAAGGGTTCCTTCAGATCCCGGTGCAGGTCGTACTGCAAGGCACCGGCTTCGTTACGGGTCGGCTCGACGATCCCTTCGAGCACGGTGCGCAGTTTTTCCTCGGCACCCGGCTTCGCCACGATCAGCGCCACGACTGCAATTTCCGCCATTCCCGACTCCTTCATCGATAAAAGTCCGAGAATACGCGAATCACGCGTCGCGCATCGGCCACGCCGATGCGACATGGCCCGACGGCTCCAAAAAAATAGCCCGCGCTTCAGAGAAGCGCGGGCGAAACCGTCGCCCTACGAGGATAGGCGACGGGGCCATCGAGATCCGCACGCGTGCGCGGATCGTCATCGGTTGCACCGGCGCATGCCGCGCCGACATTCGAAGACGCCGATACCGTTGATCCGGCGCTCGCGGCGCCCGCCCGGCATCTGACGTCATCCTCCCTGTTTCAACAATTCCAACATATAAAGCAGGTTGCATGCCAGCCATTGAAAACCGATCACTTCGTTGATTTAAAAGAACATTTTTTGACGATGGCGACAATGTGACACGTGTTCTGCCGCCGTAACGCGCGGATGTTACGTAACGTCACGAGGGAGGGACCGAACCGCTCGCACATGCATACGCAAGCGCGAGCGGCTATAAAAAAAGCCCGCCGAACGGCGGGCTTTTCAGTGATGCAGGGACGCGCCGGGATCAGCGAAGCTGATTCACCAGCAGCCCCATGATCTGGCGTGCCGGCGACGACGTGTCGATCGCGCCCGTATCGTCAACGATTGCAACGCGCGTCTGGTCGGCCGTGAGCGCCTTCACGTTGACGCGGTACTGCTTCGCCTGCTTTTCCTTCTTGCCGTGGAACAGCTGGCTCCAGAAGCCTTGCTCGGCCGAGGTCAGATCCTTCGGATCGACGTAGCGCACGAAATACAGACCCTTCGTGCGATCGCGATCGTCGACCGTGAAGTTCGCGCGATCGAGCGCGAGGCCGACGTGCAGCCACGACCGGTCGTACGGTTCGCCGAGCGTGACTTCCGACGGCACGGCCGCATCGGCCGCGTCATTGCCCTGTGCCGACGTGCGCGAGACGTTCTGCGCGGCGATCGCTGCCGCGGCCTTCGATGATGCGTCGGCGTCGGCCTTCTTCTCGATCGGTACCGTGTTGTCCTTGATGTTCGCGATCGGCGGCTCGCCGTTCTTCGCACGCTGCGCATTCTGCGCGAGCACGGCCATCAGCCGCTTCAGGTATTCGGTCTCGAGCGCCGGATCGTTCGGCTTCGGTTCCCACTTGCTCGAATCGTTGTTCGCACCGGTGATCGCCTCACGCATGCCCTTCTGGCTGATGAACACGTAGGTGCCGCCGTTCGGCGCCGAGTCGAGACGCGTGCGGTACTTGTTGCGCTCGGCCGTCACGTACGAGTTGCCCATCGCCTTCGAGATCACGCTGCGGATCAGCCCGTCGTTGATCTGCGGATGGGTTTCGTTCCAGTCGGTTTCCATCACGCCCTTGTCGCGCTGGTCGACCACGAGCAGGAAGCCCTGCTCCTGCCAGAACCGGCGGACCTGCGGCCAGATGTCGGCCGGCTGCTTGCCGTCGATCACGAGCCAGCTCTCGGTGCCGTCGCGCTGGATATGCATGCCGGCCACGGCCGGCGCGACGGTGTCCAGCGCAGGCGCAGCCTGCTGGACCTGTTGAAGCGCAGACAGGGAAGTCGCGCCGCCCTGGGGCGGCAGCGAACGCTGATCGGCCGTCTCGTCGAGCATGTTGGGCGGCACTGCGAGCGACGCTTCCTTCGATTTCGAATCGCTCTTGTAGTCCACTTTCGTGGGCGACGACGTACCGCAACCGGCAACGAGCGCGCCGGTGGCAAGCACTGCAGCGAACCGCATGGTAAGACGAAGATCAGTCATGTTCGGGGAATCCTCTTCCGCTAAATCACGGCGCTTTCCGTGGATCAACCTTGCATTTTACCGGGGCCGCGCCGCGATGTGCAAAAAAGCGACCGGCAAGAAAAAACCCGCGTCAGCCTGAACTGACGCGGGTTCTTTGTCTGGTCGGGGCGAGAGGATTTGAACCTCCGACCACCTGCACCCCATGCAGGTACGCTACCAGGCTGCGCTACGCCCCGAAAGAAGAAAAGTATAACAGACACTTCTCCGATTTAGAATCGGGTCGCATGCATTTTGTGAATGTTCTTGTGAAATTTCCTAGCTTGACGGCACTGATGCCACGCCCCCACGCATAACGGCACGCGCCGCGCGCCGACCACGCGGTCCTCGCATCGCACTCACCGCTTGCGCGCGACACAGATGACCGTCAATCCGGCGACGCGGTTGAAGCGGAACATCGGCAACTCGATACGACAGATCGTCTTGAGCAGGCCGTTGACGAGCGGATGGTGACGGCGCAGTTGCGATGCCGGCTCGCGCGGCTGTCGACGCACCCGCTCGCCGAGCCGCAACGCCGCCGCCAGCGGAAACGTGAGGCCGAAGTAATAGGCGCCGTGCTCGACGTCGAGCCCCGCGCGACGCACCACGGCCTCGAGACCGCCGAGCGCATACCGGCGCTTGTGCTCGAGAAAATCGTCATGGCCGCTCCAGAGGAACTGGAACGCAGGCACCGTGATCAGGAACCGGCTGCCGGAAGGCGCGCCCCTCACGTACTGCGTCAGCAGGCCGACATCGTCGTCGACGTGCTCGAGCACGTCCATCAGCAATACGAGATCGGCATCGAACCGTTCGACGGACCGCCGAAAGTGGATGGGCTTGCCGGCCGTCTCCTCGTCGGTATCGTCGGCGTAGCTCGTATCGACACACCACGCTTCCGATGCCTGCGTGCGTTCCAGCAGGTGCTTCGAGAAAAAGCCGGACCCTGCCCCGACGTCGAGGATCCGGTGCGCGCCCGCCCCGCCGAGGAACCGTCGGATCGCGCTCGCCTTCGACGCGTAGTACCAGTGATCGCCTGCCCCCGCACCCAGTACGTCGACTTCCTTCAGGTCCATGGCGCTTCCCCGTGATGACCAACGTGTTGTGATCGAACCCGCCACTGATGCCGATCTTACCCCGCCGTCAACACCGAGCGTATCCGTTGATGCACGGCCCGGGCCGCCCCTTCCCGCATGCGGCCCTCATCGAAAGGGACGATGGCCGATGCGTCGCCCATCGCCACCGTGCGGCTGGCCGGCGCGAGATCGACGCGCCCGGCGAACCGTCCGACTGCACGCCGGTCGATCCGGCCCGCCCGGCTTTGCCGCGTTGCGCGAGACAGGAGGTGGCATTCGATCAGGTCACGGCTTCGTACGACTCGATGGCGTCGTATATCGAGCACGGCCTGCAACTCGACCCGGCCGCGCAGAGCACGATCCGGCAGCAGTGGCTGGTCTGACCGGCGGCCGTGTCGCCCATCCGGGCAAACCCGCGCCAGCCAAGGCTCGCGACGGATTTGCCCGGTCGCGCAAAAGACGCCGACGGGCGCCCGGCAAAAACCAAACGACCGTTTGATCCGGCCGCCCGACCACCGCGAATCCATTGTCCCGCAGCGCGCCGGCGCCCCGCGCCCGCGCGCCCGTTGTTTGGTAACGCCGCTCTAGCGCGCTATGACACACTGCACGGCATCGACGCTCGCGCCGTCCGGTGGCGCGCGCCGCCGTCGATCACGACAAGACATGGAGACAGACGATGCGGAATCCGGTCCGGCGCGGCCATCGCTCGCCTTTGGCAATTTTCGACTGGTTTTCCGGCCTGCCACGCGCGGCCGGCCCGGCGTCGCGCACGCCCGCCCGTGTGTTCGGCTGCGGTGCGCTGGCGCTCGCCCTGCTGTGCGCCGGCTGCGCGGAATCGGCTGCGCAGCGCGACAGCAACACGTCGATCGCGGCAACGAAGATCGAACGCACCAAAGCCGAACGCCTCGCGCACGAGCAGCAGATCGCGCGCACGGTGCCGTCGCTCGCATCGATCAGCCTCACCCAGCCGCGCCCGTTCACGCTGCGCGACTCGGGCCAGAACGGCGCGATGACGTTCCTGCGCGACGTCGATTTCCGCATCGTCAACAACCTCGGCTTCTTCATCCATCAGTTGTCAGCCACGCTCGTGCCGACGCAGGCCGGCGCGCCGATCGTGTTCGACGATCCGACGAGCTTCGAGATCGACGTGCACGAAGGCACGGTCACGCTCGACAACGCCAAGCTGACCGCCCTCTTCAACACCTACATCTTCGGCTACCGCAACGCGCCGCTGCGCAAGCTGGCCGTATCGGCCGGCGACGGCGTGATCCATCTGCAAGGCGAGATGCAGCGCGACGGCTGGGTGCCGTTCTCGCTGACCGGCACGCTCGCGATCCGCGACGGCAGCCAGCTCGTCTTCCACCCGACCGGCGTGCGCGTGTCGGGGATCAACGCGCAACCGGTCATGCGCGCGGCCAACGTGAAAATGGCCGACCTGCTGAAGGTCCAGACGCCGATCGCGCAGCTTGCCGGCGACGATCTCGTGATGGCGGTCGACAAGCTGATGCCGCCGCCGCGCCTGAAGATCACCCTCACCGCACTGCGCGTGACGCCGGCCGGCCTCGACCTGACGCTCGACGACGGCACGCATGCCGGCTTCGCAATGCCCGCGAATGCGCCGCAACAGGCGATGTACATCCGCGGCGGCGACGTGAAGTTCATGCGCTCGATGCCGATGAACGCGGACATCCTGATCGGCCCGGTCGATCCGTCGAAGCGCGACCAGACGTTCGTGTTCGACCTGTATCACTATCGCGACCAGGTGTCGGCCGGCTATTTCAATTTCGACGAAAGCGGTGCGATGGCGATCCGGATGCCTTCGTACACGGGCCCGGCCAGCGGCGCGCTGCTCGGCAACGCGACCGCGCGCCTGAACGACAGTTTCCTTGCCGCGCAGCAGACTGCGCTGCGCGACGTGCGCCAGCACTGGGAAGCCTATGCGCTCGCCGCGGACGCGGCGCGCCCGGGCATGCAGAAGGTCGCGATGCGGCGCACGTCGACCACGCCATTCAACGAACGGCACGTGTCGAACCGCAACCCGACGATCCATCTGCGCAACGTCGACTTCAATCTGTCCGGCGACATCGGCTTCCATGTCGAGGATCTCGACGTCGAACTCGTATCGAAGCGCCCCGGCGAGCCCGTCGATCTCGACGATCCGAACCAGTACGACATCCGCATTCTCGGCGGCACGGTCGTCGAGTCGTGGAAGGCGATGTCGGCGCTGTTCAACAACTACCTGCTCGACTACTCGCCGCGTTCGCTGAACGACCTGCAATTGAGCGCGGACGGCCAGGACCTGCGTGTCCAGGGCGGCATCAAGCTGTG
The DNA here is from genome assembly GCF_902832885.1 of Burkholderia seminalis DSM 23518. Classification (GTDB taxonomy): domain Bacteria; phylum Pseudomonadota; class Gammaproteobacteria; order Burkholderiales; family Burkholderiaceae; genus Burkholderia; species Burkholderia seminalis. Next base: position 895,673 of record NZ_CADFDK010000001.1, read on the forward strand.
GAATCACGTGCCGGGCGTCTGGCTGCCGACCGACATGAAAGGCTCGCTGACGGTGCTCGACGACCGGCACCTCGCGTTCAGGCCGACGCAGGTGTCGGTGCTCGGCATTCCGCAGGCGAAGCTCCTGCGCTCGCTCGGCATCGAGCTTGCGTCGCTGACGCCGCTGCAGCGGCGCGGCGCGGCGCTGCGCGGCGACACACTCGTGCTCGACCAGTACACCGTGTTCCCGCCGCCGGTGCTGAACGGCAAGCTCGGGCAAGCCACGGTCGAGCGCGACGGGCTGCGGCTCACGTTCCGGCGCGCGGCCGGCGCTCCGGCGCCGAAGCGGCCGCAGATCGATGCGCCGAGCTACATGTGGATGGAAGGCGGCGACATGAAGATGTTCAACGTGCTCGAACTGAACGTACGCGCGTTGATCCGCAATTCGGCCGAGGCCGGCCCGATGCGCTTCGACCTGTACGGTTATCGCAGCCAGGTCGCGCAGGGCTCGGTGCGGATGCTGCCGGACGGTACGCTGGTCGTCGACATGGGCCGGAAGAATCCGCTCGCGTCGCGCTGATGCGCGTATGCGGCACCGATGAAAAAAGCCCGGTTGGCGTATCGCCAACCGGGCTTTTCCCTCGATCTCGTTCGCGCGTCGCGCTCAGTCGTGCTTCAGTCCGTCGATCACGTCGAGCAGCGCCTGCCGCAGCGCGATGACGTCGACCGTTACGCCCGGCTTGCCCGATGCGCGCGCATCGGCGGCCTGCAGCTCGGGTTCGACCGGTTCCGCCGCGCCCCGCGGGCTACCCGGCGAATCGAGCCGGTTGCGCGCACCGTTGATCGTGAATCCCTGCTCGTACAGCAACTCGCGAATCCGCCGGATCAGCAGCACTTCGTGATGCTGGTAATACCGACGATTGCCGCGCCGCTTCACCGGCCGCAGCTGGGTGAATTCCTGTTCCCAATAACGCAGCACATGCGGCTTGACCCCGCACAGTTCGCTGACTTCACCGATCGTGAAGTAGCGCTTCGCGGGAATCGGAGGCAAAACGACTTTCTCAACCGTGGTGGTCATCGTCGGTTAACCGTCGGTAAGGGTGCGCGGCGGCCGCGCGGAGACTGCTGCGTGCGGCGCTTACTCCGCGCCGTTTTCGACCAGCGCCTTCAGCTTCTGGCTCGCGTGGAAGGTTACCACCCGGCGCGCCGCGATCGGAATCGCCTCGCCCGTCTTCGGATTGCGGCCCGGACGCTGCGGCTTGTCGCGCAACTGGAAATTGCCGAATCCCGACAGCTTGACGCTTTCGCCGTTTTCGAGCGCGTCGCGGATCACCTCGAAAAACGCCTCGACCATGTCCTTCGCTTCACGCTTGTTCAGCCCGACGCTGTCGAACAGCAGCTCCGCCAGCTCCGCCTTCGTCAGCGTGGGCGTCTCGGGGGACGCCGGCGCCGAGGCGTCGCGGTTCATGGCGCTGCGTTGCGCCGTCAGGAGGGCTTCGAATTCACTCGAGGTCATGTCGTTCATATCTGCCATACAGCGCGTTGAATCAAAACTTACGATGGAAAAGAGCCGCCCGCGAACGGGCGGGCCCTCTCCTTAGCCGCGCAGGCGCGCACCGGCGCGAGCCATCCGCTCGACCAGCGTCTGGATCGCCTGGTCGACGACCTCGTCCTGTAGCGTGCCAGCCGCGTCCTGCAGCGTCACGCGGAAGGCAAGGCTCTTCTCGTGCGCGGCAAGGCCACCGGAAGTATTTGATTTTGCACGAAATTCGTCGAAGAGTACAACCTTCTGAACGAATCGGCAGGCCTCTTCGGCAAGTGCCTTCTTCATTTCGTCGAAAAGTGCCTGAACCTCGACCGCCTGATCGACGACAACGGCGATATCGCGTCGTACCGGCGGGAATTTCGACACCTCGGTCGGCGCCGGCAGCGCACGCGCAATCAGCGCGTCCGCGTCGATCTCGAACATCACCGGCGCGTGCGGCAACTCGTACTTCTGCATCAGGCGCGGGTGCAGCTCGCCGATCCAGCCGACCGCACGGCCATCGACTTCGATGCGCGCGCTGCGGCCCGGGTGGAGGGCCGGATGCTCGGCCTTCACGAAGCGCCCGGCCGACGGCGCCAGCAGCGCCTCGAGATCGCCCTTCACGTCGAAGAAATCGACCGCGCGGGTGGCGACGCCCCACTGCTCGTCGACAGCCGGACCGTATGCCAGCGCGCCGACACGCTTCGGCTGCGCATGGCCCTCGACCGCCAGTTCGCCGGCCTTCACCGACGGATCGGCGAGGAACACGCGGCCCGACTCGAACACGCGCACGCGATCGGCGCGACGGTTGAGGTTGTGGCGCAGCACGGCGACCAGGCTGCCGAACAGCGTCGTGCGCATCACCGAAAGCTGGCTCGCGATCGGGTTCAGCAGCTTGATCGGGTTGTCGTTGCCGGCGAAATCGTGCTCCCACTCCGCATCGACGAAGCTGAAGTTGACGGTTTCCGCGTAGTCGCGCGCAGCGAGCGCGTGACGGATGTCGTGGATCGAGCGCCGCGTCTCGTTGGTCGCGCGCATTTCGCTCGTCGCGACCGGCGGGCGCGCCGGAATCTTTTCGAAACCGTAGATGCGCGCCACTTCCTCGATCAGGTCTTCCTCGATCTCGATGTCGAAGCGGTGCGACGGCGGCGTGACGAGGAACGCGTCGTCTTCACGCTCGAACGACAGGCCGAGGCGCGTGAAGATGCTGGCGATCTCGTCGGCGCCGATCTTCACGCCGATGATGCGGTTCGCACGCGACACGCGCATCTTCACCGGTGCGCGCTGCGGCAGGTTCACCGACTGATCGTCGACCGGGCCCGCCTTGCCGCCGCAGATCTCGAGAATCAGCTGCGTGATGCGCTCGACGTGCTCGACGGTCGTCGCGTAATCGACGCCGCGCTCGAAGCGATGCGCCGCATCGGTCGAGAAGTTGTACTTGCGCGCACGGCCGCGGATGCTGTCCGGCCACCAGAACGCGGCTTCGAGATAGATGTTGGTCGTGTCGAGCGTGACGGCCGTGCTGTCGCCGCCCATGATGCCGGCCAGGCTTTCGACCTGGGCGGCATCCGAAATCACACCGACCGTTTCGTCGAGTTCGACGGTATTGCCGTTGAGCAGCTTCAGCGATTCGCCGCGCTTGCCCCAGCGCACCTCGATGCCGCCGTGGATCTTGTCGAGATCGAACACGTGCGACGGGCGGCCGAGTTCGAACATCACGTAGTTCGAGATGTCGACGAGCGCGGACACGCTGCGCTGGCCCGAGCGCTCGAGACGCTCGACCATCCATTGCGGCGTCTTCGCGCGCGCGTTCACGCCGCGGATCACGCGACCCGAGAAGCGGCCGCACAGATCGGGCGCGGCGATGCGCACCGGCAGCGTCTCGTCGAGCTCGACGCGCACCGGACGGATGTCGACCGGCGTCAGCGGCGCGCCGGTGATCGCGGCCGTCTCGCGCGCGATACCGAACACGGACAGGCAGTCGGCCTTGTTCGGCGTCAGCTTGATTTCGAAGATCGTGTCGTCGAGATTGAGCGTCTCGCGGATATCCTGGCCGACCGGCGTATCTTCCGGCAGGACCAGCAGGCCGCTGTGGTCCTCGGACAGCTTCAGCTCGCGTGCCGAGCACAGCATCCCCTGGCTCTCCACGCCGCGCAGCTTCGACAGCTTGATCGCGAACGGCTTGCCGCCCTCTTCCGCCGGCGGCAGTTCGGCGCCGACCAATGCAACCGGCACCTTGATGCCGGGCGCGACGTTCGGCGCGCCGCAGACGATGTTCAGCGTCGCGCCGGTGCCGGCGTCGACCTGGCAGACATTGAGCTTGTCCGCATCCGGATGCTTGACGACTTCGAGCACGCGGCCGACGACGATCTTCGACGTCGGCGGCGCAGCCTTGCTCAGCGATTCGACTTCGAGCCCCGCCATCGTCAGCGCGTGCGACAGTTCGTCGGTCGTCAGCTGCGGGTCGACAAAGGTTCTCAACCAGGATTCAGGGAATTGCATGGATGTCTACGTTCGAAACAGGTTAGATCGACGCCCGGGCCCCGTCGGATCGTCCGTCGGGGCGTGCGCGGGCACAGGTCGGCGCGGCGGGCGGCGTTATGCGAACTGGCGCAGGAAACGCAGGTCGTTCTCGAAGAACAGCCGCAGATCCTGGACGCCGTAGCGCAGCATCGTCAGGCGCTCGAGGCCGCTGCCGAACGCGAAGCCGATGTAGCGCTCGGGATCGAGGCCCATGTTGCGAATCACGGTCGGATGCACTTGCCCCGAACCGGAAATCTCGAGCCACTTGCCGGCGTTCTTGCCTTGCTCGAACATCATGTCGATCTCGGCCGACGGTTCCGTGAACGGGAAATACGATGGACGGAAGCGCACGAGGATGTCGTCGCGCTCGAAGAATTTTTTCAGGAAGTCGGTATAGACGCCCTTGAGGTCGGCAAAGCTGATGTTTTCGTCGATCCACAGCCCCTCGACCTGATTGAACATCGGCGAGTGGGTCGCATCGCTGTCGACGCGATACGTGCGGCCCGGCGCGATCACCTTGATCGGCGGACGGTTCATGCGCGCATAACGCACCTGCATCGGGCTCGTGTGCGTGCGCAGCAGCAACTGGCGGCCGTCGGCATCCTTGCCTTCGACGTAGAAGGTGTCCTGCATCGAACGCGCCGGATGGTTCTCCGGGCTGTTCAGCGACGTGAAGTTGTACCAGTCGGTCTCGATTTCGGGGCCGTCGGCCACATCGAAACCGATCGAGCCGAAAATCCGTTCGACCCGCTCCCACGTGCGCATCACGGGGTGCAGGCTGCCGGCACCGGCGCCGCGGCCGGGCAGCGTCACGTCGATCGCTTCGGCAGTGAGGCGCTGATTCAGCAGCGCGTCGGCCAGTGCCTGGCGACGGGCGGTCAGCGCGGCTTCAACCTGCTGCTTCGCGACGTTGATGCGTGCGCCTTCGGTCTTGCGTGCTTCGGGATCGAGCTTGCCGAGGCCCTTCAGCAACTCGGTCAGCGCACCCGACTTGCCGAGAAATCGTGCTTTCTCGTTTTCGAGCGTGGTGATGTCGGCAGCCTGTTCGAAGGACTGCTGCGCGTCGGCGACAATCTGGTCCAGATCCATAGATCCCATCATTTCCAACGTCATTCGGTCTTGGCGAGCGAAACTGCCCCACCAAACAAAAAAGGGGCTCGGAAGAGCCCCGTTTTCGCTGCAGCGGCCGAAACTACCGGAACATCGCTGCAACTAACCACGCAGTGCTAATTTCGCAATTAGGCTGCAACGGCGGCTTTCACCTGCTTGACGATCGCAGCAAAAGCAGCCTTGTCGAACACCGCCATGTCAGCCAGCACCTTACGGTCGAGTTCGATCGACGCCTTCTTCAGGCCGTTGATGAACACGCTGTAGGTCATGTCGTGCTGACGAACTGCCGCGTTGATACGCGTGATCCACAGTGCGCGGAACACACGCTTCTTGTTGCGGCGATCGCGGTACGCGTACTGACCAGCGCGCATCACCGCCTGCTTGGCGATGCGGTAGACGTTATTGCGGCGGCCGCGATAACCCTTGGCCAGGTTGATGATCTTCTTGTGGCGGGCCCGTGCGGTTACCCCACGTTTGACTCGAGGCATGTTTCTCTCCTTAGAGTATCAGTTGAGGGGTTACGCGAACGGCAGCATTGCGCGGACGGAGTTCAGATCGGAATCATGAACTGCCGTTGCGCCGCGCAGGTGACGCTTGTTCTTCGTGGTTTTCTTGGTCAGGATGTGGCGCTTGAAGGCTTGACCGCGCTTGACGGTACCGCCCGGACGCACCACGAAGCGCTTTGCAGCGCTCTTCTTGGTCTTCATCTTAGGCATGACGAACAACTCCAGTTTATTAGATGGCGATGGGTGTGCGGTTGGCTTGCGCCCTTGACCCGCCCTTCGAAACCCAGTCCACTTGTGTACGGCGGACCGCTTGCGCAGCCACCGTCATTGTTGGCGCGCCGCCCTGACCGGGCCACGCGCCGAACCACTGCCGAACTCGCGCGCAACGCGCGCGGGCCCGTTACTTCTTTTTCTTCGGCGAGAGCACCATGATCATCTGGCGCCCTTCCATCTTCGGCATCTGCTCGACCTGACCGACTTCCTCGAGATCCGTGCGCAGACGCTCAAGCATCCGCATACCGATTTCCTGGTGAGCCATTTCACGGCCGCGGAAACGCAACGTGATCTTCGTCTTGTCGCCCTCTTCGAGGAAGCGCACGAGATTGCGGAGCTTGACGTTGTAGTCACCGTCATCGGTACCCGGGCGGAACTTGACTTCCTTGACCTGGATGACCTTCTGCTTGAGCTTCGCCTCGTGCTGCTTCTTCGATTCCTGGTACTTGAACTTGCCGTAATCCATCAGACGGCAAACCGGGGGAACCGCTTGCGGCGCGATTTCCACCAGGTCAACATCCAGTTCTTCCGATTTACGGAAAGCATCAGCGAGTTTTACGATACCGAGCGGTTCGTTCTCGATCCCGACCAGACGCACTTCCGGCGCAGTGATTTCACCGTTGATGCGGTGCGACGACTTATCAGTAGCGATGTTACGTTTCCTCTAAAAATTAAAAAAACGAGCCGCGCTGCCAGGGCGGTTACTTGAACGAGCGCAGGTCTTCCTGCAGACGCTCAACGAAGGCTTCGACCGGCATTACGCCAAGATCGACGCCGCCACGGGCACGCACGGCTACCGTTTGCGCATCACGCTCCTTATCGCCCACGACGAGGAGATAAGGCACCTTTTCCAGCGTGTGCTCGCGTATTTTATAGCTAATCTTCTCGTTGCGCAAATCGGCCGCCACTCTAACCCCTTGTTTTTGCAACGTTTGGGCCAGGGACTGCGCATATTCGGCCTGACTTTCGGCAATATTGAGCACAATTGCCTGGAACGGCGCGAGCCAAACCGGCATTGCACCAGCATGGTGCTCGATCAAAATGCCCAGGAAACGCTCCATCGACCCGACGATCGCGCGGTGCAGCATCACCGGCCGGCGGCGGCTGTTGTCTTCCGCCACGTACTCGGCGCCGAGGCGCTCCGGCAGCACCATGTCGAGCTGCAGCGTGCCGCACTGCCACGAGCGGCCGAGCGCGTCCTTGATGTGGTACTCGATCTTCGGGCCGTAGAACGCGCCTTCGCCCGGCAATTCTTCCCACGTGAGGCCGCAGGCCGTCAGCGCGTCGCGCAGGCCCTGCTCGGCGCGATCCCACGTCTCGTCCGTGCCCGCGCGCTGATCGGGACGCAGCGACAGCTTGATGTCGATGTGCTCGAAACCGAAGTCCTTGTACACGCTCATGGCCAGCGTGTTGAAGGCGATCGATTCCGAAATGAACTGGTCTTCCGTACAGAAGATGTGCGCATCGTCCTGCACGAAGCCGCGCACGCGCATCAGGCCGTGCAGCGCGCCCGATGCCTCGTTGCGGTGGCACGAACCGAATTCCGCGTAACGCAGCGGCAGGTCGCGGTACGAGCGCAGGCCGTGCTTGAACACCTGGACGTGGCCCGGGCAGTTCATCGGCTTGATCGCGTAGTCGCGCTTCTCCGACTCCGTCGTGAACATGTTCTCGCGGTAGTTCTGCCAGTGGCCCGACGCCTCCCACAGCGAGCGGTCCATGATCATCGGCGTCTTGATCTCGAGATAGCCGGCGTCGTTCACGCGGCGGCGCATGTACTGCTCGACCTGCTGCCACAGCGCCCAGCCCTTCGGATGCCAGAACACCATGCCCGGCGACTCTTCCTGCATGTGGAACAGGTCGAGCTGCTTGCCCAGCTTGCGGTGATCGCGCTTTTCCGCTTCCTCGAGCATGTGCAGGTACTGGTCCTGATCTTCCTTCTTCGTCCAGGCCGTACCGTAGATGCGCTGCAGCTGCTCGTTCTTCGAATCGCCGCGCCAGTACGCGCCCGCGACCTTCATCAGCTTGAAGACCTTCATCTTGCCGGTGGACGGCACGTGCGGGCCGCGGCACAGATCGGTGAAGCCGCCGTGCGAGTACAGCTTGATTTCGTCGCTTTGCGGAATCGACTCGATGATCTCGGCCTTGTACTTCTCGCCGATGCTGCGGAAGTAACCGGCCGCCTCGTCGCGCGACACGACGCGGCGCGTCACCGGCTCGTCCTTCTTCGCGAGCTCCTGCATGCGCTTTTCGATCTTTTCCAGATCTTCCGGCGTGAACGGCCGGTTGTACGAGAAGTCGTAATAGAAGCCGTTGTCGATCACCGGGCCGATCGTCACCTGCGCGTCCGGATACAGATCCTTCACCGCATACGCGAGCAAGTGCGCGGTCGAGTGACGGATGATGTCGAGACCGTCGGCATCCTTGTCCGTGATGATCGCGAGCGACGCGTCGCGGTCGATCACCGTGGACGTATCAACGAGCTCGCCATCGAGCTTGCCGCCAAGCGCAGCCTTCGCAAGACCGGGACCGATCGAGGCCGCGACCTCGGCAACTGTCACCGGATGCTCGTATTGTCGAACTGAGCCGTCAGGCAAGCGTATCGAAACCATGGCAATCTCCGTGATGCCGACAGTGGGCGGCAGACCAGGAACGCGAGATCAGAAATCACGCGTGAAAATTTCGCGACAAAAAAAATGCGGCCCCGCTTTCGAGGGGCCGCATTCGATACTTCACTCAAACTGAAAGGGCGAAAACGTTCCTCGACTAGCGTCGCTCCGAAGTCGTTTCGGTCAACGTTCGCGGTGTCATAACCGTATTCGCCTTGTTCGCGTTGAGTTCTTTACTGCATCGAACGCCCGGAGACCAGGCATTCTCAATTCGTTGGTAGGCTCGATTGGACTCGAACCAACGACCCCCACCATGTCAAGGTGGTGCTCTAACCAGCTGAGCTACGAGCCTAGAGAAGCTAAGATTATATGGAGCGGCTACCGGCTTGGCAAGTGTTTTATGCAGTCGCAGCAAAACAACCGTGTTTCAACCCCACATCACGCCTTGCGACCCGCCCGCACGACGCCCTGCACCTCGCCGAGCAGCGTGCATGCGCGCTGCACCTGCGCCGAGTTCGACACCTCGACCGTGAACTGCATGAATGCCGCATTGCGGCGACTCTGCGTCTTCACGCCCACCACGTTGATCTTCTCGCGCGCGAACACTTCGGAGATGTCGCGCAGCAACCCTTGCCGGTCGCTCGCCTCGATCATCAGGTCGACCGGATAAACGGACGCGCCGCGCCCGCCGAGCACGTCAGCCGACCAGGTCGTCTGCAGCACGCGCTCCGGCGCGCGCTCGACCATCCGGCGGAACGTCGGGCAGTCGGTGCGATGGATCGACATGCCCTTGCCGCGCGTGACGAACCCGCTGATCGGATCGGGCGGCGCGGGACGGCAGCAACGCGCGAGCTGGGTCAGCAGCGCATCGACGCCCACCACCAGCACGCCGGTCGACGCGCCGTGCGCGACGCTCGCGCCGCTGCTGCGCTTCTCGAAATCGGCGGGCGCCTCGGGCGCCGGCTCCGGCGGCGGCGCATCGGACAGCGCGTGCTCGACATTGCGCAGGCTGAATTCTTCCTTGCCGACGACCGAGAACAGCTCCTCGGGCGACTTGAAGCCGAGCTTCGCCGCGAGGTTGTCCAGGTTGACCGAGGTCTTGCCTTCGCGCTGCAGCGTCTTTTCGACGAGCGCCCGGCCATGCGCGACGTTTTCCTCCTGCTCGATCGAGTTGAACCACGCACGCACCTTCTGCCGCGCACGCGGGCTCTTCAGGTAGCCGAGCTGCGCGTTCAGCCAGTCGCGCGACGGCCCGCCCTCCTTCACCGCGACGATCTCGACCGTCTGGCCGTTCGCGAGCGACGTGTTCAGCGGGACCATCACGCCGTCCACGCGCGCGCCGCGGCAGCGATGGCCGAGTTCGCTGTGCAGGTGGTACGCGAAATCGACCGGCGTCGCCCCCTGCGGCAACGCGATCACGCGCGCCTGCGGCGTCAGCACGTAGATGTGGTCGTCATCGAGCGACGTCTCGCGCAATTGCGCCCACGCCTGGTCGCCCGACACCTCGGCGCCGTCCTCGACGTCGTCCTTCCACGCCAGCAACTGGCGCAGCCATGCGATCTTCTCGTCGTACTTGTCGCTCGCCGAGAACTGGCCGCCGTAACCGCGCGCGCCGGCCTCCTTGTAGCGCCAGTGCGCGGCCACGCCGTACTCGGCGAAGCGGTGCATCTCCTGCGTGCGGATCTGCACTTCGAACGCGCGGCCGTCGTCGCCGATCACGACCGTATGCAGCGACTTGTAGCCGTTCGGCTTCGGTCGCGAGATGTAGTCGTCGAATTCCTTCGGCACCGGCTGCCACAGGTGATGCACGATGCCGAGCACCGCGTAGCAATCCTTGATGTCCGGCACGATCACGCGAAACGCGCGCACGTCGTACAGCTCGGAGAAATCGAGTTCCTTGCCGCGCATCTTGCGCCAGATGCTGTAGATATGTTTCGGCCGGCCGCTCACGTCGGCCTGGATGTTCGCTTCCGCGAGCTCGTGCTGCAGCCGCCCGATCGCCTGCGTGACGTATGCCTCGCGTTCGATGCGCTTCTCGTCGAGCAGCTTCGCGATCCGCTTGTAGGTGACGGGATCCTCGAAGCGGAACGCGAGATCCTCGAGCTCCCACTTCAGTTGCCAGATACCGAGGCGGTTCGCGAGCGGCGCATAGATCTCGAGCGTCTCGCGCGCGACGTCGGGCGGCGGCTCGATCTTCGCGGCCGCGTAATAGCGCAGCGACTGCAACCGCGACGCGAGCCGGATCAGCACGACGCGGATGTCCTGCGCGAACGCGAGCAGCATCTTGCGCAGCGCCTCGATCTGCGTGCGCCGCTCTTCCGCCGCGTCGCGCCCCGTGTCGGGCTTCGCGTTCTGCGCGGCGCGCAGGCTCACGGTGCCGAGCCGCAACAGCTTGCGCACGTCGGACACGAGCCGCGCCACCTCTTCGCCGAAACGCTCGGTGAGCTCGCGCTCGGGGTCGCTCAAGTGCGGCGTCAGCACGAACAGCGCGGCGGCCTGCATCGCGGACGGATCGACGTTCAGCGTGCGCATGATCGCCGCCGTGCCGGCCGAGTGATCGGCGAGCAGTTCGCCCGACGACAGGCGCGCGTCGCCGGCCCGCTCGCGCACGAACGCCAGCACGTCGTCGAACGACGGTGCCGCGACAGGGGAAGCGGAAACGGATTCGGTCATTGCACGGCCTGGCGGAATGCGGTCATCGTCGGGTGTGGCCCAGCTCAGCTCCGCTGCGCGGCAACGACCACGATCTCGACGAGCAGCGCGGGATCCGCGAGCTTCGCCTCGACGGTGGCGCGCGGCGGCGTGTTGCCCTGCGCGACCCACGCGTCCCACTCCGCATTCATGCCGTCGAAGTTCGCCAGATCCGAGATGTAGATCTGCACCGACAGCAGATGCGCCTTGTCGCTGTTCGCTTCGGCGAGCAGGCGGTCGATGTGGCCGAGCACTTCGCGCGTCTGGCCCCTGATGTCCTGCGTGGTGTCTTCGGCGATCTGGCCGGCCAGATACACGGTACCGTTGTGAATCGCGGTTTCGGAGAGACGGGCCCCGACGTGGTGACGAATGACTGCCATGGAATGTTCCGGTCGTGAGTGAAGGGAGAATCGGACGGCGGCACGGCCCACGTGCCGCCGAACCGCATATTATGACGCGTTTATGCGCGGCCTTCGACGAAAAACCGCCGCGCAAGTGCAATCTGGTCGGCACTGACGAACGCCGGCGCGTGGCCCGCCCCCGGAATCTCGACGTGCGTCACATGTCGGCCGCGACGCACCATGTCGGCCACCGTCTCGCGCGACAGCAGGTCGGAGGTCTCGCCGCGCACGACGAGCAGCGATGCGTCCGTCGTCTCGATCGCACGCCACAGCGCGGCCTCGCCGAGCGCGGCCAGTTCGGGCGTCGTCGCCTTGAACGGCTCGGCGATGCGCGGATCGTAGCGCATCGTCCAGCCGCCCTCGGGCAGCTCGCGCAGCAGCGGCCCGTTGATCTCGCGCCACTCGTCGGCACTCAGCGCGCCGAACGGCAGCGACAGCGACGTCAGGTAGTCGATCCCCTCCTGCTCGGTGTCGAAGCGCGGCTGCACGCCGAGGTATTCGCCGATGCGTGTCAGCGAATCGGGCTCGATGCGCGGCCCGACGTCGTTGACGATCATCCGGCGCAACGGCGAACCGGGCAGCCCCGCAAGCGCCATGCCGATCAGGCCGCCCATCGACGTGCCGAACCAGTCGACCGATTCGACGTCGAGCCGCGCGATCAGCGTCACCATGTCGGCCACGTACTGCGGAATCGCATAGAGCCGCGGGTCGGCCAGACGGTCCGACCGGCCGCGCCCGACGATGTCGGGGCAGACGACGCGATACGTATCGGACAGCGCGGCGGCGAGCCGGTCGAAATCGCGCCCGGAACGCGTCAGGCCGTGCACGCAGACGAGCACGCGCGGATTGGCGGGATCGCCCCACTCGGTATAGGCGACGTGGTGAAGGCCGGCGGCACTCGCACACTGCACGCGCCGCTGGCGGGGAACCGGAGGATTCGCTGGGGTCGTTGGCATCGTTGGCATCCTGTCGAACGGGGGCGACGCGCGGGGCAACGCTTGCGACGCCCGATGCGAACGATTGTAAACCGCTTCCGAACAACGGGCGCCGCGCCCGCGGCGCACCGCACGGGACGGAGGCTCAACCGGCTCGACGCCACGCCGCGCGCAACTGCTCGCGCAGGAACTCGACGAAGGTGCGCACGCGCAGCGGCACGTGGCGGCCGCCGGGATAGACCGCATGCAGCGGCGCCGCGGACGCCGCGAAAGCCGGCAGCACGCGCACGAGCCGGCCGGCATCGAGATCGGCGCCGACGTCCCAGATCGACTTCAGCGCAATACCCGCGCCTTCCAGCGCCAGCGTACGCGCCGCACCGCCGTCGTTCGTCAGCAGCGCGGCCGCCACCTCGACGGCGACCCCGCCCTGGGCGCCGTCGAACCGCCATTCGGCACGCGGCTGGTCGCCCATCACGATGCATCGATGTTCGCGCAACTCGGCCGGATGGGCCGGCGCCCCGTGCGCCGCGAGATAGCCCGGCGACGCGCACAGCACGCGATGATTCGGCGCCAGCTCGCGCGCGATCATCGTCGAATCGGCGAGATTGCCGATCCGCACGGCGACGTCGATGTCATGGGCGAGCAGGTCGACGACCGTGTCGGTCAGCAGCAACTGCACGGTCAGTTGCGGATGCCGCTGCTGAAACGCCGCCACGACGGGCGCGATCCGCAGACGGCCGAGCTCGCCGGGCGCCGTCACGCGCAGCACGCCGCTGACCGTGCCGCGACGATCGCGCATCAGCGTTTCGGCGCGATCGACTTCGGCCAGGATACGCAGGACCTGGGCGTGAAACTGCGCGCCTTCGTCGGTCAGCGTTTGCTGCCGGGTCGTCCGGTTCAGCAAGCGCACGCCAAGCTGCGACTCGAGCTGCGCAAGCCGCTTGCTGACGACGGACAACGACAAATCGAGTTCGCGCGCGGCCGCCGACAGGCTGCCGGCCGACACGATCCTCGCGAAAGTGTCGAGCGCAGGAAGATCGTCGATCAGCATCCGGTCGCCCGCCGCATCCCAGCCTTTCCTTTTTTCGAATAATCCATTCGCCGTTCGCCCGTATTTGCATCCAAAACGGAAACCTACCATACCTGTTCCGCGTCGTCGCACGACGCTATTCACAGGACCTCCGAAACCATGTCGATCCGCCTTCGTTCGATCACCCGCCCCGTCGCACCGGTACTCGCCGCAGCCGCTTGCGTCGTGGCACTGTTGCCCGCCGCGTCCCGTGCGGCAGACCTCGTCGCGCCGCGCAGCCTGACCGTGGCCGAGGGCGTGCCGGCTGCGCAGGCCCGGGCGCAGATACTGGCCGCGCGCCGCTACGGCACCTTCTGGGATACCGGCGACGCCGATCTCGCCCGTATCGCGCTCGCCGCCGACTTCACCGACCGGACGCTGCCGCCCGGCCGGGAACAGGGCATTCCGGGACCGCTCGCGGCCTCGCGCACGATGCGCGGCGCGATTCCGGATCTGCATTGCGACATCGAACAGATGATCGTCGCGGGCGACCGCGTCGTCGTCCACCTGCACTTTCGCGGGCATTTCACCGGCACGTTCAACGGAACGGCCGGGCGCGGACAGGCAATCGACTTCATCGCGACCGATATCTACCGGATCGACCACGGCCGGATCGCGGAAAACTGGCACATCGAGGACAACCTGACGTTGATGCGTCAGCTCGGACTGGTCGCCTGACGGAGGAACGCAATGACTCACGATCACGACCCTCGTGCGACGCACCTGCCGCGCCGCAGATTTCTGGCCCAGACCGGCGCCGGGCTCGCGGCCGGCGCCGCGGTGATGGCCGGCGCGTCCCGGCCGACAACGGCCGCCCCGATTCCGGCGCGCTCCACGCCGGACGCCGCGCCGTTCTGGCCGGACGGCGCGCGCTTGGTCATCTCGATCTCGATGCAGTTCGAGGCGGGCGGCCAGCCGGCCAGCGGGGCGGACAGCCCCTTTCCCGCCGTCGCGTTTCCGCCGTCCGTGCCGGTCGATCTCGCGTCGGCCACCTGGTTCGCCTATGGCTACCGGGAAGGCATTCCGCGCCTGCTCGACCTGTGGGACCGGCATGGCGTGAAAGTCACGTCGCACATGATCGGGGAGGCCGCGCGCCGGCACCCCGAACTGGCGCGCGAAATCGTGGCGCGCGGCCACGAAGCCGCCGCCCACGGGCCGACCTGGCGTGCGCAATTCGCGATGAGCCGCGACGACGAGCGCCGCTTCCTGACCGAAGCCCGCGACATGGTCGAAGCGGTGACCGGTCAGCGCCCGATCGGCTACAACTGCAACTGGCTGCGGCGCGGCCCCCATACGCTGTCGTTGCTGCAGGAACTCGGCTACACGTATCACATCGACGACGTCAGCCGGGACGAGCCTTTCATCGAAAGCGTCGACGGTCGCGATTTCGTGGTAGTCCCGTACACGCTGCGCAACAACGACATCCTGCTGATCGAAGGCCGCAACTACTCGCCGACGATGTTCCTCGAGCAGATCAAGCTCGATTTCGACCAGTTGTACGCGGAGGCCGGACAGCGGCGCAGACTGATGTCGATCAGCGCGCATGACCGGATCAGCGGCACGCCGCAAATGGCCCGCGCATGGGACGCCTTCCTGCACTACGCTCGATCTCACCCCGGTGTCGCATTCATGCGCAAGGACGACATTGCGCGCTTCGCGCTGCACGGCCCGTCGACGCTGCGCGAAACCGAAACGATCTGAGCGGACGCCCCTCCCCCCTTTCAACCAGGAAAAATCGTCATGACTGACCTGCTTCACGGAAAGAAAGTACTCGTCGTCGGAGGAAGCTCCGGCATCGGCGCCGCTGCCGCGACGGCATTCGCGCGACACGGCGCGATCCTGACGATCGCCTCGCGCAACCCGGGCAGGATCGCGATCGATGTCGGGCCCGGCGCACACGTGCGATACGAAACGCTCGACATCACCGATACGGCCGACGTGGAGGCCTTCTGCGCGCGCGCCGGCCAGTTCGACCACGTCGTGATTTCAGCGGCAAGGACGGCCACGGGCCCGGTCCGCGGACTGCCGCTGGCCGACGCGCAGGCTGCGATGGACAGCAAGTTCTGGGGCGCCTATCGCGTCGCGCGGGCGATCGATATCGCGCCCGGCGGTTCGCTGACGTTCGTGTCGGGTTTCCTCAGTGCGCGGCCGAGCGCGTCGTCGGTGCTGCAAGGGGCGATCAATGCGGCACTGGAGGCGCTGGCGCGCGGCCTGGCCCTCGAGCTGGCGCCGGTCCGCGTGAATACCGTGTCGCCCGGCCTGATCGCGACGCCGCTGTGGGACAAGCTCGCATCCGATGCGCGCGACGCCCTGTACGCCGGCGCCGCGCAGCGCCTTCCGGCCCGCCGGGTCGGCCAGCCGGAGGACGTCGCGAATGCCATCCTGTATCTGGCGACGACGCCTTATGCGACCGGCTCGACGGTGCTGATCGACGGCGGCGGCACCATCGCGTGACGCAAGCGCGCACGACAAAACGCCCCGCGTTCCGTTGAGAACGCGGGGCGTCGGGGACGACGCAACGAGGCGACGCTCAGGCCACCGCGCTGACGTCGAGCGGTGCGCCCGTCTTCGCCTGGATCTCGTCCGCGCTCACGCCGTCGGCGAGTTCGAGAACCTTCAGGCCGGACGGCGTCACTTCGATCACACCCAGATCGGTGATGATCAGGTCGACCACGCCGACACCCGTCAGCGGCAGGTTGCATTCTTCGAGAATCTTGTGCTGGTCGCCCTTCGCGACATGCTCCATCAGCACGACGACACGCCCCACCCCCGCGACGAGGTCCATCGCGCCGCCCATCCCCTTGATCATCTTGCCGGGGATCATCCAGTTCGCGAGGTCGCCCTGCTTGCTGACCTGCATCGCGCCGAGGATCGCGAGATTGATGTGGCCGCCGCGAATCATCGCGAACGAGTCGGCCGACGAGAAGATCGACGAGCCCGGCAGCGTCGTGACGGTCTGCTTGCCGGCGTTGATGAGATCGGCGTCGACTTCGTCCTCGGTCGGCGACGGGCCGATGCCGAGCAGGCCGTTTTCCGACTGCAGCCACACCTCGACGCCTTCCGGCACGTGGTTCGCGACGAGCGTCGGCAGGCCGATGCCGAGGTTCACGTAGAAGCCGTCCTGCAGTTCCTTCGCCGCGCGCGCGGCCATCTGTTCACGATTCCAGGCCATGTCAGTCTCCTTTCGCGCGTACGACGCGTTGTTCGATGCGTTTTTCCGGCGTCGCGTTCAGCACGATGCGCTGCACGAAAATCCCGGGCGTATGGATATGGTCCGGATCGAGTTCGCCATTTTCGACGATCTCTTCGACCTCCGCCACGGTGATCTTGCCGGCCATCGCGCACATCGGATTGAAGTTGCGCGCCGTGCGGCGGTAGATCAGGTTGCCGGACTTGTCGGCCTTCCACGCCTTCACGAGCGCGACGTCGGCCGTCAGCGACGGCTCGAGCACGTAGTGGCGATCGCCGAACTGGCGCGTTTCCTTGCCTTCCGCGATCACGGTGCCGTAGCCGGTATTCGTGAAGAAGGCGGGAATGCCCGCGCCGCCCGCGCGCAGCTTCTCGGCGAGCGTGCCTTGCGGCGTGAATTCGAGTTCGAGTTCGCCGGCCAGGTACTGACGCTCGAACTCCTTGTTCTCGCCGACGTACGACGAGATCATCTTCTTGATCTGGCGCGTTTCCAGCAGCAGGCCGAGGCCGAAACCGTCGACGCCCGCGTTGTTGCTGATGCAGGTGATGCCCTTGACCGCCGAATCGCGCAACGCCGCGATCAGCGCCTCCGGAATCCCGCACAGGCCGAAGCCGCCCACCGCGAAGGTCTGTCCGTCGCGGACGATCCCTTCCAGCGCGGCAGCCGCGCTTGGATAGACTTTGTTCATCAGTTGTCCCTTCCTCTATGGAAACCAGCAAAACCGGTTCACGCGCCCACCTGGGCCGCAAGCCCGCCGCATCATTCTATGCATGCGCGGCCCTGCCTGCGTCGAAGCGCGCTGTTTTTATGTCGCGGCAAGCCGCCGCGAGATGCCTGAAAGGGTACGATGCGGCGCGGATGCGGCACAATACGCAAAAATACATAAGCGTTTGCCTCCGCTTGCCTGCGCCATGCCCGCTCTCGATTACCAGACTGCCTTCCACCTCGCGCCGCTCGGCCTCGTGCTGTCGCGCGACCGCGTGATCGAGGATTGCAACGATGCGCTTGCGTCAATCTTCCGCTGCGCGCGGGCCGATCTCATCGGAAAATCGTACGAGGTGCTCTATCCGTCGACGGACGAATTCCAGCGCATCGGCGAGCGAATCGCGCGCGTGATGGCCGCGAACGGCATCTACTCGGATGACAGAATCATGAAGCGCGCGGACGGCGAGCTGTTCTGGTGCCACGTGACGGGCCGCGCGCTCGACCGCACCGCGCCGCTCGCGGCCGGCGTCTGGACCTTCGAGGATCTGAGCGCGACGCGCCGCGTCGCCGTCGAGCTGACCCCGCGCGAGCGCGAGATCGCCGCGCAGCTCGCGACCGGCAAGACCAGCAAGCAGATCGGGCGCGTGCTCGACATCAGTTCGCGCACGGTCGACATCTACCGCGCACGGCTGATGCGCAAATACGGCACGAACAACACGCCGGAGCTGGTGCAGCGCCTGCTCGGGCAGTGAACGCTTGTCGCGTGGCGGCGCCCGAACGACGATCGGCCGCGCAGGGCGGCCGATTCGGGTAACGACGGGCATGGCGGCTCGCCGGCGCGCGGCGCCGGACTCGCCGCTCAGTCGATTTTCGTCGCGAGTGCGCGCTCGATCGTGTCGCGCAGCAGTGGCGGCAGTTCCACCGACTTGCCGAGCGCATAGTCGACCCACACGCAGCGCGCCTTGCCGCGTGCATAGACGTGCTGCGGATCGTCCGCGCGCGTGAGCTCGAAGCCGGTGTCGAAGCTGCTCCGGCCGGGTTTCGCGGCCGACATCCTCGCGATCACGTCACCCGGATAGTGCAGCTGCTTGAGGAATTCCATCGACGCCGTGACGATGACGGGCCCCTGCCCTTCGCCGTTGCCGCCGGCAATGCCGAGTTCCTCGAACCACGAGATCCGCGCCTGCTCCATGTAGCGGAAATAGACCGTGTTGTTCACATGGCCGAACGCGTCCATGTCGCCCCAGCGGATCGGCATCGACATCTCAAATACGGGGGAGTAATCGCTTGTTGCGCTCATTGCAGTCTTCTTCGTTGCCGGGTGTCATCCGCTCAGGCGAGGCCGAAGCCGTCGTCGGCGGAGATAATCGAGCCGTTGATGAACTGCGACTCGTCGGCCGCGAGCAGCAACAACAGCCCGTCGAGATCCTGAGGCTTGCCGACGCGCCGGCGCGGCAGCATCGACTGCAGCTTCTGGCCCTGCTCGGTTTCCCACAGGTAATGATTGATTTCGGTATCGATATAGCCCGGACAGATCGCGTTGACGTTGATTCCGTGGCGCCCCCACTCGAGCGCCATCGCGCGCGTCATCTGCACGACCGCGGCCTTGCTCATCGCGTAGAGCCCGATCTGCGGGAACACGCGCAGCCCGGCCACCGATGCGATGTTGATGATCCGGCACGGCGGCTTGCCGTTGCCGCTGCCGTTGGCGCGCATGATCATCCGCTTCGCGACTTCCTGCGCGACGAAAAACGCGCCGCGCGTGTTGGTATCGAACACGAACTCGAAATCGGCCGGCGTGACGTCGACGAGCTTCTGCATCGTCGAGACACCCGAATTGTTCACGAGGATGTCGATCGTGCCGGCCTCCGTCTCCGCATGCGCGATCGCGGCCTTGATGCTCTGGACGTCGGTCACGTCGAGCGACACGACGTGCGCGGCGCCACCCGCCGCCTCGATCTCCGCGCGCAGCTCCTTCAGGCGCTCGACCCGGCGGCTCGCGAGCACGACCTTCGCGCCGGCCTGCGACAGCACCTGTGCAAAGCGCTGCCCGAGGCCGCTCGACGCGCCCGTGACCAGCGCAACCTTGCCTTCCAGATTGATCGATCGACCCATTTGCACATCCCCTTTCGATGTCGTTTCGCCAGCCCGGGCGGCACAGCCCGAACGGCATTACCCTAGCACAAAAAATAGAACGATCGTGCTAATCTAGCCGCATGTTGTTGCGGCAAGCGTTTCGTTTCGCAGACAATACGCTCCCGAATAAAAGCATTCTAACGGTTAGAGGAACGCCAATGACCCCCGCAAGCCTCATCGAGCAATACGGCCCGCGCGAATCGATGGAATACGACGTCGTGATCGTCGGCGGCGGCCCCGCCGGGCTGTCGGCGGCGATCCGGCTCAAGCAGCTGGCCGCCGAGAAAGGCACCGAGATCGGCGTGTGCGTGCTCGAGAAGGGTTCCGAGATCGGCGCGCACATCCTGTCGGGTGCGGTGATGGACCCGCGCGCGATCACCGAACTGTTCCCCGACTGGAAGGAGCGCGGCGCGCCGCTCGACGTCGAGGTGACGGAAGACCGCTTCCTGTTCCTGTCGGAGAGCAGCGCGGTCACCACGCCCAACTGGGCGCTGCCCGACAACTTCAAGAACCACGGCAACTACGTGATTTCGCTGGGCAACGTCACGCGCTGGCTGGGCCAGCAGGCCGAAGCGCTGGGCGTCGAGATCTTCCCCGGCTTCCCGGCCGCCGAGATCCTCTACAACGATGATGGCTCGGTCAAAGGCGTCGCCACCGGCAACATGGGCGTGGGCAAGGACGGCGAGCCGACCGAGAACTTCCAGCTCGGCATGGAGCTGCACGCGAAGTACACGCTGTTCGCCGAAGGCTGTCGCGGCCATCTGGGGCGGCAACTGATCGCGAAGTACAAGCTCGACGCGAACGCGGATCCGCAGGCATACGGGATCGGCATCAAGGAGCTGTGGGAAATCGATCCCGCCAAGCACAAGCCGGGCCTCGTGATCCACACGGCCGGCTGGCCGCTGAAGTCCGACACCTACGGCGGCTCGTTCCTGTATCACATGGACAACAACCAGGTCGTGGTCGGCTTCGTGGTGGGCCTGGGCTACACGAACCCGTACCTGTCGCCGTTCGAGGAATTCCAGCGCTACAAGACGCATCCGTCGATCCGCGCGTTCCTCGAAGGCGGCAAGCGCGTGTCGTACGGCGCGCGCGCGATCACGGCGGGCGGCCTGCTGTCGCTGCCGAAGACGGTGTTCCCGGGCGGCGCGCTGATCGGCGACGACGCGGGCTTCCTGAACGCATCGCGGATCAAGGGCAGCCACGCGGCGATCAAGACCGGCATGCTGGCGGCGGACGCGGCGTTCGACGCGGTGCAGGCCGGCCGCCAGTCGGACGAGTTGAACGCGTACCCGGACGCGTTCAAGCAGTCGTGGCTGTACACGGAGCTGTACCGCGCGCGCAACTTCAAGCAGTGGATGGCGAAGGGCCTGTACCTGGGCACGCTGATGGTCGGGCTCGAGCAGAAGGTGATGGGCGGCAACGTGCCGTGGACGCTGCACCACAAGCATGCGGATCACGAGATGCTGAAGCCGGCGTCGCAGTGCGAGCCGATCGAATACCCGAAGCCGGACGGCAAGCTGACGTTCGACCGGCTGTCGTCGGTGTTCATCTCGAACACGAACCACGAGGAGAACCAGCCGGCGCACCTGACGCTGAAGGATGCGAGCGTGCCGGTGAACGTGAACCTGCGCACGTATGCGGGGCCGGAGGGGCGTTTCTGCCCGGCGGCGGTGTACGAGTTCGTGAAGAACGACGACGGCAGCGACCGGCTGGTGATCAACGCGCAGAACTGCGTGCACTGCAAGACCTGCGACATCAAGGACCCGACGCAGAACATCGTGTGGGTCACGCCCGAAGGCGGCGGCGGGCCGAATTACCCGAATATGTAATCCGCCACGACGCGCCGCCGCGAGCAGCGCGTTTTTGTCGGTCGCCACAAACTAAACGGGGCGCTGCCTGAAGCAGCGCCCCGTTTTGCCTTCCCTGCGCGTTCGCGAGGCGCGCCGCGCCCCGCCCGCTTGTGTCAGGTCGCGCTACCGGCGATCTTCGGCGTCGACGTCTCGACGTCGCCGCATTGTGCGCGATGGCGCAGCGCGTGATCGATCAGCACCAGTGCGAGCATCGACTCGGCGATCGGCGTCGCACGAATGCCGACGCACGGATCGTGACGGCCGAACGTTTCCACCGTCGCCTCGTCGCCTGCCTTCGTGATCGAACGACGCGGCGTGCGGATGCTCGACGTCGGCTTGATCGCGATCGACACGGTGATGTCCTGCCCCGTCGAAATCCCGCCGAGCACGCCGCCCGCATGGTTGCCGACGAAACCACCCGGCGTCAACTCGTCGCCGTGCGCGGAGCCGCGCTGCGCGACGCTGTCGAAGCCCGCCCCGATCTCGACGCCCTTCACCGCGTTGATGCTCATCATCGCCTTCGCGATATCGGCATCGAGACGGTCGAACACGGGCTCGCCCCAGCCGACCGGCACGCCCGACGCGACGACGTCGATGCGCGCACCGATCGAATCGCCCTCCTTGCGCAGCGCATCCATGTACGCCTCGAGCTCCGGCACGACCGCCGCATTCGGCGAGAAGAACGGATTCTCGCGCACGTGCGACCAGTCGACGAACGGCACGTCGATCTCGCCGAGGCTGCTCATGTAGCCGCGCACTTCGACGCCGAAGCGCTCGCGCAGCCACTTCTTCGCCACGGCACCCGCGCCGACGAGCGGCGCGGTCAGGCGCGCGGACGAGCGGCCGCCGCCGCGGTAGTCGCGGATGCCGTACTTCTGCCAGTACGTGTAATCGGCATGGCCGGGACGGAACGTCTCGACGATGTTGCCGTAGTCCTTGCTGCGCTGGTCGGTGTTGCGGATCAGCAGCGCGATCGGCGTGCCGGTCGTCACGCCTTCGAACACGCCCGACAGGATCTCGACCTCGTCGGCCTCCTGCCGTTGCGTCACGTGCCGCGACGTGCCGGGCTTGCGGCGGTCGAGCTCGAGCTGGATGTCGGCTTCGGTCAGCCCCATTCCCGGCGGGCAGCCGTCGATCACGCAGCCGATCGCGGGACCGTGCGATTCGCCGAAGGTCGTGACAGTGAAAAGCGTGCCGAGAGTATTGCCGGACATGATGGAACCGCCCAAAGATAAATGGGCAAACCGATGCGCTGCCGTGCCGCGGGCAGATCGATCGTTTGCCGGTCGAGAAAAAGAGGTAAACCGCTATTATGCCAGCCGTCCCCGAACCGCGGGACGCGTGACACGCCGGTCAGGGCGCACGGTACGTGCCGGTGCGGCCCGATGGGGGCGGCCGGCAGCCCGTTCCACCCGGACAGCAGCCGCATGCCGGCACGGCGCCGGCCGGCGCCCGCCTACTTCCGCGCGCCGCGCAGCTCGGTCACCGCCGCCTGCAGCGACTCGGGCGTCGCGACCGACGCCGGGACCGGCTCGCCGACTGCCAGCGTGAGCCGGCTCATCACGCCGCGCCTGATGGGGCGCGGCATCCGCGCATCGGAATGCCGCGAGAAATAGCTGCCCCACAGTCCGCGCAGCGCCATCGGGATGACCGGTGCCGGGGTGCGGCTCAGGATCTCGGTGATGCCGTGGTGGAACGTGTTGATGTCGCCCGTCTTGGTCAGCTTGCCCTCGGGGAAGATGCACACGAGTTCGCCGTCCTTCAGCGCGGCCTCGCACAGGTCGTACGCGCGGGCGAGCATCGCCGGATCCTCGTGGCGCGGCGCGATCGGGATCGCCTTCGCATGCCGGAACACCCAGCTCGCGAAGCGCGTCTTGAAGATCCGGTGATCCATCACGAAACGGATCGGGCGCGGGCTCGCGGCCGCCAGCACGAGCGCATCGACGTAGCTGACGTGGTTGCACACGAGCACGGCCGCGCCTTCCGCCGGAATCCGCTCCGCGTGCACAAGGCGGATCCGGTAGAAGGTGTGCACGAGCACCCACGCGACGAAACGCAGCAGGAACTCGGGCACGAGCAGGTAGATGTACGTCGCGACGATCACGTTCAGCAGCGCGGTGGCGAGGAACAGCCCCGGGATGTCGACGCCGGCCTTGGTCAGCCCCATCGCCATCACGGCCGACAGGATCATGAACAGCGCGTTCAGGATGTTGTTCGCGGCGATGATCCGTGCGCGGTGCGTCGGCGCGCTGCGGCTCTGGATCAGCGCGTACAGCGGCACGCTGTAGAAGCCGCCGAACATCGCGAGCAGGAACAGGTCGGCGAGGATGCGCCAGTGGCGCGCGCCGGCCAGGAATTCGCCGACCGACAGCAGATGGCCCGGCGACGGCAGCGCGCGGCTCGCGAAATACAGCTCGATCGCAAACACGCTGATGCCGATCGAGCCGAGCGGCACGAGGCCGATCTCGACGCGCCGCTGCGACAGCCGCTCGCACAGCAGCGAGCCGAGGCCGATGCCGACCGAGAACGTCGCGAGCAGGATCGTGACGACGTCGGGGCTCGCGGACAGCACGTCCTTCGCGAAATTGAAGAACGACGTGAGGAAGGTCGCGCCGACGAACCACAGCCACGAGATGCCGAGCAGGCTGAGGAACACGGTGCGATTCTGGCGCGCGAGCCCGAGGTTGCGCCACGTTTCGCTGACCGGATTCCAGTTGATCACGAGATCGGGCTGCGGCGCCGGCGTCGACGGCACGCGCTGCGCGACGAGGCGCCCCGCGAGCGCGATCACGACGACGCTCACCGCGAGCACGCGTTCGCCGGCGCCTTCGATGCCGGCGGCCGCGCCGCCGATGATCGTGCCGATCAGGATCGCGATGAACGTGCCCATTTCGACGAGGCCGTTGCCGCCGACCAGCTCATGCTCGCCGAGATGCTGCGGCAAGTACGAATACTTGACGGGCCCGAACAGCGTCGAGTGCATCCCCATCATGAACGTGCACAGATACAGCAGCGTCGCGCTGTGCGTGACGAAGCCGGCGGCACCGACGAGCATCAGCACGATCTCGAAGGTCTTCACGAAGCGCGTGAGGGTCGCCTTGTCGTACTTGTCGGCAATCTGGCCGGACGTCGCCGAGAACAGCACGAACGGCAGGATGAAGATCGCGGAAATCAGGAACGCGGCCGTCTTGGCGTCGACGCCGGCGAACCGCGCGGTGTGATAGGTGACGAGCGACGTGAAGCCGATCTTGAAGACGTTGTCGTTCAGCGCACCGAGGAACTGGGTCGTGAAGAACGGGGCGAAACGGCGCTCGCGCAGCAGGTCGAACTGCGACGCGTGGGCACGCCGTTCGTCGCGCCGCTCCGAAGTGGCTTGCGTGTGATCGCTCATGCGGAATACGCGCGCGTCGTCTCGGCGAAGCTGCGCGGGCCTCGTGTTGTCGTTGAAAAAAAGGCGGCGCAGGACAAGCCTGCGCCGCCGCATGCCGGATGGCGGCGCCCATGCATCGAGGTGCCGGGCGCGGCGCGGTTCACGGCTTGTGCGCTTCGGCTTCCGATTCCGGCCAGTCGCGGATGTACGCCTTCAGCATCCGGTTCTCGAAGCTCTGCGCCTCGACGACCGTCTTCGCGACGTCGTAGAACGAAATGACGCCCATCAACACCTTCTTGTCGAGCACCGGCATGTAGCGTGCGTGACGCTCGAGCATCATCCGGCGCACTTCGTTGACGTCGGTTTCCGGCGTACACGTGAGCGGCTCGTCCATCACCTTGCGCACCTGGACGTCGCCGATCGCGCCGCCGTTCACGTGCAGGCGCAGGATGATCTCGCGGAACGTCAGCATCCCGACGAGATCGCCGTACTCCATCACGACGAGCGAACCGATATCGTGTTCGGCCATCGTATCGACCGCTTCGCGCAGCGGCTTATCGGGCGTCACCGTAAACAGCGTGTTGCCCTTCACTTTCAGAATATCGCTGACGCGCATCGTAGTCCCCTCATGCTTGAATGCAAAATCTCTTTCGATCCTATCGGAAAGCCTGTCAAAAGGAAAGCGCGGCCCCGGCGCGGCGGCCGCGCCCCCGCTTGCGGACATGGGCCGCCCGCCGCACAATGAAGCCATCGACAGCGGCCCGAGGAGGCAGCGATGGCGCATACGCATTCGGAGCAGTTCGCCCGCTTCGCCGATTTCTACCCGTATTACCTGAACGAACACCAGAACCTGACGTCGCGCCGGCTGCACTTCATCGGCTCGCTCGGCGTGATCGGCTGCGTCGCGATGGCGATCGCGACCGGCAACTGGCTGTGGCTGCCGGCGGCGATCGTCTGCGGTTACGGCTTCGCGTGGGTCGGGCACTTCTTCTTCGAGAAGAACCGCCCGGCCACGTTCCGGCACCCGATCTACAGCCTGATGGGCGACTGGGTGATGTTCAAGGACATCTGCACCGGCAAGATCCCGCTGTAGCCCGCCGGCCCCGCCGTCACGCGGGCCGCGGCGGCCGCGCGTGCGGGTCGGGCACGGCGCCCGGCGCCTGCCCGGCGTTCCCCGCCGGCTGCGCGCCCGCGAGCCGGTGCGCGGCGATCAGCGTCGCAAGCGACACGTCGAAGCGATCGCTCGACAGCACCGCGAGCAGGGCCGC
Source organism: Burkholderia seminalis DSM 23518 (assembly GCF_902832885.1). GTDB lineage: Bacteria > Pseudomonadota > Gammaproteobacteria > Burkholderiales > Burkholderiaceae > Burkholderia > Burkholderia seminalis. The sequence goes on from NZ_CADFDK010000001.1 coordinate 921,813, forward strand.
GCCCTCGACGTGGCTGCGCCGCCGCTCCAGCTGGTAGGTCAGCTCCGCGCGGTCGATCACCAGCACGTCGAACAGTTGCGCGAGCGTCAGCTGCTCGGGGTTCGCGAGCATGATGTAGCGCGGCGTGGTCTCGGCGCCGCCGTCGAGCCGCGCGATCCACTCCCGCTCCTCCATCGTCGTCAGCAGCCGCTGCGCGGTTTCCATGTCGCAGCGCAACATGGTCGCGAGCCGCATCGCCGTATAGCCGCGCTTGCCGGCCGCACGCGCCTCCGCCAGCCGCGCGAGCAGCTCGAGCGCGTCGAGCAGGTCGCTGCCCGGATAGTGGATGCGGTGGAACTGGCCGACGCGGATCGCCGGCAGCGCGGACGCCACCATCGCCCCGAGCAGCGCGATGAACCAGCTCAGGTACACCCACAGCAGGAACACCGGCAGCGCCGCGAACGCGCCGTAGACGGCCGTATAGGTCGGAATGCGCCGCACGTAGTAGCCGAAGCCGCGCTTGGCCAGCTCGAACGCGACGGCCGCGAACAGCCCGCCGATCACCGCGTCGCGCCAGGCGACCGTACAGTTCGGCAGGTACACGTACAGCAGCGTGAACGCGAGCACCGTCAGCGGCAGCGACGCGAGCGCGAGCAGCCATTCGACGATCGAGGTGGTCGGCGCCGCGCCGGTGAACGCGAGCGACTGCGTGAACAGGTACGACGAGATCGACAGGCTCACGCCGAACAGCAAGGGCCCGAGCGTGATCAGCGCCCAGTACGCGAGCACGCGCTGCGCGAACGGCCGCGGCTTGCGTACCCGCCAGATCAGGTTGAACGCCGATTCGATCGTCATCATCGTCATCACCGACGTGACGACCAGCACGATCAGGCCGGCCGTGGTCAGCCCCTTGGCCTTCGACGCGAACTGGTTCAGGTACTTGAAGATCTGGATGTTGAACTGCGCGGGCATCAGGTGATCCGCGAGGAACCCCTGCAGCGAGATCTGGAACGACGCGAACATCGGGAACGCGGTGAACAGCGCGAACGCGACCGTCACGAGCGGCACGAGGGCCAGCATCGTCGTGAAGGTCAGGCTGCCCGCCACTTGCGGGATGCGATCCTCGGCGCTGCGCCGGGCCGCGAACTGCGCGAGGCGCTTGAGGGTGTCGAGATCGACGCTCAACTTCGGCAAACGGCTTCTCCTTCTTGATGCCGCGCGCCTCTCGGCGCGCCGCCGCCGCGCTGCGCGACGGCTTCAGCCCCTATAATAGCCGCTCGATTCCAGCAGGGGCCGACTGCACCGGGCACGCGCGCGGCCGCATGCGGCTCCGTCGCCCATGAAAGACATCCTCGTCCTCTATTACAGCCGTCACGGCGCCACGCGCGATCTCGCGCTCGCGATCGCGAACGGCATCGACAGCGTGCCGGGCATGCAGGCGCGCATCCGCACCGTGCCGCCCGTGTCGACCGTCTGCGAAACCACCGCCCCCGACATCCCCGCCGACGGCCCGCCGTACGCGGAACTGCGCGACCTCGAGGAATGCGCGGGCCTCGCGCTCGGCTCGCCGACGCGCTTCGGCAACATGGCCGCGGCACTCAAGTATTTCCTCGACGGCACGACGCCGCAATGGCTGTCGGGGGCGCTGACCGGCAAGCCGGCGAGCGTATTCACGTCGACGGGCAGCCTGCACGGCGGCCAGGAATCGACGCTGCTGTCGATGATGCTGCCGCTGCTGCATCACGGGATGATGATCGTCGGGATCCCGTACACCGAATCGGCGCTCAGCACGACGCGCACCGGCGGCACGCCGTACGGCGCGTCGCATGTCGCGCAGCACGACCGTAGCGCGCCCGGCGGGCTGTCCGCGGACGAAAAGGCGCTCGCCGCCGCGCTCGGCGTGCGGCTGGCGCGCGCGGCCGCCGCGCTGTCGGCCGCCCAGGCTGCCGAGACCGCATGAACACCCCCGCCCGCCCTGCCGTCGCGGCCCGGCCGCACTACGCGCTGGCCGCCGCCGCGTGCCTCGTCGCGCTGATCGCGCTGTCGCTCGCGTGGGAGCTGTGGCTCGCGCCGTTGCGCCCGGGCGGCTCCGCGCTGATGCTCAAGGCCGTGCCGCTCGCGCTCGCGCTGCCCGGCGTCTGGCGGCGTAACATCTATACGATGCAGTGGGCGAGCATGCTCAGCCTCGTCTATCTGGCCGAAGGCATCGTGCGCGGCATGTCCGATCGCGGGCTGTCCGCCACGCTCGGCTGGTGCGAGACCGCGCTTGCCGTCGGCTTCTTCGTGGCGGCGCTGGCCTATGTCGCGCCGTACAAGCGCGCGGCAAAAAAGTCGCGCGCCGCGTCCTGACCCTTACGCGACAAGGTGATGATGTCTTCCGAAGCTTTCGTTTCCGCGTGCCGCGACGCGCTCGGCACCGACCACGTGCTGACCGATCCGCACGATACCGAACCGTTCCTGACCGACTGGCGACGCCGCTACAAGGGCGCCGCGTGCGCGGTGCTGAAGCCCGCGAACACGGTCGAAGTCGCCGCGCTCGTGAAGCTGGCCAACGCGCACGGCGTCGCGCTCGTGCCGCAAGGCGGCAACACGGGCCTCGCCGGGGGCGCCACACCCGATGCGAGCGGCAGCCAGGCCGTGCTGAGCCTCGCGCGCCTGAACCGCGTGCGGGCGCTCGATCCGCACAACAATACGATCACCGTCGAAGCCGGCGTGATCCTCGCCGACGTGCAGGCGCGCGCCCGCGAAGGCGGCCGGCTGTTCGCGCTGAGCCTCGCGGCGGAGGGCAGCTGCACGATCGGCGGCAACCTGTCGACCAATGCGGGCGGCACCGCGGTGCTGCGCTACGGCAACGCGCGCGAGCTGTGCCTCGGGCTCGAGGTCGTGACGCCGCAGGGCGAGATCTGGGACGGCCTGCGCGGACTGCGCAAGGACAACACGGGCTACGACCTGCGCGACCTGTTCATCGGCGCGGAAGGCACGCTCGGGATCATCACGGCGGCCGTGATGAAGCTGCATCCGCTGCCGGCCGCGCAGGTCACGGCACTCGCCGCGCTCGAATCGCCGCACGCGGCGCTCGACTTCCTGTCGCTCGCGCAGCGCGCGGCCGGGCCGCTCCTGACCGGCTTCGAGCTGATGTCGGATTTCTGCATGCAGCTGGTCGGCAAGCACTACCCGCAACTGCGCTACCCGTTCGCGCAGACGCACGCGCAGACGGTGCTGCTCGAGCTGTCCGACAACGAAAGCGAAGCGCATGCGCGCGCGCTGTTCGAGAAACTGATGGAAGAAGCGTTCGAGGCCGGGCTCGTGGTCGACGCGGTGGTCGCGGAGAATCTCGCGCAGTCGCGCGCGTTCTGGGACCTGCGCGAGCACATCCCGCTCGCGCAGGCCGACGAAGGGCTCAACATCAAGCACGACATCGCGGTGCCGATCTCGTCGATCGCGCGCTTCATCGACGAGACCGACGCGGCGATCCAGCAGGCCGCGCCGGGCGCGCGGATGGTCACGTTCGGCCACCTCGGCGACGGCAACCTCCACTACAACGTACAGATGCCCGAAGGCGGCGACGCGAAGGCGTTCCTCGCGGCGTTCCAGGCGCCGATCAACCGGATCGTCTACGACAACGTGCACCGCCACCACGGCACGATCAGCGCGGAGCACGGGATCGGCCAGCTGAAGATCGACGACGCGCAGCGCTACAAGTCGCCGGTCGAAACGACGCTGATGCGCACGCTGAAGACCGCGCTCGACCCGCGCGGCCTGATGAATCCCGGCAAGATCCTGCACTGAAGCCGCCCACTTCGGAGCCCCGCCCGTGAAAATCCGCGTCCTGTCCGACCTGCATCTCGAAAGCAACCTGCCCGATGCGATCCCGCACGCCGACGCGGATCTCGTCGTGCTGGCCGGCGACATCCACAATCACGCGGAAGGCCTGCGCTGGGCCGCCGAAACGTTCGACCCCGCCGTGCCCGTGATCTACGTGCCGGGCAACCACGAGTACTACGACGGGGAATTCGGCGCGCTGGAGACGGCGATGCGTGACGCCGCGCACTCGCTCGACAACCTGCATTACCTGAACAACAGCGTCTACGTCGATCCCGGGCAACGCTTCCGCGTGCTCGGCACGACGCTCTGGGCCGATTTTTCGCTGTTCGGCCAAGACGAAGCCAGCCAGGCCGGCGCAATCGAGGCCGCGCTGCGCGTGATGCTCGATTTCAAGGGACTGATCCAGGTGACGCGGCCGCACGACGCGGCGCTGCATGCGGCGCCGGGTGCGCCTGAACGGGATTTCTCGCCGGCCGACGCGATCGCGCTGCACCGGCAAAGCCGGACCTGGCTGGAAACGCGGCTCGCGACACCGTTCGCGGGCAAGACGATCGTCGTCACCCATCATGCGCCACATCGGCGCTCGCTTGCGGAACGTTATGCGACGGATCTCGCTTCGGCGGGGTTCGTGACGGACATGGCGGAACTGGTGCGGCCGCCGGTGGATCTGTGGCTCCACGGCCACACTCATACGTCATTCGACTACGTTGCGGACGGCGGCACGCGCGTGGTGTGCAACCCGCGCGGCTACCTTCACCGTCGTACCGGCGAACGGGAAAATCCCGCGTTCGCGTGGGACAAGGTGGTCGAGCTCGGCTGAACACCGGCTCGCCAGGCCGCCTTGCGCGGCCTGCCCGCCTCCCCGCGCGTACGGCAGGATCAGCGGCCGGGGCGGCGCGGCTCGCGCACCCGTACCGGAACCGGCTTCATCTGCGCCTTCGCCTTCATCGCACGCAGCAGGTCGCGGGTCGCCGCGGCGGCAGCGGCTGCGCCCAGCAGGACGCCAAGGCCGATCATCAGGTGCGTATCCATCGCTACTCCGGGGTTGCGTATCTCGTTAATCCCTACAGTATCAAACTGTCTGACACGCGTTCGTAAAAAAATGTTGCGTGAAGGACAAATCTCGTCAGATGGCGGCCAACCGCGCCGTCATGTCGCACGCGTGTATTGCTCGAGCGCGGCCTCGTCGGCCTTGAGCGTGACCGGCAACTCGTCGCGCAGGAAATCGACCCAGGTGCGGATTTTCGCGTCGAGGTACTGGCGCGACGGGTACAGCGCGTAGATGTTCATCACGTGCGACCGGTACTCCGGCATCACGCGCACGATGTGCCCGCTGCGCAGCCAGCCGATCGCCGAATAGAGCGGCAGCCCGCCGATCCCCATCCCCTCCCGCACGGCCACCGCAAGCGCCTCGGCGACGTTCACGCGAAACGGCGGCGCCGCGATCGGGACGACCTCGTCGCCGTTCGGCCCCGCCAGCGCCCATTCGTCGAAGTGAAAGCCCGGCGCGACCATCCCGAGGCACACGTGCTGCGCGAGATCGGCCGGCCGCTGCGGCACGCCATGCGCCTCGACGTAGCCGGGCGACGCACACACGACGCTGTAGCTCTCGCCGAGCCGCTGCGACACGAGCCCCGAATCGGGCAGGTCGCGGCCGACGACGATCGCCACGTCGTACCCCTCGTCGAGCAGGTCGGGCATCCGCTGCGCGAGCGTCAGCTCGACGTGCACGTCCGGATAACGCTCGCGGTAGCGCGCGATCGCCGGCACCAGGTAGTGCTGGCCGAGGCTCGTGAAGCAATGGACCTTCAGCTTGCCCGACGGGCGCGCGTGCGCGTCGCCGGCCTCGGCTTCGGCCTGGTCGACGTACGCCAGGATCTGCTCGCAGCGCTGCAGATAGCGCTCGCCGGCTTCGGTCAACGCGATCCGGCGCGTCGTGCGGTTCAGGAGACGCGTGCGCAAGTGCGCCTCGAGATCCGAGACCGCGCGCGACGCGTAGGCGGTGGTCGAATTCATCTGCTGGGCGGCCGCGGTAAAGCTTCCCGCGTCCACCACGCGGACGAACACCCGCATGTTTTGTAGCGTATCCATCCCATTACCCGTTTGAATCCGGACGGATTGTTGCACAGGGGCCAACAAATATTATCTCAGGATTCGTAAAAATGACTTGCACCGTTGTCCATTTATTCAGGAATCACCGAAAAATATAATCGCATCCGACTCATCTATATCCGAAAGGGAGAAAATCGTGCAGTCTCCGGCGACAAAAGGGACGCTCGCACTGGCGGTTCTTGCAGTCTCATTAATAATGGCCGGTTGTGCGAGCATGGGCGACAACAAGACCCAGTCCACGCGTATCGAAGCGAACACGCTCGACGCCGGCGCGGCCATCCGCGCGGCCGACCGCGACGCCGGCTGGCCCGCCGCCGACTGGTGGCGCGCGTACCGCGACCCGCAGCTCGATGCATGGATCGCCACCGCCCAGGCCGGCAATCCGACCCTCGCGGCGGCCGAGGCCCGCGTGCGCGAAGCGCAGGCGATGGCGCGCGTCGCCCGGTCGGCCGAACTGCCGCAGATCAACGGCAATCTGTCGCTGATGCGCCAGCACTGGCCGGACAACGTGTACTACGGCCCGGGCCCGCTCGCGAACACCGACACCTGGAACAATACCGGCACCCTCGGCCTGTCGTACCACCTCGACCTGTGGGGCAAGGACAAGAACGCGACCGAGCGCGCGCTCGACACCGCACATGCGACCGCCGCCGACGCGCGTGCGGCGAAGCTCGAACTCGAAGTCAACGTGGTGCGCGCGTATGTCGGCATGTCGATGAACTACGCGCTGCTCGACCTCGCGTATGAAACGTTCGAACGCCAGCGTTCGCTCGCCGATCTCGCGCGCAAGCGGCTGCAGGCGGGCCTCGGCACGCAGCTCGAAGTGAGCCAGGCGGAATCGACGCTGCCCGACTACGAGCGCCAGATCGACAGCTATGAGGAAGCGATCCAGCTCGCGCGCCACCAGCTCGCCGCCCTGGCCGGCAAGGGCCCGGGCGCCGGCGACGCGATCAAGCGGCCGCGACTGTCGCTCGATGCGCCGGCCGGGCTGCCGTCGGCGCTGCCGGCCGACCTGCTCGGCCGCCGCCCCGACGTCGTCGCGGCGCGCTGGACGGTCGATGCGCAGGCACGCGGCATCGACGTCGCGAAGGCATCGTTCTACCCGAACATCGACCTGCTCGCGACGGTCGGCGGGTTCGGCGTGACCGCGCCGTTCACCGACTTCCTGCGCGCGATGAACGGCGGCTGGACGGCCGGCCCCGCGCTGTCGCTGCCGATCTTCGAAGGCGGCCGGCTGCGTGCGCAGCTCGGCGCGGCGAACGCCGGCTACGACCAGGCGGTCGAGCGCTACAACCAGACGATCGTCGGCGCGCTCAAGGACATCGCCGACCAGGTCGTGCGGATCCGCTCGCTCGATACGCAGAAGAAGGACGCCGCGCGCTCGGTGGCGGCCAACGACCGCAGCTACCAGCTGTCGCGCGAAGGCTTCCGTCGCGGGCTGACCGATTACGTGAACGTGCTGGTCGCGCAACAGCAGTTGCTGCGCGCGCAGGAAACGGCCGCCCGCATCGACGCGGAACGCCTCGCCGCGCATGCGCAGTTGATGGCCGCGCTCGGCGGCGGCGTCGAGACGGGCGAGGATGTGCCGCACGACGAAACGCCGGCCGCCGGCACGCCGAAAAACGGCGGCACGCAAGCGCCTTCCGGCGCACCGGCCACGAAACCGTCGGCGGCCGTCGCGCGGCCCGCAACGGTCGCGACGACCGGCACGTCCGGCTCGCCGGCCGCGCGGTAACGCGGAGCAACCGCCATGTCAGCCTCCTCCCCCGCTTCCACGCCCGCCGGCGGCCCGTTCGCGGCCTGGTCCGCCGCGTTCGGCGACTGGGCCCGCACCGACGGCGCCGCGTGGCTCTATCTGTTCAAGGCGCTGCTCGCCGCGTTCATCGCGACCGGCGTGTCGATGCGGCTCGACCTGCCCGCGCCGAAAACGGCGATGACGACGGTGTTCATCGTGATGCAGCCGCAAAGCGGCGCGGTGCTCGCGAAGAGCTTCTACCGCGTCGCCGGCACGATCTTCGGGCTCATCGCGACGCTCACGTTCGTCGGGCTGTTCCCGCAGCAGCCGCAATTGTTCCTGCTGGCCGTCGCGCTGTGGGTCGCGCTGTGCACGGCCGGCGCCGCGCGCAACCGCAACTTCCGCAGCTACGGCTTCCTGCTGGCCGGCTATACGACCGCGCTGATCGGACTGCCCGCGTCGCAGCACCCGGACGGCGCGTTCATGAGCGCGATGACGCGCGTGGCCGAAATCATGGTCGGGATCGTGTCGGCCGGCGTGGTCAGCGCGCTCGTGTTTCCGCAGACCACCGGCGAACAGATGCGCACGACGGTACGCAAGCGTTTCGGCAGCTTCGTCGACTACGTTGCATCGGCGCTGTCGGGCAAGCTCGATCGCGCGCATATCGAAACCATCCATACGCGCTTCGTCGCCGACGTGGTCGGGTTCGAGGCCGCGCGCAGCATGGCCGTGTTCGAGGATCCGGACACGCGGATGCGCAGCGGCCGCCTCGCGCGGCTGAACAGCGAATTCATGAGCGCGTCGAGCCGCTTCCATGCGCTGCACCAGCTGATGAACCGGCTGCATGCGGCCGGCGCACAGGCCGCGATCGACGCGATCGAGCCGTATTTCCGCGAAATCGCGCCGCTGCTGCTGACGCACACCGGCGAACCGGTGCGCACGGCGGCCGACGCGGGCCACGCGGCCGAGCAACTGCTCGCCTGGCGCGACGCGCTGCCGCGCCGCATCCGTGCGACACGCGCGACGCTCGAAACGCAGCCGGACTTTCCGCTGCTCGACTTCGACACGGCCGCCGAGCTGCTGTACCGCTTCATCACCGACCTGCACGAGTACGCGGCCACCTACGCGTCGCTGTCGACCGCGACGCACGAGCGCGAACGCTGGATCGAGCGCTACGAGCCGCGCACCAACCTGACCGCGATGGTGATCGCGGCGATCCGCACCGCGACCGTGATCCTCGTGCTCGGCTGGTTCTGGATCGAGACCGCGTGGCCGAGCGGCGTGACGCTCACGCTGACGGCGGCGGCCACCTGCGCCCTCGCGTCGTCGACGCCGCGCCCGACCGCGATGTCCGCGCAGATGGGCATGGGCACGGCGCTCGCCGTCTGCACCGGCTTCCTGCTGACGTTCGGCATCTATCCGCACATCGACGGGTTCCCGCTGCTGTGCGTCGCGCTCGCGCCGCTGCTCGCGATCGGCATCTTCATGACGCTGAAGCCGAAGCTCGCCGGGTATGGAATGGGCTACCTGATTTTCTTCAGCTTCCTCGCCGGTCCGGACAACATCACGCACTACGATCCGACCAGCTTCATGAACGATGCGCTCGCGCTCGTGCTGTCGATGCTGGTGTCGGCGATCGCGTTCGCGGTACTGTTCCCGCCGACCGCGCCGTGGCTGAAGAAGCGGCTGTTCGCCGACCTCCGCCACCAGGCCGTCGCGGCCGGTCATGCACGGCTCGCCGGCTTGCGCACGCGCTTCGAAAGCGGCGCACGTGACCTGATGTACCAGGCGCACACGCTGTCGGCCGACCAGCCCGACGTGCAGCGCGACGCGCTGCGCTGGATGTTCGCGGTGCTCGAAGCCGGCAACGCGACGATCGACCTGCGCCACGAGCTGGCGACGCTGCCGCCCGACCCGCGCTATGCGCCGGCGATGCCGTGGCGCCGTGCGATCGAGACGATGCGCACCGCGCTGGCCACGCTGTTCTCGAAGCCGAACGCCGCGCGGTTCGACGCGACGCTCGCCGCGACCAATGCGGCGATCGACGCGACGCGGCAGACGCTCGATGCGTTCGAGCCGTCGCGCGAGGAGCGCCACCGGCTGCAGCGCATCCTGAGCCACCTGCATTTCGTGCGTACCGCGCTGCTCGATCCGGAATCGCCGCTCGAGCCGCTTCACCGCAACCGCCCCGTGCGTCCCCAACCAGGAGCCTCGTCATGATGCCGCGTGAAATCGCCATTCTCGATGCCTACATGCCCACGGTGGTGCTGATGTTCGTCCTGGGCGCGCTCGCGACCTGGGCCGTCGACCGCCTGCTCGCCTATACGGGCCTCTACCGCCTCGTCTGGCACCCGTCGCTGTTCCGGGCCTGCCTTCTCGTCTGCATTTGCGGCGGACTGAGTCTCGCCGTTTACCGTTGATTCCGAACCATCATGATTCTCAGAAAACTCTTCGGCTTCGTCGCGACCGCCGTCATCCTTCTCGTCGCGATCCTGATCGGGCGCTCGCTGTGGGTGCACTACATGGACGATCCGTGGACGCGCGACGGGCGCGTGCGCGCCGAGATCGTCAACGTCGCGCCGGACGTGTCGGGCGCGATCGTCGAGCTGCCCGTGCATGACAACCAGCTCGTGAAAAAAGGCGACCTGATCATGCAGATCGACCCGTCGCACTACCAGATCGCGGTCGAGCAGGCGCAGGCGGCCGTCGCCGCCCGCCGCGCGGAACTGCAGATGCGTCGCGACGACGCGGCCCGCCGCGCGGACCTCGATGCGCTCGTCGTGTCGAAGGAAAACCGCGAGAATGCCGCGCACAGCGCGTCGAGCGCCGATGCGCAGTACCAGCAGGCGATCGCCGCGCTCGACGCCGCGAAGCTCAACCTCGAGCGCACGCGCGTCGTCGCGCCGGTCGACGGCTACATCACGAACCTGCAGACGTTCAAGGGCAACTATGCGGTGGCCGGCCAGGCGAAGCTCGCGATCGTCGACAGCCACTCGTTCTGGGTCTACGGCTACTTCGAGGAAACCAAGCTGCCGCGCGTGAAGATCGGCGCGCCGGCCGAGATGCGGCTGATGAGCGGCGGCGTGATGAAGGGCCACGTCGAGAGCATCTCGCGCGGCATCTACGATCGCGACAACCCGCAAAGCCGCGACCTCGTCGCGGACGTGAACCCGACCTTCAACTGGGTGCGCCTCGCGCAGCGCGTGCCGGTACGCATCCGGATCGACGAAGTACCGGCCGACGTGGTGCTGTCGGCGGGCACGACCTGCACGGTCATCATCGATCCGGACAAGCAGAAGAAGTCGTAACCGCCGCGCGCCTCGCGGCGCTCAGGCCGCGAGGCGGAACCGCCCGACCAGCCGCTTCAATGCCTGGGCCTGCTCGTCGAGCGCGTTGGCGGCAGCGGCCGCCTGCTCGACGAGCGCCGCGTTCTGCTGCGTGCCGGCGTCCATCTGCGTGACCGCGCGGCCGATCTCGTCGATCCCGGCGCTCTGCTCGTCCGACGCCGCCGAAATCTCGCCGATGATGTCGGTCACGCGCTTGACCGCGCGCACGACGTCGCCCATCGTGCGGCCGGCGTCGTGCGCGAGCGCCGCGCCGTTCGCGACGCGCTCGACCGATGCGCCGATCAGCTCGCGGATCTCCTTCGCCGCGGTTGCCGAGCGTTGCGCGAGCAGGCGCACCTCGCCCGCGACCACCGAAAAGCCGCGCCCCTGTTCGCCGGCGCGCGCGGCCTCGACCGCCGCGTTCAGCGCCAGGATGTTGGTCTGGAACGCGATCCCCTCGATCGTGCCGATGATGTCGCGAATGTTCTTCGCGCTGTCGTCGATCTCGCTCATCGTCGCGACCACGCGCCCGACGACTTCCCCGCCCGTTTCCGCCACCGACGACGCATTGGCCGCGAGCGCGCTCGCCTGCCGCGCGTTCTCGGCGTTCTGCCGCACGGTCGACGTGAGCTGCTCCATGCTGGCCGCGGTGCGCTCGAGCGCGACGGCCTGCTGTTCGGTGCGCCGCGACAGGTCGAGGTTGCCGGTCGAAATCTCGCCGGACGCGGCCGCGATGGCCTCGGCGCTGACGGCGATCTCGCCGACGGTCGCCGCAAGCCCCGTCTGCATGTCGGCCAGCGCACGCACCATGCTGTCGCGATCGTGCCGGCCGAGCGTGATCGGTCGCGTGAGGTCGCCGCGCGCGATGTCCGCGGCGATCGCCTTCGCGTGCGCGGGCTCGCCGCCGAGCTGCGATGCGAGGCGCCGCACGACGCGCTCGGCGATCACGATCGCGAGCACGATCAGCGCGGCCGTCATCGCGGCGATCATCGCGAACGACGACGAGAAGATCGTGGCCGACGCATCGAGCGTCGCCTTCGACTTCTCGCCGCGCGTCTTCACGAGGTCGGCGACGAGTTTCTCGAGCTTGCCGGTCTCGACCAGCAGCGATACGTCCTGCGTGCCGACCTGCCAGTTCATCTGCGACAGGTCGAGCGGCTGCGCGCGCACGAGCGTGACGAAATCACGCAAATGCGTGCTCCACGTGCCGACGGCCGTCGAGAATGCGCGCAGCCGCGCCGAATCGTCGGCATCGGCCGGATCCGCGTAGCGCTGCAGCGTGCCGAGCGCCTGGCCGATCGACGCGAGCCCCGCACCGACGTCGGCGCCGAGGTCGTCGCGCTCCTTCGCGGTGGTGGCGGTCAGCAGCATCTTCTGTGCGCGGCTCGCGCGCAGCACCTCGGCCCGAACCTCCTGCGCCGCGCGGCTCGCGACGTGCCCCTGCTCGTAGACCGACGCGATCGACGCGTTCAGGCGGCTGATCTGCCACAGCGAAAACACGCCGATCGCGAGCGTGCCGGCCAGCAGGATCGCGAATGCGGCGCGCAACGTCGCCTTGACGGTCCACGGCCGGCGCTCACGCCGCGCCGCATGCGCGCGTCGTGCGGCGCGACCGGCGGCAACGTCGGGTGCGGCGGCCGCCGCACCGGGCTGTGGATGCAAAGATGCTGCTTTCATCGAACTATCCCCGTATGGATCACGCAGCCGGAAAGGTCGGTCCCGGCATTCCCGCGATGGCTGGCCATGCCGCGCGTCCCGAGCCCGCCCGGCGGGTAGCCGGTGCCGGGCGCCAAGCGCGCCTGTTGTCGTTACGTCGTTCTACGGCTGCCACCGCCGTTTCTTGAGTCCGATGAAACACCGACCGGACTCGCGCCCCCGCCGACGGAGCGAGCGCGCCGCCTGCGTTATACCCGGCCAAAAAAGCGGATACCGGCCGATCCATCGGACGAATGTCCGAATCACGACAAAACTTGGCAGGACATTCTCGATGCGCCAAATTACACTTCTTTGACGCAACAACGATTGAAAACGCGCCGATCCCCATCAGAGCGCGCCCGTCACCTCAACTCGCTCAGCTCACATGGAAACCAGCCTCGACACGGGAACCGCCGGCGCAGCCGCCGCCCAGCCGTCCGCCCCGCCCGCGCCGCGCACCGTCTACCCGGTGCTCGGCGCGATCAGCTTCTCGCACATGCTCAACGACATGATCCAGTCGTTGATCCTCGCGATCTATCCGATGCTCAAGAGCCAGTTCGCGCTGTCGTTCGCGCAGATCGGCCTGATCACGCTCACCTACCAGATCACCGCGTCGCTGCTGCAGCCGCTCGTCGGCCTCTATACCGACAAGCGTCCGAAACCGTATTCGTTGCCGGTCGGCATGGGCTTCACGCTCGCCGGGCTGCTGCTGATGTCGGTCGCATCGAGTTTCCCGATGCTGCTGGTGGCCGCGGCGCTGGTCGGCTGCGGCTCGTCGGTGTTCCATCCGGAGTCGTCGCGGGTCGCGCGGATGGCGTCGGGCGGCCAGCACGGGCTCGCGCAGTCGGTGTTCCAGGTCGGCGGCAACGCGGGCTCGGCGCTCGGGCCGCTGCTCGCCGCGCTCGTGATCATCCCGCACGGCCAGCACAGCATCGCGTGGTTCTCGGCCGCCGCGCTCGTCGCGATGATCGTGCTCACGCAGATCGGCCACTGGTACAAGAAGCATCCGTCGATGAAGAAGAAGGCCGTGTCGGCCGGCCATCCGACGCTGTCGCGCGGCCGCGTGATGGGTGCGATCGGCGTGCTGGTGCTGCTCGTGTTCTCGAAGTACTTCTACCTCGCGAGCATCAACAGCTATTTCACGTTCTACCTGATCGACAAGTTCCACCTGTCGGTGCAGGCCGCGCAGATCCACCTGTTCGTGTTCCTCGCGGCCGTGGCGGCCGGCACGCTGATCGGCGGGCCCGTCGGCGACCGGATCGGCCGCAAGTACGTGATCTGGGTATCGATCCTCGGCGTCGCGCCGTTCACGATGCTGCTGCCGTACGCGAACCTGTTCTGGACGAGCGTGCTGACCGTGATCATCGGCGTCGTGCTGGCGTCGGCGTTCGCCGCGATCCTCGTCTACGCGACCGAACTGATGCCCGGCAAGGTCGGCATGGTCGCGGGCCTGTTCTTCGGCTTCGCGTTCGGCCTCGGCGGCGTCGGCGCGGCGGTGCTCGGCCAGCTCGCCGACGCGACGAGCATCCCGTTCGTCTACAAGGTGTGCTCGTTCCTGCCGCTGATCGGCGTGCTGACGGTGTTCCTGCCGAATCTCGAAAGCAGCCGGCGCAAGCAGGCGTGACGCGCCGGCCGCGGCGTGCGCGCCGCGGCCGGTCAACCGGCTCGAAGGGGTAATACGACGGCGGCTTCAGGCCGCCGTCGTCGCATGCAGCGTCAGGAAACGCTTGAGGATGCCGGACGAATAGCTGCTCGCGATCGCCGACAGGAAGTGCGAGAACGACTGCGTCGCGTGATCGTCGGCCGTGTCGGAGATCGTGCGCACGAGCGCGAACGGCACGTCGTGTTCCGCGCACACCTGCGCGATCGCGGCGCCTTCCATTTCGACCGCGAGCGCGTCCGGCAACGCGTCGCGCAACGCGACGACCTCGCGCTCGCTCGACACGAAGCGGTCGCCGCTGATGACGAGCCCCGCGTGCAGCGCCGCGCCGGCGAGCCCGAAGCGCTCGGCGAACCGCGCGCCCTCGTCCGCGACGAACAGCGTGCAGGCGTCGCGCAGGCGCGCCGTCAGCGCCGCGTCGGTCGCGAAGCGCGTGATGCCGAGCAGCGGCACCTCGTAACGCGGAAAGAGCGGCGACGCGTCGAGATCGTGCTGCAGCAACGTATCGGCCACGACAACGTCGCCGACCCGCACCGTGCGCGACACGCCGCCCGCGACGCCGGTGAACACGACGCCCGACACGCCGAACACGTGGATCAGCGCGCTGACCGTCGCGGCGGCCGCGACCTTGCCGACCCGCGCGAGCGTGACGACGCAGGCCGCGCCGTGCACGGTGCCGACGTGATAGTCGCGGCGCCCGAGCGTGACCGTCTTCATCGCGCCCTCGGCGCGCATCGCGGCGATCAGGTCGCCGAGCTCCTCGGGCAGCGCGGCGAGAATGCCGAGCGGGCGAGCCGAAGGCGTGAACGCTCCGTCGATGCCCATCATTCCACCGCCTGCAGTTTCGCAACCGCGAGCGCGAGCCATTTCTCGCCATGCCGCTTGAACTTCACCTGCGCCTTCGCGTCGGTGCCGTTGCCTTCGAGCGCGGTGACGGTGCCTTCGCCGAACTTGGTATGGAACACCTGCTGGCCGACGCGGAAGCCGGTGTCGGCCGCGCGCTGCTTGTTCGCGAACGCGGGCAGCGGCGCGGATACGGCCGCGTCGACGATCTGCTCGCGGCTGCCGCCGCCCGGCCGCGCGAACCAGTCGCGCCCGTACCCGGCGTTGTCCGAACGCCCGCCCCAGCGCGAGCCGGCCTCGACCTTCGGCGTCAACCACTTCAGCACGTGCTCCGGCAGTTCGTCGAAGAAGCGCGAGCGCACGTTGTAGCGGGTCTGGCCATGCAGCATCCGGCTCTGCGCGAACGACAGGTAGAGGCGCTCCTTCGCGCGCGTGATCGCGACGTACATCAGCCGGCGCTCTTCCTCGAGGCCGTCGGATTCGAGCACGCTGTTCTCGTGCGGGAACAGCCCTTCCTCGAGACCCGTGATGAACACGGCCGAGAATTCGAGCCCTTTCGCCGCGTGCACCGTCATCAGCTGCACGGCGTCCTGGCCGGCCTGCGCCTGGTTGTCGCCGGCCTCCAGCGACGCATGCGACAGGAAGCCTGCGAGCGGCGTCATCGTGTCGGGGTTCTGCGCCGGGTCGGCGGGCGATGCGGGATCGAGCACGTCGAGCGCCGGATCGTCCGTCGCGGCGCCGAGCTCGGGCGCCGCGATCGCACCCGCGCGCAGCGGGATCGAGCGGGCCGGCGTGTCGAGCCCGTAACCTTCCTCGGCGATGAACGCGGTGGCCGCGTTCACGAGTTCCTGCAAGTTCTCGAGGCGGTCCTGGCCTTCGCGCTCGCCCTGGTAGAAATCGGCGAGACCGCTGGCGCGCACGATGTGCTCGACGGTGTCGGGCAGGTTCATGTGCTGCGTATCGGCGCGCATCTTCGCGATCAGGTTCGCGAATCCGCCGAGGCTCGTGCCGGCCTTGCCCGTCACGTACGGAATCGCGGCGGCCATCGAGCAGCCGTACAGGCGCGCGGCGTCGGCGAGCTGCTCGACCGAGCGCGCGCCGATCCCGCGGGTCGGGAAGTTCACGACGCGCGCGAACGCGGTGTCGTCGTTCGGGTTGTCGATCAGGCGCAGGTAGGCGAGCGCGTGCTTCACTTCCTGCCGCTCGAAGAAGCGCAGGCCGCCGTACACGCGGTACGGGATGCCCGACGACATCAGCGTGTGCTCGATCGAGCGCGACTGCGCGTTGCTGCGGTACAGGACGGCCACTTCGCTGCGCGCCATCCCGGTGTTGATCAGCGAGCGGATCTCCTCGACGATCCAGCCGGCTTCCTGCGAATCGGTGCTCGCCTCGTACACGCGCACGGGCTCGCCGTGGCCGGCGTCGGTACGCAGGTTCTTGCCGAGGCGGTGCGCGTTGTTCGAGATCAGCTGGTTCGCCGCGTCGAGGATGTTGCCGTGCGACCGGTAGTTCTGCTCGAGCTTGATCAGGTTGCGCACGCGGAATTCGTCTTCGAAGTCGCGCATGTTGCCGACGTTCGCGCCGCGGAACGCGTAGATCGACTGGTCGTCGTCGCCGACCGCGAAGATCGCGTTCTCGCCGCCCGCGAGCATCTTGAGCCACGCGTACTGCAGCTTGTTGGTGTCCTGGAACTCGTCGACGAGGATGTGCCGGAAGCGCGCCTGGTAGTGCGCGCGCAACGGCGCGTTGTACGCGAGCAGCTCGTAGCAGCGCAGCAGCAGCTCGGGGAAATCGACGACGCCCTCGCGCTGGCACTGCTGGTCGTACGCCTGGTACAGCTCGACGAACTTGCGGTTGAAGTTGTCGGTCGCGTCGACCTTGTCGGGGCGCAGCCCCTGCTCCTTCGCGTTGTTGATGAAGTACTGGACGTTCTTCGGCGGATACTTTTCGTCGTCGACGTTCGCGGCCTTCATCAGCCGCTTGATCGCGGACAGCTGGTCGGCCGTGTCGAGGATCTGGAACGTCTGCGGCAGGCCGGCGTCGCGCCAGTGCGTGCGCAGCATCCGGTTGCACAGGCCGTGGAACGTGCCGATCCACATCCCGCGCGTGTCGATCGGCATCATGGCCGACAGGCGCGCCATCATCTCGCGCGCGGCCTTGTTCGTGAAGGTGACGGCGAGCACGGTGGGCGGCGATGCGTAGCCCTGCTGGATCAGCCACGCGATGCGCGTGATCAGCACGCGGGTCTTGCCGCTGCCCGCCCCTGCAAGGATCAGCGCCGGTTCGTTCGGCAACGTGACGGCGGCGAGTTGTTCGGGGTTCAGATTGGCGAGCAGATCGGGCATGGAGCGGCAGCTGACGGGCAAGAAAAATGCGGACCCGACATTATAAGTCGGCCGCGCGATGCCGTTCCCGATCCGTTCGGCCGCATGTTGCGCACGCGTGGCGGGCCCGTCGCGACAGGCCCGTGCGGGCAAGGCGATGGCTGGGCGATGGGCATCCATTTATAATTGTCGGATTCGGCATCCAATTCACGCATTTTTCGGCAGATTTCCAACATGAGCGACAACACGCTTGCGAAGAGCTTCGAGCCCCATACCATCGAGTCCCAATGGGGGCCGGAGTGGGAAAAACGCGGTTATGCCGCCCCGGCATTCGATCCGTCCCGCCCCGATTTCGCGATCCAGTTGCCGCCGCCGAACGTGACGGGCACGCTGCACATGGGCCACGCGTTCAACCAGACGATCATGGACGGCCTCGCCCGCTACCACCGGATGCTCGGCGAGAACACGCTGTGGGTGCCCGGCACCGACCACGCGGGGATCGCCACGCAGATCGTCGTCGAGCGCCAGCTCGACGCGCAGGGCGTCTCGCGCCACGATCTCGGCCGCGAGCAGTTCGTCGAGCGCGTGTGGGAATGGAAGGAAAAATCCGGTTCGACGATCACGGGCCAGGTGCGCCGCCTCGGCGCGTCGACCGACTGGTCGCGCGAGTACTTCACGATGGACGACAAGATGTCGGCCGCCGTGCGCGACGTGTTCGTCACGCTCTACGAACAGGGCCTGATCTACCGCGGCAAGCGCCTCGTCAACTGGGATCCGGTGCTGCTCACCGCCGTGTCGGATCTCGAAGTCGCGAGCGAAGAGGAAAACGGCCACCTGTGGCACATCCGCTACCCGCTCGTCGACGGCTCGGGCTCGCTGACGGTCGCCACCACGCGCCCCGAGACGATGCTCGGCGACGTCGCGCTGATGGTCCATCCGGAAGACGAGCGTTATGCGCACCTGATCGGCAAGCTCGTCACGCTGCCGCTGACGGGCCGCGAGATCCCGGTGATCGCCGACGACTACGTCGACCGCGCGTTCGGCACGGGCGTCGTGAAGGTCACGCCCGCGCACGATTTCAACGACTACCAGGTCGGCCTGCGCCACCACCTCGCGCCGATCGAGATCCTGACGCTCGACGCGAAGATCAACGACAACGGCCCCGAGCAGTATCGCGGCCTCGACCGCTTCGACGCGCGCAAGGCGATCGTCGCGGACCTCGACGCGCAGGGCTTCCTCGATTCCGTGAAGCCGCACAAGCTGATGGTGCCGCGCGGCGACCGCACGGGCGTCGTGATCGAGCCGATGCTGACCGACCAGTGGTTCGTCGCGATGACGAAGCCGGCGCCGGAAGGCACGTTCAACCCGGGCAAGTCGATCACCGAAACGTCGCTTGACGTGGTGCGCAACGGCCAGATCAAGTTCGTGCCGGAAAACTGGACGACCACCTACTACCAGTGGCTCGAGAACATCCAGGACTGGTGCATCTCGCGCCAGCTGTGGTGGGGCCACCAGATTCCCGCGTGGTACGGCGAGAACGGCGAGGTGTTCGTCGCGCGCAACGAGGAAGAAGCGCGCGCGCAGGCCGCCGCGAAGGGTTATGCGGGCGCGCTGAAGCGCGACGAGGACGTGCTCGACACGTGGTTCTCGTCGGCGCTCGTGCCGTTCTCGTCGCTCGGCTGGCCGAACGAAACGCCCGAACTGCAGCACTTCCTGCCGTCGTCGGTGCTCGTCACGGGCTTCGACATCATCTTCTTCTGGGTCGCCCGGATGGTGATGATGACCACGCACTTCACCGGCAAGGTGCCTTTCCATACCGTCTACGTGCACGGCCTCGTGCGCGACGCGGAAGGCCAGAAGATGTCGAAGAGCAAGGGCAACACGCTCGACCCGATCGACATCGTCGACGGCATCGACCTCGAGACGCTGGTCGCGAAGCGCACGACGGGCCTGATGAACCCGAAGCAGGCCGCGACGATCGAGAAGAAGACCCGCAAGGAATTCCCGGACGGCATCGCCGCGTTCGGCACCGACGCGCTGCGCTTCACGATGGCGTCGATGGCCACGCTCGGCCGCAACGTGAACTTCGACCTCGCGCGCTGCGAAGGCTACCGCAACTTCTGCAACAAGCTGTGGAACGCGACGCGCTTCGTGCTGATGAACTGCGAAGGCCACGACTGCGGCACCGACAAGCCGGAAGTGTGCGGCGCGGGCGACTGCGGCCCCGGCGGCTACCTCGACTTCTCGGCGGCCGACCGCTGGATCGTGTCGCTGCTGCAGCGTACCGAGGCCGACATCGCGAAGGGTTTCGCCGATTACCGCTTCGACAACATCGCCAGCAGCATCTACAAGTTCGTGTGGGACGAGTACTGCGACTGGTATCTCGAACTCGCGAAGGTGCAGATCCAGAACGGCACGCCGGAACAGCAGCGCGCGACGCGCCGCACGCTGCTGCGCGTGCTGGAAACGGTGCTGCGCCTCGCGCACCCGGTCATCCCGTTCATCACCGAGGCGCTCTGGCAGAAGGTCGCGCCGCTCGCCGGCCGTTATCCGCAGGGCAAGGCCGAGGGCGAGGCGTCGCTGATGACGCAGGCGTATCCGCTGGCGAACCTGCAGAAGATCGACGAGGCGTCCGAGCAATGGGCGGCCGACCTGAAGGCGATCGTCGACGCCTGCCGCAACCTGCGCGGCGAGATGAACCTGTCGCCGGCGACCAAGGTGCCGCTGCTGGCTGCCGGCGACGCCGAACGCCTGCGCTCGTTCGCGCCGTACGTCCAGGCGCTCGCGCGCCTGTCGGACGTGCAGATCCTCGCGGACGAAGCGACGCTCGACAAGGAAGCGCACGGCGCCCCGATCGCGATCGTCGGCCCGAACAAGCTGGTGCTGAAGGTGGAAATCGACGTCGCGGCCGAACGCGAGCGCCTGTCGAAGGAAATCGCGCGCCTGACGGGCGAGATCGCGAAGTGCAACGCGAAGCTCGGCAACGAGGCCTTCGTCGCGAAAGCGCCGCCGGCCGTGGTCGAACAGGAGCAGAAGCGGGTCGCGGAATTCCAGAGCACGCTCGAAAAGCTGCGCGCGCAGCTCGATCGGTTGCCTGCGTAACAAACGGTAAGGTCGTTTGCGTTCACTATAATGCGAACGTGAACATAAGCCGTCTGACAAGTCGATTACAGGAATAAAGGTTCGATCATGTTGAAAGTCACCAAGGCAGTATTCCCCGTCGCCGGCCTCGGCACGCGGTTCCTGCCGGCAACGAAGGCGAGCCCGAAGGAAATGCTGCCGGTTGTCGACAAGCCGCTGATCCAGTACGCGGTGGAGGAAGCGATCGCCGCGGGCATCACCGAGATGATCTTCGTCACCGGACGCAGCAAGCGCGCGATCGAGGATCACTTCGACAAGTCGTACGAGGTCGAGGCCGAACTCGAGGCGCGCGGCAAGGAAAAGCTGCTCGAGCTCGTGCGCAGCATCAAGCCGAGCCATGTCGACTGCTTCTACGTGCGCCAGCCGGAAGCGCTCGGTCTGGGCCACGCGGTGCTGTGCGCGGAGAAGCTGGTCGCGGACAACCCGTTCGCGGTGATCCTGGCCGACGACCTGCTCGACGGCAACCCGCCGGTGATGAAGCAGATGGTCGACGTGTTCGACCACTATCACAGCTCGGTGATCGGCGTGGAAGAGATCCCGCCGTCGGAAACGAAGTCGTACGGCATCGTCGACGGCAAGGAGTGGGAAGAGTCGATCGTCAAGATGTCGGCGATCGTCGAGAAACCGGCGCCGGAAGTCGCGCCGTCGAACCTCGGCGTGGTCGGCCGCTACATCCTGAAGCCGCGGATCTTCGAGCACCTGCGCGCGCTGAAGCCGGGCGCGGGCGGCGAACTGCAGCTCACCGACGCGATCCAGGCGTTGCTCGCCGACGAACAGGTGCTGGCCTACAAGTACCAGGGCACGCGCTACGACTGCGGCAGCAAGCTCGGCTACCTGAAGGCGACGGTCGAATTCGCGCTGCGCCACCCGGAAGTCGGCACCGAGTTCGACGCGTACCTGCGCACGCGCGGCATGCAACCGGCCGCCTGACCGCGGCAAGGGCTCGCCACGGCGAGCCCGCCCTCACCTCGCCGGCCGGCGCTCAGCGCGTGTCGGCAGGCTTCACCGAGACGACGCCCGGCATCCCGCCCGCGTCGTCTTTTTTCGTCTTGACGAGCCAGCCGCTGCCGTCGTCGAACGGCAGCTTCGCCAGCGCGCTCTTCACGAGCGCCGGCGCGGCCTGCTGCGTGCCGGGATCGCGATCGCGCAGCGCGGCCGATACACGGTACACGTCGGCCCCCGAGCGCGCGTCGACGAAACGCAGCGTGAGCACGTGGCGATACACGGTGCCCATGAACGGCAGCGCGAACGGCGCCGGCCCGTCGACCGTCACGCACGCGCTGCTCGCGGCACCGCACCGGTCGGCGATTGCCGCGACCGACGCCGGCTGCGTCGCGTACGCGATCGACAGCCGGTAGCGCGCGTCCTTGAGCGGCCGCGCATCGAAGCCGCGGCGCGCGAGTTCGTCGCGCACGATCGTCTCGATCTGCCGGTATTCGGTGTCGCCCGCCTGCGCGGCCGTCCGCACGAAATCGTAGCCGTGCGCACCGGATGCAAACGCGTTCGGCTGCCCGACCGTACTCACGCCGCTCGTCACGCCGGCGCAACCCGTCAACAGCGACGCCGCCAGTGCGGTCGCTGCCCATTCCTTTCTCATGGCTTTCCCCAAATACCTGCCGTCGCGCCCGGCCCTGTCAGGCGGACGGCTCGTCGATCGCGGGCAGCGACACCGTCACCGCGGTGCCGACACCCACTTCGCTGTCGACCGACACGCTGCCCCCCATGGCGCGTGACGACCGTCTTCACGAACGCCATGCCGAGCCCGGAACCCGAGATCTCGGGCCGCTCGCCGGCATGGAATCGCTTGAAACGCTCGAACAGATGCCGCTGATCTTCCGGCGCAATGCCGTACCCCTGATCGCGAATCGTACAGAACATCCGCTTCGATGCGTGCTCGACCGTCAGCGTACACGTGATTACGGTGTCGGACGGACTGTATTTGACCGCGTTGTTCAGCAGGTTCACGAAGGCGCGCGTGATCAGCGAGCGGTCGGCGCGCACCCAGCACATGTCGGTGCCGACCTCGGTGTCGATGCGGATGTGCTTCGCCTGCGCCTGCGGCCACACCTCGTCGCTCGCGTCGATCAGCACGTCGACGAGACTCGTCACCTCGAACTGGTACGCCTGCGACTCGGCGCGCGCCAACTGCACGAACTCGTCGGCGAGCGACAGCGCGCGGTGCGCATAACGCTCGATCCGCGCGAGCAGCCCGCGCATCGCGTCGCTGTCGACGCGGTCGCGCTCGATCTCGACGAGCGCGAGGATCGACGCCTGCGGCGAGCGCATGTCGTGCGACAGCAGGTGCAGCGCTTCCTCGCGATGCCGCTCGGCCGCGTGCAGCTCGGTCACGTCGACGAGGCCGGCGATCCAGCCCGTCACGCGGCCCTGCGCGTTCGTACAGGCCGCGTAGCGCAACAGATGGTCGAGGCCGTCGCGATCGCGCACCTCGATGCCGCGCGCCATCGCGTCATGCTCGGCCTCGAGCGTCGGGTCGAGCGCGGCCGGCCAGTGCTCGCGGATCGCCGCGTCGTGCTCGGCGTTGCCGTCGACGGTCTTCATGAAGGTCAGCTCGCCGAGCGCGGTGCGCAGCGGCCGCCCTTCCGGCAGCGGCAGCGACAACCGCGACCCGTAGCGCTTCGCCGCGTGGTTCGCGATCAGCACGGTGCCGGCGAGGTCGGTCACGAAGATCGGCTCGGGCATGCTGTCGAGGCTGTCCCACACGAAGCGCTTCATGTCCTGCACACGCTGCGCGGCCTGCGCCATCAGCGCCATCTGCCGCTCGAGCACGTCGCCGCCGACGCTGCGCGTGCGCGGCGCCTCGGGCAGCAGGTGCGGCTCGTCGGCGAGCCGCTGCAGCTCGCGGCGCAGGTACGACATCGTCATTTCCAGGCGCCGCCAGTTCCAGATCGGGTAGACGGCGATCAGCCCGAAGATCGCCGGCGCCGGCGTCAGCCAGATGCGCGCCTCGAACAGCAGCGCCAGGCTCGCGACCGCGGCAAGCGCGGCGAGACTCATCGTCAGCAACAGCGCGCGCCACGGCGACAGCATCAGGAAACCGCCGAGCAGCGCGGCGAGCGGCAGCAGCGACGCGGCGAACAACCCCACGCGCGACGCGGGCGAGATCGCACTGCCGGTCGCCAGCATGTCGAGCACGTTCGCATGGATGTACACACCGGCCAGCGGGCCGAACTCGCCGGACACGGGTGTCGCGAAGCGGTCGTACAGCCCGGACGCCGTCACGCCGACGACGACGATCTTGCCGCGCAGCGCATCGGGTTTCACGCGCCCTTCGAGCACGTCGTCGAACGACAGCGTCGGATACGCCGGCGTGTTGCGGCTGAACGGGATCAGATAGCGGCCCTCGCCGGCCGCATCGCGCGACAGGTCGTGCGCGTTCGCGCCCGGCACGCCGCCGACCGGATGCAGCCGGCCGGCCTGGATCGCGCGGTACACGGGCACCATCAGTTGCGGCCAGCGCACGCGGCCGTCGCTTTCGAACAGCGCCACGCTGCGCACGATGCCGTCGCGATCGACTTCGAGATTGATGTGACCGAGCCCCGTCGCGCGCGCCGCGAGCGCGGCGACCGGCGGATCGACGCTGCGCGTGCCGTCCGCTTGCTCCGGGCTCAGCAGCACGGGCAGGAAGGTCGGCACGCGGCTCATCGCGTCCGCGAACGCGCGATCCTCCGGCGACGGTTCGGTGAACAGCACGTCGTAGACGACGGCGGCCGGCTGCGCGCGCGCCAGCGTGTCGAGCAGCCGCGCATGCACGTTGCGCGACCACGGCCAGCGGCCGAGCGCGGACACGCTCTGGTTGTCGATGTCGACGACGACGACGTCGGGCGACAACGGCAGGCTGCGCAGCATCAGCATCCGGTCGTAGATCAGCCCGTCGACGCTCGACGACAGGCGGCCGAGCGCGCACGCGAGGATCACCGCGATCCCGAGGCAGCCGATCGCGATCCATTCGATGAGGAAGCGGCGGCCGAGGCGCCGCCGCGGGGACACGGAATCGGGTTTCATGCGCCGCGGGTCAGCGCGACAACGTGAACGCGCTGACCGGACTGGTCTTCTCGTAGAACTTGCCGCCTTCGAACTCCTCGACGGTCACGGCCCAGAAATAGTCGCCCGGCGGCAGATGCGCGACGGTGAGCTGGCGCGCCTGCAGGCCGACCTGGTCGACGACCGGCGCGCTCAGGTCCTTCGAGCGCGACAGCACGAACCGGTAGCGCGCATCCTTGCCCGAACCGTTCGGCGACCAGCGGAACGCGTAGCCGCCGGCACCGGGCGCCGCGCTCGCGTCGAGCCCCATCACGCGACGCTCGAACGCATAGGTGCGCGGCAGCCCCTCGAGGCCGTTCGCATCGATCGCGGCGATCCGCAGGAAGTAGTTGCCGTTCGGCACGTCGCGAAACACCGCGCGCGGCGCATCGGTGCGCGTTTCGCGGAACAGGTCGAGCAACCCCGCGTCGTGCGCGAGCTGGACGTGGTAGCCGCGTGCCTGCGCGAGCGGCGCGACGTCGAACGTGACGTCGGGCTCGTCCTGCACCTTGTCCGGATGCGCGAGCGCGGGCGGGGCCAGCAGCTCGACGGGCGCCCCGACCGCGCCGGACGCCGTCGACACGCTGCCGAAATTCGCGTGCACGAGCGTCGCGTCGGCCGCCTGCCGGTGACCCGCGACGCCGACGGTGCCGTCGAGCACTTCGACCCGCGTCGACGCATTGCCGGCCGCGTCGTAGTTCACGCGAAAACGCGTGCCGCGCACACCGGCCACGACGGACGGCGAGCGGATCTGGAAGCGGTCGTCGCGTTTCTTCAAATGGGTGACTTCGCTGTCGACCGAGCCGCGCGTGAGTTCGAACTCGCGATCGAGCGTGCCGGTCAGCACGGTGCGGCGCAGCGACTTCAGGTCGAGCTGGCTGTCGGGCGGCAGGCTCATGTGCGTACTATCGGCCAGCTCGATCGTCACGAAACCGTTCGGGCCCGTGCGCACGCGGTCGCCTTCCGCGAGCGTCGCGTCGTTTGCAAGCGCCGTGAAAGCGCCGCCGGACGCGCGTTCGGCCGTGCCCTGCACCGCGATCACGCGTGCGGTCAGCTTTTCCTTGCGCAGGCGCGCGACCGGCAGCTTCAGCGCGACGCCGGGCTGCAGGTGCTTCGGCGCGGGCACGCCGTTGATCTGCTGGAGCAGTTGCCAGTCGTCCGCGCCCTGCAGATAGCGCGCGGCGACGTCGTACAGCGTGTCGCCCGCCTGCGTGCGGTATACAACCGTCTTGCCCGCGGCGGCGGGCGGCTGCGCCGCCGCGTGCTGCGCGGCGAACGCACACGCGACCGCACAGGCCGCGCGCAGCGCCGCCGTGCGCAGGGTCGCCGTGCGCTGCGTGATTCCCGTCATCACTCCGGTTCTCCCTGGCCGACCCGTTCGAGCCGGTAGCCGTAGCCGTAGATCGGCGCGAGGCGATAGCCGTTCTCGGGCCGCAGGCCGAGCTTGGTGCGCAGCATCGAGATGTGCGTGTCCATCGTGCGCGACGGGATGTCGGTCGCCTGCTTCCACACGAGATCGAGGATGTGCGCGCGCGACAGCGGCCGGTCGAGGTGCTGGAACAGCAGCAGCGCGAGCTCGAATTCCTTCTGCGTGAGGCTCACGGCCTTGTCGCCGACATACGCCTGCTTCAGGTTCACGTCGAAACGGAACTGATCGAACTCGCGGACGGTGGCCTCGGCGTTGACCGGATACGCGCGGCGCAGCAGCGAGCCGATGCGCGCGCGCAGGATCGGGCCGGACACGGGCTTGACCACGTAGTCGTCGGCGCCGGCGTTGAGGATCTGCGTGATCCCCGCCTCGTCGTCGCGGCTCGTCATGAAGATGATCGGCAGGCTGTGCTCGGTCTGGTTCGCACGCACCCACTTGAGCACTTCCTCGCCGGACATGTCGGGCACGTTCCAGTCGAGCACCAGCAGATCGAACGTCTCGCGCTGCAGGCGCTTCTTCAGGGCCTTGCCTTCCTTGAACGCGTAGCATGTGTGGCCAACGGCCGTCAGCGTTTGACTGACGAAATCCGTCTGGGCCGGATCGTCATCCAGTACAGCAATTCTCATAGCACCCCGCAAATCGAAATCGATTCGTCCATTCAACTCCCGCGCCTACCCCGGCCGCGCACCACGTGCGCGGCGTCCGGATATCGGCCGGCGAGCCGTCGTTGGCCGTTCGCGCCGCCTGGGCAAACCGGCGACCCCGGTCAAATATCTCAAAAACGGGGCACGGACGAACCGGCGATTTCATCATAGTAGTATGAAATTCGCCAAGAAATTGCGCGGACTACCGTCCTTTCTTCGAATAATCCTTCCGGTCGCGCAATCGGACGCCTAATCCGCGCCCGCGATGCCGGTCACCGGCTGGGCAACATCGTCGGCCGGCGCGCGTGGCGACGGCCGTTCGGACAGCGGCGGTTGAACCAGCATCCGCTGCAGCTGGCCGCGCACGCGCTCCCACGCAACCGCTGCGTAGTCGGGCTGGGCTGCCGCCCACGCCTGCGCCACATCGAACACGCGCTCGATCGTCGCACCGCAGTAGGTCAGGCCCGCGCCGTCGTCCTGCGCGGCATCGCGCAGCCGTTCGTCGAGCCACTCGGCCAGCCACGGCATCTCGGCCGCGGCCGAATCCGCATAAGCCTCCAGCGCGGCGCGCGCATGGCGATCCTGACGCGGATCGAGCTCGATCCGGCTCAATTCCGACGCGCGTGCGGGCGCCATGCATTCCGCTCCGGACGGACTTCGAAGGGTCCCTGGTCTGAAGGACATGTCCTCTCCCCGTTGTACGACGGTAGCGTCAGGCAAGCCCCCCGTGCCCGCCTTGCGACGTACCGTGGCCGGCGCGTCGCTGGGAGCGGACGACCGGCCGGGTCAGTATACGCAGCCCGTCACGCAACGAGGTTTAAGAATTGTCAGAGAGGCCCGGCCGGCGCGGCGGCACGGGCGAGGCGGGCCGTCAGCGGCGGCGCATCAGGAATACGAAGGTCTTGTCCTGCGTCGTCGATTCGACGATCTCGTTGCCCGTCTGCTTCGCGAACGCGGCGAAATCGCGCTGCGAGCCCGGGTCGGTCGCGAGCACCTTGAGGATCTGCCCGCTTTCCATATCGGCGAGCGCTTTCTTGGCACGCAGGATCGGCAACGGGCAATTGAGCCCGCGCGCGTCCACTTCCTTGTGAATCTGCATCGGATGTCGACCTTCGAATGACGCGCCACAGGCGGCGCGGGAGGAAGCCGCGATTTTACCGCAGCGCCGCCGCGCCTGCCCGCCCCGCCCGCGGCGCGACGCGCGCGGGTGCCGGGCTCACGCGCCCGCGAAGCCGCCCGCGAGCCGTTCGCGCAGGTGCCGCACGAGCGCGCGCACCGCGCTGGGCACGACCGGGCTGTACGGCCGGATCGCGAAGATGTGGTCGCCGAACGCGCCCGACGGCCGCCAGCCGTCGAGCAGCGCGACGAGCCGGCCGGCGTCGAGATCGCGCCGCGCGCTGAAATCCGGCAGCAGCGCGATGCCGAGCCCGCCGAGCGCGGCCTCGCGCATCGCCTCGCTGTTGTTCGCCGCGAAACTGCCGCGCACGGGCACGCTCACGCGCTCGCGCCGCCGGCCGTGCAGCTCGAAGCTCCACGCGGCCGGCTCGTGGTCGCGCAGGTAGCACAGGCAGCTGTGGTCGACGAGTTCGTTCGGATGGCGCGGCGCGCCGCGCGCATCGAGATAGTCGCGGCTCGCGACCAGCAGCGAGCGCGTGTCGCACAGCTTCCACGCGACGTGGGTCTGCGGCGCGGTGGTCGTATGGCGAATCGCGAGATCGAAACCCTCCTGCGTCAGCGAATGCAGCCGATCCGACAGGTCGAGCTCGATCTGCACGCCCGGATGCTGCCGCAGGAAATCGGGCAGGTGCGGCACGACCTGCTGGCGCCCGAGCGCGACCGGCACCGTCAGGCGCAGCAGGCCGCGCGGCTCGCCGGCCAGGTCCTTCACGCGCGCGAAGTGCTGCCCGATCGACTCGAACGCATCGCGCGTGCTGTCGACGAGCGTCTGGCCCGCATCGGTGAGCCGCACGCTGCGCGTCGTGCGGCGCACGAGCGGCACGCCGGCCGCCTTTTCGAGATCGGCGATGCGCTGGCTCATCGCGGCCTTGCTGATGCCGAGCCGCTGCGCGGCCGCCGTGAAACTGCCGGCCGCGGCCAGCACCGTCAGCGAATGGATGTGCGGCCAGAGCGCCTGGACATTTTGCTGATTCATTCGCCGATTATTCAGAATTCTGAACAGTGAATCAAGTTTCGCGGCCTTCTCCCGCCCTGCCGGTTTCCCTAGACTGGGCCCTGTTCCCCCCTCATCCCCAGGAGACACGATGAATCCGGTTCCCGCCTACACGTCCGACGCCGACGTCGGCCACTATGTCGACGGCGCGCCCGCGGCCGGCCGCAGCGGCCGCTTCCAGGACGTCCTCAATCCGTCGCTCGGCCGCGCGGTGCGCCGCGTCGCGCTCGCCGACGCCAGCGAAGTGCAGCGGGCCGTCGCGTCGGCCCATGCCGCGTTCCCGGCCTGGGCCGCGACGCCGCCGATCCGCCGCGCACGCGTGCTGCACCGCTTCCTGCAGCTGATGAACGAACACCGCGACACGCTCGCGGCGATCATCACGGCCGAGCACGGCAAGGTGTTCTCCGACGCGCAGGGCGAAGTCGCGCGCGGCATCGACATCATCGAATTCGCGTGCGGCGTGCCGCAACTGCTGAAGGGCGACTTCACCGACCAGGTCAGCACCGGCATCGACAACTGGACGATGCGCCAGCCGCTCGGCGTCGTCGCGGGCATCACGCCGTTCAACTTCCCGTGCATGGTGCCGTGCTGGATGTTCCCGGTCGCGATCGCGACGGGCAACACGTTCGTGCTGAAGCCGAGCGAGCGCGACCCGTCGGCCGCGCTGTTCATCGCCGACCTGCTCACGCAGGCCGGGCTGCCGGCCGGCGTATTCAACGTCGTGCAGGGCGACAAGGGCGCGGTCGACGCGCTGCTCGACCACCCCGACGTGCAGGCCGTCAGCTTCGTCGGCTCGACGCCGATCGCGGCCTACGTCCAGCAGCGCGCGGTGCAGTCCGGCAAACGCGTGCAGGCGCTCGGCGGCGCGAAGAACCATCTGGTCGTGATGCCCGATGCGAACCTCGAGCAGGCCGTCGACGCGCTGATCGGCGCCGCGTACGGCTCGGCCGGCGAGCGTTGCATGGCGATCAGCATCGCGGTGCTGGTCGGCGACGTGGCCGACCGGATCGTGCCGGCCATCGCCGAGCGCGCCCGCAAGCTGGTGATCGGCGACGGCATGTCGCCGGAAGTCGAGATGGGGCCGATCGTCACCGGCGAGGCGCTGAAGCGCATCGAGGGTTATATCGAGCAAGGCGTGAACGAAGGCGCGCAACTGGTGGTCGACGGCCGCGGGCTGCGCGTGCCGGGCCGCGAGTCAGGCTTCTTCACCGGCGGCACGCTGTTCGATCACGTAACGCCCGGCATGCGGATCTACAAGGAAGAAATCTTCGGGCCCGTGCTCGGCTGCGTGCGCGTGAAGGATTTCGGCGAAGCGGTCGACCTGATCAATGCGCACGAGTTCGGCAACGGCGTGTCGTGCTTCACGAGCGACGGCGGCATCGCGCGCGAATTCGCGCAGCGCATCCAGGTCGGCATGGTCGGCATCAACGTGCCGATCCCGGTACCGATGGCGTGGCACGGCTTCGGCGGCTGGAAAAAGAGCCTGTTCGGCGACATGCACGCGTACGGCGAGGAAGGCGTGCGCTTCTACACGCGCCAGAAATCGGTGATGCAGCGCTGGTCGTCGAGCATCGGCAAGGGCGCCGAATTCGCGATGCCGACCGCGAAGTAAGCCGGCCGGCGCGCCGCCCGCCGATCGAGATCGCGGGCGGTGCGCCGCCGCAACACGTCAGCCGGCCTTGGTGCCGTGCGCGCCGTCGGCGGTCGGCCGGTACGACAGCTCGAGCCGGTACGCGAGCGCGACGAACAGGCTCTGCGCGAGACCCATCGTGGCCGTCAGCGCACGAAAACCGAACGTCTCGCTGTCCTGCACCATCAGCGTCACCTCGGCCTCCCGCGCAAGCGGGCTCATCCGGCTGTCGGTGATCGCGATCACGCGCGCGCCGCGCTGCACGGCCTGCTGCGCGACCTGGACGGTTTCCTCCGCATACGGCATGAACGAGATCACGATCATCACGTCGCCCGCGCGCACCGAGCGGATCTGCCCGAGATGCATGCTGCCGAGCGCGCTGAAGAGGCCGATGCGCTTGTCGGTGTGCTGCAGCGCGTAGTCGAGATACACGGCGATCGGAAACGCGCGCCGCGAGCCGGCAATCCAGATCGCCTGCGTATCGGCGAGCAGGTCGACGGCCTGCGCGAGCGCCCGAGAATCGAGCGTCTGCCGCAATTGCTGCATGCCCGCGATGCTGCCCTTGATGAATTCGTCGGCGATCTGTTCGGGCTGCAGGCTCGACGAGCCCGCTTCGATCACGTCGCGCAGCCGCAGGTTGTACGCACGCCCGGGCGCGATCTGCTGCGCAAGCCCTTCGCGGAACAGCCGCTGCATCTCGGAGAAGCCGGAGAAGCCGAAGTGCTTCGCAAAGCGGACGACGGCCGACGGCTGGACGCCGCACGCCTCCGCGAGCGACTGGATGCCTTCCAGGCCCAGCTGGTCCCGGTGCGTTTCCACGTGGCGCGCGATCACCTTCAGGCGATTGCTGAGGCCGTCGTACTCCTGCGTCAGATGCTGCAGGAACTGCTCGACGGTGGCGGGAGGTTTCTCGGATGAACTCATCGGATAGCGCGAAGTTGACGGCCCCGATGCGCGCGCGATGCTGGCGGACGCGGCCCGGAACTCACCTGGATACATGCATGAAGGGCGAATTTAATCACGTTTGCGGCACGGCCCGCGCCGCACGCTCGCTCCCACGCGCTCGATCATCACTTGCACACGCTCCACGGCAAGGCTGGAAGCGATTGTCCAACGCGCTCGCGGCGTCGTAAAGATTAGGGCGTGTACCGAGTACCGGGGCCGGCCGCCGGTGCGCACGTGACGCAGCCCGCGCGGCCGGCCCGCCCCGCTCACCGATAGTCGACCCACACGCCGCCCGCGTCGGCGGAGCGCACGCAGTGCTCGACCCAGCGTACGCCCTCGACGCCGGCGTGAACGTCCGGATAACGGATCTGCTTCAACGCGTCGGCGTCGCCGCGATCGGCCGCATCCATCGCACGCGCGAACCGCGCGTAGAGATTCGACCATGCCTCGAACAGCCCTTCCGGATGCCCGGCGCCGATGCGGTCCTCGTGCAGCGCCTGCGGATGCAGGTAGCCCATCCCGCGATCGAGCACCTGCGCGGGCTGGCCCTGCACTTCGTAGCGCAACTGGTTCGGATGCTCGTCCCACCACTCGATGCTCGCCTTCGAGCCGATCACGCGCACCTTCTGGCCGTGCATCGAGCCGGCGTTCACCGCGCTCGACCACACGTAGCCGACCGCGCCGGTGTCGTACTCCATGATCGTGAACGCGTTGTCCTCGAGCGGCGCGCGGCTCTTCACGAAGCTCTGCCGCGAACACATCAGCCGCCGGATCTTCAGTTCCGGCGCCATCACCTCGGAGATGTACAGCGGATGCGTACCGATGTCGCCGAGCACGTAGCTCGGGCCCGCGAACTTCGGGTCGACGCGCCAGCGCGCGGCCGCGCTCGCGGCCTCGACGCCTTCGCTGTGGAAGCCGTGCGCGAACTGCATCTGCACGATGCGGATCTCGCCGAGCTCGCCGCGCGCGATCATCTCGCGCGCCTGCTCGATCATCTGGTGTCCCGAGTAGCCGTACGCGACGCCGACGATCCGGTTCTTCTCGACCGACAGCCGCTGCAGCGCCTCGGCCTCCTCGGTCGTGAAGCACAGCGGCTTCTCGCAGACCACGTGCAGCCCCGCGTTCAGCGCGGCGCGGCAGATCGCGAAGTGCGTGTTGTTCGGCGTCGCGATCGACACCGCGCGGATGCCGTCCGGGCGCCGCGCCTCGGCGTCGAACATCGTCGCGTAGTCGGGATAGCAGCGCTCGGCCGCGACGCCGAGCTTCACGCCGAACTGGCGGCCGCGTTCGGGATCGAGGTCGAATGCGCCGGCAACCAGCTGGAAGCTGCCGTCACGCAGCGCGGCCGAGCGGTGGCTGTAGCCGATCTGGCTGCCGAGCCCGCCGCCGACCATGCCCCAGTGAATCGAATGTCCAAGCAGAATCTGTCCGTCAATCATGATGGTGGTGTTCCTGGTGCGGGTTCAGTGGGTCAGGCAAAGCCGGCCGACGCGAGAAACGCGCGGCTCGCGGCGACGTCGCGCAGGCTCGTGGCGGCGTTGCGCGGGTCGCGCTCCTGCTCGATCGTGATGTAACCCGCGTAGCCGATCTCGTCGAGCGCCTGGCGGATCGCGCGGTAATCGAGCACGCCGGTGCCGATCGGGCACATCACGCCGCGTGCGCAGGCGGCGAAGAATGCGATGTGCTCGCCCATCACCGCGTCGTACACGGCCGCGTCGATATCCTTGAAATGCACGTAGTCGAGGCGCGCCGCATGGCGGCGCAGCCAGGTTTCCGGGTCCATGCCCGAGTAACGCAGGTGGCCGGTGTCGAGACACAGGCCGGCCGTCTCGGCCGGAATGTCGGCGACGATCCGGTCGATCTCGTCCGCGAACTCGATGTAGCCGCCCGCATGCGGATGGATCACCGCGCGCACGCCGAACTCGTCGCGCGCGATCGTCGCGATCTGCCGGATATGGTCGACCATCCGCGCCCAGTGCTCGGCGGACAGCCGCGGCGCGCGATCGCCGTGGCCGGCCGCGTAGTCGCGCACTTCGTGGCCCCAGTCGATCACGACCAGGTACGGCGCCGCGTAGCGCTGGCCGTCCTGCGTCGGCAGCCTGGGCAGCCGCGTGATCAGCGCGCAGATGTCGCGCGTCTGGCGCAGCAGGTTCGGCAGGTTCTCCGGCGACACGAGATCGTCGAAGATCGTGCCGGCGGTGATGCTCAAGCGTTGCCGCTCGAGTTCGGCGCTGACCACGTCGAGTTCGAGCGGGATGTAGCCGTACGGCCCAAGCTCGATGCCCGAGTAACCGGCCTGCGCGGCTTCGGCGAGCACGTGCCGCCACGGCGGCAGGTGCGGGTTCTTCACGTCGTCGACGCCCCAGCAGCAGGGCGCGCAGCCAATCTTCATCGTCATGTCGGTCGCTCCGTCAGGTCAGCCGCGGGTCAGCCGCGATAGAACGCGGGACGGCCGGCCATCGCGATCGGTTCGACCGCGCCGCTCTTCTGCGCCCGCACGCACGCATCGGCCGCGACCGCCGCCGCGTAGCCGTCCCATGCGGACGGCCCGGTCAGCGCGCCCTGCCGCACGCCGTCGATGAACGCCTGCAGCTCGACGTCGTACGACGCGATGAAGCGCTCCTTCCAGTCGGTCATGATCTCGACCGACCGCCGCGCCGCGTGCTTGAGCCCGACGGCCGGCGGATCGGGCAGCTTCGCGATGCCCTGCTCGCCGACCACTTCGCACTGGATGTCGTAGCCGTACTGGCAGTTCACGAAGATCTCGACGTCGATGCGCACGCCGCTCGCGGTTTCGAGCAGCACGATCTGCGGATCGGCGAGATGCGCGGACGCGTGCCGCGTCTTCTTCGGATAGACGACCTGCGCGCTCGTGTAGTCCTCGCCCAGCAGCCAGCGCAGCACGTCGAGTTCGTGGATCAGCGTGTCGGTGATCGCCATGTCGGTCGTGTAGCGCTCGCCGACCGACTGGTTGCGATGCGCGCAATGCAGCATCAGCGGTGCGCCGATCTCGCCGCTGTCGATCACGCGCTTGAGCGCGCGATAGCCTTCGTCATACGGCCGCATGAAGCCGACCTGCACGAGCCGCTTGCCGTGCGCGACCTCGGCTTCGACGATCCGCATGCAACCGTCGGCCGTGACGGCCAGCGGCTTCTCGCAGAACACCGGCTTGCCGTGCGCGATCGCGTCGAGCACGAACGCTTCGTGCGTCGGCCCCCACGACGTGACGAGCACGGCCTGTACGTCGGCGGCCGCGACCACTTCGTGGCCGTCGCCGTAGATCTCGGCGTCGAGCCCGTACTTCGTCACCGCGTCGCGCGCCTGCCGCGGGTCGATGTCGTTGACGGCCACGACGCGCGCGCCGGACAGCGTGCGGGTCAGTCTGCGGATGTGGTCCTGGCCGATCGCGCCGCAGCCGATCACGCCGATTTGCAAGCTCATCTACAAGTCTCCAGTCGTTCATCAGCGGCGCGGCCCCCGCCGCGCCGGTCGGGAATCGGTCAGCGCGCGCGGCGATCGAAATGGCGATCGACGTAGCGCTGGATCGTGTCGCGCATGTAGCGCGACGAGGCTTCCGCGCGGTCTTCCCACGCGAACACGCACGACGACATCACGCCGTCGAAGCCGGCGGCGCCGAGCGCGCCAAAGAACCCGTCCCAGTCGATCTCGCCCTGCCCGATGTCGAGATGCTGGTGCACGCGGATCTGGTTCGAGCCGGGCGGGTTCACGATGTAGCGCAACTGGCTGCTCTTGCGGTGGTCGAACGTGTCGGCCACGCGCACGTGCGCGAGGATCGGCGCGGCCTGCGCGATCATCGCGGCCATGTCGTCGCCGTAGTAGAACGTGTGCGGCGCGATATACGACAGCTTCAGCGACGGCGAACCGAGGTTCGTGACGATGTCGATCGCCGGTTGCAGCTGTTCGATCCAGTCCTCGGGATGCGGCTCGACCGACAGCACGATGCGTTCGCGCTCGAGGACCGGCAGCAGCTCGTCCATCGACCGGAACCACGCGGCCTCGCACAGCTCCTTCGGGTTCGCGCCCGGCCGCTCGCCGACCGAACGCTCGGGCGACGCGCCGCGCCCGAATTCCGACACCATCAGCGGGCATTCCATCTCGACCGCCACCTCGATCGCCTTGCGCCAGCAGCGCACGGCCCATTGCCGCTCGTCCTCGAACGGGCTCGCCCAGCGGTACATCGGTTGCAGCGACGCGAGCCCGACGCCGCTCGCGCGCATCGCCTGGCGGAACCCGGCCATGCGCTCCCGCGTCGCGCGCGGCATCACCCACCAGTCGAGAAAGTCGCTGCGCGGCGACAGCTCGATCTGGTCGTAACCCAGTTCGGCTACCGCATGCGGCAGCCGGTCGAGCGGCAGGTGGCGAATCATGTACGGGTCGAGTGCGATCTTCATCGGGCGTCCTTCGTGAAGGCGGATGTCGGGCTCACGCGCGCGCTCAGCGGCGCTTCTTCTTGTTGCGGTACTGGTCGGCGATCACGGCCGCGACGATGATCGCGCCCTTCACCATCTCCTGGTAATACGCGTCGATCCGGATGAACGTGAAGCCCGACGTCATCACGCCGAGGATCAGCACGCCGATCACGGTGCCCGTCACGCGGCCGAGGCCGCCCGACAGCGACGTGCCGCCGATCACGACGGCCGCGATCGCATCGAGCTCGTACATCACGCCCATGCCCGACTGGCCCGAGATCGCGCGCGCGGCCGTCACGGTGCCGGCGATCCCGCTCAAGAGGCCCGCGATCGCGTAGACGAACACCAGGTGGCGCGTGACGTTGATGCCCGACACGACGGCCGCGTGACGGTTCGCGCCGATCGCGTAGGTGTACTTGCCGAAGCGCGTGTAGCGCAGCACGACGTGGAAGATCGCCGCGATCACGAGAAAGATGATCACCGGATTGGCACCCGCGCCGATCGCCGCGAACTGATCGGTCAGCATCGACACCGGCATCCCGTTGGTGAACCACTTCGCGAAGCCGCGCGCGGCAACCATCGTGCCGAGCGTCGCGATGAACGGCGGGATGCCCGTCATCGCGATCAGCGTGCCGTTCAGCAGGCCGACCAGCAGCCCGACGCACACGCCGGCCAGCACCGGCCAGATGATCGGCAGGTCGGTGAGGTGCGGAAACACCGCACGCGGGAAGTCGGACACCTGCGCGAGGCTCGCCGACACGACGGCGGCGGCCGCGACGACCGACCCCGACGACAGGTCGATCCCGCTGGTGATGATCACGAGGTTCACGCCGACCGCGATGATGCCGATCACGGCCATCTGCAGCACGATGATCTCGAGCCGCTCGGCGTTGAACAGGAAGCTCTGGCCGACGACGATCCAGCCGACGATCTCGAAGAACAGGCTGATGCCGACCAGCACGAGGAAGATGCTCAGCTCGGGCGGCCACTTCGTGTGCCGCGACTTGAGTGTGATGGTCTGCGCATCCGCGACCGGATTCAGGTTGCCCATTTCAGTTGTCTCCAATCTTGTTTCGGCTCAGCGCGACGCGAGATCCATGATGCGGACCTGGTCGGCGTCCTTGCGATCGACGATGCCGGTCATGCGCCCTTCGTGCATCACCATCACGCGATCGCTCATCCCCAGCACTTCCGGCATTTCCGACGAGATCATCAGCACCGCGACGCCCTTGCCGGCGAGCGCGCTGACGAGCCGGTGAATCTCGGCCTTCGCGCCGACGTCGATGCCGCGCGTCGGTTCGTCGAGGATCAGGATGCGCGGCTGCGTGAGCAGCCAGCGGCCGATCAGCACCTTCTGCTGGTTGCCGCCCGACAGGTTCTGGATTGCCTCGTGCAGCCCCGGCGACTTCACGCGCAGCATCCGGCTCATTTCCTCGCAATCGCGCTTCAGTTGCGCCTGCTGCACGAAATTGAACTTCACGTAGCGGTGGCTGAGCACGGCCGCTTCCATGTTCGCGAGCAGGTCGAGATTCAGGAAGCAGCCGCTGTCCTTGCGGTCCTCGGTGAGGAACGCCATCCCGTGCTTCATCGCCTGCGCGGGCGTCGCGATCCGCACCGGCTTGCCATCGATCCGGATCTCGCCCGACGTGGCCGGCACGACGCCGAACAGCGCCTCCGCGACGTTCGAGCGCCCCGAGCCGACGAGGCCCGCGACGCCGAGGATTTCCCCCGCGCGCAGCTCGAAGCTCACGTCGCGGAACACGCCGTCGACGCAGAGATCCTTCACCGACAGCACGACGTCGCCGATCGGCACGTCTTCCTTCGGGAACATCTGCGTGATCTCGCGCCCGACCATCATGCGGATGATGTCGTCGCGCGTGACGTCGCTCGATGCATGCGTGCCGATGTACTTGCCGTCGCGGAACACCGAGAACTCGTCGGCGATCTCGAACAGCTCGTTCATCTTGTGCGTGATGTAGACGATGCCCTTGCCCTGCTCGCGCAGCTGGCGAATGATCCGGAACAGGTGCGTGACTTCCTTGTCGGTCAGCGCGGAAGTCGGCTCGTCCATGATCAGCACGTCGGAGTCGAACGACACGGCCTTCGCGATCTCGACCATCTGGCGGCTCGCGACGGTCAGCGTGCGCACGTCGGTTTCCGGATCGATGTCGATCGACAGCCGTTCGAACAGCGCGGCCGTGCGGCGGCGCAGCTCGGCGTGATCGATCAGGCCGAAGCGGTTCTTCGGTTCGCGGCGGATCCAGATGTTCTCCGCGACCGTCATGTACGGCATCAGGTTGAGTTCCTGGTGGATCATCGCGATCCCGCGCTCGAGCGCATCGAGCGGGCCGTTCAGCACGACCGGTTCGCCGTTGATCAGGATTTCGCCCTGGTCGGGCGTGTAGACGCCCGCGATGATCTTCATCAGCGTGGACTTGCCCGCGCCGTTCTCGCCCATCAGCGCGTGGACGGTGCCGCGGCGCACGCGGAACTGCACGCCGTCGAGCGCGACGACGCCGGGAAAGGACTTGCCGACGCCGCGTACCTCGAGCACGCAGTCGGCCGCGAAAGAAGCCGGCGCGGCGGACGACCCGCCGGACGAGGCGGCCGGTGCATCGCCGCCGGCCATCGGGCGCGCGACCCTGGCTGTAAACATGGACGTTCCTCGACAAAGCGCGCGCGAACCCGGCAATGCCGGGCCCGCGCAGTTCAATGGACCGCCGGTCAGTGCTTGGCGTACTGGTTCATGTTCTCGGGCGTCACGAGCTCGAACGGCACGTTCACGTAGCGGTCGACCGGCTGCTTCTTCGCGAGCTTCAGCGCGGCGGCCACCGACTGCGCGCCCTGCCCGATCGCGTTCTGGTACACCGACACCTTCAGCTCGCCGGCCTTCATCGCCGCGAGCCCGTCCGGCGTCGCGTCGATGCCGGCGACGACCGTCTTCGGCGTCAGCTTGCGCGCGGCCTTCAGCGCGTTGATCGCACCGATCGCCATCTCGTCGTTGTTCGACACGATCGCGTCGAACTTGGTCCCGGAGCTCAGCCAGTTCATCGTGATGTCCTGGCCCTGCGTGCGGCTCCACTTGCCTTCGCGCTTGTCGACGATCTTCATGCCCGCGCAGTCCTTGGTCGCGATCACGTCCTCGATGTCCTTGGTGCGGGCACGCGCCGATTCGTTGGACAGCTCGCCCATCAGCACGAGAATGTCGCCCTTGCCGCCGAGCAGCTTGCACACCTGGCGCGCCTGCAGCGTGCCCGACTGCTTTTCGTCGGACGCGACGACCGCGACGCCGGCCGGCAGCTTGTCGAAATCGACCGGCTTGCGGTTGACGTAGACCAGCGGGATCTTCGCGGCCGTCACCATCTTCGTGATCTTCGGCGTCGCGTCGGTATCGACCGGGTTCACGATGATCGCGTCGACCTTCTGCGCGATCATGTTCTGGACCTGGCTCAACTGCTTGCCGACGTCGTTGCCGCCGTCCTCGATCTGCACGGTCACGCCGTCCTTCTTCGCCGAATCGGCGATGCTGTTGCGCAGGATGGTCAGGAACGTGTCGTCGAACGACGCCATCGTCACGCCGATCTTCTCGGCATGCGCGAGCGGCGCAGCCAGGATCGCGGCGGCCGCGACGGCCATCAGCTTGGTCTTCATGATCAATCTGTCTCCTCATCTCCGGGGGGCGGAAGACGGCGCGTTGCGCGCCGCCGGGCCGAGTCCGATACGGACTGAAGCATCCGGATGGAACTGTAGATCACTTCCTCGAACATTTGGAAATTTATTTCTACGTGATTTCACCTAGGGAACTGGATTTCCAAAAAGTCTAGACTGCGTCCGTAGCCCGATTCCCCGCGGCAGGCAGTCCCGCGTCGTGCAGCGCACGTCACGGCGTGCGGCCGGAGGATCGGTCCCCCAATCCGCCGGCAACGTCGACCGCCGGCCGCGAGCGTGACACGTGATATGAGCCAGCTGAACTTTCCGAGTGACCGCCCCATCGATCTCGCCTGCCTCGGCCGCGTGGCCGTGGATCTCTATGCGCAGCAGTACGGCAGCCGCCTCGAAGATGCCCGCAGCTTCCAGATGTATCTCGGCGGCTCGTCGGGCAACGTCGCGTTCGGCGTCGCGCGGCTCGGGCTGAAGACCGCGATGATTTCGCGCGTCGGCGACGAACAGATGGGCCGCTTCCTGCGCGAGACGCTCGAGCGCGAAGGCTGCGACACGAGCCAGCTGCAGACCGACCGCGAGCGCCTCACCGCGCTGGTGCTGCTCGGGCTGAAGGATCGCGACACGTTCCCGCTGCTGTTCGTGCGCGAGAACTGCGCGGACATGGCCGTGC
Organism: Burkholderia seminalis DSM 23518; assembly: GCF_902832885.1. Taxonomy (GTDB): domain Bacteria; phylum Pseudomonadota; class Gammaproteobacteria; order Burkholderiales; family Burkholderiaceae; genus Burkholderia; species Burkholderia seminalis. Next base: position 962,075 of record NZ_CADFDK010000001.1, read on the forward strand.
GCGCAGACGAGATCCGCGAGGACTTCATCGCCGGCTGCCGGGCGCTGGCGATCACCGGCACGCACCTGTCGACGCCGGGCACGCGCGAGGCGTCGCTGACCGCGCTCGGCTACGCGCGCCGCCACGGCGTCGTGCGGATCCTCGACATCGACTACCGGCCCGTGCTGTGGGGGCTGACCGCACGCGGCGCGGGCGAGAACCGTTACGTGCCGGACGCGCAGGTCACGCGGCAGCTGCAGCAGGTGCTCGGCGAATTCGACCTGCTGGTCGGCACCGAGGAGGAATTCCTGATCGCGGGCGGCGTGCCGCACGACCTGGTCGGGTCGCTGCGGGCCGTGCGCGCGATCACGAACGCGACGCTGGTCGTCAAGCGCGGCGCACTCGGCTGCTGCGTGATCGAAGGCGACATTCCGGCCGGCATCGACGCCGCGCCGACGTTCGTCGGCGAACGCGTCGAGGTGCTCAACGTGCTCGGCGCGGGCGACGCGTTCCTGTCGGGCCTGCTGTCGGGGCTGCTGCGCGGCCGCGACTGGGCCGAATCGACGCGCATCGCGAATGCGTGCGGCGCGATCGTCGTGTCGCGCCACGCATGCTCGGCCGCGATGCCGACGCCGGCCGAACTCGCGCACTGGTTCGACGGCAGCCGCAATCCGGCGGTCGATGCCGACCGCACGCTCGCGCACCTGCATCGCGTGACGGTGCCGCGCCGCGAATGGGACGACCTGTGCGTGATGGCGTTCGACCACCGCAGCCAGTTCTACGAACTCGCGGTGCAGGCCGGCGCGGACGAAGCGCGCATCAGGACGTTGAAGCGCCTGCTCGTGCGCGCGGTCGAGCAGGTCGAGCGCGAGCGCCGGATCGAAGGCCACGTCGGCGTGCTGATCGACGGCGGCGCCTACGGCAGCGACGCGCTCGCGTCGGCCACCGGGCGCGGCTGGTGGGTCGGCCGCCCGGTCGAGCTGCCGGGCTCGCGGCCGCTGCGGTTCGACGAGACACGCTCGGTCGGCTCGTCGCTCACGCACTGGCCGACCGAACAGGTCGTGAAATGCCTCGTCCACTACCACCCCGACGACGACGTCGACCTGCGCGTCGAGCAGGAGCAGCGCGTGCTGGAACTGTGGGAAGCCACCCGCGCCAGCGGCAACGAGCTGCTGCTCGAGATGATTCCGCCGCGCGCGGTCACGCCGGCCGGCACCGAGGACGACGCGGTGCTGCGCACGATCGCGCGCTTCTACAACCTCGGCGTGAAGCCCGAATGGTGGAAGCTCACGCCGCTGAGCGCGGACGGCTGGACGCGGCTCGCCGCGCTGATCGCCGAGCGCGACCCGCATTGCCGCGGCGCGGTGATCCTCGGGCTGAACCAGCCGCTGCAATACCTCGTCGACAGCTTCCGCGCGGCGACCAACCCGATCGTCAAGGGCTTCATGGTCGGGCGCACGCTGTGGGCCGACGCGTCGCTGAACTGGTTCGCGGGCCGCATCGACGACCAGGCGCTGATCGACGAAGTCGCCGGCAACTTCACGCAACTGGTCGACGCATGGCTGAGCCGCCGTGCGGCCGCGCGCACCGCCGCCGCGGCCTGATGCCCGTGCCCGTGACGACCACCCGACTCCTCTCTATCGACCGACGATGACCCACACCGTGAGACTGACCGTCAGCCAGGCGCTCGTGCGCTACCTGGCCGCCCTGCGCGCCGAAGTCGTCCAGCCCGACGGCCGCACCGACATCCTGCCGTACTGCGGCGGCGTATTCGCGATCTTCGGCCACGGCAACGTGGCCGGGCTCGGCGAAGCGCTGCATGCCGAGCGGGACCGGCTGCCGACGTTCCGCGCGCACAACGAACAGGGGATGGCCAACGCGGCCGTCGCGTTCGCGAAAGCGCATTTCCGCCAGCGGATGATGGCCGCGACGTCGAGCATCGGCCCCGGCGCGACCAACATGCTGACCTCCGCCGCGCTCGCGCACGTCGGCCGGCTGCCGCTGTTGCTGCTGCCCGGCGACGTGTTCGTGTCGCGGCTGCCCGACCCCGTGCTGCAGCAGGTCGAGGATTTCGAACAGGGCGACATCAGCGCGAACGACTGCTTCCGGCCCGTGACGCGCTACTTCGACCGCATCACGTCGCCCGAGCAACTGCTCGTCGCGCTGCCGCGTGCGATCCAGGTGATGACCGATCCCGCGCAGTGCGGCCCCGTCTGTCTCGCGCTGCCGCAAGACGTGCAGACCTTCGCGTACGACTGGCCCGAGGATTTCTTCGCGCCGCCGGTGATCCGGATGCGCCGGCCGCCGGCCGACGCGCTCGAACTCGCCGACGCCCTCGACGTGCTGAAGGCCGCGAAGAAACCGCTGATCGTGGCCGGCGGCGGGGTGCTGTACAGCCAGGCGTGGGACGCGCTGCGCGCGTTCGCCGACACGCACGGCGTGCCGGTCGCCGAATCGCAGGCCGGCAAGGGCAGCCTCGCGTGGGATCACCCGCTGAACCTCGGATCGATCGGCGTGACGGGCTCGCCCGCCGCGAACCGCGCGGCCGCGCAGGCCGACGTCGTGTTCGCGGTCGGCACGCGGCTGCAGGATTTCACGACCGGCTCGCATGCGCTGTACGGCGACGCGACGCTGCTGAGCCTGAACGTGCAGCCGTTCGACGCGGGCAAGAAACGCGGCCGGCAACTGATCGCCGACGCACGCACGGGCCTCGGCCAGCTGTCGGGCGCGCTGGCCGGCTGGCACGCCGATCCCGCGTGGACGGCCGCGAACCGCGACCAGGCCGCCGCGTGGAACGCGCGCGTGACCGAGCTGACGACGCGCATCCCGAAGGACACGCTGCCGTACGACGCGGAAGTGATCGGCGCGGTGCGCGACTCCGCGGCCGACGCGGGACGCGACAGCGCACGCGACGACCTCGTCGTCTGCGCGGCCGGCACGCTGCCGGCCGAGCTGCACAAGCTGTGGCGCAGCGGCGTGCCGGGCAACTATCACATGGACTATGCGTACTCGTGCATGGGCTACGAAGTGGCAGGCGGTCTCGGCGCGAAGCTCGCCCGGCCCGAGCGCGAGGTGATCGTGATCGTCGGCGACGGCTCGTACATGATGCTCAACGCGGAGCTCGCGACGTCCGTGATGCTCGGCCGCAAGCTGATCGTCGTGATCCTCGACAACCGCGGCTACGGCTGCATCGAGCGGCTGCAGCTGAACTGCGGCGGCGCGAGCTTCAACAACATGCTCGACGACTGCGTGCCCGAAGGCGGCGAACGCTCGACGATCGACTTCGCGATGCATGCGCGCGCGATGGGCGCCGAAGCCGTGCACGTGCGCGACATCGTCGAATTGCGCCACGAGATGAAGCGCGCCCGCGCGGCGAGGAAGAGCCAGGTGCTCGTGATCGACACCACCCACCGGCGCACGACCGACGACGGCGGCGCGTGGTGGGAAGTCGCGGTGCCGCAGGTATCCGCACGCGCCGGCGTCGACGCGGCGCACCGCGCGTATCTCGACGCGAAAACCCGGCAGCGGCGCTGACCGCGCCCGCCGCCCGCTAAAGCACCCGACAAGAACACCCTCCGAACCAAGGAAGCAAGTCATGAGCTGGAACATCCGCATCGGCATCAATCCCCTGTCGTGGATGAACGACGACCTGCCGTCGCTCGGCGGCGAGACGCCGCTCGAAACGGCGCTGAAGGAAGGCGCCGAAATCGGCTATGCGGGCTTCGAGCTCGGCAACAAGTTTCCGAAGACGGGCCCCGCACTGAAGGCGAAGCTCGCCGAATTCGGCCTCGTGTGCGTGTCCGGCTGGTATTCGGGCTTCCTCGCGGAAGTCGAACCGGGCATGAGCGACGCCGAGGCGGTCGCGGCCGAAATCGAGCGCTGCCGCGCGCACCTGACGAAGCTGCAGTTCAACGACGTGAAGGTCGTGGTCTACGGCGAATGCGCGGGCACGATCCAGGGCAGCATCGACACGCCGGTCGCGAAACGGCCGCGTTTCGTCGACGACGACGCCTGGCGGCGCTACGCGGCACGCCTCGACGCGTTCGGCGCGCACCTGCTCGACACGTACGGGATCAAGCTCGCCTACCATCACCACATGGGCGCGTACGTCGAGTCGCCCGACGACGTCGACCGGCTGATGGCGCTGACCGACCCGACGAAGGTGTTCCTGCTGTTCGATACCGGCCACGCGTATTTCGGCGGCGCGGCCGACCCCGTCGCGCTGCTGAAGAAGCACGTGTCGCGCGTCGCGCACGTGCATTGCAAGGACGTGCGGCCGCAGGTCGTCACGCAGGCGCGCAACGACGGCTGGAGCTTCCTGAACGGCGTGATCAACGGCACGTTCACGGTGCCGGGCGACGGCGCGCTCGATTACGACGCGACGCTGCGCACGCTGAAGGACGCCGGCTACGAAGGCTGGCTCGTCGTCGAGGCCGAGCAGGATCCGGCCGTCGCGCCGAGCTATGCGTATGCGAAAAAGGGCTACACGTCGCTGCGCGCGATCGTCGACCGGTTGAGTGCGTGAGCGATTGAGCCCCCTTCCATTGCGGAGCCCCACCCCATGACGATTTCTCCCCTGCTGGTCAAGGCATCCGCCGACCGCGAAATCTGCAACGTCACGCCTGAGTCGGCCGGCTGGAAGCATGTCGGCTTTCGCGCGCTGCGCCTGAAGGCCGGCGACACGGAAACGCTCGACACCGGCACGCGCGAGCTGTGCGTCGTCGTGCTGACGGGCACGGTGCGCGCCGAAGTCGACGGCGTAACCCACGATGCGCTCGGCAAGCGCGACAGCGTCTTCGAAGAGGTGTCGCCGGACGCGCTGTACGTGCCGGGCGGCAAGACCGTCACGCTGGTCGCGACGCGCGACGCGGAAATCGCGTTGTGCACCGCGCCCTACGCGAGCGGCGACAAGCCCGTGCAACGCCTCGACGGCGAACGGATGCGCCGCTCGGTGCGCGGGCAAGGCACCAACACGCGCTACGTGTGCGACATCCTGATGGGCGACAACCCGGCGGCCGACCGGCTGCTCGTGGTCGAAGTCGTCACGCCTGCCAGCCATTCGAGCAGCTATCCGCCGCACAAGCACGATCGCGACGCGGCGCCCGACGAGACGTCGCTCGAGGAAACCTACTATCACCGGATCGATCCGCCGCAGGGTTTCGCGTTCCAGCGCGTGTATACGGACGACCGCAGCCTCGACGAAGCGTGCGCGGTCGAGAACCACGACGTCGTGATGGTGCCGCGCGGTTACCACCCGGTCGTCGCGCCGCACGGCTACAACCTGTACTACCTGAACGTGATGGCCGGGCCGAGCCGCGCATGGGCGTTCAAGAACGATCCCGCGCACGAATGGATGATCGACGCGGCGCCGAAGCGCTGAGCGCAAGACGGGCGAGCGCGCGGCCCGTCGCGGTGCGATACCCGCGCGCAATCCGCATTTGCGACGACACGGAGCCGCCATGGTGACGATCTTTCCGCGCCTCGATCACGCGCCCTTCGACGAAGGCGCGCGCGAAACGGCGCTGCCGCGCTTCAATGCCGACGTCGCGCGCCGGCTCGGGGAAATCGCGGTCAACATTGCGTCGCGCCGCGGGCTGCCGATCGCGGTCGGCATCGTCGGCAAGGCGCCGCTGTTCTACTGCGCGCTCGACGGCAGCGGCGCGCGCGACAACGACGCGATCCGCCGCCGGCAGAACACGGTGCTGCGCTTCGGCCTGAGCTCGCTCGAAGTCGGCGCGCGCTTCCGGCACGCCGGCTGGTCGCTGCAGTCGCAGGGGCTGTCGGACGACGACTATGCGCTCGACGGCGGCGGCGTACCGTTACGCGTCGCCGGCGCCGGCATCGTCGGTGCGATGACGATCGCCGGACTCGAGTCCGAACGCAACCACGCGCTCGTCGTCGAGAGCCTGCGCTGGCACGTCGGCGCGAACGCGCTGGCGATGATCGCGTAACCGCGCGGCCGGCCCGTGCGGGCCGATGCCGCGCGTGGCGCGATCAGTTCAACCCGCCGCTCACGACGAGGTGCTCGCCGGTCATCCAGCGTGCATCGTCCGAGGCGAGGAACACGGCGACCGACGCGATGTCGTTCGGCTCGCCGAGACGGCCGAGCGGCGTCTCGCCGAGCACCTGCTTTTCGAGATCGGAGCCGATGATACCCGCGCTGTGCGTGCCTTCGGTCACGATCATGCCCGGGTTGATCGCGTTCACGCGGATCTTGCGCGGGCCGAGTTCGAGCGCGAGCACGCCGGTGATCGCGTCGACCGCGCCCTTCGTGCCGCTGTACACGGCGCTCGCCGGCGGCGTGATGCTGGTCACCACCGAGCTGATGTTGATGATGCTCGCGCCTTCGCCGAGATGCTTGACGGCCGCCTGCGTCGTCAGCAGCACACCGAACACGTTCGTGTCGAACTGCCGGCGGTAGTGTTCCTCGGTGATCGCCTCGATCGGCGCGAATTCGTACACGCCGGAATTGTTGACGAGCACGTCGAGACGGCCGTACGTGTCGATCGCCGTATCGACGATGCGCTGCGCGTCGGCGGCCTTCGCCACGTCGCCGCCGACCGCGACCGCGCGGCCGCCCGCTTCGACGATCGCGCTCACGACCGCGTCGGCGCCGGCCTTGCTGCTCGCGTAATTGACGACGACCGATGCGCCTTCCGCGGCCAGTGCCTTCGCGATGGCCGCGCCGATGCCCTTCGATGCGCCCGTGACGATCGCTACCTTGTTTGCCAGCTTGCTCATGATTTCATTCCTCGGTCAGAAGACATTCGATGGTGGGCGCCGATGCCGCGTTGCCGCGGCGACCGGCATGACTGGCAATGTACGGCGCGTCGCGGCGGCGATAAAGCGGCCCGACACGAATTGACTGGCGGCGTTTGCCGAACAATCGATCGCGCGCGGTCAGCCGGCACTCAGCCATGCGTCGGCGACCTCGCCGCCCAGACCGTCGAGCGCGCCGTCGTAGACGATCTGTCCCCGCCCCATCACCGCGACCCGCCGCGCGAGCCGCGGCGCGAACTGCAGGCGCTGCTCGATCAGCACGATCGCGACGCCGTCGGCCTGCAGCGCGGCGAGGCAGGCACCGACCTCGTCGACCGCGAGCGGCGCGAGCCCCTCGGCCGGCTCGTCGACGATCAGCACCCGCGGGCGGCCGGCCAGTGCCCGCACCAACGCGAGCACCTGCTGCTCGCCGCCCGACAGCCGCCCCGCTTTCACGTCCGCGCGTGCGGCCAGCAGCGGAAAGCGGTCGAACAGGCGGTCGAGCGCCGCGCGTTCGGCCGGGCCGCGTGCGCCGCGCAATCCGAGCCGCAGGTTGTCGCGTACCGTCAGCAGCGGGAACACGTCACGGCTTTCGGCCACGTAAGCCACGCCGCGCCGTGCGATCTCGAACGTACGCGCGCCCGCGCATTCGGCGCCCGCGATGCGCACCGACCCGGCCGTGCGCACGAGCCCCATCACGGCCTTCGCGAGTGTCGAGCGACCCGAGCCGTTGCGGCCGAGCAGCGCGAGCGTCTCGCCCGGCGCGAGCGCGAGATCGACGCCGTCGAGCACGGGCTGCAATCCGTACCACGCGCGCAGGCCGCGAATGTCGAGCAGTGCGTTCATGCGCGGCCTTCGCCCAGGTACGCGGCACGCACGCGCGGATCGGCGCGGATCGTATCGGGCGCACCGGTCGCGACGACCGCGCCGCGGACGAGCACCGTGATGCGTTCGGCGAAACCGAACACCGCATCCATGTCGTGCTCGATCATCAGCACCGTGCGGCCCTGCGTCGTCGCGCGGATCAGCGCGATCATCCGCGCCGCCTGCGCGCGGCTCATGCCGGCCGTCGGCTCGTCGAGCAGCAGCGTGCGGGCGCCGCTCGCGAGCGCGATTCCGAGATCGAGCGCGCGCTGTTCCGCGTAGCTCAGTTCGGCGGCCGGCGTGTCGCGCCGTGCCTCGAGCCCGATGTCGCGCAGCACGCGCGCGGCCGCGAGATCGATCGACGCCGATTCGCGCAGCCGGTTCCACCAGCGCCGCCGTTCGGCCGGCGCATGCAGCGCCGCGCAGCGCAGGTTGTCGAACACGGTCAGCCGCGCGAACGCGCTCGTTTGCTGGAAACTGCGGCCGACGCCGAGGCGGCTCGCGACGACGGGCCCGCGCCCGCGCAGGTCGACGCCGTGCAGCACGACACGCCCGCGCGTCGGCCGTACTGCACCGGCAATCACGCCGAACAGCGTCGACTTGCCCGCGCCGTTCGGCCCGATCAACGCATGGCGCTCGCCGGCCGCGATGCTCAGTTCGACGCCGTCGAGCACGGTCTGCGCGCCGAAGCGCTGCACGACGCCCTGCAGCGCGATCGCATTGCCGTTCATCGCACGTCCTCCCGCTTGCCGGCCCGCGCGAACCGCGCGCGCCAGCCCCACAGCAGCGTGCCGATGCCGGCCGCCGAGCACGCGACGGCCCAGCCGGCCGGCGTATCGGCGTCGATGCCCCATGCGCCGAACGCGAGGCCCGTGCCGTCGTCCTGCGCGAAGCGCCACGCATAACCGAGCTCGCCCGCGCAGACGATCGCGACGCCCCAGAACACGCACGCGCCGAGCGCGCACAGCATGCGCCACCGCTCGGGCGCCGGCGCATCGCGCCGCATCACATGCACGAGCGCCTGCGCGATGCCCGCGAGCCCGCGCGGCGCGGCCACGACGATCGCGACGAACAGCACGCCGAGATACAGCGCCCACGCGCGCGACACGCCCGCGACACCGATGCTCAGCGCGGTCAGCACCGCGGCGCCGGCCGCGGGCCCGAAGAACGCGCCGGTACCGCCGATCACCGCGGCGATCAGCACGGTCGCCGAGCGCGCCATCGACACGCTGTCGGGCGTTGCGATCTCGATGTCGATCAGCGTCAACGTGCCCGCGATGCCCGCGAAGAACGACGCGCAGGTGACCATGGCGAGCCGCACGCGGCGCGGATCGGTGCCGAGCGCGGCGACGCGCGCCGGGTTGTCGCGCACCGCGTTCGCGAGGCGCGCGAGCGGCGTGCGCGTCAGCGCGTGCATGGCCCACGCCGAGACGATGCACCACGCGGCGATCACCGCATACGCGTGCGCCGGTGCGCCGAATTGCCCGTTGCCCCACGGCGCGCCGCTCGCGCGATCGATCGGCACGCCGCCGAGACCGCCGAACCACGCGGGCACGCTCCACGCCGCCGCCGCGACGCATTCGCCGAGCCCGAGCGTGATCATCGCGAACGCGGTGCCGGAGCGACGCGTCGCGAGCAGCCCGGCGACGCAGCCGAAACCCGCGCCGGCCACGCCGCCGACGAGCGGCAGCAGCGGCAGCGGGCCGCCGAGATGGTTGAACCAGTGCGCGGCGGCGAACGCACCGAGGCCCGCGAACGCCGCGTGCCCGAACGACAGCAGCCCGGTCGTGCCGAGCTGCAGGTTGTACGACAGCGCGAGCACGACGAGCGCGGCCGTCTGCGCGAGATAGCCGAGCACCGCGCCATGCGGCCACAGCCACGCGGGCAGCACGAAGCACGCGGCGAACAGCGCCCAGCGCGCTAATCCGGCGAACGCGCGGCTACGCATCGGCGCGCTCGCCGAACAGCCCGCGCGGCCGTGCGACCAGCACCGCGACGAGCAGCAGGTACGGCACCAGCGGCGCGAGTTGCGCGATCGACACCGCGGCCACGCGGTCGGGCAACGCGATGCCGATCCATTGCGCGAGGTCGCGCAGCGACGTGTCGCTCGCGGCCGCGAAGGTCTGCGCGAAGCCGACCGCGAGCGACGCGACGAATGCGCCGCCGAGCGAGCCGAGGCCGCCGATCACGACGACCGCGAAGACGACCGACCCGACGGTCTCGGCCAGCGCGGGTTCGATCACCGCGAGCGGCGCGCCGATCACGCCGGCCAGCGCCGCGAGCGCGGTGCCGGCGCCGAACAGGCCCGTCATCACGCGCGGCACGTCGTAGCCGAGCGCCTCGACGGCCGCGCGATGCGTGAGCGCCGCGCGCACGACGAGCCCGAGGCGCGATGCGCGCAGCAGCGCACCGAGCGCGACCAGCATCGTCGCGGACATCGCCATCATGAACAGCCGGTAGCGCGGCAACGCGAGGCCGAACACGCTCGCCGGCGCGCCGTCGAACAGCCGCGGCACCGGTGCCGGCAGCGGCGCGAGGCCCCAGGCGAGTTTCGCGCCCTCGCCGATCAGGTACGCGAGACCGAAGGTCAGCAGCAGCTCACTGGTATGGCCGCGCGCCTGCACGCGGCGCAGCAGCGTGCGTTCGCAGCCGGCGCCGAGCAGCCCGACCGCGAGCGGCGCGAGCACGAGCGCGGGCCAGAAGCCCGCCTGGGCCGCGATGCTGTAGCCGACATACGCGCCGAGCATGTAGAAGCTCGCATGCGCGAAGTTCAGCACGCCCTGCACGCTGAAGATCAGTGTGAGGCCGGCCGACAGCATGAACAGCAGCAAGCCGTAGCTGAGGCCGTTGAAGGCCTGGAGCGCGAACGCGTGCACCGCGAACCGTCAGGCCGTGAGCGGCTCGAGCGCGGCGCGCAGCGCATCGGGCAGCGGCACGGGGCGGCGTGTCTCGCGATCGACGTACACGTGCACGAAATGGCCCTGCGCGGCGGGCGACGCAGCGCCTTGCGCGAACAGCCCGACCTCGTAGCGCACGCTCGACGTGCCGAGCTTCACGACGCGCAGCCCCGCGTCGACCGACTGCGGAAACACGAGCGGCGCGAAGTAGTTGCACTGTGTCTCGACGACCAGCCCGATCGTCTGCCCGTGCTCGACGTCGAGCACGCCCGCGCGGATCAGGTACTCGTTCACGACGGTGTCGAAGTAGCTGTAGTAGACGACGTTGTTCACGTGCCCGTAGACGTCGTTGTCCATCCAGCGGGTCGTGATCGGCAGGAAGTGGCGATAGGCGTCGCGTGGACGCGGCTGCGGCTTGTCGGACATGGCGATGGCGGTCAGGACGATGGAAACGGTGAGGACGACGCGCGGCGGCCGTGCGGCACGGCACGCCGGCATGAAGCGCCACGCCGCGGCGCGATCGCGCGCGGCGCGGCGAATGACACCCTGCGGGCAGGCCGGCCCGTCACTGCCCCGGCCGGTCGACGAACTCGACATCGAGGCCGCGCGCACGCATCCAGTCGGCAAGCGCGAAGCCCGTACCGGCACGCCACGGACGCAGCAGCGGCGGATCGACGAGCCGGTATTCGAGCAGTTCCGGCGACAGCGACACCGTGCCCGACGCCCGCACGTGGTACGCGATGATCAGCTCGTTCTTGCGGATGAATTCGTACACGCCGACGAGCGACACGTGCTCGGCCTTCAGCGCGGTTTCCTCGAACACCTCGCGCGCGATGCCGTCCTCGGGCGTCTCGCCGTTTTCGAGGAAACCGGTGATCAGCGCGAACATCCCCTCGGGCCACGCCGCGTTGCGGGCGAGCAGGATCTGGCCGTCGAGCTCGACGATCGCGGCGACGACCGGCAGCGGGTTGTTCCAGTGCACATAGCCGCAAGTGTCGTCGGGACACGCCTGGCGGATGCGGCCGCCTTCATGTTCGGGATCGGCGCGCTCGGTCAGCGGGCTCGCGCAGCGCGGGCAGAAGCGGTAGTCGGCGGTGGTCATCGGTGAGGATCTGGCGAGCGCCGGACGGCCGCCTCCCGGCTGCCCGCGCACCCGCTCGGCGCGGGAAAGGCTTCATTCTAGCGAGTTTGCCCGCGCCGCAGACGATCCGTCCCCGCCGGCGTCAGGGTTGCCGGCGCGCGCGCGCGGCGGTCGCCGCGAAGCCGGCGGCGCCCGCGAGCAGCGCGGCGACCGCGACCCACAACGCCGGCGTGAACGACCCGAAACGCGCGGCCAGCGGCGCCGCGACGAGCGGCCCGAGGATCTGCCCGATCCCGTACGACGCGGTCGCATAGCCCATCAGCCCGGCCGCGCGCTCGCCGTGCAGCCGCCGCGCCTCGCGCATCGCGAACAGCGTGATCGCGGTGAACGGCAGGCCGAGCAACGCGCTGCCCGCCGAGAAGCCGGCCGCGTTCGGCCACACGAGGCCGGCCACGATGCCGAGCGCCTGCGTCGCGCAGCCGGCCGCGAGCAGCAGCCGGTTGTCCCAGTGGCCGGGCAGCCGCGCGGCCGTGATCGCGCCGACGATCAGCGCCGCGCCGAACATCGGCCAGAACAGGTCCGGCCACGGCGAGCCGGCCGGCAGCGCGGCGCGTGCGATCACCGGCAGGAACGTCGCGGTGATGATGTAGCCGAAGCCCGGCGCGCCGTACAGCACGACGAGCCACGCGGCATCGAGGCGCCGGCTTCGCACGCCGGCGGCCGGCGCCGTCGAGGCTGCCGTCGCGCCCGCGGCCGCATGCGGCACGGCAGCCGCCGAGGGTGCCGCGGGTGGCGGCGCCGTGCCGAACGTGCGCCAGATCGCCACCGACAGCACGGCCGACAGCGCCGCGAAGCCCAGCCAGCCCGACGCCGCGCGCTGGCCGGCCAGCGCGCTGCCGATCAGCCCCGTCACGACGATGCCGACGCCCGGCCCCGCGTAGATCACCCCGCTCCATTCGGGTGCGTGCAGTTCGGCCAGGCGCCGCAATCCCCACTGCGACACGAACACGAACGTCCACGCGCTGACGATGCCCGCGACGAAGCGCACCGCGAGCCACACGGGCAGCAGGTGGCCGACGCCCATCGCGGCGGTCAGCAGCACGGTGGCCGCGAGCCCGAAGCGGACCATCCGCGCGGGCGCGATGCGCAGCGCCGCGCAACTGACCGCGCCGACGAAGTAACCCGCGTAGTTCGCCGACGCGAGCCAGCTGCCGGCTTTCAGGCCGATCGAGCCGTCCGCGAGCATCAGCGGCAACAGCGGCGTGAACGCGAAACGGCCGACGCCGAGCACGACCGCGAGGCCGACCATGCACGCCAGCGCCGCCGCGCGGGCAAGGCGGTCGGCCTGGTCGGACGAAAGGACGCCGGCAGCGGCGGTCGAGGCATCGAAGCGGGACATGGCGGCAACGGCCGGCACTGAGCGCGCCGGCCGGATCGGAAACCGGAATGCGGCCATCGTAGCTTGACCAAACGTTCTTGAAAAATGAATAATCAAGAATCGACTCATCCCTCGGAGAGAATCATGGACCTGGCCGCGCTGGCGATTTTCCGGGCGGTCGTGCGCGAGAACGGCGTGACGCGCGCGGCGGCCAAGCTCAATCGCGTGCAGTCGAACGTCACCACGCGCATCAAGCAGCTCGAGGAAGAACTCGGCGCCGCGCTGTTCGTGCGCGACGGACGCCGGCTCGTGCTGACGCCGGCCGGGCAGACGCTGCTGCCGTATGCGGAGCGCCTGCTCGCGCTCGCCGACGAGGCGCGCGACGCGGTGCGCGAGGACACGCCGCGCGGCCGGCTGCGGCTCGGCACGATGGAAAGCACGGCCGCGAGCCGGCTGCCGGCTCTCCTCGCGCGCTATCACCACGCGTGGCCCGACGTGTCGCTCGAACTGGTGACGGGCACGACGGGCTGGCTGATCGACCGGGTGCGCGACTTCGAGATCGATGCCGCGCTGTTCGCGCGGCCGCCCGAACCGGACGGGCTGCCCGACACGTTCGAGACGATGCCGGTCTTCCGCGAGGATCTCGTGCTGCTGACGCCGCGCGGCCATCCGCCGGTGCGCACGCCGCGCGACGTGATCCTGCCGACGCTGATCGCGTTCGAGCGCGGCTGCACGTACCGCAAGTACGTCGAGCAATGGTATGCGGCGCACGGCATGAAGCCCGCGCGCGTGCTCGAACTCGGCTCGTACCATGCGATCGTCGCGTGCGTCGCGGCCGGCGCCGGCGTCGCGGTCGCGCCGCGTTCGGTGCTCGACCTGCAGCCGGAAACCGGCAACATCGCCGCGCACACGATTCCCGAACTCGAAGGCATCGACACGCTGCTCGCGTGGCGACAGGGTTATGCGTCGGCGGCGCTCGCCGCGCTGCGCGATGCGCTCACCGAGGCCGCGCGGCCGGCCGGCGACACGACGAAGCCGCCGGCGATCGTGACGGCCTGACCGGTGCGCGCGTCGCCGCATCGATCGATGTGCGCAAACGAAACGACCCGACCGGCATCCGCCGATCGGGTCGTTTTTTCATTCACGCGATGCCGTCAGCGCAACGGCATCGCACCGGTCGCATGACGATCAGAGCCGCTCTTCGACCCAGCCCTTCACGCCGGCCAGCGCGCCCGGCAGGTTCGCCGGCTCGGTGCCGCCCGCCTGCGCCATGTCCGGACGGCCGCCGCCCTTGCCGCCGACCTGCTGCGCGACGAAGTTCACGAGTTCGCCGGCCTTGACCTTCTTGCTCGCGTCCGGCGTGACGCCCGCGATCAGGCTGACCTTGCCGCCTTCGACGGCCGCCAGCACGATCGCCGCGCTCTTCAGCTTGTCCTTCAGCTTGTCGACCGTTTCGCGCAGCGTCTTCGCGTCGGCGCCGTCGAGCGTCGCGGCCAGCACGTACACGCCGCCGACTTCGACGGCCTGCTGTGCGAGCTCGTCGCCCTGGCTCGATGCGAGCTTCGACTTCAGCGCGCCCAGCTCCTTCTCGAGCGACTTCACCTGGTCCTGCACCTGCGCGATGCGCTGCGTGAGTTCCGACGGCTGCGCCTTCAGCGCGGCCGCCGCTTCGTTCACGCGCGCGTCGAGCTCCTGCACGTAGCGCACCGCGTTGTCGCCGGTGATTGCCTCGACGCGGCGGATGCCGGCCGCGACGCCGCCTTCGACGACGATCTTGAAGAGCCCGATGTCGCCGGTGCGGTGCACGTGCGTGCCGCCGCAGAGTTCGCGCGAGAAGCCGAGATCGAGCACGCGCACTTCATCGCCGTACTTCTCGCCGAACAGCGCCATCGCGCCGCCCTTCACCGCTTCGTCGTACGGCATCACGCGCACGATGCCCGGCGCGTTGGCCAGGATCTCGTTGTTGACGATCTGCTCGACGCGACGGATTTCGTCGTCGGTCATCGGCGCGTTGTGCGCGAAGTCGAAGCGGGTCTTTTCCGCGTCGACCAGCGAACCCTTCTGCTGCACGTGCGCGCCGAGCACTTCGCGCAGCGCCTTGTGCATCAGGTGGGTGGCCGAGTGGTTGCGCTGCGTGCGGGCACGGCGATGCGCGTCGATTTCCGCGCGCAGCACGTCGCCGACCTTCAGCGTGCCCTGCTCCAGCGTGCCGTGATGGCCGATCACGTCGGCCTGCACCTTCAGCGTGTCGGCCACCGCGAAGCGCGTCGCGGCGTTCGCGAGCACGCCCTGGTCGCCGACCTGGCCGCCCGATTCCGCGTAGAACGGCGTGTGGTCGAGCACGACGACCGCATCCTGGCCGGCCTTCACTTCGTTGACGGCCGAACCGTCGACGTACAGCGCGACGACCTTCGCGTCGTCGAACGCGATGTCCTCGTAGCCGTGGAACGTGGTTTTCGCGCCCGAGTATTCGAGGCCCTGCGCGGCCTTGAACTTGCCGGCCGCGCGCGCCTGTTCGCGCTGGCGCGCCATCGCGTCGTCGAATGCCGGCTCGTCGACCGTCATCCCGCGCTCGCGGCACACGTCGGCCGTGAGGTCGAGCGGGAAGCCGTAGGTGTCGTGCAGCTTGAACGCGAGTTCGCCGTCGAGCACCTTGCCGCCCTTCGCCTCGACGTCGGCCAGCGCCGCCTCGAGGATCGACATGCCGTGCTCGATGGTCTCGAAGAAGCGCTCTTCTTCCTGGCGCAGCACGTCGGTCACGCGCTGCTCGGCTTCCTTCAGCTCCGGATACGCGACGCCCATCTCGGCGACGAGGTCGGCCACCAGCTTGTGGAAGAACGAGCCCTTGCGGCCGAGCTTGTAGCCGTGGCGGATCGCGCGGCGCACGATCCGGCGCAGCACGTAGCCGCGGCCTTCGTTGCCGGGGATCACGCCGTCGACGATCAGGAACGAGCATGCGCGGATGTGATCGGCGATCACCTTCAGCGAGTTGTTCGTGAGGTCGCTGATCTCGGTCACGCGCGCGGCGGCCTTGATCAGGTTCTGGAACAGGTCGATCTCGTAGTTGCTGTGCACGTGCTGCAGCACGGCGGCGAGACGCTCGAGGCCCATGCCGGTGTCGACCGACTGCTTCGGCAGGCGCGTCATGTTGCCCTGCGCGTCGCGGTTGAACTGCATGAACACGAGGTTCCAGATCTCGATGTAGCGGTCGCCGTCTTCTTCGGGCGACCCCGGCGGGCCGCCCCACACGTCCGGGCCGTGGTCGTAGAAGATTTCGGTGCACGGGCCGCACGGGCCGGTGTCGCCCATCGTCCAGAAGTTGTCCGACGCGTAGCGCGCGCCCTTGTTGTCGCCGATGCGGATGATGCGCTCGGTCGGCACGCCGACTTCCTTCGCCCAGATGTCGTACGCCTCGTCGTCTTCCTGGTAGACGGTGACCCACAGCTTGTCCTTCGGCAGCTGGTAGACCGTGGTCAGCAGCTCCCACGCGAACTTGATCGCGTCGTGCTTGAAGTAGTCGCCGAACGAGAAGTTGCCGAGCATCTCGAAGAACGTGTGGTGGCGCGCCGTGTAGCCGACGTTCTCGAGGTCGTTGTGCTTGCCGCCCGCGCGCACGCTGCGCTGCGCCGTCGTGGCGCGCGAGTACGGGCGCGGATCCGTGCCGAGGAAGACGTCCTTGAACTGGACCATGCCCGAGTTCGTGAACATCAGCGTGGGGTCGTTACCGGGCACGAGGCTCGACGAGCGGACGATCGTATGGCCCTTCGATTCGAAGAATTTGAGGAATTTCTCGCGGATTTCGGCAGCTTTCATGGCGTGCGGGGACAGTCTGGCAAAGACGGCTTCAAAACGCCGGCGCCCTTGACGGGCGCGCGACGGCATGGATTCGGAAACGATCGATTATACGGGATCGGGGCCGGCTTCCGGGCAAAGCGCCGGCAAAGCGGCTCGGCCATCCGGACGGCCCGGCTGGGCCACCCGCGCGGCCGATTCGCCTTAAGATGCTCGGCATGCCAATCGGCCTTGCCCGACAAGGCAGGCCAGCCATGAAAGGAGACGATTCGACGATGGGTGCCCTGAGCCATATCCGCGTGCTGGACCTCACCCGCGTGCTCGCGGGCCCGTGGTGCGCGCAGACCCTTGCCGATTTCGGCGCGGACGTGATCAAGGTCGAGCGCCCGGGCGCCGGCGACGACACGCGCCACTGGGGGCCGCCGTACCTGAAGGACGCGGACGGCGCGGATACCGCCGAGGCCGCGTACTACCTCGCGGCGAACCGCAACAAGCGCTCGGTGACGATCGACATCGCGACGCCCGAAGGCCAGCAGATCGTGCGCGAGCTCGCCGCGCAAAGCGACGTCGTGCTCGAGAACTACAAGGTCGGCCAGTTGAAGAAATACGGGCTCGATTACGCGTCGCTGCGCGCGGTGAAGCCCGATCTCGTCTACTGCTCGGTCACCGGCTTCGGCCAGACGGGCCCGTACGCGCACCGCGCGGGCTACGACTTCATCGTGCAGGGGATCGGCGGCTTCATGAGCATCACCGGCGAGCGCGACGGCGAGCCGGGCGGCGGCCCGCAAAAGGCCGGCGTCGCGATCGCCGATCTCGCGACGGGCCTTTATTCGACGATCGCGGTGCTCGCCGCGCTCGCGCACCGCGACCGCACCGGCGAAGGCCAGTACATCGACATGGCGCTGCTCGACGTGCAGGTCGCGCTGCTCGCGAACATGAACACCAACTTCCTCGCGAGCGGCAAGCCGCCGGTGCGCTGGGGCAACGCGCATCCGAACATCGTGCCGTACCAGACGTTCCAGACACGCGACGGCTGGATCATCGTCGCGGTCGGCAACGACGGGCAGTTCCGCAAATTCGTCGAGGCCGGCGGCCGGTCCGAGCTGGCCGACGACGAGCGCTTCGCGACGAACCCGTCGCGCGTGCGCCACCGCGACACGCTGGTGCCGATCCTCGCGGAGATGGTGAAGGCGCGCGGCAAGGCCGACTGGATCGCCGTGCTCGAAGCGGCCGGCGTGCCGTGCGGCCCGATCAACGATCTCGACGAGGTGTTCGACAACGAGCAGGTGGCCGCGCGCGGGATGCAGGTATCGCTGCCGCACCCGTGCGGCGCGGACGTGAAGCTCGTGCGCAACCCGATCCGGATGAGCGCGACGCCGCCCGACGCGCGCACGGCCCCGCCGCTGCTCGGCGCGCAGACCGACGACGTGCTGCGCGAGATGCTCGGCTACGACGACGCGCGGATCGCCGCGTTGAAGGCGAAGCAGGCGATCTGACGCGCCGGGCTCGCGCGGCGGCGGCTCGCCCGCCTACCGCGCGAGCGCGTCGAGCCAGCCGCGGGCGGCCGGCCAGTCGCCGAGCCCGCTGTCCGCGTTGAGGTGGCCGCGCGGGCCGATGTCACGGAATTCGCTGCCCCACGCGTGCGCGCAGCCGCGCGCGAACGCGAGCGACCCGTACGGATCGTCGCTGCTCGCGACGACGCAGGTCGGAAACGGCAGCCGCTCGCGCGGCACCGGGCCGAAGCCGTGCGCGTCGGCCGGAAACGCCGGTCCGGCAGGATCGGGCAACGCGACCAGCAGCGCGCCGCGCACTTTCGCGAGCGCGGCCGGACGCGCATAGCGCGTCGCCCACCACGCGGCGGTCAGCGTGCCGAGGCTGTGGGCGGCGATCACCACGGGCCCGCGCGCGGCTTGGACCGCGCGGTCGAGCGCGAGACACCAGCCGTTGCGGAACGCGCGGTCCCAGTCGGGCATCGCGACACGCGAAAAGCGCGCATCGGCACGCTCCCAGCGGCTCTGCCAGTGAAGCGGGCCGGAATTGCCGTAGCCCGGCAAGACGAAAACGAAGGGGTCGCTCATGGCGGGGTTCGTCGACGAATGGAATCGTGTGGTGGCGTCGACGAAGTGTCGCACACCCTCCTCTCCCTGATGCTGCCTGTCAAAAAACCGGAGGATGTGCGTGAGGAGCGAGCGGGCCGCGACGTCGATTCAGGTCGACGTCACGGCCGTCCTGCGTTCAGCGGACGCCGGCGCCGACCAGGCCGCCTGCCGCCGCACCGGCGACCGTGCCGACCGGGCCGCCCGTGATCAGGTAGCCGAGTGCGCCGCCCGCGGCCGCGCCGATCCCGGCATTACGCTGCGTATGCGTCATCGCGCATGCGCCGAGTTGCGACAGGGCCGCGACGATCACCGCGGTACGAACGAGAAAAGTGGTCTTCTTCATCATGGTTATTGGCTTCCTCCCGCCAGGCAAAAAATACGAATGGCGGCGTTGAATCGGTAAAGCCATCATAGGAAAACCCGAACGGCGCGGGCAATCCGATTTACGTCGTGTTACAGCCGACACACACTCGATATATTGCGGCGCGCATCGCGCACGCAGGGTGCCGGACCCGCGACCCGCGCGGGACGGACCCCGGTCAGGTAGAATTACAGGATTAAACCGGCGCGACGCGCCGACACAACCTGACGCCAACCGCATGAGCACCGAACGCAACGACGCCCCCGCGGCTTCCAATTTCATCCGTAACATCATCGACGACGACAACCGCACCGGCAAATGGGGCGGACGCGTCGAGACGCGCTTCCCGCCCGAGCCGAACGGCTATCTGCACATCGGCCATGCGAAGAGCATCTGCCTGAACTTCAGCGTCGCGCGCGACTACGGCGGCGTGTGCCACCTGCGCTTCGACGACACGAACCCGGAAAAGGAAAGCGTCGAGTACGTCGATTCGATCGTCGACGCGGTGCGCTGGCTCGGTTTCGACTGGCGCAAGGACGCCGTCGATCATCAGTATTTCGCGAGCGACTACTACGACAAGCTGTACGAGTTCGCCGAGCTGCTGATCAAGCGCGGCAAGGCGTATGTCGACAGCCAGAGCGCCGACGAAATGCGCGCGAACCGCGGCTCGCTGACGGAAGGCGGCAAGCCGTCGCCGTTCCGCGACCGCACGCCGGAGGAAAACCTCGACCTGTTCCGCCGCATGAAGGCCGGCGAGTTCAAGGAAGGCGAGCACGTGCTGCGCGCGAAGATCGACATGGCTTCGCCGAACATGAACATGCGCGATCCGGTGATCTACCGGATCCGCTACGCGCACCACTACCGCACCGGCGACGCCTGGTGCGTGTATCCGATGTACGACTACACGCACTGCATCTCGGATGCGCTCGAAGGCATCACGCATTCGCTGTGCACGCTCGAATTCGAGGATCACCGCCCGCTGTACGACTGGGTGCTGAACGAACTCGCGGAAGCCGGCGTGTTCACGCGTCCGCTGCCGCAACAGATCGAATTCTCGCGCCTGAACCTCACGTACGCGATCACCAGCAAGCGCAAGCTGCTGCAGCTCGTCACCGAAGGCCACGTCGACGGCTGGGACGACCCGCGGATGCCGACGATCGTCGGCGTGCGCCGTCGCGGCTTCACGCCGGAGAGCATCCACCTGTTCTGCGAGCGGATCGGCGTGACGAAGATCGATTCGTGGATCGACATGAGCATCTTCGAGGGCGCGCTGCGCGACGACCTCGACGACAAGGCCGCGCGTACGGTCGCGGTGCTCGATCCGCTGAAGCTCGTGATCGACAACTATCCGGAAGACCTCGAGGAAGCGTGCACGGCGCCCGTGCATCCGCACCACCCGGACCGCGGCGTGCGCACGTTCCCGATCTCGCGCGAGCTGTGGATCGAGCGCGAGGATTTCGTCGAGAACCCGCCGAAGGGCTATTTCCGCCTGTTCCCGGGCAACAAGGTGCGCCTGCGCTACGGCTACGTGATCGAATGCACGGGCTTCGACAAGGACGCCGACGGCAACGTGACGGCCGTGCACTGCAACTACTTCCCGGACAGCAAGTCGGGCACCGAAGGCGCGAACACGTACAAGGTCAAGGGCAACATCCACTGGGTCAGCGCGAAGCATGCGCAGCCGGCCGAAGTGCGGATCTACGACCGCCTGTTCAAGGAGCCGCATCCGGACGCGGGCGGCGCGAACTTCCTCGAGGCGCTGAACCCCGATTCGAAGAAGATCGTGCAGGCTTATCTGGAGCCCGGTAACGGCGACATCGCGCCGGAAACGCGCCTGCAGTTCGAGCGTCACGGCTACTTCGTTGCCGACCGTGTCGATTCGAAACCGGGCAAGCCGGTGTTCAACCGGATCGTCGGGCTGCGCGACAGCTGGGGCAAGCCGGCCTGACGGCCTGCTCGGCGCGCGGCGGCGGCTTCGGGCGCCGCCCTCGCGTCACCCATAAAAAAACCGGCCCAAGCGCCGGTTTTTTGCGCGCATCGAAACGGCACGCCGCGGCGGGAGCCGCCGCACACGCTCATGCGCCCGCCAACCGCCGATGCAGGTCCGCCAGCGACAGCTTCGTGCGAAACAGCCGCGCGAGGCTGCGGCTCGCATATGCGTCGACGTCGCCCGGCGCGGTCCAGCGGTACGCATCCATCTCGGGAATCATCGAGCCGTCGCGACGGCTCGGGAACAGCGACGTGCACGTGCAGTGCGCGGGATCGATCTCGCCTGCGGCCACCCGCACCGCGAACAGGTGCAGATCCTTGTCGTGACGATAGGAAAACCGGCCGAGATCGAGCAGCCGCGCCGGCGCGAGCTCGATGCCGGTTTCCTCGAGCAGCTCGCGCAGCGCGGCGTCGGCCGGCGTCTCGCCGGGCTCGCCCTGCCCCTTCGGGATATCCCAGTGCGTGGTATCCGTCGCGTGCGCGAGGAACACGCGGCCGGCCGCATCGAGAATCACGACGCCGCACGACACCGTGCGCGGCGCGCCGCCCCGCTTCATCGCGCGTGTGCTCAGCGCTTCTGCAGCTGCCACTTGCCCGTGGCCGTCTTGCAGTAGACGGGCTTGAGCGTCATCGTCTGGCCCTTCGCGGTGATGTCGGTGGTGATTTCGCGGCAGGTCTTGCCGTCCGTCTCGGTCGTGGTCGGCGTGAGCTTCGCGTCGATCTGCGTGCCGCGGCCGCTGCTCTGCCACGTCGTGGTTTCGCCGTCCTTGCCTTCGTCGCGCGCCTGCACGACGGCCTTCGAGAGCGACGCGCGGTCGGCGTTGCTGAAATAGCTGATCGGCGTGTCGTTCAGGAAGCTCAGGTTGTTCTGCGCATGGGCGGGCAGCATCGCGGCTGCGCACGCGGCGCCGGCCAGCACACGCGTGACGACGGAAAGGGATGCGCGCATCGACATGTTTTTCTCCTTGGATGTTCGATCGAACGGCGCGCTGCAGGCCGGCGAACCGGCCCGCAGCGCGCCCGTCAGCGAGCGAGCATAGCATGCGTGCCGGCGGCAGCGCCTTCTAGTGCCCGGCCGGCGCGGCCGTTTGCTGATATCCGTCAGTCAGCGTGCCGAGGAACGCGATCACGTCCTTGACCTCGGCCGCGTTCAGCGCCGGCTGCTCGCCGCGCTTGCGGTCGAACGGCGGCTCGCGGTTGATGTTCGGCCAGTAGCGCTTCGGCAGGTCGTCGTAGATCTGCACCTTGCCGTGCACGACCGGGTAGAACTTCTCCGGATGGATGTCGCGCTCGACGTAGAAGCGCATCACGTCCTCGAGCGTGTGATACACGCCGTTGTGGAAGAACGTCTTGCGCAGCGCGACGTTGCGCAGCGACGGCGTGCGGAACAGCCCGCAGAATTCGTCGCGGCCCTTCAGGTCGGTGCGCTCGGGACCGCACGCGCCGAGATCGTAAAAGCGCGGGTCGCGGTTGACGGGCAGCGCGCGGTTGCGCGGCACCGCGATCGCGATCAGCCCGAAATCGCTGAACTGCGGCGGGCCGCCTTCGAGCGTGCGCTGGCTGATGTGGCAACTCGCGCAGTTGCCCTTCTTCTCGTCGTTGAACAGCTGCAGGCCATGCAGCTCGGCAGGCGTGAGCCGCGCGCGGCCGGCCAGATACGCGTCGTACTTGCTCGTGTACGGATCGAACAGCGCCGGCTGCTGCTGGAATGCGTCGAGCGCGCGCAGCACGGCATCGAACGTTGCCCGATCGTCGCCGAGGACCTGATCGCCGAACGCCTTGCGGAACGCGTCGGCATACGGCGCGGCGCGAACCGCCTTCGCCACCCGTGCGGGCGAGCTGCTCATCTCGAACGGCGACGTGAGCGGAATGCGCGCCTGCGCGTCGCGCGTGTCGACACGGCCGTCCCAGGTCAGGCCGCCGGTCGGACCCGCGTCGATGCTTTCATCGCCTTCGTCCGGCGAATCGTGGAAGTGCTCGCTGAACGGAGGAATGCCGCGCAGGTATTTCAGCGACGGCACCGCGCGAAAACCGCTACGGTGCATGTCGTCGCCGCCGAGCTGCACCGACAACGCGTTCGGCGGCCCGAACGCATGCTCGGCGCTATGGCACGACGCACAGGCGAGCTTGCCGGACCCGGACAGCGACGGATCGAAGAACAGTTGCTTGCCGAGTGCCGTCATCTGCTTCACGCCCTCGAACACCTGCGCGCGCGTCTGCGGCTGGCTGGCTGGCGCGACCGCCGGGCCGGCCGACGCGGCCTGAGCCGCCGGTACGACGGACGCGGCCGACGCGGTCGTGCCGGGCCGCGCATCGCAACCGGCGAGCGCCGCGAGTCCGCCCGCGAGTGCCAGCGCGGCCGCGGCGGAGATCAGCGATCGCGCGGACGCGAGGGATTTCAGAAGGGTGTGCATCGTCGTTGTTCTGGTAGCGGTGGGCGATCGGCCGGAGCTTATGTCAGTTCCATGACCGTTCAATGACGTTCCACCGACAGTCAATTGAAAGCGCGCCTACACCCGGCTGTCAAATCGGTTCCAGATAATGCGCGCTGCCGGGCGGTACCGCGAGGTTCGTGCGCCGGCCCTCCCGCCACCCGGTTCCCACACGCGACCAACGACGAATGAGAGAGAACATCGCATGAAGAAGCACGCCTGGATTCGCTACACGCCGATCGCCCTTGCGGCCGCGCTCAGCCTGACCGCCTGCGGCGGCGACGATGTCACGCAGCAAGGCCTGTCCGCCGTCAAGAACGTCGTCGTGATCTATGCGGAAAACCGCAGCTTCGACAACCTGTACGGCAACTTCCCGGGCGCGAACGGCCTGCAGAACGCGACGGCCGCGAACTCGGTGCAGAAGGATCGCGACGGCTCGACGATGGCGACGCTGCCGAAGATCTGGGGCGGCCTGACCGCGACCGGCATCACGCCGGCGGTCACCGAGGCGATGACGGCGAACCTGCCGAACGCGCCGTTCGCGATCGACGACCCGAAGGGCTTCAACCAGTCGATGAGCATCGCCACGCGCGACATCGTGCATCGCTTCTACCAGGACCAGATGCAGATCAACGGCGGCAAGAACGACATGTACGCCGCCTGGACCGACGCGGGCGGCCTGACGATGGGCCACTACACCGCGGATCCGTCGAAGCTGCCGCTGTGGAAGATCGCGCAGCAGTACGTGCTCGCCGACAACTTCTTCATGGGCGCGTTCGGCGGTTCGTTCCTGAACCACCAGTACCTGGTCTGCGCGTGCGCACCGTACTACCCGAACGCCGACAAGAGCCCCGCGGCCGGCAAGATCGCCGTGCTGAACGCGGACGGCAAGTCACTGAAGGTCGCGACGAACTCGCCGGCCTCCGCGCTGAGCGGCCCGCCGAAGTTCGTCAACGACGGCGCGCTCACGCCCGACTTCTACGGCATCAACACGATGCAGCCGGCGTATCAGCCGAGCGGCAACAAGGCGGCCACGGGCGGCGACCCGCTGCTGGCCGACCCGGCGAATCCGTCGACGATGCCGCCGCAGACGGCGACCAATATCGGCGACCTGATGACCAACGCAGGCGTGTCGTGGGCCTGGTACAGCGGCGCATGGGGCCAGGCGCTGCAGGCGAGCCAGAACGGCACGTCGAACGTGATCTACGGTGCCGATCTGTCGACGCCGAACTTCCAGCCGCACCACCAGCCGTTCAACTACTTCGCGAACCAGGCGCCGGGCACCGCGAGCCGCGCGCAGCACCTGCTCGACGGCGGCGCGAACGGCGCCGAGTTCATCAAGGCGATCGACGCGGGCACGCTGCCGCAGGTCGCGTTCTACAAGCCGCAGGGCAACCTGAACGAACACCCGGGCTACACGGACGTGACCTCCGGCGACCAGCACATCGCCGACGTGATCGCGCACCTGCAGGCCAGCCCGCAGTGGAAGAACATGGTTGTCGTCGTCACGTACGACGAAAACGGCGGCTTCTGGGATCATGCCGCGCCGCCGAGCGCCGACCGCTGGGGCCCGGGTACGCGCATTCCGGCACTGATCGTGTCGCCGTACGCGAAGAAGGGCTTCGTGGACCACACGCAGTACGACACGGGTTCGATCCTGCGCTTCATCACGCGCCGCTTCTCGCTGCCGCGCCTCGCGGGCCTGCAGCAGCGCGACGACGCGCTGAAGGCGAACGGCGGGCAGCCGATGGGCGACCTGACGAACGCGCTCGCGCTGTCGCCGAACCTGTAACGGGCCCGCACCGACCGGGCCGGCGGCGAAGCCGGCCCGAACGCACGAAGGGCGGCCTGCCGGCCGCCCTTCTTTCATGCATCGCGTACCCGCGCGTTACCAGCCGTACTTCAGCTCGACGCCGACGTAGTCGGCGTTGTGCCCGCCCGCCTGCCGGATCGCATCGCCGACCTGGAAATGCACGGCCTCGATCGCGCCGATCAGGTTCGCGGCGATCGTCCAGTCCGCACGCAGCTGCACGTACATCCCCGTCCACAACCCGCCCTTGCCTGCCGTGCCCGGCACGACCGCGTTGCCCTGCTGGTAGACCGCATCGCCGGTCGTCTCGCGCCACTGGAAACCGAGCGCGCCGAGCAGCGACAGGTTCGCCGACGGCTTCAACGTCACGGACGGCTTCACGTGGATCAGGTTCGAGTAACCCGTGAATCCCGCCAGCGTGAAGTAATAGCCGTTCGGAAACAGCGGGTTGAAGGTGCCGACGCGGCCGTCGTGCGGATGCCGGTCGCCCGACGCCGCATCGACCTGCAGCGCGACGCGCGGCGACCACGGCGCGTCGAGCCGGTAGCCGGCGATCGAGCCGACCGCCCACGCGCGGATCGAACTGCTGCCGACCGTGCCCGTCTGCAGCATCGTCTCGAGATCCCAGTCGAAGCGGCCCTGCGTGCCCGTGTACCGCAGGTCCCACACGTCGCGCCGCTCGGCGCCGCTCGCATCGAGAAAGCGCGCGTTGCTGCGGTTGTAGCGCGACCAGTAGCCGGACAGGTCGCCGGGCCCGACCGACTGCCGCTCGAAGCGCACGCCGCTGAAGGTGAGATCGCGGTTCGACACGTCGTCGAACGCGGACACGGTGCGGTTCTGCACCGGCTGCGTCGCATACCCGATGAAACGCCACTTCCGGTACTCGTAGTCGGCCCACACCGCATCGAACGCCTGCCGCACGTTCGGGCCGTCGCGCGCGGCGATGAAGCGCTGCAGGTCGAACGCCATCTCCTGGCGGCCGACGCGGAACTTGACCGTGCCGCCGCCGAGCGCACCCGTGTAGGTCACGAAGGCCTGTTCGAGATCGAGCGGATTCTTGTCGACCGGCGAAATCGTGTTCTTGCCGAACGCGCGGTCGTCCTGCAACTGCACGAAGAATTGCCAGTGCTGGCCGAGATGCGCATCGGCGTGCACTTCGACGCGCTGGATCAGGTACGTGTCCGATTGCGCGGAGCCGATGCCGAACAGCGGTGCATCGTTGGTCTCCAGGCGCTCCCGCAGGTTCACGCCGAGCGACAGATAGGCAGCCGGATCGCTGCCGAGCGGAATGTACTTCAACCCGTCGAGCGGCGCGCGCGGCACGCACGGATTCGCGAGCACCGACCAGTCTTCCTGCCAGCGATTGAACAGTACGGTCGGCCGCTTGGCCGTACAGGTCGATGCGGCGCCGTCGGCGGCCGACGTCGTGGTCGCGGCGGTTGCCGTTTCCGCGCAGGCGGCATCGGCGCCCGCGAGCAGCAAGCCCGCGACGACCGACGCCCGTGCCGCACGATCGAAGCGGCGCGCGCGACGATGCCGTTCCCGCCGCCGGCTCATGCGTGCTCCGGCTTGACGGTGCCGGCCGCTTGCGACGCGCGCAGCGCGAGCACCGCCAGCGCGCAGACGGGCGCGAGCAACGCCGGAAACCCGACGTAGCGGAACCCGAGCGCACCGCATGCCGCGCCGAGCGCGAACGCGACGATCGCCGGCAGCATCTTCGCGAAGCGCGCGCGGGCGGCCGCGCGCACGCTGTCGGCCGTGCCGGCGGACAGGATATCGACGACGTCGAGGATCGCCTGCGTGACGTTGCCGGTCATCACCGTGTTCGGCACGCCGGCGCGCGGGATCACGCGCGGATGCGCGTTCTGCACGCCCATCGCGAACGTGCCGACGATGCCGGCCACGAGCGCCGGCAGGCTGTCGGGCTGCGTGACGGGGGTCGCCCACACGCCGGCCGCGCAGAAGCCGAGCAGCAGCACGGCCTGTACCGCATGCAGCGCACGCGTACCCTGCCAGGCCGGCCGCGCGGACATCGACCGCGCGATCAGGCTGCTCGCGATCACGCCGCACACGAACGCGGGAAACACGCTGAGCTTCAGCACGACACCCTGGCCGAAGCCCGCGATGCCCGCGCCGATCAGCACGAAGTTGCCCGTCACGTGCGCGGTGAACAGCCCGAACAGCGCGACGAAGCTCAGCGTGTCGACGAAGCCGGCCACCGCGGCAAGAATCGTATCCTCGTGCTTCATCGCGCCGCGCCCGCGTGGATCTCGGCGACGTAGCCGCCCGGGAACTGCACGAGCGCCGCATCGCGGCCGTCCGACGTGAACGCCGGCACGAGCACGGTCACGCCCGCGGCCTGCGCCTGCTTCAGCGTCGCGGCGAGATCGCGCACTTCATAGCCGGTCATCTCGCGGCCGAACGGGTAGGGCAAATGGCCGTCGGTGGCGAGCACCGTCATCTTGCCGAAGCCCGATTCGATGCGGATGCGCCGGTACGTGTCGTTCGGCCGGCCGATCTCGACGCCCGGCGCGCGGCGCACGTCGGACACCACCTTGCCGTGCGAGAACGCGACGAAGTCGCGCACGAGCGTGTCGGCGCTTTCCGGCGACACGTACACGCGGTTCTCGGGCACCGTCTCCAGCGCATCGTAGTGCGGCGCTTCCGTATGCCAGTACAGCTGCATGTTCACGCCGCCCGGCCAGCGGATGATCGCGTCGCGGCCGATCGGGTCGGGGAACGTGTCGACCACCACGTCCGCGCCGTGCGCGCGCGCCGACTTCATCGCGACGTCGAGATCGGTGACGAGATAACCGGTGCGCTCCGCGCAGAACGGATACGGGATCGGCGTCTTGAAGCCGAACACCGAGATCGTGCCGACCGGCGTGAGCACGAGCTGCGACATCGTCTGGCTCGGCGTGGGCGTGACCTGGAACACGCCCTGCTTCGACTTCTTGCCGCCGAAGGTCGCGACGAAGCTGTCGGTGAAGCGGTCGAAGTCCTCGGGCGCCACGCACACGTGCGTCGTGTCGTACTGCGGGCCGACGGCCACGGCCGGCGTCGCGCCAGCCTTCGTGACCGGCGTCTTCGCGAATGCGACCGGCGCGACGGCGAGACCGCCCGCGATCATTGCGGCGAGCAACACGGAACGAATGGATTTCATGAAGGGTTTTCCTGGTTGTGTCATCGTCATCGAGTCGTGCGGCCGTCACCGGCCGCGTGCTTCGTATCGGCGAGCAGTGTCGCGAGCACGAGTGCCGCGATCAGTCCGAGATGCTCGAAAAAGCTGTTGAGTGCCATGAAATGCTCGGCGCCCGTGCGGTTCCAGAAATCGTTCGCCACCGCCATCGCGACCAGCGTCAGCATACCGAGGCTGCCGGCACCGAGCCAAGTGAAGCGGTTGAACACCACGCACAGCGAGCCGGCGATCTCGACCGCGATCGCGAGCGCCGCCCACAGCGCGGCCGGGTGCAGGCCGAAATGCGCCTGCTCCGCGACCGCGCCGCCGAAGTCCAGCGCCTTCGCGACGCCGCCGATCAGGTACGCGGACACCAGCGCCAGACGCACGAGCGGCAGGACCCACGGCTGCGCCAGCAGCGCACGGACCCATGCCGGGTTGCCGACACGGCCCGGGTTGGTCGGGGTCGCCATGTCAGACCGCCCAGCACGAACAGCCGAACGCGCCCCAGAAGCCCTTTGCATCCGAGGTCGGCAACGCGCGGCCCCACGCGCCCGCATGCGCATGCCCATGCACGTTGCACGCGCTCGAACAGCCGCACGCGGCGGCCGCTGCCGCCGCACGCTGCAGCGGTGCACCGTCGCGCCGTGTCGCGCCCCAGCCGCCGTAACCGCCGTACTCGCGCACCGGCGACCAGTCGGGCATCGCGGGCGGAATCGGCGCATCGTGCGACGCGAACGGCCCCGCGCCCCACACGATCCTGCCGCCCACCACCGTCAGCAGCGCGGACGTGTCCACGATATCGTCCTCCGCGCAGGTGAAGAAATCGCGATCCGGGACCATCAGGTCGGCCAGTTGCCCGACCGCGATGCGCCCTTTTTTCCCCTCCTCGTTCGAGAACCACGTCACGTACTCGGTCCACATGCGCAGCGCGGTCTCGCGATCGAGCAGGTTGCGCCGAGGATACATCCGCAACCCGCCGACCGTCTTGCCCGTCACGAGCCACGCGAGCGACACCCACGGGTTGTACGACGCGACGCGCGTCGCGTCGGTGCCGGCCGACACCTTGAGCCCTTTCTCGAGCATCTTCGCGACCGGCGGCGTCGCCTCGGCCGCCTGCGCGCCGTAGCGTTCGACGAAGTATTCGCCCTGGTACGCCATCCGGTGCTGCACCGCGATGCCGCCGCCGAGCGCGGCGATGCGGTCCATCGATCGTTCGGAGACGGTTTCCGCATGATCGAAGAACCAATTGAGTCCGTCGAGCGGAATATCGCGGTTCACCTTCTCGAACACGTCGAGCGCACGACTGATCGTTTCGTCGTACGTCGCATGCATGCGCCACGGCCAGCGGTTCTGCGCGAGCACGCGCACGACGCCTTCGAGATCGTCTTCCATCTCTGCCGGCAAGTCCGGCCGCGCGACGCGGAAGTCCTCGAAATCGGCGGCGGAGAACACCAGCATCTCGCCCGCGCCGTTGTGGCGGAAATAGTCGGTGCCGTCGTGATACGTGACGCTCTTCGTCCAGTTCACGAAGTCTTCCTTCTCCGCGTTCGGCTTCTGCGTGAACAGGTTGTAGGCGATCCGCACCGTCATCTCGCCCGCGTCGTGCAGCTTGCGGATCACTTCGTAATCGTCGGGATAATTCTGCGAGCCGCCGCCCGCATCGATCACGCCCGTCACGCCGAGCCGGTTCAGCTCGCGAATGAAATGGCGCGTCGAGTTGTACTGGTAGTCGAACGGCAGCTTCGGCCCCTTCGCGAGCGTCGCGTAGAGGATCGTCGCGTTCGGGTTCGCCAGCAGCAGCCCGGTCGGGTTGCCCGCGTCGTCGCGCAGGATCGTGCCGCCCGGCGGCTCGGGCGTGTCCTTCGTATAGCCGACCACCCGCAATGCAGCCGCGTTCAGCAGCGCGCGGTCGTACAGGTGCAGGATGAACACCGGCGTATCGGGCGCCACCGCATTGAGTTCGTCGATCGTCGGCAGGCGCTTCTCCGCGAACTGATGCTCGGTGAAGCCGCCGACCACGCGCACCCACTGCGGCGCGGGCGTGATCGCGACCTGGCGCTTGAGCATCTCCATCGCGACGGCGAGCGAACGCACGCCGTCCCAGCGCAGCTCGAGGTTGTAGTTCAGGCCGCCGCGAATCACGTGCGTGTGGTTGTCGATCAGGCCCGGCAGCACGGTGCGGCCGTCGAGGTCGACGACCTTCGTCGCGCGACCCGCGAGCGGCACGACGTCCGCGTTGCCGCCGACCGCGACGAAGCGGCCGTCCTTGATCGCGACGGCCGTCGCGACCGGGTTCGCACGGTCGAGCGTCGTGATGCGCCCGTTGTGCAGGATGAGATCGGGTTGAGTATCGGTTGCGCTCATGAAGTGTCCTCGATGCGGTCAGAAGCCGAGCCAGTGACGAACCGGCGCGATCGCCTGTGCGCCGATCAGCATGCCGCCCAGGCCGACCAGCGCGATCAGCGGCGGTGCCGGCGAGCGCACCTTGATCACGCTGTATACGACGCCGATCAGCACGCCGGCGCCCAACGAAAGTAGATAAGATTCCATAACGATTTTTCTCCCGGCCGGATTAGAATCACCTGCATCGCGCGTTCCGCCTTCGCGGCACATCGCATCCGTTTCGCTTCCCTGCCATTCATTCCGACCATGCAACACCTTCCTGATCTCGAAGCCTGGGCCATCTTCGCGCGCGTCGCGGAGACCGGCTCGTTCGCGAAAGCCGCCGACCTGCTCGGCGTGTCGCAGCCGACCGTGTCGAAGGCGATCGCGCGCCTCGAAAAGCGCCTCGGCGCGATGCTGCTGTACCGCACGTCGCGCAAGCTGTCGCTCACGCCGACCGGCGAACTGCTGCGCGACCGCGCGATCCGCCTGCTTGCCGACGCCGAGCTGATCGAGAACGAAGCGTCCGCGCAGGCGCTCGAACCGCACGGCCTCGTTCGCGTGAATGCGCCGATGTCGTTCGGGCTGCGCCACCTGTCGCCGGTGCTGCCCGCATTTCTCGAGCGCTATCCGCGCGTCGACATCGACCTCGTGCTCACCGATCACATCGTCGACATCGTGTCCGGCGGCTTCGACGTCGCCATCCGCATCGCCGAGCTCAACGATTCGTCGCTGCGCTCGCGCCGCCTCTGCGCGGTGCGCCGGCCGCTCGTCGCGGCGCCGGCCTACCTCGACCGGCGCGGCCGCCCCGCGCACCCGCGCGACATCGACCAGCACGTGTGCCTCACCTACACGAACCTGCCGACACCCGAACACTGGCGCTTCCGTCACCCGGCCTCGGGCGAGGAAGTCGGCGTGTCCGTGCACGGACGCATCCGCACCAACAACGCGGACGTGATCCTTCCCGCGCTCGTCGCGGGTCACGGCCTGGCGCTGCAGCCCGAGTTCCTCGTGTGGGAGGCGATGCAGCGCGGCGAACTCGAGGAAGTGATGAGCGACTGGAAGATCGCCGACATCAACGTGAACCTCGTCACGCCGCCCGGCATGCTGCGCGCCGCGCGCGTGACGGTACTGCTCGACTTCCTCGCGGAACACTTCTCGCACGCGCCGTGGGCATTGCCGGCGGCCTGAATGCGTGGCGGCCGATGACAGGCGATCGCCGCATCCCCCGCGGCGATCGCATCCGGCAGCCCGTTACTTCGCCGGCACCGGCGCGAGCGACTCGTGCGGCGTCGCGGTGCGCTGTGCGGCCTTGTGGACCATCGTGTAGGCGTAGTCGACCCCCATCCCGTACGCGCCCGAGTGCTCCTTCACGAGCGCCATCACCGCGTCGTACGTCTCGCGGCGCGCCCAGTCGCGCTGCCACTCGAGCACGACCTGCTGCCACGTGACGGGCACGACACCGGCCTGCACCATCCGCTGCATCGCGAAGTCGTGCGCGGCCTGCGACGTGCCGCCCGACGCGTCGGCCACCATGTAGATCTCGTAGTCGCCTTCGAGCATCGCGCACAGCGCGAACGTCGTATTGCAGACCTCGGTCCACAGGCCCGAGACGATCACCTTCTTGCGGCCGTTCGCGGCCAGCGCATCGCGAACCTTCTGGTCGTCCCACGAGTTCATCGACGTGCGTTCGAGCGTCTTCTGGTTCGGGAACACGTCGAGCAGTTCGGGATAGCTGTAGCCCGAGAAGCTGTCGCTTTCGACCGTCGTGATCGTGGTCGGAATGTCAAAGACCTTCGCGGCCTTCGCGAGCCCGACGACGTTGTTCTTCAGCGTCTGGCGATCGATCGACTGCACGCCGAACGCCATCTGCGGCTGCTGGTCGATGAAGATCAGCTGGCTGTTCTGCGGTGTCAGTACTTCGAGTTTCGGATTGCTCATGGCGCAAGGTGTCCTGTGAACGAAAAAAGGGAGGCCTGCCTCGGCCGTGAAAACGGGAGGAGCCGGAGATGCGTCGGTGCCGGATCGTCATCCGGCCCGAACATTTAATCCGCAAACGCGCGGCGCGAACACCCAAGAAATGGAATCGGTCCGATTCCGCAATCGATGCCCGATCCGGGCGACCCGCCCTTTTTTTCTTCATGTAAACCCGATACGCTTTCAAGACCTTGACGACGCGCGACGCGCCTTCGTCGGCCATCACGGGATGCCCACCATGAAACCGTATTTCCTGTCACTGCTCGCCGGCATCCTCGCCGGCGTCATCTACGGCGCACTCGGCGTGAACTCGCCGGCGCCGCCGATCATCGCGCTCACCGGCCTGCTCGGCATGCTGGCCGGCGAACAGATCCTGCCGGTCGCGCGCCGGATGCTGTCCGGCCATCGGCTGAACACCGCATGGCGCGACGCACAGTGCAGCCAGCACATGTTCGGCGCGCTGCCGGGCGGCACGACGAACGACCGCAAGCCGTCGTGACGACTCCCTTCCCTGCCGGCCGCGCATGACCAACGTCGAACTGTTCCATTACCTGCTGTTGTTGATCTGCGGTGCGGGCGCGCTCACGTGGCTCGCCGAGCGCATCTCGATTCCACCGGCCGTCGTGCTGCTGCTCGGCGGCTGCGCGATCGCGATCGCCGGCAAGCGCGTGCCCGACATGGACCCGGCGCTGCTGCTCGCGGCCGTGCTGCCGC
This sequence comes from Burkholderia seminalis DSM 23518, assembly GCF_902832885.1. Lineage (GTDB taxonomy): Bacteria > Pseudomonadota > Gammaproteobacteria > Burkholderiales > Burkholderiaceae > Burkholderia > Burkholderia seminalis. The sequence goes on from NZ_CADFDK010000001.1 coordinate 995,770, forward strand.
CGCTGTTGATGTCGAGCGGGTTCTACACCGCGTGGAAGGAGTTCCGGGAGCAACTCGCATCGATCGCGTCGCTCGCGCTCGGCGCGGTGGCGTTCACGACCGTCGCGGTCGCACTCGCCGTGCATGCCGCGAACCCCGATCTGCCCTGGGCCGCGTGCTTCACGCTCGGCGCGATCGTGTCGCCGCCGGACGCGGTCGCCGCGAAGGCGATCCTGCAGCGCCACCCGCTGCCCGCGCGGCTCGTCGCGGTGCTCGAGGGCGAAAGCCTCGTCAACGACGCGTCGGGCCTGCTGCTGTACCAGATGGCCGTCTCGGCCGCGCTCGCCGTGTCGATCACGGCCGCGAGCGCCACCGGCCTGTTCTTCTCGCTCACGCTGATCGGCATCGCGGTCGGCCTCGCCTGCGGCCATGCGATGTGCTGGGTGCTGCCGCGCCTGCGCGACCCGATGCTCGGCATCGTCGTGACCTTCGCGATGGCATGGGGCAGCTATGGCGTCGCGGAAGCCGTCGACGGCTCGGGCGTGCTGTCGGTCGTCACCTGCGGCCTGGTGCTCGGCGCGCGCCAGCACCGCGTGTTCGACGCCGACATGCGGATCAAGGCAAAGGCGACGTGGGAAGCGATCGTGTTCGTGCTCGACGCGCTCGTGTTCATCCTGATCGGTCTCGCGCTGCACGCGATCCTCGCGCGCGTGAACCACGAAGGCGCGGTGCTGATGGCCGGCCTGCGCGTCGCGCTGCCCGCCACCGCCGCCGCGATCGGCGCGCGCGTCGTGTGGGTATTCGCCGCGATGTGGCTGCCGGGCCGCCTGCGCGCGCCGCGCGCCGGGCATGCGCCGTGGTCGTGGCGCGAGGCCGTCGTGCTCGGCTGGTCGGGCATGCGCGGCGTCGTGAGTCTCGCGGCCGCGGTCGCGCTGCCGGCCAACTTCCCCGGCCGCGACCTGATCCTGTTCAGCACGTTCCTGCTGATCATCGCGACGCTCGTCGTGCAAGGCGGCACGCTTGCGCCGCTGATCCGCGTGCTGAAGCTGCGCCCGGCCGCGCGCCGCACGATGTCCGAGCATGCGGTGCGCGCGCATACCTTCGGCGCGGCGCTCGCCGAGCTCGACGCGCGCGAGCGGCGCGGGTCGGATCTCGAGCGTCCGTCGCTCGACCGCCTGCTCGCCGAATACCGCAACCGCGTCACGTTCAACGAACGCGCGCACCGGCAAGGCGCCGAGCCCGCCGGCGTGCGCACGCGCATGCTGCGCGTGGAGCTCGAACTCGTCGGCGTGTCGCGCGGCGCGCTGCTCGACCTGCACCGCGACGGCAAGGTCGACGACGCGGTGCTGCACCGCATAGAATCGGAGCTCGATTTCGAGGAGCTGCGGCTGCAGCGGTTGCTCGAACCGTAACGCCCGGCCGGCCACGCCGCCGGCCCGCCCCCTTTCCCCACCTGGAACTGCAATGAGCGAACTGTCCGTCGAAGCGAGCATCGGCTCGGTCGATTACCTCGTCCACTTCAGCGATGGCGTCCATCAGTGGCGTGCCGACGAACCGGCTGCGCTCGGCGGCGGCGACGCGGCGCCGACACCCGTCGCGCTGCTGTTGTCGAGCCTCGGCGCGTGCACCGCGATCACGCTGAAGATGTACGCGCAACGCAAGGGCTGGCCGCTCGCCGAAGTGCACGTGAAGCTCGCGCACGAATCGGGCGGCGCGGGCAGCACGATCGTGCGCCGCATCACGCTCGACGGCGACCTGACCGACGAGCAGCGCGACCGCCTGCTGCAGATCGCGAACGCGTGCCCGGTCCACAAGATCCTCACGCACCCGATCACGATCGACACGGCGATCGCCTGATCGCCTGTCGCACCGACCACGAGCATCCCCCCACCATGTCCGCCTCGATCAAGACCCTGCTCACGCCGCGCGAAAGCGACATCGGCAACCTCGTCGTGCGCCGCGTGCTGCCCGCGCGCGCCGCGCGCCTCGTCGGCCCGTTCATCTTCTTCGACGAAATGGGCCCGGCCGTGCTGCCGGCCGGCCACGGCATCGACGTACTGCCGCACCCGCACATCGGGCTGGCGACGGTCACTTACCTGTTCGACGGCTCGCTGATGCATCACGACAGCCTCGGCTTCCGGCAAAAGATCGTGCCGGGCGACGTGAACTGGATGACGGCCGGTCGCGGCATCGTGCATTCGGAACGCTCGCCCGACGAGGATCGGCCGCGCGAGCAGCCGGTCCACGGGATCCAGACCTGGGTCGCGCTGCCGGTCGAACATGAAGACACCGCGCCCGCGTTCGTGCACCACGCGGCCGACACGCTGCCGTCGTTCACGCGCGACGGCGCGAACGTGCGCGTGATCGCGGGCACCGCGTTCGGGCTGGCGTCGCCGGTCGCCGTATTCTCGCCGACGCTTTATGCGTACGCGGAATTCACGCCGGGCGGCCGGCTCGCGCTCGATGCGGAGCATGAGGAGCGCGGCGTCTATCTCGTCGACGGCGATCTCACCGTCGACGGCACGCCGCTCGCCGCGGCGACGATGGCCGTGCTCGAACCGGGCGCGACCGTCGCGCTCGCGAGCGCGAACGGCGCGCGCGTGATGCTGCTCGGCGGTGCGCACCTGCCGGGCGAGCGTTTCATCGAATGGAATTTCGTCTCGAGCGCGCGCGCGAAGATCGATGCGGCCCGCTCGGCATGGGCCGATCAAACCTTCGGCAAGGTGCCGGGCGAGGAACACGAATGGACGCGCCAGCCGGCGCGCAAGGCGCAATAGGCAGGATCGGCAGGACCGCCTGAGAGGAAGCGACGGCCGGCACCCACGCCGGCCGTCTTGCGTTTACGGCTTCAATCCCATCAGCTTCGCCAGCGTCGGCCAGCGATCGAGCGATTCGACGAACGCGCGTCGCGCCTGCTCGTCGACATACCGTTCGGGATCGAGCGCGGGCAGGTGCCGCGACAGACCGATCACGTCGTTGGGTTGCGACAGGCGATCGTCGTCGCCGTCGCCGGGAAGGATTAGTGTTCGTCGATCCATACGCCGTCCGGAGTTTTCACCGCGTAACCCGCGGCCGTCTGCATCGTCACCGTGCCCTCGTTTTCGCCGACCATGCGCGTGCGCGGCAGGTCCGCCGCGTATTGCGCGAGCGTCGTGCCAGGCTTGAACGGGCTGTTCGACACCAGGTTCGACAGCAACTGCGCGAGCGCGAGGAAGCTGGCCGGCTGGTCGATCACGGTCGTTGCCCCATGGTTGCCGGCGAAACCGACGAGCCGCACGCCGACCGGGCCGTGCACGATGCGTGGCGTCGGGATTTCGCGCAGGCCCGCGATCTGATTCTCGTCGCCGCGCAGTGCGGCGCCATGCTCGGGCACGAACACGATCACCGCGCGGCGGCCCGATTGCGCGATCAGGTCGGCGAGCCGGTCGAAGTCGGTCATCAGCTTCGTCGCGCGCTGCGGATACGAGTCGATGCTCGTCAGCGCGCTGCCGACGACACGGTTGCCGTCATGCAGGCTGATCGTGTTGTAGTACAGCGCGACGGGCCCCGGCACCGACGCGCGCTGCGCGTACCAGTTCGCGAGCGTCGAATAGTCCTCCTTGATCGGCGAGCCGTCGAACGCGTGCATCGCGACGGGCGCGGCCGCGTTCGAGATCATCGGCGCATCGGCCACGCCGATGTTGTCGTGAATCACCTGCAGGAAGTTGTCGAAATGGCCGTCGTGGTTCAGCAGCGACTGCACCGAGTAGCCGGCGCGCGCCAGTTGCGAGAACAGGTAGCACTGCTGCGGCGCGGGCTTGTACAGGTCCGCGTGCGCCTCCTGCCCGCAGCTCGCGCGCAGCACGCGGATCGCCGCCGGGCCGCTGTAGCTCGCGGCCGTGCTGAAGTTCGTGAACAGGTAGTCGAAGTGGCTCAGCATCGGATGGTTGCGCACCTTCGCCGCATCGAGATCGTCCCACGACAGCGAGCAGATGTGCAGCACGATCACGTCGAACTGCGTGGCCGGATCCTGGCCGAGATGGCCGAACGCCACCTGCCGCTGCGACTCCTGGGCGCGGAACGTCGCCAGCGCCGCGTTGTGATCCTCGGGCTGGTCGGCGCGCGTGGCGCCCGTCGCGTTCGCCTGCTGCGGGGCCGGCGCGACGACGCGCGCCATCAGCCCGCTGCCGGCCTGCCACAGCGGCATCGCGATCAGCACGGCCAGCACGAACGTCGCGACGCGCAGCCAGCGGTTCACGATGAAATAGACGATCAGCGCGCCGGCGACCGTCAGCACCAGCAACGGCGGCAGCAGGCGCGGCAGCAGTTCCATCCAGTAGTCGAAACGGAACGTGCTCACTTCGCGCGCGGCATCGACGAGGCGCGCGAGCGGCGGCGCGTGCATCTCGCGCGCGAGCAGCGGCACCGCGATCGCGATCGCCGCGATCTGCCGCACGATGCGCCACGCGCGCCGCCGGATCGGCGCGCTCGCCGCGAGCGCCACCGCGAACGCGAGGTTCGCGAGCCAGAACGGCTGCAGGTGCCCGGTCGCGAACAGCGCGAACTTCAGGATGAAATACAGATTCCAGAACGTCATCTAAACCACTCCATGATGGGCGCCGCGTCAGTCGCGCGCCCGATCGAGTTTCGGCGCCAGCATCGCCTGCACGCCGCGCGCCGCGCCCTTCCACATCCGCACGTAGCCGTCCAGCCCGATCCGCAGCACTTCCTTCAGCCCGCCGAGCGGCGTGTCGAGGCGCTCGCCTTCATGCCAGTCGAGCCACGCATCGGCGCGGCCGAACGTGCACTGCACGAGCTGGCGCTCCTGTTCGAGCGTCAGTGCCTCGAAGCTCACGCCGACGTGCGTCGGCGTCACGCGGGTCACGCGCACCGGGAACGGAAACGCCCGATCGCCGCGCGTCACGCACACCGTCAGCGTGTCGCCGACAGCGAGCGGCAGCCCCGGCACGGCTTCGAGGCCGAGGCCGCCGGTCGAGTAGTCGCTCGTGAAGCACGCGGCCGTCGACCCGTCGGCCAGCAGCAGCATGGCCGGCACGCGCATCGCGATCCGGTGCGTGACGCGCACCTGCTTGGTCTCGCGCGCGACGGCCAGCGCGGCGCCGAGCATCGCGAGGTTGTACACGGTCCAGCCGAGCGTGATCAGGATCGTCGACGCCTCGTCGCCCTGGTCGGCCGCCAGCCGCCACAGGCCGGCCAGGATCGCGAGCACGTTCAGCCCGAATAGCACCAGATACGGCTTCGACGTCGACCAGTCGACGTAGCCCTCGTCGATCTTGCCGCCCTTGTCGGTCACGTTGAACTTGCCGTGCTTCGGACTGAAGAACGCGACGGTGGTCGGCAGCGCGATGTACCACGCGAGCACCGATTCGTAGACCTCGGCCCAGAACGAATGGCGGAAACGCCCCTGCATCCGCGAGTTCGCGACGTTCGCGAGCACGAGGTACGGGATCACGTAGCTCGCGAGCGCGAGCGACGACGCGTTGATGAAGTACAGGTGGAAGAACAGGTACGCGAGCGGAATCGTCAGGAACACCAGCCGCGGAATCCCGTAGAAGAAGTGCAGCATCGCGTTGCCGTAGCAGATCCGCTGGATCAGGCCGAGCCCGCGCCCGAGGAACGGGTTGTCGATGCGGAAGATCTGCGCCATCCCGCGTGCCCAGCGCGTGCGCTGCTTCACGTGGCCCGCGAGGCTTTCGGTCGCGAGGCCGGCCGCCTGCACGGTCGGCAGGTACGCCGACGTGTAGCCGCGCCGGTGCAGCTTGAGCGCCGTGTGCGCATCCTCGGTCACGGTCTCGACCGCGACGCCGCCGACCTCCTCCAGCGCGCTGCGCTTGAGCACCGCGCACGAGCCGCAGAAGAACGTCGCGTTCCACAGGTCGTTGCCCGACTGCACGAGCCCGTAGAACAGGTTGCCCTCGTTCGGGATCTCGCGGAACGTGCCGAGGTTGCGCTCGAACGGATCGGGCGAGAAGAAATGGTGCGGCGTCTGCACGAGCGCGCACTTCGGGTCGCGCAGGAACACGCCCATCGTCGTCTGCAGGAACGAGCGCGTCGGCACGTGATCGCAATCGAAGATCGCGATGTATTCGCCGTGCGTCTTCGGCAGCGCGCGGTTGATGTTGCCGGCCTTCGCGTGGCGGTTGTCGTCGCGCGTCAGGTAGTCGATGCCGGCCTCGGCCGCGAACGCCGCGAACTCGGAGCGCCGGCCGTCGTCGAGCAGGTACACGCGCAGCTTCGCCGTCGGCCAGTCGATGCTCTGCGCGGCGAACACGGTCGGCTTCACGACCGACAGCGGCTCGTTGTAGGTCGGGATATAGACGTCGACGGTCGGCCAGGTGTCGGGGTCGTCGGGCAGCGGCACGATCGGCCGGTCGAGCGGCCACGCGGTCTGCACGAAGCCGAGCAGCAGGATCATCCACGTATAGGCTTCGGCGCCGTACAGCAGGTAGCCGGCGACGGCCTCGACCGGGCTGCGGAAGTCGAGCGTCTGCGTCGTGCGCCACCACACGTAGCGCACCGTCGCGAGCAGCGCGAGCGATGCGAGCGCGAGCGTCGGCAGATGGCCGGGCAGACGGCGCAGCATGAGCGCCAGCACCGCGACGATCGCGAAGAAGGCGAACTGCGCGCCGGGCATCAGCGGCGACATCCCGGCCGCGGCCCACAGCACCGCGCCGGCCACCAGCAGCAGCGGCGCGAGCCAGCCGCGCCGGCCGACGCCGTTCGCGCGCGTATCGAGCCAGCCGCCCCAGCGTGCCCACGGCAGACGATCGAGCAGCGCGTTGATGCGCCGGCCGACCGCGCGGACGGCCACGTAAGCGGGCACGACGGTCTTGTCGAACCATGCGAGCGGATCGCGCGCGGGCCGGCCGTCGGCCGCGCGCGGCGCACGCACGATCGCGCGCCACAGCCATTCGCGCGGGCTCAACGGCTGCAGCACGCCCCAGTCGTGCGCGAGCCGCAGGAACGCGATGCGCACCCAGCGGCGCACGTGATCGGGCCGGCCCGGCGGCGGTGCGTGGAAAAACAGCCGCACGAGCCAGTCGACCAGCGTGCGCTCGGCCGGCAGGCCGATGCCGCGCGCGCACCAGTCGGCCACACGGCGGCCGAGCGTGCGCAACCGCGGCGCGCGCGCGGGCTTCATCGCGCCGCTCCGGTGCGGCCCGCGGCAACGGCCGTCAGCCACGCATGGACCCAGTTCGCGACGCCGTTCAGGTCGTGCGACGCCTGCGAATACGGCGCGTCGTCGAAAATCCAGCTGCCGCGCGCGAGCGCCTCGGGCACGGCCGCGTCGACGTGGATCCGCTGTTCGAGCATCGACGCCGGCCCGGCGACCGCGCGCAGCATCGCGAGCGCGTCGCGCTGCATGTCGCGTGCCGGATTCAGCCGATTCACGACGATCTGCAGCTCACCGGCGCCGGCCCGCAGCGCACCGAGCCGCGCGGCCGTCGTCGCGCAGGCGGCCGGCTCCGGCGGCACGACGACGAGCGTCAGGTCCGCGCGGCGAATCGCCTGCTCGGCCTGCGGCGACGGATAGCGCGCGGTGTCGACCAGCACCACGCCGTCGGCCGGCAGCGCGATCTCGTCCAGTGCGCGCGACAGCCATGCGGGATCCGCCGCGAGCCGCGCATCGCATGCGGCTGCGTCGACCGCATCAACTTGCCCGTACGGCACGAACAGCACGCCGTCGGCATTGCGCCACGTGTGCGCATGCCACGGTTCGGCGCCGCCGAGCATGCTTTGCGCGAGGCCGTGTTCGGCCAGCGTGTCGAGGCCGAGCGTCGCGCCCATCAGGTTCTGCGCATCGAATTCGACGGCGACGACCGGCCGGCCGCGGCGCGCGAGCAGCACCGCAAGTGCGGCGGCAAGCGTCGTGCGGCCCGCGCCGCCGGTCGTCGACGTAATGGCGATCGTCTTCATCGGGCCGCCTTGTCGCCGCCCTCGGCGCCGGGCAGCAACCGGCCGCGCAACGCGACCGGCACGAGCTCGCACGGCACGGCGTCGCGCCGGTCGATTCCGCGCGGCGCCTGAAAGCCGCGGCCGACGCCGAGGTGCTGCGCAATGATCCACACCGGCACCGCGATCACGATGCCGACGATGAAACCGATGACGAGTACGGCAATCATGCGCGCTCCTCCTTGCGCAGCGGCATCGCGCTGCGGGTAGCGCCGCGCGCACGCGCGGCGGGAATGACGGGATGCGGCGCCGGTGCGTCGACGGCATCGGGCGCCGGCGGCGCGCCGATCGCCTCGAGCGCGACGATCGCATCGATTGCATCGATCGCATCGCTCGCCTCGGCGGGCGTCTCGCCGGGACCGGCATCCGCGAGCGGCGTGCGCGCGCCGTTGGCCGGGTGCGTCGCCGCGAACAGGTCGCTGTAGTCGGCGATCGGCGCGCGCCGGTTCTCGGCTTTCAGCGCATCGAGCTCGGTGTCGATGCTGCCCTTTCCGAGGCATACGACGCGATCGGACAGCGTGTCGACCGGCACGTCGAAGATCCGCGCGAGCGCATCGTCGGCGTCGGCCGGTTCGCACGCGAACAGGAACACGAACAGATGCCCGGGATCGGCCGTCACGACGTCGCCCGCCCGGCGCGGGCGGCAGTGCCGCAACGCATCGACGTGCGACACGCCCGGCAGCAGCGTGATCTTCGCGAGCGTGTGCGGGAGCGCGAGCACGGCGCCGCGATCGAGCACCGCGCGAATGCGCAGGCAGAATGCGCCGACCGGCAGATAGCCGAGCACCGAATCGCCGAGCGCGGCCGCGAGCGCCGCGCGATAGTCGGGTGCGACCGGCCGCGCGTAGAGCTGGCCGCGCAGCGCGTGCACGGCCGCCTGCATCCGCGAGACCGGCAAGTCGCGCGCGACCACGCGGTTCGCGCCGACGCTCAGCACGAGCATCTCGAACTGCTGGCGCAGCACTTCGCCGCGCTCGACGACCGCGATCTTCAGCGCGCCGCCGCATTGCCGGCGCAACGCATGCACGTCCGCGCACAACGCCTCGAGCTGCGCATGCGAGCGGAACGCGAGCACCGCGGTCGCGGCTTGGGCACGGGCGCAGGCCGCGACGACAGCCGCGTTGTCTTCGACGATTTCCCAGTCGGCGGGCAGGCGATTCGTGTCGTCGAGCACCGCGCGGCTGACGATGACACGGTCCTCGTCGCTCGCGAGCTTCATCCGGTATGCCGGTTCGGTCGCGCCGCCGTCGATGCTCGCGGACAGCCGGCCGCCGGGCGCGAAGCGCAGCGGCCGCACTTCACCGGCCGCGAGCGTGTCGCCCACGCGCCAGAAATCGACGATCCACAGCAGCTCGCCATGCGTGCGCTGCAACTGCGCGACGCCCGAGCAGATACCGTGGAAGCCGCTGCGCGGCGTGCGGTCCGCATCGCGCACGAGCGGCGCATCGTCGGTGCGCGCGTCGTCGCCCGCCCGCGCGGCCTCCGGGTCGAGCAGCAGCACGAGCGCGAGGCGGTGCGTACGGCACCAGTCGGCCAGTGCGCGGGCTTCATCCGCGAGCGCGACCGGATCGTCCCAGCTGAACCAGCGCTGGGCGCCTTCCACGAAATACAGCGAACGCGCGCGAAAACCGTAGCGCCTCATCGCGCGCAGGCCGCCGGTCAGCCGCGCGAACGGGCCCGGCGCCGCGCGGCGCGGCGCGCCGGTGCCGAGACCGTCGTCGGCCGGCTCGGCCGCCGGCGGCATCGCCAGCACGGTCAGGTTGCGCGGCCAGCCGGCCGGCTGCACGCCGCCCGCGAAGCCGAGCGATGCCATCTGGTCGGCCACGCGGGCCGCGTCGCGCGCGAGGACGACCGTCACATCGCGCGTGCGTGCCTGCCGCGCGCTTTCCCAGACGAGCGCATCGCACGCCGGCGTGCCGCCGGCCGCGTAGATCGCGTACAGGCCCCCCGCCTCCAGTTGCGTCCATGCATCGGGCAGGCCGTCGATCGCAAGCCGGCTCAGCGTGCCGACGCGGCCGCCGGCCGGCCCCATGCGCAGCAGCGCGCGCAGGTGGCCCAGCAGACCGGCAACGCCGGGCGCGGGACGGGTGGCATCGATTTCCGTATTCACGACGTTCCCCTAGTAATCCGAATAAAGCCGCACCGGCGTCGGCGTGACGAGCCAGCTGCGCTGCGCGCGCATCGAACGCATAGCGCAGGTACACGAGCGCCGAGCTCGGCGCGTAGTCGTGCGACCGGTCGACATGCAGTTGCGCGCCGACACTCAGGTGCGGGTTCACGCGGTACTCGGCGATGCCGTTGAAGCCGTACGAGAACGACACGCCGCGCGTCGAGCTGCCCGCGTACACAAACCCGGCCGCGACCTGCGCGGCCCGCTGGCCCGAGAACGTCGGGTAGTACAGCGAATCCTTCTCGAAGCTGTTCGAGATCCCGCCCGTAAAGGTCAGGTCCCACGACAGCGCGTCGTACCGCCCCGCCCATTCGATCGGCACGCCGAGCGACAGGTAGCGTTGCGGGCTGTAGTAGCCGCCCTGCCCGTACGTGTAGTAGCGCAGGTTCTGCGCGTAGTGCCACGCATTGCCGACGAGGCCGGTGCTGACCTTCATCGTCGCGCGTTCGTACACGGGCACCGTGAAGCCGGTGCGCAGCGTGACTTCCGCGTTGCGTTCGACGTTGCGGCCGGACAGCACGCCCGCGCCGAGTTCCGCGAACAGGTTCGTGCGGCCGACGTCGACCGACGCGCGCAGGTTCACGCCGTCGCGGCGCACGCCGCCCCAGACCGCACCCGTCCATGGGTCGCGCATCCCCGCATACGACAGCACGCTGCTCGTTTCCGGCCGCCGCGACGCATTCACGCTGAAGCTTGCCGGGCCCGCGTCGAAGCGGTAGCGCACGCCGCCGACGAGGTAGTGCACGGGGAAGCCGAGCGGCGACGTGCCGAGGTCGAAGCGCCATGCGTCCGACAGATAACCGGCGCCGAGCGCGACGCCCGTCGTCGACTGGTGCAGCGAACCCGGCGGATTCGCGAGCAGCGCGGCGGCCGACGGATTCGTCTGGAACGGCGGCGGCAGGCCGCCCGGGGCCTTGAGCGCCGCGTAGGTGCCGAACGTCTTCAGCGCATACGCATCCGGGTCGCTCGTATCGAGCGTGCCCGGGTCGAGATGCACGGTATCGATCTGCGCGAACACGTGCCCGTCGTAGCGGACCGGCATCTGCAGATAGATCGGCACCTGCTGGGCGCGATACGACGAGACGCCTTCGTCGCCCGACTTGTACGCGGGCGTCCAGCCGGTCTCGATTTCGGGATTGCGCCGCTGTTCGAGCTCCGCGAACGCGGCCCGCGCGGGCGTCAGGCCGTCGCGGCCCGGGCTCACGCCCGTCGCGCGTTCCTGAGACTGCGACAGCCGGTACAGCGACGCCGCGTCGTCGTAGCGGCCCTGCGCCTCGGCCACGCGCCCGGCCGCGACCGTCACGTCGGCGCGCGCCGGATGCGCGGCGTGCAGCCGGTCCGTCACCTGCGCGGCTTCGTCCGGGCGGCGCAGCGCGTTCAGGCGGCGCACGGCCGACAGTTGCGTGTCGACGTCGTCGTCCGGCGTACGCGCGAGCACGGCCTGGACGCGCGCCAGCGCGGCGGCCCGGTTGCCGCTGTCCTCGTCGATCCGTGCGAGCGCGAGCTGCGTATCGGCGTCGTCCGGCGTGCGCGCGACGACCGGCGCGAGCGCGTCGCGCGCGGCGCCGTAATGGCCCTGCGCGCGTTCGAGATCGGCCAGCTCGAGCGCGTGACGCTTGTCCGCTCTGCCGGCCGGACTCGCACGATCGAGCAGCGTGCGCGCCCGTGCATAGTCCTGCCGCGCGATCGCTTCGTCGGTCTGCCGCAGCACGAGCCGCAGCGACTGGTCCTCGATCCGCGCGGTCTGCGCCGGGGTCAGCGACGCTTCGCGCCGCAACGTGTCGAGCCACGCGGCGAGCGCGTCGTCACGCCCCGCGCTGCCGAGCAGATCGCCGTAACGCAGCCGCACGTCGGCATCGGCTTCGCGCGGATGCGCGACGATCCAGTCGTGCAGCAGCGCGAGGCCGCGTTCGGGTTCGCCCGCGTCGATCCACTGCGCGCCGATCGCGGCGAGCATGTCGGGATCGTCCGGCGCGCTCGCCTGCGCGTGCGCGAGCGACGCGGCGAACGCCGCGCGGTCGCCGCGCGCGAGCGTACCGCGTGCGTCGGCCAGCGCATGTTCGGCGTCGAGCTTGCGCGCGAGCGCGCGCATTCCGTCCGAACGGTGCGCGTCGTCGACCGGGGCCAGCGCGGCCTGCGCGCCCGCGACATCGTCGAGCGAATTGCGGTACAACGCGATCGCGTAGCGCATCTCCGGCGTATCGCCCTGCGCGAGCCCGTCGTCCATCACCGTGCGGCCGAGCTGCGGCAACCCCATGTCGCGATAGAGGCGCGCGAGCGCGAAGCGCGTCCACGGCGCGTCGGGCGCCGCACGCACGGCCGCCTCGTAGCGTTGCGCGGCCGGGCCGCGTTCGCCCTTGTCGGCCAATGCGCGCGCCTGGTTCGCGAGCAGGTCGGCCCGCAGGCCGTCGAGCGCGCGGCGATCGTCGCGGCCCGTCACGCGACCTTGCAGCGCGTCGAGCAGCGGGCCGACCCGGTCCGCGCGGCCGGTGTTTTCATAGAGCGTGGCCGTGCCGCGCACGGCCGACAGCGCCGGCGAACGTGCCGCCAGCAATTCACGCAGCAACGGCTCCGCGTGCGCCCAGTCGCGCTGCGCGAGCAACGCATCGGCAAGCTGCAGCTTCGCGTCCGGACTGCCCGGCTGCATCGCGAGCGCCGCCCGCGCCGCGCGTTCGGCCTCCTGCGGGCGCCCCGCGTTGGCCGCTTCGCGGCCTTGCGCGAGCAGCCCCCAGAACTGCGCGGTGCGTGCGAGGCCTTGCCATTTCCCGCGTTGATCGGTCGCGCGCGCCGCGGCCTGCGTGAACAGCGCGCGCGCTTCGTCGTGCCGCCCTTCGCGCAGGCGCAGCAGGCCGAGGCCGCCGAGCGCGTCCGCGTCGTCCGCTCGCGCACGCGCCGCCCGCGACAGCAGCGGATCGGCCGCGGCCAGGTCGCCGCGCGCGAGCGCCTGCAGCCCGCGCTGCTGCGCGATGTAGTCGGGGTCGCGTTCGAGCCGGCGCCGCGCGTCGCGCTGCCGGTCGAGACCGGCCGCACGGTCGCGGAATTCGGTGTCGTCCGGCGTGAGCGCGAGATACGCATGCAGCGCGTCGAGATACGCGGGATCGTCGCCGGCCGACTGCAGCACGCGGCGCCACAGCGACATCGCCTCGGTATGGTCGGCGTCGTCCCGCTTCGCGAGTGACCAGGCGATCCGGTTGGCCTCCGCGCGCGTATCGGCATGCTGGTTCAGCAACCGCGCCAGCGCCATGGCCGCGCTGGTGTCCTGCGGATCGGCCGCGACCCTGCGGCGCAGCGCGGCAAGCGCCGACTCGCGGCCACCCGGCGCATTCGCGCGGATCTCGTAATACTCGGCGCCAAGCGCACCCGACGGCGCGCCGTTCGGAAACAGCGCGACGATCCGCCGCGCGGCTTCGTCGGCGCGGCCGCTGCGCGCGAGCAGGCGAATCTGCGCCATCTCGCCGCGCCCGCTCGTCGCGACACGGTATTCGTCGGCCACGCGCCGCGTGGCGGGCGCATTCGGCGACTGCGCCTGCAGGCGCGCCAGCGACGCCTGCGCGCCTTTCGCGTCGCCGAGCCGCAGCAGCACGCGGACCTGTTCGGCCAGCAGCTCGGGATCGCCCGGCGCGATCAGCAGACCCTTGCGCAGCGCATCGCGCGCGAGATCGTCGCGATGCTTGACGCCCCACATCCGCGCGGTGTCGAGTTGACGCTGCGCGTCGGCCGACGCGGCAGTCGCCGGCGCCGCGGGGTTCGCCATCGCCGTGCCGGATGCGGCGCCCGCCGCCGCCGCGCACATCGACGACGCGAGCCACGCGAATCCCGCGACGTGCGGCGCGGCGCGTTTCAGCGGGCGGCGCACGAGCGGCCTCCCCAGCGGGTGTCGAGCGTGCCGTCCGCGCCGAACCGGTAGCGGCCGTCGCGCCAGCCGAGGCCGAACAGCGTCAGCACGCTCGTGTAATAGCCGGGCGCCGACTGCCGCGCGAGCGTATCGACGCGGGCCGCCTGCGCATCGGCAAGCGCGTGCTGGCCGCGCGCATCGAGGAACGGCACGGCCGCCGCCGAAAACCCGCCGTTGCCGTCGTTCGGCCCCGCGACGCCCGTCGTCGTATCGACCTTCTCCGGCGGTGCGCCATGCGCGGCGATATGGTCGGCGAACGGCGCGAAGCGTGCGAGCAGCGGCGCGGCGAGCGGATCGGCACGGTCGAGCATGCCGGCCCACAAATACACGCGGATCGCGTTGTACGCGCTCTCCGCGTGCGTCTGCGGATCGGGGCCGAAGCCCGTGCCCGCGCGATACAGCGCCCAGTCCGGCGAGAAACCCTTCGGCGCCGTGTCGAGCAGCACGCGCCCGGTGCTGGATGCCAGTGCGGCCCAGCGCCGGTCGTCGGGCAGGCGCGCGCCGAGCGCGCGGATCACCTGCGGCGGCGAATAACTCGGATTCACGCGGAACTGGCCGTTGGCGAGCTTGAACCCGGTCGACCCCGGCAGCAGCGTGAGGCCGAGGCCCGGCACGGTCGCCGTCTCGTCGTCGAGCACGCGCTTCGCGAGCAGCGCGCCGCGTGCCGTATAGCTGCGCTCGTGCCACAGCCGGCCGGCCTCGACGAGCGCGTACGCGATCCACAGATCGGCGTCCGACGCCGCGTTGGCGTCGAGCACGCGCCACGCGCCGTCGGGCGCGCGGCCCCACAGCCACGCGGGCAGATGCGCGCTCAGGTCGCCCTGCGCGAGGTTGTTCTCGGTCCATGCGAGGATCGTGTCGAACGTGCGCCGGTCGTTCGCGACCAGCGCGAAGAAAAGTCCATAGGCCTGCCCCTCCGACACCGTGCGCGAATCGGCCGAGCCGACGTCGATCACGCGGCCGTCGGCCGAGATGAAATCGCGCTTGAACGCATCCCAGCGCGGCCACGCCGCACTGCATCCCGCGCTGGCCGCATCGGTCGCGCCGCCCCCGGCCGCGTGCGCCCGCGCGGCCAGGCCGGCCGCCGCGCACGTCACCGCAACCGCCAGCGCGAGTGTCGCGCCGACACGCCGCGCCGGCCGCGCTGCCCGTCGCTTCGTCATTGCCCGCGCCATCCGTTACATCCCCCGTCGACGCGCGGCGATCCTCTGCAGCACGCTGAACACGCCGAGCGCGAGCAGCAGCCCCGCGACGACGCCCACCGCGCCGAGCACGACCGGATGCCGCGCCGCATGCGTCCAGACACGCGCATACCACGGCACGAAACCGACCACGTAAGGCTCGCCGACCCGCAGGCTGTCGACCTGCCCCGGCCGCACCACCGCGAGGTCGCCCTGCAGCTGCGCGACGAGGCCGGCGTTCTCGAACACGTTGAGCAGATCGCCGAGACGCGGCTGGTCGGTCGCGGTCAGCGCGACGACGCTGCGGCCGTGGCTGCCCGGCAGCTCGAAACCGGCGAGCGCCGCGAGCGGCCCCGTCTGTTCGATATGCGCGCCGCCGTCCGCGAGACCGACGCCGTTGCGCCAGCGCTCCTTCACCGAGAACGCGACGCGCGTCGCGCCGGCGCCGCCCTGCTCGCCGATCGCGAGCGGCAGCGCCGCACGCCAGTGCGCCAGCAACGGCGACGTGGGCGAGCCGTCGATCACGAGCAGGTCCTTGCTGCCCGCCAATGCGGCGACGTCGCCGGGCCGGGCGATCTGCACGCGCAGCGCCGGGAAGCCGGTCCATTCGCCCATGTGGCCGAGCATCGTCAGATAGGCCTCGAGTTCCTGCGGCGACGGCCGGTCGGGCAGCACCACGGCCGTCTGCGACAGGTCGGCGAAGCGCGTGAACGGGAAACCGCTGTTCGCGAAGAACGCGAGGTTCGGCAGTTGCGCGTAGTGGACGAAATGCGAGAAGTCGATCGTCGAATCGGGATCGATCGCCGCGCGCTGCGGCTCGGTCGCCGTGCTCGAGCACAGGCCCGTCTTCTGCGAATCGAGCGTGAAGCGGAACTGCAGCTGGTTGCCGCTGCCGACGCGGAACGCGGGAATGTCGACATCGCTCGTCACGCGCCCTTCCGGCACCGACAGCAGCGGCAGCTGCATGCGGCCGTGCGCGTCCTCGGCATGGGCCGGCCCGAGCCGGTACGACTTTACGAGCTGGTCGTTGATCTCGACGGCGAGCGTCGAGTTGTCCTGCACGGTCGGCGCCGTGTAGCGGTAGCGCAGCGTGATCGGCACGCCCGCGCCGTTCCACGAGTGCAGATCGGCCGGCACGCGCAGGTTCAGCCGGATCGCGTCGGGCGTCGTGCCGCGCACTTCCAGCTGGCGCGGATCGTTGACGAGCTCGCGGAACGTGATCGGTCGGTTCACGGGCAGCCAGCGCGGCGCGTCGTACGGCTTGCGCGGTGCGCCGAGATCGACGTGCGCGACCGTCGCCGTCGGCCCCGACAGCGCCGCACGGCCGAGCACGAGCGCGGCGACCGCGTCGTCGACTTCGGCCGCCGTGCGGCCCGTGACGACCAGCAGCTTGCGCCCCGGCGCGGCCGGGTTGTCGGCGACCGCGAGCAGCGGGCCGTTGACCGGCGGCAGCGCGAGCCCGGCCGGTAGCGTCGCGGCCGTGCCGACCACCACCGCCTGGTCGTCGGCCGGCAGCGCGGACGATACCGGGAAGCGCGCATGCCGGTAATCGGCCAGCGCGCCGAACCACGACGCGAGCACACCCGCGCTGCGCAGCGTCGCCGAATCGGGCGCTGCCGGCAGCACGAACGGCAGCCGCACGCGGCCGTTGTCGCGCCGGTCGAAGAACGGCGCGGGCAGCAGCGCGAGATCGTTCGGCAAGCGCACCGGCGATTCGTCGAGGATCAGTTCGCTCGTCGGGCTCACGTCGGCCCACAGCGCCGAGTTCGACGGATCCTCGCAATGGTCGAGCGTGTAGTGCGCGATCAGGCGCAGACCGATCTGGTTGAAATCCGAGAAGTAGCGCGGATCGATCGGAATCTCCTGCGTGACCGTGCGGCCCGCGCGCGCGGCGTCGAACGGGACGGTCGCGATCACCTCGCCGTTCACCGACACCTTCAGGTGCGACATCGGGAAGACCAGCGACGGCGAATACGCGTAGGTCGGGCGCAACCGCGCCCCCGTGACCACGCGGTCGAGCCGCACGCCGGCGTTGATCGTGCGCGCGTCGTCGGCGCCGCGCAGGCGCAGCGGATCGAACGCGCCGAGCGACGCGAACGGCAGATGCACGGTGGTCGCCGGCAAGCCGGCGGACGACGCGCTGGCCACGGCCGGCGCGGCCGCGAGCACCGGAGCGGACGCATCGGCGGGCCCGGCGGCCGACGCGGCGGCCGGCACCGCCGGCATCGGCGCGGCCGACAGCACTGCCGTGTGAAAAGCGCCAACCATGGCGACCGACAGGACGAGCAGCGACGCGGCCGGCTTCATGCGCCCCTCCGTGTCGTCTGGTTGATCCGGTCATCAAGCGCGTCCGAACCGACGCGCGTCAAGCAGCTATGCCCGTGAGTGCACATCCCCACTGCTTCCCCTCATATGGCGACCTGGCCTGATGCATTTATCGAAACGACGCGGCGGATTCTTTAACGGCCGTCGCCGTGCTGCGCACGCCTGGCACGGGCGCGCGCCCATTCGTCACACTATCTCAAAAATAGGACAAAACTTACGCGAATTCGCGCCGATGAAGCGAAAAAAACCTCAATCGAGTCGGAAATGCTGCACGAGAGGGACGAATGGTAAGAATTGCGCCGTTGTCGCCGGGCGAGCCGAACGGCATACTGCCGGCGCCGTGCGGCTGGCCGGCGGCGGCCCGTGACGGACCGCCCGGGGCACGCCGCCGCGATGCGGCGCGTATGCTACCGCAAACCCGCGACGCCGGATGCGCTTTCTTTGATGGATCACTGACTTGAATCAAATCGTCGATACCGCCACCCCGTCCTCCGACACGCTGCTGCGCATCATCGCCCTGCAGACCGAGATCGCGAAGCTCGGCCTCGACCTCGGCAGCGTGATGGCCTACGTGGCCGAGCAGGTGCCGCAGCTCACGGGCGCGAGCGCCGCCGCGGTCGAGTTTGCCGAGGGCGACGACATGGTGTACCGCGCCGCGTCGGGCACCGCCGCCGGGATGCTCGGCCTGCGGCTGCGCCGCTCGGGCAGCCTGTCGGGCCGGTGCGTGCAGCAAGGCGAACTGCTGCACTGCGTCGATTCGGAAACCGACCCGCGCGTCGATCGCGATGCGTGCCGCCGGGTCGGCCTGCGCTCGATGCTCGTCGTGCCGCTCACGCATGCCGACACGACCGTCGGCGTGCTGAAGGTGATGTCGCCGCACGTCGACGGCTTCTCGCCTGCCGACGCCGGCACGCTGCGGCTGACGGCCGGCCTGATCGCCGCCGCGATGTTCCACGCGGCGCGCAACGAGGCCAACGAGCTGTACCTGCGCGCGACGCACGACGCGCTCACGGGCCTGCCGAACCGCGCGCTGTTCTACGACCGCCTGCGCCAGTCGATGCATACAGCACTGCGCGCGAACGGCCGGCTCGGCATTCTCAACATCGACATGGACGGGCTGAAGCCGATCAACGACGGGCTCGGCCACCGCGCGGGCGACGCCGCGCTGTGCGAAATCGCCACGCGGATGCAGGGTGCGGTGCGGCGCTCGGACACGGTCGCGCGCATCGGCGGCGACGAATTCGCGGTGATCCTGCCGAACATCGGCACCCGCGACGACGCGCACACGCACAGCGCACGGCTCGCGCGGCAAGTCGGCGAACCGTTCGAATTCGACGGGCATGCGCTGCGGCTGGGCGTCAGCATCGGCGTCGCGATGCTGCCGGACGACGGCACCGACATGACCGCGCTGATCGAGCATGCCGATCGGGCCATGTATGAAGTGAAGCGCACGCGCTCGCGGCGCGCGGCGCACGCTTGACGGGCGGCGGGCGGCGGGCGGCGCTAACCGATCCGCGACACCGCGATCGCGATCCCGACCGCCAGCCACTGCACGATCGCCACGAGCACACCGGCCCGGCACAGCCCGACCGCGCCGCGCACGCGTGCATCGAGCGTACGGCCGGCCTTGGCCGCGTCGATCCAGCCGAGATCGGCGAGCGCGCGGTCGAGCGCCGCGAGCGCGTCGTCGACGGGCCCGTCGCCCGCTGCCGCCCGCGCGAGCGCCGCGAACAGCCGGCGGTCGATCTCGATGCGCACCGCGTACCACAGCGCCACCATCCCCGACCCCGTGCTGACAACGGCCAGCAACACGCGGGCGAGCGTCGCCGGCATCCAGCCCGCCGCGACCCACCAGCCCGCGCCGGCCGCGGCCAGCGCGGCCGCGATCGCCCATGCGCCCGCATCGAGCGCGCCGCGCGCGGCGGCAATCCTGAACGGAGCGGACGGATCGCGCATCACTCGCGCCCCGTGCCGCGACGGCGATCGATCCACTGCTGCAGCACGGCCACGCCTTCGTCCGACCACACCGCGTGCGGCCGCACCGCGCGCACCGCGGCCAGCGCGTTGCGCGCGTCTCCCAGCCCGCGCCGCGCGGCGAGCCACGCGGCCGCGCACAGCACGCTGCGTCCATAACCGAGCGCGCAGCAGACCAGCACGTCACGCCCTTCCCCGTGCAGGCGTTCGAGCGCCGCGACGGCCTGCGCAAGCTGCGCCGCCGTCGGCGCGACGAGATCGAGCTGCGGCACGGATGCATACGCGAGCGACGTTTCGTCCGCCGCCCAGCGCGGCATCTCGGCGGTCAGGTCGACCAGCGCAGTGAAACCATGGCGGCGCACGTCGCGCGTCGTCGGTGTACGGCCGATCGACACGCGCTCGTCGATCCGCACGGGCGCCGGCCGGCGCCACGTCCACAGCCGTGAATTGACGAACGCGCCGACGATCGTCGGCGCGAGCAGCGCGCGGATGAAGACCGGGAGACGTCCATCCGCATCCTTCTGGAAAACGCCGGGCGCGCCGCGCCGGTACGCCCACGCGACACACGCGAGCGCCAGCGCGGCCCACCCGGCCGCCAGCGCCCAGCCCGGCGCGCGCGGCACGCACCACAGGGCCGTCCACGCCAGCAGTGCCGCGCCGATCGCATAGCGCCGAGCGAGCGCGCGGCCGGCCGCGCTCGGCGACGCATCGGCGCCCGGCAGCCGGCCCGTCGCATCGCGCAACGGAAACAGGAACAGCGCGAGACAGCCGACGGCCGCACCGGTCGGCACGTCGATCGCGTGATGCTGGTAGGTCGTCAGCACCGACACGCCGATCGCCGCGAACCACACATGCAGCACGGCGCGCGCGACCGTACCGCGCAGGTGCCGCGCATAAACGGCCCACAGCACGACGAGCAGCCCGATATGCAGCGACGGCGCCTGGTTGAACGGCTTGTCGAAGCCCATCAGCAGCGTGAACAGCGCGCCGGCCACGCCGCCCGCGTCGGGCCGCTCGAACCCGAAGCGCAGCGGCCACGCGATGAAACAGGCCACCGACACCAGCTGCACGGTCAGCAGCCGCTTCACGTGATCGAGCAGATCGGCACGGCGCGTCCAGAAGAAGAACGACACCGCATACAGCAGGTCGATCGACCAGTACGGCACGATCGTCCACGGCACGAACGGGATCGCGTGCTCCCAGCCGAACGCGAACGTCGGCACCGCCGCGCGGCGCGCGGCGAGCCAGTTCGCGAAGCCGTACGTCGAGAAGAACACGGCGCCCATCGCCGCGAGCCAGCCCAAGCGCAGCGCGAACGATGCGTCGCGCGCGCCGGCCGCCGGCTCGGCGAGGCCGCCCGCGCCCCCGCCGAGCGCGCTCATGGCGCGTCGACCCGCTGCGCGAGGCTGACCGTGAAGATACCCATCTCGTCGATCCGCTGGTCGAGCTTGCGGAAGCCCGCGCGCGCGACGAGCTCGTCCATCTCGGCCTGCGAGCGGCGGCGCATCACCCAGGTCGCCTCGCCGCGGTGATTGTTCAGCGCACGCGCGATGAATTCCAGCTGCGGATGCCACGGCTGCCCCGTATAGACGAGATAGCCGCCGGGCGGCACGGCCCGCGCGAGCCCGCGCAGCGAGCGCTCGATCAGCGCGTTCTCGCCGAACAGTTCATACAGGCCCGACACGATCGCGAGCGTGGGGCGCGGCTCGAGCGTCGCGAGCGACGTCTCGTCGAACGCGTCGCCGCGCTCGAAGCGCGCGATCGGCTCGAGGCCGCGCTGCGCGATCAGGACGCGTCCGGCCTCGACGTTCGGCGGGCTGTAGTCGCGCAGCGTGATGTCGTCCGGCGCCGCGCCGTCGCGCTCGGCGGCCGACGCGATCGCGTCGAGCACGTAGCGCCCGTGGCCGGCCGCGATGTCGACGATCCGCACCGGCGTGCCGTGGCCGCGCAGGCGGCCGATCGCCGCGCCGATCAGTTCCTGCAGATGCACCTTGCGCTGGCGGATGCCGACCCAGCCCGGCGAATCGAGGTACGTGCGGTCGATCAGCGCGCCGACGCCGAGCCGCCCCTGCGCACGGTTGCGGTACACGTAGTCGAGCGTCGAGCCCGAATCGAAGCCGAGCCGCAGCCCGAGCGCGATGCCGTCCGACAGCGCACCGCCGGCTTTCAGCCCGGCGCGCGTCAGCGCCCAGTACGCCCGCGCGAACACGTTCGCGGGCGGCCGGCCAAGCGCCGCGTATTCGTCGTGGAACGCGCCGCGCCGATCGGCGTCGGCGAGCGACACGCGCGGGCTCGGCGCGTCGAACTCGCGCAGCACGAACGCGCGCAGCGGCGCGAGCGCCTGTGCGCGGTCGCGTTCACCGAGCGTGTCGTGATAGAAACCCGGCAGCACGATGCGCTCCTTGCGCGCCGACCCGAGCCGTTCGAAGAAGCGGTCCTGCGGGCCGCGATGCACGACCCAGTCGGCGCCCGAGATCAGCAGTTGCGTCGGCACGGTGATCGCGGCGGCGTCGGCGACGATCCGCTGCGCGGTATCGTGCAGGTCGAGCAGCATGTTGACCGCGATCGGCCGCGTGATCAGCGGATCGGACGCGTAGCTCGCGATCCGCTCGGGATCGTGCGTGAGGAATTTCGGTTTCACGTAGCTGTTCACGTAGAACAGCCCGCGCAGCTTGTGCATCAGCCGCAGCCCCGGCCGCGCGAACGGCACGTAGAGCTTGATGTGGAACGCCGGCGACGCGACGACGAGCGCGCGGATCGGCGGCGCGTAGTCGTGCACCCACGTGGCCGCGAGCACCGCGCCGACGCTCTGTCCGACCACGGCCATGTCCTCGATCGCGATGCCGTGCGCGTCGCGGATATGCTCGACGAAGGTCTGCAGGTCGCGCACCGACGCGGCCGCGCTCGGGCTGTAGCCGCGCGCGCCGGGCGAGCGGCCGTGGCCGCGCGCGTCCCACGCGAAGAACGCGAAATCGGGCAGGTCGAGCTCGTCGACGAGGTGCGCGACGCGCGCCGAATGTTCGTGGCCGCGATGCAGCAGCACGACGGCGCCGCGGCAATGCGGGCCCGTCGCGGGCCAGTGGCGGTAGAACAGCGTTTCGCCGTCGTGCGTGATGAAGCCGGCCTCACGTGCCGTGCGTGTGCTCATGCGCTTTCTCTCGTTTCGTTATTCGAATGGTGTGGCGCCGCCCTCCGGCGCCCGGCCCGTCAGCCGCCCGCTTCGGCGATCCCGGCCCGTACGCGCCGCACCGCCGTCACGATCGACAGCACGATCAGCAGCCGCCACAGCCAGGCGGCGACGCCGCCGACCGGGAACCCGAGGCCGATCCACAGCGCGAACGCGCCGAGGGCCAGCGCGCGGTCGCTCTTGCCGAACGGGCCGTCGTAGCGGCGCGTCGCGCCGACGAGCGGGCCGATCAGCCCCGCGCACTCGACGATCACCGCCGTCAGCGCGAACAGCCAGACGTCCGCCGGAGCGAACGCGGGAATGGCGAGGAACGGCAGCACGAGCGCGACGTCGGACACGATGTCGCCCAGCTCGTTCAGGTACGCGCCGAGCGTGCTCTTCTGACCGTGCTCGCGCGCGAGCATGCCGTCGATCGCGTTGAGCGCCATGCGCGCGAACAGCCAAAGCGGAATCAGCAGGAACAGCGCGCGGGCGAACACGCCGAGCCCGGCAAGCGCGCCGACGACGATCGAGCCGCCGGCCGCGAACAGCGTGACCTGGTTGGCCGTGACCCCGCGCGCGGCAAGCGAATCCGCGAACGGACGCAGACGGTTCTGGAATTTGGGTTTGAGTGCGTAGAGGCTCATCGTTTTATTTGCGCGGCGCTATCGGATACGTTTCCCGCCGCCATGCCCCGGGCGGCGTAACGGCCTTGGTCGGCCTTCATTGGACGGCCCTAATCGTCGCCGAGCGGCCCCGATGCGTCAAGCATGCGCCCGGCCCGCCCGCGCGGCGCCAATCTGGCGTTTTTCGGCGAAACTCGCGATAATCCGCTGGCCCGATCGCGGCGCGATCCATTCGAACTGCAGACGGGCACTCGTGCAACAGCCGATTATCACGCCGCCGACCGGCGCATTCGCCGCGACGCAACAGCGTGCGACGGCGAATCGTCCGATTATCGCGGACCTGCGACAGGCAGCCACGAATTTGAAAAAATTTAAACAAGAGCCGTCCGGCGCGCATCCTGCCGCGCCGGCATTCCGGGGTTCCGCCCGCCGCGCGTGCGCAGCGGGCCGCGCATGCAGGCAGGAGGCGTCGCGCCGATGAACATTCTCAACGTCTGGCAGCGCGATTTCCTGCTGTCCATCGTGCGGCTCGTCGCCGGCGCGTATCCGGTCTGGCATCAGGCGCCGCCGTCCCCGACGCAGAAGATCTATTTCTCGAATCACACGAGCCACATCGACACGCTCGCGATTCTCGCCGCGCTGCCGCGCGACGTGCGCGCGGTCGTGCGGCCGGTCGCCGCGCGCGACTACTGGGACAGCAGCGACCTGAAGCGGCACATCGCGCGGAAACTGCTGAACGTCGTGCTGATCGACCGCCACCGCGAATCGGGCGGCGACCCGCTCGACCCCGTGCGCGACGCGCTGCGGCAGGGCCACTCGATCATCATCTTCCCCGAAGGCACGCGCGGCGCCGACGTGCTGCCGCAGCCGTTCAAGAGCGGGCTGTTCCATCTCGCGACCGAGTTCCCGAACGTCGCGCTCGCGCCCGTCTACCTCGAGAACCTGCAGCGCATCATGCCGAAGGGCGCGATCTGGCCCGTGCCGCTGATCTGCAAGGTGCATTTCGGTGCGAACGACGCGCTCGACGCCCAGGAAGACAAGCCGACGTTCCTCGCCCGCATGCGCGACGCGGTCATCGCGCTCGCGCCGCCGCAACGACCGGCCGGCTGAACGCGGCGCCCTCTTCTCCCCTTTTCCGGATATCAACCATGCGAACCCTCTTCTGGGAACTGGTCGCGGGCGTGACGGGCGTGCTCGTCGTCGCGACCGTGATCGGCGCGATCCTCGGCGCGCGCAGCGGCGGGCAGAACGCGACCATCGCCAACCTGAACCAGCGCATCCGCGCATGGTGGGCGATGATCGCGATCATGGCCGTCGCGATCGGCCTCGGCAACAACGTCACGTATCTAGTGTTCGCGCTGCTGTCGTACCTGACGCTGCGCGAGTTCATCACGCTCACGCCGACCACGGCGAGCGACCATACGACGCTCTTCATCGCGTTCTTCATCGCGATCCCCGTGCAGTACCTGCTGCTCGGCATCAACTGGTACGGGATGTATTCGATCTTCGTGCCCGTCCACCTGTTCTTCGCGATGTCGCTCGTCTCGGCACTCACGCAGGACACGCGCGAATTCCTCAGCCGCAACGCGAAGATCAACTGGGCGCTGATGGTGTGCGTGTACGGGCTGAGCCATGCGCCGGCCGTGCTGATCCTCGACATTCCGCGCTACGCGGGGCAGAACGCGCTGCTGCTGTTCTTCTTCCTGTTCGTCGTGCAGATCAGCGACGTGCTGCAATACGTCGTCGGCAAGCTGTTCGGGCGCCGCAAGATCGCGCCGCAGCTGTCGCCGTCGAAGACGGTCGAAGGCTTCGTCGGCGGCGGGCTGCTGGCCACGCTGTGCGGCGCGTCGCTGTATCGCGTGACGCCGTTCAGCTTCGGCGCGGCATTCGGGATCTCGCTCGCGATCGTGATCGCGGGTTTCGTCGGCGGGCTCGTGCTGTCGGCCGTCAAGCGCTCGCTCGGCACGAAGGACTGGGGCTCGATGATCGCCGGCCACGGCGGGATGCTCGATCGCGTCGACTCGATCTGCTTCGCCGCGCCGGTGTTCTTCCACCTCGTGCGCTATCTGTACGTGTGACGCGCGGCCGCGCCGGCGCATCAGACATGCCGGCGCCTCCGCACGAACGCATCGACGCAAACCGGCCGGCGACGGCATCAACGCGGTCGGGCGACCGGCTCCGGATCGAACGTCGCGAGGCCCGGCCAGGCCGCCCGCCCCCACGCGCCGTCGGCCGGCGCGAGCCATCGCTGCACGGCCGCCTCGTCGACCGCGCGACCGAGCGGATCGGCACGAAACGCCGTGACCCACTGCTTGCGGCCCGCCACGTACGCGCGGCCGAAATCCTCCCAGCCGTCGAAGCAATCCTGCGCACGCTGTGCATTGAGCAGCAGCACGCGCCACGCGACGTCCGGCTCGGCCCAGCCCATCAGCATCGCGGCGCGCGCAAAGAAGGCCATCCGCGCGCAGGCGAACGCGAGCGCGGCGCGCGGTTCGTCGTCGGCGTGCAGCGCGTGGAGATCGGCCCGGAACCACTGCGTTTCCAGCACCCTCGCCAGATGCGCGCGCGCGTCGTCGTCCGTCGCGTCGGTACGCAATTCCATCTGGTGGAGCATCTGCGCGCGCAGGAACCGGCGCGTGTCGTCGCCCACGCGGCTCGCATCGGCATCGCTGAAACGGGAGAACTCCGTCGCCTCCACGTACGGAAGCGCAAGCAGCAGCGCCCAGTGCTTGCGCGCGGACAGCACCGACGCACGCGCGCGGCCGCGCCGGCGCAGGTAGCGGACGATGCGCCACAGGATGAACAGCGCGACGATCAGCTTCAGTGTCATGGTCGCGGCGCCTTCAACTGCCCGGCCGTTGAGCACCGCGCCCCTCGTACCCGGGCCACGACACGCCCTCGGTCGCGAACCCGGCCGCGGCATCGACCGACGGCGGCTGCGATTGCGGCGCCGTCGCGCGCACCGCATAACGCACCGAAGCCGCGCGCGGCGGCCGCCGCGACAACAGCTCGGGCTGCCGTGCCGCCACCAGCCACTCGACGGCAGGCGTCGGCGCGGCGAGCCGCGCGAACAGTTGCGGATGACGGGCGACGAGTCGCGCTTGCGCCGCGGCCTCGGTCACGTCCTCGATCCGGCACCAGCCGGACGCCGTGCGCACGACGCCGATCGCAATGCAGTCGTCCGGCGTGCGATCGGTCGTGCCGAGCGCATTCAGGCACGTCAGCAGGTCGCCGACGTAGCGCTCGATCGGCGGCCGGTTCTGCTTGCCCTTCACCTGATCGACGTCCAGGCCGCCGTCCGCGCGTATCGCGACGCTGATCGTGATGTGCGGCTGGCCGTTCGGGTCGCGAAAGCTCAGGAGCCGCAGCGTGCGTGCCTCGATCGCCTGCGCGTAGCGTTCGCCGTAGCCGCCCGTCAATGCGCGCCGATCCGCGAACTGGCCGAGGCAGTGACGCATCACGTAACTCTCGAACGCCATTTCCTCGCGCAGCAGCCCGCTGTCGGGCAACAATTCGACGAAACGTCCGTTGGGCGTGTCGCACCACGTGCGCAGCGCCTCGGGCCGGCTCTCGCGCCAGCCGCGTGCGACGCGCGCGACCATCCGCGCATGCTCGTGCTCCCACAACGCGAGCGCCTGCGGACAGTTGATCCGGTCGAGCTTGCCCTCGAGCCCGGTGCCCTTGCGCGACTCGAGAAACTCGACGAGCGTCGCTTCCAGCGCGAGCAGCGCCGGATCCGCCGGATCGACCCATACGACGGGGGCGGGCGCATCGGCGCGCGATGCGCCCGCCATCTTCGCGGCGGGACCGAAACGGCGGGCCACCCACTCGGGTGGCGCGACGCGCCCCAGCGCGTGCCGCGCATCGTCGAGCGATGCGATCGTACGCACCGGTTCGAAATTCGCGACGACATGCCGGTAGAAATGGTTAAGCAGCCACGCGCGCACGGCGTGCGCGTCGCCGCGCGCGGTGCTGCGCGCCGCGATCGCGGCTTTCAATGCGTCCGCGTTCAGCGCATTGCGCGGCGCATAACCGGCTCGCCGAAGCGCGGCCGTCATTGCCAGAACTTCCACCAGCGCTTGTTCGACCCGGCGGGCACGGGGTCCGCGTCCGCTGCCGGCGCCAGCCCGCTCGCCTCGCGGATCCGCTGCTCGATCAGCTCGACGTTCAGGTCGAGCGGTTTGGCCGCGTGCGGGTTGGCAGCCAGCACGTGTTCGTAGAAGCGCTTGACGTCGGCATCGCGACGCAGCTGATACGCCGCGTTGCCGGCGTCGAGCTGGACGCTCAGGTCGCTCGACGCGATCGCCTGCGCGCGTGCGGCGTCGTACAACGCGGCCGCCTGGTCCGGATGCGACGCCGTCATGTAGGTCGCGAAGATGAAGCGCGCGCTCAACGCCTCGGCGGGCAGGTTCCCGTCGACCTGGTCGTTATCGCGCTGCCAGCCGACGAGACGTTCGAGCCAGATCGGCATTTCGTTGGATCGCTCGACGCGCGACAGCGCACGCACGACGTCGCGCAGGTACCCGTTCGGCCCGTGCCGGCTGTATCCGTTTTCGGCGGCGTAGTGCCACAGCTGCTCGGCCGCTTCGAGCATCTCGTCGTCCTTGCCCTGACACGTGAGCACGTAGCGTATGCCGTCGTAATGCTCGGCGAACGGGCTCGCCGCGATGCCGTTGCGATGCAGCTGCAGCGAGTCGTCGTACCGTTCGACCCCGCGATAAAGAATCGCGAGGTTGTTGCACAGCATCGAATACAGATGCGCGCACGCATCGTACGGGTGCCCGTTGCCCGTCTCGAAGAAGCGCTCCATGCACGCCCGCCCCTGCTCGTACACCGCGGTCTGCAGGCGTGCCAGATCGGCGCGCACGTCATCGCGCTGCGCCGCCGGCAGCGCTTCGAGCGCGTCGTCGACCTCGTCCTCGATCGACACCGCGAACGCATAGCTCCACAGGCCGCTCGGCAGCGATGGCGGCGGCAGCTTCAGCGCGGCCGCGACGCCGAGCGCGCGGATCCGCGCGCCGAACAGCACGAATGCCGTGCGATTGTCGTGCAGGTCGCCTTCCTGCGCGGCGGCGAGCAGTCGCGCCGCCTGCGTCGTCGCGTCGATCCGGCCGTTTTCGCCGTCGTAGGCCGCCGCGAGCCGCGCGATCCACGGATGGCCTGGCGCGCGCTGCGCGGCAAGCTCGCGCGCGGCGTCGGCGATCGCATGACGCCGCGCGTCGCCATCGAGCGAGCCGAGCGCGGCGAAGAGCGCCGCATGCACCGGCGAGCCCGATGCCAGCGGGTCGCGCCACTGCTGGCCCAGTTCGATCAGCCGCTCGAGCGTCGGCCCGAAGCCGGCCGCGCGCATCACGCACAGCGGCCACCAGACCGACGTGTCGGACGGGTCGGCCAGCCGCGCGTGAACGATGTGCCCGACCGTGTCGAGCATGCTGCCTTCGATCTGGTACACATGGAAGAATGCACGGCGGCCGGCTTCGTCGAATCGACCGGCTTCGATCAGCCACGGCAGTTCATATTCGACGAAATCGTCGCCGCCGTCCGACTCGAGGCTGTGTCTCGCGAATGCACACTGCGCGAGCGCCCCGTCGAGATCGCCCTGCGCGCGCGCCGCACGCGCGGCGAGCCGTGCGACCCTGACCTCCACCTCCCGACGCGGCGGCAACGCCCAGTCCGCCACGCGCGCTTCGACGGCTTGCCGGATCGTATCGAGCTGCAGCGGCGCGATCTCGATGATCGCGTGGCCGATGCGCAGCCAGTCGTACGCGTCGATGTCCTGATCGGCGGCGGCCGAGCCGAGCGCCGCCACGGCGGCTTCGGCGGCCGCGCGCGCGTCGGCGGCACGGTCGAGACGCTGCAGCGCCCACGCGCGCCGGCATTGCCGGTCGGCTTCGTCCCACGCGCGGAACCGGGCCCGCCCGGCAATCGCGCCGTTCAGTGCATGCCGCAGTTCGATCGCATCGAGCGAATGCGCCGCGCCGTCGCGCTCCAGCGTATCCAGTATGCGCAATCGCACATAACGCTCGGCGTCGAGCGTCGGCGACGTGCGCACCACCTCGTGCATCTCGCCGATCGCCTGCGCGACCGAATCGTGCTCGCGCAGGTGATGACCGACCTGCAATCGGTACAGCGCGAGCTGCATGCGGATATCGGGCCGCGCGTCGGGCGGGGCGGCCTCGTGGACGAGCGCGCCGTCGACGTCGATCACCGCGCGTGCGGCGGCCGGATCGCCCGCGTGCATCCACAGCGTGTGCAGACGTGCGACCGCGTCGAGCGTATCGGCACGCAACGGCTGCGCGCGCAACCTCGCCGCGAGATCGGTTTCACGGCTCGAATCGCTCTCCTCGAGATCGGCCTCGAGCCGATTCATCAGGGTGTCGAGTTGTTGGCCCGTGACGGGCATCGTTGTTGTCGTCGTTGTTGTATCGGCGCTGGGAGTCATCGACTTCTCCATCTCGGAATCGCGATAGCTTATCAGGACCGACGCGCGAATCAAGCCGACGACAACTGCCGGCACGCGCCCCGCTCAGTACCCCTCCCGCAGCGCCTTCGGCACCACGTAGCGCCCGCGCGCCGCGTCGAACCTCACCGTGTAGCGCGCACGGACGTCCTTGCCGCCGCGCTCGCCCGTCTCCGTGACCGTCAGCGGATAGACGTCGCCCGCGCCGGTCGTATCCGGCACGATCGCGAACGTGCGGCGCTCGCAATGCGACTTCGCATGATCGCAATCGAGCGACCCGCCGTTGTCCATCGCTTCGTTGATGCGCGGCGCGGCTTCGACGATCGCGTTGCCGAGCGGCAGCCAGATCGACCGGCTCGCCTGCGTATAGCCCTGCAGCGTGACGCCGTCGCCGATCACGAAACCGAACAGGTGCGGGCCGAGCCGCTCGATGCGGACGGTGCCGGGCTCGCCGCGCTTGCCCGACGCGATATCCGTCTTCTTCACGACGGGCTCGAGCGTGCCGCCGTCCTGGCTCGGCTTCAGCACGTACAGGTCGATCGTGCCCGGCGTGCCGTCCGAATCCATGCCCGGCACCCCGTTCTGGACGGCCGCCTCGGTCTCGCCGCACATCGCGAGCAGCGTGCGCGGGCCGTCGGCCGTCGCGACGCGCAGCGCGCCGCACGACGAATAGATGAAGTCGCCCGCATCCGGCTGCCAGCCCTTGCGATCGGCGCGCCACGTGCCGTACGTGTCGCGGATGAATTTTTGCAGCTGACGCGCGGGAGGGACCGGCTCGGCCGCGTGAACGGGCGCCGCCGCGGCGAGTACGAACAGCACGGCGAGCGTGGCCGCGAATGGCTTCACGCGTGTTTTCGGGTTCTGGACGTTCATGGAGATGGGCGATTCGGAGGACAAGGTCGATACGGACGGGCCATCAGGGTTGCCGCGGCGCGATGCCGGTGCCGTCCGGTCTCAATCGCGCGCTCGGCACCCAGCCGTCGGCCATGCCATGCGTGCGCGGATTCAGATACGTGACCGCCGTGAACCGGCCGTATTCGGTCCGCGCGTCGACGTGATCGTGCTCGACGATGAACAGGCCGTCGATCCGGCACGCGTCGTCCGGCGCGACAAAGAACGGCAGCCGCCCCTTGCCCGTCACGACGCGCCCGGCGTCGCTGCCCGGCACGCGGTCGCCCCGCGCCTGCGCGAGGCGGTTCAGCGCGTCGCAATCGACGGCGCCGTGCGGGGCCGCATCGGTACGCGCGGAGGCGGCCGGTGGCGCGACGCACGTCGATACGTAGCGCGACAGCGCGTGCCGGTCGATCTTCAGCACGTCCGGCTGATCGGGATCGCGTGTCACGTCGAGCGCACGCAGCGCATGCGTGTCGAGCGTGACCCAGCCGATCGTCGCGTCGCGGTTCGGCGTGCCCGGACGGTCGGGGGTGACGAACAACCGGACGCCCAGCACGCCGTCCGGCTGACCGGTCAGCGCCGCGGGCTCGGCGTGGATCGCCTGCCGGTCGAATGCGGTCTGCCGCAGTGCCGGCACGATCAGTTGCGTAAGCTGTGCGTCGCACGACGCGGACGATGCCGCGTGAGCCGCATGCGCGACGACCGCCCCGACACTCGCCAGCGCGACGTGCACGGCGAGCGCCGCGAACCGGCGGCCGCGCCCGGCCTCGCCATTCGTGCCGGCCGGCGTTACGATCTCGTTCTTCATTCCATGATCCGTTCGATGCGTGCGGGAAACGCTCGCGAGCCCGTAGCGTACACGCACGGCGCGGCACCGCCAGCGCGCATCGGCCGGCCCGACACGGACATACGCATGAACCTGAGCTTGCAGGACGTCGCCTGGCACCGCTCGGTCGGGCGGCTCATCGAGACGCTCGACCAGCCGGGTTTCTGGCTCGCGCTGATCCGGCTGATCGAGGAATACGTCGCGGTCGACAGCTGGGTCGCGCTGATGTTCGGCGACGGCCGCCCGCAGGTGTTCGCCGAATGCGCGTACGAAGGCGACGGCCCCGATCCGCTGTTCCGCGACTACGTGCAGGGGCTGTACCTGCTGGACCCGTTCTACATCGCGAACCGCGACGCGCCGACGAGCGGGCTGTTCCGGCTGTCCGACGTCGCGCCGGAGTGCTTTCGCGCTACCGAGTACTACACGCGTTATTTCACGCACAACGTCGTCGAGGACGAAGTGCAGTTCAACGTCGTGCTCGACGATGCGCGCACGCTGTGCCTGTCGCTCGGCAGCAAGCGGCGCTTCAGTCCCGCGCAGGTGGCCTTGCTCGACCTCGTCCGGCCATGGGTCGCCGCGCTGATGCGCCAGCGCCTCGCGTACGAGCACACGCATGCCGAACCGGCTCCGTCGCGCCGGACCCACGCCCGCGCGGGTGCCGGGAGCGGATTCGAGCACGCGATGGCGCGACTCGGCACGCCGCTCACCGCGCGCGAGCTCGACGTGATCCGGCTGATCCTGAGCGGCCGCTCGAACAAGGAAGTCGCGAACAAGCTGGACATCTCGGCGGAAACGGTCAAGGTGCACCGGCGCAACATCTACGCCAAGCTCGCGATCAATTCGCAGTCTGAACTGTTTTCGCTGTTCCTGAAGGCCCAGACCGATACGTGACGACCGGTGGGCGGCGCGATGTCGCCGCCGTGTCGCGCCACCTTGACGGGACCTGTTCGCCGTCGCTTCCGGCACGTCAGCCGCGAAATCAATACCCCCGACGGGTTAACGCGTCGGCGGGATGGGCAACCGCGTGGTTCGGCGCATACTAGAACTTCGTTCCAAACGCCCCCCGAACCCGCCCATGAAACTGAAGCTCGACATCGTCCAGCTCGCCGGCCGCGACGGCGACACGCACTACAACCTGCAGCGCACGCTCGAAGCGATCGCGACCTGCGCGCCCGGCACCGACATCGTGATGTTTCCCGAAGCGCAACTCACCGGCTTTCTCGATCCGTCGAATCTCGCGGCAGTCGCCGAGCCGCTCGACGGGCCGAGCGTCGGCGCGGTGATCGCGGCCGCGCGTGCACGCGACGTCGCGGTCGTGGTCGGGTTGATCGAGAACGACGGCGGCCGCTTCTACAACACGACCGTGTTCGTCACGCCGGACGGGATCGCGCTGCGCTATCGCAAGACGCATCTGTGGGTAAGCGAGCGTGGCGTCGTGCTGCCCGGCGACCGCTATGCGACGGTCGAATGGCGCGGCGTGCGGATCGGCCTGCTGATCTGCTACGACAGCGAATTCCCCGAATCCGGCCGCGCGCTCGCCGCGCTCGGTGCGCAGCTGATCCTCGTGACCGACGGCAACATGGAACCGTACCGCAACGTCCACCGCACATCGGTGTCGGCGCGCGCGATGGAGAACCAGGTGTTCGCGGCGGTCGCGAACCGCGTGGGCGGCAGCGCGCACGACATCGTGTTCGCCGGCGGCAGCCTCGCGGTCGATCCGTTCGGCAACGTGATCTTCGAAGCCGGCAACACCGAATCGCGTCATGCGATCGTGCTCGATTCCGACCAGCTCGCCGCCTCGCGCGCGGTCTACGACTATCGCAACGATCAGCGCCTGCACATCGCCGGCGAGCGCATCGCGCACCCGGACGGACGTCGCGAACTGCTGATTCCGTGACGGGCCGCCACTCGCCCCCCGGCGGCGACGCCGCACGTCATGCCGGGTCGGGCACCTCGATCGCCAGCAGCGCCGAACTGACCGACTTGCCGTGCGCGTCGAGCGCGAGCGAACGCGTCACGCCGCCGCCGAGCGCATCGCGCAGCACGAAATTGAACGCCCCGAGCGACGGCAACTCGTAGCGCACGACGTCGCCGCGCACGATGCCCGCGAGCCACGCCTTCACCGCTTGCGCATCCAGATGCGCGCGCAGATGGTCGTAATGACGCGGATCGCGGCAGATGACCGATACGTTCAGCGTATTGCCCTTGTCGCCGGTGCGCGCATGCGCGAGTTCACGCAGTTGCATCATGCCTCCACGAATGAAAACGACGGCGTCACGGCCGCACGCGGCAGCAGCACCGACTGCACGGCGACCACCTCGCGCGTCGACTTGAACGCACCGCCGCCGCCGGCCGGCCCGTTCGTATAAAGCGTCTCGACCTCGTTGCCGATCCGCGCGGCTTCGGCGGCGCTCGCCGCGCGGCCGGCCACCCGCACGCGCACCTCGGCCGGCTCGCCATGAGCGGCCGGCGTGGCGTCGCTATACAGCGCATCGACGCCGATCAGGTCGAAGCGCAACTCGGTGGCCGCGACGCCGGTCAGCGCCAGCCGCTCGCGGACGATGTCGAGCGCGAGGCGTGCGCGCTCACGTGCGCCCGGGCCGCCGTACGAGATCTGGCCTTCGCCGATGTACCCGTCGACATAAGCGACCGACACCTTCAGCGTATCGGGCCGCGCGGCGCCGCGCCCGCCCGTCACGCGCACGCGGTCGATCGCCTCCTCGGCAACGGCGACCCGCGTGAAATCGGCGACGACATCGGGCTGCAGATAGCGCGCCGGATCGTGAATCTCGTAAAGCAGCTGTTCCTTGCAGGTCGCCGCGCTCACGCGGCCGCCCGCATGCGGCACCTTCGTGATCGTGACCGAGCCGTCGGCCGCGACTTCGCCGATCGGGAAGCCGAGCCGCGCGAGGTTCGGCACGTCCTTGTAGCCGGGATCCGCGAAATAGCCGCCCGTCACCTGCCCCGCGCATTCGAGCAGATGGCCGACGACGGTCGCCTGCCCGAGCGTGTCCCAGTCGTCCATTCGCCAGCCGAACGCGTGGATCAGCGGCGCGGCGAACAGCGACGGATCGGCGACGCGCCCGGTCAGCACGACGTCCGCGCCGGCCGCGAGCGCGTCGACGATCGGCGCGGCGCCGAGATACGCATTCGCGGACACGATGCGGTCGCGATACGCGGCGACTTCGTCGCCCGATTCCTCGAAGCGGAACGCCCCGCGCAGCACGACATCGCGCACGTCGTCGCCTTCGACCGCCGCGACCTTCAGCCCCGCGATGCCGAGCGACCGCGCGATCCGCGCGGTGCGCCGCGCCGCCGCGCGCGGGTTCGCGGCGCCCATGTTCGACACGATGCGCACGTGTTTCGCCGCGGCGACCGGCAGCACCGCATGCATCCGCGCGTCGAGCAGCGGATCGTAGCCGAGCGCCGGATCCTGGCGTCGTGCCTGCTGCGCGATCGCGATCGTACGCTCGGCCAGGCATTCGAAGACGAGATAGTCGAGTTGCCCGTGTTCGGCGAGTTCGACCGCGGGCTCGATCCGGTCGCCCGAGTAGCCGGCGCCCGCGCCGATGCGCACGCGCCGTTCAGGTTGCTTTGCTGTCATGTCGGTACCGTGTCCCGGCGGGGGCGCCGCCGGCGAAAATCAAAAGATGCCCAGCACGACGCATGCGATCGTCATCACGATCGAGGCGCCGAACAGCAGCGGAAACGTGAACTTCTGGTGCTCGGCCAGCTCGATGCCGCACAGGCCGACGACGAGGAACGTCGCGGGCGTCAGCGGACTGACCGGGAACCCCGTCGTCATCTGGCCGAGCAGCGCGGCCTGTCCGACCTGGACGGCCGGCACGCCCAACTGGCCGGCCACTTCCGCGATCACCGGCAGCACGCCGAAGTAGAACGAATCGGGGTCGAACAGCATGCTGAGCGGCATCGATGCGAGGCCGAGCACGACCGGAATGTGGCCGGCCATCGACGGCGGCACGAACCCGACCGCCGCCTGCGCCATCGCCTTCAGCATCCCGCTGCCCTGCATGATCCCGGTGAACACGCCGGCCGCGAGCAGGATGCCGGCCATCATCAGCGCGGCGCGCGCATGCGCATCGATGCGCTTGCGCTGCATGTCGACGTCCGGGTAATTCACCATCAGCGCGATGCACAGCCCGACCATGAACATGATCGCGGGCGGGATCTTCTCGCCCATCACGACCATCGTGCCGAGCACGACGAGCGTCAGCACGAGGTTGAACCAGAACAGGTGCGGCCGGCGCAACGCCTGCTCGTCGGGCGTCAGCTCGCGCTTCGGCAGCGGGATCGACGGGTCGTCGCGCGACAGGCCGAGCCGCTTCTCCTCGCGCCGCCCGAGCCAGTACGCGACGCCGAACACGAACACGAGCCCGATCGCCTGCACCGGGATCAGCGGATTGAACAGCGCCGACACCGGCAGGTGCAGCGACGCCGACGCGCGGATCATCGGTCCCGTCCACGGCAGGAAGTTGATGCCCGCGGCCATCGACACGGCGGCGGCCAGGACGCGCCGGTCCATCTTCAGCCGGTCGTACAGCGGCAGCACGGCCGGAATCGTCACGAGGAAGCAGACGGCGCCCGAGCCGTCGAGGTGGATCAGCAGCGCGAGCAGCGTCGTGCCCATCACGATGCGGGTCGGCCGCGTGCCGACCGCGCGCAGGATCCGGTCGATGATCGGGTCGAGCGTGCCGGCGTCGGTGATCGTCCCGAAATAGAGGATCGCGAACACGAACATCCCGACGACGGGCGCGAGGCCCTTCAGCCCGTCGACGACGAACTTGCTGGTGTGCAGCCCGAAGCCGCCGATCAGCGACGCGGCGATCGGCACGAGGATCAGCGCGACGAGCGGCGACATCCGCTTCGACAGAATCGCGGCCAGCAGCACGACGATCGTGCCAAGCCCGAGTAACGGCAGCATCCGTGTCTCCTACCTTGTCTTTTGTTGGAGACGAGCGTAAGGTCGGCGCAGCGATAGCACAATTGAAATGATTTGATCGCAGCAATCACGAACCGTTATGGATCTGAATCTCCGCGACATTCGCGCGTTCGTCACCGTCGCGCACGCCGGCAACTTCACGCGCGCGGCCGCGCGGCTGCACCTGTCGCAGCCGGCGCTGACCGTGCAGATCCGCCGGCTCGAGGAGATCGTCGGCGCGCGCCTGTTCGACCGCAACAGCCGCAGCGTCGCGCTGACGCAGACCGGACGCGAGCTGCTGCCGCTGCTGCAGCGCTCGCTCGACGACATGGAGCGCGTGCTGCGCGATGCGCGCGCGCTCGGCGAAGGCACGAGCGGCACGGTACGGCTCGCCTGCCTGCCGACTTTTGCGTCCAGCATGCTGCCGGAGCTGATCCAGGCGTTCCGGCGCGACGTGCCGCGGGCGGGCTTCGAGATCCGTGACGGCGTCGCGAGCCTCGTCACCGCGCTCGTGCGCAACGAGGAAGCCGATCTCGGCTTGACGGGCGGCGACACGTTCGACGCGTCGCTGGAGGTGCTGTACGCGGGCGCCGACCGCCTCGTCGCCGTGTGCCCGAAGGATCATCCGCTCGCGCGCAAGCGGCGCGTCGCCACCGCCGACGTCGCGGATGTGCCGCTGGTGCTGACCGCGCAAGGGACGAGCGTGCGCAGCGTCGTCGATGCCGCGCTGGAGGCGGCCGGCTGCACGCCCGACATCGCGTGCGAGCCGACCTACATGATGACGGCCGTCGCGATGGTGCGCGGCGGCCTCGGCGTGACGATCCTGCCCGCGACCGCGCGCGAGGTGCGCGCCGAACCCGAGCTGGTCGCGAAACCGATCGACGACCCGGCATTCGTGCGGCCGATCGCGCTCGTCACGAAGCGCGGGCGCACGCTGCCGCGCGTCGCGCAGGCGTTCGCCGAAGCGATGCTGGCGGAATTGAAAAGGCGCGCGTGAATCGCGCGCTCCGGTCGGCCCTGGTCGGTCGGCTGGCGCTTACTGCGCGTCCGGATCGACGTGCAGCGATTCGCCGATCGCATAGAAATTACCGCCCGCGATGTAGTGCAGGCTGCGCAGCGCGGGATCGGCCGATTCGAAATACCAGTGACCGTCGCGGAACACGCGCGTGTCGGACCACGCACCGACGACTTCGCCGATGAACAGGTCGTAGGTCTGCTGGTTGTGCGGCTCGGGAATCAGCTTGCACGCGAGCCAGCCCGAACAGCCGGCGACGAACGGCAGGTCATGCCCGTCGACATCGAACAGCTCGACGCCCGCTTCGCGCAGCTTGGCCGGCCGCTCCGCGAGACTGTGGCTGCCGACCGCATGCGTGAGCCGCAGTTGCGCGGCCGTCGGCACCTGGATCACGAACGTGCCGCTGCGCTCGACGAGCTCGCGCGTCTTCGCGGACTTGTCGAGCACGACCGTCAGCTTCGGCGGCAGGAAGTCCAGCGCGCATGCCCACGCGGCGGCCATCACGTTGTCGACACCGTCGTGGCGGGCCGACACGAGCACGGTCGGGCCGTGGTTGAGGAGACGGTAGGCGTTCTTCAGCGCCACCGGAGCGATGTGACTGTCCATACGGGTTCCCTGGAGAACGGCGCGCACGGACGGATGCCGTGCGGCGCGGCATCGGCCTGCGCACCTGCGCGCGCGTGCCGGAGGCCGCATTCTCGCACCCAAATTCAATCGGCGCTGACGGCGCCGCCGGTCACTTCGCGAACAGCTGGCCGATATCGCGGAACGCCTTGAATTCGAGCGCATTGCCGCACGGATCGAGCAGGAACATCGTCGCCTGTTCGCCGACCTGCCCCTGGAACCGCACGTACGGCTCGATCACGAAGGTCACGCCGAACGCGCGCAAGCGCTCGGCCAGCGCCTCCCAGCTCGGCCAGTCGAGCACGATCCCGAAATGCGGCACCGGCACGTCGTGACCGTCGACCGGATTCGTATGCGCGCCGTCCTGCGACGCGGTCTTCGGATGCTCGTGAATCACGAGCTGGTGCCCGTAAAAGTCGAAATCGACCCACTGCGCGCTCGAACGCCCTTCCGCCAGCCCGAACACGCGGCCATAGAAATCGCGTGCGGCCGACAGGTCGTAGACCGGAATCGCCAGGTGAAACGGGGAAAGACTCATGGTTGCCTCGTGGGGAAACGCTCGCGTGGCGCGAGGACGGCACCATGGTAGACAAGGTCGAGCAAAAATTAAATCAATATATACTTTCGCGATTCACAAACGGAATTGATGAATGATCCGCGAGCTGAAAACCCTCGTCGCCGTCGCCCGGGAAGGCACGTTCGCCGCCGCCGGCAACCGCATCGGGCTCACGCAGGCAGCCGTCAGTGCGCAGATGCAGCGGCTCGAGGCCGAGCTCGGCTTCGCGCTGTTCGACCGGCAAGGCCGGTCGGCGCGGCTCAACGAGATGGGCCATCACGTGCTCGACCAGGCGCAGGCGCTGCTCGGCCTGTACGACAACCTGAGCTCGACGGCGCCCGGCTCGCCGGCCGCCGTGCGCGTGACGATCGGCGCGATCGCATCGGTGCAGAGCGCGCTGCTGCCGGCCGCGCTGGCCGATTTCCATCACCGGCATCCCGCATGCCGGACACGCGTGATCCCGGGGCTGTCGATCGAGCTGGTGAACCGGGTCGATGCGGGCGAGATCGACATGGCCGCCATCATCCGCCCGCCGTTTTCGCTGCAGAGCGACCTGCACTGGACGACCCTCGCGCAGGAACCGTTCCGGCTGATCGTGCCGCGCGGCGTGAAGGGCAAGGACTGGGCCGGCCTGCTCGCGAGCGAGCCGTTCGTGCGCTACGACCGCGCGTCGTTCGGCGGCCGTCAGGTCGATCGCTTCCTGCGCAAGATGCACATCGCGGTGCGTGACACCTGCGAACTCGACGAGCTCGATGCGATCGTCAAGCTGGTCGAAAACGGTGTCGGCATCGCGATCGTGCCGCAGACGGCCGTGTATCGCCGCTGGCCGGCCGGCGTGCGCGCGATCGACCTCGGGCCGCACACGTTCCACCGCGACATCGGGCTCGTGCACCGCGCCCGGCGCACGATGTCGGAACCGGCGCAGCAGCTGGCGCAACTGATCGAAGCCGCGTCGCGGATCAGTACGCCGCCGCGGCCTGCCTGACCGGCGCGTGGCGGCTCAACGCCGCCCGGCCGCCCAGTCGACGGCCGCGTCGAACAGCGCGACGCCGGCCGGCGACAGGTTCGCGAACGTATCGTTGTCGAGGAAGAACATCACGCGGCGCGCCGGCGCGAGCGCTTCGTAGTCCATCGTCGCGCCCTTCTCGTACGCGAAGATCGCGGCCTTGTCGGGCTGCCCGTACACGGTCGCGATCGTGATCGCGCCGAGCCCCGGCTTGCCCCAGCTCATCGGCGCCTGCTTGCCGTACACGTTGGTCGCGCCGGCCGGCAAGCCGGCCGCAATCGGATGCGGTGCGTTGACGAGCCACAGGTAGCGCTCCTTGCCCGTTTCGCCGAAGTCGGCGTCGTGCCGCTTGCCCGTCATCGCGAGATCGTCGAGCAGGTCGTTTTCCCAGGTCACGAGCGGCTTGTCGAGCGTGCGCCAGCCGGGCTGCACGTTCTTCGACGACACCGTCGACGAGATCACGACGAGGTCCGCGTCGCGCGCCGCATCGGGCGTGGCCGACTCGTCGATCAGGCGCACCGCATAGCCGCGTTCGCCAAGATGCCGGCCGATGCGTTCGTCGGCCTTCAGGTTCGGGCCGCGCAGCTGCACGAGCATCGCGACGCGCGTGACGGCCGCCGGTGCGTCGGCCGCGGCCGCGGGAGCCGATACGCCCGCGCCCAGCGCGAGCACCGCGCCCGCGATCGCGCGCAACGCGCGGCGCCGCGCGCCGGCGGCAACGGCACGCAGGGCGCCGGTCTTCGTCTTCAGGTTCATCGGAATGTTCTCCATGGCCGCGCGCCGGCGCACCGGCCGCGCGGCGATTGCATGATCAGAACTGCAGCGTGGTCAGCAGCGACACCTGTCGCGCGTCGCCGATCGCGACGAAGTAGCGGTTCGCGCTCGACGGGTAGTACGTGCGGTTGAACAGGTTCTTCACGTTCAGCTGGAACGACAGCTTCTGCTTGCCGATCCGCGTGTCGTAGGTCGCGAACGCGTCGGCGAGCACGTACGACGGCAGCGTGAAGCTGTTCGCCGAATCGCCGGGACGGGCGCCGACATAGCGCGCGGCCGCGCCGACGCGCAGGTCGTCGCCGCCGATCATCGTGCCGAAGTCGTAGACGGCCGCGAGCGAAGCGGTGTGGCGCGCGACGTTCCACAGCTGGTTGCCCGCATACAGCGGATCCTCGGTCGTCTTCGCGTCGATGTACGCATAACTCGCGATCACGTTCACGCGTTCGCCGATCCTGCCCGACACGTCGAGCTCGACACCGCGCGAGCGCGCCTTGCCCGACGTGCGCCAGTCGGTCAGCTTCGTCGCGTCGTTGTACTGCGACACGAGCACGTTCTTCTTGTCGATGTTGAACAGCGCAAGCGTGCCCGTCATCCCGCCCGGCAGGTCGAGCTTGCCGCCTACTTCCCATGCGGTCGCCTCCTCGGGCGGCGTCGAGCCGTCGATCATGTAGCCCGACGCCATCGGCGCGATCGACGACGACGGCTTCAGCGACTGCGAGTAGCTGCCGTACAGCGAGAACGTGTCGGTCCATTTGTAGACGACGCCCGCGCGCGGCAGCCACTTCGAGCCGCTCAGGTCGGTGTTCGCCTTGAACGGCCGGCCGCGCCCCGCGACCTGGTTGTACGTGATGTAGCGCAGGCCGCCCGACACGATCCATTTGTCGGTGAGGTGAACGGTATCCTGGAAGAACGCGGACGCATCGTGCAGCGTGTCGGTCTGGTCGCTGTCGCTCGCGGACACCGTGCTCGACGGCGGCAGCAGCCCGTACACCGGATCGATGTAGCTGAACGGCGTCTTCACGGCCTGGCGCAGCATGTCCTTGCGATAGATGCGGCGGTATTCGGTATCAAAGCCGACCTGCACGTCGTGACGCATCCCCGCGAGCGTCAGCTTGCCGTTCACGTAGCCGACTCCGTAGCTGTCGGTGCTGAGCGAGCCGTGCGTCGCATCGTTGCTGCGCGTCATCGTGCCCTTCACCGGGTCGACGCCGGTCGTGCGCAGCTGGTTCGCGTCGTAGGTCTCGCGGTTGTAGCTGTAGCCGAAATGCGCGCTCCAGTCCGCGTTGAACTGGTGATCGACGGTCAGCTGGGCGAGATGCGATTCGCCGTCCATGTTGTTGAACGGCTCGTCGATGCGCCGCCGCGCGGGAATGTCGAGCGGCGCATTGGTGCGCGGATCGAGCGCGGTGCCGCGATCGAACGGCGTATGAAACTTGCGGTACTGGTAGGAGAGCGCGACCTGCGTGTCGCGGCCGTACCACGCGAGCGACGGCGCGACGAAGGTCTGCCGGTTCTCGCCGAAGTTGCGCCAGTACTGCTCGTTCGACTGGTCGACGATCAGCCGGTACGCGAGCCGCGAATCGCCGATCGGCCCGGTCGAATCGAACGTCGCGCCGCCGCCGTTCTTGCCGTGTCCGAACGTCGATGCACCGAGCGAAATCGCGTTGTAGCGCGCGAGCTGCGGCTGCTTGGTGACGACGTTGATCATCCCGCCCGGATCCATCAGCCCGTACAGCAGCGACGTCGGGCCCTTCAGCACCTCGACGCTGTCGACCGCCGCGTTGAACGCGCGACCCTGCACGAGCGGCATGCCGTTCTGCATGATCGAGCCGTCGCGGTTGCCGCCGAAGCCGCGCTTCATGATCGTGTCCTGCGTGCCTGCAAGCGTGTTGCCCTGCGTGATGCCGCTCACGTTGCCGAGCGCGTCGTCGAGATTGCGCGGACGCTGGTCGCGCAACACCTGCGCGGGCACGATGTTGACGGCCTGCGCGGTGTCGAGCAGTGGAATGTCCGAGCGCAGCACGCCCGCTTCCTTCGGCGCGCGATAACTTTCGGCGCGCAACGCACTCGTGCGCACGTTGATCGCCGGCAGCTCGGCGGCCGGTGCGACGCCGGCCGCCACGGTCCCGGCCGCCGAACCGTCCGCGCGCATCAGCGTGTAGCCGCCGCCCGGCTGGCGCAGCGCGACGAGCCCCGTGCCGGCCAGCAGGCGATCGAACGCGCCGTCGATGTCGAACCGGCCATGCACGCCGCCGCTCGTCAGGCCGGCCGTCAACTCGGCCGGAAACGCGAGCAGGATGCCCGCGTCGCGCCCGAACCGGTTCAGCGCGGCCTCGAGCGGGCCGGCCGGAACGTCGAACGCGCGGCGCGGCGCACGCTGTGCCGCGGGCGCCGCGTCGGCGTCGGTGTCGGCCAGCGCGGGCAGCGGCAGCAGCGCCGACAGCAGGACCGCACCGGCGAGTCGGCGCGCAAGACGGCCCGGCGCGACCGCGCGCGGCAGATGACGGGCGGGCGCCGGACGGCGCCGATACGTGAGACGGATGGAAACCATGAGCGGAGAGTCGGTGGACGATGGGCCAATGCAGCTTTCAATACCCATGTCACGCGAACCGCGAAAAACAGCTCAAGCCGGCGGAAATTTTTGTCGATGCGCTCACGAACCGGCCGGCACGACCGTCGCCCAGTAGCGGGTCAGGTAGTGGACGTCGATCGGCAGCGTCGCCTTCAGCGTGTCGAGTACGCGCGCGGGATCGTCGAGCGGATAGGTGCCCGATACGCGCAGGTCGGCCACGGCCGCATCGCAGCGCAGGCTGCCGCGCCGATAGCGGTCGAGCTCGGCGACGAGATCGGCCAGCCGCATGCGCGACGCGACCAGCATGCCGACCGTCCACGCGGACGCATGCGGATCGAGCGGCGCCGGCGCGCCGATCGCATCGCGCGTGAAATCCGCCCCCTCTCCCGCCGCGATCACGCGCATGCCGGCCGTCGCGCCGGCCGGCTGCACGCGCACCGCGCCGGCGAACACCTCGAGGCGGGTCGCACCGTCGCGCTGCCGTACCGCGAAGCGCGTGCCGAGCGGCTGCAACTCGCCTTGCGCGGTCGCGACGACGAGCGGCCGCGCGGGCTCGCGATCGTCATGGCCGCTCGTCACCATGACCGTGCCGCGCAACAGGCGCAGGTGGCGCGTCGTGTCGTCGAAATGCACGTCGAGCGCCGTGTCGGTATCGAGCACGACGACCGTGCGATCCGCGAGTGTCACCGTGCGCCGCTCGCCGACCGCCGTGCGCAGGTCGGCCGGCCAGATCGCCGCGCGCCGCGCGGGCTCGGCCATCCAGGCGGCGCCGCCCGCGAACAGCAGCACGGCCAGCGTCTTCACGGCCGCGCGGCGGCGGCCCGCACGCGGCGGCAGCAGCGCCGCATGCGCGGCCTGCGCGTCGAGCCCGGCCGCGAGGCGGCCGAAACGACCCTGCATCGTCTCGATATGACGCCATGCCGCTTCATGCGCCGGATCCTCGGCGCGCCAGCGCGCGAGCGCGGCGTCAAACGCCTCGTCGGCGCGGCCGGACTGCCGGTCGGCCCACCATTCGACCGCGCGGCGTGCGACGTGCGGCGGCACCGCCGGTGCGCGTGGCACGGCCATCGGTCAGGCCGCCATCGCGAAGAAGCACTGCGTGCCGGCCTTCACGAGATGGCGCTTCACCGTCGCGAGCGACACGCCGAGTTCGCGCGCGATCTCGGCCTGGGTAAGGCCGTCGAGTTGCGCGAGCAGAAACGCACGCTTCGCCGCGAGCGGCAGGCCGTCGAGCAGCTGGTCGATTTCGAGCAGCGTCTCGAGCACGACGGCCCGCTCCTCCGGCGACGGCGCATGCGCTTCGGGGCGCTGCGCCAGCACGTCGAGATACGCGCGCTCGATCTGCTCGCGCCGCCAGTGATTGCTCAGCACGCGCTGCGCGACCGTCGTCAGGAACGCGCGCGGCTCGTCGACGCCGATCGGCTCGTCGCGTGCGAGCAGGCGCATGAACGTGTCGTGC
This sequence comes from Burkholderia seminalis DSM 23518, assembly GCF_902832885.1. GTDB lineage: Bacteria > Pseudomonadota > Gammaproteobacteria > Burkholderiales > Burkholderiaceae > Burkholderia > Burkholderia seminalis. Next base: position 1,040,164 of record NZ_CADFDK010000001.1, read on the forward strand.
GCCAGATCGGCCGCGCGATGCGCGCAACCGAGCTTCCGGCTCAGCCAGCCGCGCAGCCACGCATGGTGGCCGGCATAAAGGGCGTCGATTTCTCGATGGAGAGACAGCTTGTCAGCGGACATGGCCGGGTTCCGGGGTGCGCGGGCGTCAACGATTCTGTAAATGAGAATGATTATTATATACAAAAGCAAGCTTGCGGCCGCGGTTTCGATGCGCACGGCGGCGATCGGGTCGCGCCAGGTAGCGAAGCCGCGCTGCCGTCGCCGGCCGCGGGCGACCTGTCTTTAACACACGCATTGCGGTCCGGCCCATTCAATTCATTCAATAATTATTTGACGGATCAATAACAATATTCGAATCGCCGCGATTCCCCGTTCGATTGCCCGGCATTGTCGCGGGAGATGCAAAACGCAATGGCGAAATCTCGAAACGCCAACGCATTGATACGAGATTCTCAATAATCCAAATCCCTCAACGGTGCATTTCGAAGAACACCCCTGTCTGCGTCAGACCACAACGGAGAATTTCGTTTTTGCCGTTCCATTGCGGCTCGGTAGTCTCCTGCCATTCCGGATCACGAACACAAGCCCATGCGCAAGGAGATGAAATGAAACGCACGACCCTCTCGCTGATTTCCGTCGCGTCGTTCGCGGCGATACCCGTCGCACATGCGCAATCGAGCGTCACGCTGTACGGCGTGATCGACACGTCGATCACCTACGTGAACCACGCGCAGGGCAAGGACAACGCGTGGATGCTCGGCAACAGCAGCGCGGGCAACCTGGCCGGCAGCCGCTTCGGCGTGAAAGGCACCGAGGATCTCGGCGGCGGGCTGAAGGCGCTGTTCCAGCTCGAGAACGGCTTCGACCCGAGCAACGGGCGCCAGGGCCAGGGCGGCCGCATGTTCGGCCGGCAGGCATTCGTCGGCCTGACGAGCGACCGCTACGGCACGCTCACGTTCGGCCGCCAGTACGACCCGCTCGTCGATCTCGTGCAGGGCATCACCGCCGACAACTATCTCGGCAGCGTGTTCGCGACGCCGGGCGACGTCGACAACTACGACAACAGCTTCCGTGTCGACAACGCGGTGAAGTACACGTCCGCCGTCTATGCGGGCCTGCAGTTCGCGGCGATGTACTCGTTCGGCGGCATCGCGGGCAGCACCGGCGCCGCGCAGTCGTATTCGGCCGCCGTGTCGTACAACAACGGACCGTTCAGCGTCGCGGGCGGCTACTTCCACGCGACCAACAGCCCCGCGTCGAACGGCCTGCGCAGCGGCTGGACCAGCTCGTCGGACGGCACCTTCGACGGCCCGATCAACAGCGGCTATGCGAGCGCCCACTCGCTCGGCATCGCGCGCATCGCGGGCCAGTACGTCGCCGGCCCCTTCACGTTCGGCCTCGGCTACAGCAACGCGCAATACCGCCGCGACGCCAGCTCGGTGTTCGGCTCGAACGAGCACTACAACACCGGACAAGGCTTCGTGAACTACCAGGCGACGAACGCGCTGCTCGTCGGCGTCGGCTACAGCTACACGCGCTCGGGCGGCGACACGTCGGCCACCTATCACCAGGTATCGGCCGGCGCCGACTACAACCTGTCGAAGCGCACCGACGTCTACCTGACCGCCGCCTACCAGCATGCGAGCGGCCAGACCGGCGACGGCCAGGGCGGCTCGATGGCCGCGCAGGCGTCGATCGGTTCGTACGGCTATGCGGGCACCAGCTCGCAGACGATGGTCAACCTCGGCCTGCGTCACCGCTTCTGATGGGAAGCGACCGGTCGCACGCGATGCGGCCGGTCGAAGCCGCGGGACGTGAACGGCGGCTTCGGCCGCCGTTGTTTTTCCGCTTTTGTTCGAATTCGAGCCGGACAGGGATGGCCCGGTGAAATCCTTTCACGCAATTCGATACGGCGCACACGAGACGGCTGACGTCGTGCGTCAGGTTTCGATCGCCGCCGTCGCACCGGCATTCACCGAAAATCCGGCCATTTTTACCGGTCGGATGTCGTCGCGCCGCGTGATCCGACGCGATAAAAATGCGTGGCGAACGCGTGCGCAAATGCAAAGGAAAGTTTGACGCGAGCCATTTGCCCGCCCGCTATGGCACACTTCGCGTCTCACGACATTTCCTTGCACCGGGCGCCCGGATTGCGCCCCAACCTGCCATGCCGCGTCATACCACCCGTCCGATCAGCCGCGAAACGCTGAAAATCGCCTCGACGATCGCGCTGTCGTGCGCGGTGCAGGGTGTCGCGCAGGCCGATTGCCTCGACGACGCGGCCGCGTTCCAGCACGTGAGCGTCAGCCTGATGCGCGGCATCGCGCAGGTCGAATCGGGAATGAATCCGAACGCCGTCAACACCAATACGAACGGCACGGTCGACATCGGGCTGATGCAGATCAACAGCACGTGGCTGCCGACGCTCGCGCGCGAGGGCATCACGCGGGAAAGCCTGTTCGATGCGTGCACGAACGCGTATGTCGGCGCGTGGATCCTGTCGCAGAACATCCGCCAGCTCGGCCCCAACTGGAACGCGATCGGCGCGTACAACTCCGCGTCGCCCGACAAGCGCCTCGCGTATGCGCGCAAGGTCTATGATGCAATCCGAACCATGCCGGATTCGCCGGATACTCCCATGCCTATCCTGCCCCCCTCCTTCACGCCGCCGCAACAGGCACAGGCGTACAACCCGTTCGCGAGCCTGAGCGTGTCGGCGCCGCCGGTCACGCGCCCGCGCACGGTCTCGCCGGCTCCACCGCCTCCGTCGCCGCAGGGCGGCCCCGCCGGCCCGGCCGGCACGTACAACTTCGGCTGGACGGTCACGGGCGCGGACCAGGCCAAGCCGACCCAGGTATTCGACGACGGCGCGCGGATCTACGTGCAGTTCAGCGACATGAAGCACGTGCCGGCGATCTTCACCGAGACGTCGAGCGGGCGCGTGCTGATGTCGTGGGAGCTGCAGTTTCCGTATGCCGTCCTGACCCGTCCCGCGCAAACGTTAATCTTCCAGCTCGGGCCGTTCGAGGCGCGTGCGCAGCGTGGGGCAGCCGGGAGCGCGGCCATGACCGCGCAGGCCGGTACGGCGGGCGCGGCCGCCGCTTCGAAGAAGTCCGCCGGTACCGCAACGAATCCGGCAGCGGGAGCGGCGTCGAAACGCACGGCTTCGGCCGATGCGCTGTGGTATCTGGATACGCCATCGACGTCGGGATCGACGGCCGCCTCGCCATCGACGGCGAACCTTCCCGCCACGCTGCCGACGGCCATCACGTCGAACACGCCGCCGCCCGCGCCGGCCCAGGCACCGGCCGCCCAGCCTTCGCGCGTCAGTACGGATGCGCTGTGGTACATCTCGAAGTGACGCGCCCCCGATCGCACGGGTAGCGCGTCACGCCGGCACCGTCACATCACCCGCGCCGGACCCAGATCACTTTCCCGTCGCGAATGCCGAGATTGCGGCGCTCCTGCCGGTAATCCATCGTGCCCGGCAGCGACTTGCCGTCGCGCTCGAGCACGCGCCACAGGCAGCCGTCCAGTTGCGCCGCCGCATCGGCCTCGGTCTTGCCGACCAGCGCGTCGTCCTGCCCCGCGTCCGCCTTGCATGCCTGCGGCGCACCGGCCGGCGCGCCGCTTGCGCTCGAGACCTTCGTGTTCATGTCCGCACATCCCGCAAACGTTGCGCCCGCAACCAGCGCCGTCATCATCGCGATCGTCTTCTTCATCGGTTTCTCCCTTTCGCGCCCGGCGAAACATGGGCGGCGTTCGTCGCCGGCCGGGCGTTGCATGCTTGACCGGTCCCGCGCCCAACCGGCCGCGCCGATGCAGCGCGCCGGTATCGCGGCTTCGGCGGCTTCGGCCCGGTGCCGAAGCCGCCTGCATGTTACCGCACGCTGACCGGCGCGAAGGCGCGCGCATCCGGGATGCGCGCCCGGTCGCGCATGTCGAGCCGGCCCGATCAGAACGTGTAGGTCACGCCCGCCATCCCGTAGTAGTTGCTGCGCGACTGGACGATCGGGCTGTCGCCGTAGCGGCCGAGCAGCCGCGTCACGCCGCCGGTCGCGAGCACCGACCAGTGCCGCGACAGCGTCCAGTTCCACGCGAGCGCCATCGACGCGCTGTCGATCCCGCCGCTCGTCGAATACGGCCGGAACCGGCTCGTCATCGACTGGGCATCGGTCACGCCGTAGAACGTCTGCATGTAACGTCCCGAGCCCGCGTGCACGGTGCCCGTCACGATGATCTCGTGCTGCGACGTCTTGAGCACCGGCACCGCGAGATCCACGTGCCCCGACACGCCGCGCGACGTGTGCGTCACCGGTGTATCGATCGCGACGCTCAGTTCGGCCGCGTCGAAGAGCGTCACGCCCGCGCGCACGCCGACGAGCACCGAGCCCGGAATCCGGCCCATGCCCTTCAGGTAGTCGGAGCCCGGCAGGTCGAAGCGGTTCTCGTCCGCGCGGCCCGCGTCGTAGCTCACGGCCGCCGACACGAACACGCCGTGCGGCAGGTTCAGCTTGTAGCCCGCGCCCTCGGTGCTGTCGATGAAGAAGCCGTTGCCGAACGTCGCGGAGAACGACGGTGCGACGACGCCGCGATACTGGTTGCTGCCCGCGTAGCGTGGCGCGAAGCCGCCGCCGAGCGACAGCGAATACTGGTTTTCCGCGTGGGCGGCGGCGGCGAGGGTCAGGCCGGCGAGCGGCATGCAATAACGATAGCGGCGGAGTAGGGGGCGCACAATATTGAGATAAGAGTGACGGAGCCCGAAGTCTAGGTGCGGCCTTGCGCCGCGACTGTCCTGAATGTGCGGAGAATCTGTGCTCAATTGTGTTCGATTGTTCGAGATTGTCGCCCCGCTCCCCCGCCCTCCCGTACGCCGGATAGAATTCGCGTGCCGCGCCGCCCATCAGCCTGCCGGGTGCGAGATGGCGCGCGCATCCCGAGGAGACCATGAACGAAGACCCGCTCAAATACCGTGTGCTGCTGATCGAGGACGACGACCGTCTCGCGCAGCTCGTCCGCGAATACCTCGACGGCTACGAATTCGCGGTGACGGTCGTGCGGCGCGGCGACCTTGCCGTCGCGGCCGTGCGCGAGCACCAGCCGGCCCTCGTGATCCTCGACCTGATGCTGCCGAACCTCGACGGGATGGAAGTCTGCCGGCGCATCCGCGCGTTCACCAACGTCCCCGTGCTGATCCTGACCGCGCGCGCCGACGTCTACGACCAGGTTGCGGGCCTCGAGACCGGCGCCGACGACTACGTGACGAAGCCGATCGAGCCGCGCGTGCTCGTCGCGCGCGCCCGTGCGCTGCTGCGCCGCGCGCAAACGGCCGCGGCCGAAGCGCCCGTCGCCGCGCCGGAGGCGCTCGTGTTCGGCGAACTGACGATCTCGCCGCCGAACCGCACCGTCACGTGGCGCGGCGAGCCGGTCGACCTGAAGACGGCCGAATTCAACCTGCTGCTGATCCTCGCGCGCGCGGCCGGCACCGTGCTGAGCCGCGACGACATCCTGAAGCAGTTGCGCGGGATCGAATTCGACGGGCTCGACCGCTCGGTCGACTCGGGTATCTCGAAGCTGCGCCGCCGCTTCGAGGATGCGTCGTCGGAGCCGCACAAGATCAAGACGATCTGGGGTCGCGGTTATCTGTTCAGCCCTTCCGCGTGGGACGAATAAATGCTGCGCCCGTTGATCAGGCTGTACCTCATCGTGATCGTGTGCGTCGCCGCGTCGATCATGTTCATCCAGCTGGCGTTCGACCGGATCTTCTACGAGCGCGTCGCGCAGGCGCAGCGCGATTCGCTGACGACCTATTCGTTCGTGCTGAACGACTACCTCGAGCGCCATCCGGGCGCGCAGCGCGAGCTTGCACTGCGCGAACTCGCGCTGCACGGCAACGAAGGGTTCGGCTTCATGTCGATGGCCGACGCGCGCGCGCAACTGAGCGGCGCACCGCTGCGCGATCTCGATGCCGGCAGGATCGCGATCAGCTACAACGGCAAGGATTACTACATGCCGCTCGCGGATGGCTCGGTGCTGCATGCGCGCCCGATCGAGCCGCCGGATCTCGACATCCGGATCTATGCGTACCTGCTGCTCGCGCTCGCGGCGCTGTTTGCGGTCGTGCTGTGGATTCACTATCACTGGCGCGACATTCGGCGGCTGCAGGATGCCGCGCGCGCGTTCGGCGCCGGCAAGCTGTCGACGCGCGTGAAGCTGGCGGGCAAGAAGTCGAACATCTACGAGCTGTCGCGGCAGTTCAACGACATGGCCGAGCGCATCGAGGCGTCGATCAAGCAGCAGCGCGAAATGATGCATGGCATCTCGCATGAACTGAAGACGCCGCTCGCGCGGCTCGAATTCGGGCTCGCCCTGCTCGCCGAACCCGACGAGACCGGACGGATGCGCGAGCGCCGCGATGCGCTGCGGCGCGACGTGCGCGAACTCGACGAGCTCGTCACCGAGCTGCTGACGATCGGCCGCCTCGAACAGGGGGCGAGCGAACTCGCGCCGATGGAGATCGTCGTCGACGCGCTGATCGACAGCGTCGCCGGCAACGTCGCGAACGACGTCGCCGATCGCGGGATCACGCTCGACGTATCGGCGTTCGGTGCGCCCGCGACTCACGTGTGCGATCCGAAGCTCGTCGCCCGCGCGCTGCTGAACCTGATCCGCAACGGCGCGCGTTATGCGTCGCGCAAGGTCCTGCTGGCCGCTGCCGGCAACGCGAGCGGCGCGCTCGTGCTCAGCGTCGACGACGACGGCCCCGGCATTCCGGTCGCCGAACGCGCGCGCGTGTTCGAACCGTTCCAGCGGCTCGACTCCAGCCGCGACCGGCAGACCGGCGGTTTCGGGCTCGGGCTCGCGATCGTGCGGCGCGTCGCGCAGGTGCACGGCGGCGACGTGCGGCTCGAGGATTCGCCGCTCGGCGGCGCACGCTTCGTGATCACGCTGCCCGCGCTGACACTGCCGGACAGACTTTTCGACATGACGGGCACCGATACACGCGCCGACACGCCCGGCGACGTCAAGCGCACGGCCACGCCGTCGCGATGACAGGCACGGCGGGCCGCCGCCCCGCCGCCGCCCGACCGGATCCGATTGCTCGCCGCTCAGCGGCGGCGCAGCAGCGCGACGAAGAACAGGCTGCCGAACAGCGCCGTCACGATGCCGATCGGCAAATCCTCCGGCGCGGCCAGCGTGCGGGCCGCGACGTCGGCCCACACGAGCAGGATCGCGCCCGTCAGCGCGGCGACCGGCAGCAGCCGACCGTGCTCGGCGCCGACGACGCGCCGGCACAGATGCGGCGTGACGAGCCCGACGAAGCCGATCGCACCGCTCACCGCGACCATCGCGCCCGTCGCGAACGACGCGACGACGAACACCTCGCGCCGCATCCGCGCGCTCGGCACGCCGAGCGACGCCGCGGCGACATCCCCCGACATCAGCGCGTTCAGTTCGCGCCGTCGCGCGTACAGCGCGCCGCCGGCAAGCACCGCACACGCGGCCGGCACCGGCAACAGGTCCCAGCGTGCGAGCCCCACACCGCCGAGCATCCAGAACAGCACCGACGATGCGGCGCGCTGGTCGCCGAGATACAGCAGCAGATTGCCGAATGCGGCCATCATGAACGACACCGACACGCCCGCGAGCAACAGCCGGTCCGATTCGAGCCGGCCGGCCCGGTGCGCGAGCGCGACGACGCATGCGGTTGCCGCGAGCGCGCCCGCGAACGCCGCGGCCGACAACGTGAACGGGCCGAACGCCGCACCGGCGACCACCGTGACCGCGACGGCGCCGAGCATCGCGCCCGCGCTCACGCCGAGCAGATGCGGATCGGCCAGACGATTCGCGGTCGCCGCCTGCAACGCGACGCCGACCGCCGCCAGCGTCGCCCCGACGGTCGCGGCCAGCAGCGCGCGCGGCATCCGGATCAGCCACACGATGCTGTCGTCGCCCGCGCTCGCCGCGAACGCGCCAGTCTCGCCGAACGCCGAGGCGAGGTGCGCGGCCACGATCCGCACCGCGGCCGGCATCGCGATCGGCGCCGGACCGAACGCGGCCGACACGACGATCGACACGATCAGCAGCACGGCCAGCGCCGGCAGCACGACGCGCATGCTCATCGCGCCGGCCCGGCGAACGCGGCCGGATACAGCGCACGCGCCAGCGTCTCGACGGCCGCGACGTTCTCGGGGCCCGGTGTCGCCGCATCGTACGGAATCACGATGAAGCGCCGGTCGCGGATCGCCGCCACGCGCGCGAGCGCCGGCTGGCTCAGCAGGAACTGCTGCTTCTGCGCGGCCGTCACCGCCGAGTAGTCGACGATCACGATCGCCTGCGGATCGCGCGCGACCACACTCTCCCAGCTCACCTGCGTCCAGCTGCGCGGCAGGTCGTCCATCACGTTGCGCGCACCGGCCGCCGCCAGCAACGCGGTCGGCATCGCGAGCCCGCCCGCCGTCATCGGCTTGTCGGTCCCGCTGTCGTAGACGAACACGCGCAGCGGCGCCGGCTTCCCGAGCGTGCGCGCCACCGCCGCGAGACGCGCACGCATCGCGGCGACGACTTGCGCGGCACGCGCGTCGACGCCGAAGATCCGGCCGAGATTGTTCAGGTCGCGGAACACGTCCTCGAACGACGCGGCCGATTGCTTCATCACGTGCGAGCACGACTCGGTCAGTTCGTAGGTGCGAATGCCGAACGGTGCGAGCGTCGCGGGCGTCACGGCGCCGCCGACATGCATCCCGTAGTTCCAGCCCGCAAGATAGAAGTCGGCGCGCGCGGCGGCCAGCACCTCGAGCGACGGATACTGGCTCGCCAGCTCGGGCACGCCGCGCAACGCGTCGCGCACGCGGGCGGTGCCCGTCTTCCAGCCGCCGATGCCCGTATAACCGACGAGCCGGTCCTTCAGGCCGAGCACGAGCATCATCTCGGTCAGGTTGACGTCGTTGCTGACCGCGCGCGTCGGGGCACGCTCGAACGTCACGTCGCGCTCGCAACTGCGCACGGTGACGGGATAGGCGCCCGCGTGAGCGGCGGCGCAGCCGAGCGCGGCGGCGGCAACCAGCCGGCGTGCGACGGAGGACAAAGAAAACGGCATGGCGGTCATTCCGGATGAAGCGGCGTGATGCGCGGCCGGCCCGACACAGGATGCCGATCGACGAGCGCGGCGACGCCGAATACGTCGCGCAGCAGCGCATCGGTCAGCACGTCGCCCGGCGTGCCGGACGCGACGACCCGGCCATGCGCGAGCACGTGGAGCCGGTCGCAGTACGCGGCCGCGAGATTGAGGTCGTGAATCGTCGCGAGCGTCGCGATGCCGAGGCGGCGCACGCGTGCGAGCAGTTCGAGCTGGTGACGCAAGTCGAGATGGTTGGTCGGTTCGTCGAGCAGCAGCAATTCGGGCTGCTGCGCGAGCGCGCGGGCCAGCAGCGCACGCTGCTTCTCGCCGCCCGACAGCGAGGCGAAGCGTTGCGCGCGGCGCGCGACGAGGCCGACGTCGCGGAGCGCGGATTCGACGATCCGGCGATCGTCGGCCGACTCCGCGTCGAACGCCCGCTGGTGCGGCGCGCGGCCCATGCCGACCAGTTCGTCGACCGTCAGCCCGAAATCGTCCGGCGTCTCCTGCTGCAGCACCGCGATGCGCTGCGCGACCGCGCGCGGCCGCATGCGCCAGACGTCCTGCGCATCGAGCGCAACGCGGCCCGCATCGGGCCGCGCGTAACGGAATATGCAGCGCAGCAGGCTCGTCTTGCCGCTGCCGTTCGGGCCGACCAGCCCGACGAATTCGCCTTCGGCGACCGTCAGCGTCACCGAATCGAGCACGTCGATCGCGCCGCCGGGAGACCAGCTCACGCGTTCGATGTCGAGCATGTGGGTGACGGGACGCATGTCGCGCCGCACTAGAAACGCATCGTCGCGACGAGCTCCGCCGAGCGCGACGGGCCGAGCAGCCATTGCTCGCCGCCGTTCGACGTCGTCACCGCGTACGTGCGGTTCGCGAGATTGCGCAGATACAGCGCGAGCTCGGTGCGCGACGTCGGCTGCCAGCGCAACGATGCATCGAACACCGTGTACGACGGCACCTGCAGGCGGTTCGCATCGTCGCCGTAGGTCGCGCCGACGTAGCGCACGCCTGCATTCGCCTGCCAGCGTTCGGCGAACGCCCAGCCAAGCCACAGGTTCGCGGTCTGCTGCGGCACGTGGGACGGCACGTTGCCGGCTCGCGATACCGTCGCGCCGCCGTCAGTCTGGTTGAATTCGTCGTAACGCGCGCGCAGCAGCGCGACGTTCGCGTCGATCGTCCAGCCCTGCGGCAGCCGCGCACCGCCCGTCAACTCGATGCCGCGCGACGATTGCCGGCCGACCTGCCGGCGCAGCGCCGGATGGAACGGATCGGTGCTGAGCAGGTTGCGCTTCGTGATGTCGTACACGGCGAACGTCCAGTATGCGCGGCCGTCGAGCAGCGTCTGCTTGAGCCCGGCCTCCCACTGCTCGCCGGTCGCGAGCCGGTAGTTCGCCTGTGACGCGGACAACGTCACGAGCGAGCCGAGCCCCTCCGCGCCTGTCGTGTATTGCGCATACGCGCTGAGGGTCGGGGCGACTTCGAACACGAAACCGGTGCGCCAGCCGACGTTCGCGAAGCGCTTGTCGAAGCCCGCGCCGGTCGCCGCCTGTTCGCGGCTGAAGGCGATGTGGTCGTAGCGCACGCCGCTCAGCCAAGCGAGCCGCGGCAGCACTTCGAGCCGGTTCTCGGCGAACACCGCGGCCTGCCGCGCCCGCGTGCTGAATTGCGGCACGATCGGATCGGGGCTCGTGAAGATGCCGGGGTCGAAGCCGTGCACGGGCACCGTCGATTCGCCCCCGTACGGCGAGTTGTTGATGCCGCTGAACGTGATCCGGCTGAACTCCGTGCCGACGACGAAGCGGTTCGCACGGCCGAACAGCGTGCCGTCGACGCGCGCGCTCAGGCGGTCGCCGATCTGCCGCTGGTGGTGGCCGATGTCGAGATAGTCGCCGCGCGTGACGCGCCCCGCCGCGGGATCGAGCGCGTACGATTCGGCGTTGCGCCAGTGGCGGTTCGACGTCAGGTAGTAGAGCTGGTTGTCGATCGTCACGCCGGCCGCGGGCCGGTAACTGGCCGACAGGCGCGTCCACTGGTCGTAGTACGAAATCGTCGCATCGCCGACGGTGTAGTTGAGCTTGCGCAGCGACGGATCGAGCACGCCGTTCGGCGCCGGCACGCCGTAGTACGTTGCCGGCATCTGGCGGCCGTAGTCGTAGTCGAGCGTCAGCGTGAGCCGCGGGCTCACGTCGAGCTTCAGTGCGCCGCCGAGCGCCGTCGTATGCGTATCGGCCCGCTCGGCGAGGCCGTTCGCGCGCGCGTCGCTCGCATAGAAGCGGTAAGACAGCCGCGCGCCGAGCGCACCCGTCGTATCGAACGCGACGCGCTTCGCGCCGTCGAGGCCGATGCCCGCCTGCAGCGTCGTCTCGCGCGTGCGCTGCGGCCGCTTCGGCACGACGTTCAAGACGCCGCCGATCGCGCCCTCGCCGTACAGCACCGACGCGGGGCCGCGCAGCACCTCGATGCGCTCGGCCGACCACGTATCGAACGGAAACGTGATCGTGCCGGCCGCCGGCATCAGCCGCACGCCGTCGAGCAGCGTCATCACCGATTCCTGCCCGCTGAAACCGCGCACGCTCAACGCGGTGCCGCCGTTGCCGGGCGCCATCGCGCTCGCGAAGCCGGCCGCGCGCGTGACCGCGTCGAGCACCGTGCGATCGCCGCGCGCGTCGATCGTGGCGGCCGTGACCGTCTCGACGCTCGCGGGCGTATCGAGGCTCGCGAGCCCGAGCCGCGAGCCTGTTTCGAGCGGTTGTGCCAGTGGGTCGGTCGCTACGGGTTGCGCGCTGACGTTGATCGCCGGCAGCACATGCCGCTCGTCCGGTGCGGATGCGGCCGCTTCGGCGGACAACGCGCCGGAGGTCGCCATCGCGCAGCCCAGCAGGGTCGTGCAGCCGCGCGCCGCGCGTGTGCGCCAGGCGCCCGCGTTCCGGCGCTGCGCGGCATGGTGCCGCTCCCCGCGCGCCAGATGGTTTCCGGATTTCGTCACGTCGTATCGATCTGGGTGGAATGTCGTCGCCGGCCACCGGCGACGAAAACGTCGGATGATACAATATATCAACTCGATCCGTCAGGAATTTGTCAGCCTTTCTGCCCTTCCCGGTGCCGTTACAGCGGGAAACTGAACCGCACCCACAGCGTGTCGCCCTGCGGCCGGTTGCGCATCGCGAACTCGCGCCGGGACTTCACGACCCCGCCCGACGCCGGGCCGCGATCAGCGGCCGACTTCCTTCCACTTGCGTGCGAGCCCGAGGCGTTCGAAACGCTCGATCAGGAACTCGGTGAACACGCGGATCTTCGCCGGCTGGTGCCGGCGGCTCTGGTACGCGATGTTGACGGTGAGCGCGGGCAGCTGCCAGTCGGTGAGCACCGGCACCAGCTTCCCCGCGACGATATCGTCGTGGATGATGTAGAGCGGCTGGATCAGGATGCCGAACCCGGCGAGCGCCGCCGCGCGGATCACCTGTCCCTCGTTCGCATCGAGCACGCTCTTGATCGTGACCGACTGCGTCTTCGCGCGATGGCGGAAATGCAGCACGTATGGATCGTTCGCGAGGTTGTAGACCAGCAGCCGATGGTCGCACAGCGCGTCGGGCGTCGCCGGCGCGCCATGCTTCGCCAGATACCCGGGCGACGCGGCCAGCACGCGCCGCGTCTCGGCGAGCTTGCGCACGGTGATGCCCGAATCGGCTTCGTGCTCGCGCGTGCGGATCGCCACGTCGATGCCGGCCTCGATGAAATCCGGGTAACGGTTCGCCGCGACGATCTGTACGTTCAGGTTCGGGTACCGCCGGTGAAACTCCGGCAGCGCGGGCGCGATATAGATCGACGCGAACGACACCGACGCGGTCACGCGCAGCGTGCCGGCCGGATTGACGCTCGCTGCGTTGACGGCCGCATCGGCCTCCGACAGCTCCGTCAGGATCGCGACGCAACGGCGGTGGTACTCGTGCCCCGCGTCGGTCAACCACAGGCGGCGCGTGGTGCGCTCGACGAGCCGCGCGCCCAGCCGCTCCTCCAGCGCATTCAGGCAGCGGCTCGCCGCCGCGCTCGACATGCCGAGCCGTTCGGCGGCCTTCGTCAGGCTGCCCAGCTCGGCCACCTGCACGAAAAATTCGATCTGCGTCCACTTGTCCATGCGTTCGATTCTTCCACCTGGCGGAGAACAAAACTCCTCCAAACCCGCTTTTTTACGTTTCCGGGAGGAATTAATGTTACGTCAGCGCGCCATCGAACGACATCAGGAGACAACCCCTATGCGCAATCTCAACGAAGACACCATCACGCAAGCCGTGATCGCGTCGCTCGCCGGCTGTCGCGACGAGCGGCTGCGCACGGTGATGACGAGCCTCGTCCAGCACCTGCATTCGTTCGCCCGCGAAACGAAACTCACCGAGGCCGAATGGCAAGTCGCGATCGGCTTCCTGACGGCCGTCGGCCACATCACCGACGACAAGCGCCAGGAGTTCATCCTGCTGTCCGACGTGCTCGGGTTGTCCACGCTCGTCACCGCGCAAAACCATGCGAAGCCGGCCGGCTGCACCGAGGCGACCGTGTTCGGCCCGTTCTACGTCGACGGCAGCCCCGAGTTCGCGATGTTCGACGACATCGCGAACGGCGCATGCGGCGCGCCCTGCTTCGTGTCCGGCCAGGTGCGAGGCATCGACGGCACGCCCGTCGCGAACGCGTCGCTGGAAGTCTGGCAAGCCGACGAAGACGGCCACTACGACGTGCAGCAGCCGGCCGACGACGGGTCCGTCACGCATCGCGCACGCGGCCGGCTGCGCAGCGGCGCCGACGGCCGTTACGCATTCCGCTCGATCCTCGCGGAGCCGTATCCGATTCCGCACGACGGCCCCGTCGGGGCGATGCTCGATGCGCTCGGCCGCCACCCTTGGCGCCCCGCCCACCTGCACTTCATGATCGCAGCGCGCGGCTACGAAACGCTGATCACGCACGTGTTCCGCGACGGCGACCGCTATCTCGACTCCGACGCGGTATTCGGCGTGCGCTCGACGCTCGTCGCCGACTGGGTGCGGCATGCGCCCGGGCTCGCGCCCGACGGGTCGCGAATGGACACGCCGTTCTACACGCTCGACTACGACTTCGTGCTGAATCCCGCGGAGCGGGTCGCATGATCCGGCGCGTCGTCATGTGGAACGTTGCGGGCGCAACCGACTACGAGCGCGCGACGGCGCGCGCCAGCGTCAAGACGGCTTTCGAGAGCCTGCGCGGCAGGATTCCGGGCATGACGCACCTCGAGGTCGGCACGGACCTCGGTGCGGCCGACCGCGCATGCGACCTGATTCTCGTCGCCGAATTCGAATCGCGCGAAGCGCTCGACGGCTACGCGACGCATCCCGAACACGCACGCGTATACGACGCACTGACCGGCCTGCGCACTGCGCGCCATCAGGTCGACTACGCGACGGAGTGAGCACGACATGAACTTCATCTATCAGGCGCGGCCGGCCCGCGTCGTCTTCGGCGCAGGCAGCCTGCACCATCTCGAACGCGAAGTACTGGAACTCGGCGCGCAGCGCGCGATCGTGCTCTGCACGCCGGAGCAGCGCGACCTCGCGCAACGCATCGTCGACCGGCTCGGCGCACGTGCCGCCGGGCTGTACGACCGCGCGACGATGCACGTGCCGATCGAGATCGCCCGCGATGCGCAGGCGTTCGCGACATCCTGCGACGCCGATTGCGCGATCGCGATCGGCGGCGGCTCGACGATCGGCCTGGGCAAGGCGATCGCGCTCGAAAGCTGCCTGCCGATCCTTGCGATACCGACCACGTACGCCGGCAGCGAAATGACGCCGATCTACGGCCTGACCGAAGGCGGCCTCAAGCGCACCGGCACGGATGCACGCGTGCTGCCGAAGACGGTGATCTACGATCCCGAGCTCACCGTGACGCTGCCGGTCGAGCTGTCGGTGACGAGCGGCCTCAATGCGATCGCACACGCGGCGGAGGGCCTGTACGCGGACAACGCAAATCCGGTCATGAGCCTCGTCGCCGAGGAAGGCATTCGCGCGCTGGCGCGCGGCCTGCCGGGCGTGCGGCGCGATCCCGCCGATCTCGCCGCGCGCGGCGATGCCCTCTACGGCGCGTGGCTGTGCGGCATGGTGCTCGGCAACGTCGGCATGGCGCTGCACCACAAGCTCTGCCACACGCTCGGCGGCAGCTTCAACCTGCCACACGCACCGACCCACACGGTCGTGCTGCCGCATGCGCTCGCGTACAACGCGGCGTACGCGCCCGAGGCGATGCAGCGGATCGCCCGCGCGCTCGGGACCAACGACGCCGCGCGCGGCCTCTACGCGCTGGCGCGCGACAACGGCGCGCCGGTGTCGTTGAAGGCGATCGGCATGCAGGCGGCCGATCTCGATCGCGCGGCCGACCTCGCGACGGCCAACCCGTACTGGAACCCTCGCCCGATCGAACGCGACGGCCTGCGCGCGCTGCTGCAGGACGCCTTCGACGGCAACCTGCCCGGCTCGACCGCGTACTGAGCCGCACATGCGACAAACCCACCAACGAGCCCCGGCGAGACAACCCGCACGAATGCCGAACGACGCCATGCGGCGGCGGGCCGGGACCATGCGGCAGCCACGCCTGCGCTCACCCGCCGATCTTGAACGTCGGCATCTGCTGCCCGAGCCGCGCGCCCATTTCCGCACCGAGCGCCTGCAGCGCATTGAACGGCCGGATCATCACCTCGAACTCGACGATCCGGCCGTCGTCGTCGAAGCGGATCATGTCGATTCCCTTCAGCGCCTTGTCGCCGACGCGCGCGCTGAACTCGAGCACGACGCTCCGGCCGTCGTCGCTGACGAACTGGCGGTGATACGCGAAATCCTCGAGGATCGTGATCACCGTGCGCAGCGCGATCAACAGCGCAGGCGCCGGCCCGTACGGCTTGAACGCCATCGGTGAACGGAACACGGCATCCGGGTGGACGATCGACTCCAGCGGCCCGAAGTCCTTGTTCTCGACCATCACGTGCCACGCGTCGAGCGACTTCGCGACAGCGGGATGAACCTGCGTCGTTGCATTCATCTTCGTAGACTCCTGAATCGTCGAACGGAAAGAAAAGCGAATCGGCGTCAAAGCGTCGCGGCCAGCGTCGTACCCTGGTGAATCGCGCGCTTCGCATCGAGCTCGGCGGCTTCGTGCGCGCCGCCGATCACATGAACCTTGCACCCGGCCGCCTCGAGCTGCACGGCGAGTTCGCGCAACGGTTCCTGCCCCGCGCAGATGATCACGTTGTCCACCGGCAGCGTCCGCTCGACGCCGTCGATCGTCACGTGCAGTCCCTCGTCGTCGATGCGCCGGTACGTCACCGCCGACGACATCCCGACGCCGCGCGCCTTCAGCGCGGTGCGATGAATCCAGCCGGTGGTCTTGCCGAGCCCGTCGCCGACCTTCGACGCCTTGCGCTGCAGCAGGTGGACATGACGTGCCGCCGGTTCGGGCCGCGCATGGCCGAGACCGCCCGCGTTCGCATACGTCCGGTCGACACCCCACTCGGCAAAGAACCGCGCTGCGTCGACACGTTCACCGTCGCCGCGATGCACGAGATATTCGGCGACGTCGAAGCCGATGCCGCCGGCGCCGACAATCGCCACGTCGCGGCCGACGACCTTGCCGTCGCGCAACACGTCGAGATAACCGAGCACCTTCGGATGGCCGACGCCGTCGATCGGCGGCGTGCGCGGCACGATGCCGGTCGCGATCACCACTTCGTCGAATTCGCCCTGCAGCAGCATCTCGGCGGTCGCGCGCGTATTGACGTGCAGCGTCACGCCGCGCAGTTCGATCTGCCGGCGGAAATAGCGCAGCGTTTCGTTGAACTCTTCCTTCCCGGGCACCTTCTTCGCGATGTTGAACTGACCGCCGATCTCGGCGCCGGCTTCGTACAGCGTCACCGCGTGACCGCGTTCGGCCGCCGTGACCGCGAAGCCGAGGCCCGCCGGCCCGGCGCCGACCACCGCGATCCGCTTGCGCTGCCCGGCGGGGCGGATCACGAGTTCGGTTTCATGGCAGGCGCGCGGATTCACGAGGCAGGACGTGATCCTGCCGCTGAAGGTATGGTCGAGGCACGCCTGGTTGCAGCCGATGCACGTGTTGATTTCGTCCGCGCGCCCTTCCCGCGCCTTGCGGACGAATTCGGCATCGGCAAGGAACGGCCGCGCCATCGACACCATGTCGCAATAGCCGTCGGCGAGCAGTTGCTCGGCCACTTCCGGCGTGTTGATCCGGTTGGTCGCGACGAGCGGGATGCCGACCTTGCCCATCAATTGCCGCGTCACCCACGCATACGCGGCGCGCGGCACCTTGGTCGCGATGGTCGGAATGCGCGCCTCGTGCCAGCCGATGCCGGTATTGAGGATGGTCGCGCCGGCCGCCTCGATCGCTTGCGCGAGGCGGATCACCTCGTCGAGCGTCGAGCCGCCTTCGACGAGATCGAGCATCGACAGCCGGTAGATGACGATGAAGTTCGTGCCGACGCGCTCGCGCACGCGCCGCACGATCTCGACCGCGAAACGAACGCGGTTCTCGTACGCGCCGCCCCATGCGTCGTCGCGATGGTTCGTGCGCGCGGCGATGAATTCGTTGATCAGGTAACCTTCGGACCCCATGATTTCGACGCCGTCGTAGCCCGCATGCTGCGCGAGCGCCGCGCAACGCACGAAATCGGCGATCGTCTCGTCGACTTCGTCGCTGCTCAACGCATGCGGCGTGAACGGGTTGATCGGCGCCTTCAGCGCGCTGGGCGCCGCGAGCGCCGGGTGATACGCGTAGCGTCCGAAATGCAGGATCTGCAGCGCGATCTTGCCGCCCGCCGCGTGCACCGCGCGCGTCACGACACGATGGCGTTCGGCTTCCGCCTCGGTCGTCAGCATCGCGCCGCCCGGCGCCGGACGGCCGCGCTCGTTCGGTGCGAATCCGCCCGTGACGATCAGGCCGGCCTCGCCTCGCGCGCGCTCCGCGTAGAACGCCGCCATCCGCTCGAAACCGTTCGGCGCTTCCTCGAGTCCCACATGCATCGACCCCATCAGCACGCGGTTCCTGAGCGACGTGAAGCCCAGGTCGAGCGGGGTCGTCAAATGCGGATAACGGGATGTCATCGGGGCGTCTCCATTTTTATGCAACAAGTTGCACAGATGGTAGTTCACCGCATCCGTTTATGCAACATGTTGCATAAACGGGATCCCTGGCTTGTACTGTGGCCCCGATATGGCAAGATGCGATTCATTCCGCGGCCTCCTCCGATCCGACATGTCCTTGCCTCACGCCCTCCTCACCGCGCTCGCCGAACGTCCCGGTTCGGGGTCCGAGCTTGCCGACCGCTTCGATCGCTCGATCGGTTATTTCTGGCAGGCGACGCATCAGCAGATCTATCGCGAACTGGGGCGCCTCGAGGAAACGGGCTGGATCGAATCGCTGCCCGCCGAATCGGGCCGTGGCCGCAAGCGTGCCTATCGGATCCTGCCGGCCGGCAAGAAGGAACTGCGACGCTGGATCGCCGAACAGGAAGATCCGACGCCGCTGCGCGAAGCGTTGATGGTGCGCCTGCGTGCGGAAGCGGTGCTCGGCCCGTCGGGCCTCGAGGACGAAATCCGGCGGCGGATCGCGCTTCACCAGGAGAAGCTCGACCTGTACCTGAAGATCGAGGCGCGCGATTTTCCGGAAGGCGCCGACTCGCGCGCGAAACGCTTGCAGCATCTGGTGCTGCAGGCCGGCATCGCGAACGAGCGGTTCTGGGTCGAGTTTTCGCAGGACGCGCTCGACACGCTGCGCTTGCCGAAGGATTGATCCGCTGACGGAACATGGGCGGCGTTCGTCTCGGCGCCGATCGGCATCGCACTCGCGCAGCGCATGCGCGGTAACGATGAGCCTGCCGCGGTTCACGCGGCGCCGCTGCCGCAGGCAATCGGCCGCGCGGCCGACGTTGAATCACCGCGCGGCGAATCAGGATCACGCGCCGGGCAGGATCACCACCTTGCCCTTCACCTGCCGGTTCGCCATCCGTGCGATCGCGCCGGCCGCGCCGGCCAGCGACACGCGCTCGGTGATCGCCGGCCGCACCTTGCCGGCCGCGAACCATTCGGCCAGCAGCCGCATGTTCGCGACATGCTGCGCCGGGTCGCGGCGCACCGCATCGCCCCAGAACACGCCGAGAATGTCACGCTCCTTGAGCAGCGCGAGGTTCAGCGCGATCTTCGGAATCTCGCCGGCCGCGAAGCCGACCACGAGGAACCGGCCGCGCCAGGCGGTCGCGCGCAGCGCCGCTTCGCTGTACGCGCCGCCCACCGGATCGTAGACGACGTCGGCACCGCGCCCGCCGGTCAATGCGTCGACGCGCCGACGCAGGTCTTCGGTCGCATAGTCGATCGTCTCGTCGGCCCCCGCTTCACGGCACAACGCGAGCTTGTCCGCGCTCGACGCCGCCGCGATCACGCGCGCGCCGAGCGCCTTCGCGATCTCGATCGCCGCGAGCCCGACCCCGCCCGCCGCGCCCAGCACGAGCAGCGTCTCGCCCGCCTGGAGCCGCGCGCGCTGCTGCAACGCGTGCAGCGACGTGCCGTAGGCGAGCACGAGCGCCGCCCCCTGCTCGAACGCCATGCCCGGCGGCAGCGCGGCGATCTGGTGCACGTCGGCCACGCACTGCTCCGCGAACCCGCCATGCCCGGTGAACGCCACCACCGAATCGCCCGGCCGATACGCGCTCACGCCGTCGCCGACCGCGTCGATCACGCCGGCAAACTCGGCGCCCGGCGAGAACGGCAGCGCCGGCTTCACCTGATACAAGCCCTGGACGATCAACGCGTCGGGAAAATTGAGCGACGCCGCCTTCACCTGGATCCGCACCTGGCCGGCGGCCGGTTCGGGAATCGCGACGTCCTCGATACGCAAACTGTCGATCGGGCCGAATGCGGTACACAACAGGGCTTTCATGCGCTTCTCACTCCTTGCGCGGCGCGGCCGCGCATCGGTACGGTCGGCGGAATGCTCCCGCCCGGCCGGCTTGCGACGAACCGGCGACGGCCGGCAGCGCCCGCCCCCGCGATATCGTCCGCATGCCGGAATGACGGTGACGCAACGTTCAGAACCACGTGTCCCGCATGTCGAGCGTCGTCGTGTCGACGCTCGACAGCAGATCGAGCTGCGCATCCACCTTCGGCAACTCCCAGCGGAAAAAGTATCGGGCCGCCGCACGCTTGCCGTCGTGGAAATCGCCGTCGTGCCCGTGCGCGGCAAGCGTCACGTCGAGCCACAGCCATGCGACGACGAGGTGGCCGAACGCTTCGAGATAGACGCTCGCGTTCGCCAGCCGTGTCCGCGGATCGCCGATCGCGCCGAGCTGCCGCGTGACGTCGCACAGTCGCGCCCAGCGCCGCGCCAGCGCATCGGCCTGCTCGCGCGTGCCGGCATCCAGCGCTCGCGCGCGCTCGACCGTCGCGCCGATCCGCGCATCGAGCGCATGCAGCAGCGCGCCGTCGTCCTGGGCGACCTTGCGGCCCAGCAGGTCGAGCGCCTGGATCCCGTGCGTGCCTTCGTGAATCGGATTCAGCCGGTTGTCCCGGTAGAGCCGCTCGACCGCGTAGTCGCGCGTGTAGCCGTAGCCGCCGTGCACCTGGATCGCGAGATCGTTCGCGGCGAGACACCACTGCGACGGCCAGCTTTTCGCGATCGGCGTGAGGATGTCGAGCAGGCCCGCGGCCTGGGCGCGCGCGTCCGCGTCGTCGTGCGCGCGTGCTTCATCGACCAGCTTCGCGCAGTACAGGATCAGCGCGAGACCGCCTTCGACATAGGCCTTCTGCGCGAGCAGCATGCGCCGCACGTCCGGATGCTCGACGATTGGCGCCTGCGGCGCGGCCGCGTCCTTGCCGGCCGGCCCGAGCGGGCGCCCCTGCGGCCGGTTGCGCGCATAGTCGAGCGCGCGCAGATAACCGGTATAGCCGAGCGCCACCGCACCCGCGCCGACGCCGATGCGCGCCTCGTTCATCATGTGGAACATGTAGGCGAGGCCATGGTTCGGCTTGCCGACCAGGTAGCCGATCGCGCCCGCACGCCCTTCCGGACGATAGCGCGTGCCTTCGCCGAAATTCAGCAGGCAGTTGGTCGTGCCGCGATAGCCCATCTTGTGGTTCAGCCCGGCGAGCACGACGTCGTTGTGCTCGCCCCGCGCACGGCCGTCGGCGCCCGGCAGGTACTTCGGCACGATGAACAGCGAGATGCCGCGCGTGCCGGGCTGCAGCCGGCCGTGTTCGTCGGGAATCTTCGCGAGCACGAGGTGCACGATGTTCTCCGCCAGCTCGTGTTCGCCGCCGGAGATCCACATCTTGTTGCCGGTCAGCCGGTAGCGCGGGCCGAGCGGCGCGTCGCCCTCGAAATCCGCCCGCGTCGCGATGTCGGACAACGACGAGCCGGCTTGCGGTTCGGACAGGCACATCGTGCCGAGGAAGCGCCCTTCCAGTTCCGGGCGCGCGAACGCGTCGATCTGCGCGGGACTGCCGTGCGCGACGAGCAGGTTCGCGTTGGCGACGGTCAGGAACGGATAGGCGGCCGTCGCGATGTTCGCGGCCTGGAAGAACAGGAACGATGCGGCTTCGACCAGCTTCGGCAACCGCATGCCGCCGAGCGCGTCGTCATGGCCCGCGGCGATCAGCCCGGCGTCCGCGAACGCGCGCACGGCCGGCTCGACCTCGGGGATCAGCGTCACGCGCTCGCCGTCGAAATGCGGTTCCTCGCGATCGCCGCGCGCCGCATGCGGTGCGAACAGGTTCTCGGCGATCCGCTCGCTGGTGTCGAGCACCGCGTCGAAGGTCTCGCGACTGTGCTCCGCGAAGCGCGGCAGCGCGGCGAGCGCTTCGGCGTCGAGCCAGTCGTACAGCAGGAACGCGAGATCGCGTCGCGACATCAACAGGCTCATCGTGCTGCCTCCCGGGTGCCGGCTTCGTCAGCCGAATGAAGGGTTCGTGACCGCAAGTTGCTGGCAGGAATTTAGCACGATCGTTCGCAAACAACAACGACGAGCGAGCTAGTCCGCGTACCCGGGATTAAGTCGATCGAGCCGGCGCAGCAATCCCGGCCAGACGAGCGCCCCGGCGCCCATCCCGCGCGTGACCGCGGCGATCTGCTGCCTGATACCGTCGAGAATCGGTTGCGCGATCGGCCGCAGCGCCGCGCCGCCGGCCTGCGCGCGGACCTGGATCATGCACGCGGCCTCGAAGAAGTACATCGCGACGAACGCGTCGGCCGGCGTCGCGCCGACCGTCAAGAGCCCATGATTGCGCAGCATCAGGTTCGTGTTGCCGCCGAGGTCCCGCACGAGGCGCGCCTTCTCGCCCTCGTCGAGCGCAATGCCTTCGTAATCGTGATACCCGAGCGACGCCAGCACGCCGAGCGACTGCTGCGACAGCGGCAGCAAGCCGGCTTCCTGCGCCGATACGGCAACGCCGTTGATCGAGTGCGTGTGCATCACGCACAGCGCGTCGTCACGGGCCGCATGCACCGCGCTGTGAATCGTGAAGCCGGCCGGGTTGATCTCGTACGGCGATTCGGACACCTTGCGACCGTCGAGATCGATCTTGACCAGCGACGACGCCGTGATCTCGTCGAACATCATCCCGTACGGGTTGATCAGGACATGATGTTCCGGGCCGGGCACACGCGCCGAGATATGGGTGAACACGAGATCGTCCCAGCCGAACAGCGCGGTCAGGCGATAGGCCGCCGCCAGGTTGACTCGCGCATCCCATTCGGCGGGAGAAACCGCCTGCTGCACACTGACATCGGATGAGGCCACGTCACACTCCTTGTTCAGGGATCGATGCGAACCGGGCCGCGCGAAGCGGCCCGGCGTCGGAGGGATTGTGCGTCAACCCGCCTGCGGCTTCGCGAGCTGATCGGCAATCGGCAGGCTGCGGATGCGCGTGCCGGTCGCCGCGAAGATCGCGTTGGTCAGCGCCGGTGCGACGGGCGGCAGGCCCGGCTCGCCGACGCCGCCGAGCGGTGCCGTGAAGTCGTCCGGCGCGACGAGATGCACGCGGATCTCGCGCGGCGCCTCGTTCATTCTCAGCACCTGGAAGCCGTTGAAGTTGCTCTGTTCCGGATGGCCGTCCTTGAACGTGATCTCGCCATGCAGCGCGATGCCGAGCCCCATCACCACCGCCCCCTCGAGCTGCGAGCGCACGCGCTCCGGATTGACCTGAGGCCCGCAGTCGATCGCGATGTCGACGCGCGGCACCGTGATCCTGCCGTCCGCGCCGACCTGCACCTCGCAGACCGCCGCCGTGTACGACACGAAACTGCGATGCGCGGCGATCCCGAGCCCGTGCCCCTTCGGCAGCTTGCGCCCCCAGCCGGCTTCGCGCGCGACCGTCTCGACCACGCGCCGCAGCCGCCCCGTATCGACCGGGTACAGCGCGGGATCCTCGCCGTAGTTCACGTTCTTCACCGTGATGTGCGGCTCGAAGCGCCGCGCGGGCCCGATCAGCGCGAGCAGGAAATCCTTCGGGTCGCGGCCGGCCGCGTGCGCGAGCTCCGACACGAAGCTCTGGATGCCGAACGCATGCGGGATGTTGTAGACCGAGCGAAACCAGCCGATCCGCGTGTGCCCTTCGGCAGCCGGATTCTCGATCCGCACGTTCGGGATCGCGAACGGCAGGTCCGCGATCCCCTGAGCCAGTTCGCCCGGCTGCTCGTGCACGATGTCCGGCTTGAAGGTCGACTGGATCGACGGCGCGACCGTGCGATGCTGCCACGCGACCACCTTCCCCGACGCGTCGATCCCGCCGTCGAACGCCTCGAGCGACACCGCGTGGAAATAGTCGTGCGCGATGTCGTCCTCGCGCGTGAACGTCAGCTTCACGGGCGCGCCGACCGCCTTCGACAGCAGCGCGGCTTCCACCACGTAATCGGGTTTCGACTTGCGGCCGAATCCGCCGCCGAGCAGCGTCACGTTGACCGTCACGCGCTCGGTCGGCAGCGCGAGCGCCTTCGCGACCTCGTCGCGGGTGGTCTGGGGCGCCTGCGTGCAGGTCCACACCTCGCAGCGGCCGTCGGCCACGCGCGCGACGGCTGCGGGCGGCTCCATCGTCGCGTGGGCGAGATGCGGGATGTAGTACGTCGCACGGACGCGTTTCGCGGCGCCGGCGAGCGCCGCGGCCGCATCGCCGTCGTTGCGGATCACGTCGCCCGGCTGCGCGGCGGCCGCCTCGAGCGCCTTGCGATAGTCGGCCGAGTCGTAGCCCGCGTGGGGCCCGCGCTTCCAGTCGATCTTCAGTTGCGCGCGCGCCTGGATGGCCGTCCACGTGTCGCGTGCGACGACGGCCACGCCGCCGAGCGGCTGGAAGCCGGACGGCAGCGGCGCCGACGCAAGCTGCACGACCTTGACGACGCCCGGCAGTTTCTCGGCCGCCGACGCATCGAATGACGCGACCGTATCGCCGTAGGCCGGCGGCCGCGCAACGACCGCATACAGCATGCCGTCGAGCCGCGTGTCGATCCCGTAGTGCGCACGGCCGCCGACGATGTCGCGCCCGTCGATCAGCGCGGTCTTGCCCTTGCCGATATAGCGGAATTCGGCCGGTGCCTTCAACGCGAGCGTCTTCGTGTCGGGCACCGGCAACGCGGCCGCTTTCGCGGCGAGTTCGCCGAAACCGAGCTTGCGCCCGCCCTTCGTGTCGACGACCTCGTGCACCGATGCCTTGACCTGGCCCACATCGACGCCCCACTCGGTCGCGGCCGCCTGCTCGAGCATCGTGCGCGCGGCGGCCCCTGCCCGACGCAGCGCGGCGAAACTCTGGCGCAGGCTGCGCGAGCCGTCGGTGTTCTGGTTGCCGTAGCGCGGCTCGTCGCCGACGGCCTGCGCGACCTTCACGCGCGCCCAGTCGGCACCCAGCTCGTCGGCGACCACGAGCGCGACGCTCGTGCGCACGCCCTGTCCCATCTCGGAGCGGATGCAGGTGACGGTCACGGTGCCGTCCGGGGCGATCGCGACGAACAGGTGCGGATCGTCGCGCAGCCCGTGCGGCATCCCGGCGCCGCCGTATTGCGGGTTCGTGCTGACGGGCGGCTGCACCGGTGCCGCGGCCTGCGCGAGCGACGGCACGCCGAACGCGAGCAGCAGCCCGCCGGACGCGAAGCCCAGCAGCAGCGCGCGGCGGCTTTCGTTGTGGACGGAGAGTTCGGGCGCGCTCATGCGGCACCTCCGCGGCGCACGGCCAGGCGGATCGCCGCGCGAATGCGCGTGTAGGTGCCGCAGCGGCAGATGTTGCCGGACATCGCATCGTCGATGTCGGCATCGGTCGGATGGGGATTCGTCTTCAGCAGCGATGCGGCCTGCATGATCTGCCCGGACTGGCAGTAGCCGCATTGCGCGACGTTCAGTTCCTGCCATGCCTGCTGCAGCGGGTGGGTCAGGTCGGTCGACAGTCCCTCGATCGTCGTCACGCGCTTGCCGGAAGCCGCCGCAACGGGCGTGATGCACGACCGGATCGCGACGCCGTCGAGATGAACGGTACACGCGCCGCACAGCGCCATCCCGCAGCCGAACTTGGTGCCGGTGTGGCCGAGCACGTCGCGCAGATACCAGAGCAACGGCATGTCGGGATTGCCGTCGAAGTGTTGCTCGCTACCGTTGACGGTCAGCGTGATCATCGTTCACCTCCTGGTCGAGGCGCCCGCGTCGCACCACGGGTGCCGTGTGGGGATTCGAACGGTGCCGGCCCGGCACCGCCTGGCGGACTGCTTCGCCGGAAGCACCAGCGGCCGACGGGCTATCGGTGCCGATGACGACCGGGTGTTCGACTCCGAGCGAAAGCGGGCGCCCGCGGGTCCCGATTCTGCCCCATGCAAACCGTCACTCAGGCGACGCGACCCTGTCGGGGCTGCCAGAAACGGTGCCCGGGATCACCGCTGCCCCCGCGCGCGACGTCCGGCCCGGAGGGCTTCGACATGCCCGGGCAGGCGGATTCGTATGGGGATTGAGCCGCGCTCCAACTTTAACCGATGTGCGGCAGCTTTGCGCCGCCGGGCGCTTTCCAGCCGACCGGGTCGAGACCGAACTCGCGCGGCATGGGTTGCGACGGATGACCGGGGATCGGATGCATCGGACCCCCGCATCTGAAACCGGGAGTTTGCCGTGCATTCCGGCCGATGCGGGGCGGGTATCCGCGGAAGTATCCATGCGCGGCGCCGCACCGAGAACGGAGCAGTCCGCTAAGACAGTCTTGAAGAACGCGGCGGGAAAATTCGTTCGGGGTCGCGCAAATGCGATGATCCGGCCGGCCTGGCGGCCGAACCGGATCCTCGCGCGCGACGGTAACGAACGGTACGGAAGTACGCTATCGCGCGATCCGGCTCACGGCGAGCGCAACGCCTGCAAGCCCAGCGTGAGCGCGTTGAACGGCATCTCCGTTGCCCCCATCGAAAAACTCGTCGTTTTCGTGGTCACGCCCGGCGTGCGCATCAGCGCGTGAACGATCCGCTCGCTCGCGTGGCCGTCGCCATACGGATTGCTCGCGCGCGACATTTCCTCGTAGGCGCTTTCGCTGTCGAACAGGCGCGACGCCTCCCACACGATCCGCTCCTGGTCCGTACCGACGAGCCGTGCGGTGCCGGCCTGGATCGCCTCGGGCCGCTCGGTCGTCTCGCGCGTGACGAGCACCGGCTTGCCGAGCGCCGGCCCTTCTTCCTGAATGCCGCCCGAGTCGGTAATGATGAAATGCGCGCGGGACATCAGGAATACGAACGACAGGTATTCCTGCGGTTCGATCAGGTAGATGTTCGGCACGCCGCCGAGCCGCGCTCGCGCCGGCTCCCGCACGTTCGGATTCATGTGCAGCGGATAGACGAACTGCGCGTCGCGATAGCGGCCCGCGAGCGTACAGAGCGCCTCGCAAAAATGCTGGAACGGTTCGCCGAAACTCTCGCGGCGATGCCCCGTGATCAGCACGACGCGCCGCGACGGTTCGAGAAACGGAAAATACGCGGCGACCTTGTCAGACAACGCAGAGGTGCGGTCCAGCATGCGTTTGACCTCGTGCAACGCATCGATCACGGTATTGCCGGTCAGCGAGACGCCGCTGCCCGGCACGCCCTCGCTGAGCAGGTTGTCGCGCGCCTGCCCGGTCGGCGCGAAGTGCCACGACGACACCGCATCGGTCACGCGGCGATTCAGCTCCTCCGGCCACGGCGACCAGATGTCGCCGCTGCGCAGCCCGGCCTCCACGTGCCCGACCGGCAGATAGCGGTAGAACGCCGCCAGGCTGACCGCCAGCGTGGTCGTCGTATCGCCGTGCACCAGCACGACGTCCGGACGCAGGTCGTCGAAGACCATGCCGATCGCCTGAAGAATGCCGGTCGTCACGTCGGTCAGCGTCTGGCTTTGCCGCATCAGGTTGAGATCGTAGTCGGGCTTGATGTCGAACAGCGTCAGCACCTGGTCGAGCATTTCCCGATGCTGCGCGGTCACGCATACCCGGGCGTCGACCTCCGCTTGCGCCTTCAGCGCACGCACCAGCGGCGCCATCTTGATGGCCTCCGGCCGAGTCCCGAACACAAGCAAGATCTTCTTCATCGTTATCCTCGTTTAGCCACTTCGCGCGGATGATCCTGCACGTGGCGCGAAGCATGTATTCAGGCGGCACTGCCCATACTCGCGCGGTCGGCACGTAACCGTGCTGCGAGGCAGGCGCGCCGTCCTGTCCGCGCGGTCCCGGCCACGCGAATCGTCGTACTACCGGCGTCCCGTTGCACTGATCAGTCACGTCATGAGTCGTTCCTCGCTGTGTCGAGCGTCACGTCGGTCCGTCACGTCGCTTCCACACCAGCAATATTCAAACCAGCCGCCCCCGCAGCCGCAGCCGGCTCGCGCGACGCACACCGCACATGCGCGGTGCGTTACGGAATGTTTCACAACTGCTACGGGCGTCTCATCGACGAGCCGGCACGACAACGATAAACAGCCGGCCGATCGCGCGATCCGTCTGACGACGTCGTCCGATGAATCGAGAACGCAGGTCGGACGCCCGTCACGCATCGCACCGCGTGCATCTTTCGAAGCGCGTTGCGTCGTCTCGATTCGGCACTTTTGTCTGTGCAGCGCGCGGCGCGCACGCGACCTCCGGCCACGACCATGTGCGCGCGAATTCCCCGACACGCGGCGCGGCTTGCGTCGCACGAATGCATGCGCGGGAAATGTTGCGAATGTGTAACGCAGAGCCGAGCGGGAAGATACATCGGAGTCCGGTCTATTCCGCGCGCACGACGGCGGCAACCGTTTCGTCCATCGGGGCAACGCGCCCGCGGCGAGCGACACGCCGCTGCACGTCTCGCAAGGCCACATCGAACAAGGCGGCGACGACTCGTTAGACAAACCGCCCGCCGTGCGAGGTCGGCGAGATGTGTCGCAGGCTGCGTGGCGTCGCATGTCGCGCGACGGCGCTGATTCGTCAGTGAATCAAAACACGTCGCCACGCGCCCGACCCTACGCGCGCCTCGCGCCCGCCTCCTTGCTGCACGGGGCATCGCGGCCCATGGCTCACGCCTTGCTTAATGTCAGACAGGTGCGTCCCGAAGCACTCGCACGGCAGCAGCAGACGGACGGGGACGCCAAAGCAACGAAGCCGGGAAGCGACGCGACGCGTGCGCGGGGGCGAACGACATCCGCCCCGCGCGACGAACGTGCGGCCGCGTCCCATTGACATCCGCGCGATCCACGGGCGCCTTCCGCTCTCATCGGTCGTCGTCGCGGACACCGGGGACCAGGACATGAAGAATCCGCGGATGGCGTCACTCTGCGAGCAAGGCGTTCTGCTGCTGATCGTGCTTGCCTTTTCGCTGAGCGTGCGCGACACCGCATCGCAGGCGATCGCCGAGCCGGCGCGGATCATCCTGCCTGCCGCAAACGCCGCGGTCGCGGTCGAACGCGCGGCCCTCGACGGCGCGCGGTTCGCGATCGCCGCGCAGGCTTCGCCCGATGCGAACGCGTCGCTCGAGCCGCCGCCGGCCGGCGCGCCGGGTATCACGCTCGACCCCGACCTGCTGCTGATGCCCTGCGTCGCGTACCTGTGGCTGTTCACGGTGTTGACGTGCATCTACGCCGGACGGCATTACGTGTTCAGCCTCGACCGCCTGTTCAAGCCGCAATGCGCGCCCTACCGGACGATTACCCACGGCGACTGGCCGAGGCTCACGGTGTTCGTCGCCGCCCACAACGAGGAAGCCGTCGTCGTCGATTGCCTGATGGCACTGCTGGCGACGACCTACCCGCGCGACAGGCTGACGATCATTCCGGTCAACGACCGCTCGACCGACAACACCCGTGCGCTGATCGACGAGGTCCGGGCGCTCGCGCCCGACCTCATCCAGCCGTTTCACCGCGAGACCGGCAAACCGGGCAAGGCGGCCGCGCTGAAGGATGCGCTGCGCTACATTCGCGGCGACATCATGGTGGTGTTCGACGCCGACTACCTGCCGCGCCCGGGGCTGCTGAAGGAACTCGTCGCGCCGTTCTTCGATCCGGAAGTCGGCGCGGTGATGGGCCGCGTCGTGCCGCAGAACGCCGACAGCAACCTGCTCGCGCGGCTGCTCGACCTCGAGCGCGCGGGCGGCTACCAGGTCAACCAGCAAGCCCGCAACAACCTCAACCTGGTGCCGCAGTACGGCGGCACGGTCGGCGGCATCCGCAAGGGCGCGCTCGACGCGGTGGGCGGCTGGCGCGACGACACGCTGGCCGAGGACACCGACATGACCTATCGCCTGCTGCTGAGCGACTGGCGCACGGTCTACCTGAATCACGCCGAATGCTATGAGGAAGTGCCGGAGCGCTGGGCCGTGCGTGCCCGGCAGTTGACGCGCTGGGCGAAAGGCCACAACCAGACGCTGCTGCGCTATCTGGTTCCGGTACTGCGCAACCCGCTGATCTCGCGGCGCTGCCGGCTGGACGGCGCGTTGCTGCTCGGCGTGTTCGTGATGCCCGCGCTGCTCGCGGTCGCATGGATCGCCGCGCTCACGCTCTACCTGTTCAACGGGGTCAACTCGACGGCGCTCGGCCTGATCGTGTCGCTGTTCGCGCTGTTCTCGTTCAGCACCTTCGGCAACTTCGGCGTGTTCTTCGAGATCGTCGTCGCCGCCCGGCTCGACGGCCGCGCGACGCGGCTGAGGCTCGTACCGGTCAACGTCGTCGGCTTCTGCGTGACGATCGCGGCCGTCGTCTCCGCGTTGTGGGGACTCACGCTCGACGCCGCATTCCGTCGCGAACTGAAGTGGGACAAGACCGAGCGCTTTCGCCGGCAACTGAAACCGGAGCGATGATCGATGACGACCTTCAATGTGTTGGTGCCGGTGGCCGGCGTGCTCAGCCTGCCGTTCCTGCCGATGCTGCATGAGCTGATCCGGCGCAGCGACGTCGCGGCGCTGCCGATCGGCGACGGTCCGTTCGTCGATCAGGCGTTGCTCGCCACGCAATGGCACGACGCGCTGCGCGCGCACGCGGCCGGTGAACCGGCGGCCGATCCGTCTGCCGCACCGCCCTGGCAAGCGCTCGGACTGGCCGTGCAGCACGCCGGCACGATCCACGTCGCGCACGACGAGCATCGCGACGACGTGCTCCATGCCGATCATGCGATCACGCTCGACGGCGGCGCCCGCGCGGCGTACGCGTTCGCCGGCGAACGCATCGACATTCGCGCCGGCGCGACCATCGGCGCGCTTGCGCACGCGCCACGGATCGACGTCGACGGCGCGGTGCTGCGTGGCGTCGTGGTCGGCGGCACGGTACACCTGCGCGGCGCCGGCGGCTTCGCGTGCCTGTACGGCGAGCCGATCGTCTTCGGCGCAGCACCGAGCGCGCGACCGGTCGGCACGCCAGCCGCGCCGCGCCGCGCGATCTCGCTCGCCCGCCACTTCGCATCGCTCCCGCATCGCTTCCTGCACGGCCGCTACCTGGTGCATTGCGACGTTCGCCTGCCCGCGCACACGGTCGTGCAAGGCAACCTCATCGTCGACGGCACGCTCGTGCTCGGCGAAGGCTGCGTGCTGCGCGGCAGCGTCAAGGCGCATCGCGTCGAACTCGAACGTCATGCGTTGCTGCACGGCGCCGTGTTCGCGCGCGACGACGTGCTGCTCGCGAATGCGAGCTGCATCGACGGGATCGTGTCGGCCGGCGGCCTGCTGCGGCTGACCGGTGCACGCATCGGTGTCGCCGGCCATCCTGTCAGCGCATGTGCGCGCGATGTCTCGGTCGTCGGTCATGCCTGCGTGCATGGCGACCTCGTCGCGTGGCGCAGCGGCTGGTTCCATGCATCCCGTTAAGGAGCGCCTTCATGTCCGATCGCCCTTGCCATCGCGGTCCGCGCGTGCCGGTTGCCACCCTCGCGGTGCTGTGCGGCGTCGCCTTCGGTACGCCACCGGCGCTCGCGGCACTGCCGGACGATGCGGCCGCCGCGCCGCCCGCGCCGTCGCCCGACGTCCCGACCGTCATCACGCCGCGGCCGCGCGACGAATCCACGTTCGTCCGCGTCAGCGCCGACGGCCTGCCGGACGGCGGGCCGCTCGCCGAGTTCACGCCTGACGATGCGAACCGGCCGGCCCTGCCCGACGCAATCGTCACACATGTCCAGGCGCCGCAAGAATCGCATACCGAACTGTCGCTCGGCTATTCGAGCGCACACCTGACGCACGGCTACGGCGACTGGTACGGCGTGCATCTGCGTGGCGTCTATCAGGATGGCGGGCGCACCGTGCTCGGCGAACTCGCGCAACTGCACCGCTTCGGCGAGAACACGCAGCTCGGCGCCCTGACCTACGTGCAGGATCTCGGCCCCGACTGGTTCGGCGGCATCGGCTTCGCGGGCACCACGTCGGGGACGATCCTGCCGAGCGCACGCGTCGACCTGTCGATCAATCGCAAGCTATTGTCGGATCGTTCGCTGGTCGTGTCGCTGGGCGCCGGCTACGCATGGAACCGCAGCGGCCATCGCGACCAGCTCTATCACGCCGGCGTGATCTGGTACGCCCTGCCGAAGTGGATCTTCGAGGCAGGCACGAACTACACCGTCGATTCGCCCGGATCGGTAAAGGCGCCGGCCTATTACGGCGCCGTCACCTACGGCGAAGTCGGCAAGAGCGTGATCGTGCTGCGCGGCGGGTTCGGGCGCGAGGCCTACCAGGTCACGGGCTCCGGCTCGCAGATCGCCGATTTCCGCAGCCACGAGATCGACGCGAAATGGCGTTACTGGTTCACGCGCAAGTGGGGCACGCAGCTCGAATTCAATTACTACCACAACCCTTACTACTCGCGGATCGGCGGCGAGCTCAGCGTGTTTTATCGCTGGTAGCCGGGCGGGCGCCATGCAGACGCACCCCGTCCGCCCTACCGCCGACCGTTCGCTGCGGATTCACGCCCATCCGCAGCGCTGGCTGCTGTCGATCGCCCTGCTGACGCCCTCGCTGTATGCGTTGCTGTGGGTCGGCTTGCCGCTCGCCTGGCGCTACTGGCGCGCGGTGATGGTGTGGGGTGCGCACCAGATCGATCCGGCGCTCCACGTGATCGTGCTCGGCTATCCGCCCGATGCGCCGCGCGTACCGCTGCTGTCGATCGACGTCGCCGCGCGCATGCCGGGCGGCGTGCTGCTGGCCGCCACCGCGGCGCTCTGCGCGATCGGCTTCGCCGCATCCTTCATACGGCACAGGAACTGGCTGCCTGTTGCATATCTGTTACGTATCGCGAGCTTCACCCAGTTGCTGATTTGCGTGTACTTCTGGCTCGCGCCCGGCACGTTTCCGTATGGCCCGTTGCTGCATCTGCGCGACATGTTCGTGCTGCACGGCGCGGCGATCGCGATGATCCCGCTGGTGATGGCGGCGCTGTACTACCCGCTCGATTTCTCGCTGCCACAGAAGGCCGTCGCGTCGATGCTGGTGCTCGGCTACTTCATCGTCGCGCTGCCGTTCGTGATGCTGCTGCACGCGACGATCATTCATCACGGCTCGCTGCTGTTCCTGCCGTTCTGCTATTTCCTGCTTGGCGGACCGCTGCTGATCGGCCTGCTGGTCACGCTCTACACCTACTGCGCAAGCTGGCCCGGCGCGCTGACGAACGGCTCCGATTCCGTCTGCTGATTTCGCCCGCTAATGCGCCGTATCAGCGATGAAACGAATCCATTGCGTTTGCTCCCGTGCCGCACGGTCCATGTCACATGAAGCCAGCAGGACCGGGCCTCCGGGGCGAATGGCACGTTGTTCGCTTCGTTCGATACGTCGCATCGAGTCCTCTCGTCGACGACGACAGCGCGGCATACCGACGTATCTCGTCGGTCCGGCTGCCGTCGACAGGTGCCGCTCGATATCCGACGCACCGGACAGCCGCACACACCTACGGGGCAGGATTGGTCGACCTGGCGGCACGCGCATCACGGCGGCCGCGCGCCCCCATTCCTTGAGCGAGGAGTACACCATGTTGGCAAAGTCAGGCAAGTTCTTGCGGATCCTGTTCGCGTTGTTCGCGCTCGCGTTCGCATTCAGTCCGGGCGGGGTTCAGGCGGCCACCAACCAGCTCATCCTGCTGGTGCCGAATACGCTGACATTGCCCGATCCGCGCGTGTCCGCGTGGCTGGACACCGCGCAAGAGGAAGGGCTGCAGATCACGGTGATGACCGACAGCCAGTTCATGGCGGCCGGCGCGTCGCTGTCGCAGTATCCCGGCCTGATCCTGCCCGATCAGGTGCATACGACGGCCGACGACACGCTCGTCACGGCGATCCAGAACTATGCGCTGAACGGCGGCAAGGTGATGCTCGTCTACGATTTCGGCGTGCTGAATTCGGCCGGCTTCTACGTGAGCCCCAAATCCCGTTTCAGCAACATGGTCGGTGTGGACTACGTACTGTATGACCAATTGGGCGGCAACATGATCGGTCTCGGCAACGTAACCGGCATGAGCAGCTGGCTTCGCACGCTCCAGGTGCCTCCCGGCAAGTCGATGACGTGGACCACGACCGCGTCGACCACGACGACCGCCAGCGTCATGGCCGCGGCGAGCACGAACAACACGAAGACGAACAATTCGTCGAAGCAGACGTCCGGCAGCGCGCTCTATCTGTCCGCCAGCCCGTCGAACCCGGGCGGCCTCGCCAACTACAACCACGGTGCGTGGTTCCAGTACGACACGCCGTCCGCAGGCAGCGGCGTACTGAACCAGACGGCCCCGAAGCTGACCGGCGTTGCGAACGGCAAGCTCGTGAAGTCCGGCACCTATAGCGCCAACTCGCTCGTCAGCACGACGGCCGGCACGGCGACCACCGCGCTCGCGTCGACCGCGGCGACGACCACCGACACGCTCGAAGGCATCTCCGGCTACGTGTACGGCTTCCTCACCTACCCGAGCTTCGTCACGCAGGGCACGTACACCGGCACGACGATCCTGACCTCGCCGACGTTCGGGCTGGTATCCGGCTACAACACGTACGGCAACGGCGGCGTGCTGTTCGTCAACCTGCCGCTCGCCTACCTCGACGGCCAGACCGACGGCATGCTGATCCACGGGTACCTGCACTATTTCGGCACGCAGATGCTGAACCTGCCGTCGCTGTCGCCGCTGCCGAAGGCGATGGCCGGGCTGGTGTTCAACTGGCACTTCTGCGCCGGCGACCAGATCCAGCCAGCACTCCAACTGAAGAACCTCGGCGTGTGGAACAACGGCCCGTTCTCGCTCGTGATCACGGCCGGCCCCGACGAAGCGGCCTTCGGCGACGGCGACGGCATCAACCTCGCCAACAACCCGACCGCGCAGAGTCTCGTGAGGTATTTCGTGAGCAAGGGCCATCGCGTCGGCAGCCACGGCGGCTGGAT
Source organism: Burkholderia seminalis DSM 23518 (assembly GCF_902832885.1). Classification (GTDB taxonomy): domain Bacteria; phylum Pseudomonadota; class Gammaproteobacteria; order Burkholderiales; family Burkholderiaceae; genus Burkholderia; species Burkholderia seminalis. The sequence goes on from NZ_CADFDK010000001.1 coordinate 1,075,156, forward strand.
CCACGACTACTGGGGGGCGAACGCCAGCGAAACGAACGCGAGCACGTTCACCCAGTACCTCGTGATGAACCATCAGGCCGTCCAGGCCGCGTCGGGCCAGCCGGATGTCGAATATGCGGCGCCGGAAGGCAACACGCCGACCTGGTCGGTCAACTGGCTCGAGAGCAACGGCTTCAACGGGTACTACTTCACCGGCCACACCGGCTCGGCGCCGACCCGCGCATACCGCAACGGCGCGCTGCTGAACCCGGGCCTGTGGGCGTACCCCGTGATGCCGTTCGGCAAGTACGCGACGTTCGAGGAATTCCAGCAGTATGCGGTGCCCACGAGCGACGTGAACAACTGGTACGCAGCCCTGATGAACTTCGTCGTCGCGAACCGTACGAGCCGGCTGATCTACGCGCACCCGCTCGGCGCGTCGTCCTACACGTCGACGCTGTCCGCGATCTTCTCGCAAGCCAATACGCTGAAACTGGCGGGTCAGTTCAAGTGGTACACGATGAGCGACATCACGATCTTCGATCGCGCACGCCTGAACGTCACGTGGTCGGCCACCGACACGGGCAGCGGCTGGGCGTTCGCCGCCAGCCACCCGACCAGCCTCGCGAACATGACCTGGCTGCTGCCCAAGAAGGGCTTCGCACTGCCGGTCATCACGCAAGGCCTCGGCAGCGTCGTCATTACCGACTCGACGTACTGGCTCGTGACCGCGATCAGCGGCACCAGCCTCAAGTTCACCAGCGCCAAGGTGCACTGAGCCGCAACATCGACCTACCCGCCGGCGCGCGACGCGGCCAACGCCGCGCCCGGCGGGATTTGCGCAGGACCACCGCGCAGGAGCCCCCGATCATGAACCGGCCCGCGCTGTTCCCGGCCGCACGCGCACGCGTGGCGGCCGTCGCCCGGCTATGCCGCCTGTGGTGCGTTGCCAGCTGCCTTTCGGCATTCGGCTTCGCGCCACACGCGAGTGCCGCCGAACTCCAGCTCAACGGACTGTACCAGCGCCCCGACGGCGCGATCACCGTGCGCCTGAACGGCGCCGGCATCGATCCTTACTTCGCGGCGAAGGCGCTGCTCGGCGCCGCCGACGCCGGGCTCGATGCCCGTCAGGCCGCACTCGCGTGGATCGCGTGGCTGTTGCCGCGCCAGCGTCCGGACGGCGGCTTCGATCGTTACTGCATGAAGAGCGGCCAGTACAGTCCATGCGCGGAAGCCGACGCCGACGACTCGATGATGGCGACGTGGATCGAATTGCTCTCCCGCTTCGCGCCGCCCGACGGCATGTCCGCCGCCTGGGAACTCAGCCTGAACCGCGCGGGCACGCATCTGGACACGCTGCTCAGCAAGCCCGCCGGCGTCTATCAGATCTCGTCGACGCTGCACGTCGCGCTGCTGATGGACAACGTCGAGGTACACAGCGCGTTCCAGGCACTCGCCGCGTACTACATGCGGCATGCCGACTACGCGCATGCGGGCCCGTGGAGCCAGCGCGCCGACCGGCTCTCGTCGGCGATCCTGAAGGTGTTCTGGCGCGGCACGCAGTCCGGCTTTCGGGCGAGCACGCAGCGCATCAGCGACACGACTTTCTATCCGGCGAAAGTCGCGCAGATCTTCCCGCTCCTGTCGGGGATTCAAGTTCCCGCCCAATCGAACGAGACGATCTACGCGCAATGGATGCAGAAATACGGCAAGACCTGGCTGCAGCTGGCCGGCAGCGATTATCCGTGGGGCTTGATCGCGCTGGTCGCATTCAAGATGAACGACTGGAGCACGGTCGCCTGCTGGCATGCGCGATCGGGCCCGTACCGGCACGGCGCGCACTGGAACGTACTGGAGGAATCCCTTTATCTTGCATTCGAAAGCAGGATGGCCGACCCCGTCGCGCCCGCTCAGTGCGGCTTCACGACGGCAGAGGCAACGGCGACCGCGTCGCGCTGACACAGCGTGCATGCGGTCCAGGAGAATTGACAGGGAAGGAGACGTGTCATGTGTGGCATCGTCGGCGCGGTCGCGCAACGGGACATCGTCCCGATTCTGATCGAAGGTTTGCGCCGCCTTGAATATCGCGGCTACGATTCATGCGGGGTGGCGACGGTCGTCAACGGCCAGGCGCGCCGCGAACGCAGCATGTCGCGCGTCGCCGATCTCGACGCGCACGTGCGCAGCGCCGGCCTGACCGGCAGCACGGGCATCGCCCACACGCGCTGGGCGACCCATGGCGCGCCCGCAACCTGCAATGCGCACCCGATCTTCTCGCGCGACGAGATCGCGCTCGTGCACAACGGCATCATCGAGAACCATGAGACGTTGCGCAAGCAACTTTCAGACAAGCACTACGAATTCGACGGTCAGACCGATACCGAGGTCGTCGCCCACCTGATCCACAGCAAGTATCGCGGCGACCTGCTCGCCGCCGTACGCGATGCGACGGCGCAGCTGCACGGCGCCTACGCGATCGCGGTGTTCAGCAAACACGAACCGCAGCGGCTCATCGGCGCGCGGGCCGGCTCGCCGCTCGTCGTCGGCGTGAAGGACGGCGAATGCTTTCTTGCGTCCGATGCGCTCGCGCTCGCCGGTATCACCGACCGCTTCATCTTTCTCGAGGAAGGTGACATCGTCGAGTTGACGCCAGGCGGCGTACGCGTGCTCGATCGCACCGGCACACCGGTCGAACGCGCGATACAAACCGTTTCGTCCGCGCAGGGTGCGGTCGAACTCGGGCCGTACCGGCATTTCATGCAGAAGGAAATTTTCGAGCAACCGCAGGCGGTGGCCGCGACCATCCCGGACGCGGGGTTGTTCGATCCGGCCGTGTTCGGCCCGGATGCCGCGCGAGCGTTCGAGCAGATCGACAACGTGCTGATTCTCGCGTGCGGCACGAGTCACTATTCCGGCCTGACCGCGCGCCGCTGGCTCGAAACGATCGCGCGCATACCCGCACAGGTCGAGATCGCGAGCGAATACCGTTACAGCGACGCGCTCGCGATGCCGAATACGCTGGTGGTCAGCGTGTCGCAGTCCGGCGAGACCGCCGACACGCTCGCCGCGCTCAAGTACGCACAGGCGCTCGGCCATATCGACACGCTGGCGATCTGCAACGTGCCGACCAGCGCGATGATGCGTCAAACCGGCCTGCGCTTCCTGACGCGGGCCGGCCCGGAAATCGGCGTCGCGTCGACCAAGGCGTTCACGACGCAGCTCGTCGCGCTGTTCATTCTTGCCGTGACGCTCGGGCGGTTGCGCGGCTACGTCGACGACGCGCAGCTCGCGCGGTACACGATGCAGTTGCGACGGCTACCCGGTGCGCTCGAAGACGTGCTCGGACTGGAGCCGCAGATCGAGCGCTGGGCGGCGGAATTCTCGCAGCACGAAAACGCGCTGTTTCTCGGGCGCGGATTGCACTATCCGATCGCGCTCGAAGGGGCGCTGAAGCTGAAGGAGATTTCGTATATCCACGCGGAGGCGTATCCCGCGGGTGAGCTGAAACACGGGCCGCTTGCGCTTGTGACGCACACGATGCCCGTCGCGACGATTGCACCGAACGACGCGCTGCTCGAAAAGCTCAAGTCGAACATGCAGGAAGTGCGGGCGCGTGGCGGGCAGCTCTACGTATTCGCCGACGCGGATACGCGGATCGACAACGGCGAAGGCGTGTCGGTGCTGCGGATGCCGGATTACTACGGGCTGTTGTCGCCGATCCTGCACGTCGTGCCGTTACAGTTGCTCGCGTATCACGCGGCGTGCTTGCGCGGCGCGGATATCGACAAGCCGAGGAATCTGGCGAAATCGGTGACGGTGGAGTGACGACTACCTCGGCGCTTCGCGGGTGACCCTGCCCCAAGAAATAGTCCGGTGCAAAAGTAGAGAAATTCGGCATGATGTGTCCAAGCGGACACGAAGGCCATGCCATGAAGACGAGCAAGTTTACGGAAGAGCAGATCGCATTTGCCCTGAAGCAAGCCGAGCTGGGTACGAAGGTCGAAGAGATCTGCCGCAAACTCGGAATAAGCGAGGCGACTTTCTACAACTGGAAGAAGAAATTCGGAGGGTTGGGGCCTTCTGAGCTGCGCCGCTTGCGCCAGCTCGAAGAGGAAAACGCGAAGCTGAAGCGGCTCGTGGCGGACCTGAGCCTGGACAAGGCCATGTTGCAGGACGTACTCGCAAAAAAGCTCTGAAGCCTGCCCGTCGGCGCATGTTGATCGATGAATTGCGTGATCGCTATCGAACCAGCCTGACGAAGACTTGCGCGTTGTTTGGCATGTCTCGTTCGCTGTATCGGTATCAGTCGGTTGCGCGCGATTCGTCGGCGCTGCTCATGCGTATCAAGGAAATCACCGCCACGCGCGTGCACTATGGGTATCGGCGCGTTCACGTGGTCCTGCGACGGGAAGGCTGGCGAGATAACTGCAAGCGCGTCTACAGGCTGTATCGGGCGGAGGGCCTTTCACTGCGGCATAAGCGACCACGACGTAACAAATCGGCTCGGCTGCGACAGCCCAAGCATATCGTGACCGCGATCAACGAAATTTGGAGCATGGATTTCGTTGCGGATGCACTGTTCGATGGGCGACGCCTTCGGACTCTGACCGTCGTCGACAACTACACACGGGAATGCCTGGCCATCGAGGTTGGACAAAGCCTGAAGGGAGAGCATGTGGTCGAAGCGCTGACGCGTATCACCGCCATGCGCGGGCACCCTGCCACGATCAAGGTCGACAACGGCAGCGAGTTCATCTCGAAGGCAATGGATCGCTGGGCGTATGAACATGGCGTCGAACTGGATTTCAGCCGGCCGGGCACGCCTACTGACAACGCCAAGGTCGAAAGCTTCAACGGGCGCTTCCGGCAAGAATGTCTGAACGCGCATTGGTTCTTGTCATTGGCCGACGCGCAGAGCAAAATCGACGACTGGCGCACGTACTATAACGAGGTGCGTCCCCACTCTGCATTGCAGTGGATGACGCCCGCCGAATTCGCCCGTCAGGCAAGGGAATCCGCCTCGCCTGACAACTCAACCAAGCCGGAAATCTCCACTTCCGACCGGGACTAATTCTGGTTCAGGGTCAATCTCACCATAGCCAACACCTTGAACTCAAACCTACTCACACCGAGTATTTGCTGATCTAAGCAAGGATGGCTGACCAATACCGAACAATACAGCAAAGAACCACGTCCCGCCCTCCCATTCAATCGAGAGATCACACCCCGCTAATTCCTTATTGCATGTAGTGGCCGTATATCTTTAAAGATAAAATATTTTGAATCGTCCCAGTTCACTCCACTCTCAAAAAACCTTAACAGCCTGCCCTTGATCTTGTTCGGATCGCCCACCATTCCAGCCAATTCATAGCGCCGGATGGAATCCAGGTCCTCCTGAGAAGAAAGTTTCTGCTTGACGATTTTTTCCCGTCAACAGAGTAAGTGTCACTTAGCTCAATCAAATCAGCGCCAAACTCGCCGGAGCCATCAATTCTCAAACTCAACATAAGCTTTGGAGCCGGCCTGAGATTAGGAGCAACTCGGCTTTCGTCGATTTTCTCAACCAGAATTGGCTTTAACTTATTTTCCGCAACATAAATCGAAAATAACTCAGGAACAGTATTTAGGTCCACTCCAGACCAAGCACCATCTTCACTACTTACGTCAAAAAATTGCATTAGATGATTACATCGCATCTGCGCAATCGTAAATAAATTCTCACTCAACTTCACATTGAATATTGAGTTCTCCGACCAGACTATCTTTTTCAACACCCCATCACTCCCTTCCCGCCCTTCGGTACATTTGATTTTTCCGCCAAATGTTCGTCCGCCGCAGACAAATAAACATCCTTGTTAGGATTGTTTATGCCGACAGGTTTCTGCTTATTCGAGGCACCCTCTACCTGCCGGATATTGGACTTGCCATGAACAACGGCATACCGCCACGCTCGCGAAACCAGCGTGTCCCTGCCGCCTGGGACACGCCAACTGCCACAGCAGCCTTCTCGCTTGTGATTCCGGTCGCAACCTGCTCTCAAGACTGGCGCTCAACCTCGTGCCGAAGCGATGGTGCACCTGGCGAGCGCATCGCTCCTCGCCTCGTCAACTGTTGTATCCACTTCGATGGACGACCCATGAAACACCTCCTGGATTAAGGTGTTGCGACGACCGGTTGAATCCACCCAATACGCCAGTCGCGCGCCGGATGGAGAGTTTCTTCAAGACGCTGAAGGCCGAAAGAATCTACCAGACTCACTACGAAACGCGTGCCAACGCCCGTGTGGATATCGACGATTGGATCGAGGGCTATTACAATCGACAACACCTGCATACCTCAATCGACTTCCTTACCCCCCGTCGACTACGAGGCCAGCTTGATCGCCGCATGAGTTGCTGCACGTGAAAACGAGGCAGGATCAGTCTCGCGCATGGAGGCCGAGAAGTCGCCTCCAACGTATGATTTCACAAGTTACTCTCGCGAAAGCGAGGCTATCCGCACCATGCTCTGATCGGTCACCGAGAGTTGAGCAATCCTATTTATCAGATTGCGAAATAATCTCTCCAAAATTGAATCCCTTTAACTTATTCTGTTCCACAAGCCCCCTGAAATGCTCGGATACAAATACTGTTGCAGGGCTTTCTTTTAAGCGAAATATATCAATCCCCTCGATACGGCTCCTCAGAAGATATATTTTATTAAAAACCGTTGCCTGAGGGTAAATCTTGAATTTTGACGCGTCCAAATCGACAGCATTCTCTATCACCCGGGTTACATGAAATCCGAACATGTCTTTTATCGGGGCCTCGACCTGCAATATCTCCCCGCTGTCACGAAGTACCGGCGCCAATACATCAAGCGCCCTCTCACTAAACACGAGAAACGGAGATAGTATCGTATGAACGTCGCTGGTCTTTTTTCTGCGCGAAGTGCCCCACGTAAGCTTAACGGGGTCATAGTCTTGGCCAAACCCCCGCCCACAGAGAGCGGTTGCTCGTATAGCTACGCTCTTGTCATATGCGATTTCACTGTCATCATCGACTTGAACGAGAGGCTGAAATGCTTCATCCTGCCTCAAACCGTAAACGTCACTCACACATTGCCTCACATCCAAATCATAGCCCCCAGATAAGTAGCGGCCTACGGTGCCTCACCCCAAGGGTCATAGGAATAGCTTTCATCGATCGGCGAAAAATCAATACCTTTCAATGCGCATCGCTCCACTTCCGACTTAAACTCCTGACTACATACCAGCTCCATTGTTTCGGTACATCTAAAAAGATTGCTAGCACAGTCGTCGCGCGGAATGAAGGTTTTGATCCAACTATACATTGGAGTCCCTGGAAACAACTTATTCTCGGCGACCTCTTTTGTTTCCAGATCCCGGTCCTCGGAATAGTCCGACTTTTGTCGATCAAGCAGAGACTCATGATCTGCCGGCAAGAAAATTGAATACGCCTTATTACCCGCCGGCTTTCCACCCGCAACGATACCAATGGGGACCACCCTATATCTAACTCCCAATTTTTCACATGCGGCCAAAAACTCTTTTGACACGTAATTCGTTTGCGTTCCGTAGAAATCGAAATCAATCGAAATCGATGGATCTGATAGTGTGAAAATATATTCATGCTTTACATCGACGCCAAACGGATCAGCGACATACATCGGCCACTCCCATTCAGCACGGTTCAATTCTCCCGACAGGTATGGAGGGCAGCCTGGGTCTCCAGCGCGGTATTTAACAACAAAGAAACGTGCATTCATCAAAGTAACCTTCCCGTTATTGCATCAACCAAATATTTACCGGACTCCAATCCTTCTCTCGCCATATTTTGAATGCGCCCGACACCGAGCACAAGTTGCGTATCACTGAGACGGCCCGCCAGGAATTGTTGGTTAAGTTTCGTTAGCTCAGTTTCAATGGCCGCAGTGTATTGCCCGTGGTTCGACCAATGCCCTGGGAGCTCCAGCGTTTGGGCAAGCTTGGAGCTACCGGGCAGGAATATGCCATTAGACGCACCATCGCCATCGAATCCCATCCCGCGCAACCGGCTGAACATAGCCGCAAAGTCAGGGTGCTTCATGAGTTCTTCAGGAATCAGATGGTGGTTCGCCATACCATCATGCGGGCGAGCCCCCATATTTTCCCCGAGCTTTGTGGAACACCACCCCATCGGATCGACTCGGGTCAATGGGTTTGATGCGTACGCGTACAAATTGTCGCCGCCCACCAACCCAATCGGATCCTGATTGATGAACCGTCCCACGTCCGGATCATAGAACCGGAACGTGTTGTAGTGTAGCCCCGTACTTTCGTCGGCATACTGACCGGCATAGCGCAGCGGCTGATCCGTCCGCGCGGTGGCGAGCTGCCGCTTGCTCGGCTCGACTTTGCCCCACGCCGTGTATTGCCCCGCCCAGGCCAGCTCGCCAGCCTCGTCGGTAACCTCTTGCGGCGCCCCTGCCAGATCCGTGTGGAAGTGATAAATCCGCGACGCGCGCTTCGCCGTATCGATCGCGGCCGCGGCCAGGGCCTCCGCGATCACCGCATCGACGCGGGCAGCCGGTGAGTACGGATCATCAGGGCTGTACACATAGCTGCTCACGCCTGTCTCGCGCACTTCCTGCGCGAGGCGCAAGCCTTCCCATACGAACCGTTTCGTCTCGCTGCGCAGTTTCACGCCACGCACGTCGAAAGTGGTATCGGTCTTCGAAATACGTCGGCCCAGAGAATCGTACTGGAAGCGCGTTTCGACCGCACGACGCGCGTCCTCCGTGCGCACCATGATCAGCCGGTCCTGCCCATCGTATGTGAAGCGCTGCTGCTGGTGGGCTCCGCGAAGCTTCGTCGCCAGATTGCCGAACGGATCGTATTCGAAGCGGATGTCCTGCCACATCCGCAGACGATTGCCTTCGACGTATCCGCGACTCTTACCCTGTGCGCCGTCGAGCATATTGCCAGCGGCATCCCAGGCAAATTCCTCGAGCTCGCGATCCATGGTGTTCACACGACGTGTCAGCTGTCCGGCCGGATCGTAGCTGTACTGCGTGTTGCCACGCAGGCAGTCGCTGGTCTCGATCAGCTCGCCTGACGCGTCGTAGCCGTAGTTACGCCACAACTGCCCGCGTCCTCGACCGAGTGCGTCCGGTTGGAAGCCAGCGGACTGCCAGACTCTTCGGCCAAGCGGATCGTAGGCAAAACGCTGAGTCAGCCTTCCCTGCGTTCTCGCGATCTCGCGATGCAAGTCGTCACGCTCGAAGTCGCTCACCACCTGATCACCGCAACGGATCTGATGAACGTGACCGGAGCCATAACGCAGCATCCGGAGCGTCTGATCGTTGGGCAGCGCAAGCGATATCACGTTGCCCAGTTCATCAAGGTCGTATTCAACGTCGCCATTCGCACCGTGCTCGGCGACAAGACGACCAACCTTGTCGTACTCGAAACGCACCACGTTCGCCGTGATGCCGAGTGCCGTACCGGCGGCCGTCGGTGTACGTTCGACCTTCACCAGTTGGTCATTCTTGTTACGCTCGTAACGGGTAACGTCGGTCGGCGTATGCTGGACCTTCAGGTTACCCATCCGGTCGCGTTCGAATCGAATCGTACGGATCGGCCGATCCGCCGTCGCATGACGGTCCGGCGAGCCCACGATGTCCACAGCAAGCAATTCTCCGCCTTCGCCATACTCGAATCGCCGCTGGACACCATCGGGCCTCATTTCGGTCAAAAGACGGCCGCCCGCGCTGTACGTGAACACGTAGCGTGCGTGGTCCTGCTGGAGTTCGCGCAGGCGCCCCGCTACGTCATAGTGATAGCGGGTCCGTCGTCCGGCAGGATCGATCGCTTCGACAAGTTGACCGCGGGCATTGCGCAGTGACTGCTGTATCCGTCCTCCGAGGCCGACATGCCGCACGACGAGCCCAGCCGCATCGTATTCGAAAGTTTCCGTGCTGCCATCGGGATACGTGATGCGACGTGGCTCGCCGGTCGGACGTACGTCATATGCGACGCGCTGCCCCAGGGCGTTCTCCCGCGCAAGCGGCAGTCCAAACGCGTCGAAACTGCTGCGCGTGGTTTTACCTGAGCAGTCGGTATAGGCAACCAATTCTCCGAGACGATTCCACTCGAGCCTCTTGCGTCCGCCACGCGCGTCGATATGTGCGATCGGCAACGCGGTCAATCCCTTCGGATACTCGTAGCGATTCTCGTGGCCAAGCGGATCCTTGGTCGACAGCAACCGGCCTTGTGGATCGTATTCCGCGCGCCAGGCGCCGCCGTCCGCCCCGACAACTTCCACGGGCCGCATGCTGTTGCCGTCGTAACGAGTGCGAGTCGTACGGCCAAGCGGATCCGTCTCAACGACAATCCTACCTGCGTCGTCGTACTCGAACTCGGCGGTGCGCTCACCCGGTAGCATCAGCATCACCGGCATGCCAGTGTCGTTGTACTTAATCCGGTAGAGTCCGCCGTCGAAGTCGGTGTACTCGACAATCTGGAACTGTGCGTCGAAGCGCCAGTGCGCAGTGCGGCCATCGGCGTACCGAACACGGGTTTGACGACCATCGATGTCGTATTCGAGCGTCGCCTCCTCGCCTTCGCTGGTGCGTGTCGCGACAACCCGCGGCTGCCCGTCGATCATCGACCACACGTAATATGACGTAAAACCCAGTGCGTTCGTGTGACTCGTCATCAGGCCATTGACGTAAGTAAATCGCCGTACGACCGCCCCGTTCGCGTCAGTCACCGACGCCAACTGCCCGTTTTCGTCGTATCCGTAAGCGACAGCCAATCGACGCTCTTCGCCATGCACAAGCGTGACCGAACCCAGCCGTTCATGCTGCGGCTCGTAATCGAGCACGGCACGCAAACCGCCGCACGTCAGAATCTCGGTGACGCGGCCGCGGCTATCACGTTCGAATTGGCACCATTGTCCCGCCTGATCCTCGATGCGGCGCACCCAGGCAATACGGCCGGAATCTGGATCGTATTGACCAAAGTCGTAATACGTCTCGCCGAGGTCGTGCAGGATGTAACGCCCGTCCGGGGTACAGGTTAGATACCGTTGCTCAGCTTCGCTGAAAGCCGCCTGCCCGGCCCGCAGCAAAGGAAATCCGCTCTCACGTCCTTGCGCGTCGGTGTACCAGAGACGTCCGTCCCGGGCATGTAAACGAAGCTCCCACGGCGCCACCCAGCCGCGCCCGAGTGTCCCCGCATAGTCGATGCTGCTGGAATAGAACCGCTTGATCGCGACCGGCATCGGGCTCGGGATCACGAAGTCGCTTTCCGATTCCGCCAACAGGATCTTTCTTCCGGTCGTGACATCTACCGGATTGCCGAACAACCCGCCGATCGCCTTGTTGATCGCGGGTCCGGCAACATAACGCCCAAAAGCCTCACCCAGTACGTACCCGCCGATGAACTTCGCAGCACACGGCAAGACCGCCCGCGACAGTCCGCCCGCCTGCTTCAACAACCCGCCCAACCCGCCAACCAGCCCCGCCAGCACGAACGCCCATTCCGTCGCAGTGCGCAACCACGGCGGTACTTCATCGTCGACCGGCAGATAGGTCTGCGTGCCGCCGTGAAAGAACGTATCGTGCGAACCGTCGGCGATCGTCGCGCCGCAGGTGATCTTGTCGTCCTTTCGCGCCGCGGGCCGCCCGTTGATGAAGATGTTCGTCGAGCCTTGCGCGACAAGCGGGATGGGATTGTGCTTGCTGCAAGCCACGCCGCTCAGCGTCGCATAGGCCGCCGACATGGAGTTGACGTACACGTCGGATGAACCGGTGATGATGTTGCCGGATTGCGAGCTGAACATCTTGCCGATCGACTCCCCTATTGATAGGAGAGCCTGCGCTCCGATACCGGCCATCATCCCCGCCAGCAACGCCACGCCGAATCCGCATGTGAATGTGGCGAAGGCGACTGCGGCGATCAGGGCAATGCCCAGCACGGCTCCGACCAGAAAGCCCGCAAGCGCGCTGGTGTGATCGATCGGATCAGTGACTCGTGCGGCTTCGTACACGATGGTTGTCCTTTGCTGTTGTTATGCCGACTCTTGTTCTGCCGGACGGTATCCGTCGAGCCAGTTGCGCCACAATGCGTCGAGCGTTTCGCCGAAACTCTTCGCGCTCGATGCGGTAAAGATCAGCACGCGCCCCGGGGCAACAATGAATGCACCTTGCCGTTGAAAAACGGTCTTCGGACCGTTCCGATAGGCAGCGTCGATGCGCTCCCCGGGCAGTCCATCAATTTCAGGCCCAAGCCGTTCAGCCTGGCGCGAAAGCACCCGGTGTCCCTGCAACCGCGATTTGAGCAGCGCGATCTGACGATCGATATACGGCGCAAGGGCCTCTCCGTCCTTGAGCCAGTCGCGTGCGACACTGAGGTTCGGCTGTGCGGCCGTATCGACCGGCACGAAGAGGTTGGTCGTCCGATCCTCGAAACCGTTCGGCAGCACGATGCTGCCTTCGTGAATCCGGATACGGTTTTCGGAATCCGTCATGCGAGTTCTCTCGTGATGTGTAGTTGTTGGAATGGGTCGAAATCAGCATCCACAGGCGCCGACATTCATTTTCACCGTGGCGCGACGGTGCTTTCCCGGCGCAAGCGCAAGCTGCCCGTGAGCAACACGATATGCGCGACGAGCCACGCATAAAATGCAACGCCGTAGCCGGATATCGGCGTCGCGTCCGCTTCGTTGAAGTACCACTTCGTCGTGAACAGTGAACAGAGCGCACACGCGAGCGCAGCGGCCGAAAACTGGCTCGCGCGGGTATACCGGTTCCGGGCGAGCTGGACGGCCGCAACCACGTAAAGCGGATTGGCGAGCCATGCTGGATTGAGCATGAACAGTCCCCACCAGCCCTGGGCGAGAACCGACAACCCGCTAAGCGACGCTTCTTTTTCGAAATACATCGCCGGCATCGTAAGCGAGAGGACGTACAGCCCCCCCGATACGCCGAGGACTATCTCTCGCCTGACACGCGGTGTCGAATCAAAAACGTTCGTCATTTCCCGCATCCATTGCACGACGCTTCAACAGTCGCGCGAGCGTTCAATCCGTCTGACCGGCCGGCGTCACGACCTTCTCGCCGCGGGCGCGCATTGCTGCCCGTTGCGCCTTCGGATCGAGCGGCGGCCACGGCGCGCCGGCCGTGACGATCTTGCGACGAATCTCTTCGATACGCGTACGCGCCGGGGAATCCGCGGTCGTATGGTTCTTCAACTCGTTCTGCAGCACCCACCCGTACGACACGCCGAGCTGGCTGGCAATCTTCGGATCCGCGCCGTGCGCGAGCAGATAATCGACGATGTCCCACTGCTGAATCATCGTCGCCTCGAAGAGTGCCGTCTTCCCGAGCGAATCGCGAGCGTTCACGTTCGCCTTGTGCTCGATCAGCAGCTTCAACTGGGGCAGCAGCCGGTTCTCCGACACTGCAAAAATCATCGGCGTGTCGCCGTTGTACAGCCAGTTCGGATCGAGCCCGCCATTGAGCAGCACGCGAAGCAGGTTCGGTGTGTCTGCCCGCAGCGCAATATCCGCAACCGAGCCGCCATTTGCACCGACAGGTGCCTTCGGATCAGCCCCATTCTTCAGGAGCACCGAAATGATCTGGTAGCGCGGGTTCGATGCATCGTTCTTGACCGGCACGATCTCCTGCACCGCATACGACAGCAGTGTCGTATTCTTCGCGCCCGGCGCATTCAGATCAGTCTTCGGCGCGAGCTGCTGAACGCGGCCGAGATCGCCGTCATGAATGGCCTGAGCCAACGTAAGTTGCTGCCCCGAAAAAAAATCCTCCGGTGCGTAACGCTTGAAGCCAGTCATGTTCGTCCCTTGAGCTTGAGTGGGCCACCAGAGCGGCGAGGACACTCCAACGAGTGCGGCAATCGCGCCGGCGGTTATCGCTTTCTTGTATCGCATCAGTGAGATGAATTCAGTTGGGAGGCCAGGTCGAGTTGATCCTTCGCGACCTGCTGGTTGATCCCGTTCGTCACGTCACCCATCAGGTGACGGCCGACCGTGGTCACGCTTTCACCGTCGAGCGTGACGGGGCTGCCAACCGCCTTCGGCATCAGCGCCGCCGTGCCGTCGCTGATCGGCCCGAGTCGGCCTTCCTGCAGGCCGGTCAGGATATCCCCGTCGACGCGATAGGCCGTGATATTGGCCGCCTGGGCGGTCCCGCCGTATTGCGCGACCGTCTCCGGATTGAGGCCGGCAGCGTTGAAGGTCACCGCCGAACCGCCGCTGGCCTCGGCTGCAGCGGACGCCAGGCCGCCGCCGAGCGAATGTCCGGTGAAATCGACGCCGGCCGACGCGCCGGTGGTCTCGATGTTCTTGCCGATCGTGACCGCATTGCGGTAATACGGCGCATCGGCGCCAAGACCTTGCGCCATGTTGTTGCTCATGTCTTCGCCGAAGAGCTGCTGGGTCCCCTTGAACGCCACCGTCGGCTTCATGCTGTCGCCAAAGACCTTCGGATCCGGGATATACATCTGCGACCCGAAGTTGCTACCGCTTTTCTCGAAGTCGCTCGGCTTGAGCCCGAAAGCCTTCAACGCTTCCGGATCGTTGGTCGCCATCTTCCACCCGGTCGGCGGCGGATCGTTCGGGTGATACACGTGATCCGCGAGTTTCGCCAATTGCTGCGCCTTCAGTGAACTCGCCAGCTTGGCTGCCGCCGCGCGCGTCGCCGGGTCGGGGCTCGCCAGCCCCTTCGCGATCGTCGCCTGTTCGGCGGCCCACTCGAGCGCGAGCGCCTGTTCCGCGGACTGCGCGCTGCCGCGATTCAGGTGGATGACCGGCCCGTCGAGATAGATGCCGTTCGCATTGATGACGATCGTGGACGGTCCGAAGGTCAGCTTGATGCTGTCCGGCGTCATCGTCACGACGCCGTCGCCGACACGGTGCTCGATGCCGTCGCTCGCCTGGTGGCTTTGCATGCCGGGGCCGGCCTTGCTCGCGATGGCCTTGGTATTGATCACGTTCGCCGTGGTGTCGCGAGTCAGCGCGATGGTTTCCTTCAATCCGCCCTGCGCGATCTGCTTCGTCTCACTGCCCTTGAGCAGCGACACCGTGCGCGCGCCGGCTTCGACCGTGTGCGTTTCCGAATCCTTGATGACCGTGTTCATATCCTTCTGCGCATGCAGAAAGACTTCTTGCGCACCGTTCACGTCGGAGAACCGCAGTTCGTTCGAGCCGGCCCCCTTGTGCGTCTGACTCTTGATCCCCATCGTCTGCCCGGCAGCCCCGTGATAAGGATTGCCCTGCTCGCCGTTGTAGACGCGGCCCACAATGACCGGATTGTCCGGGTCTCCCTGGTTAAACGCGACCAGGACCTCCTGTTTGATCCGTGGAATGGCAGCCGCCCCCCACCCGTCACCCGCCCACGGCTGGGACACGCGGATCCACATCGAATCCGAGCCGTCCAGCTTGCCGCGGCGATCCCACAGGAAGTGCACCTTGACCGCACTGCCGTTCGTATGAATTTCCTCGCCCTTCGGGCCGACCACAATTGCCGACTGGGTGCCGTGGATGACGGGCTTCGGGGTATTTCTGGGCGAACGGTACGGAAACTTCTTCGGGAGCAGAGAAAATGTATTGCGGTACGGCAGTTTTGCGTTGTGTTCCGTATAGTCGTTCACGGCCTCGTGGCGAACGTGCAGAATGGCGTATTCCTGATTGTTGGCCATGACTGGATGGTTCGTCACCGTCACGCTGCCTGCGGTCGTCATCCGCCACGCATAGCCGCTGCCCGTATACCGATGCGCGCTCGCTTCTTCTGCCTGCATCGCAATGCGCGCGTAACGGTCGCCATCATCACCGTGGTCGAACAACGACTGGTGCTCGAAACGCTCCGTTGTCTCGAGCCCCGCATGGCGGAGATTCTCCGGCTCTGCCTGCGCCAGCATCAGCGGCGACGATGGGTTCTGGTGATTGAAGTCGCGAAAAGCGATCTTGCCGACACCGAAACGTCGGCCTTCATGCAACTGGTCGATGCCGTTGTCTTCACTCGCCGCGCTGGCGGCATATGGCAGGTTGGCCAGCCCGTCGATCGGGCGGAAAACGAAATTCGTATCGCCGATGACAAGGAAGTGCTTTTCCTTCTCGTAGCGGTGCGTCCAGATCAGGCCTTCCTGCTCCATCAGACGCGCACAGAAGTTGTAGTACGACTCTTGATACATCACGATGTATTCGAGCGGCTTCTGTGCGGTCCGGATATCGAACTCGAAGTCGGTGAACCCGTGATCCTGGAAAATCTCGGTGAGGATGTCCTGAGCGGTCTTGTTCTGAAAAATCCGGCAGTCGGTCGAGCGCGTCAAAAACCAGAACCACGGCGCCACCGTCATTTGATATTGCGTCACCTTGCCCGGATTGCCGGCCCGATCGAACGACGTGACGTAGCCGTCGAAGTAGCGGATGCCGTCGGCCCCCCCTGACGAGACGATACGCTCCAGCGTGGACTGCCGCGCACTCTCATCGAATCGGATTTTGATCGGTTGACCGATCAGCTGATCGGGTACCAGGTCATGCTGGTGTGACAGCAAATCCAGGTGGATCTCCGGCAACCGATTGACGTGCTCATCGATGACCGCGGTACTGACCAGCAACACGTCCGAACCGAGCGGCGAGTCGATGGTCACGTATCGATTTAGCTGAGTCAGCCGAGCAACGCCGCCGGCCGCATTGTTGAGCGCGTCCGCAATCGCGGCCGGCGTTTTGTTCATGAGCGAGAAGCCGGTCTGCGCAAGCTGGACGGCGCGTTGCACGGTGTCGATATGACCTGCGACACCGGCGAGGGGGCCGATCTGGCCTGCCACCGTGGACGCAACCGGCCCGGCAAGGCCGCCGAGCGCGCTCAGCGAGCCCAACAGATTCCCGCCGGAACCGGCCGGAATACCGCCATTCGGGGCGAAACTCATTTGAATTCCCTTTATTTTCGTCTCAGGTTCTGTCCCCAACTGGCTCGCCAGCGTGAGGCCCCGCTACTGTAGGACAAAACGTTTGCCAGCGAAAGATACCTGAAATTTCGTTGCAATTTCCTTGCTGATACCCTTGTCCGTCCGCTTATCTAATATGCGGCTGGGTACCGGTGGAGGGTTCACCGCGTCGCAGTACCGCAACGGCCTCTCCCGCGTGACCAACGCGATCTGTACGAAGCAGGGAATTGGCACGTACGGGGTAAAAGGTCGATCCATCACGCGACCCAACTCGTCGAGACTGAATTGAACGAAACGCTGCTCGTTGATCACGAGCCGGATTTCCGATCCCTGTACGAACGCTGAAGCGGGCTTGCCCGGCATCCAGTGCCGTGACCTGGGACGCTTCTTGCAGCCATTCGGCAAGCGAGTTCTTTTTTACTCTAGCGGCAAGGAGAACTCGATGAAAAAGCGATTTACCGACCAACAGGTCATTCGAATTTTCCGCGAGGCAGAGCGCCCGGACGAACACGCGAAGGATCTGTGCAGGCGCCACAACATCTCGGAACGGATGTTCTATCGTCGGCACGACAAATTCGGCGGCATGGATATGGCGGATGTCCGCCGGCTCAAGGAACTGGAATCGGAGAATGAGCGGCTCAAGCGTTGGATCCCGGAGCGTCACGAGCCGCCATCGATTACCCAAATCCGGTTACACCACGGTCACATGGACGACCGATCGATGGCTGATGCAGCGAGAGCGCGAATGTAAGTGCTTGACTTGACTGGCCCGCCCTACACGATTCGAACGTGTGACCTACGGCTTAGAAGGCCGTTGCTCTATCCAACTGAGCTAAGGGCGGTCGGGGAGAAAAGACACGGCCTGCCACGGACCGCATTCCGCGCCGGGCTTTCGAGCAGCTGCGACAACCGCGCCGCCAGACTCAAAGCCCCGAAACAAAACGGGCCCGGTACGAAACCGAGCCCGAAATTATACCCGATCATCGCGCCACATCACGCGAAGCGAGCCATCACCGCGTCAAACCGGCTGCGGATGCAGCATGAACCAGCCGAGACAGAACACGCCGGCGATCACGCAATACACGCCGAACGACGCGAGCCGGCCGCGCCCTTCGAAATAGCGCATCAGGAATCGCACGCTCAGGTACGCGGCGATCGCCGTCAGCACGCCGCCGAGCAGCGCGTCGGCGAGCTGGTCGCGCGCATGGAACAGCTTCGGCAGCTCGAGCACGCCCGCCGCGAAGATGATCGGCGTGCCGAGCAGGAACGAGAATTCCGCCGCCTTCTCGGCCGTCAACCCGGCCGCATTGCCGGCGATCATCGTCAGCCCGCTGCGCGAGAAACCCGGAATCAGCGCGCCGATCTGCGCGAGACCCACGAAGAACGCCTGCTTGAACGTCATCTTCTCGGGCGCCTGGTGCGCGCGGCTGCGCTGGATGCGATCGCCGAGCCACAGCAGCACGCCGTTCACGATCAGCGCGATCGCCACGATCCGCAGGTCATGAAACACGCGTTCGATACGCTTCTCGAGCAGCAGCCCGACGATGCCGGTCGGGATCGTCCCGATGATGAGCGCCCACATCAGGTGGCCGTCGTCGTTCTTGCGGCCGCCGAGCTGCGCGAAGAAGCCGCCGATCAGCGCGATCCAGCGCGCGCGGAAGTACCACAGCAGCGCGAGCGCGGTGCCGAGGTGCAGCGCCACGAGGAACGGCAGCAGTTGCGGCGCGTGCTTGTCGATATGCATGCCGAACAGCGCCGGCACGAGCAACGTATGGCCGAGGCTGCTGACGGGGAAGAGTTCGGTGACGCCCTGCAGGACGCTCAGGAATACCAGAAACCAGAGGCTCACGCGTCGGTCCTTTTAGTCGAGATTAAGCGGGGAGAAAGACGGACGACGCGATGCGCGTCCGAAAAACGCGCCCCGATTATGCCGAGCCAGGATTACCGCGCCAAGGCATTTGGCAGGTTATTGCGGCAATGCACACAAACGCTTGCAATTTGTAAGGGCCCAGAAAGCAAAAAGCCCGCCATTTGCATGGCGGGCCTGTCGACTTCGGCAGGAATTGCCGTCAGCGGCCGAGCTGATAGAAAAATAATACCGTGCTGCCAGTGAACATGCCGAACAGTGCGATACCCATTGCCATTGCCAGATCCATGGCCCCCTCCACGAAGTGTCATGACCCGGCAACATCACCGGTTTAGAGGCATTATCCCGACCGTTGACAATGTTAAAAACTCGCAATTTCCCGAGAAGGGTTTTCCCCGAGCAGCCGCGGCCCGATAATGGAACGCGCGTTGCTCCGTCCACCCGCCCAACCCGATTCGCCATGCCGATCTTCCAGCAACACGATATCCACGAACTTCACGCCGGCCCGTCGCTCGTCCGGGTCGCTCCGCAATTCGGCGGCCGCCTGCTGTCCTGGCACGTCGACGGCGAACCGGTCATCTTCTGGCCGGAAACGGCCGACTGGAGCAACCTCGCACGCGTGCGCGGCGGCAATCCGCTGCTGTTTCCGTTCCTCGGCCGCCACCGCGTCGACGGGGAACTCGGCCGCTGGCGCGACGCCGCCGGCGTGGTCCGCGATCTGCCGATGCACGGCTTCGCGCGCGACCTGCCGTTCGACGCACATCCGTCCGCCGACGGTGCCGCGCTGTCGATGACGCTCGACGCGAACGACGCCCTGCACGCGAGCTACCCGTTCGACTTCCGGTTCGAGACGACCTACCGGCTGGCCGACGCGCATACGCTCGACGTCGCGCTGACGACGACCAACCGCGGCGACACGCCGCTGCCCTACTACGCCGGTCATCATTTCTATTTCGCGCTGCCGCATGGCGAACGCGCGGAAACCACCCTCGAACTGCCGCCGACCCGCAGCTGCCAGCAGCGTCCGGACGGCTCGATCAGCCCGCTCGAACCCGGCGAAGCCCGCTACCGCCTCGACAATCCGGACATCCTCGACCGCTTCCACTGCCTCGACGGCGAACCGTCCGCGCCGGTGCGCATCGTGATGCCGGGCCGCGGCCGCACGATCGAGATCGCGCTCGACGCGCCGGGCTCGATCCCCTGGTACGCAGTCACGACCTGGACCGAAAAGCCGGATTCCGACTTCTACTGCGTGGAGCCGTGGCTCGGTCTGCCCGATGCGATCCACAACGGCCTCGGGCTGCGCATGCTTGCGCCGGGCGCAACCGAAACGGCCGCGCTGCGCATTCGCGTGCGGCCGCTCGCCGGCTGATCGGCGCGCCGAACGGGCGCGCAAGGGCCCCGGCAGCGGCACGAAACTGCGGTGCTCGGGTCGAACCCGTTAAAATCGGACGTTTTGTGTTGCCTGCCGCGTCACGCGCGGCGGGGTTTTGCGAGGTTCAATGTTCGGAACAACAACGAAGCGACTCTTCGCGGCCGCCTGCGCGACCCTGCTCGTCGCGTGCGGCTCCGCGCCCGTCGGCCCCGGGTTCTATCGCGTCGAGCGTGGCGACACGCTCTACAAGATCGCGCGCGACAACCGCACGTCGGTACAAAACATCGTGCGCTGGAACCAGATGGCGAACCCCGATGCGATCGAAGTCGGTCAGGTGCTGCGCGTCGCGCCGCCGCCCGGCACGGCCACCGCATCGACGCCGTCGACCACCGGCACCGGCAGCGCGGGACGCGCCCGCCCGGCCCCTTCCGCGCCGGTCGAATCGGCCGTGAAACCGGCCACGAGCATCGCGCTGGTCTGGCCGGCGGCCGGCAACGTGGTGCGCACGTTCGACGGCTCGAAATCGAAGGGGATCGACATCGCGAACGCGCCGGGCACGCCGGTGGTCGCGGCCGCGCCGGGTGTCGTGGTCTATGCCGGCAACGGGCTGCGCGGCTACGGCAACCTGATCATCCTGAAGCACAACGCCGACTACCTGACCGCCTACGCGCACAACCGCGCGCTGCTGGTGAAGGAAGGCCAGTCGGTCACGCAGGGGCAGTCGATCGCGGAGATGGGCAACAGCGACAGCGATCGCGTCGCGCTGCATTTCGAGCTGCGCTACGGCGGCCGGTCGATCGACCCGTCTCGTTACCTGCCGGCCCGCTGAGCGACCAACGGACGACACGCGATGCCGGCGCGCATCGCGTGCCGTCGCGGCGAAAAACGGGAATGGTCGAGTCAGCGCTTGCGCAGACGTCCGGTGAAACGGCCGGACAACGGATCGACGTGACTGGCAAACGCCACCAGCGCACCGATTCCGATCAGGCTGAACCCCGCAGCTATCAGAAGCAAATCCATGGTCACATCACTGTTTTGTCGTGATCTTATGCGTCATTCCGGAATCGTGCACCGAGCGTCGGCCGTTGGACGAGCCCGAGCATTCCCTATCAGCAGACCCCATTGTGGATTCGTCTGCGTGAAAACCTGATGTAAGCCGTGCGCCCGACGCCACGATCGACACCCAGGAGACAATCGATGCTGCCCGCCGCCGACCGCTACGACGACCTGCTCTCCCGCTTCCAGTGGAACATTCCGGCGCGCTACAACATCGGCGTGGACGTCTGCGACAAATGGGCCGACGGCAGCGGACGCCTCGCGCTGATCTACGAAACGGCGCAAGGCGACGTGTTTCGGATGACGTTCGACGATCTGAAGAATGCCTCTAACCGTTTCGCGAACAGCCTCGCGCGTGCGGGCCTGCAACGCGGCGACCGGATCGGCATCTTTCTCGCGCAGGGTCCCGAAACGGCTGTCGCGCATCTCGCGGCGTACAAGCTCGGCGCGATCGCGGTGCCGCTCTTCACGCTGTTCGGCGTCGATGCACTCGAATACCGGCTCGCGAACAGCGGGGCCGCCGCGCTCGTCACCGACGCGGCCGGCTACGCGAAAATCGCGCCGCTGCGCGCGCAGCTGCCCACGCTGCGTACCGTCTACTGCGTCGGCGACGATGCGCCCGACGCGCCGGGCCTGCTGCGTTACGACGCGGCGCTCGCCGCCGAAACGCCGGAGTTCGTGCCGGCCGATACGGCCGCCGACGATCCGGCGGTGATCATCTACACATCCGGCACGACGGGCAAACCGAAAGGCGCGCTGCACGCCCATCGCGTGCTGCTCGGCCACCTGCCCGGTGTCGAGATGTCGCAGCAATGCTTCCCGCGCGATGCACGCCTGTTCTGGACGCCAGCCGACTGGGCATGGATCGGCGGCCTGCTCGACGTGCTGCTGCCGTCGTGGCATCACGGCGTGCCGGTGCTCGCGCGCCGCTTCGAGAAGTTCGACGGCGACGCGGCGTTTGCGTTGATGGCGCGGCACGGCGTCACGCACGCATTCCTGCCGCCCACCGCGCTGAAGCTGATGCGCACCGTAGCGGCTCCGCGCGAACGCCATGCGCTGTCGCTGAAATCGGTCGCGAGCGGCGGCGAATCGCTCGGCACCGAACTGACGGCCTGGGGGCGCGACGCGCTCGGCGTGACGATCAACGAGTTCTACGGGCAAACCGAGTGCAACATGGTGCTGTCGTCCTGCGCGGCGCTGTTCGACGCGCGGCCCGGCGCCATCGGCAAGGCGGTACCCGGTCATGCGGTCGCGATCGTCGACGCGGACGGCACGCCGCTGCCGCCGGGCGTCGAAGGTCGCATCGCGGTACGCCGCCCCGACCCGGTGATGTTCCTCGAATACTGGCGCAACCCGGATGCGACGCGCGACAAGTTCGCGGGCGACTACCTGCTGACCGGCGATACGGGCACGCTCGACGCCGACGGTTTCGTGCGCTTCGTCGGCCGCGACGACGATGTCATCACGAGCGCCGGCTACCGGATCGGCCCGGGGCCGATCGAGGACTGCCTGCTCACGCATCCGGCGGTGCGAATGGCGGCCGTCGTCGGCGTGCCCGACGCGACGCGCACCGAGATCGTCAAGGCGTTCGTCGTGCTGAACCCCGGTCACGTCGGTGACGACACGCTCGTCCTCGCGCTGCAGGCCCACGTGCGCACGCGGCTCGCCGCACACGAATACCCGCGCGCGATCGCGTTCGTCGACAGCCTGCCGATGACCGCGACCGGCAAGATCGTGCGCCGCGCGTTGCGCGACGCGTAGGCCGCTCACCTCCGGCTCGGCCCGTGCGGCCGGATGGTTTATAGTGGCGCCACGCAGTTTTTCCAAGAAAACGATGTCCTCAGATCAGCCATCCGCCGCGGGCGCGTCGCACAGCCCGCTCTACGCCAAACTCCTCGGCGAAACCGCGAAGATCGACTGGTGCGATCTCGAACGCTTCTTCGCGCAGGGCAAGCTGCTGTCCGTCGCGCGCGACCTCGATCTCGTCAGCATCGCGGAAGCCGTCGCCAGCGACGATGCCGAACAGGTCACGCGCTGGCTGTCGGCCGGTCTCGTCGCGCGCATGCCCGCCGAGACCGCCGCCGACTACGCGGCGCGCAACCCGGAGCTGTGGGCGGTCGTCGTCTCGCCGTGGGTCTGCGTGCAGGAACGCGCCTGACGCGTCCGCCATGTCCGAATCCGCGTTAGCGCACGGAGCCGGCGCCGGTTCGGCCACCGTCACGCATCGGCGCGTCCTCGCGCTCGCCTTCCCGATCGTCCTGGCGAACCTGACCCAGCCGATCCTCGGCGCCGTCGACACGGCCGTCGCCGGCCACCTCGACGGCGCGCAGTATCTCGGCGGCGTCGCACTCGGCGGGCTGTTCTTCAATTTCGTGTTCTGGGGTTTCGGCTTCCTGCGGATGGGGACGACCGGCCTCGTCGCACAGGCGCATGGCGCCGGGGACACCGCCGGTATTCGCCTGAACCTGCTGCGCGCGCTGATCGTCGCGTTCGCGCTCGGTAGCGCCGTGCTCGCGCTGCAGGTGCCGCTGCTGTCGTTCGCACTGTCCGCGCTCGGCGGCAGCGACGCCGTCCGCGCGACGGCGCTCGCATACAGTCATGCGCGGATCTGGAGCGCGCCATTCGCGCTCGCGAACTACGTCGTGCTCGGCTATCTGCTCGGCGTACAGCGTGTGCGGCTGGCGCTGGTCGCGCAGGTGTTCATCAACGCGGTGAACATCGGTGCGGTCCTGCTCTATGTGTACGGCTTCGGTTGGGGCATCGCCGGCATCGGCGCCGCGACCGCCACCGCGGACGCTTGCGGCTTCGCGCTCGGTGCGTGGATGCTGTGGCGGTTGCGCCCGCGCGGCCTTGCGCCGATCGCGGTACGCGCACTTGCCGAGCGCGCCGCGCTCAAGCGCCTGGTTGCGCTCAATCGCGACATCTTCCTGCGTACGCTGTGCCTGCTCGGCGCGTTCGGCTGGTTCGCGCACCTCGGCGCAAGACAGGGCGACGCGACGCTCGCGGCAAACGCGCTGCTGCTGAATTTCCAGACCTTCATGGCTTATGGCCTCGACGGCTTCGCGCATGCTGCCGAGGCGCTCGTCGGTGCGGCCGCCGGGGCGCGCGACCGCCGCGCCTTTCGGCAGGCCGTGCGCGTCACGCTGCTCTGGTCGGCGCTCGGCGCGCTGCTGTTCGCGCTCGCCTACTGGGCGGCGGGCGGCTGGATCGTCGCGCGCCTGACCGACCAGGCCGAGATCCGCGCCGTCGCGTTGCGCTATCTGCCGTGGGCTGCGATCTCGCCGATCGTGTCGGTCTGGGGCTTCCTGCTCGATGGCGTCTTCATCGGCGCGACGCAAACGCGATCGCTGATGCGCGCGATGGTCGTGTCGCTCTCGATCTTCATTGTTGCCACGTTCGCGGCCGTCGGCACGTTCGGCAATCACGGTCTGTGGTTCGCGCTGCTGCTGTTCATGGCCGCGCGCGGCGCGACGCTCGCGCGTTACCTGCCCGGGCTGCTGCGGCGCATCGGCGCCGACGCGCACGCCGCGTCCGCCGCCCGCGCGTGACGGCGAACCCTGTCGTTACTGCGTCGGTTTCGGCGGCGGCGCGTCGAGCATCGACGGCGGCGTCATGTCGGTCGGCACGCCGTGATAGTCGGCCGGGTCTTCCGGCGGGTGGCCGCGACGGGCCTGGCGAGGATCGCTGGTGCAGGCGGCAAGCAGGGATGCGGCCAGCACGGCCAGCATGAAACGGGTCATCGGGTGTGGCTCCGGAAAACGGTGCGCCCATCGCGCGCCGGGACCGCGCCGAGTCTAGCGGAAATCCGGTTTCAGGGTCGTGCCGCGCATGTCCTACTATGTACGCATGGCGCTGTGCCGTGGAAAGGAGGCTGCCATGTCGTCTGAAGAAATTGCGGGCCTGATCGGCCTGTTCATTGGCCTGATGGTGCTGGTCGCGCTGTCGTACTTCGAGTCGCGCGAATACAAGCGCAGCCATGGCGGCGAAGGGATGATCCACCATTGGATGGCGGAACATCACCTGCTCGACTGGCGGCGCAAGCACTGAGCGAGCCGCCCCGCAGTCCGGCCCGTATCAACGATCCGGGCCGTCCTGAAACGTGCCATCCCGTGGCACGCCGGCAATCGCATACCGCGGAAATTATCAGGGCCGAATGCACGAACGCCGTCGCCTGACCAATGGCGCGCGACGGCATTCGCTTGCGCGCACCCGGAGCGGGCGCGCCGCGGTTCGGACGGTTCAGCCCAGGAAGTGGCGGGCGTAGCGCGAGTTGATGTCGGACAGGCGGAACAGCGTCAGGAAATCCGCGCAGTTGAAGTCGGGATCCCAGGCCGGTGCGCCGCAAATCTTCGCGCCGAGACGCAGGTAGCCCTTGATCAGCGGCGGCGGTGCGACCACGGTGCCCGTCTGCAATTCGTCGACCGGCAGCGCCGTGTGCGGGAACGCGCGGTACTCGGGCGCCGTCAGCGAGCCTGCCGACAGCGACTGGTACAGGTTCGCCGCATAGTGGCCGCCATCGGCCATCGACACGCTCGCGCAGCCGAGCATCGTCTCGTAGCCGTTCTGCATCATGTACGCGCCGAGACCGCCCCACAGCGCCATGATGACGGCGCCGCTGCGGTAGTCGCTGTGCACGCACGAGCGGCCGACCTCGACCATCTTGCCGCGCAGGTGCGTGAGACGCGACAGGTCGAATTCGCCCTCGGCATACAGGCGGCCGACCCGCACCGCCTGGTGCGGCGGCAGCACGCGGTACGTGCCGACGACTTTCAGCGTGTCGAGATCGCGCACCAGCAGGTGGTCGCAGTACGCATCGAACGGATCGACGTCGAGACCGGAGGGACCGCTGACCTGCGCGCCCATCTCTTCGGCGAACACGCTGTAGCGCAGGCGCTGGGCTTCGCGCAATTCGTCTTCCGTACGCGCCCATGCGGCGCGCAGGCGATACTCCGATGTGACGGTTTCACTGGCGCGCGGCAGGTGGCGCCGCGACGTGTCGAGGGGCAGCGAGGCAAAAGGGAGCGTAGGCGTCGGCAGTTCTCGCATTAGGCTTTCCTGGTCGTAAGGAATAAGGCGACATGCCCGCCAATGTAGTAACCGGCCGTGACCGTTATGTGGCACGACCGTGTCCTTTCAATGACGTGTCGCCGAATTGACTTTAGCAGAAAGCTTGCGAAACCGTATGATCAATCCCTTCAAACCTATTCAGCCGGGATTCACACCAGTTCCGGCGTCAATACCGCCCGCAATACCGCCTGCCGACTGCCGTCACGCGTGCGGCTCGCGAGCCACACGATGCCGCCCTTCCTGACGCTCCAGCTGTCGTCGCCGCCGGTAATCAATTGCGCGGCGACACTGCCGAGCGTCGGCTGGTGCCCGACGATCACGACCGTCGGCGCGATGCCGTCCGGCCAGCCTGCCGCTGCCAGCACGTCGTCGACGCTGCCGCCCGGTGCGAGCGCGTCGACGGTCCGGTACTGGTCGGTCAGCGCCTCGACCGTCTGCACGGTGCGAGCCGCCGGGCTCGCGAGGATCACGCTGTTCGTCTCGAGCCTGCCGCGCAGCCATTTGGCCATCGCCTGCGCGTCCTTGCGGCCGCGGACGGTCAGCTGGCGCGCGAGATCGCTCGTCGCATGGTCTTCGGCTTCGGCGTGACGCCACAGGATCAGGTTCATCATGATGTTCTCCTTGCTTCGGCGAGCGTCCGCGCACGCATGCGTCGCGGCCGGCCGATCGTCCCGTGGATTGTCGCAAATCGCGGCCGGTTCGCCGCCGCGGCATTTACCCGCATGTCGTGATTGACCGGATGGATCATGCAACGATATAATCTTTGGCTCGTCGGAGCGTAGCGCAGCCTGGTAGCGCATCTGATTTGGGATCAGAGGGTCGTAGGTTCGAATCCTATCGCTCCGACCAAGGAATCAAGGGGTTAGCTGATGCTAACCCCTTTTTCTTTGCCGCAATGCCAAGCCGTTGCTACTATTTTTCTACCATCTGGCGCGCTTCCATAAGGAACCGCACCCGATGACAGCCTCTCTCATCCCGCCCAGCACCGCCTTTTCATCCTCCACGCTGACTGGCGCGACGCCGCCCAATACCCCCGGCGTCCCTTCGCGCATCCTCCATCTGGTCTCGGGAAGCCCTTCAGCGCGATAACAAGTACGCACAAGACTACGTCCGGTACCCACAACTCGATAGTTCGTATTTGAGGGAAGGGCCAGGTATCGCCGATGACGATAAAGCCATCGCTTTCCGAGCGAGCAAGATTCAACAGGGGCGTCTGCAGATTATCAAATCGTTCACCATTGTGATGAGCACCCAGGCGGATGGCCGTTCTTTCGAGGTTGACTATCGAGTCGGAGCAGACGAGTTGCCGCGGCAAACAACTGGCTATTTGCACTTCGAAGTGCAACAAGCCGAGTAGACGCCGTCGCCCGACACACAAAGACATGCAGGATGAGCGGATTGCCGTCAACACGAAGCCTGACTGACCAGTCCACTCTTGCCCCGTCAGGATTTCCGCATGCCAGCCCCTCGCTCAATACATCGCCGGAGGTCGTCACACGTCGACCGACATGACCTGTTGTGACGCGACGAGCTTCGGTGGCGGGGTGCACTTGCAAATACACAGGTCATCACTCAGCGCGACGCGCCGTCCGTCCGGCCCTGTCATTGGAAGTCGTGGACCGGCACATTGAATCTTGCCGATCGATTTGCAAGCTGGGCAAATTACGTCGTCATCTTCGTGCGCGATATGCCTGCCGTCCAATTCAAACGGTGTTGCCTTCACGCGAACGGTTCCCGCCACGGTCGTATGATCGCCATCGAGAATCAGGTATCGGGTCATTTGCCGTTGCCTCAGTCACATCCCCAAATGGACGAATGCAGGTGTGCCATCTTCGCCACGCAATCAGCCATGCGGAGCCAAGCCTCCGACTAAAAAGGCCAGCCTCGCCATCCCGACGCCCACGCACCAGCCCACCAGAAGAGGACCGATTTCACCCGTGTACTCGCGGTCGTACTTCCAAGCCGCGACGAACAGCAACGGCACTGGCACACCGATCACCCCGATCATCTTGGGCCAATCGGCATACGGAGCGAATACCTGAAGCGCGCTGCTCACAAGGACCCAGCACGGCAGTCCAAGCACGAATAGCAACCAGCCGAACCCGGCCAACGTCACGGGGTGTGCACGCCTCTTCGCTTCATTCGGTTGGTTCACGTTGAACAATCTTCCTGTCGATTACAAAAGAGGCCATCCGCTTGTAGTCTTCCAACGAGGCGCCGGGTCAAGACTGATCAAGATATGCAACGAGTTCCCACGCAACAGGGGCCATACGCTGACGTGTACCCAGCATGCTGTCGAGAACCGCTAACCGTCGAGGCTCATGCACGACGACGGACGGCAACGCGTCACCCTTAAGAAACCTGCGTTTCGCATCACCGACCTGACCGGCATCCAGTTTCGCGCACCATACGCCATCTTCCGGACACTGCTGGCCGGTACGCGCGACGGTCCCCAAAGGCACACGCGTTGCGATGTTCGCAGACTGATCTTCTTGCGCAGTTTTCTCCGTCTGACTTGCCAAAGGCAAACCTGTCGCCGGATCGAGATGCTTTTCCTTCGCCATCTGATCAATGACTTCGTTTGACGGTTTTCGCGGCGGAACAGCGGCGTCCTGTTCCTTCTGCCATTGGAACGTGCCATCCCACGGCGGAAGCTTCGCAGGGGGAAGTGGTACGACTTTGTCGATGTCGGGAACCTTGGGGTTCCGTCCGTCATTGGCGCGGAGAAATTTCCCAATAAGCTCATATCGGCGACTACGTTCAGCGTCTGCATGAACGCCGAGATTGGTTAACGGGTCTTTTCCACCACTTACATCAAACGCTTCCTCAAGCAACAGAGCTGATTGACTACTCCCTGCCGTGACACTTGTCTGAAATGCTCTCGCAGCCTCATCAAACCTTTTGTCGGTTTGAAAACTAACTCCGAGATAGTTCGCGGCCTCTGCGTGCCCCTGATCGGCTGCACACTGGAACATTTTGAGAGCGATGTCCGGCGCTGCGTCAGCAGGATCAAGCAAGTTGCCAACGTAGTACTGTGCATCCGCGTTACCCAGGTCCGCAGCTTTCCGGATATATCGCCGGGCCGCGTCATCGTCTTTTTGAACGCCGTACCCATTCAAAAGATAGTGTCCGATATCGTAGTAGCCGCTTGGCACGCCGGCCTTGATAAGCTGCTCGGCGAGATCAACGCTTTCTTTCTCGGGATCGGGAGAGGATGCCATTCCCGACGAGACCAAGATTTGCAGATTATGATTAGCCTTATAGTGACCAAACGCAGCCGCTATGCGGTAGTACCGAGCGACATCGTTGAAATCCTTCGGCCCGTCCCTCTTCTCAAGGTATCGAGCGTACTGGAACAGCTTATCCGCCTCAGAATCAAGTGGCGGCAGATGATCGGCTTCATGCGTGCACGTGAAGGCGAGATTTAAGCGTACTGCGCTAACGTCGGGCAACGGATTCATAGCACTTTCGTTCTTCGAACAGGCGGTCAACAGGCATAAAACGAACAGGGCGATAGGAACTCTACGCATGATTAGTCAAGCCTGCTTCGTGTGGTCGTGGCTGTTTGGAAGCTGATGATTGAAGCAGTCGGCGATTGCTTTTTTGAATTTTGAAGCTTCTGGTTGCTCGTAATAATCATTTTCCAAGTGTCGTAAGCGATGCCCATGTCATCACCTATCGCACGTGCTCTGTTTGTATCAGCGCTTCCACCCTGAGAGTTAGCGGAGGTGAACCTCGTGTGAATTGTCCATAAGTGCTTGCGAAGCGCCTTGGTCACATCGCCGTGTTCGTGGCAAATATTCAACTCGCTGTCAACCTCCATACTTCGTGTGTTGATGTTCGCCGAACCGTGCGTCAAGAACACATCGTCGATAACCATGATCTTGCTGTGCACATAGGTGTCCATCCAGTTTCCCGCTGGAGAGTCTGGTGCGACGAGAGTGCAGATCAGAGTCTTAAGTCCCGGAATGTCGCCCGGAATGAGCTGCCCCTTATTATTATCCGCAATCTTGGCATTCACGTCGTTGAGTTGCTTCTGCAAATCCTTCTTGTGCGCTTCGTTCTTTTCCAAGGCTTTGGCAATCTCAGCCTTCGAACCTGTTCCATAGGTCTGAATCAACTGCGCCGTGCTGTCGGTACCATCAATGCTCGCCGCAAGATTGCGTCGCTGCTGCTGATACACGTCGTTCCGCTCCAACCTTGTCACGTTCGGCATCGTGTCCGCATGCCCCAGCGATTCCATCATCCGGTATGTCGATACCTGTCCGTGGTCCAATGCGTCATCGCTGGAATTCGTCACCACGAACAGATACAGCGGTCCATGCTTGCCAATATCTCGCCCGCCAGCCGTCTGTCTGTTGATCGCAGTCTTGATGTGATCGACCAGCGGCGGCCAGCGGAAATACTGATTCTCGATATAGATATAGCGGCACGCATTGTCCGTCGCCTGCTTGTACATCGCCCGGATATCGCGGCGACCTTCCTGCGATTGTGTGCGCAAGATTTGCGCCATGACCGGCGTACCCTTGTCTTTTCGCAACCGAAGTCTTGAGGCGAGTGCTCGGCGAGCCGGCAATAAATCGACATCCGTACTGCGCTTCCATGCATTGCAGAAGTTGACATTGAGATGTTCGAGGATCGGTCCCGTCACGAGCGCCGACATATCCTGTCGCGGTGTCGCGCCGTTGCGCCCGAAGCGAGGATGCATCCGCGCAAACGAATGCTTATCATCGTCCCAGTATGCATCCAGTGTGTTATGGCCCATCACGAAGCCTACGGCATGTTCGGGCGCTTCGTAGTCCACGAGTACCATTTTCTGATGGTGCGAAGGTTCGGTGCCGAAGCCAAACGTGACCGCTTCTTCGTTCAGGTTCTTGTCTTCGCGGAACCGCGATTCACGATAGATGATTTCCGCGCGGTCCCCCAATGAAAAATCTCGTGTTGCCACTTCGATGCACGGCAGCCCCTGCAAGGCTACAGTCTTTTTCGACGGCTCAGGAGGCGGCAGGCCAGCCGCATGCTTGGCGCGCAAATCGGCAGCTTGCTTGTTCGCCTGCTCTTCCCGGAACGGGGAAGGAGGCACTGCTCGTGCGGTCAAATACCAGGCACGATCGTACTCCCGCTCCGCATCGTTCTCGTTCTGCAAGACACGGTTCCGCAACCAACTAAAACCAGGCGTCGAGTTTTCGGTGACCTGAGCAACATTGAGGGAGTCCGCCCAACACAGAAGTCGGACCCGAACGCCCTCCAGTCCTTTCTTGAGAAGCAGGTCGCCGATATTGAGCGACGCCCCTCCGTCCCCACGCTTGAAATACATCGACGGCTGGAAGCCCCAACAGATGATGTCAACGCTGTACCGTGCCGCCATGATGGCATCATACACAGCACCAAACGCCTCCTGACCGTTTACGAGGGGTTGGTAGGAGCATGTGATCGGATGAAACTCGACGGGCTTTCCCTCGTCCGTCGTGTCCACAAACCAAGGTGAACACACCGATGCACTTGACGTCTGATTGAGTGCCATCGGCGTAGTGATCGTCTTGGCGGTCATGCTTCGTCTCCGGTTGACGGGTTCAGCAGTTCGCTGTAGCGCGCTCGGTGCAATGCCCGATCGCCAGGTGGAGTGATGTCCGCCGCACTACTACTTTCGTGAAACTGGAAGCCTTGATTCGCGAGAGCACCGTTAGCAGCGTCGTGATAATCGCCGGGCACGGGAATTTCATGCTTAACGCCGTTTGCCAATTCAAGTGTGTACTTCTGCGTCGCCACATGATGGTCGATAGGCAACTGCCCAGTCTCGTCGAACACGCCCTGTTTAACCAGCGCGCCGTCTGCATAGAGTTTATATGGCATGCCAATCGGGGCAGAATTTTTCGCCGAGGGAGACGCAAACATGTTCAACGACAGCTTCTGGACTGGCGAATCCTTGAACGCCGGGTTCGTTATATCGACCCGTGCGGGGCCAGCAAACGAATAGCTTGCGGCCTTGAAGTCGATCTTGCCCGGTGAGTGGATATTGATGCTGCCGTCCTGACTGATCTGGATGATCGCGCCACCGCACAGAATCCGGATTTCCTTGCCGGAAGCGACTTCGATAACATCCGTTACGGACCGGATGTGCAATGCAAGTTGGGCTGCCAAATCGATGACGCCGGCATGCGCCTGAATATCGATGTCGCCTTTGCCGGCGATTGCCTTCATCCCGCCGTTCTGCGCAAAGATGCTGATCAAGTTGAGCGCCGCGACGATCAACGACTGTCCGGACGCGACGGTCGTGGTCTGACCGCTCACGAGGTTGATGAGCTGGTCCGCCGCGAGATGCACCGACTGCTGCGTCGACGCGGCAATTCCGGCCGGGCTGTCCAGCAGCATCACGGGCTCCTTGAAGGCGTTCGCGGTGCCCGTGCCGCCACCTGCCGTGCGACCGCCCTTGGCCTCGGGCGTCTGCGGCAATTCGAGTGCGTCCGTGAAATGCTTCAACGCATCGTGACCGGTCTTGAGGTCCGCCGCCTGATGCCCCTTGCTGGCTTCCGACAACGAATCGACCACATTCCCCGCACGGGACAGTTGCTGGCGTGCTTCTCGCACGTCCAGTTGTTCGGCGTCCGGGGACTTGTGCTGCGTGCTGATCGCCATCCCCTGATTCGCGCGCATGGCACCGAATGCGTCGGTATGAAGTTTGTAGCCAATCCCGCGATACCCGCCTCGCGTGTTGCCCGTCTGATCGATCAAGTACCCTTGATGAAATAGATGGTAGGTTCCCCCGGTATAGCTCGTCAGGCGCTGCCCGCCCTGATGCGTGGAATCGTCGTGGATCAGGGCGTTGTAGGCACCGGTATTGCCGAAGCCGCGCGACTGCTGCCCAGATTTCAGTACGTCCGAATGCCACGGCTGCTGAGTGGTCCCCCCAGGCAATCTACCCATCACGAAGGGGCGATCACAATCCCCTTGCCAGTAACCGACCGCGACCCATTCTCCCTTGCGCGGCACGTGAACTGCGCCATAGCCGTCGCCCGTATCGCCCTGCATGACCCGCAACCAAGGCGATGTGTTGTAGTCGTCCGGCTTGCTCTGCCGGTCCCACGCGAACCGGCCACGTATCTCGTTATTCTTGTTCGTCCACGCCTCCTCGCCGTCGGGTGCGCCGACCAGCAGGTGCTCAACTTGCATTGCCGGCTTCTTATGCTCGAGCGGACTGCGGTACACAACATCCGTGCGCTGCGCTTCCATCTTCATCAAGAAAAAGCCCACCGAACCATCGTTGGCACGAGGCCGGGATACCGACGCCTGCTCATATTCCGCCTGAACGCGGTCGAACTCCGGTTGCAGGCTGAATGGAAACGCTTCCGACTGCCGGGCGAACGGCACGTTGTTTAGGATGAACCAATGTATATCGACCGCCAGAAATTCTCGGCCCTTCGAATCGGGAGTATCGTGACGAGGATGGTCATTCAGAACGAACCGCGAACCTGCATCGAGCCAGCGCACCCCACCGACGCCGATAAAACGACGGGCCATCGCATCCCATGCCTGCGTCCGAATCTGTGCGCGGCGAGCGCCGCTGTCGGAGTCGATATAGCCCAACGTCGTCGGTTCGTACACTGTCGCCGGGACGCCGGGAATACTGAGGGTTTCCTTGTCGCGGTAATGCTGGACCGTATATGTCGTCGATTCCATCGAGCTCCCGGCCGCGAAGCTCGAACCCGGTCGATCCTGATCGAAAGAGGTGGACCTGAACTCCATAGGCTGCGCAGTCTGCTGCATCACCCACTGCGTCAAGCCGCCGATCTCATCGCCCGTATTGCTTCGGGAATACGTGACATCGTGAGCCTCCGGAAGTGCCGAGATGCTGTCCACGATCACGAGCGTTGTTTTTGGCGGTTCGCTGTCCTTAACCGGCGCATGTTCCCAATAGAAGTACCAGCCTTCATCTTCCAAAAGCCGATGGACCAAGTTCAGGTCCGATTCGCTTTGCCGCGTATACGTGCGCGTACTTGGCTGACTACCGAGATTGAATCGATAGCGCCCGCGCAGTTGAGGATATTTGTCGAAGACAGTGCTAATGCTCTGGACCGCATCGGAATCCAGCCAGTAGTAATCGTCGCGACCCTCACCTAAGAAGAACAAGGCGGACGCGAACTCGATCTGGTAAAGCGAAAGCGCGCCATCGGCTCCCAATCGCCTGATCTGATAGACAAAGCCGTGGATCGGCCGATACTCCGCGTCGGAATTGGGGGCCGTCGGCTGCTGGATGAACAACGACACCTGCTGATGCATTAGTGCGAGCAATTCAATGTCGTCACGCGTGGAAACTGCATCCACGGTCCAGCGGTAGTCACGACCGATCTTCGACCAGCCTTTCGCGCGAACGGGCGTAAGCGCGTTATCGCCCAGCGGGGTGCGCAGCGTCAGCAAACGGCCGTGCTGCATGAGGCCCCGGTTGAGCGCTTCGTAAATGTCGCTGTATCTCAAACTCCCCGAATCTGTCGGCTCGAGTGCCATCTGTTCTTGTCCTTGTCTCTCAGGTTCGACCGTCGCAAAGATGGAAGGCAAGGACGGTCTGCGGTCGCGAATACTGCCGCTCGCGCGATTTTATCTGGAGTAAGGCAGATTCGTGACACGGACGGAAGACTCTCCGTCGTATTTTTGACAATTATTTGCGGATATCTCCGCAAGTAATTCGCCAAACAACCCGGCGATCGCACAATTTCTTTCGTTTTGCTTTCGCCTCGGGCGTGAGACCTCTAACTTTCTACGCGAGGGTACGTAGTAGCCCAGTAACCAAAGTTCCGGCGATCAGGTCGAGAAGGGTGCGAGTGGTGCGACGACTCGTGTTCAGCCACGATCGGAGAAAGCAAGTCATTGGTCACGGATTCGCCGAGCCGTGCCTGAGCTGGGCGTCGGCAATGACATAGGGCGGGAATTCAGCAATTGCTCGCCGCAAACGACGCAATCGAAAAGCACCACATCAGCGATCTCGAGCAAATCCAGGCCGGTTCGTAGCGTTACGGGTCGGAACACAAAATCGCAGAAAGAATAAATTCAATACAAAATCAATGACTTACAAAATTTATCGATCGCCACCGACGGTTGAACACCGTAGCCCCTTTTCCGTTTCTGAGCCCTGCCCCGCCCGCACGGATTCCCGGCTCACGCACTTCCGTTCATTGTAGGGATTCATTGGGGCACCGACGCGACAACGCTCCGGCCCTGCCCGCACCCGCGCGCGACACTTCCGGGAACACGCGATAATGCGTATGAACAACCCGCATCCGCGCATGAAAAACAACATCGTCAAAACCGCCCTCTGCGCGTCGCTGCTCGTGCTCGCGACCGCCGGCCCCGCGTCGGCGAAAGCGCTCGACGACGCGCTCGACTGCCATTCGACCGGCCACAAGTTCGTCGCGCCGCTGCTCGCCGCCGGCGACATCCAGTCGGAGCCGATGCACGTCGAATCGAATTCCGTGAACGCATTCCGCACGAACCGCTCGCTGACGGCGTACGGCTTCGGCGTCTATGTCGTGCTGGGCTATCAAGCGAACGACCCGATCTTCCGTCCGGGCGACGGCACGCCGATCGGCGACTGGGCCTACGGCGTCGTGGTACGCGGCACGAAGAGTGCGGTGGAGGAAGCCGTGCGCAAGGCCGGCAGCGACGCGACCGTCAAGCAGGCGTTCCCGTTTCTGACCGCGATCGTCTGCTCGTCGGATTGAGCGAGCCGTCAGGACGGTCGTGCGGCACGCCTCGGGCCACCGCAGCCACGCTCCCGCCCCAACGGCTTCCAGGCCACGCTTGCGGCCATTACGCGCCGGTGTACACCACGCGATACGGGATCCCGACCTTCTCCCACTCGGCAGCCTCCTGGCTGAGGCTGTAGTCGGTCAACGGATTCTGCTCGACCCACGCGCTCGGCAGGCGCACTTCGTACCCGCCCTTCTTCATCTGCGAAACGGAGATGTCGGGCAGCCCCGCATCGGTCCGGCGCCGGCACAGCAGCGCCGCGAGCCGCAGGCAGAACAGCAGCGGCCACTCGACGTCGCGCGCCTGCGACAGCTTGCCGAGCTTGCCCGCATGACCGAGCACGAGCGCGGCCAGCCGCGCCTGGTCGGTGCGCGAGAAACCCGGCATGTCCGCATTGCTCGCGATATAGGCCGAATGCTTGTGATACGCGCTGTGCGAGATCGACAGGCCGATCTCGTGCAACGCGGCCGCCCAGCCGAGGAACATCCGCCCTTCCTCGCGCGCCTCTTCGTCGTCTTCCTCGAGTTCGTCGTAGAAACGCACCGCAAGCGCACCGATCCGCTCGGCCTGAGCACGATCGACGCCGTAGCGGCGCGTGAAGCCCTCGACGGTCACCGCGCGCATGTCCTCGTGCTGCGTCCGGCCGAGCAGGTCGTACAGCACGCCGAGGCGCAGCGCGCCGTCGGTCGTATCGACGTAATCGACGCCGAGCTCCTCGAACACCGCGAGCATGATCGCGAGGCCGCCGGCGAGCACCGGCACGCGGTCGGGCTTCAGCGCGATCAGCTTGAGCCGGTTGACGTTCTCCGACTTGATCAGCGCGCGCTTCAGCCGCTCCAGGCCACCGCGCGAAATGCCGTGCGTGATGCCCGGATCGTTGAATCCGTTCGCCTCGACGAGTTCCGCGAGCGCACGCGCCGTGCCGGACGACCCGATCGCCTGGTCCCAGCCGGCCTTCTTGTACTCGCTCGAAATGATCTGGATCTCGCGCTTGGCCGCGAGTTCGGCCTGCCGCATCGTGTATTCGTCGACGTTGCCGGCCGGAAAGAAGCTGCGGCTGTGGCTCACGCAGCCGATATACAGGCTCTCCATCACGATCGGCGTGTAGTGCGAGCCGATGATGAATTCGGTCGAGCCGCCGCCGATGTCGACGACGAGCCGCTTGCCGGCACTCGCCGGCACCGAGTGCGCGGCGCCCGCATAGATCAGCCGCGCTTCTTCGCGGCCCGCGATCACTTCGATCGGGAAACCGAGCGCCGCTTCGGCCTCGCCGAGAAATTCGGCGGCGTTCTTCGCGACGCGCAGCGTGTTGGTCGCCACCGCGCGCACATGGTCGGGATGAAAATCGCGCAGGCGCTCGCCGAACCGCTTGAGCGCCTCCCAGCCACGCTCCTGCGACGCGCGATCGAGCATCTTGTCGCTCGACAGGCCCGCGGCCAGCCGAACCGGCTCGCGCAACGCGTCGACGGGATAGATCTGGCTGCCCGCCGGCGTTTCCTCGACGCGCCCGACGATCAGCCGGAAGCTGTTCGAGCCGAGATCCACGGCAGCCAGCAAGTGGGGGGTTGTAACCATCAGAAGGGGGCTCCGTGCGCGGTCGCCCGCGGCAGCCGGACCGGCAACCCAGGGCGATCAATCAAAGGCGACATTTTAAGCGTGGAACGCTTGCCGTTACCACGCTTCACGGGTATGCACACTGCTCGATTCCATATAGCCGAAACATTTATGCGACGAAATGGTTAAGGCGTAGAATTTCCCGATATAAATACATGATTGTCATCAGCACGTCATCGTACCGTGAGAGTTTCCGAGCGTCCTTTCGAATCATCGCCTGAACTGCCCCCTACTCTGCCGATGTCCGTCCGTTATCCGCTTCTCAATCGTGAACTCGGCATCCTCGGTTTCAACGAGCGCGTGCTGGCCCAGGCGGCCGATCCGCAAGTCCCGTTGCTCGAGCGCCTCCGCTTCATCTGCATCACCAGCAGCAACCTCGACGAATTCTTCGAAGTCCGGATGGCCGGCCTTCAGGAACAGATCCGCGACAATCCCGGCGCGCTGACGCCCGACGGCATGTCGTTGCAGCACGCTTACGACCTCGTCGTCGAACGCGCGCAGCGGCTCGTCCATCGACAGTACACGATGCTGCACGAAACCGTGCTGCCCGCGCTCGAACAGGAAGGCATCTACTTCCACGCGAGCGACACGTGGAACGACGAGCAGCTCGAATGGGCGCGGCGCTACTTCCTCGACGAGCTGCTGCCCGTGCTGACGCCGATCGGCCTCGATCCGGCCCACCCGTTCCCGCGCGTGCTCAACAAGAGCCTGAACTTCGTCGTCGAGCTCGAAGGCCGCGACGCGTTCGGCCGCCAGGCGGTGATGGGCATCGTGCAGGCGCCGCGTGCGCTGCCGCGTGTCGTGCGCATGCCGCACGCGCTGTCGGGCTTCGAGCACGGCTTCGTGCTGCTGAGTTCGTTCATGCAGCGCTTCGTCGGCGAACTCTTCCCGCAACTCGTCGTGAAGAGCTGCAACCAGTTCCGCATCACGCGCAACAGCGAGCTGTTCGTCGACGAGGACGAAATCACGAACCTGCGCGTCGCGCTGCAGGGCGAGCTGCCCGCACGCCACCTCGGCAACGCGGTGCGTCTCGAAGTGTCGGCCGACACGCCGGCGCACATCGTGCGCCGCCTGCTCGAGGAAAGCGAGCTCGGCGAAAAGGACTGCTATCGCGTGGCCGGTTCTGTGAACCTCGTGCGGCTGATGCAGATTCCCGATCTCGTCGACCGCCCCGACCTGAAGTTCGCGCCGTTCACCGCGTCGACCCCGGCCGCGATCACGAACGCGCCGACGATGTTCGACGCGATCGACGACGGCGACATCCTGCTGCACCACCCGTACGAGAGCTTCCAGCCCGTGCTCGAACTGCTGCAGCAGGCCGCAAGGGACCCGAGCGTCGTCGCGATCAAGCAGACGATCTACCGCACCGGCACCGATTCGCCGCTGATGGACGCGCTGATGGAAGCCGCGCGCAACGGCAAGGAAGTGACCGTCGTCGTCGAGCTGCTCGCGCGCTTCGACGAGGAGACCAACATCAACTGGGCGTCGCAGCTCGAGGCCGTCGGCGCGCATGTCGTGTACGGCGTGGTCGGCCACAAGTGCCACGCGAAGATGATGCTGATCGTGCGGCGCGTCGTGCAGGGCGGAAAGGCATCGCTGCGCCGCTACGTGCACCTCGGTACCGGCAACTACCACCCGCGCACGGCGCGCCTCTACACCGACTTCGGGCTGATGACGGCCGACCAGAAGATCTGCGAGGACGTCCACCACGTTTTCCAGCAACTGACGGGAATCGGCGGCGAGCTCACGCTGCACGAGCTGTGGCAGTCGCCGTTCACGCTGCATCCGCGCATCATCGACGCGATCGGTGCGGAAATCGACAATGCGCGCGCCGGCAAGCGTGCGCGCATCGTCGCGAAGATGAACGCGCTGCTGGAGCCGTCGGTGATCGCCGCGCTGTACGAAGCGTCGCAGGCCGGCGTGAAGGTCGACCTGATCGTGCGCGGCGTCTGCGCGCTGAAGCCCGGCGTGCCGGGGCTGTCGGAAAACATCACGGTGCGCTCGATCGTCGGCCGCTTCCTCGAGCACCACCGGATCTACTACTTCCATGCAGGCGGCGCCGAGGACGTCTATCTGTCGAGCGCCGACTGGATGGACCGCAACCTGTTCCGCCGCGTCGAAGTCGCGTTCCCGGTCCGCGAGCGCAAGCTCAAGCGGCGCGTGATCGCCGAAGGCCTGTCGGTGTGTCTCGGCGACAACCAGTCGGCATGGCAGATGCACAGCGACGGCCACTACCGCCGCCGTCGCGCCGGCAAGACGCTCCGCAACGCGCAGCTCGGATTGCTCGCGAAGTTCTGCTCGTGAGCCGTCGGCGCGCCGCCAGTCGCGCGAAGCCTCGCGCATGAAAAAGAGCAGCCCGCGGGCTGCTCTTTTGTTTCGAACGTCGGAACGCTACGCGGTCACGCCTCGTACGCGGCCGGCCGGATCGCGATGACGCGCGAACCCGGGAACCGCGCGGTGAACGTACTGCCGCGCCCTTCCTCGCTCTGCACGTACAGGTGCGCGTCGTGCCGCTGCAGCACGTGCTTGACGATCGCCAGCCCGAGGCCCGTGCCGCCGGTGTCGCGCGAACGGCTGCGGTCGACGCGGTAGAAGCGCTCGGTGAGCCGCGGCAGGTCGGCGGCCGGAATGCCGAAGCCGCTGTCCGTGACGGAAAACACGCCCTGCGCGCCCTCGCGCCGCCACGTGACGACGATCTTGCCGCCTTCCGGCGTATAGCGGATCGCGTTCGTGACGAGGTTCGCGAACGCGCTGAACAGCTCCGTCTGCGCCCCCGTGACGCCGAGCGTCTCGTCGATCATGAACGCGATGTCGTGATGCCCGTTCGACAGCGTCTGCGCATCCTCCTTCAGATGGTCGAACACGGCGCGCATGTCGATCGCGTGATCGAGCGGCGGCTTGCTCTCGCCTTCGAGCTTCGCGAGCACCAGCAGGTCGGTCACGATGTGCCGCATGCGCGACGCCTGCTGCTCCATCATGTCGAGATAACGCGCGCGGTCTTCCTCGTTCAGCGGCAGCTCGCGCATCGTCTCGAGAAAGCCCGACAGCACGGTGAGCGGCGTCTTCAGCTCGTGCGACACGTTCGCGACGAAGTCGCGCCGCATCGCGTCGGTGCGTTCGAGCTCGGTGATGTCTTGCGTGAGCAGCAGCTTGCGGTTTTCGCCGTACGGAAACACCTGCACTTCCAGCACGTTCTGCCGCGAGTCGCCCATGCCGCGCATCACGAGCGTCTCGTCGTACAGCTGCGCGTTCAGGTAGCGGACGAAATCGGGATGGCGCACCAGGTTCGTGATGTGCTGGCGCAGGTCGCGCTTCGCGTCGAGGCCGAAATGAACCTCGGCGATCGCGTTGCACCACTCGATCTGGTCGTGGTCGTCGAGCATCGCGACGCCATTGGGCGACGCCTGGATCGCCTGGATGAAGCGCGAATGCTGCTGCTCGACCTGCCGCACCTGCGCATGCCACTGCTTCGCGAGTTTGTGCAGGCGATAGTAGATTTCGCCCCAGATGCCCGGCGCGCTCGGCACTTCGCCGTAGACGGGCGCGTCGAGCAGGCGCCACAGACGCTGCGTATGGAAGGTGCTGAAAAAGCCCTGCGCGACCAGCATCACGACCACGAACACGAGGCCCGCGGTCGGGCCGGCGAAAACGCCGACCAATACGCCGATCAGCACGAGCAGCACGAGCGACACCAGAAAGCGCGCCCAGATGATGTTCATGATTCAGCGTCCGAAAGAATGAACGGCATGCCGTGGCACACGGCATGCGCGGATACGTTACGCGTGCTTGGCGAGCCGGTAGCCGCTGCCGCGCACGGTCTCGATCATCGCATCGCAACCGGCCGGTTTCAAGGCCGCGCGCAATCGCTTGATGTGCACGTCGACGGTACGCTCCTCGACGAATACGTGGTCGCCCCATACCTGGTCGAGCAGTTGCGTTCGGCTGTGGACGCGCTCCGGATGCGTCATGAAGAAATGCAGCAGGCGGAACTCGGTCGGGCCGAGATCGAGCTTGATCTCGCTGCCATCGCCGTGCGCGGCGACGCGATGCGTGGCCGGGTCGAGGCGCAGCCCGTTGATCGACACGACGTCCTCGGTCAGCTGCGGCGCACGGCGGCGCAGCACGGCCTTGATCCGCGCCATCAGCTCCTTCGGCGAGAACGGCTTCGTCACGTAGTCGTCCGCGCCGATTTCGAGGCCGAGCACCTTGTCCTGCTCGTCGCCGCGGGCAGTCAGCATGATGATCGGGATGTGCTTGGTCCGTTCGTTGTTGCGCAGGTCGCGCGCGAACGCAATACCGGACTTGCCCGGCAGCATCCAGTCGAGCAGCACGAGATCGGGCAGCACATCGCTGATCAGGTTCTGCGCCTGTTCGGCGTTGTACGCACGGATCGGGCAGTGACCGGCGTGCTGGAGATTCACCGAGATCAGTTCGGAAATCGCGGGCTCATCTTCAACGACGAGAATGTTGCTGGGCATCGGCACCTCTGTTTTTCCTGTGCTGGGTCGTATTAACTGTTGGCTTCACGGTCGAGCGTGTCGCGCGGCTGGTGCCGCACGTCCGTGCCCTTCACGATGTAGATGATGAATTCGGCGATGTTCTTCGCGTGGTCGCCGATCCGCTCGATCGCCTTCGCGATGAACAGGTACTCGAGGCCGACCGAGATCGTGCGCGGATCTTCCTGCATGTACGACACGAGCTTGCGCACGAACGCGCGGAATTCCAGGTCGATCTCCTTGTCGTCCTTGACGATCTGCGCGGCCGCGACCGTGTCGAGGCGCGCAAACGCGTCGAGCGCGCGGCGCAGGATCGTCACGGCCATCTCGCCCGACACCTTGATCTCGGCGATGTTGACCGCGCGCGCGGCCGGCTCGTCGACCAGGCGGCGCACGCGCTTGGCGATCTTCTCGGCCTCGTCGCCGGCGCGCTCGAGGTTCGTAATCGTTTTCGAAATCGACATCAAAAGGCGCAGGTCGCGCGCGGCCGGCTGCCTCCGCGCGATGATGTTGCCGCACTCCTGGTCGATGTCGACTTCCATCGCGTTCAGCGTTTCCTCGGCCGCGATCACCTTCTCGGCCGTCTCGCGGTCGAACTCGTTCAGCGCGTACATCGCGCCGACGATCTGCGACTCGACGAGGCCGCCCATTTCCAGCACTTTCGACGACACGGCATTCAGGTCCGCATCGAACTGGCTCGACAGATGTTTATCCGACATGGCTGTTGTTCTCCGTCATCAACCGAAACGGCCGGTGATGTAGTCTTCCGTTTCCTTGCGCACCGGCTTGATGAAGATCTTTTCGGTCTCGCCGAACTCGATCAGCTCGCCCAGGTACATGTAGGCCGTGTAATCCGAGCAGCGTGCGGCCTGCTGCATGTTGTGCGTGACGATCACGACCGTGTAGTCGCTCTTCAGCTCCGCGATCAGCTCTTCGATGCGGCCCGTCGAGATCGGGTCGAGCGCCGAGCACGGCTCGTCGAGCAGCAGCACTTCCGGACGGATCGCAATGCCGCGCGCGATGCACAGACGCTGCTGCTGGCCGCCCGACAGGCCGTAGCCGCTCTGGCCCAGCTTGTCCTTCACTTCGTTCCACAGAGCAGCCTTCGTGAGCGCCCATTCGACGCGGTCGTCCATTTCCGAGCGCGTGAGCTTTTCGAACATCTTCACGCCGAACGCGATGTTGTCGTAGATCGACATCGGGAACGGGGTCGGCTTCTGGAACACCATGCCGATCCGCGCGCGCAGCAGCGAGATGTCGCGCTTCGTCGTCAGCAGGTTCTCGCCGTCCATCAGGATTTCGCCTTCGGCGCGCTGTTCCGGGTAGAGCGCGAACATCTTGTTGAACGTGCGCAGCAGCGTCGACTTGCCGCAACCCGACGGGCCGATGAACGCGGTCACCTTGCCGTCCGGAATACGCAGATTGATGTTCTTCAGCGCATGGAACTTGTTGTAGAAGAAGTTGAGGTTGTTGACCTCGATCTTCGCGTTCAGCGGCGCGAGCGGGCGATCGTTCGCCGCGTCATGCGTGCCGGCCGGCGCAGCGGTGCGCTCGACGGGATTCAGGTGGCTCTCTGCCATATTCATCGGATTGCTCCGCCGTTACTTTTTCGAGAAGATCGAGCGCGCCAGGACGTTGAGTCCGAGCACCCCGAGCGTAATCAGGAACACGCCCGCCCATGCGAGCGACTGCCACTCCGCGAACGGGCTCATCGCGAACTTGTAGATCGTGACCGGCAGGTTCGCCATCGGCTGGCTCATGTCCCACGAGAAGAACTGGTTCGACAGCGCGGTGAACAGCAACGGCGCCGTTTCGCCGGCAATCCGTGCGACCGCGAGCAGCACGCCCGTCACGATCCCGCCGACGGATGCGCGCAGCGTGATCTTCAGCACCATCCGCCACTTCGGCGTACCGAGCGCGAAGGCCGCTTCGCGCAGCGCATTCGGCACGAGCTTCAGCATGTTCTCGGTCGTGCGGATCACGATCGGAATCTGCAGCAGGGCGAGCGCGATGACGCCGGCCCAGCCAGAGAAGCGTCCCGATTTCGCCACGACGATCGCGTACACGAACAGGCCGATGACGATCGACGGCGCCGACAGCAGGATGTCGTTGATGAAGCGGATCGTGCTCGCCAGCAGGTTCTTCTGGCCGTATTCGGCGAGATAAACGCCCGCGAGGATGCCGATCGGCGTGCCGACTAGCGTGCCGAATCCGCACAGCAGCAGGCTGCCGACGATCGCGTTCGCGAGACCGCCGCCTTCCGTGTTCGGCGCCGGCGTCGATTCGGTGAACAGCTGCAGCGACAGGCCGCCGATACCGAGGTGCACCGTCGTGTAGAGAATCCACACGAGCCACAGCAGGCCGAACGCCATCGCGCCGAGCG
Organism: Burkholderia seminalis DSM 23518; assembly: GCF_902832885.1. Lineage (GTDB taxonomy): Bacteria > Pseudomonadota > Gammaproteobacteria > Burkholderiales > Burkholderiaceae > Burkholderia > Burkholderia seminalis. The sequence continues at coordinate 1,119,685 of NZ_CADFDK010000001.1, forward strand.
ACGCGGTAAGCGCGATCGCGTTGATCGCCTTGCGCTTGCGCTGCAGGCGGTTGCGCATCGCGTCGAGCACGGCGCCGTCGGCTCCCGGGAAATTCATGATGGGCTCGCTCATTTCTTGCCCTCTCCCTTCTCGAGACGAAGCAGCAGCAGTTTGGAGATGGACAGCACGATGAACGTGATCACGAAGAGAATCAGGCCGAGTTCCATCAGCGCGGACGTATGCAGGCCCGGCTGCGCTTCGGCGAATTCGTTCGCGAGCGCCGACGTGATGCTGTTGCCCGGCGCGAACAGCGATACGCTGTCGAGCAGGTTGGTGTTGCCGATCACGAAGGTCACGGCCATCGTTTCGCCGAGCGCGCGGCCGAGGCCGAGCATCACGCCGCCGATCACGCCGGTCTTCGTGTAGGGCAGCACGACCTTCCACATCACTTCCCAGGTCGTGCAGCCGATCCCGTACGCGGACTCCTTCAGCAGCACGGGCGTGACCTCGAACACGTCGCGCATCACCGACGCGATGTACGGGATGATCATGATCGCGAGGATCACGCCGGCCGCGAGGATGCCGATGCCGATCGGCGGGCCCGCCGTCAGCGGACCGAGCACCCAGACGTCCTTGAACAGGCGGCCGATCGGCTTCTGGAAGTATTCGGCGAAGATCGGCGCGAACACGAGCAGGCCCCACATGCCGTACACGATCGACGGAATCGCGGCGAGCAGCTCGATCGCGATGCCGAGCGGGCGGCGCAGCCAGACGGGCGACAATTCGGTGAGGAACAGTGCGATGCCGAAGCTGACGGGCACCGCGATGACGAGCGCAATGAGCGACGTCACGATCGTGCCGTAGATCGGCACGAGTGCGCCGTAGATGTCCGAGTTGGGATCCCACTCGGATTGCCACAGGAAACCGAGGCCGAACTTCTCGATGGTCGGCATCGACGCAACGATCAGGGAAACGATGATCCCGCCCAGCAGCAGCAGGGTCACGATCGCGGCGAGCCGAGCGAGGCCGCCGAACAGGACATCCCCGAGACGACCCGGCGCGCGCTGCGCACCGTCGGACGATCGGGAGGACGTGTAGGAAATATCAGACATGGGTGCCTGCTTTTGATCGCCGGGCGCCATGACGCCCGGCTTTACCGCACACACTGCCCGGCCGGCGCGGCCGGGCAGCGAACCGCTGCATTGCTTACTCGGCGGCGACCGACTTGCCCGAAGCGTCCGTCACCTTCGTCTTCCACTGCTTGCGGATTTCCGTCTCGACCGCCGACGGCAGCGAGATGTAGTCGAGGCTGTCGGCAGCCTTCTCGCCGTTCTTGAACGCCCAGCTGAAGAACTTCAGCGTTTCGGCGCCCTGCTCCGGCTTGTCCTGCTTCGCGTGCAGCAGCACGAACGTCGCGCCGACGACCGGCCATGCGTCCTTGCCCGGCTGGTTCGTCAGGATCTGGTAGAACGACTTCGACCAGTTCGCGCCGGCCGCGGCCGCCTTGAACGTTTCCGTCTTCGGCTCGACCACCGTGCCCGTCGAGTTCTTCAGGGCCGTGTAGACCATGTTGTTCTTCTTCGCGTACGCCCATTCGACGTAGCCGATCGCGCCCGGCAGGCGCTGCACGAAGGCCGCGACGCCGTCGTTGCCCTTGCCGCCCGTGCCCGTCGGCCAGTTGACCGCCGTGCCTTCGCCGATCTTCGACTTCCACTCGTCGTTGACCTTCGACAGGTAGTTCGTCCAGATGAAGCTGGTGCCCGAACCGTCAGCGCGGCGAACCACGGCGATGTCCGTATCCGGCAGCTTGACCTTCGGGTTCAGCGCGGCGATCGCCGGGTCGTTCCACTTCTTGATCTTGCCGAGGTAGATGTCGCCGAGCACCGGGCCCGACAGCGTCAGTTCGCCGGCCTTCACGCCCGGCACGTTGACGACCGGCACCACGCCGCCGACCACCGTCGGGAACTGGAACAGGCCTTCCTTCGCAAGCTCTTCATCCTTCAGCGGAGCGTCCGAACCGGCAAAATCGACCGTCTTCGCGATGATCTGCTTCAGGCCGCCCGACGAGCCGATGCCCTGGTAGTTGACCTTCGAACCGCCGGACTGCTGGTAGTCGGCAGCCCATTTCGTATAGATCGGCATCGCGAACGTGCTGCCTGCGCCCGTGATGTCGGCAGCGTGGGCGGCGACGGCGAAAAGCGCGCCAGCCAGGCCGGCAATCGCGGTTTGCATCAATTTCATGAGACCTCCAGTGTGTGAGCGGATGACTACGGCACCGCGAAGGTTAGGGGCTCCTCATGACGGTAATGTGACAATCGATGAAACTGGCGTGACAGTAACATGACTGGTTGAAAGGGAATAGCGAGGGGGCGCGGGCGGCGCCTGGGCGGCACCGGAACGGCCATGGCGGCAAGAATTGCCTGCCTGGCAAGGACCGGGCGGACACCCGATTCGCGGGTGGACCGGCGGATCGCCGCGGGGCGCCGGCGAGGCGGGAAGCCCTGCCGGTGGCGGGCTGGATATCCGGGGTCGGAGGATTTCTCTGGTCGGAAGCATGCGCGTGCGGAAACACACGCCCAAAACACATCTATATATATCGCAAACCTTTGCGTCTGACGAAATGGCGGCGCCCCGAAGGCGCCGCCTGGTCATTCGTCGAAACGCCGGCGCGCGGGCGACGGGACTGCCGCGCGCCGCCACCCCGCATCAGGTTGTCGCGGCGCGCACCGCGTCGGCGATCGTCTCCGCATGGCGCACCGCGTCGGCCGCCTGCTGCGCCTCGACCATCACGCGCAGCACGGGCTCGGTGCCCGATGCGCGGATCAGCACGCGGCCGCGGCCGGCGAGCGCGGCCTCCGCCGCGTCGATCGCCGCGCGAATCGATGCGCTGCCCTTCCAGTCGGCACCCGGCTTCATCCGCACGTTGATCAGCTTCTGCGGGAACAGCGTGACACCGTCGAGCATCTGCGCGAGCGTACGGCCGCCGCGCTTCAGCGCGGCCAGCACGAGCAGCGCCGACACGATGCCGTCGCCGGTCGAATGCCGGTCGAGCGACAGGATGTGGCCCGACCCTTCCGCGCCGAGCTGCCAGCCGTGTTCGCGCAACTGCTCGAGCACGTAGCGGTCGCCGACCGCCGCGCGGACGAACTTCACACCCTCGCGTTGCAACGCGACTTCGACCGCGAGGTTCGTCATCAGCGTGCCGACCGCGCCGTCGACCTTGCCGTCCGTCGCGATCCGGTCCTTCACGAGCACGTAGAGGAGTTCGTCGCCGTTGTACAGGCGACCGGTCGAATCGACGACCTGCAGGCGGTCCGCATCGCCGTCAAGCGCAATGCCGAGATCGGCGTGGTTCGCCCGCACCGCGCGCACGAGCGCGTCCGGCGCGGTCGCACCGACGCCGTCGTTGATGTTGAAGCCGTTCGGCGCGACGCCGATCGGGATCACGTCCGCGCCAAGCTCGTGGAATACGTGCGGCGCGATCTGGTAGGCGGCGCCGTGCGCGCAATCGATCACGAGCTTCAGCCCGCGCAGGTCGAACGCGGCCGGGAACGTGCTCTTGCAGAACTCGATGTAGCGGCCTGCCGCGTCGTCGAGGCGGCGCGCCTTGCCGAGGCCGTCGGACGACGCGCACTCGAGCGGCTTGTCGAGCCACGCTTCGATCGCGGCTTCCGTGTCGTCGGGCAGCTTGTTGCCGTCAGCCGAGAAAAACTTGATCCCGTTGTCGTGATACGGGTTGTGCGATGCACTGATCACGACACCGGCCGACAGGCGCAGCGCGCGCGTCAGGTACGCGACGCCCGGCGTCGGCATCGGGCCGGCCAGCATCACGTCGACGCCCGCCGCCGAGAAGCCGGCCTCGAGTGCGGCCTCGAGCATGTAGCCCGACACGCGGGTGTCCTTGCCGATCAGCACGGTCGGACGCGCGCCCGCCGCGACGTCGGCCGAACCGGCCAGCACCTTGCCCGCCGCATAACCGAGACGCAATACGAAATCCGGTGTGATGGGTGCCTCGCCCACCGTGCCGCGAATGCCGTCCGTGCCGAAATATCGACGTCCCATGGGATCCTTTCTCCTTCGTCTTTTGACTTATCGTTGCCGCGCGGCTTCGCGCACGGCATTCCACACTTTCAATGCATCGACCGTCGCCGCGACGTCGTGCACGCGCACGATCGCGGCACCGCGCCCGACCGCGCACAACGCGGCGGCCACGCTCGCCGCGACGCGCTCCATCGGCGGCTTGCCGCCGATCACCGCGCCGAGCATCGACTTGCGCGACATGCCCGCGAGTATCGGATATGCCCGCCCGTCGGGCCGCAGGGGCGCCGTGTCCGGCAACGCGGCCAGCAGCGCATAGTTGTCGTCGACGACCGCCTTGCCGAACCCGAAACCGGGATCGACGCAGATCCGCTCCGGGGCAATGCCCGCGTCGCGCAGCGCCTGCGCACGCACGGCGAGAAAATCGCGCACGTCGGTCACCACATCGCCGTAGTCGGGTTCGCCGACCTGCATCGTCTGCGGCTCGCCGAGCATGTGCATCGCGCACAGTCCGCTGTTGCCCTCGCGCACCGCGTCGATCGCGCCTGGCTGGCGGAACCCCCAGATGTCGTTGATCAGGTCCGCGCCGGCGGCCAGCGCCGCGCGCATCACGGCCGGCTTGTACGTGTCGATCGACAGCGGCACGTTCAGCGGCCGCAGCGCCTCGACGAGCGGAATCACGCGCGCCAGCTCCTCGTCGAGCGGCACGGGCGGTGCGCCGGGGCGCGTCGATTCGCCGCCGATGTCGAGGATATCCGCGCCGTCGGCAATCATCCGCTCGGCCTGGCGCAGCGCATCGTCGCGCGCGAGGAAGCGGCCGCCGTCGGAGAACGAATCGGGCGTGGCGTTGAGGATGCCCATCACGAGCGGGCGCTCGAACGTCAGCTCGAAGCGGCCGCACTGGAGGGGCGCGGGAATGAACGGGGACACAGCGGAATCGGACACGAGCGACTGGCGTGGATGAATGCAAAACGGGCCGGTGTGAAGCCACACCAGCCCGTGAACGGTGCTAAAGCGGAGAGATTACGCCGCCGGCGTAGCCGGCGCCGGTGCGTTGCCGGGCTTGACCTCGGCGCTGCTGCCACCGCCCGACGAATCGCCGCCGACCGCCGCCGAGCTCTTCGGCGAACGCGGCGGACGACCTTCCATGATGTCGTTGATCTGATCGGCGTCGATCGTCTCCCACTCCATCAGGGCGGCCGTCATCGCCTCGACCTTGTCGCGGTTCTCCTCGAGCAGACGGCGCGCAAGGCCGTACTGTTCGTCGAGCACGCGACGGATTTCCGAGTCGACCTTCTGCTGCGTCGCTTCCGAAATCGTGCGCGTGAAACCGCGGCCGAACGGCGATGCATCGTTTTCGTCGTCGACGTAGACCATCGGCCCGAGCGCGTCGGTCATGCCGAAACGGGCGACCATCGCACGCGCCGTCTGCGTCGCCTTGTTGAAGTCGTCCGATGCGCCGGTGCTGACGAGGTTCATGAACAGCTCTTCCGCCACGCGGCCACCGAACAGGATCGCGAGGCGATCCATCAGGTAGTCCTTCGAGTACGTCTCGTTGTCGTGCTCCGGCAACTGCCACGTGACGCCCAGCGCACGGCCGCGCGGAATGATCGTGACCTTGTGCACGGGGTCGGCCTTCGGCAGCAGCTTCGCGATCACCGCGTGGCCCGACTCGTGATACGCGGTCGCACGCTTCGCTTCCTCGCGGATCACGGCCGACTTGCGCTCCGGACCCATGAAGATCTTGTCCTTCGCGTCCTCGAAGTCCTGCATCTCGACGATGCGCTTGCCGCGGCGGGCGGCGAACAGCGCGGCTTCGTTCACGAGGTTCGCGAGATCGGCGCCGGAGAAGCCCGGCGTGCCGCGTGCGATGACGGCCGCGTCGACGTCGTTCGCGATCGGCACCTTGCGCAGGTGCACGCGCATGATCTGCTCGCGGCCGCGGATGTCCGGCAGGCCGACATAGACCTGGCGGTCGAAACGGCCCGGACGCAGCAGCGCCTTGTCGAGCACGTCGGAACGGTTGGTCGCGGCGATCACGATCACGCCGGAGTTCGCCTCGAAGCCGTCCATCTCGACGAGCATCTGGTTCAGCGTCTGTTCGCGCTCGTCGTTGCCGCCGCCCATGCCGGCGCCGCGATGACGGCCGACCGCGTCGATTTCGTCGATGAACACGATACACGGTGCATGCTTCTTCGCCTGCTCGAACATGTCGCGCACACGGGCCGCACCGACGCCGACGAACATTTCGACGAAGTCCGAACCCGAGATGCTGAAGAACGGCACCTTCGCTTCACCGGCGATCGCGCGGGCCAGCAGCGTCTTGCCGGTACCCGGCGGGCCGACCAGCAGCACGCCGCGCGGAATGCGGCCGCCCAGCTTCTGGAATTTCTGCGGATCGCGCAGGAAGTCGACGAGCTCGGACACTTCTTCCTTCGCTTCGTCGCAGCCCGCGACGTCGGAGAAGTTCACCGCGTTGTTGTTCTCGTCGATCAGCCGCGCACGCGATTTCCCGAACGAGAATGCGCCGCCTTTGCCGCCTCCCTGCATCTGCCTCATCATGTAGAACCAGAACACGATGATCAGGATCGTCGGCCCGAGGTAGTACAGCGCGGACATCAGCGCGTTCGGCTCGTCGTCGGCCTTGCCGCTGACCTGCACGCCGTACTTCATCAGATCGCCGACCATCCAGATGTCGCCGGGCGACACGATCTGGTATTTCTGGCCATCAGCCGGAGTGACGGTGAGGTTGCGCCCCTGAACGATGACGTTCTTGACCTTGCCGTTCTTGGCGTCGTCCATGAACTGCGAATAGGACACGCCTTCCTGGACGCGGGGCTTGTCGAACTGCTTGAACACCGTAAACAGCACCAGTGCGATCACCAGCCACACCGCTGCCTTCGAAAACATATTGTTGTTCAAAGCACCACTCCTTCACTCGTAGACGAGCGCCTACATTTTCCTTGCGGCGCCCCTCGGTCATTCTAATCCAGTCCGACCACCCCCGCCATAAGCATTGACAACCGCCGCGATAGCGCTTCGCTTGTCTGGCAAGGGCCGGAGCCCGTTTGCGGTATCCCGCTCCGCGTCACCGCGGATGCTTCAGATGCCGACCCAAAATGAACGTTTCGGACGATTTGTCGCGGGACGCCTTCGGCTTGCGCGGCGCGACGGTCTTAAACTGCTGTTTGAATTTCTCGACGATCTGGCTGTAGCCGCTGCCGTGAAAGCACTTCACGAGCAGCGCACCGTCCGGCTTCAGATGATTCTGCGCGAATTCGAGCGCCAGATCGCAGAGATGCTCGATGCGCGCCGCGTCTGCCGAGGCCACGCCGGAGAGGTTTGGGGCCATGTCGGAAATAACAAGGTCCACCGCGCGCCCTTCGAGCACTTCTTCGAGCTGGTGAAGGACATCGTCCTCGCGGAAGTCGCCCTGGAGAAAGTGGACGTCGGCGATCGGCTCCATCGGCAGGATGTCGAGCGCCACGATCGTGCCGTCGATGCCGCCTTCGCGCTCCGCGTCACGCTTCTTGCCCTGCGCGAGCTTGTTGCGGGCATACTGGCTCCAGCTGCCCGGCGTCGCGCCGAGGTCGACGATCACCTGGCCCGGACGGATCAGCTTGTCCTGCTCGTCGATTTCCTTCAGCTTGTACGCGGCGCGCGCGCGATAGCCCTCCCGCTGCGCCATTTTGACGTACGGGTCGTTGATGTGGTCGTGCAGCCAGTGCTGGTTGAAGCGGTTTTTTGCCATTCGAGAGAGAGATTGCTGCCAATTGCTTCGTGAAGCCGCGCTTTTAGCGGATAATACGCGTCTTCTTCGCGCGGCTGCGGCCCCTTTTCAGGCCCAAGCCGCGATTTTACGTGGTTTCGGCGCACGGCTGACGCGGTAACTTCCCGCGATCGCCATTCAGTCAGCGCGCCCTTATTTAGATTTCGACATTCCCATGCCCGCCCTTTCGCTTTCTCCCGCCGAGCGCTCCGCGCTGCGCTCCCAGGCCCATGCGCTCAAGCCCGTCGTGCTGATCGGCGCCGAAGGGCTGACCGACGCCGTGCTGAAGGAAATCAAGGTGCACCTCAACGCGCACCAGCTGATCAAGATCCGCGTGTTCGGCGACGAACGCGACGAGCGCATCGCGATCTACGACGAGATCTGCGACCGCCTGAGCGCCGCGCCGATCCAGCACATCGGCAAGCTGCTGGTGATCTGGAAGCCCGAAGCCGCCGCGGCGGCCCCGGCCCGCGGCCGTCGTGCCGGCACGCTGCCGAGCGCGGCCGAAGCCGCCGACGACAGGAAAGGCCGCGCACCGCGCACCGTCAAGGTCGTCAAGGTGTCGCCGAACGCGAGCCCCGTGCGTCGCCCGAAGCCGACGAAGGTCGTCGTGCGCGGCAACGAGCGCGTGACGGCCGGCGGCAACGTGAAGCGGGCGAAAAAGCGCCAGGCCAGCACCAAGCGGCCGTTCCAGGACAAGTAATCACGCATGCGGCACGGGGCATCCCGTGCCGCGCAGCCCGCGCGGCGCTCAGGCGTCGCGTGCCGGCAGACGCCAGATCAGCATCAGCCCCAGCACGCTCTCGACGAGGTAGAACACGCTCGAGACGCCGTGCAGCATCCCGAAGCGGCTTGCATACGGCGAATTCGCGATATCGGTGCCCGCCTCCATCGCGGCCACCCGCAGCGCGTTCATGAACGGCTGCAGCGCAAAATACCCGACCAGCACGCACCCGACCATCGCGGCGACGACCCAGCGCACGCGGCGATATTCGCTGCTGCCGCGCCGCACCTGCTGGTTCGACAGCGCGAGCAGCAGCACGCCGCACACGACGCCGAGGATCGCCTCGATACGGAACAGCTGGGCGGCGACCGAACCGGCCGTCATCCGCTCCAGCGTCTTGAACAATACGGGCGCGACCGCATACCCGATCGTCAGCAGGCTGCCGACCCACACGGCCGACAGCAGGCGGAACACGCGATGCGGCATCACGTCGCCCCGCTTCAGATGTAGCTGACCGAGATGATTTCGTACTCGCGCACGCCGCTCGGCGCCTGCACGGCCGCGACGTCGCCTTCGGACTTGCCGATCAGCGCGCGCGCGATCGGCGAGCTGACCGAGATCAGGCCGTGATCGATGTCGGCTTCGTCGTCGCCGACGATCTGGTACTTGACGGTGTCGCCCGATTCGAGATCCTCGAGCTCGACGGTCGACGCGAAGACCACGCGGCCTTCCGCGTCGAGCACGGTGGGATCGATGACCTGCGCGGCCGACAGCTTCGATTCGATTTCCGCGATACGACCCTCGATGAAGCCCTGCTTTTCCTTCGCGGCATCGTATTCGGCGTTTTCGGACAGGTCGCCCTGTGCGCGGGCCTCCGCGATCGCGTTGATCACGGCCGGCCGCTCGACGGACTTGAGGCGCTGCAATTCATCGCGCAGTTGCTCCGCGCCACGCTTTGTCAACGGAATGGTGCTCATAAACGGCTCAATCGCTAAAAACGGCTTTAAAAAAAATCACCGCGATTAAGCGCGTTTCCGATGCACTGGAAACACCGCCTAATCGCGGCACGTGTTGCTTCGACAGGTAACTGACTGCTTAGTTTAGGCGAGCGTGAAGACCTTGTAAATCATAGACTTCCAGATCCTTCAGGTAGCGCAAGCCTTCGACGGCCGCGCGCGCGCCCGACATCGTCGTGTAGTACGTGACCTTGTGCGCCTGCGCGCTCATGCGGATCGAACGCGAATCGGCGATCGCCTGGCGCGTCTCGTCGACGGTCGTGAACACGAGGGCGATCTCGCCGTTCTTGATCATGTCGACGATGTGCGGACGGCCGTCCTTCACCTTGTTCACGACCTTCACCGGCACGCCGGACGCTTCGATCGCGGCAGCCGTCCCCTTCGTCGCGACGATCGGGTAGCCGAGGTCGTGCAGCATGCGCGCGACTTCGACGGCCTTCGGTTTATCCGCGTCCATCACGGTCAGCAGCACCGTGCCCGACTCCGGCAGGCGCGAGCCGGCCGCGAGCTGCGACTTGAACAGCGCTTCGCCGAACGTCTGGCCGACGCCCATCACTTCGCCGGTCGAGCGCATTTCAGGCCCGAGGACCGGATCGACGGTCGGGAACTTGACGAACGGGAACACGGCCTCCTTCACGCTGAAGTACGGCGGCTCGACTTCCTTCGTCACGCCCTGCTGCGCGAGCTTCTGGCCGACCATCGCGCGCGCCGCGATCTTCGCGAGCGGCAGGCTGGTCGCCTTCGACACGTACGGCACCGTGCGCGATGCGCGCGGGTTCACTTCCAGCACGTAGATGATGTCCTGCTTCGAACCGTCCGCCTGCGGCACCTGCTGGATCGCGAACTGCACGTTCATCAGGCCGACCACGTTCAGCGCCTTCGCCATCGCGCCCGTCTGGCGCTTCAGCTCGGCCACGGTTTCCTTCGACAGCGAGTACGGCGGCAGCGAGCATGCCGAGTCGCCCGAGTGGACGCCCGCCTGCTCGATGTGCTCCATCACGCCGCCGATGAACACGGCTTCGCCGTCGCAGATGCAGTCGACGTCGCATTCGATCGCGTCGTTCAGGAAGCGGTCGAGCAGCACCGGCGAATCGTTCGACACCTTCACGGCCTCGCGCATGTAGCGCTCGAGGTCGCGCGGCTCGTGGACGATTTCCATCGCGCGGCCGCCCAGCACGTACGACGGGCGCACGACGAGCGGGTAGCCGATTTCGTCCGCGAGCGCGAGCGCTTCGTCTTCGGCGCGCGCGGTGCGGTTCGGCGGCTGGCGCAGGCCGAGGTCCTGCAGCAGCTTCTGGAAGCGCTCGCGGTCTTCGGCCGCGTCGATCATGTCCGGCGACGTGCCGACGATCGGCACGCCGTGCGCCTCGAGGTCGAGCGCGAGCTTCAGCGGCGTCTGGCCGCCGTACTGGACGATCACGCCGACCGGCTTTTCCTTGTCGACGATCTCGAGCACGTCTTCGAGCGTCAGCGGCTCGAAGTACAGGCGGTCGGACGTGTCATAGTCGGTCGACACCGTTTCCGGGTTGCAGTTGACCATGATCGTTTCGTAGCCGTCCTCGCGCATCGCGAGCGCCGCGTGCACGCAGCAGTAGTCGAACTCGATGCCCTGGCCGATCCGGTTCGGGCCGCCGCCCAGCACCATGATCTTCTTGTTGGTGGTCGGCTGCGCCTCGCACTCTTCCTCGTAGGTCGAGTACATGTACGCAGTCTTCGTCGCGAATTCGGCCGCGCAGGTGTCGACGCGCTTGTAGACCGGGCGCACGTTCAGTTCGATACGACGCTTGCGCACGTCTTCCGGCGTCGCGCCGAGCAACTTCGCGAGGCGGCGGTCGGAGAAGCCGCTCTGCTTCAGGTAGCGCAGCTCGTCGAACGTCAGCGACGCGAGCGTGCGGCCCGACAGCGCCTTTTCCTTCAGGATGATCTGCTCGATCTGCTCGAGGAACCACGGGTCGATCGCGGTTTCCGCGAAGATTTCCTCGGCCGTCATGCCGATGCGGAATGCGTCGCCCACGTACCAGATGCGGTCCGGGCCCGGCTCGTGGATCTCGATCGCGATCTCGTCGCGGTTGGTGGACTTCTCGTCGAGACCGTCGACGCCGACCTCGAGGCCGCGCAGCGCCTTCTGGAACGATTCCTGGAACGTGCGGCCGATCGCCATCACTTCGCCGACCGACTTCATCTGCGTGGTGAGGCGCGAATCGGCTTCACGGAACTTCTCGAACGCGAAACGCGGGATCTTCGTGACGACGTAGTCGATCGTCGGCTCGAACGACGCCGGCGTCTGGCCGCCGGTGATTTCGTTCTTCAGCTCGTCGAGCGTGTAGCCGACCGCCAGCTTGGCGGCGACCTTCGCGATCGGGAAGCCCGTCGCCTTCGATGCGAGCGCCGACGAACGCGACACGCGCGGGTTCATTTCAATGACGACCATGCGGCCGTCCTTCGGGTTGATCGAGAACTGCACGTTCGAGCCGCCGGTGTCGACGCCGATCTCGCGCAGCACCGCGAGCGATGCGTTGCGCAGGATCTGGTATTCCTTGTCGGTGAGCGTCTGCGCCGGCGCGACCGTGATCGAGTCGCCGGTGTGCACGCCCATCGGGTCGAGGTTCTCGATCGAGCAGACGATGATGCAGTTGTCGGCGCGGTCGCGCACGACTTCCATCTCGTATTCCTTCCAGCCGAGCAGCGACTCTTCGATCAGCAGCTCGCGCGTGGGCGACAGGTCGAGACCGCGCTTGCAGATCTCCTCGAACTCCTCGCGGTTGTACGCGATGCCGCCGCCCGAGCCGCCGAGCGTGAACGACGGACGGATCACGACCGGGTAGCCGCTGCCGCCGGTGCCGGCCATGATCTCGGCATGCACCTGGGTCGCCTCTTCCATCGAGTGCGCGATGCCCGACTTCGCGGAGCCGAGACCGATCTTGGTCATCGCCTCCTTGAACTTCTGGCGGTCTTCCGCCTTGTCGATCGCTTCCGGCGACGCGCCGATCAGCTCGACGCCGAACTTCTCGAGCACGCCGTGGTGATGCAGGTCGAGCGCGCAGTTCAGCGCGGTCTGGCCGCCCATCGTCGGCAGGATCGCGTCCGGGCGCTCCTTCTCGATGATGCGTGCGACGACTTCCCACGTGATCGGCTCGATGTAGGTCACGTCGGCCGTGTTCGGGTCGGTCATGATCGTCGCCGGGTTGCTGTTGACGAGAATGACCTTGTAGCCCTCCTCACGCAACGCCTTGCAAGCCTGCGCGCCCGAGTAGTCGAACTCGCACGCCTGGCCGATGATGATCGGGCCGGCGCCGATGATGAGGATGCTCTTGATGTCTGTGCGTTTTGGCATGGCTTGTGAATTCAATAAGTAATCGTTGTCGTGGGTCGGCCGGCAGCGCTCAACTCATGGTCGCGAGCGCAAGCTTCACCGAGAAACCGATGAACAGGCCGCCCACGCTGCTCGCCGCGCCTGCCGCAAGCTTGCGGCGGCGGCGGAAATGCTCGGCGAGCCGCGCGCCCGCGAAGATCAGCGTGCTCAGGTACAGGAAGCTCGCGCACTGCGCGATCGCCCCGAGCACGACGAACGACAGCGCGGGATGCGGAAATGCCGGGTCGACGAACTGGATGAAGAACGAGATGAAGAACAGGATCGCCTTCGGATTCAGCAGGCTCACGATCAGCGCTTTCCGGAAGGGCCGCTCGCCGTCAACCGCCTGCGGCGCATCGACCGGTGCGTCGCCGCGCGCGCGCAGCTTGCGCCACGCGCTGCGCAGCATCCCGGTGCCGATATACAGCAGATATGCGGCGCCGCCGTACTTGACGACGGAGAACAGCAGCGGGTTCGCCTTCAGCAGCGACGCGACGCCCGCGGCGGACAGCACCATCAGCACCGTATCGCCGACGAACACGCCGCAGGCCGCGCGGTAGCCGGCCTTCACGCCGCGCTGCGCCGCCAGCGACAGCACGTACATCGAGTTCGGTCCCGGCAGCAGGATGATGAAGATCACGCCGAACACGTAGGTCCAGATATCCGTGATGCCGAGTGCGTGGCCGAACATGATGTGAATCTCCCGTCCTTCGGTTGCGTCAGTGACTTAGGCGTTGCGCTGTTTCGCCGCGTCCATCAGCGCGGTGAAACGGTCGAACAGGTAGCCGATGTCGTGCGGGCCGGGCGACGCTTCCGGGTGGCCCTGGAAGCAGAATGCCGGCTTGTCGGTCAGCTCGAAGCCCTGCAGCGTGCCGTCAAACAGCGACACGTGCGTCACGCGCGCATTGGCCGGCAGCGAATCGGCGTCGACCGCGAAGCCGTGGTTCTGCGACGTGATCACGACACGGCCGTCGCCGAGATCCTTCACCGGATGGTTCGCGCCGTGGTGGCCCGTCTTCATCTTCAGCGTCTTCGCGCCGACCGCGAGGCCCATGATCTGGTGACCCAGGCAGATGCCGAAGGTCGGCACCCCGCGCGCGATGAATTCCTTCGTGGCCGCGATCGCGTAATCGCAGGGCTCCGGATCGCCGGGGCCGTTCGACAGGAAGATCCCGTCCGGATTCAGCGCGAGCGCATCGGCCGCGCTCGCCTGCGCCGGCAGCACCGTCACGTGGCAGCCGCGCTCCGCGAGCATGCGCAGGATGTTGTACTTGACGCCGAAATCGTACGCGACGACGCGATACTTCGGCGCTTCCTGCATGCCGTAGCCGCCTTCGAGGCGCCATTCGGTCTGCTTCCATTCGAACGGCTTCGTGGTCGACACGACCTTCGCGAGGTCCATGCCCGCGAGGCCCGGGAACGAGCGCGCGAGCTCGATCGCCTTCGTTGCGTCGTCCGAGCCGGTCAGGATGCAGCCGTTCTGCGCGCCCTTGTCGCGCAGGATGCGGGTCAGCTTGCGGGTGTCGATGCCGGCGATCGCGACGACGCCTTCGTCGCGCAGATAGTCGCCGAGCGTGCGGTCCATGCGGAAATTCGACGCGAGCGTGGGCAGATCACGGATGATCAGGCCGGCGGCATGGACTTTCGTGGCTTCGACGTCTTCGGCGTTGACGCCGACGTTGCCGATATGCGGGTAGGTGAGCGTGACGATCTGGCGCGAGTAGCTCGGGTCAGTCAGGATTTCCTGATAGCCGGTGATCGCGGTATTGAACACGACTTCGCCGATCGTGTGGCCTTCGGCCCCGATCGAATAACCACGAAAGACCGTGCCGTCGGCGAGTGCAAGCAAGGCGGGAGAAAAAGACGGCAACACGGGAGGCTCCTTGGGGAACACCCTGCTGCCGACCTGTTTACCCTGCCGCGCGAGCGCCGCGCTGCGTGGGCGCGCGTGGTCGCTTGCTGGACGCGGCCTGCGTTGTCGAGTCGCGAACCCGGCGCGTGGCGCACGAGGCTTCGCGGCATCGCCCGGCAGGCGGCGTGCGGCGGATGAACGGGATGAAAGAGGTAGGCGCTAGGGTGCGAGGTTGATCAGCACAAACTTTCAAATTATAGCCTGAAAATGGCCCTATCTTCAATGGATATGGCCGTCCGATCGTACGCGCGCCGCGCCCTGCCGCACGGCGCGGCGCGCTGCGGCCCCGTTTCCAGGACCGCCCTACCCGCCAGCGTACCGCCGGATCAGTGCGCTTGGCCAGCGCCGCGCGCGGGCCACACGTACCAGGCCGCACTCGCGAGCTGCAGCGCGAGCAACACGCCCCACGCGGTGAAGTGCGCGGCCGCCGGATAACGGCCGTCGACCGACGGCCAGTGCGACAGCACCGCGCCGACGCCGATCTGGAACGCGAAGATCAGCAGGAAGATCACGAGCGTGAGCGTCGTGTTCGCGCGGCCGATCAGATGCGCGGGAAAGTGTCCGGCCATCACCGCGTAGGTCAGGATGCCGACGCCGCCAAACATCCCGTATGCCGCCCACAGCGCGGCCGGCGGCAGCGGCACGCGCGCGACGATCGCCAGTTGCGTCGCGACGAACAGCGCCATGCCGACGCCGCAGAACGCGTAGACCGACACGCCGCGCCGCTCGAGCACGCGCGCGGCCGCGCCGAAGCCGACGCAGCCGGCCATCATCGCGAAGCCGAGCACCGACACGAGGCGCGCGGCATGCGCCGCATCGAAACCGGCGACATCGCGCAGATACGGCCCGACCCACAGCGACTGCATCGCGTAGAACACGCCCTGCGTGACGACGGAGAATGACGAGATCTTCCAGAACGCACGGCTGCTCAGGATGTGCCACGTGCCCTTGAACTGGCTGACGAGGCCGCCCTGGTGGCGCGCCTGCTTCGCCTCGGGCGCACCGAAACCGATCGACGCCGCGACGGCCACCGTCAGCACCGCGAGACCGAAACAGATCGCGCGCCAGTTCGTCCAGCCGAGCAGCCAGGTCAGCGGCGAGCCGACCATCACGCCGCCAAGGCCGCCCACGGCCATCACGAGGCCGTTGACGAGCGGCAGCCGGCCGACGGGGAAATGCTGCGCGAGTGCCTTGAACGCCGCGCCGAGACATACCGATACGCCGACGCCAATCAGCAGCCGGCCGACCATCATCGTGCCGAGGCCGTGCGCGGCGCCGAACACGGCCGCACCGGCCGCCGCGAACAGCAGCATGCCGGCCGTCACGCGACGCGGGCCGAAGTGGTCGAGCATCACGCCGGCCGGAATCTGCGCGCCCGCGAAGCCGAGGAAATAGAGGCTGGTCAGCAGGCCGAGGTCGGCGGCCGACAGCCCGAGCTCGTGCGTGACGAACGGCGCGAAGCCCAGATTGACGCCGCGAAACACGTACGACACGAAATACCCGACCGAAAACAGCGCGAGCACCCTCACCTGCACCGACGACATCACTTCCCCTCGTTATATGAAGACATCCGAAACGGCGACCTCGCACCGCGCACAAACGAAAACGCCGTCACCTCGGTGACGGCGTTTCGTCGCATTTCGTCGGATGATAGCGCAATCGCGCGAACCCGACCGGCCGCCCGCTGCGCGGGGCAGCCGCGTTACTTCTTCTTGCCCTTGTGTGCCGCGGCCTTGGCCGGCGCGGCCTTCGCGGGCGCCGCCTTCGCCGACCTGGCGGCCGGCTTTGCCGCACCGCGCTTCGCGCCGTGCGACTTGCCGCCCACCGCGAGGCTTGCACGCTCGATGTGCGCCCCGGCGGACGACGTCGCGATCCGCTCCGGGCCGGGTTCCGCCGGCACCGAACGGCCGACCGGCACGTGCAGCACGAGCGCCTGGCCCGGCATCGCGAGATCGCGGTGCGTGCGGTTCCACGCCTTCAACTGACCGACCGACACGCCGTAGCGGCCGGCGATCGCCGCCATCGACTGCTTGCGGCGCACGCGGATCAGCATCTTGCGCGTGTCGGGTACGTCCGGTTCCATCGCGAGCGCGCCGTTTTCGGCGACGCCGGCGCTGATGTCCTCGTCATCGTCGTCGCCGCGCGGCACGACGATCGTCGAGCCCGGCTTCAGGCGCATGCCGGCCGGAATCTTGTTGACCGACATCAGCGTATCGGCGTCCACGCCGATCTTCTCGGCGATCGCGGCCGGGCGCGCGCGCTCGCTCACCGTATAGGTGGTCCACGTCGACAGCTGGCCGTTGTAGGTCTTCAGGTTCTTCTCGAACGCCGACGCGTTGTCGAACGGCAGCAGGATCTGCGGCTCGGTCGCCCCGAGGATCACCGGCTTCGAGAACGACGGGTTCAGCGAGCGGAACTCGTCGAGCGACAGGTTCGCGAGCTTCGCGGCAACCGCGACGTCGATGTCGCGCGCGGTCGTGACCGTCACGAAATACGGGTGGTTCGGGATGTCCGGCAGCGTCAGGCCATACTGCTGCGGGCTCGCGATGATGTTCTTCACCGCCTGCAGCTTCGGCACGTAGTTGCGCGTCTCGTTCGGCATCCGCAGGTTCTGGTAGTCGGTCGGCAGGCCGGCCGCCTGGTTGCGCGCGATCGCGCGCTGCACGTTGCCCTCGCCCCAGTTGTACGCGGCCAGCGCCAGATACCAGTCGCCGAACATGTCATGCAGGCGCGACAGGTAGTCGAGCGCGGCGCTCGTCGACGCGAGCACGTCGCGGCGCTCGTCCTGCCACATGTTGCGCTTCAGGTTGTACGTGCGGCCCGTGCCGGGCATGAACTGCCACATGCCGGCCGCCTTCGCGACCGACAGCGCCTGCGGGTTGTACGCGGACTCGATGAACGGCAGCAGCGCGAGTTCGGTCGGCATGTGACGCGCCTCGAGCTCCTCGACGATGTGATACAGGTACTTCTGCGAGCGCTCGGTCATGCGCTGCACGTAATCCGGACGCTGCGTGTACCAGGTCGTCTGCATGTCGACGAGGTCGCTCTGCAGGTCGGGCATCTGGAAGCCGCGGCGGATGCGCCCCCACAGATCGGAGTCGGCACTGGTCAGGTCGCCGACGGATTGCTTGTCGACGTCGACAGTTTCTTTGGCGGTGGCTGATTTACGGAGGTAGTTGGACGTCGCCTGCGAATCGGCGGCGTTGTTGGCGACAGGCGCCTGGCTCGCACAAGCGGCGAGTAGCAGGACCACCATCGCACTCAATATAAGTCGCATGAAAATCTCGGCTTCCGACGGCTGGAAATTGCAGGCGATACTACGGAAGTGCGTGCTTCACGTCAATAAAAACACCGAAAACTCAGCGAAATCCTACATTTGGAGCAATTTTTACAGACACCGCTTGAGCTTTGGAGTCCTCCGGAAATCATCATCGGAACCGGTTTTTCCACTCGCGCATCAGCGTGAATGCCGCCAGACGATCCGGCACTGTTTCGTGCAGCTCGGCCTCGAGCGCGGCATGTATCGCCGCGCTGTCCGCCCGCATGAACGGGTTAACGGCACGCTCGTGAGCAATCGTAGTGGGCAGCGTCGGCACGCCGCGCGCGCGCAGCGCCTGCGCTTCGTCGCGCCACGCGGCGAGCGCCGCATTGCCGGGCTCGCACGCGAGCGCGAAGCGGATATTGGACAGCGTGTATTCGTGTGCGCAATGCACGCGCGTGTCGCCCGGCAGCGCCGCGAGCGCGTCGAGCGACGCGAGCATCTGCGCGGGCGTGCCTTCGAACAGGCGGCCGCACCCGCACGAGAACAGCGTGTCGCCGCAGAACACGTGCGGCGCCGCGTTGCGCGGCCCGGCCGCCTGGAAATAGGAGATGTGGCCGCGCGTATGACCGGGTACGTCGAGCACGTCGAACGCGACGGCCGGCGCGTCGAGCGTCACGCGATCGCCGCCCGCCAGCGGCCGCGTGACCACGCCGATCGCTTCGGCCGCGGGGCCGTATACCGCCAGCGGCGCATCGGCCGGTTGGCTATCGCGCAGCGCCTCGACACCGCCGACATGGTCGGCGTGGTGGTGCGTGAGTAAAATAGCGGTCAACCGCCAGCCTCGTTCGGCAAGAACCCGGCGTACGGGCGCGGCTTCACCCGGATCGACGGCGATTGCATCGCGGCCGTCCGAGACGAGCCAGATATAGTTGTCTTCGAATGCCGGAACCGGCACGTATTCCAGCTCGTTCATGGGCGCGCAATCATCGTTATGTCTGACCGTCAAATTATAGACTGGCCCGCCTGGACCGACTCGCCTCCCGGCCGCTACGTGCTGGGCTGGGAGCAGGCGCAGCTCGACCGGATCGTGTCCGACGTCTTCGGGTTCCACGCGCTGCAGCTCGGCTTGCCGCAGCTCGACGCGTTGCGCGAGAACCGCATGCCGTATCGCGGCCTCGTGCTCGACCCGGCGAGCGGCGCGAGCGCGCCGTACCAGTACCCGTGGGCACGCGAGGCGCACGCACCCGAGCATGCGCCCGCCGATCGCAGCACGACCTGGTGCGACCTGCTCGACCTGCCGTTCGAGTCGCAGAGCGTCGACCTGATCGTGATGCCGCACACGCTCGAATTCACGTCCGACCCGCACCGCCTGCTGCGCGAGGCCGAGCGCGTGCTGATGCCGGAAGGCCAGCTCGTGATCACCGGCTTCAATTCGCTCAGCCTGTGGGGCATGCGCCAGTCGTTCGGGCGCATGGCGAACCACCCGTTCGTGCCGGCCACGCGCGACCAGATCGCGTTCATCCGGCTCAAGGACTGGATCAAGCTGCTCGGTTTCGACCTCGAACGCGGCCGCTTCGGCTGCTACCGCCCGCCGCTCGTCACCGACAAGTGGCTGGCCCGCTACGGCTTCATGGAGGCCGCCGGCGACCGCTGGTGGCCGATCTTCGGCGCCGTCTACATGGTGACGGCCGTCAAGCGCGTGCGCGGCATGCGCCTCGTCGGCCAGATCAAGATGAAGAAGCCCGTGCTCGCCCCGGGCCTGACGCCGGCGGCCTCCCCGACC
The DNA here is from genome assembly GCF_902832885.1 of Burkholderia seminalis DSM 23518. GTDB lineage: Bacteria > Pseudomonadota > Gammaproteobacteria > Burkholderiales > Burkholderiaceae > Burkholderia > Burkholderia seminalis. The sequence goes on from NZ_CADFDK010000001.1 coordinate 1,139,521, forward strand.
ACCCATCAAGAACATTCATGACAATCGATACCATCGACATCTATACCGACGGCGCCTGCAAGGGCAACCCCGGCCCCGGCGGCTGGGGCGCACTGATGCGCTACGGCGACAAGGAGAAGGAGCTGTTCGGCGGCGAGCCGAACACGACCAACAACCGCATGGAGCTGATGGGCGTGATCGCCGCGCTCGAAGCGCTGAAGCGGCCGTGCCAGGTGATCGTCCATACCGACTCGCAGTACGTGCAGAAAGGCATCAGCGAGTGGATCCACGGCTGGAAGAAAAAAGGCTGGGTCACCGCGGCGAAAACACCCGTGAAGAACGCCGACCTGTGGAAGCGGCTCGACGCGCTCGTCGCGCAGCATGAAGTCGAGTGGCGCTGGGTCAAGGGCCACGCGGGCCACCCCGAAAACGAGCGCGCGGACGCGCTCGCCAATCGCGGCGTCGAATCGCTCACGGCCTGAACGCCGGCCGTTCCCCTGTTTTCTTCGTTTTCCCCGACATGCGCCAGATCATTCTCGATACCGAAACCACCGGCCTGAACGCCCGCACGGGCGACCGCCTCATCGAAATCGGCTGCGTCGAGCTGCTGAACCGGCGGCTCACCGGCAACAACCTGCATTTCTACGTGAACCCCGAGCGCGACAGCGATCCGGGCGCACTGGCGGTGCACGGCCTCACGACCGAATTCCTCAGCGACAAGCCCAAATTCGCGGAAGTCGCCGACCAGATCCGCGACTTCGTGAAGGACGCCGAGCTGATCATCCACAACGCGCCGTTCGACCTTGGCTTTCTCGACGCGGAATTCGCGCGGCTCGGCCTGCCGCCGTTCACCGAACATTGCGGCGGCGTGATCGACACGCTCGTGCAGGCCAAGCAGATGTTCCCAGGCAAGCGCAACTCGCTCGACGCGCTGTGCGACCGCTTCGGCATCAGCAACGCGCACCGCACGCTGCACGGCGCACTGCTCGACTCGGAGCTGCTCGCCGAGGTGTATCTCGCGATGACGCGCGGCCAGGACAGCCTCGTGATCGACATGCTCGACGACGCGGGCGCCGACGGCGGCGCGGCGAACGGCCAGCGCGTCTCGCTCGCCGCGCTCGACCTGGCCGTCGTGGTCGCGAGCGACGACGAACTCGCCGCGCACCAGGCGCAGCTCGACGAGCTCGACAAGTCGGTCAAGGGCACCTGCGTGTGGCGCAAGTCCGCCGACGAAGGCGCCGCGGAAGCGGCCTGACGCCTGCCCATACCCGCCGCGGCCGCGCTTACGCGCGCGGCTGCAGCGCGATGACGGCCATCCCGCCGAGCGCGAGCGCCGCGCCGGCCACGTCCCAGCGGGTCAGCGCGACGCCGTCGACCACCCGCAACCACACCAGCGCCACCGCGATGTAGACGCCGCCGTACGCGGCATAAGTGCGCCCGGCCGCGCTCGGGTGCAGCGTCAGCAGCCACGCGAACAGCGCGAGCGAGAGCGCGGCCGGCACCAGCAGCCAGGCCGGACGCCCGTCCTTCAGCACGAGCCACGGCAGGTAGCAGCCGACGATTTCGGCCAGCGCGGTAGCGGCGAACAGCGCCGCGATCCTGATCAGTTCGGTCATCCGGTTCCTCGTGAATTCGGCCCCCGTCGCCGGGCGCTGCACGGCCCCGCCGCGCGCCGCCGATCATACCCGAGCAGGCCGCGCCGAATCCCCCGCCAGGCGGGCGTCTCCCGGCAATTTGCACGATCATCCGTCATCGTGCTATCATGTCGCCTGTTTCAACATTCAATCTCTGTCTATTCGATTTCGGGAGAAACCCGTCCGCGCGTTGCGGGCCGGCCTTTCGACCGAAATTGCACCTACAGGAAAGCCCGCCCGACAGGCCCGCTTTTCTCGTTTCGTTGCCCCTCCGGGGCGTTGCCGGAACACCGGACCCTTCGTCCGCACCGGTATCCGCCGCCTGCATCACGCGGCCCATTCTTCATGAGCGCACTGTCGCGACGGCCCATCGGGCCCGCGTCGAAGCAGCCCCTTACGGCCTTTTGCTGCCCCTTGTGCAGTAAGCGCTTAATGGTCTGCCCCGACGCGCCGCACCCGACATCGCGCTCGCCGGCAAACCGTGTCGGACGGCCCGCCCGTTCCGGCGCAGTCAAAGGAGTGCATGACCTTGACCGCAACACACGTCAGCCCGACCGCTGCTTCTTCCACCGCTTCGCCGTCCGGCGAGGCTCCGCTCGCCGCGGACGACATCACCGTCGTCGACCAGAGCCTGCTCAAGCGCGCCGTCAGCGCGATGGCCATCGGCAACGCGATGGAATGGTTCGACTTCGGCGTCTACAGCTACATCGCCGTCACGCTCGGCAAGGTGTTCTTCCCGTCCAGCAGCCCGTCCGCGCAGCTGCTCGCGACCTTCGGCACGTTCGCGGCCGCGTTCCTCGTGCGCCCGCTCGGCGGCATGGTGTTCGGCCCGCTCGGCGATCGCATCGGCCGCCAGCGCGTGCTCGCCGCGACGATGATCATGATGGCCGTCGGCACCTTCGCGATCGGCCTGATCCCGAGCTACGCGTCGATCGGCATCATGGCGCCCGTGCTGCTGCTCGTCGCCCGCCTCGTGCAGGGCTTCTCGACCGGCGGCGAGTACGGCGGCGCCGCCACCTTCATCGCCGAATTCTCGACCGACAAGCGCCGCGGCTTCATGGGCAGCTTCCTCGAGTTCGGCACGCTGATCGGCTACGTGATGGGCGCCGGCGTCGTCGCGCTGCTCACCGCGTCGCTGTCGCAGGAAGCGCTGCTGTCGTGGGGCTGGCGCGTGCCGTTCCTGATCGCCGGCCCGCTCGGCCTGATCGGCCTCTACATCCGGATGCGGCTCGAGGAAACGCCCGCGTTCAAGCGCCAGGCCGAAGAGCGCGAAGCGCAGGACAAGGCCGTGCCGAAAGCGCGGTTCCGCGAGACGCTGATGCGCAACTGGCGTGCGCTGCTGCTGTGCGTCGGCCTCGTGCTGATCTTCAACGTGACCGACTACATGGTGCTGTCGTACCTGCCGAGCTTCATGTCGTCGACGCTGCACTTCGACGAATCGCACAGCCTCGTGCTCGTGCTGATCGTGATGGTGCTGATGATGCCGATGACGCTGTACGCCGGCCGCCTGTCGGACAAGATCGGCCGCAAGCCCGTGATGCTCGCCGGCTGTGTCGGCCTGCTCGTGCTGTCGATCCCGTCGATGATGCTGATTCACGCGGGCACCACGGCGTCGGTGTTCGGCGGCCTGCTGATCCTCGGCGTGCTGCTGTCGTGCTTCACCGGCGTGATGCCGTCGGCGCTGCCGGCGCTGTTCCCGACCGAGATCCGCTACGGCGCGCTCGCGATCGGCTTCAACGTGTCGGTATCGCTGTTCGGCGGCACGACGCCGCTGATGACCGCGTGGCTCGTCGACGTGACGCACAACCTGATGATGCCCGCGTATTACATGATGGGCGCCGCCGTGATCGGCATCGTGTCGGTCGTCGCGCTCGCGGAAACCGCGCGCCAGCCGCTGAAGGGCTCGCCGCCGGCCGTCGCGACGCGTCGCGAGGCGCACCAGCTCGCGCGCAAGCTGCGTGAAGAGGACGATGCGCCGCAGATGTACGACGTCGCGACGCCGGCACGCGCGTGAGCGCCCTGCAATGAAAAAGCCCCGGCCGCAGCCGGGGCTCGATCGAACCCGATCCGCCCGACCGGCTTGCGCCGGCCGGGCTTTTTTTTCATCCTTTCGATGCGGCCGCCTTCACGCGCGCGCTTCGCAATGGCGGCAGAAGATCAGCTCGCGCGAACGCGACACGGCCGCCTGGGCACCGCGCGTCGCCATGATCAATCCGACCTGGCCGAGATTGAAATCGCGCTCGACCATCAGCTGCGTCAGCGCGGCGAGCGGCAACACGACGGACGGGTGGTACAGGCTCGATTCGATCAGGGCTTTCATCATCGGCTCCATCTGGCAATGCGTCATTCGATGGAGTGGATTCTAGGGACCGGCCGCTTCCGGATAAACAGCGCGAATGCGAAGTCACTTGTCAGCGGTTGCGAACAATCGGCAAACCCTTGCCGGACAAGGCACTCGGCCTACGCGAGCGGCGTTTCGACGAATGCCGGCAGCGTCTCGGCCCGTGCCGAATGCGCGGCCAGCGCCGGATAGCGGGCCGGATCGATCCGCGCGAGCGCCGGGTAATCGGCCGCCATGAATTGCGTGAAACGCCATGCGACCGCGACCGTCACGTCGGATTGCAGCAGGCGCGCACCGCCTAACCAGCCGTTCGCGGCCGCGACGAGCGGCTCCAGTGCGCCGTATGCGGCCTCAAGCTGGCCCAGCACGCGCTCGAGCCACGGCGCGTGCTGCTTGTCGGCCGGTCGCAGCGCCTGCTCGTAGACGACCTGGACGGTCTTTTCGGCCGCCGCCAGCGCGAACCCGACGGGCACGAGCACGCGCAACCGCGCATCGGCGGTGTCGGGCAGCAGGCGCCGCTCGGGCGCGACGCAATGATCGAGATAGTCGACGATCAGCGACGAATCGATCAGCGTCGAGCCGTCGTCGGTCACCAGCGTCGGCGCCTTGACGACCGGGTTGAAGGTGCCGAACTGCTCGAAATGACGAAACACCGAGATCGAATGGTGTTCGAACGGCAGGTCGAGCAGCTTCGCCGAAATGGCGACACGGCGCACGAACGGGGAATCCAGCATGCCGATCAGCTTCATCGCAAACGCTCCGCTTCTGGGGGGATGGGACCGACGACTGTAGCAGTGTCGCGCCGCACCGGCCAGCGCGCCCGCACGCTTGATGCTAAGCAGACGGCCGCGCTTTCGGCTCCCGCTGCGCGGCCACAGTGACCATAATGAAGATTCACGCCCCCTTCCGCCCCAAGGTTCGCCATGTGGTATGCCCTCGTCGAGCAGCAGCGGGAATGGATGCGCGCCTGGCGCGCGGCGACGCGGCACGCGTTCGACGCATGGCCCGCGGCCACGCTGCCGCACGCCGCGTCGTCGTGCTACGACGACCTGTTCGAACCGCTGCTCGGCCCGTCGGCCGGGCCGCCGCGCTTCGACATCGGGCGGCCGGCCGTCGACGAGCGGGTCGTCGCCCGCACGCCGTTCTGCGACCTGCGGCGCTTCGTGCGCGCCGACGCACGGCGCACGGTGCTGCTGTGCGCGCCGCTCGCCGGGCACGCGGCCGTGATGATGCGGGAAACCGTCGAGACGCTGCTCGCCGACGGCGACGTCTGCGTGACCGACTGGCGCAATGCGCGCGACGTGCCGCCTGCAGCAGGCCGCTTCGGGCTCGACGAGTACGTCGCGCTGCTCGACGGCTTCGTCGACGGCCTCGCGCACGACGCCCGGCCGCTGCACGTCGTCGCCGTGTGCCAGGCCACCGTGCCGGCGCTCGGCGCGCTCGCGCTGCGTGCCGCGCGCGGCCTCGCACCGCCCGCGAGCATCACGCTGATCGGCGGCCCGCTCGACGCGCGCCGGAACCCGAGCGCACTCGGCACCGCCGCCGCCACCCACTCGCTCGACTGGTGCCGCCGCCACCTGATCGACATCGTGCCGCCCGGTTTCGCGGGGCACGGCCGCCACGTGTTCCCGACCTACCTGCAGCAGGGCGAGATCGCGCTGCTGTATCCGCAGCGCTTCCTCACGCTGATCGAGGCCTACGCGCTGGCCGCGTCACGCTTCGACATGGCCGGGCTCGCCGGTGCGCGACGGGCGCTGCTCGAATACACGGCGCTGCTCGACATGCCGGCCGATTATTTCCTCGACACGGTCGACATCGTGTTCCAGCGCATGAGCCTCGCGACCGGCACGTGGGACGTCGGCGGCACGCGCGTCGAGCCGGCCGCGCTGCGCGGCGTCGCGCTGCTGACCGTCGAAGGCGCGCGCGACGCGGTCACGGGCGCCGGCCAGACGCACGCGGCGCTCGACCTGTGCCGCGGCCTCACGGCCGGCGAACGCCATCGCGTCGACATCGACGATTGCGATCACTACGGGCTGTTTACCGGGCCGCGCTGGCGCGGCGACGTCCATCCGGCGCTGCAGCGCGTGTTCGCGCTGGCGGAAGCAGCCCGCACGCGCACGCGCCGCGCCAGGCGGCCGTGATGCGGCTTCAGTGGCGCGCCGCGTCGAGCAGCCTGCGCACCTCGTCGTCGCTCGTCTGCTCGAAGCGGGCGTAGAACGGGCTGATCCCGAAGAACCGCAGCGGCTGCGACACCGTGACGAAGGCGTCGGCCAGATCGTCGAACGCGTGCCGCGCGCTCGCCGGCGCGACCGGTACCGCCGCGACGATGCGTGCGGGGCGGCGCTCGCGCAACGCCTGCAGCGCGACGCGCATCGACGCGCCGGTCGCGACGCCGTCGTCGACGACGACCGCGATGCGTCCGTCGACCGGCAGCGGCGGCACGGCGCCGCGATACAACGCCTCACGGCGATGCAGCTCGGCCGTCTCGCGCACGATCACGTCGGCGAGCTGCCCGTCCGACACGCCCATCGAGCGGATCACCGAACGCTGCAGATACATCGCGCCACCGGTCGCGATCGCGCCCATCGCGAGCTCGGGATCGAACGGCACGCCGAGCTTGCGCACGACCAGCACGTCGAGCGGCGCGCGCAGCGCGCAGGCGACCGGATACGCGACGGGCACGCCGCCGCGCGGCAACGCGAGCACGACGACGTCGCTCCGCCCCGCGTAATCGCGCAATGCGTCGGCCAGCTGGCGGCCGGCATCGGCGCGATCGGCAAAACACTCGGTCACGATCGGCTCCCTGCCGTTGCGCCGGATGCGCGAAACCCGCGCCGGCGCCTTGTCAACGAGCATGGTGCATCGGCCGCGCCGATGCAAGCAGGGCCATACCGGCGCACGCGACGCCGAAGGAAGGGATCAGAGGCCGCCGGCCTGCCGGTACAGCCGCCAGAACGACTGCGCATAGGATTGCGCAAGCTCGGGCGCGCGCTGGAACACATTCACCGTTTCCGCATGGGCGGCCGCACCGTCGGACAGCGTCGTCAGCGCGACGCTGTCGTCGACGATCACGAAGCGCGGTGCCGGATCGCCATGCCGTGAATCGATCGCGACGTCGATGCCCGCGGATTTCAGAAAACCGGCGCCGCTGTAGCGGCCCGCGCGCGGCGAGCGCACGAGCACGACACGCACCTCGACTCCGCGCGCACGGGCCGCGCGCAACGCGCCCGCGACAGCCGGCGGCACGTGCGTATAGCCCGCCAGCAGCACGCGACGCTGGGCCTGTTCGATCAGGTCGACGGTCGCGTCGGCCGCCGCGTTGTCATACGAAAAGTATGTGCCGACCGACGCGGCGTCGGACGGAATCTGGCTGGCGTGGGCGCTCGTCGCGCAGCACAGCGCGGCGAGAAGGATGGCGGCTGGTCTCATGGCGGGCGCCATTGTAGCGATGCCAATTCGCGTGGCAAGCACCGGCTGCGACGCTGCTGCGCCGGCGCAACACCCCGCCCGGACCGCGGACGCGACGACTGGGTTTCAGCCCGTTTTTCGGGCCGCGGGTCAGGCCGCGACGCGCGCGAGCCAGCTCGTCACGCCGTCGACGGAACGGAAATCCGCGAGGCTGCGCGCCGGCAACGCCGGGTACGCGCCGCCGGCCATCTCGGCCAGCGCGCGCCCGGGGCCCAGTTCGAGAAACGCCGTCGCACCGGCCTCGACGCAGGCGGCGAGACAGGCCGCCCACTCGACCGGCTCCGCGATCTGCCGCGCGAGCTTGTCGAGGCCCGCGTCGACGTCGAGCACCGACGCCCCGTCGATCCCGGAAAACAGCCGCGTGCCGGGCAGCGGCCGCCGGACGTGCGTCGCGGCAAGCGCCGTGCGAAACACCGGCACGGCCGCCGCGAGCCGGCGCGTGTGCGACGCGATCCGCACGCAGACCGGTGCGACGCGCAATGCGCCGGCGCGCGCCGCATCGTCGGCCACCGCATCGACGTCGGCCTGGCGCCCCGCGACGACGAACGCGTCGCCGGGATTCGCGATCGCGATGGCCGCATCGCGGCCGTCGCACAACGACGCGAGCCGCGCGCGCGTCAGGCCGCGCACGAACACCATCCGCTCGTCGCCGCCGCTCGCCGCATCCATCGCGCGCGCGCGCGCGTCGGCCAGGTCGAGCGCGTCATGCGGCTCGATCATCCCCGCGACGCTCCACGAACCGACCTCGCCGACGCTGTAGCCGGCGACGCAGCGCCGGCGCGGCCACGCCGTATCGAGCAGCGCGGCGGCCGCGAGCGCCTGGGTCGTGCAGAGGATCTGCGCGGCGCGGTTCTCGCGCAGCGCGTCCGGCCCGGCCTGTCGGACCCACGCGCGCGGATCGTCGCCAAGGAGCCGACCGGCATGGGCGAACACGGCGTCGGCCTGCGGCGCGGCGCCCGTCAGGTCGAACATGTCGGCGCGCTGCGCGCCCTGCCCCGAACAGAGGATGGCCAGCGTCATCGCGGGTGCCCGTCGGCGTCGAGCGCATCGACGAATACGCTCATCGCGAGCAGGTCGGCCGCGCCGCCCGGGCTCAATCGGCGTGCGACGAACGCACGGTGCGCGGCGGCCGCGCGCAGCCGCCAGTCACGCGCCCGCACGCCGCCGCGGGCGACGAACGCACGGGCGGTCGCCCGCGCGAAATCGAGGCCGTGCTGCCCGCCCCGGTGCAACAGATTCGTGTCGTCGAGCGCGGCGATCAGCGCAAAGCACGCGTCGACGCGCGCGGCTTCCGGATCGCCGGGCAGGTCGCGCCGCGCGCGGCGCAGCGCGGGCAACCCGACCGCGTACACGGTCGGGAAGCCGTCAGCCGCTTCGCAACGCGCGCCGCCGACACCGTAGCGGCGGCTCGCCCGCTCGCCATGGCTGTCGGGCAAACGCGGGCCGCCGAGGATGTCGGCACCCCAGCGGCCGGAGACGAACGCGCCGAGCGTCGTCCCGTTGGGCACCGCGCCCGGCACCGCGCGCCGGCCCGCGGCCGCGCACAGCAGCCCGAGCCCGAAGATCGCGCCGCGATGCGTATTGACGCCGCCGGTCGCGGCGAGCATCGCGTGTTCGGCACGCAGGCCGATCTTGCGCAGCACGGCCATGTCCGCGTCGCGTGCGCCCGCGTCGGCGAGTGCCGCGAAGTACGGCCGCAGCACCGCGGCGCTGCGCGCGAACGTCGCGGCATCCATGTCGGTGTGACTGCCGGTGTCGACATGGCTGACGAGACCCGGCTTCGGATAAGTCTCGATCTCGAGCACGAGGCTGCGCTCGGCCAGCGCGGCGATGCGCTCGGCATCCGACGGCGCCGCTACGCGGCAGGCAGCCCATGCGCTCATCGCGCGCCTCCGGCGAATGCGTCGGCCGCCATCAATTCGACGGCGACCGCGGTCTTGACCGCGACTTCGGGGCGCCGCGCATGCAGTTCGCGCCAGTTGACGCCCGCGCCGTCGGCGCGCAGCAGTTCGCCGTCGATGCGCATCGGCGCGTGCGCGTCGATCGCCGCGAGACCGTCGAGCAACGGCCGGAGCGACGCGGCATCCGGCAGCGGAAACACGATGTCGAGGTCGGACGACGGGCCCAGGTACGGCTCGCCCGTCAGTGCCTGCCACGCGAGGCTGCCGAACACGCGCCCCTGCACGCCGCTGCGCGCGCCGAGCGCGTCGAGCGCGCGCAGCGGTACGTGCCATGCGTCGGGCGCGGCGCCGCGCACGTCGGCCAGCGCGGGCAGCGGGCCGACCGTCGCGAGCTCGTCGGCGGCGACGTTCAGCGCGATACGCCGCTTGCCCGCCGCCGGCGGCAGCGGCATGCCGAGCGGCACGCGGCCGGCGCCGGCTTCATCCGGCGACGCGCGGCGCACGATCAGCGGCCAGCCGCGTCCGGCCCATGCGCGCACGAGCGGATCGCCCGCGAGCGCGCGGTCGCGCGCGAACGCCGCGTCCCACCCGGCCGCCGTCAGCGTGACGAGCGTGTGGCGGCGCAGCGGCAGCTCAGCGCGCGGCACGCGCGAGTGCCTCGACGCGCTGCGCGACGTCGGTCGCGACCGGCCGGCCGCGCGACGCGCGCCGGTCGATTCGGTCGGCCGGTTTGCCGAGCCATTCGCCGACCTGTGCGTCGAGCGCGCGGGCCGGGTCGAGCACGGCGTCGACGGCGCCCATCTTCACGAGATTGTCGAGTCCCGGCGCGAACACCGGCGTCGAACGCGACATCTCCTTCAGCACGTCGATCGGCAGCTTGGTCACGCGCGACATCGACGGCAGGTCCATCACCTCCGGCTCGGCGCCCGGCACCGCGAGCAGCGTGCGCGTCGCGAGCGCGGTCGCGATGAACGCGCCGGCGGCGGTGTGGCCGTACAGCACGCCGATCGTCCGGTGCCCGGAGAGATCGGCATGCATCAGGCACTTCGCGAGATGCGACAGCCCTTCGTTCAGGCCGAGCAGCTCGTCGCGCTTGCTCATCCGCTGGCTGTCGCTGTCGACGAGCACGACGATCGGCGTGTCGCCGCCGCGCGCGACCGTGTCGAGCACCTGCGACGCGAGCGTCAGCGCTTCGTCGATGCCGAACGGCAAGCGGTCGGTGACGCCGATCACGTCGACCCGCGCGCCGGCCAGTTCCGCATGGCCGGTCAGCAGGCCGCCGTGACGCACGATCGAATGGCCCTTCGGAAACAGCGAATTCAGTACTTCATCGAGCGTCATGCTGCGGCTCCTGTAACTGGTCGGCGAGCGTGGCGAATGCGTCGTCGGGCATGCCGGGAATCGCCTCGGGCTGATCGGCCCCGAGCATGCGCCACACGTCGAGCGCATCCCTGCATGCGCCGAACCGGGCGACACGCGCTTCCAGGCGCGCCTGTTCCGCGCGCAGCATCGCCGCATCGAACCTCGGCGCGCGGCCGATCAGCTCGAGCGCCGCCGCGCGGAACGCGTCCGGCGTGTCGGCCACGTAACGGTCGGCGCCGCCGATCAGCCGCCGGTGCTTGCCGCCCATCGTGCGCCAGATCAGCGCGCGATCCTTCGAATCGAATTCCTCGACGCCGCGATTGGTCTCGATCACTTCGGGGCCCGACACGCTGATGCGCCCCTGCTCCGACACCGCGAGCGCCGAACAGCACGCGGCGAGCAACCCGCCGCCGCCGTAGCAGCCCGCGCGCCCGCCGATCAGCCCGATCACCGGCACGCCGGCCGCGCGCGCGTCGACGAGCGCACGCATGATCTCGGCGATCGCGAGCTCGCCCGCGTTCGCTTCCTGCAGCCGCACGCCGCCCGTATCGAACAGGATCAGCACCGGCTTGCCGATTTCGCGCGCGGCGCGCAGCAGCCCGGTGAGCTTCGCGCCGTGCACCTCGCCGAACGCGCCGCCCATGAAGCGGCCTTCCTGCGCGGCGACGAACACCGGCCGGCCATCGAGCCGCCCGTGGCCGACCACCATCCCGTCGTCGAACTGCTGCGGCAGGTCGAACAGCGGCAGGTGCGGGCTCGTCACGCGCTCGGCCGGCCCGAGGAATTCGTCGAAGCTGCCCGTGTCGAGCAGTCCGTCGATGCGCTGCCGCGCCGACGCCTCGTACCAGCTCGCGCCGTTCGCGACGAACGCCGGTGCGTCGTGGATCAAGTCGCTCATCGTGCGCCCCCCTCGATCGCGCGCACGGCCTGCGCGAGCCGCAGCGACACCATGTCGGGCCGCGCGCCGCCGTCGTTGATCGACAGCTTCAGGCCGCCCGGCGCGCGCCGTTCGACGAAATCCGACACGACGGCCTGCCATACCGCACCGAAACCGACCGCCGCGGTGCGGATGTCGATCTCGCATTCGTTGCCCGGCAGCACGCGCTCGACGAGCACCTCGAGATTGCCGGACGCGACCACGCCGACGAGCGCCGCGGCCTGCTCTCCCTTCGCGCGTTCGCGCGCGGTGAAGCGATAGTTCAACTGTTCCATGCCCTCTTCCTCACCAGTTGCGGAACCGCGCCGGCGGCGCATAGAGCCCGCCCGACCAGTGCACGAGATCCTTGATCGAACGCGCGGCGAGCCAGCGACGGTCGGCGTCGAGCGGATCGATGCCGAGATCCTCCGGGCGGCGGATCACGCCGCGTTCGCGCAGCCGCTCGACCATCTTCCGGTCGCGGCCGCGGCCGATCTCCGTATAACCGGCGACGCCGCGGATCGCGTGCTCGCGTTCGTCCTTGTCGCGACACATCAGCAGGTTCGCGATCCCTTCCTCGGTGACGATGTGCGTGACGTCGTCGCCGTAGACCATGATCGGCGCGAGGTCGAGCTGCAGCTTGTCGGCGAGCTTCAGCGCGTCGAGCTTCTCGACGAACATCGGCACGTTCTTGTCGCCGAACGTCTCGCCGATCTGCACGACGAGCTTGCGGCCGCGCCTGAGCGCCGCCGGCGTGTCGGGGTCGGCTTCCGCGCCGGCCTTCAGCCACGGCGCGCTCGGATGGCGCCGGCCGCGCGCGTCGCTGCCCATGTTCGGCGCGCCGCCGAAGCCGGCGATGCGCTCGGCCGTGACCGTCGACGAATGGCCGGACAGGTCGATCTGCAGCGTCGAGCCGATGAACATGTCGCACGCGTAGAGGCCGGCCGTCTGGCAGAACGCGCGATTCGAGCGCAGCGACCCGTCGGGGCCCGTGAACCACACGTCGGACCGTTCGCGGATGTAGTCGTCCATCCCGACTTCGGAGCCGAAGCAGTGCACCTGCTCGACCCAGCCCGACTCGATCGCGGGAATCAGCGTCGGATGCGGATTGAGCGCCCAGTGCGTGCAGACCTTGCCCTTCAGCCCGAGCTTCTCGCCGTAGGTCGGCAGCAGCAGCTCGATCGCGGCCGTGTTGAAGCCGATCCCGTGGTTCAGGCGCTTGATGCCGTACGGCTCGTAGATGCCCTTGATCGCGAGCATCGCGGTGAGGATCTGCGTTTCGGTGATCGCGGCCGGATCGCGGGTGAACAGCGGCTCGACGTAGAACGGCCGGCCGGCCTCGACGACGAAATGCACGCGGTCGCCCGGGATGTCGACGCGCGGCACCTTGTCGACGATGCGGTCGACCTGCGCGATCACGATGCCGTCCTTGAATGCCGTGGCCTCGACGACGGTCGGCGTGTCCTCGGTGTTCGGGCCCGTGTACAGGTTGCCGTCACGGTCGGCGCTGACCGCCGCGATCAGCGCGACCTGCGGCGTCAGATCGATGAAGTAGCGCGCGAACAGCTCGAGATAGGTATGCACCGCGCCGAGCGCGATCTTGCCGCCGAACAGCAGCTTCGCGATGCGCTGCGACTGCGGGCCCGAGTACGCGAAATCGAGGCGCTTCGCGATGCCGCGCTCGAACACGTCGAGATGCTCGGGCAGCACGACGCCCGACTGCACCATGTGCAGGTCGTGGATCTTCGCGCTGTCGACGTCGGCGAGCGCCGTCGCGAGCAGGTCGGCCTGCTTCTGGTTGTCGCCTTCGAGGCACACGCGGTCGCCGGGCCGCAGCACCGCTTCGAGCAACGCGACGGTGTCGCGCGCATCGACCCGCTTGCCCTGCGCGTAAGCCGCGCCGGCCGCGAGCCGTGCATCGCGCGCTTGCCGCGCGTGATTCCATCCCGTCATGAACAGTTCTCCCGCTTCGATGGTTCAGCGGCATTCTAAGCCGGGCGCCGCCGCCGATTGATGATGTTGACGAATGCGACTCAGAGGACGCCGCGATGGATGCGGCCCACGCGCGCGGGCCGCACCGCGGGGCGCTATGCGCCGACCAGCGCGCGGGTCGTGAAGTAGAGCACCGAGGGCCCGAGCAGGCAGCCGACGCCCGTATGGAACGTCGCGACCAGCGCGCCGTATGGGACCAGCCGGCGGTCGGTCGCGGCGAGCCCCGCGCTCACGCCGCTGACGGTGCCCGCGAGGCCGCCGAAGATCATCGCGGAGCGTGGCGTCTTCAGGCCCATGAAGCCGGCGGCGACCGGCGTGCCGACCATCACGATGATCGCCTTCACGAGCCCGGTGGCGATGCTCAGCGCGATCACGTCGGAACTCGCGCCGATCGCCGCGCCGGTGACGGGCCCGACGATGTAGGTGACGGCGCCCGCGCCGATCGTCGTCATGCTGACCGCGTCGGTGTAGCCGAACGCGCGCGCGATGCATGCGCCGACGATGAACGGCAGCACGGTGCCGAGCAGCAGCGACACGACGCCGACGAGCCCGGCCTTGCGCGCCTCGGTCGGCTGCACTTCGAACGCGGTCGCGACGATCGCGAAATCGCGCAGCATCGCGCCGCCCATCAGGCCGACACCCGCGAACAGCGGCACGTCGGCGATTCCCTTTTCGCCGCCGGTGAACGCGCCGCCGACGTACGCGAGCGCGAGACCGATCACGATCGCGATCGCGGAGCCGTGCACGCGGCCGAACGTCAGCTTGCGCGACGCGATCGACGACAGCCACATGATCAGGCCGACCAGCGCGAACGACGCGACGAGCCCGTTGTGGGCGACGGTTTTTTCGAGCATCTGCAGCATGGCGGCCTCCGTTACTGTTCTTCGAATTGCGGCACGCCCGCGAAGGCCGTGTCGTCGCGCCCGGTGCGCACCAGTACCGCGATGCAGCATGCGCAGATCGCGACCGCGCCGACGGCGGCCAGCAGCGCGACGGGACCGCCCTTCAGCGCGGCGACGACGTTCTGGTTCGCGGCCATCGCGACGACGACCGGAATGTACATCGCGCCCCAGAAACCGACGCCGGCCTCGGTCTCCTTCGGCAGCCAGCCGCGCCGGTGCAGCCACAGGCGCAGGCAGATCAGCAGCAGCATCGCGATGCCGACGCCGCCGACATTGGTCTTCACGCCGATCGCGCTGCCGAGCAGGTCGCCGAGAAACAGTCCGGCCAGATGGCAAAACGCCAGCAGCGCGGTTCCGTAGATGATCATGAGTCGTCTCCAGTCTCTTCGTGACGGGCGCCGGACGCACGCGGGAGCCGGCCCCGCACGGCGATCCCGTGCACGGACTTGTCTCCTGCGGCGGTGCGCCGCGGCCCGGCGGCCCGTCTGGCGGGCCTGTTCTCGGGCGGTCGATGGGATGATGCGGTTTCGGGCCGAACGCCGGATGCCTTAGACTGATCGAGGCAGCCGCCGGCACGACGTGGGCTACGCGCCGGTGCCCCCGTTGCGGGCCGCACTGGCGCGTGATCCGATACTAGCGCCGCCGATTCCCGCCATTTATGAAGTTGTCGAAACCGATTCAGTGGATTTAGCAATGCGTCCGTTACCGCCCGAGCTGCTGCGCAGCTTCGTCGCCGTCGCCCAATCCGGCAGCTTCACCGCCGCGTCCGAGCGCGTGAGCCTGTCGCAGTCGACCGTCAGCCAGCACATCCGCCGCCTCGAGGAGCTGCTCGACCGGCCGCTGTTCGAACGCGACACGCGCAACGTGCACCTGTCGCAGCACGGCGACGCGCTGTTCCGCTACGCGGTGCGCATCCTCGAGCTGATGGACGAAGCCGTCACGTCGGTGTGCGGGCCGCCGCTGTCGGGCAAGGTGCGGCTCGCGATGTCGGAGGATTTCGCGTCCGCCCACCTGACGGCCGCGCTCGCGAGCTTCGTGCAGCGCAATCCGGACGTCGAGCTCGCGATCTCGACCGGGCTGTCGGGCGACCTGTTCGATGCGCTCGACGAGGGCCGGCACGACCTGGTGTTCGCGAAGCGTATCGCGGGCAGCCGGCGCGGCCGCGTGATCCGCAGCGAACCGCTGTACTGGTGCACCGGCCCCGAATCGCGGCTCACCGGCCACGAGGTCGTGCTGCCGCTCGCGATGCATCCGGAGCCGAGCGTGTCGCGCCGCCGCGTGCTCGAATCGCTCGAGGCCATCGGGCGGCCGTACCGGATCGCGGTGGTCAGCAGCAGCGTCGCGGTATTGCGCGCGGCCGCGAGCGCGGGGCTCGGCGTCAGCGCGTTCGCCGGCTACGTGATCCCGGCCGGACTCGCCCGGCTCGACGCGGGGCTGCCCGAACTCGGCGAACTCGAATACGTGATCGACCGGCCGGCAGCAGCGTCGCGCTCGACGCTCGCGCTCGAAGCCACGCTGATCGCGGCGGCGGCCGGGTTGTAACCGCACCGGGCGCACCGGGCGCATGCACGGCCGCGCCCGCACCTGACAGCTTTGCCCGGAACGCGTCATCGTCCGCGCAGCACCCGCTCGCGACAATGGGACCCATCGGCAGGCACGGCGATCGCCGCGCGCATCCGGTACCCCGTCCCTTGATCGGAGCCCACCATGAACGTCTTGCGATTCGCCGTCGCGACCGCCGCAGCCGCGCTGCTGTCCCCCGCCTTTGCGCAAACCGACGCGTCGGCGCCTGCCCAGGGCCTGACACGCGCGGAAGTCATCGACCAGCTCAAGCAGGCCTATCTCGACGGCGAACTGCCGACGAACGACGGCAACTACCCGCCGGATGCCGCGACGCGGGCACGCAACCGCGAACTCGTGCAGGCCGCGAGCCCTGCCTGGCTCGCGCATGCGCCGCCCGCACCGCAGGCCGCGTCGCAGCAATAAGCCGCGCGCTCAGGGCAGGAAGCTGCGGCGCCGCGCATCGATCAGCTCGACGAGCAAACGGTCGCGCTCGGCCGCCAGCGCCTGCATCGAACGCTCGCCCTGGATCGCGCGCAGTTCTTCGTTCAGTTGGCGATCGACCTCCGGATCGAACGAGGGCGTGCCGAGGTCGTCCCACCAGCTCGCGATCGGCCCCGACAGGTGTTCGAGGAAGTGCGCGATCCCGCCCGCGCCGCCGCCGAGGTGATAGGTCAGGCACTGCCCCATCAGCCCCCAGCGCAAGCCGGGCCCCCACGCGACGGCCTTGTCCGCATCGGCGACACTCACGACGCCTTCGCCGACGAGGTGATACACCTCGCGGAACAGCGCGGCCGCGAGCCGGTTCGCGACGTGGCCGGTCATCTCCTTGTTGAGGACGATCGTCTGCTTGCCGAGCGCGTCGTAGAAATCCTTCACGCGCGCGATCACGTCCTGGCCGGTCGCATCGCCGCCGACCAGCTCGACGAGCGGAATCAGGTGCGGCGGATTGAACGGATGCGCGATCAGGCAACGCTCCGGATGCTTCGCGCACGCGGTCTGGATGTCGGACATCTTCAGGCCCGACGAGCTCGATGCGATCGGTACGTGCGCGGGCAGCACGTCGTCCATCTGGCGGTACAGCGCACGCTTCAGGTCGAGCCGCTCCGGGCCGTTCTCCTGCACGAAGTCGACGCCGTCGAGCGCGCGCACCAGATCGGCGTCGAACGATAACCGCGAGGAAAGTTCGGCGGCACGCTCGCCGAGAAACGCGGCCAGCGCGTCGCGCAGCCGCGCGTCGGCTTGCGGCGCCGGATCGGTCGCGACGACGTCGAAACCCTGCGTCAGATAGAAAGCCGCCCAGCTCGCGCCGATCACGCCGGCGCCGACGATCGCGATACGTCGAATGTCCATGGTTGTCCCGTGTGGTTGTTCTGCGGATAGCTCGCGGCGATTGTCGCATCGAATCCCGTGCGCATGCGTTGACGCGGATTGCGGATTCCCTCTTGAAATGCGCGATGGCGGCCACTAATTACCCGTCGTCGGGCAGTGCCTCATCCGTTGCACTGCCTCCGTTTCGATCCAGTGGAGCCCCCGTCGCGCCCGCCGCAGGCGTCGCGCCGTCACGTCTCCCGTGTTCCCTGTTCAGGAGGACCCACATGAGCGGTATCCATTTCGGCAACGACCTGTTCGACGAATTCGCCCGCGTGCAGCGGCAAGTGGCGAACCTGCTCGGCGAACGCCCGACCGGCATCCGCGCGGTGCGGCACGGCACGTTCCCGGCACTCAACGTCGGCGCCACCGACAATGCGATCGAGATCGTCGCGTTCGCACCCGGCATGGCCGCGGGCGACTTCGACGTATCGATCGACAAGGACCTGCTGACCGTCAGCGGCGAGCGCAAGCCGGCGCCGGGCATCGAAGGCGAAGACGTGCGGACCTACGCGCAGGAGCGTTTTCACGGCGCCTTCCGCCGCGTCGTCGAGCTGCCGCGCGACGCGGATCCCGACCAGGTCACCGCGCGCTACGAAAACGGCTGCCTGCTGATTCGCGTCGGCCGGCGCGAAGCCTCGAAGCCGCGTGCGATCACCGTTCAGTAATCTTCAGGATACCGACATGTATACGAACCCGACCCTGGCCGAACGCCAAACGAAACCCGTTCATCCTGCCGCCGCCGAGGCCGCGCGCCGGCCCGCGATCACGCCGAACGTCGACATCGTCGAGACCCCTCGCGGCGTCACGCTGCGGGCCGACCTGCCCGGCGTGCCGCGCGAGAACCTCGACGTGAAGGTGCACGACAACACGCTGACGATCGAAGCGGACACGCACATCGACACGCCGGCCGACCTGCGCGTGCGGCACGCGGAAGTGCGCGCGACCCGCTATGCGCGCTCGTTCGTGCTGAGTCCCGACCTCGACACGTCGCGGATCGACGCGAACCTGCGCGACGGCGTGCTGACGCTGACGATTCCGCGCCGCGAGGAAACGCGCCCGCGCCGTATCGACGTGACGGCCGGCCACGCGTAAGCGTCGGCGTGAGTCGCGACGTGTCGCGGCACGCATGAAAGAAGCCCCGCCCGGCGCGATGCCGGGCGGGGCTTCTTTGTTGATCGGCGGCCCGGCGTGCGTGCAGGCACGCCGGATCCGGATTCAATCGAAATCGAACAGGTCGAACACCGACTTCTTGCGACGCTGGCCGTCGTGCCGGTAACGCTCGTCGCGCGAGCGGCCGTCGCGCCCCCAGCCATCGTCGCGACCGTGCTGCGCCGATGCGGCGTGCCGTGCCGGCGGATCGGCGCGGCGAGCCGGCGCGTCGCCGGTTTCGCGGGCGATCAGCTTGTCGAGCTCGCCGCGGTCGAGCCATACGCCGCGGCACGTCGGACAGTAGTCGATCTCGATCGACTGGCGCTCGGCCATCAGCAGGTCGGGCGTCTTGCAGACAGGGCATTTCATCGCGTTTCTCCTTTCCGTGCGAATCTCGTCCGGATTCCGTATGCAGCGCGCGCGCCGGCAGCCGCGGCAGCCGGCGTCACGCGCGGCGACTCAGTCGCCATCGACTTGCGCCGCGCGCTTCGCCTTCGCGCGCCGCGCCAGCATGTTCATGCCCTCGACGAACGCCGAGAACGCCATCGCCGCGTAGATGTACCCCTTCGGCACGTGCGAACCGAAACCTTCGGCGATCAGCGTCATGCCGATCACGACCAGGAACGACAGCGCCAGCATCACGATGGTCGGGTTGCGATCGATGAAGCGTGCGAGCGGCTGCGCGGCGAACAGCATCACGGTCACGGCGACGATCACCGCGACGAACATGATCGGGATGTGCTCGGTCATCCCGATCGCCGTCACGATGCTGTCGATCGAGAACACGATGTCGAGCATCACGATCTGGCCGATCGCGGCCCACACCGTCAGCCCGGCCGCGCCGCCCGCCCCGCCCTCGCCGCCGCCGTCGTGCGACACGTGGTGATGGATCTCGGTGGTCGCCTTCCACACGAGGAACAGGCCGCCCGACAGCAGGATCATGTCGCGCCACGAGAACGCATGGTCGAACAGCGTGAACACGGGTTCGGTCAGGCTCGCGATCCACGCGACGCTGCCGAGCAGCGCCAGGCGCATCACCAGCGCGAGTGCGATGCCGAGGCGCTGCGTGCGGGCGCGCTGCGCCTCGGGCAGCTTGTTGCTGAGGATCGAGATGAAGATCAGGTTGTCGATGCCGAGCACGACTTCCATCACGACGAGCGTCAGGAGCGCGGCCCAGACGGCGGGGTCGGCGGCAAGCGTCAGCAGGTAGTCCATGAAATGGGCCGATTGAAAAGTGGAAAGCCCGATGATATGCCGCCCCGTACTTCGAAAAAATCAGAGAGAATCTGAATTTAAGTTCGGTTTTTTCGATATATCGATCCGATGCTCAATTTTCGACATCTGTACTATTTCTGGGTCGTCGTGAAGGAAGGCGGTTTCGCGCGCGCGGCCGGCCGGCTCGACATGGCCGTGCAGACGATCAGCGCGCAGGTGCGCGAGCTCGAGAAATCGCTCGGGCACCAATTGCTGCGCCCGGCCGGGCGCGGCGTCACGATGACCGACGCGGGACAGGCCGCGTTTGCGCGCGCCGAAGTCATCTTCGAGATGGGGCGGCTGATTCCCGACGAAGTGCGCGCGGCGGCCAGCCAGCCGACCGTGCGGCTCGCGGTCGGGCTCGCGGACGGCATTTCGAAGCTCGCCGCGCACGCGATCCTCGCGCCGGTGCTCGACACGCCGACGTTGCGGCTGCTGTGCCACGAGGGCGAGCACGATGCGCTGCTCGCGGAGCTCGCGCTGCATCACCTCGATCTCGTGCTGGCCGGCCAGGGCGCGCCGTCGGGGTCGAACCTGCGCGTGACGAGCGAGCGGCTCGTCGCATCGCCGGTCGACTGGTACGGGCCCGCGGCGCTCGTCACGCCGGCCGCGCGGCAGCGCTTTCCGCAGTGCCTGGCCGACCTGCCCGTGCTGCTGCCGACCGCGCATTCGGCGCTGCGCGCGCGCCTCGACCGGTGGCTGGAAGGCGAGCGGATCGTGCCGCGCGTGACCGGGGAATTCGAGGACAGCGCGCTGATGGCCGTGTTCGCGGCGCGCGGCCTCGGCGTGTTTCCGCTCAGCGAACTCGGCGCGAACGATGCGTCGCTGCTGAGCGGGTTGCGGCGGCTCGGGCGCGCGGGCGACGTGACCGAGGAGATCCACGCGATCCGCTCGCGGCGCGGCGAACATCATCCGCTGACGTCGCAATTGCTGGCCGCGGTGCGCGTCGCGCCGGCCGACTGAAGCGAGCGCGACATCAAACGAAACTATAATGGCGCCCCGGCCTTACGAGATTGCCGCACGCCTCATCCAGGCACCGCCGTTGCGCGGCCGCTCGCCAAGCCTTCTGAAAGACGCCATGCACAACCGATTTCGCCTGTTTTCCGTTTCGTGCGCACTCGCGGCCGCGACCGTGCTGGCCGCGTGCTCGTCGCCGCCCAAGCCGATCTACCAGCAGGAACAGTTCGACGCGACCAGCAGCCCGTATGCGCATACGTTCCACTCGAAATCCGACGCGGCCTGCGAGGCCGCGCGGCGCGCGCTGCTGAGCCAGGGTTATGTGGTGTCGTCGTCGCGCAACGATGCGGTCGACGGCAGCAAGAATTTCCAGCCGAGCAACGACATGCACGTCGTGATCGAATTTCACGTCGTGTGCGCGGATGCGAACGCCGACGGCACGTCGAGCATCGCGTACGTGAACGCCGTGCAGGACCGCTACACGCTGAAGAAGTCGAATACGTCGGCCAGCGTGGGCTTGAGCGTGTTCGGCTCGCTGTCGCTGCCGATCGGGTCGAGCGACGACGCGCTCGTCAAGACCGCGAGCGAGACGATTCCGGCCGGCGTGTTCTATGAGCGCTTCTTCAATCTCGTCGACCATTTCCTGAAGATCGATCCGGCGCGCCGCGATCGCGCGACCGTGAAGGCCGCCGAGAAGGAACCCGTCACGCCGCTGCCGGAACCCGCGCCGACGCCGCAGGGCGAACCGCTGAAGATGACGACGCCGGTCGTGCCGACGCCGCCCGCGGCGCCGGTGCCGCTGTCGGTGCCGGGTGTCGCACCCGAGTCGGGTGCGCATGCCGTGCCTGCCGCGGCGTCGGCCGTCGCCGTGCCGGCCGCGGCGCGTGCCGCCGCGCCGGGAGCGGCGTCGGGTTCGCAGCCGGTTGCCGCACCGGCTGCGGCTTCCGCCGGTTCCGTGCCTGCGCCGGCTTCCGCTGCCGCGTCGGCTGCCACGCCTGCATCGGCTGCCAGCCCGGCGGCCGCGCCTGCCGCCGCGGCGTCGACGCCCGCCGTTCCGGCACCGGCCGCTGGCAAGCCGGCGTCGACCGTGCCTGCCCCTGCACCTGCACCCGCGTCCGCGGCATCCGCCCCCGCATCGGCATCCGCGCCGTCGAGCGCATCGCCGGCGCCCGCCACCGCCAACCCTGTCGCATCGTCCGCGCCGTCCGGCGCGAGCGCACCGGCCGCGAACTGACCGGGCCGCCGTATCGTCGCGCCCGGCTGCATACGGCTCGGCACGGCGATACGCCCGCCTTCCGCGTTATTCACCGCAGCAGTTTCCGCCATCGGGCGGCGTGAGCGCCCTGCCTGCGGCGCTCCCGCCTTACCGCAACGTCGCGCGCAGCGTCTGCAGCTGCTCGACGGACGCCGTCACGCCGCCGCAGACGATCACCGCGATGTCCGACGCCGACGCAAGCACCGGCACCGGCCGCTCGAGCGCCGCCAGCGCGGCGCCGCATGCGGGTTCGACGACGATCCGGTGTTCGTCGACGAACCGCAGCGACGCGGCCACCGCGTCCGCATCGGACACGACGACGGGATGGATCGCGTGCCGCGTCGCCCATTCGACTGCCGCATCGCATGGCCGCTTCGCGCCGAGCGACGTCGCGATGCTCGCGATTGCCGCGAGTTCGACCGGACGCCCCTGCGCGACCGAGCGCGCATAGCAGTCGGCGCCTTCCGTTTCGGCCGCGACGACCGGCACGTCGTGCCAGCCGTTGCGCGCGAGCCCTTCGAGCACGCCGCACAGCAGGCCGCCGCCGCCGACCGCGAGCACCACCGCACCGGGCTTCGGCCCGGCGGCCGCCATCTCGTCGATCATCGTCGCGTGCCCCTGCCACAGCACGGGATCGTCGAACGGATGGACGAACGCATCGTGCTCGCCGAGCGCCGATTGCGCAAATGCGTTTGCCTCGGCCCAGCTCGCGCCATGCACGACCACCTCGGCGCCTTCGACACGAATCAGCTCACGCGCGCGCGCCGAGGCGCTTTCCGGCACGATGACGCGTACCGGCACGCCGAGCACGCGGCCGCAATACGCGACCGCGATGCCCGCGTTACCGCCCGACGACGACACGAATCGCCGCGCGCCGGCCGCGTGCCGCGCTTCGCAGACGGCGCCGATGCCGCGCAGCTTGAACGAGCCCGATGGCTGCAGCGCATCGAGCTTCAGCCGGATCGTCCGGCCGAGCCGGCGGGACGCGATTTGCGAGCGGATATAAGGAGTCGGGATATGAAGCGGCATCGGACAAGGCTCAGTGGAGACGGAGGAAGCGCACGCGACTCGCGAGCCAGCGCGTGCGCCCATGACGGTCATCGTACGGCAGGCCTGCCATGCTTTCCAATACCATCGAATGGTATTTGCTATGCTCCACAGGTATATCGACGAACCCGGACGAACATCGCATGCGCCAGATCGAACTGCGTCACCTGCGCTATTTCGTGGCTGTCGCCCAGGCCGGCAGCGTGATGGCAGGCGCCCGCGCGGCCGGCATCGTACAGCCCGCGCTGTCGCGGCAGATCCGCGAGCTCGAGGACGCGATCGGCACGCCGTTGCTGATCCGACGCGCGACGGGCGTCACGCTCACCGCGGCCGGCGCGAGCTTCCTGAAGGATGCGACCGGCCTGCTCGCAACGGTGCAGGCCAGCCGCGAACGCGCGTTGCGCAGCGCGGCCGGCCAGCTCGGCGAACTGCGGCTCGGCGCGCTGCCGAACTGCCTGCCGCTGCCGATCGTCGCGAAGGTGCTCAAGGCGTTTCGCGACGCGTGCCCGGACGTGCAGTTGTCGATCGCGCCGATGCTGTCGGCCGAACAGGCGAGCGCGCTGATGCGCGGCCAGCTCGACGCCGGGATCATGGCGTGGCGCCGCGACGAGGCGCCGCACCTGTCGGGCGTGCGGCTGCTGAGCGACCGCTTCGTGCTCGCGATGCCCGCGCCGCCGGGCGGCCGCTTCAATGCGCCGCGCGCGCTGGCCGACGTCGCGGACGAACCGTTCGTCTGGTTCGACGCGCAGCGCTCGGCCGCGCACCACCGGTTCCTGATGGCGCAGTGCCAGCAGGCCGGCTTCACGCCGCGCATCGCGCAGGTCGGCAGCGACATCCCGACGCTGATCGGCCTCGTCGCGGCCGGAATGGGGTGCGCGTTCGTGCCGGAAAGCGCATCGCCGACCTGCCCGCACACGGTCAGGCTCGTCGCGCTCGACGAGCTCGCGAGCCGCTTCGACATCGAATTCGTGTTCGATGGCGCGGCGGCGGCGCCCTCGCCGATCGTCGCGCGGTTTCTCGCGGCCGTGCGCGATGCGGCCGACGAAGCAGGTTGACCCTGCACCGGGCGCCGGGCCAGCCCGGCATCCGGTCAGGCAAGGCGATCCGCACGCCAGCCAACGCGCGACGCCCCCTCTGCTGATTCGCCGTTTTGGCGGCCTCATCGCGCTAAACAAGATGGCCGTGCCAGCGAAAAATCTTTCAAAACCCCGACAATCCACGCCGCGGCGCCGGAATTTTTAAATTGGCACCAAAAACCGCCGTTTAACGCCGCTTCGAATTGTCATGGCCCGAAATATACTGCGCCCGCATCCAACCCTCGTGCCAAAGAGAGGATGCGTTTTCGCCCCGGCCACGGTCCCCCTGTGGTCGGGGCTTTTTTCGCTTGCTCCTTGCCTGTAAAGGGTTTCCAGCCGTGGCGCGAGGTCTGTTTCACGGGATGGAAGGCGCCCGGTCGACGGGCCCTGGCTGCCCCGCCGCCCGTCACCGCACGGTTGCCGGGCAACGTGCGGCATGCGATGCCGGACGGCCCGCCCGTCCGCCGCAAACCGTCACCGAATCGCGGCGCGCGGCAGGACAATCCGATTTCCACCTTACCCATACCTTTCACCACCGACACCGTCGTTCGCCTGCCTCGCCGGCGCAACGCCCACGGCCTGGCGGGCACACCGCGCGCGCTCCGTATTGTTGACATGGAATCAAGATAATTTCGTTCCAATCCGGCTTTTTCCGCAAAAATAATCCAGGCACACTTCGCCCTGTCCGCAACGGCCCCGTGCCGTCACCCACGAATACAGGAGCCCATCGCGTGAACACCACGACTTCCTCTCCTTCCCGCCCCGGCGGCAGCGCCGCGCTGCCGCTGCTGGCGCTCGCCGCCGGCGCGTTCGGCATCGGCACGACCGAGTTCTCGCCGATGGGCCTGCTGCCCGTGATCGCCGACGGCGTGCACGTGTCGATTCCGCAGGCCGGCATGCTGATCAGCGCGTATGCGATCGGCGTGATGGTCGGCGCGCCGCTGATGACGCTGCTGCTCGCCCGCTGGTCGCGCCGCTCGGCGCTGATCGCGCTGATGTCGATCTTCACGATCGGCAACCTGCTGTCGGCCGTCGCGCCGGATTACACGACGCTGCTGCTCGCCCGCCTCGTGACGAGCCTCAACCACGGCGCGTTCTTCGGGCTCGGCTCGGTGGTCGCGGCCAGCCTCGTGCCGCGCGACAAGCAGGCAAGCGCCGTCGCGACGATGTTCATGGGCCTCACGATCGCGAACGTGGGCGGCGTGCCGGCCGCGACCTGGCTCGGCCAGATCATCGGCTGGCGCATGTCGTTCGCGGCGACCGCGGGCCTCGGCCTGATCGCGATCGCCGGCCTGTTCGCCGCGCTGCCGAAGGGCGAGGCCGGCAAGATGCCCGATCTGCGGGCCGAACTCTCGGTGCTGACGCGCCCGGTCGTGCTCGGTGCGCTCGCCACGACGGTGCTCGGCGCCGGCGCGATGTTCACGCTCTACACGTATGTCGCACCGACGCTCGAACACCTGACCGGCGCGACGCCCGGCTTCGTGACCGCGATGCTCGTGCTGATCGGCGTCGGCTTCTCGATCGGCAACATCGCGGGCGGCCGCCTGGCCGACCGCTCGCTCGACGGCACGCTGATCGGCTTCCTGCTGCTGCTGATCGCGACGATGGCGGCGTTCCCGCTGCTCGCCAGCACGCATGCCGGCGCGGCCGTCACGCTGCTCGTGTGGGGCGTCGCCACGTTCGCGGTCGTGCCGCCGCTGCAGATGCGCGTGATGCGCGCGGCCCACGAAGCGCCGGGCCTCGCGTCGGCCGTCAACATCGGCGCGTTCAACCTCGGCAATGCGGTGGGCGCCGCGGCCGGCGGCGCGGCAATTTCGGCCGGGTTCGGCTACGCGGCGGTGCCGCTCGTCGGCGGCCTGATCGCCGCGGCCGGACTCGCACTCGTCCTGCTGCAGATCGCGCAGCGCCGCGCGCCGGCCGCCGCGAACTGACACGCGCGGCTCGCCCGGGCTGCCGCCCGGTTCGGCAAGGACACCTACGGCCGCGCAATGCGGCCGTTTTCATTTCCCGTCCGCCGTCCGGATTCCCGTTTTCTCTTCACCCGGGAAAAATCCGGAATATCCGTCTCCCGACATCATTTCGACCGGATCGATTCACGAACCGGTTAAATACCTGGCATCGCCCAACCGATTCATTGCCGCTCGTTCAATTTCACCGCGCGCATGAATTATCCAATTCGAATTCGCCGCTTCGATTCACCGAACCAATCGGAAAAATCGTGCCGCACCCCACCCCAAAAGGCATTCTTTTCCGCGTCGCAGCAAAATATTTCGCGTGGAATCCGGCAATTAAATCCAAATCCGTAATATTTCCCCGATTTATTCAATAAATAACCCATTCATTCGTCACGAAATACAACAACCCCAAATTTAAGATTGAAAGACTCATCGATTCGTATCAGCATTTACCGTGCTGCGGCGTGCGAAGCGCGGCATAAATCCAATGAAAAATCGACCGATGAGGGATCAGAGTGAAAGTCGCCATCGCTTCCACGACGTTGTCGCTCGCGCTGTCAATCGGCCTTTCGACACCCACCGCCGACGCGGCCGTCTATACGAACGGCACCGCGACCGCCACCTTCAACGTCACGCTGACCCTGCAGCCGAACTGCACGATCGCCGCGAACCCGCTGGCCTTCGGGACCAACGGCGTGCTGGCGACCGCGATCAACCAGCAGACGACCGTCAGCGTCACCTGTACCAACACGACGCCGTACAACGTCGGCCTCGACGCCGGTTCGGTCACCGGATCGAGCGTCGCGAGCCGCCTGATGGCCGGCACGTCGACCGGCAATACGACGACGACCGTCGGCTTCCAGTTGTACCAGGACGCCGGGCGCACGACGATCTGGGGCAACACGCAGGGCACCAACACCGTGGCCGGCACCGGCACGGGCGCCGCGCAGGCGCTGACCGTCTACGGTCAGGTGCCCGCGCAGGCGACGCCGAAGCCGGACACCTATCAGACGACCGTCACCGCAACCGTCTACTTCTGACCGGCGCCGTTTCGCATGCTCGCAATACGTCGAACGCTCGCCGCGCTGCTGTGCGCGGCCGGCGCCGCGCACGCCGCGTCGCTGCAGATTTCCCCCGTCACGATCGAATTCGGCACCGACGACACGGCCACCGGCATCACGCTGCGCAATCCCGGCGAGCGGCCCGTGTACGGACAGGTACGCGTATTCCGCTGGGACCAGGCCGACGGCCAGGACACGCTGACGCCCACCCAGGATCTCGTCGCGAGCCCGCCGCTGATCGAGGTCGGCACGCAGTCCGAGCAGCTGATCCGCGTCGTGCGCGCCTCGCGCGCGCCTTCCGGCGTCGAACAGTGCTACCGGCTGCTGATCGACGAGCTTCCGCCCCCGGGCGAGGCGCCGACCAACGGTGTCTCGATCCGGCTGCGCTATTCGATTCCGGTGTTCGTCGAACCGGCAGCCCCCGGCGCGCCGCAACTCGACTGGACGCTCGCGCGCGGCAACGAAGGCTGGGTGCTGCGCGTGCGCAACGTCGGCACGCGCCGCGCGCAACTGGCGTCGGTCGAACTCGTCAATGGCGACGGTCGTGCGTACCCGCTCACGCGCGGGCTGCTCGGCTACGCGCTGGCGGGCCGCACCGGCCAGTGGAGCGCGCCGCTGCCGGCGGGTCTCGTGCCCGGCGGCAAGGTCACGGTGCGGGCGGCCGTCAATTCGCAGCCGGCCAGCGCGGTCGTCGCGGTGGAGCCGCCGGGCTAGACCGCCGGTGCGCCGCCCGGCCTCTTCCCCTGCGCCACGCGCCGGCGCACGCCCGGCCAACGGACGCGGAACGTCGCGACGCACCCGCCGCATCGTGCTCGCGGCCGTCGTGGCGAGCCGCCTGCTCGTGCTTGGCGGCGCCCGCGCGGACGAACCCGCGGCGCTCGTGATGACCGACCGCACGCACGACGTGATCCTCGAAGTCAGCGTCAACGGCGAAAATACGGCGCTGCTCGCGCACTTCCGCGAACGCGACGGCCGACTGTCGGCGAGCGGCGCCGACCTGCGCACGATCGGCTTCGCGACCGACCGCCTCGGCATCGCCGACGCGGCGACGGTCGAACTCGACACGATTGCCGGCCTGCGTTACCGCTACGACGCGGCACGCCAGAGCGTCGATCTGGAGATGGCCGACGCACTGCGCCGCCCGTACGCGGTCGACAGCCGCGCGCTGCCGCCCACGCAAGCGGCCACCGCATCGCGCGGGCTCGCGATCAACTACGAGGCATACGCGCAGACGATCGGCGACCGGCAGTTCTCGCTCTACACCGACGTGCGCTACTTCGATCCGAACGGCGTGTTCAACAACACCGGCACCGCGTCCTTCTACAACGGCCAGCGGCGCTACACGCGCTTCGATACGTACTGGAGCCATTCGGACCCGGCGCGGCCGAGCACGACACAGATCGGCGACGCGATTTCCGGATCGCTCGCGTGGACCCGGTCGGTCCGTCTCGGCGGCGTCCAGTGGCGCAGCAATTTCGCGCTGCGGCCCGACCTCGTGACGTTTCCGATTCCGTCGCTCGCGGGCTCGGCCGCGGTGCCGTCGGCAGTCGACCTGTACATCAACAACGTGCGGCAATACACCGGCAACGTGCCGAGCGGCCCGTTCATCATCCACGACGTGCCGGGCATCACCGGCGCCGGCCAGGCGACCGTCATCACGCGCGACGCGCTCGGGCGCACGGTCGCGACGTCGGTGCCGCTCTACGTCGATACGCGCATGTTGTCGGCCGGGTTGTCGAGCTATTCGTTCGAGGCCGGCTTCCTGCGCCGCAACTACGCGCTGCAGTCGTTCGACTACGACGCGCGGCCGGCCGTCAGCGGCTCGCTGCGGCGCGGCCTCGGCGACGCGCTGACCGTCGAGGGTCATGCGGAAGCGACCGGCGGCGTGCTCAATGCCGGCGTCGGCGCGCTGATGCGGCTCGGTTATGCGGGTGTGTTGAACGGCGCGATCGCGGGCAGCGCCGGCCGCTTTTCCGGCACGCAGGTGAGCGTCGGCTACCAGCTGATCGAGCCGCGCTTCTCGATCAACGCGCAGACGATCCGCGCGTTCGGCCGCTACGGCGACCTCGCATCGCGCGACGGCTCGCCGGTGCCGTCGGCGACCGACCAGGCGACGCTCGCGCTGCCGTTCATGCACCGCCAGACGCTGTCGCTCAGCTATATCGGCTTCCGGCTGCCGCAAGGCCCGAGCGCGCGGATCGGCACCGTGTCGTACACGCTGAGCTTCGGCGATCTCGCGTCGATGAGCGTGAGCGCCTACCGCGATTTCGCGCAGCGGGGCGCGAACGGCGCATTCGTGTCGCTGAACATCGGGCTCGGCCGCAATACGTCGATCAACGCGACCGTCGGCCGCCAGCGCGGCCAGTCGAACTACACGGTCGACGCGAGCCGTCCGCCCGACTACGACGGCGGCTGGGGCTGGGGCGTGCAGACCGGCGGGACGGGCGCCGTGCCCTACCGGCAGGCGCAGGTGCGCTATCTCGGCCGCGCGGGCGAAGTCATCGCGGCCGCGCAGGGCATCGACCGCCAGACGGGCGCATCGCTCGACGTCAGCGGCGCGCTCGTGTTGATGGACAGCAGCCTGCAGATGTCGCGCCGCATCGACGACGGCTTCGCGCTGGTGTCGACCGACGGCGTCGCCGGCATCCCGGTGCTGCATGAGAACCGCGTGATCGGCACGACCGATCGTGCCGGGCATCTGCTCGTGCCCGACCTGAACGCGTACCAGAACAACCAGGTCGCGATCGATTCGATGAAGCTGCCGGCCGACGCGCGGATCGCCCGCACGTCGATGACGGTCGTGCCGCAGGCGCGATCGGGCGTGGTCGCGCATTTCGGCGTGTCGCGCTATCGCGCGGCGTCGGTGATCCTGCACGATGCCGCCGGCAAGCCGCTGCCGGCCGGCGCGCGCGTGCATCATGCCGAAAGCGGCGCGGACACGATCGTCGGCTACGACGGGCTCACGTTCATCGACGGGCTGAAGGCGGACAACCATCTCGTGATCGATGACGGCACGCGGCGTTGCGTCGCGGCATTCGCGTTCACCGCGCCCGGCAACGGCACGCTGCCGACCGTCGGGCCGCTGGTCTGCAGGGCGGCGCCATGAGGGCCGTGCTGCTGCTCGTCGTCGCGTTCGTCGCGTGGTGCGGCGTGCCGGGCCGTGCACAAGCGGAAACGTGCACGGCCACCGCGTCGACGGTCAGCTTCGGTTCGGTCAGCCCGATCACGCGCGCGTCGGTCGCCGCGACCGGCACCGTCAGCGTCACCTGCACGTGGTCGGCCGTCACGCTGACGCCGAACGTGCTCGTGTGCCTGAATCTCGGCGGCACGAGCCCGCGCAGCCTCGTGAACGGCACCAACGCGATGCAGTACGACCTCTATCTCGATGCCGCGCACTCCGTCGCGTGGGGCTCCGTCTACTCCGGCACGACGCCCGCGTCGGTCACGCTCGTCAAACCCGCGCTCGGCACGAGCGCGAGCGCCACGGTCACGGTTTACGGGCAGATCACCGCGAACCAGCCGACCGTGCCGACCACCGGCAACAGCACGACGACCTACTCGCAGACGTTCGGCGGCAACACGACATCGATCAACGCGGGGTTCTATCTGCTCGGTGCGCCGACCTGCGCGTCGCTGACGGCATCGAACGGCACCTTTCCGTTCAGCGCAACCGCGAACGTGATCAACGACTGCAACATCAGCGCGACCAACGTGAACTTCGGCACGGCGAGCGTGCTGTCGGGCGCGCTCGCGGCGACCGGTTCGATCACCGCGCAATGCACGAACGGCGACGCGTGGAAAATCGCGCTGAACGGCGGCGGCAGCGGCAATGTGACGGCGCGCCAGATGCAGCGCAGCGGCGGCGGCGGCGCGATCAACTACGGGCTGTACACGGATGCCGCGCACTCGGTCACCTGGGGCGACGACACGGGCGGAAGCGCGACCGTCACGGGCGTCGGCACCGGCACGTCGCAGGCCGTCACCGTGTACGGCGCGGTGCCCGCGCAGACCACGCCCGCGCCCGGCAACTACAGCGACACGATCACCGCGACGATCAGCTTCTAGCGGGCTGGCG
Organism: Burkholderia seminalis DSM 23518; assembly: GCF_902832885.1. GTDB lineage: Bacteria > Pseudomonadota > Gammaproteobacteria > Burkholderiales > Burkholderiaceae > Burkholderia > Burkholderia seminalis. The sequence goes on from NZ_CADFDK010000001.1 coordinate 1,170,779, forward strand.
GCGCGGCGCTCAGAACATCACGGTCCACGCGGCCGGCGCGCCCGCGCCGACGCTGCGCGGCGGCGTCGTCCGCGCGCCGGCCACGCTCACGTGGCTCACCTGGAACGGTGTGCCGTGCGCGCAACTGACGCTCGGCATGTCCGCGTCCACGCCCGGTTGCACGGCCGGCGCGATCGTGCAGGTTTCGGGAATCGTCAGGCTGACCCTCAACGGGATCGATGGCTCCGCGGCACGCGCGAGCGCCGCCACGCCCGCCAACGCGAGCACCGCATACTTGATTCGGCCGGTTGCGCTCATCGTTCGGCTCTCCTTCATGCATTGATCCAGCGTATGCGCGAATTGACGGCGCGCAAGCCGAAAACTTGAGCGCATGCCGGTGATCCGGCCCCTCCCCACGGCGCGCCGGCGTCCGCGTCAGCGCGCCTCGTCGAACCCGCCGAAGAACGCACGGGCGTTCGCGTCGAGGCTGTCGAGGTGATAGCCGCCCTCCTGCACGATCACCGTCGGCAACCCGAGCGCGCCGAGCGCGCCGCCGAGCCGCCCGAACCCGTCGGTCGTGACGGCAACCTGCGATTGCGGATCGTCCTGGTAGATGTCGAAGCCGAGCGCGAGCACGAGCGCGTCGGGCTGGAATCGCGCGAGGGCGCGCAACGCGTCGTCGAGCCGCTCGAAGAATACCGATTCCGGCGCACCGTGCGGCATCGGCAGGTTGAGGTTGAAGCCGGCGCCGGCGCCCGCGCCCGTCTCTTCCTCGTAACCCGCGACGACCGGGTAGAAGTTGGTCGGATCGCCGTGGATCGACACGTACAGCACATCGTCGCGGCCGTAGAAGATCTCCTGCACGCCCTGCCCGTGATGCATGTCGGTGTCGAGGATCGCGACACGGCGATGGCGGCCCAGCAGCGCTTGCGCGGCGATCGCCGCATTGTTCAGGTAACAGAAGCCGCCGGCCGCATCGCGGCGCGCGTGATGGCCCGGCGGGCGGCACAGCGCGTAGGCCTCGCGCGCGCCGTCGTTGACGTCGGCCGCGGCCGCGAGCGCGTCCTGCGCGGACCAGTACGCGGCGCGCCACGTGTTCGCACCGACCGGGCAACTGCCGTCGGCAAGGTAGCGCGCGGCTTTCGCGAGCACGCCGCGCAACGGGTTCGGGTCGCGCACGAACACGTTCGACATCACTTCGTCGCCCCAGTCGTCGGGCATCCGCTGCCAGTCGCGGTGCGCCTCTTCGAGAAAGCGCAGGTAGTTCATGTCGTGCACGGCCGCGATCGGCGCGGTGCCGCGGTCGGCCGGTTCGCGCACGTCGAAGTCGAGCGCGCGCACGGCCGCGACGAGCCGCGACGCGCGTTCGGGCACTTCCTGCGGTTCGCGCATCCGGCCGCGCGACAGGTAGCTGCGCGGATGATGCAGCAGTTGTTCGGGATGGAAATAGGTTTTCATCGTTCGTCCTCGTCGAATCGCCGCGTCACGCCACGCGCGCGGCCGCCTCCGCTTCGACCGGCGCCGCGATGCCCGCGCGCGCCAGCACCGCATGGAGCAGCACGTTCGTGCCGCGCGTCACGTCGTCGGGCAATGCGTCCTCGGCTTCGTTGTGCGACAGGCCGTCGACGCACGGAATGAACACCATCGCGGTCGGGACGCGTCGCGCGAGCAGGATCGCGTCGTGGCCGGCGCCGCTGACGATCCGCTCGTTCGTATAGCCGAATGCAGCCGCCGCCTGCGCGACCAGCTCGACGCAATCGCGGTCGAACGGCGTCGCCGGGCTGCGCCAGCAGGTGTCGATCGCGATCTGCACGCCGCGGGCGGCGGCGATGCGTGCACACGCATCGCGCAGGTCGCGCTCCATCGCGTCGACTTCGGCATCGTCGTGATGACGCAGGTCGACCGTGAACGTCAGGTCGCCGGCAATCGTGTTGCGCGACGCGTTGCGGATGCCGGCCTGCCCGATCGTCGCGAGCCCGCGCGGCGCGTACCCGGCGACGATCCGCTCGAGTTCGAGCGCGATCTGCGCGCTCGCGAAATACGCATCCTTGCGATACGGCATCGGTGTCGTGCCCGCATGCGCGGCCACGCCCGTCACCGTCACGTCGAGCCAGCGAATCGCCTGGCCGCCCGTGACGACGCCGATCGTCGTGCCGTTGGCCTCGAGTACGGGCCCCTGTTCGATATGGGCCTCGAAATACGCATCGACCGCGCCGCCCGCCGCGCGCGTGCCGCGATAACCGCACGCGTCGAGCGCCGCGCCGAGCGTGACGCCGTCGGCGTCCTGCTTCGCGAGCGCGTCGTCAAGCGGCAGCGCGCCCGTAAACACGGCCGAGCCGAGCATCGCCGGCGCGAAGCGCGCGCCTTCCTCGTTGGTCCAGGACACGATTTCGAGCGGCTTGTCGGTCGCGATGCCGGCGTCGTTCAGCGTGCGCACGAGTTCGAGCCCGGCGAGCACGCCGTAGACGCCGTCGAAACGACCGCCTTCCGGCTGCGTGTCGAGATGGCTGCCGATCAGCACGGGCGCGGCTTGCGCGTCGGCGCCGTCGCGCCGGGCGAACAGGTTGCCGACCGCATCGACGCGCACCGCCATCCCCGCGTCGCGGCACCATTGCGCGAACAGGTCGCGCCCGCGCCGGTCATCCTCGGTCAGCGCGAGGCGCCGCACGCCGCCGCGCGGCGTCGCGCCGACGCGCGCCATGTCGGCCAGGCTCCGCCACAAGCGGGCGCCGTCGATTTCCAGCAGGTCTTTCATGTGCACTCCGGATGAATTCGTACGTTGAGGGTCAGTGCGAACCGAGCGCTTCGGCGGCAGCCGGCCGGGCCGCACGGCGCGCGTCGAGCGCCACGATGCAGAGCAGCGAAATGCCGGCGAGACCCGTGTAGAACACCGCGAGCGGCCACCACTGGCCGGCGAAGCGATGCGCGAGCCAGGTGCCCACGAGCGGCGTCAGGCCGCCGGCAATCGCGCCGCAGATCTGGTACGCGAGCGAGATCGCCGAATAGCGCACGTGCGCGGGGAAAACGTCGCTGACGAAACCCGCGATCACCGAATAGAAGCCGGCCATGCAGACGACCGCGAGCGCGATGCCTGCGATCAGCGACGCGGACGTGCCGCCCTGCACGAGCATGAACATCGGATACGGCGACAGCATCGCGAGCAGCGCGGCGAGCTTCAGGAAGCGCGCGCCGCCGATCCGCTCGGCGGTCCAGGCGGCGACCGGCTGCGCGACGAACTGGATGATCGCGACCGCGAACAGGCTGTCGAGGATCAGCGAGCGCGATACGCCGACGTACTGGGTCGTGTACGCGATCATGAACGTGTTCGTGAAATAGACGCCCGCGATGCCGATCGTGTTCGCGCCGATGCAGAGCAGCACCAGCCCCGACGCGGAGCGGAACACTTCGGCGACCGGCAGCTTCACCGTGCGGTTGGTTTCCTTCACCCGCGCGAATTCCGGCGATTCGTTCACGCCGAGCCGGATCAGGATGCCGACCACGAGCAGCACCGAACTCGCGAGAAACGGCAGGCGCCAGCCCCACGCGAGGAAGTCGGCCTTGTCCATCGACGTGACCGCCCGGAACGCGACCAGCGACAGGATCAGCCCGGCCGGGCTGCCGAGCTGCGCGAACGACGCGAAGAACGTGCGGCGCCCCTGCGGCGCATGCTCGCCCGCCATCAGCACCGCACCGCCCCATTCGCCGCCGACCGCGATGCCCTGCACCACGCGCAGCGCGACGAGCAGCACCGGCGCGAGCATGCCGACCGTCGAATAATCGGGCAGCAGCCCGACGCACACGGTCGCGACGCCCATCATCATCAGCGTCGTCATCAGCGCCTTCTTGCGGCCAACGCGGTCGCCGAGGTGGCCGAAGATCACGCCGCCGAGCGGCCGCGCGAAGAAGCCGACCGCGAACGTCGCGAACGACGCCATCGTGCTGACGAAGCGGTCGTGCGACGGAAAATAGAGCTCGCCGAACACGAGCGCGGCGGCGGTCGCGTAGATGTAGAAGTCGTACCACTCGATCATCGTGCCGATGAACGCGGCCGTCGCGGCACGCCCCGGCTGGCGCGCGGAAGGAAGGGACTGGGTCATGCGGGCTCCTGACGCACGCCGCTGCGGGGCGACGCGCAATATCGTGGTGACGACCGTCTCGCGCGGCCTCGCGCCGCACGCTGCGGCGCCCCTCCTTTATCGGCGACCGCAAATCATTAGTCAAATTTCAAGTTATTATTCGCTGTATAAATTCAACTAATGTCTACCCGACGCCTCGCCCGGAGACCCGATGCGCCCCGACCTTGCCCCGTTCCTGAACGACCGCCTCGACTGGAACCTGTTGCGCACCTATCTGGTGATCATGCAGGAGCGCAGCGTGAGCCGCGCGGCCGCGCGCCTGCACGTGACGCAGCCGGCCGTGAGCCAGGCGCTGCGGCGGCTCGAGGAGACGCTCGAGCGCCGGCTGATCGAGCGGCGCGGCGCGCATTTCGCGGCGACGCCGGCCGGCGAGGCCGTGTACCGGATCGCAAGCGACATCTACGGCGGCATCTCGCGCCTCGAAACCGAAATCGACGACAGCACGGCCGACCTGACCGGCTCGATCCGGCTGCTGACGGTGAGCCGCATCGAGTCGCCCGTCTACGACGAATTCCTCGCGGAATTCCATCGCGCGTATCCGCGCATCGACCTGCAGATCGAGGTGATGCGCTCGTCGGACATCCTGTCGTCGCTGCTGCAGAAGACGGCCACGGCCGGGATCGGCCTGTGCCGCACGCCGCACGACAAGCTGGAGATGCGCTGTTTCCTGCGCCAGCGTTATGCGATCTACTGCGGCCGCCATCACCGGCTGTTCGGGCAGACGCAACTGCGGATGGACGATCTGCTCACGGAGAATTTCGTGTCGTTCACGAGCGACCAGATCGGCGACAGCCTGTCGCCGCTCACCGTGTTCCGCGACCAGAAGGGCTTCACGGGGCGCATCGTGGCATCGTCGCCGAGCCTCGAGGAAGTGCGGCGGCTGATCTTCGCGGGTTACGGGATCGGCTGCCTGCCCGAGCACATCGTGCGCGACGACATCGCGCAGCAGCGGCTGTGGCGGCTGCCGCCCGATGACGGGCTCGTCGATGTCGACGTGTTCCTGCTGTGGCATCGCGACCGCAAGATGAACGCGGCCGAGCAGGCGTTTCTCGACGCGATGGAGCGCTGCATGCAGCGCTATTCGCTCGCGGAGCGGCTGGGGAAGTGACGGTGCGCCTGCGCGCGGAGAACACGCCGGGCGCAGGCGGCCCGGCGCGTCGCACGCATCAGAAACGATGCACGATGCCGAGTTGCACGCCGCGCGCATTCGCGCCCGGGTAGGCGAGCGGCAGGCCGGGGTTCGCCGCGCCGGCCAGCGTGTAGCCGGCCTGGTTGCGGTTGCGCAGGTACGACAGCGCGCCGTAGAAGCTCGTGCGCTTCGACAGGTCGTACTCGTACATCAGCCCCAGCTGGTCCGCATTGTTGCCCTGCGACGACTGGTCATGCAGGTACGCGTAGCCGAGCGCGACATAGTTCGCCGGGTTGAACTGGTATTTGACCGACAGCCCGTACACGCGCGAATCGATCCCGAGGTCGGCCCACTTCACCGCGGAGAAACCGCCGTACACGGTTGCCTTGCCGATCTCGTACGAGGCGCCGGCCATGATCGTGCGATCGGTCGTGGTCGCCGTCGCGTTCTTCAGCCACTGGCCCGCGACGAACGCGCCGAACGGCCCGTGTTCGTAGGTCAGGTCGAACTGCTGGCTGGAACCGGCCGAGCGCACGCCGCCCGCGTCGCCGAAGCCGAAATACAGCCCGCCCCGGAAGCCCGCGATCTCCGGGCTCTGGTACGACAGCGTGTTGCTGGTGCGGAACGCGAACACGGTCAGGTTGTCCATGCCGGATGCCTGCGTGACGCCGCCGAACGCGTCCTGCCCGCCCTGGTCGTTGAACAGCGGCGAATTCTGCCGGCCCGCGCGCAGCTTCCCCCACGCCCCCGCGACGCCGACCCACGCCTGCCGGTTGAACATGCTGCCGGCACTCGCCAGCGAACCGTCGTTCGGATTGAAGCCGTTTTCCAGCGCGAACTCGATCTTCTGCCCGCCGCCGATATCCTCGCCGCCCTTCAAGCCGAACCGGCTGCCCCACTGGCCACCCGAGTTGATCGCCGCCGTATAGCCGTTGCCCGTATTCACGTACTGCGCGAACTCGTCGATCACGCCGTACAACGTGACGCCGTCCTGCGCGAGCACGGTACCCGATGCGGCAAGGCATGCGACCGTGACCGTCGCGCGAAGACCGGCGTGCGCCGTCCGCGCCCGGCAATCGCTGCCGTGCGCTTCAATGTATTTAGTCATACTATTTAAATGAGCAGAGAAGGAAACGACACCGGGCGCGGCAGTCACGCCGCACCGGTATCGCGGGAACGGGAATCGATCGGGTAAGCCGGGCGCGGACGGCGCCCGGCTCGACGCTCAGGCCGGCAACGAGCCGGCCCGATGCGCGGGATGCGCCGTCAGTGGTGAACTTCGCCGCGTTCGAGCGGCAGGATCAGGCGCTCGGGAATGGTTCGACGCGATGCGCGCGCGCCGAAGTAATACAGCACGGCCGGCACGATCAGCCCGAGGATCCACGAGATGTCGGTGCCGCCGAGCGCATCGACGAGCGGCCCCGTGTAGATGTGCGTCGACATGAACGGCAGTTGCACGAGGATACCGACCACGTAGATCGTGATGGCCATCCCGTTCCAGCGTCCGTAGCGGCCGTCCGGATCGGACAGCGCCGGCACGTCGTAGCGCGAGCGCGTGAAGCAGTAGTAGTCGACGAGGTTGATCGCACTCCACGGCGTGAAGAACGCGAGCAGGAACAGGATGAACGCGGTGAATTCCTTCAGGAACGAATGACGGCCGGCGAGCGCGATCAGCGTCGACACGCAGATCATCCCGACGATGTACACGAGGCGGCTCTTCGACGACACGGCGCCCTTGCCGCGAAAACCGCTGACGATCGTCGCCATCGACATGAAGCTGCCGTACGCGTTGAGCGCCGTCACCGTCACCTTGCCGAACGCGATGCTGAAGTACAGCAGCGCCGCCACGGCGCCCGTCGAGCCGAGGCCGACGATATACGACACTTCGTGATGCGCGAACTGGCTGCCGGCCAGCGCGGCCGCGAAGACGCCGAACACCATCGCCGCCTGCGCGCCGATCACCGAGCCGAGCCCGACCGCGAGGAACGTCGCGACCGACGACGTCGAGCGCGGCAGGTAGCGCGAGTAATCGGCAACGTACGGGCCGAACGCGATCTGCCACGACGCGGACAGCGACATCGACAGCAGGAAGCTCGCGAGCGAGAAATGACGGTTCGCGAGCAGCGCGCCGACGTCGTGGTTCGCGAACAGCTGCGCGAACATGTAGACGAACGCGACGATGCCGACCACGCTCGCGATCCGGCCGACGAAGTGGATCGCGCGGTAGCCGAATACGGTCAGCACGACGATCACGGCCGCGAACAGCAGGATGCCGGCGGCGTCATCGACGTGCAGCAACTGCGCGACGGCCTGCCCGGCCAGCACCGAGCCGCTCGCGGAAAAGCCGATATACATCAGGCACACGAGCACAATCGGGATCATCGCGCCGTACACGCCGAACTGCACGCGGCTCGAGATCATCTGCGGCAGCCCGAGCTGCGGCCCCTGCGCGCCGTGCAGCGCCATCACGGCGCCGCCGACGAGCTGGCCGAGCAGCAGCGCGACCAGCGACCAGAACACGTCGCCGCCGAGCACGACCGCGAGCGCGCCCGTGACGATGGCCGTGATCTGCATGTTCGCCGACAGCCACAGCGTGAACTGGCTCAGCAACCCGCCGTGGCGCTCGGCGTCGGGAATGAAGTCGATCGAGCGGACCTCGATCAGTCCGCCGGCCTTTCCACTCGAATTCGTTGACACGGGTCAATCTCCCCAATACTCAGGACCACACATGGTTTGAACGGGACAGGATGCAGCGAGCCGCCCTTTCGGCTCTGCGGATGCGGGGCGCCGTGGATCGCCGGCATGCGCCACGCACGCATGGTCTGCACGCTGGCGCGCAAGCGGCACGACGTGTGCCGACATTGCCAGCGGATGATCTTGTATATACAACTTGTGAGATATCGGTGATTACCCGGTATCGACCGATTTTCGAAATCGTCCGAACAATCGGTGCGGGGTCGGGCAATTTCGCCGCAAGCCGGTCGTCGGAAAAATGAAAGGTCAGGCGCCGGCCGGCGGTGCCGGATCGGGCTCGGCCGTCATGCCGCCTGCGGGGAACAGGTTCAGCATGCGCCGCGCTGCTTCGATGTCACGCGTGTGCAGCCACTCGTCGTAATCCTCGCTGCGCAGGATCACGACACCGCGCTTCTCGTCGCCGGGCCGATGCATTCGCGCGAACAGCGGATGATCGTCGGCGTTCACGGTGAGCATCGTCATGCCGATGCGGACGCGTCCGCCGCTGTCTTCATGGCGACGCCAGAGACCGGCGACGCAATACGGCTGCCAGCCGTCGACGCCGATCCGGTGCCACACGTTGCGGCCGGTCTCGTAACACGGCTCGCAGATCCAGCGCACCGGAATCAGGCAGCGCTGGCCGTTGCGCCAGGCGTTCCCGTAGAGACGCGATGCGCCGACCGTTTCCGTGCGCGCATTCACCGTATCGAGCTTCCTTCGTTTCCGGCCGTGCTCGTCGAGCCGCTCGGGCTGCATGAACTTCGGCCAGAAGCCGAACACGGCCGCCACGACCGCAAGGCCGTCGCCGTCGGCGCATGCGACGGGCGCCGCGTAGTCGGGATACACGTCGGGTGCCCACGGGTCGCGGCGATACAGATCGCCGATGCCGATCTTCAGTTCGCTGATGCCGGGGTCTTCGCCGGGAGCGCGGTAGTGAGTGCACACGGTTCATGCCGACCATGGAGGCAATGCTTCCATCGTAGATCAGCGCGCATGCGGCAATGGCGTTATTGCTTGGTATGACGAAACAGTTTTACGGATCGCCGGCGTATCGAGATCCGGGCAGCGCATGCGGTCAGGCGCCCTGCCTCACCTGAAGCGTCAGGATTTCATCGCCGGCTTCATCGAGCCTGCCGGTCGGCGTCCAGCCGAGATGTCGATAGAAGCCGTGCGAGCGCGACGCGGGATCGGTCGAGCAGCCGAGAAACAGCGACGTGACGCCGTTCGCCGCGAAATCGTCGATCACGCGCCGCAGCAGCCGCTTGCCGATCCCCGCCCCTTCGTACTCGGGCAGGATCGCGAGCACGACGATCTCGCCCGAAGCGGTAGCGCCGAAGCAGTAGCCGACCATGCGCCCGTCCGTGCAGCAGACATGGCCCGCGAACCGGCCGTCCCGGATCCCGTCGCCCCAGCTTTCGACGGTGATGCCGAGGTCGCGCAACTGCGCTTCGGTGAACGCGTTCTCGCGTGTCTTGCCGCGCAGTGCGATGCACGCGGCCGCGTCGCCGGGCACGGCCTTGCGCCAGATGAGGTCATCCATCGATCGATGTTTCCTTGGTGTGCCGCCGGCGCGACGCATACAGGCAGATCAGTTCCAGCGCGATCGTCGCGCCGGCCAGCGACGTGATTTCAGCATGATCATACGGCGGCGACACCTCGACCACGTCCATGCCGACCAGGTTGATGCCGTCGAGGTGACGCAGGATCTCGAACGCCTGGTGGCTCGACAATCCGCCCGACACCGGCGTACCGGTGCCCGGCGCGAACGCCGGGTCGAGACAGTCGATGTCGAACGTCAGGTACACCGGATGATCGCCGACCCGCTCGCGAATCCGCGCGGCGACCGCGGCCGGCGTCGACGCATGCACGCGGCGCGCATCCTGGATGTCGAATCCCATCGGCTCGTCGTTGGTGGTCCGGATGCCGATCTGCGCCGATCGCGCGGGCACGACCCACCCTTCCCGCGCCGCGTGATGGAACATCGTCCCGTGATCGATGCGCTTCACGTCGCGGTCGGGCCAGGTGTCGGTGTGCGCATCGAAATGCACGAGCGACAGCGGGCCGTGCACCTTCGCATGCGCCTTCAGCAGCGGATACGTGATGAAGTGATCGCCGCCGAGCGTCAGCATCGCGCAGCCGCTCGCGAGGATCGCATCGGCATGCCGCTCGATCGCACCCGGCACCGATTCCGGCTGCCCGAGATCGAACGCGCAATCGCCGTAGTCGACCGCGGCCAGCACGTCGAACGGATCGAACGACCACGGCCATGGCCGCTCCCACGCGAGGCCCGTCGACGCGATCCGCAACCCGCGCGGGCCGAAGCGCGTGCCGGGCCGGTGCGACGCGGCGGCGTCGAACGGCACGCCGGTGATCGCGAGATCGACGCCGTCGAGATCGCGGCTGAAACGCCGCCGCATGAAGCTCGTCGCGCCCGCAAACGTCGGTTCGGCCTGGGTGCCGTGGAGGCTGTCGCGCGTAAACGCGAAATCGTTCTGGCTCATCGTCGGATTCCTGTCTGAAGGGGACACGGCCGCGCGGCTGGCGACCTCGTGCCCGATTCTGCCGCCACGGCATCCAACGAAAAATATGAACTAACATAAGCCGACTTCACGAAATGCGATGTATTGCCATGCTGACCCGGCTCCGAGACATGGATTTGCAGTTGCTGCGGCTGTTCCTGACGATCGCCGAGTGCGGCGGCTTCAGCGCCGCGCAGGGCACGCTCGGCATGGCGCCTTCGACCATCAGCACGCAGATGGCCAAGCTCGAGACGCGCCTCGGGTTCCGGCTGTGCGATCGCGGCAAGCGCGGCTTCCGGCTGACGCCGAAAGGCGAGCGCGTGCTGCAGTCGACGCGGCGGCTCCTGCAGGCGATGGACGTGTTCACGCGCGACACGCAGCACGTGTCGGGCACGTTGCTCGGCGAGCTGCGCGTGGGTTTGTCCGAACGGCTCGCGCCGGACATCGTCGAATCGATCGCGGCGGCCGTCGGCCGTTTTCGCGAACAGGCGCCGGACGTGCTGATCGAGATGCTCGCGGTTCCGCCCGACGAACTGGAGCGCAGGCTGCTGAAAGGCGAACTGCAGCTCGCGATCGGCTATTTTTCCGGCCATCAGGCCGGCCTGCACTACGCGCCGCTGTTCGTCGAACACCAGTCGCTGCATTGCGGCGCACGCCATCCGCTGTTTGCGAAAAAAAGCGTGTCGGCGAGCGACATCGCGCGCGCGAGCAACGTCGCGCGGCTCTACAAGACGAACACGTCGGGTGCGGCGCTGCGCAACGCGCAGCCGACCGCGTTCTCCGAAAACGTCGACGCCGACGTGATCTTCATCCTGTCCGGCGCGCATGTCGGGTTCCTGCCCGACCACGTCGCGGCACCGTGGATCGCCGCCGGGAAGATGCGCCGGCTGCTTGCCAGCAAGCTGAGCCACACGGTCGAATTCCAGCTCGCGACGCCGCGGAACCGCGACGGCAGCGACGCGATGGACGCGTTCACCGCGGCGCTCGCCGAACAGTTCAGCGGGCTCGATGACTGGTCGGGCCGGTAACCGGCTACGCGAGGCAGCCCGCCGCGCGTCAGACGAGCCGGTCCGATGCGACGACGTGCACGCCCGGCCGCGCGTCGATCGCGGCATCGACCAGCGCACGCGCGATCCGCGACGCCGGATTCACGCGCCACTTCGCCGGCAGCACCGGCCCGACCGCGTTCAACGCGAACACGAACAGCCGCTCGCCGAACCTGAATTCGTCACGACTGCCGCCGATCAGGCCCGGCCGCACATAGGTGAGCGACGCAAAGCCGACGCCGGCCAGCGCCTGCTCGACCTCGCCCTTCACGCGGTTGTAGAAGATGCGCGACGCGGTATCCGCGCCGAGTGCGGAATTCAGCACGTAGGTCGGCGTGCCGTGCCGGTGCGCGTGCCGCGCGACGGCCAGCGGATAATCGTGATCGACGCGCCGGAAGGCCGCCTGCGAGCCGGCGGCCCGCATCGTCGTGCCGAGCGTGCAAATGACCGCATCGGCCTGCCACCAGTCGGCCGTGTCGGGCAACTGGTCGAAATCGACCTCCAGCGCGCGCATCTTCGGATGCGGGGACAGCGGCCGGCGCGCGAGGACGATGACCTGATCGACCCGCGAATCGGCAAGCGCGACTTCGAGGACGTGGCGCCCGACGAGTCCGGTCGCGCCGACGAGCAGCAGTTTCATGTCCGGTTCTTCCGTGTGAAGCCTGCGTTGGCGGGCCCGATGCGGCCCGGTTTCCGGCTATCGACATGATCCCCGGCCGGCCGCTCGCGCACAACCCGTCCGTTGTCTCCAAAAATTACCGATCGGGCGTCTTCCCTGTCCTGTCGCGCGCCACGACGCGGCCGACGCCGGCCCGATCGACAGCCGGCCTTCGGCGATCAGCGCCGGCGCGGAAGCCGGCATCGATGCATTCCGCATACCGACTGGATGCACACGACGCAAGCGTGAAAAAGCACGAACCGCCGATGCGCGCATGGCACACCGGCGGTTCCGTTTCAGGCGGCCCGCCTATCAGACGTGCAACGCGTGCCCGAGCGCGCGCAATGCGGCCTCCTGCAGCGCCTCACCCTGCGTCGGATGCGCATGGATCGTGCCGCCGATATCCTCCAGCCGCGCGCCCATCTCCAGCGACTGCGAGAACGCCGCGGCCAGTTCCGACACGCCGCGTCCGACGGCCTGCCAGCCGACGATCAGGTGATTGTCGCGTCGCGCGACGACGCGCACGAAGCCGTCGGTCGCCTGCAGCGTCATCGCGCGCCCGTTTGCCGCGAACGGGAACGATGCGCTCACGCAATCGACGCCGGCCGCATGCGCATCGTCCGGCGACCAGCCGGCCGTCACGATCTCGGGATCGGTGAAGCACACGGCCGGAATCGACGCCGGCACGAACTGGCGGCGCCGGCCGGCAATCAGCTCGGCCACCATCTCGCCTTGCGCCATCGCGCGATGCGCGAGCATCGGCTCGCCCGCGACGTCGCCGATCGCCCATACGTTGCGCATCGACGTCCGGCACGTGTCGTCGATCCGCAGCGCGCGGCCGTTGCGATCGAGCTGCAGCGTCTCCAGCCCGAATCCGTCGACGCGCGGCCGGCGGCCGACGGCCACCAGCACACGATCGGCCGGCAGCGTCTGCTCGGCGCCGTCGGCGGCCTGCACGCGCACCGCGCCGTGCTCCGCCAGCCCGAGCACCTTATGGCCAAGCCACAGCCGGACGCCGAGCCGTGCGAGCGAATCGGCAACCGGCCGCCCGAGTTCCGCATCGTATGCAGGCAGCACGCGCTCGGCCGCCTCGACGACGCTGACGTCGACACCGAGCTTGCGATAGACGGTCCCGAGTTCGAGCCCGATGTACCCGGCGCCGACGACGACCAGCCGCTTCGGCAACGTCGCGGGCGACAGCGCCTCGGTCGACGACACGACGTGCCCGCCGAACGGCATCGTCGGCAGCTCGACCGGCTCGGAACCCGTCGCGAGCAACAGGTGTTCGCAACCGATCCGCACCGAATGATTGCCGGTGACGACGTCGACGGTCTTGCCGTCGATCACGTGGGCGTCGCCGTGCAGCACGCGCACGCCGTTTTTCTTGAGCAGCGCGCCGACGCCGCGCGTCAGCCGGTCGACGATGCCGTCCTTCCACGCGACGCTTTTCGCGATGTCGAGCTCGGGCGTGCGCACGCGGATCCCGAGCGCGCCTTCGCCCGCCTGGCCGCACGCCTGTTCGAACGCATCGGCCACGTGGATCAGCGCCTTCGACGGAATGCAGCCGGTGTTCAGGCACGTACCGCCGAGCCGGTCGCGCTCGACCAGCACGGTCGGAATGCCGAGCTGGCCGGCGCGGATCGCGGCGACGTAGCCGCCCGGGCCGCCGCCGACGACGAGCAGTGTGGTGTGTTCGTTCTTCATCGCGCTCACTCCACGAACAGCAGTGCCGGGCGTTCGAGCACCGCGCGCACGGCCTGGATGAATTCGGCCGCATCCGCGCCGTCGACGACGCGATGATCGAACGACGACGACAGGTTCATCAGCTTGCGCGCGACGACCGCCCCGTCGCGGATCATCGGCCGCTCGACGATCCGGTTCACGCCGACGATGCCGACTTCCGGGTGATTGATCACCGGGGTCGACACGATGCCGCCGAGCGCGCCGAGGCTCGAAATCGTGATCGTCGACCCGCTCAACTCGTCGCGCTGCGCGCGGTTCGCGCGCACGGCATCGGCGAGCCGCGCGATTTCCGCCGAGATCGACCACACGTCGCGCGCTTCGGCATGGCGCAGCACGGGCACCGTGAGCCCGCCGTCCGTCTGCGTCGCGACCCCCATGTGCACCGCGCCGTAACGCGTGACGACGCCTGCTTCGTCGTCGAAACGCGCGTTGATCTGCGGGAAATCGCGCAGTGCGATCACCATCGCGCGGATCAGCAGCGGCAGCGGCGTGAGCTTGCCGCGCGTGTCGCCGTAGCGTCGGTTCAGTTCCGTGCGCAACGACTCGAGCTCGGTGACGTCGATTTCCTCGACGTAGCTGAAGTGCGGGATGCGGCGTTTCGCTTCCTGCATCTTGCGCGCGATCGCGCGGCGCAAGCCGATCACCGGCACCTCGGTCTCGTCGTTGCGTTCGTCGTAGCCGTGCGCGTGCACCGGCCGCGCCGCGCCGCCGCCCGCATACGCATCGAGGTCCGCGTGCAGGATCCGCCCGGCTTCACCGGTGCCGCGCACATAGCGCAGCTCGATGCCCATGTCCCACGCGCGCTGACGCACGGCCGGCGACGCGAGCGGCCGTTCGCCCGGCGCGAGCGCCGCGCGCGGCTGCGCCGCCGGTGCGTCACGACGCGGCCGCGCCGGAGCGTCGCTCGCCGTCGGCCGTGCAGGCGGCTCGGCCGGCACGTCGACCGCCGGCTTCGCCGGCGCCGCCGCGACCGGTGCGGTTGCTACCTTTGTTTCCCGCACCGGTGCGCCGGCCTTCAGGTTACCGTCGCCTTCGACTTCGAGTCGAATCAGCTCGCTGCCGACCGCCATCATCTCGCCGATCCGGCCGCCCAGTTCGATCACCTTGCCCGTCACCGGCGACGGAATCTCGACCGCCGCCTTGTCGGTCATCACGTCGGCGAGCGGCTGGTCTTCCTTGATCGTCTGCCCGACTGCCACATGCCAGGCCACCAGCTCGACCTCGGCGATCCCTTCGCCGATATCCGGCATCTTGATGACATGAATCCCCATTTCACGCCTCCATCACGCGTCGCAACGCTTCACCGACCCGGGCCGGCCCCGGAAAGTACGCCCATTCCTGCGCATGCGGATACGGCGTATCCCAGCCCGTCGTGCGCTCGACCGGCGCTTCGAGGTGGTAGAAGCAGTGTTCCTGAACCAGCGAAACGAGTTCCGCGCCGAAGCCGCAGGTGCGCGTCGCCTCGTGCACCACGACGCAGCGCCCGGTCTTGCGGACCGACGCGACGATCGTGTCGAGATCGAGCGGCCACAGCGTGCGCAGGTCGATCACCTCCGCGTCGATGCCCGTCTCCTCGGCGGCGGCGAGCGATACGTGCACGGTCGTGCCGTACGTCAGCACCGTCACGTCGCTGCCGGGCCGCGCGATGGCGGCCGTGTCGAGCGGCACCGTGTAATAACCCTCGGGCACCGCGCTCGCCGGATGCTTGAGCCACGACGTGACCGGCCGTTCGTGATGGCCGTCGAACGGCCCGTTGTACAGCCGCTTCGGCTCGAGGAAGATCACCGGATCGTCGTTTTCGATCGACGCGATCAGCAGCCCTTTCGCGTCGTACGGATTCGACGGCATCACCGTGCGCAGCCCGCACACCTGCGTGAACATCGCCTCCGGGCTCTGGCTGTGCGTCTGGCCGCCGTAGATGCCGCCGCCGCACGGCATCCGGATCGTCATCGGCGCGGTGAACTGGCCGGCCGAGCGATAGCGCAGCCGCGCGCCTTCCGACACGATCTGGTCCGACGCCGGGTAGAAATAGTCGGCGAACTGGATCTCGCACACCGGGCGCAGCCCGTACGCGCCCATTCCGACCGCCGCGCCGACGATCCCGCCTTCGGAGATCGGCGCATCGAACACGCGCGACTTGCCGTATTTGTTCTGCAGTCCTTCGGTACAGCGGAACACGCCGCCAAAATAACCGACGTCCTGCCCGAACACGACCACGTCGCTGTCGCGGCCGAGCATCACGTCCATCGCGGAGCGCAGCGCCTGGATCATCGTCATCGGCTGCGTCGCCGTGTCTGTCTCATGTTGCGCCATGATCATGCTCCCAGTTCCTGGCGCTGACGGCGCAGGTGCGCGGGCAGCTCCTTGTACACGTCGTCGAACATCGAGGCCGGCGACGGAATCCGGTCGTCGGCCAGCGTCCCGTATTGCTCCGCTTCCTTCTGCGCGGCAATCACCTCGGCCTCGAGTTCGGCCGTCAGCGCCTCGTGTGCGCTGTCCGACCAGATGCCCTTCGCGATCAGGTGACGCTTGAAACGCTCGATCGGGTCGCCGAGCGGGAAATGGGACCAGTCGTCGCTCGGCCGGTACTTGGTCGGATCGTCCGACGTCGAATGCGCGCCCGCGCGGTAGGTCACCCACTCGATCAGCGTCGGGCCGAGATTGCGGCGCGCGCGCTCGGCGGCCCAGCTCGACGCCGCGTAGATCGCGAGGAAGTCGTTGCCGTCGACGCGCAGCGACGCGATCCCGCAGCCGACGCCGCGCCCCGCGAAGGTCGTGCCTTCGCCGCCCGCGATCGCCTGGAACGTCGAGATCGCCCACTGGTTGTTGACGACGTTCAACACGACCGGCGCGCGGTACACGTGCGCGAACGTGAGCGCGGTATGGAAGTCGGCTTCGGCCGTCGCACCGTCGCCGATCCACGCGGACGCGATCTTCGTGTCGCCCTTGATCGCCGACGCCATCGCCCAGCCGACCGCCTGGATGAACTGCGTCGCGAGGTTGCCGGAAATGGAGAAGAAGCCCGCTTCGCGGTCGGAATACATCACCGGAAGCTGGCGGCCTTTCAGCGGGTCGCCTTCGTTCGACATCAGCTGGCAGATCATCCGTTCGAGCGGCACGTCGCGCGTGATCAGGATGCTCTGCTGCCGGTAGGTCGGGAAGCACATGTCGCCGTCGCGCAGCGCCATCGCGTGCGCGGTGCCGATCGCCTCCTCGCCGAGGCTCAACATGTAGAAGGAGATTTTCTTCTGACGCTGCGCGATCATCATGCGCGCGTCGAAAATGCGGGTCTTGAGCATCGCGCGCAGCCCGGCGATCAGTCGCGCGTCGTCGAGCTCCGGCGCCCACGGGCCGACGGCCTGGCCGCTGTCGTCGAGCACGCGCACGAGGCTGCGGGCGAGATTGGCGGTGTCCGCCGCGGCCACGTCGATCGGCGGGCGGCGGACCGCGCCGGCCGGCGATAGATGCAGATAGGAAAAATCCGTCTTGCAGCCCGGACGCCCGGTGGGCTCCGGCACATGCAGACGCAATGGCTCTGACAGGCTCATCGTGTCGTCTCCACGCTCGATTGTGTCTCACGCTGTTGGGAACGCGCGGCCGGTTGCCGGCCTGCGCGCGGGTTGACGCGCGGATAAGCGCGTCAACCTTGGAAATCTATGCCTTGCGGCGCCGGGCGTCGATGTCCAAGCCGCTCGTTCGTCGTGAGCAGATTTGCCATGGCAGAGGTCCACGGCGCGCGTGGGGCGGGCGGAACCGGCGAAGGATGTGGTTGCTGCAGTGCAAGACCACCGGGCCGGCCGCGATCGGGCATCGGGGGCGGACGAATCGGCCCGTCCCTCTCATGCGAGGGTACGAAGCAAAAGACCCCGCGACATCGTTGCGCTGCGCGGGGTCCTTTCAGGTTCGGGCGCTTCGGCGCCCGGTCGCCGGCTTGCGCCGGCGCGATCGATCACGCGTCGGGACGGAAAATGTCGAAGCGACTGTCGGGCTTTACGTGCACGTAGGCCGACGGACCGCCCGCACGAAGAATGATGCCGGCGCCAAACGTGTCGAAGATGCCGTCCTTCAGCAGGTCGTGGCGGATATGGACGGCGATGACTTCGCCCAGCACGAGCGTTGCCGGCGTTTCGACACCGTGATGGTCGCGCAGCCGAATCACGTCGGTCACCTTGCATTCGAAGTTGACGCCGCTTTCCGCGACGCGCGGCACGTTGACGAGGCGCGACGGCACCGCGGTCAAGCCGCCGAGTTCGAACTCGTTCACGTCGTACGGCACGGCGGCGCAGGTCTGGTTCATCCGCTCGGCGAGCTCGCGCGTCGCGAGGTTCCACACGAACTCGCCCGTCTCCTGCACGTTGCGCAGGCTGTCCTTGGCGCCGGTACTCGAAAAGCCGATGATCGGCGGGCGATAGTTGAACGCGTTGAAGAAGCTGTATGGCGCGAGGTTGAGTGTGCCGTCGCTGCCGCGAGAAGAGATCCAGCCGATCGGGCGCGGGCCCACGATCGCGTTCAACGGATCGTGCGGCAGGCCGTGGCCTTGCGACGGTTCGTAATAGTGATGGGTCGAGTCGGTCATGACGATGTTTTTGCGTGACGCAAACGATGTTGGAGGCGGTCGGCGGGACGCGTGTGCCGATGGCGACCCACGCGTCCGGTACGACGGGCGTCGCCAGTATCACATGACGCCGTTTTTGCCGCAGCGCAGCGGCAACGCCAATGAAGGCTTCGCGTGTCCCGGTGCCCGCGTTGTGCCGGCGCACGGCGTCGCGCTTCAGGCGTCCGGTTCGCCGGGACGCGTCAGATGGTCGATCAGCCACTGCGTCGCGGGTCCGCACGCACGATCGGCCCGCCTGATCAACGACAGGCCGTATCGAAACACGCGCCCGTCCCCTGCCGGAATATCGCGCACTCATCGTCAGAAACGAGCCATGCGAACGGCCGGGTCTCGGGAGAGGGCATCGGCCGGGGATCTTTCGACACTCCGCCCGCCGCAACATCCTCGACATCCGTCCCCGACACCGCGGCCTCCGACGAATGGCCAGGCCGCACAAACAAAAAACCCGCGAGCGCTTCAATTCTCGCGGGTTTTTTCAGACCTTCATCGAAACGCATCGAAGCGATCGTGGTGCCGGGGACCGGACTCGAACCGGCAAGCCACTTAAGGCGGCGGATTTTCGTCACACTGCTTCTTTCAAAGCCGGCGTCGCGTAAGCGAAGCCGTTCGTGCGCTGGACTATGCCTTCACCGTCGCGCGCGGGCGTGACCGCTGCCCGTGCGCCTTAGGCGCCCCCCGTCTAGTCTCTACACCTTCCTCGCGGATGCCGCGAGGCTTGGCTCGGCGTTGCCTCGATGCGCGCATCAGGGGTTTCGCCGAATTTGAAGGGTTCTGCACCGACCGTTTCCGGCCGGGCACTCAATCGTTTAAGTCCGCTATGTTTACCAATTTCATCACCCCGGCAAGAGGGCGGACGCGATTCTACCATTGCTTGCGCATGCGTTCCCTTATTCTGCCGCACCGCATCGCGACACCGGCCGCCGTCGCGCGGATGCACTCCCGCCCGCTCGCCGTCGCTACGACAGGGCCGCCGGTTTCGTCGCGCGCCGCGCCCTCCCCGCTACAATCAAGCCCGCGTCGTCCGACGGCCCCAACCGTCTGACGTTTGTATCGTGCTTTTTTGCGAAACAAGCGTCGTGTGCGTCATCGCGAAGTCACAAACGTTTTCGATAATTCCCTCGCCGAAAACGTTTACATCGCGTTATTTCATGACCTCGACCATCAAGGACGTCGCTGCCCTCGCGGGCTTCTCGATCGCCACCGTCTCGCGCGCGATCAACGCCCCGCATACCGTCAGCCCCGCCACGCTGCAGACGATCCGCACCGCGATCGATACGCTGCAGTTCCGCCCGAGCCCGCTCGGCCGGCAACTGCGCGGCGAACGCACGCGACTCGTCGGCGTCGTCGTGCCGACGCTGTCGAACCCCGTGTTCGCCGACTGCCTGCAAGGCATCGACGCGCTCGCGACCGCGGCCGGCTTCAAGCTGATCGTGATGACGACCGAGTACGACGCCGCGCGCGAACGCCACGCGATCGAGACACTGCGCGAGCAGCGCGTCGAAGGGCTGATCCTCACCGTCGCCGACGCGGACACGCACCCGCTGCTCGACATGCTCGACCGCGACGGCCCGCACTACGTGCTGATGCACAACGACACGCAACGCCGCCCGTCGGTGTCGGTCGACAACCGCCGTGCCGCCTACGACGGCGTGCGGCTGCTGATCGCGCGCGGCCACCGCCGCGTGCTGATGCTGGCCGGTTCGCTCGCCGCGTCGGATCGCGCGCGCCAGCGTCATCTCGGCTATGCGCAGGCCCTCCAGGAAAGTGGCATGGCCACGCTGCCGCCGGTCGAGGTCGACTTCAACGCACCCGAGCTGCCCGAAGCCGTGCTCGCGCATCTCACCGCGCACGCCACACGCCCGACCGCCCTCTTCTGCAGCAACGACCTGCTCGCGATGGTCGTGATGCGCGGCCTGCGCCGCGCCGGCTTCTCGATTCCCGACGACCTGTCGGTACTCGGCTTCGACGGAATCGCGATCGGCGAACTGCTCGCGCCGCCGCTCGCGAGCGTGGCGACGCCGAACCGCGACATCGGCCGTCACGCGTGGCGGCGTCTCGTCGAATGCATCGCCGGCGCGACGCTCGAGCGCACGTCGCTGATCCTGCCGCATGCGGTGCGCGACGGCGCGACGGTCGCACCGCCGTCCACCGATCTGCAATGGCGCCCGGCCTGAACGCAGGCCGCCCCCGACAACCCCACCACCCCAGCGCACCACCCACTCGCCCGGAGACCCACCGTGTCCTTTCGCCTGACCTCGCTGCTGCGCGCGCTTGCCGCGCCGCTCGCCCTTGCCGCGCTCGTCGCCGGCGCGCCCGCCGCCCACGCCGACGAAACGGCGATCTGCTACAACTGCCCGCCCGAATGGGCCGACTGGGCCGCGCAGATCGCGGCGATCAAGCAGAAGACCGGCATCCGCGTGCCGTTCGACAACAAGAATTCGGGCCAGTCGATCGCGCAGCTGATCGCCGAACAGAAGAGCCCGGTCGCCGACGTCGTCTACCTCGGCGTGTCGTCGGCCTTCCAGGCGAAGGACAAGGGCGTGATCGCGCCGTACAAGCCCGCGCACTGGAACGACATTCCCGCGAACCTGAAGGATCCGCAAGGCTACTGGTTCGCGATTCACTCGGGCACGCTCGGCTTCTTCGTGAACAAGGACGCGCTCGACGGCAAGCCGGTGCCGCGTTCGTGGGCCGATCTGCTGAAGCCCGAATACAAGGGCATGGTCGGTTATCTCGATCCGTCGAGCGCCTTCGTCGGTTATGCCGGCGCGGTCGCCGTCAACCAGGCGCTCGGCGGCAGCCTCGACAACTTCAAGCCGGCCCTCGACTGGTTCCGCAAGCTGAAGGCGAACGCGCCGATCGTGCCGAAACAGACTGCGTATGCACGCGTGCTGTCCGGCGAGATTCCGATCCTGCTCGACTACGACTTCGATGCGTATCGTGCGAAGTACAAGGACAGCGCGAACGTCGAGTTCGTGATTCCGAAGGAAGGCACGATCGCCGTGCCGTACGTGATGAGCCTCGTGAAGGGTGCGCCGCACGACGCGAACGGCAAGAAGGTGCTCGACTTCGTGCTGTCGGACGAAGGCCAGAAGCTGTGGGCCAACGCCTACCTGCGCCCGGTACGCGCGCAGGCGCTCGGCGCCGACGTCGCCGCGAAGTTCCTGCCGGCGAGCGAGTACGCACGCGCGAAATCGGTCGACTTCGGCAAGATGGCGGCCGGCCAGCAGGCGTTCGGCCAGCAGTACCTGCAGGTGATGCAGTAAGCGGCAGGACACAATCGATGCTCGACCTGACTTTTCCGCTGCGCTGGCGCGTCGCGCTCGTCGCGCCGGCGCTGGCGGTGTTCGCCGCGTTCTGGCTGCTGCCGATGGCGGCGCTCGTGCAGGTATCCGCCGACGGCGCGTTCCTGTCGCACTACGCGGCGCTGCTCGGCAATGCGCGTTACATGAAGAGCCTCGGCGAGACGGTCGCGCTGTCCGCGGGCGTCACGCTCGCGACGCTCGCGCTGTCGACGATCTCGGGCCTCCTGCTCGCGCGCCGCGAGTTCGCCGGCAAGCGCGTGCTGCTCGCGCTGCTCACGTTTCCGCTCGCGTTCCCGGGCGTCGTCGTCGGCTTCATGGTGATCATGCTCGCCGGCCGCCAGGGGCTGATCGGCATGCTGTCGGCAAAGCTCACCGGCGACAAATGGGTATTCGCGTACTCGGTCGCGGGCCTGTTCGTCGGCTACCTGTACTTCTCGATTCCGCGCGTGATCGTCACCGTGATCGCGGCCGCGTCGAAGCTCGATGCGTCGCTCGAGGAAGCCGCGCGTTCGCTCGGCGCGTCGCCGTGGCGCATCTTCGTCGACATCGTGCTGCCCGCGCTCGCGCCCGGGCTGATCGCGGCCGGCGCGATCTGCTTCGCGACCGCGATGGGCGCCTTCGGCACCGCCTTCACGCTCGCCACCGACCTGAACGTGCTGCCGATGACGATCTATACCGAATTCACGCTGAACGCGAACATCGCGACGGCGGCCGGCCTGTCGATCGTGCTCGGCATCGTCACCTGGGCCGTGCTCGCGCTCGCGCGCCGTTTCACCGGCCACACCGCCGCCGCCGCGGCCTGAGGATTCCCGCATGCAATCGCTTTCCAGCTCCTCCGCGCCGTCACCGGCGCCCGCTCCCGCGCAGGCGAACGGCGTCGCGCGGCGCGCGCCGCACGTCACGGGCGCGCGCGCGATCGCCGCGCTGCAATGGGGCGTCACGCTGCTGCTGTGCGCGTTCCTGATCGTGCCCGTCGTGATGTCCGTGCTCGCGGGCCTGACCGTCAACTATTTCCGCGGCCTGTCGAGCGGCCTCACGCTGCGCTGGCTCGAACAGGTGTGGCAGCAGTATCACGGCTCGGTCGCGCTGTCGCTCGAAGTCGCGTTCGCGACGCTCGCGATCGTGCTCGTCGCCGGCGTGCCGGCCGGCTATGCGCTCGCGCGCAGCAAGAGCCGCGTCGCACGCGCGATCGAGGAGGCGCTCGTGCTGCCGGTCGCGCTGCCCGGGCTCGCGTCGGCACTCGCGCTGCTGGTGGTGTACGGCGGCTTCACCGCGTTCCGGATGAGCCTGTGGTTCATCGTCGTCGGCCACGTCGTGTTCACGCTGCCGTTCATGGTGCGCGCGGTGGCCGCCGTCGCGGCCGGCGCCGACCTGCGCACGCTCGAGGAAGGCGCGGCGAGCCTCGGCGCGTCGTTCGTCACGCGCTTCGTCACGATCGTGCTGCCGAACCTGCGCCCCGGCATCGTCGCGGGCGCGCTCGCGGTGCTCACACTGTCGATCGGCGAATTCAACCTCACGTGGATGCTGCACACGCCCGACACCAAGACACTGCCGGTCGGGCTCGCCGATACCTATGCGTCGCTGCGCCTCGAAGTCGGCAGCGCGTACACGATCCTGTTCCTGCTGATGACGCTGCCGCTCCTCGTCGCGATGCAGTGGCTCGGCGTCGATCCGTCCGGCACGCGTGCGCTCAAGCAGCGCCCGCGCTGAATTTTTCGCAGATATGAAACTCGATTCCACTCCCATCACCCTGACCCGTTGCGCGAAGACGTTCCGCGGCACGCGCGTACTCGAACCGCTCGACCTGTCGATCGGCGCGGGCGAGACACTCGTGCTGCTCGGGCCGTCAGGCTGCGGCAAGACGACCACGCTGCGCCTGATCGCGGGCCTCGACACGCCGGACGCCGGCGGCACGATCGCGTTCGGCAACGACGACGTCACCGCGCTGCCGATCGAGCGCCGGCAGGTCGGCATGGTGTTCCAGAACTATGCGCTGTTTCCGAACCTGACGGTGCGCGGCAACGTCGGCTACGGGCTGAAGATCCGCAAGACCGAGCCGCGCGCGCTGCGTGAACGCGTCGACGAACTGCTCGCGATGATGCGGCTCGACGCGCATGCGGACAAGCCGGTCGATCAGCTGTCGGGCGGCCAGCGCCAGCGCGTCGCGCTGGCCCGCGCGCTCGCGGTGCGGCCGCGCGTGCTGCTGCTCGACGAACCGCTGACCGCGCTCGACGCGAAACTGCGCGACGTGCTGCGCCGCGAGATGAACACGCTGCTGCGCGAGCTCGGCGTGACGACCGTCTACGTGACGCACGACCAGGCCGAGGCGATGGAACTCGGCGACCGGATCGTCGTGATGGGCGCGGGCCGCATCGAGCAGATCGGCACGCCGCGCGACATTTACTACCACCCGGCGAACCGCACCGTCGCGCAGTTCATCGGCACGCTGAACCGGCTCGCCGGGCAATGGCGCGACGGCGCGCTGGTGACGACGGGCGGCGCGATCGCGACGCCGCACGCCGCCGACGAATGGTTCTTCCGCCCGGAGGACGCGCAGCTCGCCGATCCCGCGCATGCGCCGCTGCGCGGCGCGGTCGGCGCGTGCGCGTTCCTCGGCGAGCGCACGCGGCTCACGATCGAACACGCGGCACCCGATGCGCTCGTGATCGACGTGCCGGGCCGCATCGCGCTCGCACGCGGCACGGCGGTCGGCCTCACGATCGCACCGGAAGGCCTGATCGCGCTCGGCGCGTGACCCGTCGTTCGGGCATCATTCCCGCAGCCCCCACCGCGGCGCACGACAGCGCCGCGACAACAAACAGACGATTCCGAGGAACGACGATGCTGCTTGCTCAAATCAGCGATCTCCACATCAAGCGGCCGGGCCAGCTCGCGTACCGGCGCGTCGACACGGCGGCCGCGCTTGCGCGCTGCATCGCGAAGCTGAACGCGCTCGAGCCGCGTCCCGACGCCGTGCTCGTCACCGGCGACCTGACCGACTTCGGCCACGACGAAGAGTACGGCAACCTGCGCGGGCTGCTCGCGGCGCTCGAGATTCCGTACTACCTGATGATCGGCAACCACGACGACCGCGCCGGGCTGCGCCGTGCGTTTGCCGCGCGCGCCGAATTGCAGGACGGCGCATTCGTGCAGTACGCGCTCGACGTCGGCGCGGTGCGCGTGCTCGCGCTCGATTCGCAGGTGCCCGGCGCGAGTCACGGCGATCTGTGCGACGCACGGCTCGCGTGGCTCGCCGCGCAGCTCGACGCCGCACGCGACCGGCCGGTGATCGTCGCGCTGCATCACCCGCCGTTCGTGGCGGGCATCGGCCATATGGACAAGCTGCGCCTCGCGCCGGCCGCTGCCGCGAAACTCGACGCGCTGCTGCGCGGTCATCCGAACGTCGAGCGGGTGCTGTGCGGCCACGTGCACCGCACGATGTTCACGCGCTTCGGCGGCACGCTCGCGGCGGCGGTGCCGTCGCCCGCGCATCAGGTGGCGTTCGACCTGCGGGCCGACGCGCCGTCCGCGTTCCGGCTCGAATCGCCGGCGTTCGCGGTCCATCGTTATGCGCCCGATACGGGGATGACATCGCATCACGTGTACGTCGACGAAGGCGCCGGCCCGTATCCGTTCTACGAACCGACGGGCGAACTGGTCGACTGACGGCTTGCGGCACGCACGGCGGCGGGCGGCGGCCGGTTCGCCGCCTGCCCGGCAGGATTCGCGTCGCTCCGGTATGATCGGCAGCCTCGACCGGCGCTCGGCCCGCCTGTGCACCCGACGCTCGCCACGCCGTCCAACTCCGTCCGCGCAGCCATGTCCACCGCCTCCACCGACCGTCCGACCGACACCGCCTCGCCCCACTACTCGCGCAGCCTGCTGTTGCTGCTCGCGACGATCGCGGGCGTATCGGTCGCGAACATCTACTACAACCAGCCGCTGCTCGACAGCTTCCGCTCGACTTTTCCCGACGGCGCGTCATGGATCGGCGCGGTGCCGACCGCGACGCAGCTCGGTTATGCCGCCGGCATGTTCCTGCTCGCGCCGCTCGGCGACCGGTTCGACCGCCGCGGGCTGATCCTGATGCAGATCGCCGGCCTGTCGGTCGCGCTGATCGTGGCGGCCACCGCGCCGTCGCTGGCCGTACTCGCCGTCGCGAGCCTCGCGATCGGCGTCCTCGCGACCATCGCGCAGCAGGCCGTGCCGTTCGCCGCCGAAATCGCGCCGCCCGCCGAACGCGGGCATGCAGTCGGCACCGTGATGAGCGGCCTGCTGCTCGGCATCCTGCTCGCGCGCACGGCCGCCGGTTTCGTCGCCGAGTATTTCGGCTGGCGCGCGGTGTTCGCCGCGTCGGTCGCGGCACTCGTCGTGCTCGCCGCCGTGATCGTGATGCGGCTGCCGCGCAGTTCGCCGACGTCGACGCTGTCGTACGGCAAGCTGCTCGGCTCGATGTGGCATCTGGCCGTCGAACTGCGCGGGCTGCGCGAGGCGTCGCTGACGGGTGCCGCGCTGTTCGCGGCGTTCAGCGCGTTCTGGCCCGTGCTGACGCTGCTGCTCGCAGGCGCGCCGTTCCATCTCGGCCCGCAGGCTGCCGGCCTGTTCGGGATCGTCGGGGCGGCCGGCGCGCTCGCGGCGCCGTACGCCGGCCGCTTCGCGGACACGCGCGGCCCGCGCGCGATCATCTCGCTCGCGATCGCGCTGTTGGCGTTGTCATTCGTGATTTTTGCGGTGTCGGGTTCGAGCCTCGCCGGACTCGTGATCGGCGTGATCGTGCTGGATGTCGGCGTACAGGCCGCGCAGATCTCCAACCAGTCGCGCATCTATGCGCTGAAGCCCGACGCGCGCAGCCGCGTGAACACGGTGTACATGGTGTGTTACTTCATCGGCGGCGCGCTCGGCTCGTCGGTCGGGGTTGCCGCATGGCATGCGTTCGGCTGGACCGGCATGTGCGCGACGGGGCTGCTGTTCGCCGCGCTCGCGGGCTGGTCCCACCATCGCGGCGGCCGGCACGGCTGAGCGCGGCCGGCCACGGCGGCGTCACGCGTCGGCGCGCGGCACGGCCGGTTCGTCGACGGGCGGCGGCGCGAACGCCGGTGCCGGGTCGATCACCGCGGCGGGATCCATCACGGCAGCCGGCGCCGGCACCGCGAGCGGAACGGCGGAAGGCGCGAGGATCGGCGCCGCTTCGGGAATCGCGATCTGCTCGGGGGCGGCATCGGCCGCCGCCGGCGCGTGCTCGGCCGCCACGGCCGCCGAACTGTCGGCCGCCGCCCGTGCCGCCGGCCGACGCGCCGGATCGAACACGAACGACAGCGCGACACTGCCGAGGATCGCGACGGTCGCGACCACGGTCGCCATCGTCACCGGCTCGCCGAGCAGCAGCGCACCGAGCGCGACCGCGACGATCGGGTTCACGTACATGCAGCTGCTCGCGATGATCGGGCTCGTATGGCGGATCAGATAGCCGTACGCGACATACGCGGCCATCGTGCAGAACACCATCAGGTACAGGAACGCGAACACCGGCCCCACCATCACCTGTTCGATGCGTTCGCCGATCAGCCAGGCGACGAGCGTCGAAATCAGGCCGCCGAGGCCGATCTGCAGCGACGTCGACAGGAACAGGTCCGACGGCAGCCTGAGCCGCGTCGCGAGGTGCGCGCCGCCCGCCCAGAACAGCGCGCCGGCCAGCACGCAGATCGTGCCCAGTGCCGAATTCCGGGCCGCCGCGCCACCCGAGTTCAGCACGACGATACCGACCATCCCGAGCGCGACGGCCGCCCACTCGCCCTTCGTCACGGGCCGCCCGGCCACCGCCGCGATCACCGTCGCGAACAGCGGCACGGTCGCCACCATCACCGCGGCCGAGCCGCTGCTGACCGAGCTGATCCCCAGCGCGATCGTGCCGGACGACAGCGCGACGAGCATCGTGCCGACGATCCCCGCGTTGCGAATTTCGAGCAGCGTCGGCCATTCGGGCTTGCGTCGCAGCGCGAAGATGAACAGGCCGATCCCGCCGAGCAGGTTGCGCAGCCCCGACAGCAGCAGCGGCGGGAACGACTGCAGCGCGAAATGCAGGCCGCTGTAGGTCGAACCCCAGACGAAATAGATGAACACGAGCGCCAGCGCGACCCGGCCGCCGCGGCTTTGCGGCAGGCGGATCCGGAACGAAAAGCGCGCGAGGAAATCGAGCAGGCGGTCGAGCGGCGTCATCGTGCAGCCCGCCCGCACGTCACGCCGCGTGCCCCGCTGAAAGACGCCGGCCATGCCGGCAAACGGTCCTGGCGGGACCGGAAAGGCAGAGCGAACGTGCGGAACGACATGGCAGTGCGAACGGCGACGAAAGAGAACCGGCGAGCGGCGGCAGAGGGACAAAAAAAACGTGCGCACCCGCTTCGGCTGCACACGCTCGGCATTATGGCATCAAGGATTCGAAAGCATCGTCAGACCTGTCTGAAAGCATAAAGACTGACGTTTCGGCGCGACATTTTTCGGCCCGCACGCGGATGAAATCCGGGGCCGGATGAACGGAACGCGCGCGCACCCGCGCAATCCGGGGCCGTCGAATCCGGCGTCGGTCAAACGGCCCGCCGTGCGCGCCGGTCCGTCCGTCGCGCCGGTCGTGACGGACGACGGGTGGGCTCGACGCGTTCGTGAACAGGGCCGCTGCGGTCGGCCCGCCTGTCGATCTTCAGGTGCGCGAATCCGCGTGCCGGACGCGCGCGCCCCGTGCGACGCTCACGATCCGCCGAACCAGTTGTAGCCCTGATCGACCCAGTAGCCGCCCGGGAACGTATCGGTCACGAAGATTTCCATGATGTGCTTCGGATTCTTGTAACCGAGCTTGGTCGGCATCCGCAGCTTCATCGGGAAGCCGTACTCCGGCGGCAACTGGCGGCCGTCGTACTCGAGCGCGAGCAGCGTCTGCGGATGCAGCGCGGTCGGCATGTCGATGCTTTCGTAATAATCGTCCGCGCACTTGAAGCCGACGTATTTCGCCCGCGTGTCGGCGCCGGCGCGCGCGAGGAACGCGCCGAACGGCGTGCCGCCCCAGCGGCCGATCGCACTCCACCCTTCGACGCAGATGTGCCGCGTGAT
The DNA here is from genome assembly GCF_902832885.1 of Burkholderia seminalis DSM 23518. Classification (GTDB taxonomy): domain Bacteria; phylum Pseudomonadota; class Gammaproteobacteria; order Burkholderiales; family Burkholderiaceae; genus Burkholderia; species Burkholderia seminalis. The sequence goes on from NZ_CADFDK010000001.1 coordinate 1,199,743, forward strand.
CTGTTCCGCATGCGGCAGCGCGCGCAGCTCGTCGAGCGTCCACACGCGCTTGCCCGTCACGCGGCCGGACAGCACGAGGCGATACGTCGACGCATCGACGTGCCGCACTTCGTCGATCCCGTAGTACGCGTTGAACGGGAACGGACGCGTGATGTCGGCCTCGGTGTAGGTCGGCGCGAGCCGGTCGGGGTTGAACAGCCACGCCTGCACGCGATCGTTCATGCGCGACACTTTCTCGAGAAACGTGTTGACCGACGCGTCGTCCTGCAACGTGCAGCCGGTCAGCATCGCGAGGCCGCCGAGCGTCAGGACGCGCCGGTTGAAGAGCCGCCGCGACGGCATCTCGAGCTCGCGGCGCACGTCGAGTTCGAGCGACTTGCGGTCGAGCGTCCAGCGCGACTCGTCGCGGTTTTTTTCGGATTCCGACATGATGATTTCCTTCGCCCGCGGTGGGCAGGTCAGCGGCCGCGCAACATCGCGAGCAGCGAGCGCGGCACCAGCAGCGCCATCGCGACATGGACGACAAAGAAGGCGACCAGCAGCGACATCGCCCAGAAATGCACGACGCGTGCGTTGTCGTAGCCGCCGAACAGTTCGCGCAGCAGCGGAAACTGGACGGACTTCCAGATCGTGAGCCCCGACAGCACCAGCACGACGAGATCGACGATCGCGGTCAGGTACGCGGCACGCTGCACCGCGTTGTAGACGCTCAGGTCGTCATGCGCGAGCCGCCCGCCGAGCGCGGCGCGGATGTCGCGCCATACGGATGCCGGCGTGACGGGCAGCAGCTTGCGCGCGAAGCGCCCCGTCGCGATCGACATCGCGAGGTAGAACAGCCCGTTGGCGACCAGCAGCCACATCGCCGCGAAATGCCATTGCAGCGCGCCGCCGAGCCAGCCGCCGAGCGTAATGCCGTGCGCGAACGTGAATGACGGATAGATCGGCGACGCGTCGTAGATGCGCCAGCCCGACAGCGCCATCAGGATCGCCGCGAGCGCGTTGAGCCAGTGGCTCACGCGCACCCACGGCGGATGAATCGTGGGCGCGGGCGGCGGCGTGCTCGTGCGATCCGTGACAGGAACCGTTTGCATGATGAAGACTCCCGGATTGAGGCGTCGGGGCGGGACGCGATGCGTGTTGCCGGTCGCGCCCCGCGCATTCGTCAGTTCGACGGGCTCATGGCGTCCTTCTTCATCGCGTCGCCCTTGGACATCGCGTCGTGGCCCATCGCGTCCTTCTTCATCGCGTCGTGCTTCATGCCGTCCTTCTTCATGCCGTCCTTCTTCATCGCGCCGTCCTTGGCCATCGCGTCGTGGCCCATCGCGTCCTTCGACATCGACATGCCGTCCTTCGACATCGCATCGTTCTGCGCATATGCGCCCGTTGCGATCGTGGCAAGCGCGGCGACACAGGCAACCAGGAATACGTTTTTCATGACATCTCTCCACTACATGGGTTTAGGAGCCGAATAGACGGAGCACACCGCCGGAAATGACAGCGATGTCAAAAAAAATTCTAGACGCCGAAAATGAAGACGCGAATGCTGCACCGCTCGACCCTGGGCGGCCCCACCGGGAAGCCGTTCGGCGGCCGCGATTGCTGCGGCGCACCCCGCCCGGTCCGGCCGCGGCGATCAAGCGATCGCCCGGCGGCATCCGCTCCGCTCCCGGTTGAAACCGCCGCCAAGCCGGTGTATCGTGTGCCCTTGCTAACGCGGGGGTCCTGCAATGCGCCCGGTCAAACAACCGGCATTGCGGGTGAGAAATACCCTTTGAACCTGATCTGGATAATGCCAGCGCAGGGAAGCGTACGGATTTCGCCGCCATCCCTCTGACGAAACCCGCCGCCTCACGAATCTCGTCTCCTGCTTAGCTCGCGCCCCACAATTGCTTTGCATGGGGCCCGAGTAAGCGCCGAAGCGCCGACTCGGGCCGACACAGGAGATCGAATGAACGCCAATCCGAAGTTTCTGTCCGCCGACGCCCACGTCGACGCGGCTGCCGTCGCGCCGCTGCCGAATTCGCGCAAGGTCTATGTCACCGGCTCGCAGCCCGACATCCGCGTGCCGATGCGCGAAATCACGCAGGCCGACACGCCGACCGGCTTCGGCGGCGAAAAGAATCCGCCGATCTACGTGTACGACACGTCGGGCCCCTACACCGATCCGGACGCGAAGATCGACATCCGTGCAGGCCTGCCCGCGCTGCGCCAACGCTGGATCGAGGCACGCGGCGACACCGACGTGCTCTCCGGCCTGTCGAGCCAGTACGGCCTCGAGCGCGCGGCCGATCCGGCCACGGCCGACCTGCGTTTCCCCGGCCTGCACCGCAACCCGCGTCGCGCCCGGGCCGGCAAGAACGTCACGCAGATGCACTACGCGCGCCAGGGCATCATCACGCCGGAAATGGAGTACATCGCGATCCGCGAGAACCAGCGCCGCGCCGAATACATCGAGAGCCTGAAGTCGAGCGGCCCGAACGGCGCGAAGCTCGCCGCGATGATGGGCCGCCAGCACCCGGGCCAAGCATTCGGCGCCGCGGCCTTCGGCGCGAATGCGCTGGCCGAGATCACGCCGGAATTCGTGCGCGACGAAGTCGCACGCGGCCGCGCGATCATCCCCGCGAACATCAACCACCCGGAATCCGAGCCGATGATCATCGGCCGCAACTTCCTCGTGAAGATCAACGCGAACATCGGCAACTCGGCCGTCACGTCGTCGATCGGCGAGGAAGTCGACAAGATGACGTGGGCGATCCGCTGGGGCGGCGACACGGTGATGGACCTGTCGACCGGCAAGCACATCCATGAAACGCGCGAGTGGATCATCCGCAACAGCCCGGTGCCGATCGGCACGGTGCCGATCTACCAGGCGCTCGAGAAGGTCAACGGCAAGGCCGAGGACCTGACCTGGGAAATCTTCCGCGACACGCTGATCGAGCAGGCCGAGCAAGGCGTCGACTACTTCACGATCCACGCCGGCGTGCGCCTGCAGTACGTGCCGCTCACCGCGAACCGGATGACGGGCATCGTGTCGCGCGGCGGCTCGATCATGGCGAAGTGGTGCCTCGCGCATCACAAGGAAAGCTTCCTGTACGAACACTTCGAAGAGATCTGCGAGATCATGAAGGCGTACGACGTGAGCTTCTCGCTCGGCGACGGCCTGCGTCCCGGCTCGATCTACGACGCGAACGACGAAGCGCAGCTCGGCGAGCTGAAGACGCTCGGCGAGCTCACGCAGATCGCGTGGAAGCACGACGTGCAGGTGATGATCGAAGGCCCCGGCCACGTGCCGATGCAGCTGATCAAGGAGAACATGGATCTCCAGCTCGACTGGTGCAAGGAAGCGCCGTTCTACACGCTCGGGCCGCTGACGACCGACATCGCACCGGGCTACGACCACATCACGTCGGGCATCGGCGCGGCGATGATCGGCTGGTTCGGCACCGCGATGCTCTGCTACGTGACGCCGAAGGAACACCTCGGCCTGCCGAACAAGGACGACGTGAAGGAAGGCATCATCACGTACAAGCTCGCCGCGCACGCCGCCGACCTCGCCAAGGGTCACCCGGGCGCGCAGGTGCGCGACAACGCGCTGTCGAAGGCACGCTTCGAGTTCCGCTGGGAAGATCAGTTCAACATCGGTCTCGATCCGGACAAGGCGCGCGAATTCCACGACGAAACGCTGCCGAAGGATTCGGCGAAGGTCGCGCACTTCTGCTCGATGTGCGGCCCGCACTTCTGCTCGATGAAGATCACGCAGGACGTGCGCGAGTTCGCGGCACAGCAGGGCGTGTCGGAAACCGAGGCGCTGAAGAAAGGGATGGAAGTGAAGGCGGTCGAGTTCGTCAAGACCGGCGCCGAGATCTATCACCGTCAGTAAGCGCAAGCAGCGATCCGCGCCGGGTCGCATCGCGATGCATGAAGCCCGCTTTCGAGCGGGCTTTTTTGCGCACGTCGCGTGCCTGCGGCGGCACGGGAAACAATTGATTACGAAACCGCGCAAGCCTTAACAAGTCCTTACAGCAGCCCCGCCAAGCGGCGCGTAGATTGGGGTCATGCGCGGCCGCCAGCCGGTCGCGCGACCTCCGCTCACTACCACAAGGACAACGATCATGAACTCGATTCGGCGTTTTGGGGTATGCGCGCTTCTCGTCGCGACGGTGGCCAGCCTGTCGGCCTGCGATTCGATGTCACGACGTCAGCGCGACACGGCAATCGGCGCGGGTGTCGGCGGCGTCGCCGGCGCGGCGATCGGCGGCAGCGCGCTGTCGACGCTCGGCGGTGCGGCAGCCGGCGGCATCATCGGTAACCAGGTCGGCAAGTAAGCCGCCGGCCGGACCCGACGCAACCTTCGTCCAGACGGCGTTTCCGCGATGCGGAAGCGCCGTTTTCGCATGCGGCGCCGCAATAGGCGCGGCAGCCGCCCGGAAATGATCGGTTACCGTTTTGCACACCGTGTCATCGGCGCGCGGCCTAAGCTTAAGCATCTGCCGATTGCCGGCTCCGCCGGAGAGACATCATGAACAGGACCCTCGTCGCGGCGGCGCTCGCCTGCACGACGCTCGCCGGCTGCTACTACCCGTACGGCTACTATCCCGGCGGCTATTACACGGCCGCGCCGGTGCAGCCGGCGCCCGTGTACGTCGATCCCGGCCCCGCCTACTACTATCCGGCGCCGGCCTATGCGCCTGCCTGGGGCGGCTATTGGGGACCGGCGCTGTCGCTCAATTTCGGCTTCGGCGGACGCGGCGGCTGGCGCCATCACTGACCGGGCACGGCCGCCGACGGGTGGCGCCCTGCCCCCTCGACCGGCGATATTCCCGTTTCTTGTCGTTTCATCGAATCGTGAAACGACGGCGCGGTAACGCGGTGTAAGATTCATCGCAACCCGTCCTCGCCCTCACGATCGATGTCACCCAAGAACGCCTTCCTGCTGACCGTGCTCGCTGCCCTGTGGGGCGCGTCGTTCCTGTTCATCCGGATCGGCGTCATCGATCTCGGCGTCGCGCCGCTGATGGCGTTGCGCGTGGGCATCGGCGCGCTGTTTCTCACCGGCTTCGCGCTGACGCGCTTCAAACCCGCCGACCTCGGTGCGCGATTGCGCCGCCATGCGTGGCCGTTGTTCGTCGTCGGCGCACTGAACTCGGGCATCCCGTTCTGCCTGTTCGCGTTCGCCGAGCTGACGCTGTCGGCCGGGCTCACGTCGGTGATCAATGCGACGACGCCACTGTGGGGCGCGCTCGTCGCGTACCTGTGGCTGAAGGACAAGCTGTCGTTGCCGCGTGCGCTCGGCCTCGTGATCGGCTTTGCCGGGGTCCTCACGCTCGTGTGGAACCAGATCGCGAACGCGCACGGCGACACGGGCGCCAGCGCGACCGCGCTCGCTGCCGCCGCGGCGCTCGGCGCGACGCTGCTGTACGGCATCGCGGCCAATTACACGAAGCGCACGCTCGGTGGCGTCGATCCGCTCGTCAACGCGGCCGGCAGCATGATCGGCTCGACCCTCCTGCTGCTGCCGTTCGCGATCGCCACCTGGCCGGCGGCGCCGGTCAGCGCCCACGCCTGGGGCGCGGTACTCGCCCTCGGCATCGCGTGCACCGGCATCGCGTATTTCATCTTCTTCTATCTGATCGCGCATGTCGGCCCCGCCCGCGCGATTACCGTGACGTTCGTGATCCCGGTGTTCGGGCTGCTGTGGGGCGCGCTGTTCCTGGGCGAACACGTGTCGGCCGTCATGATCGAAGGCTGCGCGATCGTACTCGTCGGCACCGCGCTCGCGACCGGCGTGATCAAGCGGATTCCCGGCATCCGGCCGCGCGGCGGCGAAGCGGCCTGAGGATCCGGGCGCGGGCGCCAACGCATCGCGGATGGCGGCACCGCGCACCCGCATTCATCCGACGGCGGATCTCGTTCGCGCCTGTCTCCGCCGCCGGGATTTTTCGTCCCCCGCCCTTTACCATTCGCCATGCGGTCGGGTTGTCATGTGCGCCGGCAGCGCCCGCCGCTGCGTGACGGTCATGCGCGGCACGCACGCGAACGGCACCCGGCACCCCCGCGCCGTTGCCATGGCCGGGCCGTGTACCGTTTGCGTCTGGAGTTACCCTGATACGCGCGCCGCTGCAATCCCGGTACACTCGAAACACTTATCCGCACGAGGCGGCCTCGATGTACCACGTTCTTTCGCGTCCGCCTGCGCGTGCGACCGCATCGGCGTGGCGGCCCGCTCCCGCCCCACCGTACGCCCCCGGGCACCGTTGACATGAAGCCCGCCCGCGACCTGTCGCTCGACTCCCTGCTCGAACGCCTGACGCCGACGCCCGGCGGCTGGGTCGCCACCTTTCGCACCACGACGCTGCGCAGCGTGTTCCAGCCCGTGTTGTCGATCACGCACAAGCGCGTCGTCGGCTACGAAGCGCTGCTGCGCGTCGTCGACGCGGACGGCACGCTGCTCTCGCCCACCGCCCTCTTCGACAAGACGCGTGCCGACGCCGACGCGCTGCTGCTCGACCGGCTCGCGCGCTGCCTGCACACGGCCAACTTCGTCGCGCAGGGAATCGGCGACGGCTGGCTGTTCCTGAACGTGACGCCGCGCGTACTCGATACGGGCCTCGTGCAGCGCGAGTTCGTCGAGGCGCTGTGCCGGCATTTCGGGTTGCCGCCGAACCGCATCGTGCTGGAGGTCGTCGAGCAACCGGCGCGCGACGAAGCCGCGCTCGCCCGCACGATCGACATGATCCAGCATCGCGATTTCCTGATCGCGATCGACGATTTCGGCACCGGATTCTCGAATTTCGACCGCGTCTGGCGCGCACGGCCCGACATCGTCAAGCTCGACCGCTCGCTCGTCGAACGCGCGACCGGGTCGGCCGACGATCGCCGCATCATGCATCACCTCGTGTCGATGCTGCACCAGGCCGGCGCGATGGTGCTGGCCGAAGGCGTCGAAAGCGACGACGCGCTGCAGACGCTGATGGAGGCCGATATCGATTTCGTGCAGGGTTTCCAGTTCGGCCAGCCCGATGCGTCGATCGCGCATGCGAGCGCGGCCGCGCCCGCGATGCTCGACGCCGCGTGGCAGCGCTTCATCGCACGCCGGCGCCCGCCGGTCATCGCCGAGCAGCCGGGCTTCGATGCGATCGAACGACTCGTGCTGGGCGGTGCGGCCGCCTTTTCCGCCAGCGGCAATCTGCAGGATGCCGCCCAACGCGTGTTCACGGTGCCGGCCGCGCGCCGCGTGTTCGTCACCGACGAGATCGGCGAGCAGTTCCTGCCGTCGATCACCGCGCGGCCCGACGACGGTCAGGCAGTCACCGCCCGCCTCGCGCCGCTGTTCCCGGAAACCCACAGCAACTGGTCGCGGCGCCCGTACTTCCAGCGCGCGATCGCCGCACCTGGACGCGTCGCGCTGATGGGCCCGCATTTCTCGCTGACGGAAGGCCGCGACTGCTACACGGCCGCCGTCGCGATCCGCGCACGGAGCCGGCTCGTCGTGTTCTGCGTCGACTTCGTGCTCGACAGCGCGGGAACGGTGATGCGCTAGCCGCGCGCGCCGCCGGCCGTTCATTCGTCAGTCGATCACCTTCCCTCTTCCGGACTTCACCACGCTGCGGCGCGACTTGTGTTCGAGCCGCCGCTCCTTCGACGCACGCGTCGGCCGCGTCGCCACGCGTGCGCGCGGCGTGAACGCGACGCTGGAGATCAGCGAATCGAGTCGCGCCAGCGCGGCCTCGCGGTTCTTCTCCTGCGTGCGGTATTCCTGCGACTTGATCACGACGATGCCGTCGCGCGTGATGCGCTGGTCGGACAGCGCGAGAAGCCGCTCCTTGATCACCGGCGGCAGCGACGACGCACGGATGTCGAAGCGCAGGTGAATCGCGCTCGACACCTTGTTCACGTTCTGCCCGCCCGCGCCCTGTGCGCGCACGGCCGTCCATTCGACCTCGGCCGGATCGAGCGTATAGCGGATCATCATCGCGAAACCTCCGTGCGGTGTCGCGCGAGCGCTTCGTCGACGCGCGCCGCGAGCCCCGAATCGCGCTGCGTGCGTGTTGCGACCGCCTGCGCCAGCACGCGCCGCGGCCCGATCACCTGCACCCGCGTGCGCGCACGCGTGACGGCCGTATAGACCAGCTCGCGCGTGAGCACCCGGCTGAACGAGGCCGGCAGCACGAGCGCGGCTTCGTCGAATTCCGAACCCTGCGATTTGTGGACGGTCAGCGCGAACGCCGTCTCGTGCGGCGGCAGCGCGGCCGGCGACACCGCACGCGCGGTGCCGTCCGCGCGCCGGAACCACACGCGCAGCACGCCGTGCGCATCGGGCAACGCGATGCCGATGTCGCCGTTGAACAGCCCGAGCGCGTAGTCGTTGCGCGTCACCATGATCGGCCGCCCGGTGAACCAGTGCGCGCCGACCGCGAGCGGCACGCGCGCCGCGTGCCGCACGTGCGCGGCCACCAGCGCGTTGACGTGCTCCGCGCCGCGCGAGCCGTTGCGGGTCGCGCACAGGATCCGGAACCGGTTGAGCGCATCGAACAGCGGCAGCGGATCGGGCACCGGCGCGTCCAGCGCGGCGCGCAACGCGTCGAGGTAAGCGCCGAACCGCCGCGCGAGCCGCTCGACCGTCGACGATGCAAGCGTATCGCCCGCATCGTCGTGGAAGGACGCGGCGGCCGTATCGTCGGCGGGCAGCGCATCCAGTGCGGCCTGCACGTCGCCGCCGCGGATCGCGACCGACAGCCGCCCGATCGGCGAATCGAGACCGAAACGGTAGTTGCGTTCGAGCCAGACGACGCAGTCCGCGAGCGGCGCCGGCGCGCGCGCGACGGCGGCTGCGGCGTCGACTTCGCCGGTCGATGCGGATGTCGCTGCCGTCACCGATGCGAGCGCCGCGTCGCCCGCGTCGAACGGCGGCAGTTCGACGGCATCGAGCCATGCGAGTTCGTCGACTTCGATCCATGCGGGTGTCTCCCCCGCGGTAACGGTGCCGCCGACATCGGCCGGCCCCGGGACTGCCGGCGGTGGCGATACGATCGCGACCGACGAAACTTCGTCATCCTGCGGTTCGTCGTCGAAGAGCGATGCCTGTCGCGGATCGGCCTTCTGCCGCGACGCCGGTTTGCGGGAAACCGAAGCCGATGCCGAAGGCAACGCCTGCGCCGAAACGGAAGCCGGACGTGCGGCCGGCACGCCCGCCGCGGTGGCGATTGCGGCTTCGTCCGGCACCGGCAACGCCGCGACGAACGTCGCCTCGTCGATGCCGAGCGCCTGTGCGATGCGCGTGCGCGCCGCGGCCGTAAAGGCGGGCCGCGCGCTCAACTCGGCGAACACGGCCCCCGCTTCGACCGCGGCCAGTTGATCCTTGTCGCCGAGCAGCACGAGCCGTGCGCCCGGCGCAAGCGCGTCGAGCAGATGCGCGGCGAGCGCGACGTCGATCATCGACGCCTCGTCGACGACGATCAGGTCGTACGGCAACGGATTGTCGCGATGATGGCGGAAGCCGGCCGCCCCGCCGCCGCCCAGCAGCCGGTGCAGCGTATACGACGTGTCGGGCAGGCGTGCCGCGAGTTCGGGCGGCAGGTCGCCGGCCCGTGCATGCAGCGCTTCCTGCATCCGCTGCGCGGCCTTGCCGGTCGGTGCGGCCAGCGCGATGCGCAGCCCCGGGTGCGCGTCGAGCAGGCAGGCCAGCACGCCGACGACCGTCGTCGTCTTGCCCGTGCCGGGGCCGCCGCTGACGATCGTCACGCGGCCCGTCAGCGCGACGATCGCCGCCACGCGCTGCCAGTCGACTTCGCCGTTGGCCGGCCCGAAATAGCGCGCGAGACTGTCGCGCAGCCGGTCGGGCGACAGGCCTTCGTCCGGACCGGCAACCCCGGCCTGTGCGACGAGCGCATCGGCAAGCCGCCGTTCGTAATCGAAATAGCGCGACAGGTACAGGTGATCGTGCCGGTCGACGATCAGCGGCCGCTCGTCGCCGCGCGCCAGCGTGCCGAACGCGACCACGCCGCTCGCGGCAAGCGCGGCGCGCACCTCGTCGAGCGGTGCGTCGTAGCGCTGCGCGAGTGCGCCGAGCGCGACGCACACGTGGCCGCCGGCCGTCGCACGGCTTGTCGCGAACGCGGCGCGCGCCGCCCAGCGTGCCGCGGCCGACGGCGCGCCGGCGCGCCGCGCGAGTTCGCCGATGCGACGCGCGAAGCCTTCCGCAAGCGCGATGCCGAAATCGGCCGGCTCGGGCAGCCGCGCGACGAGGCCGCCGGTGAATTCGAGCGTGTCGTCCGACGCGTTCATGCGCGCCTCCCTTCCATCATGCGGTCGAGGGCCTCGACGAGCGCACGCGCGGGCCGGCGGGCATGCACGCCGGACGGCTCGCCGCCGCTGCGCCAGCCGGGCCGCACGCCGCGCACGAACAGGTACAGGTAGCCCGCGATGTGCGTATCGTAGTCGTAGTCGGGCAGCCGTCCGCGCAGGTAGCGATGCAGCGCGACCGTGTAGAGCAGCGCCTGCAGGTGATACGCGTGATCGGCCATCGCGACGTCGAGCGCGCGCGGACCGTAGGCATCCGGCGTCGTGCCGAGATGGTTCGACTTCCAGTCGACGATCCAGAAGCGGCCGTCGTGTTCGACGATCATGTCGATGAAACCCTTGATGAAACCGGCGAGCGTGCCCGCCTCCAGTGCGACGTCCGGATAGCCGTGCGCGACCAGCAAGCGGCGCAGCGCCGCCAGGTCGAGCGACGGCGCCGGGAACAGGAACCCCATTTCGTCGAGCCGCTTCGCCGGATCGAGATCGGCGAGCCGCATGCCCGGCACGAGCTCGGTGTGCACGACATCGTCGACCAGCTGCGCCATCATCGCCGGCAGCCGGGTAGCGAGCTCGGGCTCCGCCTCGACCGGCCGGTCATGCAGCGCGCCGAGCGCGGCCGCGTGCCACGACTCGGGCTCCGTGAAGCGGCTGAGTTCGAACAGGCGGTGCAGGCATTCGCCGGCCGCGGCCCCGCGCGGGAACACGAGGATGTCGTCGTCCGGCGGTTCCGCCGCGGCCGGCTCCGAGAAGTGCCATTCGCCGTCCGGCGTCACCTCGGCAAGCGCATCGTGATCGGGCCGCAGTTCGTCGTCGGGCACGGCCGCGACGCCCGCCTCCTCGCGCGCCATCGACGCGGTCAGCGAGCTGAAGCTCGCCATCCGCCACGCGTCGCGCAGCACACGCGTCGCGTGGCGCGCCGCGAGCGCCTGCGAGGCGTCGTGCCCCGCCGCGAGACGCTCGCGGCGCGCGGGCACGGGCAGCGGCGCGACGCTCACGGGGCCGCCCGCGAGCGCGCGCCACGCCGCCTCGAGCGCAGCCTCGTCGGGCGGTTCGTCGAGCCACGCATCGAACGACTGGCCGGCGCCGGCGACGAGCCAGTTGAGCACGCTGCGCCGCGCTTCGCGCGTCGAGCGCGACGACAGGTACGGCCCGGCAACGACATAACAACGATAGACCGCACGCGTGAGCGCCACGTAGACGAGCCGCGCACGTTCCGCGGCCTGCTCGCGCAACGCCTGCCGCGCCGCGTGCGCGGCCGCCTCGTCGTCGCATCCGTAATGCAGCACGGCGTCGCCCGCTTCGTCGTGATACTCGCGCGCATCGGGCAACGCGGACGCAGGCGGTTCACGCAATCCGCCGTCGTTCAGGAACGGACAGAACACGATTGCGTATTCAAGCCCCTTCGACTTGTGCACCGTCACGATCTGCACGAGGTTGCGATCGGATTCGAGCCGCAGCTGCGCTTCCTCGCCGCCGCCGTCGAGCCGTTGCGCGGCGAGCCAGCGCAGCGTCGGCGCGATGCCCGGCTGCGCGGAAGCGCGCGCCTGCGTCAGTTCGGCCAGATGGTTGATGTCGGTCACGCGACGCTCGCCGTCCGCACCGGCCATCAGCCGTTCGGCGATCCGCAGCTCGCGCGTGAACGTGCGCCACATCACCGCGAAACCGCGTTCGCGCCACAGCAGCCGATAGCGCGAGAAGCGCTCGACCCAGCTCATCGCGTCGGTGCTGTCGGACGCGCCGCTCGACGCATCGCCGTCGCCCTGCTCCATCCGCCACAGCGCACCGGCATCGAGGCCGAACCAGTCGGATGCGAGCGCCGCGCGCAGGCGCCGCAGGTCGCCCGGCGCATCGATCGCCGCCAGCACGCGTTCGAGCTGCTCGGCGTCGCCGGTCGAGAACACCGACGCCTGCGCCAGCTCGACGCTGCCGATGCCCCAGGTGGCGAGCACGCGTTTCACGAGACTGCCCTGCCGGTGCGTCTGCACGAGCACCGCGATGTCGCCCGGCGACAGCGGCGTGTCGCCGAGCCGCACGTGCCCTTCGCGCGCGCCGCGCATCAGCCGCGCGATCTCGGCGGCACACGCCTGCGCGGCCTGTGCCTGCGCATCGCGCTTGAGCAACGTGCCTTCCCCGCCCGGCAATGCCCAGACCCGGAAGTCGCCGGACGGGCCCGGATCGGTTTCGTCGACGAACGGCGCGCGCACGCGCGTGCCGGCACGCACCGCGTAATAGTCGAGCCCGTCGAGCACGAACGCGCGCGGATTCGACATGAAGAAGCGGTTGCATGCGTCGACGATCGCGGGCGTCGAACGCTGGTTGACCGCGAGCGTGTAGCACGCGCTCGCTCGTGCGCGCGCCGCCAGATAGGTATGCAGATCGGCCGCGCGAAAGCTGTAGATCGCCTGCTTCGGATCGCCGACCAGGAACAGCGGGCCGGTCGGCGCGAAGATCCGGTCGAAGATCGCGAACTGCAGCGGGTCGGTATCCTGGAACTCGTCGATCAGCGCGGCCGGATAGCGTGCGCGCAACGTCTCGGCGAGCCACGGATGCGCATGCAGCGCGTGGTACAGGTTCGCCAGCAGATCGTCGAACGACACGACGCGCCGCGTGCGCTTGCGCTCGGCCAGCTCGCCCGGCGCCACGTCGAGCCAGTCGGCGATCAGCGCGAGCCAGCGCGCGCGCTGCGTGGCCTCGGCGGCGGCCACCGCGGCTTCGAGCGCATCGGCGACGTCGAAGAACGCGTGCTCGGGTGTCACGCCGCCTTTCTTCGTCGCCTTCGTCAGCGCGGATTGCGTGAGCTTCAGCGCGGCTTTCGGCAGCGCGGCCGTCGCGTCGCCCTGCGCGAAATGCGCCGTCCAGGCGGCCAGCGCATCGGCGACCGCATCGGGCTTGTGCGAGCGCTGGTTGAGCGCGGGCTGCGCCGCGCGCAGCAACGCGTCGATCGTCTCGCGCTCGGCCGCCCACAGCCGCGCCGCCTCGGCGAAGCATTCGGCCGCGGCGGCCTCGGCCGACTCGTCCGGCTCGGTCACGCCGTCCCAGCGCAGCGCGGCGAGCGGCTTCTTCAGCCGGCGCGCGAGCTGCGCATCGAGCGCGGCCGGGCCGGCGCCCGATTCGACGAGCCAGGTCGCGAAACCCGGCCAGCGCGCGGCCGCCGGTTCGACGCGCGTGCGCCAGAAATCCGCCGCGAGTTCGAAGCGCAGCGACGCATCGTCGGCCTCCATGTCGAACGCGAACGGCATCGCGGCGGCGAACGGCGCTTCCTGCAACGCACGCTGGCAGAACGCGTGAATCGTATGGATCGCGGCCTGGTCGAACGCGCGCAGCGCGCGCCGGATGCGCTTCGCGGCCGTCTCGGAATCGAGCACGCCGTCTGCGCCGAGCGTGGTCTCGAGCAGGCGCGAGATGAACGGGTCCCCGCCGTCGTCGCCCGTATCGAGCGCGTGCGCAAGCTGCGCGAGCCGGCTGCGAATCCGCTCGTGCAGCTCGGCCGTCGCCGCCTTCGTGAAGGTCACGACGAGGATTTCGTCCGCGCCGAGATCCTTCTCGAGCAGCAGGCGCACGTACAGCGCGCAGATGTTCCAGGTCTTGCCGGTGCCGGCCGATGCCTCGATCTGGTTGACGCCGTCGAGCGGGCACGCGAACACGTCGAGTTCGAGCGCCTGCTGCGGCTGCGACACGGCGCTCATGCAACCTCCTTCAGATGCTCGATCAGCGGCTCGAACACGAGCCGCGCCAATGTGCCGAACGGCTCGTCGAGCGACGGGTGCGCACCGCGCCATGCGATCGCGATCGCCGGATCGTCCGCTTCGCTCACGACACGTTCGTTGATCCACACGCTCGCGGCCTTGGCCTCGCCGTCGGACACCCGCGCCCATGCGCTGCGCGGAAAGAACCGCAGCGGCATCCGCCGCCCCGCGCGGAACAGCGCGGCAAGCGGCGCGAGCCGTTCCAGCGGCGCCGCGACGGGCGTCAGCTCGAACGCGCCGCCGCTGCCGAACCACAGCGTGCGGCGCGGCCCGCCGGGCTCGATCGCGCAGTACACGAGATGCGCGAGCCAGGCGGACAGATAGTCGCGCGCGCTCGGTCGTGCGTAGCGATAGATGATCTGCCCGGCCGGCGTCAACCGGTTCAGCGTGCCCTGCAATTCGAGCGGCGCGCACACCGCGTCGGCCGACAGCATCGCGTCGTCCGTGCCGAACAACGCCTGCTCCGTATCGGGCCATGCCGGCACGACCGTGAGCGAGAACGGCCGCCGCTCGATGCCGTCGGCCAGCGCGCGGCGCACGCTCGACGCAAGCTGCGTCATCGAGCCGAGCGCCTGATCGCGCCACACCGTGCCCGTCGCGCCGCCCGGCAGTTCGGGGCTCGCATCGGCAATGCGCAGCGCGTGGTCATGCACCGTGCCCTCGTCCGATTCGATCAACAGCGGCAACACGCGCTCGGCGAGCGCATCACTGCCGGCGAAGTCGAGCGAGAACGGTTCCGTATCGAGCAGTTCGGCCTGCGCGTCGGCAAGCACGATGCCGAGCCGGCCGCGCAGCAACGCGCGCGCCGGATGGCGCCAGAAGCGTTCGAATTCGCTGAACGCGACGGGCTCGACCGGCTCGGCCGGCAGCGGCTGCGCGAAGAACGGCAATTCGCGCGGGCCGTCGCGCGACGCTTCGGCGGCGAGCAGCGACGCGAGCGTCGCCCGCTCGGCGTCGTAGGACACGAGCGCGCTGCCGGGCTGGAAATACGCGGCCGCGAACGGTTGCAGCGGATGCTCGACGATGAACGCGCGCCGCGCGGCATCGACGGCGTCCGGCGCGGCGTCGGGCCCGGCCGTGACGATCGCCAGATGATCGAGCAGTTCGTCGACGAGCGCCGCGGGCGGCAACGGCGCGTTGTCGCGGATGCTGCGGCCCGTATAGGCGATCAGCAGCCGGTCGCGCGCGGCCAGCAGCAGGTCGAGAAACAGGTTGCGCTCGTCGTCGCGGCGCTGCCGGTCGCCGAGCTTCGGCAACACGGCCATCAGGTCGAATTCGTCCGCGCGCGCGAGGCTCGGCAGCACGCCGTCGTCCATCCCGAGCAGACAGACGACGCGATACGGCAGCCCGCGCAGGCTCGTCAGCGACGAGAACGTGACGCCGCCCCACGGCACCCCGCCGCGCGCCGGATCGTCGAGCGCCGCGGCCAGCCCCGCGCGGACGACCGCGGCCGGCAACGCTTCGTCGGGCGCCCCTTCCGTCATCGCGGCCAGCATCGCGTCGAGCGCATCGCGCACGCCGGCCAGCGCGTCCGCATATGCGGCGCCCGAATCGAAGAAGCGCGCGAGCGTATCGGCGAACAGTTCGCTCCAGCCGCTCGGCGTGTGCGATTCGGCCAGGCGACGCGCGAAGCCGTCGAGATCGTCGGTAAAGCGCGCCAGCCGGCCGAGCAGTTCGGCCTCGCTGCCCGTGGCCGCCTCGATCGGCAGCCACGCGCCGATCGGCGCCGCGCCTTCCGGCATCGCATAGCCGAGAAAGAGCCGCGCGAGCGCATCGGAGAACGTATGGCGCGGCGCGGGCACGGCCGCGTCGTCGCTGACAAGCGGCGACAGCCCGCGCCGCGCGCCGGCGGCCGCGAGCCAGGTCTGCACCGTCTCGAGCGCGGCCGCGTCGATGTCGTATCGCGCGGCCACCGCATC
Source organism: Burkholderia seminalis DSM 23518 (assembly GCF_902832885.1). Classification (GTDB taxonomy): domain Bacteria; phylum Pseudomonadota; class Gammaproteobacteria; order Burkholderiales; family Burkholderiaceae; genus Burkholderia; species Burkholderia seminalis. The sequence continues at coordinate 1,215,707 of NZ_CADFDK010000001.1, forward strand.
GACGCGCAGCCATTCGACCAACTCCGGCGCGCCGACCTGCCGTTCCGGCAACGTGAGCCAGTCGAGCAGCACGCGGGCGACCGGGTTCGCCTGCGACGGCGGCAGGCCGGTGATCCGGTAAGGCACGCGCGCGCCGCCGGCGCCGGCCGTGCCGAACACCGCATCGATCAGCGGCCCGGCCGCCGCGAGGTCGGCCACCGCGACCAGCACGTCGGACGGCTGCAGGCTCGCATCGGCGTCGAACCACGCGAGCAGGCGGTCGTGCAGCACCTCGAGCTGGCGCGCGAGGCTGTGGCACACGTGCACCTCGATGCCGCGCTCGGCCGGCGTGTCGCCGGTTTCGGCCTCCGGCCGCAGCTCGAGGATCGCGTTCTGCACGCGTGCGAGCCACGTGGGCGCGGGATTCTCGACGAAGCGCGAGGCATCGCCCGACGCGGCGCTTTCAGTCAGCTCGTGCAGCATGTGCAGCTGCGCCTGCGTCTGCCGGCCCCACTCGGCGAGCAGCGGATGGCCGACTTCCTGATAGTCGAGCCGCCCGGCCGCATCGAGCGTCTCGGCGTGCGCGGCCGTGACGATGTCGAACCAGAATTCGCGGCACGGGTTCAGCGCATAGACGCGCACGTCGATCCAGCGCGACAGCTCGCGCAGCAACGCGACGTGCAGCGGCGGCATCGTCGGCAGCGCGAACACGCTGACCGATTCCGGCCAGTCCGCGCGCGCGACCGTTTCGGCATCGAGATGGCGCGCCTCGACGAGGAAACGGTGCGCGGGCGGCGTGCCGCTGTCGCTCAGCTCGGCGAGCAGCGCGCGCCACAGCGCGGCCTGCCAGCGCTCGTCGTCGCGTGCGGCGTCGCTGATCCCGCGCGGCGCGGCGTCGCTCGCGAGCACGGATTCGCCAGCCTGCCAGGCGGCCAGCCATTCGGGGCGATAGGTCAGGTAATGATCGAGCACGGCCGCGACGCGGTGCGCGAGCTCGTAGCGCATCGCATCGTCGGAGGCGGACAGGTACGCGGCCAGCCGTGGCGAGGCGAGCCATGGCGCGCCGCCGGCCGCCTGCGCGAGCAGCCGGTAGCAGCGCCACACGAGACGGTCGGGCGCGAACGGCGAACGCTTGGGCACCTCCATCACGCGGCCGATCTGCGCCCACAGCCACTGCGCGAGATACGTGAACTCGACGTTCGCGCACACGCCGTTGCGTGCGGCGATGTCGAGCTCGAGACGACGGCGCAGCGCCGCGCTCGGCACGATGACCTGTTGCGGCGCCCACGGGCCGTTGCGGGCCGGGAACGCGGCCAGATCCTCGAGCAGCGCGTCGGCCAGCGTCTCGTGACGGTTCGAATAGAAGAGATGGAGCATGAAGCGGGCGTCGGAACCTCGCCCCGGCCGGGCCGGGCGAACAGGATCACCAAGGATAGCAAATGGACCGCCGCCGCGAACCTCTGCCGGAAAGCCAGGTTTTGCGGACCGCGAAATACGATAGACTCGTCGCCAGTCAATACGCCGCCCCGGCGTCTTCGTCTGCCATTCAGCCCATCGATGCGCTATTCGGTCGAAATCAGAAAGTTTTTCTACAGCCAGTACTTTTTCGGCGGCCTGCGGATCGCGGTCGGCGTCTCGCTGCCGGCCGTGCTGTGCCTGATCGTGTTTCACAACCGCGAACTCGGCTTCACGATCTCGACGGGCGCGCTCGGCGCCTGCGTCGTCGACATGCCGGGTCCGCTCAAGTACAAGCACAACGAAATGCTCGCGTGCAGCGTGATCGGCTTCCTCGCGGCGCTCGCCACCGGCCTCGCGACACCGAACATCTTCGCGCTGTGGCTCACGATCGTGCCGCTCACGTTCGTGCTGTCGCTGATCGTCGTCTACGGCAACCGCTGGCCCCAAATCAGCTTCGCGACGCTGTTCATGATGGTGATGACGCTCGAGGAGAAGTTCACGCCGCTGCAGGCGTTCATCAACGCCGGCTGGATTCTCGCGGGCGGCCTCTGGTACACGTACTGGGCCACGCTCGTGTCGCGATGGCAGGCGCGCCGGATCGAGCAGCAAGCGCTGGCCGAGAGCCTGTTCGCCTGTGCCGACTACCTGCTGGCGCGCGCACAGTTCTACGATCTCGACGCCGATCTCGACGAATGCTACCGCAACCTGGTCGCGCGGCAGATCACCGCGGTCGAAACGCAGGAAACCGCGCGCGACATCGTGCTGCGCAACCTGCCGAAGCTGCGGCGCGGCAAGCTCGATCCCGGCCGCACGACGATGTACAACCTGTTCATCAACAGCGTCGACCTGCACGAGCTGTTCGTCGGCGCCCACACCGACTACCCGCTGGTGCGCAACACGTTCGGCGGCTCGGATCTGATCATTTTCTACCGCGACCTGATCCGCAAGGCGGCCGCCGATCTCGAGGAGATCGGCCTCGCGGTGCTCGAGAACCGCGCGCCGCATTCGCGGATCAGCGTGAAGGCCGAACTGCGCGCGATCGAGTACGAGATCGAGCTGATGCGCAAGAAGAACTTCGCGGCCACCAACGCGGAAGCGTACGCGGCCGTGCTCGCGACGTTCCGGCGCATCTGGAGCGCGACGCGCCTGATCGACCGGATGCGCCGCAACCTGTCGGGCCACGCCGATCCGCAGCAAACCGAACTGAAGATCGACAAGGCGCTCACGCGCTTCCTGCAGCGCCGCCGGATGTCGCCGCTGCTGATCTTCTCGAACCTGAACATGCGCTCGCCGAGCTTTCGCCACGCGCTGCGCGTGACGATCGCGGTGGCGGTCGGCTTCTGGATCGGCCGGCTGCTGCCGCTCACGAACGCGTACTGGATCGTGATGACGACCATCATCATCCTGAAGCCCGGCTACTCGCTGACCAAGCAGCGCAACGCGCAGCGGATCATCGGCACGCTGATCGGCTGCGCGGCGAGCATCGCGCTGATCTACACGGTGAAGGAGCCGCACCTGCTGATCGCGATCATGTTCGGGTCGATGGTGATGAGCTACAGCCTGCTGCTGTTCAATTACGCGGCAAGCGTCGTGTTCACGTCGTCGTACGTATTGCTGATGTTTCACCTGCTCGCACCGGGCAGCATGCGGATCATCGGCGAGCGCGCGATCGACACGGTGGTCGGCTGCATGATCGCGATCGCCGCGAGCCGACTGTTCCCGTACTGGGAATACCGGCTGATGGGCAAGCAGGTCGCCGACATGCTCACCGCAACCCGCAAGTATTTCGAGGCCGTGTGGCGCGCCGGGCGTGGCGCGTCGCCGCCGACCGTGCCCGCCGCCGACGGCGCCGCCGTCGTGCCGGTCGTCGCCGCGGCGGTCGAAACGCCGGCCACGAGCCTCGACGACGACTACCGCTACCGCCTGGCGCGCAAGGACGTGCACATCGCGTTCGCGAACCTCGGGCAGGCGTTCCAGCGGATGATGATCGAGCCGAAGGCGCACCAGCGTTTCGTGCCCGAACTGAACGACCTGCTCGTGCAGACGCACGTGCTCGGCGCGCAGATCACGGCCGCCGCGCCGCTGATCCGCAACGCGTGCTCGGCCGACGGCAGCATCGAGCACGACGACGCGCTGCATCGCGGCCTCGCCGCCGTGCTCGACAATCTCGAGAAGGCCGAGGCTGGCGAACCGCCGCCCGCCGACCAGCTCGAAACGTCGAAGCAGATCACGCGCGATCTCGACGCGATGGTCGTGTCCGCGGAGAAATCCGATGCGGTCGGCGCCGAGCTCACGCACGACCTGAAAGTGCTTGCCCACCAATGCAAGCAGATGCTTGCGTCGTCGCTGCTGATCCGCAAGGACGCGAGCGTGATCCGCCTGCCCGCCTGACCCCGACCACCCGCGCCGGCGGGCCGGCCCGCGCACGCCGCGGGTCGGCCACCGGCGCGCCCCGACTCAGCGATCCCCGAAGCATGACCCGTCCGCTCCACGCGGCCCGCGCATCCGTCGCGCGACCGCCCCACGCCCCTTCCCGCTCGCCGCGCCAGTCAGGGAATACCCGATTCCGGTCACCCGGCCCGGCTTGTTATCATTCGTTCACATTCAAGTTGTATAGACAACTTGAGCCAATCGGACCGGCCCCGCTCGCCCGGTCCGTCGCATAACGATATCGGAGACTCGATGAAAAACTTGCAGCGCCACCTGAGCGCGCGGCACATCCGCTTTCTCGCGCTCGGCTCGGCGATCGGCACGGGCCTGTTCTACGGCTCGGCGTCCGCGATCCAGCTCGCGGGCCCGGCCGTGATCCTGGCGTACATCCTGGGCGGCGCGGCCGTCTACATGGTGATGCGCGCGCTCGGCGAGATGGCCGTGCGCGAACCCGTCGCCGGCTCGTTCGGCCATTACGCGACCGAGAACCTCGGCCCGTTCGCAGGTTTCGTCACCGGCTGGACCTACACGCTCGAAATGGTGATCGTCGCGATCGCCGACATCACCGCGTTCGGCATCTACATGGGCTTCTGGTTTCCGGATGTCCCGCAATGGATCTGGGTGCTCGGCGTCGTCGCGATCATCTGCGGGCTGAACCTGTGCCACGTGAAGGTGTTCGGCGAGCTCGAATTCTGGCTGTCGATCATCAAGGTCGGCGCGATCGTCGCGATGATCGGCGGCGGCGTCGCGATCCTGCTGTCCGGCATGCACTTCGGCCATTCGGCCGACGTGCCGACGTTCGCGAACCTGTGGAACCACGGCGGCTTCCTGCCGAACGGCATCGGCGGGCTGGTCGCGTCGCTGTCGGTCGTGATCTTCGCGTACGGCGGGATCGAGGTGATCGGGATGAGCGCCGGCGAGGCGAAGGATCCGGAACGCGTGATTCCGCGCGCGATCAACGCGGTGCCCGCGCGCATCCTGCTGTTCTACGTGCTGACCATGGTCGTGCTGATGTCGATCAGCCCGTGGACGGGCGTCGGCAGCGACGGCAGCCCGTTCGTGCAGATCTTCTCGGCGCTCGGCGTGAAGTCGGCTGCCACGATCCTCAACCTGGTCGTGATCAGCGCGGCGATCTCGGCGATCAACAGCGACATCTTCGGCGCGGGCCGCATGATGTTCGGGATGGCGCGACAGGGCCAGGCACCGCGCGTGCTGATGACGACGTCGCGGCACGGCGTGCCGTGGGTCACGGTGCTCGTGATGGCCGGCGCGCTGCTCGTCGGCGTGCTGCTCAACTACCTGATGCCGAAGGACGTGTTCCTGGTGGTCGCCGCGATCGCGACGTTCGCGACCGTATGGGTCTGGCTGATGATCCTGCTGTCGCAGGTCGCGATGCGCCGCCGCCTGTCGAGCGCGGAAGTCGCCGCGCTGAAGTTCAAGGTGCCGCTGTGGCCGGCCGCGCCGGCGCTGACGATCGCGTTCATGGGTTTCGTGATCGTGATGCTCGGCTGGTTCGAGGATACGCGTGTCGCGCTGTATGTCGGCGCGGCATGGCTCGCGCTGCTCGCGGCCGTGTTCTACGCACGGATCCGCCCGAAATTCGCCCCTGCGTCACGTTGACGCACGGCTGCCCCGAATGCGCGGCGCGCCTCGTTCGGCGCCCGCTGCCGTCAAGGCTCCGCGCGGCGCCCGTCGCGCCGGAAGCCGCAGATTGCGCCCCTTCGCATGCGCCGCGTGCGCGGCCCGGCCGGCCCGCGTACCGGCACGTCAGTGCGATGCCGCGCTCGCGGCCTCGGCCGGATGGGCCTCGTCGTACGCCCGCTTCTGCGAAATCGCGTTGTACAGGATCGTCCCGATCACGAGGAGCACGGCCACGACGATCAGGATGCTCACGTTGCGAACAGGGTTCTTCTTGCGCTGATCGTTCATGGTCGGTGCGTCTCCGTCAAATTCATCGAAGCGCGCATTCTACGCGCTTGCGCCCGCGCTGCGACGTCCCGTTTCCGATCGCCGTTACGCCCATCCCCCGCTGCTTTCCGCACGCTTTCAGTTGGTAATCGTTCCCATTTCGATTTAGAATCCCGAATCTTTCATTTTGTAATATTTCCTTCGTCCACCCGTCCCACCGGAGTCACCATGTCGAATCCGCGCACCCGCCTGCTGCCGCTCGCCGGCGCCCTCGCCCTGGCCGCGGCCGCCTTCGCGCCGCTTGCCCAGGCGGCCGAGGAAGTGAGCCTGTACACCACCCGCGAACCCAAGCTGATCCAGCCGCTCATCGATGCCTTCACGAAGCAGAGCGGCGTCAAGGTCAACACGGTGTTCGTGAAGGACGGCCTGCTCGAGCGCGTGAAGGCGGAAGGCGCGCAGTCGCCGGCCGACGTGCTGATGACGGTCGACGTCGGCAACCTGCTCGACCTGGTCGACGGTGGCGTCACGCAGCCAGTACGCTCGAAGGCGCTCGACGACGCGATTCCCGCGAACCTGCGCGGCACGAACGGCGACTGGTACGCGCTGTCGCTGCGCGACCGTGTGCTGTACGTCGAGAAGGACCTGAAGGTCGACGCATTCCGCTACGAGGATCTCGCCGATCCGAAATGGAAGGGCAAGGTCTGCATCCGCTCGGGCCAGCATCCGTACAACACCGCGCTCGTCGCGGCGATGATCGCGCACGACGGCGAGGCCGCGACCGAGAAATGGCTGCGCGGCGTGAAGGCGAACCTCGCGCGCAAGGCGACGGGCGGCGACCGCGACGTCGCGCGCGACATCCTCGGCGGCATCTGCGACGTCGGCCTCGCGAACGCGTACTACGTCGGCCATATGAAGAACGCGGAAGCCGGCAGCGACGCGCGCAAGTGGGGCGACGCGATCAAGGTCGTACGCCCGACGTTCGCGAACGCGAAGAGCGGCGGCACGCACGTGAACATCAGCGGCGCGACGGTCGCAAAGCACGCGCCGCACAAGGCCAACGCGGTGAAGCTGCTCGAATACCTCGTGTCGCCGGAAGCGCAGGCGCTGTACGCGCAGGCGAACTACGAATACCCGGTACGCGCGAACGTGAAGCTCGATCCGGTGATCGCGGGTTTCGGCGCGCTGAAGGTCGACCCGCTGCCGCTGGCGGACATCGCGAAGCATCGCAAGCAGGCGAGCCAGCTCGTCGACAAGGTCGGCTTTGACAACTGACGCCGCATCGTCCGGCGCGTACCGCGCGCCATCCCGGCTGCGTCTGCGCCCGCGCGCGGGCAGCCTGTGGCTGCTCGCGGCGCTGGCGGTCGCCGCGGCGGTCGCGGCGCCGCTCGCGGTGCTCGTGGCCGCCGCGTTCGACGCCGATCTCGCGCACTGGCGTCATCTCGCCGAATTCGTGCTGCCGCAGGCGCTCGTCAATACGCTGCTGCTGCTCGCGGGGGTCGGCGCGATCGTGTCGATCGTCGGCACCGGCTGCGCGTGGCTCGTCACCGCGTACGATTTTCCCGGTCGCCGGATGCTGACGTGGGCGCTGCTGCTGCCGCTCGCGGTGCCGACCTACATCGTCGCATTCGCGTATCTCGACCTGCTGCATCCGATCGGCCCCGTCCAGGGCGCGATCCGCTGGCTGCTCGGCTTCGACAGCCCGCGCCAGTTCCGCCTGCCGGACCTGCGCTCGCTGCCCGGCGCGATCTTCGTGCTCGGCTTCGTGCTGTATCCGTATGTGTACCTGAGCACGCGCGCGATGTTCGTCACGCAGTCCGCGAGCCTGCTCGAGGCCGCGCGCACGCTCGGCGCGGGACGCGTCGCGACGTTCTGGCGCGTCGTCGTGCCGCTCGCGCGGCCCGCGATCGCGGTCGGCGTGAGCCTCGCGCTGCTCGAAACGCTGAACGACATCGGCGCGTCGGAATTTCTCGGCGTGCAGACGCTGACCGTGTCGGTCTACACGACGTGGATCACGCGCTCCGACCTCGCCGGTGCCGCGCAGATCGCGCTGGCGATGCTCGCGATCGTCGTCGGCATGATCGTGCTCGAACGTCATGGGCGCCGCCGCCAGCGCTACGCGCATGGCCGGCGCATGCGGCCGATCGCGCCGCGCCGCCTCACCGGCGCGGCCGCGCTCGGCGCCGCCGTGTTCGGCTGGCTGCCCGTGCTGCTCGGTTTCGGCGCACCGGCCGCGTACCTCGCGGTGGAGACCGGCAAGCGGCTGCATCTCGTCGGCGGCGTGTCCGCGCAACTGCTGACGGGGCTCACGAACACGCTGACGATCGCCACCGCGGCCACCGCCGCGACGCTCGCCTGCGGGCTCGTCGTCGCGTGGGCCGCGCGCGCGCAACGCGACAGCGCCCGCGCGGGCCCTGCCCGCCTGTGCGCGCGGATCGCGAGCCTCGGCTATGCGGTACCGGGCACCGTGCTCGCGATCGGCCTGCTGATTCCGTTCGCGGCAGCCGACCGGCTGTTCGGCGCGGCGCTCGGCCGCGACGGGCTGCTGCTGATGGGTTCGGTCACCGCGCTCGTGATCGCCTATGCGGTGCGCTTTCTCGCGATCCCAGCCGGCAGCATCGAGGCCGGTCTCGCGCGCATTCCGCCGTCGCTCGAACAGGCGGCGCGCTCGCTCGGCGAGACGGCCGGCGGCACGCTGCGCCGCGTCCACCTGCCGCTGCTGCGGCCCGCGCTCACGACAAGCGCGCTGCTGGTGTTCGTCGACGCGATGAAGGAATTGCCGGCCACGCTGCTGCTGCGTCCGCTGAATTTCGACACGCTCGCGACCTGGCTGTATGCGGAAGCCGCACGCGGCACCTACGAAGAAGGCGCGGTCGCCGCGCTCGCGATCGTGCTGGCCGGGCTCGTGCCCGTGATCCTGCTCGCCCGCACCCGCCACAAGATCGGAGCCTGAACCCGTGAACCTGCTTGAACTCGATGACCTTTGCATCGCCTACGACACGCCGCACGGCCGCCGCACGGTGGTCGACGGGCTGAGCCTCGCGCTGCCGCGCGGCGACATCGGCTGCCTGCTCGGCGCGTCGGGCTGCGGCAAGACGACCGTGCTGCGCGCGATCGCCGGCTTCGAGCCCGTTCGCATGGGGCGCATCATGCTGGACGGCAGGCCCGTCGCGGCATCGTCGTTCGAGGTGCCGCCGGAGCGGCGGCGCATCGGCATGATGTTCCAGGACTATGCGCTGTTTCCGCACCTCAGCGCGGCCGACAACGTCGCCTTCGGTTTGCGGCACATGCCGAAGATCGAACGGCGCCTGCGTGTCGCCGAAATGCTCGAACTCGTCGGCCTCGCCGATTCCGGCGGCGCCTATCCGCACGAGTTGTCGGGCGGCCAGCAGCAACGCGTCGCGCTCGCCCGCGCGCTCGCGCCGTCCCCGGAGCTGCTGCTGCTCGACGAGCCATTCTCGAATCTCGACGTCGATACGCGCGAGCGGCTCGCGTTCGAGCTGCGCGACATCCTGAAACGCACGGGCCACACCGCGATCCTCGTCACGCACAACCAGGCCGAAGCGTTCGCGATCGCCGACCGGATCGGCGTGATGAAGGACGGCCGGCTCGCGCAATGGGACACGCCGTACGCGCTGCACCATCATCCAGCGAACGCATTCGTCGCGGATTTCGTGCGCCGCGACGCGCTCGCCGACGAACGCGCACGCGCACTGGCACGCGGCCGCTGACGCCGTGCCGCGGCCCCGTCGCGCGACACCGTCAGCCTCCGTGCCGCGTCCTTGACGCGCTACGCCGGCTCCGCGAGATCGCGCACGGGCAGCGCAGTCGAATACTTGATCTGCTCCATCGCGAACGACGAGCTGACGTCGAACAGCGGCACCGTGCGAATCAGTTGCTTGTAGACCCGATCGTAGTCGTCGATGCCGGCCACCACGACGCGCAGCAGGTAATCGGTCTCGCCGCTCATCCGGTAGACCTCGACCACTTCCGGCATGTCGCGCACGGCCTGCGTGAAACGCTGCGCCCATTCCTCGGTGTGCTGGTTCGTGCGGATCGCGACGAACACGGTCGTGCCGACGCCGAGCTTGCGCGGATCGCACAGCGCAACCTGCGCACGAATCGCGCCGGTCTCCTTGAGCCGCTGCACGCGCTTCCAGCATGGCGTCTGCGACAGGTTCACGCGCTGCGCCAGTTCCGCGATCGGCAATGTGGCATCGGCCTGCAGCAGTTCCAGCAGCTTGCGATCGATGGCGTCCATTTCTCCAGTCCCTCGTAGATAGAAATTTATTCTATTCATCCTGCACAACGGGGAACAGTATGAAAACGGCTTCGCCGCGTCGACCGGTATAAATACCGATCCGCCACGTGCTCGCCACGCCAAACGAAACAGGCGACGCCGCCCGTGAGGATGGCATCGCCCGACCTTGTTACGCGCCGCGGCTTGTACGCCACGCCCCGGCCGGCGCTCACACGCCGCCGGTCGTCACGCCGCTCAATACGCGACCGTCGCGATCTCGCGCACGAAGCTGTCCTGCTCGAGCGTGTCGACGAACGCGACCGCGTAGTCTTCCGCCGAGATCTTGCTATTGCCCTGCGCGTCCACGATCAGCTTGCCGACGCCCGTGCGGAACGTGCCCGTGCGCTCGCCCGGCGCGATCAGCGCGGCCGGCGCCAGGAAGGTCCAGTCGAGATCGGTGACCGTCTTCAGGTAGTCGAACGCGTCGCGATGGGCCAGCGCGACCGCCTTGTACGCGTCAGGGAAACCTTCGCTGTCGACCAGCTGCTTGCCCGGCGCGACTTCGAGCGAACCGGCGCCGCCGACCACGACGAGCCGCTTCAGGCCGGCCTGGCGCGTGCCGGCGACCAGCGCCTGCGCGGCCCCGACGACCTTCGCCGCATCGTCCTGCTTCGGACCGTACGCGCTCGCGACCACGTCATGCCCCGGCAGCGCGGCCGCGATGCTGGCCGCGTCGAACAGGTCGGCCGCCTGCGCGGTGATGCCGTCGCCGGCCGCGCCCGGGTGGCGCGACAGCGCGGTCACGCGGTGGCCGCGTCGTACGGCTTCCGCCGCGATGCGCGAGCCGATCATGCCGGTGGCGCCGAACAGCGCGATTTTCAACGAACGTTGCGTCATGACGATTCTCCAGTCAGAAAATATGTAACACAGTTAATTACAGATAAGATCGAAAAAAACGGGGCGAAGCCCCCGTTGCACCGGACACCCGCACCTGCGCGCCATCCGGCTTCCTGCCCTGCCTGCCGCCGGCTACCTGCCGGCTGCCGCCTGTTGCGTGCGCCGCTCGAGATCCAGCATGTCGGCCGTGACGTCGACGAGCGTGCGCGTGGCGAGCGATGCCTCCATCGCGCGCTGCGCATCGCCGATATAGCCGGTCAGCGCGACCTGGATGTGCCGCCCGACGAGGCACGCGGGATTCGGTGCCTCGCGATGCAGCGCGAACAGTTGCGCGTCGTCGACCGCGCGATACACGTCGAGCAGCGTGATCTCGCCGGGCTCGCGCGCCAGCAACGCGCCGCCGCCCGCGCCGAGCTGCGACGTGGTCAGCCCCGCGGCTGCCAGCATCGACAGCAACCGGCGAATCAGCGCCGGATTCGTATTCACGCTGCCCGCGATGATGTCCGACGACAGCGGCACGCCTTCCTGCATCGACAGCAAGGCGAGCACGTGGACGGCAAACGCGAACCGGCTGCTGGTATTCATTCCTCACTCACTCGGCGACACCGGCCCGAACCGCGACCGGCGACATATGTAATCATGATAATTACATTTCGTGGATCGTGCAAGCCCGCGTCATTCCCCGCTCGCGGGCTTGGCGCCCGACGCGTTCTGCTGGCTCCACTGCTGCAGCTTCTTGCCGGCTTCCGCGATCTTCGCACCGGCTTCGGAGGCCGCATGCGCGACGACCGCGGAAGCGGCCGCGTCGATCTGCGCCTGCGCGGCCGACGCGAGACCGCTCGCGGACAGCGGCGGCACGGCCGACGCCGCCGAAGCGATGCCGGCCTTCGCGGCGTTGATCTGCTGGTTGACGGTGCTCGCGACCTGGTCGAGCGCCTTGGCCGCGTTGTTCGCGGCATCGGCGGCCGCGCTGGCGGCCGTATCGGCTTGCGTGGCCGGCGCGCCGGACTTCTCGCAGCCCGCGAGCAACAGCAGCGCACCGGCGGCCACCGCCGCCAGTACGGACCCGGGCACGCGACGCGCCCGCGATGTCTTCATGTTCATCAGCAAATCTCCGGCCGTGCGTCGCACGGCCTTGTGGTTGGACCGGTGTCGATGATACCGCCTGTGGAACAGGCCAAATGACGACCAGCCATTAAAAATGCCTTTCAGTTTCGGATTCGTCTGATTCAATCGCAGGCGCTACGCCACTAAAGTGGGCACGCCTCAATCCGCTTCGTACGTGTCCCTTTTTTCTTATGGCTTTTCTCGTCGACTGGTTCATCGTTCTGGCCACGCTGCTCGCCGCCACCCTGTTCCTGTGCCTGCGCGCGCCGTCGGCGCCCCGCCTGGCCGAATCCGGGCGCCCGCGCCGCGTCGCATCCGCGCGCCTGCTCACGCAGGCCGTGATCGGTTTCTGGACGGCCGCGCTGATCATCGCGGAAGGCATCCTCGGCGCCGACGGCGACGGCCAGTCGCTCGCCGGCTTCGCGGCCCTCGCGTTCGCCGCGCTCGGGCTGTCGACCGTCGCCGCCTACTGGTCGGCATGCGCGTGGCGGCTGCGCCGGCCGCCCACGCTGTTCGCCCGTCACTGACGCGCCAGATCGGTGCGCCACGGCGCACCACATCGCATCGCCTCGCCCGCCGTACGCACCAGTTCAGCACGCACCGCACCACGCGCGTGCAAATCGTGCGGTCACCAATCGTCGTCGCCCGCTCCGTCACCCGTGCACGATTCACCGGAATGCCGCACCACGCGGTATCGAGGCACCAATTCCACGCAGCCGCTCACCAAGTTGGCTCGATATTTGCGTTCCTTGCCCGTTTTTTGCGCAAGGAAGCCACGGCATGGATGGTCTGAAATCCGGCGTCGATACACTGTTCCTGTTGATCGGCGCCGTCATGGTGCTCGCGATGCACGCGGGCTTCGCATTTCTCGAACTCGGCACGGTCCGCAAGAAGAACCAGGTCAACGCGCTCGTGAAGATCCTGGTCGACTTCTCGGTGTCGACGCTCGCGTATTTCTTCATCGGCTACACGATCGCATACGGTGTCGAGTTCTTCGACGACATCGGCACGCTGTCGCAGCACAGCGGCTACGCGCTCGTGCGCTTCTTCTTCCTGCTGACCTTCGCGGCGGCCATTCCCGCGATCGTGTCCGGCGGCATCGCCGAGCGCGCGAAGTTCAATCCGCAGCTCGTCGCGACGCTGATCATCGTCGGCTTCATCTATCCGTTCTTCGAAGGGATGGCGTGGAACGAGCGCTTCGGCGTGCAGGCGTGGCTCACGCACGCGTTCGGTGCGCCGTTCCACGATTTCGCCGGCTCGGTCGTCGTGCATGCGTTCGGCGGCTGGGTCGCGCTGCCGGCCGTGCTGCTGCTCGGCGCGCGTCACGGCCGCTACGCGAAGGATGGCCGGATCGCCGCGCACCCGCCGTCGAACATCCCGTTCCTCGCGCTCGGCGCATGGGTGCTCGCGGTCGGCTGGTTCGGCTTCAACGTGATGAGCGCGCAGACGCTCGACAAGATCAGCGGCCTCGTCGCCGTGAACTCGCTGATGGCGATGGTCGGCGGCACGCTCGCCGCGTGGATGGCCGGCCGCAACGACCCGGGCTTCACGTACAACGGGCCGCTCGCGGGCCTCGTCGCCGTATGCGCGGGCTCCGACGTGATGCATCCGATCGGCGCGCTCGTCACGGGCGCGGCCGCCGGTGCGCTGTTCGTCGCGATGTTCACTTGCGTGCAGAACAAGTGGCGCATCGACGATGTGCTCGGCGTGTGGCCGCTGCACGGCATGTGCGGCGCGCTCGGCGGCCTCGCGGCGGGCGTGTTCGGCCTGCCTGCGCTTGGCGGCCTCGGCGGCGTGTCGTTCCTGTCGCAGCTCGTCGGCACGCTCGGCGGCATCGTGATCGCAAGCGCGGGCGGCACGCTCGTCTATGGCGCGCTGAAAGCGACCGTCGGGCTGCGCCTCGATCGCGAAGCCGAGTTCGACGGCGCCGACCTGTCGATCCATCGCATCACGGCAACGCCCGAGCGCGATTGATCCATCGAAGGACACCAGGCACACCATTACGGTTTCAATTCAAAAAACTTTCATCTAGCGTCCTTACACTTCCGTCCAGTTTTCAATCAGCCTTCGCGAAGCTTGCCGACCGCCTGCTTCGCGAAGGCCATTCTTCCAACAACCGAAACTGGACTCCACATGCCCGCGTTGCCCAATGCTTCCCGTCGTCAGGCCCTGAAGATCCTCGCCGGCGCGCCGATGCTCCCCCTTTCCGGCCTCGCGCTGCCGGCCCTGCTGACGGGTTGCGGCGGCGACGATCCCGCGTCGACGCCGGCCCCGGTCGCCGCTGCCTATACGTCGGCGACGTTCTCGGCGATGGCCGCCCCCACGCTCGACAATGCGGCCGCGATGGCCACGACGACGGTCGGCTCGACGCTGTCGGTGTCGTTCTCGGACGGTTCGTCGCGCAATTTCAAGCTCGCGTACCGGCCGTTCTTCGTGACGGGCGACATGGTGCCGGACGGCAAGGGCGGCACGACGCTCGCGGGCGGCTACTACGACATCAACAACCAGCCGATCATCGATCGCTCGGTCGCCGGCAAGGAGCGCCAGTTCTATTCCGACTGCCCGGACGGCAGCTCGCTGCTGACGCTGAAGAACGCGAACGTGCCCGGCGTGAAGGGCAACACGGTGTTCGCGGTCGTGCAGTTCGAATACACGACGCGCGACCAGGCGAGCGCATCGCAGTACGGCCAGTTGCCGTCGCCGATCGCGGTGCTCTCGCTCGACCAGGATCCGGCCACCGGCGCGCTGAAGGTCGTGAAGTACCACAACGTCGACACGTCGAAGGCGCACGGGCTGTGGATCACCTGCGGCGCGAGCCTGTCGCCGTGGGGCACGCACCTGTCGAGCGAGGAATACGAGCCGGACGCGACGAAGGCTGCCACCGACGCGCAGTTCAAGGCGTTCAGCAAGAACACGTTCGGCGACGAGACGAAGGCGAACCCCTACCACTACGGCCACCTCCCCGAGATCACCGTGAACCCGGACGGCACGGGCAGCGTGAAGAAGCACTACTGCCTCGGCCGCATCTCGCACGAGCTGATCCAGGTGATGCCGGACCAGCGCACCGTGATGATGGGTGACGACGCCACCAACGGCGGCCTGTTCATGTTCGTCGCCGACAAGGCGGCCGACCTGTCGGCCGGCACGCTGTACGTCGCGAAATGGACGCAGACGTCGTCGGCCGGCGCCGGCACCGCGACACTCACGTGGATCAGGATCGGCCACGCGACGAGCAGCGAGATCGAAGCGCTCGCGAACACGCTGAAGGCGTCGGACATCATGGACCTGGTGACCGCCGACCCGAACGACGCGAGCTACGCGAAGATCCACTTCGGCGGCAAGTTCAACTGGATGCGCGTGAAGCCGGGGATGGAAAAGGCGGCCGCGTTCCTCGAGACGCACCGCTACGCGGCGCTGCTCGGCGGCAGCATGGGCTTCACCAAGCTCGAAGGCACGACCGTGAACGCGAAGGACAAGATCGTCTATACGGCGATGTCGCGGATCGAAACGTCGATGGTCAAGGGCAATGCGGTGTCGCGCGACGTCGCGGTCGACAAGAAGATCGCCGCGGGCGCCGTCTACGCGCTGAACCTGAAGGCCGGCCAGCGCGACACGACGGGCGGCGCGATCGACAGCGAATGGGTGCCGGTCGACATGGGCGCGCCGGCCGCGCTCGTCGGCGAGGATCTCGCCGCGGCCGACGGGCTCGGCAACCTCGCGAACCCGGACAAGATCGCGAACCCGGACAACCTGAAGTTCTCCGAAAAGCTGCGCACGCTGTTCATCGGCGAAGACTCGGGCATGCACGTGAACAACTTCCTGTGGGCGTACAACGTCGACACGAAGTCGCTCTCGCGCGTGCTGTCGTGCCCGGCCGGCGCGGAGTCGACGGGCCTGCACGCGGTCGACGAGATCAACGGCTGGACCTACATCATGAGCAACTTCCAGCACGCGGGCGACTGGGAATCGCCGCTGCACGACAAGGTCAAGCCGACGCTCGATCCGCTCGTGCGCGCGAACTTCAAGGACCGCTTCGGCGCCAGCGTCGGCTACCTGACGGCCGAGCAGACCGGCATCAAGCTCGCGAAGGCCTGACCGGGTCACACGAGGGGGGCTCGCTGGCCAGGCGTCCCTAACCGGGACTCCCTTTCTTCATCACCGTTCATTCGTCGGCGCTCCACGCCGTTTTGTGCGCGATGCCCAGTGCGGGCATCGCGCTTTTTTTTGCGCGTGCGAATCGTGTGCATGGCGTGCGCCAGCGCGCGCCGAACGGGCTCGGACGGGCGTTTCCATCGATCGGGGGATAATACGGGCCTGACGTGCCCGGGCGGACAGTCAAAATGACGGGCAAAAAAAAGCGCCACGGAGACCGTGGCGCTAAAAAAGTTCTAGCCATTCCGAGGGCCGTGCTAGAACCTGAGAGACTGCGCGAAACATCGTTGCCGGTTAAACTCTTGAAACGATGTTTCGAAAACGTGAGACATTCTTTCCGTTTCCGCCCGACAAGTCAAGCGGTATTTGCACCGGTTCATGCACTTTCTGGCAACGCTCATTTGAGCGTTTTCCTAATAAACCAAGGGTGAACCCGTAAAATTTCATCCAATGACCGGTTCGCCCGCGGAACATGCATCCTTTGACAATAGTCCTACAATACCAACAAAATTGAAATCGAGTTTCGGAATTAGAGAGAATCCCTCGTGTCGACAACTGTAACCTCTCCCGCGTCGCGGGACCGTGAATCGTCGCCCGACGAGATCACCGCCCTCGCCCGCGGCCTCGCCGTGCTGCGCCGCATCGCGGCTGCCGACGCCCCCGTCAGCAACCGCGAACTGACCGAATTGACCGGCATCCCGAAGCCGACCGTCTCGCGCATCACCGCGACGCTCGTCAGCGCCGGCTTCCTGTTCCAGTTGCCCGACAGCGAGCGCTTCGTGCTCACCGCGTCGGTGCTCGAGCTGAGCCACGGCTTCCTGCGCAACTTCGACATCCGCGCGCGCTCGCGGCCGTTCATGATCGAGCTGGCCGAACGCACGTCGCTGTCCGTGCACCTCGCGGTGCGCGACCGGCTCGACATGGTCGCGATCGACGTGATCCGGCCGCGCTCGGCCGTGCTCGTCACGCGCCTCGAAATCGGCTCGCGGATGGACATCGCGCGCACGGCGGTCGGCCGCGCGTATCTCGCCGCGCTCGAGGACGACGAGCGCCGCCTGCTGCTCGAGTCGCTGCGCACCACGGCGGGCGACGACTGGCCGCACGTGTCGGCGCGCCTGACCCCCGCGCTCGACGACGCGATGCGCGACGGCCACGCGATCGCAATCGGCGAATGGCGCGAAGGCCTGAATGCCGTCGCGGCCGGTTTCGTCGGCCCGTCGGGCCAGCGCTATTCGGTGAATTGCGGCGGCGCGTCGCACCAGTGTCCGCCCGAATGGCTGCAGGAACATGTCGTGCCCGCGCTGCAGGAGTGCATCGCGAAAATCACCCGCGAGATCGGCGGCGCGCCGGCCCGGCGCGTCGGCGTGTAATCGTTCCGTCACCGTTCCGTCGCGTTCTGTAACGACCGTAACCCGTTGAAAGATAGACGACTGGACTGTAACGGGGACGGGACGTAGGATCATGCCCATCGTCGCGCCGCACTCTCGGCGCGCACCGCTCTTTTCCCCGCGCGGGTCGACGGGGGCCCCGGACCGAGCCGGGCCGCCCCGTCCCGTCACCCGCTCGCCCACGCGCAGCCCAGCAGTCCGATTTCCGGCACGCCGCGCCGTCTTCCTGACAGATCACGATGGATAACGAACAAAAGCCCACGCCCCCTTCGAAAGACCCTGCGTCCCCCGCCGCGCGACGCCCGCGCCGCACGCTGATGATCGGAACGCTCGCGGTCGTCGTCATCGGCGGCCTGCTGTGGTGGCATCCGTGGAACCGCACGCCGGCGGCCGGCAGCGCGGCACAAACCGCGGGCGCAAGCGCCGGCGGCGGCGCAGGCGGCCATCGCGGCCGCGGCGGCCCCGCTGCGATGGCGAACGTTCCGCAGCCCGTGCAGGTCGCGACCGCGACGCAAGGCGAGATGCCGATCGTGCTGTCCGCGCTCGGCACCGTCACGCCGCTCGCGAACGTGACGGTCAAGACGCAACTGTCGGGCTACCTGCAGTCGGTGTCGTTCCAGGAAGGCCAGATCGTCAAGAAGGGCGACGTGCTCGCGCAGGTCGACCCGCGCCCGTACCAGGTGGCGCTCGAGAACGCCGAAGGCACGTTCGCACGCGACTCGGCGCTGCTCGCGACGGCGCGCCTCGACCTGAAGCGCTACCAGACGCTGCTGTCGCAGGATTCGATCGCGTCGCAAACCGTCGATACGCAGGCGTCGCTCGTCAAGCAGTACGAAGGCGCGGTGAAGACCGACCAGGCCGCGATCGATTCCGCGAAGCTGAACCTCACGTATGCGCGCATCACGGCGCCGGTATCGGGCCGCGTCGGCCTGCGCCAGGTCGACCCGGGCAACTACGTGACGCCGGGCGACACCAACGGCATCGTCGTGATCACGCAGCTGCAGCCGATGAGCGTGATCTTCACGACGTCGGAAGACAACCTGCCGCAGATCCTCAAGCAGGTGAACGCGGGCCAGAAACTGTCGGTCACCGCCTACAACCGCAACAACACGGTGCCGCTCGAGACGGGGTCGCTCGCCACGCTCGACAACCAGATCGACACGAGCACCGGCACGGTCAAGCTGCGCGCGAACTTCGATAACAAGGAAGGCATGCTGTTCCCGAATCAGTTCGTGAACACGCGGCTGCTCGTCGACGTGCTGCGCAACGCGACGATCGTGCCGACGTCCGCGGTGCTGACGGGTTCGATCGGCCAGTTCGTCTACGTCGTGAAACCCGACAACACGGTAACCGTGCGCAAGGTCACGATCGGCCCGGTCGACGGCGAACGCACGAGCATCGTCAGCGGCGTCGCGCTCGGCGAGCGCGTGGTGACCGACGGCTCCGACCGACTGCGCGAAGGCTCGAAGATCTCGATTCCGGCCGACAAGCCGAAAGGCGCGTCGGGCACGCGTGGCGCCGGCGCGGCGTCGGGTGCCTCGGCTGCGTCGGGCGCCGCCGGCCATCACGGCGGACACAAGCACGGTGCGTCGCAGGCAGCGGCCCAATAACGCGCGGGCCGCTCGATGAATCCTTCCCGCCTCTTCATTCTCCGGCCGGTCGGCACCGCCCTCCTGATGGCGGCGATCATGCTGGCCGGTCTCGTCGCGCTGCGGTTCCTGCCGCTCGCCGCGCTGCCCGAAGTCGACTACCCGACGATCCAGGTCCAGACCTTCTACCCCGGCGCGAGCCCGGAAGTGATGACCTCGTCGGTCACCGCGCCGCTCGAGCGCCAGTTCGGGCAGATGCCGTCGCTGAACCAGATGTCGTCGCAAAGCTCGGCCGGTGCGTCGGTGATCACGCTGCAGTTCTCGCTCGACCTGCCGCTCGACATCGCCGAACAGGAAGTGCAGGCCGCGATCAACGCGGCCGGCAACCTGCTGCCGTCCGACCTCCCGGCCCCACCGATCTACGCGAAGGTCAACCCGGCCGATGCGCCGGTGATCACGCTCGCCGTCAAGTCGAAGACGCTGCCGCTCACGCAGGTGCAGGACCTGGCCGACACGCGCCTCGCGATGAAGATCTCGCAGATCGCGGGCGTCGGCCTCGTCAGCCTGTCGGGCGGCAACCGCCCGGCCGTGCGGATCCAGGCGAACCCGACCGCGCTCGCGCAGTACGGGATGAACCTCGACGACCTGCGCACGACGATCTCGAACCTGAACGTCAACACCCCGAAGGGCAACTTCGACGGCCCGACGCGCGCCTACACGATCAACGCGAACGACCAGCTGACGAGCGCCGACCAGTACAACAGCGCGGTCGTCGCGTACAAGAACGGCCGCCCGGTGATGCTGACCGACGTCGCGACGGTCGTCGCCGGCTCGGAGAACACCAAGCTCGGCGCGTGGGTGAATTCGGATCCCGCGATCATCCTGAACGTGCAGCGCCAGCCGGGCGCGAACGTGATCCAGACGGTCGACGCGATCAAGGCGCAATTGCCGAAGCTGCAGGAGACGCTGCCGGCCGCGCTCGACGTGGAGATCGTCACCGATCGCACGACGATGATCCGCGCGGCCGTGCGCGACGTGCAGTTCGAGCTGTTGCTCGCGGTCGCGCTCGTCGTGCTGGTGATGTACCTGTTCCTCGCGAACATCTACGCGACGATCATCCCGAGCCTGTCCGTGCCGTTATCGCTGATCGGCACGCTCGCGGTGATGTACATGGCCGGCTTCTCGCTGAACAACCTGTCGCTGATGGCGCTCACCATCGCGACCGGCTTCGTCGTCGACGACGCGATCGTGATGATCGAGAACATCGCGCGCTACGTCGAGGAAGGCGAGTCGGGGCTCGAGGCCGCGCTGAAGGGCTCGAGGCAGATCGGCTTCACGATCATCTCGCTGACGGTGTCGCTGATCGCGGTGCTGATCCCGCTGCTGTTCATGGGCGACGTGGTCGGGCGCCTGTTCCACGAGTTCGCGATCACGCTCGCGGTGACGATCGTGATCTCGGCGATCGTGTCGCTCACGCTCGTGCCGATGATGTGCGCGAAGCTGCTGCGTCATTCGCCGCCGCCGGAAAGCCACCGCTTCGAGGCACGCGTGCACCGCACGATCGACTGGGTGATCGCGCGCTACGCGGTCGCGCTCGAATGGGTGCTGAACCGCCAGCGCTCGACGCTGGTCGTCGCGCTGCTGACGCTCGGGCTGACCGCCCTGCTCTACATCTACGTGCCGAAGGGCTTCTTCCCCGCGCAGGACACCGGCGTGATCCAGGCGATCACGCAGGCGCCGCAGTCGATCTCGTACGGCGCGATGGCCGAACGCCAGCAGGCGCTCGCGGCCGAGATCCTGAAGGACCCGAACGTCGACAGCCTCACGTCGTTCATCGGCGTCGACGGCAGCAACATCACGCTGAACAGCGGCCGGATGCTGATCAACCTGAAGGCGCGCGACGACCGCTCCAAAACGGCCGCGCAGATCATCCGCGACCTGCAGCACCGCGTGGCGAACATCACCGGCATCTCGCTGTTCATGCAGTCGGTGCAGGACCTGACGATCGATTCGACCGTCAGCCCGACGCAGTACCAGTTCATGCTGACGAGCCCGAACGCGGAAGAATTCGCGACCTGGGTGCCGAAGCTCGTCGCGCGGCTGCAGCAGGAGCCGTCGCTCGCCGATGTCGCGACCGACCTGCAGAGCAACGGCCAGTCGGTCTACATCGAGATCGACCGCCCGAGCGCCGCGCGTTTCGGCATCACGCCGGCGACCGTCGACAACGCGCTGTACGACGCGTTCGGCCAGCGCATCGTGTCGACCATCTTCACGCAGTCGAACCAGTACCGTGTGATTCTCGAGTCGGAGCCGAAGGAGCAGCACTACGCGCAATCGCTGAACGACATCTACCTGCCGTCGGCCGGCGGCGGCCAGGTGCCGCTGTCGTCGATCGCGTCGTTCCACGAGCGGCCGTCGCCGCTGCTGGTCGCGCACCTGTCGCAGTTCCCGTCGACGACGATCTCGTTCAACCTCGCGCCGGGCGCGTCGCTCGGCGAGGCCGTCAAGGCGATCGAGGCCGCCGAGAAGGACATCAGCCTGCCCGCGTCGTTCCAGACGCGCTTCCAGGGCGCGGCGCTCGCGTTCCAGGCGTCGCTGTCGAACCAGCTGTTCCTGATCCTCGCGGCGGTCGTCACGATGTACATCGTGCTCGGCGTGCTGTACGAAAGCTACATCCACCCGATCACGATCCTGTCGACGCTGCCGTCGGCCGGCGTCGGCGCGCTGCTCGCGCTGATGATCACCGGGCACGACCTCGACATCATCGGCATCATCGGCATCGTGCTGCTGATCGGTATCGTGAAGAAGAACGCGATCATGATGATCGACTTCGCGCTCGAGGCCGAACGTGTCGAAGGCAAGCCGCCGCGCGAGGCGATCTACCAGGCGTGCCTGCTGCGCTTCCGGCCGATCCTGATGACGACGCTCGCCGCGCTGCTCGGCGCGGTGCCGCTGATCGTCGGCTCCGGCGCCGGCTCCGAGCTGCGCCAGCCGCTCGGGATCGCGATCGCCGGCGGCCTGATCGTGTCGCAGGTGCTGACGCTGTTTACGACGCCCGTGATCTACCTCGGCTTCGACTCGCTCGCGCGCCGCGTGCGCGGCTGGTTCGAACGCCACGGCCCCGACGCCGGCAAGCGCACGGATGCGTAAGCCATGAACCTGTCGCGCCCCTTCATCACCCGCCCCGTCGCGACGACGCTGCTCGCGCTCGGCGTCGCGCTCGCGGGCCTGTTCGCGTTCATCAAGCTGCCGGTGTCGCCGCTGCCGCAGGTCGACTTCCCGACGATCTCGGTGCAGGCGTCGCTGCCGGGCGCGAGCCCGGAAACGGTCGCGACCAGCGTGACGAGCCCGCTCGAGCGGCACCTCGGCTCGATCGCCGACGTCTCCGAAATGACGTCGACGAGCACGGTCGGCAACGCGCGGATCATCCTGCAGTTCGGCCTGAACCGCGACATCGACGGCGCCGCGCGCGACGTGCAGGCCGCGATCAACGCGGCGCGCGCCGACCTGCCCGCCGCGCTGAAGAGCAACCCGACCTACCGCAAGGTCAACCCGGCCGATTCGCCGATCATGATCGTGTCGCTGACGTCGGAAACGTCGTCGCCCGCGAAGCTGTACGACGCCGCATCGACGGTGCTGCAGCAGTCGCTGTCGCAGATCGACGGGATCGGCCAGGTCTCGGTGAGCGGCTCCGCGAACCCGGCCGTGCGCGTCGAGCTCGAACCGCAGGCGCTGTTCCACTACGGGATCGGCCTCGAGGACGTGCGCGCGGCGCTGGCGTCCGCGAACGCCAACGCGCCGAAGGGCGCGATCGAGTTCGGCCCGCAGCACTACCAGCTCTATACGAACGACCAGGCCTCCCAGGCGTCGCAATACCGCGACCTCGTCGTCGCCTACCGCAACGGCTCGGCCGTCAGGCTGTCCGACCTGTCGGACGTCGTCGATTCGGTCGAGGACCTGCGCAACCTCGGCCTGTCGAACGGCAAGCGCGCGGTCCTCGTGATCCTCTACCGCTCGCCCGGCGCGAACATCATCGATACGATCGACCGCGTGCGCGCGGCGCTGCCGCAACTCACCGCGTCGCTGCCGGCCGACATCACGGTCACGCCGGTGCTCGACCGCTCGACCACCATCCGCGCGTCGCTGAAGGACACCGAGCACACGCTGCTGATCGCGGTCAGCCTCGTCGTGATGGTCGTGTTCCTGTTCCTGCGCAACTGGCGCGCGACGCTGATCCCGAGCGTCGCGGTGCCGATCTCGATCGTCGGCACGTTCGGCGCGATGTACCTGCTCGGCTTCTCGATCGACAACCTGTCGCTGATGGCGCTGATCGTCGCGACCGGCTTCGTCGTCGACGATGCGATCGTCGTGCTCGAGAACATCTCGCGGCACATCGAGAACGGCAAGTCGCGGATGCAGGCCGCGTTCGACGGTGCGCGCGAGGTCGGCTTCACGGTGCTGTCGATGAGCATCTCGCTCGTCGCGGTGTTCCTGCCGATCCTGCTGATGGGCGGCATCGTCGGGCGGCTGTTCCGCGAATTCGCGCTGACGCTGTCGCTCGCGATCGCCGTGTCGCTCGCGGTGTCGCTCACCGTCACGCCGATGATGTGCGCGCGCCTGCTGCCCGAGTCGCACGACCCGCAAAACGAAGGCCGCTTCGGGCGCTTCCTCGAGCGCGGCTTCTCGCGCATGCAGCGCGGCTACGAGCGCTCGCTGTCGTGGGCGCTGCGCCGGCCGCTGCTGATCCTGCTGACGCTGTTCGCGACGATCGGGCTGAACGTGTACCTGTACATCGTCGTGCCAAAGGGCTTCTTCCCGCAGCAGGACACCGGCCTGATGATCGGCGGCATCCAGGCCGACCAGTCGACCTCGTTCCAGGCGATGAAGCTGAAGTTCTCCGAGATGATGCGGATCGTGCAGGGCAACCCGAACGTGAAGAGCGTCGCGGGGTTCACCGGCGGCACGCAGACCAACTCGGGCTTCATGTTCGTCACGCTGAAGGATCGCTCCGAGCGCAAGCTGTCGGCCGACCAGGTGATCCAGCAGCTGCGCCCGCCGCTGGCGGACGTCGCGGGTGCGCGCACGTTCCTGCAGGCCGCGCAGGATATCCGCGTCGGCGGCCGGCAGAGCAACGCGCAGTACCAGTTCACGCTGCTCGGCGATTCGAGCGCCGACCTGTACAAGTGGGGGCCGATCCTGACCGAGGCGCTGCAGAAGCGCCCCGAGCTGACCGACGTGAACTCCGACCAGCAGCAAGGCGGTCTCGAGGCGATGGTGACGATCGACCGCGCGACGGCCGCGCGCTTCGGCATCAAGCCCGCGCAGATCGACAACACGCTGTACGACGCGTTCGGCCAGCGCCAGGTCTCGACGATCTACAACCCGCTGAACCAGTACCACGTCGTGATGGAAGTCGCGCCGAAATACTGGCAAAGCCCGGAGATGCTGAACCAGGTGTGGATCAGCACGTCGGGCGGCAGCGCGAACGGCTCGCAGACCACCAACGCGGCCGCCGGCACCTATGTCGCGACGTCGGCCGGCACGTCGAGCGCCGGGACGGCCACGCAGAGCGCCGCGGCGATCGCGTCCGATTCCGCGCGCAACCAGGCGCTCAACTCGATCGCCGCGAGCGGCAAGTCGAGCGCGTCGTCGGGTGCGTCGGTGTCGACGTCGAAGTCGACGATGATCCCGCTGTCGGCGATCGCGACGTTCGGGCCGAGCACGACGCCGCTGTCGGTCAACCACCAGGGATTGTTCGTCGCGACGACGATCTCGTTCAACCTGCCGCCGGGCGTGTCGCTGTCGCAGGCGACCCAGGTGATCTACCAGACCATGGCGCAGGTCGGCGTCCCGCCGACGATCGTCGGCAGTTTCCAGGGCACCGCGCAGGCGTTCCAGCAGTCGATGAACGACCAGCCGATCCTGATCCTCGCCGCGCTGCTGGCCGTCTACATCGTGCTCGGGATCCTGTACGAGAGCTACATCCACCCGATCACGATCCTGTCGACACTGCCGTCGGCCGGCGTCGGCGCGCTGCTCGCGCTGCTGCTGTTCAAGACCGAGTTCAGCATCATCGCGCTGATCGGCGTGATCCTGCTGATCGGCATCGTGAAGAAGAACGCGATCATGATGGTCGACTTCGCGATCGACCAGACGCGCAACAACAAGAAGTCGTCGTTCGACGCGATCCACGAGGCGTGCCTGCTGCGCTTCCGCCCGATCATGATGACGACGATGGCCGCGCTCCTCGGCGCACTGCCGCTCGCGTTCGGCAGCGGCGACGGCGCCGAGCTGCGCGCGCCGCTCGGGATCGCGATCGCCGGCGGCCTGATCGTGTCGCAGGTGCTGACGCTCTATACGACGCCGGTCGTCTACCTGTACATGGACCGGTTCCGCGTGTGGGGAGAGAAACGCCGCAATCGCCGCGGCAATTCGGGCGGGCCGGCGGTGGCCGGCGAATGACGGGAAGCGGCGGCCCGACTGAGCCGACCCCAAGGGTTGGAGTGGTGTCCAACTCCTGGGGGCAATTCAGGCAGGCGGCCGTTTTTTTGCCCTTGAACCCGGGCGGCGATCGGCTATCGTGAGTCCATGCCTACCGCGAGCCCTTCGCCGGAACCCGCCATGAACGTCCAGCTCAATCACACGATCGTCTGGTGCAGCGACAAGCATGCGTCGAGCCGCTTCCTGACCGAACTCCTGGAATTGCCGCCGCCGACGCCGTTCGGCGCGATGCGGGTCGTCGCGCTCGACAACGGCGTGTCGCTCGATTTCTACGAACAGGCGGGGGAAATCAGGTCGCAGCACTATGCGTTCCTGCTCGACGAAGCCGGCTTCGATCGCGTGCTGGCGCGCATCCGCGCGCGCGGGCTCGCGCACTGGGCCGATCCCGCGAAGCGGCAACCCGACGACATCTACCGCCACAACGGCGGGCGCGGCGTGTACTTCGACGACCCGGACGGCCACTTCCTCGAAGTGATGACGCGTCCGTATGTGCTGAACGGCTAGCGCAGCCGCGCCGGCATTGCGCCGGCCGGTATCGTTCGGCGCGGATGCCGTCCCGCTTCGGACGGCACCCGGACGCCTGCCGTTACTCGGCCGCCGTCGTCTTGCGCGGACGACGTGCGCGCGGTGCCGCCTTGCGGGCCGGCTTTTTCTTGGCAGCGGCCGGTGCGTCGGCATGCGCTTCGAGCGGCGCCGCCTCATGCGACGGCTGGGCGGCAGTCCCGTCGCCGCCGGCATCGCCGGCCGCCGGCTCGGCACGCGTCACGGCGGCATGCCGTTCGTCGCCCTGCTCCGCGTCGTCGGCATGCCTGCCGTGCGCGTGCTGGTCGCCGCCGTGCTTCGCCTCACCGTGGGCGTCGTCGGTCTTCCCGGCCGCATGATGGCCGGCGCCCTTCGCGGCGGCACCCTTCTTCGCGCCCGTCTTCTTCGCCGCGCTCTTGCGCGCACGCTTGCGGCCGTCCTTCGCCTCGCCCGGTGCGTCGACCGCCTCCGCCGCTTCAGCCGTTTCAGCCGGTGGCGTCACCGACCCAGCCTCGACGAACTCGGCGACGTCCGCCGCTTCCGCTTCGGCCTGCTCGCTTTCGTGCGCCACCGCTTCGGCCCGCTGCCCGCGACGTTGCGCATTGCGCCCGGCCCGCGCCGGTTCGGCCGCGCGCGCACCGTGGTGGTGGGCGCCGCCGTGCGCGCTGCCGTCCCCGCCCGCCGCGACATGCTCCATGGCCGCCGGCTGGCGGGCCCGCGACACGAACGCGCCCGACTTGTCGTCGCGCCCCACTTCCAGCAGGCCGCGCGCCTGCGCTTCGTCGAGCAGGTTGCCGAACGCGCGGAACCCGTAGTACGACTCGTTGAAATCCGGCTTGCGGCGCTTGATCGCGCTCTTGAGCACCGACGCCCAGATCTTGCCGACGTCGTCGCGCTCCGACGCGAGCGCATCGAACGTCTCGACCGCCAGCGCGATCGCCTCGGCCTTGCGGGCATCCATGTCGTGCTTGCGCGAGGCCGGCTCGTCAGGCCGCCTCGCGCCGCCGTTGCCGGCACGCTGCTGCTGTTCGCGCTTCGCGAGCGTGCGCTGCTGCTCGCGCACCAGATCGTCGTAGAAGATGAATTCGTCGCAGTTCGCGACCAGCAGGTCCGACGTCGATTTCTTCACGCCGACGCCGATCACCTTCTTCGCGTTCTCGCGCAGCTTCGACACGAGCGGCGAGAAGTCGGAATCGCCGCTGATGATCACGAACGTATCGACGTGCGACTTCGTGTAGCAGAGATCGAGCGCATCGACGACGAGCCGGATGTCGGCCGAATTCTTGCCCGACTGGCGCACGTGCGGAATCTCGATCAGCTCGAAGCTCGCCTCGTGCATCGACGCCTTGAAGCCCTTGTAGCGATCCCAGTCGCAATAGGCCTTCTTCACGACGATGCTGCCTTTCAGCAGCAGGCGCTCCAGCACGGGCTTGATGTCAAATTTCTCGTACTTCGCGTCGCGCACGCCGAGCGCGACGTTCTCGAAGTCGCAGAACACGGCCATGCTGACGTTGTCCAGGGGTAATGCCATGTGTACTCCAACCGGTGGGCCGGCGCGTTATACGCGTAACGGCGAAAAAACCATCGCGCACATGATAGCCGGTCGGCGCGTCATTACCGCATCCGTGTGAACGAATGAACGCCCGACGCCGGTACGCCCCTTAATACGCGCCCGCCGGCGGGGCAAATCGACATTACACTTGAGTTATCGGTCGTCCGCCCCTATCTGGACGGAAGACGCATCGAGCAAGGAGCGGTTTCATGACGACGAAGGTACTGCTGATTGGTGCGACCGGCCGGACGGGCCAGGCCTGCGCGGATCTGCTGCTCAAGCAGCCGGAGTTCGAGGTCACGGCGCTCGTGCGCCGGCACGGCTATGCGCTGGCGGGCGCACGGGTCGTCGAGGCCGATCTGACGAACGATTTCTCGCACGCGTTCCAGGGCATCACGCACGTGATCTACGCGGCCGGCTCGGCCGAATCGGAGGGCGCGGCCGAAGAGGAACAGGTCGACCGCGACGCGGTGGCCCGCGCGGCCGAATACACGCTCGCCTTCAACGCGCAGAAGCTCGTCGTGATCAGCTCGCTTTCGGCGTACCGGCCCGAACAGGCGCCGGACGCGCTGCGCCATTATTCGCAGATGAAGCGCGAGGGCGACGACCGCGTGATCGCGTCGGGTGTCGACTACGTGATCCTGCGCCCGGGCCCGCTCACCGACGATCCGGGCGTCGGCAAGATCGCGCTGACCGACGCCTGGCTCGACCCCGCGCCGCCCGTGTCGCGCCAGGACGTCGCATGGGCCGCGATCGAGGCGATCAAGCTCGGCATCTCGCGCAAGATCGTCGGCTTCGTCGGCGGCAGCGTGCCGATCGAGCAGGCCTTGCGCGCGTGACGGCCCGCTGCGCGCCGCCGCCCGGCGGCGCGTGTTGTCGTGCCCGCGGCCCGCACGGCGGGCCGTTTTCGTGCCAGGCGCGGCCGCTTACGGCTTCGGATGCGCGTCGGCCCACGCCTTCACGGCGGCGAGCGTGTTCTCGACGTGCTTGTCGGGCGACAGGCTCGTGTATTCGTAGAGCACCTTCCCTTCCGGCGAGATCACGTAGGACACGCGGTTCGCGCGGTCGAGCGCCGGCAGCTTCGCATCGCATTCCCGGATGATCTTCGCGTCCGGATCGGCCGCGACCGGGAACTTGCTGCGGCACTCGCTCACCGAGAATTTCGTCAGCGTGTCGATATTGTCCGCCGATACGCCGATCACCGTCGCGCCGTAAGCCTTGTAACGGTCGACCGCATCGGCAAACGCATGCGCCTCGATCGTGCAGCCCTTCGTGAACGCCGCCGGGTAGAAATACAGCACCACCGGCCCCTGCTTCAGCGCGCCGGCGAGCGAGTACGTGTAAGTCTTGCCGCCCAGCGACGCCTGCGTCGTGAAATCCGGCGCCGCAGCGCCCGGCTTCAATTCCGCCTGCGCCATCAGCGCATGGCCGGCCACCAGCGCCGCCACGGCGCCCAGCAACAGTTTTCGCTTCATCTGCGTCCTCATTTCTTATAAAGTCAGCCTCGATACAGGCCACGCCGGCGTTCGCCTGTCGAACATCCGGGATGCGATCCGGGCCGGCGGCCGCGCCATCCGCGGCCGGCCCGTTAAAGATTCCGCACAATCTGCCGTTATTCCTTGCGGACAACCAGTTCCAGCCCTTCACGTCAGCGAGAAACATGGAAGCCAACAGGAAACAGACGTCACGCAAGGGCTCCTGGCGCAGCGCCTTGCATACGCTGCGCCGCTTCGCCTGGTCGGGCGGCGCGCTGATGCCGGCGCGCGCCGGCGCGCCGCGCCGCGACGACTCCGTGCGCAACTGGCTGGAACAGACGGTCGGCACGGTGGATTTCCTCGCCCATGTCGACCGCGAGCTGCGCTTTCTGTACGTGTCCGACGCGAGCCTGCGCTTCATCGGCTACCACCGCGACTACCTGCACACGCTGACGCTGCGCGACCTGATCGCCGAACAGGATACCTCGGCGCTCGAAGGCCTGCTTGCGCGCGCCGCGCGTTCCGGCCAGGTCGAGAAGGCGACGATGTGCATCGTCAAGTCGCTCACCTACCCGCTGGACGTCGAGGTCCGTGCGTTCAAGAGCCGCCATCACGGCGTCGACGGTTTCGCGATCGCGGCATTCGACGTGTCGTCGTGGCGCGCGCTCGAGGCGAAGCTGACGTATGAAATGCACCATGACCCGATGACGGGGCTCGACAACCTGTCCGCGCTCGTGCCGGCGCTGATGCGTGCGCAGCAGACCGCCGACGAGGACGGCACCTGCGCGGCGCTGCTGCTGCTCGACCTCGACGACTACCAGCGGATCAACCGCGCGCTCGGCTACGACGCGGGCGACACGTTGCTGCGCGAGACCGCGCAGCGGCTGAAGGCGCTCGTCACGCCGAACGAGCGGCTCGCGCGCGTCGCGAGCGACAAGTTCGCGATCGTGCTCGGCGCCTCGGACCGCTCGCAGGCGAGTCACGCCGCCGACGCGCTCGCGCGCCGGCTGCAGGCCGCGGTGCGCGAGCCCTACGTGTACCAGGGGCAGACCGTGCACCTGTCCGCGAGCATCGGCATCGCGCTCTACCCGGACGAACGTGCCGCGCCGCATCGCGCGCAGCATCACAGCCCGCTGCTGCGCCGCGCCGACCATGCGCTCGCGCAGGCGAAGGCATCGGGCGGCAACGCGCTTGCGTTCCATGCGCCGGTCGACGATCCGGCCGACGCCGAACGGCTGAAGCTCGAGGCCGACCTGTACGACGGCGTGCGCAACGGCGAGTTCTCGCTCCACTTCCAGCCGATCACGCACAGCCAGTCGGGCGCGGTGGTCGGCGTCGAGGCGCTGATCCGCTGGCGCCATCCGGTACACGGCCTCGTGCCGCCGGCGACCTTCATTCCGCTCGCCGAATCGATCGGCCTGATCAACTACCTCGGCAACTGGGTGCTCAAGGCCGCGTGCATGCAGCTCGTCGCATGGGACAGCCAGGGGCTTGCGCTGCAGTACGTGGCGGTCAACGTGTCGCCGCAGCAGTTCCGCGACCCGCGCTTCACGCAGAGCGTGCGCGAGGCGATCGCGCTGACGGGCATCGACCCGCGCCGCATCGTGCTCGAAATCACCGAAAGCCTGCTGATGCACGATCCCGCGCATGCGAAAGTGCTGCTCGAGGAGCTGACCGATCTCGGCATCCGCTTCGCGATCGACGATTTCGGCACCGGCTATTCGAGCCTCGCGTACCTGCAGCGCTTCCCGCTCGCGAAGCTGAAGATCGACCGCAGTTTCGTCGAGAACCTGCTGACGTCGCGCAACGACCGCGCGATCGTGTCGGCGGTGGTCGGCCTCGCGCAGACGCTCGATCTCGAACTCGTCGCCGAAGGCGTCGAGACCGAGGCGCAGCGCGCACTGCTGACGGAGATGGGCTGCAATCACATCCAGGGCTGGCTCGTCTGCCAGGCGCTGCCGTCCGAGGAGCTCGCGCGGCGCTTCGAGGCGCAGCAGCTGCACCTGCACGCCGCCGCCTGACGCGCGCGGCGAACCGGACAGATCCGTATGTCAATCACCGAACACCTGCCCCGCACCGCTTTGCTGGACAAGCTGTGGGCCCGGATGAGCGAACGGGGCGATTTCCCGCTGCTGTCGGAATCGCTGCGCGCGACGATGGCCGCGATGAAGAACGACGACCTCGACTTCACCGCACTCGTGCGCGTCGTGCTGTCGGACTTCGCGCTCACGCAGAAAGTGCTGCGGCTCGCGAACTCCGCGATGTACATGGCGTTCGGCGGCAACATCACGACCGTGACGCGCGCGCTGATGGTGCTCGGCATGGACGCCGTCGGCCATCTGGTCGTCGGGCTGAAGCTCGTCGACCATTTCCACCACAGCACGCCGCGGCGCATCGACGCGAAGCTCGAGCTGAACCGCGCGCTGCTGTCCGGCTGCGTCGCGCGCAAGCTCACCGAGCGCGCCGACCTGCGCGCGGGCGAGGAAGCCGTCGTCTGCACGCTGATGCGCCAGGTCGGCAAGCTGCTCGTGGTCTGCTATCTCGACAGCGAATGGGACAAGATCCGCCGCCGCGCGGCCGAGATGCACGTCGACGAATCGGCCGCCTGCGTCGAGGTGCTCGGCGTCGGTTTCGACGAGATCGGGCTCGAGGCGGCGGCACGCTGGCGGCTGCCCGACATGATCCGCGACGGCATCGCCGACCACCACCACCACGTGAACCGCGTCGACGCGTTCGGCCGCGAACTCGCGGCCGACGAGGACATGATCGAACGCGTGAACTGGCTGCGGGCGGTGAGCCGCTGCTCGGCCGACGTCGCGAGTGCGCTCGCGATGCCCGATGGTCCGCAGCGCGACGCGCACATCGCGGCGCTCGCGCAGCACTATGCGCCGGCGCTCGATACGGAACCCGACGCGCTCGTCGAGATCGCCGACCGGCTCGCGCACGAGGAAGCGAGCGACACCGTGATGCGCGAGATCGTCGAGTTACGCGCGAACGCCGATGCGATCGCGCGTGCGCAGGCCGAGCCCGAAGCCTGTCTCGAAGCCGGCCTCGCCGACCTGCGCGCGCTGCCGTCCGAGCACGTGCTGACGCCGGTGCTCGCGCTGGCGTCGGAAAGCCTGCTCGCGAGCCTCGCGTTCACGCGCACCGTCATGTTCGTGCGCCACGACGACGGCACGTTCGCCGCGCGCCTGGGTTTCGGTCCCGGCGTCGACGCGGCGCTCTACCGGCTGCGCTTTCACGAGCGCTTCGAGCCGGACGTATTCCATCTCGCGATCACCAATTCGGTCGGCATCTTCATCGAGCAGGCGCAGGAACCGAAGATGCTCAAGCGCCTGCCCGCGTGGTATCTCGACGTGTTCGACGACACGCGCGCGTTCGTGCTGCTGCCGGTGCGGGTCGATGCGGCGACGGTCGCGCTGCTGTATGGCGACTGGGCCGGCGCGCAGCCGGCACGCAAGATCTCGCAACAGGAAATGAGCATCCTCAACGAGCTCGCGCACGAACTGGGGCGGTTCTTCCCCGCGCAGCACGGCTGACGGCCGGCCGCCCGCGCGGTTTCCGGTTCCCAAAAGCAAACCGGCCGCATCGGCAGCCGGTTTTTTACATCGTGCGTTCGAACGAAGCGCTTACTTGAGCGTCACGGGCACGCTGAAGTACTTCTTCGCGAGGTTGTCGATCGTGCCGTCGGCCTTCAGGTCCTTCAGCGCCTGATCGAGTGCGGTCTTCAGCGCCGCGTCGTTCTTGCGCAGGCCGAAGCCGACGCCCGAGCCGAGGATCTCGGCGTCGCTGACGGTACCGCCCGCGAACGCGAAGCCCTGGCCTTGCGGCTTCGTCAGGAAGCCCTTCGAGCCGGCTTCCGAATCCTGGAACGTCGCGTCGAGACGGCCCGACTTCAGGTCGGCGTAGGCCAGGTCCTGCGTCTGGTACGGCACGACTTCAACGCCGACCGGCGCCCACTTCTTCTTCGCGTACGCTTCCTGGATCGTGCCCTGCAGCACGCCGACGCGCTTGCCCTTCAGCGACTGCGGGGTCGGCAGCAGGCCGCTGCCCTGCTTCGCGATCAGCTGGTTCGGAATCGTATAGATCGGGTCGGTGAACGCGATCGCGTGCTTGCGCTGGTCGGTGATCGTCATGTCCGAGTTGATCGCATCGAACTTGCGCGCCTGCAGCGCGGGGATCAGGCCGTCGAAGTCGTTCTCGACCCACACGCACTTCGTCTTCAGCTTCGCGCACACCG
Source organism: Burkholderia seminalis DSM 23518 (assembly GCF_902832885.1). Classification (GTDB taxonomy): domain Bacteria; phylum Pseudomonadota; class Gammaproteobacteria; order Burkholderiales; family Burkholderiaceae; genus Burkholderia; species Burkholderia seminalis. Next base: position 1,249,142 of record NZ_CADFDK010000001.1, read on the forward strand.
CGTTGCCGATGTCGATGTCGAAGCCGGTCAGCTTGCCGTCGGGCGTCTTGTATTCGAACGGTGCGTACGAGGCCTCGACGCCGAACCGGATCTCCTTCAGATCCGCGGCAAACGCGCTGCCTGCCGCCACCGCCGATGCCGCCACCACCGCATGCGCGGCCACTTTACGCCAATCCAACTTCATCAGGTGCTCTCCTCGATACTCGAATGTTCCGGAACTACGGGCGCAGGCATCATTGCAGGGTCGGATGACCCCGACAATGCGGCTGCCGCGCCGTGATGCGGCGCAACAGCCGCAAGGCCGCGATTGTACCAATCCGCGCGGCCCGGCATGGCAAAGCGGCTGCCGATGCGCGATGCTGCGGTGCGCATGCGACACCGGCCGCGCCGGCCACCGAACTTGCAAGACGATGTCGCAAATACGCAAGGCGGGCCGCGCGTCGGCTCGGCCGCCGATCGGTCAGACCAATGCCGCGATCGTCTCGCGCGTCGTGTCGACGACGAGCAGGCCCGCACGCAGCCCCGGCTTCACGGTCGGGTTCGGAAACACGATCCGCTCCTCGTCGTGCGTCACCGTGTAGCGGTAGTCGCCGTCCTGCGCGAGCACCGTGCCGCGCGCGAACGCGGTGAAGTTCGCGACGTCGGCCGCGACGAACAGCTCGAGCGCGTCACTCTGCTTCGTGATCTGGTCGATCACCGTGAAGACGCGCGGCAGCGCCGCGTCGGCATCCGTCGGCCGGCCCGACACCAGCTTGCGCACTGCGCGGTCGGCCGGCGCGAAGCGCGTCAGGTCGTTCTGGCCGAACGGCCGCACCTTGCCGAGTTCGAGCGTGCAGGCGAGCGCGCCGCAATGCTCGGCCGTGAAATGCGAATACGTGTTGCCCTTCGCGGTGTGCAGCAGCACGGCCGCGATGCGCGCGTCGCCCAGCCATTCGACCATCGTGCGCGTCGGCGGCGTGCCCGTATGCGGCAGCAGCGCGAACTGCTCGAACACCGACGCGCGGATCGCCGTGTGCATGTCGATGTGCCAGCGCGCGCTGCCCGCCGGCGCGGCCGCGAAGAACGCGGCCGCGGCCGCTTCGAGCTGCGCGGCGCGTGGCGCTTCGCGGCTCGCGGGCACCTGCGTGTGACGGCCGCTGAACAGGCGGTTCAGGTCGTCGTCGAGATAACGCTCGCCCGCGCGCATCGCCGGCACGTTGCCGAGCACGACGAGCAGCCGGCACGCGAGCGGCAGCGCGCCCGACGCGAGATCGCGCACCAGCATCGACAGCAGCTCGATCGGCGCCGTCTCGTCGCCGTGCACGCCCGCCGATACGAGCACGCTCGCGCGTGTTGCCTCGTTCGCCGCGACCGGTTCGAGCACGAGCAGCCCGTCGCCGGGCCATTGCCAGCGCACCGCACCGCCCGCGCAGGTACCGCCCTGCTCGGCCGGCACGCTGCCGGCCAGCGTGAACGCGAGAAAGTCGTCGAGCAGCGCGGCGGCCGGCATCCGTGCCTCAGCGCTGGAAGTCATACAGCGAACCGACGCGCAGGATCTGCGTGAGTTCGTCGAGCGCCGTGCGCGATTCGTCGAGCAGCGCCGGATCGGCGAGATCTTCCGGTGCGAGGCGATCGCGGTAGTGCTTGTCGATCCATGCGTCGAGCGACGCGAACAGCGTGTCGTTGATCCACACGTTCGACGTGACCGCCGCGCGCTCCGCGTCGTTCAGCACGACGCGCAGGCGCAGGCATGCGGGGCCGCCGCCGTTCTTCATGCTTTCGCGCAGGTCGAACACGAGCACGTCGTGAATCGGGCCGTTGCCGGCCGCGAGGTGGTCGAGATAGGCCGCGACGTTGGCGTTCTCGCGACATTCCTGCGGCACGACGAGCACCTGCGAGCCGTCCGCGCGCGACAGCAGCTGGCTGTTGAACAGGTACGACGTCACCGCGTCGTTCACGCTCACGGCCGCTTCCGGCACCTCGATCACGTTCAGGCGCGCGCCGCGTGCGTCGAGCGCGGCGGTCAGCGTGTCGTAGATCGCCTGCTTGTTGACGAACGCGCGCTCGTGCGTGAACAGCGTGTCGCGGTTGCCGACCGAGATCACGTCGTTGTGGAACACGCCCGCGTCGATCACGTCCGGATCCTGCTGCGCGTAGACCGTCGCTTCCTCGGCGAGCCCGTGGCGATGCGCGACCGCGCGGCTCGCCTCGAAGGTCTGCCGTGCCGGGAAGCGCTTCGGTTCCGGCCCGCGGCGGTATTCCGCGCGGCCGTACACGAAGAATTCGATGCCCGGCTTGCCGTATTCCGCGCAGAAGCGCGTATGGTTCGCCGCGCCTTCGTCGCCGAGCGCCGGCGTGCCCGTCAGCGCTTCGTGCACCGCGAAGTGCGCGGGATCGGCGAACAGCGTCGACAGCGTGCGGCGCGTCGCTTCGTGCTCGATCGCGCGATGCAGCTTGCTGCACAGGTTCGCCGGCGTGAAGTGCACGCGGCCGTCGCTCGTGTCGGCCGACGGGCTGACCGTGGCCGCGTTCGCGGTCCACATCGCCGACGCCGAGCTCGCCGCGGCGAGCAGTTCCGGCGCCTGCTTCGCGGCCTTCGCGATCACGTCCGCGTCCTTGCCCGAGAAGCCGAGCTCGCGCAACAGGCGCAGCGACGGCCGCTCCTGCGGCGGCAGCACGCCCTGTGCGAAACCGAGATCGGCGAGCTGCTTCATCTTGCGCAGCCCCTGCTTCGCGGCGGCCTTCGGGTTCGCGGCCGACTTCTCGTTGTTGAGGGACGCCACGTTGCCGAACGACAGCCCGGCGTAGTTGTGGGTCGGGCCGACGAGCCCGTCGAAATTGGCTTCTTGTGCGTTCATCGTCGCTCCCTCGATCAGAAATGCAGGCCCGGCGACAGGCTCGCGGGCAAGGTCAGTTGCGTGCTTTCCACCGACGCCATCGGATACGCGCAGTAGTCGGCTGCGTAGTACGCGCTCGGGCGATGGTTGCCCGAGCGGCCCGTGCCGCCGAACGGCGCGGCGGACGACGCGCCGTTGGTCGGCCGGTTCCAGTTGACGATGCCGGCGCGGATCGTGCGGCGGAAGTGTTCCCATGCCTTCTCGTCGTCGGCCAGCAGGCCGGCGGACAGGCCGAACGCCGTGTCGTTCGCGCGCTCGATCGCTTCGTCGAACGTCGCGTAGCGGACGATCTGCGCGAGCGGGCCGAAATGTTCCTCGTCGGGCAGGTTGGCCACGCCCGTCACGTCGACGATCGCCGCGTTCACGAAGCCGAGGCGCGGATCGCGCTGCGTCATCGCGATGACCGGTTTCGCGCCCTGCTCGATCAGGCGCGACTGGGCATCGACCAGCTTCGCGGCCGCGCGTGCCGAGATCACCGCGCCCATGAACGGCTGCGGATCGGCATCGAACACGTCGGCCGTGATCTTCGACGTGACGTCCGCGAAGCGCGCGAGGAAGCGGTCGCCGAACGCGCCCTGCGGCACGAAGATGCGGCGCGCGCACGTGCAGCGCTGGCCGGCCGACAGGAACGCCGACTGGATCGTGTGATGCACGGCCGCGTCGATGTCCTCGACTTCGCCGATCACGAGCGGATTGTTGCCGCCCATTTCGAGCGCGAGCACGATCTCCGGACGGCCGCCGAACTGCTTGTGCAGCAGCGTGCCCGTATCGGAGCTGCCCGTGAAGAACAGTCCGTCGATCTGCCGATGGTTCGCGAGTGCGATGCCGGTGTCCTTCTCGCCCTGCACGAGGTTCAGCACGCCGGCCGGCAACCCGGCCTCCTTCCACACTTCGACCGTCGCGCGCGCGACGCCCGGCGCGAGTTCCGACGGCTTGAACACGACCGCATTGCCCGCGATCAGCGCGGGCACGATATGGCCGTTCGGCAAGTGGCCGGGGAAATTGTACGGACCGAACACCGCGACGACGCCGTGCGGACGGTGGCGCAGCACCGCGACGCCGTCGGCCATGTCCTGGCGCTTCTCGCCGGTGCGTTCCTGGTAGGCCTGAATCGAGATGCCGACCTTCGCGGCCATCGACGCGACTTCGGTGCGTGCTTCCCACAGCGGCTTGCCCGTCTCGCGGCCGATCGCGGTCGCGATCGCTTCCTTGCGTTCGTTGAGCAACGCGGCGAAACGCTTGACGATCGCGCAACGCGATTCGAAGTCGAGCGCCGACCAGCCGGCGAATGCACGGCGCGCGCTCGCGACCGCACGGTCGACGTCGGCCGCCGACGCGCTTTCGCCCTGCCATGCGATCTCGTCGGTGCCCGGGTTGCGCGAAGCGAACACGGGGCCCGAGCCCGCGACCCAGGCGCCGTCGATGAAGAGTTCCGTCATGATTCGTTTATCCCTGTTTGACTTTGAGCGGCAGCACGCGGACCGGATCGCCGGCCTTCACGTCGAGCGCGGCGGCATCGTCGGCCGACAGCACGAACGAGCCGTTCGCCACGACGCCCGGCGCGACGCCGACGCGGAAATCGCCGAGCGACGTATTCGACACCAGCGACCTCGGCGGATGGCCGCCCTGCGCGTCCTCGCGCGTGTCGGGCACGCCGATCGCGACCGGCACGACGACGCTCTCGCGCACCGTGCGCAGGTCGTTGATGTGGCATTCGAGCACGGGGCCCGCGTCGAAGATGTCGACGTGATTCTGGTAACGCAGCCCTTCCGCTTCGAGCATCTTGCGGGCCGGCAGCGTGTCGCGGTGCGTGAGGCCGACCGCGTCCTGCGCGTCCTGCGGCAGCAGGTCGACGTACACCGGGTAGCGCGGCATCAGTTCCGCGAGGAACGACTTGCGGCCGTGCGAGCTGAGGTAATCGGCTGCGTTGAAATCGATCTGGTAGAAGTGCGAACCGACTGCGCGCCAGAACGGCGACGTGCCGTCCTCGTCGAAGTGGCCGCGCAGTTCCGCGCAGAGGCGTTCCGGGAAGCGCTCGCGGAACTGCGCGATGAACATGAAGCGCGAGCGCGACAGCAGGCCGCCGACGCCGCCGGTGCGATAGCGCGGGCTCAGGAACAGCGAGCACACTTCCGCGTAGCCCGTCAGGTCGTGCGAGATGTTCAGCGCGGACATCCGCGTCCACACGCCGAGTTCCTGGCTCGCGTGCACGACGGTGCTCACGCGATAGTTGTAGAACGGCTGCTCGAGGCCGACCTGCGTTTCGATCCCGCACACGCCCGCGATGTCGCCCGTCTTCGATTCTTCCATCACGAAGAAGTAGCCGGCCTCGCCCGGCGCGGCCTGCCCGTCCAGCGTGCGGCGCGCGCGCGCGATACGCGCGGCGAGCGCGTCGCGGTCGGGCTTGAACGTGGTCAGGCCCGGCCCGGTTTCCTTCGCGAGCGACACGAGCGCGTCGACGTCGCCCGTTTGTACGACCCGAACGACGATCATGCTGCGTCTCCCTTCAAATCTTCATCGTCGCGGCGGTGCAGCGGCACGCAGCGCACGACATCGCCATCCTTCACATCGAGCGCCGCGCGCACGTCGCCGGCCAGCGGTGCCTCGGCCGTGTCGCCCGGCAGGTCGGCCAGCACGCAGCGGAACGATTCGCCGCTGCCCGTCGACACCAGGTACGCGACATCGCCCTGCTGGTGCGCGGCCTCGCGCACGACGCGCTCCGAGCCGTGCTTCACGCACGCGGTGCGGTCGACCTGCGCGGTCAGCACCGGGCCCGCGTCGAAGATGTCGACGAAGCGGTCGGGCTCGAAGCCTTCCTCGAGATGGATGTCGTATGCGAGCAAGGCCGTTTCGTTCGGCTCGCCGAGCACGCGCTGCGCGGCTTCCGGCAGCAGCGGCACGTAGAGCGGATAGGCCGGCATCACTTCGGCGATGAACGTGCGGCTGCGGCCGCCCGACGCGATGTCGACGTCGGTGAAATCGCGGCCGAAGAACTTGCGCCCCACCGCTTCCCAGAACGGCGATGCGCCGTTGCCGTCGCTCACGCCGAGCAGCAGCGTGAACACTTCCGGCGTGAAGCGCCGGCGGTTCGCGGCGATGTACATCATCCGCGCGCGCGAGATCAGGTGCGCGGCCGCATCGCCGCGCAGCGACGGATCAACGTAGAAGCCCGCGAGCCGGCTCTTGCCGGTCAGCTCGTGCGACATCGTGAGCGCGTGGATCTTGCGGTTCACGTGCAGCTCGCGCGACGCGTGGATCAGTGCGTCGTTGCGGAACGCGTAGAACGGCTCCGAGTAGCCGGCCGCGGCCACGATGCTCGCCGTGCCGAGCAGCTTGCCGGTCGACGACTCCTCGAGCACGAAGAGGTAGAACTCCTCGCCGGCGAAATCGACGTCCGCGCGAAACGAATCCTCGGAGAGCGCCACGCGCGCTTCGAGCGCCGCGCGGTCGTGCGGCAGCGAGTGCAGGACCGGCTGCGCGGTGCGCGCCATGTGCGCGAGCGCATCGAGATCCGTGAGTTTGCCGGGGCGAACAAATAGCATCGTCGTTCCTGTCTGCGGTGGGGGGCGCCGATCAGCGCGCGGTGGCTTCCTGTGCGGCGAGCACCTGTTCGACCGCCTTCTCGAAGCGCTTCACGCCTTCGTCGAGCAGGTCGAACGGGATCACCAGCGACGGGACGAAGCGCAGCACGTTCGGGCCGGCGATCAGCATGATCAGGCCGTTCTCGGCGGCGGCGGTGACGAAGTCCTTCGCGCGGCCGTCGAACGCGGCGGTGAGTTCGGCGCCGACCAGCAGGCCCTTGCCGCGCACGTCCTTGAAGATGCCGAAGCGTGCGTTGATGCGTTCGAGCGCGCCCTTCAGGCGCACGCTGCGTTCGCGCACGCCTTCGAGCAGTGCCGGATCGCCGATCAGCTCGACGACCTTGTCGGCGATCGCCGAGGCGAGCGGGTTGCCGCCGTACGTCGTGCCGTGCACGCCGACCTTGAAGTGCGCGGCCAGTTCGTTCGTCGTCAGCATCGCGCCGATCGGGAAGCCGTTGCCGAGCGCCTTCGCGGTCGTCAGGATGTCCGGCGTGACGCCCGTGTCCATGTACGCGTAGAACTGGCCCGTGCGGCCGACGCCCGTTTGCACTTCGTCGAAAATCAGCAGCGCGCCGTGCGCGTCGCACGCTTCGCGCAGCGCCTTCAGGAAGGCCGGATCGGCCGGGATCACGCCGCCTTCGCCTTGCACGGGCTCGACGATCACGGCGCAGGTTTGCGGGCCGATCGCGGCCTTCGCGGCTTCGATGTCGTTGTACGGCAGGTGCGTGATGCCGGCCGGCACGGGGCCGAAGCCTTCCGAGTACTTCGGCTGGCCGCCGACGCTGACCGTGAAGAACGTGCGGCCGTGGAACGACTGCACGAACGAGATGATTTCCGCTTTATCGGCGCCGTGGCGGTCGAACGCGACGCGGCGTGCGAGCTTCAATGCGGCTTCATTTGCTTCCGCGCCCGAGTTCGCGAAGAACGCGCGGTCGGCGAAGGTCAGCGATTCGAGACGCTTCGCGAGGCGCAGCACCGGCTCGTTCGTGTAGCCGTTGCCGATGTGCCAGAGCTTGCGGCTTTGTTCGTCCAGGACCTTCAGCAGTTCCGGGTGGCCGTGGCCCAGCGACGTGACCGCGATGCCGCACGCGAAATCGATGTATTCACGGCCAGCCGTGTCCCACACGCGGGAGCCCTCTGCGCGATCCGGCACGAACGGGGCGGGGGAAAATACCGGCACCATCACTTCGTCGAATGTCTGGCGGGTCACGGTCGAGGTCGTCATGGTCGTTCCTTTCGGTTTCGTAAGAGGGTTCAACAGGATCAAGTTTAGGTAAGGGTGACGCAAGCGTCTTGCGGATTTGCGACGGGTTCTATCGGAAGCGGATAGTGCGCTTTTATTTTGCCTTCTGGGGTGGGGGGTGGTTTTTTTTGGGGGGTTTTGGGCGGTTCGCTCGCGTTTTGACGTGAATTGCCTGTGATCGTAATGGTCTATTAGCGTCGCCCCTGCGCGGGGCGGCGGTTACTTTTCTTTGTCTTGCCAAAGAAAAGTAACCAAAAGAAAGGCGCTTGAGAACGCAAGACTTCCCGGTGCCATAGCCTGCAAAGTGGCCCTCGCCTAAGTGTCCGCGCCAGCAAGGAACCCGGAGTGGTTCGAGCAATGGTTCTGACATCACTCATCCCCCAGCGGAGCGGTATACCGCCCGCCAGCTCCGCCCTCGCTTCGCTCGGCCGACAGGTACACCCCTCCAGCATCGCCATCGATCAGCAATCGCCCTCACTCGTCTGGGCAAGACGTCATTTTCGGTGAACACCTGATTCGCTGCCCCGGCCAGGAAAAATGGGGTACAGCAATACACCGCGAGCAATGATCGATTTGCAGGCGGCGTAATTGCACGATCGATGTGAATCGTCGGAGATGCCTGGCAGGCAACGGCTCCTGGATAAGCAAACGTGCGCACCGCACGACCAGAAGCACCTTGCAGCCGAGCGAAGCGAGGATGGAGCTGGCGGGCGGTATACCGCTCCGCTGGAGGATGAGTGGAGTCAGAACCATTGCTCGAACCACTCCGGGTTCCTTGCTGGCGCGGACACTTAGGCGAGGGCCACTTTGCTGACCATGGCACCGGGAAGTCTTGCGTTCTCACAGCGCCTTTCTTTTGGTTACTTTTCTTTGGCAAGACAAAGAAAAGTAACCGCCGCCCCGCGCAGGGGCGACGCTAATAGACCATTACGATCACAGGCAATTCACGTCAAAACGCGAGCGAACCGCCTCAAAAAAACCCAAAAAAATCAATCCTTCCCCCGCTCCACGAGCGCCCCCGCCCGCGGCTCACTCCCCCCACCTGTCTGCTTCTCGAGCCACGCGCGCCGATCCTCCCGAGGCGTGACCCCGAACCTTTCGCGATACGCATTAGAAAAGTGCGCAGCAGAAGAAAACCCACAAGCGAGACTAACCTGCACGACCGACTTGCTGGTCCGCTGCAACTGCGTCCTGGCCTTGAGCAATCGGAGATTGAGGTAATACTTGGAGGGCATCGCCCCGAGATACTGTCGAAAAAGCCGCTCCAACTGTCGGCGCGACACGCCGACCAGCTCGGCGATCTCGTCGGTCGTCAGCGGATCCTCGACATTGGCCTCCATCAGCAGCAACGCGTCATTCAACCGAGGATGCCGCTCACCGGGCGCGGTGACGAAGGGAATCCGCTGCCGCTCCTCGCCGCTGCGCAAGGTCCCGGCGCCAAGCGCATCGGCAATCCGCTCGCCCAGCTCGGGCCCGTGTTCCCGGCCAATCATGGCCAGCATGAAATCGACGGTCGCCTGCCCGCCGGCACAGGTCGCCCGATCGCGATCGATCTCGAAAATCTGCTGCGTGACGATCGACCGCTCGAACTGCTCGGCGAACTGCTGATACGTCTCCCAGTTCACGCTCACGCGATACCCGGAAAGCTGCCCGGCCATCGCGAGCCACCACACGCCGTGGTGAATGCCGGTCACGACCGGCGTCCGCTGCCCGACCCGCGCGAGACTCGCGAGAAACAGCCGGTAATCGGCAAACTGCTGAAACCGCTCGGTCACGACGATCAGCCAGTCGCATGCGATCGCATCGTTGAACGCCGCATCGGCATGCCACTGCGCCCCGCCCGCGAGCGGCACGGGCCGCCCGTCCCACGAACACACCTGCCAGCGGTACAGCAGCCGCCCGTCGATCTCGTTCGCCAGATTCAACGCATCGACGATCGGACCCACGCCCGACATCGACACGGGCGGCAATGCAACGATCACCACCTGCGTCGTGCGGGTGGCGCCTGCGGGACGAGACACCGGTACCACGGCTGAAACCTGCCCCGTCGCGTTACTTGAGGCTGCCCGACAGGAACTGCTTGAGCCGCTCGCTCTGCGGGCGCACCAGCACCTCCTTCGGATCGCCCTCTTCCTCGGTCCGCCCCTGATGCAGAAACATCACATGATTCGACACGTTGCGCGCGAAACCCATCTCGTGCGTGACGACGATCATCGTGCGGCCTTCCTCGGCCAGCTTCTGCATCACCTTCAGCACTTCACCCACCAGCTCCGGGTCGAGCGCCGACGTCGGCTCGTCGAACAGCATCACGTCCGGATGCATCGCGAGCGCACGCGCGATCGCGACGCGCTGCTGCTGGCCGCCGGACAGGTGCGACGGATACTGCTTCTCGACGCGCGGCGGCAGGCCGACCTTCTCCAGGTACTCGCGCGCACGATCCTCGGCTTCCTTCTTGGAAATGCCGAGCACGTGCACGGGTGCCTCCATCACGTTCTCGAGCACGTTCATGTGCGCCCACAGGTTGAAGTGCTGGAACACCATCGCGAGCTTCGTGCGGATACGCTGCAGCTGCTTGTGATCGGCAACTTCGAGCGCGCCGGCGCGGTCGGCCTTCGTGCGGACGGCCTCGCCGTCGACGACGATCTGCCCCGCATTCGGCCGCTCGAGGAAGTTGATGCAGCGCAGGAACGTGCTCTTGCCCGAGCCGCTCGCGCCGATGATGCTGATGACGTCACCGGCCTTCGCGTTCAGCGACACGCCCTTGAGCACTTCGTTGTCGCCATAGCGCTTGTGGATGTCGAGCGCCGCAAGCTTGGTGGCACCGTGCGTTTGAGTGATCTCGGCCAACTGGCTCTCCTCGAAGTGAATCAATGACGGGCGGCCGCGAGATACGCGAGCCAGTGGCGCTCCGCCCGGCGAAACGCCGCGACGAGTGCGAACGATACCGCAAGATAGATCAGCGCGGCGATTCCGAACGACTGGAACGCCATGTAGGTCGCGGAATTCGCGTCACGCGCGACCTTCAGGATGTCCGGCACGGTCGCCGTGAACGCCACGGTCGTCGCGTGCAGCATCAGGATCACCTCGTTGCTGTACAGCGGCAGCGCACGGCGCAGCGCCGACGGCAGGATCACGCGGCGATACATCGTGAACGGCGACATCCCGTACGCACGCGCCGCCTCGACCTCGCCGTGCGGAATCGCACGGATCGCGCCGGCGAAGATCTCGGTCGTGTACGCGCAGGTATTCAGCGCGAACGCGAGAATCGCGCAATTGAAGCCGCTGCGGAAGAACGCATCGAGCAGCGAGTGCGACCGCACGAACTCGAGGCTGTACATGCCCGTGTACATCAGCAGCAGCTGCACGTAGAGCGGCGTGCCGCGAAACACGTACGTGTAGAACCGCACGGGCATCGACACCCACTTCTTCTTCGACACGCGCGCGACCGCGAGCGGCACCGCGCACACGAAGCCGAGCGAGATCGACGCAACGAGCAGCCACAACGTCACCGCGAGGCCGGAGAGGCGCTGGCCGTCCCAGAAAAGGAACGCCTTGCCGAATTCCTGGAGGATCTCGATCATAGTTCTGCGTGCCGCACGCCCATGGAATATCGCTTCTCGAGCTGGATCAGCACGAGGTTGGAAACGGTCGTGATCGCGAGGTAGATCAGCGCCGCGACGAGGATGAAGAAGAACATGTTGAACGTGCTCTTGCCGGCGTCCTGCGCGGCCTTCACGACGTCCGCGAGGCCGATGATCGACACCAGCGCGGTCGCCTTCACGAGCACCTGCCAGTTGTTGCCGATGCCCGGCAGCGCGAAGCGCATCATCTGCGGAAACATGATCCGCGCGAACACGCGCGCGCCGCTCATCCCGTAAGCCGCGCCGGCCTCGAGCTGGCCGCGCGGCACCGACAGGAACGCACCGCGGAAGGTCTCGGTGAAATACGCGCCGTAGATGAAGCCGAGCGTCAGCACGCCGGCCACGAACGGGTCGATGTCGATCTGGTTCCAGCCGACGAGGTCGGTGAACTGGTTCAGCCAGATCTGGATGCTGTAGAACAACAGCAGCATCAGCACAAGATCGGGCACCGAGCGGATCAGCGTCGTATAACCGGTCGCGATCGCTCGCAGCACCCGGTTGTGCGACAGCTTCGCCACCGCGCCGATCAGCCCCAGCGCCACCGCAGTGGCAAGCGACAGCACCGACAGCTCGATGGTCTGCACGGTGCCGGCCCAGAGAACAGGACCAAAGCCGTAAAGGAACACGCGCGTCTCCAGAGTTGGAATGGATGCCGACGCGTCGCCTGTCCCGCGCCGGGCTGACGCGGATAGTCGCAAGCGAAATTGATTGTCTCAAATCACCTGGCGTGCGATTGCTGCATCGCAGCAACCCGCCTCGTCATTTGCGACCGATGTCTACTTCGCTGTTTCAAAAGGAAAAAAGCCGCTTCCTGACAGTCGGATGACACGCAGGGAAGCGGACTTTTTGCAATTTTCCGGTCGCTTTTTCGATATAGCGCCGCAGACGGCCGCGCTTACCGTCCCTTCAGGATGTCGGAGCGCGAAGTCGTATAGACCAGCCCGTCCGGGCCGAAATGGACGTTGAAGAACGCGTCGGTGTTGACGCCGTCCTCGAGCCAGCGCCAGCTCCAGACCGTCTCGGGCTTCAGCGGATACTGCGCGATGTCGCCGGGCTTGCCGAGCAGGCGCCGCACCTCGTCCTCGTTCATCCCCGGGCGCACCTTCGCGAAATTCTCGGCGGTCAGCACCTGCGTCGCGCCCGCGTAGCGCCCGTTCGCATCGAGATCGACGAACCAGGTCTGGTTGCCCATCGGGCCGCGCGGATATTCGTAGCGCTTCGAGCCGTCGGTGAACTCGCGCACGATCTCGGGCTTGCCCATCGTGCCGCGCACGTCGGCCTCGGTCGATTCGCCGACCTTCAGCCCCTTGAGCAGCAGCGGCGCGGGCTTGATCGCGTTGAAGAAGTCCCTGATACGTTGCACGTCGAGGTCGCCTTGCTTGTCGTCGCAGCCGGTCAGCGCCAGCGCGGCGGCCAGCATCGTCACGGGAAGCAGCCGGAATCGGAAAATCATCGGAAGAAATGCGCGTCGAGAAAACACGCGGCAAGGATACCCGTGCGACGCCAAAAGCGCGAGACGGGCGCACGGCCCGTCTCCTGTTCAATGCGTCGTTTCGGTTTCCGTCTCGGCTTCGGTCACGCGGCCCGCCTGCGCCGCGCGCGGCGCGGCCGGCGGCGCACCGATGCGGCGGCGCGTACGCACAAGCTCGGCAAGCTGCCACGAGCCGAGCGCCAGGCAGCCGAACAGCACCTCGCGGCCGCGCTTGACCACCGCGAGCGACAGCGCCGTCTCGCGGTCGACGCCGAACATCTGCGCGAGCAGCACGACGGTCGCCTCCTGCACGCCGAGCCCGCCCGGCACCATGAACGCCGCATGCCGCACGGCCTGCGTCATCGCCTCGATCGCGATCGCGCCGCCGACCGACACCGGATGGCCGAGCAACGCGAGCGCCCAGTAGATCTCGAGCGCGCCGAGCACATAGCCGGCCAGTTGCCAGAAGAATGCGCTGAACAGCAGGCCCGTGCGCGACATCAGCGCGTCGATGTCGGCGTCGAGCCGGCGCCCGTCGACGCCCTGCAGCAGCCGGTGCGAATCGCCGAGCAGGCGCCCCGCGAAACGCTCGATCGCGTGGAAGACGCCGCCGCGCCGCATCAGCACGACGCCGAGCACCGGCAACGGCAGCGTCAGCAGCAGCGCGAGACCGATCGTGCCGCCGCCCATGTTGTCCGTCGTCGCGAGCAGCAGCACGAGGCCGAGCGCCGCGAAGGCATACTGGACGACGATCGTCACGAGCACTTCGACGATCACCGATGCGGTGACACGGCTCGCATCGGGCACCTGCCAGCGCGCGAGCCGGATGCCGACGATCTCGCCGCCGATCCCGACCACCGGCAGCAGCCGGTTCACGGCCTCGCGCACGGTCGCGATCCACCACAGGAACGGCAGCGAACTGCGCCGGTCGAGCAGCAGGTGCCACGCGTACGCATCGAGCAGCAGCGGCAGCCCATGGAACGGCACGAGCCACAGCAGCGCATAGCCGGCGCGCGCGAGCATCTGCGACACGTCGCCGACGCCTTCGTGCAGCCCCAGCGCGAGCAGGATGCTGATGCCGATCGGCCAGCCGAGCCACTTGATCCACTTGCTCATGACGGCTGCGCTCCCGGTGCGCGCGCCGCCTGCGCGCCGCGACGTGCCGCGGGCTGGCCGAAGACGTCGGCAAAGCCGCCGGTCGCGACGCCCGCCGCCTTCAGCGCGGCCGCCACGCGCGGCGACAGCAGCGCGTCGAGTTCGTCGACCGGACGGTAGCCGGCCATCGTCGGCGTGATCGGGCCGTCGCCGGCCTCGGCCGGATGGCAGTAGATCTCGCCGACGCCCGGCGGCAGCGTCGCGAGCGCGTCGAGCAGCACGGCCTCGTCCATCGCGCCCGTCTGCGCGATCCCGACCACGTAGTCGTTGTGCGCGAGCCCGGCGCGGTCGAGCCGCGCGCGCACGAGCGCGATCCACGGCTTGAGCAGCGCGGGCGCGCTCGTCTCGTACGGCAACCGCACCGCGCGCAACCCGTAGTCGCGGCCGATCTCGATGATCATCGACAGCACGGTCGGATGCAGGTGGAAATGCTTGTGCGCGTTCACGTGATCGAGCGGCAGGCCGCTCGCCGCGAACGCGTCGAACTGCGCCCGGATCTCGCGGCGCAGTTGCGCGCGAACGTGCGGCAGGAAGAAAAAGCGACAGCCGTCCTTCGCCATCGCGTCGCCGAACCGCCCGTCGGGCCCGACGAGCGCGGGAATGTCATGCGCGGGCAGCGTGGCCGGCCCGTCCGCGAGCACCAGGTGCAGGCCGACCGCGAGCGACGGCAGCCGCCGCGCGCGGTCGATCGCATCCCGCGCCGCGGGCGCACCGACCATCAGGCTCGCGGCATTCAGCACGCCGTCGCGATGCGCGCGCTCGACCGCCGCGTTGACGCGCGGGTGCAGCCCGAAATCGTCCGCGGTGAAGATCAGCGCCCGCGCCGCCCGCTGCGTCGCCACGGATTACGCCTCGTGCGCGCGCAGGAAGCGGAAGAACTCGACGCCTTCGCGCAGGCGGCGCTTCATCATGTCCCAGCTCGTCAGCATCTCGCGCACGATCTCCCAGATCTTCGACGGGCGGAAATAGAACTCGCGATAGAACTGCTCGAGGTGGTGATAGATCTCGTCGCGCGACAGGTGCGCGTAGCCGATCGCCGCGAGCTGCACGCCTTCCTTGCTCACCAGGTTGATCGTCTTGTTCTCTTCCATCCAGCCGTTTTCGACGGCCTGCTTGTAGAGCGTCGTGCCCGGATACGGCGCGGCGAGCGAGACCTGGATCGTGTGCGGATTGATTTCCTTCGCGTACTCGATCGTCTTCTTGATGGTTTCCTGCGTCTCGCCCGGCAGGCCGAGGATGAAGGTGCCGTGGATCTTGATGCCGAGCTTCTTGCAGTCCGCGCTGAAGCGGCGCGCGAAATCGGTGCGCACGCCCTTCTTGATGTTCACGAGGATCTGGTCGTCGCCGGATTCGAAGCCGACCAGCAGCAGACGCAGGCCGTTTTCCTTCATGACCTTCAGCGTCTTGTACGGCACGTTGGCCTTCGCGTTGCACGACCACGTGATGCCGAGCTTGCCCAGGCCGATGGCGATGGCTTCGGCGCGCGGCAGGTCGTCGGTGAAGGTGTCGTCGTCGAACATCAGTTCCTTCACTTCCGGCATGTTGTCGCGGATCCACTTCGCTTCCGCGAGCACGTTCTCGACCGAGCGCGTGCGGTAGCGATGGCCGCTGACCGTCTGCGGCCACAGGCAGAACGTGCAGCGCGACTTGCAGCCGCGGCCCGTGTAGATCGACACGTACGGATAGTTCAGGTAGCCGATGAAGTAGTTGTCGATCTTCAGGTCGCGCTTGTAGACGGGCGCGACGAACGGCAGCTCGTCCATGTTCTCGAGGATCGGACGCGCTTCGTTGTGCTCGATCGAGCCGTCCTTCGCGCGCCAGCTCAGGCCCTTGATCTCGGGGAACGGCTTGCCTTCGGCGAGCTCCTTGCACGTGTAGTCGAATTCCTCGCGGCACACGAAGTCGATTGCGTCGCTCGCCGTGAGCGAGTTGTGCGGATCGACCATCACCTTCGCGCCCACCATGCCGACCAGCATCGACGGCTTCATCTTCTTGAGATCCTGCGCGAACATCGCGTCGGTCGGGAACGACGGCGTGCTCGTGTGAATGATCACGAGGTCGTAGTCGTTGGCGATCTTCAGCGTTTCCTCGACCGACAGGCCGTCGGCCGGTGCATCGACGACACGGCTGCCCGGCACGAGCGCGGCCGGCTGCGCGAGCCAGGTCGGATACCAGAAGGAACGGATTTCGCGCTTCGCCTGATAGCGCGAGCCGGCTCCGCCGTCGAAGCCGTCATACGAAGGGGCCTGCAAGAACAGCGTTTTCATGAATGCTCCGGTAGCCTGCATAGTTCGTTTCGTTGCAACGATTCAGTCAAAAAACCGCGGGCCGCCGTGCCGGCGCCCGCCTCTCTGTCATGTCGCGCCGCGCGGCGTCGCCGTGCAGCGCGTCTCGGCCCTCGGGCCGGGTTCGATCGACGGTCCTAATGGCCGTCCACTGCTTCCACCGCCGCCGTCGCGCGTTCGCCGCCGACGACCGTCATCCTTGCGCCGCGCCACACGACGTGCGTGCCGAACACGGCCGCGAGCCATTCGAGCGCGAGCAGCGTGTCGCGCACCGCGACAAGCGGCAGGTCGCGCCAGAACGCGCGCCAGCCCTCTTCGCCGCGCGCGTGCAGCACGAGCCGCCCGAATGCGCCGACCACGGCTGCGCCGCCCGCCAGCGTGCCGGCGAAGGTGCCGTCGAGGCGCAGCGCGAGCGCCGCGCCGATCGCGAGCCACGGCACCGTAAACGTAATGAACAGGAACGCGAAGCCGGCCGGGTTCAGCGAACGGATCGTGCGCAGCCAGCGCGTTTCGCGGTGCCACAACGGCCCGAACGACGGCTCGATCACGTCGGTCGCGACCTCGACCTCCGACAGTACTGTGCGCCGCCCGAGGCGCCTCGGCAATTCCGCCAGCCAGAAATCGTCGGCCAGCTCGTCCTTCAGCGCGAACAAGCCGCCGATCCGGTCGAGTGTGTCGCGCGTCAGCGCGAGCGTCGCGCCGAAGCCGAAGCGGCTCGAGCGGCCGAGGTGCGTGATCCGCACCGACGGCGCGAACCACGCGTCGACGAACTGTGCGCCGATCCGCGTCCAGAAGCCGCCGACGCTGCGCGCATGATACAGACACGTGACGACCCCGACCGACACGTCGGCGAGCGGCGCCGTCACGCGCTCCAGATAGTCGGGCTGTACCGCGATGTCGCTGTCGGCGATCACGATGCGGTCGTATTTCGCGCGCGCGGCGAGATTGATCAGGTTGCTGACCTTCAGGTTCTTGCCGTGCACGCGCGCGTCGACCACCAGCGTGATGTCGCACTCGGGATAGTCGGCGCGCAGCCGCTCGACGACGGCAATCGCCGGATCGGCCGGCGACGCGACCCCGAACAGCACCTCATGACGCGGGTGGCGCTGCTCGCAGAACGTCGCGAGGTTTTCGTACAGGTGCGGCTCCGCGCCGCACAGCGGCTTGAGCACGCTGACCGGCTCGAAACCGTCGCGCGCGGCGGTGCGTGGCGTGCGCGGCCGCGGCGCGAAGGCCGCGACGAGCGCATAGCCGGCCGCGGCCAGCGTGAAGGCGATCAGGAGCCAGTCGAGCAGTGTTGCGGTTGGCGTCATGCGCAACGCCTCCCGGCAGCCTGAACGCCATGGAGAACGCTTGAGCGCGATTGAGCGTGATGCGGTATTCCGGCGACGACGAACGCGGGCACGACCCGACTCCTTGTTCCAGCAGCGTCTGTAATGGGGGAGGCGCGCCCCGTTGTTCGGGTGCGGCCATGCCCGGTTTCGCGTGGCATCTCTCCGCGCAATGCCCGGAAGGGGATGCGGGAAGACTCGACTGGCTACCATCGGCACAACATGGGCAGGCGCCGGATTTTAGCAGTCCGCAGCCCCCCGCGCGTGGCACGACGAGAAACGGACTAGTGCAATTCCGGCAAAGCTGAGCGGACGACGAACCTTATCGGTACAGCCACGTTCACGTTAGCGTAAGCACTTTGCAGGCGTATTGCAGTCTTGAAAATCAGACGTTTCGTGCAAATTTGTACGTCGATGCGGATTCACCGCCAATCGCCGTAAAGATTGGTAATTAATCGGCGATTAGGTTGATTTCTGCAACGATCAAGAACGACGCCCCTGCACCCCTGTAAGGCGCATGGGTATCGGCGCGCCGCCAGCACGTTCCGGAACCCTTTGGCAAAATCCTTGGCATTTGTTGCATAAGCGCATCACCGCGCCCCTCATTCGAAGGCCACCCGATGACACCGTTTTCCGTACTCGATCTCGCCCCCATTCCGGCCGGCACCGACGCCTCGCAGGCGTTCCGCAACACCGTCGATCTCGCGCAGCATGCGGAGCGCTGGGGCTACCGGCGCTACTGGCTGGCCGAGCATCACAACATGCCGGGCATCGCGAGCGCGGCCACCGCGGTCGTGATCGGCCACGTCGCGGGCGCCACGCGAACGATCCGGGTCGGCTCGGGCGGCATCATGCTGCCGAATCACGCGCCGCTCGTGATCGCCGAGCAGTTCGGCACGCTCGCCTCGCTGTATCCGGGGCGCATCGACCTCGGCCTCGGCCGCGCGCCCGGCACCGACCAGACCACGTCGCGCGCGCTGCGCCGCGACCTGATCGGCAGCGCCGACTCGTTTCCGGACGATGTCGCCGAGCTGCAGCGCTACTTCGCGGAGCCGGTGCCCGGCCAGCGCGTGCGCGCGGTGCCCGGCGCGGGGCTCGACGTGCCGGTATGGCTGCTCGGTTCGAGTCTGTTCAGTGCACAGCTCGCCGCGATGCTCGGGCTGCCGTTCGCATTCGCGTCGCACTTCGCGCCGGACTACCTGATGCGTGCGCTCGAGATCTATCGCGCGCAGTACCGGCCGTCGGCCGCGTGGCCGAAGCCGCACGCGATGGTCGGCGTCAACGTGTTCGCGGCGGAGACCGACGACGAGGCACGGCGCCTGTTCACGTCGCTGCAGCAGCAGTTCATCAACCTGCGGCGCGGCACGCCGGGCAAGCTGCCGCCGCCCGTCGACGTGCTCGAGGCAAACGAGCTCGAGCTCGCGACCGTCGCGCATTCGCTGTCGTTCGCGGCGGTCGGCTCGCGCGACACGGTGCGCGACAAGCTGCGCGATCGCATCGCGCAAACCGGCGCCGACGAGCTGATCGTCACCGCGCAGATCTACGATCACGCCGCGCGGCTGCGCTCGTTCGAACTGACCGCGCAGATTCGCGACGAGCTCGCGAACGAGGCGCGCTGACGGCGCCCCTGCCCCCGCGTCACTGCGGGTGCACGGCCTCCAGCCCGTCGAGCAGCGCCTTGTGGAACGCGTCCGGATCCTGGATCTGCGGCGCGTGTCCGAGCGCCGGGAATTCGACGAGCTGCGCGCCGGGAATCGCGGCCTGCGTGCGCTTCGCGAGTTCCGGATAGCGGCCGAGCTTCGCATGCACGTCGGGCGGCGCGACGTCCTTGCCGATCGCGGTCGTGTCCTTGTCGCCGATCATCAGCAGCGTCGGCACGCGGATCGCGCCGAGTTCATAGACCACCGGCTGCGTGAGGATCATGTCGTAGATCAGCGCGGAATTCCACGCGACCGCATCGCGGCCGGCGCCGCGATACATGCCGGCCAGCATCTGCACCCAGCGCTCGTACGACGGCGACCACTTGCCCGCGTAGTACGTGCCCTGCTCGTAGCGGCGGATGCCGTCGGCCGTCGTCTTCTGCTCGCGCGCATACCAGTAGTCGACCGACAGCGGCGGCACGCCGAGCGCCTTCCAGTCCTCGAGGCCGATCGGGTTCACGAGCACGAGCTGGTCGGTCGCCTTCGGATACATCAGCGCATAGCGGATCGCGAGCATCCCGCCGGTCGAATGACCGACGATCGTCGCCGACTTCACGCCCACCGATTCGAGCAGCGCATGCGTGTTGCGCGCGAGTTGCTGGAACGTGTACTGATAGCGCTCGGGCTTCGACGACTTGCAGAAGCCGATCTGGTCCGGCGCGATCACGCGGTAGCCGGCACGGCTCAACACGCCGATCGTGTCCTCCCAGGTGGCCGCGCAGAAGTTCTTCCCGTGCAGCAGCACGACGGTGCGACCGTTCGGGTGGGCGGGCTGGACATCGAGAAACGCCATCTCGAGGGTTTCGCGCTGCGACACGAACGTATACAGGTGCACAGGCGCCGGATACGTGAACCCTTCCAGGCGCGGGCCGTACACGGGCCCGTCGTTGCCCGCGGACGGTGCGGCAACGGCCGCCGCAGGCATGGCGCACACGGCGGCGGCGGCCGCGCCGAGCGCGGCGGCGCGCGCAACAGACAACATCTTGCAAATCGAAAGCATGGCGATCACGGAGATTGGAGACGCGCGCGGGCAGCCGGGCAGCCGCGCGCCCCGCGATTCTACGCGCTCGCGTGACGACGGCGCGCAACACTCCGGGGCCACGCGACTTCCGCGCGTGCGACGAACTCGGGTATCGTGTGACGTGACCCTGAAACGCGTGCAGGCGATTCCCATGAAAAACGTCCTCAGCATTCAGTCGCACGTCATCTACGGACATGCCGGCAACAGTGCGGCCGTGTTCCCGATGCAGCGCCTCGGCGTCAACGTCTGGCCGCTCAACACCGTCCAGTTGTCGAATCACATGCAGTACGGCCATTGGGCCGGCAGCGCGATCGATGCCGCGAAGATGGAACAGCTCGTCGACGGCATCGCCGCGATCGGCGCGCTCAAGCGCTGCGACGCCGTGCTGTCCGGCTTCCTCGGGTCGCCGCCGCAAGCACGCGCGGCCGTCGAGATCGTGCGCTCGGTGAAGGCGATGAATCCGGACGCGTGGTACTTCTGCGATCCCGCGATGGGCCAGACGGGCGGCATCCGGCCCGAGCCCGGCGTCGAGGAGTTCATCGTGCAGGAGGTGCCGGCGCTCGCGGACGGCATGTCGCCGAATCACACCGAACTGCAGAAGCTCGCCGGGCGGCGCATCGAAACCGTCGCCGAAGCCGTCGACGCGTGCCGCGCGCTGATCCGCCGCGGCCCGCGGATCATCCTCGTCAAGCACCTGCACGACCGTAACAGTCCGGCCGACCGTTTCAACATGCTCGCCGTCACCGAAACCGAAGCGTGGATCGGCCAGCGCCCGCTGTACGCGTTTCCGCGCCATCCGGTCGGCGTCGGCGACCTGACCAGCGCGATCTTCGTCGCGCGCCGGCTGCGTGGCGACTCCGTGCGCGCCGCGTTCGAGCACACGCTCGCGGCCGTGCATGCGGTCGTGAAGGCGACCTACGATGCGCGCCGCTACGAACTCGAACTCGTCGCCGCGCAGGACGAGATCGCCCGCCCGAGCGAATGGTTCGGCGCGTGGGTGACCGACGCCTGACGCATCGCCCTCCGCTCCGCTTCACCGGCGAGCCGCCTGCGCCGCTTGCCCGCTTCCCCTGCCGCGCCACGACCGCGGGCGCCCCGTGTCCCGATGCTGCTTCGCCGTCGTTTCACCGCACCTGCAAACGTTTCCGGACTTCACATGAATGACACCGATTTCTCGCTATGCTCGCGGCGGCACGAACCCGCGCAGCCGCATCCTGCGCCCCGGAGCGCGCCCTTCCAGCAGGTCCCGCCAATCGGCTTCCCCCTTTAACGCACGATAACGACCATGACCCGATCGAACCGTCGTGACTTCCTGCGCGTCGCCGCCGGCACTGCCGGCGCCGCCGCGCTGAACCTGTTTCCGCCCGTGATCCGCGATGCGCTCGCGATTCCCGCGAACCGCCGCACCGGCACGATCCGCGACATCGAACACATCGTGATCCTGATGCAGGAGAACCGTTCGTTCGACCATTACTTCGGCACGATGCGCGGTGTCCGCGGTTTTGGCGACCCGCGCCCGCTACGTCTCGCGAACGGCAAGTCGGTGTTCCACCAGCCGGTCGGTCCGGCCGAACTGCTGCCGTTCCATCCGGGCGCCGACAAGCTCGGCCTGCAGTTCCTGCAGGACCTGCCGCACGGCTGGCAGGACATGCACGCCGCATGGAACAAGGGCCGCTACGACCAGTGGGTGCCGAACAAGGGCACCACGACGATGGCGTACCTGAAGCGCGACGACATCCCGTTCCACTACCAGCTCGCCGATGCGTTCACGATCTGCGATGCCTACCACTGCGCGATCCCGAGCTCGACCGACCCGAACCGCTACTACATGTGGACGGGCTACGTCGGCAACGACGGCACGGGCGGCGGCCCGGTGCTCGGCAACGAGGAAAAGGGCTACGGCTGGACGACCTATCCGGAAGTGCTCGAACAGGCCGGCGTGTCGTGGAAGATCTACCAGGACGTCGGTACGGGCCTCGACGCGAACGGCTCGTGGGGCTGGACGCAGAACCCGTACATCGGCAACTACGGCGACAACGCGCTGCTCTACTTCAACCAGTACCGCACCGCGCTGCCCGGCACGCCGCTGTACGACAAGGCGCGCACCGGCACCAACATCAGCGCGGGCGGCACGCTGTTCGACGTGCTGCAGCAGGACGTGAAGAACGGCACGCTGCCGCAGGTGTCGTGGATCTGCGCGCCGGAAGCGTATTCCGAGCACCCGAACTGGCCCGCGAACTACGGCGCGTGGTACATCGAGCAGGTGCTGAAGGCGCTCGTGTCGAATCCCGACGTGTGGAGCAAGACCGCGCTGTTCATCACGTACGACGAAAACGACGGCTTCTTCGACCACGTGCCGCCGCCGTTCGCGCCGCAGTCGCGCGACAACGGGCTGTCGACGGTCGCGACGACCAACGAGGCATTCGCCGGCGACGCGTCGCACATGGCCGGCCCTTACGGGCTCGGGCCGCGCGTGCCGATGCTCGTCGTGTCGCCGTGGACCAAGGGCGGCTGGGTATGCTCGCAGACCTTCGATCACACGTCGCTGCTGCAATTCATCGAGGCACGGTTCGGCGCGCAATATCCGGTCACGGCCGCCAACGTGTCGCCGTGGCGCCGTACGGTATGCGGCGACCTGACCGCCGCGTTCGACTTCGCGACGTCCGATGCCGGCTGGCCGACGCTGCCCGACACGAGCGGCTACGCGCCGCCCGACCGCAACCGCCATCCCGACTACATCCCGGTGCCGCCGGTGCTGCAGAAGCTGCCGAAGCAGGAGGCCGGGCTGCGTCCGGCGCGCGCGCTGCCGTACGAGCTGTTCGTGCACGGCCGCGTCGAATCCGTCAACGGCCAGTTCCGGCTGACCTTCGCGAACACCGGCCGCGCGGGCGCCGCGTTCCAGGTCCAGTCGCGCAACCGCCTGGACGGCCCGTGGGCGTACACGGTCGAAGCCGGCAAACGCGTCGCCGACACGTGGAGCGCGGCGGCATCGCTCAGCCTGTACGACCTCGACGTGTACGGCCCGAACGGCTTCTACTGCCATTTCCGCGGCCCGTTCGCGACCGGCGTGGGCAGCGCGAACGTGAACCCCGAGGTGATCTACGGCTATGACGTCGCGAACGGCAACATCACGCTGCGCCTGATGAACCGCGGCCACAAGGCCGTGCGGCTCAAGGTCACGAACGCCTATGGTCATGGCCGCCCGCGCACGTTCGACCTCGCGCCCGGCGCGCACGTCGACGACTACTGGGATCTGCGCGGCAGCCACGGCTGGTACGACCTGACCGTCAGCGACGGCCGGCTGCTCGGCTTCCTGCGCCGCTTCGCGGGCCACGTCGAAACGGGCCGCCCGAGCACCAGCGATCCGCTGATCCGCACGCACGCGTCGCACGACGACACCGAGGCCGCATCGGACGCGCTGTCCGACTGACGGCATCGCTTGCGCGGCACGGCCCCCGGCGGGCCGTGCCGCGCCCTTGTCTCGCGCCCTTGTCTCGCCCCCTCCTCCTGCCCTCCTCTTCGCCCCTTCCGTCCGCAACGGGAAACTCCCGATACCGGCCGGTCCTGCCCGCGCGGAAGCTATGCGCAAATCCGCATCGAATGCGCAGCAAATTGCCAAGACCCGCGCATATCGGCGACCTATATATCGAGACAATCGGGGCTCTTCACCGAGCCTGACGGGGGCGTGTTCCGAAGATCGCGATGCCGACCTCCCCGCCCGATTCCGAGAAGCGGTCGAACCGCCCGCCCGTCGCACGCGCCCGGCTCGCCCGGACGCGCGCGGTACCCACTCGCTGGTGTCGAACAAGAGGAACAACATGAAATTCCGTCATTCCCTGCTGTCGGTGTCGATTGCATCCGCGCTGGCCCTCCTCTCGCAACAGGCCGCCCAGGCTGCCGACGCAACCGACGTGAAGGTCGGCTTCGCCGCACCGCTCACGGGTGTGAACGCCGGCTACGGCAAGGATCTGCAGAACGGCGTGCAGCTCGCGCTCGACGATGCCGCCGCGCAGAAGGTGCAGATCGCCGGCAAGCCGGCTCACTTCAATCTCGTCGTGCAGGACGATCAGGCCGACCCGCGCATCGGCGTGCAGGCCGCGCAGGCGCTCGTCGACCAGAACGTGTCGGTCGTGGTCGGTCACTTCAACTCGGGGACGACGATTCCGGCATCGGTCGTCTACGACAAGGCCGGCATCCCGGTGATCGACCCGGCCGCGACCAACCCGACACTCACGTCGCGCGGGCTCGCGAACATGTTCATGGTGATCGCGACCGACGGCCAGAACGCCGGCAACGCGGGCAAGTACGCGGTCGACGTGACGAAGGCGAAGCGCATCGCGATCATCGACGACCGCACCGCGTTCGGCCAGGGCGAGGCCGACGAGTTCGAGAAGGCCGTGAAGGCCGCCGGCGGGAACATCATCGGCCGCGAGTTCACCAGCAACCAGGCCGTCGACTTCCGCGCGCAGATCACGAGCCTGAAAGGCAAGAACCCCGACCTGATCTTCTTCGGCGGCCTCGATTCGCTCGCCGCGAACTTCATCAAGCAGATGCGCCAGCTCGGGCTGAACGCGCAGTTCGTCGGCGGCGGCGGCGTGAAGGACAACGAGTTCATCAAGATCGCCGGTCCGGCCGCAGAAGGGGCGATGGCGTGGGAATACGGCCAGCCGCTCGACGAGCTGCCGCAGGGGAAGGATTTCGAACAGCGCTTCAAGAAGCGCTTCGGCGTCGACGTGCTGTCGTATGCGCAGTTCGGCTATGACGCGGCGTGGGCCGCGATCAAGGCGATGCAGGCGGCCGGCTCGACCGACCCGAAGGTCTATCGCCCGGCGCTGAAGAAGATCGACTTCGAAGGCGTCACCGGCCGCATCTCGTTCGCGAACGACGGTTCGCTGAAGAGCGGGATGTCGACGCTCTACCAGGTGAAGAGCGGCGCGTGGAAGACGATCGTGACCAAGGGAGGCTGATCGGTCATGCAGGCGGCCTGGCGGCGAACCCGCCGCCAGGCCGGGCGGATCGATGCCGTCGCATCGATCTTGTATGACGACTGATGTTGAAGCGATTCGACCGGGCCCACGCCAACGCGGGCCCCGCGACGCGACGGTCAGCCGGCTTCGGCCTCGGCCGCCTCGTGCGCGCGGCGCAGCCGCTCGCGGCTGTTCGTGAGGTGCGTGCGCATCGCGGCGCGCGCGGCTTCGGGGTCGTGGCGCGCGATCGCCTCGTAGATGTCCTCGTGCTCGTGGTTCAGCCGGCCGACGTAGCGCTCGAGGTCGTCGCCGGCGAAGCGCGCCGAATTCACGCGTGTGCGCGGGATGATCGAGGTGCCGAGCTGCGTCATGATGTCGACGAAATAGCGGTTGCCGGTCGATTGCGCGATCTGCAGGTGAAACTGGAAGTCGAGCTGCGCGGTATCGCGGCCGCCGCCCGCGCCCGTCGCGATTGCGTCGAGCGCGCGCCGCAGCGCGGCGAGGTCGGCATCGTTCGCGCGTTGCGCGGCCAGGCTCGCGCACTCGCTCTCGAGGCTGATGCGCAGTTCCAGCACCGCGAGCACGTCGCGCAGCGTCGTGATCGTCGCGGGATCGATGCCGAGCGTCTGGCGGCGCGACGGCTCCAGCACGAAGCTGCCGATGCCGTGGCGCGTCTCGATCAGGCCGCTCGCCTGCATCCGCGAGATCGCCTCGCGCACGACCGTGCGGCTCACGCCCTGCGCCGCCATGACTTCGGTTTCGGTCGGCAGCTTGTCGCCGGGACGCAGCGTGCCGTTTTCGATCTGCGCGGTCAGCGCGTCGACGACATCTTGTGCGAGGCTGCGTGCGCGACGGCGCGGCGCTGCGGGAAGCGTGGGCACGGACATGAGGCCGGTTCCTTTTTGAATGATCGTAATGTGAGCCGAGGGTTTACGCGGGGTTTGAGCGAAAGCCGATGATTCATTATACTGCGTCACAAGTCATCCGACGACTGATGATCGGTGCACGGATCTCCTGTCGACTCAGGGCCGGCACTTCAGCGCCGCCTGGTCTCGTGCCTGACGATCGGCCAGCATTCGCGTTCCGCGCTCCGCTGGTCTCGTTGTCGCTCCCACCCCCGTTCCGGGTTGCTGTCGACATGCGGGCCTTGCGCGCCGCGCACGTCGGTTGTCGAATGATCGCACCTCCCGCCGCGCGCGGCAAAGCTTTTGCCGCACGGCATTGCCTACTCTTCTGCCATCGCCGCCCATGAACGCCGTCACTGCCTCGCCTTCCCACGACACGCCGCGCATCGTCGACCTGCAAGCGATTCCGGTCGCCGGCCACGACAGCATGCTGCTCAACCTGAGCGGCGCGCATGGTCCGTTCTTCACCCGCAACCTCGTGATCCTGAAGGACAGCGCGGGCCGAACCGGCGTCGGCGAGGTGCCGGGCGGCGAAAGCATCCGCCGCACGCTCGACGATGCGCGCGCGCTCGTCGTCGGCCAGCCGGTCGGCAACTACCACGCGGTGCTCAACGACGTGCGGCGCACCTTCGCCGATCGCGATGCAAGCGGCCGCGGGCTGCAGACCTTCGACCTGCGCACGACGATCCACGCGGTCACCGCGCTCGAGGCCGCGCTGCTCGACCTGCTCGGCCAGCATCTCGGCGTGCCGGTCGCCGCGCTGCTCGGCGAAGGCCAGCAGCGCGACCGTGTCGAAATGCTCGGCTACCTGTTCTACATCGGCGACCGCACGAAAACCGCGCTCGCCTATCGCGACGGCAGCGGCGCGACCGACGACTGGACGCGCGTGCGCGACGAAGCCGCGCTGACACCCGAGGCCGTCGTGCGGCTCGCCGAGGCCGCGCATGCACGCTACGGCTTCAACGACTTCAAGCTGAAGGGCGGCGTGTTCGAAGGCGCGAGCGAGATCGAGGCCGTGACGGCGCTCGCCGAACGCTTCCCCGACGCGCGCGTGACGCTCGACCCGAACGGCGCCTGGTCGCTCGACGAAGCCGTGCGGCTGTGCCGCGATCAGCATCACGTGCTCGCATATGCGGAAGATCCGTGCGGCGCGGAGAACGGTTACTCGGGCCGCGAGGTGATGGCCGAATTCCGCCGCGCGACGGGGCTGCCGACGGCGACCAACATGATCGCGACCGACTGGCGGCAGATGGGCCACGCGGTGCAGCTGCAGGCCGTCGACATCCCGCTCGCCGACCCGCACTTCTGGACGATGCAGGGTTCGGTGCGCGTCGCGCAGATGTGCCGCGACTGGGGTCTCACGTGGGGCTCGCATTCGAACAACCACTTCGATGTGTCGCTCGCGATGTTCACGCACGTCGCGGCCGCCGCACCGGGCCAGGTCACCGCGATCGACACGCACTGGATCTGGCAGGACGGCGAGCGGCTGACGCGCGAGCCGCTGAAGATCGAGAACGGGCTGGTGGAGGTGCCGAAGCGGCCGGGCCTGGGCATCGACATCGACATGGATGCGGTCGCGCTCGCGCACGAGCTGTACAAGCAGCACGGCCTCGGCGCTCGCGACGATGCGGCGGCCATGCAGTACCTGATTCCGGGGTGGACGTTCAACAACAAGCGCCCCTGCCTCGTGCGCTGAACGCGGAACGAACCGGGCGCCCGGATCGCCCGGTTGCCCGTGCCGTCCCCGCCCTGTCAGACGATCTGCTTGAGCGCCGCGTCGAGCGCGAGCACCGCGACGCGGTCGCCTTCGGTCGCGAGCGGCGCGCGCATCACGATCTGCCGGTTGTGGCCGACGGCCGCCGGCGAATCCCACAGCAGTTCGACCTTGGGCCGATTGAACAGGCTGCCGCGACGCGGCGGCACGACTGCCGGCTGCCCGTCCGCCGCGCCCTGCTCGCCCGGCGCGGCAGCCTTGCGGCCCGGCCAGCGCACCGACAGCTCACGCGCGTCGTACTGGCCAACCTTGCGGCTTTCCATCCAGACGATCGCGGTACGCGTCAGCACGTCGAGTGAAATCGCATACCGGCCGACCGCGAAGCGGCGGGCGGCCACGTTGGTGCGCCACAGCGGCCGCGGGCGGCAGATCCAGACGATGGCCGCGTAAAGCGCCGGCGCGGCGACGAGCCAGCCGTTGGTCGCCGTCACCGCATGCAGCGCGCGGCGCCAGCCGGCCGCCCACGTGAACGCGCCGATCGACCAGACGGCGAACAGGAAACCGATCAGCGCGAAGACGCGCAGCGCCTGACGCAGCCACTGCGGCAGCGGATGGAACGGCCGCTCGGCGCGCGCGACGGCGCCCGGCAGCGCGAGCAGCAGGAAGATCAGCACGAGGTAGACGAACGCCCACGGCGACGACACCATCGCGGACAGCGACGAGCGATAGCCCATCTGGGACATCGAGAACAGCCAGCGCGCGAGCAGCACGAGACCGATCGCGCGCAACGCGAAGATCACACCGGCGCCGGGGGCCGGCGCTGCGCGCGTGGTTTTCGTTCTCGCCAAGACTGCTCTCCTCTTGATATTCGTACAGGGCCGGATTTCACGGCACGGCCATTATAGGGACATTACCGTCTGGACAGACGGCCGGATGGCGTGCCGGGGCGCTTCGGGGGGCGTTCGCGGCGCCGGGCGCGGCGAGAATACAACACATCCGCGCCGCGGATGTGACAACGCCCCGCCGGAAACCCGGACGGGGCGTCGATGACGGCCGCGCGCCGCAGCGCGGCGGCGGCCCGCGATCAGCTTGCGTTGACTTCGCGGAGCACCGTGCGGCGCTTCTGGCGCAGCAGTTCCTCGTAGCCCTTCACGTAATTCTGCGCCATCACCTTCGACGAGAAACGTGCTTCGAACGCGGCGCGAACCTTCTCGCGCGGCAGCGTATCGAGGCGCTTGAGCGCCGCGACGGCCGACAGTTCGTCTTCGACGACGAAGCCCGACACGCCGTTGTCGATCACTTCCGGCACCGAGCCGCGCTTGAACGCGATCACCGGCGTACCGCACGCCATCGCCTCGATCATCACCAGGCCGAAAGGCTCCGGCCAGTCGATCGGGAACAGCAGCGCATGTGCATTGCCGAGGAATTCGGTCTTCTCGGCTTCGCTGATTTCGCCGATGTACTCGACGTGCGGCAGCGCGAACAGCGGCTTGATCTTCTCTTCGTAGTACGCGCGATCGGCCTTGTCGAGCTTCGCGGCGATCTTGATCGGCAGGCCGGCCTGCTCGGCGATGCGGATTGCCGTGTCGACGCGCTTCTCCGGCGAGATGCGGCCCAGGAACGCGAGGTAGCTCGGCTTCACGTTCGGGATCGGCGTCAGCAGGTTTTCCGGCAGGCCGTGGTAGACGGTCGACAGCCAGTTCGCCTGCGGCAGCGGGATGCGCTGGTTGTCGGAGATCGACACGACCGGCACGTCGCTGAATGCATTGAAGATCGGCTGCAGTTCCGGCAGGTCGAGACGGCCGTGCATCGTCGTCAGATGCGGGACCGGCTGGCGCGAGAACAGCGAGAACGGGTAGTAGTCGATGTGGCAGTGCAGGACGTCGAACTCTTCCGCACGGCGGCGCACCTGCTCGAGGAGCAGCATGTGCGGGGCCATCACGTCGCGGATCGTCGGGTCGAGGCGCAGCGCCTGCGGCCAGCACGCTTCGAGCTTCGCGGAGGTTTGCGAATCGCCGCTCGCGAAGAGCGTGACGTCATGCCCCATCTCGACGAGTGCTTCGGTGAGGTAGGACACCACTCGCTCGGTACCACCGTACAGTTTCGGGGGTACCGCTTCATGCAACGGAGCGATTTGGGCGATTCGCATGCGTAACTCCTAAAAAATCGGCTAAAAACCAGGTATGGGTCGGCAACCTGCCGGCGGTCCGGGCTGGATGCTTTTCATCCGAACCATCGGACGAATCAGCCTGCCGGGGGCGTCGAACCCGCGCTGCTCAAGGAGCGTCGGCGACGCGACAGGCATAGAACGTTTGAAACGAAGACCCGTTGACAGGGGTTCGTAAAAAAACCTGGAATCGAACCCGGAGCCGATTATCTAGGGTTAATCCCGATACGGCGCACAACATTTCAAACACTTTACTTTGTTACAAAGGCGCAACACTTTGCAACCCGCGGACTCGGGTGTCCGTTCTAGAGTGGAAGGCCCTTTGGCGATCCTCGTCACCCGTGGCTGCCGGCAGCGTGATTCCGGCACACGAGGCAGGACGGGATGCCGGATTTTATCTCAAAATCGACCGCGAGCCCCTGGCCAAGGCAAGATTCGCGCAGCGCGACGCACGGCCTTGTTTACAATGCCGGATTATTCAGTCCGGGCGAACGCCGGCATGCGATCCAGCCGCCACGCTCAATCACCGAATCACCGCACGCATATTTTGGAATCTCTCACCCCTGCCCAGCGCAACGCCCACAACGCGAAGCTGTCGAGCTACGCGCACCGGCCGATCGCGTTCCTGTTCCGCTACATCCGCCTCCACCCCGTCGCGCACCTCATCGTGCTCTTCAGCGTGCTGGCCGCCGTCGGCTGCGCGCTCGGTTCGCAATATGCGATCAAGCACCTGATCGACGTGCTCGCGACCGGGCGCCATCACCCGGGTCCGCTGTGGAGCGCGTTCGCGCTGCTCGTCGGGCTGATCGCGGCCGACAACCTGCTGTGGCGCGTCGGCGGCTGGGTCGCCGCGCACACGTTCGTCGCCGTGACCGGCGACCTGCGGCGCGACCTGTTCCAGTACCTGATCGGCCATTCGCCGACGTATTACTCGGAGAAGCAGCCGGGCACGCTCGCGAGCCGCATCACGGCCACGTCGAACGCGGTGTATACGTCCGAGAACACGATGGCGTGGAACGTGCTGCCGCCGTGCATCGCGGTGATGGGCGCGATCCTGATGATCATCGTCGTCAATCCGCTGATGGCCGCCGGCCTGCTCGGCTGTTCGGCCGTGCTGTCCATCATCCTGTTCAAGCTCGCCGGCCGCGGCTCCGCCCGTCACCATGCGTTCGCGGCGAAGGCCGCGGCGGTCGACGGCGAACTCGTCGACGTGATCGGCAACATGGGCCTCGTGCGCGCGTTCGGGATGACGCTGCGCGAGCAGAAGCGCTTCGGCGCGACGGTCAAGGCCGAGATGGACGCGCGCCAGCAAAGCCTGCTCTATCTCGAAAAGCTGCGCCTGCTGCACGCGGTGATCACCGCGATGCTGTCCGCCGGCCTGCTCGGCTGGGCGCTGTGGCTGTGGGACCAGGGCCGCGCGACGTCGGGCGACATCGTGCTCGTCAGTTCGCTCGGCTTCACGATCCTGCACGGCACGCGCGACCTCGCGGTCGCGCTCGTCGACGTCACGCAGCACGTCGCGCGCTTGTCCGAGGCCGTGAAGACGCTGCTCGAACCGCACGGGATGCCCGACCGCTCCGACGCGCAGCCGCTGGCGGCCACGGGCGGCCGCGTCGACTTCGAGCGCGTGACGTTCGCGTATCCGCACCGCCGCGCGATCCTCGACCACTTCGATCTCCATATCGAACCGGGCCAGCGCGTCGGCCTGATCGGCAAGTCGGGCGCCGGCAAGTCGACC
Source organism: Burkholderia seminalis DSM 23518 (assembly GCF_902832885.1). Lineage (GTDB taxonomy): Bacteria > Pseudomonadota > Gammaproteobacteria > Burkholderiales > Burkholderiaceae > Burkholderia > Burkholderia seminalis. The sequence continues at coordinate 1,280,937 of NZ_CADFDK010000001.1, forward strand.
GTGCTCGCGCTGCTGCAGCGCTTCTACGACACGCAGGACGGCGTCGTGAAGGTCGACGGCCAGGACGTGAAGGCGATCACGCAGGACAGCCTGCGCCATGCGATCGCGCTCGTGCCGCAGGACATCTCGCTGCTGCACCGGACGATCTACGACAACATCGCGTACGGCCGTCCCGACGCGACCCGCGACGAAGTGCTCGCCGCCGCGCGCGACGCGCGTTGCGCGGAGTTCATCGAGGCGATGCCGGAAGGCTATGACACGATCGTCGGCGACCGCGGCGTCAAGCTGTCGGGCGGCCAGCGCCAGCGCATCGCGATCGCGCGCGCGATCCTGAAGAACGCGCCGATCCTGCTGCTCGACGAAGCGACGTCGGCGCTCGACAGCGCGTCCGAGGAAGCGATCCAGAGCGCGCTCGACCGCCTGATGGTCGGCCGCACGGTGATCGCGATCGCGCACCGCCTGTCGACGCTGCGCAACTTCGACCGGATCATCGTGATGAACAACGGCAAGGTGATCGACGACGGCCCGCCCGAGGTGCTGCGCAATCGCCCCGGCCTGTACCGCGACCTGCTCGCGAAACAGCACGGCCGCCATCACCCGGCGCACGACGGCAACACGCCGACCGGCGAGCGCGTGGCCTGACGCGCCCCCGCCAGCCGACAAAAAAGCCGCGGTGCATCACGCACCGCGGCTTTTTTCATTGGCGCGGAAACGGCCGGTCAGGCGTGCTGCAGGTCGCGCAGGAAGTTGTCGCGCCACACCGACACGTTGTTCTCGCGCAGCTGCGCGATCATGTCCGTATAGCGTGCGCGCCGCTCGGCGAGCGGCATCGTCAGCGCCTGCGACAGCGCATCGGCCATCCCGTCGATGTCGATCGGATTGACGATCAGCGCGCCCGTCAGCTCGCGCGCGGCGCCCGCGAAACGCGACAGCACGAGCACGCCCGGATCGTCCGGATTCTGTGCGGACACGTATTCCTTCGCGACCAGATTCATCCCGTCGCGCAGCGGCGTCACGAAGCCCACGCGCGCGAGCCGGTACAGCGCGGCCAGCACCTGCCGGTCGTACTGGCGGTGAATGTAGAGGATCGGTGCCCAGTCGAGCTCCGCGTAGCGCCCGTTGATGCGCCCCGACTCCGCTTCGAGCTGCAGCCGGATATCCTGGTACGCGCGCAGGTCCGCACGCGTCGACGGCGCGATCTGCAGGAACGACACGCGGTTGCGGATCGACGCCTGGTGCTCGAGCAGCTTCTCGAATGCCCGGAAGCGCTCGACGAGCCCCTTCGAATAATCGAGCCGGTCGACGCTCATGATCAGCTGCCGCCCGCGCAGCGACGTCGCGAGCGTGCGCACGGCCTTGCCGTGTTCGCCCGCCTGCGCGAGCGACGCGATCTCGTCCGGATAGACGCCGATCGGATAGGCAGCCGCACGCAGCGTCTGGCCGAACGCGCGCACGCGCACGGTGTTGTGCCCGTCGCGCTCGACGTCGCCCCCCGCCTCGAACTCGACGTAGTCGCAGAACGCGCGCAAGTCGGGTTCGGTCTGGAAGCCGAGCAGGTCGAACGCGCACAGCGACTCGACGAGTTCGCGATGCGGCGGCACGTTGACGAGCACCTGCGCGGCCGGAAACGGGATATGCAGGAAGAAGCCGATCCGGTTCTTCACGCCGGCCTCGCGCAGCGCGCGCGCGAACGGAATCAGGTGATAGTCGTGCACCCAGATCACGTCGTCGTCCTGCAGCAGCGGCACGAGCTGCTGCGCGAGCCACACGTTGACGCGACGATAGCCGTCGAATTCGTGGCGGTCGTACTGGATCAGGTCCGCACGGTAATGAAACGCGGGCCACAACGTGGCGTTCGAGAAACCCCGGTAGTACTGGTCGTAATCGCGGCGCGACAGCCCGACGGTCGCGAACGTCACGGGCCCGCGCTCCTCGATGCGGATCTGCGGCTGCGGCGCGCCGGATGCGACGACCTCGCCGCTCCAGCCGAACCACATGCCGCCCGTCTCCTTCAGCGCGTCATAGACGCCGATCGCCAGGCCGCCCGCCGCCGGTTCGCCTTCCGAAATCGGTGCGACGCGGTTTGAAACGATGATGAGCCGGCTCATGCGTGCGGCTGCCCCGTGCCGAGCCAGCGCGCGATCTGCTCATGCAGCGCGTCGACCGAATCGAGCCGCGCGCGGGCCGAGGTCTCGCCCGCGCCGACCTTGATCGACAGGCCGCCGCGCGCGTTGACCACCGCGAAGCCCTTCTCGTCGGTCAGGTCGTCGCCCGCGAACAGCGGCATGCGCCCCGCGAACGGCGGTTCATCGAGGAACGCCGCCAGCGCACGCCCCTTGTCGACGCCCTTCGGCTTGATCTCGAACACCATCTTGCCGGGCTGCAGCACGTATGCATCGGCATAGTCGGCCACGAGACGCTCGGCCGCTTCGCGCGCGACCGCCTCGCGCTCGGGCGCATTGCGAAAGTGCAGCGCGACGGCCGCGCCCTTGATTTCGAGCAGCATGCCCGGATGACGGTCGACGACACCCGCAAGCTCGCGCTCGATGCGCAACAGGCGTTCGTCGTTGAAGCCGATGCGCTGCGTGTCGCCGTTCGCATCGCGGCGCTCCGCCCCGTGCAGGCCCGCGATCGGCAGGCCGGGCATCTGCAGGAACGTGTCGAGGTTGTCGATACCGCGCCCCGACACGATCGCGACCGCCCCGTGCGAGCGGCGGCGCAACGCGTCCAGCAGCGTCAGCAGCGACGGCGGAACGTGGATGCTGTCGGGGGTGGGCGCGAGTTCGACGAGCGTGCCGTCGAAGTCGAAGAAGAACGCGGTATCGGTCAGGGACAGGGAAGCCGGAACGGATTGCATCGATTCGATAGTCTGAGGGTCGGCCGGCAACCACGGGCCGCCGCTGCGCGAATGGAATTGTGCGCATCTTACCGCGCCTGCGCACCGAGATGGGCGAAACCGGTGCGTCGCCTGCCGCGCGCCGCCGCTTGCGTCAACTGCGACATATTGCCCCGCTCGCTCGCCCCGTACGGGTTTCGAAAGGACGCGGGCGCGCGAATTGCGCTACAGTCGCAACCGCCTGCCGCGTGACGCCTGGCATCACCGCCGGCCGGCCACTTTTCCGACCGATCGAGCCCCAGGATGTCGTCTGCCCGTCCCGCGCCGCCGTGGCGCCTCCCCCGCCTCATCCGCACGGCCGCGGCCCTCGCCGCCGCCGTGACGCTCGCCGCGTGCACGCACGACGAGCCGCGCTGGAACCTGACCAACGTCACCGGCCACCTGCCCGACCTGTCGTTCACGCTGACGGGCGGTGACGGCCGTCCCGTTGACGCCGATGCGTTCCACGGCCGCGTCGCGCTCGTCTACTTCGGTTACACGCACTGCCCCGATGTCTGCCCCGAAACGATGGCGCGGCTGATGGAAGTGCTCGGCAAGCTCGGCCCGCGGGCCAACGACGTGCGCATCCTGTTCGTATCGGTCGATCCCGCGCGCGACACGCCGCAGATGATGCAGTCGTACGTCGCCGCGTTCGACGCCGCGCACGCGCGCGGCCTGACCGGCACCGACGGCCAGATCGAATCGCTCGCGAAACGCTATCGCGTCGCGTACCAGATGGAAAAACGCGATCCGTCCGGCGGCTACGAAGTCACGCACAGCTCGGCCGTCTACATCTTCGACGCAACCGGCCGCGCGCGCCTGCTCGCGACCGATCGCGATTCGCCCGACGCCATCGCCGCCGATGTGCGCCGGATCATCGACACCGCCTCCACGACCTGAATTCCGCCATGAACACGAAGACGACCCTCAAGACGTTCGCCCTCCTCGCCGCGCTGTGCACCGGCGCCCAGGCCTATGCCGCCGGCGCGATCACCGCGCAGGGCGCGTGGGTGCGCTGGCTGCCGAACAAGCTGCCCGCGGGCGGCTACGTGACGCTCGTGAACACGAGCGACAAGCCGGTCGATCTCGTCGACGTCGACAGCCCCGACTACGGGATGGCCATGCTGCACCAGACCGTGTCGAACGGCTCGACGCAGAAGATGGAAATGGTCGACAAGCTGACGATCCCCGCGCGCGGCAAGGTCGACATCGCACCGGGCGGCTATCACTTCATGCTCGAGGAACCGAAGCACGCGATCAAGCCGGGCGACACCGTGCACCTGCGCCTGAAATTCTCCGACGGCGAAACAGTCGACGCACCGTTTGCCGTGAAGTCGCCGGCCCAGGCGAAGTGATCCGCGCGCAATGAACCTCCTGTACTGGCTCGACCCGTGGGAGCCGTCGCCGACGGTCGTCATCGCGGTGCTGACGGCGGCCGTGCTGTTCGCGCGCGGCGTGAAGAAGGCGAAGGTGTCGCCGCTGCGGCAGTTCTCGTTCTGGTTCGGGCTGACGGCGCTCTACATCGCGCTGCATACGCGGCTCGACTATTTCTTCGAGCACGAGTTCTTCATGCATCGCGCGCAGCATCTCGTGCTGCACCACCTCGGGCCGTTCTTCATCGCGCTGTCGTATCCGGGCGCGGCGATCCGCGCGGGCATCCCGTTCCGCTGGCGACAGCGCTTCGTGCGCCCCGCGCTCGCGTGGGCGCCCGTCCGGGCCACGCTCGACGTGGTGTTCCATCCGGTCGTCGCGGTCGTGCTGTTCGTCGGGCTGATCTATTTCTGGCTGCTCTCGCCGATCCACTTCATCGCGATGCTCGACTGGCGGCTCTATCGCGTGATGAACTGGAGCATGGTGATCGACGGGCTGCTGTTCTGGTGGCTCGTCGTCGATCCGCGGCCCGCGCCGCCCGCGCGGCTGTCGCCGGGGCGCCGGATCCTGATCGTCGTCGCGGCGATCCCGCCGCAGATCGCGCTCGGCGCGCTGATCTTCTTCACGCCGCACGAGTTGTATCCGATCTACTCGATCTGCGGCCGTGCCTTCACGTGGCTGAGCCCGCTGCGCGATCAGCAGATCGGCGGGCTGCTGCTGTGGATTCCCGGCTCGATGATGAGCGTGATCGGTGCGCTGATCGCGCTGCGGCACTGGCTGCGGCTCTCCGCGCGCGGCCGCCTGATCGGCGAACGCGCGGCGCGGCACGCGGACAAGCCGCCGGTGCCCCGCGCCGTGCACTGACCGCCGCGCGTCATGCGCGCGCGCTGCTCATCCACACGTGCGGGATGCCGTCCTCGTCATGCACGTCCGAACTCGGCGTGAAGCCGAACGCCCCGTAGAAACGCTGCAAGTGAGCCTGCGCGTGCAGGCTCACCGGCGTATCCGGCCATTGCGCGCGGATGTGCTCGAGCGCGCGCGACAGCAGCCCGTTGCCGAGGCCCGCACCACGAAACGCGGCGGTCGTCAGCACGCGGCCGATACGCACGTCGGTATGCTGCGCATCGGGCAGCAGCACGCGCAGATAGCCGGCCAGGCGGCCGGCCGGATCGAACGCGGCGAGGTGCCATGCGGCCTGGTCCGCATCGTCGATATCGCGATACACGCAGTTCTGCTCGACGACGAACACGGCGCTGCGCGCCTCGAGGATCGAATAGACTTCGCGCGCCGTCAGCGCGTCGAAGGATTTCCAGCGCCAGTCGAGATCGGCAGCGCTCGGGGATGCGGCGGATGCGTTCATGTACGGTCCTGATTCGGGCGCGCCGGCCGGCGCGCGACAACCGTCGATTATGCCTCGAAGCGCCTGTCGCGCACGACCGCCTGCCCGCGCGCGAAAAAAAAGGCCCCGCATTGCGCGGGGCCTGTCCGTCATGCCGTCACGACTGTCATGCCGGCATCTGGCCGAAGCGGCCGCCGTTGAAGTCCTCGATCGCGGTACGGATCTCCGCTTGCGAGTTCATCACGAACGGACCGTAGCCGACGACCGGCTCGTCGATCGGCTCGCCGCTCAGGATCAGCAGCTTCGCGTCGCCGTTCGCTTCGATCTCGACGTCGCTGCCGTCACGGCCGAGTTGCACGAACTGCGCTTCGCGCGCGACCGTCTCGCCGTTCACCTGCACGGTGCCGCTCAGCACGACCACCGCGAGCGTGCGCCCTTCGGCGATCGGGAACCGCGCGTGGCCGCCGGCCACGAGCCGCACGTCCCACACGTCGATCGGCGTGTGCGTGCGGGCCGGGCCGCGCCGCCCGTCGAGTTCGCCGGCAATGATCCGCGCACGCCCGGCGCCGTCCGGCAGCTCGACCACGGGAATGTCCGCGTTCAGCAGCGTCTGATAGCCGGGCGCGCCCATCTTGTCGGCGGCGGGCAGGTTCACCCACAGCTGCACCATCTCGAGCGGGCCGCCCCGCTTCGTGAACGCCTCCGAGTGGAATTCCTCGTGCAGGATCCCGCTCGCGGCCGTCATCCACTGCACGTCGCCCGGGCCGATCGTGCCGCCCGCGCCGGTCGAATCGCGGTGCGCGACTTCGCCGTCATAGACGATCGTCGCCGTTTCGAACCCGCGGTGCGGATGCTGGCCGACCCCGCGCGGCGCCGAAACCGAGCCCGGCTCGAACGTCGCGGGGCCGGCGTAGTCGAGCAGCAGGAACGGGCTCAGGTGCGCGCCGTGGGACTGGTAGCTGAACATCGAACGCACCGGGAAACCGTCGCCGACCCAATGTCCGCGCGGCGCACTGTACACACCCTGGATCTTCTTCATGGCCCTTCTCCAAATTGCGGCGAAACACGTGTTTCGCATCCATGGGTAGCAATATAGTGGTGGAACGATCGATCCGGTAGACTGCCGAAATCGCACTCAGCGTTCTATTTCATGAACGATAAAGCACGGGATCTGAACGATCTCTACTACTTCGTGCAGGTCGTCGAACACGGCGGCTTCGCGCCGGCCGGGCGTGCGCTGGACATGCCGAAATCGAAACTGAGCCGCCGCGTCGCGCTGCTCGAGGCACGGCTCGGGATGCGGCTGATCCAGCGTTCGACGCGCCGCTTCACGGTCACCGACGTCGGCCAGACGTACTACGCGCATTGCCGCGCGATGCTCGTCGAGGCCGACGCGGCCGACGAGGCGATCGCGCTGCTGCACGAGGAGCCGCGCGGCATCGTGCGGGTCAGTTGCCCGGTCGTGCTGCTCGATTCGCTGGTCGGGACGATGATTGCCGCGTTCATGGCCGCGTGTCCACGCGTCGACATTCATCTGGAAGCAACCAACCGTCGCGTCGACGTGGTCGGCGAAGGAATCGACGTCGCGATCCGCGTGCGCCCGCCGCCGCTCGAAGACAGCGATCTCGCGCTGCGCGTGCTGGCCGAGCGCGGCCAGTGCCTCGTCGCGAGCCCCGCGCTGCTGCGCGAGCGCGGCGCGCCGGCCGTTCCCGCCGATCTCGCCCGCCTGCCGAGCCTCGACCACGGCGTGCCGCAGTCCACCCACGTGTGGCGGCTGCGCGGGCCCGACGGCGCGCACGCGGAAATCCATCACCAGCCGCGCCTCGTGACGGGCGGCATGCTCGCGCTGCGCGCGGCGGCCGTCGCGGGGGTCGGGGTCGTGCAGTTGCCGACGATGATGGTGCGCGACGAAGTCGCGCGCGGCGAACTGGTCACCGTGCTGCCGGACTGGGCGCCGCGCCGCGAGATCGTGCACGCGGTGTTCGCGTCGCGCCGCGGGCTGCTGCCCGCGGTGCGCGCGCTGCTCGACTTCCTGGCCGAGCGGTTTGCCGAACTCGAACCCGACTGAGCGCTGCAGACCGCACGCGCGTGCCGTAGACTGCGATACGCGCCACGCGTCTTTTCACAACCCTTATCGCTTTCCCGCCATGTTCACGCTGTCCAACGACCCCAACGCCTCCAAGGCCGATCAATACGCGACGCTCGTCGAGCAGGCACGCGCGCTCGTCGAGTCCGAACGCGACCTGACGGCCAACGCGGCGAATTTCTCCGCGCTCGTCTATCACGCGCTCGATCGTCTCAACTGGGCGGGTTTCTACTTCTTCGACGGGACCGAACTCGTCGTCGGCCCGTTCCAGGGCAAGCCCGCGTGCGTGCGCATCGCGCTCGGCAAGGGCGTGTGCGGCACCGCCGCGCAGACGCGCGAGACGCAGGTCGTGCGCGACGTGCATGAGTTTCCCGGCCATATCGCGTGTGACGCGGCCTCGGAATCGGAAATCGTCGTCCCGCTGGTGGCCGGCGACGGCACGCTGATCGGCGTGTGGGACGTCGACAGCCCGGTCGCCGCGCGCTTCGACGACGAAGATCGCAAGGGCATGGAAGCGCTGTGCCGCGTGTTCGTCGAACACGCGTGGCAGAAGGCGCGCGGCTGAGCCGCGCCGGCCGGTCGCCGCAAACGGAACGGGCCCCGCGAAAGGGCCCGTTTCATTGCAGTGCCGCGCCTCGTCATACGCGGCGCACGGCCGCTGTCAGGCCGCGTGCGTGCCCGACAGCGCCGCGAACGCCTGCGGCTTCGCGTCCTCGGTCAGCACCTCGAAGCCCGTTTCCGTCACCACGACCATGTGCTCCCATTGCGCGGACAACGAATGGTCCTTCGTGACGACCGTCCAGCCGTCGGCCAACACGCGCGTGTCGCGCTTGCCCGCGTTGAGCATCGGCTCGATCGTGAAGATCATCCCCGGCCGCAGCGGCACGCCGGTGCCGGAGCGGCCGTAATGCAGCACCTGCGGCTCGTCGTGATAGACATCGCCGATGCCGTGCCCGCAATATTCGCGCACGACGCTGAACCCTTCGCGATGCGCGACCTGCTGGATCGCGTAACCGACGTCGCCGAGCGTCGCGCCCGGACGCACCGCGCGGATGCCCGCGTGCATCGCCTCGTAGGTGGCCGCGACGAGGCGCCGCGCCAGCTCGTTCGGCTCGCCGACGAAATACATGCGGCTCGTATCGCCGAACCAGCCGTCCTTGATCACCGCGATGTCGAGGTTCACGATGTCGCCGTCGCGCATCGGCCGCGAGGTCGGAATGCCGTGACAGACCACATGGTTGACCGACGTGCACAGCGTCTTCGGATAACCGTGATAACCGATGTTCGCGGGAATCGCGCCGAGTTCGTCGACGATGTATTCGCGGCAGCGTGCGTCGAGCTCGTCGGTGGTCACGCCCGGCTTCACGTGCTCGGTGATCATCGTCAGCACCTGCGATGCGAGCTTCGCGGCTTCGCGCGACTTCGCGATTTCCGCGGCCCCGCGGATCGGGATTTCTCGCCTCGCCATTACGCCACCTGCTCGATCTGCGACGCGACCGGTTCCGCCGGCCCCACGTCGCCGCCCCGCGCCTCGGCCTCGATCAACATCTTGCAGATGTCGCCGTAGGACAGCGCCGGGTTGAGTTCCGCCAGCATTCCGACGCGCAACCAATGTTCGGCCTGCGCATTGATCGAACGGCTCAGCGCTGTGCTCGTCGAGCGCAGCCGTTCATGCATGTGCTCGGAAATCTTGATGATGCCCATATATCCCCAATTAAACGAAACGTAGCTATTTCGTATATTACGCTGCGCACGCGCGCCGGGCAAGCTGCCCGAATCCCGCTCCCCTCTCTGTCGGCTGCGGCAAATGCCGTTGACATCAAATTCCAGTTTGCTGGAAAATCAATCCATCATGAAAGAATCCACGATCACCGCGGCCGGCGACAGCGGCATCAACGAGCGCATCGCACGGCGCGTGCGCGAACTGCGCACCGTTCGAGGCTACACGCTCGATGCGCTGGCCGCGCGTTCCGGCGTCAGCCGTTCGATGATCTCGCTCATCGAACGCGCGTCGGCCAGCCCGACGGCCGTCGTGCTCGACAAGCTCGCGGCCGGCCTCGGCATCTCGCTGGCCGGGTTGTTCGGCGGCGACCGGGACGACGCGCCCGCGCAGCCGCTGGCCCGGCGCGCGCAGCAGGCCGAGTGGCGCGATCCGGCGTCCGGCTACGTGCGGCGCAATCTCTCCCCGGCCGGCTGGCCGTCGCCGATCCAGCTCGTCGAGGTCGATTTCCCGCCCGGCGCGCGTGTCGCGTACGACAGCGGCGGACGCGAGCGCGTGCTGCATCAGCAGGTGTGGGTCATCAGCGGCCGCGTCGACGTCACGCTCGGCGATGCGCTGCACGCGCTTCACGAAGGCGACTGCCTGGCCCTGCGCCTCGACCAGCCGCTGATCTTCAGCAATCCGTCGCCGCATCCCGCGCGCTATGTCGTCGTGATCTGCGATGCGTCCGGCGCGGCCGGCGCGGCCGGCGCGCGGAACGCGTAACGCATGCGTGGGGTGTACGCCCCCGTTCAACCCCACCAGGAACCCGTATGAATTCCCCGAAACAGCACGACGACGTGCGCCTGATCGATTGCAGCGAGGCCGAGCACGCAGCGGCCATCCTCGAGATCCTGAACGACGCGATCGCGAATTCGACCGCGCTGTACGACTACCGGCCGCGCCCGCCGGAAGCGATGGTCACGTGGTTCGCGACGAAACGCGCGGGCGGGTTTCCGGTCGTCGGCGCCGTCGACGCATCGGGCACGCTGCTCGGCTTCGCGAGCTGGGGCACGTTCCGTGCGTTCCCTGCGTTCAAGTACACGATGGAACACAGCGTCTACGTGCGCAGCGACCAGCGCGGCCGCGGGCTCGGCGAACTGCTGCTGCGCGAAGTCGTCCGTCGTGCGCGCGACGCGCAGGTGCACGTGCTGGTCGGCTGCATCGACGCGACCAATGCCGGAAGCATCGCACTGCATACGAAACTGGGATTCGTGCACTCGGGCACGATCACGGAGGCGGGATTCAAGTTCGGCCGCTGGCTCGACGCGGCGTTCTATCAGTTGAAGCTCGATACGCCCGCGCAGCCGGTGGATGGCTGATTGCGCGGAGGCCGTCGCATGCATCCCGTACGGCGGCCGGCAAACGATGCAGAAAAAAGAAAAGCCCCGCCGAAGCGGGGCTTTTTCTCGTTCTACCTGGAGGCGCGAGCCGGAGTCGAACCGGCCTAAACGGCTTTGCAGGCCGCTGCATAACCGCTTTGCTATCGCGCCAAAAGCGGACTGTCCGGATGCCGTGAGGCAAGCGACAGATTTCTATTCGAGGACCGGAAGTCCATCAAATAAAAAGGGAAGCTTGGCTTCCCCATTACTTGGAGCGGGAGACGAGTCTCGAACTCGCGACCTCAACCTTGGCAAGGTTGCGCTCTACCAACTGAGCTACTCCCGCATTGTCCTGCACCTGCAGCGCTTCGCCGACCAACACGCTGCCAGAAAAATCTGGAGCGGGAGACGAGTCTCGAACTCGCGACCTCAACCTTGGCAAGGTTGCGCTCTACCAACTGAGCTACTCCCGCATGGGTCCTGCATCTGCAGCGCTTCGCCGACCAACGCGCTGCCAGAAAAAATCTGGAGCGGGAGACGAGTCTCGAACTCGCGACCTCAACCTTGGCAAGGTTGCGCTCTACCAACTGAGCTACTCCCGCGTATTGCTACGCTACTGCTGCTTCCCCGTCACACGCTTACTTCGTCGTGCAGCGGAGAAGCGAGATTATGTCGAAGGCACATTCGTGTGTCAAGGGCTTTTCCAGCCCTTTTTACAAAAACCGCCTCGACCGAACGCGAGACGCACGTCTCACGCACCGCCGCGCTCACGGATCTGCGGCCACGCGAGCTTCATGTAGTAAAGCATCGACCAGATCGTCAGCACCGCCGCGAGATACATCAGCCACTCACCCCACACGCGCGTGTCGATCGTCACGACGCCGAGCGGCAGCGGCCCGTAGAACAGCAGCATCGGGATCGCGACCATCTGGCATGCGGTCTTGAACTTGCCGAGCTGGTTCACCGCGACGCTCTTCGATGCGCCGATCTGCGCCATCCACTCGCGCAGCGCCGAGATCGCGATCTCGCGGCCGACGATCACCAGCGCGATCGCCGCATCGACCCGCGAAATCTGCACGAGGATCAGCAGCGCGGCCGTCACCATCAGCTTGTCCGCCACCGGATCGAGAAAGGCGCCGAACGACGAGGTCTGGTTCCACTTGCGTGCGAGATAACCGTCGAACCAGTCGGTCAGCGCCGCGAGGATGAAGATCGCCGCCGCCGCGAGATTGCGGTGCGCGCCGCCCATCACCGTGTCCGGCAGGTAGAACACGCCGACGACGAGCGGAATCAGCACGATCCGTACCCACGTCAGGAAAATCGGGAAATTGAACGGCATGGCATGCGGGACAGTAAAGGATTCGCAATTGTGCCGTGTCGACCGGCCTGCCACAAGAACGCTGGCGAGGCAGCCCGGCCGCACGGGCGCGTCAGTGAAGCTGCTTGTAGATCTGTTCGGCGAGCGCGTGCGAGATGCCCTCGACGCTCGCGAGTTCCTCGACGCTCGCGGCCACCACGCCGCGCAATCCGCCGAACCGCGCGAGCAGCCGCTGCCGGCGTTTCGCGCCAACGCCCTCGAGTTCCTCGAGCCGCGACGTCTGGCGCGCCTTCGCCCGCTTCGCCCGCATGCCGGTGATCGCGAAGCGGTGCGCCTCGTCGCGGATCTGCGCGATGAGCATCAGCGCGGCACTCTCCTTGCCGAGTTCGAGCGGCGTGCGGCCGTCCGCGAACACGAGCGTCTCGAGGCCGACCTTGCGCCCCTCGCCCTTCGCGACGCCGACCAGCATGGACGTGTCGAGCCCCAGCTCGGTGAACACCTGGCGCGCGATTTCGACCTGACCCTTGCCGCCGTCGATCAGCACGATGTTCGGCAGCAGGCTCGACGCCTCGGCCTGGCGCGTCGATTCGCCGTCGATGCCGGCCGCTTCATCCACCGCGGCCGCCTGCGCGGCCTGCTCGACCATCTTCTCGTAGCGGCGCGTGAGCACCTGCCGCATCGCCGCGTAATCGTCGCCCGGCGTAATGCCCGTGATGTTGTAGCGGCGGTACTCGCCCGACTGCATCTTGTGATGATGGTAGACGACGCACGACGCCTGCGTGGCCTCGCCCATCGTGTGGCTGATGTCGAAGCATTCGATCCGCAGCGTCGCGAGATCGTCGATGTCGTAACCGAGCGTTTCCGCCAGCGAGCGCGTACGCGCCTGCTGCGAGCCCTGCTCGGACAGCAGCCGCATCAGCGCGATCTGCGCATTCTGTTCGGCCATCGACAGCCACGCGCGCCGCTGCCCCTGCGGCTGCCGCACCAGCGACACCTTGTGGCCGGCCTGTTCGGACAGCAGCTCGAGCAGGTCGCGGCTCGCGGGCGCATGGCTGACGACAAGCACCGGCGGCACGCGGTTGCCGAGGTAGTGCTGCGCGATGAACGCGTCGAGCACCTCCGCCTCGACCGATGCCGCCGCCGCGCCGCCGCGCACGCTGCCGGCTTCTTCCGCGGGCTGGTCGGGCACCGCGGCGGCAGTCGCGCCGGTTGTGTCGGCCGCTTCCGACGACTCGGCCTCGTCGCCAAGACCACCTTCGGCGAGCGTCAGCGCGCTTTCGACGTGCGTCGGGAAATACGCCTTGTCGCCGAGATGCCGGCCGCCGCGCACCATCGCGAGATTCACGCACACACGCCCGCCTTGCGCGACGACGGCGAGGATGTCGACGTCGCTGTCGCCGCCGACCTCGATCGCCTGCTGGTGCAGCACCGTCGCGAGCGAGCTCATCTGGTTGCGCACGGCCGCCGCCTGCTCGAATTTCAGCTCGGCCGCGAACGCATGCATCTTCTGCTCGAGTTCCTTCATCACTTCGGACTGCCGGCCGAGCAGGAACCGCGCGGCGTTCGACACGTCGACCGCGTAATCCTCGCTGGAGATCGCGCCGACGCACGGCGCCGTGCAGCGCCCGATCTGGTGCAGCAGGCACGGCCGCGTGCGGTTGTTGAACACCGAATCCTCGCAGGTCCGCAACTGGAACACGCGCTGCAGGATCTGGATGCTCTCGCGCACGGCCCACGCGCTCGGGAACGGCCCGAAATACTGGTTCTGCTTGTCGACCGACCCGCGGTAGTAGGCCATCCGCGGAAACCGATGTGCGGTGAGCTTCAGGTACGGATACGACTTGTCGTCGCGAAACAGGATGTTGTAGCGCGGCGCGAGTGCCTTGATCAGGTTGTTCTCGAGCAGCAGCGCCTCGGCTTCCGAGCGCGTGACGGTCGTCTCGATGCGCGCGATGCGCGTGACCATCATCGCGATGCGCGGCGACAGCTGGGTCTTCGTGAAATAGCTCGATACGCGCTTCTTCAGGTCGCGCGCCTTGCCGACGTAAAGCACGGCGCCCGCCGTGTCGTAATAACGATAGACGCCGGGCATGTGCGGCAACTGCGCAAGGATCTTCTTCGGTTCGAACGGGGTATCGGAGGCTTCTGGGGCTGTCATGCGTGATCCGGGCGCCTTGTAACGCGGAACGGGTCTATTAGAATCGCCAGTTTAGAGCATTCACCGGCCCGCTTCGATGCCACGCACCACCGCTGCCCCACACCCCGCCGCAACGCTCGCGCCGGGCGAACCGATCGCCTGCGACCTCTTCTGCACGGTGATCGACAATTTCGGCGACGTCGGCGTGTGCTGGCGCGTCGCGCACCAGCTCGCGCATGAGCACGGCTGGCAGGTCCGGCTGTTCGTCGACGACCTGCGCACCTTCGCGCGCCTGCTGCCGAGCGTCGATCCCGACGCCGGACGGCAGACGATCGACGCGATCGCGATCGAGCACTGGCATGCGGAAGTCGGCGACGCACTGGAGATCGCCGATGTCGTGATCGAGGCGTTCGCGTGCGAGCTGCCCGGCGCGTATCTCGCGGCGATGGCACGCCGCGAGCGCCGCCCCGTGTGGATCAACCTCGAATACCTGAGCGCCGAGGACTGGGTCGCCGATTTCCATTTGCGGCCGTCGCCGCATCCACGCTACCCGCTGCTGAAGACGTTCTTCTTCCCCGGCCTGTCGGCCGGCACCGGCGGCGTGCCGAAGGAGCACGACCTCGACGCGCGCCGGACGGCCTTCGATGCCGACGCCGCGGCCCGCGCCGCGTGGTGGCGGCGCGCGACCGGCGGCGCGCCGCCGGCGCCCGGCACGACGGTCGTCAGTCTGTTCGCGTACGAAAATCCGGCCGTCGACGCGCTGCTCGCCCAATGGCGCGACGGCCCGTCGCCGGTCGTCGCGCTCGTGCCGGCCGGCCGCCTGTCGCCGGCCGTCGCGCGCTTTTTCGGGGTCGAGTCGTTCGCGGCGGGCGCTCATGCACGCGCCGGCAACCTGGTCGCCCACGGGCTCGCATTCGTCCCGCAGGCCGACTACGATCCGCTGCTGTGGGCGGCCGACCTCAATTTCGTGCGCGGCGAGGATTCGTTCGTCCGCGCGCAATGGGCGCGCAAGCCGTTCGTGTGGCACATCTACCCGCAGGCCGACGACGTGCACCTGCCGAAGCTCGACGCCGCGCTCGCGCACCTGTCGGCGGGCCTCGCCGATGCGCCGCGCGCCGCGCTCGAGCGGTTCTGGCATGCATGGAACGGCGCCGGCACGCCCGACTGGGCCGATTTCTGGCAACACCGTGCCGCACTGGACGCCAATGCGGCCCGCTGGGCCGACGCGCTCGCGGCGGTCGGCGATCTCGCCGGAAAGCTGGCGGAATACGCAAAATCTCAGTTAAAATAAGCGGTTATCCGACGGCTGACCAGGCAAGCGCTCGCTTTTGGCGTCCACCGGAACGCACCGCTTGCGCCGTCAGCCGTTGCGCAACGCTCAGGCACCTATTTATTTGATTGGATCAGGACAGTTTTTATGAAGACCGCACAGGAACTCCGCGTAGGCAACGTCGTGCAGATCGGCAGCGACGCATGGGTCATCTCCAAGACGGAATACAACAAGTCGGGCCGTAACGCCGCCGTCGTCAAGATGAAGATGAAGAACCTGCTGACGAACGCAGGCCAGGAATCGGTCTACAAGGCCGACGACAAGTTCGACGTCGTCGTGCTCGACCGCAAGGAAGTGACGTACTCGTACTTCGCCGACCCGATGTACGTGTTCATGGACGCCGACTACAACCAGTTCGAAGTCGAAGCCGAAATGATGGGCGAAGCGCTGAACTACCTCGAAGACGGCATGGCGTGCGAAGTCGTGTTCTACAACGAGAAGGCGATCTCGGTCGAACTGCCGACGATCCTCGTTCGCGAGATCACCTACACGGAGCCGGCAGTCAAGGGCGACACGTCGTCGGGCAAGGTGCTGAAGAACGCCAAGCTCGCAACGGGCTTCGAACTGCAAGTGCCGCTGTTCTGCAATACCGGCGACAAGATCGAAATCGATACGCGTACGAACGAATACCGCAGCCGCGCGTAATCGTCAGCGATACCCGCATCGAACAAAGCGCCCTTCGGGGCGCTTTTTGTTTGTCTGGCGCCAACAGCGGGCACCAGCCAAGGGCATAAGGAACACAAAATCCACCGGTAAAGATATTCAATTTGTATCATCGGTAACTGTTTTATAGCGCCGGAGAAATAATGCGCGTGACGGGTTCGGCGGGGCATAAAATCAGTTTTTAATCTGACATGCGGCTGCGGCCCCGATGGCCGACAGCCCGCCTCTCTTGACTCGACTCGCGTCCACCATGCCACACGCCCTGATTGTCGAAGACGATCCCAACAGTCTCTCCGGCCTCACCGCGCTGCTCGCCGCAGACGGCTTCTCGGTCGACACGGCCACGTCGCTCGCCGAAGCCCGCACGGCGCTGGGCCGCTCGATCCCCGATGTCGTCCTCGTCGACCTGAACCTGCCGGACGGCAGCGGGTTCGACCTGCTCCAGCACCTGCCGCAGCAACAGCCGAACGGCTCGTTGCCCGTCATCGTGCTCACGGGCAACGCGACGGTCGAGAGCGCCATCGAGGGCCTGCGTCACGGCATCTGGGACTACCTGCTGAAGCCGATCAACATTCCGCGCCTGCGCAGCCTGCTCGCGCGGATCCCGCGCCCGTACGAACTGATCGACGAAGTGCAGTCGCTGCGTGCGTCGCTGCGCCGGCTCGGCCGCTTCGGCGCGCTGGTCGGCTGCAGCGATGCAATGCAGCACGTGTACGACATGATCGAGCACAACGCGCGCACCGAAACGGCCGTGCTGTTCTCGGGCGAGGCCGGCACCGGCAAGAAGCTGGCTGCGCGCACGCTGCACGACCTGAGCCGGCGCCGCAAGGGGCCGTTCGTGTCGTTCGACTGCCGGACGATCGCGCAGGCCGGCCGCCACGGCGCGTCGCTCGACAGCGTGCTGTTCGGCCATGAGCGCGGCGCGTTCGACGGCGCCGAGCGCCGCGAATCGGGCCTGTTCGAACAGGCCGGCGGCGGCACGCTGTTCCTCGACGAGATCACCGCGCTGCCGCTCGTGCTGCAGGAAGCGCTGCTGCATGCGCTCGATTCGCAGAACTTCATGCGGATCGGCGGCACGAGCTCGATCACGAGCGATTTCCGGCTGATCGCGACCACGCGCCGCCCGGCACGCGAAGCGGTCGCGAACGGCACGCTGCGCGAGGATCTGTGGTTGCGCCTCGATGCGGCGTCGATCACGATGCCGCCGCTGCGCGAGCGCGACGGCGACGCACTCGCGATCGCGGACGCGCAGATCGACGAACTGAACCGCGAGGCGCGCGCGACCGGGCGCAGCACGACCGACAAGCGCGCGGCGCCGGGCTTCGTGCGCGAATGCCTGTCCTACGAATGGCCGGGCAACGTGCGCGAACTGCAGGAACGCGTGCGCTTCGCGTACGACGCGTCGGGCGATTTCATCGAGACGCTGCGCGCCGGCGAGCCGAGCTTCTCCTCCGGCGCCGCGCTGAACGGCAGCAGCGTGCAGATCAAGGTCGGCACGCCGCTGTCCGACGTCGAGGACCTGCTGATCCGCGCGACGCTCGACGCGGTCGGCGGCACCCGCCATCGTGCGGCCACGCTGCTCGGCATCAGCCCGAAGACGCTGTACAACAAGCTGCAGCGGATGAAGGTGAACTGAGCGCGCGACCGTGAATACGGGCACTGGCCGGACCTGACCGTTAGTTGCGCAAAAGCCCACCGTGCCGACTGCCCTGTTTGCCCCCGTTTGCCCCGTGCCGTCACCCATGAAAAAGCCGCGCAATCGCGCGGCTTTTCGTTTCAGCGGGTGACAGGACGCGAACCGCACCGTCCCCTCCCCGTTTACGCCAGTGCGCTTTTCAGCAGCGCCTGCGCCTGCAGATACTCGGGCTGCGCGACCAGCTTGTCCCACTTGAGCGCCTTGCCGCGCGCGCGCATCCGCTTGATGCGCCGCACCGACTCGGCCGACGCCCGTGCCTTCAGCTCGTTCAGCACGACCTCGGCCGCCTCCGGCTGGTTGCAGACGAGCACCATGTCGCAACCGGCGGCGAGCGCGGCATCGGCCGCCTGCGTGAGCGTGCCGCCTTCGCGCGCGGCCTCCATCGACAGGTCGTCGCTGAAGATCGCGCCCGTGAAGCCGAGCTTGCTGCGCAGGATGTCCTGCAGCCAGACGCGCGAGAATCCGGCCGGCCGCTTGTCGACCTGCGTATAGATCACGTGCGCGGGGATCACGGCCGACAGCGACAGGCCGAGCCAGTCGTACGGCGCAACGTCCTGCTTGAGGATCGCGTCGAGCGTGCGGTCGTCGGTCGGCAGCGCGACGTGCGAATCGGCTTCCGCGAAACCGTGCCCGGGGAAATGCTTGCCGCAGTTCGCCATGCCGGCGAGCGACAGCCCGTGGTTCAGGCTCTTCGCGAGCAGCGTGACGACGCGCGCGTCGCGATGGAACGCGCGGTCGCCGATCACCTTCGAATGCCCGTAGTCGAGGTCGAGCACGGGCGTGAAGCTCATGTCGATCCCGCACGCACGCAGTTCGGCGGCCAGGATGTAGCCGACGGCGGTCGCCACCTTCGTCGCGAGCAGCACGTCGCGATCCCACAGCTCGCCGAGGCGGCGCATCGCGGGCAGCACCGTGAAGCCGTCGGTGCGGAACCGCTGCACGCGCCCGCCTTCGTGATCGACGGCGATCAGGATGTCTTCGCGCACCGCGCGGATCGAGTCGGTCAGCGCGATCAGCTGCGCGCGGTTCTGGAAGTGCCGCGCGAACAGGATCACGCCGCCGGTATTCGGATGCGCAAGACGCCGTGCATCGTCGCGCGACAGGGCCGTGCCGACGACGTCGAGCATGACCGGGCCGGGAGTCGTTTTCATCGAATCGGGAAGTCCGTCAGGAGGAGGTTCGGGAAACAGGAGCAGGCGCGGCGTCCGTTTCGGCGATCACGAACGACACTGCGTAGTCGCGCTCGTCGCTGACCGTCACGCGCGCCGTGATGCCGCGCGCGGCCAGCCAGTCGGCCAGCTCGCCCGACGCGACCACGTACGGCTCGCCGCTCGGATGGTTGAGCGTCTGCAGTGCGCGCCACGTCATCGGCCAGTGCATGCCGAGCCCGATCGCCTTCGAGAACGCTTCCTTCGCGGAGAAGCGCGTCGCGAGAAACGCGATGCCGCGCGCCTCGGAGCGCGCGCGGCGCGCATGGAACACACGCAGTTCGTCGGGGCCCAGCACCTTCTCGGCAAACCGGCCGCCCGTGCGTTCGAGCACGGCCGCGACGCGGCTTACCTGGGCGATGTCGGTACCGATGCCGTAGATCGCCATGTCAGTACGCGCGCACGCGGCGGTATTTCATCTTCAACGCGCGCCGCCGTGCAGCGCGGCGACGCGGGCGGCGACCATGATCGCCTTCATCTCGCGCACCGCGTTGTCCCAGCCCGCGAAGATCGCATGCGCGACGATCGCGTGACCGATGTTCAGCTCGACGATGCCGTCGATCGCGGCGATCTGCTGCACGTTCGTGTAATGCAGCCCGTGCCCCGCATTGACCTTCAGGCCCAGTTGCGCACCGGCCTGCACGCCCGCGACGATGCGTTCGTACTCGCGCTGCTGCTCGGCTTCGTCGTGCGCTTCGGCGTAGCGGCCCGTGTGCAGTTCGATCACCGGCGCGCCCGCTTCGTGCGCGGCGCGGATCTGCGTCTCGTCCGGGTCGATGAACAGCGACACGCGCACGCCGACGTCGGCCAGTTGCTTGCAGGCCGCGCGCACGGCTTCGAAGTGGCCGGCGACATCGAGACCGCCTTCGGTCGTCAGTTCCTCGCGCTTTTCCGGCACGAGGCACGCGTCGTGCGGACGCACTTCGCACGCGATGTCGAGCATCTCGGCCGTCACCGCGCATTCGAGGTTCATGCGCGTCTTCAGCAGCGGGCGCAGCTTGCGCACGTCGGCGTCGACGATGTGGCGGCGATCCTCGCGCAGATGCAGCGTGATCGCGTCCGCACCGGCCTCTTCGGCGGCGAGCGCCGCGCGGATCGGATCGGGATAGGCCGTGCCGCGCGCATTGCGCAGCGTCGCGACGTGGTCGATGTTCACGCCGAGGTCGATGGCGGTGGGCGTTGTCAGGAAGAAGCTCATAGGTTTTGCAGGTCGATCAGGATCTGACGCGTGGCAAGCGGCGTACCGCCGAGATAGGTGTTCAGCAGGAAGCGCATCAGCGTCTTGCTTTGCGCGACCGTCTGGGCTCGATGGTAATCGTCCTGCTCCATGTCGAGCAACGTCTGTCCGGTGATGACCGGCCAGTGCGACGGCACGTCGTCGTCCGCGTTGCGCACGCCGCGCTCGGGATCGAACACGTAGCGGCGATCGGGCTCGACCGCGCGGCGCGCGACCGTGCGGTTCAGCGCCATCGCGTAACCGGTCTCCTTCAACAGCACGCGCTCGAACGAACGCAGCACCTGCACCGCGGGTTCGCCGTGCGCAAGGCGCGTGAGCGTCAGCACATAGTGATTGAACAGCGGCGGCTGCGGATCCTCGCGCGCGCAGAATTTCACGAGCAGCTCGTTCGCGTAGAAACCGCACAGCAGCCCGTCGCCGCCGAGCGGCAGCATGCCGCCGACCCACTCGGCCCCCGTCAGCGTGCGCACCTCGGATTTGCCGGACCAGGACAGCAGCAGCGGCTGGAAGGTCTGCAGCACGCCGCGCAGCGCGGAGTGCGGGCGTTTCGCGCCCTTCGCGACGAGCGCAAGCCGGCCGTGATCGCGCGTCAGCACATCGACGATCAGGCTGGTTTCGCGATACGGATAGCTGTGCAGCACGAACGCCGGCTGCTCGGCGACGCGGAAATCGGACGTGCGAGACGTCGCGCGCCGCGCCTTGCGCGGCGGTTCGGGCGGAGCCGGCAGCGGCGCGTCGTTCGCGCCGGCCGTCACCGCGTCTTCAGTCGACGTCAGCGCGTCATTCGTACCCATAGGCGCGCAGTCCGGCCTCGTTGTCGGCCCAGCCGCTCCTCACCTTCACGAAGGTCTCGAGGTACACGGGGCCGTCGAACAGCTTCTCCATGTCCATCCGCGCCTCGGTGCTGATCTGCTTGAGCTTCTCGCCCTTCTTGCCGATCACCATCGCCTTGTGCGAATCGCGTTCGACGAGGATCGTCGCGAAGATGCGCTTCAGCCGCCCTTCCTCCTCGAACTTGTCGATCACGACGGTGCTCGTGTACGGCAGCTCGTCGCCGGTCCAGCGGAACACCTTCTCGCGCAGGATTTCGGCCGCGAGGAAGCGCGAGCTGCGGTCGGTCAGCTCGTCCTCGCCGTAGATCGGGGCGCCTTCCGGCAGGTACGGCTTGATCGTCTCGAGCAGGCGCTTGATGTCTTCCGGCTGCTGCGCCGACAGCGGCACGAGCTCGGCGAATTCGCGCAGCGTGTTCATCTTCTGCATGAACGGATACAGCGTGGCCTTGTCGGCGACACGGTCGATCTTGTTCGTGATCAGCAGCGTCGGCATGCCGGGCGGAATCAGGTCGAGCACCTTCTGGTCGTCGGGCCCGAAGCGACCGGCCTCGATCACGAACAGGATCACGTCGACCGACGTCAGCGTCGACGTGACCGCGCGGTTCAGCGATCGGTTCAGCGCGGTGCTGTGACGGGTCTGGAAACCCGGCGTGTCGACGAACACGAATTGCGCGTCATCGAACGTGTTGATGCCGGTGATGCGATGGCGGGTCGTCTGCGCCTTGCGCGACGTGATGCTGATCTTCTGGCCGACGAGTGCGTTCATCAACGTCGACTTGCCGACGTTCGGGCGGCCCACGATCGCGATCATGCCGCAACGGAAGCCGGTAGGAGCGGGAGTGTTCATATCGTTTGGGAGGCAGGTTCGGAAACGGCCGCGCGGCGCGCGGCACGATCGCTGGGCAATTCAGTGGTCGGCATCGGCCACGCGCGCCTGCGCGGCGGCGAGGCTCGCGCCGCCCGGCGGCGTCTCGGCGTCCGGTGCGGCAGCGTCGCGCGCACGCGTGCGCGCAGCGGGGTCGGAACCGGCGGAAGGCTTGTCGGCGGACGATGCGGCCGGATCGGCGGCACGCGGCGCGGCGTCCGCGGGCTTGTCCGCCGCCTTGTCAGGGCGGTCGGCGGGTTTATCGGCCACCTTGTCGGCCGCCGGCTTCGCCGCCCGCTCACCCTTGTCGGCAGCCGTCTCGACATGCGCCGCGCGAATCGCGGCCATCGGCGCGACGGCCGGCTCGGCGCCGGTCGCAGCCGCCGCGGGCACCGCACCGGCGGCCGCCCTGGCCTCGCGGGCAGCCGCCCGCTCCTTCCGCTCCGGCGAGCGCAGGTCGAGCGCTTCCTGCACGCCCTTCACGCCCGGCACGATTTCGGGTTCCACATGCTTCGAGCCGCGCGCGTTTTTCGAGCGCTTCGGCTTCGTGGCCAGCATCGGCGCGGCCGCCATCACTTCGTCGAGCGCCTTCTTCGCGGCGGCCTGCTCGGCCGCGCGCCGGCTCGCGCCGGAGCCCGATACCTTCACGTCCAGCTTCGGCACCGTGCATTCGACCTCGAACTGCTGATTGTGCGCCGCACCATGCGTCGCGACGACCGTGTAGGTCGGCAGTGCGATCTTGTGCCCCTGCAGGTACTCCTGCAGCAGCGTCTTCGCGTCCTTGCCGAGCGTGCGCGGATCGATGTGGTCGAGAATCGGGATGTAGAGGCGCTTGATGACCCCTTGGGCGGCTTCGAAGCCGCCATCGAGGAACACGGCCCCGATGATGGCTTCGAACGCGTCCGCGAGGATCGACGGGCGACGGAACCCGCCGCTGCGCAGTTCGCCCTCGCCCAGCCGCAGGCCGTCCGAGATATTCAGGGCCTGAGCAATTTCGTACAGCGACTGCTGCTTGACGAGGTTGGCGCGTACGCGCGACAGGTCGCCTTCGTCCAGCTTGCTGAAACGCTGGAACAAAAGGGCGGCCACCGCGCAATTCAGAACGGAGTCGCCGAGAAACTCGAGCCGTTCGTTGTGCGTGGCACTGTGACTGCGATGGGTCAAAGCCTGGCGCAACAATTCCGCATTGCGAAATTCGTAGCGCAGCCGGCTTTCCAACTGGGATAGGGGCATGTGCAGGAGTATAACGCGGGCGCCGGTCGGGCCGAAACGGCACGGCCGGAGACGAAAAGGCGTGACGAGGCGGTGTTACCGCCGGTTCTTAAAGTAGTTCGGCAATACGCGACGCGGCCCGTGCGTCGCGTATTGCGTGCGAGTCGACTGCGATCAGTTGAAGGAGCCGATGCGCTTCAGGTCGCTGAAGTTCATCCAGATGAAGAACGCGCGGCCGACGATGTTCTGGTCCGGCACGAAACCCCAGTAGCGGCTGTCCGCACTGTTGTCGCGGTTGTCGCCCATCATGAAGTAGTGACCGGGCGGCACCTTGCAGATCACGCCGCGGCTGTTGTACGTGCAGTTGTCGCGATACGGATAGTCGTAGGCGCCCATCACGAACGGCGGCACGGCCGGGTTGTTGAGGATCGCGTTCTTCTTGTTGCCGATCGTTTCCTCGAACTGCTTCGCGTAATTCTGGCGCTCGTCGTCGAAGAAATCCGGCAGCGGCGTTTCGGGCACCGGCTGGCCGTTGATCGTCAGCTGCTTGTCCTGGTAGGCGACCGTGTCGCCCGGCAGGCCGATCACGCGCTTGATGTAGTCGACCGACTCATCCTTCGGATAACGGAACACGACGACATCGCCGCGCGACAGCGGGCTGCCCTGCGTGATCTTCGTGTTCGTGACCGGCAGGCGCAGCCCGTATTCGAACTTGTTGACGAGGATGAAATCGCCGACGAGCAGCGTCGGCACCATCGAGCCCGACGGGATCTTGAACGGCTCGACGACGAACGAGCGCACGACGAACACCGCCAGGATCACCGGAAAGAAGCTCGCGGTGTACTCGAGCCACCACGGCTGGCGCAGCTTCTCGTCGCGCAGCTTCGAACGCGTTTGCACCGCGTTTTCATCCGCGAAGCGCTTGTCGATGCGCGACTGCTGGCGATCGAACTCCTCGATCGCCGAGTCGGCCGCCTTGCGTCGCCGCGGCAGGAACACCAGTTTGTCCAGCACCCACGCTACGCCCGTCACGATGACGAGCACAAAAAGAATCAGCGCAAAATTCATAAAAGGATCAGTCCTGTTATTTGTCTTCGACGCGCAAGATCGCAAGGAACGCTTCCTGCGGGATCTCGACCGAACCCACCTGCTTCATCCGTTTCTTGCCTTCTTTCTGCTTCTCGAGCAGTTTCTTCTTCCGCGTGATGTCGCCGCCGTAGCACTTCGCGAGCACGTTCTTGCGCAGCGCCTTGATGTTCTCGCGGGCGACGATGTGCGCGCCGATCGCGGCCTGGATCGCCACGTCGTACATCTGGCGCGGGATGATCTCGCGCATCTTCGCGGCCACCTCGCGGCCGCGGTATTGCGACTGCGACCGGTGCACGATGATCGACAGCGCATCGACCTTGTCGCCGTTGATCAGCATGTCGACCTTCACGACGTCCGACGAACGGTATTCCTTGAACTCGTAGTCCATCGACGCATAGCCGCGCGACACCGACTTCAGGCGATCGAAGAAGTCGAGCACGATCTCGGCCATCGGGATCTCGTACGTGAGCTGCACCTGGCGGCCGTGATACTGCATGTTGATCTGCGAGCCGCGCTTCTGCTCGCACAGCGTGATCACGGAGCCGACGTAGTCCTGCGGCATGTACAGGTTCACGGTGACGATCGGCTCGCGGACTTCGGCGATGCGGCCGGGCTCCGGCATCTTCGCCGGGTTCTCGACCATGATCGTCGAGCCGTCGCTCTGCACGACCTCGTAGACGACCGTCGGCGCGGTCGTGATGAGATCCATGTCGAACTCGCGCTCGAGCCGCTCCTGCACGATTTCCATGTGCAGCAGCCCGAGGAAGCCGCAGCGGAAACCGAACCCGAGTGCCTGCGACACTTCCGGCTCGTACTGCAGCGACGCATCGTTCAGCTTCAGCTTCTCGAGCGACTCGCGCAGCGCGTCGTACTGGTTCGCCTCGACCGGATACAGCCCCGCGAACACCTGCGGCTTCACTTCCTTGAAGCCCGGCAGCGGCTCGGCAGCGGGCTTGGCCGCGTGCGTGACGGTATCGCCGACCTTCGCGGCCGTCAGCTCCTTGATGCCGGCGATGATGAAGCCCACCTGCCCTGCCGACAGCGAGTCGAGATTGCGCGACTTCGGCGTAAACACGCCGACGTGCTCGACCGGATACTGCGCGCCGGTCGCCATCATCTTGATCTTTTCCTTCGGGCGCAGCGTGCCGTTGACGATACGTACGAGCATCACGACGCCGACGTAGTTGTCGAACCACGAATCGATGATGAGCGCCTGCAGCGGCGCGGCCGGATCGCCCTTCGGCGGCGGCACCTTCGCGATCAGCGACTCGAGCACGTCTTCGACGCCGAGCCCCGTCTTCGCGCTGCAGCGCGTCGCGTCGGTCGCGTCGATGCCGATCACGTCCTCGATCTCCTCGATCGCGTTCTCGGGGTTCGCGGCCGGCAGGTCGATCTTGTTCAGCACCGGCACGACCTCGACGCCGAGCTCGATCGCCGTGTAGCAGTTCGCGACCGTCTGCGCCTCGACGCCCTGGCTGGCATCGACGACCAGCAGCGCGCCTTCGCAGGCGGACAGCGAACGGCTGACTTCGTACGAGAAGTCGACGTGCCCCGGCGTGTCGATCAGGTTCAGGTTGTAGACCTTGCCGTCGCGCGCGCGATAGGACAATGCCGCCGTCTGCGCCTTGATCGTGATGCCGCGCTCGCGCTCGATATCCATCGAGTCGAGCACCTGCGCTTCCATTTCACGGTCGGCGAGACCGCCGCATACCTGGATGATGCGATCCGCGAGCGTCGACTTGCCATGGTCGATGTGCGCGATGATCGAGAAATTGCGAATATGATCCATTCAGTGCCGATCAAGCGAAAAAGGCGCGCTCGACGACTGCGGAGCACGCCTTGTGTAAGTCGGTGAAAAAACAGCTTATTTTAGCTGAAAAGGCTTTCGACGGGCGGTATTTCGGACGCCCGCCCGCAGCGCGGCCCGCCGCGGGCACCCGCCGGACGCGGCCGGAACTCAGCGCCGGGCCGCCAGCGCGTCGCGCACCCGTGTGCCGTCGAACCGGTGGCGGCACACTTCCGCGCCGTCCAGCAGCAACACGGGCACGTCCTCGTCGTAACGGGCAACCAGCGCCGCATCGGTATCGATGTCGACGTAGTCGACCGCGACGCCGAATTCGGCCGCCACCGGCGCCAGTGCGTCGCGCATGTCGTCGCACAGGTGGCACCAGCCGCGGCCGTAGAGCGTGAACATCGGCGCGTTACTTCTGGCGCGGCCGCACGGGCACGAACTGCGTGTTGTCGCCACGCCGCACGAGCACCGCGACCGCCTTCTGCGGATCGAGCTGCGCCGTCACGTCGGCGAACTGCTTCGCGTTCGTGATGTCGGTGTCGCCGACGCGCAGCACGATGTCGCCGCGCTGCAGGCCCGCACGGGCAGCCGGGCCGTCGACGCCGTCGATCTGCACGCCGTTCTTCAGCTTCAGCGCCTTCATCTGGTCGGCCGTCAGGTCGCTCACCGTCAGACCGAGCGAATTGGTCTGGCGCGGCTTCTGCGGCGCGTTCTTGCGCTGTTCGGCCTTCGCCGTCGACTCGGCCGGCGTCTCCGCGATCGTGATCGGCAGATCGCGTGCCTGACCCTTGCGCCACACGCTGACCGTCGCCTTCGTGCCGGGCTTGGTGTCGCCGACCATGCGCGGCAGGTCCGACGCCGTGTCGACCGAACGGCCGTTGAACTTCAGGATAATGTCGCCCGGCTGGATGCCCGCCTTGTCGGCCGGGCCGCCCGGCTCGACGCTGCTGACGAGCGCGCCTTCGGCCTTCGGCAGCCCGATCGAGTCGGCCACGTCCTTCGTCACCTCGCCGATCGCCACCGCGATCCGGCCGCGCGTGACCTTGCCGGTCGCCTTCAGCTGGTCGGCCACGCGCATCGCCTCGTCGATCGGAATCGCGAACGAGATGCCCATGAAGCCGCCGGTACGGCTGTAGATCTGCGAATTGATGCCGATCACCTCGCCCTGCATGTTGATCAGCGGGCCGCCCGAGTTGCCGGGGTTCACGGCGACGTCGGTCTGGATGAACGGCAGATAGTCGCCCGTGTTGCGGCTCTTCGAGCTGACGATGCCGGCCGTCACCGTGTTGTCGAGGCCGAACGGCGAACCGATCGCGAC
The DNA here is from genome assembly GCF_902832885.1 of Burkholderia seminalis DSM 23518. Lineage (GTDB taxonomy): Bacteria > Pseudomonadota > Gammaproteobacteria > Burkholderiales > Burkholderiaceae > Burkholderia > Burkholderia seminalis. Next base: position 1,308,387 of record NZ_CADFDK010000001.1, read on the forward strand.
GACCCACTCGCCGACGCGCACCTTGTTCGAATCGCCGATCGCGACGACCGGCAGGTTCGACGCCTGGATCTTCACGACCGCGACGTCCGTGCGGTCGTCCACGCCGATCAGCTTCGCCTTGAATTCGCGCTTGTCGGTCAGCGTCACGTAGATGGTGTCCGCATCGTCGACGACGTGCGCATTGGTCATCACGTAACCGTCGGCCGACACGATGAAGCCCGAGCCCACGCCACGGTTCTGCTCGGTGTCGGGCGGATTGTCCGGCGCCGGCGCGCTCTTCGGGTTGCTGCCGTTGCCGCCGCCGTTGCCGGGCGCCTGCGGCAGCGGAATGCCGAAGAAGCGCCGGAAGAATTCCGACATGTCGCCGTTGTCGAAGCCCGGCGGGAGCATCCCGCGCGGGCCGCTGTTGGTCGGCACGTTGGCGGTGGTCCGGATGTTCACGACGGCCGGCCCGACCTTTTCGACCAGGTCGGCGAAGTCGGGCAGGCTGGCAGCGGGAGCCGTCACGGCGAATGCGGTATGCGGCACGAGCGGCAGGCAGGCAGACAACGCCGCCGCCGCGAGCCATTTGCGCAGCGTGAGTTTCATCATGTCGGAAGCCGTAGCGTTACTTGGAAGCCTTGTATTCTATGGCAGACGCGAACTGCTGCAACGTGGCCGGCGGCACTTCGCCGAGCACGGTGATCCAGTAGTCGCCACGGCGCTTCACGAGAACGTGCGTCGCACCGGTGCTGCCCGCGCCTTCCTTGCGCGTATTCTTTTCGGCCGGCTCGATGAACACCGAGATCGTCGCGAGACCGTCGGTGAAGACGGCCTGATCGACCGCGATCGGCGGGTCGCCTGCATCGCGCGCGGCCATCGGCCGGCGCACTTCACGAATCTTCTGGAAGCCGGCAACGCTCGGTGCGAGCTGCCAGCCCTGCGCTTCCATGTCGACCGTCGCGACCGGCGGGCGCACGACCGTCCAGCCGCTCAGGTTGCGCATGCCGGCCGCGATCGCGGCCTTGTCGCCGTTCGCGCCCCCCGTCTGCAACTGGGAGAACGCAATCTGTTCGAGCACGTGATCGTTCGCATCGAGCGTCTGCGAACGCAGCAGCAGCCCGGTGCGCGCGTCGGCCCACAGCTTGTACGTGAAACGGTACGCATCCTTCGGCACGAGCTCGACGACCTGCGCGTCGATCCCGGCCACGCGGTCCTTGCCGAGCGACTTCGCGTCGTAGACCGACATCACGTGCTCGCCGCTCGCGCCGAGCAGCGCGGGGAACGAGTCGCGCGTCTGGCGGCGCTCGACCACGCACAGCTTGCGCTCGGGCACGAACGTGTACAGCTCGTCGTTATGCCGCAGCAGCTTGCGCGGCTTGCCGTCGAGCGTCTCGATTCGCTCGAACTCGCCATCGCGGGACGCGACGTGCGCGATGCGCGACGACTGGACATACCCGCCGCGCTGGTAGACGAACGTGCCTTCGTAACTCTGCTGCTGCGCCGCCTGCTGGACGCGGTCGAGCCAGTCCGCGGCGCCCTTGCGGGTCGCGACGGGATCGTCCGGTTGCTGGGCGCTGGCAGGAAGGGATTGAACGGACAACAGGGCGGCTGCGCAAAGCAGGAGGGCCGGCAGCCGCTTCCATCCGGAGATGGCGTGATTCAACTGCAATGTCCGCATCGGGTTTATTGGCCTGGCGTGGTGGTCACGGCTGCGCGGATCAGCGGCATCGAACCCGTGACGACGGGCTGCTGCGCGAATTGCTGGTGCGCTTCAAGATATTGGTCGAGGCTCGCGTCGCGAATGATGTTGACGTCCTGCAGGCCCGGCTGGGCCGATGCCTGCGCAACCGTCACGCGCTGCAGGTTGCCGCCTTGCTGCGCACCGGCCGATGCGACCTGGACGGCGCCCGGGGCACCGGCCGTCTGCATCTGCGGGACGACGATCCAAGTCAGCGTGGCCGCCGCGGCCGCGACCGCGAACGCGGGCACGACACGCCGGCGCAGCGACAGCAGCTTGCGCGCGACCGGCGCCGCCGCCGGCGCGAGCAGGTGCGGCTCGCTGTCGAGCGCAGCCGACATGCGCGCGGTGAACGCGACGCTCACGGCGGGCGACAGCGCGAGCTCGTCCGAGCGCAGCGCATCGCCGATCAGGTGGTAATGGGCCCACGCAGCGCGATCCGCGCGGTCGAGCTCAGCCAGAAACTGCCCGTGGTCCGGGCCATCGAACATTTCGCCGTCGACCAGCGCGGAAAGGCGCTCGCCGCGCGAGCACGCTTGCGATTGCGTATTGACCGACCCCATGATGCTCCCCATCTTGCACACCCCGTCGTGACTTCACGACTCTATCCGTAACTAGACCCCGACCCGCGTCGTTACGCCCATCGCGCTTACCAGCGCTTGCCTTCGGGCGTATCGAGCAGCGGACGCAACTTGGCAGCGATTGCTTCGCGCGCGCGGAAGATCCGCGACCGGACCGTCCCGATCGGACAGCCCATCATTTCCGCGATCTCTTCGTAGCTCAGGCCCTCGATCTCGCGCAGCGTGATTGCCTGGCGCAGTTCCTCGGGCAGCAGAGCCATTGCAGCGTTGACCGTCTCGGCAATCTGCTTGCTCATCAACATCGACTCAGGCGTGTTGATATCCCTTAGTTGGTCTGCGTCGGAGAAAGTTTCCGCTTCCTCTGCATCGGCCTCGGTCGAGGTCGGTGCCCGGCGGCCTTGCGTCGCAAGGTAGTTCTTGGCCGTATTGACGGCAATCCGGTACAACCACGTATAGAACGCCGATTCGCCGCGAAATTGCGGCAGCGCACGATACGCCTTGATGAACGCGTCCTGGGCCACATCCTCGACCTCGGCGGGATCCCGCACGAGGCGCGAGATCAGCCGAATGATCTTGCGGTGGTATTTGGAGACCAGGAGTTCGAACGCCGCCTTGTCGCCCTTCTGTACGCGCTCGACCAGAGCCTGATCGATTTCTTTTTCACTCACCTGACAAATCCGTTAACTAGGGATGCAACGCGGAGCGCTATTGTAGCGTTCCAGCGCCGGCCGCTGGTTACGGTCGGTAACCGTGCCGCGGTCATGCCCGCCCCGCCGCGCCCGCGGTTCTCGCCAGCACGGACAGCGCGCTGAACGATGCCGCGTCGAGCGCATCGGCCGGAATCAGCAGCGGCCGGGCCCGCCGGGCACCCTGCCCGACCGACAGCACCAGCAGCAGGCTGCTCCAGTGCGCATGGCCGGTCACGCGGCCACGGGCCAGCAGCCGCCCGGTGCGGCCAAACGCCGCAATCTCCCCGAATGCATCGATCCGCAGCTCGGCCGGCAGCCGGCGCGCACCGGCCCGCGCCGCGCACACGGCCAGCAGCGCGGCCGTCGCGGCCGACACGCATGCGCCGGCGACGGCGCCCGCGCGCGGCGCCCAGAACAGATAGGCCGACGCGGCAGCCGATGCGACGAACACGGCCAGCACGAGATACGAGACAGCCGAGGCCCGCAACGCAAAGCGCTGCGGGCGCCCGGCCGGCATGTCGAATGGACTCGTCAAGCGATTCAGCGTCAGACGCGCTTGAACACCAGCGTGCCGTTGGTCCCGCCGAAGCCGAAGTTGTTCTTCACGGCGACGTCGATCTTCATGTCCCGCGCGGTGTTCGCGCAGTAATCGAGATCGCACTCGGGGTCCTGGTTGAAGATGTTGATGGTCGGCGGCGACACGTTGTTGTGCAGCGCCAGCACCGTGAACACCGATTCGAGGCCGCCCGCGCCGCCCAGCAGGTGGCCCGTCATCGACTTCGTCGAGTTCACGACGAGCTTGTACGCGTGCTCGCCGAAGGCCGCCTTCACCGCGTCGGACTCGTTCTTGTCGCCCAGCGGGGTCGACGTGCCGTGCGCGTTCAGGTACTGGACCTCGTCCGCGTTCATGCCGGCGTCGCGCAGTGCCGCGACCATGCAGCGGCGCGGGCCGTCCATGTTCGGCGCGGTCATGTGGTACGCGTCGCCCGTCATGCCGAAGCCCGAGACTTCCGCATAGATCTTCGCGCCGCGCGCCTTCGCCGCCTCGTACTCCTCGAGCACCATCACGCCGGCACCCTCGCCCAGCACGAAGCCGTCGCGGTCCTTGTCCCACGGACGCGAGGCGCTGGCCGGATCGTCGTTGCGGGTCGACAGCGCACGCGCCGCCGCGAAACCGCCGATGCCGAGCGGCGACACCGTCGATTCGGCACCGCCCGCGACCATTACGTCGGCGTCGCCGGCCTGGATCAGGCGCGCGGCGAGGCCGATGCTGTGCAGGCCGGTCGTGCAGGCCGTCACGGCCGCGAGGTTCGGGCCCTTCAGGCCGAACATGATGCTCAGGTGGCCCGAGATCATGTTGATGATCGAACCCGGCACGAAGAACGGCGAAATCCGGCGTGCGCCGCGATCGACGTAGGTCTGGTGCGTGTCTTCGATCATCGGCAGGCCGCCGATGCCGGAACCGACCAGCACGCCGATGCGTTCCGCGTTGGCTTCGTTCACTTCCAGCCCGCTGTCCCGGATGGCCTGGACGCCGGCGGCGATGCCGTAATGGATGAACGTATCCATGTTCCGGGCTTCCTTCGCCGGAATGTACTCCTCGGCGCTGAAACCCTTCACTTCGCCCGCGAAATGGCAGGCGAGGTTCGACGCATCGAACTTCGTGACGGTGGCGATACCGGACTTGCCGGCGACGAGATTGGCCCAGCCGTCGGCAACATTATTGCCAACAGGCGAAATCAGCCCCAGGCCTGTAACAACAACACGACGGCGGCTCACGGTAACCTCTTTTCCATTATTGGATGACAAAAACAAAAGCCACAGTGGCCACAGGAACCAGCCCTGCGAGCCCTGTGGCTGTTAGTCCGTCCGGCGCGAAGCCGGCAGGATGGCGCGTCAATCGCGAAGATCGCGGCGACGTGGCGGACAAGCGCGAAAGGCGCTTACGCCTTGACGTTTGCGCGAGCGTAGTCGATCGCTTGCTGAACGGTCGTGATCTTCTCTGCTTCTTCGTCCGGGATTTCCATGCCGAACTCGTCTTCCAGAGCCATCACCAGTTCGACCGTGTCGAGCGAGTCGGCGCCCAGGTCGTTCACGAACGAAGCTTCGTTCTTGATCTCGGCTTCCGCGACGCCCAGTTGCTCAGCGACGATCTTCTTGACACGTTGTTCGATGTTGTCCATTACCCCTCCGAGGGAAAGTTCAGATTTACAAGTGCGCGCATTTTATCAGGTTTGCTGACGCCAAAACGCGCGTTGGCTTGATGGTCGATCAAGCGCCTATCCGCCTGAAAATCGGGATACGGCGCGGATGGTAAACGAAAACCGTTACGACATGTACATGCCGCCGTTCACGTGCAGCGTCGTGCCGGTGATATAACCGGCCTGCGGCGATGCGAGGAACGCGACGGCATGGGCGATGTCCTCCGGGCTGCCGAGGCGGCCAAGCGGAATCTGGGTCTTGAGCGCGGCCTGCTGTTCTTCCGGCAGCGTCTTCGTCATGTCGGTATCGATGAAGCCCGGCGCGACGCAGTTCACGGTGATGCCGCGGCTGCCGATCTCGCGCGCGAGCGCACGCGTCATGCCCGCCACGCCTGCCTTCGCGGCCGCGTAGTTGACCTGACCCGGGTTGCCGGCCGAACCGACCACCGACGTGATGTTGATGATCCGGCCGCCGCGCGCCTTCATCATCGGGCGCAGCACCGCGCGCGACAGGCGGAACACCGATTTCAGGTTGGTGTCGATCACCGCGTCCCAGTCCTCGTCCTTCATCCGCATCGCGAGCTGGTCCTGCGTGATGCCCGCGTTGTTGACGAGCACGTTCAGCGCGCCGAATTCCTTCACGGTCGCATCGATCAGCGCCTCGGCGGCCGCTGCGTCGTTGACGTTCAGCACCGCGCCGCGACCCGTGACGCCCGCCTCGGCGAATGCCGCGCTGATCGCGGCGGCGCCCGATTCGCTCGTCGCCGTGCCGATCACCGTCGCGCCCAGGCGCGCCAGTTCGAGCGCGATCGAACGGCCGATGCCGCGCGACGCGCCGGTCACGATCGCGACCTGTTTATCGAGAGTCTTTTCCATGAATCGAATATCCGTTTCTTGAAAAAAGGCGCCGCGTCAGGCGGTCACCAGCTTGAGGGCTTCGTCGAGCGATGCCGGATCGAACACCGACGCACCGGTCAGGTTGCCGTCGATGCGCTTCGTCAGGCCGGCGAGCACCTTGCCCGGACCGCATTCGATCACGTGCGTGACGCCGGTGCCGGCGATGTGCCGCACGCACTCGACCCAGCGCACCGGGCCCGCGGCCTGGCGCACCAGCGCGTCCTTGATCGCGGCCGGATCGTTGATCACGGCCACGTCGATGTTGTTGACGACCGGAATCTGCGGCGCCTTCACGTCGACGTTCGCGAGGTAGTCGCGCAACTGGTCCGACGCCGGCTTGAGCAGCGACGAATGGAACGGCGCCGACACCGGCAGCGGCAGCGCGCGCTTCGCGCCCTTCGCCTTCGCGATCTCGCACGCCTTTTCGACCGCGGCCTTGCTGCCCGCGATCACGACCTGCGCGGGCGCATTGAAGTTCACCGCTTCGACGACGCCCGCTTCCGCGGCTTCGGCACACACCGCGCGCACAGTGTCGTCGTCAAGGCCCAGGATCGCGGCCATGCCGCCCTGGCCGACCGGCACGGCCGTCTGCATCGCCTGCGCACGGAAGCGCACGAGCGGCACCGCGTCCTTGAACGCCAGCGCACCCGCGGCGACGAGCGCCGTGTACTCGCCGAGGCTGTGGCCGGCGACGATCGACGGCGCCGGGCCGCCTGCCTGCTGCCACGCGCGGTAGCACGCGTAGGCGGCGGTCAGCATCACCGGCTGCGTATTGGTGGTCAGGTTCAGCTCTTCGGCCGGGCCTTCGGCGATCAGCTTGCCGAGATCCTGATTGAGTGCATCGGACGCTTCCTGAAGCGTCTCGCGCACGACGGCCAGATCGGCGAATGCGTTGAGCATGCCGATCGCCTGCGAGCCCTGCCCCGGAAAAACGAATGCAAATTTCATATCGTCCCCAATTGAATCGATTCGGACGGCGCGCACGAACGGCGCGCCGGTGGGATCCGCGCGCAGCGGTCGCGCGCCGCGGATCAGAAGCGGAAGACCGACGCGCCCCAGGTGAAGCCGCCGCCGACGCCTTCGATCAGCACGTGCTGGCCACGCTGGATGCGGCCGTCGCGCACCGCGGTGTCGAGCGCCAGCGGGATCGACGCGGCCGACGTGTTGCCGTGCTGGTCGACCGTCACGACCATGCGCTCCTGCGGCAGGCCGAGCTTGCGGCAGGTGCTGGTCATGATGCGGATGTTGGCCTGGTGCGGAATCAGCCAGTCGATCTGTTCGGGCGCGAGATTCGCCTTGGCGAGCGCCTCGATCGCGACCTTTTCGAGCACGTTGACCGCGAGCTTGAACACGGCCTGCCCGTCCATGTACAGGAACGCGCTGCCCTCGATCACGCCGCGGTTGACGTTGCCCGGCGTGCAGAGGATGTGCGAATAGCTGCCGTCGGCATGCAGCGCGCTGCCCAGCACGCCCGGCTCCTCCGATGCGGACAGGATCACCGCGCCCGCGCCGTCGCCGAACAGCACGCAGGTCGTGCGGTCCTTGAAGTCGAGAATGCGCGAGAACGTCTCCGCGCCGACCACGAGCGCCGTACGGTGCTGGCCGCTGCGGATGAAGCTGTCGGCCGTTGCCATCGCGTACGCAAAGCCCGAGCACACGGCCTGCACGTCGAACGCCGCGCCGCCGTTCTTGATGCCGAGCTTGTTCTGCAACAGGCACGCGGTGCTCGGGAACACGAAATCGGGGGTCGAAGTCGCGACGATGATCAGGTCGATCGACTGCGGATCGACACCGGCCGCCTCGATCGCACGGCGCGACGCCTCGAGCGCGAGATCGCTCGTCGTGACGTCGGGCGCGGCGAAATGGCGCGCATGGATGCCCGTGCGCGCAACGATCCATTCATCGCTCGTCTCGATGCCTTCCTTCGCAAGACGATCGGTCAACTGCTGGTTCGTGACGCGGTCGGGCGGCAGGTAGCTGCCCGTGCCGAGCACGCGGGAATAGAGAGTCGATTGGGCCATTTATGCTTTAGAGGATTGCGCAGCGGAAGGTTCGGCGTGTTGGCCTGCGGCCGGGCTTGCCTGGCCCGCGCCACCCGCGTCGTGTTCGCCATCGCCGAGCGACACTGAATTATCCGCCATCGCGCGCGCGAGGCGCTCCAGCACGCCGTTTTTGACGGCATCATACCCGCGTTTGATCGCCCACTCAAACGCGTACGCGTCGGCCGAACCGTGGCTCTTGATCACGAGGCTCTTCAGCCCCAGCAACGCCGCGCCGTTGTACTGGCGGTGGTCGACGCGCTTCTTGAAACGCATCAGCACCGGCAGCGCGAGCAGCGCCATCAGCTTCGACATCAGCGAACGGCCGAACTCCTCGCGGATGATGTCGGACAGCATCTGCGCGAGTCCTTCCGACGTCTTCAGCGCGACGTTGCCGACGAAGCCGTCGCACACGATCACGTCGACGGTGCCCTTGTAGATGTCGTTGCCTTCCACGTTGCCGCGGAAATTGAGCGTGCTGGCGCGCAGCAGCTCGCCCGCGCGCTTGATCGTCTCGTTGCCCTTGATGACCTCCTCGCCGATGTTCAGCAGGCCGATCGTCGGACGCTCCTTGCCTTCGAGCGCCGCCACGAGCGCGTGCCCCATCTCCGCGAACTGCAGCAGGTGCTGCGGTTCGCAGTCGACGTTCGCGCCGAGGTCCAGCATCATCGTGTAGCCGGTCGGGTTCGGCAGCGCGAACGCGATCGCGGGCCGCTCGATGCCGGGCAGCGTCTTGAGTACGTAACGGGAAACGGCCATCAGCGCGCCGGTATTGCCGGCGGAGATGCAGGCCTGCGCCGCGCCATCCTTGACGTGATTGAGCGCGACACGCATCGAAGAATCCTTCTTCTTGCGCAGCGCCACTTCGACAGGGTCGTCCATCGCCACGACTTCGGTGGCGGGAACGATGGTCAGCGCGGGATCGTCGAGGGCTTTCAGCTTCTTCAGCTGAGCGCGGATCGCGCTTTCGATGCCGACGAGCATCAGGTGCGCATCGGGATGCGCGCGGACGAACTTGACTGCCGCGGGAACGGTCACGGACGGGCCGTGGTCGCCTCCCATGCAATCGATTGTGAGCTTTACGGTCATGGAATGTGACGAATTTCAGGCACAAAAAAGCGGCAGTAGAATGTCGCCTTTTTGTTGCGCCAGGAAAGTGTCAAGCGAACCAGTTGTCACGCGAACGGCAAACGTAGCGCGCAACGCGTGACTTGACGCTTAGTCGTTCTTCGTCTTGACGACTTTCTTGCCGCGGTAGTAGCCGTTCGGGCTGACGTGGTGACGCAGGTGCACTTCACCCGTGCTCGGCTCGACTGCCAGCGGCGCTGCCGTCAGGAAATCGTGCGAACGATGCATGCCGCGCTTCGACGGCGACTTCTTGTTTTGCTGGACTGCCATGACTAACTCCTAAATAATTTTCCGGATTCTAACACAGCCCGATCCGGCGCTTAACTACCCTGGCCCAAAGCCCTTACGCCTTCCCGCGCCACAACTGCTTAGTGTTTCTTGTTGCCGTCACCGCCCTTCTTCAACGCTTCCAGCGCTGCGAACGGATTCGGCCGCTTGCCTTCGTCCCCGGCTTCGTCGGACTCTTCGTCCGACTCTTCCGCGGGACCGCTCGCACCCGACACGAGGCTTTCGTGAACTGCCGGGCAAACCTCGTGCTTGGGCACGAGCGGCAACGAAAGCAGCAATTCCTCTTCGATCAAGTCGACGAGATCGAACTGGCGTGAGCCCACGATCACATCGGCTTCATCGTCGTCGAGCGGAAATTCTTCAGCTTCTTCTTCGGTCGCGACGATCCGGTACGTCATGTCGACGTCGAACGTCTGGTCGTACGGCGTCATGCAGCGCTGGCACGTGAGCCACGCATGGCCATGCACCGCGAGGCGCAGGTACGGCTGCTGACCGTCGGCGCCGTCGTCCTGCAGTTCCTTCTGCGTGAACCCTTCCGCCTGCCATGTGAAGACCGTGTCGCGATCTGGCGCGTCCGCCGGCACTTCGTTTAACATGCGCGGCAGTTGCGAGAGATGCACCGCACCGGCTGCCTGCCGCCCGCTGCGGGCGAACTCGAACAGGTCGACCGCGCGCGGATCGAGCGCCGCCGCAGGTTTGCCAGAAGAAGTGTTCATGTGCGCTCCCGCCTACAGGCTGACTTGCGGATCCGGCTTGGTACCGCTCGCGTACGGCTCATCCGCGGATGACGTACTTTACTTCCGAAGACCCGGCAGGCGCCACCACCGCGGAAGCCTGCCGACGAAAAGCGGGAAAGCATACCTGTTTTACCTTTTGCGGTCAATCACTTAAGCTTGCGTCCGCGCAACGCCGCGCCACACCTGAAGACTCACCGATCCAACCGACCATGCCGGATACCGTTTGCCGCCCGCCGCGGCTGATTCTCGCCTCCAGTTCCCGCTACCGCCGCGCGCTCCTCGAGCGCCTCGGCGTGCCGTTCGACGTCGTGTCGCCCGACCTCGACGAGACCCCGCTCGACGGCGAAACCCCGGCCGCGACCGCACTGCGCCTCGCCGGTGCGAAAGCGCGCGCCGTCGCCGCGACGATCGACGCACCCGATGGCGTGCTCGTGATCGGGTCGGACCAGGTCGCGACCTTCGACGGCCTTCAGATCGGCAAGCCCGGCACGCACGAGCGCGCGCTCGCGCAGCTCGTGTCGATGCAGGGCCGCGCGGTCGAATTCCACAGCGCGCTGTGCCTGTACGACAGCCGCACGGGCGAAGCGCAGGTCGAGGACGTCGTCACGCACGTACGCTTCCGCTCGCTGCCCGAAGCCGAACTCGACGCGTACCTGCGCGCGGAAACCCCGTACGACGTCGCCGGCAGCGCGAAATCCGAAGGGCTCGGCATCGCGCTGCTCGACGCGATCGACTCAGACGACCCGACCGCGCTGGTCGGCCTGCCGCTGATCGCGCTCACGCGGATGCTGCGCGCCGCCGACTACCCGCTGTTTGCAACCACCCGTGGAGACCGCGCATGACCGCCGGCACGCTTTACCTCGTCCCGAACACGCTCGGCGAAGGCGACGAATCGATGCTTGCCGCCGTGCTGCCCGCCGCCGTCCAGGCGCGCGCCGGCACGCTCGGCTATTACATCGGCGAGAACGCGAAAACGACGCGCGCGTTTCTGAAGAAGATCGGCACGACCCGCCCGATCCAGGAAATCGAGATCAGCGAGCTGAACGTCAATACGCCGGCCGGCGCCATCGACCGGCTGCTCGCGCCGATCCTGGCCGGCGCGGACGCCGGCCTCGTGTCGGAAGCCGGTTGCCCGGCCGTCGCCGATCCCGGCGCGCTGCTGGTGCGCCGCGCGCACGAGCGCGGCGTGAAGGTCGTGCCGCTCGTCGGGCCGAGTTCGATCCTGCTCGCCTTGATGGCGTCGGGCCTGAACGGCCAGAGCTTCGCGTTCAACGGCTACCTGCCGGTCGATGCGGCCGCGCGCGCGAAACGGCTGCGCGAACTCGAGCAACTGTCGCGCAAGGCGCGCCAGACGCAGATCTTCATCGAAACGCCGTACCGGAATCACGCGATGCTCGACACGCTGATCGCGACCTGCGCGCCGTCGACGCAGATTTGCGTCGCGGCCGACCTGACCCTCGCGACCGAAACGATCGCGAGCCGCACCGTGACCGACTGGAAAAAGGCGCCCGCGCCGAATCTGCACAAGCGTCCCGCCATCTTCCTGCTGCTCGCGAACTGACGCGTCAGCCGGCACAAGCCGGTGGCACGAAGGCGGGCCGTCGCGGCCCGCCGCCAGCCGGTCAGCGCAGGCTGACCGACGCGCCGCCGGCCGTCAGCGCCTTCATCGCGGCGCCGCCGACGGCCGCGCCGAACTTGCGCGCGACGCGGTTCGTCAGGCTTTCCTTCACCGTGTAATCGACGAGGTCCGGCGCCTTCAGCACGTCGCGCGCGACCGTGTCGGTGGTGCCGTAGCCGTCGGCGAGCCCGAGCTCGACGCTCTTCTCGCCCGTCCAGAACAGCCCCGAGAACAGGTCGGGCGTCTCGTGCAGCCGCTTGCCGCGGCCATCCTTCACGGCCTTGATGAACTGCGCGTGCACCTGGTCGAGCAGCGCCTGCGCGTGCGCGTCCATCTTCGGCGTCTCCGGCGAGAACGGATCGTAGAAGCCCTTGTTTTCACCCGACGTATGCAGGCGGCGCTCGACGCCGAGCTTGCCCATCAGCCCGGTGAAGCCGAAACCGTCCATCAGCACGCCGATCGACCCGACGATGCTCGCCTTGTCGACGAAGATCTTGTCGGCCGCGGCCGCGATGTAATAGCCGCCCGATGCGCACATGTCGGTCACGACGACGTACAGCGGCTTGTCCGGATGCTTCGCGCGCAGCCGCCGGATCTCGTCGTAGACCATCCCGGCCTGCACGGGGCTGCCGCCCGGGCTGTTGATCCGCAGCACGACACCGACCGTGCCGTCGTCGTCGAACGCGGCGTCGAGCGCCGTGTTGATGTCCTCGGCGTTCGCGTTGACGCCGGCCGCGATCTCGCCGTCGATCGTCACGAGCGCCGTGTGCCGCCCGCTCGACGAGAACTTCGAATCGCTCGAGAAATCGATCAGCGCGAACGCAAGCAGCACGAACACGCCGAGAAACGCGAAGCGGAAGAAGATTTTCCAGCGCCGCGCCGCGCGCTGCTCCTTGACGGCCGCGAGCGCGATCCGTTCGAGCGCCGCGCGCTCCCAGTTCGGTTCACGGCTGTCGGGACGGGAGGAGGATTCCGGGGAATTCGGTTGGTCGGCCATGCAGTGGTGTCGTCAGTCGGTCGTGGCGGAAGTGGCGGGATGCAGGTCGGCATCCGGCACCCAGAATACCGCACGGCCGTCGGGCGTGTCCCGTTCGTCGACCTCGACCGGGCGCAAGCGGCCGCCGCGGCACGGGCCGCCGACACACTTGCCGGTATCCGGCGCATAGATCGCGCCGTGCGTCGCGCACATCAGGTAAAGGCCCGACGACTCGAAGAACTGCCCTTCGGCCCAGTCGAGCTCCATCGGCACATGCGCGCAGCGGTTCAGGTAGCCGTACGCGCGGCCGTCGTAGCGCACGAAGAACACGACGGCCTGCTCGCCGCGCAGCGTCGCGTCGACGCGCACGCCGGCGCCGCCGTCGGCCAGCGCATCCGATGCGCACACGCGCACGGCGTCCGGCGCCGCGCTCATGCGTGCTCCCTCAGCCATTCGGCCAGCGCACCGACATCGGGCGCGACGAAGCGAGGCGCGAGCGCCGCCAGCGCATCGGCCGTATGCGCGCCATACGCGACACCGACACCGGCCGCCCCGGCGCTCGCGGCCATCTGCAGGTCGTGCGTCGTATCGCCGATCATCACGGTGCGCGCCAGATCCTGCCCCAATTCTCGCGACAATTCGTGCAGCATCGCCGGGTGCGGTTTCGAGAACGTCTCGTCCGCGCAGCGCGTCGCGTCGAACAGGCTCGTCAGCTTCGACTGGTCGAGCACGCGGTTCAGCCCCACCCGCCCCTTGCCGGTCGCCACCGCGAGCAGGTAGCCCGTGTCGCGCAGCTCGGCAAGCAGTTCGCGCACGCCGGCGAACAGCTCGATGCGCTGGTCGTCGAGCAGATAGTGATAGCGGTAGCGCTCGGCGAGCCTCGCGTACTCGGACGGATCGAGGGTCGGAGCGGTAATCTGCAGCGCGTCGCGCAGGCCGAGGCCGATCACGTAGCGCGACGCCTCGTCGGACGGCGTGGGAAGGCCGAGATCGCGGCACGCGGCCTGGATGCTGTGCGCGATGTGCGCAGTCGAATCCATCAGCGTGCCGTCCCAGTCGAAGACGATCAGGTCAAATTGCTGTCGAGCCATGCGGTTCAGGCGGTATCGCGCAGTGCGCTGAGTTGATCGAGGAAGCGCCGGCATTCGTCCGGCAGCGGCGCGTCGAACTGCAGCGCCTCGCCGGTCAGCGGATGCGCAAGCCGCAGCCGGTGCGCATGCAGGAACATCCGCTTCAGTGACGGTTGCGCGTTCGCGCGCGCCAGCGCCTTGTTCAGTGCGAAATCGCCATACTTGGCGTCGCCGGCGATCGGCAGGCCGAGATGCGCGAGGTGCACGCGGATCTGATGGGTCCGACCCGTTTTGAGTTCCGCCTCGACGAGCACATAGTCGGACCAGCGGTCGACGAGGTTGAACACCGTATGGGACGCCAGCCCGTCGTCCTGCACGCGCACGCGGCGCTCCCCTTCCGGGGTCGAATACTTGAACAGCGGCGCCTTGACCGCGCGGCGGCGGCCCCAGTCGGGCTGCCATTCGCCGTGCGCGCACGCGAAGTAACGCTTGTCCATCCGGTTCTCGCGGATCTGTTCGTGCAGGCCGACCAGCGCCGTGCGCTTTTTCGCGAGCATCAGGATCCCGGACGTCTCGCGGTCGAGCCGGTGCACGAGTTCGAGGAATTTCGCGCGCGGGCGCGCCTGGCGCATCTGCTCGATCACGCCGAACGCGACGCCGCTGCCGCCGTGCACGGCGACGCCGGCCGGCTTGTCGATGACGAGCATCGCGTCGTCCTCGTACAGCACGTCGAAATTCGCGGGCGGCACGACCGGCGTGTCGGCGCGCGCCAGGTCGGCTGCCGCCACCCGTACGGGCGGCACGCGGACGATGTCGCCCAGCGCCAGGCGGTACTGCGCATCGATCCGGCCCTTGTTCACGCGCACTTCGCCGCTGCGGAGGATCCGGTAAATATGGCTTTTCGGCACGCCTTTACAGACGCGCAACAGGAAGTTGTCGATACGCTGACCGGCCGAGTTTTCGTCGATCTCGATCATCGATACCTGGCCGCTTGCGACCGAATTCTGGGATATTTTGCCTAACTCATTCATACTGAATATAATTTTGCCCAGCCTGACGTTGTGGGTGGCCTGACCGGCCGGCCCCGGCTGAATCGGGCAAGGCGCAAGCGCAAACCGTTATTTTACTTGCGCCGGGGGTCCGCTGCTCACCCCTAATCAAAGAGATGCAGCAAGTTGCACGCACGGCGCCGCCCGTCGGCAAGGATCGCGCCCACAGGCGGATTCGGTCGGCAAGGCGCCGCGGTAACGGAAAGTTGGTTGAAAAGAATTTGATCGGCAGCCCGACGGCGCGAAGTGCGTCCGCAGGCTGCCGGTTGCGAAAATTACGGCGTTGCGCCCGATTTGGTCCCGCGAAGCGTGCGGGACTTGGCGACGTCAAACCAGGGAAGTACACCCCAAGCGGGAAAGTCGGGCTGGATTCGATACTCCCCGCTGCGGCCCAAGCCGCAGCATCTGCCGCCCGTCGGCGCGCGCGACGCATTGTGCGCGCCCGTGGCAATGCCCGGACTCAGGCTTAGCGCGCTTTTGCAGCGTGCGGTGTGTGAACGCCGTGCTTTGAAGCCGTATTCGCAGGTGCCCTATGGCCGCCGGCTCCGTCTTTCGGGCCCAAGCGCCTCTTCAGGCAATTCTCCCCGCCATCGTTCCCGCTCCAGCGTGCTCGTGACAACACAACAAGGTGCGGCCTGCCGTCGTTCCCGCCCTCGCGACTGACAACCGCGAGGCGCCGGCAGCGGAGCCGCCTGGAGCCGTTCATGAAACGCATGCTGTTCAATGCGACGCAGCAGGAGGAGCTGCGCGTCGCCATCGTCGATGGGCAAAAGCTCATCGACATCGACATCGAGACAGCCGGGCGCGAACAGCGCAAAGGCAATATCTACAAAGGTGTCATCACCCGTATCGAGCCTTCGCTCGAGGCGTGCTTCGTCAACTACGGCGAAGACCGCCACGGCTTCCTGCCGTTCAAGGAAGTCGCCCGCCAGTACTTCAAGGAAGGCATCGACATGCGCTCCGCGCGCATCCAGGATGCCCTGCGCGAAGGCCAGGAGCTGATCGTCCAGGTCGAGAAGGAAGAGCGTGGCAACAAGGGCGCCGCCCTCACCACCTTCATCTCGCTCGCCGGCCGTTACCTCGTGCTGATGCCGAACAATCCGCGCGGCGGCGGCGTGTCGCGCCGGATCGAGGGCGACGAGCGCCAGGAACTGCGCGAAACGATGGCGCAACTGCAGATCCCGGACGGCATGAGCATGATCGCCCGTACCGCGGGCATCGGCCGCAGCGCCGAGGAACTGCAGTGGGACCTGAACTACCTGCTGCAGCTGTGGCGCGCGATCGAAGCGGCGTCGCAAAGCGGCAATGCCGGCCAGCCGATGCTGATCTATCTGGAATCGAGCCTCGTGATCCGCGCGATCCGGGACTATTTCCAGCCCGATATCGGCGAAATCCTGATCGACACGACCGAGATCCACGATCAGGCCCGTGCGTTCATGGATATCGTGATGCCGGACAACGTGTCGAAGGTGAAGCGCTACCACGACGACGTGCCGCTGTTCTCGCGCTTCCAGATCGAGCATCAGATCGAAACCGCGTACTCGCGTACGGTGCCGCTGCCGTCGGGCGGCGCGATCGTGATCGACCACACCGAAGCGCTCGTCGCGATCGACGTGAACTCGGCGCGCGCGACCAAGGGCGCGGACATCGAGGAAACGGCGACCCGCACGAACCTCGAAGCGGCCGACGAAGTCGCCCGCCAGCTACGCCTGCGTGACCTCGGCGGCCTGATCGTGATCGATTTCATCGACATGGAATCGGCGAAGAGCCAGCGTGAAGTCGAGCAGCGCCTGAAAGATGCGCTCAAGCACGACCGGGCGCGCGTGCAGATGGGCAAGATCTCCCGCTTCGGCCTGATGGAGCTGTCGCGCCAGCGCCTGCGTCCGGCCCTGTCGGAAGGCAGCCACGTGACCTGCCCGCGCTGTAACGGCACCGGCCACATCCGCGATACCGAATCGTCCGCGCTGCAGGTCCTGCGGATCATTCAGGAAGAAGCGATGAAGGAAAACACCGCGGCGATCCACTGCCAGGTGCCGGTCGAGGTGACCGCCTTCCTGCTCAACGAAAAGCGTCAGGAAATCAACAAGATCGAGTCGCGCTTCAAGGTCGGCATCGTGCTGATCCCGAACAAGCACCTCGATACGCCGCACTATAAGCTCGAGCGCCTGCGTCACGACGATGCGCGCCTCGACGATCCGCGCGCGTCGTGGAAGATGGCCGAGGAAGCCGCCCGCGAACTCGAGTCGGAAACCGGCTACAGCAAGCGCGCCGCGGAAGTAAAGCCGAAGCAGGAAGCCGCGGTCAAGGGCATCACGCCCGAGCGTCCGGCCCCGAGCCCGGCGCCGCAGCGCCCGGTCGAACCGGTGGCCGCGCCCGCCCCGGCTGCCCCTGTCGCCGCGGCAAGCGGCGGCTTCATCGGCTGGCTGAAGGGCCTGTTCGGCGTCGCGCCGGCACCGGCGCCCGCACCGGTTGCTCCGGCACCGGCGAAGGAGCAGGCGGCCCGTCCGGCCCGCGAGCGGACCGAAAAGACCGAGCAGCGCGGCGGCGATCGCAATCGCAACCGCCGCGGCGGCGCGCAGCAGGCGCAAGGCGGCCGCGATCAGGCAGCGGCAGGCCGTGGCCAGCCGCAACGCCAGGAACGCGAAGGCAAGGAAGTGCGCGAACCGCGTGAAGGCCGTGAGCCGCGCGAGGGCCGTGAGCTGCGTGAAGGTCGCGAAGGTCGCGAAGGTCGCGAAGGTCGTGAGGGCCGCGAAGGTCGCGAGGGCCGTGGCCCGCGCGAAGGCCGCGAGCCGCGTGAAAGCCGTGAGCCGCGCGAACCGCGCGAGAACCGCGAACCGCGCGAGCGTGCCGAGCAGGCGGACGCCGTCGAGGCAACCGGCCGCGGCGAGCGCCAGGAACGCGGCGAGCGTCGCGAGCGCGGCGAGCGCCGCAAGCCGACCCAGCATGCGGCCACGCTCGAGACCGTCAACCGCGGTGAAAACCACCCGGAACCGGAAGACGACAAGGCCGTTGCGGAGGCCCTGCCCGGCGCCGATCTGGCAGCCGATGCGGAAGCCGTCGCGCGCGACGGCGAAGAGCGCCGTCGTCGCCGTCGCGGCCGCCGCGGCGGTCGTCGTGAGCGCGAAGAAGACGGCACGGTCGTCGACCAGGCCGAGCAAGGCGCGGATGGCGAAGGCGCCGTGCAAGCCGTGACGCCGGCGGCACCGGCCGCTGTCGAACCGGCCCACACGGCCGCGCCGGCAGTCGTCGCAGCCGTGGCAAGCGCGGTCGTCGTGGAAGCAGTCGTCGAGCAGCATGCTGCTCCGGCCACTGTCGAAACCCCGGCGCCGGCACCCGTCGAAGCGGCTCCGGTCGAGCCGGCCGTCGCCGTGCAGGTCGCGGAACCGGCGCCGGTTGCACCGGCCGTCGTCGCCGAAGCCGGTCCGGCTCCGGTCGCGGTTTCGCCGACCGACGCGTTCGAAGTGCCGGCAGTCCCGGCCGCGGCCCCGGTCGCTGTCGAGGCGCCGCAGCCGGCGCCCGTCGAGCAAGCCGCGCCGGCCGTAGCGATCGAAGCCGCTCCGGTGGCAGTCGAACCGGCACCGGTCGCCGTTGCGCCGGTCGAGGTCGCCGCCGCACCGGCGCCGGCAGCCGCTCCCGCGCAACCGGCAGCCGCGCCCGCTTCGGCGAGCCTGGACGCCGTGCTGGAGCAAGCCGGCCTCGTCTGGGTGAACACGGACGCCGGCAAGCTCGCTGCCGCGCAGGAAGCCGCGTCGCAGCTCCCGCGCCCGGCCCGCGTGCCGCGCGAACGCAAGGTGCTGCCGCCGGCCGATACGGCCCCGATGCAGCAGGTCGAAACGACGCATCACTAAGTCGCATCGCCCGACCAGGAAAAGCCCGCCTCCGGCGGGCTTTTTCATGTCCGCGCTGCGGGTTTCCGCCCACCGGACCCGCCGGCCGCTTGCGGCTAAAATGGAGGTCTGATTCGCACTTCTTTCAACATGTCCCGACGCATCATTCCCCTCGCCGACGTCAGCGGGATGCCGGACGTCTCCGGCGTCGCGCATGCCCCCGACGGCACGCTGGCCGACACGCTCGCCAGGCCGCTGCGCGACCTGCGCATTTCGGTGACGGACCGCTGCAACTTCCGTTGCGTGTACTGCATGCCGCGCGCGGTCTTCGACAAGGACTACCCGTTCCTGCCGCACAGCGCCCTGCTCACGCACGAGGAGATCGAGCGCGTGGCGCGACTCTTTGTCGCACACGGCGTCGAGAAGATCCGCATCACGGGCGGCGAGCCGCTGCTGCGCAAGAATCTCGAATTCCTGATCGAGCGCCTCGCGCGCCTGACGACGCACGCCGGCCGCCCGCTCGACCTGACGCTGACCACCAACGGCTCGCTGCTCGCGCGCAAGGCGCGTGCGCTGAAGGACGCCGGGCTCACACGCGTGACGGTCAGCCTCGACGCGCTCGACGACGCGCTGTTCAAGCGCATGAACGATGCCGAGTTCGCGAGTGCCGACGTGCTCGACGGCATCTTCGCCGCGCAGGCGGCCGGCCTCGCGCCGGTCAAGGTCAACATGGTGGTGAAGCGCGGCACCAACGACAGCGAGATCCTGCCGATGGCCGAGCGTTTCCGCGGCACCGGCGTGGTCCTGCGCTTCATCGAATACATGGACGTCGGCACGTCGAACGGCTGGAACATGACCGAGGTGCTGCCGTCGGCCGACGTCGTCGCGCGGATCGCCGAACATTTCCCGCTGGTGCCGCTCGACGCGCACACGGCGGCCGAAACCGCGCAACGCTGGGGTTATGCGGACGGCAGCGGCGAGATCGGCGTGATCTCGAGCGTCACCCAGGCCTTTTGCGGGGACTGCACGCGCGCGCGGCTGTCGACCGAAGGCAAGCTGTACCTGTGCCTGTTCGCGTCGACGGGTCACGACCTGCGCGCGCTCGTGCGCGGCGGCGCGACCGACGCCGAGATCGCGACCGCGATCGCCCGCATCTGGCAGGCCCGCACCGATCGCTATTCGCAGCTGCGTGGCAGCGCATCGGCCGAGGCCATGCCCGACGGCACCGGCAAGCGTGTCGAAATGTCGTATATCGGCGGCTGACGCACGCCGCCCCGTTCCGCTTTCGCGCGATGCCCGCTTCCGCCTCCCCCTCGATCGCCGGCCTGCTGCTCGCAGGCGGGCGCGCCACGCGCATGGACGGCGTCGACAAGGGCCTGCAGTTGCTCGACGGCACGCCGCTCGCGCTGCATGTGCTGCGCCGGCTGTCGCCGCAGGTCGACGAGACGCTGATCAGCGCGAATCGCCACGCCGATCGCTATGCCGAGCTCGGCGCGCCGTTCGGCGCGCGCATCGTCGCGGACGACACAACCGACTTCCCCGGTCCGCTCGCGGGCCTGCTCGCCGGCATGCGGGTGGCGCGCGCGCCGCTCGTCGCGTGCTCGCCGTGCGATACGCCCTACCTGCCCGCCGACCTCGTCGCGCGGCTGCACGCGGCGCTCGACGCGCAACAGGCCGACATCGCGATGGCCGTGACCGTCGATGCGCAGCAGGCGCGCTCGCCGCAACCGACGTTCGCGCTGCTGCGCACGTCGCTGGCCGACGATCTGGCCGCCCGGCTCGCGGCCGGCGACCGCAAGGTGCGTGCGTGGTACGCACGCCACAAGACGGTCGAAGTCGAGTTTCGCGACGAGCGTGCGTTTTACAATGCCAATTCCTGGCAGGATCTCGCCGCGCTGGCCCGTCGCTGACGGCGCGTCCGTGCCGCTCCCGCCCGGTGCCCGCCGCACGCGACACTCGCGCCCAGGCACCCTCCTCGCGCCACCGGCCACGAACCCGATACGCCTTGCGGCGCAGTCCGACTGATGATCACGCAATCCTCGCCCGCCTCCCGAGCCGCACCCGATTCCGATGCCCCGCTGTCGCTCGCCGACGCACAGGCACTCGCGTGCCGTTTCGCGGCGCCGGTCGACGCGTGCGACACGGTGATGCTGCGTGATGCGCTCGACCGCGTGCTCGTGGCTGACGTGAACGCACCGTTCGACATTCCCGCGTACGACAACTCGGCGATGGACGGCTACGCATTCGACGGCAGCGCCGGCGCGCCCGCGACGCCGCAGGGCGACATCGCGATGACGGTCGCCGGCACCGCGTTCGCGGGTCATCCGTTCGATGGCGCCGTGGCAGCCGGCTCGTGCGTGCGCATCATGACGGGCGCGCCGATGCCGGCCGGATGCGACACGGTGATTCCGCAGGAACGCGTGCGCATCGACGGCGACACGATCCGTTTCGGCGCGCACGAAGTCTCGCGCGGCGCGAACTGCCGCAAGGCCGGCGAGGATCTCGCGCGCGGCGCCTGTGCGCTCGCCGCGGGCCGCATTCTGCGCCCGTCGGATCTCGGCCTGCTCGCCTCGTTCGGCGTCACCGACGTCACGGTGCGCCGCCGCGTGCGCGTCGCCGTGTTCTCGACCGGTGACGAGCTGCGCGAACCCGGTGAACCGCTCGCCCGCGGCGCGCTGTACGACAGCAATCGCGGCATGCTGATCGCGATGCTGGAAAGGCTGCATGTCGACGCGCTCGATCTCGGGATCGTTCGCGACGACCCGGCCGCGCTCGAAGCCGCGTTGCGCGACGCCATCGACGTGCAGGCCGACGCGGTGATCACGTCGGGCGGCGTCTCGGTCGGGGAAGCCGACTTCACGCGTGACGTGATGGCAAAACTCGGCGACGTGACGTTCGCGAGCCTCGCGCTGCGGCCCGGCCGGCCGCTCGCCTGCGACACGCTCGCGCGTGCGGCCGGCGGCACCGGTCACGCGCTCTTCTTCGGGCTGCCCGGCAATCCGGTCGCGTCGGCCGTGACGTTCTACGCGATCGTGCGCCCGGCGCTGCTGACGCTGGCCGGCGCGCGGACGCCGCCGCCGGCGACGTACCCGGCGCTCAGCACGCAGGCATTGAAGAAGCGCCCCGGCCGCACCGAATACCTGCGCGGCATCGCGACACGCTCCGCCGACGGCCGCTGGCACGTCACGCCGGCCGGCTCGCAGAGTTCCGCCTCGTTGAGCGGCCTCGCGGCCGCCAACTGTTTCATCGTCCTGGGCCACGATACCGCGGCAGTCGACGCGGGCACCCCGGTCGACATCCTGCCGCTCGACGGCCTGATCTGAATTCCACTATCGGTATATTTCTACGGGGGCAATCCGCACATGAAGAAACAAATCTCGTCGATCGCCGCGGGGCAGACCGCAAAGGCGCTGATCCTCGTGTATCTGACGTTCAGCGTGCCGATCGTGCTGCTCGGCATTCTCGTCGCGTACATCCGCTACGGGATGGTCGAACTGAGCACGATCCTGAGCGCACTGCTGCTGAACGCCATTCTCGGCTTCGTGCTGCTGTGGATCGCCTGCCACGCGTACAACTGGGTCGCGTCGCGCTTCGGCGGCATCGAGATCGTGCTGTCCGATCCGCCGGAGGAAGCGTGAGCGGCACGCCGCTGATCCGCGCGGCCGAAACACGCGACGTCGGCGCGATCCTCGCGCTGATGCGCGAACTGGCCGCGTTCGAAAAGCTCACGGATCTGTTCGTCGCGACCGAGGCCGATCTCGCCGATGCGTTGTTCGGCGAACACCCCGCCGCCGAAGCGCGGGTGGCCGAGCACGACGGTGCGATCGTCGCGTATGCACTGTTCTTCCACAACTATTCGACGTTCCTCGGCCGTCGCGGCCTCTACCTCGAGGATCTGTACGTGCAGCCGTCGCAGCGCGGCACGGGCCTCGGCACCGCGATGCTGCGTCATCTCGCGGCCCTGGCCGTCGAGCGCCGTTGCGCTCGCTTCGAATGGTCGGTCCTCGACTGGAACCAGCCCGCGATCGAGTTCTACGAGAAAATGGGCGCGACCGTGCTGCCCGAATGGCGCATCGTCCGCGTCACGGGCGACGCGCTGGGTACACTCGCCGGACAATGAGCGCGGGCCGGCCGCTCCGGTGGTCGCTTCAGAAACTGCTTCAACGGAAAACGGGCGCCTCGGCGCCCGTTTTTTCGTCCCGCTTGCTGTGGGCGACTCACGTCATGCGTCGTCCGCATCGGCGCCGTCAGCACCTTCCGCACCGAGCAGCCCGGCCGCCGTATCGCCCGGCAGCGCCTCGACCTGCTTCAGCTTGCGGCTCATCACGCGCGTGCGCTGCTCGGCCGCCTCGATCGAACGCGTGACCGTTTCGAGCTGCGACTTCGTGCGCGCGAGCACGTCGCCGAACTTGCCGAATTCCGTCTTGACCGCGCCGAGCACCTGCCACACCTCGCTCGAGCGCTGCTCGATCGCGAGCGTGCGGAACCCCATCTGCAGGCTGTTGAGCAGCGCGGTGAGCGTCGTCGGCCCGGCAATCGTCACGCGATAGTCGCGCTGCAGCAGGTCGGTCAGTCCGGGGCGGCGCAGAATCTCCGCGTAAAGCCCTTCCGTCGGCAAAAACAGGAGCGCGAAATCGGTCGTGTGCGGCGGCGCGACGTATTTCTCGGCGATCGTGCGCGCTTCCAGCCGCACGCGCGTCTCGAGCGCACGGGCCGCCTCCTCGACGGCCACCACGTCGGCGCGCTCCTGCGCATCGATCAGCCGCTCGTAGTCTTCGCGCGGGAATTTCGCATCGATCGGCAGCCACACGGGCGGCGCATCGCGCGTACCGGCGTCGCGCCCCGGCAACCGGATCGCGAATTCGACGCGCTCGGTGCTCTTCGGCACCGTTGCGACGTTCTTCGCGTACTGGTCGGGCGTCAGCATCTGTTCGAGCAACGCCTCGAGCTGCACTTCGCCCCAGGTGCCGCGCGTCTTCACGTTGGTCAGCACCTTCTTCAGGTCGCCGACGCCGGCCGCGAGCGTCTGCATTTCGCCGAGCCCGCGATGGACCTGTTCGAGCCGGTCCGACACGAGCTTGAACGATTCGCCGAGCCGCTGCTCGAGCGTCGCATGCAGTTTCTCGTCGACGGTACGGCGCATCTCCTCGAGTTTCGCCGCGTTGTTGGTCTCGATTTCCTTCAGCCGTTGTTCGAGCGTCGCGCGCACCTCGCCGATCCGGCGGTCGTTCGCCTCGGTCAGTTGCGTGAGTTGCCGGTTCAACGTGTCGCCGAACAGCCGGAGCGCGCCCGTCTGCTCTTCGCGCGCCTGCTGCGCCTGGCGCTGCACGCTCTCGCGCATCGCGTCGAATTGCTGCGCATTGCCGGCGACGAGCTTGCCGAGCTGCTGCGCGAAACCCTCGATCTGGTTGTTCTGTACGGTCGCCACGCTCGTCAGCTGCGCGGCGAGCGTCTGCTGAAGCTGCGCGAAACTGCCGGCCAGCTCGGTGCGCGAGCCGCGCGCACTCTCGACGATCTCCCCGCGCAATTCGCGTTCGAGCCGCTCGACCGCGCGCGCCTGCGCGTGCGCGGCGTCCTCGATCTGGTCGCCGAGTACGGCCGCGTCGTCGTGACGGCCGCCGCCGCGCACGAGCGCGACGATCGCCACCGCGAGCGCGACGGCCAGCACGACGACCGCCGCAAGCAACAACGTCATCGTCATGCGCGCGGCTTCCCGATCACGTCAGGGTTGATCGGATTCGGCGGCTGACCGGCGCGCGGCCCCTCGCCCAGTGCGGCGATCAGGTTGTCGGCGGCGAGGTTCGCCATCGCGCGGCGCGTCTGTTCGGTCGCGCTCGCGATATGCGGCGTCAGCACGACGTTCGGCACCTCGAGCAGCGCCGGATGCACGGTCGGCTCGCCCTCGTACACGTCGAGGCCGGCCGCGGCGATCGTCCCGTCACGCAGCGCGGCAGCCAGCGCCGCGTCGTCGACGATCCCGCCGCGCGCGATGTTGGTCAGCGTCGCGGTGGGCTTCATCTTCGCGAGCTCGGCCGCACCGATCGTGTGATGGTTCTCCTTCGTGTACGGCAGCACGAGCACGACGTGATCGGCGCGTGCGAGCAGCGCATCCTTCGACACGTACTCGGCGTTCAGCTCGGCCTCGATCTCGGGCGCGACTCGCGAACGATTGTGATAGATCACCTGCATCCCGAAGCCGCGCGCGCGGCGCGCGAGCGCCTGGCCGATGCGGCCCATCCCGATGACGCCGAGCGTCGAGCCGTAGATGTCGGAGCCGAGAAAACCGTCGTACGCCCACTTCCGCCAGTGACCGGCGCGCAACCAGTGCTCGGATTCGGCGATCCGGCGTGCGGCGGCCATCATCAGCGCCCAGCCGAAATCGGCGGTCGACTCGTTCAGCACGTCGGGCGTATTGGTGCCGAGCACGTTCGCCGCGTTGAACGCGGCCATGTCGAAGTTGTTGTAGCCGACCGCCATGTTCGCCACGACGCGCAGGCGCGGGGCCGCCGCGAGCGTCGCCGCGCCGACCGGGTCGCCGGCCGTCAGCGCGCCGTCCTTGTCGGCCAGACGCGCGGCGAGCGCATCGGGCGCGAGCGCGTCGCCGTCGTTCCAGTCGACGTCGAAATACTGCTTGAGCCGTTCGATCACGTCCGGAAAGATCGGACGCGCGACCAGGATCTTCTGCATCGCCATCTCCGTATGCCGCGAGCCGGTCGCGGCGCGCGCCGCGCCGCCGGGACCACCCGCGCTGGGTTGAAAGTCGTCAGGTTACGCCGGGAAGAAAATCAGCGACGTCAGCAGGAACACCGGGACCAGAATCACGAGTGCCCAGCCGAGGTACGCGAAGAAGCTCGGCATCTTCACGCCGCGCGACTCCGCGATCGCCTTCACCATGAAGTTCGGCGCGTTGCCGATATAACTGTTCGCGCCCATGAACACCGCACCCGCGGAAATCGCCGCGAGCGTCGATGCGCCCGTCGTCATCAGCGCCTGCGCATCGCCGCCCGCGAGGTTGAAGAACACGAGATACGTCGGCGCGTTGTCGAGGAACGACGACAGGATGCCCGTCGCCCAGAAGTACATCGCGTCGATCGGCTTGCCGTCCGGCCCCGTGACGAGATGGACGATCTGTGCGAACGCGCCGTCCGAGCCCGCGCGCAGGATCACGATGACCGGCGCGATCGTCACAAAGATCCCGGCAAACAGCTTCGCGACTTCCTCGATCGGCGCCCAGTTGAATGCATTGCCCTCGCGCGCGGAACGCGGGGTGAGTGCGAGCGACGCGAGCGTCACCAGCACGAGCGCGACATCGCGCACGAGATTCTGCAGCGCGACGTGCGTGCCCCACACGTCGAACGCGATGCCCGGCTTCCACACGCCGCTCATCAGCACGAGCGCGATCACGGCCGCGAGCAGCACGAAGTTGATCTTGCCGTCGATCGACAGTGCGGCGCCGTCGGGCGTCGGGTCGAGTGCGGCCGGCCGCTCCTCGCCGCCCTTCCGGTAGAAGTATGTATCGAGCGCGAAGAACAGCGTCAGCAGCACGACGCAGATGAACAGCATCGGCAGCGCGAGATGGGTCGTCGTCCAGAAGAAGCTCACGCCGTTCAGGAAGCCGAGGAACAGCGGCGGATCGCCGAGCGGCGACAGCGAGCCACCCGCATTCGCGACGAGGAAGATGAAGAAGATCACGACGTGCACGACGTGCTTGCGGTTGTCGTTCGCGCGCAGGAGCGGCCGGATCAGCAGCATCGCGGCACCCGTCGTGCCCATCACGCTCGCGAGCAGCGTGCCGAGCGCGAGGATCGCGGTGTTCAGCTTCGGCGAGCCGTGCAGGTTGCCGTTCACGCAGATGCCGCCCGCGACCGTATAGAGCGCGGTGAGCAGCACGATGAACGGAATGTATTCCTCGAGCAGCGCATGCACGAGCGTGCCGAACGCGGTGCCCGCGCCGAACGCGACCGCGAACGGGACCAGGAACACGACCGCCCAGCCGGCCGCGATCTTGCCGAAGTGGTGATGCCAGAACACCGGCGCGACGAGCGGGAACAGTGCGATCGACAGCAGGATCCCGGCGAACGGGATGCCCCAGAGTGCGGACAGCGCGGCACCGTCGAGCGTGGCGGCCGATGCAAGCGCGGGCGCCGCGCCAAGCGCGATTCCCGACGCCATGCCTGCCCAGGCGGCATGTCGTTTCATGCAGAACTTCCTTGTTCGAGTGGTAGCGGATGCAGCGGGCGCGTCATGCGCCGCGTACGATGATCACATGCACGCGATACGGGCCGTGCGCGCCCAGGACGATGGTCTGCTCGATGTCGCCCGTGCGCGACGGGCCCGACACGAAGTTGACCGCGCGCGGCAATTCGCCGCGCTCCGCGCGAATCAGCGCGAACGCGTCCTCATGCCCGGCGACGATCCGCGAAGCCGGTACGAGCGCGATGTGCGTTTCCGGCAGCAGGCCGGCCGATGCATAGGTGTCGGGGCCGGACAGCAGTACCAGCGAACCCGTTTCGGCGGTCGCGCAAAAGCAGCCGGTAAGGCCGACGAGATC
The DNA here is from genome assembly GCF_902832885.1 of Burkholderia seminalis DSM 23518. Taxonomy (GTDB): domain Bacteria; phylum Pseudomonadota; class Gammaproteobacteria; order Burkholderiales; family Burkholderiaceae; genus Burkholderia; species Burkholderia seminalis. Next base: position 1,335,758 of record NZ_CADFDK010000001.1, read on the forward strand.
GCCGTCGCGCGGCTTGCGGCACTCGACCGACAGGCCGGCGCCGGCCCAGTCGAGATCGGCCAGCGTGCGCCACGCGACGGCCTGCGCCGGCAGCCCGTGAGCGGAAAGATAGCGGGCGGCGGCGGCAGGCGCGTCGGCCAGCGTCGCGACTTCGTCGACCGTGGTCGACAGGCGCGCGGCTTCGTCGACGAAGGCGGCGACGAGGTCGGCCGGCGCCGGCGGGCGCGGGCCCGGCGGATGACGCGCGAGATAGTCGGCGACGCCGTCGCGCTCCGCTGCGTCGGGTTCGGCCGCGCGCCCCTGCGCCGCGCGGATGCGCGCGAGGATCTGGCGACGGGCAGCGGAAGTGTCCATGAACGGTCCTCGTGACGTTGGCGTGCAATACCGTCCGATTATACCGGCCGCCCCTGCCGCCACGCACCTTCGGCCGAACGGCCGGCGCTCACTTCGACGCGTCTTCCTCGACCGGCTGCGCGATGCCGAACACCTGGCGCAGGTACGCGAGATACGCCTTGTCGTCGCACATGCTCTTGCCCGGCGAGTCCGACAGCTTCGCGACCGGCTGGCCGTTGCAGCGCACCATCTTGATCACGATCTGCAGCGGCACGTAGCCGAGATCGTTGGTGAGGTTCGTGCCGACGCCGAACGCGAGCTTGCAGCGCCCGCGGAACCGTTCGTACAACTGCATGACCTTCGGGATGTCGAGCGCGTCCGAGAACACGAGCACCTTGGTGCGCGGGTCGCAGCGGTTCGCCTCGTAGTGGCGCAGCATGCGCTCGCCCCATTCGAACGGATCGCCCGAGTCGTGGCGCGCGCCGTCGAACAGCTTGCAGAAGTACATGTCGAAGTCGTTCAGGAACGCATCCATCCCGTAGACGTCCGACAGCGCGATCCCGAGGTCGCCGCGATATTCCTTCGCCCACATCTCGAAACCGTAGATCTGCGAATCGCGCAGCCGCGGGCCGAGCGCCTGGCATGCCTGCAGGTACTCGTGCGCCATCGTGCCGAGCGGCGTGATGTCGTGCTTCATCGCGTACAGCACGTTGCTCGTGCCCGCGAACTGCGGGCCGAGCCCGTCGCGCAGCGTGAGCGCGACTTCCTCGTGCCAGACCTTCGAGAAACGCCGGCGCGTGCCGTAGTCGGCGATCTTGCAGTCGGCGAACTCGGGTTCCGCGCCGAGCAGCTTGATCTTCTCGCGCAGCCGCTCGCGGCCCTCGCGATAGTCGGGCTCGCGCTGGGTGTTGCGGAAATAGACTTCGTTGACGATCGCGAGCACCGGGATCTCGAACAGGATCGTGTGCAGCCACGGCCCCTCGATCACGATGTCGATCTCGCCGTTGCCCTTCGGCGACGGCGTGATCGAGATGTATTTCTCGTTCAGGTGGAACAGCGCGAGGAAGTCGACGAAATCGCTCTTGATGAAGCGCATCCGCCGCAGGTAGTCGAGTTCGACGTCGGAAAAGCGCAGCGCGCACAGGCCGCGCACCTCGTCGCGGATCTCGTCGATGTACGGCACGAGGTCGACGCCGGGCGTGCGGCACCGGAAGCGGTACTCGACGTTTGCAGCCGGAAAGTGATGCAGGACGACCTGCATCATCGTGAACTTGTAGAGATCCGTGTCGAGCAGCGAAGTGATGATCATGGTGACGGCACCGCCAATATCGAGACAGGGCACCTGCGCACCGCGCGCCGCCCGGTCAGGCGGCCATGTTACCCGAATGCGGGACCGACCATCGGGAAACCGCCCGCGGCCCTGCTCCCGTCGCGCAGGCGCGCCGCGCACGCGCCTGCGTTGCGCACCCCATAAACTAATCACGAAACGATATAAGCCGGATAGCCGACCACGCGATGCGGGTTTGGCGCTTCAGTTACAATGCCGCTTTTGGCGCAAACGCCACCCCATATATACCGCCAAGCAGGAGCGTTTTAATGACTCACGTTGTGACCGAAGGCTGCATCAAGTGCAAATACACGGATTGCGTGGATGTGTGCCCGGTGGATTGCTTCCGTGAAGGTCCCAACTTTCTCGCCATCGATCCGGACGAGTGCATCGACTGCGCCGTGTGCGTCGCCGAGTGCCCGACCAATGCGATCTATGCCGAAGAAGACGTTCCGGGCGACCAGCAGCAGTTCACCGAGCTGAACGCCGAGCTGGCCAAGAACTGGCCGTCGATCACCAAGACCAAGCCGGCACCGGCCGACGCGGACGAGTGGAAGGACGTGCAGGAGAAGCTGCACCTGCTCGAGCGCTGATCGCGCGGCGGCCGCAGAAATTTTTTTGTAGATCGCGGCCCGAAGGTATTGACAGGTTAGCGACCACTCCATACAATCTCGTTTCTCTGCTGTTGTTGTTTGTTCCCCGATAGCTCAGTCGGTAGAGCGCCGGACTGTTAATCCGTAGGTCCCTGGTTCGAGCCCAGGTCGGGGAGCCAAAAACACGAAGGCCCGTTGAAAGTGGACGGGTTTTTTGTTGGAAACAACGCACGCAGATGTACCGATTTATTCCCCGATAGCTCAGTCGGTAGAGCGCCGGACTGTTAATCCGTAGGTCCCTGGTTCGAGCCCAGGTCGGGGAGCCAAACAATGAAAGGCCCGTCATTCGACGGGCCTTTTGTTTTTCCGGCCACCCTTCCGCGTTTCCGCCGTTCATCGCCCCGTCGCGCGCATGCTAGAGTCTCTGTCCCGCATTCGCATCCGGTTCCGTCGATGAAGCATCGTCTCCTGCGCTCCGCCCCGTTCGCCCTCCTGTTCTCCGCCTTCGCCGCGGCACCGCTCGCGCACGCGGAGGAAGTCGGCAGCGTCAACACCCATTTCCGCGTCACGGGCTCCGACCGCGTGGTCGTCGAAGCGTATGACGATCCGGTCGTGAACGGCGTGACCTGCTACGTATCGCGCGCCCGCACCGGCGGGATCAAGGGCACGCTCGGCGTGGCCGAGGATCCGAGCGAGGCGTCGATCGCCTGCCGGCAGGTCGGGCCGATCAGCTTCAAGGAGCCGCTCAAGCAGCAGACCGACGTGTTCAGCGAACGCATGTCGTTCATCTTCAAGACGCTGCACGTCGTGCGCGTGGTCGACCAGAAGCGCAACACGATCGTCTACCTGACCTACAGCGACCGGATCGTCAGCGGCAGCCCGAAGAATGCCGTCACCGCGGTGCCGATGCCGGCCGGCACGACGATTCCGGTCAAGTAACGCGCACACCGGCCGGGCGCGCGAGCGATACACTGTCGTGTCCGACCGCTCCCGCGCCCGATCATGTCCGCCACCCGCCTTCCCGACGCCGCACGCTACTGGCGCACGCCGCTGCTGCCGGACGCGGATCTCCTCACGGCGACCTATCGCGACCACGCGTTCGCGCCGCACTGGCACGACGCGTACACGATCCCCGTGATTCTCGAGGGCGCGGAACGCTTCACCTATCGCGGCAACGGCTATGTCGCCGAAACGGGCACCGTGCCCGTGATCAATCCCGGTGAAGTGCATACGGGTTCGCGCGCAACCGACGAAGGCTGGTGCTATCGCGTCAGCTACCTGCCGGTCGAATTCGTCCGCGGACTCGCGAGCGCGATCGCCGGCCGCCCGCAGGATGCGCCGTGGTTTGCCTCCGACGTGATTCGCGACGCCGATCTCGCCGCCAGGCTCACCCTCGCGCACCGGATGATGGAAGCCGGCAGCGAGCGCGCGCTGTCGTCGCATGCGCACGGGCAGCCGGCCGGCGATCCGGCAGCCGACGCACCGCGCATCTACGATCCGCTCGCCGCCGAAACGGCGATGCTCGACGCACTGTCGACGCTGATCGTGCGTCATGCCGACGCGCGGCCGCGACCGGCGCCGCTCGCGGCCGACGAACCGCGCGTCGACGCGATGCGCGAGCGGCTCGCGGCCAATCTCATGTGCACGGTGACGCTCGATGACGTCGCGCAGGCAGCCGGCCTGTCGCCGTTCCACGCGGCACGCCTGTTCACGCGCACCACCGGCATGCCGCCGCATGCGTGGCGCAACCAGTTGCGGCTGCAGCGCGCGCTGGCGCCGCTGCGCGCGGGCGTGCCCGTCGCCGACGTCGCGGCGGCCAGCGGCTTCGTCGACCAGAGCCACTTCACGCGACACTTCAAACGGATGTTCGGGGTTCCGCCCGGGCGCTGGCAGGCGAGCTGACGCGGCCGCCCACGCATTCGCGAGCGCAAGAACATACAAGCCGGCCCGCCACCGGCCCGCTATCCTCCCGTTCATGGAGGAGCCCCTTTGAACCCGACACCCGCCTCGCCCCCTCGCCGCCCGCTCAACGAATGGCTCGACGGCGCGCGCGACACGATTCCGATGATGATCGGCGCAGCACCGTTCGGCGTGATTTTCGGCACGCTCGTCGGCGGCGGCCCGCTCGCCGCATGGCACGGCGCACTGATGTCGCTCGCCGTGTTCGCGGGCTCCGCGCAATTCATCGCGCTCGGCCTGATCGCGGGCAGCGCGAGCTTCGTCGTCGTGCTCGCGACCACGCTGATCGTGAACCTGCGCCACCTGCTGTACAGCGCGACGCTCGCGCCCTACGTCGCACACCTGCCGCTGCGCTGGCGTGCCACGCTCGGCGCGTTGATGACCGACGAGGTGTTCGCGGTCGCCCATGCGCACTACCGGCACTTCGCGCCCGGCACGGTTGGCCCCCACTACTTTTTCGGCTCCGGGCTTGCGATGTACCTGAACTGGCAGGTCTGGACGCTCGCGGGCATCGGCTTCGGCGCGGCGTTCCCGGGCCTGCAGTCGCTCGGACTCGATTTCGCGATGGCGGCGACCTTCATCGCGATCGTGGTCCCGCAGCTCGGCACGTTGCGCTATTTCGCGGCGGCCGCGACGGCCGGCACGCTCGCCTGCTTCTGGCAGGGCTGGCCGTACAAGCTCGGGCTGCTCGGCGCGGTCGCCGCCGGCGTCGCGATCGGCGTCACGCTCACGTTGCTGCACGAACGCAGGCGCACCGGCTCGCGCACGGAGGCGACATCGTGAGCTACGCGCTGCTGATCCTCGGAATGGCCGTCATCACCTACGCGATCCGCTCGACGCTGTTCCTGTTCGGCGAGCGGCTGACCTTCCCGCCGCTCGTGCGGACCGCGCTCGGCTTCGTGCCCGTGACCGTGCTGACGGCGATCATCGTGCCGATGACCGTCTCGCCGCACGGCGGCCCGGCCGAGCTGACCTGGCGCAATCCGCAGCTCGTCGGCGCGCTCGCCGCCGTGCTCGTGTCGGCGGCAACCCGCCGCCCGCTCGTGACGATCGCCGCGGGGCTCGCGGTGTTCTTCTTCTGGCAAGGGGTCGTGATCCCCCACTGGCTGCCCGCCTGAGCGGACGCTCTACCGCGCACGCTCAAGTTTCCGCCCGGCGCGCCGATATAGGGGATGAAGACCCGCCACCGGCCTCGGCGCGCACCGGTCAGTCGACGCTGCGCCCGCCCCGGTGCGCCGTGCCGGCCGTCGGCTTGCGCGGGCCGCCATCGAGACGATTCATGGGCCAGATCACCCTTTCCCTCAAGGACGACACGCTCGAGTCCCTGCGCAAGGACTACGACGCGTTCGTCCGCGTGTCGCTGAAACTCGACCCGCAGTTCGCGACACCGTCGTTCGAGGATTTCCTGCGCGCCAAGCTGCTCGACAACATGGTGCCGCTGACCGAACACGCGGTGCAGCGGATGCTGCAGGGCGGCCAGTACGCATGGGCCAAGCGCACGCTCGACAAGGAGTTTCCGGACGTCGTCGCGATCCTGATGCGACAGGCCGGCGAATTCGGCTTCGGCTTCGCGTCGCGCTCCGAATGGACCCCCGACGAACTCGCGAAAGCGTGCCGCGACTGGGCGAAGGCGATCGTCGCCGAAGCGCAGGGCGACCCGTCGCTGATCGACCCGCTCGCGTCGCAGATCAAGGGCGCGGCGCAGGACATCCAGGCGCTCGAGGAGCTGATGCAGACGCCTGCGTGGCGGCTCGCCGAATCGTTGCGCCAGCGCATCTACGAGGCCAAGCTCGCGTGCGAGATGAGCGTCGGCAGCACCGCGCGCGACAAGCTCGGCGAACTGCGCGGGCTGCTGCGGCTGGGCCTTGCGCACGGCTCGTTCCAGAAGCAGGAAGCGCAGCAGATCATGGAGTACCTGCGGCTGCTGAAGCCGGAGATCTTCGTCGAGGAACCGTACGACGTCTTCGCACGGCTCGCCGCGTGGCTGCGCAGCGTGTTCACGCCGGCCGCCGTGCGACCGTCGCAGGGACAACCGGGACAAGGGCAAGGACAGCGCCGGCCATGACCGCGCACCCATCCCGCTGACAGCATGAACCCATGAAAACGGCCCGGCTCGCATGAGGCGAACCGGGCCGTCGGACCGCTGCGGGCGCGACGCCCGGGGGGCGAGCGTCGCGCGGCGCCGGGCGTCGCTTACTGCGTGGCGCCCTGGGCCGATGCACCGCCTTGCGCGCCGACCGACGCGCCGCCTTCGGTCGCTTCGCCGGCTTTCGCCTTGGCGGCGCCGACATGGCCCTTGGCCGACTTCGCGGCATGCTTCGTGTGCTTCTTGGCCGAATGGACGGCCGACGACGCGGTATCCTTCGCGCCGTCGGCTGCCGCGCCGACCGCATCGGTTGCGCCGCCGACCGCGTTGCCCGACGCGTTCGCGCCGGCGCTGCCCTGTACGCCTGCGCCGACACCTGCGGCCGGCGTCTGTGCCTGCACGCCGGCACCGGCTGCACCCTGCGCCGCCGTCCCCGTCTGGGCAAATGCGGCCGAAGTGGCGAACGCCGTCAGCGCGGCACCGATCAGCATCGTACGAATCTTGGACATGGCAATTCTCCTCGAGAAGTTGTGAGCCCGGACCGCTGCGATGCGGTCCGTCGCGTCCCCGCCGCAACACGCAGCAGGTACGACAAAAGACCCGCGGCGCGCCCGGCCGGTTCTCGAATCTCTCAGACTGTTACCCACCGTTTCATTTGCTGACGAATCGCTCACAGTCCTTAACAACTGCGGGCCGTGGCGGCCCGCGCTCGCGCGTCGGCCCGCGGTGCCGTATGATGCGGAGCGTTTCCTCCCGCGCCTTGCGCACCTCCTTCGTCATGCCCAACCTGGATTTCACGCTGACCGGCGAATACGTCGAGCTGCACAACCTTCTCAAGATCACCGGCCTCGCGGACAGCGGCGGGAGCGCGAAAGTGATCGTCGCGTCCGGCGCGGTCAAAGTCGACGGCGCGGTCGAGCTGCGCAAGACCTGCAAGATCCGCGCGGGCCAGGTCGTGCTGCTCGGCGACACGCGCATCGCGGTGCGCGAGGCCTAGCACCCGCGGCGTTCCCCCTGTCCGCGACATGGCCATCGGCGCACGCGTTCGACACCGTACGAATAAAGCCGTAAGCTAGCCGTCTCTCAAAATAAATACATACAGCGCGGGCCCGCACCCGCGCGAGCGCCCATTCCATGTCGCATTCCGGTCTTACGCGGACGGCCGCCGCGCCGCCGTCGCTATCCAGTCACGCCGCCGATACCGCGCGCCTCGCCGCGCCACTCGCGATCGCGCAACTTTCCCAGATGGCGATGAGCGTCACCGACACGGTGCTGCTCGGTTCGCTCGGCCCCGATTCGCTCGCGGCGGGCGGGCTCGGCGCGAACTTCTTCTTCGTCATCGTCACGATCCTGCAGGGCGTGCTGTCGTCGGTCAGCGTGAGCGTCGCGCACGCGCGCGGCGCGCAGGCCGAGGACCGCGTGCCGCACATCTACTGGACGGGCTTCGCGCTGTCGGTGCTGCTCGCGATCCCGGCGATCGTTGCGCTGTCGCTGTCCGAACCGATCCTGCTGATGTTCCACGAGCCGCCGCTGCTCGCGCATCACGTCGGCGAATACACGGGCATCCTGCGCTACGCGGCGCTCGGCAGCCTGATCGGCGTCGGGCTGATGCGGGCATTCCTGCCGGCGATCGGCGCCGCGCGGCGGTTGCTGTGGGTGTCGATCGGCGGCGTCGGCGTCAACGGCGTGCTGAACTACGGGCTGATCCACGGCGCGTTCGGGCTGCCGCGCCTCGGTTTTCTCGGCTCGGCCGTCGCGACGACGATCACGATCTGGCTCACCGCGCTCGCCCTGATCTGGCTGCTGCACGGCCGGCGGCGCTTCCGTCATTTCGTGACCGCGTCGCGCCCGAAGCTGCCCACGATGGGCGAACTGATCGGCATCGGCTGGCCCGTCGCGATCACGTACGGGGTCGAATCGACGCTGTTCCTCGCCACCGGCCTCACGGTCGGCGTGCTGGGCGCGACGTCGCTTGCCGCGCACCAGATCGCGCTGAACGTCGCGTCGGTGTCGTTCATGGTGCCGCTCGCGATCGGCCAGGCCGCCAACGTGCGCGTCGGCTACTGGGTCGGCGCGGGTTCGCCCGTCGCCGCGCGGCACGCGGGCTTCGTCGCACTCGCGCTCGGCGTCGCGTTCATGTCGCTGTCGGGCGTCGTGATGATCGTCGCGCCGCATACGATCGTCGGCCTGTACCTGAATCTCGACGACCCGGCCAACGCGGCCACGGTGTCGCTCGCCGCCTCGCTGCTCGGCATCGCCGCGGTGTTCCAGATCGTCGACGGCATGCAGACCGTCGCGTCGGGCGCGCTGCGCGGCCTGAAGGACACGCGCATCCCGATGCTCGCGGCGACCTTCGGCTACTGGGGCATCGGCTTCCCGACCGGCTACTGGTTCGCGTTCCACGCGGGCCTCGGCGCACGCGGCCTGTGGTGGGGGCTCGCCGCCGGCCTCGCGAGCGTCGCCGCGCTGATGGCATGGCGCTTTCATCTGAAAACCGCGTCGCTCGTCGCGACGCGGCACTGAGCGCGACACGACGCGAAATCGCGACCGGCGCTATGCTTGTCGGCTGAACACCTCGAGACGCCGCGCGAGCGGCGCGACTGCCTCACGATACGCCTGATGCCGCGCGACGACGCGCGGCCTTTCCCCTTTCCAGGAGGAGTGCATCATGAACGAAGCAGTTCGGATGGAACGCGACACGTTCGGCGAAATCGCCGTGCCGGCCGACCGACTTTGGGGCGCGCAAACCGAGCGCTCGCTGCAGAATTTCCGGATCTCGACCGAGAAGCAGTCGCCCGAGCTGATCCACGCGCTGGCGATCGTCAAGCGCGCCGCGGCGGCCGTGAACCAGTCGCTCGGCGTGCTCGCCGACGACAAGGCGCGCGCGATCATCGACGCGGCCGACGAGATCATCGCCGGCAAGCATCCGCGCGAATTCCCGCTCGCGGTGTGGCAGACGGGCTCCGGCACGCAGACCAACATGAACCTCAACGAGGTGATCGCGAATCGCGCGAGCGAGCTGCTGGGCGGCGAGCGCGGCGAAGCGCGCAAGGTCCATCCGAACGACGACGTGAATCGCGGCCAGTCGTCGAACGACGTGTTCCCGACCGCGATGCACATCGCGGCCGCGTACGCGATCGTCAATCATCTGCTGCCGGCACTGCGCACGCTGCGCGCGACGCTCGACGCGAAGTCGAAGGCGTTCGCCGACATCGTGAAGATCGGCCGCACCCACCTGCAGGACGCGACGCCGCTCACGCTCGGCCAGGAGTTTTCCGGCTACGTCGCGCAGCTCGACCAGGGCATCCGTCACGTCGAATCGGCGCTGCCGCACCTGTACGAGCTCGCGCTCGGCGGCACCGCGGTCGGCACCGGGCTGAACGCGCATCCGGAGTTCGCGGTGCGCGTCGCCGACGAGATCGGCCGGCTCGCGAAGCTGCCGTTCGTGACGGCGCCGAGCAAGTTCGAGGTGATGGCGGCCGCCGATGCGCTGGTCTTCGCGCACGGCGCGCTGAAAACGGTCGCGGCGGGCCTGATGAAGATCGCGAACGACGTGCGCTGGCTCGCGAGCGGGCCGCGCTGCGGGCTCGGCGAATTGTCGATTCCGGAAAACGAGCCGGGCAGCTCGATCATGCCGGGCAAGGTGAACCCGACGCAGTCGGAAGCCGTGACGATGCTGTGCTGCCAGGTGTTCGGCAATGACGTCGCGGTCAACGTCGGTGGCGCAAGCGGCAATTTCGAGCTGAACGTGTTCCGGCCGATGATCGCGCACAACGTGCTGCAGTCGGTGCGGCTGCTCGCCGACGGCGCGCAGAGCTTCAACGACCACTGCGCGGTGGGCATCGAACCGAACCGCGCGCGGATCGACCTGCTGCTGAACGAGTCGCTGATGCTCGTGACGGCGCTCAATCCGCACATCGGCTACGACAAGTCCGCGCAGATCGCGAAGAAGGCGCACAAGGAAGGCACGACGCTGAAGGCGGCCGCGCTGGCGCTCGGCTACCTGACCGAGGCGGAATTCGATGCGTGGGTGCGCCCCGAGCAGATGATCGGGACGCGCTAGGGGCAGGACGACGGGCGCGGCGCGTCGAGCGCGGCGCCCGCTGCGGTCAGACCGTGCCCTTCGCGACTTCTTCCGGTTTCATCTCGACGATCTTGTCGAGCGCGGCCCGTACGTCGGCCGCATATTTCGCGAGTACCTTCTGCTCGGCGGTCTCGGGCACGAACGGCGGCACCGGCACCGGGTTGCCGTTCTCGTCGACCGCGACGAACACGACGAGGCAGTCGGTCGTCTGGCGCAGCACGCCGCCCTTCGGGTCCCCCGCGTGCACGGACACATGGATGTGCATGCTGGTGCGGCCCGTCGCCACGACGCGCGCCTTCAGCTCGACCAGGTTGCCGACCAGGATCGGACGCTGGAATCGGATGTTGCCGACACTGACCGTCACGCAATAGCGGCTCGACCAGACGGCCGCGCACGCATACGCGACCTCGTCGATCCACTTCATCAACGCGCCGCCGTGCACCTTGCCGCCGAAGTTCACGGACGAAGGCTCGGCGAGGAAGCGGAATACGGTTTCGGTACGGTCGAGGGCGGCCGGCACGGGGGACGGTTGGGGCATCGTTCTGGCTCCAGGCGGCAGGGGCGCTGTAATCGGGCCATTATACGTTGCAGTGCGGCAATGCGTCGCGGCCAGCGCCGCGTGGCGCGGCCGCGGCGGCGCCACCCGCCCCGCGCGCGCAGCGCCGCCGGTCAGCGGCGCACCGTGACGCCCTGGTCGATCGTCCCGTACATCTCGATACTGCCGCCCTGCCCGCCGGCGGCGCCCGCGCCGCCCTGCGCACAGGCCGCGCAGACGAGCGCGGCGGCCAACATGCAGAAAATCGTCTTCATCGTTGCATCGTGTCACATGCGGCGGCCCGCTGCCGCCGCGTCCGGCCCATTCTACGCGCGCCGCAACGGGCCGCAGCCAGGCTGCCGCGGGACGGCGCCGCCGCATCCGACATTTCATCCGGATACGAAACATCGAATGCGCACACCCACTACACTGCCCCTCATCCCGCTTGACGAGAGACGACGATGACCGATCAAGACGACCACCACTTTCCGGGCCTCAGCCGCATCGGCGCACTGATCGCCGACCCCGGCCGCGCCGCGATGCTGTGGGTGCTGATGGACGGCAGCGCGCGGCCGGCCGGTGAATTGACGATGATCGCGGGGCTGTCGCCGTCCGCGGCAAGCGCGCACCTCGCGCGGCTGACCGAAGGCGGCCTGCTCGCGCTCGACGTGCGCGGCCGGCACCGCTACTACCGCATCGCGTCGGCCGACATCGCGGCGTCGCTCGAGGCGCTCGCGAACGTCGCCCGCGCGGCTGCGCCGCACCGCCCGGTACCGGCGCCGTCGCGCACGGTACCGGCCGAACTGCGCTACGCGCGCACCTGCTACGACCACATGGCCGGCGAACTTGCGGTGCGCATTTTCGACGGGCTCACCGCCCGCGGCTGGTTGCTCGCGGACGGCGACGCGATCGAAGCCACCGAGCTCGGCACGCAGGCCCTCGCGCAATGGGGCATCGACGTCGCGCAGCAGCGCACGCGCCGGCGCCGCTTCGCATGCGGCTGCCTCGACTGGAGCGAGCGGCGCTCGCATCTGGGTGGCGCGCTCGGCGCGGCGCTGCTCGAAAGCTTCTGTGCGCACGGCTGGATCGAACGTTCCGCACGGCCGCGGGTGCTGCGCGTCACCGTGCCCGGCCAGCAGGTTTTCGACGCGTGGCTTACGTCCGCTTGACGCCCGCATTGCGGCTGCACGACAGCCGCACGCGACAGACAGGTTTTGTTACACCGCGTGCCATCCGACTTACAAAACACCGAGCATTGAAACAGGCCGAGCGGATATTGTGAACTCAACGGCACGAATCGACGCGCCGCGATAACGACGATGACGCTCACCATGGCCCCCCTGTTCACGCTCAAGCGAACCGCCCGCTATACGCTGCTCGCGTTCGCCGCGCTTGCGGCCCTGCCGCCCGCCTTCGCGCAATCGGCCGGCGCGCCGCCGTATTCGGCCGCGGCACGGCAACCGGGCGGCGACCCGCCCGGCCGCGTCGCGCGGCTCAACTACCTGTCGGGTGCCGTGACGACCGAACCGGCCGGCACCGATACGTGGTCGTATGCGGCCGTGAACCGGCCGCTGACGACCGGCGACCAGCTCTGGAACGACGCCGGCGCACGCTCGGAACTGCATATCGGCTCGACCGCGGTGCGGCTCGGCGATTCGACGAGCCTGTCGATCCTGAATCTCGACGACACGACGACGCAGTTGAAGGTCGGCCTCGGCACCGTATCGACGCACGTGCGCGATCTGCCCCGCGGCGGATCGTACGAAATCGACACGCCGAACCTCGCGCTCGGCATCACGGGCCCCGGCGACTATCGCGTCGATGTCGCGCCGAACGGCGCGAGCACGACCGTCACGATGCGCAGCGGCAGCGCGACCGTCTACGGCAGCAACGGGCAGTACCCGCTGTCGCCCGGGCAGCAGGTCGTGTTCACCGGCACCGACCTGCAGGTCGCACAGCAATCGGCGGCGCCGGGCCCCGACCCGCTCGACCAGTGGGCCGCCAGCCGCGACGCGGCCGAGGAGCGCTCGGTGTCGGCCCGCTATGTGTCCCGCGACATTCCCGGCTATCAGGATCTCGACGCGAACGGCACGTGGCGCGAAACCCCGAATTACGGCTCGGTCTGGGTGCCGAACGACACGCCGGCCGACTGGGCGCCGTATCACGACGGCCACTGGATCTGGCAGGCGCCGTGGGGCTGGACGTGGGTCGACGACGCACCGTGGGGCTTCGCGCCGTACCACTACGGCCGCTGGGCGTACGTGGACGACAGCTGGGCCTGGGTGCCCGGCCCGATGGTCGTCAGCCAGCCGCCGGTCTACGCGCCGGCGCTCGTCGCGTTCGTGGGCGGTGGCGGCGGTCCCGACTGGAGCGTCGCGCTCACGGTCGGCGGCGTCGCCGCGGCCGGCTGCGCATGGTTCGCGCTCGGCCCGGGCGAGCCGTGGCACCCGCGCTGGGGCGGCTGGAGCCCGCACTACTACGACCGCGTGAATCGCAATATCGTGGTGAACAACGTCAACGTGAACAAGACCGTGAACGTGACGAACATCACCAATATCACCAACATCAACAAGACGTACGTGAACTTCCGTGCGCCGCACGCGATCACGGCCGTGCCGGCCGCCGCGTTCGTGCATGGCCAGCCGGTCGCGCACTTCTCGCAACACGTCGATCCGCGGCAATGGCGCAATGCGCACGTCACGCCGGGCACACCCGGCATCGCGCCGGTGCGCCAGAGCTTTACCGGCGGGCTGCGCAATGCCGGCTACCGTCCGCCGGCGGCGATCGCGCAGCACCCCTACGTCGCGACGCGCAATCCTGCGGTGCCCGCCGCCTATCGAGACCAGGCAGCCGCGCATCTCGCGCAGCAAGGCGGGCGCGTGCCGGGCGCCGGCGCGCCGGTCGTGAAGACGAGCGTGCCGGCCGATTACAGGGCCCGCCCGGTCCGCGTGTCGGGTAATCCGAGCGGCGGCGCGTGGGCGATGCACAACGTGCAGCTCGTGAATCCGCACGGCCCCGTCGTGCAGCCGTCACGCGCGCCGCGCGAAGGCCAGCCGCCTGCCGTGCAAACCGGACGGCCGGGTGCGCCCGGTGCGCCATTGCCGGGCGTGCCGAATGCCGGACGGCCGGCGAACGGCGAAATCCCCAATGGGCCGCATTTCGCCACCGGCGGCATGCCGCAGGCGCCCGGCAACGCGACGCCGCATCAGGCCTTCGGGCCCGGCAACGGCGTCCCGCACCCGCCGATCGCAAGCAACACGCCGTCGGGCATCGGCAACACGCACGCGCCCGAGGCGCCGTCGCCGGCGTGGATGCAGCCGCACACGCCGATGGAACGCCAGCGCCCTGCCCCGCCGAGCGCCCTTCACGCGGCAGGCCGGAATGCACTGCCGCCCGTGCGCAGTGCGGCGGTGCCGCATCCGGAGGGCATACCGACACCGCAGGGCACGCAGCCCGGCGGCCGGAACGACGCGCCGCGCGCGTTGCCTCAGCCGAGGGTCGACCACACGGCGCAGATTCCGCAGCCGCGTCCGCGCCCCGATTTCCCGACACTGGCCCAGCACGGGCAAGCGCAACCGGAACGGGCCGCCCCCACGCCGCAACCCCGCCCCGAATTCGCGCAACCGGCGCCGCACCGCGAAGTCGCACCGCCGCGCGTGAACGAGTACCGTCCGCCGGCGCCAGCCGTACACGACATGCCGCGCCCGCAACCGCAGGCGCCGCGCATGGAGCCGCGCCCCCAGCCCGCACCTCGAATGGAGCCGCGACCGCAGCCGGCACCCCGCATGGAACCGCGCCCGTCGATGCCCGCTCCCCGCATGGAACCGCGGCCGCAACCGGCACCGCACGTCGAGGCGCCGCGCCCGAGCAGCCCGCCGCCAGGCGGGCACGACGAGCGGCATCGCCAGTAAGTGCCGCAAACGTGAAACAAAAAAGCCCGACCGGTCTCAGCCGGTCGGGCCTTCTTCCTGCAGGGCGCGGATCGATGAAACCGCGCGCTCAGACCGCCATCGGCGCAGTCAGCGGCTCATGGTGGCGGTAACCGACCAGCGAGAAATCGGACGGCTCGACCTGCTCGAGCCATTCGGGCGCATAAACGCCCGTCTTCGCGTAGTCGGGCACGCGCTCGGCAATCTCGAGCCGCGGGCTTTCGTAAGGCTCGCGCGTGAGCTGCCGCTGCAGCATGTCGAGCTGGTTCTCGTAGATGTGCGCGTCACCGATGAAATACGTGAACCAGCGCGGCGTGTAGCCCGTCAGGCGGCCGACGAGCGACAGCAGCGCGGCCCCTTCCGTCAGGTTGAACGGCGTGCCGAGGCCGACGTCGTTGCTGCGGATGTACAGGCACAGCGAGATCTCGCGCTTCGTCGCGTTCGGCAGGAACTGGTACAGCAGGTGGCACGCGGGCAGCGCGATCTGGTCGAGCACGGCCGGATTCCACGCGTGAAACAGAATGCGGCGGTCGGCCGGATTCTCCATGATCGTGTCCAGGCACTGGCGCAGCTGGTCGATCGCCTTGTACAGCAGCACCTTCGGCGCGCCGTCTTCGTCGAAACGCGTGACGATCCGGAAGCCGCGGCGCGTCGCGTCGGCGATCTGCGCGTCGGCGCCCGCGTCGAGCACCTTGTAGCCCGGCCACTGGCGCCATTGCACGCCGTACACGTCGCCGAGATCGTCGACGCCCTGACGGTACGGATTCGCGAGCCACTGCGCGTTCTCGTTCGCGTTCGCGTCCCACACCTTGCAGCCGAGCGCGCGGAACTCGGCCGCGCTGCGCGACGCGCGCAGGAAGCCGACCAGTTCGCCGATCGCCGACTTGAACGCGAGCTTCTTGGTCGTCACGGCCGGAAAGCCTTGCTGCAGGTCGAAGCGGAGCATCGCGCCCGGCATGCTGATGGTGCGGATCCCCGTGCGGTTCTCCTGCCAGGTGCCGGTATCGAGAATGGTACGAACGAGGTCGAGATACTGTTTCATGCGGGTTCCTTCGGCCGCGAGGGCGGCCGTACCCGCCAATTTTAGCAAGCGTGGTGAGGAAGCTCCGGCAACGGCGCCGAAAACCCTGCCAGCGTGTCGCCGCGATCGCGCATGCCGTGCGCGCACATCAGCCGGTAGAGCGTGACGCGCGACACGCCGAGTTCACGCGCGGCATCCGCGAAACGGCCGCGGTGGCGCAGCAGCGCCTGCTCGATCGCCTGCCGTTCGGCCGCTTCCCGCGCCTCCAGCAGCGACACGGGCGCGAGCGTCGCGAAGTCGTTCAACTCGAGATCGGCCGCGGTGATCATCCGGCCCTCCGACATCACGATCGCGCGGCGCACGCGATTGATCAGCTCGCGCACGTTGCCCGGCCACGAATAGCCGTACAGCGACGCGACCGCGTCCGGAGAGAAACCGCGCAGGCGGCGATGCGCATCGCCCTTGAAACGCTCGAGCATGTGACGCGCGAGCACCTCGATGTCCTTGCCGCGCGCGCGCAGCGGCGGCTCCTCGATCTTCAGCACGCACAGGCGATGGAACAGGTCCTCGCGGAACCGCCCTTCGCGCAACGCGGCGTCCATGTCCACGTGCGTCGCGCAGATCACGCGCACATCGACGGGCACCGACACGTGCGCACCGAGCCGCTCGATCTTGCCTTCCTGCAGGAAGCGCAACAGGCTTGCCTGGCTTTCCAGCGGCAGATCGCCGATCTCGTCGAGAAACAGCGTGCCGCCGTTGGCGGCCTCGACGCGGCCGATCTTGCGCTGGTTCGCCCCGGTGAATGCGCCGCGCTCATAGCCGAACAGTTCGGCCTGCAGCAGCGTCGACGGAATCGCGCCGCAATTGATCGCGATGAACGGTGCCTGCGCGCGCGACGAACGCTCGTGAATCGCGACCGCCGTCAGTTCCTTGCCGGTACCCGATTCGCCGGAGATGAACACCGGCGCATCGGTCGCCGCGACGCGGCGAATCGTCCTGAAGAGCCCGAGCATCGCATCGCAGGTGCCGACCATCTCGCCTTCGCTGCGCCCGGCGCCGACCGGCGGCGCAACGGGATCGGTCAGCGCGACCATGCCGTGCGCATGACCGACGGTCTCGACGATTCGCGACGTCTCGTACGGCATCGTCACATAATCGAAGCAGTAGTCGCGAATGAGGTGGCGCAGCGTGGCATCCTGCAACTGGCCGCGACGCGTCGCGGCGATCCAGCCGATGTGCTGGATGCTCAGGCAGGATTCGAGTTCGCGCAGGTCCGAGGGCTTGAAGCCCGGCGAAAAGTCGAGCAGGCCGGCGGTTGCCACGCCATGCTGCACGACACGCCGGACGTCGCGTACGGTCTCCGCGAGATCGACGCGCCAGCCGCACTCGTCGAAATGGCCGCGCAACGCGTCGTTCGGTTCGCGCGAATAGTAGATCACGTGCCGCTGATCGGCTCCCATATCCTCACCCCGTTCATCAACCGTCTAACGATTGCCGCGCACGTCAGAGTTCGTGCGAAAAGGATCGAATCGGGTCAGCCAGAGGCGGCTCGATTCGCCATGCCGATGCTCGGCAACGACAAAGCCTCGCATGATGGCGCTTATCTCGCGTCCAGTTATTTTTGGTCAAGACAGCTTAGTTATAGGCACCAGATACGACAAACGGATTTCGGCGCCGACGGCGATACGGCCCAATCGCACAGGAGGTCGATGCAGGTCAATCATCTGCACATAGCGCATGCGCAGCAAGGTGTTCGTTCATCAACACACGGGCCGATTTTCATCCTTGAAGCGAATCGATTGAATCCGCAGTATTCCCGAGCCCCCTCGTTTCAGGCCTGAAACATTTTCAGGCGTTTTCGGCCACAATTCGCAACGCTTGAGCGCGAATCGCCGTAGCGACAACGGTCCCGGCACGGTGGCATGCATTTCGCTGAATCCGTAAACGATCGGAGACAGCGGCCATGCGCAAACATCTTTTACTTTCTTTCGTGCCGATGGCGCTCGCGCTCTCGGCCGCCGGCCCGCCTGCGCCGGCCCGCGCGGATGACATCGCAAAACCGGATCGCGCCATGCTGCCGGCCGAAAATGCGCCGAGCCTGCGGCACGGCAGCGGCTTCGGCATCGTGACCGTGTCCGCACCGCAACCGCTGCCGACCGGCAAGGCAACCGTCACGCTGTGGGACGAGATCCCGCCACCGCCCCCACTGCCGATGCCGCTTCCGGTATCGCAACCCGGTGACGTGCAGCACGCGATGGAAGGCAACGTTCAAGGCAACAAGCGTCAGTGAGCCTGCGTCGCCCCACTCAATGAGGATTCCGTATTGATTTGACGATTCGAGCCGGCCGACACCGATCCGCGCCGGTATCGCCGTTCCCGCGACACGACAAAGGTTTTGTGCTCCGTCCCCCGGCGGGCACTCTTTTTATTCGGTCCGTCGCCGCGACGCCATGCATCGAGCGTCGCGGCGCGCAGCACGCGAAAGGCGGCGCATGCCGCCGTTCCGGTAGAATCGGCGCCATTCCGGTTTTCCTCTTCCCCGACCTTCATGACGACGTTGACCCTGATCGTCGCGCGTGCCCGCAACGGCATCATCGGCCGCGACAACCAGTTGCCCTGGAAACTTCCCGAGGATCTCGCGTTCTTCAAGCGCACGACGATGGGCGCGCCGATCGTGATGGGCCGCAAGACCCACGAATCGATCGGCCGGCCGCTGCCGGGCCGCCGCAACATCGTCGTCACGCGCGAGGCGGCGCGCCGTTTCGACGGTTGCGACACGGTCACGTCGCTCGCCGATGCACTGGCGCTCGCCGCGCGCGACGGCGTACCCGAGGCATTCCTGATCGGCGGCGCGCAACTCTACGCGGAAGGGCTCACGCTCGCCGACAAGCTGGTCGTCACCGAGATCGACGCCGACTTCGACGGCGACGCGTCGTTCCCCGCGCCCGATCCCGCACATTGGCAGGAAGTGTCGCGCGATGCGCACCAGGCTGCCGCGCCGAACACGTTCGGTTATGCGTTCGTGGTCTACGAACGCAAGCGCGGCTGACGCGGTACGCGGCCGCACGCGATGAAAAAAGCCCGACCGGCTTGCCGCCGGTCGGGCTTTTTCGCTGGAGGGCGGGCGGCTGACGCCGCGCCTCGCTTACTGCCCCGCGATCGTCATCTGCTCGATCAGCACCGAGCCCGTTTCCTTCGTACCGCGCACGATCGAATCGGCACCGATCGCGACGATGTGCCGGAACATTTCCTGCAGCGTGCTCGCGACGGTGATTTCCTCGACCGGATACTGGATCGCGCCGTTTTCCACCCAGAAACCCGCCGCGCCGCGCGAATAGTCGCCCGTCACGTAGTTCACGCCCTGCCCCATCAGCTCGGTCAGCAGCAGGCCCGTGCCGAGCTTCTTCAACATGGCTTCGAAGTCGTCGCCCGCCTGCGTGTTCGAGCTGCGCAGCGCGAGGTTGTGCGACCCGCCCGCGTTACCGGTGGTCTGCGTGCCGAGCTTGCGTGCCGAATAGGTCGACAGGAAGTAGCCCTCGACGACACCGTCCTTCACGACGCTGCGCGCGCGCGTGCGCACGCCTTCCTCGTCGAACGGCGCGCTGCCCATCGCGCGCGGCACGTGCGGATCCTCGACGACCTGAATGTGCGGCGCGAACACCGGCTTGCCGAGGCTGTCGACGAGGAACGACGTCTTGCGGTACAGCGCGCCGCCGCTCACGGCCTGCACGAACGCGCCGAGCAGGCCGGCCGCGAGCGGCGCCTCGAACAGCACGGGCACCTTGCGGGTGTCCAGGCGGCGCGCGCCCATCCGCGCGAGCGCACGCTCGGCCGCGTAGCGGCCGACCGCCTCGGGCGCCGCGAGATCGATCGCGCTGCGCTTCGACGAATACCAGTCGTCGCGCTGCATGTGACGGCCGCTGCCCGCGATCGGCGCGCAGGCGATGTAGTGGCGCGAGTACGGGTAGCCGGACAGGAAGCCGCGCGACGTCGCGAGCACGAACTGCGAATGCTGCGCCGACACGCTCGCGCCTTCCGAATTGCGGATCTGCGGGCTGACCGCGAAGGCGGCGTCTTCCGCGCGGCGGGCCAGTTCGACGGCGTCGTCGGCCGTCAGCGCCCACGGGTGGTAGAGATCGAGATCGCGCGGGTCGGTTTCGAGCAGTTCGGCCTCGGCGAGGCCGGCTGCCTCGTCCTCGGCCGTGAAGCGCGCGATGTTGTACGCGGCGGCGACGGTATCCTTGATCGCGGCCGGCGAGAAATCGGACGTGCTCGCGTTGCCGCGCTTCTTGCCGATGAACACCGTCACGCCGACCATCTTGTCGCGGTTGTGCTCGATCGTTTCGACTTCGCCGCGGCGCACCG
Source organism: Burkholderia seminalis DSM 23518 (assembly GCF_902832885.1). Lineage (GTDB taxonomy): Bacteria > Pseudomonadota > Gammaproteobacteria > Burkholderiales > Burkholderiaceae > Burkholderia > Burkholderia seminalis. Next base: position 1,355,990 of record NZ_CADFDK010000001.1, read on the forward strand.
ATACCGACAGGCCGTCGCCTTCGGAGATTTCGGTCGCGGCGTCCGACGCGCCGAGCGCCTTCGCATGGCGAAGGATGTCCGACGCGATTTCCTTGAGCTGGTCCTGCGTGTGCGGGAAATAGCGCGCTTGTACGTCGAGATTGGCTGCCATCGTCTTGGTATCCGGTGGCGGGCGGGCGCCCGCATGGTCAAAATGTTGCGTATCCCGCGATCATAGCAAGGTCCGGGGCCGGACACAGACAAGCTTGGGGTGTCCGCGCCGCGATACAATGCCGCCCATGACACGCAAAACCCGAATCCAGCCGATCGAGCATGCCGTCGAAGACGACGACAACGGCTACGATCGCCCCAGCAAATCCCAGTTGAAGCGCGAGATGCACGAGTTGCAGGTGCTCGGCCAGGCGCTCGTCGACCTGCCGAAAGACGCACTGAAGCGCATGCCGATGCCCGAAAACCTCGCGGACGCCGTTCGCGAGGCACGCCGGATCACCGATCACGAAGGCAAGCGCCGCCAGCTCCAGTACGTCGGCCGCGTGATGCGCTCGCTGACCGACGACGAAACGGCCGCACTGCGCACCGCACTCGACGCGCAACGCGGCGTGAACAAGGCCGCGACGGCCCGCCTGCACTGGATCGAACGCACGCGCGACCAGTTGCTCGCCAGCGACGACGCGCTGACCGAATTCCTGCGCCAGCACCCGGAAGCCGATATCCAGGAAGGCCGCACGCTGATCCGCAACGCGCGCAAGGAAGCACAGCAAGGCAAGCCGCCGCGCTATTTCCGCGAGCTGTTCCAGTGGATCAAGACCGCGAGCGGCTCGCCCGACGCGGGTGACGATGCGCCGGACGACACCGAAGACGACCATGACGACGAAGCGTAACCACCCGGACGAACTCGTCGTCGGCCTCGTGTCGATCAGCGACCGCGCGAGCACGGGCGTCTACGAGGACAAAGGCATTCCGGCGCTGCAGGAATGGCTCGGCGCCGCGCTCACGTCGCCGTGGCGCGCCGAAACGCGCCTGATCCAGGACGATGCGCCGACGATTTCCGCCACGCTCGCCGAGCTCGTCGACGTCGCGGGGTGCGACCTCGTGCTGACGACCGGCGGCACGGGCCCCGCGCGCCGTGACGTGACGCCCGAGGCCACGCTGGCCGTGGCGACGAAGGAAATGCCGGGATTCGGCGAACAGATGCGGCAGATCAGCCTGAATTTCGTGCCGACCGCGATCCTGTCGCGGCAGGTCGCGGTGATCCGCGAGACGGCCGACCATGCGGCGCTGATCATCAACCTGCCGGGCCAGCCGAAGTCGATCCGGGAAACGCTCGAAGGGCTGCGCGATGCAGACGGCAAGTCGACCGTGCCCGGCATCTTCGCCGCGGTGCCCTACTGCATCGACCTGATCGGCGGCCCGTACATCGAAACCGACGCCGCGGTGGTCGCGGCGTTCCGGCCGAAAAGCGCGCGGCGGGCGCCGCGCTGACCGCGTGCCGGCCCGCTCAGGCGGCCGGCGCGGATTCGCCTGCCGGCGCCGATGCGGCCGGAATCAGGAAATGCTCGCGGTAGTACTTCAGCTCGTCGATCGACTCGTGGATGTCCGCGAGCGCCGTATGCATCGCACGCTTCTGGAAACCCTTGTAGATCGCGGGCTGCCAGCGGCGGCACAGCTCCTTGAGCGTGCTGACGTCGAGATTGCGGTAGTGGAAGAACCGCTCGAATTCCGGCATCCAGCGCGCCATGAAACGGCGGTCCTGGCAGATCGAGTTGCCGCACATCGGCGACTTGCCGGGCGACACGTACTGCGCAAGGAACGCCTGCAACTGCGCGGCGGCTTCCGCCTCGGTCACGGTCGACGCGCGCACGCGGTCGATCAGGCCCGAGCGCCCGTGCGTCGACTTGTTCCAGTCGTCCATCTTCGCGAGCGTCTCGTCGCTCTGGTGGATCGCGAACACGGGGCCTTCGACCGCGATGTCGAGCGTGGAATTGGTCACGACGACCGCGATCTCGATGATGCGGTCGTTATCCGGGTCGAGGCCCGTCATCTCCATGTCGAGCCAGACGAGGTTCAACTCGTTGCGCACGAGCGCGGGCTGGCTGGCGGAAGCGGCGGTATCGGTCATGAGTCATCCTGGAAAATGGCGGACGGCGCGCGCCGCCGCCCGGGCGGCCGGCATCGCATCAGCGGGGCCGGTCCGCAAGAACATATAATTCTCGCATAGAACCCTTTGGCGCCTTCGATGTCACCCTTTTCATTCACCCTGCTGTTCGCGATCGCCGTACTCGCGATGGTCGTCACCAAGCTGTGGCTCGCGTCGCGGCAGATCCGCTTCGTCGCGGCGCACCGCAACGGCGTGCCCGCGCAGTTCAGCGCGACCATCCCGCTGACCGCCCACCAGCGCGCGGCCGACTATACGGTCGAGCGCACCCGGCTGACGATGCTCGAGATCGTCGTCAGTGCGGCCGTGCTGGTCGGCCTCACGCTGCTCGGCGGCGTCGGCGCGCTCGATACGCTGCTGACCGGCTGGCTCGGCCGCGGCTACGGGCAGCAGGTCGCGCTCGTCGCCGCGGTGCTCGTGATCACGAGCGTGATCGACGTCCCGTTCGAGTACTACCGGCAGTTCGGGGTCGAGCAACGGTTCGGCTTCAACCGCATGACGAAACGGCTGTTCTTCACCGACATGCTGAAAAACGCGCTGCTCGGCGCCGCGCTCGGCCTGCCGCTGCTGTTCGTCGTGCTGTGGCTGATGAACCAGGCCGGCAGCCTGTGGTGGCTGTGGACCTGGATCGTCTGGGTCGCGTTCCAGATGCTCGTGCTGCTGATCTACCCGACCTTCATCGCGCCGATCTTCAACAAGTTCGAGCCGCTGAAGGACGACGCACTGCGCACGCGCATCGAGTCGCTGATGAAGCGCTGCGGTTTTGCGGCGAAGGGGCTGTTCGTGATGGACGGCAGCCGCCGCTCCGCGCACGGCAATGCGTACTTCACGGGCTTCGGCGCATCGAAGCGGATCGTGTTCTTCGATACGCTGCTCGCGCGCCTGTCCGGCCAGGAAATCGAGGCCGTGCTCGCGCACGAGCTCGGCCATTTCAAGCGCCGCCACGTGATGAAGCGGATGCTCGTGTCGTTCGTGCTGAGCCTCGTGCTGCTCGCGCTGCTCGGCTGGCTCGCGCAACGCACGTGGTTCTACACCGGGCTCGGCGTCACGCCGTCGCTCGACACCAGCAACGCGGGCGCCGCGCTCGTGCTGTTCTTCCTCGCGATTCCGGTATTCCTGTTCTTCGCGACGCCGTTCAGCAGCCTTACGTCGCGCAAGCACGAATTCGAGGCCGACGCGTTCGCGGCCAGCCAGACCGACGCGCAGGATCTCGTCAGCGCGCTCGTGAAGCTCTACGAGGACAACGCGTCGACGCTGACGCCCGACCCCGTCTACACGGCCTTCTACTACTCGCATCCGCCTGCGTCGCAGCGGATCGACCGCCTGCTGCAACACGCATGAGCCGCCCGACGTCCCGCAAGCCGGCCCCGCGCGCGTCGAACGCGCAACGGGTCGAAGGCCGCGTGATCGCCGCGCACGGGCGCCACTACATCGTCGCACCCGACAACGGCGGCCCGATGCTGCAATGCTTCCCGCGCGGCAAGAAGAGCGACATCGCGGTCGGCGACCGCGTCGTGTGCGAACTCGCATCGGCCGACCAGGGCGTGATCGTCGAGATCGGCGAACGGCGCAATCTGCTGTACCGCTCCGACCAGTTCAAGTCGAAGCTGTTCGCGGCCAACCTCGACCAGTTGCTGATCGTGCTCGCGACCGAGCCCTATTTCAGCGAGGACCTGCTCGGCCGCGCGTTGATCGCGGCCGAGGCGAACGAGCTGAAGCCGCTGGTCGTGCTGAACAAGATCGACGTCGAGGCCGCGCTGCCCGTCGCACGCGAGCGCCTCGCGCCGTACCGCGCGCTCGGCTACGACGTGCTCGAGCTGTCGGTGAAGGGCTCGCCCGACGACGCGCGCGCGCAGTTGATGCCGCACCTCGCCGGGCACTCGACGATCCTGCTCGGCCAGTCCGGGATGGGCAAGTCGACGCTCGTGAACCTGCTCGTCCCCGATGCCGAAGCCGCGACGCGCGAGATCTCGGCCGCGCTCAACAGCGGCCGCCACACGACGACGTTCACGCGCCTCTACCCGCTGGAAGGCGGCGGTGCACTGATCGATTCGCCGGGTTTCCAGGAATTCGGCCTCTACCACCTGACGGAAGGCCGCCTCGAGCGCGCGTTTCCGGAGTTCCGGCCGCTGCTCGCGGATTGCCGTTTCTATAATTGTCATCATCTGCACGAGCCCGGCTGCGCGATTCTCGAAGCCGTCGCCGACGGCCGTATCGCGCCGTCGCGGCATGCGCTGTACGCCCAGCTCGTGCACGAGGCGAGCCAGATCGTCCGCTGAGCGCGAGAGGCGCGCGGGGCCGGCCGGCACGCCCGGGCCGGCCTTCATCGACAGGAGCCGCGATGCGTTTCAAGGCACCCGATCTCGCGACCGCGCAACATTGGGCCAACGTGCTTCAGGTGGCCGGCGTCGGTTGCGAGCTGCATAACTGCTACGCGACTGGTGCGCTCGGCGGCCTGCCGGCCGATGCGTGCACGCCCGAGCTGTGGCTCGACGACGAACGTGACGGCGCCCTCGCGCGCCGGCTCCTCGATGCCGCCTCGCACGGCCCGTCGGCCGGCGCCGCGCCCTGGTTTTGCCGGCAGTGCGGCGAAGCGCTCGAGGCCCAGTTCACCGCGTGCTGGCAATGCGGCGCCGTGCGCGATCCGCGCGACGACTGACCCACAGCGACAAGGCCGGCATCGAGCCGGCCTTGTTCTTTCATCGGATCCCGCCGTGCGACGTCACGACACCCAGACGGCGAGCGTCAGCATCAGCAGCAGGATCATCCACAGGATCACCGCACGCCAGACGAGGCCGACCGCCGATTGCAGCGTCCGCGGCGTGCAATCGTCTCCGACCGTCAACGGACCGCTGTCGCCGACCGCCAGCGCATCGAGGCTCGACGGCTCCGCGAGCGGCCCCGCGAGACGCGCGCCGAGCGCCCCGCTGCCGGCGGCGAGCAGCACGCCGTCGTTCGGGTCGGGCCACTGGCGCGTGTGATTGCGCCACGCGTAGATCGCATCCTCGAAATTGCCGACGATCGCGAAGCCGAGCGCGGTCAATCGCGCGGGAATCCAGTCGATCACGAAAAACGCGCGCTGCGCGAACGTCGAGAACGCGGCCGTGCGGTCGTCGCCCGGCGTCGACCAGCTGCGCGCGAGGTATTCGGAAATCCGGTACAGCACGGCGCCGGCCGGGCCGATCGGCAGCACATACCAGAAGAACACGCCGAACACGTGGCGATGCGACGCGACAACTGCATGAATCAGCGTATGGCGGACGATTTCGCCGACCGGCATGTCGACCGTGTCGATGCCCGTCCACTCACGGAGGATTTCGCGCGCACGCGGCACGTCGTCGTTGTTGAGCGCGAGGTGGATGTCGGTGAAGTAGTGGCTGAACTGGCGGAAGCCGAGCGTGAAATACACGACGACGACGTTCCACAGGAACGCGAGCACGAAGCTCACCTTGTACAGCAGGAAATAGATCAGCGCGACGATCAGCACCCACGGCAGCACGACCGCGAGCCAGGCGAGGATGCCGTGCTTCTGCTTGCCGGCGTCGAGGCCATGCGCAACGGTTTCCGCATGAAACTGGAACAGCGCAAACACCGGATTGCTCGGTGATAACGCGCGGACCTGTTCGATGATGAGGGCGAGGAGAACCGAAAAGAAAGTCATGCGTGGCGCCGTCTTCGGAGTTATGTCATTTTTTGCATAACGATAGCACAGCGCCAGCCCCGCATGGCTGCCGACGCGGTCGCCCGGCGGCCGGCCGCGCGCGCCGGCCGGTGCATGCGCCTAGCCGGCGGCCAAGAAGCGGTAGAGATTGCGAAACATGCCGGCAGTTGCGCCCCAGATGAAGTAATGCCCGCCCGGTTCGCCATTCGGATAGGGCATCGCAAAAAAACGACGCTCGCCGCCTTCCCAGCGGAACACGCGGACCTGATGGTTCGCGGGATTCATCACGAACGCGAGCGGCACTTCGAAAATCTCGGCGACTTCGAACGTATCGGCCTGCACCGTGAACGGCGGATGCACGAGGCCGACCACCGGCGTCACGCAGAAGCCCGTGCCGGTCAGGTAGTCGGGTAGCGCACCGAGGATCTCGACCCGTTCGGCGGCCAGCCCGATCTCTTCCTTCGCCTCGCGCAACGCGGTGGCCGTTGCATCGCGATCGAACGTCTCGCGACGGCCGCCGGGGAAGCTGATCTGCCCGGCGTGGTCGTTCAGGTGGTCGGCACGCTGGGTCAACAGCACGGTCAGGCCCGACTCGCGGACGACGAGCGGCATGAGGACGGCCGCGCTGCGCGGATCGACGCCTTCCTGCAGCCTCGCCTCGCCGGGCTCGACGCTCCAGTCGAGCGTACGCGCGAAACGTTCGCGCAAGCCGGACGGCGTCATCAGCGGGGGATCGATGACAGGCAGGCCGGCACCGGTGCCTTCGACCGGCAGGACTTCGGGATCGATGATGGGGCGGCGATTCAATGGGGCTCTCGGGTTCGTGTCGTATCGAGCATATTGTCGCGCCAGAATGAAAAAAGCACCCGGGTGGGTGCTTTTTCCTTACAGCTCTTACTCTTGGGAAGCTGCTGCGGCGCGATCCTTCGACACCAGCTTTTCCTTGATACGAGCCGACTTGCCCGAACGCTCGCGCAGGTAGTACAGCTTCGCACGACGCACATCGCCGCGACGCTTCACGACGATGCTTGCCAGCAGCGGCGAGTACGTCTGGAACGTACGCTCGACGCCTTCGCCCGACGAGATCTTGCGGACGATGAAGTTCGAGTTCAGACCACGGTTGCGAATCGCGATCACGACGCCTTCGTAAGCCTGAACGCGCTTGCGGTTACCTTCAACCACGTTCACGTTCACGATCACCGTGTCGCCCGGGGCGAATTCGGGGATCGTCTTGCCGGCGAGCGCGCGCTCGATTTCTTCCTGCTCAAGTTTTGCGATCAGATTCATTACTGACTCCTTATGCCATCGTGTCGGCGTTGGTACCCGCCTGCTTCCAGGCCTGGCCCCGATAGAGGATGGATTCACATCAGGCACCGCACACGCATGCACGGCACCGCCAATTCCCGCTCGCGCAGCCGCCTCAGGAGGCGTCCTTCGCTTCGCGTGCGAGGTTCGCAAGCCACGCCTCGTCGGCCCGGCTCAGCAACTTCTCGCGGCGCGCCCGGACGATCAGGTCCGGCCGCTTCCGCCACGTATTCCGCAATGCTTCCTGCCGCCGCCACCGCTCGATCTCGGCATGATGCCCGCCGAGCAGCACGTCCGGCACGCGCACGCCATGGTATTCCTCGGGGCGCGTGTAGTGCGGGCAATCGAGCAGGCCGTCGGCGAAACTGTCCTGCACGGCCGACAGCGAATCGTTCAGCACGCCGGGCAGCAGCCGTACGACGGCATCCATCATCGCCATCGCCGGCAGTTCGCCGCCCGACAGGACGAAATCGCCGAGGCTGATTTCCTCGTCGACGCACCGGTCGAGCAGACGCTGATCGATCGCTTCGTAGCGGCCGCACAGCACGACGACACCGGGCTCCTGCGCCATCCGCACGGCACGCTCATGCGTGAGCGGCGCGCCCTGCGGCGACATCATCACGACACGCGTGCTCGCGATGCCCTGCTCCGCCTGCGCCGCTTTCGCGGCGTCAATGGCGGCTTCGAGCGGCTTCGCCAGCATCACCATGCCCGGACCGCCGCCGTACGGACGATCATCGACCGTGCGGTAGTTGTCCGTCGTGAAATCACGCGGGTTCCAGGTGCGCAGCCCGAAGCGCCCCTGCTTGACGGCCCGGCTGGTGATGCCCCAGTCGGTCAGTGCACGGAACATCTCGGGAAAGAGCGTGACGACGTCGAACTGCACCGCGCTCTCGGTTACCTGGTTCATTTCAGTAATCGGCTTCCCAGTCGACGACGATCCGACGCGCCGCCTGATCCACCGTTTTGACGTATACGCCGACAAACGGGATCAACCGTTCGTCGGTGGTCGGCTGACCGTCTTTGCCGGTCGCCGGATACTCGACACGCATGATCGAATGCACGCCGTTGTCGATCATCCCGCTCACCTTCCCGAGCGCCACCGATTGCTCGTTGACGACATCGAGACCGATCAGGTCGACCCAATAGAATTCGTCCGCGGCCAGTGCCGGGAAATCTTCCCGGCGCACGAACACGCGAAAGCCGCGCATCGCGAGTGCGGCATCGCGGTCGCTGACGCCCGCGGGTTGCGCAACGACGGTGTCGCTGTGCGTCTTCGACTGCATGATGCGGACCGAAAGCCGCTCCGCACCGCGCTCCAGCCACCAGCGACGCGCGTTGAGCAATGCATCGCCGCCGCGACCGGCGTCGGCATGCGTCGCCACCTTGACCCAGCCCTTCAGGCCGTAGGCGTCGACTACCGCCCCGACCTCGACTGCGTCGTCGGGCCAGGCTTGCGTCGCTTCGAGACCACCTTGCTCGGCAGCCTCACCGGCGCTCGCGACAGCGTCGCGCTCGACCGGCTTGCGGACGAACGCGCCGAATGACGCACGCCCGCGCCTTGCATTACCGGAATCGTGACCCGCCATCAATGCACCTCACAGCCGGCACGACCGGCACACCGTGCCATGTTAGGCAGCCGGTTGCGCCTTTTGCGCTTCCTTCACGAGACGCTGGACGGTCGGCGACAGTTGCGCGCCAACGCCTTGCCAGTACGTCAGGCGATCCTGAGCGATACGCAGCGATTCGCCCTTCGTGGCGACCGGGTTGTAGAAGCCGACGCGCTCGATGAAGCGGCCGTCACGACGGTTGCGCGAATCGGTAGCGACGATGTTGTAGAACGGGCGCTTCTTCGAGCCGCCACGAGCCAGACGGATGATAACCATATGATGTCCTTCGGAAAACCGGGTTCGAAACTACTGAAACACGCGATTATAGCCGGAAACCAGAGGTACAACAAACACTTACGCGCAAAATTCCGCGGGCGGCCTGTCGGGCGGGCATACAATCGTCGTGTCCAGGACGTTTCCCGCCGTCATGCCGCCCCTTCCCGCTGCCTCGACGCGCCGCGCGCAGAACCGTTTCACGGCGCTGCTCGCCGGCCTTGCCAGCCTCGCGTCCGCACCGGCGTTTGCCGCGCCGTTGCCGGTGAGTGAACTCGTCGTCCCGCCCGGCTTCCACGTGGAAATCCTGACCGACACGGTACCGGCCGCGCGCGAAATGGCCTGGTCGCCCCGCGGCATCCTGTATGTCGGCACACGCGAAGGCCGCGTGCACGCGTTCGCGATGCACGAGGGCCGGATCACCGCGCACTACGTGATCGCCTCCGGGCTCGACATGCCCGTCGGCGTCGCCTACCGCGATGGCGCCCTCTATATATCCGCCGTATCGCGGATCCTGCGCGTCGATCATGTCGACGATCGGCTCGCCCGACCGCCCGCCCCCGTCGTCGTGACCGATGCGCTACCGACGGAACATCATCACGGCTGGAAATTCATCGCGTTCGGCCCCGACGGCAAGCTGTACGTGCCGACCGGCGCACCGTGCAATGCCTGCCTCGCCGATCGCAGCCGCTACGCGATCATCGCGCGCATGAAGGCGGACGGCAGCGAACGCGAGGTGGTCGCGCGCGGCGTACGCAATACGGTCGGCTTCGCATGGCATCCCGATTCGGGCGAGCTGTGGTTTACCGACAACGGGCGCGACCTGATGGGCGACGACGTACCCGATGACAAGCTGAATCGCGCCCCGCGCGCCGGGCTCGACTTCGGCTTTCCTTATTGCCATGGCGGCGATACGCCCGACCCCGAATTCGGCAGCGCCGGCGTGTGCCGCCGCTACGCGCCGCCCGTCGTGAAACTCGGCGCGCATGTCGCCGCGCTCGGCATGCGCTTCTATACCGGGCCGATGTTTCCGGCGTCGTATCGCAATAACGTGTTCATCGCCGAACACGGGTCGTGGAACCGCAGCACGAAGGTCGGCTACCGCGTGATGCGCGTGATCGTGTCGGCGGACGGCAGCCACGCGCAGCAGATGCCGTTCGTCACGGGCTGGCTGCGCCCCGACGGCACGGTATGGGGACGCCCGGCCGACGTGCTGCCGCTGCCGGACGGCTCGCTGCTCGTCAGCGACGATTACGCCGGCGCCATCTACCGCGTGACCTATGCGGCACCTTGACGCAGGCAAGGGGTGACCGGGCCCGACCGGGCATCGTAGAATGCGTGCCGGGCCGCGCGCCCGCGCCGGCCCGCCGGCCGCCCATGCCAACGACCATCCGCCGCCATCCATGTCCAGCAGCACCGCACCGTCCCGCCGCTTCCGCTCCAAGACGCTCACTGCCGCCCTCGCGTTCCTGTTCGGTTCGCTCGGCGCGCACCGCTTCTATCTGTATGGCTTGCGCGACGTGTACGGCTGGGCGCACCTGCTTGCGACGATCGTCGGCATCCCGGGCTTCCTTTTGCTTGCGGCGACCCAACGCACTGCCGGCCTCGGCTGGTGGCTCGCGATACCCGGCGCGATCTCGCTGCTGGCGGCATTCCTCGCCGCACTCGTCTACGGGCTGCGCCCTGACGAAAAATGGGATGCGCAATTCAACGCGGACACCGGCAAGCACAGCAAGTCGGGCTGGACCGTGATCTTCGTCGTGATCTTCTCGCTGCTGATCGGCGCGTTCCTGCTGATGACCGCACTCGCGCTGTCGTTCCAGACGTATTTCGAATCGCAGGTCGAAGCCGCGAAGCAGATTTCGCAGTAAGCACGACGGACGCGGCGCCGAGGGCCCTCCGCGGCGGCCTTGCTCGCGTATCAGAACAGATTCAACTGCATGTCGTCGCGTGGCTTCGCACCGGCCGAACGTCCGGCAACACGTGGCACCGGCGCGACCGCGGCCGGCGCACCGCGGAACTGCGACAGATCGAGAATGCCGTTCGTGCGCTCGTTCAACCCGAGCCGCTTGACGGCCTGGCGAAAGCGCTGCCGCAACAGGTCCGCCCAGATCCCCTCGCCCTTCATCCGCTTCGAGAAATCCGCGTCGTAGTCCTTGCCGCCGCGCATGTCGCGCACGCGGTTCATCACGCGTTCCGCGCGGTCGGGGAAATGCGCGGCGAGCCAGTTCTTGAACAGCGGCGCGACCTCCCACGGCAGCCGCAGGATGATGTAGCTTGCGTGCGTCGCGCCGGCTTCCGCGCACGCTTCGAGCACGCGCTCCATGTCGGGCTCGGTCACGAACGGAATCACCGGCGCAATGCTCACGCCGACCGGCACGCCCGCGTCGCGCAGCGCGCGGATCGTGCGCAGCCGTCGCGCCGGCGTGGCCGCGCGGGGCTCGAGCGTACGAGCGAGATCGGCATCGAGTGTCGTGATCGTGACCGCCGCCATCACCTGCCCGCGCTCGGCCATCGGTGCGAGCAGGTCGAGATCGCGCTCGATCAGCGACGATTTCGTGATCGCCGCGAACGGCAACCCGCGATCGTGCATCACCTGGATCACGCTGCGCGTGATGCGCAGGTCGCGCTCGACCGGCTGGTACGCGTCGGTGTTGACGCCGAGCGCGATCGGCTCCGGCACGTAGCGCTTGCGCGAAATCTCGCGCTCGAGCAGCTCGGCCGCGTTGACCTTCGCGTAGATGCGGCTTTCGAAATCGAGCCCCGGCGACAGGCCGAGATAGCTGTGCGTCGGCCGCGCGAAGCAGTAGATGCAACCGTGCTCGCAGCCGCGATACGGGTTGAGCGATACGCTGAACGGAATATCGGGCGACTGGTTGTGCGTCAGGATGCTTTTCGCACGCTCCTCGAACACCTGCGTGCGCAGCGGCGCGGGGAAGTCGGCATCGTCCGACTCGTGCGTCCAGCCGTCGTCGACCGCTTCGCGCTGCGCGATTTCATACCGCCCCTGCAGGTTGTCGACCGCACCGCGCCCCTTGCGGGGCACGGGCGGCGCTACCGGAAATTCGTTGTCGGACCGATCGTCCATATGCCCACCCCTTCGCCTGCGCCCAATACTGTACATTTATACAGTATTGGGCGCAGCATGCCAAGGGCGGGATAAGGGGCTCGACAACAGGCTGCCGACGCGTCACTCGCCGACGGCAATCGTCAGCGTTTCCTTGATTTCCTCCATCACGACATAGCTCTTCGACTGCACCGCGCCGGGCAGTTGCAGCAGGATGTCGCCGAGCAGCTTCCGGTAGTCGGCCATCTCGCCGATCCGCGCCTTGATCAGGTAGTCGAAATCGCCGGAAACCAGATGGCATTCGAGCACCTCGTCGATCTTCATCACTTCCCGGCGGAATTGCTCGAACATGTTGCCGCCCTTGTGGCCAAGCGTGATCTCGACGAACACCAGCAGCGCGGCCCCCAGCTGACCCGGGTCGACCCGCGCGTGATAGCCGGTGATCACGCCGTCGCGCTCCATGCGACGCACGCGCTCGATGCACGGCGTGACGGTCAGTCCGACCTGTTCCGCGAGGTCTTTCATCGCCATCCGGCCGTCGTCCTGGAGCAGTTTCAGGATGCGCCGGTCGAGCTTGTCGAGCGAGCGTACGGGCTGACGTTGCGTTCTCATTTGTTTATGCTGAAAACCTGAAAAATACGATAACAAAACCTACACATTCGACAATACCATAGCGCAAAAAACTAGATCAGCTAGAGGTTACACGGAGCCGCACACGCGCCCGGCCTCGATCTGGTCCCTTCCATCTGGAGCAGCTATGCGAGTCGTCATTCTGGGCAGTGGTGTAGTGGGCGTGGCAAGCGCGTATTACCTTGCACGCGCCGGCCATGAAGTCACCGTGATCGACCGGGAAGCCGGCCCGGCGCTCGAGACGAGCTTCGCGAACGCAGGCCAGATCTCGCCCGGTTATGCCGCACCGTGGGCCGCGCCCGGCGTGCCGCTGAAAGCCGTCAAGTGGATGTTCGAAAAGCATGCGCCGCTCGCGATCCGCCTCGACGGCACGCGCTTCCAGCTCCAGTGGATGTACCAGATGCTGCGCAACTGCACGGCCGAGCGCTATGCGGTCAACAAGGGCCGCATGGTCCGCCTCGCCGAATACAGCCGCGACTGCCTGCAGGCGCTGCGCGCCGATACGGGCATCGAGTACGAAGGCCGCACGGGCGGCACGCTGCAACTGTTCCGCACGCAGCAGCAACTCGACGGCGCGGCGAAGGACATCGCCGTGCTGCGGGAAGCGAACGTGCCGTTCGAACTGCTGTCGCCGGCCGAACTGAAGAATGCCGAACCGGCGCTTGCCGCCGTCTCGCACAAGCTGACGGGCGGCCTGCGCCTGCCGGGCGACGAAACGGGCGATTGCCAGCTGTTCACGACGCGCCTGGCCGCGCTCGCCGAATCGCTCGGCGTCAAGTTCCGCTACAACACGCCGATCGATGCGCTCGCGATCGCGGGCGGCAAGATCGCCGGCGTGCAGTGCGGCAGCGAGACGGTGCGCGCGGACGCGTACGTCGTCGCGCTCGGCTCGTACTCGACGAACTTCATCTCGAACCTGATGAAGATCCCGGTCTATCCGCTGAAGGGCTATTCGATCACCGCGCCGATCGTCAACGAAGCGGCCGCTCCGGTGTCGACCGTGCTCGACGAAACCTACAAGATCGCGATCACGCGTTTCGACCAGCGCATCCGTGTCGGCGGCATGGCGGAAATCGTCGGCTTCGACAAGAAGCTGCGCGCCGCGCGCCGCGAAACGCTCGAGATGTGCGTCAACGACCTGTTCCCGGGCGGCGGCGACACGTCGAAGGCCACGTTCTGGACGGGCCTGCGCCCGATGACGCCGGACGGCACGCCGATCGTCGGCCGCACGCCGGTGTCGAACCTGTTCCTGAACACCGGCCACGGCACGCTCGGCTGGACGATGTCGTGCGGCTCGGGCCAACTGCTCGCCGACCTGATCTCGGGCAAGATGCCCGCGATCCAGGCCGACGACCTGTCGGTGCATCGCTACCTGAAGGACGTGGCCGGCCAGACGCGCCCGGCCTACGCCTGAGCCGCGACGGCCCGCAACACGGGCCGGCCGGCGGCAAAAGGAAAGGCGCCCTCGGGCGCCTTTTTCGTTGCGTCGACGGCGTTGCTCGCGGTCAGAACTGGTCTTCCGTCAACGCGAGCACGCTCTCGTTGCCCTTCGCGCCGACGATCGACGCCTCGAGCGCACCCGCCTGCACGAGAATGTGCTCCGCATAACATTGCGCGATCGCGATCTTCGCATCGAAAAACGCCGGGTCGCTCGCGCGGTTCGCCTGCGCCGCCACCAGCGCGCGCGCCATCTGCCACCCGCACAGCACCACGCCCGCCAGCTTCAGGTACGGCACGCTCCCCGCGAACACCGCGTTCGGGTCCTGCTTCACGTTCGCCAGCACGTAATCCACCGCCGATGCCAGCGCGCGGGCACCTTTCTCCAGCTGTACCTTCATCGACGCGGCCGCCGCACCGTCCAGCTTGCCCAGCGCCGCCACCGTGGCGTCGAT
>NZ_CADFDK010000002.1 GCF_902832885.1 Burkholderia seminalis DSM 23518
TCAGACGTCGGCCTGCAGATCAAGGAAGGCGAGATCTACGGCCTGATCGGCCCGAACGGCGCCGGCAAGACGACGTTCTTCAACGTGATCACAGGCCTCTACACGCCGGATTCCGGCGACTTCAAGCTGGACGGCCAGAACTACACGCCGACGGCCGTGCACCAGGTGGCCAAGGCCGGCATCGCGCGCACGTTCCAGAACATCCGCCTGTTCGGCGGGATGACGGCGCTCGAGAACGTGATGGTGGGCCGCCACGTGCGCACCAAGCACGGGCTGCTCGGCGCGGTGTTCCAGACGCCGGCCGAGCGCCAGGAAGAGCGCGAGATCAAGGAACGCGCGATCGAGCTGCTCGAGTACGTCGGCGTGCTGCAGTACGCGGACTACACGTCGCGCAACCTGTCGTACGGCCACCAGCGCCGTCTCGAGATCGCGCGCGCGCTGGCCACCGATCCGAAGCTGCTCGCGCTCGACGAGCCGGCGGCCGGGATGAACGCGACCGAGAAGGTCGAACTCACGCGCCTGCTCGACAAGATCCGCTCGGACGGCCGCACGATCCTGCTGATCGAGCACGATGTGAAGCTCGTGATGGGATTGTGCAACCGGATGACGGTGCTCGATTACGGCAAGGTGATCGCCGAGGGTCTGCCGCAGGACGTGCAGAAGAACCCGAAGGTGATCGAGGCATATCTCGGCGCGGGGGTGCACTGATGGCAGCGGCAATGTTGAAAATCAAGGGCTTGCAGGTCAACTACGGCGGCATCCAGGCCGTCAAGGGCGTTGACATGGAAGTCCGTCAGGGCGAGCTCGTGACGCTGATCGGCGCGAACGGCGCGGGCAAGACCACGACGATGAAGGCGATCACGGGCCTGAAGCCGTACTCGGCGGGCGACATCGAGTACGACGGCAAGTCGATCAAGGGCATTCCGCCGCACGAGCTGCTCAAGCGCGGCCTCGCGATGGTGCCGGAAGGCCGCGGGATCTTCGCGCGGATGTCGATCATCGAGAACATGCAGATGGGCGCGTACCTGCGCAACGACACCGAGCAGATCAAGAAGGACGTCGACCGGATGTTCGGCTTCTTCCCGCGTCTGAAGGAGCGTGCGACGCAGCTCGCGGGCACGCTGTCGGGCGGCGAGCAGCAGATGCTGGCGATGTCGCGCGCGATCCTGTCGAAGCCGAAGCTGCTGCTGCTCGACGAGCCGTCGATGGGCCTGTCGCCGATCATGGTCGAGAAGATCTTCGAAGTGGTGCGCGAGATCTCGAAGGAGGGCATCACGGTGCTGCTGGTCGAGCAGAACGCGCGCCTCGCGCTGCAGGCGGCGGACCGTGGCTACGTGATGGATTCCGGCACGGTCACGATGGAAGGCGACGCGAAGCAGATGCTCGACGATCCGAAGGTGCGGGCTGCGTATCTGGGTGAGTAACCTCGTGAACAAGTGCGGCATGCCGACGATGCTGGTCGAAACGAGCAATGCAGGGAGTGATATCACATGACTTGACTCTCACGCCTTCGTGTCCTGAAAGTCCGGACATTCGCATCGACCGAACCGACTGATTGCGATCGGATGTGTCGAGGCCAGTACCGGGACCAATCATGCAGATGATCCAGCCGCATGAGTCGGCAGAATGCGTTTGTGCTGGAGCGCACTGAGCTTGAGGCCATCGTTGGAAGTTGGAGCGCGTTGCAAGCAAAGCATCCACGACCTTTGGCATCGGGAGCAAGAGGATCCGACCTGAGCGCCCTTCAACGGCTCAAAGAGAGAAGTCTCAGTCGCCTTACCAAGTAGACCGGCACCATGCCGATCAAGTTTTTCAGCGGCCGGTCCGACAAGTGATCTTGGGAAACCAACGGGTTCTTGCCGGTGTCGGAAGCGGAGCAAGATGGGTGGTGGAGCGGGGCAGTCCTGGAGCGAGAGTCATCCTGATTTGCGTCGGGATTCAGCGTCGACGTTTCGGGTCACCGGATGCAAATCGTTACGTGTCGTTCTGGGATCAGGGTTTATGTGCCGGACCGCGATCAGTATGTCGATGATGAGAAGCGTGTGTGATGTACCCCGATCGGAACGCGTCGCTTCTTCCGGCAATATTGCATGCACTTGGGCAA
Source organism: Burkholderia seminalis DSM 23518 (assembly GCF_902832885.1). Taxonomy (GTDB): domain Bacteria; phylum Pseudomonadota; class Gammaproteobacteria; order Burkholderiales; family Burkholderiaceae; genus Burkholderia; species Burkholderia seminalis. The sequence goes on from NZ_CADFDK010000002.1 coordinate 2,105, forward strand.
GCCGTGATCGGGGTAACGGGACAATGGATTACCAGTCGAGCGTAGCAAAGAGTTCCGGTACTTCGTGCAGCGTCTGTAACGTCGCGTCTGGAGTGTAGTCCGGCAGCAATTTTCGACCCGTGCCTCGATCAATCCACACGCAACGAAATCCGATGTCTCGCGCCGCTGCATGGTCCAGATGCGGGCTGGCGCAAATGTGAACAACGTCGTCCTTCGATACATCAAGCTGTTCGTGCGCGTAATCGAACAGCCGACGTGCTGGTTTGTAGGCCCCGGCCTGTTGTGCAGTAATGACCCTGTCGATATAGCCGCCAAGTTGTGCTACGTTGCCTGCAATAATGTCGTCGTCCGTATTCGAGACAATACACAGACGGTATCCCATTGCTTTCAACTTCCCTAGCGTGCCGACGACCTCGGGAAACGGTGGCATCGCCGCAATCCTCGAAGTCAGCACTGCGGCGTCGCTTTCGCTCCCGGCAAGCCCGAATTCCTCCAGCGCAAGTCGAAGGCCCTGGCCGGAAACCTGACGGAAGGTGCGGTGGGGCGATTGCTGCTCGAGCTCATGTTCATACCGGTCGTAAACCTCGATGAATCTGGATGCGTCGACCTCCGTTGCCTGCCGTTTTCCAAGAATCTCGCGTACCGCTGCCAGCAAACCTTCGTCCCATTGAATGAGCGTGCCGTAGCAGTCGAATGTCAGCCATTGTGGCCGACTCGTATCTTTCAGTGACATCATTGTTCCTGTTTGGCTAGAAGACATTCGCATCATAGGCAGAAGGTCTCATATTTAGAAATTAGATAATAAAATCATGGATATTTAAATTTCAAATGACCGACCATGTTTGATCTCGAGCTACTGAAGACGCTGATTTGCGTCGTTGATGAAGGCAGCTTCACTCGTGCAGGCGAACGTGTTCATCGCACGCAGTCGACTGTTAGCCAGCAGGTGCGAAAGCTGGAAGAGTCGGTAGGTCGCCCGCTGCTGCTCAGGGACCGTTCGGGGAATCATGTCGTTGCCACCGAACACGGTGTCTTGCTCGCGCAGTACGCGCGGAGGCTGCTGGCGTTGTCGCAGGAAGCCCGCGAGGTGCTCCAGCGCGACGTCAAGCTTTCGCCGGTTCGAATCGGGGTCCCGGAGGACTTCGATGCGCGGCGCATGTCGGCAATACTCTCGGGTTTTCTGAAGGTCCGACCGGATGTGAGGCTTGAAACGTCGGCGGGTATGAGCGCGGATTTGCAAGGCAAGCTTGCCGCGAGGGAAATAGACCTCGCACTCGTCAAGCGGGAACCCGGCAGAGGCGACTGTTTCGCGGCTTGGCCAGAGTCGCTTGCTTGGGTGCGGGGGCGGGATGCTGATTCCCCGAAGCCGGATTCGGATGAGCCGATCGCGCTTGCGCTTTTTCCCCACGGATGTATTTACCGTCAGCGGGCGATCCGCAGTCTCGACAAGGCGCAGCGTGCCTGGCGCATAGCGTTTGGCAGCCAAAGCCTTACTGCGATTCAGGCAGCGGTCGCCGCAGGTCTGGCTATCTCGGTGCTACCGAAGTCTGCGATCTTGCCGGAGCATCGAGTCTGCACCGATTTGCCTCCATTGCCACCGTCAGAGCTTGCGCTAGTCGGCACCGGCGATATTCTTGACAACGCACAGCGAGATATGGTCGATTTTTTGATCAAGCAAATCAAACGCGCGTAACCGCCCGAATACGAAATGCCTTAAGACATGCCGGCTTCAGGCCGATTTCAACGTGCTTCGAATCGTTGCATGAAGCCGCTACGCCACTTGCATTCATTAGTGTCGTTCAATCGTGGCAATCAGTGAGCCGTTCGAATTTCCCGAACCCGTGCTGAGCGCTGAGAGTCCATCAACCATCATTCTGCTTTCATTTGGATGAATCGGGGGTAGACGCGACAAGCATGTCGATCAGGGCCCGTGATGCCGCAGACAAGCGACGATGAGGCGCATAAATCACAGAAAACGGCCGTGTGCGGCCACGGAGGTGGGGCAGCAGTTCGACGAGAGTTCCGGCCTGAATCCGGTCCCGAACAATAAAATCATAGGTCTGGCAGATGCCGGCGCCGCTCTGCGCCATTGAAACGACACCCAGCACATCGTCGGAGACCGCGATGTTCGAAGGCGGCAGCCAGTCGATGTCCTGACCGCCGTCCTGGAACACCCACGGTGCGATACGGCCGCTGCTGGGCAGCATGAAAGGCAAGCAAAGGTGGTGCTCCAGATCGGCCACGTTTTCCGGAATGCCAGCATTGGCGATGTAATCGGGCGACGCTACCAGGCATAACACTGCATCTTCAAGCTTGCGCGCGACCAGTCCACTGTCGGGCAATGCGCCTAGCCGGATCGCCAGATCGAAACCTTCGGCCACCAGATCGACGTTCCGGTTCGCGATATTCAACTCCACGCGAACCTGCGGGTGTTGCTGCGTGAACTGCCGAAGCAGCGGTGGCAGACGATAGTGTCCGTACGTCGTCGGTACGCTGAGCCGGACATGACCTGTCAGCGCGCCGTCCTGCCCCTGAATGGCGCGCTCGGCATCGTCGATCAACAAGAACGCTGCGCGCGATTGTTCCAGATAGAGCCTGCCTTGCTCCGTCAGGCTCAACCGTCGGGTCGAACGACGCAGCAACTGCACACCCAGCCGAGTCTCCAGGCGCGTGATAGCTCGGCTCAGAACCGAAGGTGTGCTGCCCAAGGCCACCGCGCCGGCGGTCATCGAGCCTTTTTCAATTACCGTGACAAACGCTTCCACATCACCGAGATGGTCGAATCTTCGCCCCATCTTGTCCTCCAGAGAACAGAAGATTTACTTCTGACTCAGTTTATCTCCTCCATTGAGCCAAATAAAGTGGGCGCATTGTGATCCGTCGTCGGGTCACCCACTGAAATCGAGGAGCGAACCATGAATAGTGAACATCGCGACCGGCAGGACTTGTCCGTGCTGTTCGTACTCACGAGCCACGCGACGAAAGGCTCGACCGGCGAGCCGACCGGGTTTTATCTCGGCGAAGTGACGCATCCGCTTGCCGAACTCGACGCGGCCGGCATCCCGGTCGAATTCGCGTCGATTCTGGGCGGCGAGCCGCCCGTCGACGGGCTTGACCTGACGGACGAAGTCAACGCGCGCTATTGGAACGACAGTGCTTTCCGCGACGCGCTGCGCCACACGCAGCGACTGGGCGATGTCGACGCGTCGAAATATGCGGCTGTCTTCTTTGCAGGCGGCCACGGTGCGATGTGGGATTTTCCGGGCAATCCCGACGTGCAAAAGGTGACTCGCGCGGTCTATGAGGCAGGTGGTGTGGTCGGTGCGGTATGTCATGGCCCCGCCGCGCTGGTGGATGTGACCCTCGGCGACGGAACGTACCTGGTCGCCGGCAAGAACCTCAGCGCATTCACGGATGAAGAGGAGCGCGCGGTTCAACTCGATCGCGTCGTGCCTTTCCTGCTCGCGAGCACGTTGACACAGCGCGGCGCGCATCACCATCCCGTACCGAATTGGACGGCGAAGGTCGTCGTCGACGGACGTCTCGTGACCGGCCAGAACCCGCAGTCGGCTTCCGGCGTTGGCGCGGCGATCCGTTATCTGTTGCTGAATCATTCAGGGCAGGCCTGAAATTCCCCATGGAGAACGCTATGCATTCGATGCGCAAGCTCGCCGTTGCCGCCATACTCGGCATTGCAGCGTACAGCGCTCACGCGGCCAACGTGCTCGTGGTGTTGTCGGATTCCGATCACCTCGATCTGAAGGACGGCAAGGTCTTCGCGACGGGCTTCTACCTGAACGAACTGATGCAGCCCGTGAAGGCCTTGCTTGATGCCGGCCACCAGGTGACCTTCGCCACGCCCGAGGGCAACGCGCCCACGATGGATGCGACGTCTGCCGACAAGATGTACTTCAACGGCGACGAAAAGGCGATGCGCGGTTACCAGGCTTTGCTCGACAAGCTGCAAATCACGTCGCGCTCGCACTCTCCCGTGATCAGTCTGTCGCGGGTGGAGCAGATCGGTTACGGGCACTTCGATGCCGTCTATGTTCCCGGCGGCCACGCGCCGATGCAGGATCTTCTGACCAGCCCCGCGGTGGGCCGACTGCTGGCCGATTTTCACGCGCGCGGCAAGACCACGGCGCTCGTTTGTCATGGTCCGATTGCGTTGCTGTCGACCCTGCCCGATGCACAGGGCTTTGCACGAAAGCTCGCCTCGGGGAACGCGAGCGGCAGCTACCCGAAATGGATCTATTCCGGTTACCGCATGACGGTGATCAGCAACGCGGAAGAGGAGCAGGCAAAAGGACTGCTTGGCGGCGGAGTGATGAAGTTCTATCCGCAGACCGCGCTGCAGCAGGCCGGCGGCATCTATAGCAGCAACGAGGTGCCATTTACCGCGCACATGGTGACCGACCGCGAATTGATCACCGGTCAGAATCCGGCCTCCGCACTCGACGTCGCGGGCGAGATGCTGAAGCGGCTGAAGTAATGCCACGCAATGGACCGGCGTAGCCGGTCCTTCGACGAGCAAGGGAGAAGCAAACGGTGGATCTGCAACTTGAAGGTAAAACTGCCATCGTCACCGGCGCCACCGCTGGCATCGGTATGGCCATTGCACGAACGTTGGCCGGCGAAGGTGTGTCGGTCACGATCACCGGGCGTCAGCGTGACAAACTCGACACCGCCGTCGCCGAGATATCCGCTACCGCGCATCGCGGCAGCGTGCGCGGAATCGTCGCCGATGTGAGCGGCAAGCGAGGTGTCGCGGAACTGATCGAAGCGCAGCCGGATACGGATATTCTCGTGAATAACCTTGGCTACTACGAAGCCAGGGCCTTCGCCGAGATCACTGATGACGAATGGCTGCGAATGATCGATGTCAACGTCATGTCGGGCGTACGGCTGTCACGTCATTACTTTCCTCGCATGCTTGCGAAGAACTGGGGGCGTGTCATCTTCATGTCCAGCGAAGTCGGGGCGTTCACGCCGCCGGACATGGTGCACTACGGTGTCAGCAAATCGGCCCAGCTCGCGGTCTCGCGCGGAATGGCCGAACTGACAAAGGGTACGGGTGTGACCGTCAACAGCGTACTGCCGTCCGCTACGCGCTCCAAAGGCATCGTCGCGTATTTGCGGCAGACCGCGCCACGACCCGATATGACCGATGCGGAAATCGAATCCCACTTCTTCGACACGTATCGTCCGAGCTCACTGATCGCCCGCATGATCGAGGCCGACGAGATTGCCGCCATAGTGGCGTTGCTGGTCAGTCCTTTGGGTGCCGCATCCAACGGTGCTGCGGTGCGCGTCGAAGGCGGCACTTTTCGGTCGATTCTGTGAACAGGTGCCTCGATATGTCTGCCCACGTCATTGTCACACTCGTAGAGGCGAAGCACGGTTGCGAAGCGGTGCTGGTTCAAGCCCAACAGGAACTCGTCGAGATGGCGCGCCACCAGCCCGGCTGTCTCAGTTACGAACTGCATGAATCGCTGGATCAGCCGGGGATGGTCGTCTTTTTTGAGCAATGGGCGGACCGCGCGTCGTGGGAGTACCACATGCGCAGCCCGCTGATGGACGCATTCCGCGCGACCGCCGGTCAATGGATCGAAACCTTCAAATTGCTGCATCTGCATCAAGTCGCATAACCGCATCTAACGAATTCACCATCCTTCATCATGTTCGAGCGCTTGAGTCGAGTTACGCCATTTGCTTTCGCAATTGCCTTCATCAGTTGCGCGACCGCAGCGACTGCGGTGGCCGATACCCGGCTTGAACGCTGGCGAAGCTACGCCGGAGTAAGTTGGGAGATTCCGAAAGACGGTGGAGATCCCGCGCCGTTCGCTGGCTCGGTCAATGCGCCGATTGCCGGGCTTCATTTCGACGCACGCGGTACCGCATATGTGAGTACCCCGCGGTTTGTCGCCGCGTCGACACCGGCGACGCTGAGCAGGCTGGATACTCGGGCAACTACCGGCCCGGCGCGACTGACGCCATTTCCGTCAATGGAAGGCAATTCCACAGCAACTGCTCCGAGCGAGCATTTGCGCAACGTGCTGGGCTTCTACGTCGATCGGAAAAACGACTGGCTCTGGGCACTTGACATGGGGTTCGTTGCCGGCGAATCGGAGGCACCTGCTGGAGCCCAGAAAATCGTGGTGTTCGATCTGAAATCCGGACGAATCGTGAAGCGCATCGCCCTCGACGGTGTGGCCGATCGTGTCGGCAGCTTCCTCAACGACATCGTCGTCGACGAACACAGGCGCATCGCGTATGTTTCCGACAGTGGCTCGCGCAGTTCACCGCATAACAAGGTCGGACTGATCGTCGCCGATTTTGCGTCAGGCACGGCGCGACGTGTGCTGGACGGGCATCCGTATTTGCAGGTCGAAGCGGGGGTAAAGGTCGTCTCCCATGGCGTTGAAGTATGGCCGGAAAAGCCGCTGCTGATAGGTATCAATGGTATCGCGCTGTCGCCGGACGGTGCGACGCTGTATTGGACCGTGACGACAGGAACACGCGCACGTTCGGTTCCGACCGCCGTTCTTAGGCTGCACGGTGCAACAGATGAGCAGATCGCCACGGAGATTCGTGATCTTGGTGCTGTCGGTGGCAACACGGACGGAATCGTGACGGATTCGCACGGTGTGCTCTACATTACCGATGTCACGCACAATGGCATCGTGAAGTACGAACCGGGCACGAAATCGATGTCGTTGATCGCATCCGACGATGGCGTGCATTGGCCGGACACTCCGGCTCTGCTTCCGACCGGCGATCTCGTCTTCACGTCGAGCGCGCTGAGTGACCATGTCGCAGGTCTGGTCCCAAACGGTCACGAGCGCTACGAGTTATGGCGGATATCGATCGGCGGCAAGTAATTGGGAGTCGGGGCTGCATCTGTATTGGGCGACAGCCGTTTTATGGCCAACCGAGAATAGAACGGCGTGTGCGCTTGCGGCATTGGCTCCTGGTGTGACGGCGAAGGGTGCTGAAAGCCATGTGCCTGAGCAACCTGAAATTGCGCGGTTAAATTCGGCGATCCGATACGAGTCCGTTTATGCCTTGTGTCGAAACCGTGGCTGTTTCAGATCATTCTCCGGCGCTCTGATTCATCGCCGCGAGAGGATGTTGATCATCGGCGAATAGACTGATATCTTACGCCATCATTCCTTTAATTTTCCTGATCGTCTAGGATTTTTTCGATTTCACTGCAAAGAAAAATTACGAGAGGACGTTGTTCAAAGCTGACTGGATTCACTTTTGCAATTAAGGCAAGTTCGGTCCCCGGTAAATCGGGCAGCTTATCGGAGGACGACAGGATTCGATGGGAGGGCAAGACGGCAGATCTTGGCAATACGCCAACGGCCAAGCCGGCAGATACCGCGGCTTGAATTCCGGTCAAGCTGGGACTTTCGAAACCAACTCTCCATCGTATTCCTGCTTTTTTGAGAGCATATACCGCTCGTGCCCTGTAGATGCATCCTCGAGGAAAGACTGCCAATGGCAACACGTCGTACGGCGTGACAGTCTGCCGGTTTGTCACCCAGACGACGGACTCTGGCCAAGACGCCACACACGCCCCCGTTCCGGGTTCCCGTTTTACCAAGGCGAGTTGAAGCTGATCAGCAGCAAGCTTCGCATGCAGATCAATACTCATGCCGCTTGCTATTTCAAGTCGAATGGACGGGTTTATACAGGCGAATCCGGAAAGAACTTGCGTAATCCGGTCGACCCGAAAATCTTCGGGTATTCCAATTCGAATTTGAATCAAATCCCGGTTGGCTGCAAGAGCATTTTTTGCTTCCTGGGCAAGTTCAATAAGACGACGCGCGTAGGTCGCCAATATTTCACCCTGTTCCGTGACGACAACATTGTTACCACTTCTATCACGGACGAGCAACGTGTGTCCAAGTGATCTCTCGAGCCTCGATATTTGTTGACTTACTGTGGATTGCGTCTTGTGGATTCTCTCCGCGGTTCTCGTAAAGTTCCGCTCTTCGACGACGCACAGCAGGGTGTTCAATAGATCGAGGTCAATCATTATCGGGATGTGCTGAATCTCGGAATTAGAAACAGTAATTCATTTCCTTGACGATTGTCATTCGGTGGCGCGGAACAATATTTTTGCTCGACGGATCAAGATTTCCGTCTTGCTTGGAGCGCCATCCATGGAATTGTCGCGAATCGCATGTGGTGGCTGGGAGTAAGGCGGTTTTGCATTTGATGAATAAAATGGGGGTTTTGATCTTCACATATTCAAATAGTCGATCGTGATTGTATGTGGAATGGCTGAGCTGGTGTGCATGAGGGGCATATTATTATAATTAATAACACTTATCGAGATATTTAATTTCCTCGTAAAAATGAGGCGGGTTAGGCTGCGGGTTGTAAATTGGAGTCAAGAATGAGGTGTGGTCGTGTGGGGTGGCGTCACGGCCCGGTGGTGCTTCCGAGGTAATTATCCGAATCGGACCCGCTGCGCGGTATTCGATGCGGCTTTTTGCAAATATCGATTCACTGTAATGATGCGGTGTGCTGATGTATTGGTTGTTTTGTTGTGGGTGGTTATTTGAAACTTAGAAACTTTCAATGAATTTGGGGGTGTCGGATGAGGTGGCGCATTGCGTTGTTCATGGGAATTTCGTCGCTTGCGGTCAGTGCGTGTGGAGGGGATGACGGAGCTGTAGGTTCTCCTGCCAGTGTGCTGACGCAGCAGTCTGCATCCGGGCAGCAGTTCGAATCGAACTCCCTTTCGACCGCCGGGAAAAATTCCGTCGCGATCGATAAGGACTATTCCGTAAGAAAATCTGCATGGGTCAACTTGTCGAGTGGATCCATGGGGATTGCAATGCAAGAACTTGGCCGTTCTGCAACAATCCAGTCCAGCGATTCGGTGAATCCCGCAATTCAGAATCAATTTGACGGGGTGATTGTGAACGCAGATGAAGATTTCGGTCGCTATAAAGAGAAAGTATCCAGTGCGCTGAACGAAGGCTATCTGATAATCATCGATTCATCGGGGAGTGCCGATAGTCAACAGCGCGTTCTCGATCTCAGTATCGAACTGGCCCATGTCGGGCGCAAAGCAGCGGTTGCGTTGCTGTATAAGGGGGCGCCGGATGAGGGGGTAGGCGTACTCGCATTTGATGCCGCAGAGCGAGATGAGTTGGCCACGCTCTTGCCCAAACTCGGGCGACGTGGAAGCGATTCGTTGATTAAACAAAAAACGCAATGATTGCGGGGTGAATCGAATGAAAATTGAATCCTCTCGATATGCCGTTCTGGCAACATTGCTCGCGGCTTGCCTGGGCTTGCTTTCCCAAAATAGTCACGCTCTCGCTACCGGAACAACGAAGTGGGTGACGGACCCAACGATTTCCGCTGATCGAAATAATTCGTATATTTCGTACTATTCCAATCAAGGTGCCCAAGGAACGTATTGGGTGTGGAGGGTCCAAAAATATTATCCCGAATTTACGCTCAGTTGCAGTACGCCGTCGAATAGTGGATGCACAGCGAACAAGACAGAAGGCCGTAGCACGTCGATCACAAGGCAGTGGACGATCGGTATCGATTTATCCCCGACCTTCAAAAGCCAAGGCGGCGGCCTAAGTGCCTCCTATAGTCAGGCCGTGACGCAAGAGCAGAGTTTCACCATTGGGCAAACAATCTATGTGCCATCCGGATCTACGGCGTATGCGATGATAATCGCGCTCGATAAGTACATTCCGGCGGCGGATTATAGAGGTGTTTGGAGGGCGACGGGAAAAAGGCAGAATCCGACGTGTACCCAGTGGGGTTGTGGACCTTATCGTTACGAAATGCGATGGGATAACGACTATACATTCTCAACATGGAAGGGCCATATGGTGACGTATCACCGTGCTTTCATGTGTGCGACAAGAGATACCGTCGCGCCCCGAGTCGGGGACGGCCCGCCGAAGGGTTGCTCGTTGCCACCGATACCGTATTGACTTGGACGAAGGCCCTGGCAGGCTCCGCCCCTTTTTCGTCGAGGGGCGATCGGCCATGCGGGGCCAGATTGTTCGCGCAGAACGGCGAACCAGAAGTTGAAGTGACTAGCGGTGATCGACGAGTACGCGCGTGAATGCCCGCCGATGACAAGGGCGTCAAACACGGATCACTCTCACCGTTCCAAAACGTCCGCACGGGGCTCGTGTGCCTCGCCTTGCCGAAGGATGCCAATCGGACGGACGAGTTCCTGACACGCGACGATCCTGCGCTGCGCGCAGTGGTATATGCGTCGCGTTCGATGAGTACGGACCAGATCGCCGCAGCCACCGAGCGCGATGGCGCCATGGGGCTCGACGAGATGGTACGCATACCTAGTTGTGGCGGGGGCAAGAGCATCGAGCCGAGTTGCGTGCAGCCTCCTAGGCGGTGATCAACACCGATCAGCACACCGATCTGCTGCCCACAACCTCTTCACAAGGGGGCGGACGGATGGATCTCGAACATCTATCGTGGTTCAGCAACGTGGTACCCACTGACCTCGATGATCTGGACTTGCTGGCCACTCGGGCAGACGTGCATCGCGTGCTCGAAACATAGGCGGATTCGAACACCGGTCTTGGACTCCAAGAGGTCGGCGCAGCCATCCAGGCGTTGAACAAGCGCCTGGGCTGGGTAGGGTGATTCTCGTTGGGCGCGCTGCTTGCCACCGTCGGCTACCGGTTGTAATGGGGCACATCCTCAAAGCAAGCGACGGGGACTTGCGGCCTCGTTGTCGTTTGCAGTCTCCGGATGCCGCGCTCGATCTCCCGGACCTGCTCGCGTTGTGCCGTCGCTCCTGTTTGCGTTCCCACGCCACGGTGATCACGGGCCCCGTAAGGCATCGGTGATCACCCGGGACGGGAAGTGAAATAAATAGGGCCACGACAATGAGCCGTGAGACTTGCCCGGACTAACGAGCCGTGCGAACTGCATGGGACGAGGAAATATCGCGTCCATCGTATAGCCACGAACGATCGAGATGCACGCCGAGTTCCGTCGAATTCTCATCGGATTCAGCCAAGATCCTATTCAAGGACCGAGTGTGGCCACCGCCGATAGGAGTCACACCGGCGCGCTCGCCGCTTTCTGCACGAGATGTACCGAGGCAGCCGGACAACCGTCCAAAGACAGCTTTTCTGAGAATTTTCGTGCCCAAGGACACTTTTTCTGAGACGAGCAGCGTGCACTCGTCTCAGAAAAGATGTCCAAGTCCTTGATTTTTCAAGAGGGGCAAAGACATCTTTTCTGAGAGCCCACAGCGTGTTTGTAAAACCAGGAGATTCCGGTGCATCCCCCGATGTCGTTTTTATGGCCAGCATCTACTCCGACTACGCGGCTTCGTCAGGCCCCGGCCAGCGTGGACAGAGCCTTCTCCGATATTTCACCCAGAAAAATGATAGTTTCATATCCATAGATCATCTTTCATTGGGTGGAAGATTAAGTGGACAAACTGGAAGCAATGTCGATCGTGCTGCTCACGATCGAAAAAGGTAGCCTCACTGCGGCCGCGAAAGCCTTGAATATGCCGCTGCCGACCGTGAGCCGGAAGGTCACGGAACTCGAAGCGTATCTCGGCACGAAATTGCTGCATCGTTCAACGCGCAAGCTGACCTTGACCGATGCCGGCCAAGCATACGTCGCGTCTGCCAGACGCATCATGGAAGACATCGAGGAAACCGAACGCGCCGCGGCTGGCGAGTACGCCACTCCACGGGGAGAGCTGGTGCTCACCGCGCCGGTGCTGTTCGGCCATGTGTACATCTTGCCCATCGTCACGGACTTCCTGGCTGCCTATCCCGAGATCAACGTCCGGTTGGTTCTCTCGGATCGGAACCTTCATCTCTACGATGACCACGTTGACATGGCAGTGCGCATCGGCACCCTGCCGGACAGCAACATGATTGCAACGCGTGTCGGCGCCATGGATACACTCGTGTGCGCTTCGCCGGCCCTGCTGGCTGCGCACGGCAAACCAAAACACCCGAGCGACCTGGAAAAGCTTCCGTGCGTTGTCTTCGCCGGCCCTTCCACCGCAACATGGTGGTTTCGGGATCCGTCGACCCAACGTGATTTCAACGTCAACATCACTCCGCGCCTGTCCGTGACCACGGCTGAGGCAGCGGTACAGGCGGCGCTCCGTCACACCGGTTTGACGAGGGTGTACCGCTACCACTGCGATGCCGCGCTCCGCACCGGGGAGCTTGTCCACGTCCTTCCGAAGTTCGATGTCGAGTCGATTCCTGTCAGTCTCGTCCATGGAGAGCGCGGGCTGTTGCCGCTCAAGATGAGAGTCTTCCTCGACTTCGCAACCGACCGGTTGCGCTCGGCGATGTCGGAGCTGGGTAAGGCCTGACGAGCGTTCGCTCCAAGGAGTGCGCTCTTTCCAATTCCTCAATACTTTCACTGGATGGAATGTCGGTTCTCGAAAATAGCCAATTATTGTTTTGGATGGAAGTCACTACTATCTCTCCTACCGAAGCCACGGTGGCTCGGATTAACGGAGAAATCTCATGGCCCGCCTTGTAATCCCCTCGAAAGAAGCCGCTCCCGCCAAAGCGCAACCGATCCTCGCGAACTACGAGAAAGTTCTCGGTGTGATCCCGAACTTCTTCGCCCTGATCTCGCAATCTCCCGACGCACTGAAGGCGATCGCCGACATGCACGGCGCGCTCGGCAAGAGCCTCGGTCACAAGACCCGGGAGCGCATCCACGTGATGACCGCCGAAGTGAACGGCTGCAGCTACTGCCTGTCGGCCCACACCTACCTCGGCGCCAAGCTGCAGGGGCTGACGCCGGAAGACATGGAGCTCAATCGCGACGGCCATTCGACCGATCCGAAGGCCGACGCCGCGCTGCAGTTCGCCTACAAGATCGCCATGTCGCGCGGTCACATCGAAGACGCGGATGTCGAAGCCGTACGTGCCGCGGGTTACACCGACGAGCAGATCGTCGACATCGTCGCCGAGACCGCGTTCAGCTTCATCACCAACCTCTTCAACAACACGTTCAAGACCGACATTGACGCGACGTTCCCGCCGCTTCGGACGCGGGCCCGTCAGGCCGCCTGAAATCCGGGGGCCGGGCGCCCTATGAAGCGTCCGGCTGCCTGGCCTCGATGGCTGGCTGCTCCGTTCTGGCCACGCGCAATTCCCTATGCGCGCGTGGTTGGTCGGAACGCTTCTATTGATGCAATCCGCTGGATGGTCGCGCCTGGTAGCGAAGCAGCTTGGTCATCTCGGCGATGCCGACATCGCTGCAGTGAGGCATGCGGGCTACGACGACGCACCGAGCGTCGAAATCGTTGCACTCGCCGCCGTGAATGTCTTCACCCACGACCTCGACGAAGTGGCTAAAACCCACATCGACTTCCCCGTTGTGGCCGATCTGGCAGATCGACTGCATGCAGCAGAGACCCGATGAATCATGGACCATCCGCGCTTCGTTGATCCGCGTATAGCGAACGGACGAGCAAGAGTCATTTCAGATGCGACGTCTCAGTTCGCGTTTTCCAGGGTATTTGATGGCGCGATAAAGCGGGTATCAAAGCAGTGGCGACCCGGGATGAGCGGCAGGAAGGCATTCCGCTACATGGAACGTGTGCTGAAGCCGGAACTCGACAAGCACCTGATCACGTTTCCGCTGATACGCCTCGGCGAAATGACCATGTACTGCGGATTGTTCGAGCAACGTGGCGCCACTGGCGGGCTGGATTTCTTCTTCTTCGTCTGTTCGTCGGCTGTGCGGCCGGAAGACGGTCTCATGTACCGGATCGAGGTTAGCCAGCATGCAATGCAACGGATCATTCAGCGGACGGGCCGAACCGGCGAGGACGAGATCCGCACACGCCTCTATACCGCCATGGCAAATATCTATTGGTTGCAGCCGTGGATCTACCGGGACAAATGGTTGCAGTTGGGGCTCGCGTGCGAAGAAGGCGTATTTGTTGGCGAAGTGCGAGACGACTGCTACAGCATCAAGACGTTCATCCCGGCGATCGACAACGGCAGACCGTCGCGATGGCGCGATTTGCATGCCGACCTGTGGCCCCGGATCCAGCGACGCGTTCCCCGCGACAAGACGTACGAAGCGGATCAACGCTCGATTGGCGACTGGTACTTCTTCGCGGACGGGCTGACACGGCGTCATCCCTTTCTGCTGAGGCCTTATGTACCGGGACACGATTATCTCGACGCGGCATGGGCGAGTCGTCCGGTTTGATTCTGGAAATATCTGAAAGGTAAGCCGGAGCGTCACATGCCGCGCATGGAAAAAGGCCGTTCAATGCGTGCGATTCGCCCGCCGATGCCCTATGTCGCCCCGGAATCACCAGACGCCATCGGAAGCCGGCGACGAGACCTACTCCGGAGCGTGTTCCCTGCCTTCCTTCGAAAGTTCGAGCAACGCGGCCATGGCCCGCTTGTACGGCCCGAGATCGCCGTTTGCCGCCTGCAGGATGAGTGCCCCTTGCAGGCGAGCGACCCAGTCCTCCGCGAAATGCCGCGCCCGCGCCGGCGACATGCCACTTTCACGCGCCAGGGCTTCGATGGCGTCGATCCAGTGCGAAAACGCCAGCAACAAACCCTGTTTCGCAACCGAGCCGATGTTGGCCGTGGCGAGTTGACCGAGCACGCAGGGGGCGCGCCCACCGACGTACATCTGGTCCAGCGTGGCCACGATTTTGCGAATGCGGGCTTTCAGCGTGCCGGACGAGTGCGCCGCGTTCAGGATTTCGCTGTCGATTACCGCTGTCGCGCGCTCCAACACGGCCTCGGCCATCTGCTCCTTTCCCTCGGGGAAGTGGTGATAGAGGCTCGACTTGCCGAGACCGGTTGCGCGCGACAGATCGGCGATCGACGCCCCGTCGAAGCCGCGATCCCGGAACACCGTGAACAGCCGGTCAATGATTTCGTCTTTCGATGCCTGAGCGGTGGCCATAGATCTTTTCGCTTCCCAAAAAGTACTGATCGTTCGGTACAAGCGGAAGGGTAAGTTGCCTTGCTCGTTAAATCAACCTTGACGCCCATCATTTCCAGATGTACTGTACCGATCGTTCGGTACAGAAAACTCAGGCCGACGCCTCATTCCGTGATCCAGGAGATTTTCGATGTCCACACGCGTGACCTATCAAACCGCCTCCGTCGCCGATCGTCGTACCGGCTCGGCCCTCAATCTGTTCTACCGGGAAGCCGGCCAGAAGGACGCGCCCGCGGTGCTGCTGCTGCACGGTTTCCCGACTTCGAGCCATCAGTATCGCGGGCTGATCGAGCGTCTCGCCGACAAGTACCGGGTGATCGCGCCGGACCTGCCCGGTTTCGGTTTCTCCGACGCCCCGGAAGCGAAGGCGTTCGGCTACACCTTCGACCATCTCGCGGAAGTGATCGAGCGCTTTACCGACACGCTCGGCCTGACGCGCTACGCGCTGTACGTTTTCGATTACGGCGCGCCGGTGGGCTTCCGTCTGGCTGCGTCGCGCCCGGATCGCGTGTCCGCACTCGTCTCGCAGAATGGCAACGCGTACGAGGAAGGCCTGAGCGACGGCTGGAATCCGATGCGTGCATACTGGCAGAACCCGTCCGATGCGAACCGTGAGCAACTGCGCGGTTTCCTGACGGCCGGTACCACGCAGTTCCAGTACCGGCATGGCGAGGCGGATACGTCGCACATTGCGCCGGAGAGCTACACGCTCGACCAGCACTTCCTCGACCGCGCGGGTAACGACGAGATCCAGCTCGACCTGTTCGCCGACTACAAGGCGAACGTCGCGGCCTATCCGCGCTTCCACGAATACTTCCGCACGCATCGTCCGCCGACGCTGGCGGTGTGGGGCAAGAACGATCCGTTTTTCCTGCCGGCGGGAGCCGAGGCGTTCAAGCGCGATATCCCCGATGCCGAGGTGCATCTCGTCGATGGCGGTCATTTCCCGCTCGAGTCGCATCTGGACGAAGTGGCCGGCATCATTCGCGCATTCTTCGCGCGCACGCTGGACGTCGCACAAGGTCAGGCGCTGTTTGGCGCACTGGACGACGTGTCTGCGTCGGCGGAGGCCCAGCCGCTGTTCGACGCGATGCGCGGCGTATTCGGTTTCGTGCCGAATCTCGGCCACGCGCTTGCGGTCGAGCCACCGGTGCTGTCGGCTTACCTGCAGTGGCTCCATGCTCTCGGTGCGACGTCCCTCGATGCGGTGGCGCAGCAGGTCGCAATGGCGGCCGCGAGCCGCGTGAATGCCGCGGACTACGGCGTGGCCGTCCACGCGACGCTGGCCGGCAAGCTCGGTGCCGCCGCGGACGTGGTCGACGCGTTGCGTACCGGCAGCGCGCTTGCCGATCCGAAGCTCGAAGCGGTGCGCCAGTTCGCGACAGCCATCGCATCGAAGCGCACGCAGGTATCGGATAGCGACGTGAACGCGCTGAAGGCGGCGGGCTTCGACCGCCGCGCGGCGGTGGCGATTGCGATGGCCGTGGCCGGCAAGACGCTCGTCAATACGGTCGCGCACCTGTCGAAGATCGAGATCGATGCGGGTTTCCTGCCGGACGCCGCTGCCTGACCTGCTGCGGCGGGGCGGCCGTAAATGGCCGCCCGGCAAGCAGCCTCGAGGATCGAGAGCGTGTCGGGTAGTCAGCTCGACCGCGCGCGACGCGGCCGCGATGATCCCGGACACACGCCGGATCGTTTCGACGGGATCGCCTTGCTGGCGCATCTCGCTATCGACGGCGGGCCAGATGCGGCCCGCCGTCGGTTGACCGATCGCCGCCGCCGGCCCGACTTTTTCACGTCGGCCCGCCGGTCGCGCGTGCCTATTCGGTCTCCAGCGTCGACGCACCGGGGACGACGTGCGAGGGACCCGGTCGAAGCACGATCAACAGCGCACCTGCCGCCATCAGGCTCGATAGCATATAGAGTGCCGGCGTCGTCGAATGGATCGTATCGTGGACCCAACCGATGAAATACGGACTGACGAAGCCGGCGATCTGCCCGAGCGAATTGATCAGTGCGACTCCGGCCGCGGGTGGGCGATTGGGCAGCGACGACGTGAATGGCCAGAACATCGCGATGCCGGTCAGCGTGCCTGCGGTCGCCAGCGTCAGGCCGACGATCGACAGGATCATGTCGCCGCCCGCGCCGCCCGTGAGCAAGAGTCCCAGAAAGCCGATCAACAACGGCACCCCGAGATGCAGACGGCGCTCCTGGCGGAAGTCGGCGGAACGGCCGACGACGACCATCGAGATACTCGCCGCAAGATAGGGCACCGCGCTTGCGAGGCCGATCTGGCCCGGCTTCGTGACGCCGAGCGCGTGAATGATCGTCGGCAGCCAGAAGTTCATCGCGTAGGCGCCCATCTGGATGCAGAAGTACACGAAGCCGAGCGACAGGACTGTTCGGTCGAACAGCACATGGCTCGTCGAGCCTGTCGGGTGTGCGGGCAGGGCACGCGTACGCGCGTCTCTGTCGAGATCCTCGCGGACCATCTGCTTTTCGGCATCAGTCAGCCAGGACACCTGTTCGACGCGATCGCGCAGCACGAACAGCAGCAGGATGCCGAACAGGACGGTCGGCGCGCCCTGCAGCAGATAAAGCCACTGCCACGCGGACAGGCCGCCGCGACCGCCGGCGAAATAATCGAGCATCCAGCCGGACAACGGTCCGCCGACCGCGCCTGACACCGGAATCGAAACCAGAAACAGCGACAATACCCGGCCGCGATGCTTGGTCGAGAACCATTGCTCGAGATACAGCACGATGCTCGGAAAGAAGCCGGCTTCCGCCACGCCAGTCAGAAATCGCAGCGCATAGAACGATGCGGGTGTCTTCACCGACAGCAGGGCGGCTGACAGCGTGCCCCATGAAAGCATCAGGATGCACATCCAGCGGCGCGGCGACACGCGGCGCAATACCAGGCTGCTCGGCACGCCTGCACACACATATCCGACGAAGAATACGCCGGCACCGATCCCGAACGCCGTGTTGCTCATTCGGAGTTGATCGAGCATCTGCAGCTTGGCAAAGCCGACGTTGATGCGATCGAGATAGTTGCACATGTAGCAGATGAACAGGATCGGGATGATGCGTAGCGTCGCGGTTCGATACGCGCGCTCGAGCGCGGCCGGCCGATGCGTCGGCGATGATGAAAAGGCGGGGGACATGTCGAATTCTCCGTGCAGGAAGCGGGCCGGAAGTGACCGGTTGCCGCGTGCATTCAGTGGCGTAGCGACGGAATCGCGTCGAGGATCTGCGGCGGGTACGCCGGACGGTCCGGCATCGCGTCTTGCGGCGGGTGGCGAAGCAGCAGCGACACCGCGTTTGCAGCCGCGCGCGCCTCGAGGTCGACCTCGAGGCCGGCCGGCAGGTCCATGTGCACCGGCAGGCCGATCTCGTACAGCACGGCCGGGCCGTCCCCCACGCGGGCACGGGTGAGCAGACCGGGAAAGCCGGTCAGTGCGCTCGCGTGCGCGGCCAGCAGCGGCGCGAGGTCGCCGCCTGCGAGGACCGTATCGAACCCGTCCGGCTCGACGATGAACCGCTCGATCGCCTGCTCGACCAGCAGATGCTCGAGCTGAACGTCCGGGTACTGCAACGCGGTCTCGGACACGATGTCGCGCCACATCCCCATCACGTCCAGGCGATCCGACCGGTCGACCGAGGTCAGGCGTCGTGAGCGAGCGCCGGCCAGCCTGAAGGCCCGGTGCGCGAGGCGACGGATGTCGCTCTCCGTATAGCGCTGCGTATACCAGCCCACGAGCTCGCGTTCGCCCGCGACGACGCCGCTCGTATGCGTGTTCTTCGTGCCGCGCGACGCATCGCCCAGAATCAGGCAATCCGTTGCGCGTGCATGCCGCGTGGACACGGGAGAAAACCGCTTCAGCTCCGCCGGGATGGAGATCGCATGAAGTTCGGTATGCAGCCCGGCTACCTTGGCGAATGCGGCGACGGCCGTCGCATGTCTCGCGCCGGGTGTGGCAAGCACGATGTCCGATTCGAAACAGGCCGAATACGCGCCGTCATCGGGCGTGCCCGCGTCGACGCACGTGTAGTCGAGCGCGCCGTTGCGCGACTTGAGATCGTCGAGCAGCGCGATCACGTGACGGACGAGCGGGGCGGCGCGATTCGCGCCGGGAATGATCAGGATATGCATGATGAGAGACCTGTGCCGTTGGCGGCATGCGTGACGATTGCTGCGTCACGCATGACGAAAGACCGAGGGGACTGGCGTGGGACGAAGGAGCGGCAGGGACGCCGATCGCCGGATAGGCGAGGGCGTGCTGCGTCACGCGCGCGGTACGCGCGTGACGAACCACTCCGGCCTTGGCGATGCAAGGCAGGGTGCGACCGCGACGGCAGTCGATTGGAAAATCAGGCGAGGGCGGCCGATTCCCGGACGAGGCCGGGCTGTTCCGCGAAGTAGTGGTCGAAGCGGTGCATGCTCGCGTCGTCGCGGAAGCTGTAGGTCTTCAGAAGCCAGCGCTTGAGCGCGTCTTCGTGATCGTTGACCTCGATCAGTTCGCGGTTGTGGAGCGCATCCTGATTCGCGAACGAGAACAAGTCGCCGGTGCGGATCTGCACGCGTTCCTTGTTGGCTTTCACGATCGCGTTTTTCAGCGACAGCAGTGCGTCGATTGCGCCGAGCGGCGCGCCCGGGGCGTAGGTGGTACGCGTGTCGTAATAACGGAAGCTGTGCGCGTTCTCGAGGATCACGTGCCGGTCCGACACCGTCTGATTCAGGTTCGAATCACGGGAGTATTCGTCGTACGGCGTGATGAAGTGCGGTTCGCGCAACAAGGCCTGATGCGCCTCGCTGATGTGATCGAGCAGCGCGCGGCCGTCGAGGAAGCCCGTGTAGATGCGATTGGCGTCGTTGCAACGCATGCCGAGCAGGCTGAGGTAGTCGGCCCGCACCGGGTGAGCCGTGCGGTCGTTGTGGAAGAACAGTTCGCCGTCCGTTTTCTGCGTCTGGGTCTGGCTATATTTCTTGTGAGCGTAGACGTCGTGGAAGAAGTCGCCGTTGTTGCGGGTCTGGTACGCGAGCAGCGGGGTCCGCGTCAGTTGGGCGAACAACTCGAGCAGCGCCTCGCCCACGTAGGATTTCTTCTTCGCGTACTTGTCCTGGACCGGATCATTCTGATCGAAGACCGGAATCGTGTCGTCGAGCGGGACATTGCGCAGCAGATGCGCGTAGCGCTTCTGGCCGGTTCGTTCGTTGCGGATGGTTTCGCAGACGTTCAGAAAGAAGACCGGAATGCTGCCGTTCTCGACCAAGGCGCCGATACCGCGATGAAACCCCGAGTAATCCTGGTACGGGCTTTTATCGATTTTTCGTAGCGCGGTCGATAGGTCGCTTTTTTCTTGGTCGGAAAATTCAAACGTCGACTTCATAATATCCTCGATAAGGTAAGAAACTTCAACGCGAATTTCCAGCCCGGCCGGGCGGGAACACTACATCGCGCCCGGCATGAGGGTTCATGACGGGCACCGAATTCTTTGTTTCCGTATTCGAGAATTTCTGGTCGCAGGCGAGCCGGTTCCTTGCCAACGGAACGTTCTCCTGGCGGCAGGCGTGCAAAAGCAGTCTGTTTTTAAACAAACATTGAATATTTAAATTTGATAATTTAAGGACTGCTTTTTAATGGAATCGTAAAGTTTCGATCCGTTTGATGGTCTTCATCTGGTTTATCTCTCAGGTTCCATTGTGGGTGGTTGGTGCGCAACGACGTGGCGCGCTTTATTGGAGTTCAGACTATCACCGGATTGCTGGAGACGTTACTCGAACATTTGTGGGCGTTGAATTGTTTCCAATGGGAAACTCTTGAATCGAATCGGCGCGACGAAAAGTCGTACGCATGCCTGATCGACGAGCGACCCGGACGGGCGAATGCGAGGAAGGGGGGGATTGAGGCGGGGCTGCGAGACAGGGAAGCGCGAGGCAGCGCGGCGCCAATCGACGCGCGACGGGCGTCGATTGGCCGGCGCGTGACTAGTTGCCGAGCGCGCGCATTTCCGTCGCGAAGAAGCGGGTGAGATCCTGAACGAACATCCGGACACGAGGCGACAGGAAATTGTCTTCGCGATACAGCACGTAGGCCGTGCGCACTTCGGACGCCCAGTTCGGCAGCAGCTGAACCAGCTCGTTGCTGGCGATGGCGTCCCGCACGACGTAGCGCGGCAGGTAGGCGACGCCGACGCCGGCGACGGCCGCGTTCAGCAGCGCGACGCTGTTGTTCGAGCGCAGGATGCAGCGCACGCGCGTCTCGAGCTGGCGCTTGCCCTGCCGCAACTGCAGCGCGGTCGTGTGCGCGGGGCCGCGAAACAGCAGGAACGGGTGTCGAGCGAGATCTTCCGGGCGCGTGACCGGCGGGTGTGCGGCGATGTAATCCGGTGACGCATAGATGCCCCAATGGATGTCGGTCAACGCGTGCGTGTTGGTGCCCGGCTGCTCCGGGTTGTCGCGGCTGATCACGATCGCGACGTCGATGTTCTGCTCGCCGAGATCGACCATCCGGTCGGTCAGCTCGAGGTCGACCTGGACGTGGATGTTGTTCGAGATGAAACGGCACAGCGTCGGCACGATCGCGTGATTGCCGAAGGTCATCGGCGCGACGACACGGAGATTGCCGATCGGCTCTTCGTGATACTGGCGCACGAACGCGTCGGCGCCGCGCACTTCCGCGAGCAATCGCGAACAGTACGCGTAATAGGTGCGCCCGACCTCCGTGACTTCGATACGCCGGGTCGTACGTTTCAGCAGCGTGACCCCGAGCCCGGTTTCCAGCCGGCTGATCTCCTTGCTGACGGCCGACTTGGACAGGCCGAGCACTTTCGCCGCCTCCGTGTAGCTCAACGTGTCGACGATCTTCGCGAAGATCGCCATCGAATTCAGTTGATCGAGCTGATTCACTTCGTTTCTCCATGGAAACAAACGCTCGAAATATAAACGATTTGTTTTCGACTGTATGCGTGCCGTGTTACTTTTTTTGCATACGACGGCGATGCATTCATCGAGGCCGCGCCGATATCCCAATGCCAGAAAAAGGGTGAGCATGAACCACGGACAAACATTGAGCCAGAAGGTATTGGCGAAGGCGAGCGGTCGGACGCATATCACGCCCGGAGAGGTGATCTGGGCCAAGGTGGACATCCTGATGTCGCACGACCCGTGTTCGCCGGGCGTGATCAGCATCTTCAAGAAGGAGTTCGGCGCCGACGCGCGCGTATGGGATCCGGCGCGCTTCGTGATGATCCCGGATCACTTCATCTATACGGCCGACGTGCTTGCCAACCAGAACGTCCGCGTGATGCGGGAGTTCGCGCGCGAGCAGCAGATCAAGTATTTCTATGACGTCGGGACGCCGAAGTATCGCGGCGTCTGCCATATCGGCCTCGCGGAAGGGGGCCACAACCGGCCGGGCGAAGTGTTGCTCGGCACCGATTCGCACACGGTCACGTCGGGTGCGTTCGGCACCTTCGCGGTCGGCCTCGGGATCACGGACGCCGCATTCGCGCTCGGCACGGGCGAGATCCCGTTGAAGGTACCCGACACGATCCGCGTCAACTTTCACGGCGAACTGCCGCGCCATGTCCTCGCGAAAGACCTGATTCTCGCCGTGCTCGGCGAACTGACGATCGACGGGGCGACGTATCAGGCGATCGAGTTCGGCGGTGAAGTCACCGATGCGCTGTCGGTCGAAGAGCGGATGACACTCTGCAACATGGTCGTGGAATGCGGTGCGAAGAACGGGATCATGGTGCCGAATCAGGCAACGCTCGACTATCTCGCCGCGCGTAACGACATCCCGTTCGAGGTCATCACGCCCGACGCGAATGCACGGTATGCGCGCGTACTCGACATCGACGTATCGAAGCTGCAGCCCCTCGTCGCGAAACCGCATTCGCCGGACAACGTCGACAGCGTCGACAACGTCGGCGATATCCGGATCGAGCAGGCGTACATCGGTTCGTGCACGGGCGGCAAGCTCGAGGATTTCGTCGCCGCTGCGAAGGTGCTGAAAGGACGCAAGGTCGCCGTGCCGACTTTTGCCGTGCCGGCGACGAAGGAAGTCTTCCATGGCATCGTGACGACCCAGATCGGCGACACGTCGATCTACTCGATCCTGACCGATTCGGGCGTCACGCTTTCATCCGAGCCGAGTTGCGCGGCGTGCTGCGGCGGCCCGGCCGACACGTTCGGCCGCGTCAACGAACCGCTGTCGGTGGCGTCCACCACCAACCGGAACTTCGTCGGCCGCATGGGCAACAAGCGCGCCAACATCTACCTCGGTTCCCCCTATACGGTGGCCGCGGCCGCGGTGGCCGGCCGGCTCGTCAATCCCAACGCATTTTTGTGAGACCCGACAGATGACCGAAAAAACGATTCGGGGCATGGCCTACGTGCTCGGCGACAACATCGATACCGACCAGATCCTGACGGCCGAGTATCTGAAGATCAATCCGTCGAGCGCGGAAGGGTACGCTCAACTCGCGTCGCTCGCGATGTGCGGGCTGCCGGAAGGTTCGATCCCGTTCATCGATCCGGCGCTTGGCAAGTCGCCGTACAGCATCGTCGTCGCCGGGCAGAACTTCGGCTGCGGCTCGTCGCGCGAGCATGCGGTGGTCACGCTCGGCGCGGCCGGTGTCAGGGCCGTGATCGCGCAGTCGTACGCACGGATCTTCTTCCGCAATTGCGTATCGACGGGGCAATTGCTGCCGGTCGCGTCGAAAGAACGGTTGTGCGAGCGGATCAGGACCGGCGACATCATCGAGATTTCGGTCGACGATCAGGTCGTCCGGATCGACGACGGCCAGCCGGGTGCGCCGATCGAGCCGGTCGGCGAGCTCGCCAACATCGTCGATGCGGGCGGATTGTTCGCCTACGCGCGCCTGGTGGGCAAGATTCCGGCGCGCGTGCCGGAAACCGCCTGATCCATCCGTCCGGGCCGTCGGCCCGGCGGATCGCCGGCCGTCTGTCGATGCATCCGCACGACAGA
Organism: Burkholderia seminalis DSM 23518; assembly: GCF_902832885.1. Taxonomy (GTDB): domain Bacteria; phylum Pseudomonadota; class Gammaproteobacteria; order Burkholderiales; family Burkholderiaceae; genus Burkholderia; species Burkholderia seminalis. Next base: position 26,095 of record NZ_CADFDK010000002.1, read on the forward strand.
CGGCCGTTTTCGTTTGACGGGTCGGGTTTCGGTTGGTACGCGTTCGCTCGAACCGGCGTGACGCGTCGGGCGGGGGCGTCACCCGGCCGCGCCGCCGACGGGTTCAACGGACGGACGTCGCGGACGGCAACGACGTCGTGAGCAGCGCGTTGACGTTCGCGAGTTCGGCGTCGGTCAACTGTCCGGCGGCACGGGAGAGTTCGAGCCAGTGCAGCATGTAGTCGTAGCGGGCGCGGCTGAATGCGGTGCGCGACCGATACTGCTTGTCCTCGGCGATGAGCACGTCGGTGCTGGTGCGATCGCCGATCTCGTAGGCAGTCTTCGCGGATCGGGTCGAGGTCCGGGTCGAGACGACCGCCGAGCGCAGCGCCGCGATCATGTCTCTCCCGTTGAGCAACGACAGATACGTCTGCCGTGCATCGAGGACCGCGTTTTCGCGTGCATCGAGCAACGCGTTGCCGGCGCGGCTTTCGAGCGCGAGCGTTTCGCGTTTGCGACTCTGCACGTAGCCGCCGGTGAAGATCGGGATCGTGATCTGCACGCCGATCACCGATGAGTTGCCGGCGCCGCCCGCGACACCGATGCCGTTCTGGCTGGGCAGCGTCGCCGAGTACATGTATCGCGAGTTGCCCTGGCTGCTGTGGTTGAAGGTGGCGATCAGATCGACTGTCGGCAGGTCGGCGGACTGCGCGCGGCGGGTTTCGCGGCTGGCCATCTCGCTGTCGATCTCGCAAGTCGCGACGTCGAGGTTGCGTTGCCGCGCAAGCGTGGTCCACTGGTCGAGATCGGCCGCGGCGAGCGGCGATACCGACGCATCGTCGGGCAATGCGGCCAGCGAACCGACCGGATGGCCGACCAGCTTGTTCAGGCGTTCGGTGCGGATCTGATAGTCGTTCAGCGCGCCGGCTCGCTCGGCCCGCGCGAGGTCAAGCGCGGCACGCGCCTGATCGAGATCCACGACGGTCTGCGTGCCTGCGTCGAAGGCGGCCTGGGCGATCTTGAGCTGCTCATCGAGTGCCGCCTCGTGCGCGCGCGAAAACGCGAGCTGATCCTGCGCTTGCAGCACGTCGAAGTACGCGCGCGCGACGTCGATCATCAGGGCTTGCCTGGCCTTCTCGAACACGATCTCGCTGCGCGCGACCTTCAGCTTGCCGATCTCGTAACCCTGCCAGTCGCCCCAGTGGAACACCGGTACGACGAGTGACGCGCCATAGCCATTGGTCGTGTATTCCTGGCGAGGCAGGTCGGACACGCTCGCCCAGGTCGATCCGACGCCGAGCGCCGCCTGCAGGCGCGGCAACAGCGCCGCGCGTGCCTGCGGCAACGCCTCGACGCCCGCCGCTCGCTGAGCGCGCGCGGCGGCGTAACCAGGATCGCTCGCCTGCGCGTCCTGCCACGCGCTCATCAGGTCGGTCGCATACGCGGCTTGCGCGCACGCGCCCAGCACGAGCAGCGCGCAGGCTTTCAGGGATGTCGAGAGTCGTCCGGTCATGCGATGAGGCCTCCTGAGCGTCGACCGTTCGAGGGCCGTTTGCTCCGGACTCTAACGCAGAACGGACAGCCTGCAGCGCCTGCCGAGCGTTGACTCCCTGGCGAAATGATTGTCCTCTGGGAGAAACAATCGACGTACTGTCGATCCAATTGTTCGAAGGAAAACGGGTGCGTGCTATCTTGGCCCTGCATCGAAAGCCGGGCCCGTCGCGTCGCGTTGGCCTGATGCCGCCGGCGGAATCCGAATCCGTACGCAACCGTTAGAACAGGACAGAAAAATGACAACGTTCAGCCTTACTTCGCCGGAATTCGCCGAGCAGGGCAAGCTCGCCAAGGCACACGAGTACAACGATTTCGGCGGTGACGGCGACAACCGATCGCCGGCCTTGCGCTGGATTGGCGTGCCCGCCGGCACGCGGAGTCTCGCGATCACGCTGTACGATCCGGACGCGCCGACGGGCAGCGGGTTCTGGCATTGGGTTGCGTTCGACATTCCTCCGGACACCGAAGGATTGTCCGCCAACAGCGGCGCGAAGGATGGCCGCCTGCTGCCGGCCGGCGCGATCCAGAGCACGAACGACTACGGCGTTCAAGGCTTCGGCGGCGCATGCCCGCCGCCGGGCGCGGAACCGCATCGATACGTGTTCACCCTGCACGCGTTGTCCGTCGAAAAGCTGGGTATCGACGGGACCACGCCGAACGCGGTCGCCCGGTTCCTGATTCACGCGAACACGATCGACAGCGCGTCGACGACCGCCTACTACGGACGTTGAGCGCCCGGGCCTCGATCGCACGGAATCCAACCAGAGAAAAAGGGGAAGCACGATGCGTCGCGAATCGTGGGTAGCGCTCCACGTCGATTCGGCCCGGGCGGCGTGGAAGCGTGCGTTGCCCGTGGTCGCCATCATCGTCGCGATCCTGGCGGTAGGCTGGTGGTGGCTGAAGCGGCCAGCCAGCAAGCAGGCGTTCATCAATGCCACCGTCATCGTCGTGCGCGCACCGATTGCGGGGACGTTGTCGTTCGTCCCCGGTGTCGAGGTCGGCAATTTGGCGAAAGCGTCGCAGCCGGTCGCGACGATTGCCGGCGACCTGTCGAACCCGCGTGCATCGGAGTTGCGGGTACTCGAGCAACAACTGAAGGTGCAGAGCAGCGATCTCGCGCAACGCGAGCGCAGCCTCGCCTTGCGGATCGCGGATCGGCAACAGCAGCAGGATCAGTACCGCAGCGAAAGCCGCAGTCAGCAGACGCTGCAGGCACGCTACGCGGGCGCGCAGATCGCGCAGGCGCATGCGGAGCTTTCTCGCCTCGATGCAATGTCGGCGTTGTCGGAAGCCGACATGCGCCGCGCCACCGCGTTGTTCGAGAAAGGCTACCTGAGTCGCGCCGGATACGACCGCAGCATCGCGAATGCGCGGGTGAGCGTCGCGCAGGTGCAGGCGCAGCGCGCACAGGTCAGCCAGAGCGAGGCCACGTACGCCGCGGCACGCGTCGGCCTGCAACTCGACGGACCGCGCGCGCTGAGCGAGCCCGAACAGCGCAACCGGCAACTGGAACTGGAACTCGTCGATCTGCGTCAGCAGTTGCAGGAAACGAAGGCACTCGGCGCGTCGACGAACGAGGAGCTGGCCCGCGTCAGCGCCGAATACGCGCGTCAGCGCATGGCAACGCTCGTCGCGGACCGGCCGAGCGTCGTCTGGTCGCTCGATGCGCAGAGCGGCGAAGCGCTGACCGCGGGGGCGCCGATCATGCAACTGATCGACTGCAACGACGTGTGGGTCGATGCGTTTTTCGACGAATCGGACGTGCGCGACCTGAAGGTCGGCGCGCCGGTCAAGGTGTCGCTGTCGCACGATGCGCGACATTGGACGGGGGTGATCGAGACGGTCCGGTCAGGCTCCGGCCGCGTGACGGTTGGCCAGTACGTCGCGGCACCGCCGCCCGAAATCGCTCGCCGGCAACTGCCGGTCAAGGTGGTCACGGTGCGTGTGCGGGTCGACTGGAAGCGGGCGTTGCAGCCGAGCCAGTACTGCCTGGCCGGCCGCAGCGTCGAGGTGAGCATCTGACGCGCATGGCGCGGCGACGGCGAGTCGCCGCGCTGCCCACGACTTCAACCAGAGGAGACTGGATTCATGTTACCCAACGCGCATGCCGCGCAGGTCTTGAAAAACGGTGGCGTATTGATGGTGCCCACCGACACGAACTATGCGTTCGCGGCGGATCCGTGGAACGAGCGCGCCTGCGCGCGTCTGTACGAGATCAAGAAGCGCGACGTCAAGAAGCCGCTGACGCTTTTCGTGTCCGACCCGCAGGAGCTGTGGGCATATGCGAGTCTCGAAGCGGAGCAGGCCGATACGGTGCGCACGCTGATGGAACGGTTCTGGCCGGGGCCGCTGAATTTCGTGTTGCCGAAGTCGGCACGCGCGCCGGATCACCGCTACCTGAAGGAGGATTCCATCTCGGTCGTCTGCAACCGGAATCCGGTGCTGAATGAACTGATCGGAACGTTCGGACGGCCGCTCGCGATGACCTCCGCGAATCTCTCGGGCGTCGAGCACGATTGCCTGATCGACTACGATCTCGCCACGCGGACCTTTCCCGATGCGGTCGACTTCATTGTCCCGCCGGCGCCCGGCAAGCCGACGACGACGAAATCGAGCACGATCGTATCGCTGCTCGACGGTACGCTGAAAGTCCTGCGCCAGGGCGACATCGTGATCGCCTAGCGATTGCGCGCGACGATGAGCGATCCGGTCCCGACTCCGCCGCCCGGCCTCCGCGACATCCGGTTGTTCGTGCTGTACCGGGTCGTCTCGCGGTTGTACTTCCATTTGCCGGTGCTGTTCCTCCACCTTTACCTGGTGGAGCTCGGGTTGTATCGCGTGATTGCACTGCTGGCCATTTACGGGCTGGTGACGACCGTCACGTCGGGGCTCGGCGGAAAGCTGCTCGGCGTGATGTCGGAAAAAAAAGTCGTGGCGGCCGGCGAAACCATGAAGGCAGGCGGAATCGTGCTGTTGCTCGCCGGCACGCGGCTCGCGGATGTCGACATGAACCTGCTGGTGCTGGCGCAGATCGTCGGCGGCACCGGATTCAGCGTCGCGTTGTCGACGGATTCAAGCCTGCTGCGCACGCTGGCGGGCGCGGCCGGCGACGCGACGCTGTTCATGCGCACGCAGACGCGCTCGCAAAGCCAGATGTTCATCGCGACGCTGGTGGCCGGATCGACCGGCAGCATCCTGTTCGACTATCAGCCGTTCTGGCCGTTCTATGCGTCACTCGCGGCAAGCATCGCGTCGACGCTGCTGGTGCTGATGATTCGCGAGCCGCGGGCCGAGCCGCGGCCGGCAACGGAAGCGGCGACCGAGGCGGCCGTGCTCGACCCGAGACAGCGTTTCTGGATGGGCTTTTACTCGTTGTCGCGCGCGTTCACCCTCGCTCCGTTCGTCGGTTTCCTGCCGTTCTATTTCATCATGGTCGATGTCGATCCGCTTCTGTTCGGCGCCGTGCTCGGCCTGTTTACGCTGTCTGCGTTCGCGACTTCGCTGGCCGTGAACGGATTCATTGCACGCTTCGGCGTGAAAGCGCTGATGATCGCGACGCTCGCCTGCATGTTCAGCTCCATGCTCGTGCTCGGGTGCAGCGACGTGCTGGCCTACCACGGCATCGACTATTTCGTGTCGGGGCTGGTCGGCATCAGCCTGCTCGGTCTCGGCTCGGGCGGCGTGCGGCCGGCGACGATGGCGAATCTCGACCTGTCGGCGCTCGACCCGCTTGCGCGGGTCGCGATGTTTGCGCGCATGGAACGCAACTTCGGGGTGGCCAACGGGATATTGCTCGCGATCGGTGCCTATCTGCTCGCCGATGCCGGCTTTCAGGCACTGATGCTGTGGTTGAGCGGCCTGTACCTGCTTGCGCTGGGTGCGCTGTTTCATGCGAACCGGGCGGTCGACACCGGCGAGGCCACACCGTGAGTCATGCGCGCGTGCCCGTCAGGGGCGATATCGACCGGCGGGCGCACCGCATGCGAACGGCGCTCGCCGCGTGCATGCGGTGGCTTGGTGCGATGTCGATCGCGGCGACCGGCTGTCTGACGCTGACGGGCTGTGCCGACACGCCGGCCGATTCCACGGCGACGTATCGCAGCGATGCGCGCACGCTGGAGGTCGCGTCGATCGGCAGTTTCCATATCGGCGGACATGCGGCAGTGCTGTCCGGCCTGCCGTCGCGCAGCATCGTATTCTCGCCCGGGGCGCCGCCGACCGTCGTCGACCCGAACGGCACGTTCGAAGTCGGCCAGATGTATGTGCAGTACGTGAAGCTCGCCCATCCGCGCAAGGCGTTGCCCGTGTTGTTGTGGCACGGCGGCGGCCTGACCGGCGTGAACTGGGAGACGACGCCGGACGGGCGCGACGGCTGGCAGATGGCCTTCCTGCGCGCGGGCTACGACGTGTATGTCAGCGATGCCGTGGAGCGCGGGCGGGCGTCGTGGGCGCGTTACCCGGATCTCTATCCGGACGAGCCGTTCTTCCGGTCGAAGCGGGAAGCATGGCTGCTCTTCAGGATCGGGCCGTCCTATTCGGATACGCCGGCGTCGCGCGCGGCCTACCCGGAGTCGCAGTTTCCGGTCGACGCTTTCGATGCGTTCAGCAAGCAGTTCGTGCCGCGCTGGGCCACCAACGACGCATTGACCCAGGCCGCCTACGACGCGCTCGTGCAGCGCGTATGCCCGTGCGTCGTCATCGCGCACAGCCAGGCCGCGAATTTTGCGTTCGTGGCCGCATTGCACGCACCCGACAAGATCCGCGCCATCGTCGCGCTCGAGCCGACCGGTATGCCCGACACGAAACAGGCCGACCTGCACGCCATCGCCGCGATCCCACAATTGTTCGTATGGGGTGACAACCTGGACGGATCGGCGTTCTGGCGTGGTTTGACCCGCGTGTCGTTGCGCTACGAGCGGGCGCTGGCGGAGCAGGGCGGGCGATTGGAAACGCTGTCGCTGCCCGCGCACGGTATCCATGGCAACTCCCACATGCTGATGCTGGACCGCAATTCCGACCGGATCGCCGCGATGGTGCAGGCATGGCTTGCCGTACGCCTGCCCCACGCCGACCCGTGAGCGACCGCCGCCGACAGCGTGGACTGCCCGGCGCCACCGATGACCGAATGCAACCGAGGAGCACTTATGGAAGATACGTTTCGACTGACGGGGAAGGTGTTGTACCTGACTCGCGATCCGGACACGATCGATGCGCAGTTCGCGGGGCGCGCGCTGACGCGGCAGGAGGCCGGTGCGTTGCGCGATGACGTGTCGACCGACGAGATCACGCCGGTCACCGTCATGCTGACCTACGACGAGCGGCTCGGCGAGTTTCCGTACGTCGGCTTCAAGGCGGGCGGCCGCTTACCGATCGGGAATCACGCGGTGCGTGACGGCGGCTTCCAGGTGACCGTGGCCGGCAAGCGATACGGCAAGGGCTCGTCGCGCGAATCGGCACCGCTGGCCGAACTGTCGGCCGGCATCCGCCTGATCGTCGCGGAAAGCTTCGAGCGGATCTACCAGCAGAACTGCGACAACATCGGCATCCTCACCACGACCGATTTCTCCGTGCTGGACCGCCTGCTCGCGGGTGAAGCGATCCCGATCGACGTGTTCCTGCAGGGCCGGGATGCGCTCACGCAACGGATTATCCGCAGCGGCGGGCTGCTCGCCTACAGCAAGACCGTCCGATGGCCGAACGCGGACGAGCGCACCGTGCCGGCCGACGGGGGCGCGGGCGCGGCGCACGGGCCGCGTACGCTCGTCGAGAAGATTCTCGCACGCCACCTTCATCCGGAAATGCAGGGGGCATCGCGAGGAGACGGCGTTTTCGTCGCCGCGGACTGGCGCTTCAGCCACGACTACTTCACCGGCATGTGTGCGTATCTGATGCACCGAGCGTTCGGCAAACCGGCGGAGCTGCACGATCCGGACCGCATCATCGCGTTCCACGATCATCTCGCACTTGCGCGGCAGAGCATTCCGCACGTGAGAGACGGGCTGCTGCCCGGGATCGCGAATCTCGTCGCCGGGCACAGCGAATTCGCACGCGATTACCCGGTGCGCGCACACGGTGCGTTGCCGGACGCGCCCGGCTCGGAAGGCATTTGCCATTCGATGATGGCGGAGCAGTACGCGTTGCCGGGGCAGATCGTCGCGGGCACCGATTCGCATACGCCGCACGCCGGTGCGTTGGGTAGCCTGGCATTCGGCGCCGGCGCCACCGAGATCGCCAACAGTTGGGTCACGGGTTATGTTCGCTGCCGGATTCCGGAAACGTTGCGGATCGAGGTTGACGGCGCGCTGCGTCCCGGCGTGACGGCGAAAGACATCGTGCTCTATCTGCTGCAGATGGACGAGATCCGCTCCGGCGGCGCGATTGGCCTGGTATTTGAATACGGCGGTTCAGCCGTGCGCGCGTTGCCGGTCGACGAGCGCGCGACGCTGACGAACATGGTCGCCGAACTGGGCGGGTTCACGGGGATCGTCGAACCCGATGCACGGACCGTTGCGTTCCTGAAAGAACGTCGCGGCGTGGACTTCGTGCTCGAGCCGTGGATGAGAAGCGACCCCGATGCCGTCTACCGCGACGTGATCCACATCGATGCGCGCGAGATCGAGCCGATGCTGGCGCGACCGGGCGACCCGAGCAACGGTGTCGCGGTGAGCGGGCTGGCCGATAACGTCGCGATCGACGTGGCTTACGGCGGATCGTGCACGGCCGGCAAGCAGGCGGACTTCGACTTTTATCACGAAGTGCTGCGGTGGGGCGTCGATCGCGGCATGCGCGTGGCACCGACGACACGCTTGTTCCTGCAGTTCGGCACGATGCACGTGCGCGAATACTGCGCGGAACGCGGCTATCTTCCCACGTTCGAGCAGGCCGGCGTGACGCTCGTGATGCCGGGCTGCGGTGCGTGCGCGAACTGCGGGCCGGGTCAATCGGCCACCAAGGACGATGTGACGATCAGTGCGATCAACCGCAATTTTCCGGGGCGCTCCGGCCCCGGGGACGTATGGCTGGCCAGTCCGTACACGGTTGCCGCGAGCGCGCTGGCCGGCCGTATCGTGACGTTCGAAGCGCTGCGCGCGCTGCACGCCGCGTGAGCAAAGCGGCTTCTTCGCGGTTGAAGCGTGCGGTTTCGACGGGGGCGTTGAACGCCGGCATCGAGTCGACCGTGGATCGCGCGATGGTGTGGGTACGGCTGGGCGCGTGTATGTCGACATGCCAGGCGCCGCGCAGCGCCGCCATGAAATGGTGGAGATCCATGGGAGGCGTTGCGTTGCGAGTGAGGTCGGGATTAGACGCAACCGGCACTCGATCGGGGTTACCGCCCGCCATGTCGTCGTGAGGCGGCGAACATACGCGCGTGAGGATTTGCTGTCGCGATACCGAACCGGCGGGCGGCGCGCGTAACGCATCGCGATTCGAACGCATGATTGACAGGCCGCACGAGGTTGACTAGATTCACCCCATGAACGCACGTTTCGTCACGACCACCACGACCACCACCACGACCGCCAACGGCGGGCCGGGGGGGAGGTTGCACGTCGTAGATTCATGCGTCACATCATCCCCAGGAGCCCCGCCGGCAACGGACGGGGCTTTTTTCATGCTCCGTTCGACCGGCACCCCAGTCAACGGAGAACGTGATGGACGATTTCGATCATCGAGTGCTTGGCAGCAGACTCGATCTGTTTCACCAGCAGGATGAAAGTCCGGGCGCCATCTTCTGGCATCCGCGCGGCATGGTCCTTTACCGGACCGTCGAGGAATACATCCGCGCCAGGATGCGGCAAGCCGGCTTCGCCGAAGTCAGGACACCGCAGATCGTGTCGCGCGGCCTGTGGGAGCAGAGCGGCCACTGGGAGAAGTTCGGGAAGAACATGTTCTCGCTCGAGAGCGACAGCCACCCATACTGCCTCAAGCCGATGAGCTGCCCGTGCCATGTGCAGCTCTTCAGGAAGGGCGTTCGTTCGTATCGCGACCTGCCGGTCCGCTACGCGGAATTCGGCGCGGTGCACCGCGCGGAGCCGTCGGGCGCGCTGCACGGGCTGATGCGCGCCCGCGCCTTCACGCAGGACGATGCGCATGTGCTGTGCCTGCCCGATCAGGTCGAGGTCGAAGTCGCGCGATTCTGCGTGCTGCTGAAGACGATCTACGCGGACTTCGGGTTCGACGGGTTCGACGTCGCGCTGTCGACGAGGCCGGCGGTTCGCGCGGGCGACGATGCGGTCTGGGATCGGGCGGAAGCGATGCTGGCGTCCGCCGCCCGAGCGGCCGGCCTGGATTTCGCGATGCTGCCCGGGGAAGGCGCGTTCTACGGCCCCAAACTCGAGTTTCACCTGCTCGACCGTCAGGGGCGGAAGTGGCAGTGCGGGACGATCCAGCTCGACTTCGTGTTGCCGGAGCGGCTTGGCGCAACCTATGTCGCGGAAGACGGCGTGCGCGCGACGCCCGTCATGCTGCATCACGCGGTGCTGGGCAGCCTCGAGCGGTTCATCGGCATCCTGCTCGAGCATTACGAGGGATGGTTGCCGACGTGGCTGGCCCCCGACCAGATCGTCGTCGCGAACATCGGGCAGGACGAACGCGCATTTGCGGACAACACGGCGTTCGCGTTCGAGGACATCGGCTGCCGGGTGCTGCGGGATTTCCGTGCCGAGCGCTTGCCGCGCAAGATCTTCGACGCGCGGGAACTCGCTGCGCCGATCGTCGCGGTGGCCGGGCGGAAGGAAGCGCTGGCCGGCGAGGTGTCGCTGCGGATGAGGAACGGGGAGCAGCACGTGCTGTCGATCGACGCTGCGCTTGCGTACCTGAAGCGGCATGTGCGTGCACCCTCCGCGACGCGTGTGTTTCGCTCGCCGGTTTGACCCGTCGGCAGGCCCGTCCATGTGAAGAACGCGTTGGATGGGCGGGCCGATCGCCGTCGTGGTGAGCGGCTCGCGTATCGATGCGGGTGCCGGCGACGGCGCCGTGCTACCCGCGTGCGATGACCCGCGCCTTCACGCACTTGAGCCACAGCCGGGCGGCCCCGACACCGCCCGCGACCGGAATCCGCGGCAGCAGGAACGGATCGTCGGCCGCGCCGGCACATCCGCGCCGGGTCGTCGTCGCATTGTCGTATCCGGCGTCCGCGACCTGGTCGCGTACCCGCGCATCTAGGTCGCCGTACGGGTAGCAGAACGATTCGACGGGCTGGCCGCTCAATGCCTCGAGGCGCCGCTTCGACTCGCTTACCTGATGATCCGACTCGAACCCGGGCACCTGCGACAGCGCGACGTGATCGAGCGTATGCGAGCCGACTTCATGGCCATGGTCGCGCCACATGAGCATGTCCTCGCATGTCATCAGCGGTGAGCGCGCGGTGTCGTCAGCCGCATCCCAGTCGTTCTGGCCGCCGAAGCGGCCGGCGACGAAATAGCAGGTCGCGGTGAACCCGAGCGCGTCGAGCACCGGCATCGCATGGGTCAGTACGTTGCGAAAACCGTCGTCGAACGAAATGCCGAAGACCTTGCCGCTGCGCTCGCCGCGCAGATACGGCCGCAGTTCACGCACGCTCAGCCCGCGGTAGCCGAGCCGCTTGAACAGCGTCATCTGGCGGCGGAACGCGTCCGGTGCGACGCTCAGGCCGCGTAGCCGGTCGGCCGGCGGCGGCAACGGGCGTATCTGGTGATACATCAGGATCGGATGGCGCGTGGCGGAAAGAAACATCGGCAGCCCGGGAAAAACGCGGCGTTACGCGGCCTTGCGGAAGATCCGCAGGGTCTTGAAGTCGCCGATCTCGACGAAATCGGCGTTTGCCGCCCACTGCGCGATGATCGGCTCGGCCTTGCGGTATGCCGACGAGCCCTTGTAGAACAACAGGTGACCATTGGGCGCGGTATGGCGTGCGAACAGGTCGAGCACCTCTTCGTCCGTTTTCGCGCCATAACGGCTGTTCGACTCGTCGCGAAATTCGCACAGATGGAACAGCGTGACGACGTCGAATGCCGGCAGCAGGCCCGAATTGCTCGTATAGATGTCGCCGAAATACGCGAGGTAGGTCTTGCTGATCTCCGGTTGCCGCGTGACGAGCTCGACGTACGACTTGTATTCCTTCGGCGATGCCGTCACGCCGAAAACGGTGTTGTTCAGGTGCGGCCGCGCGCATTCCATGCCGACATGGTGATGGCCGCCGGTGCCGAAGTGATAGATGCGTACGCCCCTGAGACGCACGGATTCCAGCCATTCGACGAAGTGCACGTCGCACGGACATTCCTGCGTCCGCAAATCCCAGTACTTCTTCCAGATATTCATTGCCATCAAGCGGACCTCATGGATGTCGCCCAGCGGTAGGGGTTGTGTCGAATCGATTTCTGATAGACGGACAGCGTCGCGTCGACGAAGGTGTCGAACGAGAACTCGCGCTTGCCTTTCAGCCGCGCGCTGCGCCCCATCGAACGGACGCAGCCGGGTTCGCGCACGATCGCGCGCAAGATGGCCTCGATCGCCTCGGGCTCGCGCGGCGGGACGACCCAGCCGTCGATGCCCGGCTCGACGTTCTCGGGCAGCCCGCCCACGCGTGTGACGATCGCGGGGCAGCCGAGCGACATCGCTTCGCGGCACGCGTACGACAGGCTCTCGTGGTACGACAGCACGAACGACACGTCGACGATCGCGAACGGCGCCCGTACGTCGTCGAGGCGACCTGTGAACGCGGTGCGCGACGCCATGCCGTGCCGCGCGATCTGTTCGCGCTGCTCGCCGGACGGCTCCGCGCCGACCAGCAGCACGCGAAACCGCTCGCGCTCGCTTTCGGGCAGCCGGCCCAGCGCCGCGATCAGGTCCATCCAGCCTTTCTCCGGCGCGGTGCCGGCGCTGCTGCCCAGCACGATTGCGTCCGCGCCGGACGGCCCGAACAGCGCGATCTTGCGGCGGCGGATTTCGTCGCCGGCCAGCCGTTCGGCGGCCGGGCGGCGCACGCCGTGCTTCACGACCGTGACGTTTCCATACGGCGAACGCAGCGCGAGCATGCTCGCGACATAGTCGCTGACCGCGATGGTGTGGTCGGTGGCGAGCCGTGCGCGCAGCAGGTTGCCGAAACTGTCGGCCCGATAGGTGTTGTGCTTGGTGAGCACGACCGCGGGCCGGTAGCGGCACCCGAGCAGCGCGAGCATGACCTGCCGGTGGTCGGCGGACCCGTTCACGTGAATGACGTCGAAGCGCTCGGCGACGATGCGCCGGCGCAGCCGGACGATTTCCTGGCACAGCCGGTTCCAGCGCGGCTTGAATTCCATGTCGAAGATGGCCACGTCGGGGCTGTCCTTCAACAGACGCGACAGGCGGCTTCCCGCCGGCGACGCGACGGTCACGCGGTGATGCCGGCTCATCGCGGCGGCGAGATCGCGTACGTAGGTATCCTGGCCGCCGCCGTAGTCGCCGTGGAAGTTGGTGTACAGAATGTTCATCACGATGCCGCTTTTCCTCGATCGTCCATTAAAAGGACTACTGATGAAATGAATGGCTCAACCCGTCGGGAGCAATGACTCGAACACGGTGCCGCGTTTGCGGCTCGCGATCGCGGATCGACGCCCGGACATGGCGCCAACGCGAATCATTTCCAAATATTACATATCGTTTACGTATCGTAGTGTCGAGGTCTGCGCATCTTTGTGAGAATGTGTCGCGATCGCTTGACCGTCTCGGCCGCCCGCGCGGAGCGTGGCGCTGACGCGTGCGTGCGCGCAACCCGTTTGCCACGGCGGCGCCGACCGATTTCTCGCCGCTCGGCCGGGCTGTTCCACGCCGGCCGGCCCTCGCCAGGGGTGTGCTGGATCGCGACAAAACCTGTTTTGCCGGCGACATCCGGACACAGATCAACCGGCGCCGCTTTCAGATTTGAAAGCCGGTGCGCCATTTGCGTTAGAATGCCCCCCTTGTCCGCCCTGGCGACCGCCAGGGCGGACTGGTCGCCCGCGTGGCCACACAGGTTCCGATTCGCAGCCGGACGCGAATGATTTGCCAGCCGTTAGCAACATACGTTTTGTGATTTGGATTACTAATGAAGAAGAAGCACAACATTACCAAGTACATCGTCATTGCGATGATGCTTGGTATCGCCGTGGGTTATGCATGCCACAGCGCGTTTCCCGACCCGAAGATGGCGAAGGAAGTCGCCGGTTACGTGTCGTTGCTGTCTGATGTATTCCTGCGCTTGATCAAGATGATCATCGCACCGCTGGTCTTCGCGACGCTGACCGTCGGCATTGCGCAGATGGGCGACGGCAGCGCGGTGGGCCGTGTGGGCGTCAAGGCGTTCGGCTGGTTCTTCATCGCGTCGTTCACGTCGCTGCTGCTCGGCCTGCTGACCGCGACGATCCTGCAGCCGGGCAGCCACCTGAGCCTGCCGCTGCCGCCTTCCGATGCGGCCCTCAACCTGAAGACGGGCGCCTTCACGCTGAAGGACTTCGTGGTCCACCTGGTGCCGAAGTCGATCGCCGAGGCGATGGCGAACAACGAAATCCTGCAGATCGTCGTGTTCTCGATCTTCTTTGGCACCGCGCTGTCCGCGCTCGGCGACGCGGGCAAGCGCCTGACTGGCGTGATCGAGGATCTCGCGCAGGTGATGCTGAAGGTGACGGGCGCGGTGATGTGGTTTGCGCCGGTCGCGGTGTTCGCGGCGCTCGCGTCGACGATCACGACCGAAGGGCTCGGCATCCTGCTGACGTTCGCGAAGTTCATGGCGAGCTTCTATCTGGCGCTCGCGCTGCTGTGGGGCGTGCTGACGCTCGCCGGCGTGACGTTCCTCGGCAAGCGTGCGTTCACGCTGATCCGGCTGATTCGCGAGCCGTTCCTGCTGTCGTTCGCGACGGCGAGTTCCGAGGCCGCGTATCCGAAGCTGCTGGACGCGCTCGACCGCTTCGGCGTGAACCGCAAGATCTCGAGCTTCGTGCTGCCGATCGGGTATTCGTTCAACCTCGACGGCTCGATGATGTACTGCACGTTCGCGGTGCTGTTCATCGCCCAGGTGTACGGCATTCATCTGCCGCTGGGCACGCAGATCACGATGCTGCTGATGCTGATGGTGACGTCGAAGGGGATGGCCGGCGTGCCGCGCGCGTCGCTGGTCGTGATCGCGGCGACGCTCAACCAGTTCAACCTGCCCGAAGCCGGGTTGCTGCTGATCATGGGCGTCGACATGTTCCTCGACATGGGGCGCTCGGCCACCAACGCGGTCGGCAACTCGATCGCGGCCGCGGTGGTCGCGAAGTGGGAAGGGCAACTCGGCGAACCGCGCGACGACAATGATTCGGACGCCGGCACGGTAACCGAGGTAAAGGTGCGGGAGACATCGGCATGATGCATGGCAGCGCGGCGACGCGTTGCCTGATCCGCAGTCGATGACAATCGCCGGCCAGGATTCGCGACGGATTCTGGCCGGCGATTTGTTTTGTGCAGTGATTTTGCGCCGCGTTCGGCGGCCTTTTTCGATTCTCCGCTAAAAGCGTTTGCCGTTTCAATCGGTCGCCGCTGGACGAGCGGCGATATTCCCGCAGGCGAACGCCCGATTCTCCCCATTCCCGTGCTGGTGCGTAAGTGAACATTCACTGTCGCACACTCGTGCTTGCCGCAAGCACGAGCGGACCGCAATTTTTTTCGATTTATATAACGCTATTCTCGCCCTGCTCATTATCGAACGCATGCCGTACGTAATACCGATTGCGCCGGATGATTCACGGGAAGAATTTACGCATTGCGGATTTCAAGCCATCTGGCCGGCCGGTCCCTCAGGTGAATGTCTGCATCATTCAGGAGAGCAACCGTCATGGTCGCCAGCAAACGAATCCAGGCTGCGCTTGTTGCCGCGGCGATCGCCGCGATTGTGCCGGCCGCGCACGCGGGTAATACCACCGACTGGCTGGCGAACACCTACGGTACGCTCGCGGCGCACGTCGGCAACGTCGCGCGCGCGATGTGGGTCGCGCCCGAAGGCGTGATCTATACCGCGTCGATGTGGGACGAGGATGAAGGCGGTGTGGCGATCTACCAGAACGGCAAGAGCATCGGCTCGATCGGCACGCATTCGGAATTCCAGGGCAGCGCGATCACCGGCAACGCGACGTCGCTCTTCGTCGCGCTGCAGCCCGGCAAGACGTACGGCAGCGGCGCGGTGGGGCGCTACAACCGCGCGACGAAATATCGCGACCGCGTGATCCAGATCAGCGCGGCGACCAACCAGCCGCGCATCGACGTCGTCACCGGGCTCGCGACGGCCGGTTCGCTGCTCTATGCCAGCGACTTCTACGGCAATCGCGTGCGCGTATTCACCACCGACGGCGTGTGGCAGCGGGACATCGACGTGTCGGCGCCGGGCGCGCTCGCGGTGGACGGTGCGGGCAACGTGTGGGTCGCCCAGAAGAGCGCGGGCTCGATCGTCGGCTTCAGCCCGGCGGGCGCGTTGCTGAACACGATCCGGATGCCGACCGGGTCGCGGCCGTCGGCGCTGTATTTCGATGCGGCGGCCGGCCAGCTGCTGGCGGGCGACGAAGGCCCCGACCAGAACATCAAGCGCTATACGGTGGCGGGCCGACCGGCGCTGGTCGGCACGTTCGGCGTGCGCGGCGGCTATCTCGACACGACGACGGGCATCAAGGGGCAGGTCGGCGCGCAGCGCTTCACGCGCATCGTCGGGATCGGCAAGGACACCGGCGGCAACCTGTACGTGCTCAACAATCCGTGGGGCGGCAGCTGGGATCTCGGCCGCAACGGCGCGACCGACATTCATGCGTACAGCAGCACCGGGAGCCTGCGTTATACGCTGCAGTCGTTGAATTTCGAAGGCATCGCCGCGCCGGATCCCGTCACGGACGGCGCGCTGTTCTATGGCGGCACGCACGTGTACAGCGGCACCGCGGGCGGCAAGTTCGTCGCGAACACCGTCGATCCGTTCGCGTACCCGGCGGACCCGCGCATCAACATGAGCGACACGCAGCGCGACGAACACTTCGGTCTGCTCACGTCGGTGGGCACGAACCGGATTCTCGTCGCAGCCGGCCAGAATCCGCCGGTCTTCTACTTCTACCATTTCAACGCGGCGAACGGCTATGTCGCGATTCCGGACGGCTCGATTCCGGGCCCCGCATTCAACACGACGCAGCGCGTGACGAGCGGCTTCAGCATCGACAGCAAGGGCGGCGTGTGGGCGGGCCTCGACAAGACCGGCGCGATCACGCATTACCCGCTGACCGGCTTCGACGCGAACGGCAAGCCGTCGTGGGGGCCGGGTGTCGCGACGCGCATTCCGGCCAGCATCCTGCCGCTGACGCGCATCGTCTATCTCGCGGACAGCGACACGATGGTGCTCGCGCAGGGTGCGCCCGGCAGCAACGACTGGACGTCGATCGGCACGCGCGTCGAGGTGTACCACGGCTGGAGCGCGGGCAACACGACGAAGCCCGATCCGGTGATCATGCTTCCGCACAGCGGCGCCAAATCGATCGACGCGGTCGGCAATCATCTGTTCGTCGGCTACTGGTTCAGCAGCAGCGGACCGCTGTGGCCGAACGTCGACGCGTTCAACCTCGCCACCGGCAATCTCGACACCACGCTGGTCAATGCGAGCCCCGCGACGGTCGATACGAGCAGCGCGATCGACGCGATGTACAGCCTCCGCGCGTACCGTCGATCGAACGGCGAGTACGTGGTGATGAAGAACAACGTGAAGGGGAACAGCATCACCGTGTACCGCTGGACGCCTTGATGTGCCGGGCGTGCGGCCGCGTTGCGCGGCGCGGCATTCCCCAACCTCCCGACGCGGAAACGCGGTTCCGTGCACAATGACAGCGGCACACGCAGGCGCTGCGTGTGCGTGCACGATGAACCGGCGCGGCGCTCCATGCCGCGCTTCTTACGCTCGAAGCGACGATAACGATGAAGATGAAGACGACACCGAACCGCCTGGTGCTGATTGCCGCGCTGGCCGGCGCACTGTGCGGCCCTGTTCACGCGCAGACGGCCGCGACCGTCGCGACCGTCAACGGCACGCCGATCACGCAGGCCGACGTCGATACGCTGCTGCGTGCGTCCGGGCAACCCGACTCGCCGCAGGTCCGGCAGGCGATCAAGAACCAGCTGATCACGCGCGTGCTGGTGCAACAGGCCGCCGAAAAGGCGAACTACGGCGACAAGCCCGAGGTCAAGGCGGCGGTGCAGCAGGCGAAGGTGACGGCCGAGGTGCAGCTGTACCTGCGCGACAACGTGAAGCCCGAGCCGGTGACCGACGAGCAGGTGAAGGCGCGCTACGACGCACTCGTCGCGACGCTCGGCAAGAGCGAATACAAGCCGCGCGTGATCGTCGTCAAGGATCCGGTGACGGCCGCGACCGTGCTGAGCGAACTGAAAGCGGGCAAGTCGTTCGACGGGCTCGCGCGGCAGTACAGCATGGCGCCGAGCCGCGACAGCGGCGGCGAGCTGCCTTGGGTGAGCTTCAACACGCCGGCGGCGGAAGGCAAGACGGGCGGGTTGCCGCTGCCGGTCGCGCAGGCGCTCGAGAAACTGGCCGTCGGCGCGACGACCAAGGATTCGATTCCGGTCGACGGTGTGCGGGCGATCGTGAAGCTGGATGCGAAGCGGCCGACGCAGGTGCCGGGTTTCGAGGCCGCGAAGCCGGGACTTCAGCAGCAGCTGCAGGCGATCGCGGTCGAGAAGGCGAGCGCGCAGATGATCGGCGATCTGCTGAAGGACGCGAAGATCACGCAGTAATGCGGCGGCGATATCGCGCGCGTCATGCGCGCCAGATCAGATTCGCGCTCGTGGCGGTTTCCGACGCGAGCCGGAAGCCGAGCCGTTCGTAGAGCCTTCGCGCCGGGTTACCGTGCAGCACGCTCAGCGAGACCGGCACGTGCTCGCGTGCGGCGTCGGCCAGCAAGGCGCGCAGCACGGCCTCGCCGATGCCGCGGCCCTGGTGCGCGGGGAGGATCTGGATCTGGTGGACGTGCCACTCGACGGCGGTGCGCGTCACCTTCAGCAGGCCGATCGCGGCGGCACCTTCGCAGACGATCATCGCGTCTTCGAAGTGGGCGCGGATGCGCTGGTCGTGCGCTGCGTCGTCGGTCGGCGCGCCGACCCGCTGCAGGTGCTCGGTCATCGTCAGTCGACGGAGCGTCAGCAGGAAGGGGAGGTCGGCGGCGGAGGCAGGACGCAGATCGATCGCCGTTTTCATGATGGATGACGGATTGCGTTGGGCATTGGAGCGGCGACGCGGATCACAGGCCGGGCAACTGAATCTGCCGGCCGGCCGGACGATGTTCGAGGACATCCGTGACTTCGTATTCGGTTTTTGCCCCGTCCGAAGTTTGCCATTGCTGCATGCGGACATTGCAGACGAGCACGTCCCCCTTGCTGAAACTGATCTGGCTGTTGTTCACGCGCGACAGGAAGCCGGCATCCGTGATCGCCGCATGAATCGTCGACGTGCCGTCGTGCAGCCGCCATTTGTTGTCGTCCTTGAACGCGAGCGACACGATCGAGAACGCCATCTTGCGATGCTCGTCGAGCAGGAGCGCATCGGCTGGCTCGGGCGCGTGAAACCACGCAATTTCGTGGCGGGCGACCGTCTCGAACACTTGCGTATCGGTGCCGGCCGCGAACATCTCGATGCCTTCGTGCGCGAGCGGCGCAAGGACCTGCGCGGTTGCGTGGCGAACGCGGACGTCGCGCAACAGCGTGAGGACGGGCAGGTCGATCTCGAGTTCGTCGCCGTCGACCTGCAGCACCGCGCCGTGGTCCTGCACCCGCACGTGCCGGATCTCGCGTCCGCGCTGCCACTTGAGGACGGCGAAAAGCCCCTTGCTCGTCTTGGGCGCGGCGATGCCGAGCGCCGTCAGGATCGTGACCGCATTGGCGAGCGCCGTGCCTTCGTTGCCGCTCAGCATGTCGCGCATGCGGCCGAGCAACGAGGTCGCGAGCGTGAAGTCGATGCCGAAGCTGCCGGTCTTGAAGCTGCCGCGCACATTCACTTGCGGCCGAACCTGATCGCCGCACAGTGCACGCGTCGACGCGTCGAGCAAATCGCCGAATGCAAGCAGCGCGGGCGCGAGTTCGCGCACGTCCATCTCGGACGATTCGAGCGCGGGGCCGTCGTACGTGACGCGAAATCGGCTCATGGCATCAAAGGGGCCGAGATCGGCCGGGCCGGGACGGTTTCCATTGCATGTGGTCATGTCGAATGCGGGCTGGAAAGGGGGACGATACCCGAAACGAGTGCTTCCGGATGTCTTTCATGATGGGGGTGAACGACCTGCCATGCGCGAATTTGGCCATTCGGCCAGGGGGACACGCGGACGTGTCCCGACAGCATCCGGCCACCCGCGAACTTTTCCGATATCTTCCCGGTCACAACCGCCGGCTTGCGGGCACGCCGGCGCCGCCGGCCCCCGGTATTCCCCGGCCCGCGCCGTCCGCATATCATTCGCACATCGCGCACCTGCAGGCCGCAGGCGCGGCATACAGGGATTCTCGATGGACACCAAACGATCGCGGCCGGGGCTCGTCGCCGCGCTGCTCTGGGCGGCGCTGTATCTCGCGACCGGCTACATCTCGCACGAGTTCAACGGCCCCGTCCGGCTGACGGGCTATATCTGGCTGCCGGCCGGCGTGACGGTCGGCGCGTTCATGCTGCGCCCGGTGCGCGACTGGCTGACGCTGGCCGGCGCGTTCCTCGTCGGCCAGCTCGCGCTGACCGCGATCGAACACGGCAGCCTCGTCAACGCCGTGCTGTTCACGGTCGACGAGGTCGGCGCGGCCGCGCTGGCCGTCTGGCTCGTGCAGCGCGTGCGCTTCTCGCTCGAAGGGCTGTACTTCCTGCGCTCGGTGATCCTCGCCGGGCTGATCGCGGGCGTCGTCGGCGCGATCGGCGGCGCGGCGTGGTACACGACGGTCAAGGGCGCGTCGTTCTTCGACGTGTGGTCGGTGTGGGCCGCGTCCGATTTCGTCGGCGTGCTGCTGGTCACGCCGGTGCTCGCGTCGTGGTCGCGCTTTCGCGCGCACCGCTCCGGCGACCACGAGCGCTTCGACCTGATGCTCGGCATCGTCGCGTTCGCGCTGCTCGGGCTCGTCGCGCTCGCCATCTTCGACGGCGATACGTCGCGGAAATTCGGCACGGGCGCCGGCTTCGCGCTCACCTATGTCCCGCTGTTCCTGGCCGTGGCGGTCACGCTGCTGCTCGGCGGCCGCGCGGGCTCGTCGTCGGTGCTGGTGCTCGCGCTGATCGTGATCGAGCAGACCGCGCAGGGCGACGGCCCGTTCTCGTCGTTCCACGAACACTACGGCAGCGCGCTGCTCGAAGCGCAGCTTTATCTCGCGGTTGCATCGCTGCTGGTGCTGGCGGTCAGCACGCTGAAGACGACCCGCGAACGCGTGCACGAGCATGCGGCGGTGCTGCAGAACAACATGGAGCTCGCGCTCGCGAGCGCCGGCCAGATCGCGTACGTGCTCGATCCGGAGTCGGGCCGGATCGACTGGAGCGGCGACGTCGAGCGCGTGTTCGGCGTCGGCGTCGACGCGTCGCAGATCGCGAGCGTGCCGCTCGTGCTCGAACGCGTGCAGCCGGGCGACCGCGAAGCACTGAGCGACTACTGGAACGCGGAGATCGCGGGCGAGGACCGCGCGTCGCTGTCGCTGCGCATCGTGCTGCGCGACGGCGGCACGCGGACGGTCACCGACCACGGCGCGCCGCTGCTCGATTCGAACGTCGACGTGACGGTGGTCGCGGGCGTCTGGCAGATCGAGCGCGTGTGGCCGGCGGACGAATGAGCGGGCACGCGTCATGACAGGGCGTACGGGCGTCCTGCTGATCCATGGGCTCGGCGGCACGCAATACGATCTCGGTTCGCTGCACAAGGCGATGCGGCGCGCGGGCGCCGACCCGCACATGATCACGCTGCCGGGGCACGGCACGCGCCCCGAGGATCTGGTCGGCGTGCGCGCGGAGGCGTGGCTCGACGCGGTGACCGAACAGTATCGTGCGCTGGAACGCGAGTACGACACGCTGCATGTCGCGGGGATGTGCATGGGCGCGCTGGTCGCGCTGCTGCTGTGCCACCGCGTGCAGCATGCGCGCGGCCGGCTCGCATTGCTGGCCGCACCGGTATTCATCGACGGCTGGTCGACGCCGTGGTATCGGTCGCTGCGGCACGTGCTGTATCGCGTGCCGGGGGTGGCGGAACGGATGCGCGTCGAGGAAGGCGATCCGTTCGGCATCAAGAACGCGACGATCCGCGCGATCGTGAAGAAGAAGTTCGAGCGGCAGGACGGTTTCCACTATGCGTGGGTGCCGCTCGCGTGCGTGCGGCAGGTCGACCGGATGCGCGACTGGGTGCGCGAGGCCGCGCCAGGCACGCCGTGCCCGACACTCGTGCTGCATGCGCGCGAGGACGAACTGACGAGCCTGCGCTCGGCCGATTTCCTGCTGGAGAAGATGCCCGACGCGCGCGGGATCGTGCTGGAAAACAGCTATCACATGATCTGCGCGGACAACGATCGCGACGACGTCGCGCGGCACGTGCTCGAATTCTTAGGCTTCGATCCCGTGCATGCGGTGAGCCCGGCGATGGCGCGCAGGCTGGGGCGGCTGGAATCCTGATACCTGCTCACGCCGCTTCCGGCCGGCGGGCGAGCCGCTCGCGGACCGCCGGCGACGCCAGGCATGTCGCCACCGCCTCGTAACCGGGCGCGCCCGGGTAAGGCGCCACCCGTGAAGGCGGGCTGTGATTGGCCGGGCACAACAGGATGGTTTCGTCGGGGCCGACGGCCGCCAGGTCGAGGATCGCCGACGAGCGCGTGAGCAGGAACAGCGGCCGCCTGCCGGCGGCGGCGGCGCGTTCACGCAGATGGGCCATCAAGGCCAGTTGCGTGGAACGGTCGAGATCCTGTTCGATCATGTCGACGACCAGCGTGCGCGGGCCTTCCGCTTCGAGGTTGACGAGCAGCGCGGTCAGCGCTGCCGACGGCGTGGCGCCCCTGTCGGCAAGCGAGGTCAGCGCGCGGTCGACGCACGACTTCAGCGCTGGATCGGCGCGCACTGCCGCGCATGCCGCCGCACAGTCGTTTTCCAGCCGATCGAGCCCCACGAACACCGCACCGGGCAGCGCATCGGCCAGCCGAAGCGCGAGCCGCGTCTTGCCGCTTCCCAGCGAGCCGATGATGTAGTTCAGCGGCCGGATATCGCGACACTCGAACCACTCGCCGCCCCACGGCCACGGCAGGCTGAACGCGACGCCGGTACCCGAATCGTCGAGCAGCCGCGTCAGCTCGCCGCCGGCAGGCATCCGGCCGCGCGCGAGGCCGGCGCGGATCGCGCGCACGCGGTCCATCTTGCGCACCAGATCCTGAACGCCGCGATCGAGCGCGGCTTCGTGTGCCGCGAGTGCGGCATCGAGGCTGCGCGCATCGCCGTCGAGCACGTTCGCCACCTGCGCGAGGCTGAGGCCGAGCTTGCGCAGTGCCGCGATGTCGGCGGCGCGGGCGAGGTCGTCCGGGCCGTACGCGCGGTATCCGGCCGGCGTGCGCTCCGGCATGACGAGGCCATGCTGCTCATACAGCCGCAGCGCCTTGGTCGAAACACCAAGCTGCGCGGCGGCCGCGGATGCGTTCAAACGGGGCGTGGACCTACCCATCCGTCACCTCTTTGCGGTCGATTGGTTGCGTCCAGCATAAAGGCGACCCCAAGGGCCGGGTCAAGTGCGATGGCGCGGCCGCTCAGTCGGCGGCCGCGAATTCCTCCCGCAACGCCCGATACAACCGCCGATACCGCGCGAGCCGCCCCGCCAGCCGATCGACCGACGCCGAATCGGGCGCGACCGTCTCCGTCACCGGCGGCGCGACGCAGACTGCCTCGAGCGGGTCGCCCGTCGCCGCCAGTCGCGCCAGACGCGCGGCGCCGAGTGCCGCGCCGACGGCACCGTCCGCATGACGCTGCATCGCGAGCCCGGTCGCATTCGCGCACAGCCGCGCCCAGAACGCGCTCTTCGAGCCGCCGCCGATGAACGACACCGTGTCGAGCGTCGTGCCGGCCGCACGCAGTGCGTCGTAGCCGTCGGCCATCGCGAACGCGACACCTTCCATCACCGCATAGGCGAGGTCGTCCGCGTCGTGCTCGTTGGACAACCCGAAGAACACGCCGCGCGCATGCGCGTCGTTGTGCGGCGTGCGCTCGCCGCCGAGATACGGCAGGAACAGCGGCGCACGCGCCGGATCGGCGTGCTCGGCGCGCGCGGCCAGCGCGCCGGCGGTCGTGCCGTGCGCGCGCGCGAGCCAGTCGAGGCTCGCGGCGGCCGACAGGATCACGCTCATCTGGTGCCACCGTCCTTCGATGCAGTGGCAGAACGCGTGCACCGCCGCATCCGGGTTCGGCGCGAAGCGGTCGTTGCCGGCGAACAGCACGCCGGACGTGCCGAGCGACAGGAAGCCGCTGCCGGCGCCCGTGACGCCCATGCCGATCGCCGACGCCGCGTTGTCGCCGGCCCCGCCGGCGATCGTCACGGGCCCCGCGATGCCCCATTCGCGCCGCAGCGCATCGCGCAGTTGCGCGGCCGGCGCATTGCCTTCGACGAGGCGCGGCATCTGCGCGCGCGACAGCTCGGTCGCGGCGAGCATCCGGTCGGACCAGTCGCGGCGCGCGCAGTCGAGCCACAGCGTGCCCGACGCATCGGACAGGTCGGACACGAATTCGCCGGACAGGCGCCAGATCAGGTAATCCTTCGGCAGCAGCACCTTGTGCACCGCGCGGAACACGGCCGGCTCGTACTTCGCGAGCCACAGCAGCTTCGGCGCGGTGAAGCCCGGCATCGCCATGTTGCCGGTGATCGCGCGCGACTCCGGCACCAGCGCCTCGAGTTCGACGCATTCGGTGTCGGCGCGCGTGTCGTTCCACAGGATCGCGGGCCGCAGCACTTGGTCCGCGCGATCGATCAGCGTCGCGCCGTGCATCTGCCCGGACAGCGCGATGCCGCGCAGCGCGGCGAAGCCGGCCGGATGCGCGGCGCGCACCGACGCGATCGCATCGAGCATCGCGTGCCACCACGCCTGCGGGCTCTGTTCGGACCAGTGCGGATGCGGGCGGCTGATCGACAGCGTGGCCGAGCCGGTCGCGAGGGGCACCGAGCCGGAATCGGTGAGGAGAACCTTGACCTCGGACGTGCCGAGATCGATGCCGAGAAATGTCACGTATGAAGCGTCCTGTCTGGGGCGCGCGGCGGCGCGCGTCGCGGGAGCGGCGCGTCGTCGTCGCGGCCGTGCGGTTCGTTGAGGCGATGCAGCGCGCGGAACTTCGACGGCGGCACCTGTTTCATCGCGAGAAACTGACGGTTGAAGTTCGACAGGTTGTTGAAGCCGACCCGGTAGCAGATGTCGGTCACCGTCAGGTCGGAAAACATCAGCAGCTCGCACGCCTCGTTGATGCGCAGCCGGTTCAGGTAGCGCACGAACGACGAGCCGGTATGGCGGTGGAAGAACCGCGTGAAGGTGCTGACGCTCATGCCGGCGAACGCGGCGACGTCGGTCTCGCGCAGCACGCCGGGCAGGTTCTGCTGCAGGTACGACAGCACCTGGTTGATGGTCGACGACATGTAGTGCTGCGCGTCGCTGCGGTAGCCGGGGCCCGCGAGCACGCGCCGCTCGCGGCACGACGACAGCCGGTCGAACAGCGACATCAGGATCTCGACGCGCCGGCAGCCGTGCGCGTTCGCGAGCTCGAGCATCAGCGGCGCGACCTCGATGCCGATGCGGTCGGGAAACTGCACGCCGCGCGCCGCGTCGTCGATCAGGTCGATCACCGGCTGCAGCTCGCTGAACGCGCCGACCATCTTCTCGATCGCATCGCGCGAGAACTGCAGCACGACGTCGCGCGACGGCACACGCTCGCCGTCGGGGAGTTCGCTGACCCAGTTGTGCGGCAGGTTCGGCCCGGTGACGATCAGGTTGCCGGGGCCGAAATCGCCGATATGGTCGCCGACGAACACCTTGCCGTGCGACGCCTGGATCAGATGAATCTCGTATTCGGGATGAAAGTGCCACTTCGCGACCGAATGCGGATAGTCGTGGACCCACGCGCGGAACGATTCGTCGCGGTGGGTGGGAACGATCTCGAGATCCGGGTTCATCGTGTGCTCCGTCGGGCGTGCCGGCGTGCTACGAGCGGGACATCGACCAGCCCGTCGCGGCAGGCGGCGTGGCGCGCGTCGCGGCCGCCGGCGGGGCCGCGTGCGCGATCGGGTTCGCGTCGGGCAGCGTGACGTTGCGCTCGGTGCCGGCGTCGAACAGGTGCAGGGCTGCTTCGTCGAAGCGCAACGCTACCACGGCGCCCGGGGCCGGTGCCATCGGGGCCGGCACGAGGGCCGCGCACGGCTGGCCGTGCCAGTCGAGCGTGACGAGCGCCTCGGCGCCGAGCAGTTCGACGAGTTCCACGGTGCCGGTCAGCGCGAGCGTGCCGGGGGTCGAATCGCTTTCGGCGACGAGCCGCAGGTGATTCGGGCGGACCGCCGCCTTGACCTGCTGGCCGTCCTGCAGCCGCGCGAAGCGCGACGACGCGAGCGGCCAGCGCGTGCCGTTGCAGTCGAGCACCACGGTCGCGCCGTGGCGCCCGATCGTGCCGTCCGCGAAGTTCATCGCGGGCGTGCCGACGAACCCGGCGGCGAACACGGTATGCGGCTGACCGTACAGCTCGGCCGGCGTACCGATCTGCTCGATGCGACCGCCGCGCATCAGCACGACGCGGTCCGCGAGCGTCATTGCCTCGAGCTGGTCGTGCGTGACGTACAGCGTCGTCGTCTTCAGCCGCCGGTGCAGCCGCTTGATGTCGCCGCGCAACTGCGTGCGCAGCTTCGCGTCGAGGTTCGACAGCGGCTCGTCGAACAGGAACACGGCCGGCGTCTTGATCATCGCGCGCGCGATCGCCGCGCGCTGCTGCTGGCCGCCCGACATCGCGCGCGGGCGGCGCTCGAGCAGCGCGTCGAGGCTCAGGATGCGCGCGACGTCGCGCACGCGGCGGTCGATCTCGTCGGCCGGCACCTTCAGGCGCCGCAGGCCGAACGCGATGTTGTCGTACACCGTCATGTGCGGGTACAGCGCGCAGTTCTGGAACACCATCGCGACATTGCGCTCGCGCGACGGCAGGTCGTTCACGACCGCATCGCCGATCACGAGTTCGCCGCCGGTGACCGCCTCGAGGCCCGCGATCATCCGCAGCATCGTCGACTTGCCGCAGCCGGACGGGCCCAGCAATACGATGAATTCGCCGTCGGCGATCTCGAGGTCGAGCGGATGCAGCACGGCGGGGCCGCCGTCGTAGTGCTTCGACAAAGCCTTGCAGGTGATCTGGGCCATGGCTCAATCCATTTCGATCTGAATCTTGACGTCGCGCGGCTGGCCGCTCGCCGCTTCCTCGAACGCGCGCACGCCTTCGGAAAACGGGAACGTGCGCGAGATGAACGGCTTTACGTCGATCGCGCCGGACGCGATCAGCGCCAGTGCGCGCGGGAAGATGTTCGCGTAGCGGAAGACCGATTCGATGCGGCCTTCCTTCGCCTGCAGCGCGACCACGTCGAGCGGCACGGGGGCGACCGGCATGCCGATCAGCACCGCGCAGCCGCCCGGGCACATCAGGTCGACGAGGCCCGCATAGGCGTTCGCGCTGCCGCTTGCCTCGAACACGACGTCCGCGCCCCAGCCGCCGGAGGCTTCCGCTACGGCGTCGGCAAGCGGTCGCGTGCGCACGTCGACGGTCGTGACGGCCGGGTTGCCGGCGAACAGCGCGAGCTTCTCGGGTACGACGTCGGCGAGGATCACGCGCGCGGCGCCGCCCGCGAGCGCGGCGAGCGCCGTCATCGCGCCGATCGTGCCGGCGCCGATCACGACCGCGAGGTCGCCCGGCTTCATCGCCGCCTTCTTCGCGGCCTGCAGGCCGATCGACAGCGGCTCGACGATCGCGCCTTCGGCAAACGACACGTTGTCGGGCAGCCGGTACGTGAACGCGGCCGGGTGCACGACGAACGGCGTCAGGCAGCCGTGGACGGGCGGCGTCGCCCAGAAGCGCACGTCGGGATCGAGGTTGTAGAACCCGCGCAGCGTCGCGGGCGAATCGAGGCGCGGCACGCCGGGCTCCATGCACACGCGGTCGCCGACGCGCAGGTGCGTGACGGCGGCGCCGGTCTCGACGACGGTGCCGGACGCCTCGTGGCCGAGCACCATCGGCGCGTCGACGCGAAACGGGCCGATGCCGCCGTGAACGTAGTAATGCACGTCGCTGCCGCAGACGCCGACCGTATGCACCTTGATCCGGACATCGCCGGGGCCGACCTGTTGCGGCAGGTCGATGTCGCGCAGCGCGAGCTCGCGCGTGCGTTCGAGTACGAGCGCTTTCAACGTTTCCTCCTTATTTTCCCTTGACCATCGAATTGAGCAGGCGGCTCAGCATGCCGACGAACACGAGCGGCGGCAGCGCGAGCAGCACCGTCGACGCATTGATCACGCCCCACGGCACTTCCTGGCCGAGCGACGTGAACGCGGACGCGACCACCGGCAGCGTCGCGCTGCGCGACGACGTCAGCGCGAGCGCGATCATCAGTTCGTTCCAGACCAGCACGAAGCTGAACACGATGCCGCCGAGCAGCGTGCTCGCGCACACCGGCAGCGCGATATGCCAGAACACCGCGTACGGGCCGTAGCCGTCGAGCGCGGCGGCTTCCTCGATCTCGCGCGGCAGCCGGCGGAACACCGGAATCGACAGCCACGTGATGGTCGACAGCGTGACCAGCAGGTACGTGACGATCATCGACAGCTTCGTGTCGTACAGCCCGAGATCGACCCAGATCGCGATCAGCGGCAGCGCGACCGCGACCGGCGGCAAAAAGCGCAGCGACAGCAGGAAGAACTGGATGTCGCGCTTGCCGCGCACCGGGTAGCGCGCGATCGCATACGCGGCCGGCACGCCGAGCACCGCGCCGATCAGCACGGCCGCGCCGACGATCGCGATGCTGTTGCCGAGCCCGATCAACACTTCGGGGCTCGACAGCACCTGCTCGTAGTTCGCGAGCGTCGGCGTGAAGATGAAGCGCGGCGTCGGCGTGACGATGTCGAGCAGGTGCTTGAGCGAATTGAGCACGGCCCAGAACAGCGGAAACGCGGCGACGAGCAGGATCGCGCCGGCGATCGCGACGGTGGAAACGGCGGCGGGGCCGCGGCGAGCCATTCGGCGAGCCATCAGTCGTCCCATTTGTTGACCCTCTTCCAGATGAGCGTGAAGACGAGCGTGGTCGCGACCATCATCAGCACGGCCATGCCCGACGCATACGACACCTTGCCGGCGAGGCCGATGCCCTGCTGGTACGCGTAGAGATCGAGCGTCTCGGTCGCGATGCCGGGGCCGCCCTTGGTCATCACGTAGATCAGGTCGAACGAACGCAGCGACTCGACCATCTTGATGAACACGAGGCTCACGAGCGGCGCCTTCAGCATCGGCAGCGCGATGTACGCATGCACCTGCCACGTCGTCGCGTAGTCGAGCCGCGCGGCTTCGAGCGGCTCGGGCGGCAGCGTCTCCAGCAGCTTCAGGATCACGACCGCGAAGAACAGCCCCCATTGCCATACGTCGACGAGCGCGACCGCGTACAGCGCGAGATGCGGATCGGCGAGGAACGCGGTGTTCTCGATGCCGAGCGTACCGAGCAGCCAGCTCAGGATGCCGGTGAGCGGCGCGTACATGAACTTCCAGATGAACGCGGCCGACACGCGCGGCAGCAGCACCGGCATGATCAGCACCAGCGACGCAAGACGGCGCCAGCGGCCGTGCACGCGCTCGAACAGGAACACGGCGAGCGCGATTCCGACCAGCACCGCGCCGGCGACCGTGACGACTTCCCACAGCACCGACACCTCGATCGCGTTCAGGAAGCGGCGGTCCGACGCGAGCCGGACGAAATTGCGCAGGCCGACGTATTCGCTGTCCGGGTAGCGCAGCACGCGGTTGCGCAGCGCGAGGTTGATCGCGGCGACGGTCGGGACGAGGCTCAGGACCGCGAGCAGCGCGAGCGTCGGCGCGAGGAATACCCACGGCAGGCTCGTGCGGTCGCGGCGCGCGCGGCCGTGCCGGGCCGCAGGAGGGGAAGGGGCAGGGCGGACGTCGAGCGCGCGCCCGCCCGCGCCGTCATTTGCGAGCGCCATGTTCGAGCGCATCCTTCGCGTACTGGGCCGCGTCGTCGAGCGTGCCGCGGATATCCGTCTGCGTGCCGGTGAACACCTGTTCGAGCGCGATGCCGAGGTTGTCGCCGATGTCCGGCCACTGCGGCGTGCGCCAGATCGTCACCTGCGTGACGGGGTTGGTGTCGTTCAGTCCGGCCTGGATCTGCGGCGCGACGTGCTGCTTGAAGTACGGGCTGCCGATCGTGCTCGAGCGGTTGTAGTCGCTGAACACGCCGTTGCGCAGCCGCGCCTGTTCCTGGTCCTTGCTGGTCGCCCACGCGATGAAGCGGCCGGCGGCCATCCGCGTGCAGTCGTCCTTCGCGCCGACCGCCGAGATCGCGAAGCCGTGGCCGTACGCGGCCGACGGCAGCGGCGCGGGCGGGCGCGTGTAGCCGACCTTGCCGGCCACGCTCGACTTGCTCGCATCCTCCATCCAGTCGGCGAACGGCGTCGATTCGATCATGAACGCGACCTTGCCCGAGCGGAACGCTTCGAGCGCGTTGCTCCAGTCGTAGGTCGCGGCGCCCGGCGGCGCGTACTTGAACAGGTCGCTGTAGAGCTGCGTGGCCTTCACGGCGGCCGGCGAGTTGAACGCGGGCTGGCCGCCCTTGTCGGTCCATGCGCCGCCCATCCCGAGCATGAACGGCGACCAGCGCCACACGTTCATCCCCGAGCCGCGCTGGCCGCGCGCGACCCAGCCGTACAGCTTCGGCGGCGCGTTGAGCTTCTTGATCGCGGCGACGAGCTGGTCGAGCGTCTTCGGCACCGGGATGTGCGCGGCGTCGAGCAGGTCGCGGCGGTAGAACAGGAAGTCGCCGCCGCCGATCAGCGGCGCGAAGTACGCGACGCCGTTGTAGCTCGCGACCGCGCGGCGGCCGGGCAGGAAATCGTCGTAGTCGTATTCCTTCGGGTAGTACTTGAGGAGCGGCACGATCCAGTTGGCCGACGCGAATTCGGCGACGTTTGCCTCGTCGACGTAGTAGATCTGGTAGGAACCCGCGCCGGTCGACGCGTCGAGCCGCGATTTCGCGCGACGGTCGTTCTCGCCGAAATAGCTGATCTCGACCCTGGTGCCGCTCTTCTTCTCGTAGTCGGCCAGCGACTTCTCCATCACCGACAGGCCGAGGCTCTTCTGCGCGAGCACCCGAAGGGTCGGCACCTTGCAGGCTTGCGCGGCCGCGACGCCCGGCAGACAGGCGCCGAGCAGCAGGCCGGCTGCGACGATTCGCATCTTGTTCACCCGTGTCTCCTTGATTCTGCTTGTTCGAATGCCGTCGATGACGGCAGGAACAATGGTGTGACGCGGGCGATGCGATCACCACATCAAAAGAGTTTGGAAACCGATACTTTTTGCTCAGGGTCGGTCGTGCGATGCACAAAATGTGGTGGTCGGGCGGGAAGCGGGCCGGAGCCGGGCCGGTGCCGGTGTACGTGTCCGGCGCGGTGCGCAAGCTCGCGATCGCCCGGATCGAGGAACTGGAGGCGCTGCGTCACGCCACGGTCGGCACGCAGCTGAAATTCGATCGCGCCGGCGCCGTGCGCGCGGTGGTCGTGCAGGGCGCCGGCGGGAGAGGAACGGTGTCCGTGACGGAATACACGGTGCTCGGCTTCGGCCCGCCGCTCGAACAGGTTGGACGCGAGCGGTGCGCATGAGCGCGTAACGGCGCCGCGTTACGCCGGGAAGCGCTCGAGGTCGGATGCCGGCACGAGGTTGTCGGGCCACTGCAGCTCGAAGCGCGTGCCGCCCGCGCCGGTCGGCACGCAGATGGCCTCGCCGCGGTGCGCATGCGCGATCGCCGCGACGACGGCGAGCCCGAGGCCGGTGCCGCCGGGTTGCGTATCGTCGATCCGGCGGAATGCCTGGAACACATGGGGCGCGAAATCGGCCGGGATGCCGGGGCCGTCGTCCTCGACGCTCAGCCGGCACATGCCGTGCTCGACGCGCGTCCGGATCCGGATCGCGCCGGGCACTGCATGGCGGCGCGCGTTCTCCAGCAGCGCCAGCAACGCCTGGCGGATGCGGACCGGGTCGCAGCACATGCGCCGCGTATCGAGATCGAGCTCCGGATGCTGGCCGGCGGCCTGCAGCGTGGGCGCGAACACGTCGACCACGGCGCGCACGTCGGCGGCGAGGTCGGTGTCGCGGATCTCGATGCTCAGGTGGCCGCTGTCGGCGAGGCTGACCACGCGCAGATCCTCGATCAGCCGCGTCAACCCCTCGACCTGCGCGAGCAGGCTGCGGTACAGCGCTTCGTTCGGCGTGAACACGCCTTCGGCGAGCCCCTGCAGCCGGCCGCGCAGCACGGTTACGGGCGTGCGCAGCTCGTGCGCGATCGCCGCATTCCAGAAGGTCTGCTCCTCGGTCACGCGCTGCAGCTCGCTCGCGAGCGCGTTGAAGTTGTCGGCGAGCAGCGCGGCTTCGCGCAGCGAACGGTCGCCGGCGACGGCGCGCGCGCGGAGGTCGCCGCGCGCGACGCGGCGGATGCCGTCCGTCACCGAGTTCAGCGGCACGAGGATGCGGCGCGACAGGTTGATCGCGACGACGACCGAGATCAGCAGGCCGACCAGCGTGGTCGAGACGATCCACACCCACTCCGGTCCGCTCGGGAGCCAGCTCTGCGGCTTGAAGTACTCGGGCGAGTACTGGTACAGCAGGTAGTAGAACGCGTAGGCCGTCACGACGATCAGCACCGTGATGCCGAACGCGATCGCGCCCATCGTCAGCGCGATCTGGCGGCTCAGGCCATCGAGTTTCACTCGCCGCTCCACAGTTTGTAGCCGACGCCGCGCACGCTGGCGGGCACGCCTTGTACGCCGAGGTCGTCCAGTTTCTTGCGCAGCTTGCTGACGTGGCTGTCGACCGTACGTTCCAGCGCATCGCCTTCCGGCAGGCAGGTGGCCATCAGCTCGGCGCGGCTGAACACGCGGCGCGGCGCGCGCGCGAGTTGCGCGAGCAGCTTGAATTCGGTGAGCGTCAGCACGAGCGTGTGGCGTGTGCCGCCGACCTCGACCGTCGCTTCGTGATGTTCGAGATCGATCTCGAACGGCGCGGCGCGCAGCACGCGCTGTTCTTCCTGGCGCGAGCCGGCCATCGACCGGCGCAGCACGGCCTGCGCGCGCGCGACGACTTCGGCCGGGTTGAACGGCTTGACCACGTAGTCGTCGGCGCCGATGCGCAGCCCGGTCAGCTTGTCGATGTCCTGGTCGAGCGCGGTCAGCATGATGACCGGCGTGTCGCCGCGATGGCGGATCTCGGCGAGCACCTTCCAGCCGTCGACGTGCGGCATCTGCACGTCGAGCAGCACGAGGTCCGGCTTCAGCGACAGGTGAAGTTCGAGCGCGCGGCGGCCGTCGGCGGCGTGCACGGTGCGCAGACCGTTGCGCGCGAAGTAGGCGGTCAGGATCTCGGCGATCTCGGGCTCGTCCTCGGCGATGAGGACGAGCGCTTGCGCGCCCTGGCCGGCGCCGGGAGACGAGGA
Source organism: Burkholderia seminalis DSM 23518 (assembly GCF_902832885.1). Taxonomy (GTDB): domain Bacteria; phylum Pseudomonadota; class Gammaproteobacteria; order Burkholderiales; family Burkholderiaceae; genus Burkholderia; species Burkholderia seminalis. The sequence goes on from NZ_CADFDK010000002.1 coordinate 59,322, forward strand.
AAATTCGGGCATGGCCACTCGTTCAGATCTATCGGGGTTCCATCGAGTCGCCATCCTACCGCACGGTCCGGTCGATCGAACGAAGGCGGGCAACGCGCCCGGAACAGGTGGGCGAGCGTGCAAGCGTGACGGACGGCACCGCGTGTGCTGCTACGGTTTGCTCGCGTGTGTAAAGAAGTCACGACGGAAGTCCTGGCGCCGGGACTGGAACGCGCGTGCTCATGCAACGGGCACGCGCGTTCGTGCGTCAAATCCGACCCAGCAGCACCAGCACGACGACGATGACGACGATGAGCCCGACCGAGCCCGATGGCCAGTAACCCCAGCTTCGGCTGTGCGGCCATGCAGGAAATGCGCCGATGAGCAGCAGAATCAGAACGATGATGAGGATCGTACCGAGCATCGCATCCCTCCAGAATTTATTCGACACGGTGCTGTCGCAATTTGCGTACCGCGCCGCCGGGGCCGATGCGTCCGTGGGCGCCGCTGCCGCATCGGACGATGCGCGGCGGGCGGCCGGGATTACGCGCCGGCGTCCGTGTCGGTGGCGTCCGCCCAGAGCAGCGCCTGGGCGACGACGACGTGATCGCCGTTGAAGGTGGCGGCGGGCGATCCGTACAGGCGATAGCCGAGCGCCAGTGCATCCGATACACGGTGGCAAAACGTGGCGTCGTCCTTGCCCGTCAGCAAGCGATAGCGAGGCAGGTCGTTGGGCGGGGAATGCGACATGGTCTGGACTCCTGTGAAGGGGGCGGATCGGGCAGTATAAGTCGGACAAACCCGGGCCACCCGCGAGGGCAAGTGTATTTCCGTCATGAATGTCGGTTCATTCAACAAATAAATTTCAAAAATGCTGCCCCGCTGGCTATGCTGAATCCTTCACTCAGGCGGGCATGCGATGGCTGAACTCTTTCTGGTACGGCACGGGCAGGCATCATTCGGCACCGACGACTACGACCGACTTTCCGCTGCCGGCGAGCAGCAGGGCGCGTGGCTCGGCGAATACTTCGCGCGGCAGGGCCTGACGTTCGATCGCGTGATCCGCGGCACGATGACCCGCCACGCGCAGACGGTCGACGCGATCCTGCGCGGGATGGGCCGCGAGGGCGTGCCGGTCGACCGCCATCCCGGCCTGAACGAATACGACTTCCACGGGCTGTTCGCGGCGGCCGCGAGCGACTATCCGGACGTCGCGCGGCTGGCCGCCGGCTCGATGAAGGAGCACTTCCGCGCGCTCCGGCAGGTGCTGCAGCTGTGGACCGAGGACAAGCTCGGCGACGCGGCCCCCGAAACCTGGTCGCATTTCCAGCAGCGCGTCGCCGACGCACGCGCCGCGATCCGCGAGGGCGGCGGTCAGCGCGTGCTCGCGGTGAGTTCCGGCGGCCCGATCGCGGTGACCGTCCAGCAGGTGCTCGCGGCACCGCCGTCGAGCGCGATCGCGCTGAACCTGCAGATCCGCAACAGCAGTCTTTCGCAGTTTTTCTTCAATGCCGATGCGTTCCACCTCGCGTCGTTCAACGGCATCCCGCATCTGGAGGATCCCGAACGGCACGCGTGGCGAACCTACGGCTGACCCACGAACGATCGCGACGATGACGAACCCTTCCCAGCAACTCGACGTAGCCCGCCTGACGCGCTATCTGGAAACGCATGTGCCGGGCTTCGAAGGCCCGGTCGACACGGAGAAGTTTGCCGGCGGCCAGTCGAATCCGACTTTCCTGCTGAACGCGAAGAGCGGCCGCTATGTATTGCGCCGCCAGCCGCCGGGCGAACTGCTGAAGTCCGCGCACGCGGTCGACCGCGAATTCCGCGTGCTGACCGCGCTGTCGGGCACCGCGGTGCCGGTCGCGCGCCCGTATCACCTCTGCGAGGACCGCGACGTGATCGGCAGCCTGTTCTACGTGATGAGTTTCGAGGACGGCCGGATCTTCTGGGATCCCGCGCTGCCGGAACTGCCGCGGGCCGATCGCGCGACGTGCTACGACGCGCTGCTGCGGACGATGGCCGCACTGCACGACGTCGATGTCGACGCGGTGGGCCTGGCCGACTACGGCCGCCCCGGCAACTACTTCGAGCGCCAGATCGGCGTGTGGACGAAGCAGTATCGCGCGGCCGAAACGGGGCGCCTCGACGCGATGGAGACGCTGATCGACTGGCTGCCGAACGCGTGCCCCGAGGATACGGGCCGGCCGGCGCTGGTGCACGGCGATTTCCGGATCGACAACCTGATGTTCGCGCATGACGGTTATCGCGTGCAGGCCGTGCTCGACTGGGAACTGTCGACGCTCGGCAACCCGCTCGCCGATCTCGCGTATTTCTGCATGTGCCTGCGGCTGCCGTCCGGCGGGCAGGTGCGCGGGCTCGCGGGCCAGGATCGCGCGGCGCTCGGGATTCCCGACGAAGCGGCGATCGTCGCGCGCTATTGCGAGCTGCGCGGCATCGCGCCGATTCGCGACTGGCACTTCTACCTCGCGTTCAGTTTCTTCCGGCTCGCGGCGATCGCGCAGGGCGTGAAGGCGCGCGCGCTGCAGGGCAACGCATCGAGCGAGCAGGCGCTGCGTGTCGGCGAAATGGCCGGCCGGCTCGCCGAACTGGCGGTCGGCGTGATCGACGCGCATCGCTGAGCGCGCCAGGGTCGCCGGGCGGCGACACGACAATCCAATCAATGGAGGAGCACAGCAACATGGCAACGAACCTGTTCGACCTGACGGGCAAGATCGCACTGGTGACGGGCGCAAGCCGCGGCATCGGCGAGGAAATCGCGAAGCTGCTCGCGGAGCAGGGCGCGCACATGATCGTGTCGAGCCGCAAGCTCGACGACTGCCAGGCCGTGGCCGACGCGATCGTCGCGGCGGGCGGCCGCGCGGAGGCGCTGGCGTGTCACGTCGGGCGCCTGGAGGATATCGCCGCGACGTTCGAGACCATTCGCGGCAAGCACGGGCGGCTCGACATCCTCGTGAACAACGCGGCCGCGAACCCGTATTTCGGGCATATCCTCGATACCGATCTCGCCGCGTACGAGAAGACCGTCGACGTGAACATCCGCGGCTACTTCTTCATGTCGGTCGAGGCCGGCAAGCTGATGAAGGAACACGGCGGCGGCGCGATCGTCAACACGGCGTCGGTCAACGCGCTGCAGCCGGGCGACCGGCAGGGCATCTACTCGATCACGAAGGCGGCCGTCGTCAACATGACGAAGGCGTTCGCGAAGGAATGCGGGCCGCTCGGCATCCGCGTGAACGCGCTGCTGCCGGGGCTCACGAAGACGAAGTTCGCGGGCGCGCTGTTCGCCGACAAGGACATCTACGAGACGTGGAAGGCGAAGATCCCGCTGAAGCGCCACGCGGAGCCGCGCGAGATGGCCGGCACCGTGCTGTACCTCGTGTCGGATGCGGCAAGCTACACGAACGGCGAATGCATCGTCGTCGACGGCGGCCTGACGATCTGAGCGCGCGATGAAAATCGACAGCTACGCCGGGCAGGCCGTGATGATCACCGGCGCCGCGAGCGGCTTCGGCGCGTTGCTCGCGAGCGAACTCGCCGCGATGGGCGCGCGGCTCGCGCTCGGCGACCTGAACGGCGACGCGCTCGAACGCGTGGCCGCGCCGCTGCGCGCGGCCGGTGCCGACGTGATCGCGCAGCGTTGCGACGTGCGCGTCGAAGCAGAGGTGGCTTCGCTGGTGCATGAGGCCGCCGCGCGCTTCGGGCGGCTCGACGTCGGCATCAACAACGCGGGCATCGCGCCGCCGCTGAAGGCGCTGATCGATACCGACGAAGCCGATCTCGACCTGAGCTTCGCGGTGAACGCGAAGGGCGTGTTCTTCGGGATGAAGCATCAGATCCGCCAGATGCTCGCGCAGCGCGAAGGCGTGATCCTGAACGTCGCGTCGATGGCCGGGCTCGGCGGCGCGCCGAAGCTCGCCGCGTACGCGGCGTCGAAGCATGCGGTGGTCGGGCTGACGAAAACGGCCGCGCTCGAATACGCGCGCCACGGCATCCGCGTGAACGCGGTGTGCCCGTTCTACAGCACGACGCCGATGGTCACCGACAGCGATATCGGCGAGCGCCAGGACTTCCTCGCGCAGGGCTCGCCGATGAAGCGGCTCGGCCGGCCCGACGAAATCGTCGCGACGATGCTGACGCTGTGCGCAAAGGAAAACACTTATCTGACCGGGCAGGCCGTCGCCGTCGACGGCGGCGTCTCGGCCTTCTGACCGAACGGAACACGACAATCTCGAGGAGTCGATCATGGACTTTGGCTATACCCCGAAAGTGGAGGCGCTGCGCGAACGTGTGAGCGCGTTCATGGACGCGCACATCGTGCCGCGCATCCGCCAGTGGAACGAGGAAGTGCACGCGGGCCGGTATCCGGTGTCGTTCATGGAGGAACTGAAGGAGCGTGCGAAGGCGGAAGGGCTGTGGAACCTGTTCCTGCCGCACCTGAAGGACGACGAGCCCGGGACGGGCCTGACGAACCTCGAATACGCGCCGCTCGCCGAGATCATGGGGCGCGTGGGCTGGGCGTCGGAAGTGTTCAACTGCAACGCGCCGGACACCGGCAACATGGAGCTGCTGCACATGTTCGCGACGCCCGAGCAGCGCGAACAGTGGCTGCTGCCGCTGCTGCGCGGCGAGATCCGCTCGGCGTTCGCGATGACGGAGCCGGACGTGGCGTCGTCGGATGCGACCAACATCACGACGCGCATCGAGCGCGTGGGCGACGAATACGTGATCAACGGCCGCAAGTGGTTCATCACGAACGCCGCGCATCCGAACTGCAAGATCTTCATCGTGATGGGCAAGACCGATCCCGACGCCGAGTCGCACCGGCAGCAGAGCATGATTCTCGTGCCGCGCGACACGCCGGGCGTGACGGTCGTGCGCAACATCACGGTGGTCAACCACTACGCGCCGGAAGGGCACTGCGAGATCACGTTCGACAACGTGCGCGTGCCGGCGCGCAACCTGCTCGGCGAGGAAGGCAGCGGCTTCGCGCTCGCGCAGGCGCGCCTCGGGCCGGGGCGCATCCACCACTGCATGCGCTCGATCGGCGCGGCCGAACTGGCGCTGGAGCTGATGGTCGACCGCGCGCAGTCGCGTGTCGCGTTCGGCAAGCCGTTGAACCGGCATGGCACGGTTGGCGAATGGATCGCACGCTCGCGCATCGAGATCGATCAGGCGCGCCTGCTGGTACTGAAGGCCGCATGGATGATCGACAAGGTCGGCGCGAAGGCCGCGCGCAAGGAAATCTCGATGATCAAGGCGCTCGTGCCGACGGTTTATACGGACGTATGCGACCGCGCGATGCAGGTGTTCGGCGCGGCGGGGTTGAGCCCCGATACGCCGCTCGCCGACCTGTGGACGTGGGGCCGCGCGCTGCGCTTCGCCGACGGCCCGGACGAGGTGCACCTGCAGGCGATCGCGCGGATGGAGATCAAGGACGGCGAGCCCGGTTCGACGGCGCCTTACCTGACGCCGCCGCCGCGCGGCTGAGCGGCGGCACGATCGGCCGGGCGACATGGACGAACGAGCGGCGCGCGCCGTAAGATGCCGGCAAGGAGATCCGGCGATGCGCTTGACGAAGATTGATCTGAACCTGTTCGTCGTATTCGAGGCGATCTACAACAAGCGCAACCTGACGCGCGCGGCCGAGGTGCTGAACCTCACGCAGCCGGCCGTCAGCAATGCGCTGGCGCGGCTGCGCAAGACGCTGAACGATCCGCTGTTCGTCAGCACGCCGGCCGGGATGATGCCGACGCCGATGGCCGAGAACATCGTCGGCCGCGTGCGCGAGGCGCTGCAACTGCTCGATTCGAGCGCGCACGAAGGCGACGTGTTCGATCCGGCGTCTTCGGAGCGCGTGTTCCGGCTCAGCATGAGCGACCTGACCGAAGCGCTGCTGCTGCCCGCGCTCGGCGAGCTGCTGCAGACGCATGCGCCCGGCATGCACGTGCGCAGCTACACGATGGATCGCCGCGAAGTCGCGACCGCGCTCGCGAACGGCTCGGTCGACATCGCGATCGACGCGCCGCTGATCGGCGATCCGCATCTGCACCAGGCGTTGCTCGTGCGTGACCGCTACGCGTGCATGATCCGCGACGATCATCCGTTCAGGGGCGACACGCTCACCATGGACGACTACCTGTCGATGGGGCACATCCACGTGTCGAGCCGCCGCAAGGGCAGCGGGCACGTCGATGCGGAACTGACGCGCCTCGGGCTGCGCCGCAACATCCAGATGCGCGTGCAGCACTACATGGTCGCGCCGCTGATCGCGATGCGCGGCGACCTCGCGCTCACCGCGCCGCTGCGGCTGCTGCAGCGCTATCCGGCGCGCATCCTCGAACTGCCGTTCGAGATGCCGGGGCTCGACTACTTCTGCTACTGGCACCGCAGCGCGGATCAGGACCAGGGCAGCCAGTGGCTGCGCGAGCAACTGATGACGCTGATGGGCGGGATCGGCGACGTGCGGTGACGCAGCCGGGCAGCAACGGCCACTCGGCATCGCCCTCGACGTGTCGTCATGCTCGGCTTCGTGGCCGAAGCTGCGGCTCATCCCGTAGCACGACGATTCGACCGGCGGCGCCTCTCCGATGCGTCGCGGCGCCTACGCCGAACCGCTTACCCGCGTGTGCCGTCGCCACCGGTTTCCTCCGTGAACAACGCGAGGCCGGCAAGACTGGCTGCGCAGCAGGCCATCACATACCAGGCAGGCGCATAGAAGCTGCCGGTCGCACGCCACATCATGCCGACGATCAGTTGCGCAAAGCCGCCGAAGATCGTGACGCCGAGCGCATAGATCATCCCGAGCGACGTCGCGCGCACTTCGGGGCGCAGTGCCTCGAGGATCATCACGAAACAGGCCGGACTCGACAGCGTCATCAGGCCGATCAGAAGGGCGACGACGACGATGGCGGTCGTCACCGACGGCCACGCGTGCATCGCGTAAAAGGCGGGTAGGACGAGCAGGGCCGACGCGACGCAGACGCTGCGCACCAGCGGCTTGCGGCGGCGGAGCCGGTCCGCGAGCCGTCCCGCGAACGGCGAGCCGGCCAGCAGCACGACGCCGGCCGTGCAGCCCGACAGCAGCGATACCGATGCCGGCATACCCGTCGTCAACGTCAGGAACGACGGCAGGAAGAACACGATCGTGTACATCGTCGACGTGCCGCCGATCACGAGCAACGTGCCAGCCGCGATCAACCGCCATGGAATGCGCACGCGCTCGCGCATAACACCGGATGTCGCGTGCGGCAGCGTGTCGTCGAGGTGACGCCGCAGGTAGAATCCAACCGGCCCGATCAGCAGGCCGAGCATGAACGGCACACGCCAGCCCCACGCATGCAGCGCGTCGGGCGACAGCGTGCGTGACAGCGTCAGCGCGACGAGTGCGCCGACGAGTGCCGCTCCGCCCTGGCTCGCCATCTGCCAGCTCACGAGTTCGCCGCGCCGGCGGGTGCCGCCCGATTCCATCAGCAACGTCGTCGCCGCGCCCACTTCGCCGCCGGCCGAGAACCCCTGCAGCAGACGCCCGACGACGATCAGCAACGGCGCCGCGATGCCGATCTGCGCGTAGGTCGGCGCGAAACCGATCAGCCCGGTGCCGAGCGCCATCAACGCGACGGTCAGCACGAGCGCCGGCTTGCGCCCGACGCGATCCGCATACGCGCCGATCGCGACACTGCCGAGCGGCCGCGCGACGAAGCCGACGCCGAACGTCGCGAGCGACAGCATCAACGCGCCCGTGTCGCTCGAGGCGGGAAAGAACAGCTTGCCGATCAGTGCCGCGAAAAAACTGTAGACGGTGAAATCGAAAAATTCGAGCCCGTTGCCGAGTGCGGCCGCGACGATCGTGCGGCGCATCGGGCGCTGTCCGGCATCCGCCGGGAGGGCGGCCGTGCGATTCAGTGTGTTCATCGAGGAGCGGCCCCGGTCAGAAGTTGTGATACATGCCGAGCGACATCGTGACCGGCGTCGTCCCGGTGCGCGGCGCGGTGCTGCCGGGCTCGGTCGGCAACGGATTGCCGTTCAGCAGGACGGTCGAGATCCCGTAGTTGCGGATGAAACCGGCGCGGGCATAGAGGCCGGTGCGCTTCGACAGCAGGTAGTCGTAGCCGAGCATCACGCCGAGCGCCGAGTCCTTCGCCGGCCGGCCGGTCCCGTCGCGCACGCCCGACGTGTCGCGGTAGACGACCGACGCGCGGATCGCATTGACCCCGAACGGCACGATCGTGCCGACCGTGTAGACGCGCGCGATACCGTCGCCGGCCAGCTTCGGCGCGTACTGGTTGAAGGACGCGGACAGCACGAGCCGCCCGGTGTCGTGGACGACGCCGAATCCGTACAGGTCGTTGCGCACGGTGCTCGCGCCATTGACGCCCCAGGCCTGGTTGTAGCTCGCCGCCAGATAGGTGGTGCCGTTGTACCACTGCAGCAGCACCCCTTGTGCGGAGGCGGCCGGTGCGCGTCCGGCCACGTTGCTCGGGGCGAGCATCAGCATCAGCGACGTGGTGCCGGCGACGATCGGCGTGCGGTATGTGATCGCGTTGTCGATGCGCGCCGGCAACTGTGTCGCGCCCGGGCCGAGGTCCGAGTTGTAGCCGACGCCACGGCTCGTTTGCACCGTCGCCGCACCGAGCCACGTATAGACCGAGTTCGTGCCCACCGTGCCGAACACGTCGATGAACAGCGGCAGTGCCGTTCCGATCTGCTTGCCGAAACGCAGCCGCCCGTAGCTGTCCGACGACAGGCCGACCCAGGATTGCCGGTTGTAGGTCGATTGCGGGTCCTGCTGCGCACCGCTGTTGGCGAGAAATCCGCTCTCGAGATTGAACTCGGCGCGCCAGCCGCCGCCGAGGTTCTCGCGGCCGAACAGGCCGAACTTCGACGTCCACTCACCGCCGCTCTGCGTCTGCCACAACGAGCGGCCGCCGACCGTCTGGTAATTGATCCCCATGTCCACCGAGCCGTACAGTGCGACGCCTTCCGCCATGCGGCCGTTGTACTCGGGGACGGCGGCGAGCAGCGTGTCCTGGTACGGCACGGCACGCGCGTGGCCTGCGCCGAGTGCAAGGCAGGCGGCGCTCAGTGCAATTCGTTTTTTCATTTGGATTCCTTATCGTGATGGCAGCGGATACGTCGCCTTTCCCCGCACGCGCTCGTCAGATGACCTTCAGGTAGCGCTCGGCGACCCCGGCGAGATAGGCCGCGCCCCAACTCAGCGCGGTGTCGTTGAAGTCGTAACCGGGGTTGTGCACCGAACAGCCGCCTTGCGAATCGACGCCGTTGCCGAGCAGCACGTAGCAACCCGGCACGCATTCGGTCATCCACGAGAAGTCCTCGCTGCCCATCACGCCGTCGGGCAGGAGCGTGAGCGCGCCGTCGCCGGCCAGCGCCGCGATGGTCTCCACCGCGAGATCCGACGCGGCAGGGTTGTTGTCGACGACGCGCGAGATCGATTGGTAGTCGACCTGCGCGGTCATGCCGTACGCTTGCGCATGCGTGTCGACGATCCGGTGGATTCGCGCCTCGATTTCATTGCGCGTGGCCGCGTCGAGTGCGCGCACCGACAACTGCAGCGTTGCGCTGTGCGGAATCACGTTCGGCGCGGTGCCTGCGTGAAACGTGCCGACGGTCACGACCGCCGGCTTCGCCGGGTCGATGTTGCGGGAGACGATCGACTGCAGCGCGGTGACGATGTATGCGCCCGCGACGATCGGATCGCTGGCGAGCTGCGGCATCGCCCCGTGGCCGCCATTGCCGGTCAGCGTGATCGTCACCGAATCGGACGATGCCATCATCGGGCCGTAGCGCAGCGCGAAATGACCGACCGGCACGCCCGGCGCGTTGTGCAGCGCATACACTCGCTCGCACGGGAATCGCTCGAACAGGCCGTCGTCGATCATCCGCTTCGCGCCGCCGAGCCCTTCCTCGGCCGGCTGGAAGATCAGGTTCAGCGTGCCGTCGAAACGCCCCTGGCGGGCGAGATAGTGCGCCGCGGCGAGCAGGATCGCCGTATGGCCGTCGTGCCCGCACGCGTGCATCGTGCGCTCGACGGTGCTCGCATACGGCAACCCGGTCGCCTCCTGGATCGGCAGCGCGTCCATGTCGGCGCGCAGGCCGAGCGTGCGCGCCGATGCGCCGCGCCGCAACCGGCCGACGACGCCGGTCCCGCCGACACCGGTCGTCACGTCATAGCCCCATTCGGCCAGCCGTTCGGCGACGAGCCGCGCGGTGCGGGTTTCGGCGAAGCCGAGTTCGGGATGGGCGTGGATGTCGCGCCGGATCGCGATGAATCGGGACTCGGACTCGCGGATGGCCGCGAGCACGTGAGCAAGGTCCTGCGTCATTGATGAGCTCCATGAGATCGGCCGCCTCGCGACCGTCACGGCCAAGCATAGGGAGACCCACCCGCTCAAAAAACTCACCAATTTTGATATAAATAACTTCCGGTGATACATTCCACATCATGAAAACCCATCAATTGCGCGCACTCGTCGCCGTGGCGACGGCCGGCAGCATCAAGGGCGCCGCAGCCGCGCTGCACGTGACCCAGCCGGCGGTCAGCAAGGCGATCCAGGAGATGGAGAACGAGTTCGGCGTGCCGCTGCTCGAGCGCATGCCGTGGGGCGTCGTGCCGACGCCGGAAGGCGACGCGCTGCTCGGGCGTGCGCAGGCGGTGGTCCGCGAGCTCGAACGGGCGCGCGAGGACATGGCGCACATGAAGGGCTTGCGCGACGGCCGGCTCGTGATCGGCTTCACGCCGATCGTCGCGGTGACGGGCTTCGCGGATGCGTATGCGACGTTTCGCCGTCACTGGCCGCACGTCGAGTGCGAACTGCGCGAGCTGACGTTTACCCAGCTCGCCGAGCAGTTGCGCAACCGGACACTCGACCTCGCGTTTGCGGCCGTCACGGGCCCGCTCGCCGAATCGGCCGACGTGAAGGCGATTCGCGCCTTCGACACCGTGTTCGTCACGCGCGAGAACGGACGTTTTGCCGGCGCGACGTCGCTCGATGCGCTGCGCGAAGCGGAGTGGATCCACGCCGACGCGAGCGAGAGCTTTCCCGCGTACATCCGCGATCTGCACGAGCGGGCGGGGCTGCCGCCGCCGCACTGCGTCACCCGCTGTACGTCGTATGCGCTGTTCTACAGCCTGCTCTTGACCACCGACGCCGTCTTTTCGTGGACCCGGCACTCGCTTGCCGAGACCGTTTTCGGCCAGAAGCTGACGCCGTTGCCGCTGCCGATGTCACCGCCGCCGCTTCAACTGTACCGGCTCACGCCACCGGGGCTGCAGCTGACGCGGCCCGCCTCCGACTTCCTCGCGTATGTCGAAACCGCATTCGCATCGCAGCCGGTCGTCGGGAAGGTTCCGTCGCGTTGATGCTCGGCAACTGCGGGTTGCTCGGCGACGCGCCTAGAAAGAATCGTCGTCGAAGTGCGACGAAGCCGGCCGGCGCTTCATGTCCTTCAGCCAGTCGCGGACGTTTTCCGGATCGTCGAACTCGCGCAGCGTCACGGTCAGGTCGTGGTTGCTGCGCTGCATCGCGGCGATGTCGCGCGTGAGCGTGCGCATCACGGTATCGGGCGCCAGCTTGACCGATGGCGCGATCCCGTAAGTTCGCCGGAAGTCGTTCTCGACGTGCCGGATCTCCTGATCCAGCTCGCGAATCTGCTCCTCCAGGATGCCGTTGTAGCGGGTCAGCCGGTCTTCGCTCAGGCCGTCGATCGCGCGCCGGTCGATCTGTTCGATCTCCAGCTGCAGTTCCAGCAATTGCAGCAGGTTGCCTTTTGCATACGCGTGGTTGACCCGCTGCATCAGCACGGTCTTGCGTGCCTGCTCCTGCGGATCGGTTTCGCGATCGGGGTGCAGCGCGCTCGCGAGCTTGCGATAGACCTCGCGGATCGACTTGCTCGATTCGGCCTGCTCGGCTTCGCGCCTCGCCGCCGCGGCCGATTGCCGGGGTGCTTTCCTGCGTTTGGCGCGCTGTGCCTCGCGGGTCTCGTGGGCGGCCATGTCGCGCTCGAACTGTTCGTCCAGCTCGGCTTGCATGCGCTCGGCGAGTTCGTCGGGCGACAGCATGTCGAGATCGTCCGCCGGCGCCACGTCGGGAGTCGGCTCCGCATGCTGCTTCGCCGGTGCGCGATCGGCCGCCGGGCGGTCGTCGTCCGATTTGGCGTGCCGGTTGTAGATGATTTTCAACTGCGCGTCGTCGCTGAAGTCGAGCAGGTTGCGCGCCATGTCGGCGATCAGCGCGGACAGCGTGCGCTGCTCGGCCTTGCTCAAGCCTTTCTGCAGGAACGCGTCGTCGAGCAGATTGAGCAAGCGGATCCGCAACGCGGTCGACGCCTGTTCGAGCGGCAGCAGCCCGTCGACGAATTTCTTCTGGAATGCGGGCATCACGGCGTCCCACGCGCCGAGCCGCTCGCGCCGCTGCTCGATCTGCTTGACGAGCGTATTGAACGTTTTCTGGGCTTTCGACAGGCTGGCTGCTTCGTGGCCGGGTGCGATGACGACCGCGGCACCGCGACGTGCGGTCATGATGAAGGTTCTCCGGCCGCGGCGGGAGGCGCGGCAGGCCGGTATTTTAGCCGGACGCGCGGCGAGCGGCCCGGCGGCGTTCTGTCCCGACGCAACCGGCCGCGCGCGTTACGGCTTCACGGTCGCCACCGCCGGCGTGCCCGCTTCCGTAGCCGGTGCGCCGTTCGATCCGTAGGCCGCCTCGGCGTGCTCGCGTTCGGCGAGGCGCTTGGCGGCCAGGCGTTCCTGCGCGGCGACGATGTCGCCCGGATAGTTGTCACCGTCGGCGGCAACCGGCACGTAGCCGACCGATTCGAGGTCGAACAGCTCCTGACGGACCTGGGCGCGCGTGAGCGTCGAGTGAGACGACTGCGCGTACGACACGGCCGGCGCGGCGAGTAGAGCGGTGGCGGTAGCGGCGACGGCGGCGATGGTGACGATGACGGATTTCACGGTTTCCTCAGACGGTTTCGTTACGGTCCTGCACGCATTCGCTTGGCTGAACCGACGATGCAAGTTTAGGAACCCGCACCGCCCGGATAAATGGAGAATCCGTTCCAGCAGTGTTTCAGAACGAGTAAGAATGAGCCGCGCGGCGCCGGCGCGTCAGTCGCCGAACAATTGCCCCTGCCCCGAGATCACGCGCTCGAAATCGTCCCGCAGGAACGGCAGGATCGCGTCGGCGACGGGCTGGAGCTGGCGGCTCAGGTAGAACGCATAGTCGATCGGCGAGCGCATCGTTTCGAGCGGCTCGGGGCCGGCCGTCGTCATCACGTAGCTGATCCAGCCGCCGCGCTGATACTGCAGCGGCCGGCCCTGCGCGTGGTTGAACTCGTCGGCGATCCGCGCGGCGCGCACGTGCGGCGGCACATTGCGTTCGTATTCGCGCAGCGGCCGGCGCACGCGCTTGCGGTAGACGAGCTGGTCGTCGAATTCGCCGGCCAGTGTGCGCCGCACGTAGTCGCGGATGAAATCCTGGTACGGCTCGCGCCGGAACACGCGCCGGTACAGCTCGCGCTGGAACTGCTGCGCGAGCGGCGTCCAGTCGGTGCGTACCGTCTCAAGCCCTTTGAAGACGAGGTCCTCGCCGCCGCCGGCCGCGGCCGCGAGGCCCGCGTAGCGCTTCTTGCTGCCTTCTTCCGCGCCGCGCACGGTCGGCATCAGGAAGCGGCGGTAGTGCCGCTCGTACTGCAGTTCCAGCGCGCTGTCGAGCCCGAAGCGGTCGCGCAGGTGCGCCTGCCACCAGCGGTTCACGTGCCCGACGAGCGCGCGGCCCTTCGCGCCGGCCTCGTCGTCGTCGTGCGCGCGGCCGAGCCACACGAACGTCGAATCGGTATCGCCGTAGATCACTTCGTAACCCTGCGCCTCGATCAGCTCGCGCGTGCGGTGCATGATCTCGTGGCCGCGCATCGTGATCGACGACGCGAGGCGCGGGTCGAAGAAGCGGCAACCCGTCGAGCCGAGCACGCCGTAGAACGAATTCATGATGATCTTCAGTGCCTGCGACAGCGGCGCGTTGCGCTGCCGCTTCGCATCGTCGCGGCCTTCCCATACGCGGCGCACGACATCGGGCAGGCAATGCGCGGTGCGCGAGAAACGCGCGCCGAGAAAGCCGGGCACCGAGGCGTCGTCGCCGGGGTTCGCGAGTCCTTCGATCAGGCCGACCGGATCGATCAGGAACGTGCGGATGATCGACGGATAAAGGCTCTTGTAGTCGAACACGAGCACCGAGTCGTACAGCCCGGGGCGCGAATCCATCACGAAGCCGCCGGGGCTGTTCTGTCCCGTCACGTCGCCGAGGTTCGGCGCGACGTAGCCGAGCCGGTGCATGCGCGGCAGGTACAGGTGCGTGAACGCCGCGACCGAGCCGCCGGTGCGATCGGCCGCGAGGCCCGTGACGCTCGCGCGTTCGAGCGCGAAGGACAGCAGGTCGGCCTTGTCGAAAATACGCGTGACGAGCTCGCAGTCCTTCAGGTTGTAGCGTGCGAGCGCCGGCTTGTCGTGATCGAAGCGGCGCTGGATTTCGTCCATCCGCTGGTACGGGTTGTCGATCGACTTGCCTTCGCCGAGCAGCGCTTGCGACACGTACTCGAGGCTGAACGACGGAAAGGTCCACGTCGCGGATTTCAGCATGTCGATGCCGTCGAGGATCAGCCGGCCGGCCGCGCCCGCGAAGAAGTGGTCGGGCTGCTGGCCGTGCGCCCGCCAGTCGAGCACGCTGCCGCCGCGCCCGAGCTTCAGCGGGATGCCGTATTGCTCCGCATGCGCATGCAGGATGCGCAAGTCGAACTGCACGAGGTTCCAGCCGATCACCGCATCGGGATCGTGCGCGTCGAACCATTCGTTGAGCCGCGCGAGCAGCGCGGGCCGGGTATCGCAGTAGTCGAGGTCGAAATCGAGGGGGCCGGCATCGCCGCTTGCATCGCCGTTGGGCGGGCCGAGCATGTAGACCTGGCGTTGCCCGCAGCCTTCGAGCGCGATCGAATACAGTTCGCCGTGGACGCTGGTTTCGATGTCGAGCGACACGCAGCGCAGCGTCGGGCGGTAGCCGTCGGCGGGCTTCAGCTCGGCGACGGTCAGCGTGCCGTCGCGGCCGGGCTGGCCGCGAAACTGCACGGACGCCGTGATGAAGCGCTCCATCGCGTAGCGGTCGGGCGGCTGCACGTCGGCCTCGTAGACGTCGACGCCGGCGGCGGCCAGGCGCTTCTGGAGCGCGGACAGATGACGGTAGCGCTTGCAATAGAGGCCGACGACCGGGCGCTGCCGGAAGTCGCGCAGCGCGAGCGGACGCAATTCGGCTTCGCGCTCGCCGGCCAGCGCGCGTTCGGCGAGTGCCTGCTGTTCGGCCGGAATGAACGCGACGGCTTCCTGCGGGCGCAAGCGCACGCGGCGCGGACCGTGTTCGGTTGCCAGCCAGAACTCGATCTCGATGCCGGATGCGGTGTCCCGCCAGTGGCGGGTGAGGATGAAACCCTGCTCGAACGCCGTCAAAACGCTTGCTCGTCGTGAATGCCCAGGCGGCGGATTTTAGCGCCTGGCCCGGGTTCACGCTCGCGCCGGCCGCGCGCGAAGCCGGCAGCGCTCGAACGGTTCGCGTTCCGCGGCGGCGGGTTGCCTGCCCGGTTGCGGATCGTCCGTGCTCAACCGAACTGCGCGCTCAGCCATCCTTTGGCCCATTGGGTCGCGTAGGCGACTGCATCATCGCGCGCATCGAAGCCGGCGAGATCGCCGCTGGCGTGCACTTCCCGTTCATCTCCGTCCAGGAGAATCGTGGTGATCCGCGCATGCGCGATGTATTCGCCGTCCGCCCTGCGCGGTGTCGGGTCGATCCGGAAACGTGTCGTGTCGAAGCGCATGGGCGCCTCCCTGTCGGGTTACCGCGAGTGGGCTGGCGCGGGAGGGGGAAGAATGGACCGGCAAACCGGATGCCGCCCGCAGGGAGAGGAGAAAGCCCGCTGCTCCGGAACTGCTTCGGAGCCACGCTCAAGCGACGGGACAGGAAGGGGGCATCACGGCCGCTCGACGGCGCCGGGGCGATCGGTCGCGGTGAGGGGCCCGATCGAATTCAAGGAGGGACGCGGCGCAACGCGCCGGAATCGGCCGCCGGTCATCCGTCGCCTCGATCGTACGCCGTTCAATCCGTTTGTATAGCGAAATTTCGAGCGGATTTCCGCAGCCGCGACGGGCCTTCGCGCCGCGGCGACGGCATGCACGGCAGCGGTAGCGCGTATAGTGGAGCAAGCGCTGTTCAGTGGTTCGCGTCGACACGAGCGAGATCGGCAACGTACCTCCGGAAGAAACGGCGTGCCCATGAAAATCGATCGCAGTGCCATTCCCTGTTATCTCGTCCTGCGTGCCGGCTGGGCGCCGTACGTATTGAATGAAGATCGCCGGGTGCTTCGCCGCGAGGCGAGCCCGCTGTTGCGGGCGTTTGCACGGTCGCGCGGCCGGTTCGCGCATGTCGACGGCGTCGCATGGAACATCTTCTCCGACACCGAGGGTCTGTCGGCGATCGAGCGTCGCGAGACCGCGTTCTTCGCGTTGATCAACGGTACCGAAACCGAACATCAGTTGCGCTTGCTGGCGTCCCTCTGAGCGTGTCGTCGGGACGGTGCGAACGACGGCCGCGCGTTCTGCCCCTCGACCGAAAGCGCTTGACACACCTGTTGACGAGGCGTACTGTCGGCCGCGTAAGTATTCAAGAAGCGCGATTGCTGCTCATCATCGACCGCAGCCTGCGGTATTCGTTGTCCTCTCCCTCCTTGATTATTTTTTTGTGTCCGCGTCTTTTCGGATGCGTGCGCTCGTCCATACTTTCAGGAGATCTAACATGGATAACGGTACCGTCAAGTGGTTCAACGACAGCAAGGGTTTCGGCTTCATCACGCCCGACAGCGGCGGCGACGATCTGTTCGCCCACTTCTCCGAGATTCGCGGTGAGGGCTTCAAGACGCTCGCCGAGGGCCAGAAGGTCAGCTACGAGACGAAGACGGGCCCCAAGGGCCTGCAGGCAGCGAACATCACCCCGCTGTAATTCATTGCCCGGGTGCGTCAGCATCGTTCATGAGGCGGCGCGTCGTCGCCGCTTCACGGGTGACGCACCGCCGTCGAACTCGCGCGCATGCCGATCCCGGGCATGCATCGCCGTGCGCGTGTTCGGCCGCGCGCGCGATTTGACGCGTCACGCTCATCGGATCGCGCAAGCGGTGCGGCAGGAGAACCCGCATGACCCGAAGTCAGTCCCGCAGCAACAAGCCGCCGCCGCGCGCCAAGCCGGCCATCATGCTGCCCAGGCTCGGCACCGCATTGAACTGGGTGCCGCCCAAACCCGCCGCACTCACGAAATCGCGCCCGAAGAAGCGCTTGCCGGCGCCGTAATCGCGATCCGGATCGGATGGCGCGGCGAGTGTCGGCTTCGTGGCCGGACACCGTGTGCCGTCCGGCTGCACCCGCGCGCCTGGTCGCGCGCAACCCGGAATTAGTTGGGCGTCCGACAAACGATGCGCGTATGATGGGTTCATTCGAGCCGGCATCCGCCCACCGGCCGCTCGCCCCTCCCAATACCCGCTTGCTGCATCGCCCCGCCTCCGCGCTGCAACGTTGTCCCATTCACCCTACCTGCCCGCCCCGCAACGGGGATGCAGGCCGGATGTGTTCGCCCATGCGATGCGCCGTGGCCGAACGCCAGGAGTTCGTCATGAGCATGCATATCTACCGTGGATTCGAGATTTATCCACTGATTTACCCTCACGTGCCGGCGCCCAATGGCAGCCCGCACAACTACGATGCCGGTTTCGACGCGGCGGTCAAGATTTGCCTTCGCGGCACCGACGATACGCTGACCCGCAGCCAGACTTTCATGGTGCGTGAGCGTCGCCCGTTCGACAACGCCGGCGACGCGCGTCGCGCTTCGCTGCGCTTCGCCGAGAGCATCATCGACAGCAATCGCGACAAACAGGATTTCTTCGCCGCCTCGCTTTGATGCGACGCGGTCGGGCAATGCAATGCGTGATGAATTCGGAGAGCGAAATGATTGTCGATGAACTGCTTGGATTGATCGGACGACGCGAGGTGACGTGGACGGGCACGGCCGTGCCTGCCGGAGTCGCCGATTCGGCGCTGTGCCATCAGCAGGAACTGCAGATGTTCGCGGCGGTACGCGCACTGTCGATCGGAGCCGGATATTCGGAATTCGAGTCGGACGGGATCGCGAGTGCCGTCATGACACGGCTTGGCTAGTTTTGCGTTCCCCCTTTCCCTTTTCCTTTCCCTGAAACAGGACCCTGATGACAACCATTACGCTGAAGGTCAACGAACCGATCGATGTCGCGCTGCGGCGATTCCGCCGCGGCATCGAGAAAACCGGGCTGATCCGGGAGCTGCGCAGTCGCACCGGCTATGAAAAGCCGACGACCGAACGCAAGCGGAAAAAGGCCAGCGCCGTGGCCAGGCAGCGCCTGCGTGCGAAGCGCATGCTGCCGCCGCGCAAAATGTACTAGGAGAACATCGTGTACAACATGCCGGCCGAGGCACCCCCGTTCTTCCCGTTGACGAAATGTGAAGTCGATCTCGATCGGCAGAAGGACATGGTGACACTGCTGCCGAGCTTCTATGCGTTCGGATGCGAGTACACCAGCCGCGGTTTTCTGATCGGGCGGGACGATGCGTTCAAGCTGATCGCCGCGCTCGAGAAGGCGCTCAGCGTTCAGGGGTGAGGTGGGTTTGATTCGCTGTGGGCACCAGTAACGAATAGATGGACGATGCATATCCCGACCCCGATACGTCGATCTGCGCCATTAGGGCGTACGGGGCAGGGATCGCCGCTCGGGCGTTATGTGGCCTGATGAGCGACGGCAGGCAGGTGTTGTCGTGCAAGGGCCGGAGCCCTTCGGGCTGGAATATCTGGCGACTTGCAGTTTTTCGGCGACGTGCGATGCAGTACGCGTGGCATCGGCGGGCCGCAACAGTCAGCGACACATGATGACTGTGCGTTGCTTCTGCGTGATGTATTCGTCTGTGGCGAATTCGATCGCGGCGTAATCTGGTCTTGCGGTCAATGCGTTTCGCCGTTGGATTTATATTACCAAATGCATTCACATGCATGACTTAATGATTACGGTTTTCAATTGTTTGAATTCCACCCGATTGACGTCACAGAATCGTCATTCGTAGAATCACAGATCAAGAACAACATAATTCTGAGAGAGGCGCTATGGATGCGCACAGCATGATCGGGGCAATCACGGGAGGGCTGGCCCAGCAGGAACGGCTTCTCAAGCTCGATACACCGCTTGGCAGCAACGTTTTGATCCCGCACCGGGTGTTCGGACAGTCCCGCATCGGTCGAGATTACCTGTTCATGATCGACTGCGTGTCGACATCGAACGATGTTCAGCTCAAGACACTGATTTCGCAGCCGATCACGCTGTGGGTCCAGCAGACCGACAAAACCTATCTTCCTCACCACGGCTATGTGCATACCGCGAGAAAACTCGGTGTGGACGGCGGCCTCGCTTGCTACCAGCTCAGTTTTTCATCGTGGCTGCATTTCCTGAAATTTCGCCGCGACCAGCGTCACTGGCAAGACAAAAGCGTCGACGCGATCATTACCGAGGTATTCAATGATCATCCGCAGGCGCGCGGAATGTATCGCTTTGAATTATCGCAACCGCTACCCTCACGCTCCTACTGCCGCCAGGATGAAACCGACTGGAATTTCGTGCACCGGCTCCTCGAATCCGAGGGCTTGTACGGTATCTGGAAGCAGGCTCAGGATGGAAAGTCGCATACACTGGTGATTACCGATCGTCTTCAGGCGCTCGAGCCGCTTGCGCCTCCGACAGTCGATTTTTCCCGCGCGAGCGTTCATGGTGAAGTGAACGCCCTTACGCAGTGGGCCGGAACCCGGACACTGCAGTCCGTCCTGTTGTCGACGCGAACGTTCGACTACAAGAGTCCGGCCACGCCGGCCAATCCGAAGGCGACTTCGATTCCCACGATGGCCAATCAGGGCGATCTCCCGTCGCAGGCCGAGGTGTATGAATACACGGGCGGCTATACGTACCCCGAACAGGAGCGTGGCGACCATCTCAGCAAGATCCGCATGGAGGAATGGGAGTCGCAGGCCAAACGCTATGACGGCGTCGGCGGGGTGCGCCGCATCGATGCGGGACGGCGGTTCACGCTGACCGGACATCCCGAGCATGATCAGGACGCGGCCGACCATCGAGAGTTCGCGGTGATCGACGTCGAGTGGATCATCGTCAACAACATCCCGCTTTCCGGGCACGAAGCGAATTACCCGCATAGTCTCTATCAGGCAGTGAAGCAGGCCGATGCGGACGACACCGAGAAGCTGTTCACCGTGTCGCATGTCGACGGCTCGGCGGGCTTCTATCGCGTTGCGATCGAAGCGCAACGCACGTCGGTCCCGTATCACAGCCCCCTCGAACACAAAAAGCCCGAAGCAAAGCTCGAATCGGCCATCGTTGCCGGTCCGAAGGGGGCGCAGGCGTATACCGACGACCTGAACCGGATCAAGGTGCTGTTCATCTGGGATCGGCACAACGAAGGCGACGAGCGGGCGTCGTGCTGGGTGCGCGTCGCGCAATCCGATACCGGCGACGGTTATGGCGGCGTTCATATGCCGCGCGCGGGCGAAGAACTGCTGATTGGCCATATCGGGAACGACATCGATCGTCCGATTGCACTACATCGGGTATACAACGGGGGCGTAAAGCCACGATGGCATTCGAATGCCCTGTTGTCGGGTTACCGGTCCCAGGAGTTCTCGGGGAGCGGTTACAACCAGATGGTGATGGACGATTCGACGGGCCAGAACCGCGTGCACCTGTACAGCAGCAGTTCGAACGCGGCGTTGCACCTGGGCTACCTGATCGACCAGACCGACAACACGCGCGGCAGCTATCTGGGCAAGGGCTTCGATCTGAGTTCGGAGGCCTATGGCGCGCTACGGGCAGGGCGAGGGCTGTTCGTGACGACACACCCGGTCGCCGGCCAGCCGCTTGATACCACCTTGGCGACGCGTCAATTGAACGGTTCGGTGAATATGCTCGACGGCCTGTCGCAAGCGAGCGAGACGTCGACGGCGGAAAGCCTGAAGGACGGCCACGACACCTTCAAGGCATTCGCCGATGCGACGCAGCACCACGAATCAGGGGCGACGGGCGGAGGGGGGGGTGACAGCGGGTGGAGGGACGGGCGATGCCGGCGCGTTCAAGCTGCCCGTGATCCTGGTTGCGGCACCTGCCGGCATCGGCCTGTCGACGCAGAAGTCGACACACGTAGCAGCCGATGAGCATGTCAATATCGTTAGCGGGCAAAGCACGCACGTTGCCACCGGCAAGTCACTCGTTGCCAGCATTACGGAGAAACTGAGCCTGTTCGTGCAGAATGCCGGGATGAAGCTGTTTGCGGCAAAAGGGAAAATCGAGGTCCAGACTCACGCGGACAACGTCGAGGTGACAGCGCAGAAGTCACTATTGCTGGCATCTGTTACCGAGAAGGTCCACGCATCGGCACAGCAGGAAATCCTGCTGACGTCCGGCGGTGCGTACATCCGTCTCAAAGGCGGCGATATCGAGATTCATGCGCCGGGCAAGATCGACGTGAAGGGTGCGCAGCATGCGTTCAGTGGTCCGACGAGCATGGACGTGACCAATCCGGCGTTCAAGGACTTGCCGACGCGTCGGTTGATGCTGAATACGATGGCTTCGCCGTCTGCCACCGGTGTCGTTCCGGTCGGCATGCCTTACAAGCTCTATGCGGACGGGGCGCTGGTCAAACAGGGCGTATTCGACAAGACGGGGCAGTTGCCGATCGATCACCAGGTCACCACGCAGAAGTACACGCTGGAGATGGCGAACGGGGTGAGGCATGAGATTCCGGTGCCGGGCGAGTATCGCGATGCGGCGAACGGGAAACTCGCCAATCAGGGGTTTCAGTTCCTCGAGAGTTCGCCCGAGGACGAAGTTGCTCCCGATCGGGCTGTCCACCGACAACAGTACAACGATCTGCTGAATCCTTCTTCGGACGCATAGCTCATGGCAACGCCGAACAATACCTTCACCACGCCGCTGGCGCTGAATCATACGTCGAACGCGACGGCGACGCTGCCATGGTTTCTGCAATTTACTGAATACGCCGCGAAGCAGGCAACATTCAGGCCCTTGGTAAACGGCGAAGAAGCGTTCGGGACGCTCTACGATGTACTCATGGGAGCTCAGCATACCATCGACATCATTTGCTGGGGGTTTCAGCCGTCCATGTATTTCAGGCGCAAAGGTAACTCGCTTCGGATCGGAGAATTGCTTGAGCAGAAGGGGCAGAAGGGCGTCAAAATCCGATTGCTGTGTTGGCGGGACCCGTTGTATCTCACCGAATTGGGCGAGAACAACATGCCCGGCTACGACGCAGTGACCGGGTTAAAGCAACATATATCCGACGATATCTATCGTCGGAGCTCGATGTTGTCCCGTGACTATCAAACTGACGAAGAAAGAAAATTCGACGCGGAATGGTATTGGCGCGCTGACTTGAATAACGTAACAAGCACTTCGCTGTTATCACCCCTGTCGCCTCTGTCGCCGCTGGCGAAGCTGGCCTACGAAAAAGCGCGTGCACGGTACTACAAAGAGCATGCGCTGAAGAATATCGACTTCGCCACTCGTGGCTTCAGTCCCTCCAATCGGGCGGAGATTGCATGGCGTACTTTCTGGCATGGTAAAGACAAGGATCGCGACCTCCAAACCAAGGCGATGAACAGTGTTGGCATGGGTGCCGGAATTCCGACACACCACCAAAAGATGGTGCTTGTCGATTATGAGAACCCGGAGAATGCCGTCGGTTTTGTGATGGGGCACAACATGCTCGATCAGTACTGGGATACGGACGCTCACAGTTACAAGCCAGAGACACCTTCGACCGGGCGTAATGGTCCGAGCCCGTGGCAGGACATCTCCAGCTATGTGACCGGTCCGGTGTTGCAGCATCTGAATGCGAACTTCTGTCAGGCATGGGATGACGCTACCGGCCAAGGCCTGGGCAAGGCACGGGAGGGTCTTAAGGACCGCCTCAAGGTCCGATACGTTCCGGGCGGTGATACGCCGATGATGGCTCAGATCGTGCGTACACAGTCCCAGAAGGGGCGGCGCGATATCGAGAAGCTTTATTTGCAAGCGGTGAACAACGCAACGCAACACATCTTTATCCAGAATCAATATTTTCGATGGCCGCCGCTTGCGAATGCAATCAAAGCGGTCGCTGCCAAGCACGTCAGTTGGGGGCGCAACGTCACCGAGCATGGCCCGCTGTATCTGTTTGCCATCACGAATTCCGGTGACGAGGCAGTCGGAACCGGGACCGTCAATACTTACCGGATGCTGAACGCGTTGGGAAAGGCGCAGAGCATTCCGGGTGTCGCGACGTTGGAGCAAGAGGATGCTCGCCAGACTGCTCTGAAGGATCAGATGGCAGCGGTTGCGGATCAGCAGTCGCAGGCAAACCAAGCGTTACTTGGGGCTCTTGAAGTGCAAGGCATTGTCGACTCGCCTGACTCGGCAAAGCGGGTTGCCGATGCGAAGGCGAGAATCGAGCAGTTGAAACAGCAGCGAGAATCGATAGCATCGAACATGAAGAGCGTGCCCCAGCCGGTCTTGAACAAGGAATACGATGGCCTCAAGGTTCATGTCTGTACGCTCGTGGCTCCGGATTCTCCGCCAGGCAACTGGGTGCCCGTCTACGTTCATGCAAAATTGATGACGATCGATGACGTGTTCATGACGCTCGGGTCGGCGAACATCAACACACGTAGCATGGAGGCAGATAGCGAACTCAACATCTGTCATGAGAATGGTGACGTGACCAAGAGGTTACGGCAGCAGCTGTGGAGTCTGCATACAAATAAGGTGGGGGCGCAGGACGATTCTGGGCAAGCTTTCAATAAGTGGGAGATTATCCTCAACAACAATGCCGACCTTCAAGGTGGAGGCAAGCAATCACCCATCGCTTCGATCGTTCGTTTCATGCGCACGTCAAACGAACGCACCTACAAAGACTGAAAAATGAGAAAGTCGCTTGTAATTTATGCAATCGTGTTGCTGGGCTGTGCATGCACCCATAAGGAAGACTCTGTGGAATCAAATTTACCCGATATGTCGGCTGTGCGGGCCAATCTCGCATTCACTTGCGTGCACGAGAGTGAGCACCTTCCGCCGCTGGATCCGCGGGCAGATCAATTGTTTCAGTATGGTCGGTATTTGCAGAAGCTTGATGGTCCTAAGGATTTCAATGAAATCGTCCGATACTATCGAGTCGCTTCGGCGTATGGTCACTACAAAGCCAACACCAATGCACAGAAGCTGATTTCTCAAGGGCTAGCCAACTCCCCCGATGGAGCAAAGGAAACCATTGAGCTAGCAAAAAAGCTAATCGAAGATGGAGTTCCTGGTGGTTATTATGATATCGGGCACTATCTCGAAATTGGATACGGCTTGAAACAAGACACCGAGATGGCTTTACAGTATTTCAGGAAGGCTGCCGACATGGGAAGTCCTGAGGCGCAAACATATGTTGCAGAGCAACTGGCGCCACATGATCGAGCTCCCGAGGTTGCGCTTCAAATGAGACAATGTGCTGCCGATCAAGGATACGGAGACGCCGCCAATTATTTGGGGATCAATTTAAAAAACGATTCAAAATATTCGGATGCTGTTTCATTTTTTCAACAAGGTGTAAAGGCAGGGAATGCCCAGGCTGCGTTGGCTCTCGAAGATGGATTCAATGGTCCAGAGACATCAAATCGTCTTTCGTACCTGGCGCTCGCGCATGATCCAGAGCGCTCGCGTCGTTATCGTTTGATCGGAAAATTTCTTGATAGTAACGAGAGCCGCAATCCCAAGGTTCCCGACCTCGACAAGATTGTTCCGTTGCCTCCAGCGAAGCTCCCGGCGTGGGATGGGACATTCCAGTGGCAAAAGGAGCAAGATGCAGCCGCGCCGCCGCCGAAGCCTTCGGATGATTTCATCAACGAGATGGCGAAAGCCAAGCATCTCGATCCTGCGACGGGGTTGCCAGTTCAGGGAGCGGTAGACAAGACGTCACAGACCGAGCAACCGGAAAGCGTCGCGTCCCGCCTGCCGTTGGGCACGATCGCTCACACCGGTCAATCCTGCCCGGAGGACGGCGTTTGGTGCGCGAAACTCGCGACCGGCCAGATTGGTGATACGCAGCGCCGGTTTCTCAAGGGCGATGCGTTGCCGTCTGTCGTTGTGCATGAGCCGAGAAAGCTGGCAGTGCTCGACAGTATGATGGGTACACGCCAGCACGTCGAACAAGTGGCATGGGAACTCATTGCGTATCTTGATCAGACTTGATCGACTTATTCAGCAACTCCGCGTGGCCAATCTCTCGCTCGAATTCGGCCACGAAGTGGGCTCCATTAGTCATGCGTAGAGCTTCTATAGTTCTGCTTCGTGCCTGCTGGCGACTTGATCGAAGAGCGAAAACGCTCTCAGTCCGTTGCCTGATGTAAGTGACGTACGGCCGAATCTCGCCTTCAGCATGATGAAGATGCGGCGCGTCGGTATATTCAAAACGCTGCGGATCTGGGGAATGCCGACACGCAGTATTACATGGCAAACTTGCTCGACCCGCTGACGCCGCGCGGGATATTGCTCGTCAAATGTTTCAATGCGCGGCGGACGCCGCCGCAGAAGCCCTCGGACGAACGCATCGGCAAGATAGCGAAAACCAAGCATCTCGATCCCGCGACGGGATTGCCACCCATTGGGTGTGGTTCCACGTGTTCTACACTACCGTGAGCCGCGACACTGTCGAAGCGCCTCGGGGAATGCCTTCGCTGTAGAAGCCGAACGCGGGTGCGGACGGTACCCCTGACACTGGCTGCCCACATCGCCACCCCAAGGCATACCATACTGTCGCGGCCGGCACCCTCGGCATGAACGCCGGAAAACTATGCGCGATGCAGCGTTTCGAGCACGGCCGATGACGGCCGCTCGCCAGCGCCATGGCCCTTCGACTGCAGCCCGGGCATCATGCCGACGACAAAGTCGATGAACGCTCGTACCTTGGCCGGAACGTGACTCCGGCTGGGGTAATAGACATAAAGCGGGAACGTCTCGTCGCTCCAGTCCGTCAGGATCGGCTCCAGCGTGCCGGCACGCAGGTGCGCGTCGATTCCGAGGTCGATCAGCTGGGCGATCCCGAAGCCTGCAACGCACGCGCCGATTTTGGTTCCCGCATCCGTGACGGTCAGATTCCCGTTGACAGCCACTTTCACTTTCTCGTTGTCGCGCCAGAATTCCCAGTCGAAGGGCCGACCGGTAGCCGGATCGATGGCCAGGATGCATTCATGGCCGTCATCGACCAGATCCTGCGGCGACCTCGGCCGGCCGCGTTGCGCCAGGTAGGACGGCGCGGCCACCGTCAGGACCCGCGGGCTGTACAGCCTGCGACAGACCAACGTGGAAACGGACGGCGGCCCGAATCGTATCGCGAGATCGAAACCGTCGCTTACCAGATCCGACAGGTCGTTCCGGGTTTCCAGCTTCACATGAAGCGCCGGGTAATCCTTCATGAACTCGGCCAGCTCCGGCGCCAGCACAAGTCGAGCGAACGCCACGTCGCACGCCACACGGAGCGTTCCGTTGACGACCGAGGTCTGGCCGGCGGCTTCGGCGGTCGCCTCTTCGATTCCCTGGAGCAACGGCCGCACTTTCGACAACAGCGCGTGGCCAGCGTCCGTCACTTCGACGTGCCGGCTGGTGCGATGCACGAGCTTCGCGTGCAGGCGGTCTTCCAGTCGCTGAATGGCGCGACTGACCGCCGGCTGAGTCCTGCCCAGACGGGATGCCGCACGGCCAAAGCTCCCGGATTCGGCGATGGCCGCAAGCACGAGCAAGCCGCCGACAAGTCCTCCGTCGAGGTCTTCCATGATCCATGAGTTCCTGTAATGGCAGCGATAACCGGGCCGCCGTAGCCGAGGCGAGGACGATCGCTCACTATACGAGCCGTTCACTCTCGAGGAAAGCCAGTCATGACCCAGACCCAAGCCGTCGTCGCGTTGATCGAGGATTACTTCAATCTGGCTTACGAGCCGAAGAGCCGTGACTTCAACAAGGTCTTTCACCCGAGTTGCCTGATTCAGTGGCTGGACGAAGGCCGGCTGCGCACGCTGTCGTCGTCGGAGTACGAGGCGCTCGTCAACGGGAGGCCGAGCCCCCGGTCAAGCGGCGCACCCCGAGACGACGCGATCCTCTCCATGGCGCACGTCTCGGACGGCCTTTCGACGGCCACGGTGCGGGTGCGGATCGGAAGCCGGCTGTTCAACGATCACTTCGTCATGCACAAGGTGGATGGCAGTTGGCTGATCGCCACCAAGGCGTCCGCCATCGTGCATACGTTCGACTGAAACGTGGCGTAGCGCCGCGCGGCTGACGCGCGTCCGGGTCCGGAGCGCGCGCCGACACCAACGAACAAAACCCCGGGAAACGCGTCGATTTCCCGGGGTTTTCATGTCATCGAACATGGATCGACCCGCAGCCGGAACCTGAAAGGCGGGCTCGAACCTTCCCTCTCAAACATGCCCTTCATGTTCGATCGGCGCGCCATGCCCGGCCCGCGCCGCAACGATGATCGGCATGCCTGACATCCTGGCCGCCCGCTTCGCCCACATCGCCGTCAGGATCGGCACGAGAATCGCCGTCACGAGGCAAGCCGTCGCGACGATCGCCGTCGCGGCCGGCACCATCGGCTTGAACTTCGGAATCATCTCGCCGATGATCGCCGGGTTCGCCACGGCGGCGCCCGCCGTCGACGACGCGGCGAGCCCGGCTGTCCCGTTGCCGCCGCCCACGAACTTGTCCGCGAGAATCAGCGGCACGCCCGTCACGACGATCACCGCGAGCCCGAGCGCGATGCCCGGCAGCCCGCTCTTCGCGATCACGTTGAGATCGATGCCGTTGCCGAGCGCAAAGCCGAAGAACGGGATCAGCGGATGCACGCAGCGCCCGAACAGCTCGCGCAGGTCTTCATCGAGGTTGCCGAGCGTGAAGCCGATCAGGAACGGCAGCACCGCGCCGACGAAGAGCCGCGTCTCGAACACCGCGACGCCCGCCGCGCCGAGGATCAGCATGCTGACGAGCGGCCCCGATTCGATCGACATCAGCACGAACGCACCGGCTTCTTCCTTGCTGCCGTACTGCTGCATCACGGCCGCATAGAGGCCGCCGTTGGTCATGTCCATCGACGTCGTGATCGCGAGCAGCGACAGGCCCGCGAAGAGGCCCGTGCGGATGCCGTCGTCGGGGATGAACCGTGCGGCGATCAGGGTCGCCAGCCACGCGACCACGATCTTGGTCGCGAGCAGCGTGCCCGATTTGCGCAGCACGACGCCCGTCGCGCGCAGGTTGATCGTCGCGCCCATGCAGAAGAACCAGACGGCGAGGATCGGCACCGTGCCCGCGATCAGGCCGTTGGTGAACGAGCCGAAGTACTTCCCGGCGTTCGGCGCGAACGTGTGCACGCACGCGCCGAGCAGCATCGGGACCAGCATGAGCCCGCCCGGTATGCGGTCGATGGCCTGTTTCAGCTTCACGTCTCCTCCGTGGACGTCGATGCGTCCCGTTGTCGAATGATGTCTGCTGACTGACTATAGGACATGATTCGGAACGTCGGTCCGTTTTTATTGTTTGGAATGGTAATCGTATACCCGTATCACTATAAATAGCTGATAAAAAAGGGAATTGCGCTATCGCTGTACGGCGGGCTATTTTCGGATCGACGTTCCGAATTTGCGGAATCTGTGCTTCAATTCATCGTATGACCACCGCCGGCACGCGCGTCGGCGGCGTCTTCTTCCCCAACGGAGAGCCGGCATGGAAGTGCGACAGGGCATACACGGCGAACACGCGAAGACGCTCGATACGGCCGGTCTGCGCCGGCATTTCCTGGTGGAGAACGTGTTCGCTCCGGACGCGTTGTCGCTCACCTACAGCCACATCGACCGGATCATCGTCGGCGGCGCGTGGCCGGCCACGCGGCCGGTCGAGGTGCCCGCATCGCTCGGCGCAGCGATGGGCGTGAGCCATCTGCTGGCGCGTCGCGAACTGGGGGCGATCAACATCGGCGGCCCCGGCTGGGTCGAGGTCGACGGGCAGCGCCATGCGGTCGGCACCGAGGAGGCGATCTACATCGGGCAAGGCGGGCAGGGCGTCGTGTTCGGCAGCGACGATCGCACGCGTCCCGCGAAGTTCTACCTGAACTGCGCGCCCGCGCACACGGCCTGGCCGACACGCACGATCACGCTCGCGCAGGCGTCGCCCGAAACGCTCGGCGATGCGGCCACGAGCAACCGCCGCACGATCTACAAGTTCATCGTGCCCGACGTGCTGCCCACCTGCCAGCTGTCGATGGGGATGACGAAACTCGAGCCCGGCAGCCTGTGGAACACGATGCCGTGCCATACGCACGAGCGCCGGATGGAGGTGTATTTCTACTTCAACCTCGCCGACGATGCGGCCGTGTTCCACCTGCTCGGCGAGCCGCGGGAAACGCGTCACGTCGTCGTGCACAACGAGCAGGCGGTGATCTCGCCGAGCTGGTCGATCCATTCGGGCGTCGGCACGAAGGCGTACACGTTCATCTGGGGCATGGTCGGCGAGAACCAGGTGTTCAAGGACATGGATCACATCGCCGTTGCGGACCTGCGCTGACACCATGAAACGCGATACGCCCGATCTTCCCGCCGTCGACGCGCGCCCCGCGCTCGCCGGCCTGTTCGACCTGACCGGCAAGGTTGCGATCGTCACCGGCTGCAATACGGGGCTCGGCGCCGCGATGGCCGTCGCGCTCGCGTCGGCCGGGTGCGACATCGTCGGCGCGAACCGTTCGGCCCCGGCCGAGACCTCGGCGCGCGTCGAGGCGGCCGGCCGGCGTTTCGCCGACGTGCGCGCCGACCTGTCGACGCTCGAACCGGTCGAGCGGATCGTCGGCGGCGCGGTCGATGCGTTCGGTCGCGTCGACATCCTCGTCAACAACGCGGGCATGATCCGCCGCTGCGATGCGCTCGAATTCACCGAAGCCGACTGGGACGCCGTGATCGACGTGAACCTGAAGAGCGTGTTCTTCCTGTCGCAGGCCGTCGCGCGGCAGATGGTGAGGCAGCGGCGCGGCGGCAAGATCGTGAACGTCGCGTCGATGCTGTCGTTCCAGGGCGGCATCCGCGTACCGTCGTACACCGCGTCGAAAAGCGGCGTGCTGGGGCTCACGCGCCTGCTCGCGAACGAATGGGCCGCGCGCGGGATCAACGTGAACGCGATCGCGCCCGGCTACATGGAGACCGACAACACCGCGCAACTGCGCGAGGACAGCCGGCGTAGCGACGAAATCCTCGGACGCATCCCGGCCGGCCGCTGGGGCGTGCCCGACGACCTCGCGGGCGCGGCCGTGTTTCTTGCGTCGCCTGCGTCGGACTACGTGCACGGCCACACGCTCGCCGTCGACGGCGGGTGGCTCGCGCGCTGATCGCGCTTCGCGGCGGACGCGTTATGCTCTCCCGATTCGCACTCACGGATTCACGGACATGACAGCAACGCCCAGGCAGCGCAAAGGCGATCAGGCGAACCTCGGCGCCGAAGCCGACCCGTCGGCGGCCGGTGCCGCCGAAAAGGCCGATTCGGTCGCGGCCGTCGGCAAGGTCTTCACGATCCTCGCCGCGCTCGGCGATCGCCGCGAGATCGGCATCAGCGAGTTGTCGCAGCATCTCGGCATGTCGAAGACCACGGTGCATCGCTTCCTGCAGACGCTGAAGACGCTCGGCTACGTCGCGCAGGCAGGCGAGACCGACCGCTACCGCCTGACGATCCGGCTGTTCGAGTTGGGCAGCAAGGCACTGGACAGCGTGGACCTCGTGCGCGAGGCCGATCTCGAGATGCGCCGCATCGGGCAGCTGACGCGCGAAGCCGTGCACCTCGGTGCATTCGACGAGGACGCGATCATCTACATCCACAAGATCGACGCCGATTACGGGCTGCGCATGCAGTCGCGGATCGGCCGGCGCAATCCGTTGTACAGCACGGCGATCGGCAAGGTGCTGCTCGCCTGGATGACGCCCGACGAAGCGCGCGCGGTGCTGGCCGGCATCGAGTTCAGGAAGTCGACCGCGAAGACGCTCGCGTCGGCGGATGCGGTGATGAGCATCCTGCCGCACGTGCGGCAGCAGGGCTACGGCGAGGACAACGAAGAGCAGGAAGACGGCCTGCTGTGTCTCGCGGTACCCGTGTTCGACCGTTTCGATCGCGTGATCGCGGGGTTGTCGCTGTCGTTCCCGACGATGCGTTGCGGCGCGGACACGAAAGCGCATTATGTCGCACTGCTGAAGGAAGCCGGGCAGGCGATTTCCGCGCGGCTCGGGCATCGCCCGCAAGCGGCGGCCGTCGAGGCGGCCGCGGTCGTGCACGACTGAACACGCCGCGGGCGGCGCTACAATCGGTGCCGCGCCGGTCGCGCGCCGGCGAACCCCGAACACGACGACCTGAAGGACGAACCATGCGAATGAACATGTGGATGCGCACGTGCATCGCGCTGCTGGCGATCGGCGCGAGCCTCGTCGCGAACGGCGCGCAGGCAAAAAGCGCGGTGGATTGCGGGAAGCTCGATGCGGCCACGAGCGGCCCGGACGACAACTTCCGGCCGCCGGCGTCCGGCACGGTCATCGGCGCCGGGCGCGCATATTTCTACTCGGCACCCGACGCGCAGTGCATGACGAAGCGAACCTTCATCGTCCCGGGCGATTCGGTGACCGTCTACAAGTCGCACGGGCGCTGGTACAACATCATGTACGTGAACGGCAAGACCGGCGACGACTTCGAAGGCTGGGTCGAACTGGGCCGCGTACGTCTCGGCGGTCAATACGGCGCACAGTAACCGCCGGCGGTGCGTGTCGGGCCCGGTGCCGCTACGATGACACCCAAGCGAAATCGCGTTTCAGGTTCTCCGCGCGCTGCGGCCGCCGATACAGATAGCCCTGCGCATACTGAATCCCGATCGCATGCAGCGCGCGATGCTGCGTTTCCGTCTCCACGCCTTCCGCGATGATCTTCAGGTCGTAGTGGTGCGCGACGGCCGCGATCCCCTCGATCAGCCCTGCGCCGCCGTCGTTCAGCTGGGCGACGAACTGGCGATCGATCTTCACGTAGTCGAACGGAAAACGCGACAGCACATCGAGATTGCTGTGATGCGTGCCGAAATCGTCGATCGCGAACTTCGCGCCTTTCGACCGGAGCGCGTTGAAGACCTCGGTGGTCCGCGCGTTCTTCTCGAGCAGGATGCGTTCGGTGACCTCGAGCACCAGCGTGAAGCCCGGCGGCAGCGCGCGGATCGCTTCCTCGACGACGGATACGAAGCGTGCGCGCTCGAGATCCTTCGGCGCGATGTTCACCGCGACGCGCAGCGGCGCGGACGGCGTCAGCGCGGTCAGTTCCGACACGGCCGTCCGCAGCACGAATTCGGTCACCTTCGGCAGTACCGTGCTCGCTTCCACCTGCGGGATGAACACGGCCGGGCTGATGACTCCCCACTTCGGATGCTGCCAGCGCAGCAGCGCCTCGACACCGACCGTCCGGCGCGTCTGCACGTCGACGATCGGCTGGTACACGACGTGAAACTCGTTGCGCCTGAGCGCATGGCGAACGGCCTTCAGCAACAGCCGCCGCGGCGCCATCGCCAGCAGGTAGGCGGCCATCACGAGACCGTCGGCCAACAGCACGATCGTCATGCCGATCAACCGGTAGTGGCCCTGGACGTGCGAGGCGTACTGAGCCGATGCGGCGACCGACACCGTGAAGGGCCAGCGTTGCGACGCGATCGTGGTGCCGCCGGCGGGAGCGTGGTCCGATTCCGGCGCGAACTTGCCTTGCTGGTCGAGACGGCCCGATCCGGCGATCGACAGCGTGGCGGATTCCGTCCCGCTGCGGGCGCTCGGCGCGAGTGCATCGACCACGTAGTCGCCTTCGATCAGGTACAGGACACCCGCGCCACGCGCGGTGGCGCGATACACGGCCAGCACCGGAATGCCGCGCTGAAACGGCGTCTGGCGCAGCAGCGTGACGATCGTCGCGCCCGGTTCGGGCTCGCGCGAGTATGCGTCGAGCGGCAGGTCGATCGCACCGAGCGCCGACGAGCACATGACGCGGCCGTCGTTCACCAGCGCGACGGCGCGCAGGTAGCGCAGGCGAGTGCCCACTTCGGCCAGCGTCCGGAATACCGACGCGCAAGGGCGTCCGACGAGCGCGGTCAGCTCGTCCGCATGTCGCAGGCGGACGCCGTCGAGGATGCGGTTCACCGTCGCCACGATGTCGTTCGCGACGACGCGTTCCTGCGTGGTGACGGCATCGCGTGCGTAGCGATCGGCCAGTACGATTGCGCAGGCGGGCACGAGCACGCAAACGATTACCGCGACGAAAAAGACCGCCCGCGGCCATGTACCGCTACGCTGGAAAACGGACTTCGAGCCTGGTATGAGCGCCGACATTCCCGCGGTTGCCCTTGATGTTGTACGCATGGAGAGGCATGTCGAACCGGTCGGTGCGCATGCGTCATGCCTGGTCCGGGCGATCCGGTTCGCGTATCGGCATCGCGATGCGAACCGGCGCGACGATCGCGCTGGGCAGCGGCGGCAGGCCCGTCGCGATCGGCCATTCGGTCCGACGGCTCACGTCTCTGACGAGTGCATTTTGCGCATCCATATTGACGTAGCACACCGAAAAAACCCCCGGCCGCATGGTCATGCGGCCGGGTCGAAAGACACCGTCTCTTGGCACGAGGATGGTGCGCGGCAAGTATATGATGTGGCGCGCTATTACGAAATATTATTGATTAAAAATTGGTGCAGTTTTGTGATTGCGTCTAAAAAAGAAACATTGCCGCGACATACCGTTTTAGGCGGGTCGCCGCGAGCGCGCGGGGGGCTGTTCGCGCGTCATGCCGGAGTTTCGCAATGATGGAAGAAGATACCGCTCCTACGACGGTCATGGTGACCGATGGCGCTGCCGCCGCGGATGGCGGCTCGCTGTGGATCCAGATTTCGATCGACGGACAGGTCCGCAACTATCTGCTCGATCGCGCACTCGCGTCGCGCGGTACGCCGCGCTACGACACCATCTGCGGCGCGCACGGGGTACTGTCGAAAGGAGAACGAAAGGAATTGCGGGGATGGCTGGCGCGTATCGCCGACCCCGCGATGTGGGCGGGCATCGTCAGCACGTTCGTGGAGGTGCTGTCGCGGCCTGACGCGGAATGAGCGGCGCCGGCGCGGCGCCGGCCGCGACTCAGAAATCGTTGCGCATCTTGTGAAGCAGCGCGCCGGGCGACTGGTGCGTGTCGACCGCGGTCAGGACGTCGGTCAGGAACCATGGCAGGTTCAGTTGCGTATCGGAATCGCCGACGCATACGCGGATCGGCGGCGAGCGGACGTCCTGCGTGGCCTCCCGCGACGGCACGCAGTTTTTCGCGTGCGCCTGAACGGGAACCGGCGCGGCGGCGCCGGGGAGCGCGCCGGCGTCGGCGGGCACGCTGACGGCGGCAAGCAGGGTCAGGACAGCAGCAGCGGTAACGCGTTTCATGAGGATTCTCCGGCGATGTCCGTTCGACCGTGCCGGCGGGCGCGAGTTCGTCAGCCGCGCGCGACGCGGGCCGCCCGCAGCGGCTGTCGGGCGCGCCACTGCTGAGGCGATTCGCCGGTCCAGCGCCGGAACGCGCGCGTGAATGCGCTGTGTTCGGAATAGCCGAGCAGCCAGGCGACTTCCGCGAGCGTCAGCCGCGGATCGTTCAGGTGGTCGATCGCGAGCCGCCGCCGCGTGTCCTCGCGCAGGGTCCTGAAATTCAGCCCGAGTTCGGCCAGCCGGCGATGCAGCGTGCGCGACGACACGTGCAGCGCCGCCGCGATCGGCTCGATGCCGGCTTCGCCGTGCGTCAACAAGCGCGCGACGGCTTCGCGCACCGACTGTTCGAGGTCGTCGGCCTGCCGCAGCTCGGCGAGCAGCGCGCTCGCCTGGCGCTCCATCATGTGCCGCAGCGCGTCGTCCGGCCGTTGCAGCGGCTGCGTCAGCAGGTGCAACGGAAACGCGAGACGGTTCACCGGCTGGCCGAACCGCACCGGGCAGCCGAAGTAGTCGAGGTACGGTTGTGCGTCGCGGGGCGGCGGATGCACGAAGCAGACTTCGTCGGGCCCGTGGCGCGTGCCGGTGATATTGCGCGCGAACTGGACGATGGCGGTCAGTGCCACTTCGTCGACGAGCGGGCCGAGCGGCTCGGGCGCATCGTGCCATTCGATCGCGACCGACGTCGCCTCGACGCGCACTTCCATGCGCGCGACGTTCGCGATCAGGTGTTCGTATTGCTGCCAGCGCGCGAGCGCGGCGCCGGCATCGCGGCACGCATGCAGCGCATAGCCGAGCGCGCCGAGATGCGCGGGCGTGATCCGCTGGCCGACGTGCAGGCCGAGCAGCGGATCGTCGAGCCCATCTTCTTCGCGTTTTCGGGCGGCCAGGAAAGCGACGCGGGATCGCTGGGCGACTATCCGGTGATCCGCGCCGACAAGCAGGGCCTCGACATCGTCTATACGCTCCCGCATGATCACGCGCTGCGCGTCGGCGATCGTGCGACCTGGCGCATCGACTGGGCGCGCCGGTACCGGCTGATGCGCCTGCACTTCGCGGCCGAAATGGTGCTGCAACTGGTCTACCGGCTCAGGCCCGGCATCGAGCGCATCGGCGCGCATATCGCGCAGGACAAGGCGCGCATCGACTTCGCGAGCGACACGAGCCTGTCGCCGCTGTTCCCGGAGATCGAATCGGCGGCCGCCGACCTGTCGAGGCGTGACCTGCGCATCGTGACCGACTTCAGCGATGTCGATGCACAGCGCCGGTTCTGGGCGGTCGACGGCTTTGCGACGATGGCCTGCGGCGGCACACACCCGGCGACGACCGGCGAGATCGGCATGCTGACGCTCAAGCGCAAGAACATCGGGAAGGGCAAGGAGCGGATCGAGGTCATGCTGCTCGATCCTCAGGTAGCGAGCGGGCACGCGATGATGCGACTTGCGTGACCCGCACCGCGCCTCATCCTCGCGTCACTGATACCCGTAGCACTGCTTCAACCCCGCGTAGTCGTAGAAGTGGCTGGCCGGCGCGATCTTCGCGCCGTCGCACGCGGCCTGAAAATCCGTCTCGCGCTCGTTGTACAGCATCTTCACGATCAGCCGCGACCCGTTGCGGTAGACGTCCCACTGCAGGTTCGCCGCCATCGGCGACACCTGGTCGCCGCGCCACGGGTTGTTCGCATAGGTGTACGTCTGCGCCTGCGGCGTCGGCACGAACACGTTCTTCAGGTTCATGACCGATGCGAACGGAATCACGATCTCCGCGTGCGTGAAGCGCAGCTTCGCGGCGCGCGTCAGGTCGCCGCGGGCGATCGCGTCGACTTCGCCGAAGAAATCGTCCTGCAGCACCTTTGCCATCCGGTACGTGACCGGGTTCGCTTCCTGGATGCCGGGCCCCTTCTGGTAGTAGTCCTCGGCATCCTGCAGGTACGCGAGATACTGCGCCTGCTCCGCGCCGATGTACTTCTCCATCGTGACGCCGCCGGTTTCCGCGGTCATCGCGGGCGCGACCTGCAGCAGGTTGTACAGCACGTTCACCGCATCGACGGCCGTCGCGATCCTCGTCTTTCCGTCACCCTTCAGCGTATTGGTGAACTTGCCGTCCGTCGACGTGAACGCGTAGGTTCCCGTGTTCGCGAACGTGTAGCCGTCGCTGCCGAGCTTGGCGATGAAGGCCGGCGACACGAGTGCGGACAGCACCGTCTGCGCGACGTCGGCCGCCTGCGGTGCGGCCTTGATTGCCTTCAGCTTCGCGGCGACCGTCGCGTCGTTCGCATAGGCCTGGTACGCCTGGCTCGCCTGATAGGTCGCGTAGTACGGATCGCTCGTATCGGTGACGAGATCGGTGGCCGGTTTCAGCGAATGGAAATACAGCAGGAAGCGGTTGGTGCCGGCCGGCTGCGCAACCGGCGCGCTCGCCGGATAGCCGGACGGCGCGGCCGGCAGCGTGATGGCGGATGCCAGCGCCGGCCGGGCGGCGACGAGCGCCGCCGAGAAATACGTCGAGCTGTCCACCGCGCGATCCTGGCCCGAGTTGACGACGACGACCTGCCGGGTGCCCGCCGCGAACAGCGCGGGCAGCCGCTGGGCGAGACGGGCGGCGAGCTGCTGGTGTTCGCGGATGCCGGTTTGCGTGAGGTTGCCGTATCCGGGCGCCGAGATACCCTGCACGCCGTAGCCGAGCAGCGCGTTGGCCTTCATCATCGCGTACGTGTCGGCCTTGAGCTGCATGCCGAGCGCGGTCAGCGCGCCGTCGGCCTCGGCCTTGAGCAGCATCGCGTAGATCGCGCCGTCGTACTTGAAGCCCGACAACCCGCGCGAGCCGTGGCGCGCGACGAGTTCGGTATAGACGGGCGCGTAGCCGGCGGGCGGCGCTTCGTACGTCGCGGCGTCCTGCTGCGGGCGGTACGGTGTCTTCGTCTGGTAGTAGGTCGCGGGCGCCGGTGTCGGCGTGGGCTGCGGCTGCGGCGCGGGCGTCGTGCCGCCGTTGTCGGCCGAGGTGGCGGGCGGCGTCGATTCTTCCCCGCCGCAGGCGGCGAGCAGCAGACAGGCGATCGTGAGGGCGGCGGCGGTGCGGGTCGGGCGTGTCATCGTGGCGAGCGGCGGACGGACGCATGCGGATGCGCGCCGTTCCGTTTCCGGGAGAGTGGGATCGAGCCCGGAAGTGTGGCAAGCGACTTTGACAGCGGAATGTCAGGGTTCGGTCGGGCAATCGTCGGATTGCCGCCGGATCGGCGCCGGCCGGTCGCCGCCGGCCGCCGTGCCGACGTTCAGTGGAGCCCGGCCGATGCGATCGAGCGCACGGTGTCGGTGATGTTCACGCAGCGCGACAGGCCGAAATGCTCGGCTTCGCGGCGCTCCGGTTCGCTGCTTGCGATCGCGACCGCGCGTTCGGGCGGCACGCCGAGCGCCTGCAGCGCGACGTCGAACGGATGCTGATTCGATCTGGAGTCCTGCTGATCTGAATCGGTGACGACGACCGAGAAGCGGTCGAGGTGCGCGCGGCCGAACTGGCCTTCGAACATATCGCTGAGCCGGGCGGCCGGCAGCGTCGTGACGAGACCGAGTCGATATCCTTCTTCCGATGCGCGATCGAGCCACTGGATGATCGCGTCGCGCTGATGGCGCGATTCGCGCGAATCCGGTGTTGCTTCGATTTGTGCGAATGCTGCGTCGAGACGGGTGACGATGGCTTCGATGACCACGGTGATTCCTCTTCAGAGACGTGATGATCCGTTCGCCGACGGGAATGCCACACACCTTAGCGTTCATCTTGAAAATACGACCAATTAATATTTATAGGTGACTCATATGATATGGCTTATGAATGAGGTGGCGCGCCAGAGCGGGCGCGGGGCGCGGGCCGCATGGTGTTTCCCGCGCGCATGACGTCGCATCGACGGCGTTCGACGTGATGCACCAGCGTGGCGCGCGGTTTGAATGCATTCGGCATATGCATATAAGAAAAACGGCATATCGAGCGATGGCCGCCCGGCATGCCGTCTTGCGATGCCGCGTGCGTGCCGTCGATCAGTGCAGCTTGATCGACGGCTGGTTGCGGCTTTGCAGCCAGTGGCTCAGCGACTGGAACAGCGCGCGCTTCGCGCCGACCACGCTGAACAGGTGCTTGCGATACAGGAACTTGTACAGCCCGATCGCGGCGAGCCCGTCGACGATCAGCGAGCGCGAGCGCACGCTGATGTCGGCCTGGTACACGGCGCCCGCATGGCCGAGCGACACGACGGTGCCCGCATCGTGGAACGTGAAGCCGGCCACCGGCTTGCCGGCGATGCGCCGCGCGAATGCGTTGACCAGATACACGGCCTGCTGGTGCGCGACCTGCGCACGCGGCGGCAGGAAGCCGCTCGCACCCGTCGACGGGCACGCGGCGCAGTCGCCGAACGCGTACACGTGCGGATCGTCGGGCGTCTGCAGCGTGTCGGTCACGATCACCTGGTTCGAGCGGTTGAGCGCGAGGTCGCCGATGTCCCGCAGGATCGCGGGGCCCGCGACGCCGGCCGCCCAGATCGTGATGTCGCTCGCGAGCCGTTCGCCCGTCGCGGTCGTCACGGCGTCCGCGCCCACTTCCGCCACGCGCGTGTCGGTCAGCACGTCGACGTTCAGCGCGCGCAGTTGCGCGTGCATCTTGCCGGAGAGCCGTGCGTCGAGCGCCGGCAGGATGCGCGGGCCGCCTTCGATCAGCCGGATGTGCACGTCGCGTGCGGACACCAGCGCCTTGAAGCGGTACGTCGTCAGCTGCTGGACCGCGTGGCGCAGCGCGGCCGCCAGTTCGACGCCCGTCGCGCCCGCGCCGATCACGTTGATGCAGATCGGTGCCGCGCGCCGCGCGGGCTGCTGCTCGGCCAGGTGATTCGCCTTCGTGCAGGCCGCGAGGAACTTGCGGCGGAAATCCTCGGCCTGGTCGAGGTTTTCGAGCGGCAGCGCATGGCGGGCGGCGCCCGGCACGCCGAAGAAGTTCGTCACGCTGCCGACGGCGAGCACGAGGTCGTCGTAGCCGAGTTCGCGCCGCGGCAGGACTTCGGTGCCGTCCGCGTCGTGCACGGCCGCGATCGTCACGGTGCGTGCCGCGCGGTCGACCTGCTGCAGCGCGCCCTGCACGAAGCGGAAGCCGTGGCGCTTGGCCTGCGCCGCGTATTCGATCGTGTGCGAGGCCGGATCGCGATGGCCCGATGCGGCTTCGTGCAGCAGCGGCTTCCAGAAGTGCGTCGGATAGCGGTCGACGAGCACGATGTCGGCCTGGCCGCGGCGTCCGATCGTATCGCCGAGACGCGTGGCGAGCTGCAGGCCGCCGGCGCCGCCGCCGACGATCACGATGCGCGGCAGGCGCGGTGCGCGGTCCGTTGCAAGGTTGGGCGTGGTGTTGTCCATGTGGGGCTCCCGCTGAATGACGATTCGGATGACATTGCTCAAGAACCGACGATATAGTTTGGCACCCACTCGAACAATTTAATGTTTATAAGCGACTCATATGTATTCACTTATAGGAAAGACCGCGACGTTCCGGCAGCTGAAGGCGCTGGACATGATTGCGCGGCTCGGCAGCGTGTCGCGCGCGGCCGAGGAGCTGAACCTGACGCAGCCGGCCGTGTCGCTGCAGGTTCGCCTGCTGGAGGAGGCCGCGGGCGCCGCGTTGCTGCAGCGGGTGGGGCGCGGCGTGCAGCTGACCGCGGCCGGCGAGATCGTGGCGCGTTATGCGCGCGAGATCCTGCATCTGTGGAGCGAGGCCGGCGACGAAGTGGCCGCGTTGACGGGCGATCTCGGCGGCACGTTGCGGATCGGCGCGATCACGACGGCCGAGTACC
Source organism: Burkholderia seminalis DSM 23518 (assembly GCF_902832885.1). Classification (GTDB taxonomy): domain Bacteria; phylum Pseudomonadota; class Gammaproteobacteria; order Burkholderiales; family Burkholderiaceae; genus Burkholderia; species Burkholderia seminalis. Next base: position 99,865 of record NZ_CADFDK010000002.1, read on the forward strand.
TGATCCCGCCGCTGCTCGTCAAGTTCACCGCGACGCGCCCGCACGTGAAGACGTATTTCAAGGTCGGCAATCGCGACGACATCATTCGCATGCTCGCGACGCATGAAATCGATCTCGCGGTGATGGGCAGCGCGCCCAAGGAACTGCGCACGCACGCGGTCGAGTTCGCGAAGCATCCGATGGTGTTCGTCGCGGCGCCCGGCCATCCGCTGATGCAGCGCAAGCGCGTCGCGCTGAAGGATCTCGAATCCGCGCACCTGCTCGTGCGCGAACGCGGCGCGGGCACGCGCTCGACCGTCGAGAGCCTGTTCAAGAACGCGGGCCACCGGTTTCATGTGGGCTCCGAACTGTCGAGCAACGAGGCGATCAAGCAAATGGCCGAAGCGGGGCTCGGCATCGCGTTCCTGTCGTTGCACGCGTGCGCGCTCGAGCTGCGCACGGGGCTGCTCGGGCAACTGCCGTTCCCCGGCAACCCGATCGAGCGCGAATGGTATGTGGTCACGCTCGCCGACCGGCGCATCTCGCAGGTCACGGGGCTGTTCCGCGACTTCCTGATCAAGCAGGGCGCGCCGGTGATCGACGGCGCGACGGTGGCGCCGCACGATCGGCGGCGCAAGTAGGCGAACGCATCGACTGCCGGTCAGACGAGCCCGAAGTCGTCGTTGCTGTCGGGAATCGACGCGAGCAGCCGTTCGAGCCGGTACCCGCCGACGACGCGCAGGCACCAGGCGGCGATGGCGGTGCGGCGAGTGCGCGGGCGGGGATCGGACGCTGGGCGGGCGGCGCTGGCAGGCGAAGGCGCGATGAACGTCGCGCGCAGCGGGCAGGAATGGGGCATGGCGGGCTCCGTAGGTGTCGGATGGGGCGATCGTAAGCGCCGCGGCGCCCGCTGGCGCGCACGCAAGGATCGTCCCGAGCAGAAACGGATGATCTTTTTCCGCTCGGTGCCGGGACGGCCGCCCAGGCCCGGCGCGCGGCCCGAAAACGCGTCACAATGCGCGTTCGAACCACGAATGGGTGGAGCCCAGCCATGAGCGATCCGATTCCCGCCGCGCCGCCGGACAACGGCGTGCCGGTCAGTTTGCGTTCCAGCCGCGGGCTCGGCTGGCGGGGCTTCGGCGCGGCGCTGCTCGACATTCGCGCCGGCACGTACCGGATTCCGGCCGCCGAGCATCACCGCATCGGCGTGCATATCGGCGGGCCCGTCCGCGCGGATTGCGTGTGCGACGGCGAGCGCGTGTCGCGGATCCAGGCGCACGGCGACGTCGACGTGATTCCGGCCGGCCTGCCCGGCCAGTGGACCGACAGCGCCGACTGTCGGATCCTGCACATCATGCTCAGCGACACGTTCGTGCGACGCACCGTCGAGCACCTCGAACTGAAGCCGTCGCACGCGCAGATCCGCCGGCGGCTGCAGGTGCGCGACCCGCGGCTGCAGCACATCGCGTGGGCGATGGCCGCCGAGCTCGAAGCGGATGACGCGTCGGACCCGCTCTATGCGGAAAGCCTGTGCACGGCGCTCGTCGCGCGGCTGGTCGACGGCCAGCCGGCGTTCCGCGAACGCCGGCGCACGCTGGCGCCGAAGGCGGCCGCGCGCGTGATCGACTATGTCGAGGCGAACCTCGAGCGGCGCATGACGCTGGCCGAACTCGCGGCGCTCGTGTCGATCAGCGTGCCGCATTTCAAGGTGCTGTTCCGCGAAACGCTCGGGATGCCCGTGCACCAGTACGTCGTGCGGCGCCGGGTGGAGCGCGCGAAGGCGCTGCTGCTCGAAGGCCGGCTCAGCATCAGCCAGATCGCGCTCGAAGCCGGGTTCGCGCACCAGAGCCACATGGCGAACTGGATGAACCGCGTGCTCGGCGCGACGCCGACGGAGATTGCGCGCTCGGGCACACGGGGCCGGTTGCGGCTGGCTTATGACGGGGAGGACGACGTGAAGCCTGCGCGCCGATAGCGGCCCGGCGGGCGGATCGCACGAACGGCGCCCGGATCCCGTCATCCTTTCCTGCGCGATTCATCCCACCCTGCGCGCCTTTCCGGCCGCGCATGCCGACAATCACGACACCTTCATCCCCCAGGAGCGGATCGTGTTCGTGATCTTCGGAGCATCAGGCAACGTCGGCCTGTCGACCGTGACGACCTTGCGCCAGGCCGGCCATGCCGTGCGCGCGGTGCTGCACGACGCGCGTCATCGTGACCGTTTCGTGCAACTCGGCTGCGATGTCGCGATCGCGGACCTGACGGACGAGAATGCCGTCGCCGCGGCGATCGACGGTGCGCAGGCCGTGCAGATCCTGTGTCCGGTGCCGGTCGCCGATCCCGATCCGGCCACGACGATGACGCGGACGATCGACGTGGCGGCCGCCGCGCTCGCCGCGAGCCCGCCGCCTGCGCTGCTCGCGTTGTCGGACTACGGAGCGGAGCTCGAAGGCAATACGGGTATCACGCGTCTGTTTCATGATTTCGAGGAACGTCTGAAGACGATCCCGACGCGACTGACGCTGCTGCGCGCCGCCGAACATCTGCAGAACTGGGCACGCGTGCTGCCGGTCGCGCTCGGCGCCGGCGTGCTGCCGAGCTTCCATCATCCGGTCGGCAAGGTGTTTCCCACGGTGTGGGCGCCCGATGTGGGCGTCGTCGCGGCGCGGCTGCTGCTCGATGCGCCGGAAGGCGGCAACGGGCCGCGCATCGTCAGCGTCGAGGGGCCGCGACGCGTGAGCGTGACGGCGATCGCGGAGACCCTCGGCGCGGCGGCCGGCCGTGCGGTCGTCGCGCACGAACTGCCGCGCGAGACATGGCAGGCGACACTGCTGCGCGCCGGGCTCGGCGAGCGCCATGCGCAGCTGATCGTCGATCTGTACGACGTGCACAACGCGGGGCGGATCGACGTCGAGGCCGACGTGTCGGAGCGGGCTTACGGGACGACGGCACCGGAGGACGCGCTCGCGCAACTGGTGCGCCGGCATGCGCGTTGAGTGAAGCAGCCGCACGCGGCGCGCATCACGCGGGCCGGCGCACCTTGTTCAGCACCGCATACGCCACCGACCCGATCACGATCCCCCAGAACGCGGACCCGAGCCCGAGCCACGTCATCCCCGACGCGGTCGCGAGGAACGTGATCATCGACGCTTCGCGGTGGTGCTCGTCCTCGAAGATTCCGTGCACGTTCGCACTGATCGCGCCGATCAGCGCGAGCCCCGCGAGGATCGCGACGAACGCCTTCGGCAGCGCGAAGAACACCGTGACGATCGTGCCCGCGAACAGCCCGCCGAGCAGGTAGAACGCGCCGTTCGCGAGGCCGGCGACGTAGCGCCGGTCCGGATCCTCGTGCGCGTCCTTGCCGGTGCAGAGCGCGGCGGTGATCGCGGCAACGACGATCGTGATCCCGCCGAAGCACGCGACGACGAGCGACATCACGCCGGTCGCGGCGATGATCGGGCGCGCCGGTGTGGGATAGCCGGACACGCGCAGGATCGTCATCCCCGGCAGGAACTGGCCGGTGAGGCTGACGACGACGAGCGGCAGCGCGAGGCTGAGCGTCGTGCCGAGCGTCCATTCGGGGGAGATGAAGACCGGCCGCGCGAGGCTCGGCGACACGTTGCCGAGATGCGTCATCCCGAGCAGCGTCGCGAGCGCGGCGCCCGTCAGCAGCACGAGCACGATGCTGTAGCGGGGCAGCAGGCGCCGGAAGATCACGTAGGCCGCGATCATGCCGAACGCGAGCACGGGTTGCGCCGACGCGGCGGAGAACGCATGCATGCCGAACGGCAGCAGGATGCCGGCCATCATCCCGCACGCGATGCCGCGCGGGATGTGGCGCACGAGCCGGTCGAAGTAGCCGGTGACGCCGATCAGCAGGATGATGACAGCGGCCGTGATGTACGCGCCGACGGCCTGGTTGAGCGTCAGTTGCGGAAACAGGCCGACGAGCAGCGCGGTGCCGGGCGCCGACCACGCGGTGACGACCGGTACCTTCAGCCTCCAGCTCGCGAACAGGCCCGATACGCCCGCGCCGATCGAGATCGCCCAGACCCACGACGACACCATCGCATTGGACGCGTGCGCGGCTTGCGACGCCTGGAAGAAGATCGCGAGCGGGCCCGCATAGGAAATCACGACCGCGAGAAAGCCCGCGGTGATCGCGGACACGGACCAGTCGTTGCCGATCGTGCGGATCGCGCCGGGCGGGGAGTTCGGTTGCATCGTCGTCGGGAAATGCGGCGCGCGGCCGTCGGGCGGAGCCGGGGCGAATGATTGTTGGAAGCCCCGGATGAGCCGCCATTCTGGCCATTGCCGGCCCGGTTGGCAATTCGCCGGCGAAGATTGACGTTGTCGGCTTTTTGTAAGGATTGGCGCGAAAGCGGAGGGATCGCCGGCCGTCACGTACTGATCTGCAGCACCGTGTCGACCACGGCCACCTTCACGCCGCTTCCGGTCGACAGCGACGCCGTGCCTTCGTCGAACGGATGCACGGGCGGGTCGGTCGGCGTCCACGCATGGCGCGCGAGCAACGCGCGATACCCGCCGCGGATCACGAAGCCGCCGCATTTGCGCGCATACGCGTCGCGCCGCATCCGGTATGCACGCGGCAGGTCGTACCACGGCAGCTTCGGCAGGTCGTGATGGACGAGGTGATAGTTGTTGTTCAGGTACAGCAGCCGCATCGCGAAACCGGCTTCGTTGATCGTGATGCGCGCCTTCGGATGCCGCGCGGCGCGGTGCTCGTACAGCGAGCGGATCATCGCGAGCGACAGCGCGGGCCACGTGACGGCCAGCAGGTAGTACCACCACGGCACGCCGATCGCCCATTGCAGCCATGCGAGCAGCGCGATCACGCAGGCGGCGTGCGTCGCCCACATCGGCAGATAACGGAAGTCGCCGCGCCGCAACGCGGCGAAGGCATCGCCGGCGGTCGCCGCGACGGAGAGCGGCGGCCCGACGACGATTCGTCCGATGAAAGTCTTGCGCGCGACCGTCAGCGCACGGCGCCAGCGCGGTAGCCGCGCCCAGCGTTCGCGCGTCACGTAGTTCGTTTCCGGATCGACGCCCGGCACGGTCAAATCTTCGTCGCGATGATGGTCGAGGTGGGTGTCGCGATACAGCGTGTACGGATACCAGACCGTCAGCGGCGGATAGCCGAGCAGCTTGTTGATGAACGCGGAGCGCGTCGGATGGCCGTGCAGCAGTTCGTGCTGCAGCGACATGTGCCATGCGCCGAGCAGGATCAGCGGCGGCGTCGCGGCCGCGAGCGGCAGGCGCCCGTCGCGCACGAGCAGCAGCACGGCGAGCCAGCCGCCGTAGATGACGGCGACCAGCAGCCAGGTCGGCCACTCGGTGCGGGCGGTGAAGCGGGCGTCGAGCGCGGCAATCGCGCGCGCATGATCGACGTCGAAGTATTCGGCCATGGCGTTGAGGCGGGATGGATCGGGCAGTGCGGGGAACGAGCGGTGGAACCGGGGCGCTCGGCCCGGGTGCGCAGGTGTCTCGCGGATCACGGTCGGCCCGCCAGGCATCGCGCAGGGTGCGGCGCCGGCAGGCCCGCCAACGGTAACCGGCGGGCGCGTCATGGCCAACCAATCGATTCGTATTTGCTTATCGGCGGGCGGCCGATAAGCATCGGGGCCGCCGCCGATGCGTAGAATGCCCGCATGAGCCCATCGATCGCCGTACTCCCGATGTACAACGTGACGCCGCGCCACGCCGCCCTGTGGCGTGCGCTGTTGCGCGACACGCTCGATGCGTTCGCGCAGGCGGGCGGCCCCGCCGACGTCGCGCTGCCCGACGATCCGTTCGACGACCTGCACGCGCTGTGGCGGCGCGACGATCTGCTGCTGTCGCAGACCTGCGGCTATCCGTACCGGATGCTCGGCCTGCGCGACGTCGTGCGCTTGATCGCGACGCCCGCCTTCGACGCGGACGGCTGCGACGGCGCGCGCTACAGCAGCGTGCTGGTCGTGTCGGCGCGTGTGCACGCGGGCGGCGCGACGACGCTCGCCGCATGCCGGGGGCTGCGCGCCGCATTCAACGGCGAGGATTCACACAGCGGGATGAACGCATTCCGGCACGCGGTCGCGCCGCATGCGCATGACGGACGCTTCTTCGGCGCGGTCACGCCGTTCGGCTCGCACGTGAACGTGCTGCGTGCGCTGGCGGCGGGCGAGGCCGATTGCGCGTCGATCGACTGCGTGACGTTTGCCTATGTGCGCGATGCGCTGCCCGATCTGCTGAAGGACATCCGGGTGATCGGCACGACGGCCTCCGCGCCGGGATTGCCGTTCATCGTGTCGCGGGCACTGCCGGAAACGCAGGTCGGCGCATTGCGGGAGGCGCTCGATCGGGCGGTGGCCGCCGATGCGGAACGGGCGCGCGTGCTGCGGCTGAAGGGATTCGAGCGGCTGTCGCCGGCCGACTACGACACGATTGCGCGGTTCGCGGAGGACGCGGCCGCGCACGGCTATCCGGAACTGGCGTGAAGCGCGCCGCGTCGCGCGTCATGCGTCGTCTTCGTCCATCAACCGGACCTTGACCCGCTTGCCCTTGATCTTCCCCGCATTGAGCTTGCGCAACGCGTCGCGCGCGACGCCGCGCTCGATCGCGACATAGGTCGAGAACTCGGTCACGTTGATCTTGCCGATCTGCTTGCCGTCGAACCCGGCGTCGCCGGTCAGCGCGCCGAGCACGTCGCCCGGGCGGATCTTGTCCTTGCGCCCGCCGAGGATCTGCAGCGTTTCCATCGGCGGCAGCAGCACGCTGTCGTCCGCCGGCTTCAGTTCCGCGAGCGGATGCCATTCGACGTCGCGCTTCTGCGCCTGTTCGATCGCGCCGACGCGGCCCATCTCGTCCATGCTCGCGAGGCTCAGCGCCCAGCCTTGCTGATCCGCGCGGCCGGTGCGGCCGATGCGGTGCACATGCACTTCGGGGTCGGGCGTCACGTCGACGTTGATCACTGCTTCGAGCTGCGCGATGTCGAGCCCGCGCGCCGCGACGTCGGTCGCCACCAGCACCGAGCAGCTGCGGTTCGCGAACTGGATCAGCACCTGGTCGCGCTCACGCTGGTCGAGCTCGCCGTGCAGCGCCAGCGCGTGGAAACCCTGCGCATGCAGCACGTCGAGCAGGTCGCGGCACTGCTGCTTCGTATTGCAGAACGCGATCGTGCTCACCGGCCGGTAGTGGTTCAGCAGCTGGCCGACCGCGTGCAGCCGCTCGTTCTCGGTCACCTCGTAGAAGCGCTGGCGGATCTTGCTGTCGTCGTGGCGCTCCTCGAGCTTGATTTCCTTCGGGTTGCGCAGGAACTGCTGGCTCAGCTTCGCGATGCCGTCCGGATAGGTCGCGGAGAACAGCAGCGTCTGGCGCGTGGTCGGGCACATCCGCGCGACCTTCGCGATGTCGTCGAAGAAACCCATGTCGAGCATCCGGTCGGCTTCGTCGAGCACCAGCGTGTTCAGCGCGTCGAGCTTCAGGTTGCCGCGGTCGAGGTGATCCATGATGCGGCCGGGCGTGCCGACGACGATGTGCGCGCCGTGTTCGAGGCTTTGCGCCTGCGGGCGCATCGGCGTGCCGCCGCACAGCGTCAGCACCTTCACGTTTTCTTCGGCACGTGCGAGGCGGCGCACTTCCTGCGCGACCTGGTCGGCCAGCTCGCGCGTCGGGCACAGGATCATCGCCTGCACGTCGAAGCGGCGCGCGTCGAGGCGCGCGAGCAGCGCGAGCGAGAACGCGGCGGTCTTGCCGCTCCCCGTCTTCGCCTGGGCGATCAGGTCCTGGCCGGCCAGCGCGACCGGCAGGCTCGCGGCCTGGATCGGCGTCATGTCGACATAGCCGAGCTGCGCGAGGTTCGCGAGCGTGGCGGGCGTCAGTGGCAGCGCGCTGAAGGGCGTGGGCGTCGATTGGGTCATGTCAGGACAGGTCTCCGAGGTAGGGGCGGCCTTCCATCTGCTCGTAGACGACGTTGCCTTCGTCGTCCTCGAAGCGTTCGAGGTAGTTGCGCGCGCCGCACAGCGGGCAGCGGAACAGCAGCCCCTGGCCTTCGTCCTTGATGACGACGTCGGACTGCTCCCACTGCGTGCCGCAGCTCTGGTTTCTGCAGGTAAACACGGTCTTTCTCCAGCTGAATTCGGTTGATGGCGCGCCCGGGCGGGCGCGGCAACGGCGGGCGGCGCTCGCGCGGCTCGGGCGCGGGCCGCACCGGCGGTGGCTCGGGTTGTGTCGATGCGGATGATGGATCGGGCGGCGACGGGGTCGCGCGTGCCGCAATTCTAGCGGATGCGGGGGCGTCCGCCCGGCGCGCGCCAAGAAAAACGGCCGCCCCGGAGGGCGGCCGTGCGGCGTGGCGAAACGGGGCCGGGCGCGTTACAGCGCCATGTCGGCCGACGCCTTCGCCGGGCGGGCCGGCGCGTTGCCGGCCGGCTGCGACGGCACGCCGAGGTCGATCTTCGGCGGCGGCGACAGCTGCAGCACGTCGCTCGTGTAGGTCCATTCCTCGACGACCTTCGCCGGGCTGTCGTTCAGCTTCGTGCCGTAGCTCGGCACGATCTGGCGGATCTTCTGCTGCCACTCGGGCGTCGCGACCTTGTCCTTGAACACCTTCTTCATCAGGTTCAGCATGATCGGCGCGGCCGTCGACGCGCCCGGCGATGCGCCGAGCAGGCCCGCGATGCTGCCGTCCTGCGACGCGACGATCTCGGTGCCGAGCTTCAGCACGCCGCCCTTGACCGGGTCGCGCTTGATGATCTGCACGCGCTGACCGGCCTGCCACAGGCGCCAGTCTTCCTTCTTCGCGTTCGGGAAGTATTCCTTCAGCGCGTTGAAGCGATCGTCGTCCGACAGCATCAGCTGGCCGGCGAGGTACTGGACCAGCGGGAATTCGTCGACGCCCACCCGCATCATCGGCGCGACGTTGTGCAGGTTGGTGCTCTTCGCGAGGTCGAAGTACGAGCCGTTCTTCAGGAACTTGGTCGAGAACGTCGCGAACGGCCCGAACAGGATGATCTTCTTGCCGTCGATGATCCGCGTGTCGAGGTGCGGCACCGACATCGGCGGCGAGCCGACCGACGCCTTGCCGTAGGCCTTCGCGAGGTGCTGCTTCACGACCTCGGGGTTGTCGGTCACGAGGAACGAGCCGCCGACCGGGAACGCGCCGTAGTCCTTCGCCTCGGGGATGCCCGACGCCTGCAGCAGGTGCAGCGCACCGCCGCCCGCGCCGATGAACACGAACTTCGCGTCGACGGCTTGCGGCGGTTCATCCGAGTGCAGCTTGACCCACGACACGTGCCACGTGCCGTCGGCATTGCGCGTGATCTCGCGCACTTCGCTCGACAGCGACAGCGTGAAGTTCGGCTGCGTCTTCAGGTAGCCGACGAACTGGCGCGTGATCTCGCCGAAGTTCACGTCGGTGCCGATCGGCGTCCACGTCGCCGCGACCTTCTGGTTGCGGTCGCGGCCTTCCATCATCAGCGGTACCCACTGCTTGATCTGGTCGTAGTCTTCCGAATACTGCATCCCGCGGAACAGCGGGCTCGCCTGCAGCGCCTCGTAGCGCTTCTTCAGGAAGCGCACGTTGTCGTCGCCCCACACGAAGCTCATGTGCGGCGTCGAGTTGATGAACGAGTGCGGGTTCTTCAGCACGCCCTGCTTGACCTGCCACGCCCAGAACTGGCGCGAGATCTGGAACGACTCGTTGATCTCGATCGCCTTCGAGATGTCGATCTTGCCGTCCGCCTTCTCCGGCGTGTAGTTCAGTTCGGCGAGCGCCGAGTGGCCGGTGCCGGCGTTGTTCCAGCCGTTCGAGCTTTCCAGCGCGACGCCGTCGAGGCGTTCGACCATCGTCATCGACCAGTCGGGCTGGAGTTCGTGCAGCCAGACGCCGAGCGTCGAGCTCATGATGCCGCCGCCCACCAGCAGGACGTCGACCTTCTTCGTATCGGCGGCGTGCGCAGACGACGTCGCGACGCACAGCGCGAGCGCCGACAGTATTACCCGTAACGTTTTGATCACAGCAGATCCCTTTTTCAACTTGGATACATCGGTTTGCCATGCCGCCCGGCGCGCGGTTCCGTTGCGCCGGCATGCGGATCCGGAGATCCGGATCGCGAATCCGGAATTCCGGATCGACGCGATGCGCCGTTGCATTTGCGCACGCGCAGCCGTTCGGAAGGACACCTTCGGATCGGCTTCCCGCGGGCAGGCAATCGCAGCATCGCGAGGGTGCGCAACGTGCCCGGGCCCTTGTGGCAAGCCTCGGCGGAACGCGCTTCAGGCTGCGTGGAAAGGTGCCGCGCGCGATGCGTTTTTGCGGGGGCGGGGTGGCAAGGGGCGCGTAATATAACCGAACTCGGACAACGTGTCGCAGACGACGAATGCCCCTGTTTTCGTGGGGTTTTTTGCGTGTCCGGGTTTCCGGAATGACGGTGCGCGAGGCGGGAAAACCGGCGGGGTCGGAAGCGCGAAATGCGGGCGACGGACACGCCGTGCGCCACGCGGGTACGTCATCGGGCCGCGGCGTTGCACCGCGCCCCGTTCACGTCGAATCACTTCACTTCGCTTCGCCGTTCCGGCAGAACTGCGCGTAGGCCGGTGCCGAATTCGCGAAGCCATGTGCCTTCGCGAGTTCCCACGGACGCTCGCACTGCTGCGTATGCTCGCACCATGCGTAGCCGGCCGAGCCGATGCAGCCGTGTGCGTCGCGATCGCCGCCGACGGTCGGCGGGGCCGCTTGCGCGGAGGGACCGGCTGGCGCGGACGATTGCGCGGCACAGGCGCTCAATGCGAATGCGCAGGCGATCGCGGCGGCCAACGACGCGGCGGGAAGGTAGCGTTTCATCGGGTAGCGCTCCATGGGATGACGATCGGTGGCGGATGCCCGCATACGGGCGCATGGACGCGTGATCGATCACGCGTCCGGCACCGGCACGCGCGACGAGAACTTCACCTCGCGCAACGCGAGGCTCGACTGGATCGACGATACGCCGGCCTGCTTTCGCAGCACGCGCTCGACGAATTCCGCATACGCGTCGAGATCGGCCGCGACGACCTGCAGCAGGTAGTCGGCGGCGCCGGTGATCTTGTGGCACGACGTGACTTCGTCGTGACGCCGCATCACCTCCTCGAAGTGATCCGAATCCTGATCCGAGTGCATGTTGAACGTGACCTGCACGAACGCGAACACGTTCATGCCGAGCGCGCGGCGGTCGAGGTTCGCCTGGTAGCCGGTGATCACGTGCTCGTCCTCGAGCCGCTTGCGGCGGCGCCAGCACGGCGTGACGCTCAGCGACAGCTTCTCGCCGAGCGTCGCGTTCGACAGCGCGCCGTCTTCCTGCAGCAGGCGGAGCATTGCGCGGTCGACACCGTCCAGTTCAACCGAAGCGCGATTTTTGCTCATATCCGGTGTCTCGTAGACAGATTTCTCAAAATTGTACGAAACGAAGAAGCGAAAAGCAAAGTTATTGCCGGCCGGCGTCAATAGACTGTTACCACCCCATTCCCCTGGTCATCACGGCAACGGTCAATCATGCTCACGGTCTACAGCAGCGATCACCACCTGCATCGCGGCGTCGAACTGAAGGACGGCGCGATCACCGAGTCGTTCGAAAACCCGCTTCGCGCCGAAACGGTGCTCGCGCAGGTCCGCACGGCGGGCCTCGGCGACGTGATCGCGCCGCGTGCGTTCGACCGCGCAAGCTACGCCGGCGCGCACAGCGCGCGCTACGTCGATTTCCTCGCCGGCGCGTGGAACGAATGGACGGCGACCGGCCGCACCTGCCAGGCGCTGCCGCTCGTGTGGCCGGTGCGCGCGATGCCGGCGTCGGCCGCGCTGCCCGATTTCATCGACGGCAAGCTCGGCTTCTTCGCGATGGATGCCGGCGCGCCGATCAACGCGGGCACGTGGGACGCGGTGAGCGCGAGCGCGAACTCGGCGCTCACCGGTGCCGACCTGCTGTCGGGCGGCGGCGCGCGCGCGGCGTTCGCGCTGTGCCGCCCGCCCGGCCATCACGCGGGCCGCGAGTACATGGGCGGCTACTGCTACCTGAACAACGCGGCGATCGCGGCACAGCACGGCATCGCGAGCGGTGCCGCGCGCGTCGCGGTGCTCGACGTCGATTTCCACCACGGCAACGGCACGCAGGACATCTTCTACACGCGGCCGGACGTGCTGTTCGCGTCGCTGCACGGCGAGCCGTCGGTGTCGTACCCGTACTTCTCCGGCTATCCGGACGAGCGCGGCGAGGGGGCGGGAGCAGGCTTCAACCTGAACCTGCCGCTGCCGAAGGGCACGCAGTGGGACACCTACTCGGCGGCGCTTGGCCGCGCCGCGGCGGCGATCGCGCGGCACGCGCCCGACCTGCTCGTCGTGTCGCTCGGCGTCGACACGTTCGAGCACGACCCGATCAGCCATTTCAAGCTGCGCTCGCCCGACTTCCTGCGGATCGGCGAGGCGCTCGCGCGCCTGAACCTGCCGACGCTGTTCGTGATGGAAGGCGGCTACATGGTCGACGAGATCGGCATCAACGCGGTGAACGTCCTGCTGGGATTCGAAGGGCGCGCGTGAGCGCATGCGCGGCCTTCGACGAACGACGGATCCGGACACGAACGAAGCGTGATTAAGGAGGAGACAGGCATGAACCGGCATCACAAGACGGCACTCGCCACCGCGGCCGCACTGACGTGCGCACTGGCCGCATGGCCCGCGCATGCGGACGACATCGTGCGCATCGGGCACGTCGCGCCGCTGACCGGCGCGATCGCGCATCTCGGCAAGGACAGCGAGAACGGCGCGCGGCTCGCGGTCGAGGAAATCAACGCGAAGGGCCTGACGATCGGCGGCCGGAAAGTCACGCTGCAACTCGACGCGCAGGACGACGCGGGCGATCCGCGCACCGCGACGCAGGTCGCGCAGCGGCTCGTCGACGACAGGGTCGTCGGCGTCGTCGGCCATCACAACTCGGGCACGTCGATCCCGGCGTCGCGCGTGTATCGCGACGGCGGCATCGTGCAGATCTCGCAGGCCGCGACCAATCCGACGTACACGCAGCAGGGGTTCAAGACGACCTATCGCGTCGTCGCGACCGACGCGCAGCAGGGGCCGGCGCTCGCGATGTATGCGGCGAAGCACCTGGGCATCAAGACGGTCGCCGTGGTCGACGATGCGACCGCGTACGGGCAGGGCCTCGCGACCGAGTTCGAGGAGGCCGCGCAATCGGCCGGGATGAAGGTCGTGTCGCGCGACGCGACCAACGACAAGGCGATCGATTTCCGCGCGATCCTCACGAAGATCAAGGGCGAGAACCCGGACGCGATCATGTACGGCGGAATGGATGCGACGGGCGGCCCGCTCGCGAAGCAGGCACGCCAGCTCGGCCTGCGCGCGAAGCTCCTCGCCGGCGACGGCGTGTGCTCGACCGACCTGCCGAAGCTCGCGGGCCCGGCGTCGGACAACGTCGTGTGCTCCGAAGCCGGCATCGCGCTCGAGAAGATGCCGGGCGGCGCGGCATTCGCGAAACGCTACGAAGCGCGCTATCACCAGCCGATGCAGGTGTATGCGCCGTTCTCGTACGACGCGGTGTACATCATCGTCGACGCGATGAAGCGCGCGAATTCGACGAACCCGTCGAAGGTGCTGGCCGCGATGCCGGCCACCGACTATCGCGGCGTGATCGGCGAGACGAGCTTCACGCCGCAGGGCGACCTGAAGCACGGCGCGATCTCGGTATTCACGTACAGGGGCGGCAAGAAGGCCCTGCTCGACATCGTGAAGATGTGACGCGGTGCGCGCCGGTATCGCGCGCCCGTCGCACGCGCGGACCTCAGGCCGCGATATCGGCGAACACGTCGTGGTCGATCACGCCGGGCACGAGGCGCGGCTGCCGCAGCCAGTCGAACGCGAGTTCGACGACGAGCGGTGTCGGCCGGCTGCAATGCAGCGACCCGACGGACCCGCGGTCGATCCACGCGCAATGCGCGATCTCGCTCATCGGGCGCGCGATCGCATCCGGATCGATCTCGGCGAGAAACACGTGGTGCACCTTGTGCGCGCCTGCGATCCGGAACAGATAGCGGGCATTGCCGCACGCGAGCCCGGTTTCCTCGAGCAGTTCGCGGCGCGCGGCGTCGCGCAACGATTCGCCGGGCCGCGGCGTGCCGCCGGGCAGTACCCAGCGGGCATTCAACCGGGCGACCAGCAGGATCCGGTCGCCGCGTCGGCACAGCACGGTGGCGCGTTCTTTCATGCGGGTTTCCCGATTGAATGCCCGTGTGTCGAATCGACGGGCAAAAAAACGCCGCTCGGCAAGAGCGGCGAAGAACGGAGATGGATACTGGCGTGTGCCGGACGGGATGACCGCTTCATCCGGCACGCTCATTGTGGCGAGCGTCGCACGCGCAGTGAATCAGACAAGTCTGATTTGAGCGCGGCCAGCGGGCGCATCGCTCCGGAGCGATGTCCCCGCCGCTTACACCCGCTGCGCGCGTGCGCCGTCCGTGCGGCGTTCGGCGTCGTGCACGATGTGCAGTTCACGCGTGCGGATCGGCAGCGCGCAGTCCGCGTCGGCGAGCGTCTTGCGCACCTGGCGCGCGAGGCGCCAGCGCATCGCCCAGAACGTGTCGGTATGGGTCCACACGCGCAGGTTCGCGACGGCCGTGCTGTCGTCGAAGCGCATCACCATCACGTCGGGCGCGGGATCCTGCAGCGCGTCGGGATCGGCCGCGGCCAGCGCGCGCAACGCGTCGAGCGCGCGATCGATATCGTCGTGTACCGACACGTCCACTTCGAGATCGAGGCGGCGCGTCGGGTTGCGCGTGTAGTTGCGGATCGCGCTGCCCCACAGCGCGCTGTTCGGCACGTATTCGCAGATGCCGTCCGGCTTCGTCAACCGCGTCATGAAGAGCCCGACCTCGTCGACGGTGCCCGCGACGCCGGTGCCGCCATCGATGTAGTCGCCCACCTTGAACGGCCGCAGCAGCAACAGCATGATGCCCGCCGCGATGTTCTGCATCGTGCCCTGCAGCGCGAGCCCGATCGCGAGGCCGGCGGCCCCGAGCACCGCGATGAGGCTCGCGGTCTCGATGCCGAGCTGCGACAGCGCGCCGACGATCGCGACGATGCGGATGCCCCAGACGGCGACGTCGCAGAGGATCGGCCGCAGCGTGTCGTCGACGCGTTTCTTGTTCGCGAGCAGCCGGTTCAGCCAGCGGCCGATGCGTTTGGACAGCCACCAGCCGGCGACGAGCAGCGCCAGGCCGGCGCAGAGCCGGAGGGAGAGCGTGGACAACGCGTTCCACAGGAACGTCCAGCGTTCCGGATGAAATTGTTCGAGAAACATGACGGGATTCCGGGTTGAAGACAGGGGGCGCGGTATGTCGTGCGCAGGCAGCCTTCGACTCTACCCGGCGCACGGCGGTTCGCGCGATTGCACGGGGTCGGACGGTGGAAACGCAATTTCGTTCGTGTACTAAACGGCATTTTCCAAAAATAAGATTGGTCCTATTTAGCCGAAGTGGGTACGCCGATACACTCGATTTCAAGTTGCCGGGCCGCGCCGATCATGGTTCGTGATGCCCGGTTTTTCCGTGTTTTTTCCCGATTTTCATTGATAGCGAGTGACGACGTCATGCGGTTAGACCTGCGTTCCCGTCTCGCACGCGAACAAGGTCGATCCGCCGAGCGCGGCGTCCGATGTTTTCCGACGCTCCGCGCGCTGATGCGCGGTGTCGCCGCGGCGGCCTGCGTGGCCGGCGCGCACGGGTCGGCGGCGCAAGCGGTGCACGATGCCGCCTTCGCACCGGCGACCGCGGAATCCAGCGACCTTGCCGGCGTGCCTTTTTTCAGTTCCGCCCGAACGACGTGGGGCGGTTTGCGCGCGTCGGTCGTGCCGCTCGACGTCGCGTACGCATCGTACGCGTTGCACGGGCCGCCGGCCGCCGAGCGCGACGGCCCCGTTGCCCGCTTCGGTGCATGCGTGGCTTACCGCGTGCTGTGCGAGGCGGCACGCGGCGCGGTCGAACGCAGTTATGCAGCGCGGTTCGATTACGGCCTTGCGTCGCCGTTGCCCGCGCTGGATCCGCCATCGGCGCCCGGGCGTCCCGCCGTCGATCTCGCCTCGGCCGATGCGTTCACGCTCGCGCCGCCCAGCCGCGGCACCCGTGCCGGCGCGATCACCGGCACCTTGCGGGCGTCGCTGGCGCGCGCCGAACTGCCGGCCGGCGTCGCCGCGCAGATCACCCGCTTGCTGACCGGACGCGTCGATCCGACGCAGCGTGGTGCGGCCGGCGACACCTTCCGCGTCGCCTTCGAATCCGACGGCAGGGCGAAGCAGCCGGGCCGTGCACGCGTGACGGCGCTCGATATCCGCTTTCGCGGGCAGCGGGTCGCGGCCGTATGGTTCGTGCCCGATGCGCGCGCGCCCGGCGCGTACTACGACCTCGACGGCATGCCACTCGCTGGTTCGCGGTTTGCCATGCCGGTCGCCGCGACGCGGATCAGCTCGCATTTCGGTGCGCGCGTGCATCCGGTGAGCGGCGCGCGTCACGTGCATTCCGGCGTCGATCTCGCGGCGCCGGCCGGGCGCGCGGTGCATGCGTCGGAGCGCGGCGTCGTGACGTTCATCGGCACCGAGCCGCGCGGTTACGGCAAGTACGTGGTGATCCGTCATGACGGCGGTTATGCGTCGTACTACGCGCACCTGTCGGCGTTCGATCCGGCGTTGCGAACCGGCATGCGGGTCGTGCGCGGCCAGCGCGTCGGTGCGGTCGGCAGCACGGGGACGGCCACCGGCCCCCATCTGCACTTCGAGGTGCGCAGGCATGCCCGCCTTGTCGATCCGATCGCGCTGGTGCAGGCGGCCAAAGCGGCGAAGCTCAAGGGGGAGCAACGCGTGGCGTTCCGCCGCGTGGCGCGCGATGCGCGCACGCAACTGGCGTTGGCGGCGCTGGCGCAGCCGGTGGCAATGTCGAAGGTCGATGCGCCGCGGGCGGGTTGACCGCCAGCCTCCGAAGTCCGTCGATGCCGGTCGCAATGACCGGCATCGTTGCGTGGGCCAACCGGTGCTCCGTCGCCACCGAATGTGCGCGTCGCCGGCGCTCGTACGGCAGGACGGGGCCTACGTCCGTCCGGTGCTTTCAGCCCAGTCCGATGTACCCGTCTTCGTCCCGTCGCTAAGATTTTCGTATGCAACGCGCATGGCGATTTCCGCAGGTGATCGTCGCTGTCGCGTTCGCGCGTCAATCGGCTCGATCGCGCGCGCCGGATGGTGTCCGCAGGCGTGTCGACGCTTCATGTGTCGACGGCCGCGGCGCGGAATGCGCGACGACACAACGGGATGAAAAACCATCTATGTCAAAACTTGACCTCACATCGAAACGCACCTGGAGCGCACTGGCGGCGATCGCGGTCGTGGCCGGCGCACTGACGTCCGCGCTCGCGTGGGCGGCGGGCTGGATCGGATCGCGCACGACGAGCGCATCGCTGGTGTCCGAGACGCCGCAGCCGTTTCCGCCGGGCTTTCGCCGCGCGCACGGCAAGGGCATCTGTTTCGCCGGCACCTTTCGTCCCGACGGCGCGGCGGTGCCGTTGTCGACCGCGCGCGTCTTCACGCAGGCGGATATTCCCGTCGTCGGGCGGCTCTCGATCGGGACCGGCAGTCCGCATGCGGCGGACAGTTCCACGACGACGCTGAGCATGGCCCTGCTGCTGACGACCGACGACAAGCAGCAATGGCGGATGGCCATGAACAACCAGCCGTACTTCGCGACACACGAACCGGAAGGTTTTCTGGCGATGCAGCGGGCAACGGCTCCCGATCCGGCCACCGGCCAACCCGACCCGGAGCGGGTAGCCGCTTTTCTGAAGGCGTACCCGGAGGCAGGGAAGTTCATGAAATGGGCGGCACGGGAACCGGCACCGGGCAGCTTCGCCGGCGCGACGTTCCATAGCGTCAACGCCTTTTATCTCGTGGCCGCCGACGGGCACCGGCAAGCGGTGCGCTGGATGATGCGCCCGCATGATCCGTTCGTGCCCTTGAGCGATGTTCAACGGCGGAAGGCCGACCACGACTTCCTGTTCGAAGGCGTGCGCGCGCGGCTCGCGCAGAAGCCGCTCTATTGGGACTACGTACTGCAGCTCGCGCAGCCCGGCGATGCCGTGGACGACGCATCGCAGCCGTGGCCGGCCGATCGCAAGCAGATGGTCGCCGGCACGCTGGAAATGACGGGCGTCGTCGAGCAGGCGGAGGGCGCCTGCCGGGACATCAACTTCGATCCTTCGATCGTGCCCGCGGGCGTCGAGGTGTCGAACGATCCGATCCTGAATGCGCGTTCGGGCGCATACGCGCATTCGTTCAATCGCCGCGAGCGGGAAATCGGCTACGGCAAGGCGACCGAGGCGGTCGGCAAGCAGGAGGTCAAATGAGTACGCAAAAGCGCGCGAGCGGCGGCGCGCCGCGCCATTTCAATGCGCTGGCGAGAGGTCTGCACTGGTTGATGGCCGCGATGATCCTGGCCATGCTGTTCATCGGTGCCGGCATGATGACGTCGTTGCATCATCGAATCTGGCTGATCGACCTGCATCGGCCGCTGGGTATCGCAATCCTCGTGCTCGCGCTGCTGCGCGTCGCGAACCGGTTGCACAGCCGGCCGCCCGCACTGCCCGAGAATCTCCCGCATTGGCAGAGGCTGGCCGCGAAGGCATCGCACTGGATGTTGTATGCGCTGATGCTGGCGCTTCCACTGATCGGGTGGGCGCTGCTGTCGGCGGGCGGTTTCCCGATCGTCCTGTTCAAGGGCGTCAATCTGCCGGCGATCGTGCCGGCCAGTCCGATCCTCTTCGCATGGCTGCGCGATGCGCATGGCCTGTTGGCGCGACTGCTGTTCGTCGTCGTCGTGGGCCATCTGTCGGCTGCCCTGGTTCATGCGTGGATCTACCGGGACGGCGTTTTCTCGAGCATGGCACGAGGCGAGCGCCGACGCGGATAAGCGGCCCAGTGTCTGACTGTCGCCGGAGCCTGTCGAATGACGGCTCCGGCGACAGTCGTCCGGCAAGCTGGAATACGTATCGGCCGGTTCGACAATCGAATCGGCGAGCGGGTGTACCGGATGCGGGTCGTCCGCATCGTGCAGAGCAGCATCGTCGAGCGGCATATCGCCAATGCATGGCCAACGAATGGCGGCATTGCGTCAGTATTTCCGAATCGCCCGAAATCCGTCATCCGCACTTTCAGCGTTTTCGTCCAAACCGGCAAATTCAACCGGTTTCCCCGCCGCGCGGCCGCCGCGCCGTCGCGCAAAGGGTTGCTGCAAAGCAGCAGCCCAGCCCGTTTCGCTTGTTTCCCAATCCGAAATGAATCGCCGCGTGATTGCCGATATCACGCAATCGCATCTTGCGATTATTTCGAGACAGGTGATATAACCCGGTTCACGCACCGATTTGCAGCAATAACGTCACCAATAAATGCGAGCGGAAAAATGAAAAGAAAGGCGCGGAATCTGGGTTTGGGTGGAGTGGCGATCCTGACCGGCGCAATGCCGGTCGGTACGTATGCGACATGCTCGGCCACCGCGCCTGGCAGCGGCACGACCGTCACGTGTACCGGCGCGAACGCGCCGTCGGTCGTGGCCACGGCCGGCAGCACCAACGTGACGATCAACCTCGATTCGACGGTGACGGGCAGCTACGTGCTGTCGTCCGCGCCGACACCGTTCTCCGTCGACACGTCGAGCACGGTCACCAACAACGGCAACCTGTCGATGTCCGGCAACGGCACGGGCGTCGCGAACCGCGGCGCGGTGCTGCTCGGCGTGAACAACGGCAATACGCTCACCAACGG
This sequence comes from Burkholderia seminalis DSM 23518, assembly GCF_902832885.1. GTDB lineage: Bacteria > Pseudomonadota > Gammaproteobacteria > Burkholderiales > Burkholderiaceae > Burkholderia > Burkholderia seminalis. Next base: position 119,676 of record NZ_CADFDK010000002.1, read on the forward strand.
CGCGGCCGGCGTGATCGCGACGACCGGTCAGTACAACGACGGGATGGCCGCGAACGGCAACAACAACACGCTCGTCAACAACGGCACGATCACGACCACCGGCAACAACGCGTACGGGATGACGGCCGCGTGGGGGCAGAGCAATCCGGGCGCGGCGGGCAACCAGATCGTCAATACGGGCACCGTGACGACGTCCGGCAACAACGCGCGTGCGGCGTCGCTGCTCGGCGGCAACGGCACGATCACCAACAGCGGCACGCTGACGTCGAACGGCCGCGATGCGCCGGCCGTCTACATGCAGGGCAACAACGACACGCTGGTCAACAGCGGCACGATCCAGACGACCGGTACCGCGACGAGCGGCGGCAGCGTCGACGCCGTCGTATCGAACACGCTCGGCAGTTCGTTCACGGCGACGATCACGAACCAGGCCGGCGGCAGGATCATCAGCAACAACGGGATCGGCGTGCGGTCGACCAACGGCGCGACCACCATTACCAACGCGGGGCTGATCCAGGGCGGCGGCGGTACCGCGATCCAGGGCGGCAACGGCAACGTGACGCTGATCCTGCAGACGGGCTCGCAGATCGTCGGCACGGCGAACGGCGGCGCCGGCACCAACACGGTGACGCTGCAGGGCACGGGCACCGCGTCGAACGCGTTCACGAACTTCCAGAGCCTGACGATGGCCGGCACCGACTGGACGTGGGCCGGCACCGGCACGTTCTCGACCGCGCTGGTGCAGAGCGGCACGCTGAACCTCATCGGCACGCTCGGCACGACGACGGCGTCGGTCGTCGCGGCCGTCAACGCGGGCGCGACGCTGCAGGCGAATGCGTCGAACCTGCCGCTGTCCGTCACCGACAACGGGCTCGTGCGCTTCCAGCAGGACAGCGCCGGCACGTACACGGGTACGATCGGCGGCTCGGGCGCGGTGGAGAAAACCGGTGCGGGGACGCTGACGGTCACGCCTTCTTCTGCCGGCGGCAACACGTACTCGGGCGGCACGACGATTATGCAGGGCACGCTATCGGTCGCGGCGGACAACGCGCTCGGTGCGGCGTCGGGAGGCTTGACGTTCAACGGCGGCACATTGCAGCTTGGTAGCTCGTTCAACCTGTCGTCGAGCCGTATGGTGTCGATCACGCCCGGGGGCACCGGCACGATCGATACGCAGGGCTTCAACACGACACTGACGCAGAACTTCACAGGTAATGGCTCCCTGACGAAGCTGGGCAGCGGCACGTTGACGCTGAACGGCCCCAGCAATGTCACAGGTTTCACCCAAATCAAGGCGGGAACGCTGGTGCTTGGCGATGGACTGGGTGGACCTGCCACGATGACTGGTGGCGGCGGGGCGAGGATCGAGCCCGGTGCAACATTCGGCGGTTACGGCAGTGTGGCGGGCGACGTAGTGAACTATGGCACGGTTGCCGTCGCGAACGCATTGACCGGCCTCGCGAGCGGCCGCAACGGCAACCTGGAGATCAAGGGGCTGCTGACGAACGCGGGGCTCTTGCAACTGGGTGGCGCCGGCGTTGGCAACACGCTGACGATCGTCGGTGGCGGCTACATCGGGCAGAACGGGACGGTTGCGCTGAATACTTATCTGGCCGGGGATGGCGCGGCATCGGATCGGCTGATTGTCGGCACAGGCGGTGTCAGCGGCTCGTCGATGCTGAAGGTGACGAACGTGGGCGGCCCCGGCGCGCAGACAACGGGCGACGGCATCCAGGTCGTGCAGCTGAACAATGGCGGGACGTCTGGCGCGGGCGCGTTCTCGCTGTCGGGCGGCACGGTGAGCGCGGGCGCGTATTCGTATTTCCTCGCGAAGGGCGGCACGGCGAACGGCACCGGCGACAACTGGTACCTGCGCAACACGGTACCGCCCAAACCGCAGCCGCCGGTGGTCGAGCCCGGCCAGCCGACGCCGCCGACCGAACCGCCGGTCACGCCGGCCGAAGGCACGCCGGGATCGATCGTTGAAGCTGTCGACAATGCAGGCACCGGCGGTAACCCGGAACCGATCTACCGTCCCGAAGTGCCGCTGTACGCGGAAGCGCCGGCCGTCGCGCGCCAGCTCGGCCTGCTGCAGATCGACACGTTCCATGACCGGCAGGGCGAACAGGGCTTGCTGGCCGAGAACGGTTCGGTGCCCGCGTCATGGGCACGCGTGTGGGGCGGCAAGAGCGACATCAAGCAGAAGGGCGACGTGACGCCGTCGTTCGACGGCACGGTGTGGGGGATGCAGGTCGGGCAGGATCTCTACGCCGATACGACTGCCGGTGGCCATCGCAATCACTACGGCTTCTTCCTCGGCTTCTCGCGCGCGGTCGGTGACGTGAACGGTTTTGCTCTTGCACAGCAGGACATGGGCGTCGGCTCGCTGCAGGTCAATGCGTACAACCTCGGCGGTTACTGGACGCATATCGGCCCGGGCGGCTGGTATACGGATGCGGTCGTGATGGGCAGTGCACTCACGGTGCGCACGCATTCGAACGACAACGTGAGCGGCTCGACGAACGGCAACGCATTCACGGGTTCGGTCGAAGCGGGCTTCCCGATCGCGCTCGGTTACGGGCTGACGCTGGAGCCGCAGGCGCAACTGGTGTGGCAGTACCTGTCGCTGGACAAGTTCAACGACGGCGTGTCGGATGTCACGTGGAACAACGGCAACACATTCCTCGGCCGGATCGGCGCTCGCCTGCAATACGCGTTCGATTCGAACGGCGTGAGCTGGAAGCCATACCTGCGCGTGAACGTGCTGCGTTCGTTCGGCAGCGACGACAAGACGACATTCGGCGGTTCGACGACGATCGGAACGCAGGTCGCGCAGACGGCCGGTCAGGTCGGCGCGGGGCTGGTCGCGCAACTGACGAAGCGCGGCAGCGTGTATGCGACGGTCAGCTATCTGACGAACCTGGGCGGCGAGCACCAGCGCACGATCACGGGGAATGCGGGTGTGCGGTGGGCGTGGTGAGGGCGCGCCGTGGCAGCGATTCGGCTGCGGCGCGGGCAATCGATGCTCGCATGGGGCATGCGTATCGCAACTAGCAGCAATGCAGCATTTGAAGCTCGTTGCAGCGAGCCCGATCCGGAGAGGCGATGCGTTTGCGATCGTGAAGTTCGACGAGAAGTGCCCGATGGTCGTGCCGACCTTCGATGCCGCGAAGAAAGTGGTGTGTCAGCGACTTGGAGCGCGGGCGCCGCAGCACGCGATAACGGCGCTGATCGACGAGCTGGCCGCGCAGACGATGATTCAGCAGTAAGCGTGTGCGAGCCGGTCACGCCGCTGCCATTGTCGATGACGGCGGATTTCTTCAGAGTACGTGCAACGCAAGAATTAGATCGTTTAGCTAACTGACGAATCGCGAGGAGGTCGCCTTAGAGTCCGAAGGAAGCGTGTAGCGACGCATTGACATACCGAAGCCAGATACCCGGCTCGCCTGGCCTGACGAGCGTGACCTGATCGGGGCTCGTGACCGGCAACGGGCACGTCGCGTTGTCGCGGGAGTCTCAATACATGCGGGTGGTCACGTGTACGTGGTGCGTTGACCGGAAGGACTCGACAGCTTGATGAGAATTAGCAAATTTGCTAACATTGCGATGAAGAAGTGGACGATCCTGTACTACGACGAACGAGTAAAACGTGATGTGTTCGCTTTGCCCAAGGGCATTCTGGCTGGCTACCTCCGACTGATCGAGACGATGGAAGAATACGGTGCGGATCTACGGATGCCGCATTCGCGCGCGATGGGGGAAGGATTGTTTGAGTTGCGCCCGCGAGGTCGCGAGGGCATCGGGCGCGTGTTCTATTGCATGCAGGTGGGGTATGACCTCGTCGTCCTGCATTCCTTCGTCAAGAAGACCCAGGAAACATCCGGCGACGAGTTGCGAATCGCCCGCCCGCGAATGAAGGAGGTACGTAACAATGGCTAAGGCCCGCCACGCGCATGCAAGCGAGGAGCGGTATGCACCGGTCCGACACACTGCCGAAGACACCGCGCGTCTACTTACCGATCCGGCGATCAAGGCGGAGTACGATGCGCTGGAAGAGGAGTTCACCGCGCTTCGTGCGTTGCTCGACGCGCGTAAAGACGCGGGCCTGACTCAGGCTCAGGTCGCCGAACGAATGGGCACTACGACATCGGCCGTATCCAGGCTCGAAGCTTCGTTTTCGAGCGAGAAGCACTCGCCGTCGTTTGCGACGCTGCGCAAGTACGCCGCAGCGTGCGGCAAGAAGCTCGTCATTTCGTTCGCTTGAACACGCCGGCGTCAGGCGCTGATCAGCCGAAGGTGCGGATACCAAAGTCGACCGCTTACGCCGCCTGTTCGACCGGCAACCAGACTTCCAGCACGCCGGCACCCGTCACCGGATCGTAGTCACCGCTGTAGCGCTCGAACTCGGGCGCGTCCACCGCCTTGAATCCTGACGTCGGCAGCCAGCCGTTCCAGATGCTGTGGAAGGTCTGGTGCAACGTCGAGATATGCCCGGCGTGTTCGAACACCGCGTAGCGCTGCGGCGCCAGTTCGACCCAGCGAAACGGCGCGGGCAGCCGGTCGACGCGCGTGACTTCCACACCCGCGATGTATTCGAAGCTGCCGTCCGCATCGGGGTTGCAGCACACGCCGTACGTGACGTCGCCGAGCTGGCCGGGGAAGGACCCGAGGTAGGGGATGAACGCCTGCCAGAGCGCTGGAATCCCTTCGTTGGTTTCGAACGTATAGCGGTCGCTCATGCCCGCGATCAGCCGCGTGCCGGCGGTCTCGAAACGTGACGGCATCACGTCGACGATCTTCAGTTCTTTCATGCGAAGCGGCTCCACAACAGACAATCCGTCGAGCGTGCGCCGTGCCCGCACCTCCTCGGGCGTCATGCCGAAGAGATCGCGGAAGGCGCGCGTAAACGCCTCATGGGAGCCATAACCGGCATCGAGCGCCACGTGCAGGATGTCCGGCGCGCCTTGCGCCAATGCATGCGCTGCGCGCGTCAGCCGCCGCGACCGGACATAGCGCATCACCGGCCAGCCGGTATTCATCGAGAACAGGCGCGAGAAGCCGAAGCGCGTCATGTCGCAATCGGCGGAAATCCTGTCGAGCGTCAGTTCCCTGTCCAGTTCGGTTTCGATAAACCAGAGTGCTTGTCCAACCGGGTGCATGGCGTACCAATGAGGGTGTCGGGTGGACTATATGGTATCGGCGGCCGGGGCATTTGATCGTTCTTGCGCGGCAGCCGCGATCGGGTGGCTGCACAAATGCACATCGCCACGCCGGTCGGCGTGGCGATGATCGACGGGCTGCTGCGGTTTAACCCAGCGGCCAGTTCAGGATCGCGATGCCGTCGTTGTAGTCGCCATCGGTTCCATCCTCCGACCCGACGAGCCCGAAGTAGGTCTTCTTGAAGATGTCGACCTGGCGTGAGCCGATCTTCGACGGCTTGCCGTTCGCCGACACGACCACGCGCACCTTGCCCTTGCCCGAGTTCACGATCTGCGTGTTCAGGTTCGCGTCTTGCGTGCCGGCGCCCTGGAACGTCGCGGCCGGTGTCGGGTTGTCGTCGACGAAGACCTCGATCGTCTGCGGTGCCGACGAGTTGACCAGCGCGGTCACACCGAACGCGATGTTCGGCGGCAGGTTGAAGATGCCGTCGCGTTCGCCGCCGCCGGTCGGCGCGGGCGCCGGCTGCACGGGCTGCGGCGTCGCCTTCGAGAAATAGTTGACGACTGCGCCCACGCCGAATTTGGCGGCGGCGCCGGGCAGCACGCCGGGCGCGCCGGCCCACGTGACCGTGCAGGCGACGACTTCGCCCGCCGCATCGGTCTTCACCTTGTTCTGCCAGCTGCCGACGTCGAAGCTGTACGGGATCGTCGCGATATCGACGAACACGTCGTATTGCGGCAGTTTCTCGACCAGCTGCGCGGTCATGAACTGACGCATCCGGTCGAGCACGGCCTGGTCGCCGTTGGCTTGTACGGCGGTGGCGTCGTTGCCGGCGAGTTGCAGCAGCGCATACAGATCGTCATGGGTAAACGGTTGTGACATGTCGTCCTCGTCTCGATGGAATATCTCGCGTTGCGCAGCCGGTGACCGGGGTCACCGTGCCGCGCGCGGCGCAAAGCGTGGGACTGCTTGAAAGTTTCGCAATGTGTGGTTGGCCCCGTCGCCATCGCGACGCTGCGTGACTGCCGCCGATCAGCCGAGCGGCCAGTTCAGGAACACGATGCCGTCGTTGTAGTCGTCGTCGGCGCCGTCTTCCGAGCCGACGATCCCGAAGAACGACTTCTTGAAGAGGTCGACCTGCCGCGAGCCGAGCCGCGACGGCTTGCCGTTCGCCATCACGATCACGCGCACACGGCCCTTGCCGGAGTCGAGCACCTTCGTGCCGAGGTTCTGGTCCTGCACGCCGGCGCCCCTGAACGTCGCGGCGGGTGTCGGGTTGTCGTCGATGTAGATGTCGATCGTCTGGTCGTTCGCCGCGTTGGTGAGCGCGGTGACGCGGAACTTGATGTTCGGCGGCAGGTTGAACGTGCCGTCGCGTTCGCCGCCGGCCCCTCCACCGATGTTGCCGGTGCCTGGATTCCCGCTGCCGTGCGACGACGATTGCGCGGCGGTTTCACCGATCGCGGACAGGCTCGCGTACGAATCGATATGCATCGCGCTGCCGCGCACGCTTTTCCACTGGCCTTTCACGAACGTGATGCCGCTGCCGGCATCGATTGTCGCGACCAGCGTGAACGGCATGCGGCCGGTGCTTTCCGGCACCTTCGACGAATACGTGAAGCAGCCGTCCGCGACGACGCCTCGATCGGTCGCGATCGCGAAGTAGATGCCGGGGAAGTTGTTGCCGGTTGCGTACGGCGTCGGCACGTTGAGGATGACCTGCAGCTTGCCGTCGCGAATCTCCGCCTTGGCGATGTCGATATACAGGCCGGGGATGTCGACGTAGGTTTCCGACGTCACGACGGGCGCGCTGACGATCGAAGCCGAAAGGAGCGGCATGGAAGTCTCCGGTGATGACACGGTTCTGGGAGGGCGGCGTGAGGGGCCGCCGAACGCGGCGCGAACCCGCCGGCCGGCGCGGACGCGGCCAGCCGGCGGTGGTCGGTCGTCGATCGCGTCAGGTCAGCCGATCGGCCACTGGAGCACGACGATGCCGTCGTTGTAGTCGCTGTCGTGGCCGTCTTCCGACACGACGATCCCGAAGTTGACCGTGTACGGCGAGCCGTCCGACTTCTTGCCGTTGACCGGCGCGAGGCGCGCGTCGGTGGCCGACGGCTTGCCGTTGACCGACACTTCGAAGCGGAGCTTGCCGTTGCCGGAATTCAGCTTGACTTCACGCGGGCCGTCGCGCGTCGTCAGCTTGTGATACGCGGCGGGTTCGGTGCTGTCACCGATAAACAGCTTGATGTGCTGCTGCTCGGCGGCATTCGCGAAGAAAATCGCACGGAAATCGGTATTCGGCGGAATCGAAAACTCGCCGGCACGATTGGAAGACGTTTGAGAGTCGGCCATGCTTGCCTCCTGAGGTTTGTTGGATAAGGCGTGAGCGCTGTCGCGCAAACGTTTGCCGTTTGAAGCGCGACGGTTAAAGCATGGAGAAAAATAAATAAAAAAATATTCGAACGGGAAGGGTTATTGTTCAGTAAATCGAAAATCAAGGTTAATCGATTTAATGAATTGCAGTTAATGAATCGATTTTCGATGTATTCGGGAAATTATGTCGATGCGCGTATCGTTTTCCTGAACGATGCGGGCCGTAGTGCGGCGAGAGCGTGGCGGGAAGGTGCAGCGGACAATCGGGCTTCGGAGCAGACGCTCGGCGTTCGCATATGGCAGCGTTTCGTTTCAACATCAGCATCTCGGTCGTGGCCGCGCCCACCGGCCACCGTCGAACGCCCGCACCGAAGCCCGATCGCAAGGGGAAGGGGTGCGACACCGGCGAAGAGGATGGACCGACTCACTCCGAACATGAATAGGACCTCACCGGCGCCGCACCCGTGAAGCATATCGACGGGGCAGGCCGTCGCCTATCGGACTGGACTGATTTTGCGCCCGCACTGAGTGCCGGCAAAAACCGCGAATCCCGAGCGCCCGGTTGACAGCCCCGGTCGCCCTGTGATCTGATTCCGGCCATGCAAGCCGCCCAGTCCCTCTTCTCGCTACGACTACTCGCCCGTTTCTCCGGGCTGGGTCTACGGCTGCGCGCTTTCCGTCTGCTTCTGTCCTGAAGCGCCAGATTTTCCCCGTATCACCGACCTGGCCCCGGTTGTCGACCGGCGCCTGAGTTCGTCTTTTTTCCGTATCGCTCCGCTCCGTCCCGGTCGCTCAACCGCCAAGGCCGTCGTTCGCCGTACCGCTTTGCCGTTGTGCCGTTTCATCGCTGTCACCGCTGCGCGCGCAGCCGGCCACACCCGCCGAGGGCCGCCGCGACGCGGTTTCCCGACATACCGACCGAGGACCGAACATCATGATGCTGAAGAACCCCGCGACGAAGTACCGACCGTTTACGCCCGTCAACCTGCCGGACCGCATGTGGCCGTCGCGCACGATCACGCACGCGCCGATCTGGATGAGCACCGACCTGCGCGACGGCAACCAGGCGCTGTTCGAGCCGATGGACGCCGCGCGCAAGATGCGGATGTTCAAGACGCTGGTCGCGATCGGCTTCAAGGAGATCGAGGTCGCGTTCCCGTCGGCGTCGGAAACCGATTTCAACTTCGTGCGCGAGCTGATCGAGGGCGGCCACATTCCCGACGACGTGACGATCGAGGTGCTCACGCAGGCGCGCGACGACCTGATCGAGCGCACGTTCGAGTCGCTGCGCGGCGCGAAGCGCGCGATCGTGCACCTGTACAACGCAACCGCGCCGGAATTCCGCAAGATCGTGTTCGGCCTCGAGCGCGACGGCGTGAAGCGACTCGCGGTGAACGCGGCGCGCACGATCAAGCGCTGCGCCGACGCGGCGACCGACACGCGGTTCACGCTGCAATACAGCCCCGAAACCTTCACGGCCACCGAACTCGACTTCGCGAAGGAAGTCTGCGATGCCGTCTTCGACGTGTGGCAGCCGACGCCCGAGCACAAGGCGATCGTGAACCTGCCGGCGACCGTCGAAGTCGGCACGCCGAACTTCTACGCGGACCAGATCGAGTGGATGCACCGCAACCTCGCGCGTCGTGATGCGCTGATCCTGTCGGTGCATCCGCACAACGATCGCGGGACCGCGGTCGCGGCGGCCGAACTCGCGGTGATGGCCGGCGCCGACCGCATCGAGGGCTGCCTGTTCGGCAACGGCGAGCGCACCGGCAACGTCGATCTCGTGACGCTCGCGCTGAACCTGTACACGCAGGGCGTCGACCCGGGCCTCGACTTCTCGCAGATCAACGAAGTCGCGCGCACGTCGGAAGAATGCACGCAATTGCCGATCCATCCGCGTCATCCGTATGTCGGCGATCTCGTGTTCACCGCGTTCTCCGGCTCGCATCAGGACGCGATCAAGAAGGGCTTTGCCGTGCAGAAACCCGACGCCGTGTGGGAAATGCCGTACCTGCCGATCGATCCGAGCGATCTCGGCCGCACCTACGATTCGATCATTCGCGTGAACAGCCAGTCGGGCAAGGGCGGTATCGCGTACCTGCTCGAACAAGGCTACGGCGTCGCGTTGCCGCGCCGTCTGCAGGTCGACTTCAGCGCGGCCGTGCAGCGCCTGACCGACGACAGCGGCCACGAGGTGACGAGCGCGCAGATCTGGTCGCTGTTCCAGCAGGAGTATGTGGCGGGCGATGCGCCGCTGCGTTATGTCGGCCATGAGCTGACCGAGCGCGACGGCCGCGAGACGATCGTGCTGACCGCGGACGTGCACGGCGAGCGCCGCGTGCTGCGCGGCGAAGGCAACGGCCCGCTCGACGCGCTGATGCACGCGCTGCGCACGCCGCTGCGGATCCAGCACTACGAGGAGCGCGCGCTGTCGCAGGGCGCCGATGCGAAGGCGATCGCGATCGCCGAGCTGGCCGGCACGGGCGTGCGCGGCAGCGCGTTCGGCGTCGGCATCGATGCGAACCTGACGACCGCGTCGATCCGTGCGGTGATCAGCGGCATCAACCGCGCGTATGCGCGCGCGGACGAGGCGGTGCAGGCGACGTTCTTTGACGTGGCGCGCGCGGTGAAGGCCGTGGCGTAAGTCGAGCGGTGATGGGTGCGCCGGTGTGACGCAGGCCTGACAACCCTGACAGGCGATGACTTCACATAACGAGCGTATCGTGCAAGCGGCGCGCGGGTCCGTTTTATCGCGCCCATCACCACGAGGAATGTGTCATGTCGAAAGAAGATGCCCTGCGGGGCGATATCAAGGGGCAGGCCCAGGCGGCGGACCGCCACAACCTGGCGCGGCCGGCCGCGAACGGCGCGCTGTGGGCGCGCGGGCTCACGACGCAGCGGGTCGCCGACCTGTTCAGGACCTTGCCGGGATTGCCGGGGCACTGGATGCAGTTGCAGAACGAGGTCAACGCCGGGAATCGCTATTTCTACGGCGTCCAGAACGGCAGCGTGACGACCGAGGAAGGCAAGGCGCTGATCCGCTGGATCGCCAACGCGGTCGTGAGCGCCGCCGAGCATGCGTCGTTCGACTTCACGCTGCAGCAGCTGCGTTTCACGGCCGACATGGGCTGGCTCAAGCTCCAGCGTGTCAACGGGCGCGTGATGGTGTTCTCGCGGCCGTGAGCCGGGCGCCGGGCCGACGCTGACGGCGGTCGTGCATCGAGAAGTGTGCAGGTGAATGTGATGCGGCCGTCGACGGGATGCCGTCCGGCTGCGTCGCTCTATTGCTCGGCAGCTTTCCCTCGTCAAGCCGGCTTTTCGGTTTTCCCTATTTCGCCGTTGCCGAAATAGGGAAGCGAACGAAATCGTCGCCGCGCTCGCGGCGCTTGCGCACGAACCGGCAGGAAGGGCGCTTTCTGATCCATTGCGCGACCTTCGACACGATGAACGGGCTGCCGGGTGATGTCACGGAGCATTGTTGCGGCGGCGATCCGCGCTCGCCGGTGTCCGCGTATTCTGCTTCCCGCATGCAATCCTCCGGACGCGCATTCGCGTCGACGAGTTTCGGTGAGCGGACAGGTAACGGCACGTACGCGCTCAGGGACGTGCTTACCGATGAAAGCGTGATCGTGCCGGCAAGACGACGTTTTCCGGGACCCGGTCATCAATCAGGGCATCCCGCGCGTTGACCGTCGATGAAATGACAGTTGCGCCGCAATCCGATCAAGCCCAAACCTACCAACGCTGAGCGCGCCCATCGCGCCCGGCCGCCCACGTTTTCCTGGTGGTGCGGCTAAGACCGGTCCGATTGCCCACATGCGCGACACAGGCGATGCTGTCGGGATTTGAGGGAATCCTTGCATGGGTCTGCTGATCATCGCGATATGCGTCACCGTCGCCATATTCTTCGTATTGTGACCGGCGCCGATCGACGCGGCTCGTGCGCGTTCCATGACAGAAGGGGGGCCTTGTCCGCGATGTCCAATCGAATTCGCAAGCTGGCGATCGCCGCCGCCGGCTGCATGCTGGCGGCTGCGGCCGGTGCTGCTGATACGGCGCGCTGGCCTGGCGCGTCGGGCGGTGAGCCGCGCGTCGGCGTGCAGGTCAAGATCCAGTCGTTGACGCGCGACGATGCGCGCAACATTCGCGACACCGGCTTCGCGTTCGTCCGCTTCGGCGCGTGGGCCGAACGTCTGGATCAGGCGGCTTATCGGGCGCAACTCGACGAGGCGTTCGCGGCCGCACGTTCCGCGGGCCTGCCGGTGCTGTTGACCGTGCGCGCGCTGGGTCCGCTCGTGCCGGCGCACGACGCGAAAACGAAGACGGACGCGCTCGCGCTCGCGGGCCGCCGGATGGCCGATGCGATCGCGGCGCTGGCCGCGCGGCATCGGCACGACCTGATCGCCGTCGAACTCTGGAACGAACCCGACCTCGCGCGCTACTGGCCGACCGGCGATGTCGCGCGGACCTTTCCACCATTCGCCGTAGCCTTGTGCCGCGCGCTGGCCGACGCGGCGCCGGGCGTGCCGGTCGTCGGCTTCGGGTTCGCGCGCGCGCCGCTGCCGGGCAGCGTGCCGGACCGCTTGCTGGCGGGCGTGCATGCGGCCGCACCGGGCTGTCTGGACGCTGTGTCGTACCACGCGTACGGGATGACGCCCGCGCAGATTCGCACGGCCGCGCGCGACATCGACACGCGCTATGGGCTGCCGGCCATCGTGACCGAAGTCGGCGCGGCGTCGACGGGCGGCGATGGCGAGCAGCGGCAGGCGCATCGCCTGCGCGCGCTGCTCGATGCGCGCGGCGAACTGCATACGCCGCTGATTTCGGTTTACGAGTGGGCCGATACCGCAAGCGCCGGCGACGCGGCGCAACGCGCCTACGGCGTCGTGCATGCGGACCGGTCGCCGAAGCCGGCGCTCGACGCATTGCGTGCCGCGCTGCGCACGGCGCCGCTTCCCCGGTAATCAGGGCGACCTCGGTCCCGTGCGGACCGACCACAGCGCGACGGCCAGCAGCGCGACGCTCGACAGGTGCCGCAGGTAGCTGCCGAGATCGGGCTCGAACAGCATCGACACTGCGACATGGCCGAGCACCACGCAAGCCAGCAACTCGCCATCGCGTGCGGGTGCGATCGCGTGGCCGTCGATGCGCCGCACCGGCAGGCGGCGCCACGCGGCGCAGAGAAACAGCGCGATCAGCGCCTGCATCGCCCAGCCCTTCGGATCGAACGAGAAAAACACCGGCAGGTTGAGCCGGACGACCGAATACGCGTAATTGCCGACGAAATGCACGAAGGAATCGGGCGGCAGCGGATTGTAGAAACTCGTGCGCGCGCCGAACGGCGACGAATGGACGAGATAGTCGACCGCGAGGTCGCGCGGTTGCTGGAGCAGCGTATAAACGCCGTGCGGCAGCGCGACCAGCACCGCGACGAGCAGCAGCGCGCCGGCCACCCTCGGCAGCATGGACACGCGCCGGAATACCCACGCCGCGAACGCGATCGCGAGAATCAGCGCGAAGTAGCTGCGGATCGTCGCCGCGTAGGCGAGATACAGCACGGCAACGATCAGCATCCGCCGCGCCGTGCCGCGCAGGCGCGCGACGGCGAGCACGGCGATCGACATCGCGGCGACGATCGTATCCTTGCTCGCGACGAACAGGTTGAAGAACAGGCATGGCGCGATCAGCGCGAGATAGATGACGAGCCCGCCGAGCCGGCGCGTCTCGCGCAGCGCGATCCAGATCGTCGCGACGCCGAGCGCGACGACGAACACGGCGGTGCCCGCGCTGCCGAGCGCCTGGTACAGCTTGCCGACCGCGTCGAACGACGAGCCGTCGTAGGTCGAGCCGCCGCCGATCTGGGTCTGGATCTTGTCCGCATCGCGGAAGATGAATTCCGGCAGCAGCGCGCGTGCATTCGCGTAGACGCCCACGTACAGCAACGCGACGAGCGCCGCGATCGCGTCGCGCAGGCCGGGACTCAGCAGCGGCCCGCTGCGGATCGCGCTTCGGATGACGTTACGCAGCATGGCCGGCTCGAGTGCGCTTGCCGCGCACGGCGGGCAGGCGCGACGTGACGATCCACGCGAGCCACGCCGTTACCGCGATGCTCGCAACCAGATGGGCGCACGCCGCGCCGAGCTCATGTTCGCTTTGGACCAGTGCGATCGACATCGGCACGCATGCAACCGTCAGCGCGGCGATCACGCATGCGACCGTGCGCCCCGCACGCAGCGCGACTGCCGCCGCCCACAGCACGTCGGCGGCAGCACGCAGGACGAACGACGGCAGCAGGATCAGCAGGAGCACGGTCGACCGCGCATCGTCGCCGCCGTGCGCAAGCCGGAAGAGCCACGGGTGGGCGAGCGCGATCGCGAGCGCGGTGGCGCCGGTCAGCAGGAGCGACGCACGCAGGGCCCGTGCGAGCTCGGCGCGGAACGCGGGCGCGGCCGCGTGCACGCTGTCGAGCACGCGCACGACGCGTGGCGCGGCGACGGCGACGACGGTCGCCGACGCGACCGTCTGGATCGCATTGGCGATCGACCAGACGAACACATAGTGGCCGAGCGCGTTCGCATCGAGCTGCGCGGACGCGACGAAGCGCTCGAGATACTGCAGCACCGACAGCAGCAGCAGCGCGACGAAAAACGGCACACCGTCGCGCCACACCGGGGCGAGCCGCACGCGCGTCGCCGACAGCGCGGGCATGGCCGGCAAGCGGCGCGCGGCGCCGGCGATCAGGATCCAGCCGATCGCCACGACCAGCACGTCGGCGGCGATCCAGATCGCGAACAGATCCTCGACCGACGCGATCGCGCGCAGCGTCAGCGCGCCGATCGCGACGCCGGCCCATGCACCCGTGCGGACGAACAGCAGCCAGGATGCGGCGCGCGCGCGATGCAGCGAGAACAGCCACGTATTGACTTCGAGCGCGGCATGCTCGGCGCACGTCACGAGCGCGACGAGCAGGAGCGGGACGTCGCGCAGCGCGCCGGGCGCGGCGATCGGCAGCGTGGCCACGCCGCAGAGCAACGCGTAGACCCCGGCGTACAGCACGGACAGGCGCACGCAGGTCCGCACCGCGTCGTGCGGATCGGGGCCGGCCAGCCGGCGGTTGATCTCGGTGCTGAAGCCGAGCCCCAGCACCTTCGACGCGACGACCGACATCGCGAGCGCGAAACCGTAAGCGGCCACCGCATCGAAGCCGAGCGTGCGCGCGACGACGATCGTCAGCATGAACTTCAGCCCGAGCGCGCCGACGCGCAGCGTGAGGCGCAACCATGCGGCGCTCATCGCGTTGCCTCGCGGTCGAGCGCATCGCGCAGTGCGGCGACGATCTTTCCGCGTTCGCGTGCGAGACGGGCGAGCCCGGCGTCGGCCTGCATCCAGAAGCGGCTCAGTGCATGGGGCGCGAGCAGCGTGTCGCACACCGAACCCGCGTCGAAATCGGCCGCGTTCGCGACCCAGTGGCCGACGCCGAGATCCGCGTACGCGCCGAAACCCTTGCGCTCGTAGCTCAGGTGGTACGCGGGCACGCCGTGCAGGATCGCTTCGAGCGCACCGTGCAGACGCACCGACACGACCGCGTCGGGGGTGTCGTCGGCGAGCACGTCCTTCAGCGTGCGCGTGGCGTCGAATCCGCGTTCACGGTAGTACGCGGCGTCGTCGTTGCCGCGACCGGTGCTCTGCACCGCGAACGTGATGCGGCAGAGCGTACCGAGCCGCTCGATCAGCGCGTCGGTCGCCGCGAGATAGCGCGCGCGTTGCGCGTCGCTCCACGCCGGCGGGCGTCGCAACACGAATGCGACGTGGGCGGGCGTCGACGCGGCTGCATGCGTGCGCATCCGCAGGTCGTTCGCCCGGTGCGCGAATTCAAGCACCGCGAGATCGGGGGCGCGGCGCGTGTTCGCATTGGCGGCGAGCAGCTCGGCCGAGCGGTCGTCGCGCACGAACACGGCGTCGAAGCCCGCGAGCAGCGACGTCAGGTGCGCGGCGAGCACCGGACTGCCGGCAGCCGGCCCGATGCTCTGCGGCAGATAGACGGCCGGCTTGCCCGCCGCGCGGGCCGCGCGCATCTGCACGAGATGCCCGGCCTCGAGCTTGAGCGCTTCGACCGCGTTGCGCGCGCGCAGATAGCCGCCGCCGACGCCGACGATCAGGTCCGCGCGACGCAGCAGCGCACGCAGCCCGGCGAGCGCCGGGTTCGCGCCGACGGGCAGCGCGGCCATCGCCGCGCCGATCAGGCGGCCGGCACCGCCGGCCGCGAGCACCGGCGCCGGATGCACGTCCGGGTAGCCGGGGAACGACGCGGGATCGGCCGCGACGATCGAGACCTGCGTGTCGGGGCCGAACGCCTCGCGCAGCAGTGCGACCGACAGATCGACGAGCAGTCCGTCGCCGGAGTTGCGTGCGCTGTAGGCGTGCAGCAGCACGACGTGAACGGAGCGTTTCATCATGCGTGTTCCTGGAGAAGCGCGCGATAGACGGCGAGCGTGCGGTCGACCATCGCGTCGGCCGAGAAATGCGGGGACGCTTGCGTGCAGCGATCGCGCATCATGCGGAATGCGGCCGGGTGCTCGACCAGCCGGCTGACCGCCGCGGCGAACACGGTCGGATCGTCGTCGTTCGGCACGGTAAGGCCGACGTGGTGCGCGGCGATCAGTTCGGCCGCGCCCGCGACCTGGGTCGCGACCATCGGCACATGCGCGGCGACGGCTTCGAGGCAGACGTACGGAAAGCCTTCGTAGCGGCTCGGCAGCGCGAGCAGGTCGAATGCGGCGAAGTAGCGGCGCGCGTCGTCGACGCGGCCCGCGACGTACAGGTTCAGCGGCAGGTCGCGCGCCTCGTCGCCCGCCGCGCGGGCGAAATCGCCGGACCCGATCGCGACGACCTGCACGCGGCGGCCGTGGCGCCGGTCCAGCGCGCGTGCAATGCGCACGAGGCGGTCGACGCCCTTCTGATGATCGAAACGGCCGACGAAGCCGACGACGAACGTGTCGTCGGCGAGCCCGAGCGCGATGCGCGCGGCCTGGCTCGCGAGCAGCCGCGGCGGCGTGACGCCGTTCTCGACGACGCGAATCCGTTGGTGCGCAATGCCGAGTGCTTGCAGGTGATCGGCCTCGTCCTGCGACACCGCGATCACCGCGTCCGAGCAGGCATTGCCGAGCACGCGCTCGATGCCGCCGTAGAACGCGCGCTTCGCAGGCGACAGCGCCGGGTTCAGCGTATAGACCGCGTGCGGCGTGTAGACCTGCTTCCACGGCCCGCGACACAGCCGCGCGAGCGCGCCGGCTTTCGAGCTGTGGCTGTGCACGATGTCGGGCCGCAGCTTGCGCAGCAACCGCCGCAACGCCAGTGCGCCGCGCAGGTCGTGCAGGCCGACCGCGCGTTGCAGCGGCAGCCGGTGGAGCGCGTGACATTGCGCGGCGGCGGCGGACAGCATGGTTTCGTCGAAGCGTTCGCCGAGCGGGGCGATCAGATGAATCTCGACGCCCGGGCGTGTCCGCAGGCCTGCGATCAGGTCGTTCAGGTGCACGGCGACGCCGCCGCCGGCTGCTTCGACGACCAGCGCGATGCGCGTCGGCCGTGCGGCGCGGGCTGCGGGCGCGGCCAGGTTCGATGTGGGGCGGGCGGCCGTGCGCGTGGCGGGCGGCGGGGCAAGTTCGATGTCGGTCATGCGGACCTCCGGAGCAGGCGTTGAAGGGCCGCGCGCAGACGGGCCGGATACGTGCAGCGCGTCCCGCACGTGTAGCGATAGGCCTCGTAGCGATAGCTGCCGTATTTCGAGCCGAATGCGGACGCGCCCGAGCGCGGATCGAGGCCGTTCAGCACCACGCCCAGCGAGCCGGCGGGCCGTTGCGGCAGCCGTCGCGCGGACTCGACCAGTTCGCCGGCGCGGGTCGACCCCGCGCGGGCGACGAGCAGGGTCGCGTCCGCGTGCGTGTCGAGCCAGGTCGCGTCGGTGACCGCGAGCAGCGGCGCGGCATCGACGATCACGAGGTCGTAGCGCTCGCGCAGCGACGCGAGCCGCGCGCCGGTGCCGGCGTGCTGCAGCAGCGCGATCGGCGCGGCCGGCAGTTCGCCGGTCGGCAGGAAGTCGAGGTTCGGCGCGACGCCGCGGCGGACGACGTCGTCCGCGCGGGCGCGACCGTCGAGCAGTTCCGCGAAACCGGCGCCGCGTTCGAGGCCGAAGTACTGATGCAGATAGCCCTTGCGCAGGTCGCCGTCGATCAGCAGCACGCGCTGGCCGTTCGCCGCATGCACGGCTGCGAGGTTGACCGATACGAACGACTTGCCGGTGCCGGGCGCGGGGCCGGTGACCAGCACGAGCGGATGCGGGACGTCGGCCAGCGAGAAGTGCAGCGCGGTCTGCAGGCTGCGCAGCCCTTCGATCGCGGGTTCGTCCGGATCGTCGTAGGCCAGCACGTGCAACCCCGCGTCGCGCCGTTCGACCGCGCGGATCAGGCGGCGCTGGCGCGCGGCGGCGGGCAGTACCGCGCGCACCGGCAGCGACGTGTGGCGTTCGATCTCGTCGACGGCCGTGAGGCCGCCGTACAGGAACTCGCGCGCGAACGCGGCGAGCATGCCGAGCGCGAGGCCGGCCAGCGCGGCCGCCGCGATCACGACCGGCCGGTTCGGCCGGACGGGATCGGCCGGTGCGACGGCCGCGTCGACCACGCGGACGCTGGCCGTGCGGCCGGCCTGCACGAGTTCGAGCTGCTGGATGTTGTTCAGCAGCGCGGTGTACAGGTCGGTGTTGACCTTCACGTCGAGCTGCGCGCGCACTTCCTCGGCCTGCTGCGCGGGCAGGTGTGCGATGCGGCTGTCGAGCGCGCCTTGCTGGCGCCTGAGCGTCGCGAGCTGCGCGTCGAGCGCGGCCATGTCGGGGTGGGTGGGCAGGAACCGGCGCGAAAGTTCGTCGCGCTTCTGCCGCAGTTCGAGCGCGCGCGTCTGCAGGTCCGCGCCTTGCTGGAGCGCAAGCTTGCCTTCCTCGGCGAGATCGACCGAGCCGGTGCGGCTGCGCAGCGACGCGTAATGCGTTTCCGCCCGTTCGAGCTGCTGCTTCACGATCGGCAACTGTCCGTTCAGGAACGTCAGCGACTGCGCCGCTTCGGCGGAACGGCGCGCGATGTTCTGCTCGACGTAGCGGTTCGCCACCGCGTTCAGCGTCGCGCTGAGGTCGGCCGGGTCGTCGCCGCGCAGCGACGCGACCAGCACGCCCGACTGCTTGACCTTCTCCTGCACGTCGAGCGCGGTGCGCAGCGTGTCGATCGTTTCCGCGCGCGAATGCCGGACCAGCCTGAAGCGGGTGCCGGGCAGCGCGTCGAAACCGGTGATCTCGATCTGCAGCGGGCCGTAGCGCGTCGCGAAGGTTTCCGCGCGGCCGACGCGGCCGACGGCGTCGGCCGTCAGGTCGGCGCCCGTCAGCCGGTAGCGCGTGGCGTCGAGCCGCACGACGTGGAACGTGTCGCCTTCGGCGCGCGTCGGCACGTCGAAGCGCGCGACGTCCACGCGCTCCTGGCCCCATGCATAGCCGCCGAAGCCGAGCAGGCCGGGCGACACCGCGCCGTCGTTGAAACGCGCGACGAACGCGCCGATCACGGGCACGCGCGACGGTTTCGCGACGATGTAGGCGCGCAGGTCTTCCACCGCGCGCGTGACGACGAGCCGCGACGACAGGATCTGCGCTTCGGCCGACGCGGGCGAGCCGACGTTGAAGAACGACGCGGCGTCGCCGAGCAGGTTCTTCGATGCGGCGTCGCTCGCATCGTCGGCCTGGATCATCAGGTCGGCCTGATAGGTGGGCGGCGCGACGAACGCATAGAGCGTACCGGCGGCGACGCAGGCCGCGACGATCGACGCGACGGTCCAGCGCGCATGGCGCAGGACGTCGAGCACGCGGACCAGGTCGATCTCGCGTTCGGAGGAAGAGGGCGTGTTCATGACCGGGAGACGGAAACGGGGTGGGCCGGCCAGCGCGCGGCGAGGCGCGGCAGCCAGCCGGCAACGGCGAGATCGATCAGCGCCGCGCAACGGATGAAATCCGCGCGCGTGCCGCGATACGGATCGGGGATGTCGAGCCCGGGACGCGCGTCGTCCGACGCACGCGCGTATTCGCCGAGCCGGAACACGCGCCCGCGCAGGAACGGGTGGCGCGCCTCGAGCACGCGGCGTTGGCCGTCGTCCATCGCGAGAATCAGGTCGGCGCGCGTGCACAGCGCGGTCGTCACGGGGCGGGCGGCGTGGGTGTCGAGCGTCAGGCCGCGCGCTTCGGCCATGTCACACGCGAGCGGGTCGGCCGGGCGGCGCGGCGGCGGTGCGAGGCCGGCGGATTCGACGTCGGCCTGCGGCAACCGCGCCGCGAGCAGCGCGGCCGCGAGCGGGCTGCGGCAGAGGTTGCCTTCGCATACGACGAGCAGGAACGGGCGCGCGCTCATTTCGCGGCGATCCCGGCGGCGACGCCCGTGTTGACGCTCGGCAGCAGCAGGCTCAGCACGCGGCTGAAGCGGACGAGCCCGTTGCCGTCGACGTAGACGATGTCCTTCGGCTCCAGTTCGAACTGGTTCGCAAGCACCATCGCGACCGGCGAGCGCGCGTCGAGATGGAAGATCGTCGGCGCGCGGCTGTGCGCGCCGCGGATCACGAACATCTGCGCGGCGTCGGCCGTGTTCGAGTTGATGCTGCCGGCCTGCAGCAGCGCGTCGCTGAGCGTCAGGCGGCCGTTGCGCTTCGGCAGCGCGAGCATGGGCCGGTTCACTTCGCCCATCACGTAGACGCCGTTGTCGTCGCGCGCATTGACGCGCAGCAGGTCGCCGTCGCGCAGCACGATGCCGGACGGATCGGTGCGCCGTTCGAGCAGGCCGGTCAGGCTGATGCGAACCGGTATGCCGCCGCGTACGATCGTCACGTCGCTCTGGTCGGCGGCGGGCGTGAAGCCGCCCGCGCGGGCGATCGCGCTGGCGAGCGTCATCGGCACGTCGTTGACGGGCTGCGCACCGGGCGTGTGGACTTCGCCGTCGATGTAGACCTGCTGCGAGCGGAACGACGCGACGCGCAGCGTCACCTGCGGATCGCGGTAGACCGACGCCAGGGCGCGCCGCACGCTCGCCTGTGCCTCGGCGGCCGTCGAACCGGCCACCTTCAGCGTGCCCGCATACGGAAACGTCAGGTTACCGCGATCGTCGACGACGAAACCCGCGACGGGATCGGCGGCGCGAGACGGCGTCTGCGGCATGCCGCCCTGCGCGGCCGCGAGTTCCGGATGATCCCAGACGGTGATCTGCAGCACGTCGCCCGGGCCGATCCGGTAGGCCGGTGCGCGCGCGCCGGCGAGCGCCGCCAGCGACGCGGCCGCCGCTTCGTGCGCCGCATGCTGGCGCGCGATCAGCGCCGGGTCGATCGTGACGACGGGCGGCATCGCGCCGGAGGCAGCGCCCGGCGGTTGCGGCGCGGCGGGCACATCGCCGGAGCCGTCGCGGGTTTCGCGTGGGCCGTCGGCGGAGGCGGGCGCGGGGTGCGGGTCGTCCGCCAGCCAGCCGAGATACGACGGGCTCATCTTCATGCCGGGCGCCAGCGCGCATCCGGACAGCCACACGCAGGCCGTCAGGACGAGCATGGGCGCGGCAAGGCGGCGTACGGCCGCCGGTACGATCGGATTGGTCATGGGTTCCTTCCAGGAGCGCCGCGCAGCGCGGCCGTGGCGTCGGCACTGCGCCGCAGTCACATCAATCGGCGGCCGCGATGCCGCCCCGGGCGGCGTGGCCGCTCAGTACGCATTGGGATGCACGATCCCCTTGAGCACCGTCGCCGCGATGATTCGCAGGTCGAGTGCGAACGACCAGT
This sequence comes from Burkholderia seminalis DSM 23518, assembly GCF_902832885.1. Taxonomy (GTDB): domain Bacteria; phylum Pseudomonadota; class Gammaproteobacteria; order Burkholderiales; family Burkholderiaceae; genus Burkholderia; species Burkholderia seminalis. The sequence goes on from NZ_CADFDK010000002.1 coordinate 141,054, forward strand.
TGCGCAGGTAGTACAGGTCGTAATCGACGCGCGACTGCATGCTTTCGACCCGCTCGGTCGCGCCGCGCAATCCGTTCACCTGCGCCCAGCCGGTAATGCCGGGCTTGATCCGGTAGCGATGGATGTAGCCGTCGACCAGCGTGCGGTACTGCGCGTCGTGTTCCACCGCATGCGGGCGCGGGCCGACCACCGACATGTCGCCGAACAGCACGTTGATGAACTGCGGCAGCTCGTCGAGGCTCGTGCGGCGCAGGAACGCGCCGACCTTCGTCACGCGCGGGTCGTTGCGCGTCGCCTGCACGACGGTGCCGGGCGATTCGGCATGCGCGCGCATCGTGCGAAACTTGTAGATGTCGAACGTGCCGCCGTCGCCGCCGCGCCGTTTCTGCGTGAACAGCACCGGGCCCGGCGAATTCAGCTTGATCGCGGCGGCGATCGCGAGCAGCAACGGCATCAGCAGAATCAACACCACCGCCGCGAACGCACGATCGAAGATCGCCTTGGTCCACCGGGCGCCGCGGGACAGCGGCGGTGCGGCCAGCGAGATCGCCGGCTCGCCGAGAATCTCGTCGATGCGGCTGCCGAACAGCGCGTGCTTGCTGACATCGGGCATCAGGCGCAATTCGACGAAATCGTTGCGGAACTCGTCGATCACGGGCTCGACCGCGTCGTCCTCGATCGCGAGCGCGATCCAGACTTCTTCCGCCTGTGCACGCCGCACGCAGGCGGAGAACGACTGCAGCGTGTCCAGAATGCGTGCGTCGCCGTCGAGCTCCGGCATGTCGCCCGAGGTCAGGTATGCGCCGACGAGTCGATACTGCGGCGCGGCGTTCGCCCGCAGCGTGGCGGCCAGGCGCTCGATGCGCGCACCGTCGCCGACGATCGCGACGCGGCACGGCGCGACCGTCGCGCGCAGGCTGCGCCGCCGCGCGACGCTCAGGGCGATGCGGAACACCACGAGCGCGATCGCGACGCCGATCGTCCAGTCGAAGAACCAGTGCAGCAACACGGCCGTGAGCGTCGTCAGCGCGATCATCTTCACGAACACGAAGCCCTGCACGACCAACCACAGCGCGAGCGAGCGCAATGCGGCGCGTGTGGCAGGCAGGCGCCGGCCGTCCATGCCGGCGCCGGTGAGGCGAAGCAGGAACGCCGCGAGCAGCGCGCTGACGCCGACCAGGATCGATTCGACGCGGATCGATGCGAGATCGCGGAACGAACCGGTATGCGCCCAGGCCGCGATCGCGACGATCGCGGCGACGTCTACCGCGCACACGGTGATTTCGCTGCCTGTGGGCTGCCTGCCATTCATGTTTCTCTTCCCTTCCAACCTGATCCGCTAGGCGCGATGGGGCGCCGTCTCGTCTGCCCGGTCACGGGACGCTGCTCGGCGGGCCAACTGCCGACGTATCCGGAGAGGAAGACGAGTCTAGGTGCCGTCTTGTCCCGAAACCATGGGACATGTACGAAAAATCGAGCTGTTCGTGACCGGGAATCACCGGCGCGCGCCCGATGTAAAGCGGTTTTCGCCCATGGCGTCTGATCGATGCGGAAGGTGATCGACGATAAATCGATACGCACTCCGTACAAAAAACATCGATTCGAGAACGAAAAAACGACGACGCCAATCGCAACGAAATTCGCATTACTTGCCGGGTGACGGCGTGTTAGCCATCCAGCGCAGCCATTGTGTCGAATGGGCGGGGTGCAGGGAATCAGACGCGTCTTAGCTGTCTGTCAACGATTGTGAAAGAAGAATTGGATGGGCCGATGGGCGAGTCGCTTGACGCCGCTTCGGAATGGCAGCCGACGGTGTGGACAAGGCGGCCACGCGCGACCGATCGGACGCGTCCCGTCACGATGCGGCAACCGCTTCCCGCAGCAGCGGTGCGAGCGCGCGTGCCTGCGGATGCCGGCCGATCGTTTCCAGCGCGGCCGCCTCCAGCGCCCGACGACGCTCCGGATGGCGAACCAGCTCGACGCATGCGTCGACCAGTCCGTCGTACGGCGCCGCCTGAAACCCGCCTGCATAGTCCGGATCGAGGGCCGTGGCAGGCGACACTTCCCCGACGACGGCCTTGCCGTTCGTCATCAGATAAAACACGCGCACGACCTCGAATATCTGCGACGCATAGTGATGCAGGTTCAGCACGACTTTCGCGCGCGCGATGGCCGCGTCGCGTGGCGCGCCGTAGATGCCGCCGCTGACGATGCCGACGTTCAGCCCGCGCGCCTGCAGCGCGTCGAGTATCGCCGCGCGTCGCGGCCCGATCGTGCCGTAGAACAACACGTCGATGTCCTGTTCGACGTCGTGCGGAATGCGGCGCAGCGCCGGATGGAAGCCGAGCTTCAGATAGTGCGCATGCGCGATGCCGAGGCGGCGCAATTTGGCGAGATTGCGTTCGCTGTAATCCCAGGTTTCGTAACGCGACGCCCAGCGGTAAATCTTCTCGTTCCACGGTTGTTCGTCGACGTGAATCTGCTCGGTGTTGATGACGATCGTGTCGTCGGGCACGTGCGCGGTCGCGTCGGGATCGGCGAGATGGCAGCCGATCAGCAGATTGCGCGCGTCGGGCATCATCGCGTTCTCGCTGATATGGACGGTGTGGCCGAGATCGTCGAGTCCGTAGGCGACGACTTCGGCGAGTTCCGTGAATGCGCCGGAATGCGCGTAGCCCGGCGGCCGGACGACGCAGATGTTGTAGTGCATGGCGAGGCTCCGGTGTCGCACCGGGCCCGACGGCGATCGCGCGTCGTCGGCCCGGCGGCGGTGTGGAATCGGGCGGCGCCGTCAGGCGGCGAGCGCACGGAGATCGTCGGCCGCTTCGTTCAGCACCGGCCCCCAGTCGGCGAACGTCGGCTGCCGGTACAGCGACGCGTCGGGATAGAACGGGCTGTCGCGGCGCTCGTGCTGCCAGACCCAGTGCGGATTCGCATCGAGCAGCACCCACGTGGGGCGGCCGAGCGCGCCGCTCAGGTGCGCGACGGACGTGCAGACCGTGATCACGAGGTCGAGCGCGCCGACGAAGGATGCGGTGTCGTCGAGCGTTTTCCATTCGTGTGTGCAGTCCTTCACCACGAACCCGCGCGCGCGCGCCGCTTCGACGTCGTGCTGCGCGCCGGGCTGCAGCGAATAGAACGCGACCTTGTCCTGCAGGCCGGCGAACGCATCGGCGTAGCGGTCGAGGCCGACGCGGCGGTAGCGGTTGCGCGCATGCGTGACGCTGCCGGTCCATGCGAGGCCGACTTTCAGGCGTGTCTCGTCGGCGAGCGCCGTGCGCCAGGCATCGGTCGCGGCCCGGTCGGCGTGCAGATAGGGCGTGTGCGTGGCGAGCGTGTCGCCGTCGAGACCGAGCATCCACGGAATGCTCATCAGCGGCAGTTCGAAATCGAAGGCCGGCAGCGCGTCGGGTTGCGTCGCGATGTCGTACACGTCGACGTGTTGCGCGAGACTGCGCTCGAGCAGCGCGCCCATCACGGGGAACGCGTTCCAGACGAGGCGTCCGCCTTCGCGTCGCACGCGCTCCGCGAGCAACGGCACGTAGCGGCAGAACTGCAGCACGTCGCCGAGCCCCTGTTCGCCCCAGACGAGCAAGGTCTTGCCCGCAAGCGATTCGCCGCGCCAGCGCGGCCCGGCAAACACCGGCAGGCGGCCGCGCAGTTCGCCGGAGCCGTCCCAGCGTGCTTCGTAGTTGCGCCAGCCGGACGCGAAGTCGCCGCGCGCGAGCTGCAGCAGCGACAGGTTGTGGCGGTAGGCCGCGTTGTCCGGCGCGAGATCGATGGCGCGCCGCGCATAGGCCTCGGCGGCATCCCACTGTCCGGCTTCCTTCAGCACGGTCGCCGTGTTGTTGGCGACCAGCGGGCTTTCCGGGGCGAGCGCGTACGCCTGCGTGGCGGCATCCAGCGCGCCGTCGAGATCGAGCCGTTCGAGCCGCGTGACGACCGCATTGGTCCATGCCTGCGCGTCGTTCGGGTCGTCGTCGAGCGCGTGTTCGAGCAGCGCGTATTCGGTATCCGGGTCGCCGTTCGTCAGCCGGATCGCCAGTGCCAGGTTGTTCTTCAGCGACGGCCACGCGGGCGCCAGTTCGTACGTACGCAGATACGGCGCGAGCGCGTCGGCGTGGCGCCCGGCGATCTGCAGTGCGTAGCCGCAGTTGAACGCGGCATGCGCCGAGTCGGGGTGCGCGTGCCAGTGCCGCGCGGCGAGATCCACGGCATCCGCGATGGCGCCGCGATCGATGAGTGCCTGCGTCAGCGTCGCGACGGCGTTGTCGTCGGCATGCATCGCCGGCGACACGATGTCCTCGCGGGCGATCGGCATCGGCTGCATGCGGGCGGCGGGCGGCGTGTCGGGGAAGGTGGTCTGCATGGAAGTCGCTCCGGTGAGTCGTCCGCGTGACGGCATGCGGACGGTCGGGTTGTCGGTCGTGGAGCCGGGCGACGAGAGAGAGCTCGACGACACCGGCTCCGTGTCGACTGCCACTTTAGGCATGCCGTTTCGGCAACTGAATCGGACCAGTCCTAATCTGCATCGCGTTGATGGATTTCCGCGCCGCGCGTGTAGGCCCAGTCCTATTTTTGCGTGTCGGGCCATCCAATCGGACTCGTCTGACAGAGATTCGCGTCGCGCATCCCTTTAATACGGGGTATTCCGGCCGACGGCGTTCGGCCGCCAACCTACTGGGAGAACGAACCATGAGCGACGCGGATCATCTGGTGAAAGGCACGGTGATGGGCATGATCGCCAGTGCGGCGACGGTGGCGCTCGTCCATGTCGTCGTCGAGTTCGGCACGCGCTGGACGTCGACCGGCGCAGTCGTGATGGGCGCAACCGCGCTGCTGATGGCGCTGGCGTTGCTGGCGCCGCCGTTGCTCGCGGCGTGGCGCAACCGGCACGAAGCGGTCGATCCGTTTTTCGAGCCCGCGGCGTTGAAGCCTATTCTGCAAGGGCGCTCGGTCGGCATCGTGCTCGGTATCGTGTTCGGCGTGTCGGTCGTGACGGGGTGGTGACGATGTCGACACCCGTTACCGATCGGCCCGGCCCGACCGCCCGGCATTCCGCCTCGGTGTCCGACGCGTGCATGCCGACCGTATCCCGCACGCTGCGCGTGATTTCGCTGGAGGACGAGCGCGGCCGTCGCGACGCATTTCGCGCGAACAACCCGAATCTGGATTTTGCGTTCGTCGACGCGGTCGACGGGCGCGCGCTGTCGGACGCGACGATCGAGGAAAGCGGGCTGTTCGCACCGGGCTTGCCCTATACGCGCGGCGCGATCGGCATTGCGATGACCACGCACCGGCTGTGGACCGCGATCGCCGCAGGCGACGCGCTCGTGACCGTCGCCGAAGACGACGCGATCTTCCGGCCCGACTTCGACGACACCGCGATGCGGTTCCTGCGTGCGCATGCCGGCCGTTACGACTTCGTCGCGTGGGGCTACAACTTCGATTCGATCCTGCGCGGCTCGATCTTCAACAGCCGCACGCCGGTGACGATGCGTTTCGACGAGGCGTCGCTCGCGCAGGCCGTCGAGGATTTCCGTATCGATCGCGGCCCCGTGCTCGTGATGAACCTGCTCGAGTTCTACGGGATCTGCGCGTATACGATCTCGCCGGCCGGTGCGCGCTTCCTGCTCGATCATTGTTTTCCGCTGCAGCCGGAGACGCTGTTCTCGCACGGGCTCGGCCGCACGCTGCCGAACTACGGGATCGACGTCGCGATGAACAAGTACTACGGCGCGATGCGCAGCGTCGCCGCATTCCCGCCGCTCGCCGTGACGATGAATGCGCGCGAGACCTCGACGATTCAACGGTGATGTCGTGCGGAATAGGACCCGGCTGATTGCGCGGACATCGTCCGAACTTCGACAATGCAAACGTCGGGCGGTCGCATGGTGTGCGCCCGACACCTCGTATCCGAAGCCCCGCTTCGTTGGACGCGCTGCCCGTTCGCCGGGCGGCGCATTTTTCTCCGCGTGCGCCCGAATCGAACGATACAGCCTAAGCGGGCCGAGCCGGATGGCGAGACGTGAATGCCCTGCGGCGACCGGTGGGCTCGGTCGCGTCTGCCCCATTTGGGTCGCAGGTTGGGAGAACGCTGCCACATGCGAGCGCAGGGCATTCATCTCTGTCTTCCGCGCCGACGGCCGCCGTTGCGTCGCCGGCGGCCGCTGTGCCATCCCATGCGAGACCGGGCCGACCGGTTCTCGTTCCAGGTCCGGCCGCGACGCGATCGTTCGCGCGCGGCCTGTCCGGCACCGATCCGTTCGGTTGCCCGCGGCGAAACCGCCGCGCTTTCTCCCGACCGCCATCGCGTGCGGCAACTCCCTCCCTCGATGAAGGAACCCTCATGAAGAAGCACCACATATCCATTGTTTCCACGCTGATCGCACTCGCATGCGCCTGCGGCGCGCCCGTCGCGCGCGCCGCAGGCACGAAAACCGAAACGCCGCTGCCGTCGGGCGTCGAAGCGGTCGTCAACGACACGCCCATCGCGCGCAGCGACGTGGACAGCATGATCGAAACCACCGGGCTGGCCGCCACGCCGGAACTGCGTGCACAGGCCAAGCGTGAACTGATCGCCCAGCATCTGGTCGAGCAGGCGGCTGAAAAAGCCAACTACGGCAGCCGGCCGGAAGTGAACCGCGTCGTGATGCGCGCCCGCACGGTGGCGGCGACGGATCTCTATCTGCGCGACAACCTGCACCCGCAAGCGGTGACCGATGCGCAGGTGAAGGCGCGTTACGACGACGTCGTCGCGAATGCCGCGCAGTTCGAATATCGCGCGGACGTGATCGCCGTGGCCGATCCGGCCGACGTGAACGCGCTGGTCGCGGAGCTGAAGCAGGGCGCCGCGTTCGACGCCGTGGCGAAGAAATACAACACGACACCGAATGGCGGTGTCGCGCAGTGGGTCGAGTTGCGCACGCCGGTGGCCGAAGGGAAGACGGGCGGCCTGCCCGTGCCGCTCGCGCAGGCGATCACGTCGCTGCAACCGGGCGCCGTCGCGGGCCCGATCCGGATCGGCAACGCGTTCGCGATCGTGAAACTCGACGAGAAGCGTGCGACGACCGTGCCGACCTTCGACGCGGCGAAAAACGTCTTGCGTCAGCAGCTCGAAGCACAGGCGCAGCAGCGTGCGATGACGGCGCTGGTGGACAAGCTGGCGCAGCAGGCGGTGATTCAGCAGTAAACGGCCCGCTTTCCGGGTATGTGTCACATACGTCGGCCCGTTGCTCGATTCGAGCGCGGGCCGATGTCATTTCGATGCGTGACCGGACGGTCGCCGCGTCTGCTTTGGGGGATCGATGGCGCGTGGCGCGCGTGGACTGGAGGCGGCGGATTCAAGCGACGGATTGGAGTCGATCGGATGCGCCACCGATGGCATGGCCGAGGATGCCGCCACGACAGGAGAAGAATCAGCCTGGTCCGATTGGTTGTGACGATCGTTCACGTTAAATTGAACGAGTGTGGTGCCGGAGCCGCTTCGGCGTCGGCCGCTGGGCCCGGCCGTCGTCATGCTATGTATTCGATAGCACTACTCCTAACGCTGCCTCATGCGAGCGCCGAGGCGCTTCCGGCCGCCACACACTCCTTCAAGCCCGCCCGATGGCCGTCACACCGAAACCGTGATCCCCGCCGGCCCGCCTTCCCGCGCAGGCCGTACGACGATCTCCACATGCTGGCCGAACGAGGCGAGCGTCAGCATCAGTTGATCCAGCGTCACGTTGCGGAGCCGCTCGCGCTGCTCGGGGGTCACGACCGGTCGGGCCATTTCCGCGAGCGCCGCGGCCTCTTCTTCGGTCAGGCCGCGCGATGCCATCAATGCGTTGAGCTTAAGTACGAGTACGGACTTGGCTGCCAGTTCGCCGACATCGTAGTAGTCGAAATCGTCCGGTACGTCGTCGGTGTGCTGCTTCGATGCGTCGTAGTTCATTACGCTTCCTCCGTCATCACCGAACGTTGCTGCCGCCGGGTTCCACGATCGATATCGGGGCATCCCGCTGGTTCATCCGACGTGCAGCCAGCGTCTTCGATCGGCGTGATCACCAGCCGCTTGTGCGACACCTCGATCCGCAGGCGCTGCCCGGGATCGAAGCCGGCAGCCTCGATCCACCGGCCGGACAGCTGCGTCCACAGATACACGACAGGCGGCGCCATGTAGGTCAGCCTGATGTGCGGGACGACGCGGCCAGATTGGAAAGACGATTGAGGGGAGACAAAACAATCGCGGAAATACATCGGTGCGTTATGATGCGCGCCAGCCATGGTCAACTCCTGCGTTGAGTTGGTTGTGGTCAGCGGCCCGTGGGTGCTGTATCACCTGCGGGCCGCGCTCGTTTACGCAGTGGATGCCAACGATCAGTCCGTCACATGCTTGGCATGTCGAAATGATGTCGGAGTCCAGGCGAAAACGTGCAACCACTGTAGCCGAGATCGCGCGGTGTCAGAGGGCAGTCATGTACGAAATCATCCGCGATGGCCATCAGGTCAATGCCTCGAATGCCTGCTGCACAACGTGTGCGGCGCAATCGAGCCGGCCGGCCGCATGATCGATTCCTTCCGGATGTGTCAGCAATCGTTTCAGTCGGCGATTTCGATCAGCCTGCCGCCCGCCGCATGAGAATCTCGTTCGCGCTCCGTCGATAGCGCTCGAACTCCCGCGCGAACGCGGCGGCATCGCCCGCCAGCGCCAGCGCTTCCATCGACGCACAGAGCCCCGAAATCTCCCGCTCGCCGATCATCGCGAACGCGCCCCGCATGCTGTGAATCTCCGAGCGCGCGACCTTCAGGTCGCCGTCCTGCAGGGCCCGGGCGATGGTCGCGCTCGAGCGTCGCGTTGCATCGGCGAGCACCGTATGCAGGTCTTTCGGCAGCGGGCCGGACGCACGCGCCGGTGCAGGCGGATAGACCGGCCGACGCCACGTGCCCGTGTACCTCGCGATCGCCTGTTCGAGCGATTTCAGCGACGTCGGCTTCGTGACGATCTCGTCGATGCCCGCTTCCCACGCCAGGCGCAACTCGTCCGGTTCGGCATGCGCGGTCACCGCCAGGATCGGCTGCACCCGCCCGCGCTCGCGCAGCACGCGTGCGAACGCGTATCCGTCGAGGCCCGGCATGTTGAGATCGGTGAGCACGACCGGATAGTCGTGACGGTCCACCAGATCGAGCGCCTCGGCGACGTTCGATGCGATATCGGCCTGATAGCCGAGGACGTCCAGCTGATCGTGGACGAGCGAACGGTTGACCGGGTTGTCGTCGACGAACAGCACGCGCACGTTCGGCGCATCCTCGCCGGACGGCGCATGTGCGGCGCCGGGCTGACTGTCGAGCGGCAGCGGCAACGTGACGACGAACGTCGATCCCACGCCCGGCACGCTGTTCGCGTCGATGCGCCCGCCCATCGACTCCGCGAGCTTGTAGCTCAGCGCGAGGCCGATGCCCGTTCCGCCGAAACGACGCGCGATCGATTCGTCGGCCTGCGCGAACGGCTCGAACACGTGCGCAAGCTGGTCGGCCGTCATGCCGATGCCCGAATCGCTGACGCGGATCGTCACGGGCGTCGCATCGCCCGGCGGCGCCGATACCGACAGCGCGACCGTGCCGCGATCGGTGAACTTGATCGCGTTGCTGACCAGGTTCACGACGATCTGCCGCACCCGCATCGGATCGCCGAGATACGTGCGGGTCGCCGCGGGATCGACGTCGATACGCAGCGCGACGCCCTTCGCGCCGGCCACCGGCTCGAACAGGTCCGCCACGTCGCGCATCAGCTCGTCGATCCCGAACCCCGTCGCTTCGAGCGTCATCCGGTCGGCTTCGATCTTCGTCATGTCGAGCACGTTGTTCAGCATGTCGAGCAACATGCGCGCGGCGGACGTGACCGCATGCAGGCGCGGCTTCTGGCGGCTCGGGTCGGGCGCCTTGTCGAGCAGTTCGAGATTGCCGAGCATCGCGTTCAGCGGCGTGCGGATCTCGTGGCTGATCGTGGCGAGGAACGTCGACTTCGCGCGGTTCGCGCTGTCGAGTGCGCGTTCGGCGTCGGCGCGCGTCGTGATGTCGGAGAAGCTGAACAGCAGCGCTTCCTTGCCCTTGTAGCGGACGCGCACGAAGTTGACGAGCAGGTCGCGCGCGCGGCCGTCGTCGAGCGTCACGGGCAGTTCGACGTCGAGCTGCACCGGCGACGCGTCCGCGCGCTCGCGGTAGCGAGCCAGCAGCCGCTCGTGCAGCGGCGGATCGCCGGCCTCGCGGTCGTACAGCTCGAGCATCCGGTTGCGCAGCAGCACCTGCTGCGTATCGGGCGACACGAGGCCGATGCCGAACGGCGCGGTGGCGACGATCGTGCGGCTCATCCGCTCGCTTTCGAACACGCGGCGCGAACGACGGAACAGCGGCGCGAACACCCGCAGGTCGAACGCGATCACGAGCGTCCACAGCACGATGAGGATGGTCGCGGTCGTGCCGAACTCGCGCAGCATCGTCGACCAGATCGCAAAGGCGATCGTGCGCCACGAGTACGCATAGACGATCGCGTAGCCGGTGTCCGAAATCCGGTCGGTGATCGTGAACATGCCGTGACGGTAACTTTCGTCGAAATGCGCGAGGCCGCGCCGCCAGGTGCCTTCGGCCAGCGCTTGTTTCATCAGGGCCGCGCCGTCCTCCGCGTCGCCGGTGCGATCGGCATCCAGCAGCACGCGGCCGTTTTCGTCGATCAACATCGCGACGGCATCGCCGGGTGCATGCTTCATCCGCTCGGCGATCACGTCGACGTCGAAGTCGCTCACGAAGGTCATGAAATGCTGCTGGCCGTCGAATGCGGGTTCGACGAGACGGAAGACCGTCTTGCCGGTCAGCGGATCGATCGCCGGCGCCTGCCAGGCGATCCGGCGCGACAGGCGCCAGTAGCGCGCGATGGCCGGATCGGACCAGTCGGCCGCGTCGAACGCGAGGTGTTCGATCAGCGTAGGCGTGTCGGGCACGCCGATGCGTGCGAGCAGGTCGGGATACGGCATCGACGGCGGCGGCGTGATCGCGATCACGTTGCGGTCGGGGCTGTATGCGTAACCGCGTACCGCGCGCCCGGTCTGGCGTTCGGCGGCCGCGACCGAGATCGTCTGGCGCTCCATCAGCTGCACGTAGCGATCCGTTTCGCGCTCGGCGAGCGCCTTGGGCGACGCGGCCACGAAGATCTCGCTCACGCCGGGCATCGGGGCGAGCAGGACGTGCCCGTCCCTGCGCAGCGCGTCGGAGGCTTCGCGCGCATGCGGCGGATGGCCGTTCCACAGCAGCTCGGCATTGATCACCGCGCGGCGCATCGACGCCTGTTTCGCGTCCATTTCGAGTTGCACGAGCGCCTTGTGCGTCGCGAACAGGTCGCGCCGCTCGGCGATGTAGTCGCGCACCGAGCCGACGAGCAGGATGCCTGCCGCGATCAGGATCACGAGCGACAGCACGACCGCGCCGCCGTACAGCGTGAAGCGCTGATACCGGTTCAGCAGGCTCAGGTCGCGCGTGTCGTCGTCGATCGATGCGAACGGCGCGCTGGCGTCCGTGTGGGACGCGAAGAGGTGGCGAATGGGCATGAGGCGAAGACTGGTGAATCAATGCGCGAATCGGGGACGCGCCGCGGCGAGGCCGGAACGCGGACGATCTCCACGAGCCGATTGAAGGCAGCGCGATGCGCCGCCGGCTCGGGGAACGGGAAAATTATCGGGATAGTGGACGAGGCTGTATGTAGGGCAGTCCGAAACACTCGCGCGCGAAGGATAGGACCAGTCCTATTCGGGCAATCGGCCGCGCGTTGCGTATATACGTCCTGCGACGCAACCGTGTCAAACGGAATCGTTCAAGAGAACGGCGTGTCGCGTTGCGTCTGGCACGGCCGATTGTCAAGCAACGTCATGTTAGGACTAGGCCTACGAAATAAGTCATGTCACGTCCGGCCGTCTGATTATCGAAACGACGGGCGATCAATACATTGCCAATGGTGGACGAGGAGCGTCCTTCTCCCTTTTTTCTACTGAGGCAAACAACGTGAACAAGACCTATCGCACCGTCTGGAACGCGACGACGGGTACATGGACGGCGGCAGCCGAAACGGCGCGGATGCGCACGAAATCGAAGTCGAATACGACGATGCGTTCGTCGGTCACCGCGGCGGTCGCCGTGATGGCCGGTGTGGGTGGTGGCGCCATGGCGAACGACGCGATGGCGCAGGCCGCTAATGGCGGTGGATCGTTGTCGCTGTGTGCGCCGGCGGGCAGCGGCTATTATGGGACGACCTTTGGCGGCGGCAACACGGTCGGAACCAGGACGACTGCGGCGTGCGGTACGGCGATCTCCAATTTCAGACTGAGCGAAGGTCACGTCAGGTCGTTTCAGTTGTACAACAACAGCAACGTCAACGGTGGTGGTGTCGGTCAGGCAAGCGCGGCGACCGAGGCCGGCATCAGCGGTACCGTCGACGGCCATCTCTTCCTGCTGGGCGGCTCGGGCGTGCACCTTCGCGGCCCGGTGGACGTCGACAGCAACTTCAACATGACGAATCACCGCATCAACAACCTGGCTGCCGGTACGGCCGGGACGGATGCCGTTAACGTCAACCAGTTGAACGCGGCGATTGCGGCCGCGGGGACGGCGAACCCGTATGTTGTGACCAATACCGGTACGTATGCGACTGCGACGGCGGCGCGCGCGGGCGGCAGCGCGACTGCAATCGGGGCGAATGCGAACGCCGGCGGCACGTCGGCCGTGGCGCTCGGCGGGAATACCGTTGCAACGGGGCAGAATGCCGTTGCGCTCGGCACCCTTGCGAACGCGACGGGCAGCGAGGCCGTGGCGGTCGGCGTGGGCGCTCGCGCGACGGGGGGCAATTCGACGGCAATGGGCCGAGGTGCGGCGGCTCTGTCCACCAATGCGACTACCGTCGGCTATGGCGCCTATTCGGGCGCCGACGGTGCCACGGCACTCGGCATGACGGCAAGTGCCGTCGGCGCGAATGCCATTGCGGTGGGCCGCGGTGCCAGCACCAGCGGGACCTATGGGTCCGCAATCGGTTATGCAGCGAATGCAACCACGAACGCCGTTGCGATCGGTGTGCTCGCGAACGCGACATCGGCGTCGAGCGTTGCCTTGGGTGAGCGGGCAAGTGCAACGGGCGCGACCTCGACGGCACTCGGTCGTGGTGCACTGGCCAGCGGTACGAATGCGGTTGCGCTCGGCGCGAACTCGGTGGGCGATCGCAACAATGCGGTGTCGGTCGGGTCGACGTCGCTGCAACGACAGATCGTCAACGTGGCTGCCGGCACGCAGAATACGGATGCCGTGAACGTCGGGCAGATGAACACGGCGCTGTCGAAGAAGGTCGACAACACGTACGTCAACGTTCGCGGGACGGGCGCGGCGGCCAGCGTGGGCAGCACGAATGGCGTCGCGATCGGCAATGCGGCCGTGGCCGGCACCATGGGCGCGGAGACAGCTATCGGGAATACGGCTTCCGCACAGGGCCTGTCCGCGACGGCACTCGGTTCCGGTACGGTGGCCAATGGTGAAGGCGCAACGGCGCTGGGTCGTATGGCATCGGCAAGCGGCAGTCACGCAACTGCATTGGGCAATCAGGCGAATGCCGGCGCGAATGGTGCCGTTGCCATTGGCGATCGCGCGGTCGTTGGCGCATCGGCCACCAATTCCGTTGCGCTCGGCACGCAAGCAGCGGTCGCCGCGAACGTGACCGGTGCGATGGCGCTCGGCTCCGGTTCGAGCGCGACCCGCAACAACACGATTTCGGTCGGCTCGGCGACGCAGCAGCGCCAGATCGTGAACGTCGCGGCCGGCACGCAAGCCACCGACGCGGTCAATGTTGGCCAGCTGTCGGGCGTGACCAAGGCACTCGGCGGCGGCGCGGTGGTCGACGGCAGCGGCAACGTCACGCAGCCGACCTACAAGGTCGCCGGAACCGACTACCACAACGTCGGCGATGCGCTCGATGCACTGGCCGCGAATGGCGGCAGCGATCCGAACGCGGTGACCTACGACGGCGCGACGAAGGACAAGGTCACGCTGAAGGGCGCGGGCGGCACGACGCTGTCGAACGTCAAGGCCGGCGCGGCCGACATGGATGCGGTCAACGTTTCCCAGTTGAAGAGTTCGGGCCTGATCGGCGACGACGGCAAGGCGATCGCCGCGGTGACATACGACCGCAACGCGGATGGCACGCCGAACATGGGTTCGGTGACGCTGGGCGGCGCGAGCGCCACGACGCCGGTTGCGCTGAAGAACGTTGCAGACGCGAAGGCGGATCATGACGCACTGAACCTCGGCCAGTTGAAGGACGCGGGCTTGGTGGGCGACGACGGCAGCGGTAACCTCACGTCGCTGGCCGTGACGTACGACGGCACGGCGAAGGACAGCGTGACGCTGGGCGGCACGGGCGCGACCACGCCGGTGGCGATCCACAACGTCAAGGATGGCGAACTGTCGGCGACGAGCAAGGACGCGGTGAACGGTTCGCAGCTGTTCGCAACGAACCAGAACCTGAGCGACCTGAAGGACTCGCTGAAAGACGGGGGCGTGATCGATCCGGTCACGGGTGAATCGCTGGCTGTCGTATACGACGGCAACGCGAAGGACACCGTCACGCTGAAGGGCACGAACGGCACGACGCTGTCGAATGTGAAGGCCGGCGTAGCGGACCTGGACGCGGTCAACGTTTCGCAGCTGAAGGGCTCGGGCCTGATCGGGGACGACGGCAAGTCGATCGCTGCGGTGACGTACGACCGTAATGCGGACGGCACGCCGAACTACGGTGCGGTGACGCTGGGCAACGGCGCAGGCCCGACGCAGATCAAGAACGTCGCGGACGCAACGGACGATCACGACGCACTGAACCTCGGCCAACTGAAGGACGCAGGCCTGGTGGGCGACGACGGCAAGGGCAACCTGACGTCGATGGCGGTGACGTACGACGGTACTGCACGTGACAAGGTGACGCTGGCCGGCGCGAGCGGCACGACGCTGTCGAACGTGAAGGCCGGTGCGGCCGACATGGACGCGGTCAACGTTTCGCAGCTGAAGGGCTCGGGCCTGATCGGCGACGACGGCAAGTCGATCGCCGCGGTGACGTACGACCGTAACGCGGACGGTACGCCGAATTACGGCACGGTGACGCTGGGCAACGGCGCGGGCCCGACGCAGATCAAGAACGTCGCGGACGCAACGGACGATCACGACGCACTGAACCTCGGCCAGCTGAAGGATGCAGGCCTGGTGGGCGACGATGGTAAGGGAAACCTGACGTCGATGGCGGTGACGTACGACGGCGCGGCGAAGGACAAGGTGACGCTGGCCGGCACGACCGGTACGACGCTGTCGAACGTGAAGGCCGGTGTAGCGGACATGGATGCGGTCAACGTGAGCCAGCTGAAGGGTTCGGGCCTGATCGGTGACGACGGCAAGTCGATCGCCGCGGTGACGTACGACCTTAACGCGGACGGCACGCCGAACTACGGCACGGTGACGCTGGGCAACGGCGCAGGCCCGACGCAGATCAAGAACGTCGCGACGGGCGTCGACGACCTGGACGCGGTCAACGTCAAGCAACTGAACACGGGCCTGTCGGACCTCCGCGACGAGATGTCCGGCGGCAACCTGCGCTTCGTCAAGGTCAATGCCGACCCGGTCACGGGCACGCCGGCGGTCGCAAGCGGCGCGCTCGCCGTCGCCATCGGCTCCGACGCTCGGGCGACCAGCGCCAACTCGCTGGCGCTCGGCAGCGGTGCACGCGTGACCGGCAACGGCTCGGTCGCGATCGGCTACAACTCGGTTGCGAACCAGAACAACGTCGTGTCGGTCGGCGATGTGGGCCGGGAACGCAAGATCGTCAACGTGGCGGACGGCGACGTCGCATTCCAGAGCACCGACGCGGTCAACGGCGGCCAGCTCTATGCGGCGCTGAACAACCTGTCGACGTCGGTGACCTCGAAGACGCAGCAAGCGATCGATACCTTCTCGTCGGAGATCGACAAGAAGACGAAGGCTGCGATCGACGAAGTGAGTTCGCGTTCGATGCAGCCGCAGGATGTCAGCGACCCGCTCGTCGCGATCGAAGGTCTGCAGGGCAACAACGTCGCTTCGCTGAACGGCGCAGATCCGGCTACGGCGACGGCGGCCGCGATCGGCTCGTCGACGGCGGCAAGCGGCGCCAACGCGGTGGCGGTCGGCCTCCAGAGCGGCGCGGGTTCGAACAACTCGGTCGCAATCGGCAGCTTCGCACAAACCGGCGCCGGCCAGGACTACTCGGTCGCGATGGGTTCGAACGTCCAGACGAACGGCACGCAAGCCGTCGCGCTGGGTGCGAACGCGCAGGCGAACGGCGACTATGCGCTGGCGGTCGGCAACAACGGTGCGCAGGCAATCGGCGACGGCTCGGTCGCGCTCGGCAGCGCGGCGAACGTGCGGGCCGGCTCGACCAACGCGGTCGCGATCGGCACGGGTGCGAACGTCGCGCGCAGCGTCGAAGGCGCGATGGCGCTCGGTGCGAACGCGACCGCGGGCGCGGCCAACAGCGTCGCGCTCGGCGCGAACGCGTTCTCGAATCGTGCGAACGCAGTGTCCGTCGGCCGTGCAGGGGCGGAACGCCAGATCGTCAACGTCGCGGCAGGCACGCAGGCAACCGACGCGGTCAACGTCAGCCAGTTGAAGGGGGTGACCGATGCCCTTGGCGGCGGTGCGGCGGTGGGTGCCGACGGCACGGTGACGAGCCCGGCCTACTCGCTGGCCGATCCGGCGGACGCGACGAAGTCGAAGTCGTACGACAACGTGGGCGACGCGCTGTCGAACCTCGACGGCCGTACGACGACGAACACGGAAAACATCACCGTGATCAACAAGCAGCTGGCCGATTCGGGTCTGGTGGATCCGGCAACGGGCCAGTCGATCGCGGCGGTGACGTACGATCGCAACGCGGACGGCACGCCGAACCTCGGTTCGGTCACGCTGGGCGGCGCGGGTGCGACGGCTCCGGTGGCGCTTAAGAACGTCGCGGACGCGAAGGACGACCACGACGCGCTGAACCTCGGCCAGTTGAAGGACGCGGGCCTGGTGGGCGACGACGGCAAGGGCAACCTGACATCGCTGGCGGTGACTTACGACGGCACGACGAAGGACAGCGTGACGCTGGGCGGCACGGGCGCGACCACGCCGGTGGCGATCCACAACGTCAAGGATGGCGAACTGTCGGCGACGAGCAAGGACGCCGTGAACGGTTCGCAGCTGTTCGCGACGAACACGCGTGTCGGCAACCTGGAAGATTCGCTGTCGAAGGGCGGCGTGATCGATCCGGTCACGGGCGAATCGCTGGCCGTGGTGTACGACGGCAATGCAAAGGACACCGTGACGCTGAAGGGCACGAACGGCACGACGCTGTCGAACGTGAAGGCCGGCGTGGCGGACCTGGACGCGGTCAACGTGAGCCAGCTGAAGGGCTCGGGCCTGATCGGCGACGATGGCAAGTCGATCGCCGCGGTGACGTACGACCGTCTCGCGGACGGCACGCCGAACTACGGCTCGGTGACGCTGGGCAATGGCGCGGGCCCGACGCAGATCAAGAACGTCGCGGATGCGACGGACGACCATGACGCGATCAACTACAACCAGTTGAAGCAGTACGTCGCGGACAACTCGGGCGGTTCGGGCAATCCGCTGGCCGTCGGCTATGACGACGACACCAAGGATCGCGTCACGCTGCAAGGCGGCGCGACCGGCACGACGATCACGAACGTGAAGGCGGGTGCGGTGACGGCCACGAGCACGGACGCGATCAACGGCTCGCAGCTGCATGGCACGGCACAGAGCGTGGCCGATTCGCTGGGCGGTGGCTCGACCGTGGGCGCGGACGGCAAGGTGACGAACCCGTCGTACTCGCTGGCCGACCCGGCGGATGCGTCGAAGTCGAAGTCGTACAACAACGTGGGCGACGCACTGTCGAACCTTGACGGCCGTACGACGACGAACACGGAAAACATCACCGTGATCAACAAGCAGCTGGCCGATTCGGGGCTGGTGGATCCGGCAACGGGCCAGTCGATCGCGGCGGTGACGTACGACCGCAATGCGGACGGCACACCGAACCTCGGTTCGGTGACGCTGGGCGGCGCGGGCGCGGCGGCTCCGGTGGCGCTGAAGAACGTCGCGGACGGCGTGGATCGTCACGATGCGATCAACGTGGGCCAGTTGCAGGACGCGGGCCTGGTGGCGCCGGTCGATCCGGCGAACCCGGGGGCGGGCCTGACGTCGCTCGCCGTCGCGTACGACGGTGTCGCGAAGGACACGGTCACGCTGAAGGGCGCGGCCGGCACGACGCTGTCGAACGTGAAGGCCGGTGTGGCCGACATGGACGCGGTGAACGTTTCGCAGCTGAAGGGTTCGGGCCTGATCGGCGACGACGGCAAGGCGAACGCGGCGGTCACGTATGACCGCAACGCGGACGGCACGCCGAACTACGGTTCGGTGACGCTGGGCCACGGCGCCGGCCCGACGCAGCTGAAGAACGTGGCGGACGCGACGGACGACGGCGATGCGCTGAACCTCGGCCAGCTGAAGAACGCGGGCGTGGTGGGCGACGACGGCAAGGGCAACCTGACGTCGATGGCGGTGACGTACGACGGCGCGGCGAAGGATACCGTGACGCTCGGCGGCGCGGGCGCCACGACGCCGGTCGCACTGAAGAACGTTGCCGACGGCACGGAGCGTCACGACGCGATCAACCTCGGCCAGCTGCAGGATGCCGGCCTGGTTGCGCCGGTCGACCCGTCGAACCCGGGGGCAGGCCTGACGTCGCTCGCCGTCGCATACGACGGTGCCGCGAAGGACACGATCACGCTGAAGGGCGCGACCGGCACGACGATCACGAACGTGAAGGCGGGCGCGGTGACGGCCACGAGCACGGACGCGATCAACGGTGCGCAGCTGCACGGCACGGCGCAAAGCGTGGCCGATTCGCTGGGCGGCGGCTCGACCGTGGGCGCGGACGGCAAGGTGACGAACCCGTCGTACTCGCTGGCCGATCCGGCGGATGCGTCGAAGTCGAAGTCGTACAACAACGTGGGCGACGCATTGTCGAACCTCGACGGCCGTACGACGACGAACACGGAAAACATCACCGTGATCAACAAGCAGCTGGCCGATTCGGGTCTGGTGGATCCGGCAACGGGCCAGTCGATCGCGGCGGTGACGTACGACCGCAATGCGGACGGCACACCGAACCTCGGTTCGGTGACGCTGGGCGGCGCGGGCGCGACGGCTCCGGTGGCGCTGAAGAACGTCGCGGACGGCGTGGACCGTCACGATGCGATCAACGTGGGCCAGTTGCAGGACGCGGGCCTGGTGGCGCCGGTCGATTCGGCGAACCCGGGGGCGGGCCTGACGTCGCTCGCCGTGACGTACGACAAGCAGGCGAACGGTTCGGCGAACTTCGACCAGATCACGCTGAAGGGCGCGAACGGCACGACGCTGTCGAACGTGAAGGCGGGCGCGGTGAACGCGACCAGCATGGACGCCGTGAACGGCTCGCAGCTGTATGGCGCGTCGAAGAGCGTGGCGGATGCGCTGGGCGGCGGTTCGACCGTCGACGCGAACGGCAAGGTGACGAGCCCGACGTACACCGTCAACGACAAGACGTACAACAACGTCGGCGACGCGATCGAGAACATCTCGAGCAGCCTCGCTCACGGCTCGATCGGCCTCGTCCAGCAGGACGCGGACACGCGCGAGATCACGGTCGCGAAGGAGACGGACGGCACGTCCGTGAACTTCGCGGGCACGGCGGGCGACCGGGTGCTGACCGGCGTGGGCGCGGGAGCGGTGAGCGCGACGAGCCGCGATGCGATCAACGGTGCGCAGCTGCACGGCACCGCGCAGAGCGTGGCGGACGTGATCGGCGGCGGGACGACGGTCGATGCGGACGGCAAGCTCGCGGATACGTCGATCGAGGTCAACGGCAGCAAGTACAAGACCGTGGCCGAAGCAGTCCAGGCCGCCGCGCAGTACGGCGCGACCGATTCGCTCGCGGTGCGTTACGACCTGAACAAGGACGGCACGCCGAACTACGGTTCGGTGACCCTCGGCGGCTCGGGCGCGGCACCGGTGCGCCTGGGCAACGTCGCGGACGGTTCGAGCCGGTATGACGCGGTGAACTTCGGGCAGTTGAGCGAACTGAACGACAAGATCGGCGGCCTCGACGACCGTGTCGGCGAACTGGAGCGGAACCCGGGCACGGGCAATCCGGGCGATGGCGGTACCGGCAACGACTACTTCGCCGGTACCGACGTGGGTGCGGACGGTACGACGAAGGCGAACGCAGGCAGCGGCACGGGCAACACGGCCGCGGGTTCGGGCTCGACGATCGGGACGGGCGCGAACAACGCCACGGTCGTCGGTTCGAACGCGAACGTATCGAGCAGCAACGGTACGGCGATCGGTTCGGGCGCGAAGAGCAGCGCCGAAGGGGCGACCGCGATCGGCAGCAGCGCGAACGCGTCCGGCGAGAAGTCGACGGCGATCGGCGAAGGTGCGAACGCATCGGGCAAGAACTCCGTCGCGCTGGGCGCCGGTTCGGTGGCGTCGAGCGACAACACCGTGTCCGTCGGTACGGCCGATCAGAAGCGCACGATCTCGAACCTGGCCGATGGCGTGAACGCGTCCGACGCGGCGACGAAGGGCCAGATGGATCGCGCGATCGGCGGCGTGCAAGGTCAGGTCAACGACCTGTCGCGCAACGCGTACTCCGGCATCGCCGCTGCCACCGCGCTGACGATGATTCCGGGCGTCGATCCGGGCAAGACGGTGTCGTTCGGTATCGGCGGCGCGACCTACAAGGGCTATCAGGCGGTGGCGTTCGGCGGCGAGGCCCGCATCACGCAGAACCTGAAGATGAAGGCCGGCGTGGGCATGTCGAGCGGCGGCAACACCGTCGGCGTGGGCGCTTCGTATCAGTGGTAAGTCGCCGGGCGGGGCATCGCGCCCCGCCCGCGACGTCGATCCGACTGACTCCATTCAACTTTTTCCAGGCGTCCGCCGTCACGGCGGATGTTTCACCATGACCATGAAAACCTTGTTGTTGCGCGCGGCATCGATCGGCGCGATCGCGATGGCGCTCGGTGCGTGCACGACGCAATCGGGCGTCACCTACGACATCCGGGCGGTGTCGATTCCGGGCAAGCCGGACAACGTATTCCGCGTGAGCTGCGATGGGCTGCTCGGCAGCGCGAACGCCTGCGCCCGTGCGGCGGAAGAATTCTGCCAGGGCAAGGGTTTCACGCCGCTCGAGATGATCGACCGCGTGTACAGCCGCGCACCGATGAAGGACCCGCGCGAGATCACGTTCATATGCGGCAAGCCGCAGCCGGTCGTGCAGGCCGCGCCGCCGGCACCGCAACCGCAACCGGCGCCGCAGCCGGTTCAGCAGCGCCAGGTGCTGCTGCAGGGCGACGCGAACTTCGCGTTCGACAGCGCGGTACTGACGCCAGAGGCGCGCAGCCAGCTCGACCGCTTCGTGCAGATCAACGGCGGCATCGAATTCCGCCGCGTGGCCATCACGGGCTTCACCGATTCGACCGGCAGCAAGACGCACAATCTGGCGCTGTCGGCGTCGCGGGCCCGCAACGTGATGAACTACCTGAGCAGCAACGGCCTGAAGGCGCAGTCGTTCGTGTCGGAAGGCCTCGGCGCCGCCGACCCGGTTGCGTCCAACGCGACCGCGGAAGGCCGCGCGCAGAACCGCCGCGTCGAGATCCGGATCGATGCGAAGTAATGCGTCGCGCATGACGCTCCACCGGTACGTGCGGGGACTCGATCGGCACTGAGCCGATGGAAGGACGCTCCCGCCCGCCCTGTACCTGGAACCGCCCGCTCGTCATGAGCCGGCGGTTTTTTTCATGGCGGTGCGCGGTGCGGCGGCGGCGGCCGCCGGCCGGGGCGATGGCTGACGGCCCCGTTTTCGTGCGAAGATAGCGCCCAATTACGATCCACGACGCCGCGCTGCGCGCGGTCGGCGCCGCCTGCGGGCGGCGAGCCGGCCGCGACGGTTGCCGCGCAAATCTGGACGACTATGGGAAGCTATCTGATACGCGTGGTACTGGCCGACGACCACCCGGCGATGCTGGTCGGCGTCGAGCACGGGCTGTCGTCGGTGCCGACGATCCGGTTGACCGGCAAGGCAGTCAATTCGACCGAGCTGATCCGGCTCGTCGAGGCCGGCGTATGCGACGTCGTGGTGTCCGACTATGCGATGCCGGGCAGCGCGCACGGCGACGGCATCACGCTGTTCTCCTATCTCCAGCGCAATCACCCGGCCGTCAAGCTGGTCGTGCTGACCATGCTCGACAATCCGGCCGTGGTCGGCGCGCTGACGCGGCTCGGCATCGAGTGCATCGTCAGCAAGTCCGACACGATCGATCATCTGATTCCCGCGATTCACGCGGCCGCGACGGGCGGCACCTATTACTCGCCGTCGGTGGAGAAGGTGGTGCGCACGCTCACGTCGCATTCGAGCGCGCGGGCCGCCGACCAGAAGCGCGATCTCAGCGACCGCGAACTCGAAGTGGTGCGGCTCTATGCGTCGGGCCTCACGGTCAACGAGATCGCCGACAAGCTGAGCCGCAGCAAGAAAACGATCAGTACGCAGAAGGCGCGCGCGATGGAAAAGCTCGGGATCGACAAGGACATCGACCTGCTGCGCTACGCGATCGAGCACGGGATCGTCGCCGCGTCGGCCAGCGAAGGGCGCGGCGGCGAAACCAGGGAGGAGGGCGGCGTCGATCCGGCCTGACGGCAGGTGCGACGACACCGGCGGCACGGGAACGTGCCGGCGAAGATCAGCGCGCCGGATCGCACCGACGCGCGAAAGCCCCGGCGGCCGCAAGGCGCCGGGGCTTTTTGTTTCGGTCTTCCGCGGCGGCGTTACCCGTTTGCGCCGTCGCCGCGTGCGGATGTCGAATAACCGTGGTCGGTCACGAGCCCGCACGAAATCGCGTAACGCACCAGGTCGACGTCGCGCTCGATGCCGAGCTTCTGCATGGCCGAACTCTTCTGCGTACTGATGGTTTTCTTGCTGCGGCTCAGCTTGTCGGCGATTTCGTTGACCGACAGCCCCGACGCGAACAGGCGGATGACTTCCACCTCGCGAGCCGACAGTGCCGGCGGCCTGCCGCTGACGCTGCCCGTGTTGCGCATGATCCGGTCCATCGACGGCGACAGGTAGCGGCCGTTCGTATAGGCCGCGTGAATCGCCATCGTCAGATGATTCGGCATGTCCGACTTGCTGACGATGCACGCGATGCCGATGTCGATCAGCGCGCGCAGCGCGACCGCGTTCTCCATCATCGTCATCACGACGATCTTCAGGCCGGGAAAGCGCTTCAGGATGCTCGTGAACATCGTGAGGCCGTCGCCGTGCTCGACGCCCGGCATCGCGTAGTCCGACACGAGTACGTCGCACGGATGCTGCGCGAGCGCGTCCATCAGTTCCGTCGAATTGTGCGCGGTCGCGACGACCGACACCGTATTCGTCGCGGACAATTCGTAGCGCGCGCCGATGACGACCGCCGGATGGTCGTCGGCGATCACGATGCGGATGGGGAAGGTTCTGTTCATGTTGAGATTGCGCGTTGCGCCGCGCCATGCGGCGGGTTGCGGTAGGCGTTGTCGAGGCTGGGTGGAAGTCGGCACACGGGCACGGCCGCCGGCGATACCGCTGGCGGTCGCGATCCCGTCGCACCGACGGCCGGTGGCAACTCGCGGGAATCGCCACTGGCCGTCGGCCGACAAGCGGAAGGGGCGATGCCCTTCCGCGTCGGGTCGGCACTCCGCTTGCGCGGAGCCCTTCGGTCAGAACTCGTAGCCGACTTGCGCACGGACACCCACGTCGCCGACCGACGTGATCGACGTCGCGCCGTTCACGAGCCAGTTGCCGCTGCGCGACCGGTAGGTGGCGCCGGCGGCGATCGCCGAGCCGCTCTTGAAGTTCGCGGCGCCGACCGCGACGACGGTCTTGCCCGGTTGCGACGGCGTCATGTTCGGCATCGCCATCGCGGCCGCGATACCGGCATACGCGTTCTTCGCGACGTCGTTGATCGCGCGGTTCGTGTCGTTGAAGCGCTGGTCGACCGATTCCATCGCGCGGTCGAGCTGGCCCTTCGTGGCCGCATCGCTGGCGTTGATGCCGTCCGCGATGTTGACGAGCCGGCGGTTGCCTTCTTCCGTGCCGTTGCCGAACGAGACGGTGTTGGCTTCCGCCGCCACCGAGCCCTGGCCGATCGCGACCGAGCCGCTGCCGGTGGCCGATGCGCCCTGGCCGAGTGCGGTGCTGTCCTTGCCGGATGCAACCGCGCCCTGGCCGAGCGCCGTGCCGTTTTCGCCCGACGCGACCGAGCCCTGGCCGATGGCCGAACCGTTGTTGCCCGACGCGACCGCGCCCTGACCGACGGCCGAGCTGTTGCTGCCCGATGCCGTCGAACCCTGGCCGATGGCCGAACCGTTGCTGCCCGATGCGACCGCCCCCTGGCCGACAGCCGAGCTGTTCTCGCCGGACGCGAGCGCGCTGTCGCCGATCGCCGAGCTGTTTTCGCCCGTTGCCACCGCGCCTTCGCCGACGACGGTCGAGCCGTCGCCCGTGCCCGGGCCGCCCGTGCCGGGGTTCGTTTCGAGTTCGCCGAGACGGTCCGACAGATCGTCGAAGCGGTTCGACAGGTCGCCGAACTGGCCGCTCAGTTCGCCGTACTGCTTCGCGAACTGCTCCTGCAGGTCGAACAACTGGCTGCCGTTGATCGCGTCCATGCTCGTCGCGCTGATTTCGCCAGCGGCGACGCGCTGCAGCTTCGTGCCGAACGTGCCGGCGAACGTCACCGTGTCGAAATTCAGGCCCGAGTCGTACGTGACCGCGCCGACTTCCTTGCCCGTGTAGTCGATCAGGCCGGTTGCACGGAGCTGCGACACCGTCACGACGTCGTCGTCGTCCACGCCGTTCGCGACGCCGGACAGCACGCGCGCGCCGCCGGTGCCCGTGAAGTTCACCACCGAGCCGCCGGTATTCGCGCCGACCGTGATGCCGCCCGTCGTCGGATTCTGCTGGACGAGGCCGAGCGTGCCGCTTTCGAACTGCTCGGAAAGCTTCTTGAGGCCGCCTTCGTTGGTCGTCATGCGACCGTCGAGATTGGTGACGGCGTCGCCGACCGAGTTGACGATCTTCGTGCCGCCGCTGCCGTCGCCGACGGTGAAGGACGGTGCGGAGATCGAGCCGTCCGAGTTCACCTTCGAATTGCCGCCGATTGCTGCCGCGACGCTGTCGGACACGCCATGCAGTTGCGAACCGTTGACGGCTTCGGTACTCGTCGCCGAAACGTCACCTGCCGCGACGCCTGCGAGCTTGCGGGCGCCGGTCTTGCTGCTGAAGTTCACGGCATTGCCGTCGGTGTTCGCGCCGACGGTGATGTCGTCGCCCGGGTTGGCCTGCCGGACGAGGCCGAGCGTGCCGCTGCCGATGTCGTCAGCGAGCTTCTTGATGTCACCTTCGTTGGTCGTCGTACGGCCGTCGAGATTGGTGACGACATCGCCGACCGAGTTGACGATCTTCGTGCCGCCGCTGCCGTCGCCGACGGTGAAGGACGGCGCGGAGATCGAACCGTCGGAGTTCACCTTCGAGTTGCCGCCGATTGCTGCCGCGACGCTGTCGGACACGCCATGCAGTTGCGAACCGTTGACGGCTTCGGTACTCGTTGCCGACACGTCGCCTGCCGCGACGCCTGCGAGCTTGCGTGCACCGGTCTTGCTGCTGAAGTTCACGGCATTGCCGTCGGTGTTCGCGCCGACGGTGATGTCGTCACCCGGGTTGGCTTGCTGGACGAGACCGAGCGTGCCGCTGCCGATGTCGTCAGCGAGCTTCTTGATGTCACCTTCGTTGGTCGTCGTACGGCCGTCGAGATTGGTGACGACGTCGCCGACCGAGTTGACGATCTTCGTGCCGCCACTGCCGTCGCCGACGGTGAAGGACGGCGCGGAGATCGAACCGTCGGAGTTCACCTTCGAGTTGCCGCCGATTGCTGCCGCGACGCTGTCGGACACGCCATGCAGCTGCGCGCCGTTGACGGCTTCGGTGCTCGTCGCCGACACGTCGCCTGCCGCGACGCCCTTGAGCGTGCGCGCGCCGGTCTTGCTGCTGAAGTTCACGGCGTTGCCGTCGGTGTTCGCGCCGACGGTGATGTCGTCGCCGGGCTTCGGCTGCTGGACGAGACCGAGCGTGCCGCTGCCAATGTCGTCAGCGAGCTTCTTGATGTCACCTTCGTTGGTTGTCGTACGGCCGTCGAGATTGGTGACGACATCGCCGACCGAGTTGACGATCTTCGTGCCGCCGCTGCCGTCGCCGACGGTGAAGGACGGTGCGGAAATCGAGCCGTCCGGATTCACGACGGACGAGCCGCCGATGGCCTGCGCGACGCTGTCCGACACGCCGTGCAGTTGCGAGCCGTTGACGGCTTCGGTGCTGGCGGCCGACACGTCGCCTGCCGCGACGCCCTTGAGCGTGCGTGCGGTGCCGCCGGTCGCGCTGAAGTCCACGGCGTTGCCGCCGGTGTTCGCGCCGACCGTGATGTCGTCACCCGGATTCGCCTGTTGCACGAGACCGCTGGTCCCGCTCTCGAGCTTGCTCAGCTTGTCGTCGATGTCGCTGATCTGCGACGTATGTCCGGCGACGGTGCTGTTGGTCGACGAGAGCCCGGTGCTCAAACCCGCGACGGCGCTGTTGGTCGACGAGAGCCCGGTGCTCAAGCCCGCGACGGTGCTGTTGGTCGACGAGAGCCCGGTGCTCAGGCCCGCGACGGTGCTGTTGGTCGATGAGAGGCCCGTGCTCAGGCCCGCAACCGTGCTGTTGGTGGCCGAGAGGCCCGTGCTCAAGCCGGCGACCGTGCCGTTGGTCGACGAGAGGCCGGTGCTCAAACCCGCGACGGTGCTGTTGGTGGCGGAGAGTCCGGTGCTCAGGCCGGCAACCGTGTTGCTCGTCGTCGACAAGCCGGTGCTCAGGCTGGAGACCGTGAGGTTGGTCGCGGCGATCGCGTTGTTCGTCTTCGTGAACTCGGCCGTCATCTGGCCGAGGTTTACCGCGTCCGTGTCCTGCGTGCCGGCGGCCACGTTGGTGATCTGCCGACGCAGCGCCGACGAGCCGACCGAAACGCTGTTGTTGCGATCGGTGGCCGCGCCGGCGCCGAGCGCCACCGAGTCGGTATGGGACGCGCTTGCGTTGACGCCCAGTGCAACGCCGTGCGAGCCGCTTGCGTTCGCGCCATTGCCGACCGCGACGGCGGCGCCGCCCGCACTGCTGGCCTGGAAGCCGAGTGCCGTGCTGTTGTTGCCGCTGGCGAGTGCGCTGTTACCGACGGCCGTCGCGTAAGATCCCGAGGCGCTCGTGTTCGTGCCGATCGCAAGCGCGGCCGTACCCGCTTGCGCGGCGACCGTGCTGTTGCTCGTATCGATCTTGACGTACGTATCGTCGACCTTCGTCGACAACTCCGTCTTCATCTGACCGACGTTCACGGCATCGTTGTCTTCCGTGCCGGCGGCGACGTTGACGATCTGGCGCGTGAACTTGTTCCCGTCGATATTGGGAACACCGGCACCCACGGATACGGTGTTGTCCCGATCCGCAACCGTGCCGAAGCCCAATGCGACGGCGTTGTTGGCGCCGGCGCTGGACGTGGTGCCGATCGCGACCGAGCCGGTTCCTGTCGCCACCGCCGCCCGGCCGGTGCCGATGGCGCTGCCGATGGCAACGCTATAGTTCCCGGTTGCCGTCGAATTGCCGCCGAGTGCCATGCTGGCAGTGCCGGTCGAGGTGGCCGACGTGCCGAACGCAGTCGAATAATTGCTGGAGGCGGACGCATTGGATCCGATGGCGGCCGAGTTCGAATTCGCCACGCGTGCGTTCATCCCGAGCGCGACGGCATTGTTTGCGCCGTTGGCGATGGCTGCTGACTGGCCGATGGCCGTCGAGCCCGTGCCGCCCGACGTTGCAGTGGCGCCGATCGCCACCGCGCCGGTGTTCGTTGCCGAAGACGCGCGTCCGAATGCCAGAGCATCTTCGACCGTTGCCGATGCCAGGTAGCCCATCGCGATCGTGTACCTTCCGGTGGTTTGCGCTTGGCCGCCGATTGCGATTTGCCGGTCGCTGGCGTCTGCGTTCTTTGCCCCTGCACCAAGCGCAACCGAGTGCAGGCCGCTGGCCGTCGTGTTGGAGCCGATGGCAACTGAACTCGAACCCGCGGAAGTCACGGTTTGACCGATGGCGATCGCATTGGCGCCGGTTGCGCTTGCAGGATTTGCAGTAGCGTTGACCTTTACGAAGGTCGTATCGTCAGTCGCCATCGTGCCGACGGTGCCCATCATGCCGATCGCACCACCGCCTGCCGCCGTGCATACCCCCGCCGCATCGACTGTCCCGCTCGACCCGTCCGCCGTCGTGCACGCCTCCGCCGCGGCCGCGCTGCCGATCGCCGCGCCACCTAGCGCGATCGCGATCACCGCTTGCCGCGCCGCGCGCGCCGATCCCTTCGAATGCGACTTCGCCGTTTCCGCGGCGGCCGTCCATGTGTTGGTCACGGCGTTCCAGACGCTGCGATAAGTCTTGTTCATGCCCCTACTCCTTTCAGTTTGTCAGTTCACAAACCGATGGTAGGGATCGGCCTCGTCCTAATCAGTCGTCCAGGGCTGATTCGAGATAGCGACCGTGTAGGCCCAGTCCTACGCGCGCGCCGACGCGCCGCGGGCATGCGCCGCAGAACGAAAGGCGAGGGATCGGGGAGGCCGGCGCGCGAGGGCCGGCCGTGCGGGAATCAGGCAGTCGGCGCCTGCGTTGCGCGCCGTCGCAGTGCTTCCCGCGCGAGGGCGTCCGCGTCGGCGAGCCGCGCATCGAACGACGTCAGGTCGCCGCCGTGCACGATGGCTTGCAGTTCGCCGATCGCGTCGGCCACGGCATGTTCGTGAATCGTCGCGAACGCGCCGCGCAGCGAGTGCAGTTCGTGACGCAGCGCGGCGATATCGTTGCGTGATGCCGCGTCGTGCATCGCCGCGACCGATTGCGCTCGACTCGTTTCGAGCAACGCGTGCACGTCCGGCGGCAGCGGACCTTGCGCGAGATCGACGAGCGTGCGCGCGGCGGGCGCCTGCGCCGCTGCCGTCTGCGCGTAACGCCGCACGGTGCGATCGATCGTATCGAGCAGCACCGGTTTCACGAGCACGGCGGCGATGCCCGCTTCCGCGCAGCGCGCATGCTCGGCCGCGCTCGCGTGCGCGGTGACGGCGACGACCGGTAGCCCCGGATATTGGGCACGCAGCACGCGCGCGAGCGTATAGCCGTCCATCCCCGGCATGTTGAGATCGGTCATCACGAGGTCGTAGCGCGTCTCCGCGCAGCGCCGCAACGCCGCCGCGCCCTCGTCGGCGGCGTCCGCCGCATAGCCGAGCGTGACGAGTTGCCCTTGCAGCAGCGTGCGGTTCACCGGGTGATCGTCGACGACGAGCACGCGCGCGGCGACGGCCGGCAGCGCGGTATCGTCGGCCCGCGCGGCGTCATGTTCGGCAACCTGCGCATCGGTGGCCGCGCGCAGCGGCAGCGTGACGACGAACGTGCTGCCCTTGCCGGGTTCGCTCTTCACGTCGACCGTGCCCTGCATCATCTGCGTGAGCTGCTTCGTCAGCGCGAGGCCGAGCCCGGTGCCGCCGTAACGGCGCGTGATCGACGTGTCGGCCTGCGTAAACGGGCGGAACAGCGCCGCGCGCTGCGCGTCGGTCATGCCGATGCCCGTATCGCTCACGCCGATCGCGACGGGCGATTCCGGGTTCGTGTCGTCGCGCAGGTAGACCTCGAGCGTGATTTCCCCGTGGTTCGTGAACTTGATCGCGTTGCCGACGAGGTTCGCGGCGATCTGCCGGATGCGCGTCGGGTCGCCGACGTAGCGCGACGCGAGCGCATCGTCGACGAACACGTCGAACTGCAGCCCCTTCGCGGCCGCGAGCGGCTCGAACATCGCGCCGGTCTGCCGGACCGTCTCCGCGAGATCGAACGGGATCGCCTCGATCGTCATCTGGCCGGCTTCGATTTTCGACAGGTCGAGGATGTCGTTGATCAGGTCGAGCAGCACCGACGACGCGCCCTCGACCGTATGCAGCCGCTCGCGCTGCGAATCGGCGAGCGGCTCGCGGCCGATCAGCTCGAGGTTGCCGAGGATCGCATTGAGCGGCGTGCGGATCTCGTGGCTCATCGTCGCGAGGAACGCCGATTTGGCGTCGTTCGCGGCGTCGGCGGCGCGGCGCGCTTCGTCGAGCGTGCGCTCGACGGTCTTTTGCGACGTGATGTCGGAGAAGTTGCACAGCAGCACGTCCATGTCGCGAAAGCGCGTGCGCACCAGATTGACGAGCAGGTCGACGGTCTCGCCGGCGGCGGTGGGCAGCGTCACGTGCAGATCGGGTTGCCACGCGGCGGCGGCGGGCGAGCGGTCGAAGCGTGCGAGCAGCCGCGCCGGCAACGAAGGTTCGCCCGCACGCCGCGCATCGTAGTCGCGCATCGTGTCGTTTTGCAGCAGCACCGCGCCGTCGGCGAGCGACAGCAGCGCGATACCGGACGGCGCTGCCTCGACGATCGTCCGGTTCAGGTTCTCGCTGTCGATCACGCGGCGCGTGCGCGCGTCGTCGGGTTTCAGCACACGGCGGTCGAAACGCACGAGCAGCCACCAGACGAGCGCGATCGCAGCCAGCATGACCGCGACGTACCAGCCCGCGCGCAGCCCGATCGTCGCGAGCAGCGAGCGCAGCGTGAACGCCTGCACGAGCGTCCAGTCGGTTTCGGGAATGGGCTGTCTCAGCGAGAACAGCCCGTCGCCGAACGCGGTGCGCGGCCCGCTGCGATTGGCTGCCTCGTGCGTAGGCGCGCCGAGGCGTTCGAGTGCGACGCGGGTGGCGTCGTCGTCGGCCGCGATGCCCGTGCGCAGCAGCGTGCGGCCGTGCGCGTCGGCGACGATCGCGGCGTCGGTCGTGCCGCCCGTCGACAGACGGGTGCGCAACACGTCGACCGGCAGCGTCGACAGGAAGACGGCGCGGGGCGCACGCGCATCGTAGACGGCACCGGCGATCCGGAACACGTCGCGGCGCTGTACGGGATCGTAGACGGGCGCATACCATTGGTATTGGCCGGGCGGCGGCGTGTCGATGCCGGCGGCGACTTTCGCGACGAGCGTCGCTGCATCGGTGGCGGGCGACGCGGTGAGCGGATCGGGCGGGATCGGTTCGGGGATGACGACGGCAAAGCTGTGGTCGGGGCGATAGGCGTAGCCCGCGATCGCGCGGTCGGCGTCGTGCTTGGCGACGTACGCGCCGACGCGATAGCTCATGTCGCTCGCCATCGCGAGATCGTGCGCGTAGCGCGCGGCCGGTTGCGCGGGCGACAGGTCGGCCAGCACGAGCGTCGGCGGGAAGGCCGGGCTGCCCTGGATCACGAGCCGGCCGCGGCCGGCCTGGAGTGCGGCGACGCGCGCCGGATCGGTCGCGCGCATGTTCCATACGGCTTCGTCGTGCGTGACGAGTGTGTCCATGCCCGTCGTGCGCATCTTGAATTCGATCTGGACGAGGAACTGGCGCACCGCGAACGTCGTATAGCGCGCCTGGATCGCATCGCGCGCTATCGTGTACAGCATCAGGCCGCTGGCGAGCAGGATCGCGACCGTCACGGCCGCGCCGCCGGCATAGAGCAGTGCGCGCTGGCGGCGGCCGACGCGGGTCGGCGCGGCAGACGCGTGCCCGGCGGCGGCGCGGGCGTGATCGGGTGTGGCGCGGTGGTCCATCGGGAGCGGGGCGGTCGGCCTGGGTGCCCCCATGATAATGGAGTCCGATCAGCGCGCAATGGGGCCTGTCAGGGTTGCGGGGGCGCGCGGCGTCATTGCGGCGGTGCGCCATCGGAATCGGGCCCGCCCGGTTCGCACGCGACGAGCCGATACCCGACCCCGTACATCGTCATCATCCGCACGCCGTGCCGCCCGTCGAGTTCGAGCCGGTCGCGCAGATACGCGACGTGCGTGTCGAGCCGCCGGCTGGATGCCGCGACGAGCGAACCCCACACGAGCTGGCTCACGTGCGCGCGGTCGAGCGCGCGGCCCATGTTGAGGAAGAACGCGGTGATGATCTGGAAGTGTTTCTCCGTCAGCACATGCTCGCGGCCAGCGACGATGACGCTGCGCGTGGCCGTATCGAATTCGAAGCTGCCGATGCGCCAGTGGCGATGATGGATCGCGCGATGATGGGACCAGCGCAGCCACGTTGCCATGCTGGCGACGAGCAGGTCCGGCGGCACGGCGTACGGCAGATGCTCGTTCGCGCCGGCCGTGAAGCAGGCGGATCGCGCGAGTTCCGTGTCGCGCTGACTGATCGACAGGATCGCGACGGTGCCGGCGAAACGCGCGCGCAGCGCACGGATCGCGTCCGTCGTGCGGCGGCAGGCCGTCTCGCATTGCACGATGAACAGATCGAACGCGCGCGTGTTGCAGGCTGCGAGCAGATCGGGCAGATACTCGAAGCGCGACGGCCGGTAGCCGGCGCGGCGCAGGATGTCCTCGATGCGCAGCCGGTCGTAGCCATGTCCGGCGCGGCGCAGGCGATCGTCGAACGAGCCGCGGCTCGGGTGGTCGATCGTCAGGATCGCGATGGCGGTGGAGGAAGCGTCGGTCACGATGTGGACGGCCCAGGCCGGTGTGGCGCGGTGGCGGGATGCATGCGCGATCGGATGAACGGAAGCGGGATCATGGCCGGACGGGTTCCGGGCAGGGTTCGGCGTGACGCCGTCCAAAAAAATTCCCGCCAGGGGAGGCGGGAGAAAGTATCGACTATGGAGCCTGTGCTCCCGGAGGCTCCGGAGGACAGGCAGGCCGATTGTGTTCGGTTCGGAGTGGGAAGAAAATCAGCCTGGTCTGAAATTGCGCGGGGTCGGCCGCGATCGTGTTCGCGGTGCGACCCGGTGCGGGCGCCGCCGTGCGAGTGGAGGTGCGAGACGATGTCGTCGACGCGGCACGGCCATTCGCGAATGGTGGCCGGATTTGGGACGGGTCTGACGGCAAACATAACGGCATTCGGACCACGGGAAGTGCCAACTTGCCGACAATGAGCGCAATCGATCCGGCGCGCAGGGACGGCACTTTGTCCCATGCGCGCGCTCGTCGTCACCCTCAACCGCTTCGCTTGCCGCGCGGCGCGACCCGTACCCGTCGCGCATGGCCGCATTACCATCGATCATGAAACCGTCCGTCCGACTCGCCGCCTTGGCTGCGTGGCTCGCGTTGAGCCTCGCCGGCACCGCGTTGGTCGTCTCGCGCGCCGTCTCCGACGCGTACGACCGCTTCTTCCAGGATTCGAGCATCACGATTCGCCTGCTCGCGCAGAAAGCCGCGCAGCACGAGGCGATTCTCGCGACGCTCGGCGCGTCGTCGCTCGCTGCGCCGCCCGCGCATATGCTCGACAACCTGCGCGAACGCATGCCGCAACTCGGCGGGCTCGCGTACTGGCGGCCCGGCGCGGGCTGGCAGACCGATGGCGGGCCGGCGCCCGCC
Source organism: Burkholderia seminalis DSM 23518 (assembly GCF_902832885.1). Classification (GTDB taxonomy): domain Bacteria; phylum Pseudomonadota; class Gammaproteobacteria; order Burkholderiales; family Burkholderiaceae; genus Burkholderia; species Burkholderia seminalis. The sequence goes on from NZ_CADFDK010000002.1 coordinate 174,683, forward strand.
GCGCTGCCGCAGCGGCGGCCCGGCAAGCCGTTCACGCTGGCATTCGACGGCCCCGCTGCGTACTGGCTCGTCGCCGGGACCGGCTGGGCCGTGCGCGTCGATCCGCGCCGGATGCTGCAGCCGGGGGACTGGTCCACGACAATCTCGTCGGCGGCGCTGGAATTGCGCGACCGCCGCATCGACCTGCTGTCGCCCGCGCCCGGCGATGCGCAACCGCTGTGGACGATGCATCTCGAGAAACACCTGCCCGCGCAGCCGCAGGCCTTCGTGCTGCGCACGACGCGCACGCTGACGGCCGCCGACCTGCCGTGGCTGTCGATCGCGCTGTGGAACGCGGTGGCCGCGTTGCTCGCGGCCGGTGCGCTCGGCGCATGGCGGCTGCGCGAGGCACGGCGCCGTGCCGATGCACGTGCGCGCCTCGACCGCTTCGGCCGCCTCGACACCTTCGGCGAAATGGCCGCCGGCCTCGCGCACGAGCTGAACCAGCCGCTGACGGCGATCGTCAGCCACACGCGTGCGGCCGAACGCATGCTCGACCAGCCGGCCGAGCGCGACAGCGTGCGCCGTGCGTTGCAGACGAGCGTCGCGCAGGCGAAGCGCGCGGCGGCGATCCTGGAGCGCATGCGCGACGCGGTGACCACCGCGCACGGCGGCGAGCGCCGCACGCTCGATCCCGACGCGATCGTGAATGCGCTGCTGTTCCTGTACCGCGACGACTGCGCGCGCGAGCACATCGCGCTCGGCTGGCACAACGCGGCGGCGCGCGCGGCCGTTCGCCGAGCCGATCGCGGTCGAGCAGATCCTGCACAACCTGATCCAGAACGCGCGCGACGCGCTCGCCGGCGCGCGCGCATCGCGCGGCGAGATTCGCATCAGCGGCGCACGCGTCGGCGGGCATTACCGCTTCAGCGTCGTCGACAACGGCCCCGGCGTGCCGGAAGACGCGCTGCCGCGCCTGTTCGAACCGTTCTTCACGACGCGTGCACGCGGGCTCGGACTCGGGCTGCCGCTGTGCGACACGCTCGCGCAGCGGCAGGGCGGCACGCTGACGCTGCGCAATCGGCCGTCGGGCGGCGTCGAGGCCGCGCTGCTGTTGCCGCTGGCACGGGAGGCCGGATGAACGATTCGCGGCATTCGACGCACGACGCATCGGTCGTCGCGATCGTCGACGACGACGAAGCCGTGCGCGACGGGCTCGCGCTGCTGCTGCGCACGGTGGGTGTCGCGACGCGCCGTTATGCGGACGCATCGGCCTTTCTTGCCGATGCGGATGACGTGGCGCTCGGCTGCGTGCTGCTCGACATCCGGATGCCGGGGATGAGCGGCCTCGACGCGCTCGACGCGCTGCGTGCGCGGCGCGACCTGCCGGTGATCGTGATGACGGGCCACGGCAACGTCGACGCGTGCCGGCGCGCGTTCAAGCGCGGCGCGCTCGATTTCCTGCGCAAGCCGGCGGACGACGACGAGCTGATCGACGCGGTCCAGCAGGCGCTGCGCCGGCAGGCCGCGCGGCGCGGGCAGGGCGATGCGGACCACGTGCGCGCGGCCCGTGTCGCCACGCTGAGCGCGCGTGAACGCGAGGTGCTGGACGGCATCGTGCGCGGCTGGAGCAACAAGGCGATCGCGCGCGCGCTCGGGCTGTCGCCGCGCACGGTCGAAACCTATCGCGCGAACGTGTTCGACAAGCTGCAGGTCGCGTCGCTGGTCGAGCTCGTGCGCGATTACGCGGCGCTCGCGGGCGGGTCGCCTCCGTAGCGCTACGGAGGCGCGACCCGTACGCGACCGGGTGCAACGATCGTCGCGCGGTTCCTACGATGACGGTTTCTCCGACAAGCCATTCATCGTCAAGGAACCGGATTCATCATGATCAAGCGCTTTGCCCTGCCCTCCACGCTCGCCCTGCTGTTCTCGGGTGCCGCTTTCGCCGACAACGTCGCCGTGCCGGAACCGAAGAAGGCCGCCGACACGAGCGACGCCGGCTACTACGCGACGGGCCGCATCATCGGCGCGTTCGACAACGCGGTGAACATGGAGCTGACGAGCCCGCGCGTCGCGAGCCGCGTCGGCGGCCCGGAGACGGGCTCGAACGTCACCGGCTCGCTCGGCCTCGGCTACCAGTTCGGCAACGGCTGGCGCGCGGAAGGCGAATACGTGTTCAAGCGCAACAACAACTTCGTCAGCTACTGGGCGCCGTTCGATGCGAACGCGAACGAATTCCACGTGTCGGCGCAACGCCTGATGCTGAACGGCTACAAGGATGTCGATCTCGGCCGCGGCTTCTCCGTGTACGGCACGCTCGGCATCGGTGTCGCGATCGTGTCGGCCGACGGCTGGCAGACCAACGACGCGCGCCGCTTCGCATCGAAGACGCAGACCAACCTCGCCTACTCGGCCGGCGCCGGCGTGAGCTATGCGATCAACAAGCGTTTCTCGATCGACCTCGGGTATCGCTATGTCGACATGGGCAACGTCGAGACAGGCTTCAACACGTTCGCGAACCGCATCAACGCGCGCGACGAGCAGCTGAAGGCGAAGCTGTCGTCGAACGAAGTGTTCATCGGCCTGCGCGGCCGGTTCTGACGGCGACGTCGGCGGCGACGGCGACGGCGACACATCGTCCGCTCCGGTCCCCGGGGACGGTAGGACCAGGCTGACTGCCGGATCGGACTGAAGGTGACGCAGTCCGATTTACCGCAACCGGTGCGACGGCGATACTCGGAGCCATTCGTTCAACTACGGGAGCACGGATTGCGGCGGCGGAGGTCGCGCAATGCGTCGTCGACATCATGAGCATGCAGGACATCACCGGGCAATACGCGATTCCGCTTGCACTTCCGTTCTCGGACGTGCCGCCGCCGTACGGCCGGCGACGCCGGCCGTTCGTGGCGAGCCGCCGGCCGACGCCGGTCGTGTTCGATCTGAAGCGCGTGTGTCACGCGGCGCCGCCGGCCTCGGCGCAGGCCGCGGTCGCGTCGCGCGCAACGAAGGCGCACAAGGCCGCGAAGGCCGTGCGCGCGGAGGATTTCGGTTCGGATAACCGCGCGTGGGTCAGGCCGCATCCGTTGCGCCGGCGCTGGCGGCTGACGCTGATGGCGTGCGCGCTGTTCGGCGCGGCGTGCATCTTCGCGACGCATTTCGTCGATGAACGTCAGCATGCGGCCGGGCACGGCGCGGTGTACGAGGCGTCGATCTCGGTGGCGCCCACGGCTGCGGTCGCCGCCACGGAGGTTGCGCAGGCGACCGGCCGATCCGCGGAAGTCGCGATCGTATCGGCCGCTCGTGCTGCGTCGGCGGGTGAACAGGTGGCCCGTGCGGCGACCGTCGTGGCGAAAACCGTGTCCGCGGAATCGCGTGCGGCGCAGGCGGGCCGCGCGTCGGCGAGCGCGCCGGTTGCCGTTGCGATGGTCATCGCATCGGATGCCGTCGTTGCAGAAGCCGCGGCGCCGCTTGCGGAACGCGCCTCGCCGGCAAGCAGGAAGCCGGTCGCGGTCGCGATCGCGGCGCGTGCGGCGGCGAAGCCTGCCGCCACGTTGCGCGGCAAGAAGGCGCGGGACGCGGCGCCGAACGCAGCCACCGCGTCCCGCGAGGCGACGCTGCAGGCGCAGCCGGCCGCACGCGTGGCGGACGCGCCGGCAGTCGCGCCGGTGTCGAATTCGGCCCAGGCCGTCGGCATGACTGCCGCCGAGTTCACGCAATGGCTCGCGGTGACGCGCAACACGTCACGGCCGGCCGCGGGCGGCACCGATCTGTCGGTCGATCTGCCGAGCCACACGCGATTGATCGGGCGCTGACCGGGACGCGTGGCGTGCGGGCCCGGCGCATCTCTTCTCGGGGACAGCGCGCTCTCGGGCGACGTGCGCCTCGACGCGACTTCCCTGGTTTCCATATTTCGACTATTATCGAATAATGGAAACGAACCAGACCATTGCCGCTCTCGCGGCGCTCGCGCACGAGTCGCGCCTCGCGGTGTTTCGCGCGCTGGTGCAGGCCGGGCCGCAAGGCATGCCGGCCGGCCAGATCGCCACGCTGCTCGAGGTCCCGCCGTCGTCGCTGTCCTTCCACTTGAAAGAACTCGCGCATGCGCGGCTCGTGACCAGCCGGCAGGAAGGCCGCTTCGTGTTCTATTGCGCGAACTTCGCGACGATGAACGGCCTGCTGGCCTACCTCACGGAGAACTGCTGCGGCGGCCATCCTTGCTCGCCGGTGCCGGCATGCGCGCCGTCCGGCGCCTGCGAATCCTGAAGCGCGCTCGCGCCCGCCTTTCATGACCACGAACGTCCTGATCCTCTGCACCCACAACTCGGCCCGCAGCGTGCTGGCCGAGGGCATGCTCAACCACTGGGCCGCGAAACTCGGCAAGGACGTGCGGGCCTACAGCGCCGGCAGTGCGCCGAGCGGCCGCCTCAATCCGTTCGCGCTGGCGGCGCTGGCGAACGCGGGCGTCGACGTCGACGGCTACCGCAGCAAGAACTGGGATGAATTCGTCGGCGACGGCGCGCCCCGCATGCGCGTCGTCATCACCGTGTGCGACAGCGCGGCGTCGGAGCCGTGCCCGTACTGGCCCGGCAGCCCCGTGAAGATCCATTGGGGCTATGCCGATCCGTCGAACGCGACGGGCGGCGACGAAGGCAAGCGTCTCGCGTTCGAACTGACGCGGCAGGCGATCGGTTACCGGATGCTGCAGTTGCTGGCGCTGCCGCTCGATCGCATCAGCGATGCCGAACTCCAGGCAGCGCTGGTCGGGATCTCGCAAAACTGATCATGCGCCGCGCGGCGTGCGCGACACGCGACCGCCGGCGGCTTCGAAAACGAACCTTGTCAGATGAACACGTCCCCCGTCACGCCGCCCGGAGCGGCCGCCGCGCAACCCGCGATCAGCTTCTTCGAACGCTACCTGACGGTCTGGGTCGCGTCATGCATCGTGGCAGGCATCACGCTTGGCCAGTGGCTGCCGGGCCTGTTCCAGCAGATCGGCCGGATGGCGTACGCACAGGTCAATCTGCCGGTCGGGCTGCTGATCTGGGTGATGATCATCCCGATGCTCGTCAAGGTCGACTTCGGCGCATTGCGTGACGTGCGCCGGCACGTGAAAGGCATCGGCGTCACGCTCGTCGTGAACTGGCTGGTCAAACCGTTCTCGATGGCGTTCCTCGGCTGGCTGTTCATCCGCCATCTGTTTGCACCGCTGCTGCCGGCGGAACAACTCGACAGCTACGTCGCCGGGCTGATCCTGCTGGCCGCCGCACCGTGCACGGCGATGGTGTTCGTCTGGAGCCGGCTGACGGGCGGCGATCCGCTGTTCACGTTGTCGCAGGTCGTGCTGAACGACAGCATCATGGTGATCGCGTTCGCGCCGCTGGTCGGGCTGCTGCTCGGCATGTCGGCGATCACGGTGCCGTGGGCGACGCTGTTCACGTCGGTCGTGCTGTACATCGTCATGCCGGTGATCCTCGCGCAGATCCTGCGCAAGCGGCTGCTCGCGCACGGCAACGCGGCGTTCGACGCCGCGATGACCAAGATCGGCCCGTGGTCGATCGCCGCGCTGCTGGCGACGCTCGTGCTGCTGTTCGCGTTCCAGGGCGAAGCGGTCCTGGAGCAGCCGCTGGTGATCGCGCTGCTCGCGGTGCCGATTCTGATCCAGGTGTTTTTCAACTCGGCGCTCGCGTACTGGCTCAATCGTGCGGTCGGCGAGCAACATGACGTCGCATGCCCGTCGGCGCTGATCGGCGCGTCCAACTTCTTCGAACTGGCGGTCGCGGCCGCGATCAGCCTGTTCGGCTTCCATTCCGGCGCGGCACTGGCCACCGTCGTCGGCGTGTTGATCGAGGTGCCGGCGATGCTGCTGGTCGTGCGCATCGTCAACCGGTCGAAGGACTGGTACGCGCGCCGGACCTGAGCACACACCAGGGAACCCAGACATGACCGACCACGTGAACGATCTGCCGCAACTCGATGCCGCGCTGTTTCGCGTGCCGGACGCCGCCCGGCTGCGGCCGGCGTCGCCGTCGACCCATCCGCCGCGACTGCTGCTGCTCTACGGTTCGTTGCGTGAACGTTCGTTCAGCCGCCTGCTGGTCGAGGAAGCCGGGCGCCTGCTGACGGCGATGGGCGCCGAGGTGCGCGTGTTCAATCCGAGCGGCCTGCCGCTGCCCGACGACGCGCCCGAGCATCATCCGAAGGTGGTCGAGCTTCGCGAACTCGTGATGTGGTCGGAAGGGATGGTGTGGTGCTCGCCGGAACGGCACGGCGCGATGACCGGGATCATGAAGTCGCAGATCGACTGGATCCCGCTGTCGGTCGGCGCCGTGCGGCCGACGCAGGGCAAGACGCTCGCGGTCGTGCAGGTGAGCGGCGGTTCGCAGTCGTTCAACGCGGTGAACCAGATGCGGGTGCTGGGGCGCTGGATGCGCATGCTGACCATCCCGAACCAGTCGTCGGTGGCGAAGGCGTTCATGGAGTTCGACGAAGCCGGGCGGATGAAGCCGTCGGCGTATTTCGACCGGGTGGTGGACGTGATGGAGGAACTGGTGAAGTTCACGCTGCTGACGCGCGACGTCGGCCCCTATCTGGTCGACCGGTACAGCGAGCGGAAAGAAAGCGCGGAGGCACTGTCGAAACGCGTCAATCAAGCGCGTATTTAGCGTTCGTTGTCGAATCAACGCCGAGACGCTCAGGCACGTTTCGTTGCGCGGCGTTGGATTGGCTGGAGCGTGCTGGATACAGCGACGTCACTGCAAACCGGGAGTGGAACCATGGTACCTGTTCGTCAAGCGACCGAGTCCGATCTGGCCTCGATCGAAGCACTGCTTCGAGCCAGCGGCTTGCCGACCGAGGGCGTCGCCTTGTCTCTGCCGCATTTCGTTGTGGCCGACGCGGCATCCGGCATCGTGGGGTGTGGCGGAATCGAGTTCCACGGACGCCATGCGCTCGTGCGTTCGATCGCCGTCGTCGAGCACGCGCGTCGCGCCGGCGTCGGGCGGATGCTGGTGGCCCGCCTGCTCGCGGAATGCCGCGCGCGGGCCGTCCGGTCGATCGGGTTGCTGACCACGACGGCGGAAGACTACTTCGCCGGGCACGGTTTCGTCCGTATTGCCCGCGAGGATGTGCCCGAGCCGTTGTTGGCGTCCAGCCAGTTTCAGGGTGTCTGTCCGGGATCGGCCGTCGCGATGCTGATGGTCTGCGACGACAGAATCGGACTCGGCTGATTCCCTTCCCGGTTCACATTCCCGACAATTCGGTTTCTGCGGCCCGGCATACCCCGTGTGCCGGATCATGGAGATATCTCCTCTTCGCGGCCGGTCTTCTCGACTGGCCGCTTTTTTATTCCCGTTCGTCACCGGAGAGCACGATCGCGATGCAGCTCGACCGCCTGATCCCTGAAATCCTGTTCGGCTTCACGGGCCTGATCGGCATCATCAACCCGTTCGGCATGGCGTTCGTGTTTCTCGAGCGCACGCAATCGCTGACCGAAGCCGAGCGCGCGACGCTGTCGAAGCAGCTCGCGACGAACGTGTTTTTCACGCTGCTCGTGATCTTCTTCGTCGGCGCGCCGGTGCTGAACTTCTTCGGGATTTCGATGGAGGCGCTGCGCATCGGCGGCGGCTTCGCGGTGGCGGTGGCCGGCTGGTCGATGCTGAACGCGCCGGACGTGCCGGCGGGCGGCGACGTTGCCGTGCATGGTGACGACTTGCAGAAGCTGATGACGCGTGCGTTTTTTCCGCTCACGGTGCCGCTGACGATCGGGCCCGGCTCGATCGCGGCCGGTATCGCGCTGCATGCGAACCGCGCGCATACGGCCGCCGACTATCTGTTGTCGGGTGTGGTGTCGGTGGCGGTCGCGGCACTGGTCGCGTTCGCGATCTGGCAGACCTACAGCCGCGCGACGACGCTCGCGCGTTATCTCGGTGGAGAGGGCACGAAGGTCGCGATGCGCGTGTCCGCGTTCCTGTTGCTGTGCGTCGGCGTGCAGATCATGCTGACGGGCCTGTCGGAGTTCGTGAAGACGTTCGGCGGGCAGGGCGGATGACGAAGAAGGGACTGGCGCCCGTGCCGGTGGTCGCGGAGTCGAGCTGAAGCGGCCCGGTCTTATTCCGCCGGTGGCGTGGCCGGGCGTGAATCGTGCGCCGCGGCACCGGCCGCATCGTCCTTCGGCAACACGCTGCCGCAATGCGGACAACAGCCGGCACGTGCATCGCCCGCGCGCTTGCGCTCGAGCGCCGACGCGACGAGTTCCGCGCCCATGATCCCCGTCGGAAACGCGATGATCCCGTAGCCGAGCAGGATCGCGCACGACGTGATCAGCCGGCCGAGCGGCGTGACGGGCGTGAGATCGCCGTAGCCGGTCGTGCTCATCGTCACCGCCGCCCAGTAGACGCCCACCGGAATGCTCGTGATCCCGTGCTCGGGCCCTTCGACGAGAAAGATCACCGTGCCGAGAATCACGACGAGCACGAACATCCCGCCGATGAACACGAAGATCTTGCGACGCGCGCGCGCGAGTGCGCGGATCAGCATCTGCCCTTCCTCGAGATAGATCGACAGCCCGAGAATGCGGAACACGCGCAGCAAGCGCAGCAGCCGCACGTCGATCAGCGCATGCAGGCCGGGGAAGAAGAACGCGAGATAGGTTGGCAGCACCGACACGAGATCGACGATGCCGAAGAAACTGCGCGCATACGCGGCGGGCCGCTTCGCGGTGAACAGACGCAGCAGGTATTCGGCCGAAAACAGCAGCGTGAACGCCCATTCGGCCGCGTAGAGCGTGCGGCCGTATTGCGCGTGCAGTTCCTGCACGCTGTCGGCCATCACGACGAGCACGCTCGCGACGATCAGCGCGAGTACCGCGACGTCGAGCTTGCGGATGAACGACGGACGATGCACGCATTGCCGGACGGCATCGCGTACCGTGTCGAAGGCGGTCGGATTCAGCGAATTCATGCGCCCGAGTGTACGGACGACGCGCCGCAGGGCCTATCGGACGTGTCTGATTCCGGTGCCGCCCAACCGGCCGCCCCGCGGGCGTTACTGCCCGAAGCGTTGCGCGATGGCATCCTTCAGCCGCGCGGCGGTCAGCTCGCCCATGTGCGACTCGACGAGTTCGCCTCGCGCGTTGAAGAACAAGGTGGTCGGCAGCCCGCGCGAGCCGTACGCATGCATCGCATGCAGCGACGGATCGAGCAGCACGTGATCGAAGCGCAGGCCCTTTTGTTCGAGGAATGCGCGCACGACCTGCGCATTTTCGCCCTGGTTGAGCATCAGCACCGTGATGCCGGGATGGTCGCGCTGCGCCTGTTCGAGAATCGGCATTTCGCGCTGGCACGGCGGGCACCACGTCGCCCACAGGTTCACGACCACCGGCTTGCCGACGAAGCTTGCCGGCAACACGGGCGCGGCATCGAGCGCGCGGAGTTGCAGCGCGGCCAGCGGCGCGGCGCTCTGCTGCAACGTCGCCAGCGTGCCTTGCGCGATCCCCCACGCACCGAGGCCCGCGACGATGCCGGCCAGCACCGGTCGACGCAGCGCGGGCAGGCGGCGCAAGCGCCAGCCCGCGAACACCAGGGCGGCCGCAACACCGATACGCCAGTCGAAACCGCCGTCGCCGAGCGCGACGATCGAGCGCGGCGATGCCGCATAGTCCGGCCACCACTGCGCGACGTAGCCGGCGCGCGCGGCGATCAGCCCGAGCAGCAGCACGTCCAGGATCAGGCTCGAGGCGGTCTTGTGATGTCCGTCAGGCGGGCGGCGCTGGATGAAACGCGCGACGAGCCACGCCAGCAGCGCGGCGGCGGCGACCGCGACGACGCGAATCGAGAAGGGACCGATGCTCAGCATGAAAGGGATGGGTGGAGGTGAACGAGCGGGGAAGGAGAAGGGATTGTCCGCCGCGGCGAAGAAACCGTCGACGGTCATGCGGCGTTTCGACCGGTTGCCGCGCAACGCGGTTCCCTTCGAGAACGTAACGGCGTGTTGCGGATTCTGTGAACGCGCGTGGAGCAGGACCGTGACCGACATTCGGAAGGGCTGCGAATCAGACTGGTCTGATGGTCAGCGGAATACCGCTCGTCAACAATACGCATACCGGCGAGATGTGGTGTCCTCCGGTATCCCGAACAGGGATCTCTCCTTGACGGCCGCTCCTTTTGCGAGCGGCCGCTTTTTCAGCGCGGTGCATGCGGGCGTGAATGCCTTGTGGCGGTCGGTGGGCGCGGCCGCAATCCGGTTCATATCGGCTGGTTCAACGGAATAGGAACGCTGCCACATGCGAGCACAGGGCATTCACTCGCGCATTGCTTGACGCCCGGCTTGCGCTCGGCGCGGCCGTTCGTCGCCGGCGGCACGGGGATGCCGCCGTGGCTCGACGCGCCGCGCATCCGCGGCCCGTCGAGCGTCGAGTCTTACAGCTTCTTCGAAGCAGCCGGTGCCGCGTCAGCCTGCTGCGCGCCGGCCGCCGGTTCGAGCGTGGTCAGCGTCTTCTCGGTGAACTTCTCGTACAGCCAGTTCATGCGCGTATCGTCCATCCCGCCGGCGATGCCGCCGAGTGCATACGATGCCGACACCTTGAAACGGTCGATCGGGTGGTTGTCGGCGTCGAGCAGCGTCACGGTGCCGTCGACGTGATCGTTGCCGGCCATGAAACCGAACATGACGGCGGAGAAACTCGAGCGCACGCGAATACTGTTGACTTCGACGTTCAGATGCATGGCATCGGTCGAATCCGCCTTTGCCAGCAGCTTGCGTGCATCCAGTGCGCTTTCGATTTTTTCCTGCAGTTTCTTCGCGTCGAACTTCAGGTTGTCTTTCAACGCTTCCTGCGCGGCATTGTCGAGCGTGACCTTCACGATCACGGGTTTCGTGCCGAATTTCGTCGTCGATGCGGTCACGGCGGCCCCGGCCGGATCGCTGGCGTCGCGTGTCACGCTGCTGGCGCAGCCCGACAGGAAGCCGATCGTCACGAATGCCAGCGCGGCGTGGCGGAAAAGAGATTTCATGATTTGGTCTTTTGATTTGGGTTATTTGAATTGGCTCTGTGGCCGGGCGGGAATTTAACACGGGGCGACCGGATTCAATTCGACGAATAGATCGAAAATCGAATCGGTGTTTATTCGTCGCGGTGTGAGTACGCCAATGAATGGCCGGGACAATGCACGGTGAGTGGTGGACGGCGATGGGGATTCGCCATTGCGTTTGCGAGGTCGTCTATTGACGAGCGATTACTGGCCGTTGCGGGATGCCGATTCGCCTAGCCGATACGCGGTGAAGAACTCGTACCACGGCGACCCTTCCGTAACCGGTACGCCGAGTGCCGACGTCCGCCGTTTCAGCGCGCCGAATACGTCGTTGATGAGTGCGATCCGCGCCGGGTCGCCAAACGGTACCGGTTGCGCCCGCCCCGCGGCGAACGTCCCGTACGCGATTGCCAGCAGGCGTGCCGGGTCATCGGTGCCCGCGATGGCTGCGTCGATCCTTTCGACGAGACGCGGCCGGTCTTCGGCGCGCGACCCGGACAGGCACAGGAACACGAGCGCCGACAGTTCATGCAGGTCCTTGACCTGCAGCAACGCCGGCAGCCGCGCGACGATCCGCTCGACCGGTTCGTCGCGCAGCGCGTCGCCGAAGTCGAGCACGGCGGTCATCGGATTGCGGTCGGCATCCAGCCGATCGAGCGCAGGCACGCTGGCGGGCGCGGCTGCCGGTGCAGATCGCAGCGCGTCGGCCACCTGCTGCGTCCATGCCGGAAAGATCATCCTGACGTTGCCGAATTGCTCACCGCCTTCCGCCGCCGGATTCCACCGGTACACGATCGTGCCGCCGTGAATGAACGGCGAATACAGGTGCTCGGGCGTTTGCGGCAGCGGCCGCCGGTTGATCGGCAGCCACGCGAGCGTCAGCCAGTCGTAATGGCCCGTCGCCGGCACGGCGGGGCTCGAACTCGCGACGACCTGCCACGTGCCGCGATTCGCGTAGCGGCGGCGCGCGTCGGGCACCGGGACGGTGCGGCCTTTCGCGGTGTCGAAAACCGTCGTGCCGGTGACGTTCTGCCCGCTGTCCTTTGCCGGCGTGATGGTCGAGATGACCCACGACGCGCCGTCCGCCGCACGGTAGTCGGACGGCTTCAGCGTCGCGACGTCGTGCACCATGCGCGTTTCCGCCGCGACGGCGCTCGGCGGGAGATCGGCGGGGGCGGCCAGGATGCTCGGCATGGATTTTCCTCGGAATCGGGTGCGCATCGTCGAACGGGGCGATGCGCGGCGGCACGGGTTGTTTCCCGTAACTGTAGGACGTCGCGGCCGGAAACGGAAACCGGCCGGATGGCCAATCCGCCCGCGCCGTTCGCCGCTTCGGCTTACCATGCGCATCCTGGGCAACGACGAATACCGGGCGGAAGCGGACATGACGAACACGAAAGCCATCACCGAACACTGGACGCAGGTGGCCGACCAATGGATCGGCTGGGCCGGCAAGCCGGGCCACGACGCATTCTGGAAATACCGCGCCGGGCTCGCGGCCTACATCGGCCGCGGCACCGGCACCGCCCTGGAGATCGGCTGCGGCGAGGGCCGCGTGAGCCGCGAGCTGAAGGCGCTCGGCTACGACGTGACCGCGAGCGACGCGGTGCCCGCGATGCTCGACGCCGCGCGTCATGCCGATTCTGCGCATCGCTATCAACTGGCCGACGCGGCGGCGCTGCCGTTCGACGATGCCAGCTTCGATCTCGTGATGGCGTACAACGTGCTGATGGACCTCGACGACATGCAGCGCGCGTTGCACGAGGCGCGCCGCGTGCTGAAGCCGGACGGGCTGCTGTTCATCTCGCTCGTGCATCCGTTTCGCGATCGCGGCGGCTTCGCGGGGCCGCAGCCCGACGCGCCGTTCGTGCTGAAGGGCAGCTATTTCGGGCGCGCGCATTTCGACGGTGTGGAAACGCGCGACGGGCTGTCGATGCACTTCGCGGGCTGGTCGCTGCCGCTGCAGGCGTACATGGAAGCGCTGGAAGCGGCGGGGCTCGCGATCGTGTCGCTACGCGAGCCGCCGCCCGATCACGCCGATACGGATCAACTGAAGCAATGGGCGCGCGTGCCGCTGTTTTTGTGGATCAAGGCGCGGCCGGTGGGGTGAGCGCGGGCGGTCAAGGTCGGGCGACGACGATGGGTTCGCCTGTCCGGATGAGAACATGAATTGACGCGTTGAACGGGTAGCCGTGGGGATGCAGAAACCGATGGAACGACGGATCTCGTATCCCCTGGGCTACTGTGGCTTGTCGACGTGAGACGGCCAGCATTCCGACACCCGTTTTCATCCCTTTCAGCGCGACAACTCCTTCCGGTAGAGCACGGCCCCCGGCTTTTCCGCGACGGTGTCGTACAGCCGCATCGCCGTGTGATTCGTCTCGTGCGTTTGCCAGTACACGCGTTCGGCGCGATGCGCACGCGCGGTGTCGTACACGGCCTCGATCAGCGCGCGGCCGACGCCCTGGCCGCGCTCGCTGTCGAGCGTGAACAGGTCCTGCAGGTAGCAGGTCGGTCCGGCCAGCGTCGTGCTGCGGTGATACAGGAAATGCACGAGCCCGACGAGCCGGCCTGCGCGCTCGGCGACGAGCGCATGCACCGGTTCGTAGGCGTCGAAGAAGCGCGACCACGTGAGCTGCGTGATGCGCATCGGCAGGGCCGTGTCGTCGAAACGGCCGTAGAAGCGGTTATAGCCGTCCCACAGCGGCAGCCACTGGTCGTAGTCGTCTTCCGTGACCGCGCGTACGGTCAGTCCGGTGTCGTTGGCATTCATGTTGGCGGGCCTTTCGATGAGAAGGGCGCGCGTGGCCGATCCGGCCGACGCGTCGCAGGTCTCTACGATAGGAAGTTCACGGCACCATGGGTAGGCCCATGCCGGCGGCATTTCATGGTGCCACGGCCAACCCGCAAGCAGCGGCGCAACAGGATCATGACGACCCGGCAACACGTTCGGGATGCGCGGACGGGTTCGGCGCGGAGGCTTACCCGCGCAGCGGCGGGTTCAACCGCGCGAACGCCGCCTGCCGGCGATACGGGAAGTACGGATAAGGCGCTTCGACCGCACTTGCCGCATCGAGCTTCGCGACCTGCGCATCGGTCAGCGCCCAGCCGACCGCGCCGAGGTTCTGCCGCAACTGTTCCTCGTTGCGCGCGCCGACGATCACCGACGACACGGTCGGCCGCTGCAGCAGCCAGTTCAGCGCGATCTGCGGCACCGTCTTGCCGGTTTCCTCCGCGATCGCGTCGAGTGCATCGACCACGTCGTACAGGCGTGCGTCGTCGACCGGCGGCCCGTAGCTGGCCGTTTCATGCAGGCGGCTGCCTTCGGGCAGGGGCGCGTTGCGGCGGATCCTGCCGGTGAGCCGGCCCCAGCCGAGCGGGCTCCACACGAGTGCGCCGAGGCCCTGGTCGGCGCCGAGCGGCATCAGGTCCCATTCGTAGTCGCGGCCGACGAGCGAGTAGTAGACCTGGTTGGCGACATAGCGCGACCAGCCGTGCCGATCGGCCGCTGCGAGCGATTTCATGATCTGCCAGCCGGCGAAGTTCGAGGCGCCGATGTAGCGCAGCTTGCCCGCGCGCACGAGATCGTCGAGCGTCGACATCACTTCCTCGACCGGCGTGCCCGCATCGAATGCGTGCAGCTGCAGCAGGTCGATGTAGTCGGTGTCGAGGCGGCGCAGTGCGTCGTCGACGGCGCGCACGAGCCGCGCGCGCGACGTGCCTGCATCGTTCGGACCGTCGCCGGTCGGCAAGCCCGTTTTCGTCGAGATCAGCACCTGGTCGCGACGCCCCTTGATCGCCGCGCCGAGCACGCGCTCGGACGCGCCGTCCGAATACACGTCGGCCGTGTCGAACAGGTTGACGCCGGCTTCGAGGCAAATGTCGACGAGGCGGCGCGCTTCATCGACGCCCGTGTTGCCCCATGCGCCGAACAGCGGGCCGGTGCCGCCGAAGGTGCCTGCGCCGAAGCTCAGGGCGGGAACCTTGAGGCCGGAACGGCCGAGCGTACGGTATTCCATCTGCGTTTCCTTTGGTCGGGTGAGCGAGCGGGGCCGCATGTCGATCGTCGGCCACTCAATGTATCGTTTGCGACTTTTCCTGATAATCCTGAAGATAGCGAAAATATCCTTCGGAAGAGGCGAACAATGCTGCTCGACAACCTCGCGCTGTTCCTGCGCATCGTGGAGAAGGGCGGGCTGGCCGCGGCAGGCCGCGAGGTCGGCCTGTCGCCGGCCACGGTGTCCGAGCGGCTGACGGCGCTCGAGCGCCACTACGGCGCGGCGTTGCTCACGCGCACGACGCGCGCGATCAGCCTGACCGACGAGGGCCGCACGCTCGTCGACGGCGCGCGGCGCCTGCTGGCCGAGGCCGACGAACTCGAAAGCCGCGTGCGGCTCGGCGTGCAGACATTGTCGGGGCCCGTGCGGCTGAGTGCGCCGGCCGATCTCGGGCGCGAGCGCGTGGTGCCCGTCGTCGATGCGTTTCTGGCCGAGCATCCAGGCGTGACGGTCGACCTGCATCTCGGCGACGGCTACGTCGATCTCGTCGGCCAGGGGCTCGATTTCGCGATCCGCCGCGGCACGCTTGCGGACAGTTCGCTGCGCAGCCGTTTGCTCGGCCGCGCGCGGCGCGTGGTGTGCGCGTCGCCTGCGTATCTCGCCGCGCACGGCACGCCGGTGCATCCGGACGAGCTCGCCGCTCACGACTGCATCGTGATGCGCTTCGGGCCGGACCTGTATGCCGAATGGCCGTTCAGCATCGATGGCGAACCGAAGCGCGTGATGGTGCGTGGCCGCCGCGTGGCCAACGACGGCGCGCTCGTGCGCGCGTGGTGCATCGCGGGGCATGGCGTTGCGCTGAAGTCGCTGGTCGACGTCGAACAGGATCTGGCGTCCGGCGCACTGGTCGAGGTGCTCGGTGCGTTCTCGCCGGGCGACGTCGATCTGCAGATCGTCTATCCGGGCAGCGCCGCGCAGCCGAGGCGCGTGCGTGCGTTGATCGACAGGCTGGCGCAGGCGCTGGCGACGACGTGACACGCGAGCGACGCGGTGCCCGCGATGCTCGACGCCGCGCGTCATGCCGATTCCGCGCATCGCTATCAACTGGCCGACGCGGCGGCGCTGCCGTTCGACGATGCCGGCTTCGATCTCGTGATGGCGTACAACGTGCTGATGGACCTCGACGACATGCAGCGCGCGTTGCACGAGGCGCGCCGCGTGCTGAAGCCGGACGGGCTGCTGTTCATCTCGCTCGTGCATCCGTTCCGCGATCGCGGCGGCTTCGCCGGGCCGCAGCCCGATCACGCCGATACGGATCAACTGAGGCAATGGGCGCGTATGCCGCTGTTTCGGTGGATCAAGGCGCGGCCGGTCGGGGTGAACGTCCGACCTGGCACACCCGGCGCAACGGCCTTCCCGTCATCCGGCCAGGCTGTTTTCGGGCGGCGGACCGGCCGGTCCGCGGATCGGTGGCGTCGTACTCAGCTTCTCCGACAGCATCCGCTCGTACACGCCGAAGTGCAGGTCGACCTCCTTTTGCGTGACGGGGGTGACCGTGATGTTGATCTGCTCGGGCAGCAGGCCCAGCACGACCGCCACCGCCGCTTCAAGTTGCGGTGCACAAACCTGGTCCTCCGCCATCGTCGTGCCGACCAGCACGTCGTAGGTCCGCTCCTGCCGGCAGACGACTTCGACGAGCCGCGCCCGCGCGCTCATGTTGTGGTCGATCGCGAGCCGGACGACCTCGGTCACGGTGCGCATCGTTTCGGTCGGAAAGCCTTTCGTCGAGCGCAGCCGGACGCGATGCCTGCCCAGCGTGAGCCAGTCCGTGTCGAATTCCATGACGTTCTCCGCATGCAGTTCCGGGTCGCTGCGATGATAGGTTCCAGCACCGGAATTTCAAGTGCGAAAATCCGCCGGCCCGGCTTGAAATTTTCCGCGGAGTGCCTATCTTGATTTTCGCTTAGGCAGACGCGCGAGTGACCTCATCCCGCGCGCTGCGTGTTTCGATTTGTTTGCCGGCAGTCCGGCAGGCGAACTGGAGCGCGTAGGCCCGTTCGCCTCCCGGCTGCACTCGAGGAGGATACGATCATGAGCGATCTTTACTTCGGAACCGACTTCTTCAGCGAGTTGGACCGCCTGCAGCAGCAGATGGCGCAACGCTTCGGCGGCTTCCCGTCCAGCATCCGCGCCGGCCGGTCCGGCACGTTTCCGCAGATCAACATCGGCGCGACCGACGAGTCGATCGAGATCGTCGCATTCGCGCCGGGAATCGATGCCAACGAACTCGATGTGTCGATCGACAAGGGACTGCTGATCATCAGCGGCGGGCGGCGGTCGACCCAACCCGACACGGGAAGCGAGACGCGCACCTATGCGCAGGAGCGCTTTGCCGGCACCTTTCGGCGCGTCATCGAGTTGCCCGACACGGCCGATCCCGACAAGGTCCAGGCGCGCTACGACAACGGCTGCCTGTCGATCAGCGTCGGCAAGCGCGAGTCGTCGAGGCCGCGCGCCATCTCTGTCCAGTAACGCAAGGAGGCGATCATGAACGACACGACCCAACTGGCTGAACGCGACCCGTCCGCCCTCACGCGTCGCGGCACGGAGCAGCCCGCGCGCCGGATCACCCTCACGCCGGCCGTCGACATATACGAGGACAGTCAGGGCATCACCCTGTGGGCGGATCTGCCCGGCGTGACGAAGGACAAGCTGGACATCAAGGTTCACGACGGCAGCCTCTCGATCGAGGCCGAGGCGGCGGTGCCGACGCCCGCCCAACTGCGCCTGCAGCATGCGGAGGTCCGGGAGCCGCACTTCGCGCGGACGTTCACGCTGTCGCCGGACTTCGACACGTCGAAGATCGAGGCGAGCCTCCGGGACGGCGTGTTGAAACTGACCCTCCCACGTCGCGACGAGGCGCGCCCGCGGCGCATCGAAGTCAAGACCGGTTGACCTTCGTCAACGGCAAATCGGGAGCCTAGGCGGCCGCGACCGTGCGGCCGCCCGTCGCGAACCGGACGCAGGGGGCACCGGCGTCCGCTGTCACGCGGCAATCCCGGGAAAGGACATCATCGGAGGACGCCATGAATACCGATCCGAAAAAATGGAACCCGTTCAAGTTCCTGCGCGGCGCGGCCCGCAAGTCCGACGGGGACGGTCCGGAAAATCCGCCAGCGAGCGAACCGTGGCAGGCCTCGTTGCCCGACATTCCGCGACTGCTCTCGCGGGAGCCGTGGCGTGTCGTGGAGACGTTCCTTCATGACCCGTTCGCCGGCCGTGGCGCGCTCGAACGATGGTTCGGCGACTTCAGTTCGTCGCGCTTCCAGCCGCGCATCGACGTCGTCGATGAAGGGCCGGTGCTTCGCGTGACCGCCGAACTGCCCGGAATGGCGCGCGAGGATCTGAAGGTGAGCGTCGAGGACGGCGCGATCGTGCTGCGCGGAGAGAAAAAGCAGGACGTGCGCAGCGAGGAAAACGGCTGTTACCGGCTGGAGCGTGCCCATGGAAGCTTCGTGCGCACGATCCCGATGCCGGAAAACGCCGACCCCGACCGTACCTTGGCGAAGTTCGACAACGGTGTGCTGACGCTGACCGTGCCGAAATCCGAGCCGGCGCGGACCCTGAGTCGCACGATCGAGATCCACTAGGCCAGACCGGCAACGTGCCGGGGCGGCGGCCGGATACCGGGCGCACCGGGCGGTTGGCGCAGGCCGCGGCGCGGCCGGTTTTTTGTCCGCCGGTCAGGAATGACGGACGGGCGTGAAGCCGGCGACGCTCGACGCATGTCTCACGGCATCGTCCTTCGGCCCCGGTGCGATCTCGCACCAGAATTCCTGATGACGGGCACCGAGCCGACGGGCCGCCTCGTAGCGGTGAAAGTGACTGGCGAGCCAGAACCGGCAGCCGTCGAAGAACACTTTCATCGCCGGCCGTGCCGCGCGCATGGCGCCCAGCCGGATCGCGGTTTTCGCTTCTTCCAGCGCTTCGACGTCGCTTGACGTGTTGCCGAGAAGCGCGTCATCGACTGCCAGTTGCAAGAACGTCAGGTAGTCCCGCCCGAGCACGCCGGCAGGCAGCCCCATCGACGAGCGGACGGACGAACGAGGTTCGCTGGGCATGGTGATGTCCGATTCAGCGGGATGGCAGGACGATCGAGGCGCGCGCCTGTGACGCCGCAGCCTCGGCTCCGGCCCGATGGGCCGGTCGAGTTCATTCGCCGGCCATGAGATGCCGGATGACCAGCGCCGGGTCGGCGATATCCAGAATCAGGCGGCGAAGGATGCGCCTGCGCATGTGCTCTTCGTCGAGGCTCCAGGGCTCGCCCTGTTTGCCGAGATAGCGCGCGAGCGCGTCCCGGTTGTCCGTGCCCGCGGGCAGGTTCAACCGGGCGGCCAGCAGTCCGGCCACGACGTCGTCGAGTTCGATGTCGAGCCGTTTCGAGTCGATGCAGAGTTCGAGTTTCATGTCGGTCGCCGGAAAAAAAGCGGCGCCGCGTGAATGGCAGCGTGCGGCGCCGAACGAATGGCGCCGGCCGCGACTGTTGGCCGGCGCGTGCACGACCCGCTGCCGGGTCAGTACTCGAGTTCCGGTGCGGCGGCCTGCACCGGCTTTTCGTCCTTCGGGGCGTCGGCGACCGTTGCGTCCGTCGTCAGGATCAGCCCTGCGATCGACGCGGCGTTCTGCAGCGCCGTACGCGTGACCTTGGTCGGGTCGACCACGCCTGCCTCGACGAGATCGCCGTACTCGCCGGTCGCCGCGTTGTAGCCGAAGTTGCCCTTGCCCTCGAGCACCTTCGCGATCACGACCGACGGTTCGTCGCCCGCGTTCGACACGATCACGCGCAGCGGTGCCTCGAGCGCGCGCAGCACGATCCGGATGCCGGCATCCTGATCGGCGTTCGCGCCCTTGAGGTCCGACAGCGCCGCGCGTGCGCGCAGCAGCGCGACCCCGCCGCCAGGCACGATCCCTTCTTCGACCGCCGCGCGCGTCGCATGCAGCGCATCGTCGACACGGTCCTTCTTTTCCTTCATTTCGACTTCGGTGACCGCGCCGACCTTGATCACGGCGACGCCACCCGCGAGCTTTGCCACGCGCTCCTGCAGCTTCTCGCGATCGTAGTCGCTCGTCGCTTCGTCGATCTGCACGCGGATCGACTTCACGCGCGCATCGATGCGCGCCGCGTCGCCCGCGCCGTCGATGATGATCGTGTCGTCCTTGCGCACCTCGACGCGCTTCGCGCGGCCGAGATCGTCGAGCGTGGCCTTGTCGAGCTGCTTGCCGGTTTCGTCGGAGATGACCGTCGCGCCGGTCAGGATCGCGATGTCCTCGAGCATGGCCTTGCGCCGGTCGCCGAAGCCCGGCGCCTTGACGGCGGCGACCTTCAGGATGCCGCGCATCGCATTCACGACGAGCGTCGCGAGCGCTTCGGCCTCGACATCTTCCGCGACGATCAGCAGCGGCTTGCCGGCCTTCGAGGTGGCCTCGAGAATCGGCAGCAGATCGCGAATGCTCGAGATTTTCTTGTCGTGCAGCAGGATCAGCGCGTCGTCGAGATAGGCGGCCTGCTTGTCCGGATCGTTGATGAAGTACGGGCTGACATAGCCGCGATCGAACTGCATGCCTTCGACCACGTCGAGCTCGTTGTCGAGCGACTTGCCGTCCTCGACCGTGATCACGCCTTCCTTGCCGACCTTCTCCATCGCGTCGGCGATGATCTTGCCGATCGCCTCGTCCGCGTTCGCGGAAATGGCGCCGACCTGCGCGATTTCCTTGTGGGTCGAGATCGGCCTCGACAGCGTGCGCAGCTCGTCGAGCACCGCGCCG
Source organism: Burkholderia seminalis DSM 23518 (assembly GCF_902832885.1). Lineage (GTDB taxonomy): Bacteria > Pseudomonadota > Gammaproteobacteria > Burkholderiales > Burkholderiaceae > Burkholderia > Burkholderia seminalis. Next base: position 195,513 of record NZ_CADFDK010000002.1, read on the forward strand.
ACGGCCTTGTCGATGCCGCGCTTCAGGTCCATCGGATTCATGCCGGCCGCGACATGCTTCATGCCTTCCTGCACGATGGCCTGCGCGAGCACGGTGGCGGTCGTCGTGCCGTCGCCGGCCACGTCGGCGGTTTTCGACGCGACCTGCTTGACGATCTGCGCGCCCATGTTCTCGAAGCGCTCCTTCAGCTCGATTTCCTTCGCGACCGACACGCCGTCCTTGGTGATCACGGGCGCGCCGAAGCTGCGCTCGATCACCACGTTGCGGCCCTTCGGACCGAGCGTCACCTTCACCGCATCGGCCAGCACGTTCACGCCCTTGACGATGCGGTTACGCGCGCCGTCGCTGAATTTCACGTCTTTTGCAGCCATTTTGATTGCTCCGGAAAAAGTCGTTGATCGGAATGCCGCGCACACCGGGCCAACACCGGTGCGGCGCGGTCGAAGCGGGTGTCAGGCCGCTTGTCGGGCGGCTTGCGAGCCGGGTTCGAGTACGCCCATGACGTCCTCTTCGCGCATGACCAGCAGTTCCTCGCCGTCCACCTTGACGGTCTGGCCCGCGTATTTGCCGAAGAGCACCTGGTCGCCGACTTTCAACTGGAGCGCGCGCAGCGTGCCGTCCTGCAGCAGCCGGCCGTTGCCGACTGCGACGATTTCGCCTTGTTCCGGTTTTTCCGCCGCCGAATCGGGTATCACGATGCCCGAAGCCGTCGTCCGCTGCGTTTCGATTCGCTTGACGATAACCCGGTCGTAGAGGGGACGAATCTGCATTTCCATCTCCTGAGCGATTAAAGGATCACCAATAAGGGAATCCGGCTGCGGGTAGCGGGGCGCGTGGAACGCCGCCATGCAGCCGAGCCAATGTCTGGCGGATTGCGAAATAGAGGCGCCCGTCGCGCGCTTCAAGAGGGGGTGAAAATGGCTGTTTGTAACAAATTGTTTCGTGGCGATGGCAGGAGGTGAGGGACCGTGCCGAGGGCATATGAGGCGCGATCGCGTCGCATGGCGGTGCCCCTGAACGGCGAACGACATCGCCCGCCGACATCGCCGTTCGCCCCCTTGCCCACGTTTCGTCATTTAGCTAATATTCAAAACGTCAAACGAAACCGCATCTCATGGACGACGTCACCCGCATCAGCGCCCTGGCCAACGAAAGCCGTCTGGCCGTGCTGCGCTGGCTCAAGCAGCCGCGCGAGCATTTCCCGCCGCAGCCGCACGGCGATATCGACGCGCTCGGCGTGTGCTGCACGTACATCACCGAGAAGCTCGGCATCGCGCCGGCCACGACCACGCGCCACATGCGCATCCTCGCGGATGCCGGGCTCGTGCGGGCCACGCGTGTCGGCAAGTTCACGTACTACAAGCGGATCGACGGCGCGCTCCAGCAGCTCGGCCACGATCTCTCGCAACTCTGACGCAACGCTGATTCCCACCGAGGCAACCGACATGGACGAACTCGCACTGCTGGCCGACGCCGACCGGCGCGCGCACGCGTATCTGGCTGCAACCGCCGACCGGCGCGCGTTTCCCGACGCGGCCGCGCTGGCCGGCCTCGCCGCTTTCGACGAACCGCTGCCCGATACGGGCCGGCCGGCCGACGACGTGCTGCGCCTGCTCGACGAGCGCGGCACGCCCGCGACGGTCGCATCGAACGGCCCGAACTACTTCGGCTTCGTGATCGGCGCGACGCTGCCGGCTGCCGCCGCGGCCGAACGATTGATGCTTGCGTGGGACCAGTGCGCGTCGTCGTATGCGAATTCGCCGGTGGCCGCGACGCTCGAACGGCAGGCCGCGCGCTGGGTCGTCGACGTGCTCGCGTTGCCCGAAGGCAGCGCGGTCGGCTTCGGCACGAGCGCAACGGCCTGCACGCTCGTCGCGCTGGTGGCCGCGCGGCGCGCATTGCTCGCGCGCAAGGGCTGGGACATCGACGAGGACGGCCTGATCGGCGCGCCGGAAGTGAAGGTCGTGATCTCCGCGCTCGCGCACATCACGGTGAAAAAGGCGCTGCGCGTGCTCGGTTTCGGGATGAAGCGCATCGTCGTCGCGCCCGTCGATGCGCACGGCCGCATCGACCCCGCGCAGTTGCCGCCGCTCGACGACATGACGATCCTCTGCGTGCAGGCCGGCGAAGTGAACACCGGCGAATTCGATCCGTTCGCGGCGCTGATTCCGCCCGCGAAGGCGGCCGGCGCCTGGGTACACGTGGACGGCGCGTTCGGCCTGTGGGCGCGCGCGTCGGCGAAGCGCGCGCTGACCGACGGCATCGACGGCGCGGACAGCTGGACGACCGACGGCCACAAGTGGCTCAACACGCCGTACGACGGCGCGATGGTGATCTGCCGCGACCCGGCCGCGCTTGCCACCGCGATGAACAGCGACGCCGTCTACCTGAGCGGCGCGCACGATGCGCAGAAGAACCTGAACCTCGAATTCTCGCGGCGTGCGCGCGGCATCCCCGTCTGGGCCGCGCTGCGTGCGCTCGGCCGCGCCGGTGTGGCCACGATGGTCGAACGGCATTGCGCGCAGGCAGCGCGGGTCGCGGACGGGCTGCGGGCGGCCGGCTACGACGTGTTGAACCGCGTCGTGCTGAACCAGGTGCTCGTGCGCGCCGGCACCGACGCGGAAACCGCGGCGGTCCTCGACGCCGCGCAGGCCTCGGGCGACGTATGGTTCGGCGCGACCGTGTGGCAGGGGCGGCCGGCGTTCCGGATCAGCGTGTCGTCGTGGCGCACGGAAGATGCGCACATCGACCGGCTCGTCGCATTGCTGACGGAGCTGCGCGGCGTGCACGTGCGCTGAGCGTCACGCGTCGGCCGTGGCCGTGATGGTTGCGGATGCAACTTTCAGGCATTCGATGAGGTGTAGCGCGGCCGGTGTCAGCCATGCATGCCGCCGCATCACGATCGCAACCGTCAACGCGGGCATCGGCTCGGCGAGATCCAGCGTGACGATTCCGCGCGACTTGCGTTCGACGTCCGCGAGCGGCCGCGCGAACACGCCGAGCGCATCCGTCTGCGACACGAGCCCGAGCGTCGCGGCAAACGACGGGCAGTGAACCACCCGCTTCGGCACGTCGAGGCCGAACGGCGTGAAGATCGAGCGCACCAGATCGTCCCCGCCTTCGCCGTAGCGCGGCACGCACCAGTGCGCATCGACGAGCTCGCGCAGCGAGCGGGCGCGCGCGAGCCGATGCCGGTTTTTCGCGACGACCGCGAACGCGGTCCGGAACAACGGAATGCTCGCGAACGCGTCGGGGTCCGGCATCGCGTTCGACAATTGATGCGTGACGATGAAATCGAGCGAACCGTCGCGCAGCCGCGCGAGATCCGTCGCGGTGAGCGCGTCGTCGACGTTCAGTGTCGCGTCGGGCAGGTCGCGCGTGAACGCGGCGAACGCGCGCGGCAGGATCGTCAACGCGACGGTCGGACTGACCGCGATCGACACCGAGCCGGTCGTGCCCAGCCGCAACTGCTCGATCTCGTCGCGCGTGCGCTGGATCTCCTCGACGATCAGCCGCGCGCGAATCGCGAACGCGCTGCCGTAATCGGTCAGTTCGATCCCTTTCACGCTGCGCACGACGAGCGGCACGCCCAACTCCTGTTCGAGCTCGCGCACGATGCTGCTGATGGCCGGTTGCGTGACGCCGAGCGCGCGCGCCGCGCCGCGAATGGTGCGATGCTCGGCGACCGCGAGAAACGCATCGAGTTGCTTGAGCTTCATGACCGATCGATCCGGTTGCGGGGAAGGCGCGGGGTGTCGGGTGGAACCCCGAGTGACAAGGAAAAGTTATCGTCCACAACGAAATCTTGGATTTTTCTTATTGGGTCGAGTGTATATGCTCGGGGCTTTTCAGGAGCGGTCGCGATGATTCTCGTTAACCAGCAACGGCTGTGGGATTCGCTGATGGAGATGGCGACGATCGGCGCGACCGCGCACGGCGGGAGCTGCCGGCTCGCGCTGACCGACGACGACGCGCGGGGCCGGCGCCGCTTCATCGCATGGTGCGAGGCAGCCGGCTGCGAGGTCCGCATCGATCCGATCGGCAACGTGTTCGCGCGCCGGCCCGGCACGCAGCCCGACCTGCCGGCCGTGATGTGCGGCAGCCATCTCGACACGCAGCCGCTCGGCGGACGTTTCGACGGTGTCTACGGCGTGCTGGCGGGCCTCGAAGCGATCCGCGCGCTGAACGAGCACGGTATCGAAACGCGGCATCCGATCGACGTCGTCGCGTGGACCAACGAAGAGGGTTCGCGCTTCACGCCGGGCATGATGGGCTCGGCCGTTTATGCCGGCTCGCTGGATCTCGACTACGCGCTGGCCCGCCCGTGCATGCAGACGGGCGTGCTGCTGCGCGACGAACTCGAACGCACCGGCTTCGCCGGCCCCGCGCGCGAGCGGCAGATGCCCAACGCGTATTTCGAAGCGCATATCGAACAAGGGCCGGTGCTGGAGCAGGCCGGCTTGCCGATCGGCGTCGTGACGGGCGTGCAGGGCATCTACGAACTCGACGTCGCGGTGAGCGGCTTCGAATCGCATGCAGGCACGACGCCGATGAGCGTGCGCCGCGACGCGATGGGCGCGGCGGCCGCGATGATCGCCGCGATCGTCGAGCACGGCCACGCATTCGACGCCGATGCGCGCGTGACGGTCGGCCATGTCGCGTGCCAGCCCAATTCGCCGAGCACGATACCGGGCAAGGTCCGCTTCAGCGTCGACGTGCGTCACCCGTCGCGGCCGGCGTTGCAGCAGCTCGTCGCCGACATCGAAGCGATCTGCTTGCGGCGCACCGCGCTGCGCGGTACGACGGTGGAAGTGCAGACCATCGCCGAATACGAGCCGGTGGTGTTCGATGCGGAATGCGTCGCACGCGTGCGGCGGGCGGCCGCCGCCGCCGGCTATCCGTACCTGGAGATGTGCAGCGGCGCGGGGCACGACGCGGTGAACCTGTCGTACGTCGCGCCGTCCGCGATGGTGTTCGTGCCGTGCAAGGCCGGCCTGAGCCACAACGAAGCGGAAGACGCCGATCCGGTGCACCTCGCGCAAGGGGCGTCCGTGCTGGCGAACCTGCTGGCCGATTGCGCGCGTTAGCCCAGTTTGGCCGCGTCGCAGGGGCGGCCTGACGCGCCTTGCAAGCGTGAAAATGTCGGACAATGACCGCTGCGCGCGCCGCGCCGGCGCCGCATTCAACTGACGCATTCACGCTTGCGAGATCCCCATGTCGACTCCCTTTCCCCGGGAACTGCTGAAGGCCGCCGATATCGAGAAGATGGAACCGACGCGCGCGGTGCATTCGCTGAATCCCAATGCCGTTCGTCTCAAGCGACAACTCAGCGACCTGACCGGCCTGACGCAATTCGGTGTTCACCTGCTCACGCTGATGCCCGGTCACGAATTGGCCGAATATCACCGCCACCTGTACGAAGAGGAGTTCGTCTACGTGCTGGTCGGCACGGGTTCGGTCACGATCGGCGAACGCGCCAGTGAAATCGGGCCGGGCGATTTCATCGGCTTCCCGCGCGGCGGCGAAGCGCATACGGTGCAGAACACCGGCGATGCGCCGCTGGAACTGCTCGTCGGCGGGCAGCGGCTCGAACACGACGTCTGCGAATACCCGCGAATTGGCAAGCGGCTTTATATCGCCGGGGAACTCGAGGATTACGTCGATCTGCCGAAGCAGTCGTCGTGACTGGTCACGTCATCAATACCGGATCCCGTATAAAAATCGAATCAATTGACTTTTGTTTAGATAAACAAAATAAAAATTCGTAAAAACACGGGGTAGAGAAATCACGTTTATTTGGGCACGCTTGTGCGCGTTGTCCGTTCCTGGGCGCCGGCATGTCGACATGCCGGTGCGTCCTTTTCGGGCACTCAGAATGCGGCAATAAATACATGCGTCCGGCAGTTTCGACCGATTGACCGCGTACGCGACAAGTCACGAAAAGATTCCTGATCTAAAGCTCAGTAGTTCGAACCAACAGCTTGATTCAAGAACGAAACGGAGACAGGCGATGTCGAGGAACTGGGGGTGGCGAGCGGCGCTGCTGGCGCTGTGCGTTGTGCTGGCTTCGTGCGGCGGCGACGGCGATTCGCCGTCGGTCGCGGTGTCGAATCTGTCGGCCGCGGCGCATGGGCAACGCAATGAAAACGATGACAGCACCGGCAACGAAGCATCGAAGAAAAACGCCGACATGCGCGTCGTCCAGTACGTCGATCCGCTGATCGGCACCGACTACGCGACCGATCAGCCGGCCGACCCGGTCGGCTCGGGGCTCGGCGGCGGCACGTTCCCGGGGCCGACGGTCCCGTTCGGGATGATGCAGTGGAGCCCGATGACGCCCACCGCGCAATACGACAGCCGCAAGGGCGACGGCTCCGGCTTCTCCGGCGGCTACTGGTACGGCGACACGTCGATCAACGCATTCAGCATCCTGCACCTGAGCGGCACCGGCTGCTGGGCGAATGGCGGCTACCTGAACGTGATGCCGCAGCTCGCACCGGGCGATGCCGGCACGCCGGCCAGCTTCAGCCACGCGGACGAAACCGCGCAGGCCGGCTACTACGGCGTAACGCTCGGCAACGGCATCAAGGCCGAACTGACGACGACGGTGCGCACCGGCTTCGCGCGCTTCACGTATCCGGTACTCGCGCGGGGCCAGCAGGCGACGATCGCGATCGATCCGACCGTGCTGAACAACCGTGCACAGGGCACGACGCGCGACACGATCCGCCAGGTCGGCGACCGCGCGCTGTCGGGCACGATCGCGGGCGGCGGATTCTGCTGGGCCGGGCATGCGGTGCCCGTCTACTACTACGCGGAGTTCAGCCAGCCGTTCGCGGCGAAGCCCGCGTTGTCGAACGACAGCCCCGTGACGTTGACGTTCCATGTCGACCGCAAGCAACCGGACGTGATGATGAAGCTCGGCATTTCGTTCGTCAGCGAAGCGAACGCGAAGGCGAACCTCGACGCGGAAAACCCCGGCAACGCGATGCACGGCCGGGCAGGCTGGAACTTCGACAAGGTGCGCCGCGCGGCGAGCGCCGCCTGGAACGCCCGCCTGAACGCGATCCAGGTCACCGGCGGCAGCGATGCCGACAAGACCAGGTTCTACACCGCGCTGTATCACGCGTCGCTGCATCCGAATGTATTCAACGACGTGAACGGCCAGTATCCGGACTTCCATGCGTCGAACGGCGCGCCTGATGCGTCGACACGTCAGGTCGACCGGGGCCGCACGATGTACGCGAACTTCTCCGGCTGGGATATCGACCGCTCGTTCATCCAGTTGCAGGCGCTGCTCGATCCGGTGCGCACCAGCGACATCGTGCAGTCGCTCGTGCTCGACGCGAAGGCCTGCGGCGCCTTCCCGCGCTGGGCATACTTCAATACGGAAACGGCCGTGATGCCGGGCGACGCGGGATCGATCATCGCGGCGAACGCGTATGCATTCGGCGCGACGAATTTCGATACGCAGGCCGCGCTGTCGATCATGAAGCGCAGCACGGCGCCCGGCGCCGCGTGTGCCGGCACACCGGTGATGGGCAGCCGCGCGGACTACGACCGGCTCGGCTACGTGCCCGCGTCGGACAGCGGCGACAACCAGACCGCGTCGAACACGCTCGAATACGCCGTGCGCGATTTCGCGGTGTCGCGCTTCGCGACGGCACTCGGCGATACGGCGACGGCCGGCGCGCTGCTGAAGTCGAGCGGCAACTGGCGGAACCTGTTCGACAGGACGGCGATCCAGCCGAAGACGTCGGCCGGCGCGTGGGTCACCGACGGCTCCGGCTTCATGGAAGGCAACGCCGAGCAATACACGTGGTACGTGCCGCACGATCTCGCGGGCGTGGTCGCGCGGGCGGGCGGCGCCGCACCGGTCGTCGAGCGGCTCGACACGTTCTTCACGCACCTGAACGTCGGCACCGTGCAGCCGTATTTCTACGTCGGCAACGAAGTGACGATGGCCGTGCCGTGGGTCTATGCGTGGGCCGGCGCACCGTCGCATACGCAGCGCGTGCTGCACGCGTCGCTCGCGAACGCGTTCGGCACCGGCGCGGCGGGGTTGCCCGGCAACGACGATCTCGGCGCGCTCTCCGGCTGGTACGTGTGGGCCGCGCTCGGTCTCTATCCGGTCGTGCCTGGCGTGAGCGGCGTCGCGCTGTCGAGCCCGCAGTTCGAGAAGATCACGGTGCGCGTCGGGCAGCAGGACGGCAGCTACCGTCTGCTGCGCATCGCCGCGCCGGGGGCGGGCTCCAGCGACGGCGCGTCGTTCTACGTGAAGTCGCTGAAGCTGAACGGCGCACCTTACCCGACCGCATGGCTGCCGTTCGAACATATCGCGCAGGGCGGGACGCTGTCGTATTCGATGACGGCCGACGCGAACGCCGCGACGTGGGGCACCGATGCGTCCGCGATGCCGTCGTTCCCGCAGGCGGCCGGCGCGCAGTAAGGCTGGACGATCAACGAGCGGTCCTTGCCAACGGGATCGACGCAAAGAGAGAGAGGGAGGGACGAACGGATGAAGCTACGTCATGTGGTGGGTATCGGGTGCCTTGCCGTGTTGTCGGGGTGCGGGGGCGACCAGGGTTCGACGGATGCGAGCGTGTTGGCGCAGATGTCGAACCCGCAGGGCAACCAGAACGATCGAACCGACCAAGGCGATCAAAACGACCAGGGCGAGCACGGCGGCGCGGGCAAGCGGTCGGTGCTGCGCAGCGTCGATCCGATGATCGGCACCGCGAACCTCGACATCAACGCGGACTGGGCGAGCGGCGTGCGCGGCCACGGCCACGTGTATCCGGGCGCGACCGTGCCGTTCGGGATGGTGCAGCTTGGGCCGGACACGACGGGCGGCGCGCATACGCTGCCGTGGAACTGGGATCGCACGTCGGGTTACCAGTACGACGATCCGTTCATCACCGGCTTCACGCATACGCACCTGTCGGGCACCGGCATCGGCTCGGGCGGCGAAGTACGGTTCCTGCCGACGCTCGCGCCGGTCGACAAGGCAACCCTGGCGAAGGTCGCGGCCGATGCGTCGATCACCTACAACGCATCGTTCAGCCACGACGACGAAACCGCGAGCCCCGGCTACTACCGCGTGAAGATGGCGCCGGTCGGCAGCGGCAACACGCCGTGGAACGTGCAGGGCGCGACGATCCTCGCGGAGATGACGGCGACCGCGCATGCGGGCGTGCATCGCTACACGTATTTCCCGGCCGCGGCGACGCAGAAGCGCAGCATGATCGTGAGCATCGACAACCCCATCGGCGGGTCGACCGCGAGCGGCAGGATCCAGATCGTCGACGCGCGGACGATCGCCGGCTGGCAGTTCACGAACAACTGGGCCAACCACAAGCCGACGTATTTCGTCGCGCGCTTCTCGAGGCCGTTCGATACGAAGAACGTCGCGTTCAGCACGGACGGCTTCAAGGCCTACCTGACGTTCGCCGACGGCAGCGACGGCGGCGCGGTCACGGTGAAGGTCGGCATCTCGCCGTCGAGCGTCGCGGATGCGCAGGCCAACCTCGCGGCGGAAGTCGGCACGCAGTCGTTCGACCAGGTGCGCGGTGCGGCCGAGCGCGTGTGGCACGCCGCGCTCGACCGCATCCGGATCAAGGGCGGCACGGCCGACCAGCGGACGATGTTCTACACGTCGCTGTACCGCACGATGCTCGCACCGACGGTCTACAACAACGCGGACGGCAGCTACGTCGGCATGGATTCGGCCAACGACGGCACGACGTCGCCGCCGACCACGAGCAAGCATGCGAACCCGGGCTTCGACTATTCGTCGACGTTCTCGCTGTGGGATACCTTCCGCGCCGAATCGCCGTTGATGACGCTCGTGCAGCCCGAGCGCGTCGACGGCTGGGTGAAGTCGCTGCTCACGCAGTTCCGGCAGAACGGCAAGGGCGAGCTGCCGGTGTGGCCGCTGGCGCAAACGGAAACCTTCACGATGGCCGGCCACCCGTCGATTCCGATGATCGCGGATGCGTACCTGAAGCACCTGACGAGCGCGGGCATCGACGACATCTGGACCGCGCTGACGACCACGCAGGGCGCGAGCGCGCACGGTTTCGATCAGTATCGTCAAAGCGGCTATGTGTTCGCGGGCGACAACGCGTCGGTGTCGACGACGCAGGACTATGCGTTCGACGACTGGGCGACGGCCGCGGTCGGCAAGGCGGCCGGCAAGCGTGCGGCCGACTACCGGCCGTACCTGCAACGCAGCCGGAACTACCGGAACGTGTTCAACGCGGTGCCGAACAACGGCTGGACGTTCTCGCAGCCGAAGGATGCGCAAGGCAACTGGGTCGCCGGCTTCGATCCGACCGCCGCCGAGAAGACGGACTTCTCCGAATCGAATGCGTGGGTCGATACATGGAACATCTTCCACGACTTCCCCGGCCTCGTCGCGCTGCTCGGCGGCAGGCGCCAGTTCATCGCGCAGCTCGACCGCACGTTCGATCCGGCCAACCCGCTGACCTTCCAGTACAACCAGGGCTTTCCGGACCTGACCGGCCGCAGCGGCCAGTTCTTCGCGGGCAACGAACCGGCGAACCACCTGCCGTACCTGTACGCCGTCGCGGGCATGCCGTCGAAGACTCAGGACCGCGTGCGCACGGTGATGGACGACATGTACTCGCTGACGCTGACGGCCGGCGATCGCGCGTTGCTGAGCGGCGACAGCCTGAAGGCCGCGCTGAGCGATCCGCGGCGCGTGCGCGATGCGGCGATTCCCGGCAACGACGATTGCGGCCAGTTGTCCGCGTGGTACGTGCTGTCCGCGCTCGGCATCTATTCGCTGAATCCGGTCGGCGGCGTGTTCTACTTCGGCACGCCGCTGTTCGAGGAAGCGACGATCGATATCCCGGTCGCGTCGGCAAGCGCGGCGGGCGGGGCGTTGAGGTTCGGTGCGACGCGGCGCTTCAAGGTGACCGCGCATACGGCGAGCGGCGGCGCGCCGTCGTCGGTGAATCGCTACGTGCAGTCGGTCAGCCTGAACGGCACGCCGCTGCACCGGCCGTACATCACCTATGACGAGATGAAGGCCGGCGGCACGCTCGACTTCGTGATGGGCTCGACGCCGAACGATACGTGGGTCGGCCAGTGGAACGGCCAGGACCCGAACAGCGCGCTCGCGCCGTCGCTGGTGGCGGCCGGCCATACGACCGGCGTGCAGTAGCCGCGCGCGGCGGCGCCATGGGGCGCTGCCGGTCGTGCCGCCCGCTCACCGGCTGGCGCGGCCGGCACGCGCGTGGGGGCGGATCGATTGCGCTTCGATTCTGTGCCCCGTCGCGCTTATGATGCGGGAACGCCACTGACAGGGTTCCCCGCCATGGATGCGCCGCTTCCGCCGATGTCTGCCCCGATTGCCGAGACGGCCCCCGAAACCGAAACCGCCGCCGCGCCGCGCGCGTCGCGCCTGCACCGGCCGGTCGCGCTCGTCACCGGCTCGACGTCGGGGATCGGCGCGGCCGTCGCGCGCCGCCTGGCGGCGGACGGCTACGCGGTGATCCTGCATTCGCGCAGTTCGGCCGATACCGGGCGTGCGATGGCGCGCGAACTCGGCGGGGCCTACGTGCAGGCCGATCTCGCGGACGATGCCGAGCGCGTGCGATTGATCCGCGACGCGCTGGCCGTGCACGGCCGGCTCGACGTGCTCGTCAACAACGCGGGCGTCAGCCGCGTGATTCCGCATGACGACCTCGCGGCGGCCACGCCCGACGTGTGGCGCGAGATGCATGAGATCAACGTGATCGCGCCGTTCCGGCTCGTCGCCGAAGCGGAGGCCGCGCTGCGCGAAGCGGCGTCGCACGGGCGAGCCGGGTGCGTCGTGAACGTCAGCTCGCATGCGGGCGTGCGGCCGAAGGGCGCGTCGATTCCGTATGCGGCCGCGAAGGCCGCGCTCAATCACACCACACGGCTGCTCGCGCGGACGCTCGCGCCGGCGATCCGCGTCAATGCGGTCGCGCCGGGGCTCGTCGATACGCCGCTGACCGCCGACTGGACGGAAGCGCAGCAGCTGTGGCGCGAGCGCGCGCCGATGCGCCGCGCGGCGGCGCCGGACGACATCGCGCAGACGGTCGCGATGCTCGTTGCGTCCGATTACGTGACGGGCGAGATCGTGATGCTCGACGGCGGGTTGAACCTGACGTGACGCGGTGACGCGGCGACGCGCGCGTGTCGCGCGCGACCGCCGGGGCCTTCCGCGGACGATCAGCCGAGACTGGACCGCAGCCGCGCGAGCGCCTGATCGTGCGTGCGCTCGAACTTCAGCGGCGTGACGGCGACATACCCTTCGCCGAGCGCGACGGTTTCCGAATCCGCGTCGTCGTCGCGCGGCGCGCGCGCGAGCTTCAGCCAGTGATAGTCGATCTCGCGCGGATCGCGCCCCGACACGATCTCGACACCCTGCAGCGTGCCGGCGCCCTGGTTCGTCACCTTCAGGCCGCGCACGTCGTCGGCCGGCCGCGCCGGGAAATTCACGTTGAGGCACGCATCGCTGTCCCAGCCGGCGGCGACGAGCCGGCGAATGACGTCCGGCGCGTGCGTGAGCGCCGTGTTCCATGGCACCGCGTTGCGATCGACGAAGGCCTGGCTCAGCGCGATGGCCGGCACGCCGACGAGCATGCTCGTCATCGCCGCGCCGACCGTGCCGGAAAATACCGTTTCGGTGCCGAGGTTCGCGCCGCGATTCACGCCGGACAGCACGACGTCGGGCCGCGCATCCTTCATCAGGTGGCTGACCGCGATCGCGACGCAGTCGCCGGGCGTGCCGCGCCCCGCGAAGCGGCGCTCGCCCTTGCGATGCACGCGCAGCGGTTCGTGCAGGCTCAGCGAATGCGACGTGCCGCTCTGGTCTTCCGCCGGCGCGACGACCCACACTTCGCGTGCCAGTTGCGTGGCGACCTGTTCGAGTACTGCCAGGCCGGGGGCGTCGAATCCGTCGTCGTTGGTGAGCAGGACACGGTCGAACAGCGGGCGGGCTTCTTGCATCGGGACGATCCTCGCGGAGATGGGCAATGACAGGGGCGTACGGCGCCGCGCCAGCGTGGCGCAAGCCACAAGGCTAGCACTCCGGCGTGAGGAGCGTCGTGTCACGCGCTCGCCGCACGCCGGCGCGGACGTGAAAACGGGCGCATCGCGCGCCCGTTCGTCGTTGGAGGGGGGGGGGCGGCGCGGCGGCCCGGCACCGTTCAGCCGAGCAGGTGCCGCAGCAGGCCGGCCGACACGACGCCGACGATCACGGTCGGCAGGATCGACAGGCGCGTCGCCGCGGCGAGCGTGATCGCGAGCGCAAGCAGGTCGGCGGGGCGCGTCGACACGAAGGCCGGCGCGATCACCGAGATCAGCACGCAGCCGGGCACGTTCTCCATCACCGACGCCATCCGCGGGCTCAGCGTGCGGTTGCGCAGCAGCACGTAGCCGAGGATGCGCGACAGATAGGTCGTCGACGCCATCAGCACGATCGTCGCGACGGTACTGAAATCCGGCAGCTCAGGCATCGCGCGGCTCCCACAGCAGCGCGGCGACCAGCCCCGCGCATGCCCCTGCCGCGACGTACCAGGCGCCGGGCACGGCGAGGTGCGTGGCCGCCGCGACGACGAGGCTCACGAACCACGGCCGGCTCGCACGCATCCCTTTCCACATGCCGCGCAGCAGCACCAGAAACACGGCGGTGAACGCCATGTCGAAGCCGTACTGCTCGACGTTGCCGATCGTCGGGCCGACGGCCGCGCCGAGCGTCGTCATCGAGATCCACGTCAGGTAGAGCCCCATGCAGATGCCCGCGTAATAGGGCACGCTGATGTGCGTGGCCGAGCGCGCCCTCGCGTCGGCGAGCGACATCGCCCAGCTCTCGTCGCACATGAAGAACAGCGCGACGAACGCACGGCGGCGCGGCAGGCGCCGGATGTACGGCGCGAAGGCGGCGCCCATCAGGATGTGGCGCGAATTCACGAGGAACGACATCGCGACGATCAGCGCGATGTGCGGCGGCGACGTCCACAGATGGATCGCCGCGAATTCGGAGCCGCCGCCGAAATTGAGGCCCGTCATCATCGGCACCTCGAACAGGCTCAGCCCTTTCTGCGCGGCCTGCGCGCCCAGCACGAGCGCGAACGGCACGAAACCCAGCATGACGGGCAGCGCCGCGCGCAATCCGCGGCCCATCTCGGCGACATAGGCGGGCTTGTCGCGAAGCCCGGACGACGTTGAAACGCTACTGCTCATGACTCCTCCTTCGGGGGAGGGATTGTCTGCTTTTTTGACTCGAATCGGGTTGCGTTGTGGCCAGATTTTCCTCAGAATTTGGCATTGAACGCGCGATGCGAGAATTTTTTGGAATCGGATGCCAAATGAAACTTGACGCTATCGATCGCCGCATCCTGAGCGCGCTGCAGCGCGACGGCCGCATGCAGAACGTGGAGCTCGCGCACGAGGTCGGGCTGTCGCCGTCGCCGTGCCTGCGGCGCGTGCGGCTTCTCGAGGAAGCCGGTGTGATCGAGAAATACGTGGCCGTGCTGAATCCCGCGAAGGTCGGCAAGGGGCTGACGATCTTCACGCGGGTGTGGCTGAAGGGGCAGGACGCGGAATCGGTGAACCGTTTCTCGGAGGCCGTTCAGCAGATGCCGGAAGTCGTCGAATGCCACCTGATGGCCGGCGATTGCGATTTCCTGCTGCGCGTCGTCGCGGCCGACATCGACGACTACCGGCGCTTCCAGATGGAAACCCTCACGCGCATTCCCGGCGTGCTCAGCGTGAAGACCGACATTCCGATGCAGAAGATCAAGCTCACGTCGGCGCTGCCGACGTAGCGCGACGCGGGCGCACGGTGCCCGTCGACGAATGGTCATTGCGCAGTGACAATCGCCGGATAAACTGGCGACGCAGGCCGCATCGCCCGTCTCGCCGGCGCGGTGATGCGACGTTCGATGTGCAAGCAACTAACGGTCAATGTTGACGCGATCGGGCACGCGGCGCTGCGCGCCGGACATGCGTTGCCGTGAATGCGTTTCTTCTTGTCGGGCCATTCATGCAGCCAATCAACAATCCGTGGAATTCGCTGGAAATCGTCAAGCTCGTGCTCGGCGTGCTGACGCCGTTGTCGGTCGCGTGTCTCGGCTGGCTCGTCGCGCGCCGGCTGAAGCGGCTCGAACTCGTGCAGTGGACCAACCAGCGGCTGATCGAGAAGCGGCTCGCGCTGTACGACGCCGTTGCGCCTCAGCTCAACATGCTGCTGTGCTTCTACACGTGGATCGGCTACTGGAAGGACATCTCGCCGGACGACGTGATCCGTGCGAAGCGCGAGCTCGACCGCACGTTCCACATCTACCGCTACCTGTTCGACGACGACGTATACGACGCCTATCACACGTACATCCACGCGCTGTTCGACGTGCATACGGGCCCGGGCCGCGACGCGCGGATCCGCTCGCTGATTCAGGCGCCCGACGGCGATCGCAGCGTGCACGGCTCGTACGAGTGGAAGCCCGCGTGGTCCGACCGTTTCGCGACGGCGAATGTCGTGCCGAGGGACGACGTGCTGCGCCACTACACGCAGTTGATGGAGCGGCTGCGCGTGGCGCTGGGCGCGACGCGCTGAAGGCCGCGGCGCCCGCGCGCCGCTTCACGCCGGTATCGGAATCCGCCACCGGGCGGCGCGAATATCCGCCCTCGCACAGGAAGCGGATGCGAAGCCCGGCCGCTGCTGACATGCTCGCGCCATCACCACTCGCGCGAGGTCCGTATGGTCGTCGACACCGGCCGCCAGCCGCTCATGATCCGCTCGCCCGGCGCGGGCCGGCGGCGTCTCTTCTTCGTCGGTTCTCCCGAAACGCGTGATGTGTCGTTGCCGGTCGAACCGGAGATCGGCGACATCGTGTTCATTCGTGTGACCGTGCGGCCGTTCCTCGAGGTAGCGAGCGCCACGCGCTCATGGACGAATCATGTCGGCATCGTGGTCGGCGCGCGCGGCGGTGAAACGCTGATCGCGGAGAGCACGTTCCCGCTGTCGCGCGTCACGACGATGTCGCGGTTTCTCGCGCGTTCCGATCGCGGCGCATGCGTGATCGCGCGGCTCAAGCAGCCGCTCGACGCCGCGCAGCGACGCCGGCTCGTCGACGCGGCGATGCGCCGGATCGGCGTGGTCTACGACACGGGTTTCAATCTCGCGTCGCGCTGGCAGTTCTGCTCGCGGTTCGTGCGCGAAGTCGTGCGCGATGCGACGCGGATCGTGCTCGGCGACGTCGAGACCTTCGACATGCTGCTGCGCCGGAATCCCGATCATCCGCTCGGCTTCTGGAAAATCTGGTATTTCGGGCGAATCCCGTGGCGCCGCCGCACGGTGACGCCGGCGAGCTTGCTCGAGAGCGGCGCGTTGCGGGTGGTGGCGGATACGCGCGGGTGCGGGGCCGATTGACGGGCAAGTGCGATACGGAATCGGCGGCGCGTCCGCTGACGCGATGCAGGGCTTGAAGGAGGGCAGGAGAAAGCGATCGTGTCGCGGGCGCGTGACTCAGGCAAACGAGATGACGAGCTGCTTGCCGCAAGCCGCCGCATACTTGCGCAGCGTATCGATGGACGGGGAGTGCCGGCCCGTCGCGAGCGCTCGTTCGAGCCGGGTAATGGCGGGCGCTTTCGTGCCCATCCGTTCCGCCACGTCGGCTTGCGACAAGCCGGCCGCTCGCCGAGCCGCCAGCATCGCGTCGAGCAGCGCGAATTCTTCGCGATTCAGCCGTTCGTATTCGGCGCGCACCTCGGGAGCGGTCAACGCACGCTCGCGCAGTTCCTTATACGTTGCCATCTCGAACCTCCTTCAATCGACGACGGGCGGTTTCCAGTTCCTTCCGCGGCGTTTTGGGCGTCTTCTTCACGAAACAGGGGAACTTGACGATACGCCGGCCGACAATCGCGCGGTAAAACACCCGGGCGATACCTTCCGCGCCCTTCAATCGCATTTCGTACAGCCCGTTTCCCATCGGTCGGGTGTGGGGCTCGCCCAGATTCGGGCCGTACTGCGCCATGCGGTCGGCGAGTGCAAGGAACCGGGCAAGCAAGGTCGGGGGTAACGACGCTACCCCAACCTCGACACGCTCATTGAAGAAGCGAATCTCACAAGCATGATTCAACACGGTAACAAATATGTTATGTATTCGCGAGAACAGTGACCGACCGCGGATGCGGGCACAGGCGGTTGGTCAGCGGTGAGGGAACGTTCGAGACCTTGTTGCTGCGGTCGGAGATAGCGGAGACGGCGTTAGGACCCGACGGCTTTCAGGAAATTCGGGTCCGGCAAGTACGCGATCCGGTGTCAGGGTGGGGCAGGCACCACGGCCGGATGACGGAGTTAGTTTCGCCCTGCCACCGCAAGCCGTGCCGCCAGCCCGACGAACACCGACCCAAGCAGATACTGAGGCAGTTTCGACGGCCGGCGGCGCGCGCCGATCCGCCGGCTCAGCCGGCTCGCGGAGAGAATGACCGCGCCGTTCACGACGAGCCCGATCAGGTTCAACACCGTCGCGAGCACGAGAATCTGCGCGGCGATCGAACCGTGCTCGGGGCGCACGAACTGCGGAAACAGCGCGAGCACGAACAACGCCATCTTCGGATTCAGCAGGTTCGTCGTCAGGCCCTGACGGAAGATCGTCGCGGTCGAGTGGCGGCGTGGCGACGCGACGGGCGACAGCGCGGTCGCATCCGAACGGAAGGTCTTCCACGCGAGATACAGCAGATACGCGGCGCCTGCGAAGCGCACGGCGTCATACGCGAGCGGCACCGCGACAAAGAGCTGCGACAAGCCCAGCGCGGCCGCGAGCGCGTGGCAGTAGGTGCCGGCCTGAATGCCCGCGAGCGTCGCGAAGCCTGCACGCCGGCCCTGGCTCACGCTGCGGGACGCGATCAGCAGCATGTCGGGGCCGGGCGTGGCCGTCAGCGCGAGACATGCGCCGGAGAACAGCGCGAGCGTGGAGAAGTCGATCATGGCAGTCCCTTTTGTCGGTGCGGCGTAAAAGGGAGGTCAGTTTAGAAGGGCACGTGAGCGCGGTCAATCGAGCGAACGGACGATGGCCGGACGGTGTGGATCGCATGACACAGGCATCATGCTCGCGCGATCAGCGCGCCCCCTGCTTGCGACACGCGACCTGGTAGTCGATCACGGTATTCGCCGAAGGCTTGTCCGGCTCGCCGCCGACCGTCGTCACGCCGAGCACGCCGGCCGCATTCCGGTAGCGCGGCGCGCAATACCCCATCCCGGTGCCCGAACACGCTTCGGCTTCGATGATGCCGTGCTTCGCGAGCGTTGCCGCGCCATCCGTGGCTTCCGGCTTCTCGCGCGGGGGCAGCGGTTGCCAGCCATGCGCGATCAGGATCCTGCGTGCCGCGTCGAGCGGCTTGCCGTATACGTTCGGCACGACCGCGCGGCCGCCGCAGTGCGTGCTTTCGGCGGCGACGCCGGTCAAGCGCAGGCCGCCGTTCTCTTCATGCAGCTCGCCGACGGGCGGTGCCGGGCCGTCGCCGCCCCAGATCAGCAGCGCGCCGTTTTCCAGCCGATCGACCGAGCCGAGCTGCCAGCCGGCCTTGCGCGCGGTATAGCCGAGCGCGACGAGCGTCGTGCCGTCGAATACGCCGATGTTGCCGTTGCGCGCGAAGCAGATCGCGCTCGTGCCGGCGCCGAAGCCGCTCGAGAACGTGACGACCGTGTAGCGCCCGAGCGGCGCCTCGGACGTCACGATCCAGTCGCGCTTCGCGACTTCGCGGCCGGCCGCGGTGGTCGCCTTCGCGCGATATCGCGTGCAAAACGGATCGAGCGAACCGTTCTCGGGTGAATGCGGCAGCACGCCGAGCGGCACGAGCGATGCGCCGGCAATATCGGATGCTGTCCGCGGCGGGGCGGCCGATGCCGTGCCGCCGAGCGCGGCCCAGGCAACAGTGGCGATCGTGGTTGCCGTCGCGAAACGGCGGCCCGAGGCCAGCGCACCGAAGCGCGACACTCGAGCGGTTTCCGGAGAAGCGGATACGGATGCGACGATCGCGGTGTTCCGCACGCGTGCCGCCAACGACTCAGTCCTTCGCGACGACGTCGATGCGCAGCGCTTCGCCGCCGTCGACGATCGCCAGCAGACGATCGACGTTCGGGTGCGCGCCCGGGCGGTTGCGTGCGTCGGCCGTGTGTTCGGCGAACACGGCGAGGCCATGCTCGGCCGCTTTCGCGTCGAGCGTGCCGAATGCCTGCTGCAGATAGTGGTACACCGCGAGCGAGCCCTGCTTGCCCGGCTGGTTCTCGATGGTCGCGACGACGTCGCCGTTCGCGCCGGCGAGATCGATGCGTGCGATACCGTCGATGGCCGGCAGTTGCGCGAGGTTGTCCTTGAATACAGGGGTCGGTTGAATCACTGAAAACGCTCCGTCGGTTTGATCGTGGAAAGGTGGCGGCCCGTATGTTATCTGATTCGCCGGGATGCATTCTTCGACGCAACCGGGCGATTCGCACGGAGTCGGATCATCCGGTCATAGACGCGCACGGCGGCCGATTGCGGGCACGCGCGAATGCTCCGCGAGACGCAGTCGGCCGGTTTGCGATGCCTGCTTCTCGCGCCGCCGCCACTTCAGCGTGACGGTCGCGATCGCAATCTCTAGACATGCCCGTCGTCAATTGTTGCTATCAAGACAACATGGTGAACGCGTGGGCGACGCTACCGACGTTGGGAATCCAAATCTACAATTTGCGTCAACGCCGGTTGTACAACGCTTGTTTCATGTTTCAACCCGGCGTATCTGCCGCAAGGAAGCCGGCAACCCGCGCGCTTCGTTCGGCTGGATCGTTTGCCTGCCGCGGAAACGCCCTCCTTTTCAACGGAGCACACCATGACATTCAATTCCCTTTCGCGATCGACCCTCTGCTCCGCGATGCTCTTGTCGATCGTGCCGACAATCGCCGTCGCGGGAACGTTCTCCGTCAAAGTCGATGACCTGAACCATGGCCGGTTCGGGAACGAACAGGTCTACGGCGGATTTGGCTGCCATGGCGAAAACGTCTCGCCGCGCATTTCGTGGTCGTATCTTCCTCGCGGAACGAAGAGCATCGTCGTGACCATTCACGACCCCGATGCCCCGACGGGCGGGCTGGGCTGGACGCATTGGGGCGTCGTCAATATTCCGGCGTCGGAAGCGTCGATCGAAAAGGGCGCGTCCGGCAATCCGAAGCGGATGCCTGCAGGCGCCATCGAAACGCTGACCGATTTCGGGACGGCGAAATACGGCGGGCCTTGCCCGCCTCAGGGAGAGTCGCACCGATACGTCGTCACGGCGTCGGCGCTCTCGGTTCCAGGTATCGACGTGAACGCCACGTCGAGCCCGGCTCTCGTTGCATACCAGATGCACGGAAAAGTGATTGCACGGGCTCGCTACGTTGCGATGTATCACCGAGCGGCGGAGTGAGCGTCGTGGCGGGAGGTCATCGCAGCGCATCCCGCCGTCGGCATTCCGGTTCATGCCGTTGACGAAGCGCCCTTCGCTGCTGACGAGAAACAGTGCGGCGCGAGCCAGTGACCTGCGGCCGAATGTCATGACCGGTCAGGCGGGGAGTCGCGCGTCGATCGGATGCGCTTGGGTTTCCTTGCGACTAGCCCGGACCATCGCTGGCGGCAGCGAGAAGCGGCACGACCAGATCGCTGATCGGCGTCGGAATGCCGTGCGTTCGTCCGTATCGCTGCACGACGCCGTTCCGGCAGTCCCATTCGAGCGGATGGTTGCCCTGCCGGTCGGCCAGGATGGACGTACCCAAGTCCGGCGGATAGCCATGCAGTCCATCGACGATTTCCTGCGGCACTTCATCACCCAGCTTCGCACCTTCGGCCCGCGCGACCTCGAGACATTCCCGCAGGTAGGCGAGCGACAGTGCGGTGATGTCGCCGCGCGCGTACATGCCGGCGCGGCGACCGGTCAGCACCATCAGTCCCGCTACTGCGTTCTGCAAAAGCTTGCGCCACGCGAGCGAGATGAAATCCTCCGCGACCTCCGGCGAGCAGCGCGTGCCGTGCAACGCGGCGACCACCACGTTGCTCGCCGGCGTATCGGGCAGCGTGAGCCGAGGCTTGCCCCGCAGCCACACCGATGCGCCCGATTCGCGCTGCGCCGGAAACCAGACGACCGACGGCACGACCGTGGCGCCGGCCGCGTACGGCGCGAACGCGGCTTTTTGCTCGACGCCGTTTTGCAGCACGCAGACGACGGTATTCGCATCGCATAGCGCGGAGACCCAGGGTGCCGCGCTCGCTATCTGCGTCGACTTCACCGCAACGAACACGAGATCGAACCGCTCCTTGACCGCGTGCGGATCGGTCAGGACGGGCCCGGGCACGACGATCTCGCCGCCGTCGAAGCGCAGCTTCAGCTGCGCGTGGGCCGAGCGGCCGCAGATCACCGGTGTGCGGCCGGCTTCGTGAAGGGCCGCGGCGACGGTCGTTCCGATTGCGCCCGGACCGACGAGTGCGACGGTCGGGGAGTCAGCGTTCGTCATGGTGTTCATCCTGTTCAGTCATCCGCCAGATGCGGGCGCAGTGCGAGGGCGAGCGGAAAGATCGCGAGGGCGGTCAACGCGGTCGCATACGTGGCGCCATGCACACCGATCCTGTCGCCCAGGAAACCGTAGAGAACGGGCGAGATCGCGCCCGATGCGATCGTCCCCGTGTAGAAAATCGCGAATGCGCGCTCGGTACGCTCGGGTGCGGACATCTCCGGAACGGTTCCGTACAGCACCGACGAAGTGCCGTTGAGCATCATACCCAGAATCGGCAGCAGCATCATGGTAAGTGCCAACGGGAGATACATCACCGCGACGATGCACGCGGCCGTACCGCCCTCCGTGAGCAGCACCGTCCTGACCATGCCCAGGCGCGCGCCCAGCCAGCCGCACATGAATTTGCCGGCCGCACCGCCTATGAAAACGAGTGCAAGCGCCGTTCCCAGCAGTTGCGGCGAGACACCCTTTGCCTTGAGCAGGAAAGGCAGAAAGGTAAGCAGTCCCATGCGTACCGCCGTATCGAGCACGCCGATGGAAAACAGCGTGGTGAATCCGCTTCCGCCGGTGCCGCTGCGTTGAGCGGACGCCTGCCCTTTGGCCGCCGTCTTGTCGGCGCCACGCGGCACGGCGGGAAACCAGAGTGCGATGACGGCGGCCACGACGCAGCCCAATCCGGCGACGATCCATAGCGCGTGACGCCACGGCATCAGGGTCACGAGCAGCGAAATGGCGGCCGGCAGTGCGGATTTCCCCAGATCGCCGGCGAAGTTGTAGATGCTGAGCGGGCCTCTCGCGTCGCGTCCATAGAGGCGGGACACGGCGCCCGATGCGATCGGATGCTGCGTGCTGGATCCGCCGCCCGAAATCGCCAGCGCCACGCCCAGACCGAGCAGGCCGCCCGACAGGCCCGCGAGCGCATAGCCGAGCGCGGCGAGCAGCGTGCCGAATGCGAGGGTCGTGCGGCTGCCCAGGTGTTGCGCGAGGCGCCCCGCCGACAACTGCAGCGTCGCCATCGTGCCGGCATAGACGCCGCGCAGGATCGCCAGGGCCGCAAAGTCGAGCCCGAATTCCGACTGCCACACGGGCAGCAACGCGTAGATCATGTCCGTATAGCCATCGTGCGTGGCGTGCGCAAGGCACGACAGCCACAGCACGCGCCGTCGGGGTGACGCGGTCTCCCGCATCATGGGCGGGGAAAAATCTGGCAGGCGCATCGTCGTTCGCTCCGTGCGAGCGGTCGGTGGAAGCCCTTCGTGGCTTCGCTTTCGCGCTCGAAGTGTCAATTTTATGGTTGAGGTCGCGGCCATTTCAATTGAACTAAAATTGCGTCAACAGAGAGAAAAAGTCACGTCATGAACGACAACCAGGACACGGCGAAGCACCGGGGCGAGTTGCCCCCGCTCAATGCGCTGCGCGCGTTCGACGCGGTCGCGCGGCACGGCAGCTTCGCGGGGGCGGCGCTGGAGCTGCATGTCACCCACTGGGCCGTAGGCAAGCAGATCAGGCTGCTGGAGGACTGGTTCGGCCTGCCGTTGTTCGACCGTCGTCCGCGCGGTGTCGTGCTGACCGACGAAGGAGCCGCGCTGCTGAATGACGTCAGCCACGTGTTCGAGCGCCTCGGTACCGCGGTGGGGCGGCTGCGCCACGACACGTTCAAGCACCGGATATCGGGCGTCGTGCGGGTGAATGTGCCGATGAGCTTTGCGCTGTGCTGGCTGCTGCCGCGGCTCGCCGATTTCCATTCGCGGTACCCCGACATCGACGTCAGGGTATCGACGACATCGCGCAAGTTGCGCTATGTCGCCGACGCTTTCGATATCGGGGTCCGTTCCGGTCCCGAGCAGGGCGCGGGCGTCGTATCGCGTCCGCTGATGCCCGACCTGCGCGTGCCGGCCTGCAATCCCGCGTTGCTGCGCCGGCATCCGATACAAAGCGTGGCCGACCTGCGCCATCACACCCTGCTGCATTCGGCCACGACGCGCTCCGCCTGGTCGCACTGGTTGCAGGAGGCGGGTGCTTCCGATCTGCGCGCCGTGCGTCATGTCGAATTCGATCATGTGAATCTTCAGCTCGGCGCGGCCGTCGAGGGGCTCGGCGTGGCCCTGGCGTCGTTGCCGCTGATCGGGCGCGATCTCGCCGAGGGGCGCCTCGTGTGTCCGATCGCGTCGCCCGTATGGCGTGCTGACGACTACATGCTGGTGACGAGCGCCGATCGTGCCGACGATGCCGCGGTGTCCGCGTTCGAGCGATGGATGGAAGGCGTGGCGAGCCGAGAGGCGGGATAGGCTCGCGGTGTCGGTCCGCGCGATCGGCACGGCGATGCACAGGGCCGGCGGTGCGGGGGCGGCGCAGCCGCGTCGATACCGCCGGTGGAGGCACGACGAAGCGCCGGCTTCGCTGCCATTGCGCCGGGCGTTTCGTTACCGTCCGGCGCCGGTCAAGATGCCCGCTTCACGCGAACGCTCGATGTCGGGGCTGCGATACGCGCGCTCCGGAATCTCCGCGAGCCGCGACGCATGCACCTGCCGCGGCGCCAGCCCGTAGAACTTCTGGAAGCTCATGATCAGCGGCGACCACTTGTCCGGATCGATGCGGTCCGCGTGGCCGTCCATCAGCAGGTCGGGATGCACGTGCACGCGCTGGATGCGCAACTCGAACACGCGGATATGGCCGCGCAGGTCCGGCGCCTCGTCGCCGATTCCGTGCGCGGCCGCGACGACCGCTTCCATGTGCACCGGGCATTCGAGCGCGCGCGGCGGCGCGACGGTTTGCGACGCGGCTGCGGTGAGCCCGGCCGTGCCGAACTTGTCGGGTTCGAATACGTAGCCTTTCGCGCGCTTGCCGTCGGGCACCGGATACGTGCCCGTCGTGCGCGCGATCCGGTCGACCGCGTCCGCCTGCGCCGACGACGGCAGGTTCAGCACGCATTCGCCGGTGCGCAACAGGTTGCGGGTGGTCTGCGAGCTGGCGGCGATGCCGATCACGCCGCGCCAGCCGAGCCAGAACGCGGACGAGATCGGCGCGAGATTGGGCGTGCCGTTTTCGTTCAGCGTGCTGACCAGCACGACGGGCGTGCCGAAATAGAGGATGTTCGGTTCGGTGACGCAATGCGGCGCATTCATGGCGGGTGCCCTCGTTGACGGATCAGTCCGCATGCTGATCCGGTCGCGGCGGCGCGGCGCTCCGAATCTTGTCGTGTCATTCCCGAAGGACGCGGGCGCCGCGACCGGCCGGCATCGCGCGCGCTTTTCCGCTAGAGTAGGAAATCGTCGGCCGCGACCGCCGCACCACGCACGCGGGCGCGGCCCCGTTCCGCCAACGCACACGAGGGCCCGATGGACACCGAACAACGCTACACCGCCAATGCGCCGACGCGCGCGGAAGTCGACGCACTGGGCGGCGCAACCGTCATCGAATTCGGCGCGAACTGGTGCGGGATCTGCGCAGGCGCGCAGCCCGCGATCGCCGCGTCGTTCTCCGCGCATCCTGCGGTGCGGCACCTGAAGATCGAGGATGGCCCGGGCCGCCCGCTCGGCCGCTCGTTCGGCGTGAAGCTGTGGCCGACCCTCGTCTTCCTGCGCGACGGCGTCGAGGTCGCGCGCGTCGTGCGCCCCGCCGACGCGAAACAGATCGAAGCCGACGGCTTCGCCGCGCTGGCCTGAGGTGGCCGAGATGCAACAGGCCCTCACGCACATCGGCGTCGACACGCGCGGCGGCGGCCTCGTCGAATTCACGCCGCAGGTGCGCGCGTTCGTCGACCAGCAGGCGATCCGCACCGGCCTCGTCACCGTGTTCTGCCGCCATACATCGGCGTCGCTGCTGATCCAGGAGAATGCCGATCCGTCGGTGCGGCGCGACATCGAACGCTATTTCGCGACGCTCGCGCCCGAGGACGACACGCGCTACGAGCACGACACCGAAGGCGCGGACGACATGCCCGCGCATCTGCGCACGGCGCTCACGCAGGTGCAGCTGTCGATTCCGGTCGAGCACGGGCGCATGGTGCTCGGCACGTGGCAGGGGATCTACCTGTTCGAGCATCGCCGCGCGGCGCACCGGCGCGACATCGTGCTGCATCTGATCGGCGAGTAGGCGGGAACGGGGAACGGGCGATGCGCCTGCTCAGGCGAGCAGCTTCTCGACGAGCGTGCCGAGCTCGCGCAAATGGACGGGTTTCGGCAGGAATGCATCGAACACCTGCTTGTTCTCGCGCAGCGCGGCCGACTCATATGCGCTGACGCCGAGGATCGCCGGATGGCGGCCGTCGTGGTCGGGTTCCGCCGCCGCGCGAATGCGCCGCGCGACCTCGAAGCCGCTCAGGTCCGGCAGTTCGAGATCGAGCACGACGATGTCGTAGCGGCCCGTGCCGAAGCGCGCGACGCCTTCCTGCCCGGTGCCGCACAGTTCGGCCTCGATGCCGAGGGCCGACAGCATCGCACCAAGCGTTTCGCGCGCGTTGTCGTTGTCGTCGACCACCAGCGCGCGCCGGTCGCGGAGCGCGATCGCGGGCGGCAGTGCGGGCACGTCGCCGGCCGCGTGGCCGGCCGTGTCGATGCCCGGCACTTCGGCCGGCAGCGTCACGACGAACTCGCTGCCTTCGCCGACCACGCTGCGCACGTCCACATGCCCGCGCAGCGTCGTCACGATTTCGCGCACGACCGCGAGCCCCATGCCGATCCCGTCCACATGCAGCCCGACCGCGTCGTTCGCGCGATAGAACGGCTCGAAGATCTTCGACAGGTGTTGCTTCGCGATGCCGGCGCCCGTGTCGTGCACGGCGATCTTCACCTGCTGGCCGGCCGGCGTGTCGGCGAGCGTGATCGACACCTTGATCGATCCGCCGTGCGTGTACTTGACCGAGTTCTCGATCAGGTTCGACAGCACCTGCCGCAGCAGCTTGCGATCGGAGCGGATCGCGAGACCCGGCGGCTCGATCCGCTGTTCGACCGTGATCCGCTTGGCCAGGATCTTCTCGCGCAACGGTTCGATCGCTTCGGCGAGCAGCGGCGCGATTCCGACGGTATCCAGTTCGGCCAGGCGTTTCGTCGAGCGCAGCTTGATGTAGTCGGTGAGGTCCTTGACGAGTGCTTCGAGCGACAGCGCGGAATTCTGCAGCCGCCGGATCGTCTTCAGGTTCGCGTCGGACTGCGGGCGCGCGAGCAGGATCTCGATCGACCCGCAGATGGCCTGCAGCGGCGTGCGCAGCTCGTGGCTGACCATCCCGAGGAACGCGTTCTTCGCCTCGATCATCTCGAACGCGCGGTCGGAGGCCTTGCGCTCGGCGTCGAGCGCCGCGTTTTGCCGTTCGAGCAGGTCGTCGCGCGTGCGCATCGTGTAGAACAGCAGCAGGAACAGTGCGCACAGGATCACGCCGAGCACGATGCCGAGGATCAGGATCGCACGCTGCTTTTCCTTCAGCTGATGGAACGTGAAATCGCGTTGCGCCATCTCGATCGCGCGGAAGTAGTTCGCGAGGCCGTTGACCTTCGGCCAGTATGCATTGACTTCGTCGATCACCTGCCGCGCGTTCTTCGGCGTGTCGCGCAGCGGCGGCACTTCCTGCTTCAGGCGCGTCATGAATTCACCGAGCGCGTCGATCTCGTTGCGCGCGCGCGGAATGCGCAGCCAGTATTCGGATACTTCGGACGGCCGCTGCAGGAACCCGAACGACACCGACAGGCTGTCGAGCTGCATCCGCACGTGATCGAAGTCGTCGTCCTCGCGTGTCGCGTAGAGGATCAGTTGCCGGTCGAATCGCGTATAGACGTTGCGGTATTGCGCGGCGGTCCAGAACACGCCTTCGCGCGGCCCTTCGAGCACGCCCTCGTTGACCGAGGTCGCGAGCAGGTCCCACAGCAGGAACGCCCACGCGGCGAACCCCATGATCCACAGCGAGCCGAGGACCAGGATGATCTTTCTGTTTTTCCACCGCCGGCGTTTCATGTCGCGGTCGAACTCACTTCACGGTCAGGCCGATGATCTGCCACGCGAACTTGGCCTCGCCGAGCGGCGTCTTCAGCTCGTCGGGATACTGGTCGCGCGGATACATGATCCACAGCGGGCCGTAGTTGTCGTTGCCGAGCACCTTGCCGTTCATCGTCCGCGCGAGGATCACGCCGTACTTGTCGGCATCCGACACGGGAATCGTGAACGTGTACTCGTCGATGCAGCGGAATTCGATCTGCGTGCCATGCGCGCCGACGGTCTTCAGCACGTCCGACAGGCGCGGGCCGGTGAAGGTCGACTTCGGCGTCCAGCTCGTCGACGTGACGATCGTATGCTGCGGCAGCGCCATCAGCGCCTGCTCGGAAAAGACGTAGGTCATCTTCCCCTGCTGGTTGCTCTTGCTGATCCTGCCGTCGACGGTGAACGTAAACGACGAAGCCGCCCATGCCGAGGCGGCCATGCCGAGCAGGCAGGCCGTCAGCAGGCTCTTGATCCAGATGGTTGAAATGCGCATGTCGTGCCCTCGGTCTCGTGGTTCGTGTCGTGGTTCGTGGTTCGGGACTCAGTTCGCGGCGGCCACGGCCGGCAGCGTGATCTTCAGTTCGCGCGCCACTTCGGCGAACAGGATCGGCAGGCGCACGGGCTTTTCCTCGCAGCGCGCGTTGTAGTGCGACACGATGTGCGCGATTTCGTCCTCGCTGGCTTCGCCGGTCGAGATCTTGCCGGTCAGCAGGAAGATCGGCGCGCCGCTGTTCTCGCTCGAACGGATGCCGCGCACGAGTTCGGCGGCCGTCTGGTCGCCGAGCATCCAGTCGAGGATGTAGCCGTCGAAATCCTCGACTTCCAGCGCCTTGCGGAACGTCGCGCCGTCGAAGTACGGAATCGCGTTCACGCCTTTCTCGATGAAATATTCACACACCGTCTCGGCGACATCCTGCGAATCGTCGACCACGGCGATCCGCGCCGCGTAGACGTTCGGCTGGGTCGAGCGCAGCTCGATCACGTCGACCGGATAGGTGCGGCCCTCGCGCGCGTGCTGGCGCTCGGTCACGATCCATTCGCCCTGCCACTGCAGCGCGACGAAATCCGTTTCGATCTGGCTGCTGGCCTTCGTCGAGATCGCGGCGCGGCAGCGGAAGCGCCTCGATTCGATCACGAACGTCGCGTCGATCATCTCGGCGGCGGCCGGCTGCGTGCCCTTGTCGTCGAGCAGGATCGCGGGCGGCACGCCGAAGTGCGTCGCGATGTCCTGCAGCTGCGACAGGTTCCACGGGATCAGGCCTTTCATCTTGCGCGTGACGACCGAGAAGCTCAGGCCGAGCACGTTGGCGATCGTCGTGTTGTGGCTACGCGGCGGAATGCCGTTCCGGTTCAGTAGATCGCGCACCTTGTTCGCGGTGATGAGATCGACATTGGCCTGCTCGGTGGTGGACATCTCGATGGGGTCTCGAAGGGTTTTGGGCGAGGGAGAGCATAGCAAAACTGACGTGTCACGCAAACTTTGAAAAAGCGAATGACCTTGACATGCCATTTTTCTCCATTATTATTGCTCACCACGTCACTATTGTTTGCTGCGTCATGTTTGGAGATCGATGCCGGGATAGCCGGTACAGCGAAAAGCGGCAGCCATGAAATGGTGACGGAACAATTCCAAGAGAGAACCTGAGAGAGCCTTGGACTGCGTGTCGGCGTTGGCGGATTGTATCCGTTGCGCCGCACGCAACCAGGTACGAGCTCACGGGGTGGGATGGCTCGAAGAATTGCGGCGCCAATAAAACTGAGGACTGTACCAATGTATCGCCGTTTACTCGCTCCGGGGCTGCTGTTGCTGCTGGCCGCGTGCGCGCAGGACCCGTCCGTCACCGGCAACACGGTACGGATCTGCGACGACACCGGGTGTTCCGATCGCCCGAAAGATCAGGTGTCCTATCAGAAGAAGGACGATGCGGAAGACCGGGAAGATCCGCGTATCGCCGCGCTGAAGCAGACCGCGAAGACCCAGCCGAAGGCTGCCTACGACCTCGGCCTGCGTTATTTCCGCGGCGACGGCGTGCGCCAGGACAGCTATCAGGCGCTCAAGTGGATGCGCGAGGCCGCCGAGCGCGGCGACCTGCAGGCGCAGAAGGCGCTCGGCAGTTTCTACCTGTTCGGCCTCGAGGAAATGGGCTCCGACGCGCGTGAAGCGGAGAAGTGGCTGTCGATCGCGGCCGGCCGCGGCGACAAGGAATCGAAAAAGCTGCTCGATCTCGCGCGCAAGGCCAAGAAGGAAGACGAAGAAGACTGGAAATGGCGCACGCAATGGCGTGACGTCTATTACGGCTACTGGTACTCGGGCTATCCGTACTACGGCGTCTGGCAGCAGACGTACTGGTACTACTGACCGCGCATCAGGCAACGGGGGCAGCAGCGGGGGGACCACCAGCGCGCGCCACGCCGGGGGGGCTTATCGAAGTTCGCACGAACACATAAGCCGAACAACGACTCTAATCGATCGACAACGACATGAAGACCAACCTTTCCCAACGTCTCACTCAAGGTGCGCTGGTTGCAGCGCTTGGCGCGTCCGTCGCGGGTTGCGGCGGCGTGGTGACGCCCGGCGGACAGAACGCCGGCGTGACGGGTGCCGCGGCAGGCGGCGCGAGCGCGGGCGCGGATTCGCAGCTGCAGCGCTGTGCGTCGCCGCTCGGCACGATCGCCGTCGACGACGGCCGCAACGCCGACTGGTGGGGCCCGTTCGGCAGCGCGACCAAGATGACCACGATCGATCCGCTGCTGCGCCTGGCCGTGCAGCAGTCGAACTGCTTCGTGATCACGTCGATCGGCAACCAGAAGAGCGACGCGCGCCTGTCGCGCATCACGCAGCTGCAGCGCAACTCGGGCGAATACCGCGCGGGCTCGAAGCAGCAGAAGGGCCAGCGTGTCGCGGCCGACTACTACATGGAGCCGCAGATCGTGATCAACGATTCGCCGATCGGCGGCATCGGCAGCATGATCGGCGGGCTGATCGGCAACAGCGCGGTGGCGGCGGTGGCCGGCCACCTGCAGACGAAGGCGTCGGTCGTGACGCTGACGCTGTTCGACGTGCGCTCGGCCGTGCAGATCGCGGCGTCGGAAGGCAGCTCGACGGCGACCAACTACGGTGCGGCGCTGGGCGGTTTCGGCGGCGGCGTGGGCGGTGCGCTCGCCGGGTTCTCGTCGACGCCGGAAGGCAAGGCGACGGTCGTCGCGTTCATCGACGCGTACAACAAGATGGTCGTGGCGCTGCGCAGCTACAAGGCGCAGGACGTGAAGGGCGGCCTCGGCCGCGGCGGCCAGCTGCAGGTCAACTGACGTTCCCGGGCCGGTGGTTGGCCGCCGGCCCAATCCCGATGCGGATGGTCCGTGCGCGCGGCGTGATCCGTGCGTAACGGCTTCGTTCGTCCTGTTCGTTCAGAAGGTGATTCCGATGAAAACCGTTGCATTGATCGCATTGACTTGCCTGGCGCTGACCGCTTGCGGCGGCGACGACACTTCCGCGCCTGCATCGTCCGGCGGATCGGGCACGAGCAACAACGGCGGCAGCGGTGGCACGGGCACCGGCTCCGGCGGGACGGGCG
Source organism: Burkholderia seminalis DSM 23518 (assembly GCF_902832885.1). Lineage (GTDB taxonomy): Bacteria > Pseudomonadota > Gammaproteobacteria > Burkholderiales > Burkholderiaceae > Burkholderia > Burkholderia seminalis. The sequence goes on from NZ_CADFDK010000002.1 coordinate 226,581, forward strand.
GCGGCGGGGCGGGAAGCGGTGGTTCGGGCGGCTCCGGCGGCGGTACGCTGACGTGGCGCTACGAGGCACAGCCGGTCGCGGCGGATCGGGCGAGCTTCCTGACGCTGGTCAACAACGAGGGCGCAAAAGGCTATCGATATCTGGGCGACTATTTCTACAATGCGAGCAACGGCGGGTCGCAGTCGATCTTCGTGAACGACGGCACCGCGCAGACCTACACGTACCAGTTGCAGACGGCGCCGGCCGACATGACGTCCTTCGTGAACGCGGCCAACGCGCAAGGGGCGAGCGGCTACCGCTACGAAGGGCCGCTCACGTACGGCGACCTCTATCGCAAGGACGGCGGCTCGTCGGCCACCTACACGTACACGGCGACGGGCCTGCCCGCCGACGCCAACGCATTCCTCGCGCAGGCGAACGGACAGGGCCAGTCGGGCTACTGGTTCCTTGGCCCGATGGCGGTGGGCACCGCGCAGGCGAACGTGTACATGAAGAACAACGCGTCGAACGCGACCTATACGTACGACGCGCTGGCGCCGACGTCGACGGTCGGCGACTTCATCGCACAGGCCAACAGCGAGGGGGCGAAGGGTTATCGCGCGAAGGGCGCGATGGCATTCGGTACGGCGATCTCGTGGGTCTACGTGAAGGACCAGACGCAGTCGCCGACCTTCACGTACCAGTCGGCCGCGATCCAGTCGACCGGCGCCAGCTTCGTTCAGCAGGCGAACACATTCGGCGCGCAGGGCAGCGCGTATCTGAGCGATCTCGCGCTCGGCTCGCCCGCGCCGGTGATGGCGTCGTTCTATTTCACGCCGAAGAACTGCACGGGCTTCCTGTGCACGACGCTGAATCCGCTCACCCAGAACTGAGCGGGCGATCCTGCCGGGAAGTCCCGCGCGGGTCGAATCGGGTGCCTCGGTGCGTCACGAGATTCGTTGACGCATCTTTTTGCCGCCGGCTCGCCGGCGGTATTTCATTGTGGACGGACCTGAGGCGATTCGCCGAAGCGACGGGTCCGAACGGCGCGGTGCGCGACACGCGATTCCACCGCCGATTCTCGTTCAAGTTCAAAACAATCATTAAAACAAATAGGACGTGTACTAAAAGGATAATGCACACCTGATTTTCGTGGTGTCGTTAGGCATGATCGGGACCTTACCGTCCCGAATGTTTCCATCGTGACGTCCGGCCGGCCGGGATTTGCCGCAGGTCCGCGTTCCGGGCTCCGTCACATCGAGCCATGCCATACAGCACGCTTCAGTCCATTCGCCGCTACCAGAGCATTTCGATGTTCGGGGGCGGCATCGTCGTCACGATCCTGATCCTGATCGCCTGCGGGCTCGGGATCACGTCGATCGTCTACGGCCATCTGGACGGCGAGCGGCGCAATTTCCTGAACGGTGTCGAGGAAGCCGCGGACGAGGTGCAGGTGGCCGAGACGTCGTTCCGCAACGGCGTCACGAATACGCAACTCATCTGGCGGGAGATCGGCGCGGCGCCGGCCGACGTCGTGAACGCGTTCTTCGCCGACGGCCAGCAGCTGGCGATCAAGCCGTATCCGTCGCTCGTGGTCGGCGTGCCGGGGCAAACCGCGCGGCGCGACGAGGTCGCTCGTTATCTCGCGCTGTCGTTCATGCTGTCGCGCATCTGCGCGGCGAGTTCGCTCAATCGCGGGCGTACGCTCGAGGGGTACCACTACAGTACGCGCACGGGCGTCTTCGGCCTGGTGCCACACCTGGCGCGCGACAATCCGGCACTGGCGTCGGCCGACGCGCGTGCGCAAGTATTCGATGCGCTGCGCATCGATTTCGACGGCTCGCCGCCGGCGCCGAACGACGGTCGGCCGAACGTCCGCTGGCTGCCGCCCTACGTCAACCCCGTCACCGGGCAGATGCGCATCCGCGTCGCCGCCGAGGCGCGCGCCGCCGGCCAGCCGTTCGCGGTGCTGGTCACCGAATACGCACCCGACTACCTGCTGTCGTGGCTGCCCGGACGGGGCTTGGCCGGCACGTTCTTCATCACGTCGGCGGACAACCGGCTGATCGCGATCGATCCGGACGTCGCACGCACGAACGCCCTGAGCGAGCGCTTGCTGAGCCTCGATGTCGCGCATCGTGGAAGGGTGTCCGCCGAGCCGCTCTTTCGCGACGGCGCGATCGTGTTCAGCAGCAAGCTCGCGGCAACCGGCTGGACGATCGCCTATGTGCTGTCGTGGGCCGACGTGCTGGCCGGCATCGGCGTGCAGGCCGGCGGGCTCGCGGCGTCGACCCTCGTTGCGATCATCGTGATGTGGCTGCTGCTCGTGCGTTTCCACCGGCGCGTGCTTGTGCCGGTGTATGCACGCTCGGCCCGCGTGTTCGACAGCGAGGCGCTGTGCCGCAGCGTGATCGCGATGGCGCCGGTCGGCATCGGCCTCGTGTCGTTGTCCGACCGGCGCGTGATGCTCGCGAGCGACGCGCTCAAGCAGATGCTGCTGCCGCATGAAGGCGATTACCATGCGCTGTCCGCGCTGGCACTCGAGAAGTACGACGCGTTCGTCGCGAACGGCGGGGCCGGCCGGACGATGACGACCGAGCTCGTGCTCGACGCACGCGGCGATACGCCGCTGCACCTGGAGATCATCGCGCACGGCGCGCGTTATCAAGGCGAGGACGTGCTGATCGCGACGTTCGCCGACATGAGCGCGCAGTGCCGCCTCGTTCATCAGCTCGAGGAAGCGGTGCGCGCGGCCGATTCGGCGAATGCGGCCAAGTCGTCGTTTCTCGCCGCGACGAGTCATGAGATCCGCACGCCGCTGAACGTGATCCTCGGCAACCTCGAGCTGCTCGAGCGCACGGCGCTCGATGCCTCGCAGCAGGGCCGCGTGCGGACGCTGCGCGCGTCGGCCGAAGGGCTGCTCGCGATCGTCAGCGACGTGCTCGATTTCTCGAAGATCGAAGCCGGCGCGATGTCGGTCGAGTCGATCGAGTTCGACGTGATCGCGGTGATCGAGCGCGAGCTCGCGGCATTCGCGTCGGTCGCGAAGGCAAAAGGGTTGCCGCTGTTCGCCGATATCGATGCGAGCGGCGCGCAGCGCATGCGCGGCGATCCGACGCGGCTCGCGCAGGTGGTCGGCAACCTGCTGAGCAACGCGATCAAGTTCACGAGCGCCGGGCGCATCGTCGCGCGCGTGGCGGTCGGGCGAAATGCGCGCGGTGCGCCCGAGATCGCCATCGGCATCGAGGATACCGGCATCGGGATCGACCCTGCGCAACAGGGCAAGCTGTTCAAGGCGTTCTCGCAGGTCGATGCGTCGATCACGCGGCGCTATGGCGGCACGGGGCTCGGGCTCGCGCTGTGCGACCGGCTGGTCGCGGCGATGGGCGGGACGATTGCGGTCGACAGCGCGCCGGGCGTCGGCAGCCTGTTCACCGTGCGCTTGCCGCTGCATACGGGCATTGCGCCGAAATCCCCGGCCGGCGCGGGTGCCGGCCGGACGCTGATCGTCGTGTCGCCGGAGGACGCGTGGCGTGCGTTTGCCTTTCCGCATCTGCGTGCATGGGGGTTCGACGTCGCGATGCATCCGAGTCCGATCGGGATTGCCGCCGGGTGCCTCGCGCGTGCACACGCGATCGTGCTCTTCGGCGATTCCGACCAATGGCGGCGCGAGGAGCTCGACAGCCTCGGCGGCGGTACGCCGGTCGTGCTGGCGACGCCGGACGGCCCGCTGCAGCCGGACGTCGCGGGCCGCACGATCCGCGTGTCGAGTTATTCGCTGAACGGGCTGCGCATGGCGATCGCGCAGGCGCGAGTCGCTACCGCCGAGTCGCCGCGCGGGCCGGGGTGCGCGCCCGATGTCGGGCAGTCGGCGTCGCCGGCTTCCAGCACGCGTGTGCCGCGTGTGCTGGTCGCCGACGATGCGGCGGTCAACGGGTCGATTTTCCGCGAGCAGCTGGATGTGCTCGGTTGCACGGTCCGGTGTGTGTCGTCCGGCGGCGCGGCGCTCGACACGCTCGAGAGCGGCATGTGGGACGTGCTGCTGCTCGGTGCCGACTTGCCCGACATGTCGGTCCGGGAACTGGTCGAAGCCGTTCATGCGCGCGCGTTGCCGTGCGACATGATCGTCGTGGCATCGTATCTGGCGCCCGACAATGCCCGGCGCTACGCGGCATCGAACGTCGCGTATGTGTTAACCAAGCCGGTGACGCTGGCCGACCTGCGCCGCGGCCTCGCCCGCGTTGCGCGGCGGCGCGGGATCGCACTCCCCGCGGGCACGGCGGACAAGCGGCCTGCTTCGGGCGTCATGGCTGCTGCGACGATGCACTGGCCCGGACGGTAAAAAAGAGGCGGCGCGGGGGCGACGCAGATCGCCTGCGTCAGAACAGGGAAGGCAGACACGCCGCATTGCTTCAATGCCGCGTGATTTCGACTGAAGAAGGAAGGGTAAGGCCGTGCGCTATATGGGAAAGGTGTTCGGGCTGCTACTTGGATTCGCGACGTTGCCAGAGAAATCCAGACGGCATTTCCTGATGAAGCTGAACGAATTCATGATGATGTCGCCGTCGCAAAAGCGGCGGGCCGTCACCGAGTGGCAGCATGCCGTGGATGACGAGCCCGGCGAGCCGGACGAAACCGTGGTCAAGCACTAGGGAGCGGTTTCGGCCGCCCGGCGGGACGGGATGGATCGACGGCGTGGGGGCGCCGCCGATCGGACGGGCGTGGGCGGCGGACTGTCGACGGTTCATACCGCAATGTCGTGGTGCGCGCGCCAGCCGGCGAGATGGGCATGTGTGTCGACAGACCGCCACGCTTGATCGTACAGCCGTCTATTATCTTAAAATTGCGCTGCGCACCGCCCGGTTCGCTGGATGCCGCAACGCGATCGTGTTGCGGGATCGATTCGAGCTCCGGCGCGTCGCACAACATCGCACGTCGGGCCGCGTGTATCGGGAGAAAAGTAGAGATGGATGAATTTTTTGTGCGGGTGATGGTGGCGGACGATCATCCTTCGTCCGCGCTCGGGATGTCGCAGGCGCTCGCGGGCAGCAGCACGATCAAGCTGCTCGGCACTGTCTCGAATTCGACCGACCTCGTGGCGATGCTCGACGAGCAGCAGAGCGACGTGCTCGTCGTCGACTATGTGATGCCCGGCGGCAAGTATGGCGACGGTCTGTCATTGCTGTCCTTTCTGCAGCGTCGTTATCCGGCGCTTCGCCTCGTGACGATCACGATGATCGACAACCCGAGCGTGCTGCTCGCGATTCAGAAGCAGGGCGTCGGGTGCATCCTGAGCAAGTCCGATGCGATTTCGCATCTGGTGGGCGCGGTGCACGCGGCCTTCGTCGGGGCCAATTATCTGTCTCCGTTCGTCAAGAGGCTGCTGGAGGACTGCCAGCCGTCGGCGGGTGTCCGCACCCTGACCGCCCGCGAGATCGAAGTCGTGCGGCTTTACGGGGCCGGCCTGACGGTCGGCGAGATCGCCGTCCAGCTTCACCGCAGCAAGCAGACGATCAGTTCGCAGAAATCGAGTGCCATGAAGAAGCTCGGTATCGTTCGCGACGCCGATCTGATTCGCTACGCGAGCGAGGGCCAGCTGCCCGAATTGCCCGAGGCCAGTGCATAGACGGTGTCCGTCGGACACTACCGAGTGACCCGGACGGCGCACGACGCGGTGCCGGCGCCGAGACGACTTCGACGACACTCATGCCAACCAAACTGAAAGCGCTGATCGCGCATGCCGCGGCCGCGGGCCGCAAGCCGTTCGAACCGGGGCGCGTGCGACGGCAGCAGCAATGGCTGCTGTACGGAAGCGGTGTGGCGATCACGGTGTTCGTCCTGGCCTGCGCGGCACTCGTCGTGCGGCTCGACCTGCAGGAATCGGTTGCGCATGAGCGGTCGGAGTTCCTGGTCCGCAAGGCCGACCTGCTGGCGGAGATGGAGGTGGTCAAGGCCCTCCAGAATCGCTACACCGACATCCTCGAGTTGATGGCTCGGCACGGACCGACCACCCCGCCCGATGCACTCGAGCCGTTTGCCGACGGGCGCGGCAGGCTGGCCGTTCTCGGACACGCGGGACGCGTGGCGGTGGCCGCGTTTGCGGCCGATCCGTCGTCTCGGCCAGGGGGCACCTACGCGCCGTTCCTCGCGGCATTTCTCGAGACGGTCGAGAAGACGGGCGTCATGCCGCCGAGGCAGCCCGGCGACCCGGGCATGGGCGGATATCTGATCGATCTGGCGGGCGACTTCGTCATCGTGACCGGGTATCCGCTGGTGAAGTCGACGCTCGCGCTGCCGGCCGGTTTCGACGTGAAGGCATTGATCCGGCAGTTGCAGCCGCCGGCCGATTTCGTATCGGCCGCCGCCGCGCCCGGCAATCGGCCGATTTTTCTGGACAGGCGGCAGGATCCGCTGCTCGGGCGGTCCGTGCTGCGGTTCGCGCAGGCGGTGCGAGATACGCAGGGCAAGCCGATCGCATGGTTTGTCATCGTCACGCGGCCGGAGATCGACGACATCCTGCGTTCCGCGTCCGCCGGCCAGAACTATGCACTGGTCGATTCGAACGCGAATGTCCTGACCGGCCAGCAGGCTGCGCCCGTGCTGACTGCCCGTGCGCTCGATTACGCGCGCGCGGCCGGAGGTGAACGGGCTGCCGCACACCGTGTCGGCACGAATATCGTCATCGGCGATCGCATGCCGGGATTCGACGAGGTACTCACCGCGACGCATTCGTGGCGCAGTGTGTTCGACGACGTGGCCGTCCGCCTGGGTATCGCAACCGGTCTCGCGTTGCTCGCGATCGGAACGGTGTGGTTCGCGATCGTCATGTTCGACCGGCGCGCGCTGCGCCCGGCCAACCGCCGCGCGATCCGGCTGATCGAAAGCGAGGCGCTCAACCGCACGCTGATTCGCACGGCGCCGGCCGGCATCATGCTGCTGTCGCTGGCCAACGGCGACACGATGGCGCGTAACGAAGCCGCACGGATTTACGGCGACGCCGGCACGGCGCCGTTGCTCGGCAAGCGCATCTGGCACGCATACCGCGACAATATCGCGGGCGGACGAAAGCCGCGCGTCGTCACGCACGAATTGGCGGTCGACCGGGCCGGTGGCGGGGCCGCCTACCTGGCCGCGCACATCGTCCGCACCCGCTATCGCGGCGTCGACGTGCTGCTTTGCACGCTGACCGACATCACCGCGCGCAAACAGGCCGAAGACAAGCTCCATGAAGCGCGCGAAGCCGCGGACGACGCGAACAAGGCGAAGTCGACCTTCCTGGCGACGATGAGTCACGAGATTCGTACGCCGCTGAACGCCATCGTCGGCAATCTCGAATTGATGGCGCGCGCGGCGCTGCCCGCCGCGGAACAGCGCCGACTGCGGACGGTCATGTCATCGTCCGACGCGCTGCTGCGCGTGATCAACGACGTGCTCGACCTGTCGAAGGCCGAGTCCAACCAGATGGTGCTGGAAGCCGTGCCGTTCGACCTGCGTGCGGTGCTGCGCGACGTCGCGGCGATCTTTCGGCCGCTCGCCGACGCGAAACGGCTCGTACTCGAATGCCGCGTCGCGCCGGGGTTGGCCGACGGTTACGTCGGCGATCCGACCCGCCTGCGTCAGATCGTGTCGAACCTTGTCAGTAATGCGATCAAATTCACCGAGCACGGCAGCGTGACGATCGACGCGCTGCCGGCTGCCGCTTCCGGCAGGCCGCGCGGCGTCGAAATCGTGGTGCGCGACACGGGCATCGGCATCCCCGCGGAAGCGTTGCCGACGCTGTTCGACGTGTACGTGCAGACCGATCCGTCGATTTACCGGCGCTTCGGCGGCACCGGGCTCGGGCTGCCGCTCTGCGGACGTCTCGCGCGGCTGATGGGCGGCGCGCTGACGGTCGACAGCCGACCGGGTGCGGGGACGCGCTTCACCGCATCGCTGCCGCTGGCGGAGGCGCCGTCCGGATGGCGTGCCGCGTTCGACGACGAGCCCGCGGCGGCGGCGTTGCCGACGCACGCGGACGAAAGCGTGCCGCTGCGCGTGCTCGTCGCGGAAGACCACCCGGCGAGCCGCGTATTGTTGCGGGATCAACTCGATGCGCTGCGCTACGATGCGACGATCGTCACGAACGGCGTCGAGGCGATGCGTGCCTTCTTCGCGCGTTCGTACGACGTGGTACTGACCGATCTCGGCATGCCGGAACTAGACGGCTTTGCGCTGGCGAACTTCCTGCGCGAGCAGGGGGCGACGGTACCCGTGATCGCGATGACCGCGCACGCGACCGAAGAGGATCGCAGGCGGTGCGCGCAGGCCGGCGTCGCGGAAGTCGTGCTCAAGCCGCTGTCGATCGATGCGCTCGGGGCGGTGTTGCAACGCCATGGGGCGCGTGGCGCGACGGCGTTGCAGGCGGTCGATCGCGACGACCGGCAGGCGCCGCCAATGACGGACGCGATTCGTGAACAATTGCGTGCCGCGACGCTGCACTCGCTGTCGACGATCGACGCCGCATTGCCGCGCGGCGACCACGATCGCGTCAAGGGCGAACTGCATTCGATGCGAGGCGGCTTCGCGCTGGCCGGCGACGCAGACGCGAGCGATACGTGCGCGAGAGGCGAGCGCGTGCTGGCCGCGGGCGGTGTCGATGCACTCCGGCCGGAGTGGCCGGAGATGCGCGTGGAGGTGGAGGCTGCGCTGTCGAGATTGTCCGGCGTCTGAACGACGCGACGCCATGCTTGCGGGCGCGATGGCGGGCGATGCCTGCGACGTTGACGGCCGACGACCATGCGCGCCGTGCCGCCGCGCGCACTGAATCGTCGAGCGGTACGCGCCGGCCGAGCGTGTTCATGGACGGCGCGCGAAAACGATGAGGGGCGCACGGTCACCGCACGGCATCGCGCGGAACGGTGCAACGCTCGACCACCGGCTATCCCGCATGCCGCCGCCTCGGGCGGATGCCGAAGGCGGCAGCTTCATGACGCGGAATTGGCCGTCGTGCGCCGGATCGACTGCGGAAGCCCGTCAGCCGTTGCGGAAGATCTCCGCGTAAGCGCTCAAGGCCGGCACGCCGCCAAGGTGCGCATACAGCACCTTCGACCCCGGCTCGAATTCCCCGCGCCGCACCTTGTCGATCATCCCGTGCATCGATTTCCCTTCATAGACGGGATCGGTCAGCATGCCTTCGAGCCGCGCGCACATCCGGATCGCTTCCAGCGCGCCTTCATTCGGCAGCCCGTATTCGGGGCCGGCAAAACGCGTATCGAGCACGACGTCCCGCTCGTCGATGCGGCGCCCGAGTTCGACGATCTCGGCCGTATACCGCGCGATGCGCGTGATCTGCGCATGCGTCTTCTCCGGCGTCGCGGACGCATCGATGCCGATCACGCGGTCCGCGCGCCCGTCGGCCGCGAAGCCAACGACCATCCCGGCCTGCGTGCTGCCCGTGACCGAGCAGGCCACGATGTAATCGAACTTGAAGCCGAGCTGCGCTTCCTGTTCCCGCACTTCTTCCGCGAAGCCCACGAAACCGAGGCCGCCGAGCGGAAGCTCGGAACATCCGGCCGGAATCGGGTAAGGCTTGCCGCCCGCCTGCCGCACGCTGTCCATTGCTTCTTCCCAACTGCGGCGAATGCGGATGTCGAAGCCGTCGGCGACGAGCCGTACGTCGGCCCCCATCATCCGCGACAGCTGGATGTTGCCGACGCGGTCGTATACCGGATCGTCGTAGTTGACCCAGTGCTCCTGCACGAGCACGCACTTCATCCCGAGATGCGCGGCGACGGCCGCGACCTGGCGTGTCTGGTTCGATTGCACGCCGCCGATCGACACGAGCGTGTCCGCACCCTGCGCGAGCGCATCGGGAATCAGGTATTCGAGCTTGCGGGTCTTCTTGCCGCCGAACGCAAGGCCGCTGTTGCAGTCCTCACGTTTCGCATGCAGCTCGACCTTGCCGCCGAGATGCGCGCTCAGGCGCTTGAGCGGCTGGATCGGGGTCGGACCGAACGTGAGCGGATAACGGGTGAAACGTTGCAGGTTCGTCGACGCGCTCCGAGGGACGGTGGACAGGAAACCGGATCGGCGGGGTGCGGCTTGCACGCCGTGTCCCGATGGAAAAATGATTGGCAGGATGGTGCGAAATGGGCTTGCGAAATAAATAATGAAAACCTACGTTATCTGTGAGGTCAGGAATGAATGAATAATTTTGATTCGCAAAATTTCGAGGAAACGCAATGAAATTAGATCGCGTCAGTGCATCGCCGGCCGACGCCGCGGCGGCGCTCGACCGCATCGACCGCGCGATCCTGCGGCAGTTGCAGCAGGACGCGTCGATCTCGAACGTGAGCCTCGCGGCGAAGGTGAAGCTGAGCGCGCCGGCGTGCCTGCGGCGCGTCGAGCGGTTGAAGGAGATGGGATTGATTCGCGGCATCGTCGCGCTGCTCGACCCGAAGCCGCTGGGTGCCGGGATGCTGGTCGTGATCGGCTTCGTGCTCGATCGTTCGACGCCGGAAGCATTCGCCGAATTCGAGAAGGCCGCGCAGAAAGTGTCGGGGTGCGTCGAGTGTCACGTGGTGACCGGCGAATTCGACTACTTCATGCTGCTCCGCACGCGCGACAACGAGAGCTTCAACCGTTTGCATGCCGAACAGTTGCTGTACCTGCCCGGTGTGCGACAGGTGCGCTCGTTCATGGTGCTCAAGGAAATTCTGTCGACGCACGCGTTGCCGGTTTAGCGCGGAGCGCCGCCGATTCACGCCGGTCCGTGTGAGAGCGGCGCATGCGCCGCGGCGTGGAGGGGCCGGGCGAACGCGGCGCTCGGCGGCTTGAAGCCGCTCGACGTGCCCGGTCGCGTTGCCCGATCAGCGCTGCCATGGCGCACCGCCTGGATGCGAGGTCTTGCCGAGACGCTCGCGTGCGTCGCGCACGACGGTCGCATCGAGTGCGCCGTCATCGGCGAGCGCCTTCAGCGCGGCGAGCACGATGCTCGCGCGATCGACCTCGAAGAATGCGCGCAGCGCGTCGCGCGTGTCGCTGCGGCCGAACCCGTCGGTGCCGAGCGTCACGTAGCGGCGCGGCACGTAGGCGCGGATCAGCTCGGGCACCGCGCGCACATAGTCGGTCGCGGCGACCACCGGGCCCTGCGTTCCTTCAAGCATCCGCGTGACATACGACGATGCCGCCCCGTCGCCAAGCCGCGACAGCCGTTCGGCTTCCATCCCGTCGCGGTGCAATTCGCTGAAGCTCGTGACGCTCCAGACGGCCGCGTCGATCCCCCAGCCGTCCTGCAGCATCCGCTGCGCGGCGAGCACTTCGCCGAGAATCGCGCCGGCGCCGAACAACTGCACGCGCGCGGCCGCGTTCGAGGCGGACGGCAGCCGGTGCATGCCCTTCAGGATGCCTGCGCGACGAGCGACCGGATCGTCGCCGGGGATCGACGGCTGCGCGTAGTTCTCGTTCATGACGGTCACGTAATAGAACACGTCGCGCTGCTGCTCGACCATCTCGCGCATGCCGGCATCGACGATCGTCGCGACTTCGTACGCGAACGCCGGGTCGTACGCGCGGCAGTTCGGAATCGTCGACGCCGCGAGATGGCTGCTGCCGTCCTGGTGCTGCAGGCCTTCGCCGCCGAGCGTCGTGCGGCCCGCTGTCGCGCCGACGAGGAAGCCGCGCGAGCGCTGGTCGGCGGCGGCCCAGATCAGGTCGCCGATGCGCTGGAAACCGAACATCGAGTAGTAGATGTAGAACGGCAGCATCGGCAGGTCGTGCACGCTGTACGACGTCGCCGCGGCGATCCACGACGACACCGCGCCGGCTTCCGAAATCCCTTCCTCGAGAATCTGCCCGCGCGTGTCCTCGCGGTAGTAGAGCATCGAGCCGAGATCCTCGGGTTCGTAGCGCTGGCCGAGCGGCGAGTAGATGCCGACCTGCCGGAACAGGCTCGCCATGCCGAACGTGCGCGCTTCGTCGGCCACGATCGGCACGACGCGCGGGCCGAGGTCGCGATCCTTCAGCAGCGCTGCCAGCATGCGCACGAGCGCCATCGTCGTCGACATCTCGCGGTTCGCCGCGTCCAGCGCGAACGCACCCCAGGCCGGTATCGGCGGGACGGTCAGTCCTTGCGATGCCGCCATCCGCCTTCTGGGCAGATAGCCGCCCAGGGCAGCCCGGCGGGCATGCAGGTAACGCATCTCCGGGCTGTCTTCCGCTGGCTTGTAAAACTTCAACTGCTCGACGTCGCTGTCCGACAGCGGCAACCGGAAACGGTCGCGGAACGCCTTCAGGTCGTCGACGTCGAGCTTCTTCTGCTGGTGGGTCGTCATCCGCCCCTGGCCGATCGTGCCCATCCCGTAACCCTTCATCGTCTTCGCGAGGATCACCGTCGGCTGGCCGCGATGGGCGAGCGCGCGCGCATACGCGGCGTGCAGCTTGAGCGCGTCGTGGCCGCCGCGGCGCAGGCGGTCGATTTCCGCATCGGTCAATTGCGCGGCGAGCGTGTCGAGCGCCGGGTCGCGGCTGAAGAAGCGTGCACGGTTGTACGCGCCATCGTTCGCGGAGAAGGTCTGGAACTGGCCGTCGACGGTGTCGGCGAACGCGCGGGCGAGCGCGCCGGCGTGATCGCGCGCGAACAGCGGATCCCAGTCGGAACCCCACAGCACCTTGATCACGTTCCAGCCGGCGCCGGCGAACAACGCCTCGAGTTCGTCGATCACGCGGCCGTTGCCGCGCACCGGGCCGTCGAGCCGCTGCAGATTGCAATTGATCACGAACACGAGGTTGTCGAGCCCTTCGCGCGCGGCGAGCGACAGCGCGCCGAGCGATTCGGGTTCGTCCATTTCACCGTCGCCGAAGAAGCCCCACACGGTGCGGTTCGCGGTGTCCGCCAGGCCGCGATGCTGCAGGTAGCGCATGAAGCGCGCCTGGTAGATCGCGTTGATCGGGCCGATGCCCATCGAGCCGGTCGGGAACTGCCAGAAGTCGGGCATCAGCCACGGATGCGGATACGAGCACAGGCCGGGCCCGGCGATTTCGCGGCGGTAGTGCTTCAGGTGTGCCTCGTCGAGGAAGCCTTCGAGATACGCGCGTGCATAGACGCCCGGCGACGAATGCGGCTGGAAGTAGACGAGATCGCCGCCGGAACCGCCGTCGTCATGCCCTTCGCCCGTCGCCGCGCGGAAGAAATGGTTGAAGCCGACTTCGAACAGGTCGGACGCCGACGCATAGCTCGCGATGTGTCCGCCGAGCTCGCCGTATGCACGGTTCGCGCGCACGACCATCGCGAGCGCATTCCAGCGCAGCGCGGCCGACAGACGCGCTTCGAGATCGGCATCGCCCGGATACGGCGGTTGTTCGTGCGCGGCGATCGTGTTCACGTACGGCGTGACCGGGCCGCGCGATGCAGCAAGACCGCGCGTGCGCGCGTGCGCGGTCAGGCGATCGAGCAGGAACTGCGCGCGATCCTGGCCGACGTGAGCGACGACCGCGTCGAGCGCCTCCAGCCATTCGGCGGTTTCTTCGGGGTCGGCATCGGCATGCGCGAGGCCCGCGCGCCGCGTGGCGTCAATTCCGTTCGACAGGTCCGTCATCGCAGGTCTCCCGCACGCCGGTTCGGGCGGCGCGCAATCAGTGGCAATCGGTCGAATCATGCTACCCGTCGATCCGCAAAATATGCGTCTGATTTCATTGGAGTTTCACGGTCTGATAGTGTAAATATTCCGGTTATCGCCACTCTCTCGGAATATTTCGATCATGAGCGCAAACCCGCGGCGGCTCGACCGCATCGACATCGGCATCCTGAACCAGCTTCAGCAGAACGCGCGGATCACCAACGCGGAACTCGCACGCGCGGTGAACCTGTCGGCCACGCCGTGCTTCAACCGCGTGCGCGCGCTGGAGAAGCTCGGGCTGTTCCGGCAGCAGGTCACGCTGCTCGATCCCGAGCCGCTCGGGCTGCGGATCAACGTGTTCATCCAGGTCAGCCTGGAAAAACAGGTCGAGGATGCGTTGCAGCGCTTCGAGGAGGCGATCTCGCAGCGGCCCGAGGTGATGGAGTGCTATTTGATGTCGGGCGACGCCGATTACCTGTTGCGCGTCGTGATGCCCGACATGCGCACGCTCGAGCGCTTCATCATCGAGCGGTTGACGACGATCCCCGGCGTGTCGAACATCCGCTCGAGCTTCGCGCTGAAGCAGGTGCGCTACAAGACCGCGCTGCCGCTGCCGGCGGCGGGGCTCACGCTCGTCGATCCGGACGAGGCGGCGTCCGACTGGAGTTGAGCGCGCGCCAGCCGACGAAGCGGCGACGATTGCCTGACATGACCGAAAGGAACGGGCCGGGACGCCTGTGGGCTTCGCGACGCGGTGCGGCACGATCGCGTATGCTCGTTTGGTCGCCGGCGAAGGCAGCCGCCGGAGCCGGTTCATTCGTGTGGCGACCGATCAACGAGCGAGGGCATCATGGCAAGACAGACGATGGCGGAATACCTGGCGAAGACGCTGGCGGCAGCGGGCGTCGAGCGCATCTGGGGCGTGACGGGCGACAGCCTGAACGGCCTGTCGTTCAGCCTGAGCCAGATTGGCTCGATCCGCTGGATGCATACGCGGCACGAGGAAAGCGCCGCGTTCGCGGCCGGTGCCGATGCCGCGTCGACCGGCCGGCTCGCGGTGTGCGCCGGCAGCTGCGGCCCCGGCAACCTGCACCTGATCAACGGGCTGTACGACTGCCACCGCAATCACCAGCCGGTGCTCGCGATCGCCGCGCACATTCCGTCGACCGAGATCGGCCTCGGCTACTTCCAGGAAACCCATCCGCAGGAACTGTTCCGCGAGTGCAGCCACTTCGCCGAACTCGTGACGAACGCGTCGCAGTTCCCGCGCGTGCTCGCGCGCGCGATGCGTACCGCGATCGACGAGCGCGGCGTCGCGGTGATCGTGCTGCCGGGCGACATCGCGCTCGGCGACGGCCCGGACGAGGCGCCGGCATGGAGCGAATCGGCGCCGCCGTCGATCCTGCCGGCCGATGCCGATCTCGACCGGCTCGCGGCCCTGCTCAACGCATCCGACGCGGTCACGCTGCTGTGCGGCAGCGGCACGCAGGGCGCGCACGACGAAGTGGTCGCGCTGGCCGACACGCTCGGCGCGCCGGTCGTGCATGCGCTGCGCGGCAAGCAGTTCGTCGAATGGGACAACCCGTTCGACGTCGGGATGACGGGGCTGATCGGCTTCAGCTCGGGTTATCACGCGATGGAATCGTGCGACACGCTGCTGATGCTCGGCACGGATTTCCCGTACCGGCCGTTCTATCCGGCGAATGCGAAGATCGCGCAGATCGACTGGAAGGGCTCGCAGCTCGGTCACCGCGCGCCGCTCGCGCTCGGCCTCGTCGGCACCGTGAAGGAAACGATCGCGGCACTGCTGCCGCGCCTGACGCGCAAGACGCAGCGGCGTTTCCTCGAGAACGCGCTGAAGCACTACGCGGCCGCGCGCAAGGGGCTCGACGATCTCGCGGTGGCCGAGCCGCCCGGCCGCGCGATCCATCCGCAGTACCTGACGAAGCTCGTCGACGACGTCGCGGCCGACGACGCGATCTTCACGGCCGACGTCGGCACGCCGACGTTGTGGGCCGCGCGCTACCTGACGATGAACGGCAAGCGGCAGCTCCACGGCTCGTTCAACCACGGGTCGATGGCGAACGCGATGCCGCAGGCGCTCGGCGCGCAGGGCGCGCATCCGGGGCGGCAGGTCGTGTCGCTGTCCGGCGACGGCGGGCTGTCGATGCTGCTCGGCGATCTGCTGAGCGCGCGCCAGCTCAACCTGCCGATCAAGATCGTCGTGTACAACAACAGCCTGCTCGGCTTCGTGTCGATGGAGCTGAAGGCGGCCGGTTATCTCGATACGAACGTCGACCTGAGCCCGACGGACTTCGCGGCGATCGCGAAGGGCGCGGGTATCTTCAGCGTGCGGGTCGAGCACTCGGAGAACGTCGAGCACGCGTTGCGCACGGCGTTCGAGCATGACGGACCGGCCGTCGTCGACGTCGTGACGTCGAAGTACGAACTCGCGATGCCGCCGAAGATCGAGCTCGCGCATGCGAAGGGCTTCAGCCTGTTCATGCTGCGCGCGATCCTCAGCGGGCGCGGCGACGAGATCGTCGAGCTCGCGAGAACCAACCTGCGGTGACGGCAGCGCGTGCGCCGCATGGCGGCCGCGTCGGGAACGCCGGCGCGGCCGCTCGCATCGACGGCCGGCGCGCGCGCCGCGATAGCGGCCGCGCGGCAGCCGATCCGGCTCGTCGGCGCACGTGAGCGCGTGCATATGCTGCAGTGCGTCGATCGCCGGTCGGGCACGAATTGATCAGGCAAATCAGGGACAATCTTCACGTCGCCTTAAGTTTGCGTTTCCTAGAATCGATTGATCGCCGCGCGTCCCGCGGCGGACCGATTCGCCCAGGAGGATGCGCATGCCGAAGCACCGTGTCGCCGTAGCCTTGTTCCACGCAGTCATCCGCCTGTCGAGGCCGATGACGCAACCGCTCGAGGGTCGCCGATGATGTGGCCGAACGCATGGCGGGTCTCGGCGCTGTTCGTGCGCGAGTGGGTCGGCCGTCCGGCCGCGGTGGGGGCGTTGTGCCCGAGTTCGCGGCACCTGGCGCGCGAGATGGCCGACGCGGTACCGGCTGGCGACGGGCTGGTCGTCGAGCTCGGCGGCGGCACCGGCGCGATCACCGCGGCGTTGCTCGAGCGCGGCGTCGCGCCGCGGCGCCTCGTCGTGGTCGAACGCTCGCCCGCGTTCGTGCGGCATCTGCGACGGCGCTTTCCCGGCATCACGATCGTGTCGGGCGATGCGCGGCAGCTCGAGCGGCTGCTGCCGCCCGATGCGCGCGTCGATGCGATCGTGTCGTGCCTGCCGCTGCGCACGCTGCCGCGCGAGGACGTGGCGGCGATCGTCGATCAATGTCACCGCGTGCTGTCGGCCGACGGCGTGATGATTCAGTTCACGTACGACCTGCGGCCGCCGCGCCGCCATCCGCTCGGCGATGCGGCATTCGTCGCCAGCGGCAGCCGGATCGTCTGGGCGAATCTTCCGCCCGCGCGCATCGTGACCGTGCGCTGCGCCGCCGCGGAATACGCGGGCTGACTCGATCGAAACGTCGTAAGCGGACCCTGGCCGTTTTTTCCGTTTTCGCCGCCGCGCGACAGGGATCGCCGCCGCCGCGCTACACGCGTGCGCGGTTCGTCACTTGCACCGCCGGCCGTAACGCGAGCCGCTTGATCAGGCGGTCGAGCGGCGTCGCGTAGCCGCGCGCGATGACGGCACTCAACCCGGCCGACAGCACCAGATACGCGACGAGCAACGCCAGCTTGCCGTCTCCGTGCGTGCCCGACGGCGGCCACACCGTGCGCAACGCGCCGAGCACGATCAGGTGGAACAGATACAGCTCGTAGCTGAGCCGGCCGCTCCAGCGCAGCGGCGCGAGCACGCGACCGTGCGCGCGTTCGCGTTCGGCATGCGCGCCGATCAGCAGCACGGCGGTGCCGAGCGCCATCGCGGAGATGCCGGGCACATGGCTTTCGGCAATCGGCCACGCGAGATAGAGCGCCGTCATTCCCGCTGCGACGAGCCATTGCACGGGCGCGGCCGCGAGCACCTGCCAGCGCGCGCGTTCGGCCAGCAGCGCGGTGCAGCAGCCGATCGCGATGCCGTCGAAGCATGCAAAGTACGCATAGAGGAAGCCGCCTTCGTCGCCCGGATGCGTGTAGCGATACACGGGGCCGATCGCGGCGATCAGCAGCCAGAACGCGAACAGCCGCCCGTCGCGGCGCAATGCGATGCACAGCAGCGGAAACGACAGGTAGAACACCTCCTCGACCGACAGCGACCACAGCACGCCGAGCGCGTAATTGACCCAGCCGTATGCGCCGATCAGCACGTTCATCCAGAACGTGAGCGACGCGAGGTTCACGAGCCAGTACGACACGGCGATGCCCTGCGGCGCATGGTTCGTGAAGATCGGCACGCCGGCCGCCGCGAGGCCGTTGACGAGCGCGAGCAGCAGAAGCAGGCAAGGGACGATCCGCGCGATACGCGACACGTAGAACGCGCGTACGTCGAGCGCGCCGAGGCTGCCCCAGCGGCGGCGCGCATTCGACGTGATCAGGTAGCCCGAGATCGCGAAGAACATCGTCACGCCGTAGTTGCCGTTGCGCACGATCGCGTGGATCGTGTCCCAGCCGAGCACGCGCGCGAGCGCGGTGTCGCGCAGCGGATACGCGATGTTGAAGTGATGCAGCAGCACGAGCAGGATCGACACGCCGCGCAGCAGGTCGATGCGTGCGTTGCGCCATCCGGTGCTCATGGCGACCGGCCCGCTTCGGCGAGTGCCGGCAGCGCCGCGAGGAACGTGTCGCGCGAGCGCAGGCCGGCATTCGGCGTCTGCCGCGTGTCGTCCTGGATCAGGTTCGCGAACACCAGCGTGCGCGATCCCTTCGTCGCCCAGCCGACGAACCAGCCGTACGCATGCGCGCCGTCGTATTTGAGACCCGGCGAGCCGGTGCCGGTCTTGCCGTGCACGATCCAGCCGCCCGGTTGCGCGTCGATCAGCGTGATGCGCTCGGTCATGTCGTACGCATGCGCGCTGACGGGCAGCGTGCGGCGCACGATCTTGCGCATGAACGCGACCTGTTCGAGCGGCGAGATCCGCAGCGACGAATTGGCCCACGCGCCCATCACGCCGCTCAGTTCACCCTGCTTGCTGGTGACGTCGGCGTTGCCGTAACCGAACGCGCTGGTGTACTGCTGGAAGCGTGCCTGTCCGAGCGCCTGCGCGACCTGCTCCGAATACCAGAAGATCGACAGCTTCATCCAGCGCGCCGGGTCGGTCGGTTCGCGCCACGGCGCACCGCCCCAGTCGGGGTAGCCGGCGTGGAAGTCGAGCGTGGGCGTGTGCTCGTCCGTCAGCACGCCGGCGTCGAAACCCATCAGGCTGATCGCGACCTTGAACGTCGATGCGGACGTGACGCGGGTCGCGCAGTCGCCTTGCTGCACGAGCACCCGGCCGGTGGCGGCGTCGGCGACGACGGTGCAGACGGGATGGGCATGGGCGGATGCGGCGGCCAGGAGGCCCGTGGAGAAGGCCAACAGCGCGGGGCGCCAGTGCTTCAAGTGTTGCTCCCTGGAAAGCGTGCGGAAGTTGCGCGGGGCGGGCGGGGAAGCGGGCAGCCGCGCAATCGGAACGACGGCCTGCTTTGAAGGGGAGGGCGGATCGCGGCCGTCGGGATCACACAGTGTATCGGCTGATCGCGGGCCGTTGACCTGTCATGGTTGACGGGGTGCGTGCGGCTTTCGGCGGATGGGGCTGCCGGCGCCCGTCACGGCACGGCGTGATCCATGAAAAACCCCGCCGGCAGGCTGGCGCTTGCGGGCGGGCGAAGACACCTCGGGCCGACCGGCGCGGGTGTCGCGTGAAGGAGGGAGAACCGGGTTGCGTCAGAACTTGTGGCGCAGCGCGAGGCGCACGGCCACCTGGTTCGACGTCGACGACGGTGCGTCGGTGCCGGGGATGAAAGCGTTGTCGAGGATCGAGTTCGTCTTGTCGCCGGCGATGTGCTGGTACGCGGCCTGCACGTACACGTCGGTGCGCTTCGACAGGTTGTAGTCGGCCATCAGCCCGACCGAGTGGATTTTCGGCTTCGCGTCGCCGGTCGATGCGTCGTACTTCTCGAGCGACAGGACGTACTGCGCGCCGACCATGAATGCCGGCGTGATCTGGTACGAGCCGTTCACCTCGAAGTTCTGGTACTTGATCGCGCTGACCGTCGCCCCCGGCGCGATGATCGCGCCCGGCGTGCCGAGGTAGCCGTTGCCGGTCGGGTTCTTGTAGTTCGAGTTCGTATACGCGAAGCCGACGGTCGCGGGCCCGAACGAGTAGTTGATGCCCGCGCCGAACACGCGCATGCGCTCGGCGATGTAGCTCGCGTCGTTCGCGGTGATCGCACCGGCCGAGCCGTCGCCCGGGCGGTTCGCCTGCAGGTAGGCGGCGCCGATCAGCAGCCCGTTGTTCTGGTACTGCGCGCCGAAGCTGTAGGCGCGGTTGTCCGAGAAGTTCGTGCTGTTGCTGAAGCTGTACGCGCCGCCGAACTGGAAGCCGCCGAAGTTCGGGCTCGCGTACTTGACGGTGTTGTCGAGCCGGAACGAGTTGTCGGTGTTGTCGTTGTCGAATGGATGCGCGAGCAGGTAGCCGCCCCAGTTGCCGTTGGCGGTGGTCGGCGCGAGATAGTCGACGACGGAATCGTACTGGCGGCCGAACGTCAGCGTGCCGTACTGCGTCTGGCTCAGGCCGACGTACGCCTGGCGGCCGAACATGCGGCCGCCCTGGTTGAGGCGGCCGGTGTTCACGTCGAAGCCGTTTTCGAGCTGGAAGATCGCCTTCATGCCGCCGCCGAGATCCTCGCTGCCCTTCAGGCCCCAGCGGCTGCCTTGCGCGTAGCCGCTGGCCATCTCGTAGACGTGGCCGGTGCCGACGTTGTTCGTGTAGTTCAGGCCTTCGTCGATCACGCCGTACAGCGTGACGCTGCTTTGCGCGAACGCGGGCGCTGCGAAGGTTGCCGTCACGGCGAGCGCCGTCAGGGTCTTTTTCATTGAGATCTCCGGGATATCCAGCGTGTATCGGTTGTCGTGAGCGCGTCCGGCGAGGCGCGCCCCCGTCATCCGGGGCGATCCGGCGCCGCGCGCGGCGCCGGCAACGTGCGGCGGCGCGGCAACGGCAGCGTCGGGTCGTGTCTCCTCCGATGACACCGCGCATTCTTCCCAAGCCGATACGGATTCGAAAGCGAGTAATTTCGATGGACGGGATCGGGTTCGCCAATGGGGGCGGCGCAGGCCGTTTCGACAGTCGAAACGGCGGGGACGGCGCGGCCGTTCGACACCGGCCGGGCGGCGTTCGAACAGGCGCCCGCGCCGGGCCGTGACCGGCTGCCTGCAATCGCCTGCAAGGCCCGTCCGGCGGGCCTCCTGGGGGCGACGGCGATCGATTGGCGCCGCCGATTGCAATGATCGGAATTACTCGTTTCCCTAAACAAAATGGCCGCTCGAACATGCAGGCTGACCGGACGTGGATGCATTCACGATGCGCCGGTTGCCGCGCATGCCGCGACGCACAAACAACAGATTCGATTTGGAGACGACCCACCATGCAGATTCGACGACTGAAAACGGTCCTTCTCGCCGCCGCGGCGATCCTGTCCGCGCCCGCGGCCCATGCGGCCGGCGGCGCGTGCGCCGACGGCAAGACGGTCCATTTCGCGGGCATCACATGGGAGAGCGGGTCGTTCGCGACCGAGGTGCTGCGGCAGATCATGGAGAAGGGCTACGGCTGCAGGACGGACGTCGTGCCGGGCAGCACGGCCGCCACCGAAACGGCGCTCGCACGCAACGACCTGCAGATCTGGGCCGAGCAGTGGACGGGCCGCAGCGAGATCACCGCGAAGGCCGTCTCGTCGGGCGCCGTGAAGCTGATCGGCGACACGCTGCCCGGCGGCACCACCGAAGGCTGGTTCGTGCCCGACTACGTGGTGAAGGGCGATCCGGCGCGCAACATCAAGCCGGTCGCGCCGGGGCTCGCGTCGGTCGACGATCTGCCGAAGTACAAGCAGGTGTTCGCCGACGAGGAGGAGCCTGACAAGGGCCGCTTCCTGAACTGCCCGACCGGCTGGGACTGCGAGCGCGTGAACACGCGCCTGTTGCGCGTGCTGAAGCTCGACCAGTCGTACACGAACTTCCATCCGGGCACGGGCGCGGCGCTGGATGCGGCGATCGCGTCCGCGTACCAGCGCGGCGCGCCGATCGTGTTCTATTACTGGGGCCCGGCCGCGCTGATGGCGAAATACAAGTTCACGGCGCTGAAGATGCCGGCCTTCAACGAAGCATGCTGGAAGACGTTGCGCGACGAGAGCAGCACGCACCAGTGCGCGTCGTCGTACATGGTGTCGCGGCTGACGGTCGGCGTGTCGAAGCCGTTCGCCGATGCGAACCCCGATCTCGTCGGCGTGTTCGGCAAGGTGCGGTTTCCGATGGACTTCCTGAACCAGACGATCCTCGAGATGACGACGAAGAAGATCGACGGCGCGGCGATGGCCACGCAGTTCCTGAAGACCCGCCCGGACATGTGGAAGCAGTGGGTGCCGGCCGACGTCGCGCGGAAGATCGCCGGCAGCCTGAAGGGCGCGTAACCTGCGCGCGGCGGTGGGCCCGCGCTCGCCGCCGTCGTCACGCGCCTTCGCGGCGCGACGGAGAATCAACATGAACGGCTTCTTCCTGCACCTGTCGATCGCCGATTGGGTCAACCGCGCGCTCGAGACGTTCGTCGCGCAATACGGCGACAGTTTTCATCACTTCAGCACGCTGCTGCTGCGCTACCTGCTCGTGCCGCTCGAAGGCGCGTTGCGCATGGCGCCGCCGTGGCTCGTGCTGCTGGTCGTCGGCGCGATCGCGTGGAATGCGACGCGCCGCATCGGCCTCGGCGCGCTCTTCATGCTGCTGCTCTACGCGATCGGCTGCTTCGGCCTGTGGGACAAGCTGATGCAGACGCTCGCGCTGATGCTCGTCGCGACGGTGCTGTCGGTCGCGATCGGCGTGCCGGTCGGCATTCTGGCGTCGCGCAGCGCGTGGTTGCGGCGGATGCTGCTGCCGGTGCTCGACGTGATGCAGACATTGCCGAGCTTCGTCTACCTGATCCCGGTGCTGATGCTGTTCGGCCTCGGCAAGGTACCCGCGATCCTCGCGACGATCATTTACGCGCTGCCGCCGCTGATCCGCCTGACCGATCTCGGCATCCGCCAGGTCGATCCGGACGTGACGGAGGCCGCACGCGCGTTCGGCACCACGCGCTGGCAGCTGCTCGTCAACGTGCAATTGCCGCTCGCGCGGCCGAGCATCATGGCCGGCATCAACCAGACGACGATGATGGCGCTGTCGATGGTCGTGATCGCGTCGATGATCGGCTCGCGCGGGCTCGGCGAGGACGTGCTCGCGGGCATCCAGACGCTCGACGTCGGCAAGGGCACGCAGGCCGGTCTCGCGATCGTGATTCTCGCGATCGTGATCGACCGGATCAGCCAGGGCTTCGGTCAGGAGCGGCGCGCGCGGCGGCGGCTTGCGCAGCAGCGCCGGCAGAAGGGAGCATCGCGCGTGCCGTACCGGCTGCCGCGCAACGCGTCGGCGCCGAGCGTCGATTCGAATCAGGCGACGCAATCGTCGCGCGCATAGGAGCGGAGACAGACATGGCGACCATCGACGTCAAACACGTGCACAAGCTGTTCGGGCCGCAGGCCGCGCATGCGCGCGTGCTCGACCTGCTGCGGGCCGGCAGGCGCAAGGCCGACGTGCTGGCCGAAACCGGCTGCAACGTCGGGCTCAACGACGTGAGCCTCGGCATCGAGTCGGGCGAGATCTTCGTGATCATGGGGCTGTCGGGTTCCGGGAAATCGACGCTCGTGCGGCACTTCAACCGGCTGATCGAGCCGACGGCCGGCGAGATCGTGATCGACGGCAGCGACGTGATCAAGCTCGACGCGCACGGGCTGCGCGAGCTGCGCCGCTACAAGGTCAGCATGGTGTTCCAGAACTTCGGGTTGCTGCCGCACCAGACCGTGCTCGACAACGCCGCGTATGCGCTGCGCACGCGGGGCGGGAAGCGGCACGACGCGGCCGACGCGGCGCGCAACTGGCTGACGAAGGTCGGGCTCGACGGCTACGGCGATCATTACCCGGACGAGCTGTCGGGCGGGATGCGGCAGCGCGTCGGGCTGGCGCGCGCGCTGGCGGCCGACACCGACGTGCTGCTGATGGACGAGGCATTTTCGGCGCTCGATCCGCTGATCCGCACCGAGATGCAGGATCAGCTGCTCGAGCTGCAGACGACGCTGTCGAAGACGATCGTGTTCATCACGCACGATCTCGACGAGGCGCTGCGCATCGGCGACCGCATCGCGATCCTGCGCGACGGCACGCTCGTGCAGGTCGGCACGCCCGACGATATCCTGTCGCGGCCGGCCGACGATTACGTGAAGCGGTTCGTCGAGAAGCGCACGAGCGTGAACTGACCTGGCGCGTCGTCTTGCTCAGGCCGCACGGTGCGCGGCCGTCGTCAACACGATCTTGCCGATGTGCACGCCCGAATCGATCAGCGTGTGCGCATCGCGCGCGTCGTCGAGCGAGAAGGACCGAAACACCTGCGGCCTGACCGTGCCGGCCGCGACGTGCGGCCACAGGTGCCGTTCCAGCTCGGCGATGAGCGCGCCTTTCTCCTCGGGCGTGCGCGAGCGCAGCGTCGAGCCGATGTGCGTCAGGCGCTTGGTCATCATCGGCCACACGTCGAGTTCCTTCGCCGGCCCGTTGAGCGCGCTCACCTGCAGGATCCGGCCGTTCATCGCCGCGGCCCGGTAATTGCGCGCGACGTAGTCGCCCGCGATGATGTCGAGGATCACGTCCACGCCGCGGCCGGCGGTGATCCTGTCGACTTCGGCGACGAAATCCTCTTCCCGGTAATGCACCGCGTGATCCGCGCCCAGCCGCAGGCTCGCGGCGCGATGAGCTTCCGAGCCGACCGTCGTGATGACGGTCGATGCACCCATTGCCTTCGCGATCATCGTCGCGGTGGTGCCGATGCCCGACGCGCCGCCGTGGACCAGCACCGATTCGCCGGCCTGCAGCCGTCCGCGCTGGATCAGGTTCAGCCACACCGTCAGGAACGTTTCCGGCATCGCCGCGGCTTCGATCATGTCGAGGCCGGGCGGCAGCTTCATCGTGGTGAGGCGGTGGGCGACCGCGTATTCCGCGTAGCCGCCGCCCGTCACCAGCGCGCTGACCCGATCGCCCGGGACGAATTCGCGCACGGCCTCGCCGGTCGCGACGACTTCGCCCGCGAGCTCGAGGCCCGGGATGTCGGACGCGCCGGGCGGCGGGTGGTAGTGCCCCTTGCGTTGCAGCACGTCCGGGCCGTTCACGCCGGCGGCGTGAACCCGGATCAGCACTTCGTCGGCGTTCGGCCGCGGCACCGGGCGCCGTGTCGTTGCCAGCACCTCGGGGCCGCCGGGGCGGGTGATTTCGACTGCCGCCATGTCGGCGGGAAGGGGCGCGTGCGTACCGGACATGTTTGCCTCGCAACGGGTAGATGAGTGATCGGTGAAAAAAGTATAGGCTTCGGGGTTGATGAATTCGCGCAGCGATTTTCAAGACCACAGATGCAAATTTGCATCACTTCAGGAGAAGGCCTTTGAACTGGGACGACGCGCGGATTTTTCTCGCCATCCACCGGGAACGCAGCCTGCGCGGCGCCGCGCGGGTGGTCGGGCTCGACCAGGCGACGGTCGGCAGGCGGCTCGCGGCACTCGAGCGCGCGCTCGGCGCGACGCTGTTCCTGCGCACGTCGGCCGGTTACGTGCCGACCGCGGTGGGCGAGGTTGCGCTGCGCAACGTGGAGAAGATGGAGCAGTCGGTGATTGACCTGATGCGGCAGACCCAGGGCGTCGACCGGCGCCTTGCGGGTGACGTGCGCGTGACGACGACCGATACGATCGGGCTCGAATTCGTGATGCGCGCGATGCGCAACCTGCACGACGAGCATCCGGACGTGCGTGTGCTGCTCAACACGTCGACGCAGGTGGAGAATCTCGCCAAGCGCGAGGCGGACATCGCCATCCGCACGATCAAGCCCGACAACCCCGATCTGCTCGTGCGCCGGCTTGCTGCGTGGCCGACGGGGTTATACGCGTCGGCGGACTATCTGGACCGGCATGGCGAACCGGTGTCCGGCACCGGCTTCGACGGCCACGATCTCGTGTGCTTCCTGCCGCACCTGAATGCGCGCCGCCCGCTCACGATGGTCGGCGAGCCGGTTCGGGCCGGACGGATCGTGTCGGGGCTGAATTCGAATCTCATGCTGCGCGCGGCGGCGCGTGCCGGGCTCGGGCTCGCCGAACTCCCGGTGCCGATCGCGGAGCGAGACGGGCTGGTGCGCGTGTGGCCGGCGCGTACGTCGGCGCGCCCTTACGAAGTCTGGATGGTGACGCACAAGGATTTGCGGCATACCGCGCGGATGAGCGCGATGATCGATCACATCGTGCGGGTGTTCGACGCCGTGCCGGCATCGGGCGGTGCTTGGGGGGATGCCGGGCACGTGTGACGCGAGCCGGAAGGGCGGCAGGCCGCGACGGGATGCGGGCCGTCCGCGTCGATCGGCGCGGTGCAACGCGCCGCGCCGTGCCGTGCCGTGTTTCATTCCGGTTCGCGTATCGCCTGCCGTTACGGTTCGATCGACAGATACCGCGGATAGCGCCCGCTGCCGTAGTTGTCAGGCATCCTGCATTTCTGGTAACACTGCGTCAGCCGGAACGCGGCCTTCTCCCGGTCCGTGTCGTCGCCGTCCTGCAGCCAGATCGCGTGGCTTTTCTCCGCGAGCAGGATCAGCAGGCGCCGTCTGGTGGCCGACAGGGCCGAACGCTCCAGCAGGTCGCAGACGAGATTGGCCGTGACCATGCCGAACAGCCGGCGGTGCTCGCGGCAGTCGCTGGACGCGAGCAAGTGCATCGCTTCGGCGAATGCCGCTTCCGCCTCGGCCGCGGATTGTTGAAGCGTGATCGCGGGGAGCGCGAGTGCCGTGACGTAGAGGCGATCGTCGGCGTCGAACCGGTCGAGCGGCGCATGCAAGTCCCGCGATTTCTCGAGCACCGCATGCTGGCGATCGATCCGCCGGCGCGCATCGGCCGGTGCATCGTCGTGCGCGTCCACGAGTCGTTCGAGCGCGTCCATTCCCGCTTCCCAGTCGCCGAGATGCTCGCCGAATACATGCGTCACGAGCGCCGCCAGCTCGACGAGGTCCTGCGCGCCCATCGGGCGCGCCAGCCGTTCCCGCAGGCGGGTCGCGACCGCTATCGGCTGCTTCGTATGCTCCTGCCAGTCCCGGATCAGCAATTCGCGCAATGGCTCGTCGTGTACTTGCATTGTTTCCATGCATTCCTCCGTTCGGTTGCACAAATGGTAGGAGCGGGGATCGCGTGTGTACAGTGCAGGTTTGTCAGATATATGATGCATTCAACGCAAATCTGCGAGGAGCGCGGCGTTGAACCGGATCGACCTGAACCTGTTGCTGGCGCTGAAGGCGCTGATCGACGAGGAAAGCGTGTCGCGCGCGGCGCGCAGCCTCGATTTGAGTCCGTCCGCGATGAGCCGGACCCTTGCCCGCGTTCAGGACGCGATCGGCGACAAGGTGCTGGTACGCGCGGGCAAGGGCATGGTGGCGACCGAAACGGCGCGCCGGCTGAAGGCGCCGCTCGACCGCATCCTGCAGGATGTGGAACAGCTGCTCGGTGCGCAGCACCGGTCGATCGACGCGCAACGCGTGTTCAACATCAGCGCCAACGACGGATTCATCGATTCGTTTGCGGTGCCCATCATCGAGCAGGCGTACGCGGCATGGTCGCATGCGAAGCTGCGGTTCCTGCCCAAGCACGAGAAGACGGTGGCGCGGCTGCGCAGCGGCGAAGTCGATATCGAAATCGGCGTGATCGGCGAGACGGGGCCGGAAATCATGGTCCGCAAGCTGTTCGACGACCGCATGGTCGGCGTGCTGCGCAAAGGCCATCGGCTGGCGCGGCGCCGGATGACGCTGGACGCGTACCTGTCCGTGCCGCACATCAGCGTGTCGCGCAAAGGGCGGTTTCACGGGCCGATCGACGATGCGCTCGGCGAGCAGGGGCGCGAGCGGAACGTGATCGCTGTGGTGCCGAACTTCAAATCGGGCATCGAGCTGGCCCGGCGTTCGGACTGGATCGTGCAGGTGCCGGAGAAGCACACCGCTCAGGCCCGGCGAGACGTCGTGACGTTCGAGTTGCCGGTCGCGACGCCGGGGCTGGCGATCTCGATCATGTGGCATCCCCGCTTCGACCGGGACACGGTGCATGCCGGGCTGCGGGACCTGATCGTGAAGGTTTGCCGGCAGGTCGTGGACGCGGGGAACGGCTGAGGGCCGGCGGCCGCCGCCGGCCCTGCCGGCGTGGCGTCACTCACTGTGCGACCGTCTCCCGTTGCGTCGACGGCATGCCGGCCCGCTCCGCCAGCGCAGCCTCCGCCAGAATCAGGTCCGCGCCCTTCTCCGCGACCATCATCGTCGGTGCATTGATGTTGCCGGACGTGATGTTCGGGAAGACCGACGCATCGACGATCCGCAGCGCCTGCAGCCCGTGCACGCGCAGCGACGCATCGACGACGGACGTCGTCGCGTCGGGCCCCATCGCGCACGAGCCGCACAGGTGGTAGATCGATCCCGATTGCTCGCGGAAATACTGCAGCATCGCTTCGTCGGTGTCGACCTGCGGCCCCGGCGAGATTTCCTCGACGGTCATCGACTTCAGTGCCGGCGCGCGCATCAGCGCCCGGATCACCTTGCTGCCCTGCACGGCTTCGTCGAGATCCTTCTGCGTGGTCAGCGCGTTGATGTGGATCTTCGCGGCATCTTCCGCGCGGTTCGACGCGATCTCGATCGTACCGCGGCTGGTCGGCCGGCACGGGTTGAACGCGATCAGGAAGCCCGAATACGGCTCGGGCTTGATGCTCGCACGGTCGCTCTTCGGAATCCGGTACGACAGCGGGTTGAAGTACAGCTGCAGGTTCGGCTCCCGCACGTCAGCCGAGCCGCGGAAGAAGCCGCCGGCCTGGTTCACGCTCATCGCGAGCGGGCCGCGCTTCGTCAGCAGGTAGCGCAAGCCGATCTTCATCTTGCCGAGCAGCGTGCCCATCTCGTCGTTCAGCGTCGGCCGGTTCGCCTTGAAGTAGAAGCTCACGCACAGATGGTCCTGCAGGTTGCGGCCGACGGCCGGCAGCGCATGCACGAGCGGCACGCGCCGGCGCGCCAGCAGCGCCGGATCGCCGACGCCCGACAATTGCAGCAGCTTCGGCGTATCGACCGCACCGGCCGCGAGGATCACCTCGCGCGCCGCGACGAGCGTTTCGTCGCCGCCTGCACCGGCCACGACCACGCCGGTCGCGCGCGTGCCGTCGAACGTCACGCGCCGCACCATCACGCCCGAGCGCAGCGTGAGGTTCGCGCGCCCCAGTGCGGGCCGCAGGTACGCGAAGCTGCTCGAACAGCGCTCGCCGTTCTTCGTGTTCAGGTCGTAGATGCCGGCGCCTTCGAACTGCGCGCCGTTGAAATCGTCGGTGCGCGGCAGGTTCAGTTGAGCGCAGCCCTTCAGGAACTCGTGGACGATCGGATGCACGTCGGCCTTCATCGACGTGATGTGGATCGGCCCCGTCGAGCCGTGATGCCGCGGATCGGTGGCGCCGGCCGCGTGGGTTTCGAGCTTGCGGAAGTACGGCAGCACGTCGTCGTACGCCCAGCCGGGATTGCCGGCATTCGCCCAGTCGTCATAGTCGCTGCGTTGGCCGCGCACGTAGACCATCGCATTGATCGACCCCGACCCGCCGACCACCTTGCCGCGCGGGCAGTACAGCTTGCGGTCGGCGAGCTGCGGCTCGGGTTCGCTGTAGTACATCCAGTTGTAGCGGCGGTTGTAGTAAGTCTTCGTGAAGCCGACCGGCACCTTGAACCAGAACGAGGCGTCGCGTTCGCCCGCCTCGAGCAGCAGCACCGAGTGGCGGCCCGATTCGCTGAGGCGGTTCGCCAGGATGCAGCCGGCCGAGCCCGCGCCGACGATGATGTAGTCGTAGCTCATGTCGTGTCCTGTGCGCTCAGCCCTGCGCGGGCGCGAGATCCTTCACGTCGGCGGGTTTTTCGCCCATCTGCAGGTGCAGCCGCTCGCCCGTGTACGGCGCGTGATGGCGCACGACATCCATGTCGAGCTCGATGCCGAGGCCCGGCTCGTCCGACGGGATGATGTAGCCGTCTTCCCAGCGGATCGGCGTCTTCACGACCTCCGAATGGAACCCGCCCCACGTCATGATGCTTTCCTGGATCAGGAAGTTCGGCGTGCAGGTCGCGAGCTGGATGCTCGCGGCGGCCCCCACCGGCCCGTTGTACAGGTGCGGCGCGATCTGGGCGTAGTGCACTTCCGCGAGCGCCGCGATCTTCTTCGCCTCGAGCAGGCCGCCCACGCGCGCGACGTTCGGTTGCAGGATCGATGCGCCGCCGGCCTGCAGCAGCTTGTGGAATTCGTACTTGGTCGTCAGCCGCTCGCCGGCCGCGACCGGAATCGACGTATGCCGCGCGACGTCGGCGATCGCTTCTTCCTGCCCCGGCGGCACGGGCTCCTCGAACCACAGCGGGTCGTACTTCTCGAGCCGCTTCGCGAGCCGGATCGCCGACGACGGCACCATCTGCCCGTGCGTGCCGAACAGCAGATCGGCCTTGCTGCCGACGGCTTCGCGCACGCGCCGGCAGAACAGTTCGCAGCGGTCGAGCACTTCGAGCGACAGCTGGTGACCCGAGTAGGCCGTGTACGGGCCGGCCGGATCGAACTTGACGGCGGTGAAGCCGAGCTTGACGTTCTCGGCCGCGCATTCGGCCGCGAGATCGGGATCGTCGTAGTCGTATTCGCCCTTCGCGTTCTTCGGATACAGGTACGTGTACGAGCGCAGCCGCTCGTGGATCTTCCCGCCGAGCAGTTCGTAGACGGGCTTGCCGGCCGCCTTGCCGACGATGTCCCAGCACGCCATCTCGAGGCCGCTGACGACGCCCATCATCGTCAGGTCGGGGCGTTGCGTGAAGCCGCTCGAATACGTCTGGCGGAACAGCCGCTCGACGTGGTGCGGATCGTGGTTCAGCAGGTAGCGGTCGAACACGTCGTCGATGATCGGGCCCATCGCCTTCGGGTGGAACGTCGCCGAATAGATCTCGCCGACGCCTTCGATGCCGTCGTCGGTCTTCAGCTTCACGAAGATCCAGTACATCCCGCCGACGTGCGGCGGCGGCACGGCGACGATATGGGTGTCGAGCGAAACGATCTTCATGCGGACTCCTGGATGCGGTTGAGGCGGATTTTGAGGAACGCGGGGGCGCCCGCGCCGCAGAGCGCGATCGCCGCGATATAACCGAAATAGAGCTGGTAGCCGTGCGCGCCGGGCCAGGTCTGCGTCACGTAGCCGTTGATCAGCGGCACGAACACGTCGGGCGAGTAGCCGAGCACCGAGATCAGGCCGATCGCCAGGCCCGCGCAATGCGTCGGCACCTTGCAGTCGTCGAGCAGCGACCAGTACAGGCCGCGGATCGCGTAAGTGAGGATGCCGATGAACAGCACGAGCACGACGAGCATCGCCTGCGGGCTGTGCGCGGGCGCGGCGATCAGCCCGACGAGCGACAGCGCGGCCAGCACCAGCGCCCAGAACAGCACGGACACTTTCGACACACGGTCGCCGAGGAAGCCGCCGCCGATGCCGCCGACGGGGCGCATCCACAGCTTGAGCGTCGTGATGAAGCCGGCCGCCGTCGCGCTGAGCCCGAAGTTGCCTTCGTGCAGGTATGCCGAGAAGCTGTAGGTTGCCCAGAACACCTGGTAGCCGCAGAACACGATCGCCGCGACGAGCCACAGCTCGGGAATCGCCGCGAGCGTCCCGAGGTCGCTCAGTACGTTTCCCTTCGCGCGTTTCGTCGCCGCCGCACGGTTGTCCGTGCGTGCCGGATCCTTCGCCAGCACAAGCAGGATGCCGAGCGCGATGCAGAAGAACGCGTACAGGTGCACGACGAGCTTGAAGCCGGACGCGTCGGTGCCGCCGCGTGCCTGCGTGACGTACGCGAACAGCGTGATCGCGATCGTCGCGAGCAGTGCCTCGACGAGCCCGCGGCCGCCGTCGAGCAGCCCGAAGAAGCGGCCCTGTTCGTCGGGGCCCGCGATCATGTTCACGCGCTTGATCACGGCCGCCCAGAACGTGAGGCCGGTGGTCAGCCCCCAGCCGCCGAAGATCAGCACGAGCGTGTCGAACGACGGGCCGGTCGCGTAGACGAGCCCGAGCGCGCCCGTCGCGAGCAGCGAGAAGCAGATCAGCCAGCGCGGCGACAGGCGGTCGGCGAGCCAACCGCTCGGCAGGTAGCTGACGAGGAAGATCGTGCCGAGCGACGAGTACAGGTAGCCCAGCTGCACGTCGTCGATCCGGAAGAACTGCAGCATCGTCGGCTGGTACACCTGCCGCAGATACAGCATCGGGTAGATCGCGCCCGCGGCGATCACGAGCAGCAGCAGTTGCAGGTAGCGTTGCGCACGGGCGTGCTGCGGCGCGTGTGCGTCGTCGTGCAACGCGAGCGACGCGGCGGGCGTCGACGGTTGGGTCGGCATGATGTCTTCCTCCATCAGACTTCCTGTTCCAGGCGGTCTGCAGATTGGTCTTGTATTGATTCGGATCGGGGGCGCCGCGCACCGGAAACGGTGCGACGTCGTCGTCGCGTCAGTACTTCATGACGACGAGGCGCGTCTGCGTGAATTCGAGCATCCCGTGCTTGCCGTCGTCGCCGCCGAGGCCCGAGCGTTTCCAGCCGGCGTGGAAGCCCTGGTACGGATCGGCCGGCGTGCGGTTCACGTACAGCTCGCCCGCCTCGATCGCGTTCGCGACGGTCATCGCGGTGCGGTAGCTCTCGGTGTAGAGCACCGACGACAGCCCGAACTGGTGGTCGTTCGCGAAGCCGATGGCCTCGTCGATCGTCCGGTAGCGCAGCACGGGCATGATCGGGCCGAAGGTTTCCTCCTGCACGATCTCCATGTCCTGCCGGCAGTTCGTCAGCAGCGTCGCCGGGTAGAAGAAGCCGCGGCCTTCGGGGATCGCACCGCCGGTTTCGCGTGTCGCGCCCGCCGCGATCGCGCGTTCGACCATCCCGTGGATGTGCGTGCGCGCCGAGGCGCTGACGAGCGGGCCCATCCGCGTGGCATCTTCCGCGCGGTCGCCGCTGCGTACCGCGCTCATCTTGTCCTTCAGCAGTGCGACGAAGCGGTCATGCACGCTGTCGTGCACATACACGCGCTCGATTGCCGTGCAGAGCTGGCCGCAGTGGGTCGTCTTCGACGCGACGAGCGCGGTGGCCGCGCGTTCGAGGTCGGCGTCGGGCGCGATGATCGCGGGCGTCTTGCCGCCGAGTTCCAGCGACGGCTTCGCGATGTTCGCCTTGCAGTAGTCGAGTACCTTGCGGCCCGCGTTCACGCTGCCGGTCAGCGTGATCATGCCGACCGCCGGGTGCGTGCACAGCGCTTCGGCCGTCGCGTGGTCCATCGTCAGGACGTTGACGACGCCCGGCGGGAAGCCCGCGTCGTCGGCGGCCTTCGCGATCTCGAACGCGGACACCGGCGTGTGGTTGCTCGGTCGCACCACCACGGTGTTGCCGGCGATCAGCGCGGGCGCGACCTTGCGCAGCAGCGTGTAGACCGGATAGTTGAACGGGATCAGGCAGGCGACGACGCCGATCGGCTCGCGCTGCAGGAACAGGTTCTCGTCGGGCGTGTCGCTCGGGATGATCTCGCCTTCGATCCGGCGCGCCCACTCGGCGTGGTAGCGCGTGATCTGGCCCGCGTAGACGGCTTCGTTCGACGCGTCCTCGACGCTCTTGCCGGATTCCTGCGCAAGCGCCGCGCCGATGTCGGGCGCGCGCGCGGTCAGCGCGTCGGCGAAGCGGTGCAGGCAGGCCGCGCGCTCGGTGCTCGGCAGCTTGCGCCACGCCTTCTGCGCGGCGGCCGCG
Source organism: Burkholderia seminalis DSM 23518 (assembly GCF_902832885.1). GTDB lineage: Bacteria > Pseudomonadota > Gammaproteobacteria > Burkholderiales > Burkholderiaceae > Burkholderia > Burkholderia seminalis. The sequence goes on from NZ_CADFDK010000002.1 coordinate 260,215, forward strand.
GCATCCACCGCGACGAGCACGTCGGCCGGCGTGGCGGCCGGCACGCGCGCGAACGGCGCCTCGGTGGCGGGATTGTGGACGACGAAAAACGCGTCGCTTTGCGGGGCGACGAAACGGCCGTTCACGTAGTTGCGTTCGGTGCGCATGAAGTGACTCCTCCGATGAATGCAGGCGGGTCGCTTCGGGTGGCGACACGCGCGGCGCGGGATAGAAGCCATTCTGTTCATGCGTTTAGCGCACGACAAACGACTTATTTTCGCGTCGAGCATGAGAAAAACGCACGTTACTCGGTGAATCGACCGGATTCGCCCGTCCGGCAAGGCTGTCGCGGCGGCGGTGGGACGGGCGCGGGAGGCGGCCCTGTTGCATTTTCCGACGGGTCCGAGTGCGGACCCGCGCGGGAGGCGGTATGGTGTCGCCCGCGGCCGACGGCCGACGGCCGACGCTGGCGCGGAGGCGGTGCGCAGGTCAGCCCAGCGGCACCTGCGGCAGCGGCGACGACGGTTCGAGGTGGCGTTTCGCGAGCCAGACTTCCTGCTGGAGCCAGTCGCGGAACTGGACGATGTGGGGCAGGTTCGTCTGCTCGGGCCGCGTGACGAACCAGTACGACTGGTGGCCGTCGACATGCACGTTGAGCACCTGCATCAGTTGCCCGGCGGCGAGCTCGCGCGCGACCATGTGGCGGTCGGCGATCGTGATCCCGAGACCGTCGATCGCCGCGCGGATCGCATGGTCGAGCAGGTCGAATTCGTAGCCGCCGCGCGTGTCGACGTCGGCGATGCCGGCGGCCTTCAGCCAGTGCTGCCACGTCAGGTAGCGCTGGTCGTCGGTCGCGAGCACGTGCAGCAGCGTGAAGCGGTTCAGGTCGATCGGCGCGCCGTCCTGTCGCAGCCGCGCGTACAGCGCGGGCGCGCAGACGGCGATATGCTGCTCCTGCATCAGCAGCGCGTTGTCGAAGCCGTCCCACTCGCCGTCGCCGAACCGGATCGCGCAGTCGAGCACGCGCGATTCGCCGAGGCTGTCGTGGATGCGGGTCGTCAGGCTCAGTTCGAATTCGGGATGCGCGTCGCGAAGCCGGCCGAGGCGCGGCATCAGCCAGCGCGCGGCGAAGGTCGGCGGCACGTTCGCGCGCAGGCGGTTCAGGTGGGTCTTTTCCTGCAGGCTGCGCACGGTGAGCTCGATCTTGTCGAACGATTGCTGCAGCGCGCGCAGCAGTACACGGCCGGCCGCCGTCAGTTCGAGCTGGTGATGGCGGCGCTCGAGCAGCGTTTCGCCGAGCTGGCCTTCGAGCTGGCGGACCTGGCGGCTCACCGCGCTCTGCGTCACGTTGAGCAGTTCGGCCGCACGCGTGAAGCTGCCGGTGCGGCCGGCCATCTCGAAGGCTTTCAGCGCATTCAGCGCCGGCATCTTGCGTCTCACGGGGCGGTGTCGTGTTTGGTGCGGGATGCTTATTGTAGGCGGGAGACCGAGCGCGCGGGGGCGACGACTGAAGCGATGAAGGATGCCGGACCTCCGGGTTTGCACGGCATGACGGCCGCCGATACGGCGAACGATACAAACGATACAAACGATACGAACGAAGGGGACACACATCATGCGACGCCTGCCATCGTTGATCGCGCTGCGATTTTTCGAGGAGACCGCGCGTCACCTGAGCTTCAATCGCGCGGCGGTTTCGCTGTGCGTGACGCAAGGCGCGGTGAGCCGGCAGATCCGGCTGCTCGAGGAAGCGCTCGGCGCGCGGCTGTTCGAGCGCGATCACAAGGGCGTGCGCCTGACCGACGCGGGCCGGCGGTTGCTGCCGTTCGTCGGGCAGGCGTTCGACACGATCGAGCGGGGCGTCGGTGAAGTCGCCGCCGCGCGGCCGGGCGCGAAGCGGCGCCTGACGGTGTCGCTGCCGCCGACGTTTGCAACGCAGTGGTTTTCGCCGCGCCTCGGCGCGCTCGCGGAAGCATTGCCTGACGTCGAGCTGTCGATCCGCACCGAGCCGGCCGACGATTGCCATTGCCACATCCGCTTCGGGCGCACGGCGCGCGCCGGAATGCAATCCGAACTGCTGATGATGGAGCGGCATGCGCTCGTCGGCGCCCCGCGTTATCGCGGCGACGCGCTCGACGTGCTGCTCGGCCGGCTGCCGTCGCTGCATGTGCTGCACGAGGGCAAGCGTCTCGCGCTATGGGCCGACTGGTGCGAGCAGGCGGGCATGCCGGTCACGCGGATCGGCGACGGTATCGAGTTTTCCACGCTCGAACAGGCGATTCGCGCGGCGCGCAAGGGCGCGGGGCTCGCGGTGGTCGACCTGAACATGATCGAGGAGGAGATCGGCGAGGGCAGCCTCGTTCAGTTGTCGCCGGTGCAACCGATCGGGCCGTTCGGATACTGGCTCGATGTCGAGCCGGAGAGCGTCGCGCTCGAGCATGTGGTTGCGTTTGCCGCGTGGTTGCGACAGCAGGCGGGGAAGCGGGGGTAGGCGTGACGATGTCGGTACCGAGGCGCGGCTGATCCGTTCGTGGAGGCCGGTCGGCTCGGTCCGTCCCCGCCTTGCCGTGCAGGGGTTTCGGTATCTGTGAACGATCGTTACCGGGAACGGGGCGGCGGCGCGATCGTTACCCGTTCGCGCCGCGCGGTTTCGTTTCGTCGCGGCGGTTACGAATCCGGGGGCAGCCCGAAGTGCGCCAGCGTTTGTCGGCGCGCCAGGGCTTCTGCCTGGGCATCCGTGAAGATCGGCAACTGGCACTTCGCGGGATCGATGCGCGCCACGTTGAAGACGTCGCGTCGACGCGGGGCGACACGCGATCGTGCGCAGCCCGGCGGACGGACCGTCGGGCCGAGTCGCGGCCGTGCGTTTTCCGCCGTCAGTGCCCCGACGCCTCCTCCAGCGTCAGATGCTTCGTCTCGGGTGCCCAAGCGATCGACACGATCATCCCGACGAGCAGCACGCCCGCCAGCGCGAACATCGTCGCGTGAAACCCGAGCGTCGCGATGCCGACCGGCAGCAGGAACGTGCCGATCGCCGAGCCGAGCCGGCTGCACGCGATCGCGAGGCCGACGCCGCTTGCGCGCACTTCGGTCGGGAAGCACTCGGGCGGGAACACGCCGACGAGGTTGCTGAACGCCGACATCGTCAGCGTGAACACCGCGAACGCGACCATCATCGCCAGCGCCGCCGACGACGGCAGCATCGCGAGCGCGGCGAGCGACGCGCACGTCACCGCGAACGAGCCGATCAGGAAGCCGCGCCGCGATAGCCGGATCGTCAGCCAGATGCCGATCAGCGCGCCCAGCACGAGGAAGCCGTTCAGCAGCAGGTCCGCGCCGAAGCCCTCGGCGAGGCCGATCGTCGTCAGGATCGTCGGCAGGAACGTGTAGATCGCGAAGTACGGAATCACGAGGCACACGAAGAACGCGCAGTTGAAGACGGTCCGGCGGATCAGGTCGCGCTGGAACAGTCGCGCAAAACCCGTATTCGCATGCGGTTCGGCCGAGCCGTCGAGCATCACGTGCGGCCCGAAGTGCTTCGCGACGATCGCACGCGCTTCCCGCTCGCGGCCCTTGCCGAGCAGCCAGCGCGGCGATTCGGGTGTGCCGATGCGCAGCACCAGCACGATCAGCGCGGGCAAGGCGGCCGACGCGAGCAGCCAGCGCCATGCGTCCGGCGTGACGTCGCTGTAGGCGAGGCCAAGCACGTTCGCGGCCACATAACCGATCGTCCAGATCACGCTGAACGAACCGAGCAGCGCACCCCGATGCTTGCGCGGCGAGAATTCGGCGAGGATCGCGTGGCCGACCGTGAAGTCGCCGCCCATCCCGAAGCCGATCAGCACGCGCAACGCGCACAGTTCGAGCGGCGAGCTGACGAAGCACTGCGCGAACGCGGCCGCCGTGATGATCACGAAGCTCGTCAGGAAGATCTTCTGCCGGCCCATGCGGTCGGACAGCCAGCCGAACACGAGGCTGCCGAAGAAGATGCCGATCAGCGCCGAACAGCCGATCATTCCCATCCAGAACGCGTCGATCGGCATCTGCCTGCCGAGCGCGGCGAGTGCGTAGCCGATCGTGCCGAGTGTGTAGCCCTCGGTAAAATGCGCGCCGAACGTCAGGCCGGCGATCTTCACGTGGAAACGGTTGAGCGGTACGTCGTCGAGCGCGACGGTGCGGCGCGGCGCATCGGCGCCGCGTGATGGCGGCAGCGCGCGTGCGGTGCCGGATTGAACGTGGGCTTGGGTCAAGCTGCCTCCGGAATTGTCATGCGTGAGGCGCGCGGGCGCCGGACGCGCCGCGCGAGTCGTGCGAAACGCCGCGCGGCCGGGCGGCGCGCGGCGCGGATCGACCGCCGGGCGCGGTCAGCGGCCGAGGCCGGCCATCAGCGTGTACTTGAGTTCCACGTATTCGTCGAGGCCGTACTTCGAGCCTTCGCGGCCGAGCCCGGATTGCTTGACGCCGCCGAACGGTGCGACTTCGGTCGAGATGATCCCGTCGTTGACGCCGACCATTCCGCTTTCCAGCGCGCCCGATACACGCCATGCGCGGCCGAGGTCGCGCGTGTAGAAATACGCGGAGAGCCCGAACGGCGTGTCGTTGGCCGCGGCGACGGCTTCGTCCTCGGTCGCGAAGCGGAAGCAGCCCGCGACGGGGCCGAAGGTTTCTTCTTCGGCGATCAGCATGTCCGGCGTCATGCCGGTCAGTACGGTCGGCTCGTAGAACGTGCCGCCGAGCGCGTGACGCTTGCCGCCGGCGAGCACATGCGCGCCTTTCGCGGTCGCATCGGCCACGTGCCGCTCGACCTTGCCGAGCGCCGCTTCGTTGATCAGCGGCCCCTGGTCGACTTCACCGGCGAGCGCATTGCCGACGCGCAGCTTGCGCACGGCGTCCGCCAGCTTGCGCGTGAATGCGTCGTACACGCCGTCCTGCACGAGGAAGCGGTTGACGCATACGCAGGTTTGCCCCGTATTGCGGAACTTCGACGCGATCGCGCCGACGACTGCCGCGTCGAGATCGGCATCGTCGAACACGATGAACGGCGCGTTGCCGCCGAGTTCGAGCGACAGCTTCTTCAGCGTGTCGGCCGACTGCTTCGCGAGCAGCTTGCCGACGCCCGTCGAGCCGGTGAACGACAGCTTGCGCACGACGGACGAACTCGTCAGCGTCTCGCCGATGGCGACCGCATCGCCCGACACGACGTTGAACACGCCGGCCGGCACGCCCGCGCGTTCGGCGAGCACCGCGAGCGCGAACGCGGACAGCGGCGTTTCCTCGGACGGCTTCAGCACCATCGTGCAGCCGGCGGCGAGCGCGGGGCCGGCCTTGCGCGTGATCATCGCGAGCGGGAAATTCCAAGGCGTGATCGCCGCGACGACGCCGACGGGTTCGCGCGTGACGACGATCCGCGAATCCGGCTTCGGGCTCGGGATCACGTCGCCGTACATGCGCTTCGCTTCTTCCGCGAACCATTCGAGAAAGCTCGCCGCATAGGCCACTTCGCCGCGTGCTTCCGCGAGCGGCTTGCCCTGTTCGCGCGTCAGCAATTCGGCGAGTGCGTCGCGGTGTTCGAGCATCAGCTCGCCCCAGCGCTTCACGCGGGCTCCGCGTTCCTTCGCGGTCAGTGCGCGCCACGCGGGAAACGCGTGCGAAGCCGCATCGATCGCGCGCTGCGTGTCGTCGGCGCCGCCTTTCGCGACCTTCGCGATCGTCTCGCCGGTCGCCGGGTTCAGCACCGGATAGGTTGCGTCGCTCGCGCCGTGCGGTTCATGCCATTCGCCGCCGATGTAGTGGCCGGTCCTCAGAAATTCGTTCATCGTGTGTCGTTCCCTCAGTGCTTCAGTCTGCCGCGAAACTGCCCTGCGCCGGGCGCGCTTCGCGCGCAATGCGCTTGCCGGCCGTGTAGTCGTTGATCAGGTCGCACGGCGTGTAGTTGCGCTCCAGTTCGTGCAGCTCGTCTTCGGTGAGCTGCGTTTCGAGCGCGCCGAGTGCCGTGTCGAATTGCGCGACGGAATCCGCACCGACCAGCATGCTCGCGACGCCCGGGCGACTCAGCACCCAGGCCTGCGCGATCTGCGCGGGCAGTACGCCGCGCCGCTTCGCGACCTTCGCGACAGACGCGGCGATCGCGAGCGACGACATATCGCCATACATCTGCGCGGTGAAGAAGTCGGTCTGGTTGCGCGTCGATTGCGGCTCGCAGGTGAGCAGGCCGCGCGCGAGCGGGCTGAACACCGACACGCCGACGCCCTGGTCGATGCAGTACGGCACCATCTCGCGCTCTTCCTCGCGATACGCGAGGTTGAGCTGCAGCTGCATGTTGATCGGCTTGTCCCAGCCGTTTCGTTCGCATGCCTGCATGATCTTCGCGAACTGCCACGTGTACATCGTCGATACGCCGATGTAGCGCGCCTTGCCCGCGCGCACGATGTCGTGCAGCGTGCTCATCGTTTCCTCGACGGGCGTGTTCACGTCGAAGAAATGCAGCATGAAGATGTCGACGTAATCCATCCCGAGGCGCTTGAGCGAGCCGTCGATACCGTCGAGCACGTGCTTGCGCGAATGGCCGCCCGCGTTCGGATAGCTGCCCATGTCGTAGCCGACCTTGGTCGTCACGACGAGCTCTTCACGGCGCGCGTTGCGCTTCAGGATGCGGCCGACGACTTCCTCGCCGACCCCCGTCGAGTAAAAGTCCGCGAGATCGACGAAGTTGACGCCGGCGTCGAGCGCGCGGCGCACGATCGGCTCGCTCTGCGCCTCGTCGAAGATCCACGGCTTCCACTCGGGCGTGCCCATGTTCATCGTGCCGAGACACAGGCGGGACACCTTCAGGCCGGACTGGCCGAGGCGGACGTATTCCATGCTTCCTCCTGGAGCGGCCTCGCCGGCCGCATGTTGTCTGGGTCCGTCAGTTCTTTTTCGGCGTGTAGAACGGGTTCGACACGTCGCGCGCGGCGGCGAACACGGCATCGCGATGCGGCAGCCCTTCCATCGCGGCGACGATCGCGTTGCGGCACGCGCGGTAATTGTTCTCGAACACCGCGTCGAGGTCGTCGGCCCGCGGGTTGACCCAGTTCGCCGACACGACGACCCAGTCGTTCTCCGCTTCCGGCGGCAGCGTGCCGTTCTCGAGCGCTTCGGCGACGGCCTTCGCGATGCCCGCCTGCGACGCGCCCCACGTGGCATTGCCGTGGAAGTCGTTGGCGATCTGCGCCTTGTTCACGTACAGCGTGAGCGGCTTGGTCGGCACGCCCGGCTGAGCGATCACGACGAACGGCGCGTGCCCGGCCGACGGCGTCGCGAGCGCGGTCGCGAACGCCTGCCCGGCCGGGCCGTTGCGCGGGCCGACCAGCACGTTGATGTGCGCGAGGTTGACGCCGGGGCCTTCGAAGCCTTCGCCGATGTAGAGCGGCCTGGATTGGGATGCGGTCATTGCGATGTCTCGTCGATGAAGTTGGTGTGAGGCGATTGTGGTGGGCCGCGACGCGGCCGGTGAATCGATGTTTTCTGATCGAGGTATGAGTTTTCGTCGTCTCCGGGAATGCCCTGGGCCCGGTGCGCAAACGCCCGCCGGGCGGCCCGCGGCCGCCATCGTGACGGCAGGCGCGATGGGGTTGGCGGGTGGGCGTTCGCGTACCGGCTCCGGGTTTGTCATACCCGGGCGGGGGTTGGAGGGCCGGACGCGTCTGGACAACAATCGGCGTACTCCAAGCCCTATCTTTCGTCGTCCCTTCCATTTTCGAAAGCGAGTAATTTCGATGGCTGCCATTCAGAAGCCCGATTGGTCGAAGCTCAGTTCCCTCGATCCGGAGCTGATCCGCGCATTCGTCGCGGTCGTCGAAAGCGGCGGCTTCACCGCGGCGGCGCGGCAACTGCATCGCACGCAGTCGACGATCAGCCTGCGTATCCGCACGCTCGAGGAGCGGCTCGACACGCATCTGTTCATGCGCAACAGCCGGCGACTCGAACTGTCGCGCGACGGCGAGAACTTCCTGATCCACGCACGGCGGATCATCCAGGTGCAGAACGATGCGATCCTCGCGCTGAAGCAGGCGAGCAGCGACCGAGGCATCGTGCGCTTCGGACTGCCGGAGGACTACGCGGAGCTGTGGCTGCCCGACCTGCTGAAGTCGTTCTATGCGATGCGGCCGGGGGCGCGCCTGCACGTGCATTGCCGCACGTCGCTCGAGTTGCTCGACCGGCTGCAGGCCGGAGAACTCGACGTCGCGCTCGTCGTGCGGCATGGGCCGAATGCGGGCGGGCGGCTGCTCGGCCGTCACGACGTCGTGTGGGCCGCGCATCGGGATTTTGCACTCGGCCCGCGGGCGTCGGTGCCGCTCGCGCTGTTTCCCGAGACGTGCTGTTACCGGCAGCGCGGGCTGCAGGCGCTGGCGAGCGCCGAGCGGCCGTGTCATGTCGTCTATACGAGCCAGAGCCCGACCGGCATCAAGATCGCGGTGAACCATGGCGCGGCCGTGACGATGATCGATCGCTGCACGCTGCCCGAGAACTGGCGCGTGCTTGGCGAGGCGGACGGATTCCCGCCGCTGCCGGCGGCCGATCTCGAACTGCATCGCTCGCCCGGCATCTGCGATCCGCTGACCGACGATCTCGTGTCGCTGATCGAATCGATGGTCGACGAACGACGGCGCGCGTCGCTCGAGGCGTTTGCATAGCGCAGCGGTCGCGCGGCAGGGGAGGCGTGGGGTCGAATCGGTACGGCGCGCTGCGCTCTGCATGCCGTTTTTTGCGTCGCCGCGGCATTTTTTTGCACGACGTTTATGCCGTCTCTTCTAAGCTGGGGGACATGTCGAACAGCCGGGACGGCTCCCGTCCGCTCCATGACCTTCATCCATCCCTTTCCCGCCTTCGATGTCGCCGGCCGCCAAATGCGCGCCGGCACCCGCACCCGCGTCATTCCGTTGCCGCCGCCGCGCCCGCGCCTGCAGTTGCCCGTCACGCTGACGGCCGATTCCGGCGAGCACGCGCGCGAGCGGCTCGCGGCGCTGCTGCATTCGCCGCTCGGCGTGTATGTCGTCCGCGCCCGCGCGGTGCGCGACGTGATCCACGTTCATTTCGAGATCGCGCCGGAAGACCTGGACTTCACGCTGCACATGCTGATCGCGCAGCAGGCCGATGCGGTGATCGGGCCCGTCGCGCGCCGGTTGCATGTCGGGCCGCGGGCCCGATGACGCGGGGAACGGTTGTTGCTCGTACACAGACGGTTCGTTTGCTCCGCCGCCGGATCGCCGGTCGCCATGGCTGTCCATCGGCCGGCGGCGCCGGAGGTTCGCGCGCCGCGTCGTGCGCGGCGCTACCCCCTGAATACGGAGTGACCATGTACATCCCGGAAGAAGTGCGTGTCGCGCGGCCGGCAAGCCGCCGCGCGCGGACGGCATCGCTGCCGTCAGGGCAGCAACTCGCGCGTCAGCTGCTGACGACGGTACGCGTGGCCGAAGTGCTGCTGCATCAAGCGATCGTCCTGCCGCCCCGGCATCAGTGGTCGGTCGACACCGAACGGGTCGACGCGATCGGCGGCCCGCTCGCGGCGTGGGAGACCTGCGTGATCTGGCGGATCGGCAAGGTATTCGGCGCGACGGTCAGCCCGGCCGCGCGCGTCAACGATCCCGCACAGGTGGCGGTCGAGATCCGGCTTTATCTGCCTGAGCAGGCGTATGTGGCCGAGCGGCGCGTGAGCATCTTCGGGCGCCGCCACGGCCACCGGTTCGGTGCGACGCTGTCGGTCGCATCGGGCGCGCAGTGGGGCGGGCGGCGCTCCGAGCACGTGGCGCCGGAACACCGGTACGTGTGCGGCGACACGCTCGAAGCGCTCGTCGATGCGGTCGCCGCGCATGTCAACGCGGCGCTGGGCGCGGCAGGGTTCGGCGCGACGCGCTGATCACGCGTCGCCGGTCTGCCCGGTCTGGCGCTGCAGGTCTTCCATCAGTTGTTCCGCGAGAAAGTCGCACGGCGGCCGCTTCGATTTCGTGCTGCGCGCGAGGATCAGTTCGAGCGGCGGCAGGTCCGGCAAGCCGTGCGAGCGGCCGAGCATCGACAGTTGCGCGGGAATCGCGCAGCGCGCGAGCGGCGCGACCGCGAGGCCGGCCTCGACCATGCTGAGCAGCCCGAGCAGGCTCGGGCTTTCATACGACGTGCGGTACGGCACCTTCGCGCGTTCGAGGCTGCGGATCGCGTTCTCGCGCGCGACGCTGCCCGGCATGAACACCGCGATCGGCAACGGCCGTTCTTCCCATACGCGCGGCCCGTTCGTCATCGCGGCCCACGCCATCGGCTCGTGGCGGATGAAGTCGCCGGTCAGCCCCTTGATGCGCGTGCCGCACACGAGATCCACGGTGCCTTCCTTGATCAGCGGCGCGAGCGCACTGCTCGGCAACCCCATCACCTGGATCTCGACCTTCGGATAGGTCGCCGAAAATTTCTTCAGGACCGACGGCAGCAGCGACGACGCGTAGTCGTCCGGCACGCCGATCACGACCTTGCCGGTCACTTCCGGCCGCACCACGGCCGCCCACGCCTCGTCGCGCAGCGCCAGCATTCGTCTGGCGAATCCCAGCAGCACCTCGCCCTCGCGCGTCAGCACGATGCTGCGCGGCTTGCGCACGAACAGCGGCCGGCCGATCGCGTCCTCCAGGCTCTTGATCTGCATGCTCACGGCAGACTGCGAGCGGTTCACGGCCTCGGCCGCGCGGGTCATGTTGCCGGTCTCCGCGACGGCGACGACGGTGGCCAGCACGTCGTGATCGAGCATCTTCATCGGTATCAGGAAAACTGAACGTAACGATCAACATTATGCGTTTTTATTGTTGATGTGTGTCTGCCATAGTGCGATCACGCTGGCGTCCTGCCCACGGGTGGCGCGGCATTCAGGCCGGTCGACCCGGTGTGCAGCACTGAACGAGGAAGCGTGGGGTATCGATGATCGACCATCCGTTGCGCGCCGCGCTGGCCGCCGAATTGCATGCCAGGCCGTTTCTGCGGCTCGCCGAAGCCGTGTCGCTCACGCACTACGCGATCTACGCGGACGGCCAGCCCGATATCCACGAAACGCTGCTGCACGCGCTGTGCCGCGACACCGGCATTGCCGCGCCGCACGAAGGCGCGACGCACCACGCGGTGCAGTCGCCGTGCGGCTGGCACCTGAAGTGGGAGCGTCACACCGAATTCTCGACTTTCACGTTCGTCGCGCCGCGTCGCGACACCGGCTACTTTGACGATCTCGCGATCGAAGGCATTCCGGCCGCGTGGTTCGCGCGGCTGGCCGGCATCCGTTTCGTCGCGGTGAGGATGGAACTGCTGTCGGGCGACGCCGCGCGACGCGTGTGCGGCGACCTGCGGCGCTGGATCGACGGGCCCGCGCTCGTCGGCAGCAACGTGCTCGGCGGCGGCAAGGTGTTCTGCGACTGGCACGTGCGCGACGACGGTTTCATGCGTTTTCTCGTCATCGACGAGGATTTCCGCGAGGAGCAGGGCGGCCGCCTGCTGCAGCGCCTGTATGAAATCGAAACGTACCGGATGATGGCCTTGCTCGCGTTGCCTGTCGCGCGCCGGATGAGCCGCGAGCTCGACGAGATCCACGCGGCGCTGCATGCGTTGATGCAGCGGATGGACGCGAGCGGCGCCGACGGCGACGACACGGCGCTGCTCGTCAAGCTCACGCATCTCGCGGTGCGGGTCGAGTCGCTGGCGGGGGCCGGCGCACGCTTCAGTGCGTCGCGCGCGTACGAAAAGCTCGTGCTGGCGCGCATTCAGGAACTGCGCGAAGAGCGGATCGAAGGGATGCCGACGATCGCCGAATTCATGGAGCGGCGCTTCGCGCCGGCGATGGAAACGTGCCGCAGCGTATGGGCGCGCCACGAGCAGATCGCCGCGCGGATCGCCCGCGCGGTCGACCTGCTGCGCACGCGCGTGAACCTCGCGCAGGAAAAGGACGTGACGCGCCTGCTGGCCGGGATGGAGCGCACCGCGCTCAACCAGCTGCATCTGCAGCATGCGGTCGAAGGTCTGTCGGTGGCGGCTATTTCGTACTACGTGCTGTCGCTCGCGACGGCGGCGTTCAAGGCGCTGCACGTGATGAACCTGCCGGTCGATCCGGAGCTGGCGGAAGGCCTGCTGATCGCACCGGTCGTGTTCGCGGTGATCCACATCACGCGGCGCACACGCGCGCAGCTTGCGCGGTCGGAAGCCGCGCATGACGGTGCGCCCGTGCAGGTGACGGCGTTGAAGCGCGTCGGTTAGCCGATCAAGAACACAATCAAGGAAAGGAGTGGAGATGACTTTTTCGCAGAATCAAGCGGGGTTTTACAGCGGTTTCGATGCAGCGTCCGACGAGCCGGCATCGGACGATGCCGGTGTGCCGGAAGCGGCGCGCGTGACGTCGTATCAGGCCGTGCTGCAGGAACCGATGACGTCGCTCGTCGGGAATACGCTCGATCGGCCGGAGGTCGCGGCGGTGGCGATTCTCGGGTACAACTGACGCGATCGTTCGCGCCGATCCGGCGTAGCGCCGGCGTTCATGATCCGGCCGTCCCTGGGCGTGCCGGACGTGGTTCGCCTTCTTTTTTCCCTTTCCCCGCCCCCAGCGCGAGCGCCAGCTCGACGAACGCACGCGCGGCCGCGCTCCGGTACGCGCCCTTGCGCTGCAGCAGCACGGCCGTGCGCCGCAGGACGGCCGGATCGAGCGCGACGGCGACGAGATCGTCATGCCCCGTCGCGATCGTCGCGGGCAGCAGCGTCGCGAGGTTCGTGCGGCGCACGATCTCGATCACCGCACCCAGCGAATTCGCCTCCATCAGCACGCGCGGCTGCACATCGTGCTCGCGGAAATAGCGGTCGATCTGCACGCGTGTCGCGAACTCCGCGGTGAGCAACACGAGCGACGCGTCGTGCAGCGCGCGCTGGCCGGCCTTGCGTTTTCCCGCGAGTGCATGCCGACGGCTCACGACGAGCGCGAGCGTTTCGACCAGCAGTGCCTCTACTGCGATATCCGCCGACTGCACGTCCTCGAATGCGATGCCGACGTCGAGCTCGTCGTCGACGAGCAGCGTCTCGATACGCTCCTGCGACAGCTCGCGCACCGACAGCGTCACGTCCGGATAGCGGCCGTGGAACGCCTCGACGAGCGGCCCGACGAGATAGCTCGTGAAGGTCGGCGTGACCGCGATCCGCAGCGAACCGCGGCTGAGATCCTGCACGTCGTGAATCGCGCGCCGGCCTTCAGCGAGATCGTGCAGCGCCTGCCGTGCGTAGCGGAAATACACGTCGCCGGCATCGGTCAGCCGCGTGACGCGCCCGGTGCGGTCGAACAGTTGCGCGCCGAGCGTCTCCTCGAGCTGGCGGATCTGCTGCGACAGCGCGGGCTGCGACACGTGCAGCGCGGCGGCCGCGCGCGTGAAGCTGCGGTGCTCGGCGACGGCCAGGAAGTAGTTGATATGGCGCAGCAGCATGGCGATTCCTATAAGGCGTACTTATCCGATTGATCATAAATCAGTCTTTTACGTTATTGGAAGCGCGGCGTAACCTGCCCTTCACCGATTCCACCTGCACCGGAGAACACGCGATGAAGGACATCATCGAAGGCTTCCTGAAGTTCCAGCGCGACGCGTATCCGGAACGCGCCGCGCTGTTCCGCGATCTCGCGCGCAGCCAGCACCCGCGTGCGCTGTTCATCTCGTGCTCGGACAGCCGGCTCGTGCCGGAGCTCGTCACGCAGCGCGAACCGGGCGACCTGTTCGTGATCCGCAACGCCGGCAACATCGTGCCGTCGTACGGCCCCGAGCCGGGCGGCGTGTCGGCGTCGGTCGAATATGCGGTCGCCGCGCTGCGCGTGACCGACGTCGTGATCTGCGGTCATTCGGATTGCGGCGCGATGACCGCGATCGCGACCTGTCAGTGCCTGGACCACATGCCGGCCGTCGGCCACTGGCTGCGCTATGCCGATTCGGCGCGCGTCGTGAACGAGGCGCGCCCGCACCGCAGCGAACGCGAGCTGATCGACTCGATGGTGCGCGAGAACGTCGTCGCGCAACTCGCCAACCTGAAGACGCACCCCGCCGTGCGGCTCGCGCTCGAAGAAGGACGTCTCGCGCTGCACGGCTGGGTCTACGACATCGAATCGGGCTGTATCGACGCCTACGACGGCGCGGCCGGCCGGTTCGTGCCCCTCGCGGACCACCCCGGTGTCCGCGCGACTCCCGCGACGCTTGCCGCCGCGGCCTGAATCCGGATTGCTCCCACCCCACCACGAGGAATTGCCATGATCCAGTCCCAGCACAGCCAGACTGCCCGCCACGCGCTTGCGGAAACCGTCGTGCTCGCGAAAGCGCGCAAGAACCTGTCGTTCGCCGAGCTCACCGAAGGCACGGGCCTGAGCGAAGCGTTCGTCACCGCCGCGCTGCTCGGCCAGCATGCGCTGCCGGCCGATGCGGCGCGCGTGGTCGCCGACAAGCTCGGCCTCGACGACGATGCGGTACTGCTGCTGCAGACGATCCCGCTGCGCGGCAGCATCGACGATCGCGTGCCGACCGACCCGACGATCTACCGTTTCTACGAAATGCTGCAGGTGTACGGCACGACGCTGAAGGCGCTCGTCCACGAGAAGTTCGGCGACGGCATCATCAGCGCGATCAACTTCCGGCTCGACGTGAAGAAGGTCGACGATCCCGAAGGCGGTTCGCGTGCGGTGATCACGCTCGACGGCAAGTACCTGCCGACCAAGCCGTTCTGACGTTTGCGCGGCGCGGTGGCAGCGGTGCCGCATGCGCCCGACGTGCGCCGGCCGCCGAGGGTGCAGCGGACGCGCGAGCGGCACCGCACGGCCGCCCGAAAGGCGGCGTTCTCGGTGGCGTGAGCGTGTGGCGGCGCGCTATAGTCATGCGACGCCCGCCGCGGGTACCGCGCACCCGGCGGCTTCATTCACGCACGCGTTCGCCCGATGACTACCCCTGCCGACGTCACCCTGCAACTGACCGATACCGAACAGCCGGCCGCCCGCCATTTCATCAGCCGCAAGCTCGGCGAATTCAACCATGCGATGACGGGGCGCGCCGACTCGGCCGCGCTCGACGTCTACGTGACCGATCCCGCGACCGGCGAGATATTGGGCGGCCTGACGGGCCGCACGTCGCTCGGCCTCTTTTTCATCGACCTGTTCTACCTGCCCGAATCGCTGCGCGGCGGCGGATTCGGCAGCCGGCTGCTGCGCGAGGCCGAAGCGGAGGCGAAGCGGCGCGGCTGCGCGCGTGCGGTGCTGTACACGATCTCGTTCCAGGCACCGGACTTCTACCGGAAGCAGGGCTACGAGACGTTCGGCGAAGTGCCTTGCGAGCCCGAAGGCGCGGCGCGCGTGTTCATGGTCAAGGTGCTTTGAGCGCTGCGTGGCGGTGCGGGCTACTTCCTGACGCCTGCCGACATCGCGGACGACCGGCCGGCACAGGCAACGCCCGCATGGCGCGCGTTACCGCCCCGGCGCGGCCCGCTCGACGATCATGTCGTAGAGCGCACGCGCGGCCGGTGACAGTTGCGCGCTCTTGCGCGTGACGAGCACGAGCGTGCGCGACACCGACGGCTCGACGAGCTCGATCGTGCGGATCATCGGATACGCGTTCTTCTGGATTGCGAGTTTCGGCACGACGGCCGCACCGAGCCCTTCCGCGACGAGCCCGAGCGCCGTCGAACTGCGCTGCACTTCGTAGAACGAATGCAGCGACACGCCGCTCGTCTTCAGCGCGCCTTCGAGCAGCCCGCGATTGCCGCTCACCTCGCCGGCGAAGATCAGCGGATGCGGCTGCAGCGCCGCCCAGCGGATGCGCCGGCGCCTCGCGAGCGGATGATCGTCGCGGCACACGAGCACGTAGGGATCGTGCGTGAGCGGCACGCTGACAAGTTCGGGATGCTGGTCGCCGGCGATGCTGATGCCGAATTCGGCTTCGCGCCGCAGCACGGCCTGCAGCACCGACGCCGACGCATGGTCGAGGATCTTCACGCGATCGTGCGGGCGATGCCCGGAGAACGCGCGCAGGATGCGCGGCAGGTATTGCACGCCGACCGTCGGCACGCACGCGATCGTGACGTCGCCGCGCTGGCTCAGGCCCGTCTCGCGGATTTCGGTCAGCGCGTCGGACAACTCGTTCAGCAGCCGGCGCGCTTGCGGCAGAAAGCGCCGGCCGATCTCGGTCAGCGTGGTGCGGCGCGTCGTGCGCTCGACCAGCGCGACGCCGAGATAGGATTCGAGCTTGCGCAGCCGCTGCGTGATCGCCGTTTGCGTGACGTGCAGCGTGTCGGCCGCCTGCCGGAAGCTGCCGCCGTCGGCGATCGCGACGAAGGCCTGGACACCGAGCGTATCGATCTTCATCAGAATTTTGAATCAATAACGATATTAAATTCATTTTACTGAAGGTCGGATACGGTCGCAGAATGCGCTGGATCGGCGGCTGCCCGGATCCCGGCGCGCATGCCGCCTCCGCCCACAAGGAGAATCATCGTGACGACCCCACTCGATCAATACGCGAACCAGTACGTGCGGTTCGAGGACGAACGCACGCGGCCGGTGCGCGACCTGCTGGCCGCCGTGCCGAAGACGCCGATCCGTACCGCGATCGACATCGGCTGCGGGCCCGGCAATTCGACCGAGGCGCTGATGGCACGCGCGCCGGACGCGACGATCCACGGGATCGACGCATCGGCGGACATGATCGCGGCCGCGCGCAAGCGGCTGCCGGCGTTGCGGTTCGATCTTGCCGATGTCGCCACGTGGGACGATCCGGGCGGCTATGACCTGATCCTGTCGAACGCGGTGCTGCAGTGGGTGCCCGCGCACGACACGCTGTTCCCGATGCTCGTCGGCCGGCTCGCGCCGGGCGGCCATCTCGCGGTGCAGATGCCGGACAACCTCGACGAGCCCGCGCACCGGCTGATGCGCGAGGTCGCCGCGGCCGGGCCGTGGGCCGACAAGCTGAAAGGGGCGGCGCGTACCGAGCGGTTCGATGCGCGCTACTACCATGCGCTGCTGTCGCCGCTGTGTTCGCGCGTGGACGTGTGGCGCACGACCTACTATCACCCGCTGCGCGGCGGTGCGGACGCGGTCGTCGAATGGTTCAAGGGCAGTGCGCTGCGGCCGTTCCTTGCCGCGCTCGACGATGCCGAGCAGCGCGCGTTCCTCGCGCGTTATCGCGACGCGATCGCCGGGCCGGACGGTTATCCGGTACTCGACGACGGCACCGTGCTGCTGCCGTTCCCGCGCCTGTTCATCGTGGCGACTCGGAAGTAATTCGGCCATGACGTGACGGGCGGCGGGGCGTCAGCGCACCGGCCGCACCGATGCGGGATCGACCGTGCGGCTCCGAGCGGTCTGCCCGTCGCGCAGGTCCTTGTACCAGAACAGCGCGACTTCCCCGGCGTTCTCGCCGCCTGCATACAGGAAGCGGTCGTGGCCGCCGAGCGTAAAGCCCGCGCGCGCATAAGTGGAGCAGGCCGCGACGTTGTTCGCCTGCGTTTCCAGCCGCATGAAGCCGAACCCGTGATGGCGCGCCCAGGCTTCCGCGGCCGCCAGCAGGAATTGCCCGATACCGAGGCGCCGATGCTCGCGGTCGACGGCCAGCTCGGCGATTTCGGCCATGCCGTTCCAGCGCTCGGCGACCGCGACGAACCCGGCGAACCGCCCGCCGGCGGTCGCGCGAAAGAGCGCTGTCTTGCCCGACGCTTCATCGGCCCAGCCGGCCGGATCGAACCCGTAGTTTTTGCGGCGCGCGGGCAACGCGCGCAGGTCGAGCAAATCCTGATACGGCGCATTCAGCTCCCATGCGATGTCGAACGAGAAGTCGCATTGGTCCAGCTCGTCGGCGGCAAGCGAGATCGCCGGTTCGATGCTGATGTGCTCGGCTCGGTCCATATGTCGGTGTCCTGTCTTCGGCGGAGGGTGTGGTCTCGTTGGTGGCGCGATCGCCGGCGCACCGATGTGCATCGAATCGCGCCCGTTCCCGTTCTTCGTTTTCTGCATCTGCACCATTCGCTGCATGCGAAACCGGTACAGACACGGCTGTGTGCCCGCCTGATTATGCTGGATTTCGGCGTCGTCACGGCGTTGCTGCCGGTGCGATGACGACCGCCGCGCGTCGTGTCTCCCATTCGCGACGGCAGTCGATCGTCAGCGGATGAAAGACGACAGGAAACCGAATGATTGTTTACCGTTTTGAACAACTCGACATGTTCTGTCAAACAGTTTGACGGTCTTGGCGCCGTCAAGCATCGCGTCGTCCACTGCTCCACGAATGCCGGAAGAGAGGCTGACCTGCATCGCCGGCGCAACGCGGATCGGCCTGCGTCACCGGTTTTTGCCGCGGCGCGCGTCATGCACGCGCGCCGGCCGGAACGTTGAAGCGACGACGAAACGGCCGCGACCTCAGATGCTGATCGCGATGGGGCCTGCCAGCGGCGTATAGCCGTCGTCGAACAGCAGCCACGCATCGTACTGGCCCGATGCAAGCGTGCTGTTCGCGGTCGACGAGAACAGCAGCGAGCCGATGCTCTTGGGCAGGTACGCCCACGACTTGTAGCCGCCCCGGGTCGGTTGCGCGCCGCGCGGATAGATGCCGACCCAGTTCTTCGGGCTGTGGCGCCACGGCGGCACGACGTAGTCGAACCGCAGCGTGGCGTACGACGACCCCTGCGACGCCAGCGCCGCGACGAATTTCCCGTTCGTATTGCCGATCGCCGAATCCGTCAGCAACGTGCCGGATTGCGTCTGCACGCAGCCGGCGATACGGCGCAGGAAGTTCGGATCGTTCGCGTCGCGGATGCTCGCGTCGTACCAGCCGGCGTCGCCGTACCACGTGACGGCCTGCGTCGCACCGGCCGGTACGCTGACCGACTGCGCGCGGTTCATCCCGTACGCATTGTCGACGAGCTGGAACGTCGTCGTGCTCGAACCGGCCGAATTGTCGAGCGTGATCTGCACGTTGCCGTTCTGCACGTCGTAGCAGAGCGACACTTCGCCGGTCGATCCCGCGTTCCCCGCTGCGCCGATGGTGCCGCGGAACGTCTGCAGGAACCCGTTCGGGCCGTAGATCGAATAGTCGTAGCCGCCCGCCGAATTCAGCGCGAGCGAATCCGTGAGGCACGCGCCGGTGCCGGCGTCGATCGTGTACTGCCGCGGCGTCGTGCTCGTGCCGTCGACCCATGCCTGCAGGTGCACGCCGGCCGCACCCGTGTTGGTCATCGTCAGCGCGAGCGTCTTGCCGGAGCGGTTGACGCGGCCCTGGACGAAGAACTCGTACGGCAGCCGGCACGCGGTGTTGCGGCCGGCCGTTTGCGCCGGAACCGCCGTGGTGGTGGCCGGCGGAATCAGCACCGTCGAGCCGTTCGGGTCCATGTTGCTGGCCGCCGCCGGAATCGCCGGAATCGTCTGGTCGGGATTCGCGAAGTCGAACGCCGACGTGAGATCGCCGCACACCGTGCGGCGCCACGGCGTGATGTTGGTCTCCTGCAGCCCGAAGCGCGCTTCCAGAAAACGGATCACCGACGTGTGATCGAAGACCTGCGAGTTGACCTTGCCGCCTTTCGACCACGGCGAGATCACGAACATCGGCACGCGCGGGCCCAGCCCGATCGGGACATCGCCGCTCGCGGCGCCGTCCGATGCGGCGCCGCTGCCGGCGACGAATTCCGCGGCCGTCGAGACCGTCGACCGGCCGGTGCCGGCGGCGGCGCTCGACGGGACGGCCGGCGGCACGTGGTCGAACAGGCCGTCGTTCTCGTCGTACATCACGAGCAGCACGGTGCTGGCCCACACCGCCGGATTCGACGTCAGCGCGTTGAGCACGTTGCTGACATACCATTCGCCGCCGCTCGCGGCCCACGACGGGTGTTCGCAATACGCATAGGGCGCGGCGATCCACGATACCTGCGGCAGCGTGCCGTTCGCGACGTCGGCCCGCAGTTGACTGAACAGACGGGTGTCGTACTCCGTGCCGCCGCCGGTCGGGTCGATCTGCGTGCCGTCGAGCGCCGGCGCGAGCGGATCATTCGCGCCGAGGTTCTGGTACTGCTTGAAGTTCAGGATGACGTTGTCGCCGTAGTTGCCGTTCCACCAGAGATCCTTGCTCGACCCGTTGTATTCGCCGTAGCCGTGGCCGGCATCGAGGCCGTTGCCCTTGTCCTGGTAGAACTTCCACGTGACGCCGGCCGTGTTCAGGCGTTCCGGCATCGTGGTCCAGCCGGTGCCGGTCATCGTGTTCGTCGTGTACGGCGAATAACCGGCGACGTTGCCGCAGCAGCCGGTCCACAGATACAGGCGGTTCGGGTCGGTCGGGCCGAGCATCGAGCAGTGGTACGCGTCGCACACGGTGAACGCGCTGGCCAGCGCGTAGTAGAACGGGATGTCGTTCTGCGTGAAGTAGTACATCGTGCCGCTGGTCTTCGCGGCGACCCAGTTGTCGTAGCGGCCGTTGTTCCATGCGCTGTGCGTGCCGCTCCAGCTGTGATCGAGGTCGCCGTAGTACGTGTCGCCGTTCGCGACGCCGGAAACGGGCGGCGACGGGTTGAACGGGAACACGTAGGACAGCGTCGATGGCTGGCGCCAGACCGGGTAGCCGCTGGAAATCACGACGGGCCGCGGATCGCCGAAGCCGCGCGCGCCGCGCAGCGTGCCGAGATAGTGGTCGAACGACCGGTTTTCCTGCATCAGGATGACGACGTGCTTGACGTCCTGGATCGTGCCGGTGACGGTGGCGGCCGGAATCGATTGTGCGCGCAGGATGCTTTCGGGCAGCATGCCCGTCACCGCGGTGGCGCCGGCGAGCTTCAGCGCATCGGCGAGGAACTGACGTCGTGTCGTGGGTTTGTTTTGCATGATCGCTCCTTGTCCTGGATGGCGGGTAGGGCCGGGGCCGGTCAATGGCACGCGCTTGCGCAGTGCAGGACCGGCGCGGACGCCGAACCCGGTGCCGACGCGCGCGCGGCGGCGACAGTGCCCGCCGCGCCCGGGTCGCCGTCGCCGCAGGCGGCCAGCGCGCACAGCAGCGCGATCATGAAAACGCCGCGCCAGTGCGGAATACGGCTTTCCGCGGGGCGAGGCGGGACGACTTGATTTCGATCCGATTCGAATCGGATTCCTGATTGATCGGGATGGTTGCTGCGTGCTCCGTATTTCATTTCCCCTCCAGACATGAAAATGGACAGCAGAGAATATCGCCCGAATCAGAACAACTTCATGACAGGCCAGCCGCGTTTGCCGGCGACCTGAGAAAGCTTCGAGTCGGGATTGGTCGCGACCGGATGCGTGACGTAGTCGAGCAGCGGCACGTCGTTGATCGAATCGCTGTAGAAGTAGGTCCGTTCGAAATCGGACGGCAGGTAGCCGAGCGATTTCAGCCATGCCGCCGTGCGCACGATCTTGCCTTCCCGGAAACTCGGCACGCCGATGCTGCGCCCGGTGAACCGCCCGGCCGGCGTGCCGTCGTCGGTATCGAGCTCGATGCCGAGCAGGTGCTCGATCCCGAACTCGGCCGCGATCGGCCGTGTGACGAAGACGTTGGTCGCCGTCACGATGCAGCAGAGATCGCCGTTCTCGCGATGCCGGTCGACCAGCGCGCGTGCCTCCGGTGTAATCGCCGGCCGGATCACCTCGTCCATGAACTGCGCATGCCACCGTTCGAGCTGCGCGCGCGAGTAGCGCGTGAGCGGCGCGAGCGTCACGGCGAGATACGCATCCATGTCGAGCGTGCCGGCCGCATAGTGGCCGTAGTGCTCGTCGATCAGCGCCGTGTGCGCGTCGTCCTCCTGCCAGCCGACCCGCGTGATGAAGCGGCTCCAGGCCTGGTCGCTGTCGAGCGGCAGCAGCGTGTGATCGAGGTCGAACAGCGCGAGATTCTTGTGCATGGGCCTTTCCCTGTATGGCGTATTTACGCGCCGATGAGCTTCTCGATCGCGTCCCTGGCGTTTTTCCCGTCGATGGTCGTGACGCCGTCGAGCCACTTCGACAGCACGCCCGGGTTCTTCTTCGCCCATTCCTTCGCGACCGCGACCGGATCGGCGTGATTCATGATCGGCACCATCAGCTGGTTTTCCTCGTCGGTCGTGAATTTCAGGTTGGTCAGCAGCCGGCCGACGTTCGGGCAGCGTTCGAGATAGCCGGGCGTGACGAGCGTGTAGACCTTCGCCGAGCCGTAGTTCGGACCGAACACGGTGTCGCCGCCGTCGAGATACGCGATCTTGTAGTTGATGTTCATCGGATGCGGCTCCCACGCCAGGAACACGATCATCCGGTGTTCCTGCACCGCGCGCGTGACCTGGACGAGCATCCCGGCCTCGCTCGATTCGACCAGCTTGAAGCCGCCGAGCCCGAATTCGTTCCTGTCGATCATCCGCTGGACCAGTGCATTGCCGTTGTTGCCGGCGCCGATCCCGTAGATCTTGCCGTCGAGCTGGTCGCGGAATCTGGCGATGTCGGCGAAGCTCCTGAGGCCCTTGTCCGACGCATACTGCGGCACGGCCAGCGTGTAGCGCGCGCCGACCAGGTTGGGTTGCGGCAGCAGGTGCACGGCGCCGGCGTCGACGAACGGCTTCACGGTCGGCGTCATGCTCGGATCCCAGTAGCCGAGGAACGCATCGATCTGCGCTTTCTTCACGCCGGCCAGCACGATCGGCGGCGACGCGATCGTCTTGGTTGCCTCGTAGCCGAGCCCGTCCAGGAGCATCATCGCGACGCCGGTGGTGGCCGCGATGTCGCTCCAGCCCACATCGCCGAGCGTCACCTTCCTGCAGGTATCGCCCTCGGACGCATGAGCGGGCGCCGTTAGAAATGCCGCCAGCAGCGTCGCAGCCAGCATCCATGCTTTCTTGATCATGATGGTCTCCTAAGCAAGTGTTTCGGATCGTGTTACCTGATTGGTCTGACGATTGATCGTGTGGATCGGATGAAACAAACGAACCTGGGTCTGGCTTTGTCGTTTTGCGTACCGTATATTAGAAAGCACAAAATCGCAAGATTGCACAAAAATACAACCCGGCGAACGCGAAGGCGAACGCGAACGCGAACGCGAAGGCGAACGCGAACGCGGCCGGGCGAAGCCGGGGCGAGCCGCGCAGCGGTCCGTGCGGTCCGTGCGTCATCAAGTGAATCCGTCAGGAAGGAGTGTTCGAATGATCAGTCAGCTGGAAATCGTTTCCCGCCTGTTGCTGGCGGCCCTGCTCGGCAGCATCGTCGGCATCGAGCGCGAGCGTCTGTCATGGGCGGCCGGGTTGCGCACGCATATGCTGGTGGCCGTGGGCGCCGCGCTGGTGATGATCGTGTCGGCGTTCGGCTTCGCGGATATCCAGGAGGCGAAGAACGTGTCGCTCGACCCGTCGCGGGTCGCCGCGCAGGTCGTATCGGGTATCGGTTTTCTCGGCGCGGGGTCGATCATGTTGCGCGGCGAGATCATCCGCGGGCTGACGACCGCGGCGAGCCTGTGGGTCGTCGCGGCGGTCGGACTGGCGGTGGGCGGCGGCATGTACGTGGCCGCGATCGCCGCGACGGCGATCGTGCTGGCGATCCTGGCCGGGCTGAAGCCGATCGAGAAGCGCTTTTTCGCCGCGCGGCAGCGCTGGGGCGTGCGCATCCTCGCGAGCCGAGGCGCCGTGAAACTGACGTCGCTGCAGTCGATGCCCGGCATCGACCAGGCGCGCATCGTCCAGTTCATCATCGAGCAGGACGACGCGACACCCGACGACGACCGCATCCACGTGGTGTTCTCGAAGATGACGAGCCGCGAATTCCAGGTGGTCCGTCAATCGCTGCAGACCCTCGTCGGCGTCAAAAAAATGGAAGAAAGCGCCGGGTAGACGGCCGTTCGAATAAGATTGACAGACTTTTCCGAGGACATTTCATGTGGCAAGAAGAGCGATACCAGAGGATCCGGCTTCTGTTATCGAAGATGCAGCGCGTGTCCACCGACCGAATCATGGCCGACCTGAACGTGTCGCGCGAAACCGTGCGCCGCGATCTCGTCGACCTCGAGGCGCTCGGTGAACTGAAGCGTGTGCACGGCGGCGCGGTGCAGGTCGGCGACGAAGCGCCGATCGCCGAGCGCGCGCAGACGCACGTGAAGGCGAAGCTGGCGATCGCGCGCGCGGCCGCGCGGCTCGTCACGGGCTCGCAGACGCTGTTCATCGACGCCGGCACGACCACCACGCTGCTGGCCGAGGAACTGGCGAAGTTGTCGGGCCTCACGATCGTCACGAACTCGATCGACGTCGCGCTGAAGATGCGCTCGAGCGACCCGGCGCAAGGCAGGAACGAAACGATCCTGCTCGGCGGGATGATCGGCAGCCGCGCGGCCGCGACGGTCGGCGACGGCACGGTCGCCGAGATCTTCCGCTACCGCGCCGATCTCGCACTGCTGTCGCCGGTGGGCGTCGATGCCGTTCGCGGCGCGACGAACTACGACCGGATGGAAACCGAGGTGGCGCGCGCGATGGTGAGCAACGCGGCGGACGTGGCGATCCTGGCCGATTTCAGCAAGCTCGGCACGAACAGCCGGATCAGCTTCTGCGAGCCCGCTCGGATCGGCACGCTGGTGACCGACCAGAAGGCGGAATCGGTCGACAGCTACAAGCGCATCAGGAAGGCCGTCGGGAACGTCGTGCTGGCATAGCGCCCGCGGGCAGGGGCGATCGGCTGCCGTCTACGGCCGATGTGGCGCGCCGTTTGCACCCGGACCGCTGTCGGCCGACGACGGCGCGCCGCCGCCGTTCCCGGGCGCCGACCGGCTGCCCGCGCCGCGCCGCGTGAAGCGGCTCGCCGGCATCGTCGCGCGCCTGCCGGGGGCCGGGCGCGGCGTTTTCCGTGCAGGCCATCGTGTATGCTTGCCCGCATCGATCACTCGGCGGACAACATGAAGACTTCGGCACACCCCAAGCCTGAGGTGCGGTTCAGGATGCGTATCCAGCAGGCCGACACGATCGCGCTCGGCCCGGGCAAGGTCGCGCTGCTCGAGGCGGTGCGCGAGCACGGTTCGATTTCGGCGGCGGCGCGCAGCCTGAAAATGTCGTACCGGCGTGCGTGGCTGCTGATGGACGAACTGAACCGTTCGCTGAAATCGCCCGCGACGGTGTCCGAGCATGGCGGGCAGAGCGGCGGCGGCAGCGTGCTGACGCCGGTCGGCGAGGAGATCATCCGCCTTTATCGCGGGATCGAGGCGCGCGCTTACGCGGCGTGCGCGGACGACATCGCCGCGCTCACGAAAATGGTGCGTCGCTGACGGGGGCGTTGTGCCGGCGCTGGCCTACCCGTGCCGCAGGCAGAAGCGTGACGGGTCGCTCGCGGCGCCATCCGGCGCGATGACGTCGCGTGCCCGTGCATCGAGCCGTCCGATCAATTCGACGAAGCTCGCGACGCTGGCGGTCCGCAACGGGTAGTACGCGATGTGGTGGCGTTCGCAGATACGCTTGAGCAGGTTCATCGAATCGTGATCGATGCAGTCGACCGGGAAGACGACCATCTGCGCGCCCGGCAGCGCGGCGGCCAGCAGGCCCTTGCGATCCTCGACGCCGCCGTCGTGCAGCGTCACTTCGCCGCCCGACGCCTCGACGATCCGCCGGATCGCCCGGTTCGAACCGGGCCGCCCGCCGACGTAGACGACGCGCCTGCCCTGCAGCATCGACAGCGCATTCGCCGCCGGGGCGGCCGGGTCGGCCGCCGACGCCTGCACCGCCTGTTCGATCGCGCTCGCCTCCGCGCGCAGCGTCTTCACCATCGCCGTCAGGTCGTCGAGCCGCGCGCGCATCGCGCGGGCGCTCGCCTGTTCCGCGGCGATCCGCTCCTCGGCGGCCTCGCGGCGGCTCGTGTGCAGCGCAAGCCGTTCGTCGCGCGCGGCCAGCGCCTCGCGCAGTTCGTGCACTTCGTCGCGCAACGCGCTTTCGGCGGCCAGCGGCCGCGCGTGGTGGCGGGCGTGGAGCGCGTCCCGTTCCTGCAGTGCTGCGTCGCGCTGCGTGCTCATCTCGTGCAGGCGTGCCTGCTGCCGTTCGAGCTTCGCATGCAATGCCGCGTTCTCTTCCTCCAGCGCGACCAGCCGCCGGATATCGGCGCGATTGGCCGCGCCGACCAGGTGCGACAGCATGTGCAGGTCGCCGAATGCGGCCTGGCGCACGCCCATCGTCGTGCGCGGATGCGTCATCAGTGCCCAGTACGCGGGCGGAATGTCGCCGCGCTTGAGCGCTTCCTTCCAGCGCGTGAGCAGTTCGTCCGCGTCCTTTGCGTTGTCGAACGCGCGTATCGCGCCCGCATGGCGTTCGTCGAGCGCCTTGTGCAACGCCTTGGCGCCGGCCGTGCCGTCGATCGCGAGCGCGACGGCCGCGTGATGGATGTCGAGGTCGGTCGCACGCTGCCGGTCGAGGTCGGTGAACTTCGGCACGAGCTTGCGCAGTTCGTGCGTGGTCAGGCAGGTGCCGATGATCGAGCAGTGCAGGTTCGCATCGAGTTCGGACAGGCGCGCGCGGCGCTTCAACTCGGCCTGTTGCGCGCGGGACGGCGCGCAGCACGCGTCGATCCGCGCGCCGGTGGCCGCGGACGGAAGGCCGCCGGACGACGGGAGATCCGCCGTGCGGGCCAGGCGAAAGGGCGGAGCGTGCATGTTGACCTCTATCCGGCACGATCGGACCGGAGACGGATGCGCGAAAGATTTGCGAAATATACCACGGAATATAACGGGAACAATTCCGGGGAAACCATCGGGCGATGCGGGGGATGGTCAGCAGGACAGCGCCGGACGGCAGGGTTGCGGTAGCGCGGCCGGCGCCGCGGGCGAAAGGGGGAGCGATGCCGGCGCGTGGCGCGCCATCACGGATTCGACGCACAGCCCGACGAACAGCACGTCGACGCGCTCGAGCGCGGCAACCGCGTCGCGCATCGCGACCGGGTCGTTGCTGAACGAATCGGAAAACACGTCGTCGCGCGTGCGTTCGAGGCCGCGCGCGTGGCCGATCGCGCGTTCGAGGTCGGGCAGGCGCGTGAAGCGGGCGGCGCGTGCGTCGCGTTCGAGCGTCGCCAGCAGTTCACGAAAGCCCATTGCCGACAACGCTTCGTCCGGCATCGCGCCGGTGTGCGCGGCGGAGAGCATCCGGATGAAACGCACGATGCTGCCGCGCAGGCGCCGGAACGCGTCGACGACATCCGTGACCTGCCGCGCCCGGGTGTCGCTCGACAGCGGCTTGAGTGCGCTGATCTTGCGCATAGGTGGCTGGTCGTGTGTGGCGCGTAGTAGAACGCGATCTGTCGGAATGTGAGGCGTGCTGCGTCTCCGGTTATCGATATATTCTATTGGATATATCAATGGCGGGGCCGACTGATAATGCACCGCTGAAGCTGCTGAGAGCCAGGAGACGTGTTCGAGCGACGCGTGAATCGAGAAAGCGGAAGACTTCGGTGTTGATTAGCGCGTTCCGTCGGTGAGGGATTTCAGTTGTGTATCGATCCAGGACCGGATAGCACCGTCGAGGCGAACGTAAATTCCACCGTCACCACAAGCAGCCAAGCCGGGTGTTTCGATCGCCCGCGAAGTAATGGCAGCCAGAACAAAAGTTTTGGCGCCGGTGATCGCGTCTTTGCTTTCTACAAACAGAGGGCCGCCGCTGTCGCCGTTGCATGTATCCCTGCCAAGCAAGGGGTGTCCCGCAACCAGTTCGAAATGGGCATTACAACCGTAATAGGACGTGTCGCTTGCGCGGCCGCTTGGTCCTTGAACGACACCGGTGCAATCCGGCGACGCGACCGGAAGATCAACCATCATCTTGCGACCGGTGACATTGTCTTCCGTACGCCCGAAGCCGACGGCTCGCAGCGTCGTCGCATTATTAATTTCAGCTGGCACGGCGATCCTGGTCGGTTCGATCCCATCCGGAAAAGCATTCTCCATGAAGACGAGGCCAACATCGGCCATGGTCGCTCGCGGTGAGCCGCACGTTTTCATGACAGCCGTGGACTTGACTCTATATTCGTCACCATTGCCGAGCATATCGGCTCCGACGAACACAGATTCAGTTGCGCCGTCACATATGCAGTGCTGCGCGGTCAGGACAGCGCTTTTGCCGATCACAACGCCGGTGCATAGTCCTTTACCCGTGAGGGCGACCGTATTCACGAATTGTTTGGTTGGGAGCCCGCCGTAGACGCGATCGCGAGATTCGCTTAGCAAGACTAGGAGATTGCGGGTGAATCGTGGATCGCTATCGGTTTTGGTTGGTAGGCGGGGGGGTATCGGTCGCTCTCCACCGTCGACGGGAGTGCCCCCGACGATATCGACGATCGACGAGTGCAACTGCTGCGCGGTTGCTTCCGACAAGTCTTTTGAGTTGTTCCGGAGGTAGCTGGAAATTTCGTTCATCGCTTTGGGTGACGACAGAATACTCGTCGGATAGGCAAGCGCTAGTGCCTTACGAAGCTCAGTGGTGAAGGTTGGTGTTCCCTTTTTTGCGAGTATGGACGCATAAGCGTTCGCCGCGCTTGCTGCCTTTTGCTGTGCGTCGACAAACCCTTGGCCGACAATCGGTGTTTGAACGATTTCCTTGTTGTCGTCGGCGCGGCATGTATTGATAGCGGAAAATATTGTCAGGACGATGTATACAGTTGGAATAACGTGTCTCACGTTCATGAGTAATATCCCCGGATATCTATTGCAATTAGCCTATTTCTGGATCGGGAACAGGGAGCCCCGCCTTGCGATACGCATCGTTGCGGCTGATCTTGGCTTTGAGTAATCCGATTCTCGCTGTCGTAACTTCGGAGCGCGGCGCATTAGCAGCCAAAAGCTCATCTAGTGAGTCTTGCGCACCTTGAACTGCCAGATCGGCGAGCATGACCCCTTGCGCGTTTTGCCGAGCGATATCTTGGGCAGTCTGGCGAGCCTTTTCCTGTTCCGACGGAAGCAGCGACTTGGCGGAGGTTTTGAGCGTTTCCTTGGAGTCGTCGATGGCCTTCGCGAATACTTTTGCCCACTCGGCGCCATGACGAGTTTCCGTCAAGGTTACGTTGGAGAGAAACAAACCGACAGGTGTACGTTTGTCGGTCAGATTGCACCCAGTTAGACGGTTGTCGGCCGTCACGCGGTAGTTCGGGCAGATTTGAGCCGCCCATGCTACTGATTCCCGACTGATCAGGGCGTTGTCTGTCGCGATGTCGAGACGAGCGCTTTCTGCTGCAAGATCGTGAATACATCTTTCATCGTAGTATTTATGATCGGCCGGAAGGGTCTTGTTCTTGCTCTGAATATCGGTGCAATATTTGCGCAGTATTTGCTGTACTTCAGGTCGAGAGAACTCGTCGGGCCGGGGTTCCGGTTTGGCGCGTCTCGATTGCCAGTCGGCATCGAGGATGGTGGCGGCCATGATTTCCCGCGCAGCCTTTTTTTCACGTTGCTTGCGTTCCGCTGTGATATCGGGAAACGACGATGGAAGCGATATTGGGCCGCTGACGAGTCGGCTGAGCGCTGCTGCGCCGAGTTTTCCGTCAGGACCAGGCGACTCGACGGTCATGGTGAATGTCGCAGATGCGAACGGAGCGGACGACGAAAACTGAGTCAGTGACACCGAAACGTTGTAGTCACGTTTTGAAGCAGAAAAGATAGAACGGCTTTCCACTCTGAGACTTTCTACATAAATTGGCTGTAGTCGATACACGCCTTTGTCGTTGTCGCTGTTAATTAATTTTGCTTCGAACCTGAAGTAAGGGGTTTGCAAGCCGGCCAGATCTCCAACGGCCCAGATGCCGAATTCGGGGGCACTTTTCGAGCCCTCAAAGACACCTCGAACGACCACAAGACATCGAATTTTTTTTGATGAATACAGTCCACCAGTTACATCGATCTCGTAAAGGTGGTCATCGATACTTGCAGAACTGGTTTCCGCTTTGTCGCTCACCGCCTTCGTAAGGGCCGCACTGGCATAATCGATACTGGCACCAATGGCATAGGGGATGAGCGCAGCCGCGATTGGAAATATGCGATTACCTGTGTCGCTGACGCGCGGTTCACTTGGACAATGTTCCATCCAAGTGACACGGGTTTGGAGCCCTTGCGCACATGCGAGCGGACATAGGAGCATTGCGGCCAGAGCGACCGTCAGTTTTTTGATGAACATGGCTACCCCCGAACGCGCCCATTTTGTATATAGCTGATTTGAATTTCTTTGTCATCGTGCAGTTTGAGTGATAGGTGATGGTTGCCGCGGATGCAAGCAACAATAGTGACTGCGGATAGCAGGAAACGTCGATGAGATTGATCAGATGATTGAGATCGTGCTGAGAGTTATCCAGTTGCGTCGATATGTCGAAGACGTTCTGTTCTCAAATGCGGGCTCCACGAGGGTGCAGGCGAATCCAGCGTCGAGAGTGAGGCGAGATATCGGGGCTACTGAATACAAGCAATATTTGGGCTGACCCGCATCACTTCAAAAAAGACGACACCGTGCCGCAAGGCAGGGTGTCGTCAACGGCCTGAACGGCCGCGCTCATCGGTTGACCGTCGCCGGCTGCGGCCGCGCGCGCGTCACGGGCGGACGGCAGGCACGATGCCGGGCGTCTCGCCGACGGTCGTGCGGCCACCGTCGCGAAAGAACGCCTGCTCGGCGGCATTGTTCATGACGAGGATGCTGATGCGGCGATTGGTCGGCTCGTCCGACACGTTCCGGTCGAGCGGCAGCACATCCGCGAGCCCGCGCACCTGCAGCAGCTTCGCTTCCCGCAACCCGCCGGCGACCAGCGCGCGCCGCGCGGCGTTCGCGCGATCGCTGGACAACTCCCAGTTCGAATAGCCGGTCGGGCCGCCGGGATAGGGCGTCGAATCGGTATGGCCGGCGATCGACACGCGGTTGTCGACCTCGTCGAGCGCCGCGCCGACTTGCGCGAGGATCGCGGTCGCATAGCTTTCGGGTTGCGAACTGCCCGACGCGAACATCGGCCGCTTGAGCGAATCGACGATCTCGATGCGCAGGCCCTCGTGGGTGATCGCGATCCGGATCTGGTCCTGGTAGGCGCGCAACGACGGACTCCGTGCGATCGCCGCGGTCAGCTTTGCCTTCAGGCGCTCGAGTTTTTGCGTATCGGCGTTGTCGGCGACGGCTGCGGGCGAGCTGGCCGGCACCGGTTGCGCTTTCGTGTCGATGGCCGGCGCGGGGTCCGACAGGTCGCGGCCGCCACCCTGCACGACGCTCGGGCGCGGCGCCTGGGCGTCTTTCCCGCCGGACAGGAGCGTCGACAGCGGCGTATTGAAGTAGTCCTCGATCCCTTGTTTGTCGTACTTCGAGACGGAGCCGAGCAGCCACATCAGCAGGAAGAACGCCATCATCGCCGTGACGAAATCGGCGTACGCGATTTTCCATGCACCGCCGTGGTGGGCGTCATGGTCGCCGCCTTTCTTGCGGCGCACGACGACGCGCGATGCCGAGGCGGGCTGCTTCGACGAACTGGAGCGATGGTCGGCCATGGCGTGTTCCGTTTCCTCGCGTATCCGTTATGCCGCCTTGGGCGACTTGGTCGCGCGGACGGCGTCGTCGAGTTCCTTGAAGCTCGGGCGATCGGCGGTGAACAGCACCTTGCGGCCGAACTCCACCGCAACCGACGGCGCGTAGCCGCTCATCGACGCGAGCAGCACGGCCTTCACGCACTGGAACGGCTTGGCCGCGGCACGGCCTTTCGCGTTGAGCAGATCCGCGAGCGGACCGATGAAGCCATAGGAGAGCAGGATGCCGAGGAAGGTGCCGACGAGCGCGCCGGCGATCATCTTGCCGAGCACGGCGGGCGGCGCGCCGACCGAGCCCATCGTATGCACGACACCCATCACCGCGGCGACGATGCCGAACGCCGGCAGGCCATCGGCCATCTTCTGGATGGCGTTGGCCGCGACCGACGCCTCCGCATGATGCGTATGCAGTTCCTCGTCCATCAGGTCCTGCATCTCCAGCACGTTCACGTTGCCGCTCGACATCATCCGCAGGTAATCGACGATGAAGTCGAGCAGGTGATGGTCGGCGAGCACATGCGAATATTTCTGGAACAGCGGGCTTTGTTCGGGCGCATCGACATCGGCCTCGAGCGCCATCATGCCGTCCTTGCGCGCCTTGTGCAGCAGCTCGTACAGCAGCGCGATCAGTTCGACGTACTGTTGTTTCGTATAGCCGCCGCCCTTGAAGCAGGTCGGCAGGGTCTTGATGGTCTTCTTCAGCGTCGTGACGGGATTGCTGACGACGAACGCGCCCAGCGCGGCGCCGAAAATGCACAGCAGCTCGAACGGCTGCAGCAAGGCAGGCAAATGGCCGCCCACGCCGACAAAACTGCCGATCACCGACCCGATCACGACGATCCATCCGATGGCTACAAACATGATTACCTCGTCCGCGACGTGCGCTGCTGGTTCCGTTGTCGATAAGCGGGCGGGACAGCCCGGCTGTCTCGCTCCATGCCCGCGACGCGATGCCGGTCGGCGGGTGTTGATGCAATAACGGCGCGCGTCGCGGCGGCTGAACCCGTGATTCCACGCATCCCGCGCGATTCGTGCCTGGCACACGTTTGCGGGCGCCGAAGCGCGCGATTTTGTTGATCGAGGTCAAAAAGTACGTGGCGATCGCGCGAGTTTCCGAGTGGAGGCGACCCGGAAACGTCGGCAGCCGAACGGCCTGGCCCGCACGCCGGCAGGGTTTTCATCAGGACATCCAACGCGCCGCACGATCCATCATGGAGAAAGCGCTGTCGCAGCCAACCGCAGGAGGGTGCCCCGTGAATTCCGATTCCACGCCTTCGACCGCCTTCGTGTTCGCCGGCGGCGGCAGTCTGGGCGCGATCGAGGTCGGCATGCTCCGTGAGCTGATCGCGAGCGGCGAACGGCCCGATTGCGTCGTCGGCGCGTCGGCGGGCGCGATCAATGCCGCCTATTTCGGGGGCCGGCCGGACAGGGACGGCGTCGCGATGCTCGCCGCGCTGTGGTGCAGCATCCGCCGCCAGGACATCATGCCGTTCTCGATGCGCGGCATCGTCGCGATGCTGCTGCGCAACCGGCCCCATCTGGTCGAGGCCGACGCGCTGCGCCTGCTGCTGGAAAAGAACCTGCCGTACCGGCGGATCGAGCAGGCCGCGCTGCCGCTGCACATCGTCGCGACCGACGTGCTGAGCGGTCGCGAAGTCGTGCTGTCCGCCGGCCCGGTCGTGGATGCCGTGCAGGCCAGCGCGGCGATTCCCGGCGTGTTTCCGTCGGTCCGCATCGGCGGCGTGGAACTGGTCGACGGCGGCGTCGCGAACAATACGCCGATCTCCGTCGCGATCGCGCTCGGCGTCAAGCGGATCGTCGTGCTGCCGGCCGGGTTCGCCTGTGCGTTGCGCGTGCCGCCGCGCAGCGCGATCGCGCATGCGACGCACGCGCTGACGCTCGTGATCGCGCGGCAACTGGTGCGCGATCTGGAGCTGTACGCGGCCCGCGCGCACATCCATGTCGTGCCGCCGCTCTGCCCGCTCGAGGTGTCGTCATACGATTACTCGAAGTGCGCGCAACTGATCGACGCGGCGGCGCAACGCACGCGCGCGTGGATCGATGCCGGCGGGCTCGCGCAATGTGCGATTCCCGACCCGCTGCGCGAGCACGATCACGCCGCGGCGCTGTCGCATTGAGGCGCGCTCGCGCGCCGCTCGAACGCGTGACCGGCGCACGCGGGCCGCCGGTCCTCTGCCTGGAAATCCGACGTGTACCTGAAAAAAGCGGCACCGTGCCATCCGCCACGGTGCCGCCAACGGCCTGAACGGCCGCACGGGTCAGTCGATCGCGCGCATCGCGTGGCGCAGTTCCTGATAGCTGCGCAGCCCGGTGACGCCGAGTTCGCGGCCGATCCCGCTGAGCCCGAAGCCGCCCCAGCACACGTGCGGGTAGATCAGCTGCGGCGCATTGATCCACACGAGCCCCGCCCGCACGCGCTGCTGGAA
The DNA here is from genome assembly GCF_902832885.1 of Burkholderia seminalis DSM 23518. Taxonomy (GTDB): domain Bacteria; phylum Pseudomonadota; class Gammaproteobacteria; order Burkholderiales; family Burkholderiaceae; genus Burkholderia; species Burkholderia seminalis. The sequence continues at coordinate 294,143 of NZ_CADFDK010000002.1, forward strand.
TTGCTTCGCGACGTCGGCATCGCGCGTGACGACGGTCGCGACGAGCCCGTAACGCGTGTCGTTCGCGAGTGCGATCGCTTCGTCGTCGGTGCGGAACGATTTCACGCAGGCGACGGGGCCGAATATTTCGTCGGTCCACAACGGGTTGTCGGCGGCCGGCTCGGCGATCACGACGGGCGCCATGAAAAAGCCTTCGCCGCCGGCCTCCGCGACCCGTCCGCTGAACGCAATGCGTGCGCCCGCGTCGATGCCCTGCTGGAGCATCGCTTCGACGCGCGCACGCTGTGCGGCCGAGATCAGCGGCCCCATCGCGACCTGTTCGTCGGTCGGCGGCGCGACGACGAGTGCGCGCACGGCCGTCTCGAACGCGGTCATGAAGCGGCGGTAGAGGCTGTCGTGCACGAGAATGCGCGCGGTGGCCGAGCACATCTGGCCCGCGTTCGTGAACGCGCCCGCAATCGCGAGCGGTACCGCGACGTCGAGATCCGCATCGTCGCGGACGATCAGCGACGACTTGCCGCCGAGTTCGAGCGTCACGCGCTTCATGTCTTCGGCCGCGGCCCGCATCACCTTGCGGCCGGCCGCCGTGCTGCCGGTAAACGAGATCTTGTGGATCAGCGGATGCGCGGTCAGTGCCGCGCCGACCTCGGCGCCGCCGTTCACGACGTTGACGACGCCGGCCGGCACGCCGGCTTCGGCGACGATGTCGAGCAGCGCGTGCTCGGTCGGCGACGTGAGTTCGGACGGCTTCAGCACGACCGCGCAGCCGGCCGCGAGCGCGGGCGCGAGCTTCCACGCGGTCGTGACCATCGGGAAGTTCCACGGCATCACCAGGGCGGCGACGCCGACCGCGTCGTGGAACCGCTCGGCCGTGACGGCGTCGCTCGGCAGTGCGACGGGCTCGGCCGCGAACAGCGCTCGGTCTTCGCACAGCTTCGCGTAGTACGCGAACGTCGCGGCGACGTCGCCGACGTCGGCGTCGGCCTCGAACGGCGGCTTGCCGCTGACCTGCATCTGCAGCGCGGCCAGCCGGTCGCGTGCGGCTTCGACGCGCTCGGCGATCGTCGCGAGCACGCGGCCGCGCGCGGCGGGCGGCGTGTCGCGCCAGCCGGCGAAGGCGTCGCGCGCGGCGCGCACCGCGGCGTCGACGTGCGCGGGCGTCGCGAATTCCTGCCAGCCGATCGCGTCGCCGGTCGATGCGTTGAAGATCGGCGCGCCGGCCGTATCGGAATGCGTGCGGACTGGCTGGCCGGCGATGCGCGCGGCGGGCAGCACGAACGCGGGTGCGGAACGGGAAAGTTCGGCGGTGGACATGGGCGTCATCCTGTCGGTCGGGTTAGCGGTAGGCGACGCCCGGCATCACGCAGAGCATCTCGAACGCGAGGTTCGCGCCCGTGAGCGCGGTGGTGCCGGCCGGATCGTACGGCGGCGACACTTCGACGAGGTCCGCGCCGACGATGTTCAGGCCCTTCATCCCGCGCACGATTTCGAGTCCCTGCTGAATGGTGAGGCCGCCGATTTCCGGCGTGCCGGTGCCGGGCGCGAACGACGGGTCGAGCCCGTCGATGTCGAAGCTCAGGTAGACCGGCGTGTCGCCGACGCGTTCGCGCACCTGCGCCATCAGCGGCACGAGCGACTTGTTCCAGCATTCTTCCGCCTGCACGACGGTGAAGCCCTGCTCGCGGCACCAGTCGAAATCGTCCGCGTGGTAGCCGGTGCCGCGCAGGCCGATCTGCGTGACCTTGTCGCATTGCAGCAGTCCGTCTTCCACCGCGCGGCGGAACGGCGTGCCGTGCGCGATCTTCTCGCCGAACATCGTGTCGTTCACGTCCGCATGCGCATCGATATGCACGACGGCAACCTTGCCGTACTTTTTATGCAGCGCGCGCAGGATCGGCCATGCGATCGTGTGGTCGCCGCCGAGCGTGATCGGCCGGCAGCCGTTCGCGACGATCTCGTCGTAGGCCTCCTCGATGCGGCGCACCGAGTCCTTCAGGTCGTACGGGTTGGTCGCGACGTCGCCGATGTCGGCCACCTGCAGCGAATCGAACGGCGCCGCGCGCGTGGCCATGTTGTACGGGCGCAGCAGCACGGATTCGGTGCGGATCTGGCGCGGGCCGAAGCGCGAGCCCGAGCGGTTCGACGTGCCGAGGTCGAGCGGCACGCCGACGAAGCACACGTCGAGGCCGTCGGTCGTCGCGGCCTGCGGCAGCCGCATCATCGTGGCGATGCCGCCAAAACGCGGCATGTCGTTGCCGCCCATCGGTTGATTGAGTTCGCGGGGCATGGGGCCGTCTCCTTTTTCCAGGGTAAAGCGATCGGCCGATGGTAGAGGAGAACGCCTGCGCGAAGATTTTGAAGTCGCAACGTTTACATCGACGGGTCTCGATGCGAGTGGCGCCGCCGCATCGACGCCGCGCAACCGAAGGCGGCCGCGCGGCCGGCGCGGGCGGCGGGCGGTCAGCGGGAGAGGACGGGCGGCGTGGCGGCGTCGTGCGATCCGGCGGAAGGGAACGCGGTGGTGGCCGAGCCCCACGCGGCGAGTTCGCGTTTGGTCCGCACGCCGAGCTTCGCGAACGCGCGCTTCACGTACGACTCGGCCGACGCGACGCGCACGCCGAGGATGCCGGCGGTCTCGGGCACGGTCTTGCCGGAGAGCAGGTGCTTGCAGGTTTCGTATTCGCGTTTCGACAGCTTCACGCCGTCGGCGGCGATGCGCGCGTCGAACTGCGCGAGCGGATGGATCTCCGGTGTCGGATGCGCGACGCGCCGCACGGCGGTGGTCGACGCGTGGAGTTCGAGCAAGGGGAACAGCACGTCGCTGATGCCGCGGAAGCGGTTCATCTCGGCGAGCGTGAACGGCGGCCGGTCGCGGCCGCGCTCCAGCGCGATCGAGTGCTGCGAATAGCGCGTGCCGCGCGCGAGCACGCATTCGTGGCCGATCTGCACGTCGTCGAACAGCCGCTGACGGAATTCGCCGGGCGGGATCGCCGCGATGTCGCGCACGACGAGCATCGTGCCCGTCTTGCCGCGCAACCCGGCGAACAGCGGGTCGCTGTCGAGAAAGCGCTCGTAGTAGAGCGTCATCACGTCGGAGATTTCATGAGGGGCGGTGCCGATGCCGCTGCTGCCGATCCATTCGCATCGGTAGCCGGTGGGCATCGTGCCGTCGACGCGCGAGCGTTCGACGTGCGCGACGTCGAGCGGCACGACGTCGTTCAGCAGTTGCGTGAGGCGCGGCACGAAGTGAGGCGTGCCGACCGTCTCGATCAGCTCGCCCAGCGCCTTGAACGACACGTTGAAGCGGTCGTTGTCGCGGTGGAAGGGGTTCACGTTGAGCAGCATGCGGTTCCCCGGTGAAAAGCGGCGCGATTGTAGCGTCGGCAACGGAAAACGTCATTAGGGGGAAACACCGTCGGTTGTCCTGCCGACCTGCCCGCCCCCGCAAAACATCGCTTGTCCCCCCTGAAGGGGGGCATACCGGGGCAGTGTAAATGAGTAACTTTGTCTCTGCTTTTTTCAATCAAGAGACGAAAGATTCCGATGACCAAACTGATCAAGGACATCCTGCCGCTGGGCGCAGGCGTGGGCGAATTCACGAAGCTCGACTTCGGGATGGACGAAAGCGACTGGCGCGCGGCCGAAGGCAAGAGCGGCAACTACATCGTCGGCTGGTGGGAAGGCAAGGCCGGCTCGGTGGAGTTTCCGGAAACCGCGGCCGACGAAGCGGTGTGGCTCGTCGAGGGCCGGATCGCGCTGACCGACGTCGAAGGCAACCGCAAGGAATTCACGCCGGGCCAGGGTTACCTGCTGCCGGCCGGCTTCGCGGGCCGCTGGGAGACGATCGAGGACGCGAAGAAGTTCTACGTGCTGCTCGAACAGTCGTGATGTCCGAAGCCGCCGCCGGGGTGTCGTCGTCCGTGTGACGCGCATCCGGCGGCGGTTTCGTTTTTCGCGTGTGATGGCTGGGATCATGGAAATGGAAGTCAACGAAGCAAAACAGACCGCGCCGGTGCAGGCGCCGCGTGGCACGCCGGTCGCACCGGTCGCACCGGTCGCGCTGGGCGTCGAGGCGGCGCTCGCGAATACCAGGCTGTTCCCGTACTGGCTCGACAACCCGGCCGCGCCGGCCACCGAGCCGGAACTCGTCGGCGACGTGACGGCCGACCTGCTGATCGTCGGCGGCGGCTTCACGGGGCTGTGGTCGGCCGTGCAGGCGAAGGAACAGATGCCGCACCTGAACGTGGTGCTGATCGAGGCGGGCAAGGTCGCGCACGGCGCATCGGGCCGAGCGGGCGGGATCATCTCGACGTCGGTGATGCACGGGCTGCCGAATGCGGTGCGCGTGTTCCCGAACGACATCGCGGAACTCGAGGCGTTCGGCCATCACAACCTCGATGGCTTCGAGGAAACGCTGAAGCGCTACGACATCGACGCCGACATCGAGTGGAACGGCGAGATGACGGTGGCGGTCGATCCCGAGCACCTTGCGCACCTGAAGGGCGACTACGACCTGCATCGCGAGTACGGCCACGACGTCGTGCTGCTGAACCGCGAGGAAACGCTCGAACAACTGAATTCGCCGCTGTTCGCGGGCGCGCTGTGGTCGCGCAACCGCAGCGGCATCGTGCATCCGGCGAAGCTCGCGTGGGGGCTGAAGCGCGCGGCGCTGTCGCTCGGCGTGAAACTGTACGAGCACACGCCGCTGACGACCGTGACCGACGAAGGCGGCACGGTGTTCGTGACGACGCCGAAGGGCAGCGTGCGCGCGCCGCGTGTCGTGTTCGGCAGCGGCACCGCGAAGGTCGGGATTCCGGACATCAACCGCCGCGTGATGCAGGTGCGCGATCACGTGCTCGCCACCGAGCCGCTGACCGACGAGCAGCTCGCGCGGATCGGCTGGAAGAATCGCCAGGGCGTGTACGACACGCGCACGCAGCTCAACTATTTCCGGCTGACGAAGCACAACAACATCATCTTCGGCGGCCTCGTCAGCTATCACTTCGACGGCGATCCGGAGCCGCACCAGGACGGCCGGCGCGAAACGTACTACCGGCTCGCGGAAGCGTTCTACCGCACGTTCCCGCAACTGAGCGACGTGCGTTTCTCGCACGCATGGGGCGGCCCGATCGATTATTGCTCGCGCGGCTCGGTGTTCGCGAAACGCTATCTCGGCGGCAAGGCCGTGTTCGTCGCCGGCTATACGGGTTTCGGCGTCGCGGCGAGCCGGTTCGGCGCGTTCATGGGGCTGAACATCCTGTTCGACCGCGACAGCCCCGAGCGCAAGCTCGACATCGCGAACCAGAGCCCGAGCTACATCCCGCCGGAGCCGATGCGCTGGGTCGCCGCGAAGATCACGTTCCACGCGTTCGACGGCGCGGATGCCGAAGGCGGCTGGAAGCGCGCGTGGATCAGCGGCCTCAAGGCGATGGGCTTCCCGATGTAAGCGACACGGCGGCCCGGGCCGGGCCGCCGCCATATCCAACTCCCCCGAGGAGACGGTCCGCGCCGCGGACACGGAGAGAGACATCGCATGAACGTTGTGAATCTGCAGGATGAAGCGCGGCAGGAAAGCGCGTTGTTCGTCGTCGTGATGCTGCTGCTCGGCATCCTCGGACCGACGGTTTTCCTCGGCCTGCCGGCGATCGTCGGACAGGTCGAGCGCCATTGGGGCTTCGGCGAAGCGGCGCTCGGGCTGTCGAGTTTCATCGAGGTGCTCGGCGAATCGACGGGTACGCTGCTCGTCGCGTTCGTGCTCGGCCGCCAGCCGGTCCGGCTCGTGCTCGCGGGCGCGGTGACGCTCGCGGCCGGCGCGAACCTCGGCACGCTCGCGACGCACGGGCTCGTCGCCTATTCGACGCTGCAGTTCATCGCGGGCGTCGGCTCGGGCGGGCTGAACGGGATCGCGCTGCGCTACCTGTCGTATTCGCGCGCGCCGGAGCGCAATCTCGGGATCATGCTGATGGGGCAGGTGATGTGGAGCATGGTGCTGCTTGCGTATGTCTTCCCGATGCTGAGCGGCATGTGGGGCGCGCGCGGCGTGTTCTGTTTCGTCGCGTGCGTGCTCGGCATGTTCGTGCTCGCGACACCGCTGTTCCGCCGCGGCGAGACGATGGCCGCGCCGACGCCGGTCGGGGTTGCCGGCCGCATCGACCGCCAGGGCGCGATGCTCGTGCTGTGCGCGCAGCTCGCGCTGTACGGCGGCGTGGGCGTCGTATGGACCTTCCTCGAGAAGATCGGCACCGATGCGGGCCTGAGCGGCAAGTCGGTGTCGCTCGTGCTCGGCATCGCGAACGTCGCGAGCCTCGTGATCTGCGCGGCGATGCCGAAGCTCGGTGCGGGCGCGGGCCTGCGTCGCTGGACGCTCGTGAACCTCGGCGGCTGCGCGGTCGCGGCCGTGCTGCTCGCGATGCCGGCATCGGTCGCGACGTTCACGCTCGGCGCGATCGTGTTCATCGGCTGCTGGACCGGCGGCGCGCTGCTGATCTACGCGACGATTCCGCAGTACGACCTGATCGGCCAGTCGGCCGCGCTGTCGCCGGGCTGCGTCGCGTTCGGCTATGGAGTGGGCTCGGTCGCGGGCGGGTCGCTGATCGAGCGCGCGGGCACGCAGTCGGCATTGATCGCGGCGATCGCGCTGTGCGCGGCGGCGTTCCTCTGCTACGGGCGGCTGCGGCCGGCCGTGTTCGGCATCGCGCGCCCGCTCGCGGCGGTATCGGAGTGACAGGGTTGCGACGCGCGCCGCTGCCGATGGCGGCGCGCGTCCCGTTCGGTTCATCGGCGAAGGCGGCGGGCGGGGCGCGCGAGGCGCGCCGTGCCGGCCGGGCAACGCGCGTACGCGCAGCGGCTTGACGCATGTTTTCGAATACCACCGATCTCGATCTCCGGCTCATCCGGGTCTTTCTGGCCGTCGTCGACGCACGCGGCATCACGGCTGCCGAGGCGTCGCTCGGCGTGCGGCAGTCGACCATCAGCACGCAGCTGTCGGCGCTCGAGGCGCGCGTCGGCTTCAAGCTGTGCGATCGCGGGCGCGGCGGCTTTCGGCTGACGTCGAAGGGCGAACGCTTCGCGGCCACGGCGCGTACGCTCGTCGCGGCGACCTCCGAATTCGTCGCGCGCGTGCGCGACATCGACCGCAAGCTGGTCGGCACGCTGTCGATCGGCCTGATCGGCCAGGCGCCGCTCGTCGAGAACGCGCGGGTGGCCGACGCGATCGGCGCGTTCCGCCAGCGCGACCAGGCCGTCACGTTCTCGATGAAGGTCGCCTCGCCGCAGGAGCTCGAGGAAAGCCTCGTCAACAACCAGCTCGATCTCGCGATCGGCTATTTCTGGCATCGCGTGCCGGGCCTGCTCTATACGCCGCTGTTCACCGAGCAGCAGGTGATCTATTGCGGGCGCGGGCATCCGCTGTTCCATGCGTCGCGGCCCGTGACGGCGGACGATCTGCAGCTTCACGACTGGGTGTGGCGTACCTACCCGGTGCCGGAGGAGCAGTATCCGTTGCCGGAGCGCCGCGTGACCGCGAGCGCGGACAGCATCGAGGCCGCGACCATTCTGATCCTGTCGGGCGGCCATCTCGGCTATCTGCCCGCGCACTACGCGGAGCCGTTCGAACAGCGCGGGCTCGTGAAGGCCGTCGGCCGTGCGACGTTCAGCTTCGACGTGCCGCTGCATCTCGCGATGAAGCGCAGCACGAGCGACAAGCCGATCGTCGACGCGTTCTGCGAGGACTTGCTGCGCGCCTTCAACATCAAGGCGGCCGCGCTGGCCGCGTAAATCCGGGCCGCGCGCTCAGCAGTCGACGAGCGTCCAGTCGAACAGCTCGCGGCGCGTGCGCACGCCGAGCTTCGCGAACGCGCGCTTTACGTACGACTCGGCCGTCGACAGCTTCACGTCCAACTGCTGCGCGGCCTCGGGCACCGAGCGCCCGCACAGCATCAGCCGGCAGATCTCGTGCTCGCGGCGCGACAACTGCACGTCCTGGCGTTCGAGGCGCGCGTCGAAGCTCGCCTGCGATCCGACGTTCACCGATACCGTTGCCACGCGCCGCGCCGCGCAGGTACGCGCATGCAGCTCGAACATCGGGAACAGCAGATCGACCATCTGCCGGAAATGGAACAGCTCGTCCGTCGTGAACGCGGCCCGCCCGACTGCGCGCGCGAGCCCGAGCGCGTACTGCAGGTGCGCGGTGCCGTGCACGAGCAGGCATTCCTGCGCGATGCCGGGTTCGTCGAAGATGCGCCGGCGGAACTCGCCCTGCGCGATGCCGTCGACATGGCGCTGCACGAGCAGCGTGCCGGCCTTGCCGCGCAGCGGCGCGACCAGCGGGTCGGTCTGGCAATAGTGCTGGTAGTAAATGTCCATCACGCGCAGCGTATCGGCCGCGACACGCAGGCTGCCGCTGCCGAGCCATTCGACGACGAAGCCCGACGTGCTGCCCGCGTCCGCGCGCCAGCGTTCGAGGTGCACGGCGTCGGCGTGGATGCTGTCGTTGACGAACGCGGTGACCGCGCCGACGAAATCCGGCGTGCCGACCGCACGCAGCGTCGCGCCGAGCGTGTCGGGGCGCACGCCGATCAGGTAGTGGCCGCGGGCGGCGGGGTCGGGCTGGAGCAGTCGCATGGTCGGGTGCAGGCGGTCAGGGGACAGCGCGACGTTACGCGAACGCCGCGCGTGCGTCAGCCGGGTATTCACCGGTCAACCCCGCGGATTTCGCGCGTTGTCCCCAAAACGACGACAAGACCGGGTACGCGGTGGCGTGAATTCGCCGAAGCCCCCGCGGCGGGGGGGCATACCGGTGTGAATCGTCTGTCTATAGTGAAAGCACTTCGAAAACCTGATGACCACCGAGGACAGGCAATGCAGATTCAACCGACGCAGGTCGCCGCGACGCCGGCGGATTTCGTTCTGACCAACGCGAAGGTCTACACCGTCGATCCGCACCGGCCGTGGGCGCAGGCCGTTGCCGTGCGCGACGGCCGGATCGTCCACGTCGGCGACGTGGCGGCCGTGCAGGCGTACGTCGGTGCGCGGACGAAGGTCGTCGACGCGGCCGGCCGGCTCGTGCTGCCGGGCTTCGTCGAGTCGCACTGGCACTTCGAGACGACCGCGTTCGCGTTCCAGGCGTTCGTGAATCACGAGGATCCGCAGAAGGTGCTGGGCGCGCTGCGTGCCTACGTCGAATCGCATCCGGACGAGCCGGCGATCACCGGGATGGGCTGGGTGCAGGCGACGATCCCGCCAGCCATGCTGCGCAAGGAGACGCTCGACGCGATCTGCGCGGATCGCCCGGTGTGCCTGCTGTCGACGGATTTCCATTCGATGTGGGTGAACTCGAAGGCGCTGGAGATCGCCGGTATCGACGCGTCGACGCCGCCCGTGCAGGCAGGCGCGAGCTGGTTCGAGAAGGACGCGGTGACGGGCGAGCCGACCGGCCTGATCGTCGACGGCGCCGCGTATTCGTTGCTGATGCAGCGGATCAGCGCGGCCGGCCTGCTGCCGACCGGCATCGACCTGTACCTGAAATCGATTCCGCCGTGGCAGAAGAAGCTGTGCGCGGCCGGCGTGACGACCGTGTTCGATGCCGGCTTCTTCGACGCGAGCGGCGACCAGTCGCTGCTGTACGAGACGCTGCAGACGATGGAGCGCGCGGGCGACCTGAAGCTGCGCGTGGTGGGCAGCGTCGCGGTGATCGGCGAGATCGACGATCCGGTCGGCACGCTCGTCCGGTATCGCGAGCAGTACGATTCGCCGCTCGTGAAGGCGCGCGCGCTGAAGCTGTTCCTCGACGGCACCGAGGCGAACCACACCGCCTACCTGCTCGAACCGTACGCGGATCGCCCCGACACCTGCGGCGCGCCGACGATGCCGGCCGACACGTTCAACCGCTATCTGGTCGAAGCCGATCGCGCGAACGCGAACGTGATGGTCCATTGCGTCGGCGACGCGGCGGTGCGAATGGCGCTCGACGGCTTCGACGAGGTCAACCGCGCGAACCCGCCGCGCGACCGCCGCCACGTGATCACGCACGCGTTTCTCACGCATCCGGACGACATCCCGCGCTTTCGCCGCGCGGGCGTGATGGCGAACACGCAGTTGCAGTGGGGCGTGGTCGACGCGTACACCGAGCAGCTGCGCGACCACTACGGCCACGCACGCTGGAGCAACATGTACAAGTTCCGCACGTTCCTCGACGCAGGCGTGACGGTGTCGATCGGCATGGACGGCCTCGCGTGCCAGTGCCGCTGCCAGCACAAGCCGCTCGAGCACATCGAGTCGGGCCACACGCGCCAGCTCGCGGGCGAACCCGATGCGCCGGTGTTTCCGGACATCGCCGAGCGCCTGAGCATTCCGCAGCTGATCGCCGCGTACACGATCCACGGCGCGTACCAGCTCGGGATGGAGCACGAGGTCGGCTCGCTGACACCCGGCAAGCGCGCGGATCTCGTCGTGCTCGAGAACGACCTGTTCGAGGTCGGCCAATACGACATCGGCCGCATCGACGTCGGGCTGACGATGATGGGCGGCCGCATCACGCACGTGGGCAACGATTTCGGGGCACGCACGGGTATCCAGGCGTCCTGACCGGGCATCCCGGCTGACGACGCGGTGACGCCGGCTTTCAGGCGGCTTCCGTTTTCGCGGGCCGCCGCATCCCGGCCGGAACCGGATGCGCCGATTGTGACGCGTGTCCCCCTATTGGCAGGGCAGACCGGCCAATTTCCTCTGGCTACATTTTCCCGGACCGAAGCAACCACCGCTCGCCGGGAGCGGATCACGATACCGACGGAGGAAAACATGGCAGGGGAGTGGAAACGGCATCTGGGGACGGCATGCGCGGCGCTCGCGCTGGGCGGGTTCGCGTGGGCCGGCACGCCCGTCGCGCACGCGGCGGACGTCGTCAACGTGTACAACTGGGGCAACTCGATCGGCAAGGCGACGATCGCGAACTTCGAGAAGGCGACCGGCATCAAGGTCGTCTACCAGGAGTTCGATTCGAACGAGACGCTGCAGGCGAAGCTGCTGTCGGGCACGTCGGGCTACGACGTCGTCGTGCCGTCCGACATCTTCTGGGCGCGGCAGCTGCAGGCCGGCATCTACCGCAAGATCGACCGGAGCCAGGTGCCGAACTACGGGCTGCTCGATCCGGAAATCATGAAGGTGCTGGCGAAGGACGATCCGGGCAACCAGTTCGGCATTCCGTGGACGTGGGGCACCGACGGGCTCGGGATGAACGTCGAGAAGGTGAAGGCCGCGCTCGGCAACGATGCGCCGCTCGACAGCTGGTCGCTGCTGTTCGATCCGAAGGTCGTGCAGAAGCTGAAGCACTGCGGCGTGTCGGTGCTCGATTCGCCGGTCGATGCGTTCGGGATGGCGTTCGTGTACCTGAAGAAGGATCCGAACACGACGAACCCGGCCGACTACCAGGCCGCCTATGAGCTGCTGAAGACGGTGCGGCCGTACATCACGCAGTTCAACTCGAGCAGCTACATCAACGATCTTGCGGGCGGCGACATCTGCCTCGCGCTCGGCTGGTCGGGCGACGTGAACTCCGCGCGGATCGCGGCCGCTTCCGCGAAGAAGTCGTATCACATCAAGTACGTGATTCCGACCGAGGGCAGCGCGATGTGGTTCGACATGATGGCGATTCCGAAGGATGCGCCGCATCCGGACGCCGCACTGAAGTTCGTGAACTTCGTGCTGTCGGAGCAGGAGAGCGCGAACCTGACCAACGACACGTCGTATCCGTCGGCCGTGCCGTCGTCGAGGCATCTCGTGCGCGCCGAAGTGACGAGCGACCCGGCCGTGTTCCCGCCCGCCGACGTGATCCGCCGGCTGAGCCTCAGCAAGCCGGTTCCGCCCGAGCTGATGCGTCTGCAGAACCGTCTCTGGACGAAGCTGAAGACCGAGTAAGCCGGCCGCCGCCTCCCGCACTCCCGCATACCTTTCGCGCGCCCCGCCGCTGATCGCGGCGGGCGGGGGCGCGCTCGTCCCGACGACCACCCAGAACATGAAGATCAAACACATGACGGCGCTGTGCCTGCTCGCATTCGAAGCGGCTTCGGCGATGGCGCACACGGCGCCGCAGGCGCCCGACGCGAGCAGGATGAAGGCGCTGCAGGCGCAGGTCACCGCGCTGCAGCAGCAGGTGAACGAGCTGCGCGCGAGCATGCTGGCGGCGCAGCCTGCCGGCGCCGCACCAACGGCCCATGCCGCCTCGGGCGGCGTGAAGATCGGTTCGATCAGCACGGCGGCGGCAGCCGATTCCGCGCCTGCCTTCACGAACGACGACCTGCAGCAGATGCGCGAGCAGATCGCGAATGCATCGCTGAAGGTCGACTCGCTGCAGGAAGCCGCGACGACCGGCCCGCTCGCGGGCCTGAGCATCACCGGCTACGTCGATCCCGTGTACCTGTTCAACCGCGCGCAGCGTACGTCGGGCTTCCAGTTCCTGAACCACGACCCGGGCGCGTACGATTACTACAACAGCACGATCGGCGACGTCTATCTCGACATCAAGAAGACCTTCGGCGTCGGCCCGATGGCGCCGTCCGCGGAGATCGTGATCCAGCCGAACCGCGGCTTCGGCAACGTGTTCGGCAATTCGCACGGCGGCGTCGGCAACAACATCGTCACGCAGGCGCAGGTCAACGTGCCGCTCACCACGACGCGCACGTTCGAGATCGGCATGATGCCGAGCCTCGCGGGTTACGAAGTGCAGCCGTCGAACCAGATGCTCACGCTCACGCACGGGCTGCTGTACGACTTCAGCGAGCCGGGCAACCTGATCGGCATCGGGCTGAAGGGGTCCAACGCGGCGATGACGCGCTTCTGGCAGGTCGTGATCGGCAACGAGGTGCTGCGTACGGCCGGTGCGATCGCGAACGCGGCGAACAACACGACCAAGACCAACTGGACGCCGACGATCACCGCGCGCTTCGACAACGCGACGTCGACGGCCTTCGACTTCGGGATCTCCGGGATGCTCGGCCGGCAGTCGCTGTTCTCGCCGTGCGCGGTGGCGGGCGGCTACGGCTACCAGTGCAACGGCGCGTCGCCGACCGGCTTCTACAAGTACGTGGAAGCCGACATGACCTATACGCACGACAAGACACAGGTCAACGCGCAGGTCGACTACGGCGAGCTGCAGAAGGGCGCATGGAACGGCGGCACGGCCCGCTGGTACGGGATGTCGCTGCTCGGCCATACGAAGTGGACGACGTCGTGGGTCGGCCGCATGGGCGCGACGCTGCGCTTCGACTACCTGAACAACACGTCGAACGGCGGCGGCGGCACGAACATCCAGTACGGGCTCGCGGGCGGCAACCCGTCGGTGAACGGCACGAGCGGCTTCGGCATCGATCCGGCGTGCTTCCAGGGCTCGGCGACCAACGGCACCGAATGCAAGGGCGCGCGGCGTTATGCGATCACGGCGGACCTGTTGTTCTATCCGACGCAGCAGATCACCGTGAAGGTCGAATACCGCCACGACGCGGCGAACCATCCGGTGTTCCTGAAGAGCAACGGCACGTACGCGCGCAGCAACGACCTCGCCGGGATGCAGTTCATCTACTCGTTCTGACGGCCGGCGCGTGCCGATTTGTTCGTATGGCGAAACACTTTACGGGCCGCGCCGGCCCGGGTCTCATTCGACACAGGAGGTTTGATCTTGAAGCTGCACACATTCGCGACCGACATCACCGATCCGCATGAGCGGGGCCGTCTGATCGGCGCGCGCTTCGCGCCCGCGATCCGCGATACGGTTGCGCGCTATCTCGCGTTCTTCCCGAAGCTCGGCATCGAGCCGCAGCGCGCGCGGGCGATCGGCGAAGCGAGCCTCGCCGCGCTCGACGCATGGTGCCCACGCCTGGCCGCCGAAGTCGAGGCGATCGCCGAGGGCGTCGACCTGCCGTACTGGCAGCTCGCGTGCCTGAACGCGCGCACCGAGATTCTCGCGACCGCGCCCGCGTCGGCCGAAGGCGAATGCTCGACGACCGTCTACGCGCCGGCGGGCCCGCACGCGCCGCGCACGCTGCAGACGTGGGACTGGCACGACAGCCTCGCGCCGCAGGGGCTGCTGATGCAGTTCGCGACGCCGCAGGGCCGCACGGTCAAGCTGTTCGCCGAATTCGGGATGCTCGCGAAGCTCGGCGTGAACAGCGCCGGGCTCGGGCTGCACTTCAACATCCTGCATCACGCGAGCGACGACGGCAGCGCGGGCGTGCCCGTGCATGCGATCGCGCGGCGTCTGCTCGAAGAGGCGACGACGGTGCAGGAGGCGATCGAACTCGCGCGCACCGCGCGCGTGAGCGCATCGACGGTGCTGACCGTGTTCACGCGGCGCGACGCGAACCCGCGTGCGGCGAGCATCGAACTGAGCCCGTCGGGTGTCGGTGTGGTCGTGCCGCGCCCGGACGGCTGGCTGCTGCACACGAACCACTTCCTCGATCGCGCGTTGAGCGGCGGCGAGTGCATGCCCGACAGTTCCACCACGCGCGAGCGCTTCGCGTACCTGAACGAGGTCGTGACGGGCATGACGGGCGCCGATGTGCGCGAACGCGCGGCGGCGATGTGCGGTGCGGCCGGCGACGCGGCCGTCGTGTGTTTCCACCCGGATCCGTCGATGCCCGACACCGAGCGCTGGGAAACGCTGCTGACCGTCGGCATCGATACCGATGCGTGCGCGCTCGACTATGTGGCCGGCAATCCGCACGATCTCGCGCGCGACGGGTTCACGCGGTTCTGACGCGGCACGCAGACAGCGGCAAGGCCGGGACGGCTCGTATGGGCCGCCCTCGTGACGCTCATGCGTCGATGCGCTCGACCTTGCCGACGAGCAGCCCGTACGACAGGCTGCCGGCGAGCGCCATCGCGGCGATGTAGGTGATCGCACGCGAGAAGTCGGCGCCGTCGACCAGCAACCCGATCACGATCGGCGTCGCGATCGCGGACAGGTTGCCGATCAGGTTGAAGACGCCGCCCGTGAGACCGAGGAGCCGCGCGGGCGCGAGCCCCGATACGAGCGACCACGTGATCGACGCGAAGCCGTTGCCGAAGAATGCGATCGTCATGAACGCGATGACCCAGCCCGTCGACGACACGTAGTTCGCGCCGATGATGCAGGTCGAGACCAGCAGCCCCGAGATGATCGGCAGCTTGCGCGCGAAGCCCTGCGACGCACCGCGGCGCATCAGCCAGTCCGACAGCACGCCCGAGCACAGCACGCCGACGAACGCGGCGAGGAACGGCAGCGATGCGAGGAAGCCCGACTTGATGAAATCCATCCCGCGGTATTTGACGAGGTAGGTCGGGAACCATGTCAGGAAGAACCACAGCGTCGAGTTCAGCGCGAACTGGCCGAGGTAGATGCCCCACAGCTTGCGCCGGCCGAGCACGACGCCGAGGTCGCGCCACGTCGACGGCGCGCGTTCGCTGCGTGCCGCGATGCGGTCCTCCAGATCGACGAGCCCGCCGCCGTCGCGGATCAGCGCGATCTCGGCCGAGTTGACGCCGCGAAACGCGCGCGGTTCGCGATAGACGGCATACCAGATCGCGGCCCATGCGATGCCGGCGAGGCCCGTCGCGACGAACACCATGTGCCAGCCGAGATGCACCTGCAGCCATGCGAGCACCGGCGTGAGGAACGCGAGGCCGACGAATTGCCCGGACGTGTAGCCGCCGATCGCACTTGCGCGTTCGCGGGTCGGGAACCACGTCGTGACCACACGGTTGTTGATCGGGTAGGCCGGCGCTTCCAGCGCGCCGACCGCGAGACGCAGCACGATCAGCCCGACGAACGAACCCGCGAAGCCGAGCAGCAGCGTCGCGGCCGACCACAGCGCAAGCGCGCCCGCATACAGCACGCGCGGCGACACCTTGTCGACGAGCCAGCCGCCCGGGATCTGCATCAGCGCATAGGTCCAGCCGAATGCGGAGAACACCAGGCCCGCGCGGACCGGATCGATATTCAGTTCCTTGAACAGCGCGGGTGCGGCGATCGACAGGTTGCTGCGGTCGAGATAGTTGATCACGACCGTGACGAACAGCAGTGCGAGGATCAGCAGGCGCTTGCGGCTCGGCTGCGTGGTTGCAGCTGCGCGGGACGCGGATTCGGGGGCGATGCCGCCCTGCGCGGTCGGGCGCTCAGGCGGTTTCGCGTGGGTGCGTGACGCGGATTGGGCCACGGTCGTCTCCTGTGTTCTATGCCCGGCCTGCGCCCGCGAGCGGGGCGGCCGAATCGGATGGCGTTGGGGCGAACGTTAGAGCCGTGGCGGGACGCGCGTCAACATTTGGACAGGCATCCCTATTAATGGGATGTTTGGCGTTCAGTATGTGGGAACGTGTGGCGGTAGCGCTGTATCGCGCGCCAGTCTGAAACGGGAAGCATAGGTTTGTCGCCCGTATGCTTTAGAGACTCGACCATAGATGCCCGGGTGCACGTCAATTGGACGAGTCTGAAATTTGAAATTCGTGGTTTCCACTCAACATCTTGGCAGTTTTTGACAATTGCCTTTCAGCGTTTCGGTAAGCTCGCGTCCAATAAACCAACCGTGGTGTCGAATGCAGCATCGGAGAAATATCCCCTTCTCGGCCCGGTTATCAATGGAGTGTCGAATACCATGAGCGGCAGCGATATTTAAAATAAGGTTCAAGAGATACTCAATTCTTATTGGCAAGGTGTCGTGAAATCGACAACGGGAAATGCTGGAGGGAATGGTGCGAAAAATTAAGATGATCGAGGATGGGAATTTTCCTCGATGGATGAGATTTAGTTTGATTGTGATGGGGGTGTTGGCGATGTATGTCGCAGTGAAATTCATTCCACCATCAATTTTTGGAGGGATTGTATTATTGGCTGGCTTCGGGGTGGCTTTGATCGGAGGCTTTACAAGTCGCGCCGCGATGTTGAAGATCAAGCCCTTCGATAACAGCTACAAAAAGGCGCGCAAGAGTTACGAAGCGAAGAGCGATGAACGGAACAAGTCCTGAGTCCAATACGCTCAGATATTTTTCGATTTTATAATGTAAACATTTATACTTATTAAATAAAAATCATCATGAAAATCCGATGCCTTGCCGCACTTCTCTTGCCACTCGTTAGCGCATGCTCTGTGCTTGCGCCGGATCTTGCCGACGAAAACCAGGGATTGAAAGGTCAAGCTGCGGAAAGCCTGGAGCAATTCTACGGAACCTACCGCGTGTTGAACATCAAAGGTCGAAACTGGAATGTATCGACGGTATCAGTGATTCGAGGTGACGCTGCCGGAAATAACCTTCCCCTGTTTCGTCTCTACAGGAACGACGGCAAACAGTTCGATGCAATCACGCCACGCGTGTGCGAAACCTCGGGCACCCGTAAGAAACCTGAAGGCAGCACTGGCACTTACGTGACGTGCGGCCTAACCGGAATGATGTCGAGTGAGCCGTTCGTCATCTTCGACAACTTTCCAATGGAGTATTCATCGAACAATCTCATCTTTAAGGAGAAATCGTTCGAAATCAAGCCTGGGGAGTATCGCCTGTACCTTGCTTATAAAAATGGAGGCTCAGCGGACTTCGAACTGGTTCGCGTCAACGACACGAGTTCGAACATACCAGCGGCAAAGTAACTAGGGGTGGTTGCATAGAGTCTGTAGACGTGGTCCAGACAGGTGTCTGCAGGCAAATCGGTCGAAAACGATGCGCCGATAACATGCTTGACTGAATTGCAGCCAACGATCAGATATCTAGAAAAACACACGAGAACTATTCGCCGGGGGAATTCTGCTGCGGCAGCACTGCTGCTTATCGCGACCAGTGTGTCGGCGCAGGAAGCGCCGCGCCTGATCATTCCGGGCAACGACCAGCAAACCCGACAGCAGGAAGAGGCGCGTGAACGCGAACGGGCCGTCTCTGCGCCCGGAGTGCGATCGGACGTGACGGCCAGCGCTGGGTATCCCACGCTACCGTCGGAAACGCCCTGCTTTCGGATTGAGCGTTTCACACTCGACGTACCCGATGCGCTGCCGACTTCCGTGAAAGCGCAAGGAGCATCGGCGTTGCCGATGGATCGCTTCGCATTCGCGCGTGAATGGCTCGAACACTACACCGGACAGTGCGTCGGCAAACAGGGGCTCGACTTGCTCGTCAAGGGCTTGTCGCAAGCCATTCTGGCTCGCGGTTACGTCACGACGCGCGTCCTGCTGCCCGAACAGGATCTGTCGGCCGGTACCCTCAAGTTTTCGCTGATCCCGGGCGTGATCCGTCACGTGCGCTTCGCTGACGATAAGCTCCGCGGCACCTGGAAAACCGCTTTCCCAACGCGTGACGGCGAACTGCTGAACCTGCGCGATCTCGAACAGGGCCTCGAACAGATGAAACGCGTATCGAGCCAGGACGTGTCGATGCAGATCGTCCCGGCCGACGTACCCGGAGAAAGCGACGTCGTGCTCGACGTGAAACGCGCCAAGCCGTGGACCGTCGTCGCGTCGATCGACAACTCGGGTACGCGCGCGACCGGCCGGGTACAGGGCAACCTGTCGCTCGGCATCGACAACCCGCTCGGCCTGAACGACCTCTTCAACATCGGCGTGAGCCAGGATCTCGAGTTCGGCGACAAGCGGCTTGGCTCGCACGGCTGGAACGGCTTCTACTCGATCCCGTGGGGATACTGGACCGCCACGCTGTCGGCCTACACGAGCACGTACTACCAGCAGATCGCCGGCGTGAATCAGACGTTCGTCGCGAGCGGCAATTCGAAGACGGTCGACTTTAAGCTGAACCGCGTGCTGTCGCGCAGCCAGAACGACGTGTTCGGTGCGCAGTTCCGACTGTCGCGCCGCTTCGGGCAAAGCTTCATCGAGGACACCGAGATCCCGCAGCAGCGCCGCAACAACACGTTCGTCGAGTTTGGCCTGACCGATCGCCATTACTTCGGCAACGCGCAGTTCGACGGCACACTTGCGTATCGGCAGGGTATCGGCGCGTTCGGCGCGCAGGATGACATGCTGGCGACCGACGGCGGCCCGACTTACCGCTACAAGATGGCCGTGCTCGATGCGAACCTGTCGGTGCCGTTCGCAATCGCGCAGCAGCCGCTCCGCTACGTCACGACGTTTCACGGTCAGTACACGGGCAACACGCTGTACTACATCGACGACCTGACGATCGGCAGCCGTTATACGGTGCGCGGTTTCGATGGCGAGACGATGCTGGCCGCGTCACGCGGTTTCTACTGGCGCAACGAGCTGCAGATGCCGATCGGGCAGACTGGGCAGGCCGTTTATGCCGGCCTCGACTACGGCCGTGTGTGGGGGCCGCAACCGGTCACGCTGGTCGGCGCGCAACTGGCCGGTGCGGTGATCGGCGTGAAGGGTAGCGTCGGCACGCACTTCGGCGCCTATGCGTACGACCTGTTCGCGGCTACGCCGGTCTACAAGCCGTCCGGGTTCCCTACGGCGCGAGTGACGATTGGGTTTCAGGTCACGGCACAGTTCTGATGAAGGGGCGAGATTCTTGGTCCGCTGTCTTCGGAGACGATGTCGGCGTGGACCGTGAGCTCACGGCTTTTCTGACGGCGCAGATCGCCGCGCTGTTGTCGAAGAGCCGCGAGCCGCAGCCGCGATATCGCGCTGCGGCGGCAGTCTTGTCACGAGTGCCGGATCCAGAACACGCGCGATCTATCGGGGTCCTCAAGTTGCCGTAACTGATGAGCGACGAAAGGGTTCCCGCTGGGTACAACAAATTGTTCCCTGTCAGTTTCCCGTTGCTTCTTCCGAACGGACCCAGCCCTGCACCACACCCGCGTGCGGATTGCGATACCGCACCTTCAGCCACTGAAAATCATCGCTCGCGTCGATCACCTCCACCGTGTCGCCCGCGACGACATAACGGCGCGTGGGCGCATCGATCATTGCGTCGTGCAGCGCCAGGCGCGCCGGATGTACCTTGAACGTCACGTTGCCGCCGCCATACGCCTGCGGTCGGCGCGACACACGCTTGCCGTGCTCGTCGTAGGTCAGCAGCATCGACGCCGGGCCGTTGTCGTCGTCGAGGAGCGTGCGCAGGTCGTCGGGTACCGCTTCGCTGGACTGGTACAGATACATCTTGCCGGCGGTGTCGAAACGGTACGCATCGGTGTACCAGATCGGCCCGCCGCGGCACGAACTGTACAGCGTGCGCTCCTTCGGTTTTGCATCGACGTTGATCAGCTCGTCGCAACTGCCGTGCGGCAGGTTGCCCGCCGGCATCGAAAGCGGCGCGAACTGCTGGCGCGCGGCATCGTACAGGTAGATGCCGTAGCTTTCGTTGACCATGCCGAGCAGCGCATGCACCGCGAGATCGCGGTGGCCGTCGAAGTTGTAGTCGTCGGTCGCGAGGTGATAGTGGCCCTCCTCGTCGGTGGCCGTGACGTCGAGCGTTTGCGTTTTCCCGCTCGGCAGGAAGCGGACCGTGATGCGCGCGCTGTCGGCGCGTTCGACGCGGGCCGTGACGGTGTCGTCGACCTTGAACGTGAGCAGCGGCTTGGCCGCATGCGCGGCGGGGGCGATCGATGCGCACGCGGCGAGCAGCAGCGCGGCGACGCGGGGAAGCGGGCGGAGCCGCGGGGAGTGCGTCACGAGCGGGTGCCGGAGCGAAGCGAAGGGGCGCATGCGGGCAGCCGGTCAGCGTTGCGTGCTGTCGTCGCGATAGCCGCTCTTGCCGACGAAGATCTCCTTCAGCGCGGCGCGCAGCGTGACCGGATCGTACTGGCCGGGCGCGAGATGGATCACGTAGCGCGTGTGGCCGTCGAGCCGCGCGGCGATGCCCGGTTCGATCTCGACGTCGATCGCATCGTCGGTCAGGCGCACCGACAGATCCTTGACGCGCAGGTTGACTTGGTCGCGCACCATCACTTCGATCAGCGCGTCGTCCGGAAAGCGCGACAGCGCGAAGCAGTAGTCCTGCTCCGCATCGTGACAGTAGAGGTTGGCGAAGCTTTCGTCGTCGTCGAGGTCGGACGTCGCCGCGCCGACGGTAGCGTGAAGTTCCATGAACGTCGGTTCCTGCATGAAGATTATCGGGAGGAATGCATGCGTGTTTCGATCGTGGCCGCGGTGTCGGGCGCCGCATCGGCCTGCTCGTCGCGCGCCTTCAGCCACAGCCCGAACTCGCGCATGACTTCGACCACCGGCCGCAACCGGTCGCCGTCCGCGGTGAGATCGTACTCGACGCGCACCGGCACTTCGGGATAGACGGTCCGCTTCACGAGCCCCGCATCCTCCAGCGCGCGCAGGTCGAGCGTCAGCATGCGCTGCGAGATGCCCGGCATGTCGCGGCGCAGGTCGCTGAAGCGCCGCGGCCCGTCGAGCAGATACGACACCAGCAGCAGCCGCCAGCGGCCGCCGAGCAGGCGCATCGCTTCTTCAACGGAACATCCTGTCGCACTCGTTTTCATCGTGCTGAACCCTGGTCGGTAAATTTTTTGTGACTACGGCACAAACGACTGCCGTCTTCCCAGCCGTGCGCCGATGCGAGATATTAGCGCCCGCGTCGCGGCGAATCGATACCTGGACTACCCACGAAGGATACGCATGAAGCTCTATCACGCTCCCGGCAGCTGTTCGCAGGCGATCTGCATCGTGCTGCGCGAAGGCGGCATCGACGCGGAGATCGTCAGGGTCGACGCGCGCAAGCACGTCGTCGAAGACGGCCGCAACTACTACGACGTGAACGAACTCGGCTACGTGCCGCTGCTCGAACTCGACGACGGCACGATGCTGCGCGAAGGGCCGGTGATCGCGCAGTATCTCGCGGACCAGCGCCCGGAAGCCGCGCTCGCGCCGGCCCATGGGACGCTCGCGCGTTACCGGCTGATGGAATGGCTCAACTTCCTCGGCACCGAGATCCACAAGGGCTTCATCCCGTTGCTGTATGCGGTGCAGGCGGGGAAGTACGTCGAGCCCGTCCGGCAGAAACTCGACGGCCGCTTCGCATGGATCGACCGCCAGCTCGACGGCCGGACGTTCGTGACCGGCGGCACGTTCACGGTCGCCGATGCTTACCTGTTCGCGCTGACCGGCTGGGGCAAGGCCGACTGGATGCGCTCGGTGTACAACGCGGATATCGACCTGAGCCGCCATGCGCATCTGCGCGCGTGGTACGAGCGCGTGCGCGCGCGGCCGGCCGTGCAGGCCGCGCTGGCCGCGGACGGCCTGCTGAAGTGAGCTGTGGCGGCGCGTCATTCTGCCGTAGCGACGCGCCGCCACGCAGCGACCGGCCGGGATATAATCGCCGCCATGAAACTGCTTCGGACCTTCATCCTGCTGCTGCTGTGCGCGGTGCTGCCCCTCACCGGGCTGGCAGCCAGCGGCCTGACCGGTGAATGTCCGATGCAGCACACGATGTCGACGGATCCGGATACCGGCATTAACCTGGCGATGTCCGCCGGCATGAGCGGCTGCGATTCGATGCAGCCGTCATCCGCCGATCACGCGAAGGCCAAAGCCAAGGGCGCGGCCTGCAAGGTGACGGCCGAATGCCAGTTCGGCAGCCTCTATCACCCGGTCGCTCGCGTCGACGTCAGCCGTCCCGCCGCATTCGCGAGCACGATCGTCTTCCATTACACGCAGTCCGTCCCGGCCCGCGACCCGAACGGGTTGTGGCGCCCGCCGCGCATCAACTGATCCCGATCTGACCGGTTCACCGCGCACGCGGTGAGGTTCGTCCTGTGCGCAGGACGTGGAATCCTTTTGGGTTCCGACCTGGGGTTACACCATGTCATTCGATTTCAGCACGCCGCGTACGCGGCGTGCGTGTCGGCGCGCGCCCGTACTGTGGGTCGCGCTGCTGGCGGCGGGCGCCGTTCATGCGCAGCAGTCGCCTGTCACGCTCGACGCCGCGCTGCAGTCCGCGACCGATCATTCCGCTTCGATGCAGGCCGCGCAGGCTTCCGTGCTCGCGCGTTCCGAAGCGGCCGTCAAGGCCGGCCAGTTGCCCGACCCGATGCTCAAGGCCGGTATCGACAACCTGCCAGTCAATGGCGGTCAGCGCTTCACCGTCGGCCAGGACTTCATGACGATGCGCCGCATCGGCATCGAGCAGGAGTGGGTGTCCGGCGACAAGCGGCGGCTGCGCACGGCACTTGCCAACGAGCAGGTCGGCCGTGAGCGCGCGGGCCATCTCGCGCAGCTCGCCATCGTGCGCCAGCAGACCGCGACGGCTTGGCTCGACGCCGTCTACGCGAAGCAGGCGCTCGCGCTTCAGCAGGCGCTGCTCGGCCACATGAATCACGAACTCGACGCCACGCAGGCGTCGTATCGCGGCGCGAAGGCGGGTGCCGGCGATGTCGTGCAGGCGCGCGCGATGCTCGCGCAAACGCAGGATCAGGTGCTCAAGGCGCAGCAGGCATACCGCACCGCGCTTGTCGTGCTGGCCCGCTGGACGGCCGTTTCGGTAGCCGACGTGACGGGAGCGCCGCCTGCACCCGAATCCTTCGTGTCGTCGCTGCCGCCGGACGAGCTGCGCTTGTCGCAGCCGGCGCTCGTCGCCGCGGCCGACGACATCGCGGTGGCCGAAGCCGACACGGCGGTCGCGAACAGCGAGCGCAGCCCGAACTGGACATGGGAGATCGCGTACCAGCAGCGCGGCGGCGCGTATTCGAACATGGTGTCCGTCGGCGTCTCGATCCCCCTGCCGCTCAATCGCAAGAACCGCCAGAACCGCGACGTCGCCGAGAAGGCCGCCCTCGAGACGAGGGCGCGCCTGATGTACGAGGACACGCTGCGCCAGGTGCAGGCCGATATCCGTACGCAATCCGAGGCGCTGGCGAGCGGCCGCGAACGCATCGCGAACCTGAGCGCCGCGCTGCTGCCCGCCGCCGACCAGCGCGTGCAGCTCGCGATGGCCGCGTACCGGGCCGGCACGGGGTCGCTCGCCGATACGTTCGCCGCGCGGCGGGCGCAACTCGACGCGCAGTTGCAGCTGCTCGATCTCAGGCGCGACGTGTCGCGGACCTGGGCGCAGCTCGAATATCAGGTCGTGCCGTCGGCGCTGGCCGCCGCGCAGTGAAGGAGAACACCATGAACAAACAAGCACTCGCACGCGCGGTGGTGCTGACGTTCGCCGGCGCGGCGCTCGGCGGCGCCGGCTACTTCGCGGGCGTTCGCCATGCGGCGGGCGGCGCGGCGACGGCCGCCTCATCCGCTGCCGCGCCGTCCGGCACGCAGGATCCGCAAGCGGCACGCAAGGTGCTGTACTGGCACGACCCGATGGTGCCGAACCAGCATTTCGACAAACCGGGCAAATCGCCTTTCATGGACATGCAGTTGCAGCCCGTTTATGCGGACGAAGAGGGCGCCGCACCGGGCATTCGGATCGATCCGGGCCTGCAGCAGAACCTCGGCATCCGGTATGCGACCGTGCGGCGCCAGCAGACGGACGCCGGCTTCGACGCGGTGGGCACGACGCAGTTCGACGAATCGCGCGCGGACGTCGTGCAGTCGCGCGTCACCGGCTATATCGATCGCCTGTACGCGCGTGCGCCGATGCAGCGCATCGAGCGGGGCGCGCCGGTCGCATCGCTGTTCGTGCCCGACTGGCTCGCGCCGCAGGAGGAATATCTCGCGCTGAAGCGCGGCGGGATGGACGGCAGCCTGCTCGATGCGGCGCGCGCACGGATGCGGGCGCTGTCGATTCCGGACGGGATGGTCGCGGCCCTCGAGCGCACCGGCCGTGCGCAGACGCATGTCGTGCTCACGGCGCCGGAAACGGGTGTCGTGAGCGAGCTGAACGTGCGCGACGGCGCGATGGTGGCACCCGGTCAGACGCTCGCGAAGATCGCGGGGCTGTCGACGCTGTGGCTGATCGTCGAGGTGCCGGAAGCGCTCGCGCTGACCGTGCAGCCGGGGATGTCGGTCGACGCGACGTTCGCGGGCGATGCGGCACGGCACGTCAGCGGCCGCATCCGCGAAGTGCTGCCCGGCATCAGCACGGGCAGCCGTACGCTGCAGGCGCGCGTGGAGATCGACAACGCGTCGCTGAAGCTCACACCCGGCATGCTGATGCGCGTGCGCATAGCCGCGAAGGATACGGTGTCGCGCCTGCTCGTGCCGTCCGAGGCCGTGATCGCGACCGGCAAGCGCACGATCGTCATCGTGAAGAACGGCGACGGCCGCCTTCAGCCGGTATCGGTCACGACCGGCAATGACGTCGGTGGCGACACGGAAGTGCTCGACGGGTTGCACGAAGGCGACACGGTCGTCGCGTCGGGCCAGTTCCTGATCGATTCGGAAGCCAGCCTGAAAAGCGTGCTGCCGCGGCTCGAACGCGCGTCGGAGGCAGGTACGGCCGCATCGTCCGCTGCAGCGACCTTGCCGGTCTACGAAACGACCGGCAAGGTCGAGAAGGTGACGGCCGACGACATCACGTTCTCGCATCAACCGGTGCCGGCGCTCGGCTGGGGCGCGATGACGATGGCGTTCGGCAAGCCGTCGGCCCGGGCGTTTCCCGACGTGAAGCCGGGTCAGACCGCGCGGTTCGCGTTCATGCAGACCGACGACGGCTACCGGCTAACGAAGGTCGAGCCGCAGGGAGGCGAACGATGATCGCGCGCGTCATTCTCTGGTCCGTCCGGAATCGCTTCCTGGTGCTGTTGGCCACCGTGCTGATCGCCGCTTGGGGTGTTCATTCGCTGCGGCAGACGCCGCTCGATGCGTTGCCCGACCTGTCGGACACGCAGGTGATCGTGAAGGCGTCGTATCCGGGCAAGGCGCCGCAGGTCGTCGAGGATCAGGTCACCTATCCGCTGACGACGACGCTGCTCGGCGTGCCGGGCGCGACGACCGTGCGCGCGTACTCGTCGTTCGGCGATGCGTTCGTCTACGTGCTGTTCGACGACCGCACCGATCCCTACTGGGCGCGCTCGCGCGTGCTCGAATACCTGAGCCAGGTGCAAAGCCGCCTGCCGGCCGGCGCGACCGTGTCGCTCGGGCCGGATGCGACCGGCGTCGGCTGGGTGTACGAGTACGCGCTCGTCGATCGCACCGGCCGTCACGATCTCGGGCAACTGCGCGCGCTCAACGACTGGTTCCTGAAGTTCGAGCTGAAGGCCGTGCCGGACGTCTCGGAAGTCGCGAGCATCGGCGGCATGGTGCGCCAGTACCAGGTCGTCCTCGATCCCGACAAGTTGCGTGCCTACGGCATCACGCAGGCGGCGGTCGCGGATGCGCTCGGCAAGGCCAACCAGGCATCCGGCGGCTCGGTCGTCGAGCTGGCCGAGTCGGAGTACATGGTGCGTTCGTCCGGCTACCTGCGCACGCTCGACGACTTCCGCCGCGTCGTGCTGCGTACCGACGACGCGGGCACGCCGGTGCTGCTCGGCGACGTCGCGCACATCCAGGTCGGCCCGGCGATGCGGCGCGGGATCGCCGAGTTGAACGGGCAGGGCGAAGTGGCGGGCGGCGTCGTCGTGATGCGCTCGGGCAAGAACGCCCTGACGACGATCGACGCGGTGAAGGCGAAGCTCGCCGGCCTGAAGCGTTCGCTGCCGCCCGGCGTCGACATCGTCACGACCTACGACCGATCGCAACTGATCGAGCGCGCGGTCGGCAACCTGAAGGACAAGCTGATCGAGGAATTCGTCATCGTCGGGATCGTCTGCGCGGTGTTCCTGTTCCATCTGCGCAGCGCGTTCGTCGCGATCCTGTCGCTGCCGCTCGGCGTACTGGCCGCGTTCATCGTGATGCGTTACCAGGGCGTGAATGCGAACCTGATGTCGCTCGGCGGGATCGCGATCGCGATCGGCGCGATGATCGACGCGGCGATCGTGATGATCGAGAACGCGCACAAGCATCTGGAAGCGTACGACCACGCGCATCCGGGTGAGCCGCCGACCGCCGCGCGCCGCTGGGAGCTGGTCGCGGCGTCGGCCGCGGAAGTCGGGCCCGCGCTGTTTTTCTCGCTGCTGATCATCACGCTGTCGTTCGTTCCCGTGTTTTCGCTGGAAGGGCAGGAGGGCAAGCTGTTCGCGCCGCTGGCGTTCACGAAGACCTACACGATCGCCGCGGCCGCCGGATTGTCGGTGACGCTGGTGCCCGTGCTGATGGGCTATCTCGTGCGCGGCCGCATTCCGCACGAGCACGCGAACCCGATCAACCGCGTGCTGATCCGCCTGTACCGGCCGCTGCTCGAGGCGACGCTGCGGCGCCCGTGGTTCGCGATCGGTATCGCGGTCGTCGCGCTCGTGCTGACGGCCGTGCCGTTGTCGCGGCTCGGCAGCGAATTCATGCCGCCGCTCGACGAAGGCGACCTGCTGTACATGCCGACCGCACTGCCGGGCATCTCGGCCGACAAGGCGGGCGAACTGTTGCAGCAGACCGACCGGCTGATCAAGACCGTGCCCGAGGTCGACACGGTGTTCGGCAAGTCGGGCCGGGCCGATTCGGCCACCGACCCCGCGCCGCTCGAGATGTTCGAGACGACGATCCGCTTCAAGCCGCGCAGCACATGGCGGTCCGGCATGACGCCGGAGAAACTCGTCGACGAACTCGACCGGACGGTGAAGGTGCCGGGCTTGTCGAACGTGTGGGTGCCGCCGATCCGCAACCGGCTCGACATGTTGTCCACAGGGATCAAGACGCCGGTCGGCGTGAAGATTTCCGGGCCGGACCTGGCAGGCATCGACGCGATCGCGACGCAGGTCGAGGCGGCCGTGAAGCGCGTGCCCGGCGTGACGTCCGCGCTCGCGGAACGGCTGAACGGCGGCCGCTACATCGACGTCGATATCGACCGGCTCGCGGCCGCGCGCTACGGATTGTCGGTGGCCGACATCCAGTCGGTCGTGTCGTCGGCGGTCGGCGGCGACGATGTCGGCGAAGTGATCGCGGGGCGCGAGCGTTTCCCGATCAACCTCCGCTATCCGCGCGAGATCCGCGATTCGCTCGAGAACCTGCGGCAACTGCCGGTCGTCACCGCGCGCGGCGCGCAGATCCGCCTCGGCGATGTCGCGCGCATCGGCATCGCCGACGGGCCGCCGATGATCCGCAGCGAGAACGCGCGGCTGTCCGGCTACGTGTACGTCGATCTGCGCGGCGTCGACCTGAGCACGGCCGTCCGCGCGATGCAGCGGGCCGTCGCGCAACGGGTCGCGTTGCCGCCCGGCTATTCGATCGCGTGGTCGGGCCAGTTCGAGTATCTCGAACGCGCGGCGGCGACGCTGCGTACCGTGGTGCCCGTCACGCTCGTCGTGATCTTCGTGCTGCTGCTCCTCACGTTCGACTCGGTGGCCGATGCGCTGCTGCTGATGTCGACGGTGCCGTTCGCGCTGGTCGGCGGCTTCTGGCTCGTGTGGGCGCTCGGTCATGCGGTGTCGGTCGCGACGTCGGTGGGCTTCATCGCGCTGGCCGGCGTGGCCGCCGAATTCGGCGTCGTGATGCTGCTGTACCTGAAAGGCGCGCTGCAGCGCCGGCTCGACGGCGGCGAACCGCTGACCGATGCGCTGCTGCTCGACGCGATCCGCGAGGGCGCGGTGCTGCGTGTGCGGCCGAAGGCGATGACGGTTGCCGTCGTGCTCGCCGGTCTCGTGCCGATCATGGTCGGCCATGGCGCCGGCTCCGAAGTCATGCAGCGCATCGCCGCGCCGATGGTCGGCGGCATGGTCACGGCGCCGCTGCTGTCGATGTTCGTCATTCCCGCCGCGTGGCTCCTGCTTCAGCGCCGTCGTGCGTACGGCGCGGGCCGGGCGCGGCATTCCGATGCAGTTCCTTCCGGCACGAACGTGCCACCCATCCCAACCGGAGAATCACGATGAAGATGAATCAATTGATCGCCGCCGCAACCGCCGTTGTCGCGCTCGGCGCTGCCGCCATACCGGCGTTTGCCGCCGGCGAGATGTCGGGCATGGACATGTCCGGCATGAAGATGGCGCCGGACGGCGCGGCCGATTCGCATGCCGCGCTGACCGACGCCGAGGTGAAGAAGGTCGATGCCGCGAGCGGCAGGATCACGCTAAAGCACGGCGCCCTCGACAACGTCGGGATGCCGGCGATGACGATGGCGTTCAAGGCGAAGGATGCGGCGATGCTCGCGCACGCGCAGGCGGGCGACAAGGTCAAGGTGCGGATCGAGAAGGTCGACGGCACGCTGACGATCGTCAAGCTCGTCAAGGGTTCCTGACCGTCGTCGGCAGGTGCGGCGGTCGCCCGCATCTGCGCAGTGAAGCGCGCCGCGCCGACGTGTCCGTCGGCCGGCGCGCCCGGTCCGCGCATCGGCGCATTCAGCGCGTCAGCGTCAGGACCAGATACCCCGCATACCCCGCACCGTTCGCGAGCAATGCCCAGATCGCGAGCCCGCGCGTCCGCGCGTTGACGCGCAGCCACGCGGCCGCCGCGAGCGTGATGATCACGCCGGTCAGCACTTCGGGGCGCGGCTCCCACGGCGTCAGCATGATGCCGATCGCCGGCAGCAGCGTGCCCTGGAACACCATCGCGCCGGTAATGTTGCCGAACGCGAGCGTGTCCTTCCTGCGGCGGATCCACAGCACGCTGTTGACCTTCTCCGGCAGCTCCGTCGCGATCGGCACGATGATCAGCGACAGCAGCAGCGCCGAGATGCCGAGCGCATGCGACACGCCTTCCACGCCGTGAATGAAGCCCTTCGCCCCGCCGACCAGCAGCGCGACGCCGATCAGCAGTTGCAGCGCGATCGTCGCGAGGTTGGTCGGCAGGCCCGCGCGCGACAGGAACATCGCATGCGGCGCTTCGGTGCCGTGCCCGGCATCGACGAGCCGGGTCGACGCGCGGAACGTCATCACGACGTACATCACGTAGAGGCCGACGAGCATCGCGGCGAGCAGCGCGCGCACGGCCCAGTTGTGATGCGGGACGAACATCGCGGCGGTCGCCAGCGAGAACGCGGCGAGGAAGTAGTTCATGTCGCGCACGAAGCCCGTGCGTTCCGGCGCGATCGTGCCGCGCAACCCGCGCGAGCGGATCACGGCGAGCGTCATCAGGAACGTGGTGAGCGTCGCGAGCATCAGCGGCGCGCCGAGGATCGCGCCGACGCCGATTTCCTCGTTCACGGCCTGGTTCGCCGTGCCGCCGGCCAGCGCGAGCAGCGGCACCATCGTTTCGGGCAGCGCCGTGCCGACGGCCGCGAACAGCGAACCGGTCACGCCTTCGGAAATCTTCAGGCGTTCGCCGAGATGTTCGAGCGCATTGGTGAAGACTTCGGCCGCGACGAGGATGACGATCAGCATGAACGCCAGTTCGAGGAACATGAACGTCATGCGGCACCTCCGCGGGCAACGGGGGCGTATGGGGAGAGAGCGGGGAGGAACATGGGGACTCCGTGGTCGGACGCTGACGAACCATGGCGCATCCGCCGCCGTCCGACCAGGAACGACGCGACGCGCCCATGGTCTCGCCAAGCCGATCAGGCCGAACGCGCCACGGCCGCAGGCCGAGTGTGTTGACGCGTTCGCTTTCCGGGGACGGAAAGCAGGCTACTCCCCAAAGACGAAGGGCAGTCTAGCCGAGCGGGTTGCTTTCGACAAGCCTTCATCTCGAAAAAATGTCTCCCTCCACCCTATGGGGAAACCGTCGTGGAGATATACTCCCCTACCCTATACAGGAGCCATCGATGAGTCATACCGTTCGCGACAAACAGAAGCTGCTGAACCGCGTGCGCCGTATCAAGGGTCAGGTCGAGGCGATCGAGCGCGCGCTCGAGGACGAGCGCGGCTGCAACGATGTGCTGCAGCAGATCACGAGCTGCCGCGGCGCGATGAACGGCCTGCTGGCCGTCGTGCTGGAAGACCACATCCGGTCGCATCTCGTCGACGCGGACACGCCGGACGCGCATGAAGGCAGCGCGACCGAGCAGCTCATCGACGTCGTCCACAGTTATTTCAAGTAACCGGATCGGAACATGAGCAAACTCGAGGGGAGTGCCGCCGACGGCTGGCACAGCCATGCGTTTCTCGGCGCCGCGCACGCGCGGAACGAGCGGAAGACCTGGATGGTCATCGGCCTGTGCACGGCGATGATGATCGCCGAAATCGTCGGCGGCACGCTGTTCGGCTCGCTGGCCCTGGTCGCCGACGGGCTGCACATGTCGACGCATGCGGGCGCGATGCTGATCGCGGCGCTGGCCTACACCTACGCACGCAGGCATGCGGACGATCCGCGCTTCGTGTTCGGCACCGGCAAGCTCGGCGATCTGGCCGGGTTCACGAGCGCGATCGTGCTCGCGATGATCGCGCTGCTGATCGGCTACGAGGCGATCGCGCGCCTTCTGTCTCCGGTGCCCATCCATTTCGGCGAAGCGATTCCGATCGCGGTGCTCGGGCTCGCGGTGAATCTCGCCAGCGTGTGGCTGCTGAGCGGCGATCATCATCACGGGCATGGTCATGCGCATGTCCACGATCACGACCATGACGACGCGCATCACGCGCATCACGACCACGGCTCGCTCGCGGCGGCGCATCGCGACCACAACATCCGGTCCGCCTACGTTCACGTGATCGCCGACGCGGCCGTGTCGGTGCTGGCCATCGTCGGCCTGCTGCTCGCGCGGGCGTTCGGCTGGGTCTGGATGGATCCGCTCGCGGGGATCGTCGGCGCGCTGGTGATCGCCAACTGGGCCTACGGGCTGATGCGCGACACGGGCGGCATCCTGCTCGACGTCAACGTCGATCGCAAGCTGACGGACAACGTCCGCCGCGCGATCGAGGCGCTTGGCGACAAGGTCAACGATCTCCATGTGTGGCGCGTGGGCCCGGGGCACATGAGCGCGATCGTGTCGGTCGAAACCGGCGATGCCGCGCGCGATGCGCGTTTCTACCATGCGCTCGTCGCGCGCTTCGACGGCGTGTCCCACGTGACCGTCGAAGTGACGACGCGTGCGAAGGCGGCCTGATCGTGGCCGTGAAATCGCCGTGTATCGACCTGTGCGCGTTCGACGGCCGGACGGGCTTTTGTGCCGGCTGCCTGCGCACGCGCGACGAGGCACGCGACTGGAAGAAGATGACCGATCACCGCCGGCACCAGATACTGAATGACCGGTCGCGCCGCGAGGCGAAGCTGCGGCGCGGAACGGACGCGTGAGCGGGCGGGCGGATTACCCGTCCGTGCCGCGCGGAAAATAAAGCGCGAACGTCGTGCGCCCGTCACGGCTCGCGACCTCCACCTTGCCGCGATGCAATTCCATGATCGACTTCACGATCGCGAGCCCGAGCCCCGCGTTGCGCGCCGCGCCGTGCCGCGACGAATCGATGCGGTAGAAGCGCTCGAAGATCCGTTCGACCTGTTCGGGCGGAATCGCGGCGCCGCGATTCGTGACCTCGACGACCGCATCATTCCCTTGCACCGAAACGGCCAGTTCGATCGCCGACGCGGCTTGCGCGTGTTCGAGCGCATTCGATGCGAGGTTGCTCACCGCGCGCCGGAACAGCGTCGCGTCCGCGACGACCGGCGCTTCGCCGCGCACGTCGATGCGCACGCCGGCTTCGTCGGCCAGCGCCTGGAAATACGACGCGAGCCGGCGCAACTCGCTGCCGGCGTCCAGCTCGGCGGTTTTCAGGTGCTGACGCGCATTGTCGGTGCGCGCGAGAAACAGCATGTTCTCGATCATCCGCTGCAGCCGTTCGCATTCCTCGATGTTCGAATCGATCAGCGTTTCGTATTCCTCGGTCGTGCGGGCACGCGACAGCGTGACCTGCGACGAGCTGATCACGTTCGCGAGCGGCGTGCGCATGTCGTGCGCGAGATCGGACGAGAACTGCGACAGCCGCACGAACGCGCGTTCGAGGCGGTCGAGCATCCGGTTGACCGACGTCGCGAGTTCGCGCAGCTCGACGGGGCCGCCGCGCGCGTCGAGGCGCGCGTTCAGGTTGTGCGCCTCGATGCGCGACGTCTGCCGGCCGAGGCTCTCGACCGGGCGCAGGCCGCGCGATGCGACCGCGTAGCCGAGTGCGCCGACCAGCAGCGCGCCGACGGCCGCCGCGAGCCAGATGTCGACGCGATAGCTTTCGAGCAGCGACTGGCGATCGGTCGCCGTGCGTGCGAGCGCGACCCGGATCGCTTCGCCGGACGGCAGCGATGCACGCGCATACACGCAGCGGGACGTGCCGATGCCGGATGGCGAGCAGGAGAACGGCCCGGCGGCGCCACCGGCTGGATGCGGTGCCGTGATTACCGACGCCAGCGTGTTGCCGGCCGCGTCGGAGTGCTCGACGAGCGGGCGGTCCTGCGCATCGTAGATGCCGAGATAGACCCCGGGGTGCGACAGCAGCACTTCATGGAACACGGCCGGATCGGCGCGCAGCGCGGCTGTCGATCCGCTCGCGTGCGCGAGCTGCAGGAACTGGTTGAGCTTGCCGGAGATCTCGATGTCGTCGCGCCGCGTGAGTTCGGCGGACAGCGAGCGGTACAGGTATGCGCCGGTCAGCGCGAATACGAGCGCGGCGACGACGGCGAACGCGAGCGTCAGGCGCCGCAGCAGCGAATACGAAGCCGGGCTCGCGCTCACGAGCGATCCTCGAGCACGTAACCCATGCCACGGATCGTGTGGATCAGCTTCTTCTCATATGCGTTGTCGATCTTCGCGCGCAGCCGCTTGATTGCCGCATCGACGACGTTCGTGTCGCTGTCGAAATTCATGTCCCAGATCTGCGACGTGATGAACGTACGGGTCAGCACTTCGCCTTCGCGTTCGGCGAGCAGCTGCAACAGCGCGAATTCCTGCGCGGTCAGGTCGATGCGGGTGTCGGCGCGCCGCACGCGGCGCTTGAGCAGGTCGATCTCGAGATCGGCAACGAGCAGGATGTCGCGCGCGTTGCGCGGCGCGCGGCGCAGCAGCGAGCGGATGCGCGCGAGGAATTCGGCGTACGCGAACGGCTTGAGCAGGTAGTCGTCGGCGCCGAGTTCGAGCCCGGCCACCTTGTCCTCGATCGCGTCGCGGGCCGTGAGCAGCAGCACGGGCGTCTGCTTCTGCGCACGCAGCCGCCTGAGCACCTCGAAGCCGTCCAGCGCCGGCAGCATCACGTCGAGCACGACGAGGTCGAAATCCTCGTGCAGCGCGAGGAACAGCCCGTCCTGGCCGTTTTCCGCGATGTCGACCGTGTAGCTCGCCTCCATCAGCCCCTTGCGGAGGTACGACGCCATCTTGGGTTCGTCTTCGACTATCAGTATCCGCATGGTGGGGCAGGCTGTCCGTATTTCCAGCCGGTCAGTGTAACGCCTGAGCTTAAGGTGCCGCGCGTGCGCGAACGATGACCGCCGGATGACGGGATTGTCATGCATCGCCCAGGCGCCGCGTCACCTGCGTTTCATGAAAATCCGGTCATGTTTCGGCCATGTCGTCGTCACCGCGGCGGCGATAACCTGCAGCCGTCTTGTCCCCGGAGCGCGCCGTCGCGGCGCCGCGCCGGCCCAACCGGTCGTTGCCTGCCCGATTCCGCATCCATGTCGTACTGGCGCAAATTCCTCGTCGTCGTGCTGCTGGCGCTGAGCCTGCCGATCCTGTCGTTCGCGGCTGTGTCGATGCAGTGCGCGGGCGCTGCCGTCATGCCGGCGGAGGCGGCCCCGCACGCGCAGGAGGGCCATCACGATCATGACGGTCACGCGCGGCATGCGTCGTCGTGTTCCGCGTGCGTGTCGTGCTGCTTCGGCACGGGCATGTCGGGTGCCGGGGCGGTGCCCGCCGTCACGAGCGTCGGCGTCGCGATCGCCGCGCCTCCCCCATCGGCCGGCGGCGTGTCGTTCCTGACCGGCGGCATCGACCGGCCGCCTCGCGCGATACCCGTCTAGTCCCCGCCCGTGGCCGACAGGCCGCGACCTGCAATTCACGCTGGCGGCCGCACCCGGTCCGCCGGACGACTCACGACGAGATATTTTCATGCGACTGATCACTGCGGCGCTGTTGAGCGCGGCGGCCTTCATGCCGTCGCTCGCGCCTGCGCAAACCCCGTTGCCCGATCCGGCGGACGCCGCCGCGTCGGTGCCGGACGTCACCGTGACGTCCGCGTTCGACGGCTACCGGCCGTATCGCGACGACGAAGGCCCCGGCTGGAAACAACTGAACCGGGACGTGACGGAGCGGCCCGCGAAGCCCGGCAATGCGGCGCGCAACGGCGGCGCGCATGCGACGCACGGAGGGGCCGCGCGATGACGAACCTGGCGATATCGCCGAGGATCGGTGCGGCCGCGGTCGCGCTGGCGTTCCTTGCGGGCTGTACGACGTTTTCGAAGGATGGCGGTTTCGACGCCGTGTCGTCCGCCGCATCGGAACGCATCGGGAAAGACGCGGTGGTCGTCAGGACCGATGCCGACCGCGAGGCCGTCGACAGGCGGACGCAGGAACTGCTGGCCAGGCCGCTGTCGATGGACGATGCGGTGCAGGTCGCGCTGCTGAACAACCGCGGCCTGCAGGCGTCGTACGCCGAACTCGGACTGTCGGAGGCCGACCTCGTGCAGGCCGGCCGGTTGCCGAACCCGCGCTTCGCATTCAGCCGCACGCGCGCCGGCGACGGCGAACTGACGCTCGGTCGCACGTTGTCGGCGAACGTGTTCGCACTGCTGACGATGCCGCTCGCGACGAACATCGAACGCCGCCGCTTCGAGCAGACCAGGCTCGAAACGGCCGATGCGATGCTGAAGGTGGCGGCCGACGCGCGCCGCGCCTACGTGGAAGCCGTCGCCGCCGGGCAGGCCGCGAACTATGCGCAGCAGGTGCGCGACGCCGCGAGCGCGGCCGCCGAACTCGCGCAACGCATGCGGCAGGCCGGCAACTTCAGCCGCCTCGATTACGCGCGCGAACAGGCGTTCCAGGCGGACGCGGTCGCGCTGCACGCGAAGGCGCGCCAGCAGGCGCTGGCCGCACGCGAGAAGCTCACGCGCGCGATGGGGCTGTGGGGTGAGCGCACGCGGTACGCGCTGCCCGAGCGCTTGCCCGACCTGCCGAAAGCGCGCCCGAACCTGCCCGATCTCGAACGCTTCGCGATGAGCAACCGCTTCGACATCCAGGCCGCGAAGCTGCAGACGCAGGGCGTCGCGTCGTCGCTCGGCCTGAGCAAGGCGACACGCTTCGTCAACGCGGTCGATCTCGGCTACGTGAACAACTACGAAACCGGCAAGGGCCACGAGCACGGCTACGAGATCAGCGTCGAGATTCCGCTGTTCGACTGGGGCGGCGCGAAGGTCGCGCGCGCCGAGGCCCTCTACATGCAGTCGGCGAACCGGCTCGCGAAAACGGCGATCGACGCGCGCTCCGAAGTGCGCGAATCGTACGCGGCGTACGTGACGAGCTACGACGTCGCGACCCACTATCGCGACGAAGTCGTGCCGCTGCGCAAGACGATCTCCGACGAACTGCTGCTGCGCTACAACGGGATGCTCGCGAGCGTGTTCGAGCTGCTGGCCGACGCGCGCGAGCAGGTCGGCGCGGTCAACGGCTACATCGATGCGCTGAAGGACTACTGGCTCGCCGAAACCGATCTGCAGATGGCCGTCGGCGGTCGCTTGCCGTCGTCAGGCGCTGCGCCGCGCGCGGCGAATGCCGCCGAACCGGCACCCGAAACCACGCCCAGGGCCGACGCTGCCGCGCAGCCGGTCTCCACTCCCGCGGCGCCACCGGCGCCCGCGACGCAAACGCATCCGGAAGGTCGTTGACATGGTGTCCCGTCGACAATTTCTCAGCGGCTCGGGCGCCGCGCTGCTCGGTGCGGCGATGGTCAGCAAGGCCGGCGCCGCGTCGCTGCCCGAAGCGCCCACGATGGCGAAGACCGGCACGCAGCCGCCGCTCGTGCCGCCGAACGGCCGCCCGTACACACCCGTCGCGACGCTGAACGGCTGGTCGCTGCCGTGGCGGATGAAGAACGGCTGGAAGGAGTTCCACCTGACGGCCGAGCCCGTCGTGCGCGAGATGGCGCCCGGCATGAACGCGAACCTGTGGGGCTACAACGGCCAGTCGCCGGGCCCGACGATCGAGGCCGTCGAAGGCGACAAGGTGCGCATCTTCGTGACCAACCGGCTGCCCGAGCATACGACGATCCACTGGCACGGGCTACGGCTGCCGAACGGGATGGACGGCGTCGGCGGCCTCACGCAGCCGCACATCCCGCCCGGCAAGACCTTCGTCTACGAGTTCCAGCTCGAAGCGCACGGCACCTTCATGTATCACCCGCACGCCGACGAGATGGTGCAGATGGCGATGGGGATGATGGGCATGTTCATCGTGCACCCGAAGGATCGCGGCACGATGCCGGTCGATCGGGATTTCGTGTTCCTGCTCGCCGCGTACGACATCGACCCGGGCAGCTACACGCCGCGCGTGAACGAGATGACCGACTTCAACATGTGGACTTTCAATTCCCGCGTGTTCCCGGGCATCGATCCGTTGCCGGTGCGCGCCGGCGACCGCGTGCGGATTCGTTTCGGCAACCTGACGATGACGAACCATCCGATCCACCTGCACGGTTACAGCTTCGAAGTGGCCGGCACCGACGGCGGCTGGATTCCACCGGCCGCGCGCTGGCCCGAAGTGACGGCCGACGTCGCGGTGGGGCAGATGCGCGCGATCGAGTTCACCGCCGATCGTCCGGGCGACTGGGCGTTCCACTGCCACAAGTCGCACCACACGATGAATGCGATGGGCCACCAGGTGCCGAACCTGATCGGCGTGCCGCAGAAGGATCTCGCGCAGCGTATCGGCAAGCTCGTGCCCGACTACATGGCGATGGGCAGCACGGGCGGCGCGATGGGCGGGATGGAAATGCCGTTGCCCGACAACACGCTGCCGATGATGACGGGCACGGGCCCGTTCGGGCCGCTGGAGATGGGCGGCATGTTCACGGTCTGCAAGGTGCGGCAGGGGCTCGGCCGCACCGACTATCGCGATCCGGGCTGGTTCCGGCATCCGAAGGGCACCGTCGCCTACGCATACACCGGCGAATTGCCGGACGGTTGAGCAGCAGCATGCGGCGGCCGTGCGTATGCGGCCGCCGGTTTCCATTCACTCACACGGGAGTCGACACGATGAAGAAGGGACTGGTTTTGATGGCAACGGGTTGCGCGCTGGCGTTTTCC
Source organism: Burkholderia seminalis DSM 23518 (assembly GCF_902832885.1). Taxonomy (GTDB): domain Bacteria; phylum Pseudomonadota; class Gammaproteobacteria; order Burkholderiales; family Burkholderiaceae; genus Burkholderia; species Burkholderia seminalis. The sequence goes on from NZ_CADFDK010000002.1 coordinate 332,182, forward strand.
GCCGCGTCGTACGCGGCCGGCGACATGGCCGGCATGGACATGAGCGGCGGCGCGAAGCAGGGCGCCGACGCGGCGCAGCGCATGTCGCACGGCGAAGTTCGCAAGGTCGATGCGGCCGCGGGCAAGCTGACGATCAAGCACGGCCCGCTCGAGAACCTCGGGATGGAGGCGATGACGATGGTGTTCAAGGTGAAGGACCCGGCGATGCTGTCCCAGGTCAAGGCCGGCGACAAGATCGACTTCGTCGCCGAAGAGGTGGGCGGCGCGCTGACCGTCGTTGAACTGAAGAAGCCGTGACGCGGAGCGCGAACATGACGATCACGATGCTCAAGCGGCTGGCCGGCTTTGCCGCGGCTGGCGCGATCCTCGCGGCCGCGCCTGTCGCGGCCTCGGCGCACGGCAAGCTGGAAAGCGCCGCACCGGCGACGGGCAGCACGGTCGACGTGGCGCCCGACACCGTGCGGCTCGCGTTCAACGAAGACCTCGAACCGGCATTCAGCTCGGTGAAGGTGTCGGACGCGAACGGCAATGCCGTCACGCAGGACAAGGCGAAGGTCGATGCGTCGAACCCGCGCGTGATGACGGTCGCGATGCCGAGGCTCGCGCCCGGCGCATACACGGTGCAATGGGTGGCGATGACCGCCGACGCGCATCGCACGAAGGGCACCTATACGTTCCGGGTGAAAGGATGAACGACGGTATCGTCGGCCTGCTGCGGCTCGTGGCGGTAGCGATCCAGAATGCGGGGTTCGCCGTCGTCGTCGGTGCGCTGCTCGGCGGCCGCTGGCTCGCGCTTGGCGCGTCGGCATGGCAGCACGGGATCGGGCGACGGCTCGTCGCGACGCTGCGGATCGCGTCCGCCGTGTCGCTGCTCGCGAGCGTCACCGCGTTCTGGGCGCACTGCGCGTTGATGAGCGAAGTGCCGTTGTTCGAGGCGGGGCCGGCCGTCCGCGCGATGCTCGCGGGCACGGGCTTCGGTCATGCATGGCTGGCCGGCGCCGTGTTCATGCTCGTCGTCGTGCTGCTGGCGTTCGTCAGGCGCGCGAACGACACGCGTTTTCCGTTCGCGATGTGGGCCGCGCTTGCCTGCGTCGCGCTTGCGCGCAGCAACGGCGGGCATCCGGTGGACGCAGGCCTGTTCAGCGTGCCCGTGTGGATCGACTGGCTGCATCTGCTGGCGATCAGCGCGTGGGTCGGGCTCGTGCTCGTGACGGCATTCGGCGTGATGCCGCGACTCGCCGGCATGCCCGCGAGTGAACGCGCGACGGGCGCATCGTTCGTGCAGTCGCTGTCCGATGCGTCGACGTATGCGCTGGTCGTGCTGTTCGCGACCGGCGCGTACAACGGCGGGCGCGGCGTCGATACGCCGGCCAACCTGCTCGTGTCGACGTACGGGCAGATCCTGCTGCTGAAGCTTTCGCTCGTGTTGATCGCAGCGGCGCTCGGCGGCCATAACCGCTTCTTCGGGATGCCGAAGCTGTTGGCCGCGCTGCGGGACCCGGCTGCCGCGATGCCGGCCGTCTCGTTGAAACGGTTTGGCGCCGTGTTGCGGATCGAGGCGGTCGTGCTCGGCGGCGTGCTGATGGTGGCGGCCGTGCTCGTATCGAGCGCGTTGCCGGGAACGGCCTAGCGCGGCGATGCGGCGGCGACGGCGCGGGGCAATCGTCCGGAGCACGGAGGCGTTCCTGCCAGCCGATTGCCCCGCATTTCCGGGCCCGAACATGCGATCGGTGGGGGTCGCGGCGGGATGACGGGCATTACGTCTGCCTGTCTTTTCATTACCAAAAACTGTCATTGAGCGCCGCTAAGCTTTCGCCACCCTCACAACCGGGATTCCCCGTCATGCGCTCGACAATCCGCCTGTTTGCCCCGCTATTGTTGCTTCCGACGCTTGCCGCGCCGGTATTTGCCGCTCCCGTCAGCCCGAACTGCGGCGGCAGCACGACGCCGATCGCCGATATCCAGGGGCCGGGCGCACCGTCGCCGCTCGCCGGCCAGAACGTGTCGGTCGAGGCGGTCGTCACCGCCGATTTCGGCGGCACGGACGGCTTCGGCGGCTTCTTCGTCCAGCAGGCCGACGCGCAACGCCGCAACCAGCCGGGCGTGTCCGAAGGCCTGTTCGTCTATGCGCCGAAAGCGCGCGCGAAGGCCGGCGATCTCGTGCACGTGACGGGCAAGGTCGAGGAGAAATACGGCCAGACGCAACTGACGCTGTCGGGGGCGATCGCGGTGTGCGCGAACGGCCAGACGGTCACGCCCGCGACGCTCACGCTGCCGGTCGACAGCCCGAACGCGTTCGCCGCGTACGAAGGGATGCGCGTGCGCCTGCCGCAGACGCTGAACGTGACCGACAACTACGAGCTCGGCCGCTACGGCAGCGTGATGCTCAGCAACGGCCGCTTGCGTACGCCGACGAGCGTCGTGCCGCCCGCGCAGGCGCAGACGCAGATCGATGCGAACGCACGCAACCGCCTGATCCTCGACGACGGCTCGAACAAGCAGAACCCGGCGACCGTGCCGTATCCGGCACCGGGCCTGTCGGCCGCGAACCCGCTGCGCGCGGGCTACACCGTGCGCGACGTCGAAGGCGTGCTCGAAGTGCGTTACGGCGCGTGGCGCGTGCAGCCGCTGCCCGGCGCGGCCGTGCCGGCGTTCGACACGCGTCCGAATCCGCGCACCAACGCGCCCGCGCGCGATCCGAAGTCGAACCTGCGCGTCGCGTCGTTCAACGTGCTCAACTATTTCAACGGCAACGGGCTCGGCGGCGGCTTCGACGATCCGAACAACCGCGGCGCGAAGACGTTCCAGGAATTCCAGCGTCAGGAAGCGAAGATCGTCAGCGCGCTGAAGGCGATCGATGCCGACGTGATCGGGCTGATGGAAATCCAGAACAACGGCTACGGCGAACTGAGCGCGGTGCGTCAGCTCGCGGCGAAGCTCGGCAGCCACTGGCGCGTCGTCGATCCCGGCTCGTCACGCCTCGGCGGCGATGCGATCGCGGTCGCGATGATCTACGACAACCGCAAGGTCGAACCGGTCGGCCGCGCGGCGACGCTTGCAATCGACGACAAGAACCGCCAGCCGCTCGCGCAGTCGTTCCGCCTGGTCGACGGCAACAAGCAGACGCCGACGGTGGCCGTCAATCACCTGAAGTCGAAGAACTGCCCGGACGCCGCGAACGACGATCTCGACCAGGGCGACGGCCAGGGTTGCTGGAACCCGACGCGCACGCGCGCGGCGACGAAACTGGCCGACTGGCTGGCCGGCAACCCGACGGGCGTCGCGGGCCAGGGCGTGCTGCTGATCGGCGACTTCAACAGCTATACGTACGAGGACCCGATCCGCGCGCTCGAATCGCGCGGCTACCGCAACCTCGTCGCGCGCTGGATTGGCGCGAATGCGTACAGCTACGTGTACAACGGCGAAGCCGGCTATCTCGATCACGCGCTCGCGACGCTGCCGCTCGCCTCGCACGTGAAGGCCGTGCACGAATGGCACATCAACGCGGACGAGCCGCTCGCGCTGCAGTACACGCTCGCGTACAAGTCGGCCGAACAGCAGAAGACGTTCTACGCGCCGGACGCCTATCGTTCGTCGGATCACGATCCGGTGCTGATCGATATCGCGCTCCCGGGCGGCAAGAAATAATCGACTATCGACGTGCCGCAACCGACGACATGCGGCGACGCCGCATGTCGTCATCCGCCCGGAAATGCCGGCCGGATATCGGGTAAATAATGCCGTCGAATCGAATTGAAATTAACGGAGTCGGTATTTTATGGACGATGCGGTACGTATCGGCATGGCGATTGAAGAAAGGTTGAAGCGAATCGAATCCCGGCGTGAGGGGTGAAGGTTGCCGTGCGGTATTAATCGATCACGGATAATAAAAATGAAAGAAAAATCCTGTCGATCTGAAGGTTTCGTCATCGTCGAGTCAATGCAGGCCGGGCTTCCGGGTTATACGAGAAAAGTAAAATATTCGGCCCGGTATTGCCGATAAAGCGCAGCTTGCACGAATAATTCCGTTTTCTTTCAAATGCCAGACACTGTCCGCCCTTCGCATCATTGCGGGATTTTTAATATCCGAATGATCTTTGACAACGCGGCGCAGCACCGCCTATTTTGTCGATGTCGTAAATTTCGGTAATCAGAATAGAAGTCCAAACTGCAGGGGGCGGTTCAAGCACGATTCTCGCCAGCAGTTTGCTGTGTCTGTATCACGTTCAGTCTCTTGAAGCAGTCCGATCCCAACCGCCTTTTGCGCGAGTGGCGGGTGTTGCTGCGCGTCTCGTCGGCGAAGGCGGCCTTTGTGAAGCGGTATCCGAACCAAAGGACAGAGATGAAACCAGACAGGAGCTGTACCGGCAGCCGCCGTGCTCGTCACGGCCGGATGGCCGGGCTGGGCGTAGTGACCGTCATGACACTGGCGCTCGCGGCCTGCGGCGGCGACGATTCGTCGTCCGTCGGCGCGTCGAGCCTCGCGCAGGCCACGGCGAGCCAGCAGGCCAGCGCGCAAGCGGCCGGCAATCAGGCGCCGGCGGCCAACCAGCCGTACATCGACCCCGTCGCCTACTCGATGAACGCGACCGACGGTCTCGCCGCGGCGCAGGTATCCGAGAAAGCGGCCGTCATGCATTACCAGTGGAAATCCGGCGGCACGACGGTCAACTACACGACGACCACCGGCCACCTGACCGCGCAGGATGCGAACGGCAATGCGGAAGCGTCGATGTCGTACGTCGCGTACACCGCGCCGAGCACCAACGGCAAGCCGCGCCCCGTCACGTTCGTCTATAACGGCGGCCCCGGCTCGTCGTCGATCTGGCTGCGGCTCGGCTCGTTCGCGCCGACACGGGTGGCCACGCCCGATCCCGGGTTCGGCACCACCTGGCCGAACTATCCGCTCGTCGACAATGCCGAGAGCCTGATCGACACCACCGACCTCGTGTTCATCGACCCGCCCGGAACGGGGCTGTCGGAAGCCGTGTTGCCGAACACCAACCAGAAGTACTGGGGTTCCGATGCGGACGTGAACATCATGCGCGATTTCATCCAGCGCTACCTGAACGTCAACAGTCGCGGCACGTCGCCGATTTATCTGTACGGCGAATCGTACGGCACGCCGCGTACCGACATGCTGGCGCTCGCGCTCGAATCGGCCGGCGTGCACCTGACGGGCATCGTGCTGCAGTCAGCCATCCTGAACTACTTCGCGGATGCGGTGGAAGCGGTGGCGATCACGCAGTCGACGGAAGGGCTGCTGCTCGAAACCGATACGGTGGCCGGTTACCTGCCGGGCTATGCGGCGGTCGCGGCGTATTTCAACCAGGTCTCGCCGGCGCCGGTGAACCAGGGGTTGTACGCACTGCAGACGGAACTGTTCACGACGCTGATTTACAACCAGCTGCAGAAGTACTCGCAGTCGTGGGTGTTGAGCCAGCTCGGCATTCCGGATGCGCTCGGCACGCCGGTGTTCCCGAGCGATGCGACGCTCAGGCTGTGGTCGATCCCGTCGAGCCTCACGCAACAGGCGCTGCGCGGCTACTTCAACGCGAATCCGTTCGGCACGAGCCTGCTGCCCGGCACGACGATCGGCCGGTATGACGGACGCGTGTCGTTGCCGAATTCCGATCCGCGGCTGCAGAATGACGGCGACCCGTCCGACATCCTGATCTCGCAGCCGTTCACGAACGCGCTCGCGACGCAGATGCCGGATTACCTCGGCTACTCCGCGCCGAACGCGACGTACCTGCCGCTGAACGACAACATCATCGGCGTATGGGACTTCTCGCACGACGGCCAGCCGATGCCCGACACGATCCCCGATCTGCTCGGTGCGCTGCAGTTGAACCCGAAGCTTCGCGTGCTCGCGGAGAATGGCTATCACGATCTCGCGACGCCGTTCTTCAACACCGAGAAGCAACTCGCGCGGTTGCAGACGGTGAAGGGCCTCAATCCGAAGCTGCAGGTGAACTTTTTCCAGGGTGGCCACATGATCTACCTGGACGACGTCGCCCGGCCGGAGATGAAGCGGGACCTGAAGACGTTCTACAAGGGCGCGCGGATTCCGACGGCGCTGACGCTGCACACGCTGCCGCCGCCGTGGCCGGACGAGAATCCGCCGAGCGTGCCGACCGGCAGCGTCCCGGGCGCGACGGCCGGAACGACGCTGGCGGCGGCGCCCTGAGCGACGGACCCCTTGTCAAAGGAACCCTCTATTCATCCATTGAATGCGAGTGATCATGTCCCTAATCAAATTGATGCGGCGTATGTCTCCGTTGATCGTCCTCGGTGCCGTGACGAGCAGTGCCTATGCGTTGCCGCCGCAAGCGGTGGCGCCGGTGAAGCTGCCGCACGGCGGGCGCGGCGTCGACGGCCCGTTCTTTCCCGCCACGCGGGCGGCGCCGGTGTTGCCGTCGACCGGCGCGGCGCTGCAGCAGCAGGCGCAGCAGCGCGTCGACGCAAGGCTTGGCGGCAATACCGTGCTGAGCAACGGCGCGGCCGTGACGAAGGCGCAGGCGCAGAGCAGCGGCCTGGGTTTCGTGTCGAAGCACTTCGACGAGATCGATGCGAAGCACACCGGGCGTGTGACGATGAGCGACGTGCGGCAGTTCATCCAGCAGCGGCAGGTGCAGGCGCAGCAGGAACAGCAGGACGAGTGACGTAGCAGGCAGCGCGGCGGCCGGTGCGATGGAGAATCGCATCGGCCGCCGAATCTTCGGTAGCGCGCGTGCGGGATCGTCCGGCTTTATCAGATTTCGGCGGCGTAGTGAAAATCCGGAAGCGTGCGCCGGATGCGAGCAGCGTCGCATTCGCGCAAGGGTGGGACGCACACGACGTGCGCAGCGGCGTGTCCGGCGAGAAGGTGCTCGTGCATGCGCAACGCGGCACGCAGCGCTATGAGTACGCGACGTTTCAGGCGAACGACGATCCCGCGCTGAAACTGGCGATCTACACGCCGATGAATGACGGAGAAGGGGGCTGATGCTGCGTCGGCCGGCATCACCTCGCGGTCATGCAACGCAGCATCGGCTTCGTGCGTGAACGCGGGTGACGCGGTATAGCGGGGACGTGCGCGGGTTCAGGCCGTGCGTCGCGCGGACAGGCGATTCCACAACAGGCCGGAGCGGCTGCCGCTTCGGCAATACGCGAGCACCGGCTTCTGCAGCGTGTCGACCAGTGCGCCGAACGCGTCGATCTCCGCGTCGCCGATCTGGTCGCGCTCGACCGGCAGGTAGCGTGCCTCGAGGCCCAGTTCGCGGGCGGCGGCGGCGATCTCGTCGAACGCCGGCTGATCGTCGCCTTCGCCGTCGGGCCGGTTGCAGATGACCGAGCGGAAGCCGGCATTGCGGATCGCCTTCAGGTCGGCCGGCGTGATCTGGCGCGACGCGGAGAACCCGTTCGCCGCCGTCGCGCGGCACTGCTCGATCGCCTTGCGGAAACACGCGATCGCGAAGTCGACGTCCTGCTCCGTCGTGAAGCGGCCGAAGCTGATGCGCACCGTGCGGCCGGCCGTTTCCGCATCGAGGCCGAGCGCGGTGAGCACGTGCGACGGTGCGCCGCTGGTCGAGTTGCACGCGGAGGTCGACGAGACGGCGAGCGCTTCGCCGAGCATGAACGGGAAGAAGCCCGGGGCGTTCACGGTCAGGCTCAGCGTATGCGGGATGCGGCGTGCGGCGGCTGCATTCTGCGTGACGTCGCCGAGCGCGAGCAGCGCGTCGGTCAGGCGTGCGCCGAGCGCGGCGATCCGTGCGGTTTCGCCGTCGAGCTTGACGGCGGCGAGTGCGCATGCGACACCCATGCCGACGATCTGATGCGTCGCGAGCGTGCCCGAGCGCAACCCGCGCTCGTGACCGCCGCCGTGAATCTGCGGTGCGATGCGATCGGCGATCTCGCGGCGCACGAACAGCGCGCCGATACCCTTGGGCCCGTAAACCTTGTGCGCCGACATCGACATCATGTCGATGCCGAGCGCGCGCACGTCGATCGGCGTCTTGCCGAGCGCCTGCGCGGCGTCGACGTGGAGCAGCGCGCCCGCGGCGTGCACGAGGCGGGCGATCGCGCCGATGTCGGTCAGCGTGCCGATCTCGTTGTTCACGAGCATCAGCGACACGAGGCCCGTCTCGGGGCCGATGGCGGCCGCCACCGCGTCGGCGGTGATCTCGCCGTCGCGCGTGGGCGTCAGGAACGTGACCTGCGAGCCGTGCTTCGCCAGGCTGGCCATCGTGTCGAGGATGGCCTTGTGCTCGATGCGGCTCGTGATCAGGTGGCGCTTGCCGGCCGCGTTTTCCGCATAGCCTTTCAGCGCGAGGTTGTTCGATTCGGTGGCACCCGACGTCCAGACGATCTCGTCGGCATCCGCGCCGATCAGTGCGGCGACTTGCGCGCGTGCGTGCTCGACCTTGTCTTTCGCCAGCCGGCCGGCGGCGTGCGAGCTCGACGCGGGGTTGCCGAAGATGCCGTCGAAGCCGAGGCAGGCCGTCATCGCGTCGATCACGCGCGGATCGGCCGGCGTCGTGGCGGCGTAGTCGAGGTAGTGCAGCGGGTGGGTGTCGCTCATTTCCGTCTCTTGCTCATTGCATGGTGACGGAAATGATACGGGGGACAGAAGGGAAAAAGGATCCAAAGTTGGCTGGTAATTCGGCCTGATATGAAATGACGTTTTATCCTGATGCCAAATTGGGGAATTTGGTTCTCATTCGATGCGAGGGCCTTTCTGTCCGGATGAGACGCGCGCCCTCCCGCGTTCCCGGGTGGTGCTGTATCCGGGCGCTTGCAAGTCCATGAGGGATTCCCCGATGCGGCGCGCGTGAGCGCCGCTTCAACACGGCGTCGACGCGCGCGACGCTTCCCTGCCGGTCCTTCCTGCCCGCCGTTCCCGATTATTTGCGTTTCGCGAATGGCGCGTTCGCCGGTTGTTCCATACCCGATTCGCGGCCATACCCCTATCGTGGCGACGTCGGCCGGGCGAATTCGACGCGTCGAATCCGGACGCCAGCCGGCACTTCATTGCGATTCGCATCGCACACAAAAACCATCGGACCGGACCCACGCGCAGGCGCTGCGGCGCGCGCGGGCGAACCGGCGTCCACGGAGACGGACATGAAAGCAAACGAGTGGGATACCGCATACGAGTGGAGGGCAGTCACGCTGCTGGCGCTCGGTTTCGGGCTGGTCGGCCTCGACCGCTGGCTCATCGCGCCGCTGTTTCCTTCGATCATGAAGGACCTGAACCTGACCGCGCAGGACGTCGGCAACTGCATCGGCGTGCTCGGCCTGTCGTGGGGCATCTTCGCGGCGCTGATGGGCGGCATCTCCGACAAGATCGGCCGCAGGAAGGTGCTGATTCCGGCCATCATCGCGTTCTCGCTGCTGTCGGGGTTCTCGGGGCTCGCGGGCGGGCTGCTCGGCCTGATGGCGATTCGCGGGCTGATGGGCGTCGCGGAAGGCTCGTTCTGCCCGACCAGCTTCGCGGCGACGGCCGATGCGTCGCATCCGCGGCGGCGCGGCCTGAACCTCGGGCTGCAGCAAAGCGGTTTCGCGTTGTTCGGTCTCGCGCTGTCGCCGATCATCGCCACGCAGCTGCTCGGCTTCGTGTCGTGGCGCTGGGTCTTTGCGCTGGTGGCCGTGCCCGGCCTGGTGCTCGGCGCGATCATGTTCTTCGTGATTCGCGAGCCGAAGGTGGTAAAGGAAGTCGCCGCGGAACGTGCGCCGGCGTCGCTCGGCCATGTACTCAAGAGCCGCAACATCCTCGTCGCGATGGCCGCACTGTGCTGCGCGATGACGGGCGTCTTCGTGCTCGGCGCGCTGCTGCCGCTGTACCTGACCGATTACCTGGCGCTCGGTACGCAGAAGATGGGCCTCGTCGTCTCGGCGATCGGCTTCGGCGGTTTTCTCGGGCAGTTCGGGTTGCCGGGTCTTTCCGATCTGGTCGGCCGCCGCATCGCGAGCATCGTCGGTTTCGCGGGAACGGCCGCGATGCTCTACCTCTTCCGTGGTCTCGGCCCGCAGCCGCTCGCGCTGTTCGGCGTGCTGTTCGTCGCATCGTTCTTCACGCTCGGGCTGGTGTCGCTGCTGTCCGGCCCGGTCGCGACCGAAGCCGCACCGGTCGGCCTCGTGTCGACGTCCATCGGCGTGGTGGTCGGCGTCGGCGAGATCTTCGGCGGCGGCATCGCGCCGGCGCTGGGCGGTTATGTCGCCGCACACTTTGGCATCCAGAACATTCTGTGGTTGCCGATGTGCGCGGTCCTGCTCGGTATCGTGGTCAGTCTGCTGTTGAAGGAAACCGCGCCGGCCGTGTTGCAGCGCCGCGCGGTCGTGCCGCCGGAGCTGGCGGCCGGAGAGCAATCGCGGTAACGCGCGGTGCGCCGCGCAATTGACATCGATTCGGCGACACTGTGACGCTTTTCACATGACACAGCCCGATTCCCGCGCGGGTAGACTGCCGGTTTCGCTGTCGAAAAAGGGCGCGGTATGGACCGGTTCCTGAGCATCGAGGCATTCGTGAGAGTGGCCGAGGCGAGCAGCTTCGCGGAGGCCGCGCGGCAGCTGGGTGTGACGAGTTCGGTCGTGACGAATCGCATCCAGCAGCTCGAGAAGTTCGTCAACGCGCCGTTGTTCCATCGCAGCACGCGCCACGTGCGCCTGTCGGACGTGGGCGAGACGTTCTATCGCGAGTGCGCGGAGGTGGTCGGGCGCGTCAACGAGCTGACGGACCAGATGCGCGAGCTTCGCGCGACGCCGACCGGGCGGCTGCGTATCCAGATGCTGCCCGGCTTCGCGCTCGATCACTTCGGCGCGCCGCTGGCGGCCTTCAATCAGCGCTACCCGGGCATCCAGCTCGACATCATCGTCAACGACCGTGTGGTCGACCCTGTCGAAGAAGGGTTCGACATCGCGTTCCAGATCTTCCCGCCGATTTCCGAATCGCTGATCGAGCGACGGCTGTTCACGGTCCGGCGTCTCTTTTGCGCGGCACCCGCCTACGTCGACGCGCATGGTGCGCCACAACATCCGCGCGAATTGCTGCAGCACACGACGGCGCTGTATTCGGGCTATCCGTCACGTAACCGCTGGACCATGACGCGCGGCGACGAGGTCGTCGAAATGGAGCTGCCGGGCATGATCCGCTCGAACTCCGTCCACCTGCTGCGCGAATACGCGCTGACCGGCGGCGGGGTCGTCTGTTTGCCGACGCTCGTGGCGAGCGACGCGCTCGTCGCGGGCCGCCTGGTACCGATCCTCACCGACTACCAGCTCGCGCCGCTGAGCTTCGCCGCCGTTTATCCCGCAACGCAGCGACAGGCGCTGAAGGTCAAGGCGCTGGTCGAATTCCTCGCCGAATACATCGGCGACGAATCGCCGTGGGATCTCCCGCTGCTGGCGCGCGGCTGGGTGCGTTGAGCCGCGCGGATTATTCGCGAAACGCAAATGCCGTAATCGCCGTCCGTTGCCTTGTTGCTGCAGTGCGTTGCCCCTAGAGTGGAATCCAACAAGCGGTTCAACTCAGGAGACAGCAATGACCAGCACGGCATTCCACACCGTCTTCGGCTCGCTCGACGGTTACCGGAAGGGCGAGATCGAAATCACCAGCGGCAGCGCGCAGCACTACGCCTTCTCGAACGTCTTCGAGGTGGCATCGAAGTCGGCCCCTTATGAAAAGGTCGTCGCCGGCAAGAATCTCGAATACGTGATCGAAGTGTTGAGGACCGACGGCCAGTCGCCGTGGTTCGCCTGTGCGCACGACGAGTTCACGATCCAGATGGACGGCGAAGTCCGGATCGATTTCATCAAGCTCGACCACCCGCCGAGATCGGGCCGCGGCACCGTGAGCGCCGGCCCGCAGCCGGCCGGCCGGAACATGGGGTACGTCGTGTTGCGCCAGGGCCATCAGGCGCTGCTGCCGGCCGGCTGCGCGTATCGCTTCACCGCGAGCCGGCCGGGCGTCGCGCTCGTGCAGACCGTCCTCGGCGAACTGTCCGTCGAGAAGTGGGCCGAGATCTGCCTGCACTGACCTTCCGACCTCATTCGACTATTCCAGGAGACACGTTATGGCCACCCTCGACACCCTCGATCCGTCCACGGGCTTTGCCGCCGATCTGGTGCGATCGACCGACGCCGATGCCGTGACCGGCTACCGCCGCTTCCAGCTCGGCGAATTCGAATTCCAGCGCGACGAATACTTCGTGAAGATCAGCTGGCCCGCGAAAGGCCAGACGCGCACGCATGCGATGCCGGCGGATGCGTTCCTGCGCGCGATGATGCGTGACGTCGCCTGGGGCTTCTTCTACGGCTGGGTGAACTTCGACCACGTGTTCGGCACGCGCAATCACTACGGCAAGGTCGACATGTATGCGGGCACTTTCAACGGCATCCTGAAGGATGCCGGTGTCGACTACACCGAGACCTTCGACACGCCGACGATCATGGCGACCTTCAAGGCGATGCTGCACGACTGGACGAACGAAGGCTTCGATCCGTTCGCGGCGCCCGAGGAAACGGGGACCGCGTTCGGGCGCAAGCACGGCGACAACGGCTCGGCGATCGAGCGCACGCGTATCGCGACGCGCCGCATGCCGGGTCTCGAAGGCGATTCGCCGCTGCGCGACGCACTGCCGGTCAACCGCGCGTTTCTCGACGTCGCGCAGGACGAGCCGGACGTGCACGTCGAGCCGGGCTTCGAAGGCGAGCTGCACGCGTTCAACCTGTTCAAGTACCTGTCGCGCTCGGACGTGACGTGGAATCCGTCGGTGACGTCGGTGTGCGGGCGCAGCCTGTTCTGCCCGACCACCGAGGAATTCATCCTGCCGGTGTTCCACGGCAACGATCGCGTCGAATGGTTCCTGCAACTGTCCGACGAAATCGTGTGGGACATCGGCGACAAGAACACCGGCGCGCCGCGTGCGCGCATCACGATGCGCGCGGGCGACATCTGCGCGATGCCGGCCGACATCCGCCACCAGGGCTATTCGACGAAGCGGTCGATGCTGCTGGTCTGGGAAAACGCGACGCCGGACCTGCCGCAGCGCTACGAGAGCGGCGAGCTTGCGCCATACCCGATCGCGTTCTGAGCCGCGCGCCAGCGACGGCTTCCGCTTCAGCCCTACACCGAGGACGATTCATGCAAACCCAACTCTTCATCGACGGGCGTTTCGTCGACGCCGTCGAGCGCGGCACGATCGACGTGCTGAACCCGCACGACGGTGCCGTCATCGCGAAGATCGCGGCGGCCACCGCGGCGGACGTCGACCTGGCCGTCGAAGCCGCGACGCGCGCCTTTCCGACATGGTCGGCGATGCCGGCGGCCGAACGCGGCCGTCTGCTGCTGCGCCTGGCCGATGCGATCGAAGCCAACGCGGACGAACTGGCGCGGCTCGAATCGCTGGATACCGGCCACCCGATTCGCGATTCGCGTTCGCTCGACGTGCCGCGCACGGCCGCGTGCTTTCGTTATTTCGGCGGCATGGCCGACAAGCTGCAAGGCTCGGTGATTCCGGTCGAGACCGGTTTCCTGAACTACGTGCAGCGCGCGCCGATCGGCGTCGTCGGCCAGATCGTGCCGTGGAATTTTCCGCTGATGTTCACGAGCTGGAAGATGGGCCCGGCGCTGGCGGCCGGCAACACGGTGGTGCTCAAGCCGTCGGAAATCACGCCGCTGTCGACGCTGCGCATCGTCGAGCTGATGGCGGAAGTCGGGTTTCCCGCCGGCGTCGTCAATATCGTGCCCGGTTACGGTCATACGGCAGGCCAGCGGCTCGCCGAACATCCGGGCGTCGGCAAGATCGCGTTCACGGGGTCGACCGCGACCGGCCGGCGGATCGTCGAAGCGTCGCAGGGCAACCTGAAGCGCGTGCAGCTGGAGCTGGGCGGCAAGGGCGCCAACATCGTGTTCGACGATGCGAACCTCGATGCGGCGATCAACGGCGCTGCGTGGGCGATCTTTCACAACCAGGGGCAGGCGTGTATCGCGGGCTCGCGTCTCGTGCTGCACGAACGGATCGCGGATGCGTTCCTCGAGCGCTTCGTCGCGCTCGCGTCGTCGATCCGCATCGGCAATCCGCTGGATGCGAATACCGAAATGGGGCCGCTCACGTCGAAGCAGCACCTCGAGCGCGTGCTGTCGTATGTCGACGTCGCGCGCGAGCAGGGCGGCCGCGTGCTCACCGGCGGCAGCGCGCCGCAGGATCCGGCGCTCGCCAACGGCTACTACGTGCGCCCGACGGTCATCGAGGCGAAGCGCGCCAACGACCGTGTCGCGCAGGAGGAAGTGTTCGGCCCGTTCGTCACCGTGTTGCGCTTCGGCAGCGACGAAGAGGCGCTCGCCATTGCCAACGCGACGGAATACGGGCTCGGCAGCGGCCTCTGGACCCAGAATCTCTCGCGTGCCCACAAGATGGCGTCGCGGATCAACGCCGGCATGTGCTGGATCAACTGCTACAAGCGCGTCAATCCGGGCAGCCCGTTCGGTGGCGTCGGCAAGTCGGGCTACGGCCGCGAGATGGGTTTCGAGGCCATGCACGACTACACGGAAGCGCGATCGGTGTGGGTCAACGTCGACGGCAACGTGCCGCCGCACTTCAAGCGCTGAGGTTCGCATGGAGCGCTTCGTCTATCAGGGCACGCCCTCCCGCGTGGTATTCGAATGGGGTGCGCTCGACAGGCTGCCGGACGAGCTGGCGACGCTCGGCGCCCGCCGCGCGCTCATCCTGTCCACACCGGAACAGCGGCCTCTCGCCGACCGGGTGACGGACATACTGGGCGAGCGCGCGGCCGGCGTGTGCGCGCAGGCCGTCATGCACGTGCCGGTCGACGTCGCGCGCGCGGCCCGCGAAATGGCCGCCGAACGGGGCGCGGACTGCTGCATCGCGATCGGCGGCGGGTCGACGATCGGGCTGGGCAAGGCCATCGCGCTCGAATCGCCGCTGCCGATCCTGGCCGTGCCGACGACGTATGCCGGCTCGGAGATGACGCCGATCTACGGGCTCACGGAAGGCCGCTTGAAGCGCACCGGGCGCGATGTGCGCGTGCTGCCGCGTACCGTGCTGTACGACCCGTCGCTGACGGTGTCGCTGCCGCCGGGCATTTCGGCGGCGTCGGGCGTCAATGCGATCGCGCATGCGGTCGAGGCGCTCTATGCGGAAGATGCGAACCCCGTGATCAGCCTGATGGCCGAAGAAGCGATTCGCGCGCTCGGCGAAGCGCTGCCTGGCGTGGTGCGCGATCCGGCGGACCGGCCGATGCGCAGCCGCGCGCTGTATGGCGCGTGGCTCGCCGGGACCTGCCTCGGTGCGGTCGGCATGGCGTTGCACCACAAGCTCTGTCACACCCTCGGCGGCACGTTCAACCTGCCGCACGCACAGACGCACGCGTCGATGTTGCCGCATACCGCGCATTACAACCACGCGGCGGCGCCGGATGCGTTGCGTCGCGTCGCGCGGGCGCTGGGCGGGAACGACGCGGCCGACGCCGGCCCGTTGCTGTTCGAGCTGAACGAGCAGCTCGGCATCGCGCCGGCGCTCGCCGCGATCGGGATGCCGCGGGAAGGGCTCGACGAGGCGGCCGATCTCGCATGCAAGAACCCGTATGCGAATCCGCGGCCGATCGAGCGCGCGGCGATTCGCGCGCTGCTTCAGGACGCATGGGAAGGCCGTGCGCCGCGTTGAGCGGCGTGATGCGCCAATGGAGAAAGACTGATGAATGACTCCATCGACCGGAGCTGATCGTCATGGCTCGATTTTTCGCGGTATTGGCGACGGACCAGCCCGGCATGCGCGACGTGCGCGATCGTGTGCGGCCGATTCATCGGACCTATCTGCGTGCGGCTGCCGAGCACGGCGTGGTCGTGCGGCTCGGCGGCCCGACGCTCGACCCGCAGGGCGACGCGATGAACGGTACGCTGCTCGTCGTCGAGGCGGACGACATTCATGCGGTGATGCGGTTCGTTGGTAACGACCCGTATGTGAAGGAGGGGTTGTTCTCGCACGTGGAAGTGCGCCCGTGGGACTGGAGCCTCGGCAACCCCGAGCAGCGGGTGTGAGCGATGGAAGCGAGACGACTCTGCCGCGTTTCCGAGGTGCCCGACGGCGGCGCGCGCGTCGTCGACGAAGCGTGCATCGGGCGTCCCGTCATCGTCGTGCGGCGTGGCGAGCAGGTATGGGCGTACGTGAATCGATGCCCGCACTTTTCCGTCCCGCTCGATTACGTGCCGGGCAATGTCTCCTGCTATCGGTCGCAGGTGCTGATGTGCGCACATCACAGCGCGCTGTTCCGCTTCGACGACGGCGTGTGCATCGACGGGCCGTGCACGGGGGCCGGACTGGAAGCCGTGGCCGTTGACGTGGATTCCTCGGCGTGGGTCATTTCTCGAGAGCCGTGAATCACGGATCCTGATCGGCTAGGGTGCGACACCGGTTCACGTAAAGAATTTCACGATAATCAATCAGTAAAACTAATCATGATTTTGATGGTGATGTAGAAGCCCGAATCAGGGCGATTTTCCACGAGGCAACAAGCGAGCACCCGCCGCCTGGCGCGGTGACGGGCTCGTATTTCCATAAAAAAGACGGAGACAACATGAAACTCAGGTTTGGCGTATTCGCGGTGCTTGCCGTCGCGCAGGGCGCATGGGCGCAGAGCAGTGTGACGATGTTCGGTCTGATCGACGCCGGCATCTCGTATGTCAGCAACGAGGGCGGCGGCAAGAACGTCAAGTTCGACGACGGCATCTATGCGCCGAATCTGTTCGGCTTGCGCGGCACCGAAGACCTCGGCGGCGGATATCGCGCCGTGTTCGCGCTCGTGAACCAGTTCTCGATGGCGAACGGCAGCATCGTCGGGACCGGGATCTTCGGGCGCAATGCATACGTCGGCCTCGACAGCGACCGGTTCGGCAGCATCACGCTGGGGAATCAATACGACTTCATGGTCGACGCGCTTTTCAACAAGGGGAATGCGATCGGGCGGGACATCTCGGGGCTGTACGGTTTCAGGAACGGGCCGTTCCAGCGTCTCGCGCTGCCGGGCAATCCGACCGGCGCATTCGACTGGGACCGCACGGCAGGCAGCAAGCCGATCGCGAATTCGGTCAAGTACACGTCGCCGACGGTCTCGGGCTTTTCCGGCGGCGTGATGTATGCGTTCGGCGGGGTGGCCGGCTCGATCGGCGCGGACAACGCCGTCAGTGCCGGCGTGAACTACGAGATGGGCGCTTTCGGCGTGGGCGCGGCATACACGAACGAGAAATATGGCCCGGCGCCGGGCGTGCCGTCGACCAGCGTGCGCAACTGGGGCGTCGGCATGCACTACGACTTCGGTGTCGTGAAGGCGACGGCACTGGTGACCACCGTGCGGAATGCGTTCAACGATGCCGGTGTGTGGATGGCGGAAGCGGGCGGCCTGTGGCGGATCCGGCCGGACGTCGTCCTGGGCGCGAAGTACATGTACATGAAGGGCAACGAAGCGGTGAACGACAACCACGCGCACCAGGTCAGCGTGGCGCTTCAGTACCTGTTGTCGAAGCGGACCATGGTGTACGTGTCGGCCGATTACCAGCGCGCCAATAGCGGCGCGAATGCGCAGGTGAATGGCGTGCTCGATCCGAACGGTGCGTCGAGTTCGGCAAGTCAGACGGTGGCTCGGCTCGGGTTGCATACGGTGTTTTGAGGGAGCGGAGTCGACGCCGCACGACGGTGCGCGGGTCCGGCTCCGTCGCGTGCGAGGGTTCCCGGCGTCAGCCGGCCGATGCGGCGGCCGCCTTCACCTTGTCCTGCTCCGCCGCCAGCGCCGCATCGGCCGCCTGCGCGCGCTGGATGGCGGGGCGTGCGAGCACGCGGTCGAGATAGTGGCGCACCGCCGGCGTCTCGGGCATCAGTTTGAACATCGTGATCCAGTTCAGCGCGGACGCCCACAGCACGTCCGCTGCGGTGAAGCGTTCGCCGAGCAGATAAGGCCCGTTGGCCAGTTGCGCGCCGATCGTGTCGACGACGGTATCGAAGTCGCCGTAGGGTGACGTCGAATACGGAGCAGGCGGCCGGTTCATCGATCGATCGACGATGGCCGGCTCGAAGCACGATCCGTAGAACACCATCCAGCGCAGGTACGAGCCGCGCAGCGGATCGCCCGTCGCCGGCGCCAGGCCGGCTTCCGGATACAGTTCCGCCGCATAGAGATAGACGGCGGCCTGCTCGGTGACGACCACGTCGCCGTGGCGCAGGGCGGGCACCTTGCCCAGCGGATTGATCGCCCGATAGGCGGGCTCGTGATGCTGGCCGGCGGACAGGTCGAACGCGTGCAGTTCATAGTCGGCGTTCAGTTCCTCGAGCAGCATGCGGGCGCCGGCCGACCGGCTGCGCGGCGAATGGTAAAGGATCAGGTGGCGGTCTGGCGGCATCGCGGACTCCATGGCGTGGTCGGGAAGCGGGCGTCCAATGTAGGCCGGCGCGCGCGGCATCGTCTTGGAAAAATCCGCTGTGGCGGTGCATCATCACGGTATTCCCTCTCGCCGTTCACACCATGTCCGACCTGCGCAGCGTGACCGATAGCCCCAAGGGCGTGGTCGGCCCTCGGGCCGCCCTGCAGCGCTTCCGCCTGAATCGCTACTATCCGTGCGCCGCACTGGCCGGCGTGCTCGATCACCACTGGATCGTCGAATGGGATTTGCGCGACCAGCCGCCCCACGTGCAGCGCACGCTGCCGTATCCCTGCGTGAACCTGGTGTTCGACCGGCGGCAGACGGGCATTTTCGGCGTGGTGTCCGGCGCATTCGAGACGACGCTGGCCGACACGGGGCGCGTCATCGGGCTGCGATTCCGGCCCGGCGCGTTTCGGGCGTTTTTCGGCAAGCCCGTGCATCTGATGACCGACAAGGTGCTGCCGGTGTCGACGCTGCTCGACTGCAGCGATGCGCAGGCCGAGGCGGCGGTGCTCGGTGCGCAGGACGATGCGGGCATGGTATCGGCCGCGGAGTCGTTGCTGTTGCGCGTGCTGCCGCCGCCCGATCCTCAGGTGGAGCGTATCCACGGCTTGCTGCAGATGCTGCAGCAGGACATCGGCATCACGCAGGTGCGCGATCTGGCCGAACGCGCCGGCTTGAGCGAGCGCACGCTGCAGCAGCTCTTTGCCGACTACGTGGGGGTGACGCCGAAGTGGGTGATCTGTCGATATCGCCTGCACGAAGCGGCTGACCGGCTGGCCGGCGGACAGCCGGTCGATCTGGCTGAACTGGCGCAGGCGCTTGGCTATTTCGATCAGGCGCATTTCACGCGCGACTTTCGCAAGCTGGTGGGGAAGGCGCCGGCGGAGTATCGGCGGGAGGACGGGCAGGCATGAGTGTGTGGATGCCCGACGGGCGCCGCAGCGCACATCCCGTTGGTTGTTGTCGGCCGGGCAACACGGTAGTGTGCCCGTGGGCCTGCCGCCGCGCCGACAACGAACCTATGATGGGGCGAGCCGGCCCTCGGTGACGGTCAACACCGAGGGGTGCGCTGCCGATCATTCCACCCTGTAGTGCTCGTCGTTGATCGATCTGCAAGCCAATCAGGAGTGTGTCGTGTTTCACCGGAAATCCAAATGGGGTCGTTCGAACCTGGCGTGCATCGTCGCCCTGGCGACGATGCTGGCGACGGTCACCGCGCACGCAGAGACGGAGACTGTCGACGGCGCGACGCGCATCGCGTCGGCCGTCAATCGCGACGCGTCGCCGGCCCGGCCGATTGTCGGCGACGACCCGGCCGCCATCCGCGATGCGCTGCAGAAGCTGCACGTCGGCACGCGCTCGCCTTCGTTGCGCGACCGGGTTCGCGGCCTGGTTCCCGGTGCGGCCGACCGGCGCGGATCGAATCCCGACCTGGCGGCCGTCGGTCTGGATCGTGACGTGACGTTCGTGGTGCCGGTGCGGTACGGGGTGAGGTACCGGTCGCGGCGGCACCTGTTGACGCTGGATGTCGACCTGTTCGACGCGGAGCGCGGCGACCGGACGGGCATCCTGCTCAGCAAGGTCACGACGGGGCCACGAGGGCGCGGGCTCGTGATTGCGCCCGAAGCGAAGGCAAAGGGATACGTCCAGCACGTCGACGTCATCGAACTCGACGCCGGGGAAGGCAAAAAGACCACCGTTCGTAGCCGCATGCGGCTTTCGCCCGCCGAGTACGCCCGGACGCAGGGCGACTTCGCGCTCGTTTTTTCCGGGCGCCTGGTTCGGCCTTACCTGACCGACCAAACCGAACATGCCGATCCGAGTATCGAGGAGCCGACGGACATCACGACGAGGGTCTCCACGTTGCACGTGGATCTCCACGACATCCGGCTCGTGAGCCCGTCGAGCGGCGTCGTGGTGTCGAAGAAGCTGGCTTTGTCGAAGTAGCGGGTGTCGGCGACGAGGGTATGCCGGCGTGTGGACAGACAAGGGCCGGATCGGTGATGCGGTCCGGCTGAAGCGCCGTTTTCCGGGGCTTCTTGCCCGCCGGCAGGTTTTCGGTATAATGAACCCACGTTCGAAATGCCGAACGTGACACATCAAGCATCCAGAGTCGGATTATCCGACGCCAACCTGCCCTCCCGGGCAAGGTGGACGCCTTCGAGGCGATGCGGCCGATTGACGGCAACGAAACGGGAGCAGCATGGCTGGCACCGGTTCGATAACCTTTCATCCGGAGCAACCATGAGCCAAGTTTCCTCCGCTTCCCGCCCGACCCTCTGTGAAGACTGGTCGCAGTTCCTTCCCGGTTTCACGTTGACGCATACCGTTCATCTCGTATCGAAACGGAATCCGGGCATCGTCTCGACCGCGGCCGCCGTACTCGAAGGTGAAACGGCGACGGTCGACCGGTGGGCCATCACCCGCTGTGGCGACGTGCTTGAGCAAAAAATCGTTCTCGGTGAAATGACGGAAGGGCAGGCGGTGCGTCTGCGCGAACGGCTTGCCGCGCTCGATGGTGTATTGCGCACGAGGGTGGAGCATCATTTCGTGCGGGCGGGGTGAGGCGCGTTCGGATGAACCGGACAACGGCCCGTTGGTGCAGGTCATACGGATCGTGTGTCCACCATCAACATCCGAACACGCGCTTTTGCAATCGTGTGAATGACGTATGCCGCCAGTGGAACTGCGCGCGTGACTTCTCCGGACCGCGTCTCCCGTCAGTGCCTTGACGCGCGCTTCATCAGCGAATCGTGGCGGGTGGCTCGAATTGCGGCAGGGTTCGGTGCTGCTCAAATTTTGGCGTTACGCAATCTCAGCGCGTTCGAGATGACCGAGGCCGAACTCAGGCTCATCGCCAACGCTGCAATCATCGGCGAGAGTAGCAGCCCCGTGAACGGGTAAAGAACGCCGGCCGCCAACGGAACCCCGAGCGCGTTGTAAACGAACGCGAAGCCAAGATTCTGCTTCATGTTTGCGACGGTTGCCTCGGACAGCTTTCGAGCACGCGCGATACCGCGCAAGTCGCCCTTGACGAGCGTCACCTGAGCGCTGCTCATCGCCACATCCGTGCCTGTTCCCATGGCTACGCCGACATCGGCCTTGGCAAGCGCGGGGGCGTCGTTTATACCGTCGCCAGCCATCGCGACGACATGCCGGGCTTGCTGAAGCCGTGTCACCAGATCGAGCTTGTCGGCAGGTTTCACCTCGCCATGGAATTCGTCGACGGCGAGCTTTTCGGCCACCGCCTGGGCCGTGACCACACCGTCACCGGTCGCCATCACGACTCGAATTCCGTTCGCCCTCAATGTCGAAAGTGCCTCCGGCGTGGTCAGCTTTATCGGATCGGCGACCGCCAGCAGTCCGGCCAAACTGCCGTCGACTGCCAGATACATGACGCTGGCGCCTTGTGCACGCAGGCTGTCCGCCTTGTTGGACAGCGATTCGACGGATACGCCGTCAGTCTGCATCAGCGCGGTGTTGCCGAGTGCAAGTCTCCTGCCCGCGACCATTCCTCTCACGCCGATACCCGTTGCGGATTCAAAATTTTCCGTGCGGTCCAAAGTCAGCTTCTTCTCACGGGCTGCCGCAACGATGGCTGCCGCAAGCGGATGCTCGCTGCCTTGATCGAGACTTGCCGCCAGACGAAGCACTTCGTCGGTCGTGTATCCGTTTGCGCCTACGGCTTGCTCGAACGCGGGACGCCCTTCCGTCAGCGTCCCCGTCTTGTCGACAAGGAGCACGTCGACCTTGCGCAAATTTTCGATCGCAGCCGCATCGCGAAAGAGAATTCCGTTTGTGGCGCCTTTTCCGCTCGCGACCATGACGGACATGGGCGTCGCCAGGCCCAGCGCACACGGACACGCAATGATGAGCACCGCCACCGCATTGATGAGACCGAACACCCAGCTGGGCTCGGGGCCAAGGATGCCCCACACGAAGAACGTCAGAAGCGCAACGCTGACGACCCCGACGACAAATACGCCGGCGACCTTGTCGGCCATACGTTGCATGGGGGCACGGGAGCGCTGCGCCTGCGCGACCATCTGCACGATCTGCGACAGGACGGTCTGGGCGCCGACTTTCTCGGAGCGGATGAGGAGACTGCCCGTCGCGTTCATCGTTGCGCCGATGATGTGGTCGCCAACACGCTTCGTGACGGGAATGGGCTCGCCGGTAATCATGGACTCGTCGACCGAACTCGTGCCGTCCGTCACCACACCGTCGACGGGGACTTTCTCGCCCGGCCGCACACGAAGAATGTCTCCGACATGAACATGGGGCAACGGAATGTCTTCTTCGGAGCCGTCCGGGTTGACGCGCCGCGCAGTCTTGGGCGCGAGCCCGAGGAGTGCCTTGATGGCGGCGGACGTTTGCGAGCGGGCCTTCAGTTCGAGCAGCTGCCCGAGAAGCGTTAGCGAAATGATGACTGCCGCCGCCTCGAAATATACGCTGACTCGGCCGTGCGCACTGTACGTATCGGGAAACACGCCGGGGAAGAGGGTGGCGATGACGCTGTAGATGTAGGCCGCGCCTGTCCCGAGCCCGATGAGCGTCCACATGTTGGGGCTGCGGTTCATGAATGAGCGCACGCACCGCTCGAAGAACGGCAGTCCTGCCCACAGGACGACCGGTGTGGAGATGACGAACTCGATCCAGCTCCCGGTGCCGACGTCCATCAATCTGAGGCGATGACCGAACATCGCCAGGACGAAGACTGCGACGGTCAGTGGCAACGTCCACCAGAATCGGCGTTGGAAATCGGCCAGCTCCGGATTGTCGTCTTCGTCGTCGCTGGGCAGAATCGGTTCCAGGGTCATGCCGCACTTCGGACATTGCCCGGGATGGTCCTGGCGAATTTCCGGGTGCATCGGACACGTGTAGATGGTGCCCCCGGGCACTCCTTGTGGTTGCTCAATGGTCGAAGGCTCAACGTACCTGGACGGTGCAGCCTCGAATTTCGTCAAGCAGGCCTGGCTGCAGAACGTGTACCACTTGCCATTGTGTTCGCGGCGGAAGCGTGACTCATCGGTCACCGTCATTCCACAGACAGGGTCGCGAAGCGAATCGGTGGAACGAACGCGCTCGTCCTGGCCCTCACGGTGATGAGCATGTGCGTCGTGTTCGTGCCCGGCGGGATGGTCGTGCTTGTCCATCTCGCGAGCGTGATGTTTGCCCGATGACACGTGCTCGGAAATCCGTGGGTGAGGAAGCTTGTCTTCGCCGGGTTGGCCGCTCATTTGACGCTCCTTTGCTCATCCGTTCCGCTTCCAGTGAGGCTGGCCGGTATCTCGGTTGCGTACAGTGAGACTACATTGCCGAATCGTCGGAGGACGCCTGAGCGATAGGGCGGGAGCAACATTCATTCCGGGCGGCAGTGCCAGCTACGGGTGAGCCGGGCGTTTTCCAGACAAGTTCGGCACAAAGCGCGGCGTATGTGCCGCATATTCACGCCACGCAGCGCCGAACTTCGCCTCCGAATCGCGCTCCTCCTGTATCGCGAGTCGAACGTACATGAAGACCAGGATGGGGAACATGGCCAAAGTCACGAGCGTGGGCCATTGGAGCAGGAAGCCCAGCATGATGACGACGAACCCGACGTACTGAGGATGCCGGATTTTCGCGTAGGGGCCGGTGGTGGCCAGCTCTTTGTCGCGTTGCGCTTCATACAGTACGTGCCAGGCTGTGGACAGCAAGTAGAAGCCGCCCAGTATCAGGAAGAAGCTGAGAAGATGCGGCAGTCCGCCATGCGGGTCGCCGTGCCGGCCGGTCAAGGTCCACCAGAGGTGCCCTGCGTCGTGAGACAGCAAATTCGTTTGCGGAAAGCGCGTCTGCAACCAACCCGACAGCAAATAGAGGGTGAGCGGAAATCCGTACATTTCCGCAAATAGCGCGACGATGAAGGCAGAGAACCCGCCGAACGTTCGCCAGTCCCGCTTGGTTGCCGGCTTGAAGAAGCTGAACGCGAAGATGATGAAGACAAGAGAATTGATAACGACGAGGCTCCATAGCCCGTAACCGTCACCGATGCTGGTCATGACCGTCTCCTGAATCAGGACGCCTGTCGGTCGATTTCGTCCCGTGGTGCCCGTGTCCATGGTGCATAAACAGATGCATCAGCGGGCACGAGAGCAACAGCAGATAGGGCAGCGCCCCAAGGAAGTGGGCGCGGTGTTCGGAAAGCAGGAGGACCAGCGCTATTGCGGTGAACGCGATGAGTGCAACGGCTGACCGCGATTTCCAGAACGGCCGGTCGCCATGCGAGTTGTCATCCACGGCAGTCTCCCATTTCGTACCGTCACTTCTCGGCCGGATGCTCCCGAGCAGCCTGACGGTCCATCATTGCCTGCATCATCATTTGCATCATGTCCATGCGCATTTCCATGCTTCCCCGCCGCGACGACATCGGCATGCCGGACGAGGGAGGCCCCATCATTTCCATCATGCTCATGCCGTTTTGCATGACTTTCATCTGTTCGTCCATCAGGGCGGCGCGTTCTTCAGGCGTCTTCGCGTTCATCATCTTTTCGTGCATGACGCGCATGGCCTGCATTTGGTCGTCCGCGTCGCGTTTCGACTTGCTCGGCGCTTTTGCGGTTGCTTTTATTCGGATGATGGGCGTCGTGTGCTGCACTGTCGCTGGCTGCCGGCGTACCAGCGATTGCAGCGGCACTGACCATGCCGAGCGTCGCAATTGCAATGGCGAGTTTTTGCGGGATTGCCATCTTGTTCTCCATGAGCGCGGTTCTCGGGAGGCGGTCGAACCCTGAAACCACTCTATGCCGACGCCCCTCCGATGGCTTGACGTGGCTCAACGAATCACGCACCGAATTCTTCATATGTAGCGCGGCCATAACGCGATCCAGAGCGAAGACGAGGAGGTGAAGGCCGGAGCGTTTCGTGGAGGGAGACAAATTCTCCGAAAAACCTAACTGGACGGGGCGCGGAACGCTTTTTTCATCGTGCCGAAATTGCGCAAAAAACAGGCCTCACTCCACCGTCACCGACTTCGCCAGATTCCTCGGTTTATCAATATCCGTCCCCCGCGCCAGCGCCGCGTGATACGCGAGCAGCTGCATCGGCACCGTATGCAGGATCGGCGAAAGCGGCCCGTAGTACTCGTTGAGCCGGATCACCTCGATCCCCTCGCCCGGCACCAGCCCGCAGTCCACATCCGCGAACACGAACAGCCGTCCGTTCCGCGCGCTGACCTCATGCATGTTCGACCGGAGCTTTTCGAGCAGCATGTCGTTCGGCGCGACCGCGATCACGGGCATCTCGTTACTGACGAGCGCGAGCGGCCCGTGCTTCAGCTCGCCGGCCGGATAAGCCTCCGCGTGGATATACGAAATTTCCTTCATCTTCAGCGCGCCTTCCAGCGCGATCGGGTAATGCATCCCGCGCCCGAGAAACAGCATGTTGTCGCGTCGTGCGAGCAACTCCGACCACCCCATGATCTGCGGCTCCAGTGCGAGCACTTTCGACATCGCATCGGGCAGGTGCCGCAGCGCGCGCAGATGCGTCTTCTCCTCGTCGTCGCTCAACCGCCCGCGCACCTGCGCCAGCGACAACGTCAACAGGAACAACGCAACGAGCTGCGTCGTGAACGCCTTCGTCGACGCCACGCCGATCTCGATGCCCGCGCGCGTCACGAACTGCAGCGCGCATTCGCGCATCAACGCGCTCGTCGAGACGTTGCAGATCGCGAGCGTATGCATCATCCCGCTCTGCTTCGCGACATGCACCGCGCCGAGCACGTCGGCCGTCTCGCCGCTCTGCGACACCGCGACCACCAGCGTGCGCGGATTCGGCACGCCGTCGCGATAACGAAACTCGCTGGCGATCTCGACGCTCGCCGGCAGCTTGGCGATGCTCTCGATCCAGTACTTCGCGGTCAGCGCCGCGTGATAACTGCCGCCGCACGCGAGCAGCAGCACCGAGTCGACATCGTTGAACACACGCCACGCGCCGTCGCCGAACAGCTCGGGCATGATCGACGACACGTCGAGCAGCGTATCGGCCACGGCCTGCGGCTGCTCGAAGATCTCCTTCTGCATGTAGTAGCGGTACGACCCGAGATCGGCCGCGCCGCTATGCGCGGCGACGCGTTGCACCGCGCGCTCGACGCGCTGGCCGTTCGCGTCGACGATCCAGTAGCGATGCAGCTGAATGTCGGCGACGTCGCCGTTCTCCAGATACGCGATGCGATCGGTGATGCCCGACAGCGCGATCGCATCGGACGCCAGGAAATTCTCGCCTTCGCCGACCCCGACCACGAGCGGCATCCCGTCGCGCGCGCCGACGATCCGGTGCGGCTCGTCGCGGCACATCACCGCGATCGCGTAGCTGCCGCGCAGCCGCGCCACCGCCCGCCGCACCGCATCGAACAGATCGCCGTCGTACAGGTGATCGATCAGGTGCGCGATCGCCTCGCTGTCGGTCTGGCTCGCGAACACATAACCGTGCGCCTGCAACTCCACGCGCAGTTGATCGCAGTTCTCGATGATGCCGTTATGCGACAGCGCGATGCGCGCATTGGCGTCGCTCGGCGAGAAGTGCGGATGCGCGTTGAGCGTGACGGGCGCGCCGTGCGTGGCCCAGCGCGTATGCGCGATGCCCGTGTAACCGGACAGCGCCTGCGCGGCGATGTCGCGCTGCAGGTTGGCCACGCGGTCGACGCTGCGTGCCCGCGCGAGCGTCCGGTCGCGATAGACCACGACGCCGCACGAATCGTAGCCGCGGTATTCGAGCCGCTTCAGGCCGTCGACCAGGTTCGGCAGGATGTCCCGCTGGGCGACCGCCCCGACAATTCCACACATATCGCGCTCCGTAAATGTCCTGTCTGGATCAGTGAGAGCGATGGTAGGGCGGGCTGTATGGAATTAAATTTCAAAAATCAAATGAAAATGAAACGTACCGTAGATCATCTATCATATTGAAATTAAATTTCACTCCCTTGACCGGAAGGAGCCGCCGATGGCCGGCATCACCCTCGACGATCTCGACCTGCGCATCCTCGCGATCCTGCAGGAGGATGCGTCGGTGTCGAACCTGCAACTGGCCGAGCGGGCGCTGTCGTCGCCGCCGACCTGCATGCGCCGCGTACGGCGTCTGACGGAGGCGGGCGTGATCTGCCGGCAGGTCGCGGTGCTCGACCCGGTCGCGATCGGTACGGCCGTCACCGCACTGATCGAGATCAGTCTCGACCGGCAGACAGCCGAGGACTACGACGCGTTCGAAACCTACGTCTGCGCGGAGCCGGCCGTCACGCAGTGCTACCGCGTGTCGCCCGGGCCAGATTTCGTCGTGGTGGCCGATCTCGCCGACGTCGCCGAATACGACGAATTCGCGCGGCGGCTGTTCACCGGCGCATCGAACGTCCGCAACGTGCGAACGTTCTTCTCGACGCATCGCGCGAAATTCGAAGCGAACGCACGGGTCGCGCATGCGACGCGCAAACGCGCGTGACCTGACCATACCGTTCGATCCGCATCACGCAACCGTAGCCGCAACCGCAGCCGCCTCCGGCAGTTGCAGCGGCTTGCCGTATCCGAAGCAATGCGCGGGCTCCGGAAACACGCGCTCCCGCACGTCGTGCGCATACTGCCGGATCGCGTCGCGCATCACCGCATTCGCGTCGGCGTAGCGCTTCACGAAGCGCGGTGTGTACGCATCGAACGCGCCGACCATGTCCTCGGTCACGAGCACCTGGCCGTCGCATGCGGGCGACGCGCCGATGCCGATCGTCGGGATCGTCAGCGTGTCGGTCAGGTGGCGCGCGAGCGCTTCGGCGGTGCCTTCGATCACCACGCTGAACGCGCCGGCCCGCTCGGCCGCGCACGCGGCGTCGAACACGTGCGCGGCCGAATGCGGGTCCATCCCCTGCGCGCGGAAGCCGCCCGTCGCGTTGGCCTGCTGCGGCATGAGGCCGACGTGCGCCATCACCGGGATGCCGCGATCGGTCAGGAAGCGGATCGTGTCGGCCATCTCGCAGCCGCCTTCGAGCTTCACGGCCTGCGCACCGGTTTCGGCGAGCAGGCGCGCGGCCGAACGATAGGCCTGGGCGGGCGATTCCTGGAACGTCGAGAACGGCAGGTCGACGACGACGCACGCCTGCGCGGCGGCGCGTACGACGGCGGCGCCGTGTGCAATCATCATGTCGAGCGTGACGCGCAGCGTATCGGGCATTCCGTACAGCACCATGCCGACGGAGTCGCCGACGATGATCACGTCGGCCACGTCGTCGACGAGTTTCGCCATCGGCGCGGAATACGCGGTCAGCGAGACGAGGCTGCCGATGCCCTTGGTCGAACGGATCGCGGTGACGGTCTTGCGGGTGGTGCGGGTGTGAGCGCTCATGAACGGAAGCCGTGTGAATGAAGAGCCGCCACGGTAGCATCGCATGCGTTCGCGCAATGACCTTCGGAGGACGTCTTATGTTGCTGGCGGGACAATCGGCTGACCCTTACGCGGTGCCGCCGATGGCGCGGCTGCCGAGGCCGCTGTACGTTCGCGCGTTCGGCATTCCCGGCAACGTCAGCGTCGACGCGCACTGTCATCCGTGGGCGCAGCTGATGTATGCGACGAGCGGCGTGCTCGAGGTGTCGACGCCGTCGGGCCGGCAACTGCTGCCGCCGCACTATGCGATGTGGATTCCGCCGCACGTGCCGCATGCGGTATCGACGCGCGATTGCGTCGCGTTCCACAGCCTGTATCTCGATGCAGCGATCGCGCGCGACGACGTGAACGGCGACTGCACGATCCTGTGCATGACGCCGCTGCTGCGCGAGCTGGTGATCGCGACGGGCGAGTTGCCGGTGAACTACGACGAGACGGGGCCGGACGGCGCGCTCGTGTGTCTGATCGCCGACCGGATCGCGCGCATGCAGCCGGCGCCGCTGACGGTGCCGCTGCCGCGCGATCCGCGTCTGCTGAAAATCGCGCGTGCGTTGCATGCCGCGCCGGGCGATACGCGCAGTCTCGACGAATGGGGCCATCAGGTCGGCGCGACGCGGCGCACGTTGTCGCGGCTGTTCCGGCAGGACACGGGGTTGTCGTTCACCGAATGGCGGCAGGCCGTGCGGCTGCTCGCGTCATTGCCGCTGCTCGACGCGGGCGAGCCGATCGGCAGGGTGGCCGCGCAACTGGGTTACGACTCGACGTCGTCGTTCATCGCGCTGTTCCAGGCGAAGTTCGGCGTGACGCCCGGCGCGTATGCGAAGCGTGAAGCGCGCCGGCCGGCGTTGAGCGCGTGATGCGCAGCGTCGCTCAGAACGCGAGCGCCTGCTGCACTGGATGGGACGCGCCGCGCGAGAACCCGGCGCCTTCGAGCGACAGCAACGCGCGCTTGCGATCGATGCCGCCCGCGTAACCGGTCAGGCTGCCCGACGCGCCGACCACGCGATGGCACGGCACGATGATCGATACCGGATTGCGGCCGACCGCGCCGCCGACGGCGCGCGCGCCGCTCATCGGCAACCCGACGCGCTCGGTGATGTCGCCGTACGACACGAGTTCGCCGAACGGAATCGCGAGCAGTTCCTTCCATACGCGGCGCTGAAACGCGGTGCCGCGCAGGTGGATCGGCACCGAGAACGTGTCGCGCGTGCCGGTGAAATATTCGGCGATTTCTTCCGCGACCTTGCGCGCGATCGGCGACATCGGGTGTGCGTCCGCTTCGGTCACGATCGTCACCGGCGGAAAGTATTTCTGGCCGACGAAGTACAGGCCCGTCAACGCATCGTCCTCGATGCGCACGGCGATGTCGCCCAGCGGGCTCGGAATCAGGTGAGCGGGAGTCATCGCGCTGCATCTCCTTGGAGGCGCCACACATGCAGTGCGGCATACGCGCGCCACGGCGCCCAGCGCGCCGCATGCGGCGCGGATGATGGCAGGGTCGCGCGTTCGTTGCGGGCGGGAAGCCACGTATCGTCCGCGGGGAACGCATTCGGCCAGGCCATCGCACGCATCGCGACGTACTGCACCGCGCGTTCGTCGAAGCCGGGCATCGCGCGCAACGCGGCGAGCGTCGCGTCGAGCGGCGCCATCGGTTCGAGCGCGAGTGTGCCGTCGTCGACCGCGCGCGCGAGCGACACGATGGCGCGCGCCGTCTCGCGCGGGATGCCGATCGTTTCGAGGGCCGCAGGCGGCAGGGCGGCCAGCGTCGCGGCGCACGGCAGCGCATGCGCGAGGCCCGGCGGCGCACCTTCGACCGACGCGCCGAAACGTTCTGCGAGGCGTGCCGGCACGGGCGTACCCGTACACGCATCCGCCGCCGCAAGCTGCTCGCCCGCGATCGCGCGGATCGCGATCTCGAGGCCGTCGAACGCGCCGGGCACGCGCAGGCCCGGCGAGCCGCGCGCGAGATCGCCGAGATGCGCGTCGATCACGTCGGGCCGGCTGTCGAGATCGAACAGCCGCCGCACGCGCGCGAGCACGGCCGGAACGACCGGCGTCAGCGCGGGCGACACGGTGACGGCCAGCGCGAAGCGCTGCGGCACGTGTGCGACGGACAGCCAGCCCGTCACGCGGCCGCCGTCGTTCCGGTTCGGCATGGCGACGGCGCGCGCATAACCGCGTGCATCGATCCGCTCGACGCCGTCGATCTGCCGCTGGGCGAGAAAACGCATCAGCTCGTCCCACGCGAACGGCGGCCGGTACGGCAGCGGGAACGTCATGTCGCCGGCGGCGGCACCGGCGCCCTTGCGCAGCCGCAGCGGGTTGAGGCCGTAGCGTTGGCGGAACAGGTCGTTGAAGCGTCGCACGCTGCCGAATCCGGCCGTCGACGCGACGACGGCCAGCGGCAGCGCGGTGTCGGTCAGCAGCCGCTTGGCCATCAGCAGGCGGTGCGTCTGCGCGAACTCGACCGGCGACACGCCGAACTGCGCGCCGAAGATCCGTCGCAGATGCCGCTCGGTCACGCCGACGCGCTGCGCGAGCGCGTCGACGCCGTGCGCATTCAGGAAACCGTCCTCGATCAGCGTCGCGGCCGCGTCGGCGAGATTGCCGGACAGGTCGAGCAGCCCGTGGCCGGGCGCGAGCTCGGGGCGGCAGCGCATGCAGGGCCGGAACCCGGCTTTCTCGGCCGCGGCGGCGGTCGGGTAGTAGCTGCAGTTCCGCGCCTTCGGCGGCTTGACCGGGCAGACGGGGCGGCAGTACACCCCGGTCGTCGCCACGCCGACGAAGAACCAGCCGTCGAAGCGGCGGTTCCGCGCAAGCAGGGCGTCGTAGCAGGTATCGGGATCGAGGCGCATGGGGCGACTGTAACCCATCTCCGTGCCGCATTCTGGCTGGAATCGGACATGTGTATCGGCGGCCGCCCTTCTGCGCGCGCGTCGGGAAAATCCGGGAAAAACGGTTAATGCCACGCTGCGAAACAGTCGTCTCTTTTGCCGCGATCAATTTGAGATGACTCATCGAAATCCCCGACTGACAGGGCGCCGGCAGACGCCCTATCCTTTGAAAAACGTTTTCCAGACTGATTGGCGAAAGGGCCCGCGCGTCAGCGCGGGCCGTCCGCCCCGGCGCCGGTCGCCGGTCAACGAACCCAGTGCGGCGCGACGGGCGCGGCCGCGCATCGGAGACATTCATGCAATCTGCCGTCGTCGGCGCCGTGCGCGCAGCCGCCAGCCGCTACCGCTGGACCGTCTGTGCGCTGCTGTTCTTCGCGACCGTGATCAACTACATGGACCGGCAGATCCTCGGGCTGCTCGCGCCGATGCTCCAGCACGACATCGGCTGGAGCCAGGTGCAGTACGGCCGGATCGTGATGGCGTTTTCCGCGTTCTATGCGCTCGGCCTGCTCGGTTTCGGGCGGATCGTCGACTGGCTCGGCACGCGCGTGTCGTACGCGGTGGCGATGCTGGTGTGGAGCATCGCCGCGATGCTGCACGCGGCGGTCGGCTCGGTGACGGGCTTCGCGTTCGTGCGCGCGCTGCTCGGGATCGGCGAGGGCGGCAATTTCCCGGCCGCGATCAAGACGACGGCCGAATGGTTCCCGCGCCGCGAACGCGCGCTCGCCACCGGCATCTTCAACTCGGGCGCGAACATCGGCGCCGTGTTCGCGCCGGCGATCATCCCCGCGATCGCGGTGGCGTACGGCTGGCGCGCGGCGTTCGTGATCATCGGCGCGATCGGCATCGTGTGGCTCGCGGTGTGGCTCGTGCTCTATCGGCAGGCCGACACGCGCGCACTCGCCGCGGAATACGACGAACCGCGCGACGAAGCCGAGGCGCTCGACGCGGCGAACGCGGATGCCGGCGCGCCGCGCTGGGGCGAACTGATCCGCAAGCGCGAGACGTGGGCGTTCCTGATCGGCAAGTTCCTGACCGATCCGGTGTGGTGGTTCTACCTGTTCTGGCTGCCGAAGTGGCTCAACGAATCGCGCGGGATGGACATGCAGCACATCGGCCTGCCGCTCGTGTGCATCTACGCGCTGACGACGGTCGGCAGCATCGGCGGCGGCTGGCTGTCGTCGATGCTGCTGCGCGCGGGCTGGAGCGTGAACGGCGCGCGCAAGACGGCGATGCTGATCTGCGCATGCTGCGTGCTGCCGATCGCGTTCGTGTCGCAGGTGCAGAGCCTGTGGGTCGCGGTGCTGATCGTCGGCCTAGCCGCCGCCGCGCATCAGGGCTGGTCGGCGAACTTGTTCACGACCGCGTCCGACCTGTTCCCGCGCCGTGCGGTCGCGTCGGTGGTCGGCATCGGCGGGATGGCCGGTTCGATCGGCGGTGTGCTGTTCTCGGAAGTGATCGGCCAGGTGCTGCAGCGCACGGGCCACTACTGGGTGCTGTTCGCGATCGGCGCGTCGGCCTACCTGATCGCGCTGGCCGTGATGCACGTGCTGACGCCGAAGATGAAGCCCGCGAAGCTCGATGCGTGATCGCGTGCCGGCAAACGAACGCGCCGCCCGAGGGCGGCGCGTTTTCGTTCGGCGTGCGGGGCGGGCGCGCGGTCAGCCGGCCGGCGCCGTCGACGCCCGCATGATCAGCCGCGGCTCGAACGTCGAATAGCTCGCGTCGGTGCGCCCCGCGAGCGCGTCGATCAGCTTCTGCATCGCGAGCTCGCCCATGTTCTCGCTCTGGATGTCGACGGTCGTCAGCGCGGGCGCCGCGTATTCGCCGTACGGCACGTTGTCGATGCCGGCGACGGACACGTCCTGCGGCAGCCGGAAGCCGAGCGACGCGGCTTCCTTCATGAAGCCGAGCGCAATCAGGTCGTTGTAGCAGATCACCGCTTGCGGGCGTTGCGGCCCGAGCATCACGCGCGAGCACGCGCGTTCGCCGGCCTCGGCGGTCGGTGCGTGCGCGTCGTGTACGTCGAGCGTGAGCCCCGCTTCGGCGAGGCAATCGCGTGTGCCCTGGATCCGCTCGTCGTTCACGCGCGCGCTGCCGAAGCCGAGATACGCGATGCGCGTGTGGCCGAGATTGAGCAGGTGACGCGCGAGCATGTAGGTCGACAGCCGGTTGTCGATGCCGACGCTCGGAATCGGCAGGCCGGGGCTGCGCCGCAGCAGCACGAGCGGCTTGTTGAGGTCGAGCATCCAGCCGGCTTCCTCGTCGGGCATCCGCGTGCTGACGATCAGCCCGTCGACGCGCTGCGCGAGCGCTTCGATCAGCGAGCGTTCGCGTGCCTGGTTCTCTTCGGTGTCGACGAGCAGCAGCGTGTAGTCGTGCTGCAGCGCGACGCGGTTCGCGCCTTTCACCACGTTCGTGAAGTGCGGGTTGCTGATGTCGAGGATCACGAGGCCGATCGTGCGGGTGCGGCCGGTGATCATCGAACGCGCGAGCGGGTTCGAACGGTAGCCGAGCCGCTCGATGGCCTCCTTGAGCCGCGCCTCGACGGTCGGCGAGAAGCGCTGCGTGCCGTTCACGTACTTCGATACCGTCGCGACCGACACGCCGGCTTCCGCAGCCACGTCGCGGATCGTCGGGGAAACTTTTTTCATCGGAAGGGTAACGTTTTCGTTCGATAACGCCGGATTGTGGCAGAAAAAGCCGGGCTGCGGCCACCGGCCGATATCGGGAAAGTGCGGATGGCTGCGAACAGGTTCGGCCATTGACGTTCGGCCGCGCCCCCGCGTATAGTTGGAAAACGTTTTCCGATTTTGGTCAGATTGTCAGATTCAAGGAGATTCGATGAACGCCTCATCCACCGCCGCGCGCAAACCGTTCGGGCGCCTGCTGCTGACGGGCGCGGCCGGCAACCTCGGCCGCCAGTTGCGCGGCGCGCTCGCCGACTGGGCCGACGTCGTGCGCGTCAGCGACATCGCGGCGCTGGACGACGCGGCCGCGCATGAAGAAATCCGCGTGGTCGATCTGGCCGACCGTCCGGCCGTGATGCAGCTCGTCGAGGGCGTGGACGCGATCGTCCATCTCGGCGGCATTTCGGTCGATGCGCCGTTCGACGATCTGGTCGACGCGAACATCACCGGCACGTACAACCTGTACGAG
The DNA here is from genome assembly GCF_902832885.1 of Burkholderia seminalis DSM 23518. Taxonomy (GTDB): domain Bacteria; phylum Pseudomonadota; class Gammaproteobacteria; order Burkholderiales; family Burkholderiaceae; genus Burkholderia; species Burkholderia seminalis. The sequence continues at coordinate 367,048 of NZ_CADFDK010000002.1, forward strand.
GCCGCGCGCAAGCATGGCGTGAAGCGCGTCGTGTTCGCGAGCTCGAACCATGCGATCGGCTTCCACCCGGTCACCGAAGTGCTCGACGCCGATTCACCGCTGCGCCCCGACAGCCTGTACGGCGTGACGAAGTGCTTCGGCGAATCGCTGTCGCGCTACTACTTCGACCGCTTCGGGATCGAGACGGTGTGCCTGCGGATCGGCTCGTCGTTCGAAGTGCCGAAGAATCCGCGCATGCTCGTCACGTTCCTCAGCTATCGCGACTTCATCGAGCTCGTGCGCTGCTCGCTGCTGACGAACCGCGTCGGGCACGCGATCGTCTACGGCGCGTCGGACAACCCGGTGAAGTGGTGGGACAACACGAAGGCCGGCTTCCTCGGCTTCCGCCCGCGCGACAGCTCCGAGCAGTTCGCGGGCCTGTTCCCGGTGACGGCGCCGAGCGCCGAGTACGACGATCCCGCGCAGCGGTTCCAGGGCGGCGGCTTCGTCGTCGGCGAGCCGATGGAGCGAAAGGCGTCGTAAGCGTTGCCGGCATCGCCGGCGTCCTGATTCAGCGCAGGATGTCGGTCGCCTTGTGCCGCTCGTCGACCCCGTCGATCAGGATCAGCGGGCCGCTCGCGTGTCGTGCGCGCAGCGGCTGGATCCGCCGGTACGCATCCGATTCGTACCAGGCGCGCGCCGTGTCGAGATCGGGAAACGCGATCGCGATCAGGTCGCCGCGCCACACGCCTTCGCGCACCTCCGGCCGCGCGCCGTGAATCACGAAATGGCCGTCGTACGGCGCGAGCGTGCCGTCGATGCGTTCGAGGTAGCCGACGATGTCGTCGCACATCTCGACGTCGTGCAGGTGGGCGATGGCGTAGGCGGTCATGGCGGGCTCCCGGTCGTTGCGGTTCGTGAGTCGATGGCGCCATGATCGCGGCGCGGGCGACGCGCGTCGATTACCTGCGACGTAAGCCAATCCTCACGGCGGCGCCCGTGTCGCCGCCAGCCGACGCCGTCAAGGCTGGCGGCAAGCCGGATCGGTATCGCGCCGCTCGGCGGAAGCGCACCAGTCGTTCGGCCGCCAGGCTTCGAAGGCGACGGCCTTCGCCGCATTGGCGCGCGTGACACGCACCGGGTCGGCCTTCAGCGCATCGCCGTCGGCGTCCGCGTCGAATCGCCAGTTCCGGAACACTTCGCGATGGAACACCCACGTGCGGTACGCCGCGTCGTAGCGGAACGTCACGCGGTCGCGCCAGTGGCTATGGCCCGCGAATACGCCTTGTTCGACGGTGAACGTGCGCGGCTCGACCGTGAGCGCATGCTCGGCGACGCCGTCGAGATACGGGTCGCCCATGCCGCCTTCTTCGGCTTTCATGATCACGGTGTCGTTGCGCGCCGCGAGCCGGTATCGTCCGTCGTTGCCCTGCACGAAGATCAGCAGCGGGCGTGGCGACGGCGTATGGGTTGTTGAATCGCCGGGCCGATGCGCGACGACGACGTAACCGCTGCGCGTGCCGTCGGTCAGGGGCCCCGAAGCGGCATCCAGCGCTTCGTAGCCGGCCGGCAGCTGCGCGACGATGTCGGCCGGCAGTGCCGACGTGTCCGGGCAACGGATCGACGCATGCGTGTCGTCGCACGTCGACGCGCAGGCACTGCCGATGCCGAAACTCAGCAGCGCGGCGACGAGCCATCCTCTGATACGGGGGAGCGTCATGCGGATAGGGTCATGAGGTTGCGCGGCGCACGGCGACGCGCTTGCGTCGACGCGTCTCGCCACGGTGCGGGTTGATCGAACGGGGAGGTGGAGTCGGTCATGCCCGCTTGCGCGCCGGCCGTACCACGGGTGCGGGCTCCAGCGGCTGGCTGGCCTGCTCGCAAAGCCGGTCGAGCATTCGTTGCGCGGCGCCCGCGCAATCCTCGCCTGCCGGCTTGTTCTCGATTTCGTCGATCAGCGCTTCCAGCTGCTGCCGGTTCTGCGCGAGCCGCTGTTCGAGCAGCGCGATTTCGTCGACCTTGTGCCGCAGCGCGACAAGGAGCTCGTCGCGCGGCCATGCGCCGAGATCGGGCGGCAGCACCGCGCGGATTTCGTCAAGCGCGAAGCCCGCGCGCTGCGCGCGGTCGATGATCGCGAGCCGCGTCAGCGCTTCCGCCCCGTATTCCCGATAGCCGTTCGCCTGGCGGCGGGCCGGTTCGAGCAGCCCGCTCGCCTCGTAGAAGCGGATGCGCGACGCCGCGAGGCCGCTCGCCTTCGCCAGTTCGCCGATTTTCATGGTGTGCTCCAAAAGGGCTTGACCTTAAAGTTGACTTTAAAGTTATCGTTGGGCATCGTCAATCGAGGATGTCCACCATGAATCTGTTTGCGCCGCTGACACTGCCCAACGGGGCGGTGATTCCGAACCGTCTGGCCAAGGCCGCGATGGAAGAGAACATGGCCGATGCGGACCACGCCCCGTCCGACGCGTTGCTGCGCCTGTACCAGGCATGGGCCGACGGTCAGGTGGGCCTGATCCTGACCGGCAACGTGATGGTGGACGGCCGCGCGATGACGGGACCGAACGGCGTCGTGCTCGAAAGCGACGTGCATCTCGACCGCTTCCGGCGCTGGGCGCGGATCGCGCGCTCGGGCGGCGCGCACGTGTGGATGCAGATCAATCACCCGGGGCGCCAGATGCAGGCGGCGCTCGGCCAGACGACGCTCGCGCCGTCGGCCGTGCCGCTCGCGCTCGGCGCGCTGTCGAAGCAGTTCCCGGTGCCGAAGGCAATGACGGAAGCCGATATCCGCGACGTGCAGCAGCGCTTCGTGCGCGCCGCGCAGCTCGCGGAGCAAAGCGGCTTCACCGGCGTGCAGGTTCACGCGGCGCACGGTTATCTGCTCAGCCAGTTCCTGTCGCCGCTGACGAACCGCCGGCAGGACCAGTGGGGCGGCAGCATCGAGAATCGCGCGCGCCTGCTGCTCGATATCGTGAAGGCCGTGCGTGCGGCGGTGTCGCCGGCATTCGTCGTCGCGGTGAAGCTGAACTCGGCCGATTTCCAGCGTGGCGGTTTCAGTGCGGACGACGCGAAGCGCGTGGTCGAGCTGCTGAACCCGCTCGACGTCGATCTCGTCGAGTTGTCGGGCGGCAGCTATGAAGTGCCGGCGATGCAGGGCGAGGCACGCGACGGGCGCACGCTGGCGCGCGAAGCGTATTTCCTCGAATTCGCGCGCGACATCGCGGCCGTCGCGCGGATGCCGCTGATGGTCACGGGCGGCATCCGGCGTCGTGCGGTGGCCGAGCAGGTGGTGAACAGCGGCGTCGCGATGGTCGGCATCGCGACCGCGCTGTCGATCGACCCGAACCTGCCGCGCGACTGGCGCGCGGGCAAGGACAGCGCGCCGGCGCTGCAGCCGATCCGCTGGAAGAACAAGGCGCTGGGCGCGCTGGCCAACATGGCCGTCGTCAAGTTCCAGCTCACGCGGCTCAGCGAAGGCCGCCGCACGCACCCGCAGGTGTCGCCACTGCGCGCGCTGGTGCGGCAGCAACTGGCCGCGCAGTGCCAGACGCGACGGTACCGGAAGTGGATGGCCGGGCGTGCGGCGGGCACGCGGGCGTGAACGGCGCGCGGGTGCCCGCCGCGGCGCTGCCGGAGACCGGCCGGCCGCGTCGCCGCGCATGCCCCGTCAGAACCGGTAGTTCGCCAGCACTTCGAACCGCCGGTCGTTGCCGAGCAGGACCTGCGTCTCGTTGTAGTACGCGGACTGCACGTAGCGCCGGTTGAACACGTTGTACGCGCGCGCGGTGATCGTCGTGTCCTTGCGCGGCTTCCACGCGAGGCCCAGGTCGACGGTCGTGTACGACGGCATCACGAGCTGGTTCGCGGTATCGGCGAAGCGCTTGCCGACGTACTTGACGCCCGCGATACCCGTCCAGTCCGGCGCGAAGCGCCAGCTGACCCACAGGTTCGCGAGCCGCTGCGGCACCGACACCGGCACGTTGCCCGCGCGCGACACCGTCGTGCCGCCGGACGACTGCTGGAAATCGTCGTACTTCGCGCGCAGGATCGACACGTTCGCGTCGACACGCCAGTCCTTCGCGATCTCCGCGCCGACCGTCGCCTCGAGCCCGCGCGACGACTGCTGGCCGACCTGGATCGACTGGTTCGGGTTCACCGGGTCGGCCGTCAGCAGGTTGCGCTTGACGATCCGGTAGGCGGCGAGCGTCCATTCCGCCTTGCCGTCGAGGAACGACTGCTTCACGCCGATCTCGATCTGCCTGCCGGTCGCGAGCGTGAAGCCGGCCTTCGACGCGTTCAGCGACAGCAGCGAGCTGACCGGGTCGGCCGCGACCGCATACTGGCCGTACACGGCGAGACCGGGCCGCACGTCGTACACGGTGCCGATGCGCCAGCCGGTGTTCGCGAACACCTTCGTGAAGGCGCCGCCGTTCACGAGATCGTCGCGGTTCACGCTCGCGTGGTCGTAGCGCAGCCCGCCGATCACCGCCCAGCGCGGCGTGATCGCGAGCCGGTTCTCCGCGAACAGCGCGTACTGGTTCGACTGGCTGCGGTACTTCGGATAGGTGCCGGCCGTGTTGATGAAGCTGCCCGGGTCGAAGCCGAACGGATCGACCGTCGAGGTACCCGAATACGGCGAGTTGTTGTCGTGCTGGAACGTCGTGTGGTTGAACTCGACGCCCGCCGAAAACGTGTTGCGCATGCCGAGCAGCGCGCTGCTCACGGTGGCCGTCGTCACGTTGCCGTACTGCTCCTGGTCGTGGAAGATTTCCGTGTAGCTGCTGCGCCGCACCTGCGCGCTCGACGGCAGGTACGTGTAGTACTCGGCGTCCTTCCAGTGACGGTTGCTCTTCATCCGGTACAGCGTGGTCGTCACGTTCAGGCTGTCGCTCGGCTGCCAGTTCGCCGAGACGGTGGCCCAGCTGTCGCGGAATGCGATGTCGCTGTCGCCGACGTTGTAGTTCTTCCTGTCGAGTGCGCGATCGCGCGCGCCGTTCACGAGCGGCGCGCCGAAGTACTGCATCGGATGCAGGAAGCCGTGCGCATACGACGCCGTCACGTACAGGTCGGGCGTCACGTCGTAGCGCAGTGCGCCGGAGACCGACAGGTTGCGCGAATCGCCGCGGTCGACCCAGTTCGACGAGCGGTTGCCGCTGACGTCGAAGCGGTACGACAGCTTGTCGTTGATCGCGCCGCCGCTGCCAAACGCGGCCCGCGCCGTGCCCTCGGTGCCGCCGCCGACCTGCAGTTCGTTGCGGATCGGCGTGCGCGTCGGCTTCTTCGGCACGATGTTGACCACGCCGCCGATCGCGCCTTCGCCGTAGATCACCGAAGCGGGGCCGCGCAGCACGTCGATGTGGTCGACCGACCATGTGTCGAACGGGAACGTGACGCCGATCGCGCCGTACGGGCGCACGCCGTCGTAGAGTTGCGTGACCGACGACGCGCCGACGAAGCCGCGCGCGGCGAGCTCCGAGTTGCCGTTGCCGGGGTGCGGCGACGCGCTGATGCCGGCGGCGCGGCTCACCGCATCGATGATCGAACGGTCGCCGCGCGTGTCGAGCGCCGCGCGGTTGATCTGCTCGACGCTTGCGGGTGTTTCGAGCGACGACAGCCCGAGATGGCTGCCGGTGTCGAGCGGCTGTGTGAGCGCGGGGGCTTTCCGCGCATCGACGCGGATCGGGGCGAGCGTGGCGCCGGTGCGGTCGACGCCGCTTTCCTGTGCCTGCCCGGCGGGAGAGAAGGCCGCGAGAACGGCGGCGGGCAGCATCAATCTGAACTTCATTGTTTCGGTTTCCTTCGAATGGGTGGCCGCGCTTGCGTCGATCACGCCGCGGCGCGCGTCGCGCGGCCGAACAGCAGCCTGTCGACCAGCCAGACGGCGACGATCGTGATGCCCATCAGCGGGAAGACGATGCCGAGCAGCACGAGCCCGGCGATCCAGCCGCGCATCGGCGGCGTGCCGCGTTCGCGCGACGGTGCGCCCAGCTTGCCGGCCGGGCGGCGCTTCCACCACATCACCGTGCCCGTGACGGCCATCGCGGCCAGCCCGAGCGACAACACCGCGCAAACGATCTGATTCGCGAGCCCGAAGTAGCGGCCCATGTGCAGCGACGTGCCGTACGACACGGCCTGCGAGACCGCGCCGTAGTCGTCGTAGCGGATGTCCTTCAGCACCGCGCCGCTGTACTGGTCGAGATGGATCGTGCGTTCGGCCTTCGGGTCGGCCGGGAAGTACGACGCGGTGAACACGCCGTCCGTGCCGGACGGCAGCGCGAGCGTGTAGCCGCTCGTCACGCCGAGGCCGGCGACGATCGCGATCGCGCGCGTCAGCGGCAGCGGCGCGGGTGTCGGCGCCGACGGCGAATGCGGAACGGGCACGTTGCCGACCGCCCACGGCGTTTGCGGCAACGGCAGGTCGTCCATCACCATTCCCGGCATCGCGTCGCCGGCATCGTGGTGATGCGTCGATGGTGCGGCAGCGTGCGCGTGCGCAGGCTCGGGCGTCGTGGCAGTGCCCGGTCGCGTCGAGCGTACCGATGCGCCGCCCCATGCGCCTTCCGGCGCGCCGAGGTTCACGCTCGTCGCGAGTGCCTTGAAGTTCTTGCCCCATGAGCCGGACCACGGCAGCCCGGTCAGGATGAACGCGACCGTGCCGGCGGCGAGCCAGATGCCGGCCGTCGCGTGGAGGTTTTTCCACAGCGGCCGGCCGCGCAGCGACAGGTCGGGCCGCAGCGCACGCCCGACGCGCGCGGCGCCACGCGGCCACCACAGCGCGATGCCGGTGCCGATCATCACGAAGGTCCAGCACGCGGCGAGCTCCATCAGCAGCTCGCCCGTCTTGCCGAGCAGCAGCTTGCGATGCAGCATCCGGTCGACCTGCATGAAGCGGTTCTCGACGCTCAGCGTGCCGAGCACGCTGCCGTCGTACGGGTTCACGTACACGCTCTCGCGGCTGCCGTCGTGCAGCCGGAACACGTATTCGGCGCTGCGGTCGCGCGCGGTGGAGACCTGCACGGAGACCGGCGTTGCGCCGGCCGGCATCGCGGTGCGGGCGCGTGCGAGCAGCGTATCGGCGTCGAGCCGCGGCGTGGCGCGCGGCTCGACGACCAGCCGGTGCGGATACAGCAGCGGCTCGATTTGCGGCTGGAAACAGTAGAGCGTGCCGGTGATCGCGAGGATCACGAGGAACGGCATCACGAACAGGCCGGCATAGAAGTGCCAGCGCCAGAGCGTCCGGTAACCGGCGCCGGTGGAACGGGTGGGCGAGATGGCCCGATCGACGGTGGTCGACATGGTGTCAGCTCCTCGTGTTCGTCGAGCGGCAAGGCCGGCAACGGCCGGCCGCCGTCAACGCGCGTCGCGTCCGCGTGCGCGCATCGACGCGGCGGGCGGCGCCGCGTGATGCGCGAACGACGCGCGACGCGGCATCGCCCGCGCGATGCGGGCATGCGGATGAACGCTTGAATCAGGTCGGGTGAAACGAACGGCATGAACGCGCATGCACGTCGACGTGCATGCGCCGCAGGGCGGAACGTTCAGCAGAACAGAGGCGGGGCGCGAGAGGGCGGGCGATCGTCGAGGATCGATCGCACGAAGGGAAGACTGTCGACGTGGACGCGGAACCGTCGTGGCGCCGCGGCCGGAAACAGCAGCACCAGCAGCACGAACGACGCGAGCGCGGTGAACAGTGCCGCGCCGAATGCGCACAGGCCGTCGCCGTTGCCGGCGGACGCCGTCTTGTCGGCATGCGCGTCGTGTTTGAGCGCATCGGCGAGTGCCCGCGCATCGTTGGCCGGCGTGATCGGCGCGCTCGCATCGAAGCGGGCGGCCAGCGCGGCGCCGGTGACGATCAGCGGGCCGCGGCCCGAGCACAGCACCACCGAGCCCGCATCCGGACCGTCCGGATCGAGCATCACGGCGCCCGACATCAGCGCGCGGGACAGCAGCGTCACGAGGAGGAACCCCCACAGCAGCTGTCGCGCGACGCCGGGCCGAAGCAGGAAGCGGCGAAGTGCGTTCATGGCGCGCGATTGTACATCCGTTTGCGCGGCCGGGCCGCCGCGCGGCTTGCATCAGCGGGATCGGCCGGTGTGCGTCCGGAAGCGGAACGCGGGGGCTATTCCGGAGCGGCTGATCGTGGGGCCGGCGCGACGTTCGCGGGGCCGTACGACCAGGTGCCGTCGGCCAGCGCGGTCAGCACGTTGCCCGTGCGCGCGTCGTACAGATGCCACTGCTCGTCGGTCGGATCGTCGCCGTACGGCCAGGTCGTCAGCTTGCCGCCGAGGTCGAAGTCGAATACCCACGCTCCCGGTTCGGCGCGCGGCGCGATCGATCTCAGGAACTGTCCGTCGAGCTGCCGCGCGGCGGCCGCGATGTCGCCGGCGCGGGATTCGCTATGCGCGAGTTCACGGCCGTCGAGCGCGATCGACCAGTGGCAGTAGCAGATCCACAGCTGTCCGTCGCCCGCGACGGTCACGCGCCGCGACGCCTGCCTGTCGCGTGCCGGGGCGGCCTGGCCGGAGGCGCCGCCGCGCGGCTCCCGCACATGCAGCGCGGGCTGGCCGAACTCGAACGTGAGGAAGCTGCCCTGGCCTTTCGTCACGGACCAGGCCGGCGTGTCGCAGATGGCCGGCCAGATCCGGTCGAAGTCGGCCGTGTTCACGAGGCGCATGTCGGTGATCGGAGCCCGGCGGCCGTGCCCGTCGCGATGGCCGTCCGCGGCAGCCGGTGCGGTGGGCCGGTTCAAGCCGGATAGGAGTCGTTCACCTTCAGGTTCGCGAGCCGGAACAGCGTGCGCAGCGTCTGCGGATGAATGTCGCGGTGCGACGCAAGCGACGTCAGCATGAAGTCGAGCACTTTCGCGTAGCGCAGCAGCACGAGGCAGCGTGCGAGATCGGGCGTACGACCGCGCATGTCTTCGGCAAGGGTGACCATTTGCGTCGACAGCGTGCGCGCCATCTCGAGTTCCATCTGCTGTTTTTCGGTCCAGTCGGGCAGGGGCTGTTCGAGCACTTTCGCGAGAAAGAGCTGGAACGACGTATCGGACGAGTTGGGCAGCGCATCCATGAAGAGCCTCGTGCGTATGTGGATCGTTCGGGCGCATCCGTGGACGCGCCCGTGGGTGGAGGTGTGTCCGCGTCTTGATCGGCGCGGTGTTCACCCGAACGGAACGCAGGTTCCGTACCAGCGTCGCGAGACGAATGTTGAGTATTGTTGTGGCGTGTTAACGCGACGTCGGCGAGTCCCGCCGGTGCTGGGTCGCGGCGGCGGTCGAGGAAGGCATCCATACGCGCGGCGCGATGTATGCCGCGCATGCAAAACGGCTCGACACGTCGAAATGCTTCAGGGATGTAACGTAACGCCCGCATAAAACCCGTCGCGCGATTCCGTCGACGAACGGCCGGAACGAGGCGTTTCGCGCGTCCCGGCCACGTCCGACGTGCGTTCGCCGGTGCGGCATGCCGGAACGCGGCGCCCGGCGCCGAGCGGCGCAAGCGGGCCGCGCATGCGCCGGGTGTTTCAAAACCGAGACGCTTGCGCGAGCGGCGATCGCTTGCCCGGCCGCCGAACCGGCCCAGCGAAAGGGCGACCAATTGTCCATGGGCAGACGGCGCGCGTTTGCCAACAATCTCCAGATCATCCCTGCGAGGTTCGACATGAGCGTCCACGCCTTCTTCTCGGCCAACCTGCTGCTCGCCTATACGGCTTACTTCATCGGCACGGCCAGCCCGGGGCCGAGCAACCTGGCGATCATGTCGGTGGCCGCGAACCAGGGCCGCAAGGCGGCGCTGGTGTTCGCGCTCGGCGTCATTTCAGGGTCGATGTGCTGGGCGACGGTGGCGGCGCTCGGCGTGTCGGCCGCGCTGCTCGCGTGGTCGAAGCTGCTGGTCGCGATCAAGATTTTCGGCGGGCTGTACCTGCTGTGGCTCGCGTTCAAGTCGGGGCGCACGGCGCTGTCCGGGCCGGCGGCCGCGGCGGTGAACGCGGCGCGCGAGCAGCGGCTGTCGCGCTTCTACGTGCGGGGCGCGATGCTGCACCTGACCAATCCGAAGGCGATTCTCGTGTGGGTATCGATCGTCGCACTGTCGTCGAACGGCGCGGGGGCGTCGCACGGCGCCGTCGTGCCGGGCTGCCTCGCGATCGGCTGCCTGGTGTTCGGCGGTTATGCGCTGGTGTTCTCGATGGACGGCGCGCGCCGGCTGTACGTGCGCGGCCGGCGCGCGATGGACGCGTGTCTGGCCGTCGTGTTCGGCGTGGCGGGGGTTCGGCTGCTGGCGTCGAACGTCTAGCCGCGCGGCAGGGACTGTCATCCTCCGCCGCGCGGGCGCGCGACGGAGGCTCCGACGTCGATCAACCCGGCTTCAGAAAATGAAGCCCGTGTTGATGAACTTCGAGTGGTGATCCGACACGATCGAATCGAGCAGCTGCTTGCTGCTGTCGGTCTGCTTCGCGGCGACCATCGAGCGGATCGAGAACGCGCGCAGCGCGTCGCTCACCGACAGCGTGCCTTCGGCCGAATCCTTGCGGCCGGCGAACGGGAACACGTCCGGCCCGCGCTGGCACTGGCAGTTGATGTTCACGCGGCACACCTGGTTCACGAGCGGATCGACGAGCGCGCCGATCTGCGCCGGATCGGAGCCGAAGATGCTGACCTGCTGGCCGTGATCCGACGTCGTCACGTAGTCGAGCGCGGTGTCGACGTCGTCGAACGGCGCGACCGGAATGATCGGCCCGAACTGCTCCTCGCGGTACAGCTTCATCCCTTCCGACACCGGATACACAACGGCCGGATAGAACAGCGTCTTGCTGAACTCGCCGCCCGAATGGTTGACGACCTGCGCGCCCTTCGCCTTCGCATCGTCGATCGCGTCCGTCATGTAGGCCGTGCGATGCATGCCCGGCAGCGGCGTGATGCTGACGCCTTTCTCCCACGGCATGCCGATCTTCAGTTGTTCGAGCGCCGCGGTGAAGCGCTTCAGGAATTCGTCGACGATCGAGCGATGCACGAGCAGCATCTTCAGCGCGGTGCAACGCTGGCCGTTGAACGACAGCGCGCCGAGCAGGCACTCCTTCACGGTCAGGTCGAGATCGGCGTCGGGCAGCACGATCGCGGCGTTCTTCGCGTCGAGGCCGAGGATCGCGCGCAGCCGGTGCGACTTCGGGTGCTGCTTCTTCAGGTGATCGGCGACCTTGCTCGACCCGATCAGCGCGAGCACGTTGATCTTGCCCGACGCGAGCATGTGCGGCACGACCACCGCGCCCGGCGCGTAGATCGTGTTGATCACGCCCTTCGGGAACGCGTCGCGGAACGCCTCGAGCAGCGGTTCGAACAGCAGCGTGCCGTACTGGGGCGGCTTGAACACCACGGTGTTGCCCATCAGCAGCGCGGGGATCAGCGTCGCGAACGTCTCGTTCAGCGGATAGTTGTACGGGCCCATGCACAGCACGACGCCGAGCGGCGTGCGGCGGATCTGGCCGATCGTGCCTTCCGCGATCACGAAGCGCGAGTTCGCGTTGTCGAGCTCCTTCAGCGCATCGATCGTCTGCGTCATGTACGTGACGGTACGGTCGAACTCCTTCTGCGAATCGGCGAGGCTCTTGCCGATCTCCCACATGATCAGGTTCACGACCAGTTCACGCTGCGCGACCATCCGCTTGATGAAGTCCTGCATGCACGCGATGCGCTGCTCGACCTTCATCGTCGGCCACTCGCCGCGGCCGGCATCGTACGCGCGCACCGCGGCGTCGAGCGCCGCGTCGCTTTCCGTTTCGCCCATCACCGGGTAGCTGCCGATCTCGACCTGCTCGACGCTGCCGTCCGCCTGCCGCACGCATACGGGCGACAGCACGGTCTTGGTCGCGCCGTCCCACGGTCGCAGTGCGCCGTCGACGAGCGACACGCGCTGGTGGATCGGGGCGGAGAGCCGGAACTCGGCGGGGATGTCCTGATAGGCGGGAAACAGCTGCTGCAGGGAGGCGGAATCGGGCATGACGGTCTCGTTTGACGGGGTGTCCGGGAAGGACGGGTGATGCGAATCCTGAGCTGAATGATCCTCGATCCTGAATCGGCATGATGACGCGCACGCGACGGCGCGTCACGCGGAAACCTGGCCGAATCAATGAATGGAACCAGTTCCATTAAAAAGGAACGCCGTCGTGAATGCAAGAATCGCCGAACGGCATGACGGAGGCTGTAAGTATTTGGAAAGATTGTTGCCGAATGGCCGGTATAACGTGCAGGGTGCATTCGCAAACGTTTCACTTCGACCGAATTGAGCGGATAATGGCGCGGCGCGGCGAAGAAAATAATGAAGTGAGCCTGAGAGCAGACGGAGTGAAGAACGGAAGTAGGTCCGCCGCGTTGCCGATGCGAGGTCGGCTGCCCGGAGCGCCGGGTCGGGGTTGCCCGGTCCGGCGCGCACCGGACTTTTGCATGCGTGCTGCCTGCGTGGCCAGATCCTTCGGAATCCTCCCCAGTCTCTCCGCCGTCGCTTCCCGAATCCCGCCTTCCCCCTGATCGTTTCCGCCCGGCGCGGCCAATCCTGGTCTTTCGTTTTTATTACGAAAAGGCCGGTCAAATCTACAAAAATGAAAGGCATTTGTCGGGAATGCAGAGCGTTAAGCAGGCGCACGTTGTGGGCAGGCGACACGTCGAAAATTAATTAAAAACACGAATCATTCTCGTTTAATATTTCGCTCCGTTACGAGCCATGACATCGCGTCACGGCTCTTTCGTGCCGGTCGTGCCGGCCGGCATCCACCCGCGCCGGCCATTCGCGGCCGGCATGCGCGACGGGGCGATCCTCCGCGCGCCACAGCCTTCTTCACGGAAAAGGGTGTCGTCGGCCGATTCGCCGCGTGACGCGCGCGTTGACCGGACACGTTTCCGTTCGCCGTTTTTCTTCACCACCCCTACGTTCACGATGAAACTCAACAAGAGCGCCTGCCATGCGCTTCTGATCGCCGCGTCGCTGGCCGGCGCCCGCACCGCGTTCGCCCAGGCGAGCGATGCCGCGGCCACCTTGCCCGCGATTTCCGTCAACGCGGCCGCCGAGCATGCGTCGTACGACGGCGGCCACTCGCGCGCGGCGACCAAGACCGACATGTCGCTGATGGACGTGCCGCAGACGGTGAACGTCGTCCCGCACGCGGTGATCGAGGACCAGAACGCGACGTCGCTGCAGGACGCGCTGCGCAACGTGCCGGGCGTCGGCTTCTCGGTCGGCGACGGCCAGCGCGACCAGATCACGATCCGCGGCTTCAACAGCATCACGGACCAGTACGTCGACGGCATTCGCGACGACGCGCTGTACTACCGCGACCTGTCGAACGTCGATCGCGTCGAGGTGCTGAAGGGGCCGGCGGCCGTGCTGTACGGGCGCGGCTCGGCGGGCGGCATCGTGAACCGCGTGCTGAAGCGGCCGCTGGCGAACCCGGTGAACGACGTGGGCGTGACGCTCGGCACGCGCGGCGAGCGGCGCGGCGAATTCGACCTCGGCTGGAACGCGAACGACGCGGCGCGCTTTCGCATCACCGGCGCGGCCGAGAACTCGAACAGCTTTCGCGACCAGTTTCAACTGAACCGGCAGGCGATCGCGCCGTCCGCGCAATTCAAGCTCGACAGCGACACCGTGCTGAACGTCGAATTCGACTATCTGCACGACCGCCGCACGTCCGACCAGGGCCTGCCCGCGTATCGCGGCCGGCCGGTGGACGTGCCGATCAACACGTACTACGGTTCGGCCGACGCGGCGAACAGCTCGTACAACGACGTCTCCGCGAAGAGCGCGACGGTGTCGCTCGATCACCGTTTCAACGATTCGCTGTCGTTCCACGGCGCGATCCGCGCGTACGACTTCTCGCTCGAGCGCAAGAACTACGTGACGTACGAGCCGATCAAGACGGCCGCGCACCCGGTCGTCACGCTCGACCAGTCGACGCGCCAGCGTACCGATCACGGCATCGACGGCCTGTTCGAACTCACGCAGAAGACGTCGCTGTTCGGCATGCGCCACGAGCTGCTGTACGGGCTCGAACTGTCGCAGCAGCAGAAGTTCGACACGATCTACGGCGTGACAAAGGTCGCGACCTACGATCTCTTCGATCCGCAACAGGTGGTCCTGCCCGGCGTGCCGACCGGCGCGCGGGCGAAGACGAACGCGTCGACCGTCGTCGGGCTCGCGGGCGTCTACGCGCAGGACCTGATCTCGCTGACCGAGCACTGGAAGGTGCTCGCCGGGTTGCGCTTCGACTACCTGAACCAGATCCGCCACGACTATACGTCGTCGAACGTCAATCTCGACCGCACCGATCACGCGTGGAGCCCCCGTGTCGGGCTGATCTACGAGCCGCTCGACTGGCTGACGCTGTACGGATCGTTCAGCCAGTCGTTCTCGCCGCTCGCCGATACGCTGATCAGCTCCGGCGCGTTCGCGAACGGCGCCGCGCTCGCGCCGCAGAAGACCACCGCGTATGAAGTCGGCTCGCGGTTCGATCTCGGCGGCAAGGCGACTGCCAGCGTCGCGCTGTTCGACATGCGCCAGACCAACCAGCAGATCGGCGATCCGGCGAACCCCGGTTATGCGCTGCCGATCGGCACGCAGCACGTGCGCGGGATGGAGCTTGGCCTGACCGGCGAGATCGCGCCGAAGTGGTCGGTGTATGCGGGTTACGCGTACCTGAACGGCACGGTCGACGGTTCCCCGCAATCGACGGCGGCCGGCCTCGCGTTGTCGAGCAACACGCCGGGGCTGATGCCGCGCCACAGCGCGAGCCTGTGGCTGAAGCGCGAGCTGCCGTACGGCTTCTACGCGGCGGCCGGCATGCAGTTCCAGTCGGCACGTTATGCGTCGGCGAGCGATCTCGTCACGCTGCCGTCGTTCACGGTGTTCAACCTGGGCGCCGGGTATCGCAGCAAGAAGGTCGACGTGACGCTCACGCTCGACAACCTGTTCAATCGCCGTTACTTCATCGCCGCGCACGGCAATGCGGACCTGTACAACATGCCCGGCGATCCGCGCACGCTGACCGCCACGGTGAAATGGCACATGTAACGCGCTTGCGGTGAGCGATGCAGGCCTTCGTCAGGACGGCCTGCATCTCGTTGCCGACGCTCGCGGCGCCGGTTGGCAGGTTGCCGGCGGCGCCGTCATTCGACGTCCTCGTCGTCCTCGTCGTCCTCCGTATCGTCCATCTCCTCCGCGCGCGCCGGCGCCGCATACGCGCTCGCCTGTTCGAGCAGCCAGCCGCGGAACAGCTCCAGCGGCTTGCTGTGGCTGAATTCCGTCGGATACACGAGGTAGTACGCCGAATCGCCGACCGTCGCGGCGTCGCACGGCACGACCAGGCCGAGCTGCTGCAGCTGTTCCTCGACGAAGAACTTCGGCACGAGCGCGATGCCGAGCCCGGCCGCGGCCGCGCTGATCAGCATCGTATGCAGTTCGTAACGCACGCCCTGCATCGTGCGGATGTCCTCGACGCCATGGGTCTCGAACCACTGCGCCCACGCGCCGGGGCGCGTGGTCGAGTGCAGCAGCGGATACGCGAGCAGATCCTCGACGCGCTCGACCGGCCCGTCGAGCAGCGCGGGCGAACAGATCGGCACGACCTCCTCGCCGAACAGGTAGTCGGACGAGGTGCCGGGCCAGGTCGGCTTGCCGTAGTGGATCGCGGCCTCGAAGTGCGTGTCCTCGAACGAGAACAGGTCGGTGCGGCTGCCCATGTTCACGCGCACGTCGGGCGTGCGGTCGTAGAAGCTCTTGATGCGCGGGATCAGCCAGTGCGATGCGAAGGTCGGCAGCACCGCGAGCTCCAGGTAGCCGCCGCCGCTGCCGTGCGCGATGATCGACAGCGTGTCGCGGTCGAGCGTTTCCAGCGCGCGTCGCACCTGCGTGCCGTAGAGCTTGCCGGCGCGCGTCAGCACGACGCGCTGCTTCACCCGGGCGAACAGCCGCACGCCGAGGCTGGCCTCGAGCGTCGCGATCTGGCGCGACACCGCGCTTTCGGTCAGGAACAGCTCCTTGGCCGCGTGCGTGAAGCTCTCGTGGCGCGCGGCGGCTTCGAAAGCCACGAGCGCGCCCATGTTGGGAATCTTGAATTTACGCATGATGCTCGTTTCGTCTGACGAACGGGGCCGCGCCGCGCGAGGGCGGAAGGCGGGCGGGGGACAGGTAATAATTCCAAAAACTCATCACGTGTCAATTTAATCTCGCTTTACGCCCGGCTGCAACCCTTTGAATAATGCTCCCCACGCAAGGTCAGGCGCCCGCCGGGCGGCCGGCCGACGAGTTGCCGGCACGTTTGCCGGCGGTCCCCCGAGACGAGAATCCTGATGCGCAATCCGAATATCGAGAGCTTGCTGACGAAGCTGCTGGGACAGGCGAAGACCGACGCCCTGTTCTCGACCCTGAACATGCCGGCCATCCTCGAAGAATGGGAAGACGGCGTCGTGACGCGCGCGGAAATCGCGCAGGCGATGAACATGGCGCTGTTCGAAGGGCTGCTCGAACGTTCGGCGAACGGCCGCGCCTACACGGCCGAAGCGATCGAAAGCGGCGGCTCGGTCTATTTCGACCACGGCGCGCTGCGCACGGTGCGCTGGCCGCACACGGGCGCGCTGCCGCCGGGCGAAGCCGCGTTCACGCGCATCCTGCGTCCGCTCGGGTTCCGCCTGAACGGCCGCTACCCGCTCGACAAGCTCGGCATGACGGGCCGCGCGTACGCGCACGAAGACGCGCCGGACGAAATCGCGCAGTTCTTCGTCAGCGAACTGCATCCGGAACGTTTCTCGAAGGAGTTCCAGCAGGCCGTGACGAACGTCGTCAGCTCGTCGCGCGATCCGCTGTCGCCGGCGGCCGTCGCGCTGCTGTGGGAGGTCGAGCGCGAAGGCTGGCTGCCGCTGGACGCCGCGCAGGCGCTGCTGCCGGAAATCGTCGGCGCGTTCGCGCGCCAGCACGACGTGCCGAACGAACTCGACTATGAAACGCTGCTGATGGAATCGGCGGAAATGGCGTGGATCGCGACCGAAGGCAACGCGTTCAACCACGCGACCGACCGTGTCGCCGACGTGTTCAAGCTGTCCGACGACGAGAAGGCGAAGGGCCGCCCGATGAAGCCGGAAGTCGAGCGTTCGCGCTCGGGCCGCGTGTTCCAGACCGCGTATCGCGCCGACACCGTCGAGCGCGAGTTCCGCACCCGCGACGGCGGCACGGTGAAGCGCAACGTGCCGGGCTCGTTCTACGAGTTCATCACGCGCAAGCGCACGTTCGACCAGGGCGCGCGCCGCTGGGTGACCGACCTGCGTTTCGATGCGGGCAACGCGCAAGGCATCTTCAAGATGACGGCGAACGCGGCGAAGTAACGCGGCACCGCGGCGGAAGCGACGAACCGGTCGGGCAGGACGTGCATGCGTCCTGCCCGATCTGCGTTGGGGGGCTCGCGATGCAGCGTCGGCGCGCGTCGACGGTCGTGCGGCGAAGCCGTCCGTGGCCGTCGGTCGTGTCGTCGAAGGGGAGGTGTGTGCCGCGAAGGCGGCGGGCGCGTGCCGGGCGCCGCGCCGTCAGAAGACGTGCGTGATCAGATAGAACAGCACCAGCAGCCCGAACGGCACGCCGAGCAGCCAGGCGATCAGGTATTTACCCATATCGTTGTCCTGAATGGCCGCGACGCCATCGGCGCCGCGGCGGGTGAAATTGCCGGATGCGTTACAGCTCGCGATCGAAATCCTTCAACTGCTTTTCGGCTTCATCACGGGCGATCCCGTAACGTTCCTGGATCTTGCCGGCCAGGTAGTCGCGATTGCCTTCGGCTACCGCGAGATCGTCGTCGGTCAGCTTGCCCCACTTGGCCTTCAGCTTGCCGGTCAACTGCTTCCACTGGCCCTTGATCTTGTCCTCGTTCATCGTGTGCTCCTTGGTCGTGATGGGAAAACTGCGGGGGGAGCGCGGCAGCCGCCGCGCGGGAGGTCAGGCCTTCGCCTTCAGGCCGGATGCGTCGACGTGCTTCACGCCCTTGATCGCGCGCGTCACGGCGACGGCCTTCTTCACGGCCGTCTTGGTCGGCAGCACGCCCGTGAGCGTGACGACGCCGTCGACCGTCTTCACGCTGATGTCGGTGCTCTTCACGCCGTCGGTGGTCGCGAGTTCACCCTTCACCTTGGTCGTGATCCACGTGTCGGTGACGGGCTGGTTCGATTCGGTCGCCATGCCGCTGTCGGCCGACGAGGCCTGGGCATGCGCGTTCGTGAGCGGCGCGGCGGACAGCAGGAAGGCCGCGCTGACGGCGAGCAGCGTCGAAAGGTGCGAGGTCTTGTTCATGGATGTTCTCCTTCGATGGGCGTGTTGAATGAATGGATCGACGAGCACGGAGCGTGCCGCGGGTTACCGGGCGATCGGCGTGTCGTAGCCGGGCTCGCGCGGCGGCATGTCCGGGCGCGGCAGGTCCGGCGGCAGCGGCACCGGCGGATCGGTGCCGGGCGGCGGTTCGGGCGGAGCGTCCGGGGCCGGCTCGGGCCGCGTCGGATCGGGTGTCTGATGCAGCTTCATCCGGTTGTCCTCCTCTGCGGTGTGAAAGGGCAGCGCATGAGCGCCGATGCAGTACCAGCGTACCGACGCGAACGCGAGCGGACATCGCGCAAATTCACCGGATCGGCTAGTGCGTTTGCACCGGGAATGGCACGGGCGGGCAGGAACGGGGAATGCATCACGACCCGGGCAACGCGCGGGCACCGGCGCGAGGGCCTTGCCGTGCCGTTGGGCGGGACACCGCACGGTGCCGATGCGGCATGCGAATGTACTATTGGAGGTAGTGCATTCGCGCCTGTCGCGTCCTCGCGCGGTACGCGATCATCACCGCACGCGCCGGCCGGGGCGTGCGGCGTAACGGGGCAATCGGCGGGCGGTCATGTTGACGACAGGGACAACGACTCGATGAACGAACAAGTAGACGAACAGGCGCTCAAGTCGCACACCGACCGGCGCCAGCTGCACCAGATCATCGCGGGGCTCACCGAAGGCGTGATCCTGATCGAGCCCGACCAGCGGATCGTCTGGGCGAACGAGGCCGCGCTCGCGATGCATGGCGTGACCGAACTGGCCGCGCTCGGCGCGGACGTCACCGAATACCGCGAGCGCTTCCGGCTGCGCTACCGGAACAACCATCCGGTGCGCGACGGCCACTATCCGATGGATCGCGTGATCGCCGGCGAGGAGTTCAGCGACGTGACGGTCGAAGTCGAATCGGCCGCCGACGAAACCGTGAGCTGGGTGCACCGCATTCGCAGCCTCGTGCTGACGAACGCGGCCGGCGAACCCGACTGCCTCGCGCTCGTGCTGCACGATGCGACCGAATGGGCGAGCGCCGAGGAGCGCTTCGAGCGCACCTTCAACGCCAACCCGGCGCCGGCCGTGATCTGCCGGCTCGACGACTTGCGCTACGTGAAGGTCAACCAGGGCTTCCTCGACATGACGGGCCACGCGCGCGACGACGTGCTCGGCCGCTCGGTGTACGAGGTCGACGTGCTCGAACAGGCCGAGCGGCGCGAGCTGGCGATCGAACGGCTCGGCGAAGGCGCGACGATCCCGCAGATGGAAGCCGTGCTGAAACTCGCGGACGGCAGCACGAAGGCGGTGGTCGTCGCCGGGCAGCCGATCGACATGAACGGCGAGGCGTGCATGCTGTTCACGTTCATGGATCTCGAGCCGCGCAAGCAGGCCGAGCGCGCGCTGAAGCAGAGCGAGGAGCGTTTCGCGACGGCATTCCGGATGGCGCCGGTCGCGACCGCGATCGTCACGGCCGACCGCTTCGAACTGCTCGACGTGAACGATGCGTTCGCCGCGATGACGGGCCATGCGCAGGACGCGCTGCTCGGCAAATCCGCGGACGAGATCGGGCTGTGGGCCGAGCGCGGCGCATGGCAGCGCATTGAAGGCCGGCTCGCGCGCGACGGCAACGTCCGCAACGCCGACGTGCAGATCCGCACGCGCGACGGTGATGTGCGCGATTGCGTCGTGTCGGCCGATCCGGTCGCGATCCACGGCCGCGACTGCCTGCTCGTCGCGCTGCTCGACATCAGCGATCGCAAGCGTACCGAGATGGAGCTCGTCTATGCGATCGAGACCGCGATGCAGGATGCGTCGTGGTTCAGCCGCACGCTGATCGAGAAGCTCGCGAACGTGCGGCGCGCGAATGCGCCGGACGCGGGCGCGCAGTTGTCGGACCTGACCGCGCGCGAGCGCGACGTATTCGACCTGCTGTGCCACGGCCTTGCCGACAAGGAGATCGCGGGCCGCCTCGGGCTCGCGCCGAACACCGTGCGCAATCACGTCGCGACGATCTACGCGAAGCTCGACGTGCACAGCCGCGGCGAGGCGATCGTGTGGGCGCGCGAGCGCGGGATCGTCGGCGCGGCCGAGGCGAACGGTGCACGCGGCGAGAAGGGCGGCACGAAGGGCAAGGACTGACGCCGACGGTACGAATGCACCACGCACACTGGTGCATCCGCATCTGCCGCCCGCCGCGTTCGCTTGCGATCCTGTCCACTCGGCGGGGCGGCGCGGGCCGCCGCATCGCCGGTTCTCCCTCACCATCGCAGGAGACGACCATGGACAGGAATCGCATCGAAGGCAAGCTCAAACAGGTCAAGGGTTCGGTCAAGGAAGCGCTCGGCAAGGTAACGGGCGACCGCAAGGCGGAAGCCGAAGGGGTGGCCGAACAGCAGGCCGGCAAGATCCAGGAGAAGGCCGGCGAGGCGGCCGACGCGGTGCGCAAGCCGGTGCGTACCGACCGGCGCTGACCGATGACGCGACGCCCGCCGCGGGCGTCGCAAAGGCCGGCCGGGCCGTCGTCGCGACGATGATGCGCGATCGGCATGACCACGGCCGGCCTTTGCCCGAGGGTGCCGCCGCCGCGCCCTCTTGCAGCCTTCCACGCTCGACCCCCCGCCGTACTGGCCGCGGGGTCGCCCGCGAACGCGGAACTTGATGAAAAATCCTCACAACATAGTTCCGATATTTCGTTTGCTGCGCGGGTATTGGCTACCCACAATCCCTTCACCTCTTTCGCGATGAAAGGTTCTTCGGAGACGGAATCGCGGTGATCGGCCGGCCGGTTGGCGCATCGAATGACGCCCCGGCAGCGCATGCCATCACCGACGCGCGAGAGGTCGCCGCCGCGCGGCCGCCGCGCGTTGCATCCCGACCCACAGAAGAAGGATTGCCATGACGTTCCGCATTCGTTCGCTTTCCGGCGTTGCATTGACCGCTGCGCTCCTCGCGTTCCAGACAGGCGCGGCTCATGCGCAGGAAACCGTCGTGAAGGTCGGCGTGGCCGGCCCGCTGACGGGCGGCGGCGCCGCATACGGCAAGGACATCGAGAACGGCGTGCGCATGGCGGTCGACGAAGCGAATGCCGCGCACACGACGGTCGGCGGCAAGCCGGTGAAGTTCGTGATCGCATCGCAGGACGACCAGAGCGATCCGCGTACCGGCGTGCAGGCGGCGCAGCAGCTCGCCGACGCGCAGGTGGCCGTCGTGATCGGCCACTTCAATTCGGGCACGACGCTGCCCGCGTCGAAGATCTACGCGAAAGCCGGCATTCCGATGATCACGCCGTCGGCGACCAATCCCGACATCACGCGCGCCGGGCTCGGCACCGTGTACCGCGTGATCGCGACCGACACGCAGAACGCGGGCAGCGCCGGCGCGTACGCCGCGAGCGTGACGAAGGCGAAGCGCATCGCGATCATCGACGACCGCACCGCGTTCGGCCAGGGCGAGGCCGACGAGTTCGAGCGGGCCGTGAAGGCGAACGGCGGCACGATCGTCGCGCGCGAGTTCACGAACGACAAGGCCGTCGACTTCAGCGCGCAGCTCACGAAGATCAAGAGCACCAATGCCGACCTCGTGTTCTTCGGCGGCCTCGATGCGCAGGCCGCGATGCTCGTGAAGCGCATGCGCCAGCTCGGCATCCGCGCGCAATTCCTCGCGGGCGGCGGCGTGATGAACGCGAACTTCATCAAGCTCGCCGGCAATGCGGCCGAGGGCGCGTCGGTGTGGGAATACGGGCAGCCGCTGTCGCGTCTCGCGAAGGGCAAGCAGTTCGAAACGAAATTCAGGCAGAAGTACGGCGTCGACATGCTCGCGTACGCGCCGTTCGCGTACGACGCGACGTGGATCGCGATCAACGCGATGCAGAAGGCGAACTCGACGAAGCCGGCCGATTTCAACGGCGCGCTGAAGGGCACGCGCTACGACGGCATCACGGGCACGATCGCGTTCACGAACACGGGCGACCTGAAGAACCCGAGCTCGACGCTGTATGAGGTGAAGAACGCCGCGTGGCAGCCCGTCACGACTCAATCGTCGGACTGACCGCAATACGCGCGAGCGGGCTTTCGCGGCGATGCCGGACGTGCTGAAATAGCCGAAGCGATCGCCGGGGAGTCCGCCCACGCGAGGCCGCGCGCGACGCGGCACGAACAACCTACGGGCGCGGCCGGCGGGCTGCGCCTTTCACGTGCAACCGGAGTCAGTCGTGAGTTCTCAAGTCGTCATCGTCGGCGGTGGTGTGATCGGCAGCTCGATCGCTTATTTCCTGCGCGCCACCGATCCCACGGTCGCCGTGACCGTCATCGAACGTGACCCCACCTATGCGCGGTCGTCGTCGGCGCTGTCGGCCGCGTCGATTCGCCAGCAGTTCTCGACGCCGCTGTCGATCGAGATGTCGCTGTTCGGCATCGACTTCCTGCGCACGATCGGCGAGCGTCTCGAAGTGGACGGCGACCGGCCGTCGATCGACCTGCACGAAGGCGGCTACCTGTTCCTCGCGACGCCGGCCGGCGACGCGACGCTGCGCGAGAATCATGCGCTGCAGACGCGCCTCGGCGCCGATATCCGCCTGATGGACCGCGACGCGCTGCGCGCGAAGTTTCCGTGGCTGAACGTCGACGATCTCGTGTCGGGCGCGTACGGCGCGAGCGGCGAAGGCTGGTTCGACGGCTACGGGCTCGTGCAGGCGCTGCGCAAGAAGGCGCAGGCGCTTGGTGCGCGCTACGTGCCGGCCGACGTGAAGGACGTGGTGCGCGACGGGCGCAAGATCACGCATGTCGTGACGGGCGACGGCGAGCGCTACGCGTGCGACACGCTCGTCAATGCAGCCGGCGCATGGGCGCGCACGCTGTCGTCGATGATGGGCATCGACATTCCCGTGTATGCGCGGCGCCGCAGCATCTTCAACGTATCGTCGCCGGCGAAGCTCGCCGATTGCCCGCTGCTGATCGACCCGACCGGCGTGTATTTCCGGCCGGAAGGGCGCACGTATATCTGCGGCACGTCGCCGAGCCCGGATCGCGACCCGGACGACCTGCCGCTCGACGAAGTCGATCATGACCTGTTCGACGAGGTGATCTGGCCGACGCTCGCGAATCGCGTGCCGGAATTCGAGGCGCTGCGCGTGGAGAACTGCTGGTCCGGGTACTACGAGTACAACGTGTTCGACCACAACGCGATCATCGGCTATCACCCGGCGCTCGACAACGTCGTGTTCGCGAACGGTTACAGCGGCCACGGATTGCAGCAAGGGCCGGCGACGGGGCGCGGCGTCTGTGAACTCATTCTGGGCGGGCGTTACGACACGCTCGACCTGTCGTCGCTCGGCTGGGCGCGTGTGCTGGAAAACCGGCCGATCGTCGAAAAGAACGTCGTGTAGCGCGGCGTGACCGCCCGGTCGTGTTGTGGGCGGGATTCTCCTTGTGTCTCAAACCCGTTGGCCCGACGCGTGTCGGGCCTTTTTTTCGTGCGGGTCAGCCGGCGCCATAGACGGCGTCGCGCAGATCCAGCGTGTACTGGCCGTTCATTCCTTCGTAGAGCGTGTTCGACAGCGACACGACGGTCAGCCCGCGTGCGCGATCGACGAACCAGGAATGACCGTAGACGCCACCCCAGCGCCAGGTGCCGACCGATTCGGGCGATGCGGCCGCCTGCGGGTCGCGCAGCACCGAAAACCCGATCCCGAAGCTCGCGCCCGGCAGGTCCGCCAGCTCGAGGTCGCCGGTCTGCACGCGGCCCATTTCGTCGACGAGGTCCGCGGGCAGGATGGCGCCGCCGCCCGCGCGCAGCGTGTCCAGCACCGTCAGCACATCGCCGGCGGTGCCGACCATGCCGGCGCCGCCCGATGCGAAAGCCTGCGCGTCGAGCGCGCGCGACGGCGAGTACGTGACGCCGACGAACCCTGCGTCGATGGGCACCGTCTCGTTCTCGGCGAGCCGGTGCGGCTGCGGCGTGTCGTTGACGTACGGCGTGGCAAGCCGCGCCGGATCGCGCGCGACGAAGGCCGTGTCGCGCGCGCCGAGCGGGCGGAGCACGAGCGCATCGATCGCGTCGGCGAGCGGCACGCTGCAGACGGCCTCGATCAGCGCGCCGACGACGTCGATCGACAGCGAGTAGTTCCAGTCGGTGCCGGGCGCGAACTGCAGCGGCACGCTCGCGATCCGGCGCAGGTTTTCGGCGAGCGTGATCGTCGCGCCGTCCAGCCCGTCGGAGACGCCGGCACGCGCATAGGGGCCGTTCGCGTCGGTCTCGCTGAAGCGATAGCCGAGGCCGGCGGTATGCGCGAGCAACTGTCGCAGCGTGATCGTCGGCACGCGGCCGTCGGGCAGTGCGGGGCGGAACTCGGGCAGCCAGCGCGTCACGTCGTCCTCGAGCGACAGCTTGCGTTGCGCGACGAGCGCCATCGCGGCCGCCGAGACGATCGGCTTCGTCACCGATGCGAGCCGGAACAGCGTGTCCTCGCGCATCGGCGTGCGCGATTCGCGGTCCGCGAACCCGGCCGCGCGGCGGTAGACGAGTTCGCCGTCGCGCGCGACCAGGACCACCGCGCCGACGAGGCGCTGCGTGTCGAGCTGGCGGGACAGGACCGCATCGATGCGCTCGGCGAGCGCCGGATCGATGGACGACTGCCGTGACGAAGCTGAAGAGGAGGTCATCGAGGATTCCTTCGTGAAGGGTCTGGTCGACATGTTATGGGCGGATGGCCGCACGCGTCGTTAACCCTTACACGGAACAGGGCTACGCGCGCGGCACGGGCCGGCGGACAAAATATGCCCCAATCGGCCGGCGGCGTTCGTTAGAATCTGCTTTCGTCGAGGAAATGACGCATCCGCATGGGTGCGGAGCAGTATCGAATCGCAGGCGCCGCGCGCCGCGATTCCATCGTTCATCTTTCACCGGAGGCGAGCATGCCAGGTTTACTTCCCGATGTTGACCGCGAGGGGCTCCTCGAATATTCGGTGGTGTACACCGATCGCTCGGTCAACCACATGTCGCAGCGCTTTCAGGGCGTCATGCGCGACATTTCCGCCACGCTGAAGAAGGTCTACCACGCGAAGGCGGTCGCGATCGTCCCGGGCAGCGGCACGTTCGGCATGGAAGCCGTCGCGCGGCAGTTCGCGACCAACAGGAAGTGCCTCGTGATCCGCAACGGCTGGTTCAGTTACCGCTGGTCGCAGATCTTCGACATGGGCAGCATTCCGTCCGAAACGACGGTGCTGAAAGCGCGTCCGGTCGAAACGGGCCGGCAGGCCGCCTATGCGCCGGCGCCGATCGACGAAGTGGTCGCCGCGATCAACGAGCACAGGCCGGATCTGGTGTTTGCGCCGCACGTCGAAACGGCTTCCGGGATGATGCTGCCCGACGGGTATCTGCGCGCGGTGGCCGATGCCGTGCATGCGGTCGGCGGCATGTTCGTGCTCGATTGCATTGCGTCGGGCACCGTCTGGGTCGACATGCAGGCGAGCGGCGTCGATATCCTGATCAGCGCGCCGCAGAAAGGCTGGAGCGCGTCGCCGTGTTGCGCGATGGTCATGTTCAGCCCGCTTGCGCGCGAACGCATCGATTCGACGACCAGCACCAGCTTCGCGTGCGATCTGCGCAAGTGGCTGCAGATCATGGAGGCGTACGAGGGCGGCGGGTTTGCGTATCACGCGACGATGCCGACCGATAGCCTCACGACGCTGCGCGACGTGATGAAGGAAACCGACGCGTACGGTTTCGACAAGGTGAAGGCCGAGCAGCTCGAACTGGGCGAGCGCATTCGTGCGCTGCTGGCGGAGAAGGGGTTCAGGAGCGTGGCGGCGGCAGGGTTCGAGGCGCCGGGTGTCGTGGTCAGCTACACGGACGACGACGGGATTCGAACCGGGAAGAAGTTCGCGGATGTCGGGTTGCAGATCGCGGCCGGCGTGCCGCTGCAGTGCGACGAGCCGGAGGACTTCAAGACGTTCCGGCTGGGGTTGTTCGGTCTCGACAAGCTGCACGATGTCGATGGCGCGGTCGAGCGGTTCTCGGATGCGTTGAACCGGATTCTTTGACGCGGTTGTTCGGCGCGGGCGCGCACCGGATCGTTGCCGGGACGGTGCGCGGTGGCGTGCGCTGTCCTGGTCTAGCGGTCCCGAATGGGCACGGTGAGTTTCGATGCCGACCCACTCGACCACGTGATCGTTCGAGCGGTTGCCGCCTCCACCGGTGACTGCGCCGAGTTCCGCCTGCTTCAACGCGTCGTCCAGCGCCTGATGCCTCCGACAGAGGCATGCCGCGCATGGTCGTCGGTCTTTACCGACCGGGAAAGGAGACCGGATGCACCGCCGATTTGTCATTCGTGCCGGCCGGCCCGCCGATGCAGACGCACTTACGAAACTGGCATTTCTTTCGAAAGCGCACTGGGGCTACCCCGAGGCGTGGCTGGATCTTTGGCGAGCCGATCTCACGGTGACGCCCGAGATGATCGAAAGCTCGATGGCGTACGTGGCCGAAACGGAAGAACGGATCATCGGGTTCTGGGTGAGGGCTGCGACCGATTCCGATGCGCTTACGCGCGGATGGTTGTTCGTCCATCCGGATCATATGGGGCAGGGCGTCGCACGTGCGCTATGGTCCGCGCTCAGGAAGGAAGCCGCCGCGAAGGGAATCGGAAGCTTCGTGATCGAGGCAGATCCCAACGCCGTGCCGTTCTATATGGCGCTCGGCGCGGAGAAGATTGCCGAGAAAGAGTCGACGCTCATTCCGGGCAGATGGGTTCCGATCCTGCGGGTACCCGTGTGATTTGGCGACGTGGTGCAATCATCGGGGCGACCGAACGGAATTCCACGCTGCAGGCGGACCCGTGTCGTTTGTCCGACTCGCGCGACCGCATCACCCGGCCATCCCGCGCAAATGAAAGGACGCGCGATGCAGGGCGAAGGTAAAGCGATCATGCTCGACGCGACGGCCCACCCGAAGCGGACTGGCCGCGCATACGCGCCGAAGAGCACCGATCCGCGCGATTACCAGCACGCACCGGGTATCGCGGCAGTCATGCCGAAAGCATTTCCCGACGGTTTCGTCGTCGCGGAACACCAGCATCCGCGCGCGCAACTCGTCTACACGACGACGGGCATAGCCGAAGTCCGTGCGAGCCAGTCGCTGTGGATGATCCCGCCGCATCGCGCACTCTGGATTCCACCGGACCTTCCGCATGCGATGCGCGCACACGGCCTCCTCGAAATGCGAACGGCGTACGTCGACCCGCGCGCGTACCCGTCGGCTTATCCGAATCAACCGAGACTGGTCGAGGTGTCGCCGCTGCTGCGCGAACTGATCGTGCGCGCGTCGTCCCTGTCGATCGACACGCATCCCGCCGGACGCGACGATCTCGTCATCCAGCTCATGCTCGCTGAAATCGAATGGTCGCCCGAGCAGCCGTTAAGGCTTCCGTCTGGCCGGGACCGGCGGCTTGCACGCGTCTGCGATGCCATCCTGTCGGATCCGGCCGATCAACGAACGCTGACGGAATGGGCCGGTGAAGTCGGTGCGTCGAGCCGAACCTTGGCGCGGCTGTTCCAGGCCGAAACGGGCTTGTCGTTCAGCCAGTGGCGACAACAAGCGCGTATTTCAGCCGCGCGCCCGCTGCTGGCGTCGGGTTGCTCGGTAATCGCCGTCGCGGCCGAACTGGGCTACGAAACGACGAGCGCATTCTCGACCGTGTTTCGCCGCTTCACCGGCATGACGCCGAGCGCTTACGCGAAATTGTCCGATTCGGCGTAGCACACGTCTTACCGGAACACGCGGGACATGGCGTGCGGGCATATCGTGTCGGTCATCGAATCCACCGACCGAATGAGGCCAGCCGACATGACGCGCCACGACATCGAATTCCCGTCCGAATCCGCGACGCTGCGGGGCTGGTTCTACGTGCCGACGCGGCGCGTCGCCGACAGCGAAACGTATCCTGCCATCGTGATGGCGCACGGCTTTTCGGCCGTGAAGGAGCAGTATCTGGACCGCTACGCGGAGGTGTTCGCCGCGAGTGGTTTTGCCGTGCTGCTCTACGATCACAAGAACTTCGGCGCGAGCGACGGGCTGCCCCGTCAGGAAATCGACCCCGTACAACAGAAGCGCGGCTATCGTGATGCGATCAGCTACCTGCTGACGCGTGCCGATGTCGATGGCGAACGCATCGGTATCTGGGGCACCAGCTACAGCGGCGGCCACGTGCTCGAAGTCGCCGCGATCGACCGGCGCGTGAAATGCGTGGTGTCGCAGGTGCCGACGATCAGCGGATACCAGTCGGGCTTGCGCCGCACGCGTTCCGATCTCGTACCGGCAATGCTGGCGCGTTTTGACGAAGACCGCAGGCAGCGCTTCGCGGGCAGCGCGCCGGCCATGTTGCCGGCCGTCAGTGCCGACCCGTCGGCTGCGTGCGCGATGGCTGGCGCGGATGCGTACCGGTTCTTCACCGAATCGGCCGCGCAGTTTGCGCCGAGCTGGCGAAACGAAGTGACGTTACGCAGTGCGGAGATGTCCCGCGAGAACGAACCGGGCCAGTACGTCGACCGCATCTCGCCGACGCCACTGCTGATGATCGTCGCCGATCAGGACGTGTTGACGCCGACCGACCTGTGCCTCAAGGCATGGGCAAACGCACTCGAACCGAAGCGCCTGCTCCAGATCAAGGGCGGGCATTTCACGCCGTATATCGAGCACTTCGACGCAACCAGTCGGGCAGCGGCGGAATGGTTCACGCAGCATCTGGGCGGCGTGCCGACCTGAGCCCGCGCGCGTCCGACCGGCGCCGCCGTTGGCGCTATGCGTGCCGCTTCGGGTTCCACGCCTTGTGGACGAACTCGAGCCGATTGCCGTCGAAGTCGGCGACGTTCGCCGCGTAGTAGCCGCGAGCGAAGTAGGTGCGATCCGCCGGTTTTCCCTCGTCGATGCCGCCGGCCTGGAGCGCGGCTGCGTAGGCGGCGTCGACCCGTTCGTTGGAGTCGCAGACGATCCCGAGATACAGCCCCGTCTCGCCGGGTTTGCGCTGGCGCAGCCAGATACTCGATCCGACCGCGGTGCCCTTGCCGTACACGTCGTCGCCGATGCCGTAGAGATCGGGGACGCCCTCGGGGCCCGACGCGGAGTCGTAGTTGCCGAAGATGCGCCAGCCGAGCGGTTTCAACGCTGCGGCGTAGAAGGCCAGCGACTTGTCGATGTTGGTGACGGAGAGGTAGACGTGGTCGATCATTGGGCCGCCTTTTTCGGTGTGGGTGCGCAGGGTTGGGACATCACGCTATCGGACCATAACAAACCGGCGATGCGCTGCACAGCGCCGACGATGGTCAAGCGCGGTCGCACGGCAATGGGGGCTCACAAATGACGTGCCGCAAACCGGCGCTGACGCCAGCCGTTGCTTCGTCATATGAAGTAATAGCTGTAATCCCGCATGAAATCTTCTTTCCGGTGACTCGGGCTAGACTGGTCGCGCCTTGTCCCCCCCAAGGCGTTTGGTGACTTCCGCTCGGCCCGCGCTTTCCGGCGCGGGCCTATTTTTTCGAGCGGGTGCTGTCGGCGCTCGAATGAGCGCCAACCGGATGCGCATGGTTTTTTCGAATCCTTTCAGGTGAGCAAGGTATCGACATGCGATCGTCAGGTATCCACAGGATCTCGCCAATGTCACGTCGCGTCGCGTGACGGCCCGGTATGGGGTGAGCGGGTGTTCCTTGTATCCCGCTCATTGGCCCGACGTTGTCGGGCCTTTTTTGTTGGTGAGCGAAGAGGTGTACTGCTGCAGGCAGTGTGTGGCACCATCGCGGTGGTCTCGACATCACACCCGGGTGCAGGCCCGCCCATCTATCCGAGGGGATCTCATGTTTGACCACGTCAAATTCGGCGTCAGCGACTTTGCCGCCAGCAAGGCGTTTTTCCTCAAGGCGCTTGCACCGATCGGGGCAGTGACCGTGGGCGAGGGCGAGCCTTCTTACGGTATCGAGATCAGTACGCCCGCCAAGGCCTCGTTGTGTCTGTTCCAGTCGGACGAGAAACCGGCGCATCTCCACATCGCGTTCGTGGCCGACAATCGGCAGCAAGTCGATGCGTTCTATCGCGCGGCGCTGGAGGCGGGCGGGAAGGACAACGGCGCGCCCGGGCTGCGGCCGCATTATCACGCGAACTACTACGCGGCATTCGTCATCGGGCCGGATGGGCACAATATCGAGGTGGTGTGTCATCAGGCGGAGTAATCGTCGGCGGCTGGCCGATGTCGTCGAAACCATGAACTGACGTATGCATCCGGCATGCACGGGAGTCTCGCGGGATGAGTGACATCGCCATCGATATACCTTTTCCGGTCATCGCGATTATCGTCGGCGCCATCTACTGGCCGGCGACGCTTGCTATCGGGGCGGTCGGCCTGTATTTCGGCGTGACGCGTCTGAGTGGAATCGGGCGCGTGGTCTGTGTCGTCGTTGCGCTGGTGTTTATCGTCGATGCCGGCGCGGGGATCTATGAATCGCTCAGGCAGAGTTTGAGTGCTTCAGCCTGATTGGAGCAGTACGATGGCGTATCGATTTCAGGTGGCGTCGAATGTCCTTCGCGACGGGTTGGGTGTTGAGCTAACCGACACGGAGGGAAATGTGCTCGCCGAAGTATTCAGATGCGACGCCGACCATACCCTGACGGTTTCATTGTTTTGCGACGCGCTGCCGTTTGCGCAAGTGGAGAAATTGGTTCTATTGGCACGGGACGAACTGGTTGCATTTGAAGATGGAACGCCGCTGCCGATTCGTATGGACCGCCACGATTCGTCACCCGGCTGTCACAACCTGAGAGATGGAAACGGATAACGATCGATAGCGATGTATGCGGCATTGCGAGTGAGCTACACTCGGCCGACAATCTGCACAGACGATTCAAATAATACCGGGGCGGGGGCCATCGGCCTCTCGAAAAGACGATGCCAATCAGCAAACTGAAGGCCATGCCGGCGTTTCACACGGACGCGCCGCCGCAGATCCGTCATGCCGTCGCGCTCTTCGCGATTGTCTGGCTCATCGAGGTCGGATGTGCTGTCTGGCTTCAGAGGCTGGGTTTCGATCAACTTGGTGAAGTGCCCGCGGAAAAGGCAACGCTGATGCGTAAGGGCATTGCCCTGATCGCCGTGGTCCAGGCATTCTGGCTGCTCTTGAACGCGAGCCTGATCATCGGCCTTTGCCAGCGACAAAAGCTGGCGCGAACGCTGGAACTGATACTCACGATTGTCACGACGCTAGCCTTCATCGTGATGGCGCCCCCGTTCAGGATGACTCTGTTCGAAGTGTCCTTTTTCGCCAATGCGATTGCGACCGTGCTCATTTATTCGGGCCCATGTTCACGCTGGTTCCAGGGTACGACTTCGTAAGGTCGTTACGTTTGTTATTGCGAATGCGGGTCGGCGAGATGAAGGCCGTCGTGCGACGCCGCGAAGATTCAACGGAAAGACGAGCGTGAATTCGAATGACATCCGCCGAGCCACGGCAGACGACGTACCGGCACTTACGCAGATCCGGAACGATGCGCACGCAAAGAAAGTCGCGCATGGCGACTATGTGTGGGGCAAGGAGGGTGACGGCTTCTCCGAGCGGTGGGTACGAAACCATGTCGCCGAGAAATCGGTGTATGTCGTCGAACAGAACGGCACGTTGGTCGGAACGTTCTCGCTGAGTTTCGACGATGACCCGCACTGGGGGCCGCAAGAACCGGTTGCCGGTTACGTGCACGGGCTATGTGTGCGGCAAGGTTTCAACGGGCTCGGGATCGGCGGCGTCATGCTCGATTGGTGCGCCCGCGAGGTGAACCGCATCGACCGGCGTTTCGTTCGACTCGACTGCGCTGCCGAAAACACCAAGCTCTGCGCTTATTACGAATCGCTCGGCTTCGTCCGCGTGGGGATCAAGTCGGATGGCCGCGACTGGTCGTTGTACGAGAAACCGGTTGCCCCGCACCGACCGGAACGTTGAAGGGTTTCTCTCACGCACTTCGTCGAAGCGAATGAAACCGGCGATGCGCCTTTTTGCCAGAACCGGCCAGATCATCGACAATCTGCAGCCGTCAAATAATCAGAAAGAGAGAGGGTGTATGCGCAGGACCGGCAAGATGTTCGCGGCAATCTTGAGTCTGGCAGTCGTCGGCATTGCCGGCGTTCGGGCGGCCTCCGCCGGCGAATCCGCATTTCCGCGCTACACGCAGACGGAAGGCCAGCTCGATAGCGACGGGCTCCCGCTTTCCGGCGTGAAGCTCTGCGTGCTTCCCGACCATGCGCCGTGCTTCGAGATGCCGCCGGCGCCGCTTCCCGGTTCGTCCCGGGAGGTGTACCAGTTCGGCCTGAATCCTCGCTCCGAACGGCTGCCGATCGCATCGGGCGGCTCGTGGGTGTTCTTCTCGGGGATGTTCTCGGGCGGCGGCAGCGGGATGCTGGAGCGTGTGGCCGTCCTGCGTGTCGGCCCGAATGGCAAGATCGAGAACCTGATGCCCAAAGTGACCGAAACGGAGATGGCCGACCGCGCGATGTGGAAGCTGCCGGACGTTTCGCCCTACCCGGTGTTTGTCCGCGCGGACTATATCTGGGAGAAGGACGAGGATCATTTCGGCAAGCACTTCTTCGAAGTCGACGCGTGGGTGTTCGATCCCGCCGCCAATCAATATGCGAAGCGTTTTTCCTACCGCACAACCAGGCGCTACGACCGCGGCGAGGGCTCGGACCACGTGTTGAGTGCCGAGCGCGCGGAAATCCTGCGCCGCCTCGCCGCGAGCAAATAGCCGCTTATCGCTGCATGTCCCCGTACGTCTCCTTGCACACCGCGCGCAGCGCGTCGACGAGCAGATCGCGCGCGGGCGAGCGCGAATCGGCGGAGCGGGTAAACAGCGCGATCGGCGGCAGCGTCCACACGAGCGAGTAAGGCACGATCGCCACGCCGGCAATCCGCACCAGTTCTTCCGCGATATCGGCCGGCACGATCGACACGGCCTCGTCGCTCGACGCGATCATTTCGCCGATCAGCTTCGACGAGTAGCTTTCGACGATCGGCACGGGCGGCGCGATGCCGGCCGACAGGAACAGGTCGGTCACCTGTTCGCGCATCGGCGTATGCGGCGCGCCGAGAATCCAGTCGAGCGCGTGCAGCTTGTGCCAGTCCAGCGGCATGCGCGCGAGCTTGGCCGCCAGCCGCCGGCTCGCGATCACGCGCGGCTGCTGCTGGTACAGCACTTCGAACGAAACCTGGCCCAGATCGATCGCCGACGACGCGCGGCCGATCACGATGTCGACGCCGTGATCCCTGAGTTGCAACAGCAACTGATCGCTGGTGCCTTCGTGAATCGTCACGGTCAGCCGCCGTTCCATCCGTGCCTGCAACCGCTTCAGCGCCGCCGACAGCAGCTGGCCGGAGATGAACGGAATCACGCCGATGTGCAGATGGGCCGCGTGCCCGGCGGCGACGGCCTCCATTTCGCGGGCGAGGTGGTCGAGATCCTTGATCATTGCCTTCGCGCGCTCCAGCACGACCGTGCCGAGCGCGGTGGGCCGCATGCCGCGCGACGAGCGCTCGAACAGCGGCGTGCCGAACATGCTCTCCAGTTCGGACAGCGCGTTCGTCACGGCCGGCTGGCTGCTGGCCATGTGCTCGGCGACACGCGTCAGCGACCCGTGCTGCTGGATCTGCAGCAACAGCACCAGATGCCGAATCTTCAGACGCGCGCCCAGCCGCCTGACCACGTCGTTTGCGTCAAAATTCATTGACTGGTCATGTATTCATCAGGAAAAAGTGATGGGCCGATATTAAAACAGAATCATCACGTTATGGCAGATCCCTAGAATCACCTCCATGGATCGCGCCGGGACTGGCCTGGCGCCCACGCCGGGACCCAAAACATGAAACAGACAGAGACACAGCAACAGGCCGCGTTCGACTATCACGAGTTTCCGACCCCCGGGAAAATCTCGGTCGTGGCGAGCAAGCCGCTGGTGACCCAGCGCGATCTGGCGCTGGCCTATACGCCCGGCGTGGCGAGCGTGTGCGAGTCGATTGCCGCCGATCCGCTGCAGGCGCACCGCTTCACAAGCCGCGGCAACCTGGTCGGCGTGATCACGAACGGCACCGCGGTGCTCGGCCTCGGCAACATCGGCCCGCTCGCATCGAAGCCGGTGATGGAAGGCAAGGCCGTCCTGTTCAAGAAGTTCGCCGGGATCGACGTGTTCGACATCGAGATCAACGAGACCGATCCGGACAAGCTGGTCGACATCATTGCCGGCCTCGAACCCACGTTCGGCGGCATCAACCTCGAGGACATCAAGGCGCCGGAATGTTTCACGGTCGAGCAGAAGCTGCGCGAACGCATGAAGATTCCCGTCTTCCACGACGATCAGCACGGCACCGCGATTACCGTTTCCGCCGCGTTCATCAACGGGCTGAAGGTCGTCGGCAAGTCGATCAAGGACGTGAAGGTCGTGACGTCGGGCGCCGGAGCAGCCGCGCTGGCGTGCCTGGACCTGCTGGTCGACCTCGGGCTGCCGGTGGAAAACGTCTGGGTGACCGACATCGAGGGCGTCGTCTATCGCGGCCGCACCGTGCTGATGGACCCGGCCAAGTCGCGCTTCGCGCAGGAAACGGATGCGCGCAAGCTGGCCGAAGTGATCGGCGGCGCGGATGTGTTCCTGGGGCTGTCGGTCGGCGGCATCCTCACGGCCGAGATGCTGAAGGCGATGGCGGCGCGTCCGCTGATTCTCGCGCTGGCCAACCCGACGCCGGAAATCTTCCCGGAACTGGCGCACGAGACGCGCGACGACGTCGTCATCGCGACGGGCCGCTCGGACTATCCGAACCAGGTCAACAACGTGCTGTGCTTCCCGTACATTTTCCGCGGCGCGCTGGATGTGGGTGCGACGACGATCACACGTGAAATGGAAATCGCCGCGGTGCACGCGATCGCGGGGTTGGCGGAGGAAGAGCAGAACGAAGTGGTCG
This sequence comes from Burkholderia seminalis DSM 23518, assembly GCF_902832885.1. Classification (GTDB taxonomy): domain Bacteria; phylum Pseudomonadota; class Gammaproteobacteria; order Burkholderiales; family Burkholderiaceae; genus Burkholderia; species Burkholderia seminalis. The sequence continues at coordinate 402,317 of NZ_CADFDK010000002.1, forward strand.
CGGCGGCCTACGGCGCGTACGACGTGTCGTTCGGCGCGCAATATCTGATTCCGAAGCCGTTTGACCCGCGCCTGATCGTGCGAATCGCGCCGGCCGTGGCCAAGGCGGCAATGGAAGGCGGCGTGGCGACGCGCCCGCTCGAGAATCTCGACGCGTATGTCGAGCAACTGCAGCAGTTCGTCTATCACTCGGGCGCGTTCATGAAGCCGCTGTTCGCGACCGCGCGTCGGCTCGTGCGTGACGGCGGCAAGGCGCGGATCGTGTTCACCGAGGGCGAAGACGAGCGCGTGCTGCGTGCGGTGCAGGTGATCGTCGACGAGAAGCTCGCGCGTCCGATCCTGGTCGGGCGTCCGGAGGTGCTGCTGGCGCGCATCGAGCGGTTCGGCCTGCGCCTGCGACTCGGTCAGGATGTCGAAGTGACCAATCCGGAGTATGACGAACGCTTCCCGCAGTACTGGACGAAGTATTGGGAACTGCGTTGCCGCGACGGCATTTCGAAGGAAATGGCGCGCGTGGAAATGCGCCGCCGCCTCACGCTGATCGGCGCGATGATGGTGCAGCTCGGCGATGCGGACGGGATGATTTGCGGGACGGTGGGCGAGTATCACAATCACCTGCGATTCGTGGACGAAGTGATCGGCAAGAAGCCCGGTGCGTCGACCTACGCGGCGATGAACATCCTGCTGCTCGATCAGCGGACGGTCGCGCTGGTGGATACGCACGTCAACGACAACCCCGATGCGGAGCAGATCGCGGAATTCACGATCGCGGCGGCCCGGCAGATGGAATGGCTGAACCTGACGCCGAAGGTCGCGCTGCTGTCGCGGTCGAACTTCGGGTCGGGAAGCGCGGCCTCGGGCGTGAAGATGCGCCGGGCGCTGGAGATCATGCGGGAACAGGCGCCGGATATCGAGGCGGATGGCGAGATGCATGGCGACTGTGCGCTGGATGAAGGGCTGCGCGCGAAGCTGCTGCCGATGTCGCCGCTGAAGGGCGCAGCGAATTTGCTGGTTTGTCCGAATGTCGACGCCGGTAACATCGCGTACAACCTGCTCAAGACCGAGGCGGGGAGCAATGTGGCGGTGGGGCCGTTCCTGCTCGGCGTCAATGCGCCGGTGAACATCCTGACTTCGAGCGCCACCGTGCGGCGGATCGTGAATATGGCCGCGTTGACGGTGATCGAGGCGAATCGGGGTGTGGGTGGTTGATTGAATGGCGGGGGCGGTTACGGCCGCCCCTTGTTCGTGCGCATCTGGCCGTTACGAGCCAGCCGGATTCGCTGCGTCTGCCCGGGGGCGGCCCGTGCGATGATGTGCCATGACCAGCATGAGAAATGGAATGACGACTACATTCGACGAGGCGACCACGGCGGCGATCGCCGCGTTTGCCCAACTGGATCTCCACACGGCCGTGCAAGCGATGCGCGCCGAGGCCGATTACGACTACGAACGCGACCAGTGGATCTCGCGCTATATCGACGAGCACGGCGGCGGCGAGGACGATGCAGCCTACGATGCCTTGCACGCGCAGGCCCAGGCCACCCCGGAATACGCGCAGTTCGTCGATACGGTTCGCCGGGAAATCCTGGCGTACTTCGGCGTGACCGACGATCAACTGGACTGGATGATCCTGCTGCGCGATGACGACAGCGATGCGCTTTGGGCGGAAGTCAACCGGCAGCGGAGCGCGTTGGGAACGGGTGAGGTGCGCGGGGATCTCTGATCTTCGTGTTCCATCTGTGCCGGCTTGTCAGAAATTTCAACCATGTCGGCCGAGCGAAGCGCATCGGTCGGGCGAGCGTCACGCTCGCTTTTTTTTTTGATGTTCGTCTACCTGTCAACAACCCGGCCTCACTCCGTCTAAACCCGCGATTTAATGACCAAACCGCAAGACCTAGTGCATAGATATCGTTTGCCGAGCCCTTAATGACTATCGACAATCGTGGCTCGAATTCACCGCCGCGGCGCCAAAAGCGCCCCGGCGGTTGGCACTCGACGGCTATCCCGGCCGCCCGTGCCCTCCAGCTCACGACGACATGTACGCGTTCACTCCCTCATTCCAGAATCCCGCCGGCTCGCCGATCCGCGAACTGTTCAAGTACCTGTCCGAACCGGGCATGATTTCCTTCGCGGGCGGCTATCCGGCCAGCGACCTGTTCGACGTCGACGGCCTGAACGCGGCCGCCGAGCGCGCATACGCACAGCCCGTCCGCTGCCTGCAATACGGCCCGACCGACGGCCTCGCCGAACTGAAGCAGCAACTGATCGCGCTGATGGCGCGTCGCGGCGTCGCGTGCACGCCGGCCGAACTGCTCGTCACGACCGGCTCGCAGCAGGGCCTCGACCTGCTGCTGCGCGTGATGGTGTCGCCCGGCGACGTCGTGCTGACCGAACAGCCGGCTTACCCGGCCACGCTGCAGGCGATGCGTCTGCAGCAGGCGCGCATCGTGACGATCCCCGTCGACGGTGAAGGGCTCGACGTCGACCGTCTTGCCGAGCAACTCGCCTCCGGCACGATCGCGCAACCGAAGCTGCTTTACACCGTTCCGACCTTCGCGAACCCCACCGGCGCGACGCTCACGCGCGAACGCCGGCTGAAGCTGCTGCGTCTCGCGGTGCAATACCGTTTCCTGGTCATCGAGGACGATCCGTACGGCGACCTGCGTTTCGCGGGCGAAGCCGTGCCGTCGATGCTCGCGCTGGCCGGTGAAGTGGACGGCGCGCGCGACTGGATCGTGCATTTCGCGAGCCTGTCGAAGATCGTCGCGCCGGGGCTGCGCGTGGGCTGGACGATCGCGCCGGCCGAGATCGCGCGGCGCTGCGTGATCGCGAAGCAGACGGTCGACCTGTGCAGCGCGCCGTGGACGCAGGCGACCGCCGCCGAATACCTGGCCGACGGCGCGCTCGAACGCCACTTGCCGCGCATCACGGCCGCGTACCAGCGCAAATGCGACGCGATGTGCGACGCGCTGCGCGACGGGTTCGGCGATGCGATCGAATTCCACCGTCCCGAAGGCGGGATGTTCGTGTGGGCGCGGATCGGCGCGGTGCCGTCGGACGTGCTGCTGCAACAGGCGATCGCCAACAAGATCGTGTTCGTTCCCGGCAAGGCGTTTTTCGCGGACAACGTCGACGCAGCGTCGCTGCGCCTGTCGTTCGCCGCGCCGGATGTCGACGCGATCCGGGAAGGCGTCGCGCGCCTCGTGCGCGCGTATGGTGCGGCGCTGGCCGCGTGAGGAGACATCAACGTGAATATCATCGTCAACGAAACGGCATCGACGGGCGCGGCGTCAGTCACGGGCGACAAGCGGCCGCCCAGGCATCGCTCGTCGCAGATCAGCGCGGGGCCGCAATACGTGGCCGACGTGCTCGGCCGCTTCGGCGCGGAGCCGGCGTCCGATGCGGGCGATGTCGCCCCGGCCGTGCTCGGCTATAACTGACCGGCACAAGCACGGCGGCCCGCGTCGCACGCGAGCCGCCGCTGAAACAACCGGTTAAGCTGGCGCGATCGAAACACCGACGATCGCCATCGCCTCATGTCCGACCCGACTTCCGAATCGCTCGCGCAAACCTACGACCGCCTCTGGTCCTGTCTCGAAACCGGCGTCGGCGCGCGGCGCTCGCCGTTCACGATGCTGCAGGCCGCCACGCTCGGCCTCGACGGCACGCCGAAGGTCCGGACGATCGTATTGCGTCAGGTGAGCCGGGCCGATCGCGTGCTGTCGTTTCATACCGATGCGCGCTCGGAGAAAGTCGCGGAGTTGCGCCGCGATCCACGCTTCTCGATCGTTGCGAACGATCTCGACGCGCTCGTGCAGATTCGCGCGCAAGGCATTGCATCGATCTGCGAAGACGAAGCACAACGGCGTGCGATCTGGGCGTCGAGCCGTCCGCATACGCTGCTGCTGTATCGCGCGCCGTTGCCGCCCGGCACGCCGATCGCGTCACCGGAACAAGCGCATATCGACGGCACCGCACCATCCGGCGACGGCTACGAAAACTTCTGCCTGATCCACATGACGGTCACGCGCATCGACTGGCTCGAACTCGCGCGAACGGGGCATCGCCGGGCGGTGTTCGATCTGAACGGTGAAAGCGGCTACGAGGCGCGCTGGATCGCTCCCTGACGCTGATGCAGGACGATCAAGGCGCTCCAGGCATTTAAAGCACTCAAGGCCGCCCGTCCGACGCCGCCTGCCCGGTCATCCACTCGCGCATCACCGCGATCGCATCGTCGTCGCGTCGCTCGGCCGGATACACGAGATAGAACCCCATCGACAGCGGAAACGCGAAATCGAACGGCTTGCACAGCCTGCCGGCCGCGATGTCGCGCTCGACGAGCGGCTCGGTCGCGAGCGCGACGCCCTGGCCGGCGACGGCCGCATCGATCGCGAGCGACGTCTGGTTGAAGCGCAGCCCCTTGTGCGGATCGACGTCGACCGGTTCGGGCAGCGCCGCAAGAAACTCGGGCCACAGGTCGTGCGCGTCATGCAGCAGCACCTGGCCGAGGAGCGCACGCGGCGAAGCCGGCGCAGCGAGCAGCGCCGGGCTGCACACGGCGCACACGTCGAGCGGAAACAGCGCATGCGCGACGAGATGCTTGCCGAACGGCGGCTTGCCGTAGCGGATCGCGAGATCGACGCCGTCGTGGCGGAACGTCGCGATCTGCGGGTCGGCGATCACGCGCACGTCGTAGTCGGGATGGGCCTCGGTGAACCGCGCGAGCCGCGGGATCAGCCACTTCGACGCGAACGACGGCGTCGTGCTGATCGTCAGCGCGGCACGCCGCTTCACGAGCTTGTCGGTCGCGTCGGCGATCGCGTGCAGCGCGCGCTGCACGTCGGAGAAATACGCGGCGCCGTCGTGAGTGAGCGCGAGGCCACGCGGCAGGCGCTCGAACAGCTTCAGGCCGAGCACGTCCTCGAGGTGGCGCACCTGCTGCGCGACGGCGCCCTGCGTGACGCCGATCTCGTCGGCCGCAGCGCGGAAATTGAGGTGCCGCGCGGATACCTCGAACGCGCGAAGCGCATTCAGCGGCGGCAGTCGGGAAGGGCGTGGCGGCATCGTCAGGCTGTAGAAAAACTATCGGCTGGCGGCAGAAATACTGGTTCGACAGTCGGATTCGATGCGCCTACATTACCACCATGGCGGGCCGAACGGCGGCTGCGCGGCAACGGAATCGGAACGAGGAGCAAATCGTGACTGTAGAAAAAGTGGCGTTGATCACGGCGGCAGGCAAGGGCATGGGCGCGGCGATCGCGCGCGAACTGGCGGCGACGGGCTATCGCGTCGCGCTGATGTCGCCGTCGGGCAGCGCGGTGGCGCTCGGCGAGGAACTCGGCGGCTTCGGCATCCAGGGCTCGGTGACGGAAGAAGCCGATATCGACCGGCTCGTGCAGGAAACGGTTGCCCGCTACGGCCGGATCGACGCGGTCGTGAACAACACCGGCCATCCGCCGAAAGGCGACCTGCTGGCGATCACCGACGACAACTGGCATGCGGGGCTCGACCTGATCCTGCTGAACGTGGTGCGCGTGATGCGCCGCGTGACGCCGATCTTCCAGAAGCAGGGCGGCGGCGCGGTGGTCAACATCTCGAGCTTCGCGGCGGATGCGCCCGAGCAGCCGATGCCGGTGTCGTCGGCGCTGCGCGCGGCGCTGAGCGCGTGGACGCGGCTGTACGCGGAACGCTATGCGGCCGAGAACATCCGGATGAACGCGGTGCTGCCGGGCTTCATCGACAGCTGGCCGGAAACGCCGGAGATCGTCGCACGCATTCCGGCCGGCCGCTTCGGCAAGACCGGCGAGATCGCGAAGACGGTCGCGTTCCTGCTGTCGGACGGCGCGGGCTACATCACCGGGCAGAACATTCGCGTCGACGGCGCGATCGTCAAGGCGCTCTAAGCGTTGCACGAAGAGCGGGCGGCGGCGCGGGCCGCTCGCCATGCAGCGACTACAAACGCGTACAAATCAGACAAATCCGGGATACATCAGACCTTTCAAATGGGCGACGCCGTGTGATGAGGGCGCGCCGGATCGAAAGCCTGGGCGCGATCCCGCGCGCGGCATGTTCACTTTCCACTTCACGAAAGGAGATGCCGAACGATGTCTTCCACACCGTTTTCCCCGCTGCGTCGCCACCTGCTGGCCACTTCCGTGGCCGCCGGCGTCTCGGCGATGCTGCCCACCGCGCTGCATGCCGCAACCGGCGCGAGCGGCGTACGCCCGTTCACCGCGCACATTCCCGACGAAACCGTGGCCGACCTGCGCCGCCGCATTGCCGCGACACGCTGGCCGGGCCGCGAGACCGTCGCCGACGAATCGCAGGGCGTGCGGCTCGCGCGCATGCAGGCGCTGTTGCGCTACTGGGGCACCGATTACGACTGGCGCAAGGGCGAGGCGCGCCTGAACGGTTTCCCGATGTTCATCACGGAAATCGACGGGCTCGACATTCATTTCATCCACGTACGCTCGCGGCACGAGAACGCGATGCCGATGATCATGACGCACGGCTGGCCGGGTTCGATCTTCGAGCTGCTGAAGGCGATCGGCCCGCTGACCGACCCGACCGCGCACGGCGCGAGCGCCGACGATGCGTTCCACGTCGTCGTGCCGTCATTGCCGGGCTTCGGCTTCTCGGGCCGGCCGACGAAAACCGGCTGGGGCTCCGATCACATCGCGCGGGCATGGGGCGAACTGATGGCGCGGCTCGGTTATACGCGCTTCGTGTCGCAGGGCGGCGACTGCGGCTCGGTGATCTCGCACCGGATGGCGATGCAGCGCGTGCAGGGGCTGGCCGGGATTCACGTGAACATGCCGGCGACGGTGCCGCCGGATATCGCGACGCTGCTCGCGACCGATGCGCCCGCGCCGGCTTCGCTGTCGCCGAAGGAGCGGGCCGCGTACGAGCAGCTCGCGACGTTCTATCGCGACAACTGCGGCTACTCGGCGATGATGGTCACGCGTCCGCAGACGGTCGGTTATGCGCTCGCGGATTCGCCGTCCGGGCAGGCTGCGTGGATGTACGACAAAATTTCGCAATGGACATACAGCGGCGGCGTGCCCGAACGCTCGATCCCGCGCGACGAGATTCTCGACGACATTTCGTTGTACTGGCTGACGAACACGGCGACGTCGGCCGCGCAGATCTACTGGGAGGATCACTCGAACAACTTCAACGCGGTGGATATCTCGTTGCCGGCCGCGATCACGGTGTTTCCGGGCGAGATCTACCAGGCGCCGCGCAGTTGGGCCGAGCGCAGTTATCACAACCTGATCTACTTCAACGAAGTCGACAAGGGCGGGCACTTCGCGGCATGGGAGGAGCCGGAGTTGTTTGCGCGTGAAGTGCGGGCCGGGTTCCGGCCGTTGCGGCGCGGGTAAGCGGGGTTGCACGACGAATGCGGGCCGGGCGGTGGTGCGGCCCGCATTCGTTTTCAGGCAACCGCCTGCAAGGCCTGCGCAAACCGCTTGTCCGCCAGATACGCAACGTTAAAGCGGCAATACTTCGACGGGCGATCGGCCTGCGGCGAAAACACCGCACCGGGCGCGAGGATCACGCCGCGCGCCAGCATCGCCTGCGCGAGCTGCATCGAATCGGGCCAGCCGGGCAGCGCGGCCCACAGATACAGGCTCTGGTCGCAGGACCGATAGACCTCCGCGCCAAGACGCCCGAGCGCATCGAGCGCGTTGCCGGTCGCGCGTCGCAGCTTCTCCTGAAGGTGATTCGTATGCCTGAGAAAGTGCCCGTCGCTGACGATCGCGTCGAGCGTGCGTTCGCAGTACTCGGAGCTGCTGACATGCGTCAGCATCTTCACGTCGGCCAGGTCGCTCGCAAGCGCCGCATTGCACGCAAGGAACCCGACACGCAGCGCAGCCGACACCGATTTCGAGAAACTGCCGATATAGATGGTCCGGCGCAGCTGGTCGAGCGTCGCGATGCGCGTGAGCGAGCGCGGCCGCAGGTCGGCGAGCGCGTCGTCCTCGACGATGATCAGGTCGTGCGTATCGGCGAGTTGCAGAATGCGGTGCGCCTTGGCCGCGCTCGTATCGGTCGCGGTCGGGTTGTGGCCGACCGATTGCGTGAAGAACAGCTTCGGCCGGTGCGTCGCGACAAGTTCGGCCAGCTTCGCGACATCGGGGCCGTCGATCTCGCGCGGCACGCCGACGATGTTCGCGCCGCTCAGCTTCAGCTTGCCGAACAGCGGGTAGTAGCCGGGGTCGTCGACGAGCACGGTGTCGCCCGGGCGCACGAAGTAGCGCAGCACGAGATCCATCGCCTGGTTCGCGCCGTGCGTCAGCACGATCTGCGCGGGCGGTGCCTCGATTTCGTAGCCGGCGAGCTTCTGCTGCAGCGACTGGCGCAGCGGCAGGTAGCCGAAGCGGCTGCCGTAGCGGAACAGCGACGCCGCGCTCGTGCGCATGATGCGCTGCTGGTACTGGTTCAGCCGTGTTTCCTCGAGCCATTCGATCGGCGGGAAGCCTTCGCCGAGATTGAGCACATCGGGCTTCACGTGCAACTGCTCGCGCATCAGCCACACGATGTCCATCGCGCGGTCGAGCGAGCTCGGTTCGTCGATGTCGGGCGCGGCTGCCGCGCGACGCGTCACGAAGAAGCCCGAGCCGCGGCGCGGCTCGATCAGGCCGTCGGCCGCGAGCATCTCGAATGCACTGATCACCGTGTTCTTCGAGCAGCCGGATGCCTCGGCGTATTCCCTGATGGAGGGCAGTTTCGCGCCGGCCGGCAACACGCCTTCCTCGATCTGTCTGGCGAGATTGTCCGCCATCGCGCCAGACAGGCTGGCTCTTGCACGCTGTTTCATCGGCATGTTCCGTCGGGCCGGCCCACTGTCATGGGTACGGTTGGGTGACTGTCTGCGTCGTCTGTACCTTTTCAAAGGGTACAGCGTGACTATTATTCGGCTATCCGATGCCCGCCGCAAGCACCGACGGGCAATACCGCCACCCCGAGACAACCGACCCGTCATGCCCATCGATTCCGCCTTGCCGAACTTCCGCGCGCTCACGCCCGAGCAACGCCTGTCCCACCTGTCCCGCGCCGTCGGGCTCGACGATGCCGAGCATGCGCTGCTCGCGAAGCCGGGCGCGCTGCCGCTCGAGGTCGCCAACGGGATGATCGAGAACGTAATCGGCACGTTCGAGCTGCCGATGGCCGTGGCCGGCTACTTCCGGATCAACGACCGCGACGTGATCGTGCCGATGGCCGTCGAGGAGCCGTCGATCGTGGCGGCCGCATCGTATATGGCGAAGCTCGCGCGCGCGGCCGGCGGCTTCCGCACGTCGAGCAGCGGCCCGCTGATGCGCGCGCAGGTCCAGGTGATCGGCGTCGACGATCCGTACGGCGCGCGGCTCGCGATCCTGCGGCATGCGGCCGAACTGGTCGCACTCGCGAACAGCCGCGACAAGGTGCTCGTCGGCCTCGGCGGCGGCTGCCGCGACATCGAGGTTCACGTGTTTCCCGACACGCCGCGCGGCGCGATGATCGTCGCGCACCTGATCGTCGACGTGCGCGACGCGATGGGGGCGAACACGGTCAATACGATGGCCGAAACGGTCGCGACGCGCATCGAGGCGATTACCGGGGGCCAGGTACGGTTGCGGATACTGTCCAACCTCGCGGATCTCCGGCTGGCCCGTGCGGAGGTACGGTACGAGGCCGCCACGCTCGCGACCGACGCCTATTCCGGTGAAGACGTCATCGATCGCGTGATCGACGCCTACGTGTTCGCGGCGACCGACCCGTACCGCGCGGCGACACACAACAAGGGCATCATGAACGGCATCGACCCGGTCGTGGTCGCGACCGGCAACGACTGGCGCGCGGTCGAAGCCGGCGCGCATGCGTATGCGAGCCGCAGTGGCCGCTATACGTCGCTGACGACGTGGGAGAAGGCCGCGAACGGCGACCTCGTCGGCACGATCGAGATGCCGATGCCGGTCGGACTGGTCGGCGGCGCGACGAAGACGCATCCGCTCGCGCGTCTCGCGCTGAAGATCATGAACGTGACTTCCGCGCAGGAACTCGGTGAAATTGCGGTGGCGGTCGGGCTTGCGCAGAATCTCGGCGCGCTGCGCGCGCTCGCGACCGAAGGCATCCAGCGCGGCCACATGGCGCTGCATGCCCGCAACATCGCGGTCGCGGCCGGCGCGACCGGCGCCGACATCGACCGGATCGCGCAGCAGATGGTCGCGGCGAAAGACGTGCGCACCGACTTCGCGGTCGAATTGCTCGCGGGCCGCCGCGGCGGCTGACGCGCGGACTGCACGCCGCGTCACGCACGCGGCGTGCGGCGCGCCACGCCGGCCAGGCCGGCGACATATCAATCCAGGAGGAGACACATGGAACAGACCGGTTCAAGCGCGCTCGCACGCGCGCCGCATCGTGCCGGGCCGTTGGCCGGTGCCGATGCGTCGGCCGCGACGCTCGTCGAGGTATGGGGCGACACGGTGGCGACGAAACATCTCGCGTGGTCGGTGCTGCTCGGCATCGCGATCAGCCTCGGAGCGTTCGAGATCGGCCGCGTCGTGCTCGCGTCGTTCGTCCACGACGTGGCGATCGCACGCGCTTACGCGATGCTGATCGGCCTCGGCGGCTGCCTGCTGGCCGGCACGATCTGCGCGGTGCTGTTCAAGCCGAAGCGCACGGTGATCGAACATGCGGCCGGCGGCGCCGAGCGTGACGCGGCATTGCGGCAGCTCGCCGAAGCGTCGGGCGGCCTGGGTTCGGCGAGCGACCTGTCGGCCAGCGCGCGTGCCGAGATGGAGGAACTCGGGCTGCTCGACCTGTTCGCGTCGTACGACGCGTCGTCCGGGCGCGCCCGCGCGGGAGGCCGCTGATGGACGCGCTGCTGCATGCATTGCCGGCCGCGTTCGCGATGGGGCTGCTCGGCGCGATCGTGTTCTCCGCCATCGGGCTGATCTCCGGCACCGACGAAACGACGACGATCGCGCCGCTCACGTTGCTCGTCGCACTGCTCGGCGTCCCGCCGGCCGGCGTGTTCACGTTCTTTCTCGCGGGCGCGGTGGCCAAGCACATCACGCATTCGATCCCGACCGCGCTGCTCGGCATTCCCGGCGACACGATGGCCGCGCCGCTGCTGCAGCAGGCGACGCTGTTGCGCGCGCTGGGCGTGCCGCATATCGCGCTGCGCAAGATGATTTCCGGCGCGATCGTCGCCGCGTTCGTCGCGCTGCCGCTCGCGGTGCTGTTCGCGTCGCTGCTCGCGCCGTTCGGCGCGGCGATCGCCAAGGCCGCGCCGTGGGTGTTCCTCGCGGCGGCCATCGGCATCGCGTACTTTTCCGCGGGGCGCTGGGCGTCGGTGCTGCTGCTCGTGCCGTTCGTGATGCTGGTGGTCGGGCTGCAGGCGCTGACCGGTCGTTACGGCGTGAAGCTGAGCGTCAGCTACTTTCTCGGGATCGCGATCGGGCCGCTCGTGGCCGACCTGTTCTCGATCCTGTCGCCGGCCGAGCGGCGGCGCATGCGCCGCGACGGGCCGTCGACGTTCGTGCTCGCGCCCGACGTGAAAAGCTGGCGCGGCTATTTCCCGAATCCGCTGAAGGTGCTCGACCGCGAGCAGGTCGCGTGGACGGTCGGCACGGCCGCGGTATCGAGCGCGACGTTCGTGTTCAGCCCGGTCGCGATGACGGTGCTGATGGGCGAGGTCGTCGGCGCGCGCGTGCGTCATGCGTACCAGCGGCTGACGACGGTGATCGCCGCGCGCAACGGCGTGACGGAGGCGACCTACATCGCCGAGGCGCTGATTCCGCTGATCGCGTTCGGGCTGCCGCTGAGCCCGGTGGCGGCCGGCCCGGCCGCGCCGCTGTTCAACGCGCCGCCGCGCTTCACGGTCGACGCGGCGAGCGGGCAGATCCACAACCTGCATACGTTGATGAGCTGGCCCGAGTTTCTCGGCTACGGGCTGCTGTCGATCCTGCTGGCCGCGCTGATCGCGTATCCGCTCGCGATGCACCACGCGCACCGCGCGGCATCGTTCGTCGCGCGCAAGCTGAGTCACGAAGCGATCATCGCGACCTTCGCGGGGCTGATCGTCGTGATCGGCGTGTGGGAAGGGCAGTTGCTGGGGCTGGCGGTGATCGTGACGATCGGCCTGTTCGGCGGGATGCTGTCGCGCCTGTTCGCGTTCAACACGGGCGTGCAGTTCATGGGCTACTACGTCGCGGTGCTCAGCGTGCCGGCGATCGCCAGACTGTTCTGACGTACCGCCACACGGTGGCCGCGTGTGCCGCGCGGTCGCCCGAAAGCGTCGTTTCTCGCGCGATTTTTGAATCGCTGTGTGTCGGGTTCGCACGCGGATACGTTGGGATACAAAGCCTCCGGAGGGTTCGGATATAAAACCGGTGAAGCGATTCACACGGCGGCGCGGTGCCATGCGCCGCCGCTGCGAACGGCGACACCTGATTGCCCGCCTGTGCCGCGGGCCTCTTCCTTAGCGATCGACAATGGAGAACGAGTCATGCCCGATACCGTGAACACCCGCCGCCGCCTGATCCTGGGCTCGACGCTGGCGAGCCTGAGCCTGGCCGACCTCGGCTTCAGCGCGCTCGCGCATGCGCAGTCGGCGCCCGATGCACCGGCTGCGAAGCGCCCGGCCGGCGTCGCGTCGCTGGGCACGATCCACCAGATCGACGCGGGCGTGCTCAACGTCGGATATGCGGACCTCGGACCGAGGAACGGCCCCGTCGTGTTCCTGCTGCACGGCTGGCCGTACGACATCTACAGCTATGCGGACGTCGCGCCGCTGCTCGTCAAGGCCGGCTATCGCGTGATCGTGCCGTACCTGCGCGGCTACGGCTCGACGACGTTCCGCTCGGCCGACACGGTGCGCAACGGTCAGCAGGCCGTGACGGCCGTCGACATCGTCGCGCTGATGGATGCGTTGAAGATCGACAGCGCGGTATTCGGCGGCTACGACTGGGGCGCGCGCACGGCCGACATCATCGCGGCGCTGTGGCCGCAGCGCGTGAAGGCGCTCGTGTCGGTGAGCGGCTACCTGATCGGCAGCCAGGAGGCGAACCGCAAGCCGCTGCCGCCGCAGGCCGAATTCCAGTGGTGGTATCAGTTCTATTTCACGACCGAGCGCGGCGAGCTCGGTTATGCGGCGAATCGCGACGCGTTCAACAAGCTGATCTGGCAACTCGCGTCGCCGAAGTGGAAGTTTTCCGACGAGACGTATGCACGCACGGCCGCGTCGTTCCAGAACCCCGATCACGTGGCCGTCGTGATCCACAACTATCGCTGGCGCCTCGGGCTGGCGAAGGGCGAGGCGCAGTACGACGACATCGAGCGGCGCCTGGCGGCCGGGCCGGCGATCACGGTGCCGACGATCACGATGGAAGGCGACGCGAACGGCGCACCGCATCCGGAACCGGCCGCCTACGCGAAGAAGTTCACCGGCAAGTACCAGCACCGGACGATCTCCGGCGGCATCGGCCACAACCTGCCGCAGGAAGCGCCGCAGGCGTTCGCCGATGCGATCCTGCAAGTGGAGCATCTGTGATGCGGGCACGCGTGAGGGTGTGGCGGCGCGGCGCGCGCCGTGCGCTCGTCGCGGGCGTACTGCTGGGTGGGGCGCTGTCGGCCGGCGGGCCGGCCGCGTTCGCGGAGGAGCCGAAGCCGGCGGCGGCATCGCCGATCTACGGCGTGACGATCCCGCCCGGCTACCGGAGGTGGGAAATGGTCGCGCCGGCCGAAGAGGCCGCACCGCTCGACGAGTTGCGCGTGGTGCTCGGCAACCCGGTCGCGATCCGCGCGCTCGAACAGGCGACGCTGCCGTTTCCCGACGGCACGATCCTCGTGAAGCTCGCGTACAAGCGCAGGCAGTCCGACGAGTTCGCGCCGGCGACGGTACCCGGCCAGGCGACGACCGTGCAGGTGATGGTGAAGGACGCGCGTCGTTATGCGTCGACGGGCGGCTGGGGCTTCGGGCGCTTCGTCAACGGCGTGCCGGCGGATATCGGCCAGCATCAGACGTGCTTTGCGTGTCACCAGGCGCGGGTGAAGAACCACGATTATGTGTTCACGCGACTCGCGCCCTGACGCGACGCGGCGGTGTGCGTTCGATGGAAAGGCGTGCCTTGCGAGGCACGCCTTTTTTCATGATGCGTGGCGAGCGTGGCGTGGCGGCATGCATCGGCGAGCGGGTTTGTATCGCACTGTATCTGCGGCCATTCCGGAAAAACTGGCATGCAGAAAGCACCGGTTCCGGAAACATTCGGGATACGTGGGCGGGTTCTACTGTCGACATGCAGCAAACGTTCGGTGCCAGACGTTCGCACCGGGCGCCCAATGATCGACACCTCAACTTCCGTCAAGGAGAACCCTCATGAAAGCCGCTCGAATCCTCGCTGTCGCCGTCCTCGCCGTTGCTCCCGCGTTGTCGTTCGCCGATACCGGCCACGGCCTCACGCGTGCCGACGTGCGCGCCGACCTGGTCCGCCTCGAACAGGCCGGCTACAACCCGGCGCGTAGCGAACCGCACTACCCGGAAGACGTCATCGCCGCGCTGCAGGTCGCGCGTTCCGACCAGAACGGCCCGTCGAAGTCGCAAGGCGACAACGTGGCCGATGCGTCGACGTCTGCCGGCCATCGCGACGCGGTGCAATCGCGTGCCGCGCAAAACGCGGCCGACGACCTGTACGCGCATTCGTGACCCGCTGCCGCGCCTGTCGCAAGCAGGCGCGGCCTTCGTTGCAGCACTTCATTTGAACGACACGACAGAGAAAGGAGCATGACGATGGCCGGTTTGATGAAACGCGTTCTGGTGTCCGCCGCGGTGATCGGCGGACTGTCCGGTGCGGTCGCGGCGCAGGCCGCGCCGAAGGAAGACCTGAAGGGCACGAACGTCGTGCTCGTGCACGGCGCGTTCGCCGACGGGTCGAGCTGGAACCGCGTGATTCCGCTGCTCGAGGCGCGCGGTCTGCACGTGGTGTCGGTGCAGAATCCGCTGAGTTCGCTTGCCGACGATGCGGCCGCGACGAAGCGTACGATCGACGAGCAGAAGGGACCGGTCGTGCTGGTCGGCCATTCGTGGGCCGGCGTCGTGATCAGCGAGGCGGGCAACGACGACAAGGTGAAGTCGCTCGTGTACGTCGCGGCGTTCGCGCCCGACAACGGCCAGTCGATCGCCGACGTCACGCAGGGGCTGCCGGCCCCGTCGTGGGCCGGCGAACTGCGCCAGGACGCGGGCGGTTTCGCGCGGCTGTCGGACAAGGCGATCGCGCAGGATTTCGCGCCGGACCTGCCGCCCGCGCAGCAGCGCCTCGTCGCGGCGACGCAGGGGCCCTGGTACGGCGGGTGCATCTCGGAGAAGGTCGCGCAGGCCGCGTGGCATGCGAAGCCGTCGACGTTCGTCGTCGCGACGCAGGACAGGATGATCGATCCGGCACTGCAGGAAACGATGGCGAAGCGGATTGGCGCGACGCTCACGCGCGTGAACGGCAGCCACGTCGCGATGCTGAGCCAGCCGAAGGCCGTGGCCGACGCGATCATTGCGGCGGCCGAACGCGCGAAGCAGGCGGCGCAGTGAGTGAACACGGTGCCGCGCTTTCGCGAGGAAGCGCGGCGCCGCGCGCGTGTGTGATGTCTTTCCATCAGGAGAAGTCATGACCGAACTCTGGCAACTGCCGGCAACCGAACTCGCGAAGCGCGTGCGGCATCGCGACGTGTCCGCGCGTGAAGTGGCCGACGCCGTGCTCGATCGTCTCGATGCGGTGAATCCGGCGATCAACGCCGTGGTCGAACACCGCCCCGACGACGTGCGGCGGCAGGCGGATGACGTCGACCGCGCGATCGCGCGCGGCGACGATCCGGGCCCGCTCGCGGGCGTACCCGTCACCGTGAAGATCAACATCGACCAGGCCGATTTCGCGACGACCAACGGGACGCGCCTGCAGGAACACCTGATCGCGCACGCCGACAGCCCGGTGGTCGCCAACATCCGGAAGGCCGGCGGGGTTCTGCTGGGCCGCACCAATTCGCCGACGTTCGCGCTGCGCTGGTTCACGTCGAATCTCGTGCATGGCCGCACGCGCAATCCGCGCAATCCGTCGTTGACGCCGGGCGGATCGAGCGGCGGCGCGGCGGCTGCGGTGGCCGCCGGGATCGGCCCGCTTGCCCTCGGCACCGACATCGGCGGCTCGGTGCGTTACCCGGCCTATGCGTGCGGCGTCCATGGAATCCGGCCGTCGCTCGGCCGCGTGCCGGCGTTCAATGCGTCGTCGCCGGAGCGTGCGATCGGCGCGCAACTGATGTCGGCGGCGGGGCCGATCGCGCGCACGATCGACGACCTGTCGCTCGCGCTGCGCGCGTTCTCCGCACCCGATCCGCGCGATCCGTGGAGCGTGGCGGCGCCGTTCGACGGGCGCGAGGTGCCGAAGCGTGCGGCGCTGTGCGTGCGGCCGCGCGGCCTGGCGGTCGTGCCCGAAGTGGAGGCCGCGTTGCGCGATGCCGCGCGCCGGCTGGTCGACGCGGGCTGGAGCGTCGACGAGATCGACGAGACCCCGCCGCTGCGCGAGGCCGCGCTGCTGCAGGAACAGCTTTGGCTGGGCGACGGCTTCGATGCGCTGGCGAACGCGGTCGGGCAGGACGGCGATCCGGGCGCGGCCGCGGTGATCGAGGCCGTGCGCGGCAAGGTGCGCGATTTGCCCGCCGACGTGATCGGCCGCGCGCTGGTTCGCCGCACGACGCTGGCGCGGCAATGGCGGCTGTTTCTGGACGCGTACCCGGTATTGCTGCTGCCGGTGTCGTCGGAACTGCCGTTCCCGGACGATCTCGACAGGCAGGGGCCGGACGGCTTCGACCGCGTGTGGGAGGCGCAGCTCACGTTGCGCGCGCTGCCCGCGATGGGGCTGCCGGGGCTGGCCGTCACGACGTCGGTCGTGAACGGCGTGCCGGTGGGCGTGCAGGTGGTCGCCACGCATCATCGCGAGGATCTGTGCCTGCTCGCGGGGCGCGATATCGAAGCGCGCGGTGCGCCGATCGCGCCGGTCGATCCGGTGGCCTGATTGACTTCACTGACGGGCGCATGCGTCGACGAGGTGCGCTGGCCTCGTCGATGCATGGCGCCCCCCATGCCATTCTGGAATCCATGACAGCGCGCCGCATGCCGCGCTGATCGCCTCCCGCCTCCTTTCAATTTCCTTCGATGGCTGACATCGAACGGTCGTCGTCCTGCCTTTCCTGCCCGCCAGCGACCGCGCACGCATAGCGCGCGTCTGCTATTGCATTCCCCGCGGCGCTGATTAGGAAATGAATTTTTATTGGTTCTGCTTCCCCGGCGGCCCTCGCATAGTGGTGCTGACGGCTATAGACAGCACGCAAGCTGCGACGGCCGAATTCCCGGTGTTTTTGTTCATACGAATCAGCGAAAACAAGGAAGTGTCATGACGGTTGAACTGGAAGAACGAACCGCTGCGCAACAGGCGCTCGAAGACGCGCGCACGGCGGCCGCGGCGGCTGGCAAGTCCTATGCGGGCGGCGTGTCGCCGCAAACCGCGTGGGCGCTGTTCTCGGCAGGCGACGCATTGCTGGTGGACGTGCGCACGGCGGAAGAACGGAAATTCGTCGGTCACGTGCCGGAATCGCTGCACGTGCCGTGGGCGACCGGCACGAGCCTGACGCGCAACCCGCGCTTCGTGCGCGAACTGGAAGCGAAGACCGGCAAGGACGCCGTCGTGCTGTTGTTGTGCCGCAGCGGCAACCGCTCGGCCCAGGCGGCCGAGGCCGCGGCGAAGGGCGGTTTCACACAGGTGTTCAATGTGCTCGAAGGGTTCGAGGGCGACCTCGACGAGCGGCAGCAGCGCGGTAGCCAGAACGGTTGGCGCTTCCGCGGCCTGCCGTGGGCGCAGGACTGATTCACGGCCGTTACGGGGAGAAGGCAGCATGGCCGCATTCGACATCGACGACATCGTTCAATCGCTGCAGACGGTGCGCCGCGCATGGCGCGAGAAGCAGCGGCGCTCGCTCGAACCCGGCGGGCGCGACCTGCCGGCGCGCGAGGCGCTCGCGCAGATCATCGGCGCGCTGAAGGGCGTGCTGTTCCCGATGCGGCTCGGGCCGCCCGACCTGCGGCAGGAGAGCGAGAACTTCCACGTGGCCCATGCGCTCGACGCGGCGCTCAATGCGCTACTCGCGCAAGTGACGCTCGAATTGCGCTACGCGGCGCGTCACCGTCATACCGACGGGGCGCCGCCCGACAACATCGACGCGGTCGCGTCCCAAGCCGTGCAGGCCTTTGCCGCGCGGTTGCCCGAGATCCGCCGGCTGCTCGACAGCGACGTGCTGGCGGCCTTTCACGGCGATCCGGCGGCCGGCAGCGTCGACGAGGTGCTGCTGTGCTATCCGGGCATCCTCGCGATGATCCATCACCGGCTCGCGCACGAGCTGTACGGGCTCGGCCTGCCGCTGCTCGCGCGGATCATCGCCGAGCAGGCGCATGCGGAAACGGGCATCGACATTCATCCGGGCGCGCGCATCGGCGCGGGCTTCTTCATCGACCACGGCACGGGCGTCGTGATCGGCGAGACGGCGATCATCGGCGAGCGCGTGCGCGTGTACCAGGCCGTCACGCTCGGCGCGAAGCGCTTCCCGCGCGATGCGGACGGCCATCTGGAGAAAGGGCTCGCGCGCCATCCGATCGTCGAGGACGACGTCGTGATCTATGCCGGTGCGACGATCCTCGGCCGCGTGACGATCGGACGCGGCGCGGTGATCGGCGGCAACGTGTGGCTCACGCAGGACGTGCCGCCCGGCGAAAACGTCACGCAGGCCGTGCTGCGCAGCGAAGCGAACGCCGCGCCGCGCGCGGCGGCGCGCGTCGCCTAGGAGGCGCGATGAGCGACCTCATCCATCACTTCGGCGCCAACGTGCGCAAGCTGCGCGAGGCGCGCACGTGGTCGCAGGAGCAACTGGCCGAGCATGCGGGGCTGAACCGCTCGTACGTCGGCGAGATCGAGCGTGGCGAGGCGATCGCGTCGATCGTCACCGCCGACAAGATCGCGCGCGCATTCGACGTGTCGATCTCCGCGCTGCTGCCGGGCGCGTACGTCACCTGAGGCTGCCTTATTTCGTTTCCCTTTCGGTTGTACGGGACCTGACGGCTATAGCATGTTGAGCCGGCAGGGGCGTGCTTCCGATAATCACCCAGCGTCATAAGCAATCCCGTTTTTCATCTTAAGAACCCGGAGCCACACATGTCGACCGTTGCAAGCGGCGCGGCTGCGCTGAGCGATCACGCCGCCCGCCAACTAGCGAACGCTACCAAGACCGTCCCCCAGCTTTCCACGATCACGCCGCGCTGGCTGACCCATCTGCTGCAATGGGTGCCGGTCGAGGCCGGCATCTACCGGCTGAACCAGGTGAAGAACCCGGAAGCCGTGCGCGCCGCGTGCACGCAGCTCGAGGACGAAAGCGTGCTGCCGCAGACCTTCGTGCCGTACGAGGAACAGCCGCGCGAATACTTCCTGAACGCGGTCAGCACGGTGCTCGACGTGCATACGCGGATCTCCGATCTCTACAGCAGTCCTCACGATCAGATCAAGGAACAGCTGCGCCTGACGATCGAGACGATCAAGGAACTGCAGGAAAGCCAGCTGATCAACAACCCGGACTACGGGCTGCTCGCGAACGTGACCGACGAACAGCGGATTTTCCCGCTGACGGGCGCGCCGACGCCGGACGACCTCGACGAACTGCTGACGAAGGTGTGGAAGGAGCCGGCCTTCTTCCTCACGCACCCGCTCGCGATCGCCGCGTTCGGCCGCGAATGCACGCGGCGCGGCGTGCCGCCGCCGACGGTCAGCCTGTTCGGCTCGCAGTTCCTCACGTGGCGCGGCATTCCGCTGATTCCGTCGGACAAGGTGCCGGTCGCGGACGGCAAGACCAAGATCCTGCTGCTGCGCGTCGGCGACAAGCGCCAGGGCGTCGTCGGCCTGTATCAGCCGGGTGTCGCGGGCGAGCAGGGGCCGGGCCTGTCGGTGCGCTTCATGGGGATCAACAACCAGGCGATCGCGTCGTACCTGATCTCGCTGTATTGCTCGCTCGCGGTCCATTCGCCGGATGCGCTGGCTGTCCTCGATGACGTCGAAATCGGCAAGTTCCATGACTATCCCGACACCTACCGTTAATCCCGGCCTGGCCGGCGGCGACGCGCACGCGCTGCCGCACGCGCCGCTGCCGGCGGGGTTGCCCGACCCGGCGACGCTCGCGCGGCTCGCGTCCGAGTTCTTCGCGACGCCGCCCGGGCAGGCCACCGCGCCCGAGCTGTCGGCCGGCAGCGGCGCGGTCGGCGGCGTGCCGTCGGCGTTGCCGGCGGCCGCGCCGATCCTCGCGTCGGTCAGCAATCCGGTGCCCGGCGGCTCGCCGCTCGCGGGCCCGGGCGGGGCCGGCACCGGCGTGCCGGGGCTCGCGCTGCCGCAGGGCAAGGTGCCCGGCGCGAACCTCGCGCCGTCCGCGCCGACGCACGTGCTGTCGCTCGGCAACCGCGTGCCGGCGCTCGCGCCGCATGCGGCCGCGCAGAACGGGCTGCCCGACAACGCCGTGTCGATCGCGCCCGCGCTCGAACCGCGCGTCGGCGGCGCGGCGCTCGGCGTGCCGCAGGTGAATGCGCCGGCGCCGGAAGGCGCGGCGAAGGCGTCGCCGTACTACTTCACCGACGGTTCGCTGCAGGGCTGGCAGCGGACGCCGCAGGACATCGTCGTGCCGTCGAACGGCCTCGCGTCGCCGGAAGCGTTCGGGCTGCCGGGCGACGACGCTCTGCGCGAACTGCTCGCCGTGCATCGCGACGTGCCGGTGTCGCGTGCATCGGGCGCCGACGTGCCGCGCTACTTCGTCGACGATACGCATGCCGCCGAGCCGCAAGGTAAGTTGTATCGCGGCGCGCACCCGCCGTTCGACGTGAACGCGATCCGCCGCGATTTCCCGATCCTGCAGGAGCGCGTGAACGGCAAGCAGCTCGTCTGGTTCGACAACGCGGCGACGACGCACAAGCCGCAGGCCGTGATCGACCGGCTCGCGTATTTCTACGCACACGAGAACTCGAACATTCACCGCGCGGCGCATGCCCTGGCGGGCCGCGCGACGGATGCGTACGAGCATGCGCGGGAAACGGTGCGGCGCTTCATCGGCGCGTCGTCGTCGGACGAGATCGTGTTCGTGCGCGGCACGACCGAGGCGATCAACCTGATCGCGAAGTCGTGGGGCGTGCAGAACGTCGGCGAGGGCGACGAGATCATCGTGTCGAATCTCGAGCATCACGCGAACATCGTGCCGTGGCAGCAGCTTGCCGCGCTCAAGGGTGCGAAGCTGCGCGTGATTCCGGTCGACGATTCGGGGCAGGTGCTGCTCGACGAATACCGGAAGCTGCTCAACGACCGCACGAAGATCGTGTCGGTCACGCAGGTGTCGAATGCGCTCGGCACGGTCGTGCCGGTGAAGGAGATCGTCGAGCTTGCGCATCGCGCGGGTGCGAAGGCGCTCGTCGACGGCGCGCAGTCGATCTCGCACATGCGCGTCGACGTGCAGGCGCTCGATGCGGATTTCTTCGTGTTCTCCGGGCACAAGATCTACGGGCCGACCGGGATCGGCGTCGTGTACGGCAAGCGCGCGATCCTCGACGACATGCCGCCCTGGCAGGGCGGCGGCAACATGATCGCGGACGTGACGTTCGAGCGCACGGTGTTCCAGCCGCCGCCGAACCGGTTCGAAGCCGGCACCGGCAACATCGCGGATGCGGTGGGGCTCGGCGCCGCGCTCGATTACGTGAACCGCATCGGTATCGAGAACATCGCTCGCTACGAGCACGACCTGCTGGCGTATGCGACGAGCGTGCTCGCGCCGGTACCGGGCGTGCGGCTCGTCGGCACCGCGCGCGACAAGGCGAGCGTGCTGTCGTTCGTGCTGAAGGGCTATGAAACCGAGGAAGTCGGGCAGGCGCTGAACGAAGAGGGCATCGCGGTGCGCTCCGGGCATCACTGCGCGCAGCCGATCCTGCGGCGCTTCGGGCTCGAGGCCACGGTGCGGCCGTCGCTCGCGTTCTACAACACGTGCGACGAGGTCGATGCGCTGGTGCGTGTCGTGAAGCGGCTGGCGACGCGCCGTTGACGGTGATGTCGTTGTTGCCCGCCTGCGGCGGCCCTTGCGGGTCGCCGCAGGCGTTTTCCCGTTGCGCGGTCAGAATCGTACGACCGGCTTCTTCTCCACGCTGAACCCGTCACGCAGCACGCACGCCGAATCGGCGAAGTATCGGCGGGTTTCCGACAGCAGGTCGGTGTTGCCGCGCCGGCAGAACACCACACCCGATCCTTCCTCCGTCAGCAGTTCGTCGATCAGCGATTCGGGTTGCCCGATATCGGCGAGGTGGACGTTCTGCACGCCGTGCGCGAGCGCATCGAGCGCGTCCCGCACGCAGGGCGCCGCATCGGCGGCCGGATGCTCGGCGAGCCATTGTTCGAGTTCCGTGATGCCGTACAGCCCGGCGAGCTCGCCGAGTTCGCGCAGCCATGCCCCGTCGACCATCATCACCAGCGTGACGGCACCGGTGCATTGCGCGAACAGGCTGCCGAGCCGTTCCGGGCGCAGCACGTGCGCGTGGCCCGCGTCGTCCGGTGCGACCGGCATCACGACGGGCACGAGTCCGTTTTCCAGGAAGGCGTTCAACGCGGCGACGTCGAACCGTGCGACCGCGCTTGCCTGCGTGCGGTCGGGTGCCGCGCGGGCGACCAGCAGGCCGCCGTCGTGACCGTCGATGCCGATCGCCCTAGCACCGTGACCGCCGATCAGGCGCACCAGTTCGTGATTGACGCCGGTCATCGCGGCATGCGCGGCCTCGACCGATTGCGTATCGGCCGCGGCCGGCCCGCCCTGGACGACGACCGGACGAACGCCGGTGAGCGCAAGCAGCGCGACATCCTGTGCGAAGGCCGCACGGGTGCGTGCATCGCTCGCGGCGCCGCCATCGACGATGACGACGGTCTGCCCGTGCAGCGCCTGCATGAACGGCAGCGAGTGAGCCAGGCCGGCTGCGCGTCGCGACATGAGCGTGGGACTTTCAGGGTCTGGGAACATGGGAGTCCGAATGAATGGAGGGAGGTGCCTGTCGCCGTTCGACGCGGCGTCAGTGTGTGCGTTGCATCAGCAGGTGAAGCTCGCCGGGCGTTCGCGCATCGCGCGACGCGTGCCGGAACGCGCGTTCGCTGAAACACCGTGCCGCGTCGGCGAGCAGTTCGAGGTGCGTGCGGTCGTCCGCCCGCGGCAGGACCAGCACGATGAATTCGCGCACGGGCTTGCGGTCCGGCGCGTTGAACGCGAACGGATAGAGCGCGCGGACGAACAGCGCGACCGCCGAGTCGAGCCCGTCGACCCGCGCGTGCGGAATCGCGACGCCCTGGCCCAGACCGGTCGAGCCGAGCTGCTCGCGCCTGGCGAGTTCGGTCCGGATCCGTTCGGCGGATACGCCGCTGCTGCGCGCGATATGGCGCGCGACGAGGTCGAACAACTGGGTCGCGCTTTCGGCCGGGACGTCGAGCAGGATGTTGTCCACCGGGCAGGCGTCGGCGAGCCGAGCTGCGGACGGCGTGTCGCCGCGTCGGCGGGGAAGGTCGGGTTGGCCGCCCACGGCGGCCTGCTGCGTTTGCATGCGGATTGCTCCGTGTCGGGATGACAGGGAAATCCTAGACAAAGCCGCATAAAGACAGTGTCAGAGACAGGGGGGCCGGTATTAAAATTTCATATCGACCGACGATGGAACCGGGCCCGCTACGGACTGGCTCACGTACCCGACAAAACGAACGGCAGCGTGGTCAGCAGGAAGACCGAAATGCCGACGACCGGCGCGCCGAACGCGATCGCCGCGAACGCCACGGCGGCGCTGGTCAGCACGAGCGTTCTCGATACCCGGCGATGCCGGTCGTGCGCCGTTGTCCTGCTGTCGCGGATTGCATCGGTCCGCGCGCCGATCACGTGTTTCCAGAACGTCAGGCCCAGCATGATTGCTCCTGTATGAAAGACGAGCGGGACGCGGCGCGCGATGCGCCGCGCAAGCGTGTCAGCTGCGCTCGAGCTTGAGCACGCGCGAGATCTGCGCGGCGGTGAAGCCGCTGTTGCGCACGTAAGGCGCGCAGTCGAGCGGCGCCGTGAGCGATTCGCTGACGACGTACCGGCCGACGAAGCGGTAGGCATCGGTTGCCGTCTTGATGAACACCGGAATCGCATCGCGTTGCGCGGCGAGCGTCCTGCCGGCCGAGCGCGCGGACGCGCTGCCGTCGCAAAGGATCACGTCGGGCGCGTGCGGATTGAGGTCCGCGCGAAGGCAGGCGGCCACGACCTTGCCGTTCTTCGTCGGCAGGAAACCCTGCTTGCTGCCGCCGCAGGCGGTGTGGATGAATTCGCGTGTGTACTGCTTGTCGATCTCGAACATGACCGGGCTCCGGTAACGGAAATTTCTCTGAATAAAATTCAGGTATGCGCAGTAAATGAGCTGGACCGGCGGATCGATGACGCTTCGTTGCACAGGATGTGCCGCGCACACGCTCGAGCGCATGCATTCCCGATGCGCGGTGATCGCATCGACGTCGTGTTCAGGCGTGCACGGAGAGGACTACGGCGCGCACCGTCCGCCAGGCGGCAGGACGATGGCTCGGGAGGGAGGCACAGGCGTCCTGCCTGTCAGGCAGAAAAGCAACTCGGAGGACGAGGACTTCGGAGGCGCATGTCGCGTGCTCGGTGGTGGATGGCGAACCCATTCTAGTGAACGTATTCGCCGGCGCAAGTAAAAAGGTCGTAAAGGCGTGAGAGCGGTGTGTCGGTGCCCGGTTCGACCTGCCGGCCACCGCATTTTGCCGCTTCCATGCAACAACGCGTGACGACTTGCGTCGCCACGCGTTACGCGTCCTGCCCGGCTGCGCGCGCCGGTGAACCGGCGCGCACGGCCCGTCGTCAGAAATCGAAGCCCGGCCCGCCCGCACCCGGACCGCCCGGTGCGGCAGCCGGCGCCGCATCCTTCGGCGCTTCGAACACGGTCGCATCGGTCGTCAGCAGCAGCCCGGCCACCGACGCCGCGTTTTGCAGCGCCGTGCGCGTGACCTTGGTCGGATCGAGCACGCCCGATTCGACGAGATCGCCGTACTCGCCCGTCTGCGCGTTGTACCCGAAGTTGCCCGTGCCTTCCGCGACCTTCGCGACGACGATGCTCGCTTCCTCGCCCGCGTTCGTGACGATCTGGCGCAGCGGTTCCTCGAGCGCGCGCAGCACGATCTTGATGCCCGCATCCTGGTCGGCGTTCACGCCTTTCAGTTCGCGGATCGCCTGCCGCACGCGGATCAGCGCGACGCCGCCGCCCGGCACGATGCCTTCCTCGACGGCCGCGCGCGTCGCGTGCAGCGCGTCGTCGACGCGGTCCTTCTTCTCCTTCACCTCGATTTCGGTCGCACCGCCGACCTTGATCACGGCAACACCGCCGGCCAGCTTGGCCACGCGCTCCTGCAGCTTTTCACGGTCGTAATCGGACGTCGCCTCGTCGATCTGCACGCGGATCTGCTTCACGCGCGCCTCGATGTTCTTCGCATCGCCCGCGCCGTCGATCACGGTCGTGTTTTCCTTGCCGACCTCGATGCGCTTCGCCTGGCCGAGCTCGGCGAGCGTCGCCTTCTCGAGCGTCAGGCCCGTTTCCTCCGCGATCACCTGCCCGCCGGTGAGGATCGCGATGTCCTCGAGCAGCGCCTTGCGGCGATCGCCGAAGCCCGGCGCCTTGACCGCGACCGTCTTCAGGATCCCGCGGATGTTGTTGACGACGAGCGTCGCGAGCGCTTCGCCTTCGACGTCTTCCGCGATGATCAGCAGCGGCCGGCCCGACTTCGCGACCTGTTCGAGCACCGGCAGCAGATCGCGGATGTTCGAGATCTTCTTGTCGTGCAGCAGGATGTACGGGCTTTCGATCTCGGCGATCTGCTTGTCGGGATTGTTGATGAAATACGGCGACAGGTAGCCGCGGTCGAACTGCAGCCCTTCGACGACGTCGAGCTCGTCGGCGAGCGACTTGCCGTCCTCGACGGTGATCACGCCTTCCTTGCCGACGCGGTCGATCGCCTCGGCGATGCGCTGGCCGATCGATTCCTCGCCGTTCGCGGAGATCGTCGCGACCTGTGCGATTTCCTTGCTCGTGGTGGTCGGCTTGCTGATCTTCTTCAGCTCGTCGACGGCCGCCGCGACGGCCTTGTCGATGCCGCGCTTCAGGTCGAGCGGGTTGAGCCCGGCCGCCACGTATTTCTGGCCTTCACGGACGATCGCCTGCGCGAGCACCGTGGCCGTCGTCGTGCCGTCGCCGGCTGCATCGCTGGTGCGCGACGCGACTTCCTTCACGAGCTGCGCGCCGATGTTCTGCAGCTTGTCCGCGAGTTCGATTTCCTTCGCGACCGACACGCCGTCCTTCGTGACGACGGGCGCGCCGAAGCTGCGTTCGAGCACGACGTTGCGGCCCTTCGGCCCGAGCGTCACCTTCACCGCGTTCGCGAGGATGTTCACGCCTTCGGTCAGTCTTGCCCGTGCGACGTCGCTGAAAATGATTTCCTTGGCTGCCATGATTGCGCTCCGTTATTGATTGACGACCGCGACGATGTCTTCCTCGCGCAGCACGAGAAACTCGTTGCCGTCCACTTTGACGGCCTGGCCCGCGTACTTGCCGAACAGCACGCGCTCGCCGATCTGCAGGTCGGGCACGATGCGCTGGCCGTCGGCATCCTTCCGGCCGGGGCCAACGGCGATCACTTCGCCCTGGTCGGGTTTTTCGGCGGCGCTGTCGGGGATCACGATGCCCGACGCGGTGGTGGTTTCCTGGTCGAGTCGCTTCACGATCACGCGGTCGTGCAAGGGGCGTAGGCTCATCTTTTCGTCCTGTGCTGATCTGTCGGAATTGGCTGGCACTCTTCAACAGAGCGTGCTGACGAGTATAAAAACGGGCAGCGGCGCGATCCAATAACGGATTTGCACAAGCATTCGCGTCGTCGTGCAAAGCGCAGGGAGCCGGCTATTGCGACGCGGACTGCTGGGCGACCGGCGAGCAAATCGGGTGGATCGTCTCGCCGGCGAGCACGCGCTTCACGAACGGAATCGAATCGGCGAGCGACACGTTCACGGTGCCGTTGTGTTCGCGGCCCGCGTACAGGTGTGCCTCGACCGTCGTGCCCGCCGCGCACGCGTCCTTCGCCAGCGCGAGTTCGAGCGGCGCCAGCCCGTCGTCCGCGCCCGCGCCGATGAAGACGGGGGTGGCGAGCTTCAGTGTCGGATATTTCAGGTAGTCGTCCCACCATGCTTTCAGCCGCGCATCGCCGCCCGGCTTGACCGTATTCGCGTGCGTGAGATGCGCGAGCGCCGCGTCGTCCTCGAGCGACGCGAGGCAGCCGATGCGCGATTGCTCGAGAATCGGCAGCGCGCGGTCGGTCAACACTTCGTCGGCGCGCAGTGACGGATCGATCTGCTGCGCCGACAACACCGAGTAGAACTGGTACGCAAGCGTCGGGTCGACGCGGTCGGGATCGCGCCGGTAGGCCGTCTTGAACGGCGACAACGATGCGAGCGTGGCACGCGACGCGTTGTAGATCGTCCCGGTCGCGACGGTCGCGCGGATCGCCAGTTCCGGCGCGTAGACGGGCGCGTAGCCGGCCGCCGCGATGACGGCCGAGCCGCCTTGCGACTGGCCGACGAGCACGACTTCGTTCGCGAGGCCCGGCACGCCGCCGAGCACCGCACGCACGCTGTCGAGCAGCGTGTAGCTGTTCGAGCGGTTGTTGAGCTGCGGATTCGGGCCGGGCGTGCCGAGGCCCTGGTAGTCGGTCGCGACCACCGCGAACCCTTGCTGAAGCCATGCGTTCAGGTAGCGCACGTCGCGATACGAGCGGCCGAACCACGACGGCGCGCAGATATCGGCCATCCCGAACGTGCCGTGCGCCCATGCGACGATCGGCCAGCCGCCGGCCGGTGGTGTGCCGCGCGGCACGAACAGCGCGCCCGACACCGCGATCGGCGTCCGGCCGCCGACGCCGTCGGTCGATGCATACAAGATGCGCAACTGCCGCGCGGCGCCCGCGAGCCCGAGCGTGGCCGGCAGTGGTTCGGAGCGCAGCAGCGCGCCGGGCGTGGCCGGGATGTCGCGGTCCCACGTGTAGAACGCGGACACGCGGCCGTCGCCCTGCAGCGGATCGGGCACGGGAACATGGCCGGGCGAGGCCGCGAGCGAAACGACGGAAGGCACGGCGAGTGCCGAGATGAGCAGCGCGCGCGCGGCAACACCGCGCAGGGGAAGGAGCGTCATGGTCGGATGAAGGTGGATGAGATCGGATGCACCGTGCAAGGCCGGTGCGGGCCGACCACGACGCAAGTTTCGAACCAGCACGTTCGTTGCGCACGCCACGCGCGGTGCGGCGGGCAACCGGTCGGCACCACGCGGATGGTGCACGTGCACGCGCTGCGCGTCGCGCAGCAATCGCGGCCGGTACAGTGTTGCTCCGGCAACAGGCGCACGCTCGCGGATAGCATCGCGCGGGTCGGGCATCGCGCGAGCGCCACGCCGGCCGGCCCGCGCAGCGCGCTCGCCGGGTTGGCACGATTGCTGCTGATCCGGTGGCCGTGCGTCGCGGTGTCGCGACGCGAGTCCCTCCGTCCATCCGATCAAGGAAACCGTTCTCATGTCCGTCACCCAAGCCATCGACAGCGGCGAACTCGTGGCATTCGTCGAGCGCGCCACGCGCGAGTTCACGCAGGCCGCGCGCGTGCTGAAGGAAACGCGCACGCTGTCCGCGACCAACACGTTCCAGGCGTTCCAGCGCGTGCCGGGCACGGAGCTCGTCGTCGCGCTGTCTGCGCCGAGCCCGTGGGCCGCGTCACAGGACATTCAACCCGTCGTCGTGACGCTCGACGGCGACGTGCTGCACGGCGACGCGCGCGCGGGCGGCAACGGCCCGCGTTACGCGGGCGTGTTCCGCGAGGCGCCTGAAGTGGACGTCGTGATACACGTGCATGGCCCGTATCTCGGTGCGTGGGCGAGCGCGCATCGCCCGCTGCCGATCCGTTATGCGCCGGCCGCGCGCTACACGCGGGCTCGCGAGATTCCGGTCTACGTCGATCGTCGCCCGGGCGAGCCGCGCTTCATCGTCGATACGATCCGGCGCGATCCCGACGTGCCGGCAATCATCGAGGCAAACGGCGGCGCGACGTTCTGGGGCAAGTCGATCCTCGACGTATCGAAGTACATCCTGATCCTCGAGGAAGCCGCGTATTTCCAGGCGCTCGCGGAACCGCTCGGCGGCTCGCTCGACTTCGGGCCGGGCGCGCTCGAACAGCAGTGGAAGATGACCGGTCTTGCCTGACGCCGCACGGCGGCCGACGCAATCCGGCCGCCGTCATACCGATAGCTCGATGAATTGGTTCGTGGCCGGCGTGCGCCTTGCTATCGTCGAACCTTCCCCGTTCATCACGCCGGTCGTGCCATGGCCATCTTCAGCTTGCCGGACCCGACTTCGCACGCGATCACGATCCGCGCGAAGGCACTGACGTTCGACGATCCCAAATCGCGGGTGCTGCTCGAACGCATCCAGCTCGTCGCACCGAGCGATGCGACGGTGCTCGTCACCGGCGAGAGCGGCACCGGCAAGGAGCTGATCGCGCGCCTCGTGCATTCGCTGAGCGAGCGCCATGACGGCCCGTTCGTCGCGGTCAACTGCGGCGCATTTTCCGAGACGCTGATCGAAAGCGAGCTGTTCGGCCACGAGCGCGGCGCGTTCACCGGCGCGATCAATGCCCAGCCCGGCTGGTTCGAATCCGCGAATCGCGGCACGCTCTTTCTCGACGAGGTGGGCGACCTGCCGCTGTCCGCGCAGGTCAAACTGCTGCGCGTGCTGCAGGAGCGCGAGGTGACGCCGGTCGGCTCGCGCAAGACCGTGAAGATCGACGTGCGGCTGGTCGCGGCGACCAACGTGAATCTCGAGGCGGCGGTGCGCGCGGGCAATTTCCGCGAGGACCTGTACTACCGGCTCAACGTCGTGAAGCTGAGCCTGCTGCCGCTGCGCGAGCGGCCCGGCGACATCGCGCCGCTGATCGAGCATTTCATCGACACCTATGCGAAGCGGCTGCGCGTGGCCGCGCCGACGCTGACCGACGCCGCACGCGCCCGACTGCATGCGCATGCGTGGCCCGGCAACATCCGCGAGCTGGAGAACGTGATCCACCACGCGGTGCTGATCTGCGCGGGCGGGGCGATCGACGTCGGCGACCTGCAGTTCTCGGCGCTGTCGCTCGCGCCCGACACGGCCGGCGCGCCGGGTGCGGCCGCCGCACCGCCGCGCCGCGCACGCGACGTCGCCGAAGCGACCGAGGCGCTGCGTCATGCGGTGATCGAATTGCTGGATCTGGGCACGCCGGCGCTTTGGCAGCACATCGAGGACACCGTCTACCGCAGCGTGTTCGACTACAGCGATCACAACCAGCTGCGCATGTCGCGCCTGCTCGACCAGTCGCGCAACATCGTGCGAGCGCGGCTCGCGCAGCTCGGTATCCTGAAGCCGCGCGACACGGGCGACGCCGACGCGCGGCTGCGCCGTCAGGCGTGATCCCGCCAGCGCAGCGCGCGCCGCGCGATCCGCTCGCATAGCGCGCTCATCCCGACGGCCAGCGCCGTCACGCCCAATACGCACACGAGCAGCACGTCGGCGCGGGCGCCTGCCTGGGCATTCTGCATCAGGCTGCCGATACCGGCCCCCGTGTTGAACAGCAACTCGCTGCTGGTCGCGGTGATCCACGCGAACGGCACGGCCTGCAGCACGCCCGCGAACAGGTCGGGCAATGCGCCCGGTATCAGCACGTCGCGCCACAGGCCGACGCGCGTCAGCCGATACGACTGCGCGAGTTCGACATAACGTGGATCGACGCGGCGCAGCCCGTCGAAGCTGGCGGTGGTCATCGGGTAGAACGCGGCGAGCGCGATGATGAACACCTTGGCGAATTCGCCGGTGCCGGCCCACAGGCTCAGCAGCGGAATCAGCCCGAGCAGCGGCACGTAGCGCAACGCCTGGAACGCCGGTTCGGCGAGCTTGCGCGCGAGCGGCGAACGCGCCAGTACCGCGCCGAACCCGAGCCCAGCCGCGACGCCGAACCCGAGCCCGAGCGTCGTGCGGCGCAGGCTCGCGCCGAGATCGGTTGCGAGTTCGCCGCTGCGGGCGAGTTCGACGAGCGCCGCGCCGACCTGCTGCAGCGGCACGAATGCGTATTGGTGGGCCGCGTCGCCGGACGAGGCAGCTTGCCACGCGGCGATCAGCAGGGCCGGCACGACGAGGCCGCGCGCGCGGCGGCGCAGCGGGGCGAACGAGAAAGCGCGGGTGGCGAAGGTCATGCCGAAGCGTATCCAGTCAAAGTCAGCGCGCGGGCGTCTGCCAGCGCAATGCGTAGCGCTGCACGAGCGCGATCGAGCGGTCGAGCGCGAAACCGATCAGCCCGATCACGGCGACGTCGACGAGCACCACGTCGAGCCGCAGCATCTGCCGCGCGAGTTCCATCATCTGGCCGATCCCGCTGTCGGCGCTGAGCAGCTCGACCGCGACGAGGGCGAGCCACGCGCGCGCGAGTGCGATCCGCACGCCCGTCAGCAGCGGCGGCAGCGCGGCCGGCAGCAGCACGTCGCGCAGTAGCGCGAAGCGGCCGAGCCCGTAGTGGCGCGCCATTTCGACGAGATCGCGCGGCGCATCGTGCACACCCGTGTACGCGGCCAGCGCAACCGGGAAGAACACGGCCTTGCCGACGACGACGAGCTTCAACGGCTCGTCGACGCCGATCAGCAGGATCAGCAGCGGAATCAGCGTGAGCGTCGGCACTTGCCGCAGCAGGTCGAAGGTCGGCCGCAGGTAGTCGGCGAACAGCCGGCTGCGTGCGAGCAGGATGCCGAACGCGGCGCCGCCGGTTGCGCCGAGCGCGAAGCCGAGCGCGAGGCGATGCAGCGTGATCAGCAGGTTGTCGCGCAGTTCGCCGGTGTCGAGCAGCGTGCGCAGCGTCGCGGCGAGGCGTTCGGGCGGCACGACGAGCTGCGGCGGAAACCAGCGCTGCGCGCTCGCGAGCCACCACAGCGCGGCGAACGTAAAGGGCGTGATCCACCACAGCGCATGTTCGCCGAGCCGCGCGAGGCCGGGCAGGCGGATCGCGCGCCAGCCGTTCGGCGCGAGGGCGCGCATCGCCATCAGCGGCTCGCGACGCGCGCGGCATCGGCGCGCCAGTAGCCGTCGAGACCAAGCTGCTTGAGCGCGGTCGCCACGAAGGTCGGCGCGAGCAGCGCGTTCACGTCGACCGGCACCGACGTCAGGCCGGCCTGGCGGCTGTACGCGACGACATCGCGGTAGTGGCCGGTCAGCGCCGGCGTGAAGAGCGGCGTCCATTGCTCTTTCCACGGCGTCGATTCGTCCGCGTATTCGCGGCGCACGACGCTTTCGGGCTGGCCCGACGCGCTCAGGATCTTCACGTACGCATCGCGGTTCTGCGGCTGCGAGATCCAGTGCGCGGCCCGCACGTAGGCCGTCGCGACGAGCTGCGTGACGTCGGGGTAGCGCCGCACGAAATCGTCGGATGCCCACAGTTCGGCGCGCATCTTCCAGTCGTCGGGCGCGGTCTTGGTCGACCAGATGATCTTGCCGACGTTCTTGTCGACCAGCGAATACGCGTCGGATAGCGTAAAGAAGCCGTCGACGCGGCCGGCCGCGACGGCTGCCGCGCCGGCCTGCGGATCGAGGTTGTAGATCTTGAAGTCGGACAGCTTCAGCCCGTTTTCGGCGAGCAGCTTGCCGAACGTGACTTCCCACGGCCGGCCGCGATTGAGCGCGATGCGCTTGCCTTTCAGATCGACGATCGACTTCGCGGTCGAGCCGGCCGGCACGACCAGATACGTGTTGCTGCCGGCGCCGCCCGGCACGATCAGGCGCGTGTGCGTGCCCGACGCGTTGACGACGACCGACGGCAGGTCGCCGTAGCCCGCGAAATCGATGCTGCCGTTCGTGAACGCCTCGTTGACGAGCGTGCCGACCGCCGCGGTCGACACCGGCACCCATTGCAGCTTCACGTGCCGGGCGGCCAGCGCCTTCTCGAGCGACTTGTCGGCGTCGATCAGCGCGGATGCGCCGGCATATTGCGTCTTGCCGCCGCTCGAGTACGCGACGACGGCAATGCGCACGACCTTGGGCGCGTCTTGCGCATGCGCGGCCGGTGCCGCGAGCGACGCGGCCGCCAGCGGTAGCACGGCGAGCAGCGCGCGCAGCAGGCGGCGCAGTGACGCGAGGGAGAGGGAGTATTTCATGATGGTCCCGAACAGTGAACGAAAAAGGGGCTCACGCGCGTTTCTGCCACGACGGCCGCAGCACGTCGGCGAGCGGGCGCGGGTCGATCCAGTCGGCGACGTCGAAG
The DNA here is from genome assembly GCF_902832885.1 of Burkholderia seminalis DSM 23518. Lineage (GTDB taxonomy): Bacteria > Pseudomonadota > Gammaproteobacteria > Burkholderiales > Burkholderiaceae > Burkholderia > Burkholderia seminalis. The sequence goes on from NZ_CADFDK010000002.1 coordinate 435,778, forward strand.
TCGGTTTCCAGAAAGCCGTGCTCGCGCAGGAACGTCTTGAACTCGTCGAGCGCGGCGACCGATTCGTCGTCGAGATTGACGCCGAGATGGCGGTGCAGCTGGTTGCCGTACGCGGCTCGCACCCAGTCGATCGACGATGCGGTTTCGCCCGCCACGTAGTGAGCGGTTTCGTCGGGATGCGTGCTCGCCCATTCGCCGGCGGCGACCACGAGCTTCAGGAAGCCGGCGACGATGTCCGGATGGTTCGCGAGCACGTCCGCGTTGACGGTCAGCGGGCGCGGCGTGCCGTTGTTGTTGCGGATCGAGCGCTCCGGATGAAAGCCGATGTCGATCACGACGTGTGCGCCGATCAGTTGCGCGATCTCGAGACCCGTCGAGCCTTTCACGTAGATCGCGTCGACTTCGCCGCGCAGCAGCGCGCCGGCTTCGGCCGCATACAGCGCGCGGCTCGAAAAGCCGTGCGGCGACGCGAACAGGTTCGCCGCACGCGCGGGCCCGACGGCCTGCAGCGTGCGTGCGCGCACGTCGACGAGCTCGACGTCGCGCGTGGTCAGTCCGTCGAGGCTCAGTGCATTGACGAAGCCGCGCAGCGCGGACGCGCGAAAGATGTCGATGCGGTCGTCGGGGCGGCTCGGAATCGCGATCCGGCGGCCGCGCAACGCCTTCACCGAGCGGATGCCCGACTCGGGCCGCGCGAGGATCAGTTGCGATTCGTCGACCCACGACAGCCCGATCACGCGCGTGTTGGCGTCGTTCGAGCGCGCCCACATCGCGGGGATGCTGCCGCCCTGGCGGAACGACTGCGCGAGCGTGTGATCGCTGATCGATGACACGTCGTGCCGCGTGGCGCCGCGCGGCGAGCGGATCGCGACGCCGTCGGCCGACGTCTCGCCGTTGAGCCAGCCGAGATGCACGGCGATGCCGAGCGGCGTCGGCACGGGCGATCGGGCGTACCAGAACGTCTGCTGCTTGTCCGATGACGAATCGGGCCTGTCTGTCATGTGTGAGATTCCCCTGTCTGGGTAAGCGTGGTCGATGCGCGGTGTCGCACGCGCGGCCGTTCCACGTTGCAAGTTCCGGGCCAATGAGCGGAAACGGCCGGGCGGCACGCGGCGCGGGCATCCCGGGCGCTGCGCGGCGCGACGGCCGGCGCAACGCCTGTTGCGTGAGCAACAGTCGCGTCGAGTGCTGTTGCGCGTGCAGCACCGGTGTGTCGTGCGCAACAGCACGGCACGGATTCGCTTTCGGGATGCCGGCACCGCGCGGCGCGTGTTCGTCGATGGCCGTCGACGCCCGGCCGGCAAGGCATCGCGCGTGCTCGGCGGCCGCGCCGCACGTCAGCAGGCGTGCGCGTTGGCACACCGCGTGCTTTACAGCGCTGCATACGCGCGGCACGCCGGTGCCGCACGCAATCCGAACGGGCCGACAAGGAGAATCCCGATGGCTGTTGAATTTCTGTGGCGCCTGCCGATGCACGGCGATGGCCGGCGCGCACACGACCTGCATACGCGCGGCGAATGGAATCGCCAGCGCGCGTCGCGCGTCGCGCCGAAAGTCGACGACGACGATTTCGGCTACATCGACTATCTGTCGCAGGTGGCGCGCGCGGCCGACATCGCCGGTTTTCACGGCGCGCTGATTCCGATCTTCCGCTTCACCGAGGAACCGTGGGTCGTCGCGGCGGCGCTGGCGCGCGAGACGCGCCGGCTGCGGCTGCTGATCGCGCTGCAGCCGCATTTCGTGCATCCGGTTTATGCGGCCCAAATGGCCGCGAGCCTGCAGCGGATCAGCCGCGGCCGCGTCGAGTGGAACGTCGTCACGGGCGGCGGCGGTCCCGACCAGCGCGCGTACGGTGACTTCATCGATCACGACAGCCGCTATGCGCGCACCGACGAATTCCTCGACGTCGTGAAGGGCGTCGCGGCCGGCGCGCCATTCTCGTTCGACGGCCGCTTCTACCGCGTCGAAGCCGGCGGGCTGCTGCCGCCGCTGAGCGGCCAGAAGCCGCCGCGGATTTATCTGGCCGGCGCGAGCGACGCTGCGCTCGCGGTCGCGGCGAAACACGGCGACGTGCACCTGAGCTGGGGCGAGCCGCTCGCGAAGCAGAAGGAAGTGATCGACGCGGCGCGCCGCGCGCTCGACCGGCAGAACGCCGAGCGCGACCTGCGCTTCGGCATGCGCATCGACATCCTCGCGCGCGAAACCGAGGAACAGGCGTGGGCCGAGCTGCGGCAGATGTTCGCCACGGTGGGCGACGCGACGCGTGCCGGTTTCGGCGGGCGCGGCGAATCGTCGGAATCGGTCGGCGCGAAGCGCCAGTTCGCATTGCACCAGGGCAACACGCAGCACTTTGACGACCTGATCGTCGGCCCGAACCTGTGGGCAGGAATGTCGCAGATCCGCGGCGGCCCCGGCTGCGTGATCGTCGGCAGCCACGAGCAGGTGGCCGAGCGGCTCGCGGAATACGTCGACATCGGCGTATCGACGTTCATCCTCGCGAGCAACCCGCATCTCGAAGAGGCGTACCGCGTGGGCGAGGAAGTGCTGCCGCTCGTCGACGGCGCGCTGAACGCGCGCGGCACGCAGGCAGCGCTGCGCGTGGCCGGCGCCTGAGCGCGGCGGCGTGCCGCCGCGCATCAACGACAACGACAAGGATACTCACCATGACGACACTCGCTGCGCAGGCCACGGCCTGCGACGCACTCTGGTACACGCGCTGCCCGGTGCCGACCGCGCTCGGCATCGCCGTGCATCGCGGCTGGTTCGACGAAGAGTTCGGGCCGGACGGCATCGTGCTGAATTCGCTGCAGGAGACGGCCGATGCCGACAAGCGCGAATCGCACTTCGATCACAGCCTGCCGCACTCGTTCCGGCAGGGCGGCAACATTCCCGCGCTGTGGGCGCGGGCACGCGGCGCCGATACGCGCGTGATCGGCCTGTCGTGGACCAACGAATTCCAGGCGATCGTCACGCTGCCCGAGCGCGGCATTCGCACGACGCGCGATCTGCGCGGCCGGCGGCTCGGATTGCCGCGCCATCCGATCAGCATCGACTTCTGGCGTGCGGCCGCCCTGAAGGGCTTCCTGAGCGCGCTCGAACTGGAAGGGCTCGGCCACGGCGACGCCGAATGGATCGACCTGCCCGACACGCGCGAGCGCCGCACCGGGCCAGCCTCGTTCACGCGCGGCCCGCACGAGTACGGACTCGAGATCGCGGCGCTCGTGCGCGGCGACGTCGACGCGGTGTTCGTGAAGGGCGTCGCCGGGCTGGAGACCGTGCACCTGATCGACGCGCAGGTCGTCATCGATCTCGGCGCGCATCCCGATCCGCTGGTGCGGATCGGCAACGGCACGCCGCGCACGCTGACCGTCGATCGCGCGCTGATCGATACGCGCCCCGATCTCGTGAGCCGGTTCCTGTCGGTCGTGGTCGGCGCGGGCGACTGGGCCGCGCGCCATCCGGCCGAGACGGTCGCCTATATCGGCCGCGAAACGCATGCCTCCGACGAGTGGGTGCGCTATGCATACGGCGGGGACGTGCACCGCCATCTGGAGACCGGGCTCGCGCCGACGTCGATCGACGGTCTGGTCGCGTTCAAGGATTTTCTCGTCGAATGGGGCTTTCTCGAACGCGATTTCGACGCGCGCGCGTGGATCGACCCGGCGCCGTTCACGCAGATCGACCGGCATCGCCATGCGTGGGTCGCGTAGCGCGCCGCGGCGCGTCATTGCAAGGAGTCGAACATGACAGGGCTGACGATCGAATACGGCGTGCCGCCGGCGCGCCGGCACGTGGCGCGCGCCGCGCCGCGCGCGGCGGTAGTCGCGCGACCTTCGCCGGTGGCGCCGTCCGCGCATGCGGACAAGCGGCCGGCGCCGGCGAGCGGTTGGCGCGGCGCGGGCGCGATTGCACTGGCCGTCGCGGCGCTGCATGCGGGCGTCGTGCTGCTGGCCGCGCGTCCGGCGGCCGCACCGCCGGTGCAACCGCCGCGGCCGCTGCCGATGACGGTGGAACTGACGCGGCCGCCCGAACCGCTGCCGCAGGCCGCGCATCCGCCGCCGATCGTGCCGCCGAAACCGCTGAAGCAGGCGCCGACGCCGCCGAAGCCGCAGATACCCCGCGCGGCCGTTCCGCATCCGGCAGCGGCACCGGCACCGTCCGCCGTGCCGCAGGTGGCGCGCGAGGCTGCCCCTGCGCCCGCGCCAGCGGCACTGGCCGTCGCAACCCCGGCGCCGGCACCCGCACCCGCCGCACCCGTGCGTGAAACCGCGCCGATCGGCGACGCGGCGTACCTGCGCAACCCGGCGCCCGACTATCCGGCGTTCGCGCAGGACCAGGGCTGGGAAGGGCGCGTCGTGCTGCGCGTGCACGTGCTCGCGAGCGGCACGCCCGATTCCGTCGAGGTCCGCACGAGCAGCGGCCGCCGCGTGCTCGACAACGCGGCGGTGGCCGCCGTGAAGCGCTGGACGTTCGTGCCCGCGAAGCGCGGCGACGAAGCGGTCGACGGCTGGGTCAACGTGCCGATCGATTTCAAGCTGGGCTGACCCGACGGGCGGCTCGCCATATTTTTCAAGGAACTCACATCATGAACGGTATCCCGACCACCTTCATCGTCCAGGGCGCGCTCTGGCTGCTCGTCGTCTTCTCCGTCGTCACGTGGACGTTGATCGTCGTGAAGGCGATCCAGAGCCTGCGGTCGAGCGCGCGCAACCGGCGTTACGTCAGCGCGTTCTGGGCCGCGAACAGCTTTCACGACGCGGCCGCGCTCGACAGCGCGAACAGCCCGGTCGGCGAACTCGCCGCGACGGGCTTCGACGCGCTGCGGCGTGCCGACGAGAGCAGCGCACACGATCTGGAACACAGCTGGAGCCGCCACGACCTGCTCGAACGCCATCTGCGGCAGCAGATCCACAATGCGCGCCGGCGCGAGGAAGCGGGGCTCGCGGTACTCGCGTCGATCGGCAGCACCGCGCCGTTCGTCGGCCTGTTCGGCACCGTGTTCGGCATCATCCACGCGCTGACCGCGATCACGCACAGCGCATCGGCGAGCATCGACGTGGTCGCCGGGCCGATCGGCGAGGCGCTCGTCGCGACCGGGATCGGCATCGCGGTCGCGGTGCCTGCCGTGCTCGCCTACAACTTCTTCGTGCGCCGCGTGAAGGCCGCATCGGCCGACCTCGATGCGTTCGCAACCGACTTCGTGACGCTCGCGCAGAAGGCCGGCTTCCGCGTGCCGGTGACGGTACCCGCGGCCGCGCCGGCGCGCCGTGCCGGCGATACCCGTCAGGAGGCGTTCGCATAATGGCCTTCTCGTCCTCCTCCGACAACGACGACGTGCTCAGCGAAATCAACATCACGCCGCTCGTCGACGTGATGCTCGTGCTGCTCGTCGCCTTCATCGTCACCGCGCCGCTGCTCAACAACGCGGTGCACGTGACTCTCCCGAACACAGTCGCGACCGCGCCGGCCGACCGCAAGCCGAACGTCACCGTGAGCGTCGACGCCAAGGGCGTCGTGTATCTCGACAAGCGTGCGGTCGCGCTCGCCGCGGTACCGGCCGAGCTGGCCGCGCTGAAGGCGGGCCGGCCCGACGTCGCGCTCGACCTGCAGGCGGACGAGCACGTGCCGTACGGCACCGTCGCGAAGCTGATGGCCGCGATCGAGCACGCGGGCATCACGCGGCTGTCGGTGCTGACCGCGCCGCGCGGCTGACGCGCTCTTCACGACTTCCTTTGCGAATGCATCCATGAGCACCACGGCTTCACACAACGTTCAATCGATCTGGTACACGCGCTGTCCGGTGCCGACGCCGCTCGGCATCGCCGCGCATCTCGGCTGGCTCGACAGCGAATTCGCCGGCGACGGCATCACCGTGCGCGCGCTGCAGGAAAGCCAGCACGCGGCGCTGCATCACGCGCACGTCGATCATTCGCTCGACAACGCGTTCCGGCAGGGCGGCAGCATTCCCGCGCTGTGGGCACGCGCGGCCGGCGCCGATACGCGCGTGGTCGCGCTGACCTGGGTCGACGAGGCGCAGGCGATCGTCGCGTTGCCGGAAGCCGGCCTCACGCGACCGAAGGACCTGCGCGGGCGCCGCATCGGCTTGCCGCGTCGCGACGGCGAGCGCATCGACATCTTTCGCGCGGCGGCGCTGCGCGGCTTCGTCAGCGCGCTGTCGCTCGACGGGCTCGGCCCCGGCGACGTCGAATGGGTCGACGTGCCGGCGTCGAACCTGCGCGCGCCCGTGTCGACGCCCGCGACCCGCGACGCGGCATTCAGCCACCCCGCGAGCCTGTCGAGCCGGCGGCTCTATGCGGCCGAAGCGGCCGCGCTCGTGCGCGGCGATGTCGATGCGATCTACGTGAAGGGCTCGCTCGGGCTGGAGACCGCGCACCTGATCGGCGCGCGGACGGTCGTCGACATCGGCTTTCATCCCGATCCGCAGATCCGCATCAACAACGGCTCGCCGCGTCCGCTGACCGTCAATGCGGCGACGCTCGAGCGCCATCCCGGCATCGTCAGCCGCTTCCTCGCGCGCGTGACCGATGTCGAAGGCTGGGCGCGCGAGCACGAACACGAAGTGCTCGGCTATCTCGGCCGTGAGACGGGCTCGGGCCATGACTGGCTGCGGCTGGCGTACGGCGCCGACGTGCACCGGCGGTTGCGCACCGATCTCGACGAAGCGTCGATCGCCGCGCTGGACGATTTCAAGCGCTTCCTGGTGGCGTGGCGGTTCCTGCCCGCCGACTTCGACGTGCGCGCGTGGATCGACCGGCGTGCGCTCGACGGCATCGCGACTTTGTCGCGGTGAGCGCGACGGCACGCGTCGCCGACGCATGGCGGCGCGAGCGCTTCACCGGCGGCTTCATGCTGCTGGCGCTCGCGAGCGGCACGACGATCAGCATGGCGCAGCTCGCGACGACGCTGTATGCGCTCGCGCTCGGCGTCGACAGCGCGCGGCTCGGCATCATCGCCGCGATGGAACCGCTCGGCATCGCGCTGATGACGCTGCCGGCCGGGCTGCTGGTCGCGCGCTACGGCGCGCGGCGCGTGTACTTCGCCGCGAGCATGGGGCCGATGCTGCTCAATCTCGTCGTGCCGTTTACCGGCGCGTGGCCGCTGATCGCGCTCACGCAGGCGCTGATCGGACTGTGCATCCCGTTCCGGATCGTGTCGATCAACGGCGTATTCCTCGCGCGTCTCGCGCGGATCGGCCTCGCCCGCGCGGGCTGGTATCGCGCGGCCATGACGGTCGGAACGGGCATGGCGGGGCCCTGGCTCGCCAGCTGGCTGATCGAGGCGCATGGCGCGGTCGCGACCTTCTGCGCGGCGTCGGCGAGCTTCGCGGGCATGGCCTGGTTCAGCCGCCTGCTGCTCGGCGACGCGGAGCCGCCGCCGCGCGGTGCGCAACCCGACGCCGGTGGCCTGCGTGCGTTGCTCGCGCTTGCGTGGAGCCGCGACGTGCGCGAGCAACTTGCGCTGGAAGCGGTGAACAGCGCGACGCGCTCGCTCGTCGGCACCTATACGGTCGTGCTCGCCATCCAGTATCTGAAGTTGCCGCAGTCGGGCGCCGTCGCGCTGCTGACCCTGCAGGGCGTCGTCGCGGTGATCGCGCTGTTCGGGCTGGGGCATGTCGCGCAGCGGATGACGGAGCGCCGCTGCCATGCCCTTGGCCTCGCAGGCGGCGTGGCCGGGCTGCTCGCGTTCGGCCTCGCGCACGACGCGTGGATCGTCGGCGCGGGGCTCGCCGCGTTGTGCGCCGGGTCGTCGCTGGTGCATCTCGTCAACATGCAGCATCTCGGCCGCCACCCGGCCGACAAGAGCCGGGTGTCGAGCCTCTACAACCTCGCGTCGATGACGGGGGCGTTCTGCGGCCCGTTGGCCTGCAGTGCGCTCGTGCCGGTCGTCGGGTTGCGGGCCGTGTTTCTGTGCTGGCTGCCCGTCGTCGTGCTGGTTGCGTTCGCGTTGCGCTTCGCCGATGGGCGGCGCGACGCGATGCGGCCGCTGCCTGAAAAGTTGTCCTGAAGATCGTCGTCGCCGGTGTTGCGTGACAAGCAGTTTGCTTCCCTCCACAGATGCGCATGCAGCAACACCGGCACCATGCGCGCGCCGGAAGCCCCGTGCGACGGGCCTGTCGATGCTGGCATCCGAATTGCATTAGAGAACCCGTGCGTAGCGCGCACATGCGTTCAACCGATCAAACAGGATGACTCATCGATGTTCAGGAAAAAACTAATCGTCACCGCGCTGGGGGGGACTGCTGACGGGCGGCGCCGTATCGTTGCCGGCGTGGGCAGAAGATGGCGCGGCGGCGGGGACGCCGGACGCGCAGCCGGCGCAACAGGCACCGGACGATGCGACCGCGCCGAAGCCGGCGCGTGCGAGCCGCGGCACGGCCGCACGAGAAACGAACCTCGGCACGGTGACCGTGACGGCGCGCCGGCGCAAGGAAAGCATCCAGGACGTGCCGGTCGCGGTGAGTGCGCTGAGCGGCGATGCGATCAAGAACAACGAACTGCGCGTGATCAACGACGTGACGAAGTACGTGCCGAACTTCACCGGGCAATCGACCGAGGGCCGCGAGCGGCCGCGCTGGTTCCTGCGCGGGGTCGGCAGCAACGATCCGTCGGACCTGTCGTTGAGCCCGATCGGCGTGTACTTCGACGACGTGTACATCAACAGCGTGTTCGGGCAGGGTTTTCCGCTGTTCGACCTCGATCGCATCGAGGTGCTGCGCGGGCCGCAGGGCACGCTGTGGGGCAAGAACACCGTGGGCGGTGCGCTCAGCATCACGTCGCAGAAGCCGACCTTCGATGTGAGCGGCTATGGCAAGCTCGGGATCGGCCAGTACAACAGCCGGCTCGCGGAGGCCGCGATCGGCGGGCCGATCGGCAAGAACGACGTGCTGGCCGCGCGCGTGTCGGTGTATCACGAGAATGCCGACAGCTTCTACACGAACACCGTTCAGCAGGGGCGCTTCGGCGGCTTCCACGACAATGCGGTGCGCTTCCAGGTGCTGGCCGTGCCGACGTCGGACACCGACTTCCTGTTCAACATCCACGGCCGAAACTATACGGGCGGGGGCAATGCGTGGCACGCGGAAGGCGCGGGGCCGCGCGGCACGAACCAGTTCGGGTTCGTCGGCTCCACCGATCCGTACACGGTGTCGCTCAATGCGCCGTCGAGCGATCACATCTCGACCTGGGGCACGTCGCTCACCGCGCACTGGCGCATCAACCCGGCCGTGACGCTGACGTCGATCACCGCGTTCGAGGGGCTGCACCGCTGGTACCAGGACGACGAGGATTATTCGGCATTCGACGCGGCGCGCTCGCACGACCGCCTGTCGAGCCGCCAGTTCTCGCAGGAATTCCGGCTCGAATCGCCGCAGGGCGACCGGCTGAGCTGGCTGGTCGGCACGCACCTGTTCACCGAGCAGCTCGCCGAGCAAGGCGCGGGCGGCAGCCCGAGCAGTTCGCCGTCGCCGGCGTACTACCACCTGACCGATCTCTCGCAGCACACGCAGAGCGCGGCGATCTTCGGCAGCATCAAGTACCGCTTCACCGACCGCTTCAACGTGACGGGCGGGCTGCGCTACACGGTCGAGCGCAAGACCATCAACCTGACGGGGCTGCAGGGTACCGGTAACGTGACGTTCAGCGATCCGAACAGCTGGTGGTCGCCTTCGTCGGTGTCGTCGCCGCTCGCGGTCAGCGCGCAGCAGAACCAGACCAACACGTGGCGCGCACCGACCTGGGACCTGACGCCCGAATATGCGCTCAGCAACAACGTGCGCGCGTATTTCCGCTACGCACGCGGCTTCCGTTCGGGCGGCTACAACGGCAACGCCTATACGCAGAGCACCGTGTCGACCGTATCGCCCGAGTACCTGACCGATTACGAGGTCGGCATCAAGAGCGAGTGGTTCGACAAGCGGCTGATCGTCAACGCGAGCGTGTTTCATTACGACTATCGCGACATCCAGGTATTCGCGCTCGCACCGAACCCGTTCGGCGGGCCGCCGGTGTCGACGCTGTCGAACGCGGGGCAGGGACGCGCGGACGGCTTCGAGCTGGAGCTGAAGGCGCAGCCGGTCAACAGCCTGTACCTGTTCGCGAACCTCGGGATGCTGAACACGCGCTACACGGAATTCCGCTACGTGCCGACGGCCGTCGGCAATTCGTTCGCGCGTTCACCGCATACGACGCTGAACGCGGGCTTCGACTATCGCGTGCCGGTGCCGTTCGGCACGCTGACGGCGGGCGGCGACGTGAACTACCGCAGCCGCGAGTATTTCAGCGCGACGCGGCAGACGATGCCGCAACTGTGGCAGGGCGGTTACACGGTGCTGAACGCGCACGTGTCGTACACGACGCCGAACCAGAAGTACATCGTGACGGGCTACGTGACGAACCTGACGAACAAGGTCTACAAGAAGCTCGAGCTGTTGCCGTCATATGGTGCCTATCCGGTGCTGTACGGCGATCCGCGCACGGTCGGAATCACGCTGACCGCGAAGATCTGACGGGTGGCGCATGCCGCGGTGCTGGCGCGTGGCGCGCCGGGCCGCGGCAGGTCGCGGGGTCTGCCGCGACGGCGCACGCCGTCAGATCAGCAGCGATACCGTCCTGAACAGCGCGAGATCCTCCTTGCGCGCCGAGCGCGCGTGCCGGCGGATCACGTACAGCAGGCATTCGATGAAGCAGCGTGCGGCATCGCTCAGCGTGCTGCTGCGGCGCGTGACGATCCCGAGGTCGCGCGGCTCGAACGTTTCCGTCAGCGTCAACGGCCGCATCCGTCCGCCGAACGGCGGTACCGCCGCGAGGATCGTCGGGCACCACGTGCACATGTCGGCCTGTTCGAGCATCGTCTGCAGCATCGCGACCGACTGCGCGCGCACGATGCGCCGCTCGTCGATCCGCGCGCCGTGGCGCGTGAACAGGTAGTCGACGAGCGCGGCCTGCCCGTCGGCCGCGAAATTCAGCACCCAGTCGTGGTCGAGCAGATCGTGGATCGACCGTGCGCGTTCGCGCGGATGGCCGGCGCGCACCATGACCGCCGTGTCGTAGCGCAACATTGGCTCGAACGCGAATTCCTGCGTGCCGCCCGGCTGCACGTGTCCGAGCGCGAAGTCCATGCTGCCGTCGCGCAACAGCGGCTGCGCAACGGCCATCAGCGCTTCGTAGAGTTCGAGTCGCACGTCGGGCATCCGCTCGCGAAAACGCAGTACCGTTTCCGCGAGGAACGTCACCGTGAGCCACGGTGTGACGCCGACGCTCAGCCGGCCCTCGACGCGGCCGCGCATGCGCTCGAGATCGCTCCGCGCATGCTCGAGCTGCTTCAGCACGAGCTTCGCATGCGTGAGCAGCGTTTTCCCGTAGTCGGTGAAGCCGATGCCTTCCGGCGCACGCACGAGCAGCGGCAGGCGCTCGCTCGCTTCCAGCTCGCGCAGCGCACGCGTGACGGCCGCTTGCGACAGCCCGAGCGCGCGTGCCGCACCACGGATGCTGCCGGCCTCCGCGCTCGCGACGAGTGCCTGCAACTGATGCAGCTTGATGGTGCTCATGACGCGATACCCGACAACGAAAGGTTGTCATCATAACGAAACCGCGGCTGTTCGCCTGGATTTTCGCTGCATACGATCCGGTCACGATCGATCATTCGGGCGATCGGCAACCGGAACGTGTCAGGGGGAATCAGGGTTGGAACGGAACCATATCCATCCGGAAATATCGGCGATCGAGGCGGAGATGATCGCGCTGCGGCGCAGGCTGCATGCGCATCCGGAGCTCGGCTTCGACGAGCATGCGACGAGCGCCATCGTCGCCGATTGCCTGACAACATGGGGTTATCAGGTCACGCGCGGGCTCGGCGGCACCGGCGTGGTCGGCACGCTGACGCGCGGCCCCGGGAAACGGCTCGGGTTGCGCGCGGACATGGATGCGCTGCCGATCCGCGAAACGACCGGGCTGCCGCATGCGAGCCGGCATGACGGCGTGATGCACGCGTGCGGCCACGACGGCCATACGGCGATGCTGCTCGCGGCGGCCCGCTGTCTTGCCGGGCGGGCGCGCTTCGCCGGCACGCTGAACCTGATTTTCCAGCCGGCCGAGGAAGGGCTCGGCGGCGCGAAGCGGATGATCGACGACGGACTGTTCGTACGATTTCCGTGCGACGCCGTGTTCGCGATGCACAACGTGCCAGGCTTGCCGGTCGGTGTGCTCGGTTTCTGCGACGGCCCGGCGATGGCGTCGGCCGACGAGGTGCGCGTGCGCGTGATCGGGCGCGGCGGGCACGGCGCCGCGCCGCATACGACGATCGACCCGGTGGTCGTGTGCGCGTCGATCGTGATGGCGTTGCAGACGGTCGTGTCGCGCAACGTGAATCCGCAGGAGCTGGCGATCGTTTCGGCCGGCTCGATCCACGCGGGAACCGCATCGAACGTGATTCCGTCCCACGCGGACCTGACGCTCAGCGTGCGTGCGTTGTCGCCGGACGTACGTGCGCTGCTGGAGCGGCGCATCCGCGAGATCGTGCTCGGACAGGCCGCGAGCTATGGCGCGACGGCCGAGATCGACTACCGGCACGACTATCCGGTGCTCGTCAATCACGCGGTGCAGACGGCCTTCGCGCGCGAGGTGGCGCGCGAATGGGGCGGCGATGCGGCGCTGATTCCGCATCTGCGGCCGATCGCGGCGAGCGAGGATTTCGCATTCATGCTGGAGGAATGCGCCGGCAGCTACCTGTCGATCGGCAATGGCGACGGGGCGTCCGGATGCGGGCTGCATCACCCGGGCTACGACTTCAACGATGCCTGCCTCGCGACGGGCGCGAGCTACTGGATCGCACTCGCCGAGCGATATCTCGGATGACGCGGCCGCACGATTTCGATTCACGATTCACACAAGGAGACAGGCAATGAAACAGTGGATGGCGGTACTCACGGTCGCGCTGGCGGCAGGCGCGGCGCATGCCGGCGACTGGACGGGCAGGGAGATTCGGCTCGCGGTCGATCCGACCTACCCGCCGCTCGAATACAAGCTGCCGGACGGCACGCTGACCGGCTTCGGGATCGACATCACGAACGCGTTGTGCGCGGAACTGCATGCGCGCTGCGTGTGGGTCGAGTCGAGCTTCGACGGGATGATTCCGGGGCTGCTCGCGCGCAAGTTCGACGTGATCGCGTCGTCGATGACGATCACGCCGAAGCGGATGCAGCAGATCGCGTTCACGAACCGCATCTCGAACGCGCCGGCGCGGCTGATCGCGCGCAAGGGCTCGCCGCTGCTGCCGACGGCCGAATCGCTGAAGGGCAAGCGCGTCGGCGTCGAGCAGGGTTCCGCGCAGGCCGACTATGCGGCCGCGAACTGGCAGCCCGCGGGCGTGCAGATCGTGTCGTACCCGAACCAGGACCAGGTGTATGCCGATCTGGTAACCGGGCGGCTTGACGCGGCGTTCCAGGCGTCGATCGCGGCCAGCGACGGGTTTCTGAAAAAGCCGCAGGGCAAGGATTTCATGTTCGCCGGCGCGCCGATCGACGACGTGAAGTACTTCGGGCAGGGCGACGGCCTCGGATTGCGCAAGCAGGACAACGACCTGCGCGACGCGTTCAATCGCGCACTCGCGACGATTCTCGCGAATGGCACGTACGGGAAGATCAACCGGAAGTATTTCGACTTCGACATCCACGGCGCGAAGTAAGCAGCGGCGTACCGAAAGGACGCATTCTAAAAATATCAATAAGGATGGCGAATGAACTGGAGATCGATTGTTGTCGCGCTGCCGGCGCTGTGCGCGGCGCCCGCATTTGCGCAAGGCAGCGTGACGCTGTATGGCCTCGTCGATGCAGGCATCGACTATACGAACAACGTCGGCGGCCATGGCGCGTGGCAGATGGCGAGCGGCTTCGCGCAGGGCAGCCGCTGGGGGATGAAGGGGACGGAGGATCTGGGCGGCGGCTACAGCGCGCTGTTCCAGATCGAGAACGGCTTCAACGTGAACAGCGGCACGCTGGCGCAGGGCGGCCGCCTGTTCGGGCGCCAGGCCTACGTCGGGCTCGGCAGCACGCGTTTCGGCACGCTGACGCTCGGCCGGCAGTACGACTCGGTCGTCGACTATCTCGCGCCGACGACCGCGAACGGCAGTTGGGGCGTTTATCCGTTCTCGCATCCGCTCGACAACGACAACACCGGCAACACGTTCCGCACGAACAACACCGTGAAGTATGCGAGCCCGGACTTCTCCGGCTTCTCGTTCGGCGGCACGTACAGCTTCAGCAACGACCCGGGCTTCGCGAACAACAGGCAGTGGAGCGTCGGCGCGCAGTACGAGCAGGGCGGGTTGCTCGTCGGCGCGGCCTTCCTGAACGCGGACAACCCGGGTGCGACGTCGGGTGGCGCGATCGCGGGCTCCGGGGCGGTCGGCGCGGATGCGAACTTCGTGTCGGCGCGGCTGCGGATCTTCGGCGCGGGCGTCAACTACACGGCAGGGCCCGCGACGATCGGATTCGCGTACACGAACAGCAACGTCACTCGACCGACCGCGAACGTCGGCTACCTGTTCGGCGACGAGACGATCGAGCCGTCGACCGGGCCGCTCGCGGGCGGCACGGTGACGTCGATCAAGTATCAGAACTTCGAGATCAACGGCAAGTACCAGTTCACGCCGGCGTTGTTCGTCGGCGCGCAATACGTGTACACGACGGTCCGCTACGACGCGACCACCGGCACCGCGAAACCGAAAATCCATTCGTTCGGGCTGATGGCCGACTACAGCCTGTCGAAACGCACGGACGTGTACCTGACGGGCGCGTACCAGCGGGTTGCCGGCGATGCGACCGGTTCGTCGCTGGATCATGCGTATATCCCCGGCGCGGCCGATCTGTCGTCGAACGGAAAACAGTTGATGGTGCATGCGGGGATCCGTCACAAGTTCTGACGGAACCGGCGGGAACGCAGGCGGCCGCCCGCCGCCTGCGTTGCTTACGACGCGACGCGGATCACGACTTTCCCGAAATGCTGCCCCGACTGCAGGTACGCATACGCCTGCGGCGCTTCGTCGAAGCCGAACACGCGATCGACCACCGGCTTGATGCGCTTCGCATCGACGAGCCGCACGACGTCGTCGAGCATCGCGCGGCTGCCGACCATGAACCCGTGCAGTCGCCGGACGCCGCCGATCAGCGACAGCAGCCCGAGTTCGGGCCCGCCGAAGCTGCTGAGGCCGCCGATCACCGACACGATGCCGCCCATCTTCGCCGCCGCCACCGAGCGCGGCAGCGTATCGCGGCCGCCGACTTCGACGACCAGATCCGCGCCCGCGCCGTCGGTGAGCCGCAGCACCTCGTGTTGCCACTCGGGCGTGGCGCGATAGTTGATCGTTGCGTCCGCACCGAGTGCGCGGGCGCGTTCGAGTTTCGCGTCGCTCGACGAGGTCACGATCGTGCGCAGCCCGGCCGCATGCGCGAGCTGCAGCGCGATGATCGACACGCCGCCCGTGCCGAGCAGCGCGACGGTCGCGCCCGGCGCCAGTCCGCCGTCGACGAACAAGGCGTTCCACGCGGTGATGCCCGCGCACGACAGCGTCGCGGCTTCGTCGTAGTCGAGATGAGGCGGGATGGCGACCAGCGCGGCTTCGTCGGACACGAAACGTTCGGCGAGCACGCCGTCGAAATGGGAACCGGCCGATCCGGAGACTTTCTGCGGCGTGACCGGCCCGTCGATCCAGCGCGGGAAATACGTGTTGATCACGCGATCGCCCGGCTTGAACCGCGTGACGTCGCGGCCGATTTCGACGACTTCGCCGGCGCCGTCCGCGACCGGGATCAGTGCTTCCGTGCCGATGCCGAGGTAGTCGCCGCGCGCGAACATCAGGTCGCGATAGTTCAGCGAGGCCGAGTGGATCTTCACGACGACGTCGGTCGGCCCGACCGGGCGCTGCGTCGCGTCGATGCGCCGGAGCCCGGCAATGCCGTCGCCCGGTTTGATTTGCCATGCATGCATGTTCGCTCCTGTTCAGAGATAGTCCGGACTATCATAGTGTTGCGCCGGGGGACGCATTGGCGAGAATTTGGCCAATGATTGTCGCCAGTGCGGACACAAATCAGCCATTCCACCGGAGCGGACTTGCATGGATGAGCGGTTGAGGGGCGTTGCCGAATTCGTCGACGTCGTGGAGTCGGGCAGCTTCGCGGCGGCGGCGCTGCGCCTGGGCATGACGCGCTCGGCCGTGGCGAAGATCGTCGCGCGGCTCGAGCAGCGTCTCGGCGCGCGGCTCCTGCAGCGCACGACCCGCCAGATCGGGTTGACCGACGAAGGGCTCGTCTATTACGAGCAGTGCCGGCGGCTGCTGGCCGAACTCGGCGAGACGGAAGCCGCGCTCGACGCGGGCCGCCGCGAGCCGGCCGGGCGCGTGCGGATCAGCGTGCCCGTGCTGTTCGGCCGGCAATGCGTGGCGCCCGTCGTGCGGCGCCTCGTCGAGCGTCATGCGCGGCTCGAAATCGACATGTCGTTCAGCGATCGCGTGGCCGACCTCGTGAACGACGGTTTCGACATCGCGGTGCGCATCGGCGCGCTGGCCGACACGAGCGCGCTCGTCGGGCGGAAGCTGGGCGTGCAGCGCATGGGCATTTGCGCATCGCCCGCGTATCTCGGCCGGCACGGGCGGCCGTCGGGGCTCGACGAACTGGCGTCGCACGTCGGCATCGCGTATTCGCGCGGCGGGCAGCCGACGCCGTGGCGGGTCATCGGCGCGGACGGCGCCGTGCACGATCATCGTCCGGCCGGCCGCCTGAGGTTGGACGACCTGCTGGCGATCGCCGATGCCGCCGCCGCCGGGGCGGGCCTCGCGTGGTTGCCGTGCTGGCTGATGGCGCCGTATGTCCGTGACGGCCGTCTCGCGCTCGTGATGGACAGCGACAGCGTGTCGGGTGCCGAGGTGTACGCGGTGCGGCCGGCATCGCGCCACGTGCCGTCGAAGGTGCGGGTGGTCGTCGACGCGCTGATGGACGAGATTCCGGGCATGCTGGCGTCCGATGACGCCGATGGCGAGCGCGTGCCGCAGCGCGGCGCCCACGCTTCGTAGCGGCCCCGCACGTCCGGGCGGCGATCCAGGTCACGCAGCACTTTGCCGACGCGATGAAGGCGCGCGGCTACGGGCGCATCGTCAACATCTGCAGCCGCGCGATTTTCGGCAGCCTCGATCGCACCGCGTATTCCGCTGCGAAGAATGCGCTGGTCGGCTGCACGCGCACCTGGGCGCTGGAACTGGCCGAGCATGGCGTGACCGTCAACGCCGTGGCGCCGGGCCCGATCGAGACCGAACTGTTCCGCCAGACGCGGCCGGTCGGCAGCGAAGGCGAGCGCAAGGTGCTCGCGACGATTCCCGCCCGCCGGCTCGGCACGGCCGACGACGTCGCGGCGGCGGTCGCATTCTTCCTGTCCGACGAAGCCGGCTTCGTCACGGGGCAGGTGCTGTCGGTGGACGGCGGCGGCAGCCTCGGCGGGCGCAGCTGAAGCAGGGCGGCGCGATACGTGCCGGGCGGCGCGCGTCGCATATTCCTGCATCCCGTTAGCATGTGACGAATCCGACTTTGGCCGCCGCGCGCGCGCGGCTAAGATCGCCGATCCCGTAGATCGAGCGTCAACAATAATGAAAAAGTCCGCGTCGCCGTTGCATGCTTTCCGTTTCCGTGTCGTCTGTGCCGCGATTGCCGGCGCGGTGTCGCTCGCCTCGTGCGGCGGCGTCGACAGCAATTCGCCGCCGCCGCAGGCCAACACGACGCCGCCGCAGGCCGCGAAACGCCCGAACATCCTGTACATCATGGCCGACGACCTCGGCTATTCCGACATCCATGCATTCGGCGGCGAGATCAACACGCCGAACCTCGACGCGCTCGTCGCATCGGGCCGCATCCTGTCGAATCACCACACGGGCACCGTCTGCGCAATCACGCGCGCGATGCTGGTGTCCGGCACCGATCACCATCTCGTCGGCGAAGGCACGATGGGTGTGCCGACCGACGAGCGGCGCGGCTTGCCCGGCTACGAGGGCTACCTGAACGACCGCGCGCTGTCGTTCGCGCAACTGCTGAAGGACGCCGGCTATCACACGTATATCGCGGGCAAGTGGCACATCGGCTCGGGGATCGTCGGCAGCGCGACGGGCAGCGGGCAGACGCCCGACCAGTGGGGCTTCGAGCGCAGCTATGTGCTGCTCGGCGGCGCGGCGACGAACCACTTCGCGCACGAGCCGGCCGGCTCGTCGAACTACACGGAAGACGGCCGCTACGTGCAGCCGGGCCAGCCCGGGCAGCCGGGCGGTACGGGCGGCAGCCCGGCCGTGTTCTATTCGACCGACTTCTATACGCAGAAGCTGATCTCGTACATCGATTCGAACCAGCGCGACGGCAAGCCGTTCTTCGCGTATGCGGCCTACACCTCGCCGCACTGGCCGCTGCAGGTGCCCGAACCCTGGCTGCACAAGTATGCGGGCGTGTACGACGCCGGCTACGACGCGATCCGCAACGCGCGGATCGCGCGGCAGAAGGCGCTCGGCCTGATTCCCGCCGACTTCAAGCCGTTCGACGGCCTGCCCGAAACGACGGCCGCGTCGCCCGCGACCGCGAACAACGGCACCGCGAACGCGAAGTACATCAGTGCCGTGCATTCCGCCGCGGACGGCTACAGCGATTACGGCCCCGGCAAGGTCGACAAGCTGTGGTCGAGCCTGTCGCCGGCCGAGCGCAAGGCGCAGGCGCGCTACATGGAGATCTACGCGGGGATGGTCGAGAACCTCGACTACAACATCGGGCTGCTGATCCAGCACCTGAAGGACATCGGCGAATACGACAACACGTTCATCATGTTCCAGTCGGACAACGGCGCGGAAGGCTGGCCGATCGACAGCGGCGCGGACCCGACGGCGACCGACACCGCGAACGCGCAGGAACCGGTCTATTCGGCGCTCGGCACCGACAACGGCAAGCAGAACGCGCAGCGCCTGCAGTACGGGCTGCGCTGGGCCGAAGTGAGCGCGGCGCCGTACCGGCTCACGAAGGGCTATTCGGCCGAAGGCGGCGTGTCGACGCCGACGATCGTGCGCCTGCCGGGCCAGTCGCAGCAACTGCCGACGCTGCGCGCGTTCACGCACGTGACCGACAACACGGCGACGTTCCTCGCGATCGCGGGCGTCACGCCGCCGTCGCAGCCGGCGCCGCCGCTCGTCAACACGCTGACGGGCGTCGACCAGAACAAGGGCAAGGTGATCTACAACAACCGCTACGTGTACCCGGTCACGGGCCAGTCGCTGCTGCCGGTGCTCACGGGCTCGGCGACGGGCGAGGTGCACACCGCGCCGTTCGGCGACGAAGCATACGGCCGCGCGTACCTGCGCAGCGCCGACGGCCGCTGGAAGGCGCTGTGGACCGAGCCGCCGCTCGGGCCGCTCGACGGTCACTGGCAGCTGTACGACCTCGCGTCGGATCGCGGCGAGACGACCGACGTGTCCGCGCAGAACCCGTCGGTGATCAGCACGCTCGTCGACCAGTGGAAGACCTACATGAGCAACGTCGGCGGCGTCGAGCCGCTGCGTCCGCGCGGCTACTACTGATCGCGGGGACGACACGATGCGGTTCCGCTTCTGGACGACCGGCGCGGCGCTTGCCGCCACGTTGTTCGCCGCCGCGTTCGCGGTGGGCTATGCGAATTCGGCGGCGCCGGCAGGCGGCGCGTTCGACGACCTGAATCGCGGCCGCGCGCTTGCGCCGCTCGGTTCGGAACACCAATGCGAACGCTATTCGGGGCTGCCGGCGAAGTGGCGCGACGATCCGCAGGCCGGGATGGTGCACCTGCGCGGCGGCGCGTTCGTGTTCGGCAGCACGCGCGGCTATGCGGACGAGCGTCCGGTCGGCGACGGCCGCACGCGCGTCGGCGGCTTCTGGATCGACCAGACCGACGTGACGATCGCGCAGTTCGCCGCGTTCGTGCAGGCGACCGGTTACGTGACCGAAGCCGAGCAGCAGGGCGGCGCGGCGGTGTTTCATGTGCCGACGCGCGACGAGATGAATGCGCGCGACCTCGCGTGGTGGTCGTGGGTGAAGGGCGCGTCGTGGCGCCATCCACGCGGGCCCGGCAGCGACGTGGACGGGCGCGGCAACCTGCCCGTCACGCTCGTCACGCAGCGCGACGCGCTCGCGTATGCGCGCTGGCTCGGCCGCGACCTGCCGACCGAAGCGGAATGGGAATACGCGGGCAAGGCCGGCCGCGACGACGCATCGCTCGATGCGGCGCCGCGCGACGCGCGGGGCAAGCCGGCCGCGAATTACTGGCAGGGCGCGTTTCCGGTGCTCGACACGGCCGAGGACGGGCATGCGGGGCTCGCGCCCGTCGGCTGCTACGCGGCGAACGGGTTCCGGCTCTACGACATGATCGGCAACGCATGGGAATGGACGAAGGACGCGTACACGGGCCCGCACCAGTCGCATACGAACGGCGACACGGCGGCCGTCGCCCCGCCGACGCGCCGGCACGATACGCCGATGGTCATCAAGGGCGGCTCGTTCCTGTGCTCGCGCGATTACTGCGTGCGTTATCGCGCGTCGTCGCGCGAACAGCAGGAAGCCGATCTCGGGGCGTCGCATATCGGCTTTCGCACGATCCTGAGGGACGCGTCATGACGAAGGGTTTCGTGCGCTGCGTGGCCGTATGGCTGCTGGCCGCGTGTGGCGTCGCGCATCAGGGTTTGGCGGCGGCAGCCGACACCGTTGCGCCGGCGGTGCGCGTCGGCGTCACGCGCGGCGTGCATGCGCAGATCCTGGACGAAGTGAAGCGGGTTGCCGCCGCGCGCGGGCTGGGTGTCGACGTCGTCGAATTCGACGATGCGTCGCGCATCGACGCGGCGCTTGCCGACGGCCGGATCGATGCGGCCAGCTTCGAGGATGCGCAGCAGCTCGCGGCGACGCGCGCGCGCAAGCGCTACGCGCTGACCGAAGTCGCGCCGACCGTCACGCTGCCGATGGCGTTCTATTCGCGCAAGCTGAAAAGCCTGAACGAACTGCGACCGGGTGCGACGGTCGCGCTGCCCGCCGATCCGCGCGGGATGGCACGCGCGCTCGTGCTGCTGCAGAACGACACGCTGGTGACGTTGCGCGAACAGGCCGGCCTGCACGCGACGCTGCGCGACGTGACCGGCAACCGGCTCGGGCTGAAACTCGTCGCGCTGCGCCGCGACCGTCTGTATGCGGCGCTCGATACGGCCGCGTTCGTCGCGATCGACAGCGAGGACGCCGCCCGCGCCGGGCTGCAACCCGCGCGCGACAGCATCAGCCTCGAGGACGCCCGCTCGCCGTATGCGAACGTGCTGACGGTGCGCGACGCCGATCGCGCGAAACCGTGGGTCGCGCAGCTCGTCGCCGTGTATCACTCGGACGACGTCGCGCGCTTCATCCTCACGCGCTACCAGGATTCGGTGCGGCGGCCGTGGTAGAGACCTATTCGCTTGCCTGCCACGCATGCGGACGCTGCTGCAACAGCGCGCCGGCGCTGTCGTTGCGCGAACTGCTCCGGCATCGTCATCGCTTCGTCGGCGCGCTGACGATCCGTCGCGTGCCGAAGCGGCGGATCGGCGAGCGCTGGCGTGCGGGCGGGCGCGAGCACGTGCTCGATGCGGATGATGTCGCGGCGTCCGATGCGCTGGCCGACCGGCTGTTCCATCGTATCGGCGGCGTGAACGGCGAATGGATCGCGGTCACGCTGCAGGGCTACGACTATCCGTCGCTCGGCCGTTGCGCGGCGCTGGCCGACGACGGTCGTTGCAGCGTGCAGGCGAGCAAGCCGTCGATCTGCAGCGCGGTGCCGCTCGATCCGATGCTGCCGGACCGGTTGCAGTCGCGCGTGCTCGCCGCGCGGCGGGACGACGCGGCATGGCTGGGCGCGAACTGCATCGTCGAGGCGGGCGCCGCGCAGGCATCCGTCGACGCTGCATTCCCGATTCCGCTGGTGATGGCCGGGCAGGTCGCGGATCGCGCGGCGCTCGACGCACATCGCGATGCGCTCGCGTTCGAGCGCGCGGTATGGCGCGATGCCGTGTTCGCCGCGTTGAGCGATGGCGGGCAGGACGTGCGTCATGCGCTGTCGCGGCTCGCGCCGGGCGGCTACCTGACCGTGTCGATCGTGCCCGTGCTGCTGGCCGTCGCAGCGGTTTCCGCGCATTGCCGCGCGCTGTGCACCGACTTCATCGACGCGCAGCTTGCATTGATCGGTGCCAACATCGAAGCGGCGCTCGTCCGCCGGCGTGCCGACGACCGGCCCGCGACGCAGGAGTTGCGCGGTTTCGCGCAGGCGCTTGAACGCGCACGACACGCGCTGGCCGCGATGCCTTCGCCTGCTGTCGGAACGCGTGACGACGCGCCGCGCATCGATGCATGGCTCGACGACCGGCTCACCGCCGGCCCGCTCGCCGCGTAAGCGCCGCATGACGATCGCGGCACGCCGTGCGTGCCGTACACTTGGCGCTCTTTCAACCGTTCTCGATGGAGCGTGCATGTACGCGTCGACCTTCATTTTCCGTGCCGGGCGATACGACGACGAATTCCACCGGCTCGACCGGCAGATCGCCGACATGGCACGCGCGACGCCCGGCTATGTCGGCGAGGAAACGTGGGAGAACGCCGAAGCGGGGTTGATCCAGAACGTCTACTACTGGGAATCGGAGGCGGCGCTGCAGCAGTTGATGCAGCATCCCGCGCACCTCGAAGCCAAAGCGAAGCAGGCTCGCTGGCTCGACGGCTATCGCGTCGTGATTTCGAAGGTGCTCCGCGAGTACGGTGACGGCAAGCTGACGCAGCCGCACGCGGGGCAACCGGCGTAAGCGTCGCCGCTCAGGCGGTCGCTCCGGTTTCACCCGGCGTGGCCGGGTCGCCCGCCGTGCGTTCCCAGATCGGGAACGTCGCGTTCTGGATCGACGTCTGCGCGTCGACGACCTTGCGGTGATCGATGCCGGGCAGGTCGAGCAGCCGGTCGACCGCCGCCTTCGCGCCTTCGGCATCCTGCGGAAATCCGCACGCGAACTGCTTGCGCGTATCGAACAGGAGCCACCAGACGTCCGACACGAACGGGCCCTGGTCGTTGGTTTCGATCACGACCGCACCGAGGTCGGACAGCGCGATCCCGCGCGTTGCACCGGTCTGGTCGGTCGCTTCGATGCGCGTGCCGGCCGCCGTGACGGTCCAGCCCGTTTTCCGGCCGGGCGGGCGGGCCGGTGACGGCGCGGCGGCGACGGCCGCCACGGCCGCCGCACCGTCCTTCCGCTGGCGCCCGTCGATCCACGGCAACGCGGCGCCGCCCGCCATCGCCACGATCCACAGGTAGTATCCGGCGCCGAACGTGGTGATCTTTTCGTAGTTCGCGTCGGTCGGGATCGTGTGCCACCCGATCGCAAATACCACGACCACGGCGAGCAGCGCGGACACGGTGCGGTTCGGCCTGATCAGCGCGGCGATCAGCAGCGGATTGCCGAGCCACGCGAACTGCAGGTCGAGGATCGCGAGCCCGCCGAGCGCGAGCACCGTGTACCCGTGCCACCAGCTCACCGCGCCCGCGGCATTCGGCGGTTCGGCCGCGACGGGCAGCAGCAGCGACGCGACGTACAGCGCGACGATCACGGCGCGCGCGAGATTCAGGCGGGTGGAGGCGGAGCTGATCGGCATGTTGCCCTCTGGTCGTGCAGGAGCATGCGAAGCGATGAATGCCGGCCGGCCGTGCCGTCATTCTCGATGGAGGGCGCGATGGTGCGGACGCGCCGAAGGCGATTGTGGGCGATTCCCGCGGCGATGTCGAACGCGCGTCATCGGCCGCTGCAACGTCACAGCGCTTCGACCAGCAACCGCTTGCTCTTCTCGCAGTACTCGTGACACGCGGCCCGCGCGGCGATCGACGCGCCGTGCACGAATCGCGGTGCGTCCGCGCGCCGCGACATCGACACGACGATCGACGGCGGCGACGGCTGCAGCGGCAGCTCGACCACTTCGCCGCTCTCGATCAGCGCGTCGACGAACAGCACCGGAATCGCGGCAACGCCGAAACCGTCGCGCACCAGCTGCACGATCACCGAGATCGACGGCGAGCCGGTGATGCGCGTGTCCGACAGCGGCACGCCGTGCGCATGCGCGAGCGTGCGCACGATGTCCTCCAGCGCGCGATGGGGCGCGGTGCCGCGCCCGTACGTGAGGATCGGCTGGCGCAGCACCTGCCGCGCGAGGCCCGTGCGCGTGTTCGGCAGCAGCCCCGCGCGGGCGATCCAGCGCACCGGGTAGTTCGCGAGCGCGTCGCACACGACCGACGCCTCGTCGCTGCCCTCCACACGGATGATCAGGTCGAGCTCGCCGGCCATCAGCCGGCGCTGCAGCACGACGCTCACGTCGACGGTCAGGTCGATCTCCAGCTGCGGGTAGTCGGCCGCGAGCCGCCGCATGTAGTGCGGCAGCCAGCTGTGCACGACGGTCTCGATCACGCCGAGCCGCAGCTTGCCGCGCAGCGCGCTCTCGCCCGCAGCGGCCGCCTGCAGTTCCTGCGTGGCCTCGACCACGGCCTTCGCATAGCCGAGCAGGTACTCGCCGTTCGGCGTGAGCCGGAATTCGCGACTGTCGCGATCGACGAGTACCGTCTGCAGTTCGTCCTCGAGCGCCTTCAGGCGCTGCGAGATCGCGGCCGGCGTCGCATGCAGCGCGGCCGCCGTCGTGCGGAAGTTGCGCAGCTTCGCGAGCGTGACGAAGGTTTCGAGAAAACGCGTGTTCATGGCGGATCGGGCGAAGGGGCGATGCGCAGCTTGCCGCTGAGGAAAAGTGAACGGGACCGGGGGAAACCCGAGGGGGCGTTAAGAAATTCTATACAAGAAGTGCAAAAAAACTCGTTGGCGGTCAATTTTTTTCCTTTCTATTCTTCGCCGTAACCGATGACACATCACCGTCATCCCGACGACAACCCGATCCGCGACAGAACCTCATGACGCCTTCCGAATTCCGCCAGTCCGTGCGCAGCGGCGCATTCCGCGGCCCGACCGCCGGCCATTGCGGCCCGTTCGCGCAAGCGAACCTCGCGATCCTGCCCGACGCGTACGCGCACGATTTCCTGCGCTTTTGTCAGGCGAATCCGAAAGCCTGCCCGCTGCTCGGCGTCGGCGAACCGGGCGCGTTCCGGATCGACGCGCTCGGCGAGGATCTCGACATCCGCACCGACGTGCCGAGCTACAACGTCTACCGCGACGGCCGCCTGACCGAGCGCGTCGAGTCGCTGGAAGCGCTGTGGCGCGACGATTTCGTCGTGTTCGCGATCGGCTGCTCGTTCTCGTTCGAGGACATGCTCGCCCGCGAGGGCATCGGCCTGCGCCACGTCGAGGAGGGGCGCAACGTGCCGATGTACCGCACGTCGATCGCGAACCGCCGCGCGGGCATCTTCGGCGGCCAGCTGGTCGTGTCGATGCGGCCGATGCGCGGCGCCGACGCGATCCGCGCGGTGCAGATCACGAGCCGGTTCCCGGGCGTGCACGGCGCGCCGATCCATATCGGCCACCCGCGTGCGCTCGGCATCGCCGATCTGGACGCCCCCGAATTCGGCGACGCGGTGACGATCCGCGACGACGAACTGCCGGTGTTCTGGGCATGCGGCGTGACGCCGCAAACCGCGCTGATGGACGCGAAGCTGCCGATCGCGATCGCGCATACGCCCGGCCACATGTTGATGACCGACATCACGAACGCATCGCTGGCCGTTTTCTGAATTCAGGGGCCGATGGACGGCCCAAGCCCGATACCCCGCACGCCCGATCGCCATTCGAACGCGCATAACGACAGGAGCACCACCATGGAAAGCAAGACCCTCGCGGCACCCGCCGCGGAGCCCGCGAGCCGAGCGCGCAGCGGCCTGTTCTCGTGGTACGCGGACGCACAGTCGCGCGAGCGCCGCGCATTCTGGAGCTGCAAGGTCGGCTACATGCTCGACGGGATGGATACGCAGATGCTGTCGTTCGTGATTCCGACGCTCGTCGCGACGTGGGGCATCTCGCTCGCGGACGCCGGCTTCATCGGCACGGTCACGCTGCTCGCGTCGGCGGCGGGCGGCTGGATCGCCGGCATCCTGTCCGACCGGATCGGACGCGTGCGCACGCTGCAGCTCACGGTGCTGTGGTTCGCGGTGTTCACCGCGCTGTGCGGGCTCGCGCAGAACTACCACCAGCTGCTCGCGGCGCGTGCGCTGATGGGCTTCGGCTTCGGCGGTGAATGGACGGCCGGCGCGGTGCTGATCGGCGAAGTGATCCGCGCGCGCGACCGCGGCAAGGCCGTCGGGCTCGTGCAGTCGGGCTGGGCGATCGGCTGGGGGCTGTGCGCGCTGCTGTATGCGCTGCTGTTCTCGGTGCTGCCGGCCGAGCAGGCGTGGCGCGCGCTGTTCCTCGTCGGGCTCGCGCCCGCGCTGCTGGTCGTCGCGATCCGCCGCTACGTGAAGGAGCCGGACGTCTACGAGAAGGAGAAGGCCGCGCAGGCACAGGTGGCCGACGCGCCGCGCCTGACCGAGATCTTCGCGCCGAAGCTGATCACGACGACGCTGCGCGCGGCGCTGCTGACGACCGGCGCGCAGGGCGGCTACTACGCGATCACGACGTGGCTGCCGACCTTCCTGAAGACCGAGCGTCACCTCACGGTGATGGGCACCGGCGGCTATCTCGCGATGATCATCTTCGGTTCGTGGGTCGGCTACCTGACGAGCGCGTACCTGACCGACCGCCTCGGCCGCAAGCCGAACTTCATCCTGTTCGCGGTCGGCTCGATGGTGATCGCATTCGCGTACACGTCGCTGAACCTGACCAACGCGTCGATGCTGTGGCTCGGCTTCCCGCTCGGCTTCTTCGCATCGGGCATCTTCTCGGGGATGGGCGCGTTCCTCACCGAACTGTTCCCGACCCGCGTGCGCGGTTCCGGCCAGGGCTTCTGCTACAACGTGGGCCGCGCGATCGGTGCGCTGTTCCCGTTCCTGATCGGTGCGCTGTCGAAGCAGTACGGGCTCGGCACGAGCATCGGCATCTTCGCGGTCGCCGCGTACGGCGTGGTGATCGTCGCCGCGCTGACGCTGCCCGAGACCCGCGGCCGCGAACTCGACGCCGCGTAAGCGGCCGGGCGGCCCGCCCTTCGTCCTGCTTCCCCTTTCATCGAGACCGTGACACGGCGTGCGACGCGCGCCGTGCGGCGGCGCTCGTCCCTCGATTCAACGACGCCTCGACCCGACATCATGACTGACCGACACCTTTCCTCCGTTCCCTCCGACGCCGCGCGCTGGCAATTCTGGATCGACCGCGGCGGCACCTTCACCGACATCGTCGCGCGCCGGCCCGACGGCACGCTCGTCACGCACAAGCTGCTGTCGGAGAACCCCGAGCAGTACCGCGACGCGGCCGTGGCCGGCATCCGCCACCTGCTCGGCCTCGCGGCCGGCGAGCCGATCACGCCCGCGCGCGTCGACATGGTGAAGATGGGCACGACGGTCGCGACCAACGCGCTGCTCGAACGCAAGGGCGAACGCACCGCGCTCGCGACGACGCAGGGCTTTCGCGACGTGCTGCGCATCGCGTACCAGAACCGGCCGCGCCTGTTCGATCTCGACATCGTGCTGCCGGACGCGCTGTACGAGACCGTCGTCGAGATCGACGAGCGCGTCGGCGCGCGTGGCGACGTCGTCGTGCCGCTCGACGTTCAGGGTGCCGAAGCGTCGCTGCGCCGCGTGTTCGACAGCGGCGTGCGGGCGCTCGCGATCGTGCTGATCCACGGCTACCGCTACACCGCGCACGAGCGCGCGCTGGCCGAGCTGGCGCGCCGCATCGGCTTCACGCAGGTGTCGGTGTCGCACGAGGTGTCGCCGCTGATGAAGATGGTGTCGCGCGGCGACACGACCGTCGTCGACGCGTACCTGTCGCCGATCCTGCGCCGCTACGTCGAGCAGGTCGCGCACGAGATGCCGGGCGTGAACCTGCAGTTCATGCAGAGCAGCGGCGGCCTGACGCGCGCCGACGCGTTCCAGGGCAAGGACGCGATCCTGTCGGGGCCGGCCGGCGGCATCGTCGGGATGGTGCGCGCGGCGCGCGCGGCCGGCTTCGGCCAGGTGATCGGCTTCGACATGGGCGGCACGTCGACCGACGTGTCGCACTACAACGGCGAGTTCGAGCGCGAGTTCGAGACGCAGGTGGCCGGCGTGCGGATGCGCGCGCCGATGATGAGCATCCATACGGTCGCGGCCGGCGGCGGGTCGGTGCTCGGCTTCGACGGCGCACGGCTGCGCGTCGGGCCCGAATCGGCAGGCGCGAACCCGGGGCCGGCCGCGTACCGGCGCGGCGGCCCGCTGACGGTCACCGACTGCAACGTGATGCTCGGCAAGATCCAGCCCGATTACTTCCCGCGCGTGTTCGGCCCGCACGCGGACGAACCGCTCGACCGCGACGGCGTGGTCGCGAAATTCGCGGCGCTTGCCGACGAGATCCATGCGGCGACGGGGCGGCGCGAGACGCCCGAGGCGCTGGCCGAAGGCTTCCTGGAGATCGCGATCGGCAGCATGGCGAACGCGATCAAGAAGATCTCGGTGCAGCGCGGCCACGACGTGTCGCGCTACGTGCTGACGACGTTCGGCGGCGCGGGCGGCCAGCACGCGTGCGGCGTGGCCGACGCGCTCGGGATGACGCAGGTGTTCGCGCATCCGCTCGCGGGCGTGCTGTCCGCGTACGGGATGGGCCTGGCCGACCAGACCGCGATGCGCGAGCGCGCGGTCGAGGCCGTGCTGTCCGACGCATCGCTGCCCGCGTTGAACGCGGCGCTCGACCGGCTGGCCGACGAGGCCGTCGGCGCGCTGCTCGAACAGGGCGTCGCGCCGGAGCGGATCGCGACCGAGCGGCGCGTGCACCTGCGCTACCAGGGCACCGATTCGGCGCTCGACGTGCCGGCCGGCAGCGTCGACGCGATGCAGCAGGCGTTCGAGGCCGCGTACCGGCAGCGCTACGCGTTCCTGATGCCCGGCACGCCGCTCGTCGCCGAACTGGCGTCGGTCGAGGCGATCGGCCGCTCGGACGCGCCGGTCGACATCGCGCCGCTCGCGCCGCGCGGGGCGGGCGACGGCACCGCGCCGCGCGCCGATTCCGCGGTGCGCTTCCATTCCGGTGGCCAGTGGCACGACGCGGCGCTCTACGTGCGCGACACGCTGCTGGCCGGCGACGCGATCGACGGCCCGGCGATCGTCGCGGAGCAGAACGGCACGACCGTCGTCGAACCCGGCTGGCGCGCCGAGATGACCACGCAGGGCAACCTCGTGCTGACGCGCACGACGCCGCTGCCGACGCGCCGCTCGCTCGGCACCGACGCCGATCCGGTGCGGCTCGAGATCTTCAACAACCTGTTCATGTCGATCGCCGAGCAGATGGGGCTGCGGCTGCAGAACACCGCGTACTCGGTCAACATCAAGGAGCGGCTCGACTTCTCGTGCGCGATCTTCGACGGCGACGGCAACCTGATCGCGAACGCGCCGCACATGCCCGTGCACCTCGGCTCGATGGGCGAGAGCATCCGCACGGTGATCGAGCGCAACCGCGGCCGGATGCGCGACGGCGACGTCTACATGCTGAACGACCCGTATCACGGCGGCACGCACCTGCCGGACGTGACGGTCATCACGCCGGTATTCGCCGACGGCTCGGACGCGCCGCTGTTCTACGTCGGCTCGCGCGGCCACCACGCGGACATCGGCGGCACGACGCCCGGCTCGATGCCGCCCGATTCGACGCACATCGACGAGGAGGGCGTGCTGATCGACAACTGGCAGCTCGTGTCGGCCGGCGTGCTGCGCGATGCGGACACGCGCGCGCTGCTCGCATCGGGTCGTTACCCGGCGCGCAACGTCGAGCAGAACATGGCCGACCTGCGTGCGCAGATCGCCGCGAACCAGAAGGGCGTCGACGAATTGCGCCGGATGGTCGCGCAGTTCGGCCGCGACGTCGTGCTCGCGTTCATGGGGCACGTGCAGGACAACGCGGAAGAAGCGGTGCGGCGCGTGATCGGCGCGTTGCAGGACGGCGCGTACCGCTATCCGCTCGACAACGGCGCGGAGATTCGCGTCGCGATCCGCGTCGACCGCGCGGCGCGGCGCGCCGAGATCGATTTCACCGGCACGTCCGCGCAGCTCGACAACAACTTCAACGCGCCGAAGGCCGTCTGCATGGCCGCCGTGCTGTACGTGTTCCGCACGTTGGTCGGCGACGACATCCCGTTGAACGCCGGCTGCCTGAAGCCGCTGACGGTGATCGTGCCGGCCCGCTCGATGCTGAACCCCGAGTATCCGGCGGCCGTCGTGTCGGGTAACGTCGAGACGTCGTCGGCGATCACCAACGCGCTGTACGGCGCACTCGGCTGCGTCGCGTCGAGCCAGGGAACGATGAATAACTTCACATTCGGCAACGATCGCTACCAGTACTACGAGACGATCGCGGGCGGCAGCGGCGCAGGCAACGGTTTCGCGGGCGTCGGCGCGGTGCAGACGCACATGACGAACTCGCGGCTGACCGATCCGGAGGTGCTCGAATGGCGCTACCCGGTGCGGCTCGACTCGCACCGGATCCGCGCCGGGTCGGGCGGCGGCGGCCGCTGGCGCGGCGGCGACGGCGCGGTGCGGCGGATCCGCTTCCTCGAGCCGATGACCGCGTCGATCCTGTCGAACAACCGGATCCACGCGCCGTTCGGTGCGGCGGGCGGCGAAGCCGGCGCGCTCGGCCGCAACACGATCGAGCGGGCGGACGGCACGGTCGAGGCGCTCGACCATATCGGCCGCGCGCAGATGGCGCCGGGCGACGTATTCGTGGTCGAAACGCCGGGCGGCGGCGGGTACGGCGCGGCGGGCTGATTCGTGCGACCCGGCGCGGGCGGCCGCGCCGGGCTGAAATCATTGCAACGGACTGTGGAATAAAACAACGAATTCACGCACAAACGGAATCAAAAATGGCCGAAATCCGGTGCGCCGGCATGCGATCCGACCCTGTCTGAGCGGTGCCGCCAGTGCCATGCCGCGATCGCTCCGCGTCGACCGCAAACCCATGACCAGCAAGGCATTCAGCCGATTCCGCCACGCCGTTTCGCCGTGCCGCACCGGGTCTTTCGCCGGCCGCAAATCATGAAAAATCCGGCTTGCCAATCGAGTCCCGATTCCTTGACACTCTGCTCTAAATGTGAGTGCCAATCCTCATCGTCATTTGATAAGATGGCTCTCATCATTCGTTTGGCAAAACCTGCGCGCGTCACGCGCGAACGCCGGTCGCAGTAGCTGGAAACAAGTACGGGACGAGGCCCGCTGTCACGGCAATCACGGCTGACCTGCCGGAACGCGCTCGGCGCGGCCCGGGCAGGGCGGTCGGCCCGCTCGCCTCCGTCTACACTGTGCGTTTTTTTCTGGATCGGGGCGTGTCCATGGATGACGAAAACGATAGCGCGGTGCTCGAGGCGCATGTCGGTACGCGCAGCCCCTGCTGGCGTCTCGGCAGCGACAGCAACGCGCTCGAGCTGGCCGCCGTGCGCGGCCTGACCAACGTGGCGGTTGCGCTGACGGTCGAGCAGGCCGCGCGCGTGCGTGCGCTGACCGGCGTCACGTCGCATCTCGTGCTCGACATCGCGCTGTTCGGCAATCCGGTCAGCCTCCATCTGGTCGGCAGGAAGGTCAACACGACCGACTGGGCCGGCACGGCGTCCGCCTATTCCGATACCGCATCCGTCGCCGACGATCTGTCGCACGGGCTCGCCTTCGCCGAGCAGGTCGTGTCCGAAGTCAATTCGCTCGTCGTGATCCTCGATCGCAACGGGATGGTGCAGCGCTTCAACCGGCTGTGCGAGGAAGTGACGGGCAAGCGCGAGGTCGACGTGATCGGCCGCAGCGCGTTCGAGCTGTTCATGAGCCCCGAGCAGGGCGCGCAGTCGCGCACCAACATCACCGGCTTTTTCGCGAGCAACCAGTCGTACGCGGTCGAGCGCTACATCAACACGGTCAACGGGCCGCGCCTGTTCCAGTTCCGCAACAAGTTCGTGCAGAGCGGCAGCGGCATCGACGAGCAGTTCCTGATCTGCTCGGGCATCGACATCACCGAGGAGCGCAACGCGCAGCAGCGGCTCACCGAGCTGGCGAACACCGACGTGCTCACCGGGCTGCCGAACCGCCATGCGATCAGCGAGCGGATCCGTGCGGCGATCGACGCGGAGAGCCCCGACACGCGCGGCCAGGTCGGGATCCTGTTCCTTGACCTCGACAACTTCAAGCGCGTCAACGATCACTACGGTCACATCACCGGCGACCGCCTGCTGCAGGACGTGTCGTCGATCATCAGCGGCTGCCTGCCGTCCGGCGCGACGCTCGCCCGGCTCGGCGGCGACGAGTTCCTCGTGCTGTTCGAGCACGGCACGCGGCCGCTGCTCGAGGCGACCGCGCAGATCATCCTCGAACGGCTGCGCACGCCGATCCACCTCGGGCTGATGGAGGTCTACACGAGCTGCTCGATCGGCATCGCGATGCATCCGCAGCATGGCGATTCGCTCGAGACGCTGATCCGCAGCGCCGACACCGCGATGTACGTCGCGAAGGAGGAAGGCAAGCACACGTACCGCGTGTTCTCGCTGGAGATGAACCAGAAGGTCGCGAAGTACATGTGGCTCGACACGAACCTGCGCAAGGCGCTCGAGGAAGAGCAGTTCGTGCTGCATTACCAGCCGGTCGTCGATATCGCGACGGGCGACGTGCACGGCGTCGAGGCGCTGATCCGCTGGCAGTCGCCCGATCGCGGGCTCGTCGCGCCGATCGAGTTCATTCGTTTCGCGGAGGAGTCGGGGCTGATCGCGCCGCTCGGGCGCTGGGTGATGCGCACCGCGGCCGCACAGGCCGCCGCATGGAAGGCGAAGGGGCTCGGCATCCGGATCGCGGTGAACGTGTCCGCGCGGCAGTTGCAGGACATGAACATCGTGCACCAGTTCGCGTCGATTCTTGACGGCGCGGGGCTGAAGCCCGGCCTGCTCGACATCGAGCTGACCGAAAGCTGCTTCATCGAGGACGAGGATTCCGCGATCGGGCTGATGCGGCAGTTCCGCCAGCTCGGCGCGGAGATCCATCTCGACGATTTCGGCACCGGCTATTCGTCGCTGTCGCAGCTGTCGCGCCTGCCGCTCGATGCGATCAAGCTCGACCGCACCTTCATCACGGGCATCGACCGCAACCCGCGCTCGCAGGCACTGGTGCGCTCGGTCGTGTCGCTCGCGAAGGCGCTGAATTTCGCGGTGATCGCCGAAGGCGTCGAAACGCATGCGGAAGCCGATTTCCTCAAGCAGCTCGACGTCGATCACGCGCAGGGCTACTACTATGCGCGGCCGATGCCGGCGCAGGCGTTCGAGGCGTGGCTCGCGGAGACGCGGAAGCTCAGGCTGATCGCCTGAGCCTCGTGCCCGCCCAGGCGCCGCCGCGTACCGGCGGCGCCGGTTCCATTACACCGTGCGCAGCTTCGACACGCGGCGGTTCTGCAGCATCACCAGGCGTTCCATGTACGCGAGGTCCTTCGGCTCGATCGTGAACGCCGCATGCACCCACGCTTCCGTGATGTCCATCAGCTCCGAGCGCGACAGCTGGAACACGCGCTCGCGGGCGCGCAGCATCGCGCGCACGCCGTTCAGCTTCGGTTTCGTCACGTCGATGAAGGTGCGCGTCGCGAGATACGCGTCGCCGGCGTCGAACGTCTGGTCGATCAGCCCGCGATCCTCGTACCACTCGGCCGCATGCGCCTCGCCGGTCGCGATCAGCGATTCCGCGAGGCCGCGGTTCGCCTTGCGCGCGACGAGCGAATAGCCGCCCATGCCCGGGAACAGGTTGAACGCGATCTCGGGAAACCCGAGCTTCACACCCTTCTGCGCGAGCACGTAGTGGTGCGCGAGCGCGGCCTCGAAGCCGCCGCCGAGCGCGCTGCCCTCGACCATCGCGATCGAGATCGCGCCGGTGCCGAAGCCCGTGTAGATCTCGTACACGCCGTCGATGCACGAGCGCGCGTAGGCCATCAGCTGGTCACGCCGGCCGCTGCGGATCGCGTCGACGAAGAAGCTCAGGTCGCCGCCGACGTTGAACAGCTCGGGGACGAGCGAGCCCGTCACCCAGAAGTCGAACGTGAGGCCCGAGTCGCGTGCGACGCGCGCGAGATGGATGATGTCGGTAACGAGTTGTTGGTTGAAGCACGGCCGCGGCTCCGATCGCAGCATCATCCACATGACGTTACGGCCTTCTTCGTAGAAGGCGGTCAGTTGCGACAGTTCGCCGGCTTCGTAAAACGGGCGGCACGCCGGATGGGATTGGAGTTGCATGGTATGTCCTCGTGAGATGTGGTTCTTGAAGACCATCGCGCCCGGCGCCACGCGGGGAATCGGGTTGCCCGCCGGGCGCCGGGCGCGAGGCATCGCCATTGTTGCGCGCGCACAAAAGACGAACTGCGGGGAACAACGCACGACCGGGACGCGGGCATCGATGGCGTTCGGACGGATAGGGCGGGCGAACGGATCGGGATCGGGAGGCGACGGCCGGCGTGCCGGACGGCGCCGATACGCGCGGAAAGTCGGGAGACGGCGATGGGCCGCACGGCTTGACGCTCGCCGGCACGTCACCCACACTGGATCGCACGACGGCCATCGGGCGGGTGGTCCGTCATGCGCGTGTCATGCGGGTACGACCTGTCGCGTGGGCGCGCAGTCCTGACGCCCGGTAACGAACGCGCGGAGAGTCGCGACGTGGCACGTTTTGCTTCCCGATGGGCCGGCTGTCTGCTCGCCTGCGCCGTTGCGCTCGGCGCGGGAATCGCCGCGGCCGGCACGCACGACTCGCACGACTCGCACGACTCGCGCGAGTCGTCCGGCGCGGAAGACGAAGCCCCCGTCACGCTCGTCAGCGACGTCCACGAATTCGTGATCCAGCACGACGGCTCGCTCGACGAGCACGACGATTCGATACTGCGCGCGAACAATGCGAACGGCATCGACGCGGTCGCGCAGCGCTACGTGTGGTTCGACAAGCATCTCGAGCAGGTCGATCTGCTCGCGGCCGAGACGATCGATCGCGACGGCGTCGCGCATCCGGTCGGCGCGGACGGCATCCGCGACGTGCAGGAGCCGCGCTCGGCCGGCGCGCCGACGTTCCAGGACGGGCTGTTGCGCACCGTCGTGTTCCCCGGCGTCGAAGCCGGATCGAGCACGCGCGTGGCGTTCCGCAAGACGCGCACGAAACCCGTCAATCCCGGCTACTTCGGCTACTACGTCGAGCCGTCGCGCGAGCCCGTCGACAGCCAGCGGCTGATCTTCGACGTGCCGGCCGACATGCCGCTGCATGCGGACGCGCGCGGCTACGTCGCGCTGCCGCCGGTCACGGCGAACGGCCGCACGCGTTATGAATTCGATTACCGGCACGGCCCGTACGACCGCATCGAGAGCGGCGCGGTCGGCTATCCGACCTACGGCGACCGGCTCGTCGTGTCGACGCTGCCCGACTACGCGGCCTTCGCCGCCCGCTACCGCAACGCGGCCGTCGACCCGAGCGCGGGCGATCCGGCCGTCGTGCAACTGGCGCGCGCGCTCACCGCGGAGGCCGCCGATCCGCGCGACAAGGCGCGCATCCTGTACGACTGGGTGCAGGCGAACGTGCGCTACGTCGGGCTGTTTCTCGGCGAAACGGCCGCCGCGCCGCATCGCGTGACGGACATCCTGCGCAACCGCTACGGCGACTGCAAGGATCATGTCGCGCTGTTCGGCGCGCTGCTCGCGGCGGTCGGCATTCGCAGCGAGCCGGTGCTGATCAATCTCGGCGCCGTCTACACGCTGCCGTCGGTACCCGGTTACGGCAGCGGCGCGATCAATCATGCGATCACGTGGCTGCCCGACTTCGCGCTCTATGCGGACACGACGACGGCCGGCATCGCGTTCGGCTACCTGCCGCCGATCGTGATGGATCGTCCCGCGCTGCTCGTCGACACCGGTGGGCTGTCGCGCACGCCGGCCACGCAGCCGCGCGGCCGCATCGCGCGGGTCGGGATCGACGCCGCGCAACCGGGCGTCGCGCGTTTCAATGCATACGTCGAGGACAGCGGCTGGACGGCCGAACTCGAGCGGAACCTGTTTCGCCGGGCGCCGCACGATCGCATCGACGCGCTGGCGACCGAGCGTCTGAGGCAAAGCGGCCTGCGCGGCCGCGCGCAACTGTCGACCGGCGACCGGCGCGTGACCGAGGGGCCGTTCGACGTGACGGTCACCGGCACGCTCGATCATTTCGTGTGGCCCGACGGCACGACCGCGTTGCCCGCGCTGTCGAGCCTCACGGGCGGCATCGCGACGCAGGTCGAGAACTGGCTGGCCGAACCCGTGCGTACGCAGCCGTGGGGCTGCGTCGGCGGCACGTTCGACGAGACCGGGCAGATTGCACTGCCGGCGGATGTCGTCGTCACCGACCTGCCGACGGATGCGGACGTGCACGACCGCTTCGTCGCGTTCACGTCGCATTACGTGTTCGATGCGGCCGCGCGCATCGTCCAGGTCACGCGGCGGATGAAGGCGGATTTCGGTCGTCAGGTGTGCACGCCGGACGAATTCGCGGCGCTGCGTGGGGCGCTCGAACGCATCGAACGCGACACGCAGGCGCAGATCGTCGTGCGGGCGAAGCCGCGTTGAGCGGCGCGGGCACGACGTTCGCTACGCACGGGCGAATGGCCGCAACCGGCCAGCGTGCGGGAGGACATCATGACGGAACGGGATCACGAGATCGCCGAGCTCTCGAAGGACTTGCTGGGGCGGATCGTGCAGGGCACGATCGCGACCGGTGCAACGGTGAATGCGCAGCAGTGCGCGGCGCTTGCCGTGCAATGCGCGACGGCGCTGGTCGACAGGCTCGACGCGCGCAGCGGCGGCTGAACGCCGACGTGACGCCAACATGACGCCAGGCGACAATGCATGGCGCCGCGCGTCAGGCGTTACGCTTCGACACCGAGGTCGCCCTCCGCGCGCACCGCGCCCGGCGGCTTGCCCACCACGCGCTTGAACGCGCGGCTGAACGCGGCCAGCGAACCGTAGCCGAGCCGGTACGCGACGGCTTCGATCGTCTCGCGGTCGCGCGCGATCCACTGCGCGGCGAGCCGCATCCGCAACTCGGTCAGGTAGCGCACGGGCGTCATCCCGGTCGCCGCGAGAAACCGCTCGGCGAACACCGAGCGCGACACGCCCGCTTCGGTCGCGAGCTCCGCGACGCTCCAGTTGCGGCCCGGCTCGCGATGCAGCGCGACGATCGCGCGACCGAGCTTCGGTTCGCGCAGCGCCTGCACCCAGCCCGTTGCGTCGCCGCAGCCGCACTCGACCCAGCCGCGCACGATGAACGCCGCGACCACATCCGCGAGCCGCGCGAGGATGCCCGCGAAGCCCGCGCGCGCCGTGCATGCTTCGCGCTCCATCGCATCGAGCATCGGGCGGATTTCCGGGTAGCGCGCGAGCAGCGTGCCGACGTGCATGAACTCGGGCATCGTGCCGACCAGCGGCTGCATGCCGCCGAGATCGAGCTCCATGCACGCGCTGAAGATCAGCGCATCGCCGGCGCCCGGTTCCGTCGTCGCGCAGGTCGCGGGCGACACGCCGGCCGACGCCACCGACGCCACCGTATCGCAGAGCGTCGCGACCTCGAAGCCGTTGATCTCGCGGCACGGCACATCGGGATCGGATACCAGCGCGTGCATGCCGCCATGCGGCAGCAGGATCGCGTCGCCGCCCTCGAGCCGCATCGTGGCGCCCGACGCGTCGCGCAGCAGCACGGGCCCGCGCACGACGAAATGGAACTGCGCGCGGCCCGGCGCATGGCCGAAGTTCAGCCCGAACGGCCGCGCGACCTGGATGCGGCGGTACTGCACGCCGCTGAGGCGCATCCCCAGCAGCAGCTCGCTGACGAGGTCGTGCGTGTCGGGAATCGGGGGCAGAAGGGGCTCGGACATAGCGAGATTCGGACGTTCGATCAATAAGCACGGATTGTATGTCATAGACCGTCCTGACGTGGTTCCTTACGATACGCCCTCATCAGTACTTTCCCTAACCGACACGGAACCACGCATGAATCCCGGAATCTCCTCGGCCGCCTCGACGGCGGCCCCCCGCGAACCGGCCTGGGGCGCGGTATTCGCGATGGCGCTCGGCGTGTTCGGGCTCGTCACGGCCGAATTCCTGCCCGCGAGCCTGCTGACGCCGATGGCCGACAGCCTCGGCGTGACCGAAGGCGTGGCCGGGCAGGCCGTCACGGCCACCGCGACGGTCGCGCTCGTCACGAGCCTGCTGATCTCGGCACTGACGCGCACGATCGACCGGCGGCGCGTGCTGCTCGTGTTCTCGGTGCTGCTCGTCGCGTCGAACCTGGCGGTCGCGTTCGCGCCCAACCTGACGATGCTGCTGATCGGCCGCGTCGTGCTCGGCATCGCGCTCGGCGGTTTCTGGACGATGGCGACGGCCACCGCGATGCGGCTCGTGCCGACGTCGATGGTGCCGCGCGCGCTGTCGATCATCTTCAGCGGCGTGGCGGTCGCGACGATCGCGTCCGCGCCGATGGGCAGCTACTTCGGTCACCTGATCGGCTGGCGCAACGTGTTCCTGATCGCGGCCGTGCTCGGCGGCGTCGCGTTCGTGTCGCAGCTCCTCACGCTGCCGTCGATGCCGCCGAGCGGCACGACGCGGCTGCGCACGCTGATCGACGTGCTGCGCCGGCCGACCGTCGGCCTCGGGATGTTCGCGACGATCCTCGTGTTCACCGGGCATTTCGCGTTCTTCACGTACCTGCGGCCGTTCCTCGAACAGGTGGCCGGTGTCGGCGTGAACGGGCTGTCGGCGATCCTGCTCGGCTACGGCATCGCGAACTTCGTCGGCACGTCGCTGGCCGGCCGCGTGCTCGAACACCGGCTGCGGCCGATGCTGATCGGCATGCCCGCGTTGATGGTCGTGCTGGGCATCGCGCTCGTCGTGCTCGGCCGCGCGCCGGTGATCGACGCGGTGCTCGTCGCGTTGTGGGGGATGGCGTTCGGCGGCGTGCCGGTCGCGTGGTCGACGTGGGTCACGCGCACCGTGCCCGATGAAGCGGAGAGCGCGGGCGGGCTGATCGTCGCGGCGATCCAGCTGGCGATCGCGACGGGCGCGGCGGTCGGCGGCGTCGTGTTCGATGCGAACGGCGCGGCCGGCGTGTTCGTCGGCGCGGCCGTCGTGCTGGCGGTCGCGGTCGCGACGATCGTGACCGGCGTGCCGAAGCGCGTCGGCGTGGTCGCGTCCTGAGCGGCCGGGCGGCGCGCGTGGCACGGGCCGCCCGGCGATCGTCCGCGCGTCAGGCGGCGCCGGCACCCGCGATGCGGTCGAGCGCCGCGAGCGCGTCCGCCGGCAGATCGAGGTCGGCTGCCGCGAGGTTCTCGCGCAGATGCGCGACCGACGACGTGCCGGGAATCAGGAGGAGATTCGGCGCGCGGCGCAGCAGCCACGCCAGCGCGACCTGCATCGGCGTCGCGCCGGTACGGGCCGCCACGCCGGACAGCGTCGACGACTGCAGCGGCGAGAA
Source organism: Burkholderia seminalis DSM 23518 (assembly GCF_902832885.1). GTDB lineage: Bacteria > Pseudomonadota > Gammaproteobacteria > Burkholderiales > Burkholderiaceae > Burkholderia > Burkholderia seminalis. The sequence continues at coordinate 475,419 of NZ_CADFDK010000002.1, forward strand.
GCCGCCGAGCGGAAAGTACGGCACGTACGCGATGCCGTCGCGGGCAAGCGAGTCGATCAGCGCATCGTCGCCGCGATGCGCGATGTTGTAGTGGTTCTGCACGCAGACGATGTCGCAGAGGCGCCGGCCCTGTGCGACCTGCGCGGGCGTGACGTTGCTCAGGCCGATGTGCCGCACGAGCCCGCGCCGCTGCAGTTCGGCGAGCGTGGCGAGCGGCGCTTCGATCGATCCCTCGGCCGGCCCGTGCGGGTCGAACATGATGCGCAGGTTGACGACGTCGAGCACGTCGAGTCCCAGGTTGCGCAGGTTGTCGTGCACGGCCCGTTCCAGTTTGTCGGGTGCGAACGCGGGCAGCCACGACGCGTCGTCGCCGCGTCGCGCGCCGATCTTGGTGACGATCACGAGATCGTCGCGATACGGATGCAGTGCTTCGCGGATCAACTGGTTGGTCACGTGCGGGCCGTAGAAATCGCTGGTGTCGAGATGATCGACGCCGGATTCGACGGCTTCGCGCAAGACCTTCAATGCCGCGTCGCGATCCTTCGGCGGGCCGAATACCCCGGGCCCCGCGAGCTGCATTGCGCCGTAGCCGATGCGTTTGACGTGGCGATCGCCGAGCCTGAAGGTGGCGGTGGGGTGAATGTCGGGCATGACCGTACTCCTGTCGATGAGATGAATGCGCCCAGCATAGGGACGAGCCGTCTGCGCGATAAGCCGTCATAATCCGTACGGGCTGTACGAAAAGGCGAACAATGCAAACCGATCTGGGCGATCTGAACGCGTTCATGGCCGTGGCACGCGCCGGCGGATTCCGCGACGCCGCACGCATGACGGGCCTCAGCGCATCGGGGCTGAGCGAGGCCGTGCGCCGGCTGGAAGCGCGGCTCGGCGTGCGGCTGCTGCATCGCACGACGCGCAGCGTCGTGCCCACCGAAGCCGGCGAGCGCCTGCTCGCGCGCCTCGGGCCCGCGCTGACCGAAGTGGCGGCGGCGCTGGACGATATCGACGAATTCCGCGACCGACCGGCCGGCACGCTGAAGCTCAACGTGCCGGTCAGCGCATCGCGGCTCGTGTTGCCCGCGATCGTGCCGCGCTTTCTCGACGCGTACCCGGATATCCGGCTGGAAGTGATCGCCGACGAGAGTTTCGTCGACGTGCTGGCGGCCGGCTGCGACGCGGGCATCCGCTACGACGAACGGCTCGAGCAGGACATGATCGCGGTGCCGATCGGGCCGCGCGTCCAGCGGTTCGCGACCGCGGCGGCGCCCGGTTATCTCGACCGGCACGGCCGGCCGCGGCATCCGCGCGACCTGCTCGACCACAAGTGCCTGCGCGGGCGCTTCGCGAGCGGCGCGATGCTGCCGTGGGAGTTCGAGCGCGACGGCGAAGTCGTGCGGGTCGAGCCGGCCGCCGGGCCGCTGCTGGTCCAGATCGGCGGCGCGTCGGAGCTGCTGGTCGATGCGGCGCTCGCCGGTACGGGCATCCTGCATCTGTTCGAAGAGTGGGTGCGCCCGCATTTCGACAGCGGCGCGCTCGAACGGGTGCTCGAACCGTGGTGGCGGCCGTTCCCGGGGCCTTTCCTGTACTACCCGGGGCGGCGGCTCGTGCCGCCGGCACTGCGAGCGTTCATCGATTTCATCAAGGCGTCCTGAGCATCGCCCGGCGCATCCGCGCGTGCGTCGAGCAACTGCCTGGCTGCGTCGTCGATCGCGGGGCCGACCGATTCACGATGCACGCGCCGCAGCAGGCTGCGCGACACGACGCCCCGGTCGGCGACGAACGGCTGCATGCCGAGCCGAGCGAACCTCGGATGCGGCAGGTTGCGTGGCCCTTCGCGCGGAGCCATGTCGATGCCACAGCCGAAACAGCCCGGTGCCGCATCGTTGGTCATCGGCACGTCCCGGTGGCGGCCCATCACGATCGCCCGAATGGCTGCGCGGCACCCGAAGCGTAGGCGGTGCGCACGCCGTGCGCGACCGTCCCGCGCATCCGCTAGCGGCTTTCCTTGATCATCGACGCGAGCGTCTTCATGGCCTGCAGGTACGGATACGGCCCGTGGCTGATGCGCGCCACGCCGTAGTCGGCGAGTTCCGCGAGCGTCGGCGTTTCCGACACGCGCATCACGTTCACGGGCAGCGGCGATGCGGCCGTCAGCGCGCGGATGAGCGCCGGCGAGCGGAGACCCGGCACGAACAGGCCGTCGGCACCGGCCGCCGCGTAGGCACGAGCGCGCGCCAGCGTTGCGTCGAGCAGGCGTTCGTCATGCGCCTCGGCCGCGGCCGTGAAGAACACGTCGGTGCGCGCGTTGATGAAGTAATCCGCGCCCGCGCGATCGGCCGCCTGCCGTGCCGCCGCGAGACGGGCTGCCGCTTCGTCGACGTCGCGCAGTGCACCCGTCGCGGGAATACTGTCTTCGAGATTGCAGCCGATCGCGCCGGCCTGGATGCTCAGCGTGATCGTGTCGCCGACATCCTCCGGCCGCTCGCCGTATCCGCTTTCGAGATCGACGGTGACGGGCAGGCTCGTCGCGCGCGTGATCCGTTCGAGCACCTCCATCATCAGCGCGCGCGGCATCTGCTCGCCGTCGGTGAAGCCGTTCGCCGCCGCGACCGACCAGCTGCCGGTCGCCAGCGCGACGGCGCCCGCGTCGGCCGCCGTGCGCGCGCTGCCGGCATCCCAGACGTTGAACAGCGCCAGCGGCTGGCCCGCGCGGTGTAGCGACCGGAACGTCGCGCCTTTCTCATTGCTGCCCATGCTTGCTCCTCCTGGTGAAAACCGGATCGGTCGTCGTGCCGAACGATACTGCCACGGTATCGAGCGCCGCGAGGAAATCGCGCGCGTCGAACAGTTCGCCGAGGCTGCGCACGCCGCCTGACACCCGCGTCTTGCCGGTGACCAGGCGCACGGCCGCCTCGACGATGATCGGCGCGCTGACCGCGTAGATGTCGCGGCCCGACGCGATCGCGCGATGCGTCGTGCCGCCCTGCGCGACGATCGCGTCCATCGCGAATTGCTGGGCTGAGCGGCCCAGTGCGTCGGCCGGCGCGGGCGGCGGCGTGGCGGCATCGCGCACGTCGCGCAGCGCGCGCGTCGCGAGCCAGGAATCGATCGTATCGATACGCAGATGACGCGCCAGTGTCATGACTTCCGAAAACGGCAGCAGCGTCACGTCGACAGTACCGATCGGCGGCGGAAACGGCCACACGCGCTCGCGTGCGGCCGACGGCACCGGCGTCGGCTTTCCGCCTTGCTGCACGAGCCTCACCGCGCGATTGCGTTCGCCCGTCACGCGCGTGCCGCGCGTCGGGTGCCAGCGGTCGAGCCCGGTCGCGATGTCGACGCGGTCGATCGGCCGATCGCGGTCGGCGACCGCCGTGACGAGCAGGTCGGCCAGGCCGCCGTAGAACGCGGCGGCCGGCACGACGGTCAGGTTCGCGGCCCGCGCGCGGGCGTCGACGTGTTCGGTCAGCGCCAGCACCGACGGCTGTTCGGCCGTCAGGTCGAGATAGGGAATGCCGGCGCGCAGCGCCGCATCGGCCAGCGGCAGCGCGGTATCGAGGTAGGGGCCCGCGCAGTTGATCAGGGCATCCGCGCCGCGCAACGCGGCGTCGAGCGCGGCCGCATCGTCGATCGCGGCGACGCGCGCCGGCGCCGCATCGGCGCCGTCTTCGGCAAGCCGCGCGGCGTCGCGGCCGAGGCGAAGCGCGCGAAGGCCGCGCCGGGCCAGCTCGGCCACCACGAACCGCCCGGTGTGACCGGCGGCGCCATAGACTGCAACCGTCATTCGATCGTCCATGACCCAATCCGATACAGAACGGTCTGTTTTATAGTACAGATCTGTAGCGTCGTCAAGATCACGGTGCTATGATCGGAGCCCCTGTTGCGGTAACGGCGGCCAGGACGGCCGGGCTTCGATGAAAAAGGACATGGATGCACACGGGAGCGTGCCCGATACGCGCGAACGCATTCTGCAGACGGCCAGCGCGCTGTTCTACCGGGAAGGCACGCGCGCGGTCGGCGTGGACCTGATCGTCGCGCAGGCGGGCGTCGCGAAGACGAGCCTGTATCGTCATTTCGCGACGAAGGACGACCTGATCGAGGCGTTCCTGTTGCGCGAGGACGCCGATTTCTGGGCGCATTGGGATGCGGTGGCGCAGCGCTACAAGCGCACGCCGCGCGAAGAGCTGGACGCGCAGCTTCAATGGCTGGGCGAGCGCATCGAGCGGCCCGGCTATCGCGGCTGCCCGCAGATCAACATCGCCGCGGAATACGCGGACGACAGTCATCCGGCCCGCAAGGTCGCGGTCGCGCACAAGCAGGAACTGCGGCGCCGGTTGACGGAGCTGGCGGGCACGCTGCGGGTCGACGACCCGGAAACCTTCGCGCTGCGGCTCGCGACGGTCATCGACGGCGCGCTGAGCAGCGGTCGGGCGCTGCACGCGTACGGGGCCGCGCGGTTCCTGCAGGAATTCGCGCAACTGCTGTTGCCGAAGAAGGGCAGGAAGTAAGCGCGCCCGCCACCGGGTTCGCGCGCCGGTTCAGCCGGGTGTCGACGGATCGACCGACAGCATGCGCAACTGGCCGCGCAACCGATCGACGTCGCCCGGCGCGAAAGGCTGCTCGATCTCGGCATGCGTTTGCTGCCACAACGGGAACGCTTCGGCCAGCAGGTCGCGGCCGGCCGGCGTCAGTTCGAGCAGGCGGCTGCGGCGGTCGTCCGGATCCTGCGCGATCGTGACGAGGCCGCGCCGCTCGAGCGGCTTGAGCGCGGCCGTGAGCGTGGTGCGGTCCATCGCGAGCAGCGACGCGACCGATTTCATCGGGGCCGGTTGCGGCCGGTTCAGCGACATCAGCAGCGAAAACTGGCCGTTGGTGAGATCGAGCGGGCGCAGCACATCGTCGAAGATGCGCGCGAGATTGCGCGCCGCGCGCTGCATGTGCAGGCACAGGCAGCAATCGCGCACCATCAGCGTCGTTTCGAAAGGAAGCGTTTCTTTTCGTGCCATGTTGCAATTATGTTGATATCAACCTATTGTGTCAAGGTCAAGGGGCGGCAGCCCGCCGCGTCCGTCATCGGAGGAGCAGGCATGAGTGCGCAACAGCAGTTGTATCTCGCCGTATTTCTCGGAACGAAGGATAGCCCGGCCATGAAGGCGTGGGTGGCGCTGTCGGAGGCGGAGCGGCGCACGCGCGAGCGGGACGGCATTGCCGCATGGCATGCGTGGGTCGACCGGCATCGCGATGCGATCGTCGAGATGGGCGGGCCGCTCGGCAAGACCAAGACCATCGACGCGACCGGCATCAAGGACGCCGCCAACGCGCTGAGCGGGTTTACCGTCGTGCGCGCGGCGTCGCACGACGCGGCGGCCGCGATGTTCGAGGGCCATCCGCATTTCACGCTGTTCCCGGGCGTGTCGGTCGACGTGATGCCCGTGCTGGCGATTCCCGGTGCGTGAGCGACCCGCCATGCCGGGTGCCGCGCGTCGCGTCGATGCGCGCTGGGCGCCCTGCGGACTGATTCCCGACATTCTGGATGGAGACTGGCGATGAAGCTTTACGGATTTGCCGGCACGCGCTCGCAGCGTGCGCTATGGGGGCTGAAGGAACTCGATGCGGATTTCGAATTCGTGTCGGTCAACCTGCTCCAGGGCGAGCACAAGCGGCCCGACTTCCTGCGCCTCAACCCGGCCGGCAAGGTGCCCGTGCTGGTGGACGGCGACCTCGTGATTCCCGAGTCGGCCGCGATCGTGCTGTATCTCGCGGACAAGTATCCGGAAAAAGGGCTGCTGCCGGCGGATCCGGCGCTGCGCGCGGAGGCCTACCGGTGGGTCATGTTCGCGGTGACGGAGCTCGAGCAGCCGCTGTGGCGGATCACGCGGCATTCGTTCCTCTATCCGCCGGAGAAGCGCTCGCCGGCCGATATCGCGCTGGCGCGCGAGGATTTCACGACGATGGCCGCGCTCCTCGACAAGCATCTCGAGGGGCGCGAATTCATCGTCGGCGATGCGCTGACGGTGGCCGATTGCGTGACGGTCTACCTGATCGACTGGGCGAGCGAATGCCGACTGATCGAACCGTTCCCGCAGTTGCGCGCGTATCTCGACCGGCTGTACGCACGGCCGAAGGCGCCGCAGCGGATCGCGGACGCACGCAAGGCCGCATGACGCCGCGAGGCGGGCATGCGCCGCGCCCGGTGGCGGTCACGACCCGTCGTCGGGGCCGCCGAGCGCGCGGCACAGCATCGACAGGTCGCGCAGCGTGAGGTGCGGCGTCGCGGCCTGCCGCGGCGTGTGGCCTCCTTCCGGACGAGGATCGCGCACGACCCAGGCGGCCTGAAGCCCCGCGTTCAGTGCGCCGACGACGTCGAGATGGAAATCGTCGCCGACATGCAGCAGTTCGGCCGGACGCACGTCGAGTGCGTCCGCCGCCGCGTGGAAGATCTCGGGTTCCGGCTTCGCGAAGCCGAATGCCCGCGCGCTGAGCGTCGTGCGGAAGAATTCGCCGCCGCCGGTCAGCCGGAGATCCGCGTTGCCGTTGGTCACGGCAATCAACGGAAAGCGCGCGCTCAGCCACGTCAGCGCGGGCCACGCGTCGTCGTAGAATTCGACGCGGTTCCGGGCGGCATAGAACACGTCGTACGCGTCGTCGGTCAGCGCGACGTCTTCGTTCGCGCGCGCCAGCGCCAGCCGGATCGAGCCGATTCGCATCGCGCGAAAGTCGCCGGCGAGGTCCGGGCGCAGCCGTTCGTATTCCTCACGGAGTTCGCTCAATGCCTGTTGCGTGGGCAGCACGCTCGCCGTATTGGGCGCGTGTTCGATCAGCCACGCGCGCAGCATCGCCTCGGCTCGGACGACCGACGGCCCGAACGGCCACAGGGTGTCGTCGAGATCGAACGAGAGGGCGGACACTTTGGCGAGACGCATGGCGGTCGAGCGATAAGGGTGGCTTACCACGGCCACGGAACGGAGGTTCCGGCGCCGTTGTCGATGGCGTGCCGATACAGGAAGCGCGCGACGGTCAGATCCTGAAGCGCGAGCCCCGTCATGTCGAACACGGTGATGTCGTGCGCGGCACGGTCGACCGACGCCGCACCGGCGAGGATGTCACCGATTTCGGTGCGCGGCAAATCGGGCGCCCACTGGCACTCGCCGATGCCGCGCGCCTGATCGTGATCGTCGACGAAAATGCGCGCGCGTTCCAGCACGCCGGCCGGGAGTTCGCGCTTGCCCGCGGTATCGGTGCCCACGCAGGTCAGATGGGTGCCCGGTTGCACCGCATCCGCGTCGAACAATGCGCCGCCGCCGGGCGTGGCCGTGATCACCACGTCGCTGTCGGCTACCGCGTCGTTCCGCTCGCGCGCGACGCCGATCGTGCAGCGCGTCAGGAAGGCCGATTCGAACGCCGGGTCCGGCTCGCCGCCGACGTTCACGTACCGCACCGTGCACCGTTGCGGCAGCAGCCTGAGTGCATAGTCGAGCTGCACGCGCGCCTGCACGCCCGTGCCGAACACGCAGATCCGCGTGCTGTCGCGGCGGGCCAGCTGTTGCAGCCCGAGGCCGCCGGCGGCGCCGGTTCGCGCGGTGGTGATCGCGTTGCCGTCCAGGATGCACAGCGGGCGGCCCGTGGCCGGATCGAACAGCGCGACGGTGGCCTGATGCGGCTCGCCGCCGGCGCGCCGGTTGCCGGGCCAGAACCCGGCCGCCTTGAAACCGAGCAGGTCCTGGCCCGCGACGTCGCCCGACTTGATACCGAACACGCCGCCGGTATGCAGCTTCTCGCGCACCACCGGAAACACGCGCCCGGCCCGCTGGCTGTGCAGCACGAAGGCTTCGCGGACCGCCGCCATCACCTGTTCGGCCCGAAGGGCGGGTTCGACGGCGTCGCGGTCGAGAAGAAGGAGTCGGGCGTCTGTCGGCATGTCGGGTACGCCTTTGCGGCGTAGCGTGAGGCGGAAAGGTTTAAAGTTTGTCCAGATTTGGATAAATAGTCAATGCGTGTGCCAAGCGGCGCGGATGACGGGGCTCGCCTACCACCCGTAGAAGCGCGGCCAGGTCTGCGCGAGGCCGTCGGCGTCGACGGCCTGGTATTCCGGGTGTTGCGCGCCGGTGGCGCACGCGTGATTCGGCAGGATGCGCAGGCGCGTGCCGATCGGAAACCGCTGCGCGATGCCCGTGTCCGGCGCACCCGTGCACGACACGATCCCGTGCTCCTGGTTGGCCGCGCTCATCACGTAGTCGCCGAGCACGTCGCCGCCTTCGGTGCAGACCAGCCCGTAGCCGAAGTCGCGCGCCTGGCGCTGCGTGCCGCGGTCGCGGCTCATCGCCATCCAGCCCGCATCGACGATCGCCCAGCCTTTCTCTTCCTGATGGCCGATCACGGTGGTCAGCACCGACAGCGCGATGTCCGACAGGTCGCACACGCCGATGTTGTGCATCACGAGATCGAACATCGCGTACACGCCCGCGCGCACCTCGGTCACGCCGTCGAGGCGTTGCGCGGACAGCGCGGTGGGCGTCGAGCCGATGCTCACGACCGGGCAGGGCAGCCCGGCCGCTGTCAGGCGTTCCGCGGCCCGCACGGTGCGGCTGCGCTCCTGTTCGGCGATCGCGACCAGCGCGTCGTGCGTGTCGCATTCGTAGCTGGAGCCCGCATGGGCCAGCACGCCGCCGAGCAGCATGCCGCCGTCGACCAGCGCGCGGCCGACGTCGATCAGCAGGTCGGCGTCGGGCAGGATGCCCGAGCGGTGGCCGTCGACGTCGACCTCGATCCATACCTCGAAGCGCTCGTCGTGTGCGCGCCCGAATTCGGCGATGGCGAGGGCCGCCGGCAGGCTGTCGGCGACGATCTTCAGGTCGCAGCCTTGCCGGCGCAGCGCAAGCGCGTGGCCGAGCTTGGCGGGCACCATGCCGACCGCGTAGACGATGTCGCGGATGCCGCCCGCGAAGAACTGTTCGGCTTCCTTGAGCGTCGACACCGTGATGCCCTGCGCGCCGGCCGCGATCTGCGCGTCGACGACGGGCCGGCACTTGGTGGTCTTGACGTGCGGCCGGAACGTGACGCCGAGTGCGTCCAGATGCGCCTGCATGCGCGCGATGTTGCGATGCATGCGGCCGACATCGATCAATGCGGCCGGGGTGTTGAGGGTGTGAAGGTCCACGAGGCGTTCGATGGCGAGGTTGTCGACGCGGACACAGTAGGGCAGTTGGCGCGCATCGTGTTTAACGCCGCGCTAATCTGCCATTAAGCGCGATTTAATCTGTCGAATCGCTCAGGCCTTGCCACGCCACGGCGGCGGATCGAGAAACCGCCGCGCGGCTTCGAGAAAGACCCGTTGTCGCGCGGAGCGGCCGGTACGGGACGGCAGCAGTGCCGTTACCGGCGCGGGCGGTAGGCGCCAGTCCGGCAACAACCGGACGAGCTTGCCGCTCGCCAGCAACGGCGCGACATCCCACTCGGAGCGTTCGACGATGCCGAGCCCGGCTAATGCCCATTCGGTGATGACGGTGCCGTCGTTCGACGACAGCGCGCCGGTCACGCGAATGACGACAGACCGCCGCGACTCGCCGTTGACGTCGCCGCCGGGCGAGAAGCGCCAGCGCGGGATGTCCTCGTCGTTCTCGCGCAGACACAGGCAGTCGTGGCGCGCGAGGTCGGACGGATGATTCAGGTCCTTGATGCGGCGTGCGTAGCCCGGGCTCGCGCACAGGAAGCGCTCGTTGGGCGCGAGCGGATAACCGACCCACGAAGAAGACTTGAGGCTGCCGACGTGGACGACCACGTCCGCCCCGGATGCGCTGGTCAACGGGCTGTCCGACAGGTGCAGCGAGATTTCGAGCTTCGGATGCGCACGCTGCACGTCGCGCACGATCCGCGCGACGTACTTGCGCCCGAAGCCGAGCGGGGCGACGACGCGCAGCGTGCCCTGCACGTCGCCGTGATCGCCCGCGATGCTGGCCGGCAACGCCTCCATGCGTTCGAGTATGCCGACGGCTTCCTGATACAGCCGCTGCCCTTCGTCGGTCAGCGCGATCCCTTTCGGCTGCCGCACGGCGAGCCGCGCGTTCAGGCGCGCTTCCATCCGCTGCAGGCGAATCGTCACGGCGGGCGGCGTGAGATCGAGCAGGCGCGCGGCGGCGGCCAATGAACGCGACGCGCCGATCGCGCGGACGAGTCGCAGGTCGTCGAGGTCGAGCATTTATTTCATGGCTCTCGATGCGGTAAGTGCCGGACATTAAACCGCACATCGTGCGACGAAGCCATCGGCGGCGATGCGACCTGCCGCGCGAGGTTCCGTCACGCGCCGAGCCCGAAGATCAGCGACCGGTGTACGCCCACGCCGGCCGCCACGCCCGATGCCGATGCGAACGTCGCGTTGGTGATCAGGCTCGATGCGTCGCCGGCCGCATACACGCCGGCGACGCTCGTCCGCTTCCACGCGTCGACGCGAATCGCGTGGCCCCGCGGCCCTTCGTCGAACGCGCGGCCGAGCTGCTGCGCAAGGTCGCTCGCCATCCCGGTGCGCGCGCCGGCGAACAGTGCGTCGATCGGCACGACCGTCGCGCGGCCGGCTTGCCGCCGCTGTTTTCCGACCGGGTACCCGAGGACGCGCCCGAATGCCCGGGTCGAGCAGGCCGTCGACGCGCGTCTGGCGGCCGCGCTGAAGGACGCCGAAGCATCGCTGCCGGCGCGCTTCGGCGAGGTCACGCTCGGCATGCTGTCGCGCGATTTCGATGCGAAGGCGGCCCGGCTGCGCCAGCCGCGCTGACGCGCCGCAGCATCGCAATCGCTCGCGCGTGGCGGGCGATCGAGCGCGATTCCACGCGGCCGAAACCGCCGTGCCGCGATGTTCTGTCCCCCAACTTCTGCCCGGTTCGCCCGCCACAGGGCAAAATACGGGTTTTCCGCACCTGCGAGGGCGCGACCGAATCACGCGCCGGGCGGCGGCAGTGCGTCATCCGCACGCCGTCGCCGGGCGCCCAGGCAAGATCGCTCGCCATGGCGCGAGCCCACAGGAGTCCAGACCCCATGCCCGAATCCAACCTGTCCTTCTTCGGCCGGCTGTCGCTGGCCGTCGGCACGTTCTTCTCCGTGCTCGGCAACCGCGAGTTCGCGGCCGGCGTGCTGCGCGTGCGCGATGGCGCCCCGGCACCGGTCGCCCCGGCCCCGGCTGCCGCGCCCGTTGCACCTGCGCCCGCACCCGTGAAGGCGCCGGCGCCCGAGCTGCGCGAAGCGAGCCCGCAGGCCGCGCTGCAACTGCTCGGCCTGCTGCAGCGCGATGCACGCTTCATCGACTTCGTCGAGGAAGACATCGCCGGCTACGCGGACGCCGACATCGGCGCGGCCGCGCGCCTCGTGCACGACGGCTGCCGCGCCGCGCTGCGCGAACACTTCACGATCGTGCCGGTGCGCGACGAAGCCGAAGGGAGCCGCGTGACGCTGCCGGCCGGCTTCGACGCGACGGCCGTGCGCGTGACGGGCAACGTGGTCGGCGCCGCGCCGTTCACGGGCACCGTCAGCCATCGCGGCTGGCGGGTGGCCGACGTGCGCCTGCCGAAGCTGACGGGCAGCCACGACGCCTCGGTGGTCGCACCGGCGGAGGTGGAACTGTGAGCGATCCGCGCTATTCGATCGGTATCGACCTCGGGACGACCCACTGCGCGCTGTCGTATGTCGACAGCAGCGCCAGCGACGGCGAAAACATCACGCAGCAGGTGCTGCCGATCGCGCAGCTGACCGCGCCCGGCGCGCTGGAATCGCGCGACCTGCTGCCGTCGTTCCTCTACCTGCCGCATGAAAGCGAGCTGACGCAGGGCGACCTGACGCTGCCGTGGACGGCCTCGCGCGGCTTCGCGGTCGGCGAGATGGCGCGCACGCGCGGCGCCGGCACGCCGATCCGCCTCGTGTCGAGCGCGAAGAGCTGGCTGTGCCATCCGGGCGTCGACCGCCGCGCGGCGATCCTGCCGAGCGATGCGCCGCCGGAAGTGGCGCGCGTGTCGCCGCTGGAAAGCTCGATCCGCTACCTGACGCACCTGCGCGAGGCGTGGGACCACGCGCATCCCGACGCGCCGTTCGCCGACCAGGACGTGACGGTCACGATTCCCGCGTCGTTCGACCCGGCCGCGCGCGAACTGACGGCCGAGGCCGCCCGTGCCGCCGGCTATTCGCGGATGACGCTGCTCGAGGAGCCGCAGGCCGCGCTGTACAGCTGGATCCAGAAGAGCCAGGGCGGCTGGCGCAAGCAGGTGCAGGTCGGCGACCTGATCCTGTGCGTCGACGTCGGCGGCGGCACGACCGACCTGTCGCTGATCGCGGTGGTCGAGCGCGACGGCAATCTCGAACTGCACCGCGTGGCGGTCGGCGAGCACATCCTGCTCGGCGGCGACAACATGGACCTCGCGCTCGCGCACGTGGTCGCGCGCAAGCTCGCGCAGCAGGGCACGCAGGCCGATCCGTGGCAACTGCGGGCGCTGACGTACGCGTGCCGTTCGGCGAAGGAAACGCTGCTGTCCGACCCGACGACCGACGCGGTGCCGCTTGTCGTGCTGAGCCGCGGCTCGAAGCTGATCGGCGGCTCGATCCGCACCGAGCTCACGCGCGCCGAACTGACGCAGACGATCCTCGACGGTTTCTTCCCGCAGGTCGATGCGGGCGCGCGCCCGGTGAGCCGCGCGCGGGTCGGCCTGACGCAGCTCGGCCTGCCGTATGCGCAGGACGCGGGCATCACGCGCCATCTCGCGGCGTTCCTCGGCCGCCAGGTCGCGGCGCTCGATTCGCTCGAAGGCGTGCAGCGCACGCTGCCGCAAGGCGCGACGTTCCTGCATCCGACCGCCGTGCTGTTCAACGGCGGCGTGTTCAAGTCGACGCTGCTCACGCAGCGCGTGCTCGATACGCTCAATAGCTGGCTCGCGGCCGAAGGCGCGCCGCCCGCCCGCCTGCTCGAAGGCGCGGATCTCGATCTCGCGGTCGCGCGCGGCGCGGCGTACTACGGCTACGTGAAGCGCGGCCGCGGCGTGCGCATTCGCGGCGGTACGGCGCGCGCGTACTACGTCGCGATCGAATCGGCGATGCCTGCCGTGCCGGGGCTCGAACCGCCGGTACAGGCGCTGTGCGTCGCGCCGTTCGGGATGGAAGAGGGCTCGGACGCGGCGCTGCCGCCGCAGGAGTTCGGCCTCGTCGTCGGCGAACCGGTGCAGTTCCGTTTCTTCGGTTCGTCGGTGCGCCGCCAGGACCAGGTCGGCACGCTGCTCGACTACTGGTCGCCGGAGGAGCTGCAGGAGCTGGAGGAAATCCAGGCGACGCTGCCCGCCGAAGGCCGCACGGTCGGCGAAGTCGTGCCGGTGAAGCTGCACGCGCGCGTGACCGAGGCCGGCACGCTCGAACTCGAGGCGATCCCGAGCGGCACGAACGAGCGCTGGAAGGTCGAGTTCGACGTGCGCGGCGCCGCCTGAGCGCGATGAAGCGTTATACGGTCGGCATCGACCTCGGCACGAGCAATACGGTCGTCGCGTACGTCGAGGCCGGTTCCGACGCGATCCGCGTGTTCGACGTCGAGCAACTGGTCGGCCCCGGCGCGGTGGCCGCGCAGCCGCTGTTGCCGTCGGTACGTTATCACCCGGCCGCGGGCGAGCTGCCGCCGGATGCGCTGCGGCTGCCGTGGGCGGCCGATGCGCGAGCGAACGCCGCCGGTGCGCCGCCGGCCGTGATCGGCCGCTACGCGCGCACGCTCGGCGCGCAGGTGCCGGGCCGGCTCGTGTCGAGCGCGAAGAGCTGGCTGTCGCATGCGGCGGTCGACCGGCTCGCGCCGATCCTGCCGTGGGGCGCGGCCGACGGCGTCGACAAGGTGTCGCCGGTCGACGCGAGCGCGAGCTACCTCGCGCACGTGCGCGACGCATGGGACACGCGTTTTCCCGATGCGCCGCTCGCTAAGCAGGACGTGATCCTGACGGTGCCCGCGTCGTTCGACGACGGCGCGCGCGCATTGACGGTCGAGGCCGCGCGGCGCGCGAAGCTGCCCGCGCTGCGGCTGCTGGAAGAGCCGCAAGCCGCGTTCTACGACTGGCTGTACGGCCAGCGCGACACGCTGCGCGATACGTTCGCCGCGGCGCGGCGCGTGCTGATCTGCGACGTCGGCGGCGGCACGACCGATCTCACGCTCGTCGATGTCGCGCCGGGCGGCGACGGCGAGCCGGCCTTCACGCGCGTCGGCGTCGGCAATCACCTGATGCTCGGCGGCGACAACATGGACCTCGCGCTCGCGCGCCTGGTCGAGACGCGGCTGACCGAGCCCGGCACGCGACTGTCGGCCGCGAGCCTGTCGCAGCTCGTCGAGCGCTGCCGCGCGGCGAAGGAGCGGCTGCTCGGCGACGACGCGCCGGCGTCCGTCACCGTCACGCTGCTCGGCGCGGGCAGCCGGCTCGTCGGCGGCGCGCGCTCGGCCGAGCTGACGCGCGACGAAGTCGAACGGATCGTCGTCGACGGGTTCTTTCCGCAGGTCGAAGCGGGCGAGCTGCCCCGCCGGGCACGCGCCGCGATCGTCGAATTCGGCCTGCCCTATGCGAGCGACGCGGCCGTCACGCGCCACGTCGCGGCGTTCCTGACGCGTCATGCGGAAGGCCCGCTGCCCGACACGCTGCTCCTCAACGGCGGCGTGTTCCGCGCGGGCGCACTCGCCGACCGTCTCGCGCGGACGCTCGGCGCGTGGCGCGGCGCGCCGCTCGACGTGCTGCACAACGCGCATCCGGACGTGGCCGTCGCCCGCGGCGCGGTCGCGTACGGGCTCGCCCGCGCCGGACATGCGCCGCGCATCGGCGGCGGGTCCGCGCGCAGCTATTTCCTCGTGCTCGACGACGGCGCGGCCGATGCCGCCGCGCGCGGCGTCTGCCTGCTGCCGCGCGGCACGGAAGATGGCCGCGAGATCCGGCTCGACGAGCGCACGTTCGCGCTGCAGCTCGGGCAACCGGTGCGTTTCCACCTCGTGTCGACGGTGGCCGAAACCCGGTACCGGCCCGGCGATCTCGTCGATCTCGACGGCGGCGATTTCGTGCGGCTGCCGCCGATCGCGACGGTCGTCGATGCGAAGGCGGGCAGCGACGCCCGCGAAACGCCGGTGAAGCTCACGGCGTCGCTGACCGAGGTCGGCACGCTCGAAATGCATTGCATCGCGACCGACGACGCAACACGCCGCTGGAAGCTCGAATTCCAGCTGCGCGGCGATGCGCCGGTGCATGGCGACGATGCGGGGCCCGCGCGGCATCCGCGTGCCGACCAGGCGATCGAGCTGATCGAGCGCTCGTTCGGCAGCAAGGCCGCCGGCGTTGCGCCGAAGGACACGCGCCGGTTGCGCGCACAACTCGAACAGGTGCTCGGCGCGCGCGAGGCGTGGGACGTGGCGCTCGCGCGCGAGCTGTTCGACGCGTTGCTCGCGCGCGCCCGCCGCCGCCGCCGCTCGGCCGATCACGAGCGCGCGTGGCTGAACCTGGCCGGTTACTGCCTGCGCCCGGGCTTCGGGCATCCGCTCGATGCGTGGCGCATCGAGCAGCTGTGGCCGCTGTTCGACGACGGGATTCAGTACGTGACCGACGCTCAGGTGTGGTCCGAGTGGTGGACGCTGTGGCGGCGCGTGGCCGGCGGCCTCGACGACGATGCGCAGACGCAGGTGCGCGACGCGATCGCGTTCCTCGAACCGTCCGACGACAAGCGCCGCAAGCTGCCGTTCGATCCGGCCAAGGTCGGCCCGGCCGACATGACGCGACTGTCCGCCTCGCTCGAACGGCTGCCCGTCGAGCGCAAGGTCGAGCTGGCCGAACGCCTGATCGCGCAGTTGCAGAAGCCGGCCGAGCGCGCGTTATGCGCGTGGGCGCTCGGGCGTATCGGCGCGCGTCGGCCGTTCTATGGCAGCGCGCACGGTGTCGTGCCGGCGGAAGTGGCCACGGGCTGGCTCGATGCGCTGTTCGCGCTCGACTGGAAACAGGTCGAACCGGCCGCGTTCGCGGCGGCGCAGATTGCGCGGATGACGGGCGATCGTTCGCGCGATTTGCCGGACGAGACGCGCGAGGCCGTCATCAAGCGCCTGTCGGCCGCGAACGCGTCGGCGGCCTGGATCGACATGGTGCGCGAAGCGATCGCGTTCGACGAAGCCGACACGGTGCGGGTGTTCGGCGAGACGCTGCCGGCCGGGTTGAAGCTGTTGGCGGGGTGATCGAAGTCGCGGATGCTTCGGCCTCGTTCGCAGACCGAAGCATCCGATGGCGCCAGCTGCGGCGCGACGTCGAAGTCCGTGCCGTTCAGGCGTGCGATACCGCGTCGCGCGGCAGTTGCGCCGCTTCGAATGCCGACGCATCGTATGCCGCCGAACGCCGCGCGAGATGAATCCCCGCGAGCATGCAGCGCACCGACCCGCCGGCCAGTTCGATCGTCGGCACGTCGAGCGGCAGCAGCCGCGCGGAGCGTTCGATGACCGTGCGCTGCGCGTGCGTGAGGCAATCGAACGCGCGCCGCGACAGCGCGAGCACGCGTCCCGCCTTTCCTGACAACTCCAGCGTATTGCCCGCGAAATTCGCGATCTGCGACGGATCGAGCGCGATCACCGCGCGCCCCGTTTCGGTCAGGCGCTGCGCGATTTCGCCGCGGCGCCGGCTGTCGGCGATCAGGTCGAGGCCGACCATCGCGAACTCGGTCGCGACGCTCATCATCACGTTCGTGTGATAGATCGGCCGCCCGTCGGCGTCAGCCGTATCGAAGCAGATCGGCTCGAAATTGAAGTGCGTGCAGAAGCGTTCGAGCGCGACCGGATCGGCGCGGCGCGAGCGCGCGGTGTAGGCGATCCGCGCGACGTGGTCGAGCACCATCGCGCCGGTGCCTTCGAGGAACACGTCGTCGTATTCGAGGCCCGAGTAGTCGATCACGTCCTGCACGCGATACTCGGCCTTCAGCATCTCGATCACGTCCGCGCGCCGCTCGCGGCGGCGGTTCGCGCTATACATCGGATACAGCGCGACATGGCCGCCCGGATGCGTCGAGAACCAGTTGTTCGGGAATACGGAGTCCGGCGTGCCGCGCTCGCCATGGTCGTCGAACACGTGCACGCGCACGCCCGCATCGGCGAGCGCCTGCGCGGCGGCCGTGACTTCGTCGCGCGCGGCGGCGGATACCGACGCCGTGTCGCGCGCGCCGGTGCCGGCCGTGCGCTGGAACGCGTTGTCGGCCGCGGTCTGCGGGTTCGGCAGGAAACGGTGCGGCCGGATCATCACGACGGCGGCCGGCGCCTGGATCGATACAAGATTCATGGGCGGGGACGGTGCGAAAGGCAGGAGACCGGGCGGCGCACGGGCCGCCCGCAAACGACGGTCAGCGCGCGAACGCGGCCACGGCTTCGGTCGCGAACGCCGCGTGACCCTGCGCGATCGCGGCCGGATCGTCGATCAGCGCGAACAGGTTCTTCGGGTCGACGGCCGGCGGAATCAGCGCGATCTCGACGCCCGCGTTGTGCTGCTGTGCGAGTGCGTACAGGTAGCACAGCGCCGAATAATCCTCGAGCGCGAAGCCGACCGAGTCGAACACCGTGATTTCGTCCGCGCGTTCGCGCCCCGTCGTCTCGCGCTGCAGCACGCGCCACAGCTCGGTGACGGGGAAGTCGGCCGGCATCTGCTGGATCTCGCCCTCGATGCGCGACTGCGGCTCGAACTCGACGAATACGCGGCCGGCGTGCAGCACGCCCGCGTCGAGTTCGGTCTTGCCGGGGCAATCGCCGCCCACGGCGTTCAGGTGCATGCCGGGCTCGATCATGTCGGCCGTGACGATCGTCGCGTACGCCTTGTCGGCGGTGACGGTCGTCACGATGTCGGCGCCGCGCACGGCGTCGGCGGTCGACGCGGCGCGCACGACGCGCAGATCCGGATACGCGGCGAGGTTCCGGACGAGCTTGTCGGTCGCGCGCGGATCGACGTCGAACACGCGGATCTCGTCGATGCCGAGCAGCGTGTGGAACGCGATTGCCTGGAACTCGCTCTGCGCGCCGTTGCCGATCAGCGCCATCCTGCGCGAGTCGGGCCGCGCGAGCACTTGCGCGGCGAGCACCGACGTGGCGGCCGTGCGCAGCGCGGTGGTGAGCGTGAGTTCGGCCAGCAGCAGCGGGTAACCGGTATCGACTTCGGCGAGCGCGCCGAACGCCATCACGGTGTGCATGCCGCGCGCCGCGTTGACGGGGTGGCCGTTCACGTATTTGAACGCGAACAGCGACGCGTTCGCGACGGGCATCAGCTCGATCACGCCGTCGCGCGAATGGCAGGCGACACGCGGCGACTTGTCGAAATCGGCCCAGTGCAGGTAGTCGGCGCGCAGCGTGTCGACGAGTTCGCGCAGGAACGTCGTCACGCCGGTCGTGGCGATCAGGCGGGCAGTGGCGGGAACGTCGAGGAAGCGGGTCATCGGTCTGTCTCCAAATTCAGTGCCGGTACGGGTGTCCTGGCGTTCTGGTCGACCGGGCGCGGCTTCGGCGGGCCTCGTGCTGCCTGAAAAGCGGCGGCGCGGCGGGGGCGCGCCGGTCGATGGAGTCATTATTTCCGCGAGTCGAGCCAACAAAAAGACGGCAAAAGTGGCAGATTTCTCGATAGACTTGGCAAATTGCCAGCCCGTTCCGGCAGTTTGTCCAGTTCGCATGGGCCGGAATGCGCGCCCCCGGCACGCTGGCGGCTGTCTCACATGCCCAACAGGAAGCCCCGTTCATGATCACGCTCGACGACGTCGACCGGCAGCTCATCGCATTGCTGCGCGACAACGCGCGATTGCCGGTCGTCGCGCTCGCGAGGGCACTGCGCGTCGCGCGCGCGACCGTGCAGAACCGGCTGACGCGGCTGGAGAAAAACGGCGTGATCGTCGGCTATACGGTGCGGCTCAAGCCGGCGGCGGAGCGCCACCGGATTCGCGCGCTGATGTCGATCGCGGTGCAGGGCAACCGCGGCGCGGAGGTGGTGAAGGTGCTGCGCGGGCATCCGAACGTCGCGTCGATCCACAGCACGAACGGGCGCTGGGATCTCGTCGCCGAACTGCATGCCGATTCGCTCGAGCACTTCGATCGCGTGCTCGGCGCGATCCGGCTGATCGACGGGATCGCGAATACCGAGACGAGCATCCTGCTGTCGACGCACAAGGCGTGACGCGGGCGGGGCCGCGTCACGGTCCTGCCATGCAGTCAGGCGCCGGCCGCCGGTTCCGGAAACACCGGCTCGCCCAGCGTCAGCATCAACCGGTTCGCCCACGCGAAGATCGCGACGGCGTGCGACAGGTCGAGAATTTCCTCATGCGTCAGCCCTTCGGCTTCGAGCGCGGCGACGGCGCTTTCGTCGATCGCGTCGGGCCGTTCGGTCAACGCGATCGCATAGCGGATGATCGCGCGTTCGCGCGCCGTCGTGCCGGCCGTCGCCGGATCGTCGAAGACCTGCTCGATCGCATCGGTGCGTTTCGCGAGCTGCGCGAAGCGCTGCGCATGCACCGACGCGCAATAGACGCAGCCGTTCACGCGCGACACGGCCGTGCTGGCCAGCTCGCGCTCGGCGCGCGACAGCCCGCCGGGGCCGTACATGATCGCGTTGAACACGCCCGAGCGTTGCCGCAGGATCTCGGGCAGATGCACGAGCAGCAGGTAATAGTCGGACGTCTTCGCCTGCGGGTGGCTCGCTTCGAGCACCGCAAGCTGATCGGGCGTTGCGGCATCGAGCGATACCGTGTCGAGCCATGCGCGCCAGCCGAGCGTGTCGGAGGTGAAGCCGTGGGGCGTCGTCATGCCGCCTCCCTGGTCGTACGTGCCTGAATGGCCTGCGCGGCAACGGCGACGCGCAGCTGATACGCGACGAACGCGACAAGTTGCGACAGCGCGACGATCGCGGGTGTCGTGAGGCCAGCCGACTTCAGCGCGTCGAGATCGGCGGCGCGTGCGTCGACGGGGGCGAGCGTCACGCGCTTCGCATGCGCGAGGATCGCGCCGAGGCGTCGGGGCAGCGCGTCGAACGCGTCGGCATCCGCGTGTTCGATCTCTCCGGCCGCGCCGCCTGCGTCGAGCAGCCGGGCGCGATAGGTGTCGGCCAGCGCGTGTGCGTTCGACTGGCGCGCGACATACCGTGCGGCATGCAGCCGCTCGACCAGCGAGAGATCGGGCAACGCGGGATCGAACAGCGCGGCTTCGCTCCGCTGCGTGTGCAGCAGCACCTTGTCGCGTGCGCGGCGCAGCGCGGCGACGGCATCGCCGTCGCGCAGGCCGGCCACCGCGTCGATCGTATCCGGCACGGCGGCCGGCGTGATGGAATCAGTCATCGTTTCGGTTTTCTCTTGTTCGTGGGTGTGATCGATCGCGCGCGGTCACGCATCGGCGTCGCGCCATTCGTCGCCTAGCAGTTCGGCATTCGCATACGCGACGAGCGCGTCGTAGTGGCGGTCGCGATCGGCGTCGAACAACCGGCTCGCGATCCCGCGCGCCAGCCGCTTCGCGCCCGCGCTGATGGCCGGAATGTCGCCGGACAGCTTGCCGTGGCTCAGGCTCGCCGCGTGGTTGAAGCAATGAATCCGCGTGATGGCCGGGCACGCCCCGCGCTCGCGCTCCTGAAACGCGAACGCGGGGCCGAGATCGGGCGACTCGGCAAGCTCGTCGAGCCACAGATCCGGTTCCGGTCGATAACGATCCTTCCAGCGGCGCACGTGCGCGCCGAACGACGCGAATTCGTCGCGCGTCGTCCAGTCCGAATGAAAGCCCGTCGCGAAGATCAGGAAGTCGACCGGGTAGCGCCCGCGCGGCGTCGTGACGTCGAGGCCGTCCGGGCGGTCGGCCAGTGTCTCGATCGGGCTGCCCGCATGGAAATGCGCGCGTGCGTGGCGCGAGACGCGCAGCACGCTGTCGCGCGGCGGCGGCGTCTGCGACGTCAGCGCGTAGTGCATGAAGCGCCACTTCGTCGCGTCGTCGAGATCGGCGTAGCCGTGCACGAGCCCCGGGCTGCCGATGCCGGTCAGCTTGTTGATGCGCGGGATGTCCGCGCGGCGGAAGAACAGGTCGACGCGTGCGGCGCCGGCTTCGAGCGCGGTGCCCGCGTTGTCGAACGCGGACGCGCCCGCGCCGACCACGCCGACACGCTTGCCCGCGAGCGCGGCGAAGTCGATCGGTTCGGACGAGTGAGCCCAGCGCGAGCGCGGTGCGCGTTGCGCGACCGGCGGCACGTACGGACCGCCGAGCCCGTCGCGGCCGGTGGCGAGCACGACGTGCCGTGCGAGCAGCGTCCGCGCTTCGCCGTTGCCGCGCACGTCGAGCGCGAGCAGTCCGTCTTCGCGCGGGCGCAGCGCGACGAGCGTCGTGTCGTTGCGCACCTGCAGGTCGAGCACGCGCCGGTACCAGCGCAGGTAGTCCATCCATTGCGTGCGCGGAATCTTGTAGAGCGCGTCCCATGCGTCGCGGCCGTGCTGCGCTTCGAACCAGGCGCGGAACGTCAGCGCGGGCAGGCCGAGCGCGGGGCCCGCGAGCTGCTTCGGCGAGCGCAGCGTCTCCATCCGCGCGAACGTGATCCACGGCCCTTCGTAGCCGGCTGGCGCGCGGTCGATCACGCACTGGTTGTCGATGCCGAGCAGGCGCAGTTCGGCGGATGCCGCGAGCCCCGCCATGCCGCCGCCGACGATCGCGACGTCGAGCACGCGCGCGCCGTCGGCTTCTTGTGGCGGCACCCACGACGGCGCGGGCAGGTCGAGCCAGCGCAGGTCCTGCGCGAGCCGGGCCTCGAGGGCGTCGAGCGGGGACGTCATGCGGCCTCCGGGCGCGTGCGGCGCGGACGTGCGGTGCGGGGCGCACGCGATGCCCGCTCGCTGCGCAGCCGGTCGCCGCGCAGCAGCGCGTCATGCGCGGTGGCGTCGTGAAAGATCACGTCGCCGAGCAGCGTGCGCGTCGTGCGGTGCAGCGCGTCGAGCAGTGCATCGACGGCTGCCGTGCGCGGCTTGCCGGCCGGCGTCGCGACGCCGAAGGCGAACGGAATGTCGACGTCGAGCGGACGCGCGACGACGCCGTCCACCGGCAGCGCGACACCGGTGGCCGGATCGACGATGCCGATTCCGATGCCCGCGCGCGCGGCCATCACCGCATTCAGCGACGCATTGGTTTCGACGAACACACGCGCGTCGACGCGTGCGGCGGCGAACGCCGCGTCGATTCGCTGGCGCAGCCGGTGCCGGTTCGCGACCGTCACGATGCGGCGGCGCGCGAGGTCGCGCAGCGCGATGCGTGGCTTCGCCGCGAGCGGATCGCCGGCGGGCAGCACGGCGACGCAAGGCGTCTGCGCGATCCAGTGCACGTCGAGCCCGGCATGCGCCATCGGCAGCGTGACGACGCCGACGTCGGCCGTGCCGGCCAGCACTTCGTGCACGACATGCTCGGCTGACTCGCTGCGCAACTGGTAATGCGGCGCGTGCACGTCGTCGGGCAGCGCGGCCAGCGCGGCCGGCACGAGCGTGGCCGCGAGCGACGGCGTCGCCGCGATGCGTACCGGTTCGGCCGTTGCGTCGCCGAGCGCGCGAGCACGCGCCTCGATCGCGCGCAGGCCGACCAGCGAGCGCTCGACTTCCTCGTACAGCAGGAAGGCGCGCCGCGTCGGCGTGACGCGCGGGCCGTGCCGATCGAACAGCGCGTAGCCGAGATCGGCTTCGAGCTCCTGGATCTGCCGCGTGACGGCCGGCTGCGAGCGGCCGAGCAGTTCGCCCGCGCCGGTCACGCTGCCGGCCGACATGACCGCGGAAAAGGCTTCGAGTTGATGCAACTCCATGACGCGTTCCGATGATGCGATTTGCGCATTGTAGGAGTGCGAGCATGCGTGATTCATATAATGATTTTTGCTATCGACAGCGCGAAAACTGCGAAGCGTGCGATCGTGTCGGCGGCGGGGGGCGCACGCAAACACCTCGATTGCGATCGTCGCCATGAAGAAAACGCCCATCGAATCAACGCGCTGCGGTGCGTGCCGATGCATCGTGCGAAGCGGGGCGAACGGACGACCGTTCGCGGGCGTGATCCGCTTCGCGCCGCGCGCGATATCGATATGCGCAAAACTTCGTTGGATCGTCCCGACCCGGATGGTTACATGCCCTCACTCTTTTCGACTGACTGAAGCTGGGGGACGCATGAAGGTTTCGGGGAACGACGCACGCGGCGCATGGCGGCGCGTGCTGGGCACGTTGGCGGCGCTCGCTGCCGCATGGGGCTTGTCGACGGGCGGGGCGCTCGCGGCCGGCGTGTCGGGCGAGCCGGTGGTGATCGGCGTGAGCGGGCCGCTCACGGGCCAGGACGCGCAATACGGCGAACAGTGGAAGCGCGGCTTCGATCTCGCGCTCGACGAGATCAACGGCAGCGGCGGCATTCACGGCCGGCCGCTCGCGATCGACTTCCAGGACAGCCGCAGCGATCCGCGCCAGGCCGTCGCGATCGCGCAGAAGTTCGTCGCCGATCCGCGCATCGCGATCGAGCTGGGCGACTTCTCTAGCGCGACGTCGATGGCCGCGTCGCCGATCTATCAGCGCGGGCAACTGGTGCAGTTCGGCTTCACGAACTCGCATCCGGATTTCACGAAGGGCGGCGACTACCTGTGGAGCACCGCGCTGAGCCAGGCCGAGGAGCAGCCGCTGCTCGCGCGTTATGCGGTGAAGGAACTCGGCTTCAAGCGGATCGCGGTGCTGTACCTGAACACCGACTGGGGCCGCACCAGCAAGGACATCTTCGCGAAGGCGGTCGCCGGGTTCGGCGCGCAGGTCGTCGCGGCCGAAGGCTACCAGCCGGCGGAAAAGGACTTCCGCTCGACGCTCGTGCGGATCGGCGCGTCGAACCCCGATTCGATCGTGCTGATTTCCTACTACGCGGACGGCGCGCAGATCGTGCGGCAGGCGCGCACGTCGGGCGTCGCGCTGCCGATCGCGGCGGTCGGCTCCGTGTATTCGCCGAAGTTCCTCGAACTGGGCGGCACGGCCGTCGAAGGCGTCTATACGGAATCGAACTTCTTCCCGGCCGAGCCGCGCCCCGAGGTGCAGGCGTTCGTACAGCGCTATCGCGCCAAATTCCACGCCGATCCCGATTCGTTCGTCGCGCGTGCCTACGACGCGTTGATCCTGTCGGCCGAGGTGCTGCGCCGCTACGGCACGACGCGCCAGGCCGCGCACGACGGCTTCGCGAAGGTCAGCGACGTGCCGAGCGTGATCTTCGGCAAGGTGCGCTTCGATCCGCAGACGCGCCGCGTGGCCGGCGCGCGCACCGTGTACCTGGTCGTGAAGCAGGGGCAGTGGGCGCTGTGGGACGGCGCGAAACCGCAGCTCGCCGCGCGCTGATTCCGCATGAACCGCATGCAAGTGACGGACGCATCGTGATGGCTTCCTGGCTCGACTACACGCTCAACGGTCTCATCGTCGGCAACATCTACGCGCTGCTCGCGGTCGGGCTCGCGCTGATCTTCGGCGTGTCGCACCTGATCAACTTCGCGCACGGCTCGGTCTACATGGTCGGCGCGTTCATCGGCTGGCTGTGCCTGACGCGCTTCGGCCTGCCGCTGCCGGTCGCGCTGGCGGCGGTCGTCGTCGGCTGCGGCGCGCTCGGCATCGCGATCGAGCGGATCGGGTTGCGGCCGCTGCGCCACGCGGCGCGCATCGCGCCGCTGCT
This sequence comes from Burkholderia seminalis DSM 23518, assembly GCF_902832885.1. Taxonomy (GTDB): domain Bacteria; phylum Pseudomonadota; class Gammaproteobacteria; order Burkholderiales; family Burkholderiaceae; genus Burkholderia; species Burkholderia seminalis. The sequence continues at coordinate 500,083 of NZ_CADFDK010000002.1, forward strand.
CGCGACGATCGGCATCAGCTTCATCCTCGATCAGCTCGCGCAGCTTGCGTTCGGCGCGGATCCGCGTGCGGTGCCGACGCCGCTGCCCGACTGGCATGTGCGGATCGCTGGCGCGACGCTCGGCTCGCTCGACCTGCTGATCGCGGGTATCGGCATCGCGGCGGCCGCGCTGCTGTACGGCTTCCTGCGTTTCACGCGGCTCGGCTGGGCCGTCCGCGCGACCGCGCAGGATCGCGACGCGGCGCTGCAGATGGGCGTCGACGTCGACCGCGTGAACCAGACCGTGTTCGCGATCGCGTGCGCGCTCGGCGGCGTGAGCGGGCTCCTGGTCGGCATGTACTACAACAGCATCGATCCGGCGATGGGTTTCCAGGCGACGCTGAAGGGTGTCGTCGCGCTGCTGATCGGCGGGCTCGGCAACGTGCCGGGCGCGATCGCCGGCAGCCTGCTGCTCGGTCTCGTCGAAAGCTACGGCGTCGCGCTGTTCGGCACGAGCTATCGCGACCTGTTCGCGTTCGGGCTGCTGATCGTGTTCCTCGTGTGGCGGCCGAACGGCCTGTTCAGCGCCAACCGCGCGCTGCCGCCCGAGCCGATGACGGGCACCTTCCTCGCGGCCGCGAAGGCCGTGCGCGTGCCGCGCCCGGTGCTCGTCGCGCTGATCGCGCTGGCGGCCGTGCTGCCGTGGCTCGGCGCGTCGCCGTACGTGCTGCAGACGCTGACCAATGCATGGCTGTACGGATTGCTCGCGCTGAGCCTCACGCTCGTCGCGGGCACGGTCGGGCAGATCTCGCTCGGCCACGCGGCGCTGCTCGTGATCGGCGCGTATGCGTCGGCGTTGTTGTCGTCGGATCTCGGCTGGTCGCCGGCCGTGACGATTCCGTGCGCGGGCGTCATCACGGCCGTGCTCGGCACGCTGCTCGTCTATCCGGCATTCCGGCTGCGCGGGCACTACGTGTCGATCGCGACGCTCGGCATCGGCGAAGTGGTGAGCCTCGTGATCCTGAACTGGGACGGCCTGACGCGCGGCCCGCTCGGCATCACCGGCATCGCGCCGCTGCCGTGGGCGGGCACCGCGCGCGCCGCGTACTGGTTCACGTTCGCGGTGCTCGTCGCGTTCGCGCTCGTGCAGGTGCGGCTGCTGCGCTCGCATCTGGGCCGCACGCTGCGCGCGGTGCGCGAGGACGACGTCGCCGCGCGCGCGCACGGCATCGCGCCGAACCGCTACAAGGCGATCGCGTTCGCGGTCGGCGGCGTCGCGGCGGGCGTGAGCGGCGGCATTGCCGCGCACCTGTACAGCTACATCAATCACCAGACCTTCGATTCGCAGGTGTCGATCCTCGCGCTGACGATGGTGATCCTCGGCGGGCTCGGCAACGTGCTCGGCGGCATCGCGGGCGCGATCGCGCTGATCGGGCTGCCCGAGCTGTTCCGCTGGGCGGCCGACTACCGGATGCTGATCTACGGCCTCGTGCTGCTGCTGCTCGTCCGGTTCCGGCCGCAGGGCCTGCTCGGTACGGTGTGAGGAGAGGAATGCGATGACGACCACTCGACCCTTGCTCGACGTGCAGGGATTGACGCGCCGCTTCGACGGCGTGACCGCGCTCGACGGCGCGAGCCTGACGCTGGCCGACGGCGAACTGCTGAGCGTGATCGGGCCGAACGGCGCGGGCAAGTCGACGCTGTTCAACCTGATCGCGGGGGCCGACCGGCCCGACGCGGGCCGCGTGACGTTCGACGGCCGCGACATCACGGGCACGGCGCCCGAACGGCTCGCGGCGCTTGGCATCGCGCGCACGTTCCAGCACGGCCGCGTGTTCGGCAACCTGAGCGTGCTCGACAACGTGCTGATCGGCGCGCATGCGCGGCTGCGCGCGGCGCGGCCGGGCTGGCCCGCGCTCGGTGCGGCCGCCGAGGTGCTGCGCGCGCTCGTGCGGCCGGCGTCGGTGCGGCGCGAGGAAGCCGCGCTGCGCGACGAGGCGCGCGCGATCGTCGCCGGGTTCGGCGAACGGCTCACGCCGCGCATCGATCATCCGGCGCACAGCCTGTCGTACGCGAACCGGCGGCGCGTCGAGATCGGCCGCGCGCTCGCGCTGCATCCGCGCCTGCTGCTGCTCGACGAACCGACGGCCGGCATGAACGAGACGGAGACGGCCGAGATGCTGCAGCTGATCCAGTCGCTGAAGGCGCGCGGGCTGACGATCCTGCTGATCGAGCACAAGCTCGAACTCGTGATGCGCGTGTCCGACCGCGTGATGGTGCTCGACAACGGCGTGAAGATCGCCGAGGGCGTGCCGCGCGACGTGCGGCACGATCCGCGCGTGATCGAAGCCTATCTCGGCCGCCGCCATGCGGGCGGCGCACCGGCCGATCGCACCGCCCGGGCGGCCGCATGACCCTGCCTTCTTTCGGACCCGATACGACGATGACCGACGCGCTGCTGAAACTCGAACACCTCGACACGTTCTACGGGCCGGTGCAGGTGCATTTCGACGTGAACTTCGAAGTCGGCCGCGGGCAGATCGTCAGCCTGCTCGGCGGCAACGCGAGCGGCAAGTCGACGACGATGAAGCTGATCCTCGGCCTGATGCGGCCGAAGCGCGGCGTCGTGCGTTTCGACGGCGCCGACGTGACGGCGCTCGCGACGCCGCAGCGCGTGCGGCGCGGGATCGCGGCCGTGCCCGAGGCGCGGCGGCTGTTCGGCGACATGAGCGTGCGCGAGAACCTGCTGATGGGCGCGTACACGCGCGGCGATCGCGCGGCCGTGGCCGACGACTACGAACGCGTGCTCGACCTGTTTCCGCGCGTGCGCGAACGCTTGACGCAGCGCGCCGGCACGCTGTCGGGCGGCGAGCAGCAGATGCTCGCGATGGCGCGTGCGCTGATGGCGCGGCCGAAGCTGATCTGCATGGACGAGCCGACGATGGGGCTGTCGCCGCTTTACGTCGACAAGGTGCTCGAACTGATCGACGCGATCAACCGGCAGGGCGTGACGGTGTTCATGGTCGAGCAGAACGCGAGCCTGGCGCTGGAGATCGCGCATTACGGGTACGTGCTGCAGACGGGGCGCGTGGTGCTCGAAGGGCCGGCGAAGGCGCTGCTCGACGACGAGCGCGTGCGCGATGCGTATCTCGGCGGGGAGGCCGTGGCGGCGTAGCGGGCCTGGCGTCAGCCTATCGCACTGCGGGTGCCGGATTCGCCGCTTCGGTTTTTCCCTGCAGCCTGCGCGCGGGTTCCGTCCGGTGCAGGTGAACGGCGTAGGTGTCCCACGGCAGTTCGATGGCTCGCCCCGAGCGTGCCGCCGCCTGGCTCATCAGGCGTCCGGCTTCGCCGCGATGATAGCCGCCGTGCGTGACGACATGGGTCAGCATCTCTTCGCGAGTCATGTATCCGCTGTCGCCGTCGGTGAACGTGAACGGAATCGATTCGGACAGCATTCCGGGCGTGGCGGCGTCGGCATAGTCGAGATACCAGCGATCGAGCGACGCGAAGGCCGCACGCAGTGCGTCGGGCTCCGGCGTGTCGGGTGTGTTGTCGGACACGAAGCCATGGCGCTCGCCGGTCAGATGCGCGGCGAAGATCCGGTTGACGACGAGGCAATGGTTCATCAGCCGCAGCGCGAGATGGCGCGCTTCGGCGTGTTGCCCCGCATCGAGCCCGGCGATGGCCGCCAGCATGTCGTCATTCGCCCATGCCTGGTAGCGCAGCATGCGGGACAGGAGTGCGTTCGCGCTCATGGTCGTTTCCTCGGGGGTTTCACCTAATATGTGAGCTTCGGCACCATTATTTTCGGTCGGAGTCCGCATGTCCACTCGCGTTTCCAATGCCGCCGCCGCGATGCGGAAAGCCCCGCGCCAGGCGCGTTCGCGTGCGACCGTGGACGTGATCGTCACGGCCGGGGCTCGCGTTCTCGATACGCACGGGTGGGCCGGATTCACGACCAACGAAGTCGCGGAGGTTGCCGGCGTCAGTATCGGTTCCGTGTACCAGTACTTCCCGAACAAGCTCGCCTTGGTCGATGCGATCCGGCGCCGGCATTTCGACGACGTGCTGGCCGTGCTGCAACGCGCGCATGACCGTCGGGCAAGCGCCGGGCGTCTCGTCGAAGGCTTGATCGGCGACCTGATCGCCGCGCACCGCGATCACCCGTCGCTGCACCGGGCGCTGCTCGATCTGCCCGATCCGGGGGGGCGCGAAGGACGCGTACGACGCGTTCCAGAAGGCATACTTGCGCCGCTATGCGCTGATCGTTGCCGCCTGTCGCGGGCGTGCGCCCGTCAAGGCCGATGCCATGACGGCGCAGGTGCTGTCTTCCGCGCTCGAAGGCGTCGTGCACAATGCGGCCCGGCGCGGGCTGCTGGACGATCCGAAACTGAAGCGCGAACTCGTCAGGCTGGCGCGCGGCTACCTGGAGGATCCGCGCGATCGCGCGGCAAAGGCGCATACGTGAGCCGCGGCGAAAATCATGACGGACACCGAAACTCAGGTAGATTGATGCTTTCCTGATCTCGAACGCCACGGGGGCTACCGCGCCATGTTGACTTATTCGATTCAGAAGGTCGGCTACGATTACAAGCAACTGGATCCGCAGGGCGCGACGGATTACGCGTCGTTCACGCATGCCTTCGACGCGTTCCCGTGGGCGGCGCAGCATGCCGAGTGGGACGAGACGCAGGAAGGCCCGTTGCCGGCGCTCGTGCTGCAGCATGCCGGCGATCAGAGGGCGTTGTGGGTGACCGCGTTGAGCGACGCGCGTTCAGGCGGCTTCCAGCTGAATGTCGTCTCCATGCGGATGAAGAAAGGGCTCTTCGGGATCGGGAAGGGGACGCTGGAGCAGCACGTCGACACGATCGACGTCGATACGCGTGCGGATGTCGATACGCTGTGCCGGTTGTTCTGCGATCGCCAGTACGACGAGCTGGATCGACGGGTAGCGCGGCATGCGGAGCGCAACCGGTTCGACGACGACAACGACGACTGAGCGTCTGCCGCGCGCGGGATGGCACTGATCCGACGGCTTATGCTTCTTCCGCGCCGGTTCCGGCTGCCCGCGGAAACGTCAGCACCACCGCGAACCCGCCCGCATCGGGAAACGCGAACCCCACGCGCCCGCCGTGCGCCTTCATCACTTCCTGCACGATCGCGAGCCCGAGCCCTGACCCCGTGCGCCGCTCGCTGCCGTCCGGCGCGATCCGCACGAACGGTTGCAGCGCCGCGTCCCAGTGCTCGCGCGGTATCCCGCGGCCGTTGTCGGTCACAGTCAGCGTGACCGCGCCGTCAACGTTGCCCATCGTCGCGACCGATACGACGATGTCGTCCGCGTGACCGTGCAGCAGCGCATTGTGCAGCACGTTCGACAGCGCTTCCTGCAGGCTGATGGCGTCGCCGTCGATCCGCGCCAGCGGCGCGTCGCTCGCGAACGCAACGGCGACATCGCGTTCGCCCGCGAGCGGAATCGTGCGGCCGAGCACTTCCTTCGCGAGCGCGACGAGGTCGACGGGCTGCAGCGGCACGGCTTCGGTGCGATGAATCACCATCGCATGATTGAGCAACTGGCCGGTGAGCCGGCCGACGTCCGACGAGGTCGCGCGCAGCGCATCGAGCCGCGCCGCGCGGCGCGCGGGATCGGATTCGCCGTCGAGCAGCTCGATCTGCGCGTCGAGCCGCGCCAGCGGCGTGCGCATTTGATGCGCGGCGTCGGCGATGAAGCGCTGCATCGCGTTGATCCGTTCGGCGAGACGGTGCATCAACCCGTTGATCGAGCCGATGATCGCGTCGATCTCGCTCGGCGTGTCGACGGCCACCGGCCGCAGGTCGGCCGGGTCGCGCGCGGCGATGATCGTGCCGATCTGCGCGAGCGGGCGCAGGCCGCGCCGGATCGCGAGGCCGCTCGCGCCGATCGCGAGCACGCTCATCAGCAGGATCAGCGTCCATACCTTGATGCTCATGTCGTTCGTCAGCTGCTGGCGCGCGTTGGTTGTCTGCGCAACGGTCACGAGCGCCCAGCCCGGCGTGTTTTCCTCGGGCATGTAGCGCGCGATCGTCGCGGTGCGGATGCGGTGCCCCTGGTAGACGGCATTCGCGAACGCGGGGCCCTGTTTCGCGGCCGCGAGCGTCGCGGGGCTCGCGAGATCGTTGTAGCCGGCCACGACGACGCCGCGCGAATCGACGACCTTGTAGTAGACGAGGTCGTAGCGCGACAGCGTCGACAGCGCGCCCACCGGCGGATTCAGCGCGAGCACGCCGCCCTGCACGTAGAGGTTTTCCGCGACCTGGATCGATGCGCCCGCCAGCAACTGGTCGTATGCCCGCTCGGCCGCGACGCCCGCGTAATAGCGCGCGATCGCCGCGAGCGCGAGCGCGCCGGTCGCGACGACGAGCGCGATGAACAGCAGCGTGCGCCCGAACAGCGTCTTCGGGAACCAGTCAGTGCGCCGCAATCTGATACCCCATCCCGCGCGCGGTGCGGATCTCGACCGAGCTGCCCTGCAGCTTCTTGCGCACACGCGTCACGTACTGCTCGACCGCGTTCGTGGTCGGCTCGTTGCCGAAGCTGAACAGCTGGTTCAGCAGTTCGTCCTTCGAGAAGATGCGCTGCGGGCGGCTCGCGAGGATTTCGAGCAGCGCGAACTCCTGCCGCGACAGCGACAGCGGCTGGCCGTCGAGTTCGGCGAGGCGGCTGCTGCGGTCGATCACGAGGCCGCCGAGCGTCAGCACGTCGTTCGCGTGGCCGCTGTTGCGGCGCAGGAGCGCCTGCACGCGTGCGTCGAGCTCGCGGTAGTCGAACGGCTTCACGAGGTAGTCGTCGGCGCCGAGGCCGAGGCCGCTCACGCGGTCGTCGATCGCCGAGCGCGCGGTGACGAGCAGCACGGGCGTCGTGCTGCCCGACGCGCGCAGGTGGCGCAATACCGTGAAGCCGTCCATGCCGGGCAGGTTCGCGTCGAGCACGACGAGGTCGAAACGCTCGACGCGCAACAGCCCGTGCGCGGTCGCGCCGTCGGTTTCGAGATCGACCGCGTGGCCGAGCCGCGCCAGGCGGTTGCGGATCGCCGCGCCGATTTCGGCATCGTCCTCCACGACGAGAATGCGCATGGTGCCGTTTTGCAGGTAAGTGGATAGGGTTTTCCCGGGGCCGGGATGTCAGCATTTTCTCAGACTCGGTCGATAACCTGTGTCGAGCCGGAAGCAGCAGGCAAGGACGGCATTAATACCAGAAATATTCAAGGAGACGGCAACATGCAGCATGTCACGGGCGCGACGAACGCGCGACGCGGCGCGACGGCGGCCTTCGCGCGGCCGTGTGCCGCCCGTCGCGGGGCGGCGTGCGCATGACGATGTCGCCACGCCGCCGCGCATTGATCGCCGCCGGGCTCGGCGTGCTCGCCGCACCGTCGCTCGTGCGGGCGAAACCGCGCACGGTGCGGATCTCCAAGGGCTATGGCGTGCTGTACCTGCCGCTGCTCGTGATGGAGAAGCAGCGGCTGTTCGAGCGGCACGCGGCACGCCACGGCGTGCGCGACGTCGCGGTCGACTGGGTGCTGCTCGACGGCGGCAATTCCGTCAACGACGCGATGATGGCCGGCACGCTCGATTTCGCGGGCGCCGGCGCGCCGGGTTTCATCGAACTGTGGGCGCGGGCGCGCGGCATTCCGAACGTCGAGGTGATCGGCATCAGCGGGCTGTCGACCACGTCGCTGTCGCTGAACGCGAACCGCCCGGGCCTGGCGTCGCTGCGCGACTTCGCGCCGTCCGACCGGATCGCGGTGCCGGGCATTCGCACGTCGCTGTCGGCCGTCGTGCTGCAGATGGTCGCGAGCCGGCAACTCGGCCCGCGGCATTTCGCGCAGCTCGATTCGATTACCGTGAACCTGCCGCATCCGCAGGCGATGCAGGCGCTGATCCGCCGCGAGAACGGCGTCACCGCGCACTTCACGTCGCCGCCGTTCTCGACGCTCGAGTTGCGGCAGCCGGGTATTCATCGCGTCGTGAGTTCGGTCGACGTGCTCGGCCCGCTGACGCTCGACGTCGTGTTCGCGCCGAAGCGGCTCGTCGATGCGGAACCCGCGCTCGCCGTCGCGTTTCTCGGCGCGCTCGACGAAGCGAACCGCCTGATCGCGCATGACCCGCGCGCGGCGGCCGCGCTGTATGCGGCGTCGTCGGGCGTCGGCGTGTCGCACGACGACGTGATGCGCATGCTGGCCGCGCCCGACACGCGCTTCTCGGTGCTGCCGAACCAGCTGATGGACTACGTCGAATTCCTGTACCTGGCCGGCACGATCAAGGCGAAGCCGCGCGCGTGGCACGAGATGTTCGCGCCGATGCTCGACGATTACCGGTCGGGCTGATCGCCCCCCGTTCAACGAGACATCCGGTGCCCGCGCGACGGCTGCGCGCGGGCATCGGTTCAACCGATACGCAACCGATTCACGCAAGGAGCATGAAGTGACCGCTACCGACACCCTGGACCCCGCGTCCGCCGAAGAACAGCGCATCATGTCGAAGGTGGCGCGGCGCCTGCTGCCCATCCTCGTCGTGATGTTCCTGATCGCGTTCATCGACCGGCAGAACGTCGGTTTCGCGAAACTGCAGATGGTGCACAGCCTCGGGATGACGGAGGCCGCGTTCGGGCTCGCGTCGTCGCTGTTCTTCATCGGCTACCTGCTGTTCGAGGTGCCGAGCACGCTCGCGCTGCATCGCTACGGCGCGCGCGTGTGGCTCGCGCGGATCATGCTGACGTGGGGCCTCATCACGGTGCTGATGGGCTTCACGACGTCGATGCCCGCGTTCTGCTCGCTGCGCTTCCTGCTCGGCATCGCCGAGGCCGGCTTCTACCCGGGCGTGATCTATTACCTGACGCTGTGGTTCCCGCAGAGCTACCGCGCGAAGGTGCTCGGCATCTTCACGCTCGGCAGCGCGCTCGCGAACATGCTCGGCTCGCTGGTCGGCGGCGTGCTGCTGAGCCTGAACGGCGTGTGGGGCCTCGCGGGCTGGCAATGGGTGTTCGTGGCGACGGGCATTCCGGCCGTGGTCGTCGCGATCGTCGTGTTCCGCGTGCTGCCGGCGTCGTTCCGCGAAGCGCCGTTCCTCGACGAGCGCGAGAAGCAGATCGTCGCGGCCGCGCTGGAGCGCGAGAAGCCGGCGCAGGCCGAGCACGGCCAGCCGTGGAAGGCGCTGCTCGATCCGCGCGTGATGCTGTTCGCGGCGACCTACATGCTGATGTCGACGTCGCTGTACGGCGTCACGTACTGGCTGCCGACGCTCGTGAAATCGTTCGGCGTGTCGAGCAGCACGAACGGCTTCCTGAGCATGCTGCCGTGGGCGCTCGCGGTGCTGCTGCTGCTGTGGCTGCCGGCGAAGCTGCGTCGCGCGAAGAGCATCCTGCGCACGATCGCGATCGTCGCGGCGCTCGGCGCGCTCGGCTTCCTGCTGAGCCTCGTGCTGCCGTCGACGCCGCTGCGCTTCGTGGCGCTCGTGCTGGGCGGCGCGTGCATCCCGCTGCTGTATCCGTGCTTCTGGTCGATGCCGCCGCGTTATTTCACCGGCGCGCGGGCGGCGGCGAGCGTCGCGGCGATCAACTCGATCGGCAACCTCGGCGGTTTCTTCAGCCAGAACCTGATGCCGTTCGCGGGCAAGGTGACGGGCACCGCGTTCGGGCCGATGATCGTGCCGATCGTGTGCCTCGCGCTGCTCGGCATCGGCGCGCTGGTCGCATGGACGCGATCGGAGCGGGGGATGGTGGCGGCGCGGGTGTGACCGGCGGGCGGATTGCGGTTCCAGATACGTTTCGAACCCTGCTCGAACGTGATGTGGATGCGGCGGCGCACGCCGCGGACGCGATCGGGCAAGGTGTTGCCGTGCTGCGCCTGTTTCCGTTCACATGCCGCAAGATCGAGAATGGAAATCCGTTTTTGCGCGAGCTGATCGTGTCCTTCGGCGCGTCGGGTTTTGTCCTGCTGTTCGAGATTGAAGCGGCCGAACAAGTTACGATTCTCGCGGTGCGACATCAACGGGAAGAGGATTACCACTGACGCGTGATCGATGCGGCGGCCGGCATCGCCGCCTCGGTCAGCGATCGGGCCGAGAACCCCCATTCCCGCCATGCGCGACCGCGACGGGCGCGTGCGTCAGCGGAATCTCGACGTCGACCGTCGTGCCTTCGCCGAGCGTCGTCGCGATCCGCAGCGTGCCGCCGACCAGATACGCGCGCTCGCGCAATCCCACCAGCCCGAACGAACCCGACTTGCGCGGCACGCCGGGATCGAATCCCGCGCCGTCGTCGCGAATCGTCAGCGCGAGCGTATCGCCGCCGTGCACGAGTTCGACGTCCGCATGCGACGCGGCCGCATGCCGCGCGACGTTCGCGAGCGCTTCCTGCGCGATGCGGAACACGGCCGTCGCGTACGGCTCGTCGAGTTGCAGCTCGGGCGGCTCGACGCGCAGCGAGCACGCAATCCCGTGACGGTGCCGGAAATCTTCCACGAGCCATTGCATCGCCACGGCGAAACCGAGGTCATCCAGCATCAGCGGGCGCAGGTCCGACGCGATGCGCCGCGTCGCGGCCACCGCGCCGCGCGCGAGCGCATGCATCGCCGCGATCTTGCGCGCGAGCAACGCGTCGTCCTGCGGCACGCGGTCGATCAGCCATTCGAGATCGTTCTTCAGCGTCGCGAGCGTCTGCGCGAGTTCGTCGTGCAGCTCGCGTGCGATGCGGCGCTGCTCGGCTTCGCGCGCGCTGGCGCTGATCGCGGCGATCTCGCGCAGTTCCTCGCGTGACGTCTGCAGCGCCCGCTCCGCGCGCACGCGCTCCTCGACTTCGCGCCGCAGGTCGCGGTTCGACGCGCTCAGTTGCGCGGTGCGCGCGGCGACGCGCTGTTCGAGCCGTTCGTTCGCGTCGTTCAACTGCGCGCTCTTCTGCACGACGAGCAGATGCTGGTAGCGCGCGCCGGCCAGCGCGCGCACGGTCTGCGCATGCAGCCGGCCGTTCTCGAACAGCATCGCGAACAGCACGACGCCGGACGCGACGAGGCCGTACGCGCGCCCCGCGTAGAAGCCGAGATCGTAGCGCCCGTGATTGAGCATCGACGACAGCGCGATATCGAACAGCCACGCGACGAGTACCGTCATCACCCACAGGTCGAGCACGGAATGGCGGCGCCGCTGCCGCCACATCAGCATCAGCGCGACCAGGTTCAGCCCCCAGACGATCGTGATCGCGTTCGTCATCGTCGCGGCCATCCGGTTGCCGTTCATGATGCGCGGCAGCAGGTCGTGGCCGGCGGTCGCGAGCAGCGCGAGCGCGACCGTCGCGGCGGCCGCCGACGCGAGGCAGAACCCCACCGGAATCGCCGCCCGGCGCTGCGGGCTCGCGATCGGGCGGGCGCGCGGCGTCGCGCGCAGCAGCGCATACGCGGAAACGGCCAGCGGAAACCCGCCGTGCCAGAACAGGTACAGCCACGCGGTGGTCTGGTCGCCGCCGCCGAGCAGGCCGTGCGGTGCGAACAGCCCGGGGAAGGTCAGCATGTGCGTGCCGGCCATGAAGCCCGTGAACAGGTAGCCGCCCGCGAGCACGAGCAGCGGTTTCTGGCGCAGGATCGCGTACTGGCCGAGCAGCAGGCCGGCCGTCACCATGTCGTTGACGACGATCGCCGACTGGTACACGGGAATGAACGCCGAGCCCGGCGCGAGCGGCATGCCCGCGAACGGCGCGAGCGCGGCGAAGATCACGGCCGACACGAGCACGGTCGCGAGCGCGAAGCGCCGTTCGCGCCGGCCCGGCGGCAGCGACGACATGAACAGGCGCGACGTGTCCGGATCGTCGTCTTCCGGCGGCGCGGGCGGGAGCCGGGACGCGGCCGTCATGCGTCGTCGGCGCCGGCGCCAGGATCGAGATCGTGGCGTACCGCGTAGCGGACCAGCGCCGCGTCGTGCGGCAACTCCATTTTCTCGAGGATCCGGGTCTTGTACGTGCTGACCGTCTTCGTGCTCAGCCCGAGCTCGGACGCGATCTGCGTGACGGTCTGGCCGGCGACGATGCGGCGCATCACGTCGAGCTCGCGGGCGGACAGCCGCTCGTGCGGCAACGTCCGGGCCGGCGCGCGCAGCGTGCGCGCGAGGCTTTCGGCCGCGGACGGGCTCACGTAGACGCCGCCGGCCGCGACCTTGCCGACGGCCTCGACGAGTTCGGCGGTCGCGCTGTCCTTCGTCAGGTAGCCGGTGGCGCCGGCCTTGAACGCGCGCGCGGCGTACTGCGCCTCGGCGTGCATCGTCAGCACGAGCGTGCGCAGCGACGGCGCGTGACTCTTGACCATCCGGATCAGCTCGATGCCGGTCGGCGCGGGCATCGACAGGTCGAGCAGCAGCACGTCGGCGGCCGCGTGTTCGGCCAGCGCGAGCGTGGCCGAGCCGTCGCTTGCCTCGCCGACGATCTCGAAACCGCCGGCCATTTCCAGGATGTAACGCAGTCCGTCCCGCATGACTGCGTGATCGTCAGCCAGAATTACCCTGATCATCTAGCGGCCCTCTTCGGGATGACGCCGCGAACTGCATGTCTGGTTATCGACGCGGCCGTTCTTCTGACCAATATATTCCGCCGAATTCGAAAACGGTACTCATTCGGGAAATTTTCGAGATGGCTGATCGACGAATGTGTACTGAAGCGAAATAATCGACCGGAAAGGGCACGACGTGTCGTGCGCGGCGGTCAGGGTATTCCCGGGTGACTGCCGTACCCGGGCCGGACCGGCGACGCGCTGCCCGGACCGTGCGTCGAGCCGCCGCGATTCGGGACTAAACTGGTGCCCGATGCCAATCCACCTACAGGGGAGCCCCGCGATGATCGATCTTGCCGATATCCTGCCGTCCGCATTGCCCGCCGCGGTCGCATGGGCCGAAGCGGAAGCGGCGCGCGGGATCGCGCAGGGGGCGCCGCTGACGCCGGCGCAGGCGGACGACGCACGCGCGGTGGGCGTTGCCCGGCCGGAACGGATCCGCGTGGTGACCGTCGATCGCATGCCGTTCCCCGAGACGCCGTCGCTGGCCGCGATCGCCCGCGACACGGGGCTGCTGTCGCCGGGGACGATCGGTCTGACGCTCGGCCATGCGGTGTACGTGCTGCGCGGGCAGGACACGCGCCGCCTGCTGACCCACGAATTCCGTCACGTGCATCAGTACGAGGCCGCCGGTTCGATCGGCGCATTTCTTGCGCGCTATCTGCAGGAAATCGCGACGGTCGGCTATCACGACGCGCCGCTCGAGGTCGATGCGCGGCAGCACGAGTTCGATTGACCGTTCACGCCGGCGCGAGCGCGCGCACCTCGCCATGACCGTTCACCCTGCCATCGCCGATCCGGTGTTCGACCGCCGGGCCGTTTCGCCGCGGGGCGTGCGATGAGCGACACGATCCACGCGTGGATCGGCGCGATCGGCGCGCATCCGCTGCTCGTGCTGGCAATCGTGTTCGTGGCGGCGTGCGCCGAGGCGATCGCGCTGATCGGCACGATCGTGCCGGCCGGCGCCGTGATGTTCGCGGCCGGTGCGCTGATCGGCGCGGGCGCGCTCGACGGCTGGACGACGATCGGCATCGCGGCCGCCGGCGCGGTGGTCGGCGACGGGATCAGCTACGAGCTCGGGAGGCACTACCGCGGGATGATCCGCAACGTGTGGGCGCGCCTCGGCTACGCGAACGCCTATGCGCGCGGCGAGGAGTTCGTCCTGCGTCACGGGATGAAGAGCATCGTGCTCGCGCGCTTCCTCGCGCCGGTGCGTGCGGTCGTGCCGGTCGTCGTCGGCTGCGCGACGCTGCCGCGGCGGTCGTTTTATCCGGTCAACGTCGTCTCGGCGCTCGTGTGGGCGCCCGTACACGTCGCGCCGGGCATCGTGTTCGGCGCGTCGGCCGCGCTGGCCGCGGCGATCAGCGTGCGGGTCGCCGCGATCCTGCTGGTCGTCGCCGCGCTGGTCGTGCTCGTCTGGGTCGGCGTGCGCGTCGCGCTGCGGCGCGGCTGGCCGTTGCTGCGCCGCGCGCTCGTCGCAGCCGTGCATGCTTGCGTGCGCCGCTGGCCGCGGGTGGGCGCGCGGCTGCACGACGCGATCGCGGACGTGCGCGGCCTGCCGGGCGCGGTGCCCGTGCTCGCGCTGCTGTTCGCCGGCTGCGTGTGGCTGTTCGCGGGGATGGTGCGGGATGTCGTCGCGAACGATCCGCTGATGCACGCGGACATCGCGCTGTATGCGTTCCTGCAGAACCTGCGCACGCCGCCCGTCGACGCCGCGATGAGTGCGCTTGCCGTGCTGCACGGGCACGACACGGGGCTGATCGTCGCGGCCGCGTTCCTCGTCTGGCTGATGATCCATCGCTGCTGGCTGACGTCCGCGTGGTGGCTCGCGACGGTCGGTGTCGCGGTCGTGCTCGTGCCGGCGTTCGGCGCGGGCGTGCCGGGCGCGACGCCCGCGAGCCTGCCGCCCGGCGCGCTGCACCTGCCGCTGCCCGATGCCGACGCCGCGTTCGCGATCCTCGCGAGCAGCGGCCTCGGCTGGGTGCTCACGCGCGACCGGCCCGCGCGATGGCGCATTCCGGTCGTGACGGCGGTCGTGCTGTGGATCGTGCTCGGCGGTTTCGCGCGGCTCTACGTTGGCGACACCTGGCTGTCGGGCCTGCTCGGCGGCTGGAGTCTCGGGCTGGCCTGGTTCGCGCTGCTCGCCGGCGCCTATGCGTACTGGCGCGTGCGCGAGCAGGTGCAGCCGCGCGGCGCGCTGGTCGCGGTGGTCGTGGTGCTCGCGACGGCCGGCGTATGGACGGTTCCCGCGCAATGGCAGCTCGAGCGCGCGGCGCGCCCGCACGTCGGCGACGTGGTGGCGATGACGGTCGATCAGTGGCTGCACGGCGGGTGGCAGCGCGTGCCGATGCGGCGCACCGAGATCGGCGGCGATCGCGAGGAATATCTGCCGTTGCAATGGAGCGCGACATCGGACACGCTCGACCGGCATCTCGCGCAGGCCGGCTGGCAGCGCGCGACGCCGTGGTCGCCGGCCACCGCGTTGCGCTGGCTGTTGCCGCAGGCGCCGGCCGACGCGCTGCCCGTACTGCCGCGCTATACGCATGGCGAAAGCACGCGCCGCGTGTTCGTCCGCGTCGATCCGGCCCATCCGGACAGCCGCCTCGTGCTGCGGCTGTGGCGCTATCCGTACGTGCTGGAGGACGCGCTCGGCATGCGGCCGCTGTGGTACGGCGCGCTGTATCGCGAGGCGCTGCACCGGCCGGCGCGGCTGATGACGATCGTGCGCACGACGCCGATCGACGATGCGGCGGCGATCGCGCAGGCGCTGGCGGTCGAGCCGACGATCGAGCGTCCGCCGGCGGGGATGACGGCCGCGCCGGCCGGGATGCTGCTCGTGTGGATGGTCAGGCCGTGAGCGGGCGCGCGCCGCTCATGCATGCTCCGGCTGGGCCAGGACGACGGACCGGCGCAGGCCGACGGTCTTGAGCACCGCGAGCAGGGTTTTCCGCGTCGGGTTGCCGTTCGGGGACAGCGTGCGATACAGCGATTCGCGGCTGATGCCGGCTTCGGCCGCGACCGCGCCGAGCCCGCCATAGGCTTCCGCGACCGTGCGCAGCGCGAGCAGGCCGGCCGCGCGATTGTCGGGATCGTCGAGCGATTCCATCGCGACGCGCAGATAGGCGACCGCGCACGCGCCGCTCGCCGCGCATTGCCGCCCGATCGTCACGCGCTCGCGGCCACCCGTGCCGACGCAAATCCCGCCAGCGTGCGCAGTGCATCGCGCGCCGAGCGCAGGTAGAACGCCTGCAGATGAAACACGTGCCAGCGCGCCGCGTGAATCTCCAGCCGGCACGGCACGCCGCACGCGCGTGCGTGATCCGCCAGCCGTTGCGCATCCGACAGCAGCACCTCCTGGTCGCCGGCCTGAATCAGCATCGGCGGCAGACCGCGCAGGTCGGTGTCGAGCGGGCCGCGCGCGGCGGTCGAGCCGGCGCCGTGATACCAGCGCAGCCCCTGTTCGAGCCAGCCGCGCCGGATCATCGGATCGTCGCGGCGGCGCGAGGCCAGCGTCGGACCGCCGAGCGCCGGGTCGGTCACGGGCGAGATCAGCAGCAGCGCGGCGGCGGCCGGATCGCCGCGCGCGCGCAGCGCAATGGCGAGTGAGAGGGCCAGCGCACCGCCGGCCGAGTCGCCGGCGATCACGATCCGGTGCGGCGCATGACCCTGCGCGCGCATCGCGTCGTACACGGCGAGCGCATCGTCGAGCGCGGCCGGGCTCGGATGCTCGGGCGCAAGGCGGTAATCGGGCACCCACACCGGCAGGCCGGCATCGTTCGCGAGCCGCGTCGTCACGCCGCGATGCGTATGCGGGCCGCCGAGGCAGAATGCTCCGCCGTGGAGATACAGGATCGCGCCACCCGTGTCGCCGCGTTTCGGCGCGACGACTTCGACCGGCACGTGGTGCGCGGACGTGCGATAGCGCAGCGTGCCGCCGGCACCGGGCATCAGCGGCGACAGCAGCGCGACGACGCGGCGCTGCGTGCGTGCACCGAACGGCGGCCCGATCAGCGGCCGGAACGCAACGCGCAGGAAGCCGCGCAGCGAAGCGGCGGCGAGCGCCTCCAGCCGACCGGCCGGCGGCGCGATCACCGTGCCGTGCGCTGCCGCGGCCGACTCGGGCAACGGGCGCGTGAAGCGGTATGCGGACATGCCGCCGACACGCGTGATCCACCGGTAGGTCAGCGTGAAACCCGGCCAGTTCGTGCTGTTGTGCCCCGCTGCATCGACGTACCAGCTCTTGCAGCCGCTCCAGACCGAACCGGCGAGCCGCTGCTGCACGTGCGCGTTGAAGCGCCGGTAGCGGCGCGTATCGACGTCGATCTCGCGCGCGCCGTCGCGCCGCATCGCCCGCACGCAGCGCATCACGTGCGCGATCTGGCTTTCGAGCATGTAGACGATCGAGTTGTGCCCGAGGTTGGTGTTCGGGCCGTACAGCATGAAGAAGTTCGGGAAGCCGGGCACGGTGAGCCCGAGATACGCCTGCGCGCCGCGTCGCCACGCGTCGTTCAGGTCGAGCCCGTCGCGGCCCGTGATGCGCATCGGCGACAGGAATTCGGTTGCCGCGAACCCCGTGCCGTAGACGATCGCGTCGACCGGATGCTGGACGCCGTCGACGGTTTCGATGCCGTCCTCGGTCACGCGCCGGATGCGTTGCGTGACGAGCGCGACGTTGTCGCGGCTCATCGTCGCGAGGTATTCGCTCGACAGCAGGAGGCGCTTGCAGCCGATCGGGTAGTCGGGCGTGAGCCGGGCGCGCAACGCGGGGTCCGGCACGTCGCGCGCGAGCAGCTTGCGGAACGGCCGGCCGACCGCCACCTTCATCAGCCCGTGCAGGCGCGTGAACGCGATCGCACGCGATTCGTAGCGGGTGTAGATCCACGCGCGATGCAGCTTCATCGCCCACGGCATCCGGCGAAACATCGCCTTTTCCCACGGGCGATACGCGCGGTCGGGACGCGGTATCACGTAGGCCGGCGAACGCTGGAACACGGTCAGCTGCCGCACGCTGCCGGCGATCGCCGGGACGAACTGGATCGCCGACGCGCCGGTGCCGACCACGGCCACGCGCTTGCCGGCGAGCGAATAGTCGTGATCCCAGTGCGCGGAGTGGAACGCGCGGCCGCGGAACGTGTCGATGCCGGGCAGGTCGGGCATCGCCGGGCGGCTCAACTGGCCGGTGCCGCTGACGAGCAGGGCGGCGCTGAGCGTCGTGCCGTCGACGAGCGTGACGTGCCACAGCGCACCGGTTTCGTCGTAGCGCGCGTGCCCGACTTCGGCGCCGAAGCGCAGGTGGCGTGCGAGCCCGTACTTGCGTGCGCAATGCTGCAGGTATGCATGAATTTCCGGCTGCGGCGCGAACACGCGGGACCAGGCCGGATTCGGTTCGAACGAAAACGAATACAGGTGCGAGGGCACGTCGCACGCGGCGCCCGGGTAGCTGTTGTCGCGCCATACGCCGCCGACGTCGTGCGAGCGTTCGACGATCACGAAATCGTGGATGCCGGCGCGTTGCAGCGCGACGGCCATGCCGATGCCGGCGAAGCCGGCGCCGATGATGATCGCGGCAAGCGGTGCGGCGGAGCCGGCGCAACGGGAAGGATCAGGCGACAGCATGGCGGGTTTCCTCGGGCTGGATGACGTCGTGTGCCGCGCGCGCGGCACGGGGGGAATCGCAATCCGTCGCTGTCCTGACGGTCTCGCCGGCATGCGGCCGGTCCGGCACGCGGCGCACGCCGCGCATCAGGTCGACGGCCTTCTCGGCGATCATGATCGTCGGCGCGTTGGTGTTGCCGCCGATCAGCGTCGGCATCACCGACGCATCGACGATGCGCAGTCCCTGCAGGCCGCGCACGCGCAGTTGCGGATCGACGACGGCGAGTGCGTCGTGCCCCATCCGGCAGGTGCCGACCGGGTGATACACGGTGTCGGTGCGCCGCCTCAGCACGTCGCGGATCTCGTCGTCGGTCGTCACGTTCGCGGTGAACAGGTCGCGCGTGATCCAGCTCGCGAGCGCCGGTGCTTCCATCAGCCGGCGCGTGATGCGGAAGCCCGCGACCATGTCGTCGACGTCGCGCGGATCGTCGAAGAACGCGGGGTCGATGCGCGGCGCCGCGAGCGGATCGGCGCTGTTCAGCGTGACCGAGCCGCGGCTGCGCGGCCGCAGCAGGCACACGTGGCACGACAGCCCGTGGCCGGCATGCGGCTTGCGCGCATGGTCGTCGACGAGCGCGACGACGAAATGCAGCTGGATGTCCGGCGCGGCGAGATCGGCGCGCGTTTTCAGGAACCCGCCGCCTTCCGCGAAATTCGACGTCAGCATCCCGCGCCGTTCGCGGCGAAAGCGCGCGAACTCGCGCAGCATCCGCAGGCCGCCGCGTGCGGACACGCCCATCGTGTCGACGCTGCGCGTGCGATAGCCGAAGATGAAATCCGGATGATCCTGCAGGTTGCGCCCGACGCCGGGCAGGTCCGCCAGCACCGCGATGCCGAACTGCCGGAGTGCGCGGCCCGGGCCGACGCCCGACAGCATCAGCAACTGCGGCGTCTGCAGCGCGCCGGCCGCGAGCACGACTTCGCGCCGCGCGCGCAGCGTGCGGACCTCGCCGTGCTGGCGGACCTCGACGCCGATCGCGCGCGTGCCGTCGAACAGGATGCGCAGCACCTGCGCGTGCGTCTCGACCGTCAGGTTGTCGCGGCGGCCCAGATGCGGCAGCAGGTACGCGCGCGCCGCGCTCCAGCGTTCGCCGTGCTTCTGCGTGACCTGGTAGATCCCGATGCCCTCCTGCCGCGCACCGTTGAAATCGTCGGTGAGCGGCAGGCCGGCCTGTCGCGCGGCTTCCAGGTAGCGTGCATGGAACGGGTTGTCGGTGCGCAGGTCGCTGACCCACAGCGGGCCGTCGCGGCCGTGCCATGCATCGTCGAAGCGCTCGTTGTGCTCGCTCAGGCGGAAGTACGGCAGCACGTCGTCGTACCCCCAGCCTTCGTTGCCGAGCGCGGCCCAGCCGTCGTAGTCGACACGATGGCCGCGGATGTAGACCATCGCGTTGATCGCCGACGATCCGCCGAGCGTCCTGCCGCGCGGCTGGTAGCCGATGCGTCCGCCGAGCCCGGGCTGCGGCACCGTGTCGAACGCCCAGTTGTTCAGGCGCGTGGACATCATCGCGACCGCGCCGGTCGGCACGTTGACGAGCGCGCCGTCGCCACGGCCGCCGGCCTCCAGCACGCATACGGTCACGGCCGGGTCCTCGGTCAGGCGCCCGGCGACGACGCAGCCGCCCGATCCGCCGCCGACGACGATGTAGTCGAACGTCTTGCTCATGGAATCGTCTCCTTTGTTCGGTAGTCGATGGATCAGCCGACGGGCGCCGGCACGGGGGCGCAGGCGGCGGGATCGGTCGGGCGGCTCGGTCGCATGGTGTCTCCTCCTGGGGCGATGGCGTCGTTCGGGTGACGACTGGATGACGCCGATGGTGCGGGCCGCACGGGGAAACACCAATGCTGCTTGGGGACAATTGTTTTAGTATTTGGGCCAAATCGGCGCTTCGAGGGTTTCTCCGCATGAGCTTCTGGGATTTCACCCGGAGTCCGGCCAGCGCCCGGCTGCTGGTCGATTTCGGCGACGAACGCGGCGTGCCGCACGCGACGCTGCTGGCCGGTACCGGCCTGGCGGATGCGCAGCTCGACGATCCGAAGGTCGAGGTGACGGCCGCACAGGAGTTGCGGCTGACCGGCAACCTGCTGCGCGCGCTCGGCCGCGCGCAGGGCCTCGGCTTCGAGGTCGGCCTGCGCTATCACTTCTCCGCGTACGGCGTGTGGGGCTACGGGCTGATCGCGAGCGCGACCGGGCGCGACGCGCTCGCGCTGGCGATGCGCTTCCTGCCGCTCACGTATGCATACACCGTCATCACGTACCGCGAGGCGCCCGATACGGGCGTGCTCAACTTCGGCGCGCCGGAACTCGACGGCGACCTGAGCCGGTTCCTCGTCGAGCGCGACATGACGGCTGCTGCCGTGCTGCTGCAGGAAATCGCCAGCGGCGATTTCGCGTTGTCGCGCTTCACGCTGCAGGCCGCGCGTTCACCGTCGCTCGTCGCGCCGCGCATCGCCGGCATCGAGCCGGCCTTCTCGGCGCGCGCGAACAGCCTCGCGTTCGACCGCGCGTTTCTCGACCGGCCGTTGCCGCATGCGAATCCGCTGACGGTGTCGATGTGCGAGCAGATGTGCGGGCAACTCGTCGAAGCGCGGCGCGCGCGCGTGGGCACGTCGGAGATGGTGCGCCAGTACCTGGGCTCGACGGCCGGCGGTGCGCCGTTTTCGCTCGAGGACATGGCGCGGCTGATGAACACGAGCCCGCGCACGCTCAAGCGCCGACTGCAGGAGGAGGGCACGACGTTTCGCACGCTGCTCGCGCAGGCGCGCGGCGCGATGGCCGAGACATTGCTCGGCGATGCGCGGCTGTCGCTCGCGGAGGTGGCCGAGCGGCTCGGCTTCAGCGACCTGTCGAGTTTTTCGCAGGCGTTCAAGCGCTGGTACGGCGTGCCGCCGGGCGCGTATCGCAGTGCGGCGCGGCGGGCCGGCGACCGTCGATGAATCGCGGTACGATCGACCGCTTGCCTGCCGACATCCCCCTCACGAGAGAACCCGCATGATCACGATTCGCCCGATGACCGACGACGATTTCCCGCGCTTCTGGCCGACCTATCGCGCCATCGTCGCCGCTCAGGAAACCTATGCATTCGATCCCGCGCCGACACGGGAAGCGGCGCGCGTGCTGTGGCTCGACGCGCCGCTTTGCACGTGGATCGCCGAGGAGGACGGCGTGGTGCTCGGCTCGTACTACCTGAAGGCGAACGCGGCCGGCCCCGGCAAGCACGTGAGCAACTGCGGCTACATGGTGAGCGAGGCCGCGCGCGGCCGCGGCGTCGCGCGCCTGATGTGCGAACACTCGCAGCAGGTCGCGCGCGAGCGCGGTTTCCTTGCGATGCAGTTCAACTCGGTGGTCGCGACGAACGAGGTCGCGGTCGCGCTGTGGCGGAAGCTGGGATTCGAGATCGTCGGCCGCCTGCCGCGCGCGTACCGCCACGCGCGGCTCGGCTTCGTCGATTGCCTCGTGATGTTCAAGTGGCTCGGCGACACGCCCGCCGCCGAAGCCTGAGCCCGCAAGCCGCCCCGTCGTCAGACGGCGAACGCGCCGTCGAACACGATCCGTTCGTCGAGCGCGAGCGTGCCGCGCGCGAAGATCAGGTCGAGGTGATGGCTGCCGTTTTCGCCGCCGCCGAGCCCGAGATGCAGGCCCGGATGGCGTTCCTCGAACCCGGCGTTGCGGCCGTACAGTCCGCGGATGCCGAGGTTCGTGCCGATGCCGAATTCCTCGATGCGCCGGTGGTTCGCGTGCCGGTCGAGATAGGTCGTGAAATCGCGTCGAAAGCCGGCATCGTCGGTGTCGAAATCGACGATCGTGCTGTTCTCGACCCGCAGCGTCGCGAGCCGCTCGGCCACCTTGTACTTGATCGCGAACGGCACGGTGCCGAGAAACGTGCCGCTGAACACGACCGAGCCGTTCAGGTCGGTCACGTGCGTCGCGATCTCGCCGGGCACGACGTCGAGGTTGCCCATGCCGTCGACGCTCGTCCATTTCTGGTCCGGTGCGAGCGAGCCCGTCAGCGTGTTGCCGGCTTCGTCGATGAAGCGGATCCGTGACGCGCGTGCGGCCGCGTCGATCAACCGGCCGTTGCGTGCGGCGATGTCGTCGAGCGATTCGGCGAAGGCTTCGTCGAGATGCGGGCCGTAATCCTTGAACAAGACCGACTTGCTCCAGTGCTCGACGATCGCGGGGCGGATCGCGGCGAGGAACGGCGGCCCGCTCGGCGAGGGTGTCGGCAGGCACGACGAGTCGTACAGCAGCACGAACAGGTCGGCGTCATTGAGCGCGGCGGCGATGTCGGCGGGCGGGGTGCTTTCGAGGCAGAGGGTCGTGGCGTCGAGCGAATCGGGCAGGGCGGAAAACGCGCGCAACGCGATGTCGCGGTTGCGGGTGTCATGGCCGACCAGCAGTTTTCCCGACTCGCCGCGCGCCAGCTTGTCGTGCAGCGCGGGGTGAAACCCGAGCGCGCGGTGCAGGTTCAGCATGCGTATCTCCGGAAGCGGCGGAAGGGCCGAGGCCCTTCCGCGAGAACGGGTGGCCCGCTCAGACCGGCCAGAGCGCGGTGCCGAACGGCACCACGGCGTCCTCGACCATCATGTCGACGGCCTCGGGGTGCGTGTCTTCCTGCATCCAGTCAAGCAATTCGATCTGCTGGGTGTCCTGCATGTCAATTCTCCTGTGGTGAACATGAGTGATTCAACATGAAAGTGCGGTAGAAAATCTTGCCGCTCCTTGTTCGGTATTTCGTGAATGCCGGACAAGTGGCGTCGATATTAGTCTGATGATTTTGTTAATGCAATGCATTGCGACGTTTTTAGCCAAAGCGTGCTAAACACCGGCATTTTATCGAGGTCGACGGGAAAAGGAGGCCGATAAATAGAATAACGGGACCGACCTGATTTTCCAATTATCGGGATTCCGTTCGATTAATGCATTCGGCCGTTTTTTATAATTCGACGTGCAATGGCGTCGATTATTTCGCATTGCGTGATTCATGAAAGACGATCGCGCACGCGTATCACGCGCATATTGCGCGCGGGCCCGCGTGCGGCGATGCCTCCGGTTTTCTGGCACCATCTGACGATCTTGCGCGATGGCCGCGGCCGCGTGCGCCGTCGTCAGGACGGCATCACAACGATGGAGACGACCCGATGCGTGCAGCGCCGCAACCGGAGCGCGCCGGCCCGACGCAGCCGGCCGCCGGCACCACCGATCCCGACCGCATGGCCGCGTGGCGGCTCGCGATCGGCCTGTCGCTCGGCAGCGCGATCGCGCTCGGCCTCGCACGCTTTTCGTATGCGCTGCTGCTGCCGCCGATGAAGGCCGATCTCGGCTGGACCTTCGCGCAGGCCGGCGCGCTGAATACCGCGAACGCGGCCGGCTACCTGGTCGGCGCGCTGGCGTTTCCGCTGCTATCGCGGCGCTGGCGCGCGGGCACGCTGCTGGCGGCCGGCTGCGCGTTGACCGTGGTGCTGATGGCGACCTGCGGGCTCACGTCCGGCATGCACGCGCTGCTCGCGCAGCGGCTCGCAACGGGTATCGGCAGCGCGCTGATCTTCATCAGCGGCGGCGTGCTGGCCGCGCGGCTCGCGTCGGCGTCGCCGCGCGATGCGGGGCTGCTGCTCGGCCTCTATTACGGCGGTACGGGGTGGGGCATCGTCGCGTCGTCGCTGCTCGTGCCGGCCACGCTCACGCATGGCGTGCACGGCTGGCAGGCCGCGTGGTTCGCGCTCGCGCTCGCCTGCGTGCTGTTCTCGGCGGTGGCCATCGCGGCCGCGCATCGCATCGAGCGCGCACACGCGGCACCGGCGAGGCCGCGCGACGGCACGGCACCGGCGGCAACCGCGCGCGCGGCCCGTTTCGGACTCGCGCTGGCCGGCTACGGCCTGTTCGGCGTCGGCTACATCGGCTACATGACGTTCATCGTCGCGCTGCTGCGCGGCGCGGGCATGAGCGGCACGGTGGTCGCCGCGTTCTACGTGATGCTCGGCGTCGCGACCGTCGTGTCGGCGCGGCTGTGGTCGGGGCTGCTCGACCGGATGCGCGGCGGGCAGGCGCTCGCGGTGCTCAACGCGCTGCTCGGCATCGCGACGCTGATGCCCGCGATGTTCGTGCATCCGGCCGCCGCGTTCGCGTCGGGCGTGCTGTTCGGCGCGACGTTCCTGTCGGCCGTCGCGTCGACGACGGCCTTCGTGCGGCACAACCTGCCGCCCGACGGCTGGGCGAAGGGGATCAGCGCGTTCACGACGGTCTTCGCATTCGGCCAGATCGCGGGGCCGGTCGCGATCGGCTGGGTGTCGGACAGCGCGGGGCTCGCGCGCGGGCTCGTGTATTCGGCGCTGACGCTGTTCGCGGGCGCGGCGCTTGCGGCCGCCCAGCGCGCGTTGCGGACGCCCGCGTAGTCACGCGAACGTCACCGCACGTACGCGGTGCGCGAGACGCGATGAAACGCGCGGCTGAAGTAGATGAGGCTGTCGCCGTCGTCGCGCACGCGGATCGACGTCGCCTCGATGAACATCACCGAATGCGAGCCGACTTCCTTCATGTCGGCGATCGTGCCCTGCAGGCTGGCGAGCGCGTCGCGCAGCACGGGCACGTCCTGCTCGCCCCGATCCCACACGGGCAGTTCGAAACGCTGCGCCATCGGCAGGTCGGTGAGTCCCGCGAAATGCCGCGCGAGCAGCTCGTGCTCGGCCGGCAGCACGTTGATGCAGACGTGGCGGTTGCGCTCGAAGGTCGCGTGCATCGCGCTCGACCGGTTCAGGCACACGAGCAACGTCGGCGGCGTATCGGTGACGGAGCACACGGCGCTCGCGGTGATCCCGCAGCGGCCGTGCGGCCCGGCGGTGGTGATCACGTTGACGGCCGCGCCGAGGTGGGCCATCGCCTGGCGGAAGGCCTTCTGCGTGTCGGTCGGTTCGACGCGTGCCGGTCGCGGGATATCGGTCGTGGAAGACATGGGTGCTCCTGTTGGACGAAGGCGGCGATCGCGTCACGCTGTCGAGGCAGCGCCGGATCGCCGACGATGATCCAAGCGTACGTCGCGAAAATGCGGGCGACCATTCGCACGATTGACGATGGACATGGCGTTCCCGCCAACGCATCTAAAGGTTCTACCTAGATGCGCGCCGCGCCGCGCGAAAAAAGCGCGATTGGGCGGACGTGCGGCACGCAAAAGGGTATTCAGCGGGTTTTCGGCTCGTTATGATGTGCCGCACACCCCCAGCGAACGACGCGCGCGACCCGCCGGCCACCGGCCTGTCGCGCGGCGCGTGCGACACCCATACCGATATTCAGCGAGACACCCGCGATGACGACGTCACCCGCACCGATCGTATACATCGTCGACGACGACGGCGGCATGCGGACGTCGCTCGCGTGGTTGCTCGAATCGGTCGGCATTGCGTCCGAAGGGTTCGCGAACGCGGGCGAGTTTCTCGCGCGCTTCGACGCGAACCTGCCCGCGTGCCTGGTGCTCGACGTGCGGATGCCCGAGAAAAGCGGCTTCGACGTGCAGGCCGAACTGAATGCCCGCGGCGCGACGTTGCCGGTGATCTTCGTCAGCGGGCACGGCGACATTCCGATGTCGGTGCGCGCGCTGCAGAACGGCGCGATCGATTTCGTCGAGAAGCCGTACAACTCGCAGCAGATGCTCGAACGCGTGCAGCGCGCGCTGCGGCTCGCGCAGCAGCGGCACGCGGTGAGCCAGCGCCACCGCGAGCTGCGCCAGCGGCTGGATGCGCTGACCGCGCGGGAGAAGGAAGTGCTGCGCGGCGTCGTGGACGGCAAGGGCAGCAAGCAGATCGCGTCGGACCTGTCGATCAGCGTGAAGACCGTCGACGTGCATCGCGCGAGCATCAAGGAGAAGCTCGGCGCGACGTCGATCGCCGCGCTCGTGCGCGACGTGATGGTCGTGTGGGGCGACGGCGGGGAGTCGTCGCGATAAGCCTGCCGCGCTCAGCGCATGTACAACCCGCCGTTGATGTCCCAGCACGCCCCGTTGGCGAAGTGCGCGTCGCCCGACGCGAGCAGCACGGCGGCATCCGCCACGAAACCGGCCGACCCGAGCTTGCCGCCCGGCAGGCTCGCGAGCACCTGGCGCAGCTTCTCCGGCGCGACGCTCTCGTACACGATCGGCAGGTCGAGCGGGCCCGGCGAGATCGCGTTGACGGTCACGCCCTGCGCGGCGAGGTCGCGCGCGAACACCTTGGTCAGCGTCAGCGTGCCGCCTTTCGCGGCCGCATAGTGCGCGCCCGTCGCCGAGCCGCCGTTCTGTCCGGCGAGCGACGCGATGTTGACGATGCGGCCCGCGCCGCGCGCCGCGAAGTACTGGCCGAACACCTGGCAGCCGAACAGCACGCTGCGCAGGTTCACGTCGATCACCTGGTCGAACTGCTCGGCCGTGATCTCCATGGCCGGCACGACCTTCGAGGCGCCCGCATTGTTGACGAGCACGTCGATCGTGCCCCAGCGTGCGACGAGCGCATCGCGCGCGGCTTCGAAATCGCGTTTCGACGTGACGTCGAGCGGCAGCGCGATCGCGCGGGCGCCGCTCGGGTCGAGGTCGCGTGCATGCGCGCGAACGGCGTCGGCGGCGATATCGGCCAGTGCGACGCGGTAGCCGGCTGCATGGAAGCGCTCGGCAATGACGGCGCCGAGCCCGCGCGCGGCGCCGGTGACGATGACGACTCGATCTGACATGGTGCGTGGTTCCCTGGTTCGCGGGCGCATGCCGGTGGAAGCGGCGCCCGTATCGTGGTTCATGCGGCGAGGGCCGCTTCGAAGTGCGCCGCGATCGCGCAGACCTGTTCGTCCGCGCCCTTGCGCCCGACGATCTGCAGGCCGGCCTTCAGCGGCGAACCGGCGAGCGGCAGCGGCAGGCTGAGCGCCGGATGGCCGCTCAGGTTGAACGGCCGGATCAGCGACGACATCGCGATGACCGACACGCCGTCGCGTGCCTGCTGCAGCGTGATCGGCAGCGCGGGCAGCGTCGGCAGCACCAGCACGTCGGCGTGCTCGAGCGCGGCATCGACCTGCGCGGTGAAGCGTGCGCGGACGGTTTCGGCTTCGGCGAGCGCGGCCGGTGTCGTCGTCGCGGCCATGCGCAGGCGCGTATCGAGATCGGCGCCGAGCCGGCCCGTCGCGACCAGATGACCGAACGCGCGCGACGTTTCCGCGTTGATGACGGTGAGCCCCGCCGCGAACGCGGCCGGCATGTCGTCGAGCACGACGGCGTGCGCGTGCAGGCCCGCGGCGCGAACGGCCGCATCGAGCGCGGCCGCGATGGCCGGATCGGCTTCGACCGTGACGTGCGCGACGGTAAAGCCTGCCGCGGATGCCGCGGCCTGCGCACGATCGAAGCCCGGTGCGATCGCGGCCATCACCGCGGCCAGCGTGCGGATATCGCGCGCAAACGGCCCGACGCAATCGAGCGTCGTGTCGGCGGGCGCGACGCCGCGGCGCGATACGCGGCCGAACGTCGGCTTCAGGCCGGCCACGCCGCAGCACGCGGCCGGCCCCCGGATCGAGCCGCCGGTGTCGGTGCCGAGCGCCGCGTCGACGGCGCCGAGCCCGACGAGCGACGCGGACCCGCTCGACGAGCCGCCGGGAATGCGCGTCGCATCTTGCGGATTGACGGGCGTGCCCGTGTAGTCGTTGATGCCGGTCATGCCGAACGCGAGCTCGTGCATGTTCGCCTTGCCGGCAATCTGCCAGCCGGCGTCGAGCAGCAGGCGGACCACGTCCGCGTGATGTGCGGCCGGCGGCGCGTCGGCGAGCGCGCGGCTGGCCGCGCGGGTCGGATGGCCCGCGATGTCGATCGTGTCCTTGATCGCGATCGTGGGGCCGGGGCCGCCCAGCGTGAAGGTGTCGATGAAGCCTGTCATGGTCGGTATCGCGCGAAAGCGGTGGAATGGATCAGGACCGTGGCGCGGCGGCGAGCGGCCACGGGCCGTCGAGTACGCGTTCGGTGCGGAAATGACGGATCAGCCACGCGGAGCCGCTGGCCGCCGGCGCGAAATCGACGGTCAGCCGCGCGGCGATCAGCTCGGCCGAACCGTCCGCATAACGCGACGCCTGCAGCATGATCCAGCGGCCGCGCGCGCGCGTGTTGCCGGCGCCGATCTCGATCGACTCCGACGTCAGGAAGTGCAGGTTCGCCGCGAAATGCGGGTCGGGCGGCAGGTAGCGGCCCAGCATCGCGACGATCGCGGCGGTGCCTTCGAGGCGGCCGAACTTGCGCGCGTAGTGCGGGCCGATGCCTTCCCACACGGCGTCGGCGGTGAACAGTTCGGCGAGCGACGGGCCGTCGCCGGCATCCTCGGGCACGTCGCACAGCGCCATGTAGCGCGTGAGCGTCGCGCGGACCGCGCGCTCGGCGTCGAGCGCGGCCAGGCGCTGCACGAGCGCATCGATCGGGTCCGGCGGCAGGTCGCTCATCGCGCGCCTCACGCCGCGGGCTTCCCGGCCGGCGGCACGGTCAGCGCGCGGCCGACGCGCGCCTCGATCTTGCCGTAGCGCCACAGGTTGTATTCGCCGACGGGCGTCGTGCGATACAGGTTGCATACGGCGACCGTCGTGTCGAAATCGGCGACGTCGGCCATGATGTAGAACGTCCACGGCGCGCCGTCGGCCTGGCCGACCACGAGGCGGTCGTCGTCCATCACGCCGAGCACGCGCACGCCGGGCATCGCTTCGACGGCCGCGAGCATCGCACCGTACGCCTGCCACACTTCGCCGATCTTCTCGCGCGGCAGGTCGAAGAAGTTCTGCGACACGCCGCAGCAGAACAGGACGCGCAGCGGCAGCGGATTCGGGTCGGACATATCGGGCTCTCCAGAGGAATCGATGGGGCGCATGAATCGGCCGGCGATCATGCGTGTTCAGGAACGGCTTCGGTCGACACGGGTCACAGATAGCCGGGAAACGGCGTCACGCCGGTGAACACCGCACCCGCGCCGTCGAAGTTGCCTTCGCCGAGAAACGCGTGCTGCGTGACGACCATCGCGTCGCGCAGCAGCCGCTGCAGCGGATGCGTGCGATAGATCGCCGCCGTGCCGCCGAGGCGGTACGCGCGTTCGACGACGCTCGCGCCTTCGCGTGCGATCTGCGTGGCCGCGAGCCGCAGCAGGCTGACCTGCTCGGGCGTCACCGGATTGCCGGCGAGGATCGATCGCCACACGGTGTCGGTCGCGTCGTAAAAAAACGCGCGCGCCGAGCGCAGTTGCGCCTCGGCCTTCGCGAGCTCGATGCGGTAGTACGCGCGATCGGCGAGACGCGGTGCGCCGGTCGTCGTTTGCCGGCCGCCCGACATCCGGTTCACGACGTCGAGCGCCGCGCGCGCGAGGCCGAGGTTGACGACGGCCAGCACCTGCGCCGCGTACGCGACGGTCGGGTAGCGGTACAGCGGCTCGTCGACGGTCGGTTCGCCGCCGCGTACGAAGGTCCACGCTTCCGGCACGAAGCGGTCGTCGATGCGCAGGTCGTGGCTGCCGGTGCCCTGCATGCCGACCACGTTCCAGTTCTCGACGATCTCGACGTCGGCCGCGCGGAACACGGCCGTGCGCGGCTTGTTCGGTGCGGCGTCCTGTGCGCCCGGCACGGCGATGCCGACACCGAGCCAGTCGGCGCCCTTGCAGCCGCTCGCGAATTTCCACGTGCCGTTCACGCGCCAGCCGCCCGGCGCGGCCTGCGCCGGCTGCACCGGGAACAGGCCGCCCGCGAACACCTGGTCGGGACCGCTCGCGTACAGCTCGGCCTGCGTCTCGAGCGGCAGCGCCGCGAGATAGACGTTCGCGGAGCCGAAGCTCGCGACCCACGCGGCCGACCCGTCGGCCGTCGCGATGCGCTCGATCATGTCGAGGAACGCGGTCGGCGCGAGCGCGTCGCCGCCGAAGCGACGCGGCGTGCCCGCGCGATAGATGCCGGCCTGCTTGAACAGCGCGATCACGTCGCGCGGCACGTGCGACAGACGGTCGAATTCTTCACGGCGCGCGGCGACGGTCTCGATCACCGCGTCGAGCGGCGACAACGGCGCGGCCATGGAACCTGCCACGGACGGCGAGGACGGCGCGGGTTCGATGGCGAGGGCGGCTTGCGGCATGGTTGTCTCCTGGGCGGACAAGGGTTCGGATGCGGGTGGCATGCGTGCCGTGCGGGGCTGGACCTGCGGCACGACGATGCAGCCAGTCTAGAAACGCCGAAAACACGCAGCAATTGGTGCGTTGGGCCGTGCGACTGGTGACGTTCCGGGCCGGCCTAAAGAAATCTTCAGGTGCGATCGGCGCGCGCCGGTGCTATGTTGGATTTCCGGCCGCGCGATGCCGCGCGCCTTCATCCGGATCCGATCATGAGTTTCCCCGAAGACGACGATTTCCACCGGCTGCTCGACGCGCTGACGACCTGCGTGCTGCTGCACGACGCGCGGACGAAGGCGATCGTGTGGGCGAATCGCGCCGCGTGCATCGCGCTCGGTTTCTCCGTCGAGGAGTTGCTGCCGCTGAAGGCGCCGGACATGACGCGGCCCGAGCCGAAATACCAGCGCGAGATCGCGGTGAGTGCCTGGGATCGTGCGCTCGTCGACGGGCCGCAGGTGTACGAGTGGTGCTATCGCTCGCGTACGGGCGTCGACATGCTGTCCGAGGCCACCGCCACCTACGTGCCGCTGCGCGGGCGCGACGTCGTGATGGTGCAGTTCCGCGACATCAGCGCGGAAGAGGCGGTTCGCCGGCAGTTGCGCCGCTACGAGGCGCGGCTGCGCGAGTTCATGCAGGATCTCGACGAAGGCATCGCGGTCGTGACGCCGCACGGCGGCGTGCAGTTCATCAGCGAATCGGGCCGCCGCGTGCTCGGGCTCGCGCCCGACGAACCGCTCGGCGCGGTGCTCGACTACTGTTCCGCGGCCGATCGCGACCGGCTCGTCGCACAACTGCGCGATGCGCCGTCGGCGTACCCGTCCGCGCCGCAGCGCTACCGGATCGTGCGGCGCGACGGCTCGCCGTGCTGGCTGCGCATCCTGTGCCGGCAGGTCGAGATCGAAGGCGATCTCGACGGGCTGCTCGTGCAGTTCCGCGACGTGAGCGACGAAGTCGCGATCGAGGACGCGCGGCGTGCGGAGGCGCGGATGCTCGAATACGCGGGCCGCTACAACGCGATGGGCGAGATGGCGAGCGTGATCGCGCACGAGCTGAGCCAGCCGCTCGCGGCCGTGCGCAACTTCATCGAGGGCGCGGTGCGGCGGCTGAACGGCAACGGCGCCGTCGACGACGCGATCTGGGGGCTGCGCAGCGCGGACCGGCAAGCCGAGCACGCGGCGCTGATCATCAAGAGCGTGCGCGAATTCATCGTGAAGCGCGAGCCGGTCGTCGCGGTCGCCGACCTGCGCGACATCCTTGCCGATGTCGCTTACTTCATCGAGCTGCGCGCGAAGGAAGCCGGCGTGACGGTCGCGCTCGTGCAGGCCGACGTGCCGCTGCCGATCCGCTGCGAGCGCGTGCTGATCGGGCAGGTGATCCTGAATCTCGCGTTCAACGCGATCGAGGCGTTCGCCGGCTGCGAGCGCCTGCCGCGTACGCTGACGCTCGCGACGGCAAACCTCGCCGGGCATGCGGAGCTGCGCGCGATCGACAACGGTCCCGGCATCGCGGAAGGTGCGCACGACCGGTTGTTCGACGGTTTCTCGTCGTCGAAAGCCGGCGGCAACGGCATCGGGTTGTCGCTGTGCAAGAGCATCGTCACGCGTCACGGCGGGCGGATCGCCGCGAGCCCGGCCGGCGGCGGCGGGCTCGACTGCCGCGTGACGTTGCCGCTCGCCGGCGCACCCGCGTAGCCGCCGCGTCGCGTCGCGGCCGGGCAGCGACGCGCGGCGCGCGCTCATCGTCCCAGCGCCCGCGCGGTCTGGCCGCCGATGCCGAAGTCGGTGGCCGGAATGTCCTTGATGATCACGCGCGTGGCTTGAAGCGGCGCGTCGAGCACGCTCGCGCCCGCGTCGGACAGCGCGGCGATCAGCGCGCGTTTCCGTGCGTCGGTGCGGCCGGCGATCAGGATCGCGACGATCACCGGCAGCGACGGCGGCGCGCCGTCCGCGGCACTGCGGCCGCCGAGGCCGACATGCGTCGCGGGCAGCTCGGTGAGCAGCACGCGCACGGATTCGGCCGGTGCGCCGATCGCGTCGACGGTCGCACCGGTCAGCCGCGCGATCAGCTCGGCCTTGCGTGCGTCGTCATGGCCGGCCGGCAGGAAAACTTCGAGTGTGGGCATGGTGGTCCGGAAAGGTGAAGGTTGCCGGCTCACCTTTGCACTTGCAGCGGTGAACCGGCCGCGGCTTACAGCAGGAAGCCGATCGCGCTGAGTGCTTCGGTCGAGTCGATCAGGCGCACGACCTTCTCCGCGATCCGCATCTCGCCTTCGGCATCGACGTGCAGCGTGTGCGTGACGTCGGCCGCGAACAGCGTCGCGGCGCCGCGCTTGTACGCGACGACGACCTGCGCCGATTTCAGCGCGACGGTGTCGGCGCCGCCGCTTTCCAGCGTGAAGCGCGACACGGTGCGCACCGTGCGCGCCGCGTCGGTCGCCGAGGCCGAATAGCCGGACACCATCCGCTGCACGCGCTTCTCGCGCATGTCGTGGTCGTCGAACACGTAGTTCAGCGTCGCCGCGAAATCGGTCGCATCGGGGTCGATCGGCACCACGTAGTGGCCGGCGGGCTCCCACAAGTCGAGCCAGGCGCGGTAGTCGCGGCGGTCGAGCATCTCGGCTTCGCGCCACACGAATTCGACCGCGCGGGCGAAGGTCTGCTCGGAAAAGAGGGCGTTGCGGTCGTCCATCATCGTTGCTCCATCATCTTGCGCCATTGCTGGTAGGCCTCGCGCATGCCGGTCTCGTCGGTCGCATGGGCGGTCTTTTCGCCGTTCGCGGCGGTCGTTTCGCGGTTCAGCCCGCGGTTCACGAGGATCGGCACGTCGGGGCCCGCATGCGCGCCGCGCTGCACGCGCTCCCACGCTTCCGCGTCGTCGGGGCTGCCGAACCCGAACGGGCCCTGGAAGTGCTCGTGAATCCGCAACCGCTCGCGGTTCGCTTCGTCGGGGCCGCCGTCCATCGCGAGCGCGACGTGGCGAATCTCGGTTTCGTTCGCGGAGATCGGCCGCAGCACGCGGAAGAACGCCATCGACAGCGCGAGGTTCGGGAACAGGTTCAGGTTGAAGCCGACGCCCATCAGCGAGCGCACGATGCGGCGCACCTCGTCCGGCGCGTGACGTTCGGCGAGCGTGGCCGCGAGCGGCGCGAAGCGCTCGGGCAGCGGCGCGCCGTCGTCTTCGTCGAGATCGATCAGCTCGGGCATCAGCACCGCGAGGCTGTGGCCGTTGCCGAGCCCGCGGCAGAACGCGTCCTCGCTCGTCATGAAGCTCGTGATCGCGGCGGCCGTCTCGTCGTCGATCGACTTCATCCACGACTTGTGCACGACCGGAAAGTGGTAGAGATCGGTGGTGTTCTCGAGCTGGATCTTCCAGTTGCCCTTGAACTTGAACTTGTGCTCGCCGTTCGCCTTGATCGGGTAACCGGCGCCCTGTTTCATGAACAGGTCGATCCACGGCTTCGCGCCGCCGAGGAAATCCTCGAGCGGCTCGACGGCGTCGTTGAAGCTCGCGAAGATCAGCCCCTGGTACACGCCGACGCGCAGCTTCACGAGCGGCAGGTCGCCCTTCTCGCACACGCCTTCGTAGCCGTCGCCGTACGGCAGCGCGCGCAGCGTGCCGTCGAGTGCGTACGACCAGCTGTGATACGGGCATGTGAAGCCTTTCGCGTTGCCCTTGTGCGCTTCGCACACGGTCGCGCCGCGATGGCGGCAGCGGTTCTGCAGCACGTTGATTTCACCCGTCCTGTCGCGTACGACGATCACCGGCTGGCGGCCGATCGTCGTCGTGACGAAGTCGCCCGGGTTCGGCAGCTCGCTTTCGTGCGCGACCCAGATCCAGGTGCGGTAGAAGATGCGGTCGAGCTCGGCTTCGAACAGCGCGGGGTCGTGATACATCGCGGGCGCGATGCGGTCGGGTTGCACGAGACCGTGCAGCGCACGGGTGTCGATCGTCTGGTAGGCAATGTCGCTCATCGTCGTCGTGGGGAAAGAGCTGCGAAATCGGGCCGCGTCGCGCGCGGCATCGAGTACCCAGTCTCGTCTTCCGCTATATATCCGTCAAATTGATCTAAAATTGGCCGTTCAATAAATGCGGCAAATGATGGAGGCTACAATGACGTCGGTCGATCATCTCGATCTGAACCTGTTGCGCGTATTCCAGGCGATCGTCGAGGAGCGCAGCCTGACGAAGGCCGGCGAGCGGCTTGCGCTGTCGCAGCCGGCCGTCAGCTATTCGCTCGGCCGGCTGCGCACGCTGTTCGACGATCCGCTGTTCGTGCGCACGCGCTCGGGCATGCAGCCGACGCCGGTCGCGCTGGAGCTGGCCGGCATCGTCGGCAAGGCGCTCGACATGGTGCGCGTGGCGCTGCGCTACGCGG
Source organism: Burkholderia seminalis DSM 23518 (assembly GCF_902832885.1). Lineage (GTDB taxonomy): Bacteria > Pseudomonadota > Gammaproteobacteria > Burkholderiales > Burkholderiaceae > Burkholderia > Burkholderia seminalis. The sequence goes on from NZ_CADFDK010000002.1 coordinate 534,784, forward strand.
AGCGTTTCGATCCGGCCACCAGCACGCGCACGTTCCGGCTGTCGCTGTCGGATGCGGGCGAGATGGCGTACCTGCCGGCGATCTGCCGGGCGCTGCGCGAGCGCGCGCCGCGCGTGACGCTGAGCGTGCAGCCGCTGCCGGTGGAGGAGATCGAGGAAGCGTTGCGGGCGAGCCGGCTGGATTTCGCGATCGGCAACCTGCCGGAGCTGATGCCGCGCACGCGTCACCAGGTGCTGTTCGAGGAAACCTACGTGTGCATGACGGGCCGCCGGCGCGGGTTGCCGGCCGGCGCCGCGCTGGGTCTCGAGCCATTCGTGCGCGCCGCGCACGTCAACGTGAAGTCGGTCGAGCACAGCCATCACGCGCTCGACGACGCATTGCGCGCGCAGGGCGTGGGCCGCAACATCGCGCTGGAAGTCCCGCACTTCGTCGCGCTGCCGAGCGTGCTGTCGGTCACCGATCTCTATGCGACGCTGCCGAGGCGGCTCGCGCAGATCCTGAACCGCGACAACGCGTTCCGCCTCTATGACCTGCCCGTCATGCTGCCGCCCGCACCGGTGACGATGCACTGGCACGAGCATTTCCACGAGGACGAGGGCAACGCATGGATGCGTGCGCTGCTCGCCGAGATCGTCGAGCGTTTCGACGACGCATGACGGCCGCGACGCGCGCGTCGAATCTCAGAGATCGAGCACCAGCACCGCCGAGCGCGCGCGCGACACGCAGCAGCAGATCACCGTGTTGCTCGCGCGTTCGGCCTTGCTGAGGCAGTGGTCGCGATGATCGGGCTCGCCGTCGAGGACGGGCACCATGCAGGTGCCGCACACGCCTTCGCCGCATGACGTATCGACTTCGATGCCGATGCGCGCGAGCGCGTCGACGATCGACGTGTCGGGCGTCACGCGCACCGATTGTCCGCTGCGTTGCAGCCGTACCTCGAAGCCGTCGACCGGACCGGGATCGGCGCCGGTCTTGCCCGCCTCGGCGGCGACGGGTTCCGCCGCGAAACGTTCGAGATGGATCGAATCGTCGGGCACGCGCGTCGCGGCCGCCGCGACGACCGCGTCCATGAACGGCCCCGGGCCGCACGTGTAGACATGCGCGCGAGCATCGATCGGTGCGACGCAGCGGCCGAGTTCGGCCGCGAGCGTATCGGGCTCGACACCGTAGTGGAACGTCACGTGCGGCGCGAACGGCTCGGCCGACAGCGCGTCGACAAAGGCCGCGTGCTCGCGGCTGCGTGCGAAGTAATGCAACTGGTAGCGCGCGCCGCGCTTGTGCAGCGCGTACGCCATCGACAGCAGCGGCGTGATGCCGATGCCGGCCGCGATCAGCACGTGCTCGCTCGCGTCGTCCGTCAGGCGAAACAGGTTGCGCGGCGCGCCGATCGACAGCTCGGCGCCGACGGCCACGTCGTCGTGCAGCGAACGCGAGCCGCCGCGCGACCGCGCTTCCTTCTTCACCGCGAACAGGTAGCTGCCGCGCTCGTCGGGGTCGCCGCACAGCGAGTATTGCCGCGTGATGCCGGACGGCGCGGTGACGTCGATATGGGCGCCCGGTTCGTACGCGTCGAACGGCTGGCCGTCGACGCGCGAAACCCGGAAACAGCGGATGTCCTGCGCCGCGTCGATCAGCGCGTCGATCCGGACCTGGTGGCGGTTCGCTTGCATGGAAAATTCCGTGGGGTAGGAGGAGCGCGGCGCGGCAGGCACCGCGCCGTCATGCGATCGAGAATAGGGACGGGCGTCGCATAAATCAAATCGATTAAAAAGCAATGTCCTAATCAGTGGGGCGGATAATGGTCGGTTGGCGCGATGGCGCTCACCGCACGGCGATCGCGTCGCCCGCATCGGCTGCCGGCAGCGGCGCCGCCGCTGCCTGGCCGCGTTCGCGATCGAGGCTGCGGCGATAGTGCCGGCAGCCGGCGGCGAGCAGCAGCGCCGCGAGCGTGGCCGCCGCGACGTTGACGATCGACATCGAATGGCCGACCGCGGCCGGCGCGCCGAACACCCGATCGGTGAACAGCGCGACGACGGTCGTGCCGATCCCGAGCGCGATCAGGTTCGACACGAGCAGGAACAGCGCGGAGATCTGCGCGCGCATCTGGTTCGGCGCGAGCGTCTGCATCGCGGCGGTCGACGTCGGCATCGGGAACGACGCGAAGAACATCGCGACGACGAGCATGGCCAGCGACGCCGGCAGGCTGTCGAGCTGCGTGAACAGCGTGGCGGGAATCACCATGCAGGCGGCGCCGAGCGCGCCCGCGCGCATCGGCGCATCGGCACGGCCGCGCCGCAGCAGCCAGTCGTTGAGCCAGCCGCCGCAGAACACGCCGGCCGTGTTCGCGACCAGCAGCACGATGCCGAGCGTGTAGCCGGCTTCGACGGCCGTCATCCCGAAGCGGCGGATATAGAACGCGGGCGTCCAGCTCAGCAGGCAGTACAGCGTCATCGCATAGAACGAGAAACCGAGGTAGTGGCACGAGAAGGTCGCCCGATGCGTGCCGACGAAGCGCAGCGAGTCGCGCATCGACACGCGCCGCACGGCGCCCGAGCGATCCTGCGCGAGCCCCTTGCGCTGCGGGTCGCGCACGGTCGCGGCGAATAGCAGCGCGACGAGGATCCCCGGCAGCCCGACGATCAGGAACGTGACCTGCCATGCATGCACCTGCCCGACGACGGGCAGCGTGAACGCGCTCGCATGCTTGAGCAGCGCGATCACGTAGCCGCCGATCAGGAACGCGACGCCGCCGCCGATGAACGAGCCGAGCGAATACACGGCGATCGCGCGCCCGAGCTTCTCCTTCGGGAAGTAGTCGGCGAGCATCGAATACGCGCCGGGCGACAGCGCGGCCTCGCCGACGCCCACGCCCATCCGCGCGACGAACATCTGCACGAACTGCTGGCTGAGCCCGCATGCGGCCGTCGCGACGCTCCACAGCGCGATGCCGAGCGAGATGATGCGCGGGCGCGCATAACGATCGGCGAGATACGCGACGGGCAGCCCCATCACCGCGTAGAACAGCGAGAACGCGAAGCCGTTGAGCAGGCTGAACTGCGTGTCGGACAAGTGCAGGTCGCGCTTGATCGGCTCGATCATCAGCACGAGGACCTGGCGGTCGACGAACGAAAAGACGTACGCGAGCATGCAGATGACGACGACATACCATTCGTACGTATAGCGCTTGCCGTCGGCAGCGCGGGCCGGGGATGCGGACATGCGGATTCTCCAGGAGCGGGCGGTGGAAAAGCGCGGCAGCGGCCTTGCGGGCCGGGCGCCGTCGCGGCGCGAAAGCGTGCGGGTGACACGATCGGAGACGCAGCGTAGTCGGCCAAATTCGGCTGCCATAGGCGGAGTGACAGCGGCGCCACACGGACATTTACCGACCCGGATAAAGAAAACACCGAGGCCGTGCTCACGGGCCGCCGCGCGGCACGCGTGCGGCGGGGCGCGCGCGCATCATGCGGCGCATCTATAAGCGTTATGGCGCGCATTGCGTCGACATCCGAAATTGTCGTTTCTAGACTCGGCCCGTTTTTGATCGGCAGCGTTGGCCGTTGGCGGCGAACGCGCATCACACCACGCGGCGCGGCGCCGACCGACGCCGGCACTTCTACGGGACGACGAAGATGAACCAACCGAACGGGCGGGCCGACCGGCTTGCCGTACCGCTTGCCGCGCTGCTCGCCTGCGCCGCGCTGCCGGCCGCCGCGCAATCGAGCGTGACGCTCTACGGCCGCATCGATACCGCGGTCGAATACGCGAATGCCGGGCCGAACCATGTGGCGCGCATGGGCAGCGGCAACTTGTGGGCGTCGCAGTGGGGGCTGAAGGGCGTCGAGGATCTCGGCGGCGGCTACGCGACGATCTTCAAGCTCGAGGACGGTTTCAACGCGGGCAGCGGCGCGCTGTCGAACGGCAGCGCGCTGTTCGGCCGCGAAGCGTGGGTCGGCATCACGGGGCCGTTCGGCGGCGTGCAGTTCGGCGAGCTTTACACGATCCTGCATACGACGCTCGTCACGTACAGCCTGCCGGGCCTCGGCGCGGGGCTCGCGTGGGGCAACGCGACCAACAATTTCGTCGGCCCCGCGTTCCTGCGCGTGCGCAACGCGATGCGCTACACGTCGCCGCGCTACGCGGGCTTCATGCTGCGCGCGATGGCCGCGCGCGGCACCAACGGCGCGGCCGGGCAGCCGGCGACGCTCGGCGACACGTATGGCGCGGGCATCAACTACGTGCGCGGCGGCCTGTCGGTCGACGTCGACTACATGCAGCAGAAGTTCAGCCCCGTGGCGGCCTCCGCGCTCGGCGACACCAGCCCGGCCGCGAACGGCAACTACACGCTCGGCGCGATTTCGTACGACTTCAACGTCGTGAAGGTCGCCGCGCTGTACCTGCGCCATCGCGGCGGCCCCGACGTCGCGGCCGCGATCGACAGCCAGAGCGCGTATCCGCACAGCGACATCATGGAGCTGAGCGCGACGGTGCCGATCGGGCGCGCGTCGCTGCTGTTGAGCGTCGGCCATTACCGGAAGGTCGCGGACAGCGACGGCAATGCCGATTCGTACGGCATCCGGTTCGACTATCCGCTGTCGAAGCGCACGGTGCTGTACACGGGCGCCGCGATGGTGCGCAACGGCGCGCATGCGCGCTTCGTCGTCAACGGCGCGGCGGGTGGCGGCGTCGCGGTCGCCAGGCCGGGCGCCACCGCCAGCTCGATCGTCGCGGGCATCCTCACGGCGTTCTGAGCGTCTCGCCCGCGCCGCGCCCGCTCGCGCCGCTACGCGCAGGCGGGCGGCTGCGGCGCGAGCCATGCGTCGAACGGCGCCTGCTCGCCGATGTTGAACAGCTCGAGCAGCAGCGCGCGCAGCCAGCGATGGCCGGGGTCCGCGTCGAAGCGCCGGTGCCAGTACGCGTTGACGGCCCATTCGCCGGCACCCGCGATCTCGTACAGCGCGCACGGCTGCCGCGCGGCGAACGTGATCGCGATCGTCTCCGGCAGGATCAGCGCGTAATCGCCGTGTTGCAGCAGCGCGGGCACCACCATGAAATCGGGCAACGCGGCGCGCACGCGCGGCATCAGCGCGTGCCGTTCGAGCAGTTGCATCGACTGCGGATGCGACGTGACCGCGACGAAGCGCAGCGCGTCGGGCGCGGCGCCGTCGAGCACGAAATCGTCGGGCAGCCCGGCGCGCCGCGCGGTGCGGCGCGGCATCAGCAGCACGCAGCGCTCGTGCAGCAGCGCGGTGCGCTGGAAGTGGCTCGAGGCGTCGGCGAAATGCCCGAGTGCGAAGTCGATGCGCCCCGATTCGAGCGCGACGTTGAGCTGGCATTCGTCGACGTGCAGCGTCTCGATCACCGCGCCCGGCGCGCGGCGGTCGAACGCGGCGAGCAGCGTCGGCAGGAACGCGCTCGCCGCGAAATCGCTCATATGCAGGCGGAACACGCGCTGCGTGCTGTCGGGCGTGAAACGCGACCCTTCGTCGAGCACGTCCTGCAGGATCGCGAGCGCCTTGTCGACCGAGATCGCGAGCCGCTGCGCGCGCGGCGTCGGTTCGACGCCGGTGCCGGTGCGCACGAACAGCGCGTCGCGGAACATCAGCCGCAGCCGGCCGAGCGCATGGCTGACCGACGGCTGCGTGACGCCGAGCCGTAGCGCCGCGCGGCCCACGTGCCGCTCCTCGTAGACCGCGCGAAACGTCTTCAACAGGTTGAGATCGAGATCCTGCACGCGCAAGCCGTCGGGCGAGTCGGCGTCGTGCGATGAAGGTTCGGGGCGGGCCGGCGTCAGCGGGCGGCCGGTTGCGGCGTGCATCATCGTGTCTGCCTCGCGGTAACGGAAGGCGCATGGCCGTAACGCCGCGCATAGGCCTTCGCGAAATGGCCGAAACCGTGGACGCCGTGCGCGATCAGCACGTCGGTCACGCTGCGCGCGTCGCCGCGTTGCAGCGCCGCGTGTACGGCCGTGAGCCGGCGTTCGCGCACGTACGCGGCGGGGGTGGTGTCCAGGAACGCGCGGAACGCGTGCTGCAGCGTGCGCGGGGCGACGCCCGCGACGGCCGCCAGCGCGGCGAGCGCGAGCGGCTCGCCGAGATGCGCATCGACGTGGTCGCACGCGCGGCGCACGTATGCCGGCAGCGGCGGCGTACGGTGCGCGAGCGCGTCGCTGTACGCATGCGGCAGGTGCGTGAGCAGCAGCGACATCAGCCACGCGGTGAGGTCCGCGCCGAATACGGGCGACGCGGTGCCGATGCCCGGCCGGGCGCCCAGCCGGCACAGGTATTCGAAGGTGGGCAAGACGAGCGCGGCGCCCGTGTCGCCGCTCGCGAGCGCGAACTGCAGCGGCCGCGTGAGTGTCGTCTGCAGCATGTCCTGCAGCTTGCGTTCGAGCGCGCCGCGCTCGAGGCGCAGCACGAGATTGCGGCAATCGGGGCTCGTGCGCAGGCGGCTCGCGCGCGCGGGCGACGACACCGTCAGCTCGCCGGGGCCCGCGCGCGCAACGACATTGCCGGCCCGCAGCTCGCACGCGCCGGCGAGCGTCAGCCTGAACAGGAAATGATCGGCGTCGTCGCCGAACTCGATGTGCGTTTCGCGGCCGTAGCAGAGTTCAAGCAGCGCGCCGTGGTGCAGCGGCACTTCGTACAGCTCCGCATGAAACGGATCGCGGCCGCACGCGGCCATCCGGTGCGGCCCGAGCCGGTGCGCGACCGCGCGTTCGACGTCGTCGGGCGCCTGCAGCGTGCCCAGCCGGTTCGGCGCATGGCGGGAAAGGGCGATGTCCATTCGTAGACCTCGTGGCGGATGCCGGGGCGCGGCGGGATGCGCAGCGCCGCGATTGCGTTGCGCGAACGGGCGTGTCGTTGCGCGTTTTGAAGCGACGCGGCGCGGGCCGCCGCGTAGTCTCGGAAACACTCAATCACCGGGAGACGGCAATGAAGGTATGTGTTCTGGGCGGCGGCCACGGCTGCCATGCGGCGGCCATCGACCTGCTCGAGAAGGGCCACGACGTGACGTGGTGGCGGCGCGACCGGGAGCCGCACGCGCGGCTGCGCGAGCTTGGCGTGCTGAACGTGACCGACTATCGCGGCAAGCGCGCGGTGACGCTCGGCGATGCGCCCGGCGCGATCCGCCTGACCGACGATCTCGCGGCCGCACTGCGCGGCGCGCGGCTCGTCGTGGTGCCGCTGCCGTCCACGTCGCACGATGCACTCGCCGCGCAGGTCGCGCCGCTGCTGGCGGACGGTCAGGTCGTGTTCCTGCCGCCGGGCACGTTCGGCAGCTTCGTGTTCGCGCGCGCGGCGGCCGATGCCGGCAACCGTTCGCGCGTCGCGTTCGCCGAAACGGGCACGCTGCCGTATCTCGTGCGCAAGCATGGCGACAACGAGGTGGTGATCAGCGCCTATGCGACGCGCCTGCCGACCGGCGTGTTGCCGGCGAGCGCGGCCGGCTGGGCGTTCGACGTGCTGCGCGCGGGCTATGCGTCGGTCGAGCCGGTCGAGGATGCGTTGTCCGGCGCGCTGATGAACGCAGGCCCGGTGATCCATCCGCCGTTGATCCTGATGAACGCCGGGCCGCTCGAGCACTTCGACGCGTGGGACATCCACAACGAGGGCACGCAGCCGTCGATCCGCCGCGTGACGAACGCGCTCGACGCCGAGCGCATCGCGGTGCGCGAAGCGCTCGGTTACCGCGCGCCGCATTTCCCGCTCGCGGATCACTACGCGGCCGAAGGGGACGAGTGGATGTACGGGCGCGGCGCGCACGGCAAGCTGACCGAGAGCGGCGACTGGCGCGAGAAGATCGATCTGCGCACGCATCGCTACATGCTCGAGGATACCCGGCTCGGGCTGTCGTTCGTCGTGTCGTGCGGGCGCCGGGCCGGCGTGCCGACGCCGGTCGCGCAGGGGCTGCTGAGCATCGCGAGCGCGGTCGCGGAGCGCGACCTGTACGCGGAAGGCCGCACGCTGGAGCGGCTCGGGCTGGCCGCGCTGTCGAACGACGCGCTGCGCGCGCTGCTCGGCAACGGGTACGCGGCATGAAGGCGGCCGCCGATGTGACGCGCATCCACGTGCTCGGCGCGGGGCGCATGGGGCAGGGGATCGCGCTCGTGTTCGCGTACGCGGGCCTCGACGTGACGCTGATCGACTTCAAGCGGCGCGATGCGGCCGGCTGGCGCGCGTTCGGCGAGCGCACGCGCGACGGGATCGCCAGGCCGCTGCACGCGCAGGTCGCGCTCGGCGGCATCGATGCCGCGCAGGCCGCAGCGGTCGTCGCGCGCATCGCGCTCGTCTCGCACGACGGCGCGGCGGACGCGGTGCGTGACGCCGATGTCGTGTTCGAGGCGCTGCCCGAGGTGCTGGACGCGAAAGCCGACGCGCTGCGCTGGCTCGGCGAGCACGTCGATGCGCGGGCAACGATCGCGTCGACCACATCGACGTTCGTCGTCACGGAACTGCAACGCCATGTCACGCATCCCGCGCGGATGCTGAACGCGCACTGGCTCAATCCCGCGCTGCTGATGCCGCTCGTCGAGATCAGCCGCAGCGACGCGACGGACCCGTCCGTCGTCGACATGCTTGCCGCGCTGCTCGGGCGCGTCGGCAAGAAGCCGGTGATCTGCGGGCCGGCGCCCGGCTATATCGTGCCACGCATCCAGGCGCTCGCGATGAACGAGGCCGCGCGGATGGTCGAGGAGGGCGTCGCCAGCGCGGAGGATATCGACACGGCGATCCGCACCGGCTTCGGGCCACGCTTCGCGGTGCTCGGGCTGCTCGAATTCATCGACTGGGGCGGCTGCGACATTCTGTACTACGCGTCGCGGTATCTGGCCGGCGAGATCGGCCCGCGCTTCGCCCCGGCCGCGAGCGTCGTGCGCAACATGGAAGCCGGGCGCGACGGCGTGCGTACCGGCGCGGGTTTCCACGACTATGCGGACGTCGACGTCCCCGCGTACATGCGGCAGCGGCTCGGCGAATTCGCGCGGCTGCTCGAGCACCTGGGGCTCGCGCCGGCGTTCGACGGCGCGCGGCGCGACGCCGGGCGCTGACCGTCGCGCGATCATGCGGCGTCGCCGCGTGAGCCGTCGGCGTGCGGGGTGCGCGTCTCGCGCATCACGCACAGGGTCGCGACGGTCACGAGGCCGAGCGCGACGAGGAACAGCGACACGGGCCACGACGCGTGATAGCGCGCGAGCAGCGCGGTGGCGATCAGCGGCGACATCCCGCCCGCGAAGATCGACGCGACCTCATGCCCGAGCGCGACGCCCGAGTAGCGTACCTCGGTGCTGAACAGCTCGCCGACGAGCGCGGGCAGCGTACCGATCATCGCGCCGTGGCTCACGGCCGTGCCGACCGTCAGCGCGAGCCAGACGAGCGGCGTCGCGCGCGTATCGAGCAGCCAGAAGAACGGAAACGCGCATGCGACGAGGCTCAGCGCGCCGATCAGGTACACGGGCTTGCGGCCGATCCGGTCGGACAGCCGGCCCCACGCGAGCATCGCGCCCATCTCGACGATCATCGCGATCATCACGCCGGTCAGCATCACGCCGTTCGGGATGCCGAGGTACTTGCCGTAGACGAGCGAGAACGCGAGAAAGATGTACGCACCGCCGTTCTCGGCCACGCGCAGCCCCATCGCGAGCAGGATTTCCTTCGGATGGCGGCGGATGCACTCGACGATCGGCAGGTGCGTGCGCGCGCCGCGCTGGCCGGCCTGCTCGAAGTCGCGGCTTTCCGGCAGGTGGCGGCGGATATAGATGCCGATCGCGAAGATGACGATGCTCGCGAGGAACGGCAGCCGCCAGCCCCAGGTGCGGAACAGGTCGTCCGGCAGCGTCTGCGCGGCCAGGAACGCGGCCGACGACAGGACGAAGCCGCCGCCCACGCCGAGCTGGCTCCACGCCGCGTAGTAGCCGCGCTGCTCCGGCGGCGCGTTCTCGCTGATCATCAGTACACCGCCGCCCCATTCGCCGCCGGACGCGATGCCCTGCAGCAGGCGCAGCACGACGAGCGCGGCCGGCGCCCACAACCCGATCTGCGCATAGGTCGGCAGCAGGCCGATCGCGAAGGTCGACGCGCCCATGATCAGCAGCGTCCACACGAGCGACGCCTTGCGCCCGTAACGATCGCCGACGTGGCCGAACACGATCCCGCCGAGCGGGCGCGCGACGAAGCCGAGCGCGAACGCCGCGAACGCGGCGAGGCTGCCCGCGAGCGGCGATGCGCCGGGCGGAAAGAACACATGGCCGAACACGAGCGCGGCAGCCGTGCCGTACACGAAGAAGTCATACCACTCCATCGCGTTGCCGGCGACGGAGGCGATGACGATCCGGCGCAGCTGCCGGTCGGCGAGCGGCCGGGCGGCGCTCGGGGATTGCACGGTGTCGGTCGGGTACATGGCGGACTCTGAAGGGGGCGGGCGCGTGCCGTCTCGTGCAGCACTGCGGGCTAGTGTTGTCGGCCCGCCGCGTCCCGGTCAAATCCGCAGAAAAAGGGGAGTGTCATCACTCCCGCAAATGATGGTCGCGGCGCGCGGTCCCGTGCCGCCGCGCGCCGCGGCCGGTTACCGCTCGATCTGCCGGTTCCAGCGCGTATCCCACTGCGCGCGGCGCGCGTTGATCGCGGCCCAGTCGACCACCGTCACCTTGCGCACGAGATCGTCGACGTTGCCGAGGCTCTGCTGCATCGCGGCAGGCATCTTCGCGAGGCGGTTGGTCGGGATCTGCTTGCCGGCCTCGGCCGCCTTCGTCTGCGCGGGCGCGGACAGCAGGAACTGCGCGAGCTTCTGCGCGAGCTGCGGATCGGGGTTGTTCGCGACCACGCACAGGTCGACGAGCAGCAACACGGGGCCTTCCTTCGGGTTCGCGTACGCGACGGGAATGCCCTTGTCCTGCAGATCGCCGACGCCGGTCGGCGTGAGCGGGAACAAGCCGGCTTCGCCGGTCTGCACCATCTCGGAGATCTTCGCCGAGTTCGGGATGTACTCGACGACGTTCGGCCCGACCGTGCTCGCCCACTTGCTGAAGCCGGGCTCGACATTCTGCTCGTTGCCGCCCAGCAGCCGGTTGATCGCGAGGAAGCCGTGCAGCCCGAACGTGCTGCTCGACGCCGACTGGAACACGACCTTGCCCTTGTATTTCGGGTCGGCGAAGTCCAGCCACGACGTCGGAGGCGCCCAGCCTTTCTCCGTGAACAGTTTCCGGTTGTACGCGATGCCGGTCATCCCGAGCTGCACGCCCGCGCCGACGTCGTCCTTCATCCGCGCGAACGGATACAGCTCCTTCAGCACCGGCGAATCGTCGAGCTTCTGGCACACGCCGAGGCTGACCGCGCGCGCCATCACGCCGTCGTCGAGGAACGCGACGTGGATCTGCGGCTTGTTGCGGTTCGCGAGCAACTTCGCGAGCACGTCCGACGACGTGCCGGGCACGACGACCACCTTTACGTTGTTCGCTTTCTCGAAGTCGGGCAGCACCTGGCTCGTATAGGCCTTCTCCATCGGCCCGCCGTTCATGCCGACGTAGATCGTCTTCGTTTGCGCGAACGCGGGCGCGCCGGCGCCCGCGAGGCAGAGGGCGGCGGCCGCCGCGATCGTTCCGAGCAGTTTCATTTGTGGGTCTCCTCTTGACGGAAAGGGGCGGTCGGCGCGGTTTGCGGTGCGAAGCGGCCGATCGAGAATGCATCGAGTGGCGTGGCGGTTTCGCCGGTCGTGACGAGGTCGGCGAGCACGTCGCCGACGCCCGGCGCGAGCAGGAAGCCGCCGCCGGAAAAGCCGAACGCATGCAGCAGGCGCGGCGTCGTGCGGCTCGCGCCGATGATCGGGTTGTGGTCGGGCGTGCAGCCTTCAACGCCGCTCCAGGTGCGGATCAGCAGCGCATCGCGCAGCGCGGGCAGCAGCGCGCACGCGTCGCGCATCACGGCGCGCGTCGTATCGACCGACGGCTGGCCGAATTCGCCGTCGCCGCGGCCGCGTCCGCCACCGATCACGCAGTTGCCGCGCGCGACCTGCCGCGCGTACACGCCGCCGCCGTATACGCCGAGGTTGTGCGTGATGAACGGCGGCAGCGGTTCGGTCACCCACATGTTCGGGTAGATCGGCTCCATCGGCACGGCTTCGCCGAAGCGTTCGGCGATCGTGTTCGCCCACGCGCCGGCCGAGTTGATCAGCCACGTCGCGGTGCATGCGCGGCCGCCGGCCTGAAAGTGAAAGCGCGCGCCGTCGTGGTGCACGTCGTCGACGGGCGTGTGCTCGAACACGTCCGCGCCCGCCGCGCGGGCCGCGCGCGCGAACGCGGGCGACACGAGGCGCGGGTTCGCATGGCCGTCGGTTTCGCACAGCGAGCCGCCGAGCGCCGCGCGGCCGAGCCACGGGTAGCGGCGGCGGAATGCGTCGCCGCGCATCACCTGCAGCGGCAAGCCGTGTTCGCCGGCGAGCGCGGCGTACGCGTCGAGCGCGTCGAGATCGGCGTCGCTGCGCGCGAGCCGCAGATGGCCCGACACGACGAATTCGCCGTCGATGCCGATCAGTTCGGGCAGGCGGTCCCAGATGCGCCGCGCACGCAGCGCGAGCGGCAGTTGCTCGGCCGGCCGGCCCTGGCAGCGCACGCCGCCGTAGTTCACGCCGCTCGCCTGCGCGCCGCAATCGCGCCGTTCGAACAGCCCGGTGCGCAAGCCGCGGCGCGTCAGCGCGAGGGCGGCCGACGCGCCGACGAGGCCGCCGCCGACGATCGCGACGTCGTAATGCGGGCGCTCACTCATCGCGCGCCTCGTCGGGAATCGCCGCGACATCGTCGCCCGTGAGCGCGGCCGAGATCGGGAACGGCTTCACGGGCGGTTGCGCACGCAACCGACCGACGTCGGCGAGCGGGCGCGCGGTTGCGGCGGCCAGCACGAGCGCGGCGGCGTCGCCGCACATGCGGCCCTGGCAGCGGCCCATGCCGACGCGCGTCAGCGCCTTCAGCCGGTTCAGCTCGGTCGCCGCGCCGTCGCGGACGCAGCGCCGCAGCGTGCCGGCGTCGATCTCCTCGCAGCGGCACACGATCGTGTCGTCGGGGCAGTGCGCGGCCAGCTCGACCGGCGGCGCGAACGCCGTGTCGAGGCCCGCGCGGAATGCGCCGATGCGTGCGAGCGTGCGTTCGAGCGTTGCCGCGTCGGGTTTGCCGGATAACGACGGCGACGCGATGCCGGCGTCGTCGAGCAACGCGAGCGCCGCTCGCCGGCCCGATGCTTCGGCCGCGTCGGCACCCGCGATGCCCGCGCCGTCGCCGGCGACGTACAGGCCGCGCACCGACGTGCGGCCGGCCGCGTCGCGCTCGGGCAGCCACGCACGATTGAGTGGGTCGAACCCGAACCGGCAGCCGGCGAGATCGGCGAGCTGCGTTTCGGACCGCAGGCCGAAGCCGAGGCCGAGCGCGTCGCAGTCGAGCCGGCGCGGCGGGACGCCGTCGCCGTCACCGGCGGCGCGCCACGCCAGTCCCGTCACATGCCGGTCGCCGAGCACGCGCTCGAGCGTGACGCCCGTTTCGATCGCGACGCCCCGCGCGCGCAGCCAGCCGATGTAATAGAGCCCCTTCGCGAAGGTCGACGGCACGCGCAGCAGCGCGGGCGCGGCGGCGGCCTGACGGCGCAGCGGGCTCGTGTCGAGCACGGCCGCGACCTGCGCGCCGGCCTTCGCATACTGATAGGCGACGAGGTAAAGCAGCGGGCCCGTGCCCGCGAACACGATGCGCCGGCCGATCGCGCAGCCCTGCGCCTTCAGCGCCACCTGTGCGCCGCCGAGCGTATACACGCCCGCGAGCGTCCAGCCCGGCACGGGCAGCAGGCGGTCGGTCGCGCCGCTCGCGACGATCAGGTGCGAGTACGGCACCGTCACTTCGCGGCCGTCCTGCAGCGTGTCGACGCGGCCCGCGCCGCACGACCACGCGAGCGTATTCGGCCGGTAGTCGACCTGCGGCAGCAGCGCGGCCATCGTCCGGTGCGCGGCGTCGGCCTTGGTCGCCTCGAAACCGTACAGCGCGCGCTTGCCGCGCGTGAATGCGCCGCCGGCCGGCGGTTGCCGGTAGATCTGCCCGCCCCAGCGCGCGTTTTCGTCGATCACGACGGGGCGCAGCCCCGCGTCGACCAGCGCTTCGGCCGCGCGCACGCCGGCCGGCCCGGCGCCGACGATCACCGGTTGCAGCCCGGCGCTCACGATGCGTCTCCACTCGCGGGCCCGGCGGCCGTGACAATCCGCATGCCGTCGGCGATCGGCGTCGAGCATGCGCGCACGCGCGCGCCGGCTTCGGTGCGCACCCAGCAGTCCTGGCACGCGCCGATCAGGCAGAAGCCCGCGCGCGGCTGGCCGCTGAATTCGCTCACGCGCACGCGGCGCTGCGCGACGAGGATCGCGGTGAGCACGGTATCGCCGGCGAGCGCCTGCGCGGGGCGGCCGTCGAGCGTGAACGCGACGGCGGCGCGCTCGCGTTCGGCGATGCGAACGAACTGTGCGCCGTCGGTGGAACGGGAAACGGAAGTCGTCATCAGTGTTGGCCGATCAGGATGCGGTTCAGGCCGTACACGCGATCGAGCAGCAGCATCGCGCCGGCGGTGATGAAGATGACGAGCGCCGACACCGACGCCATCATCGGGTCGATCGATTCGGTCGCGTACATGTACATGCGCACGGGCAGCGTGACCGTCTGCGGCGACGTGACGAAGATCGACATCGTCAGTTCGTCGAAGCTGTTGATGAACGCGAGCAGCCAGCCGCCCGTGATGCCGGGCACGATCATCGGCAGCGTGATGCGCCGGAAGGTCGTCCACGGGTCCGCGCCGAGCGAGCACGCGGCCTGCTCGATGCTGCGGTCGAGGCCCGCGACGGACGCGAGCACGAGCCGCATCACGAACGGCGTGATGACGATCATGTGCGCGAGCACGAGCCAGGCGAACGAGCCGGTCGCGCCGATCAACGCGAAGAAACGCAGCAGCGCGATGCCGAGCACGAGACCGGGAATCACGAGCGGCGACAGCAGCAGCCCGTTCAGGAACGCGCGGCCGGGAAACGCCGCGCGGCCGATGGCGAGGCCCGCCGGCAGCGCGATCGCGAGCGACAGCGTGGCCGACGCGAACGCGAGCTTCACGCTGTTGAGGAACGCGGTGACGAAGTCGGGATAGTCGAGGATCGCGCGGAACCAGCGCAGCGACAGCCCGCGGGTCGGCAGCGTCAGCGTTTCGTCGGGCGTGAACGCGACGAGCACGACGATCACGAGCGGCGCGAGCACGAACAGGATCACGAGCGTGTGGAAGGCGAGGGCAACGGGGCCGTTCTTTCTCATCGCGATGCGCCTCCGAGGCTGCGCGCGTAGCGGCGTTCGAGCGCGCGGTAGTAGGTGAGCATCACGACGAGGTTCGCCACCAGCAGCAGCACCGCGATCGTCGCGCCGAGCGGCCAGTTCAGCGAGCCGAGGAATTCGTCGTAGACGGCCGTGGCCGCGACCTTCAGCCGGCGTCCGCCGAGCAGGCCGGGGATCGCGAACGCGCTCGCCGACAGCCCGAACACCATCAGGCTGCCCGACAGCACGCCCGGCATCAGTTGCGGCAGCACGATGCGGCGCAGCGTCGTGAACGGCGATGCGCCGAGCGACAGCGCCGCGTGCTCGGTCTGCGGATCGAGCCGCTGCAGCGCGGTCCATACGGGAATCACCATGAACGGCAGCATCACGTGCACCAGCGCGATCACGATCGCGAAGGTCGTGTATTCGAGCTTGTACGGCCCGAGGCCGGCGAGCCCGAGCGCCTGGTTCACGAGCCCGCTCGTGTTCAGCAGCATGCTCCAGCCGAACGCGCGCACGACCACCGACACCAGCAGCGGCGCGAGGATCGCGAGCAGGAACAGCGAGCGCCACGGGTCGCGCATTTTCGACAGCACGTATGCTTCCGGCGTGCCGATCGCGACGCAGATCGCGGTCGTCAGCGCGGCGATGCCGAACGTGCGCGCGAAGATCGTGTGGAAGTACGACGAGCCGAGCACGTCCGCGTAGTTGCCGAACTGGAGCGCGGCGATCGGGCCGGTGGCCGGGTCGAAGCGGTAGAAGGTCAGTACGAACGTCATCGCGAGCGGCACGAGCACGAGCGCGGCGAACAGCACGAACGCGGGCGCGCACATCAGCCACAGCGGCGCATGTGCGCGCCAGGTCGCGCGCATCGCGTGCGCGGCGGCGGCGCGTGCCGGTACGGCGTCGGCGGAAACCGCGGCCGCGAGCGCGGACGGCGCGCCGTCGGTCGGGAGCGGGCGGACAGGCTGTCCCATTCAGGCCTCCCGGCGCATCACGCGCACCGCGTCGCTGTGCCAGTCGATCCCGACCGGCGCGCCTTCCGAAAGCGGCTCCGCGCCTTCGTTCTGGCAGCACACGAGCACTTCGCCGAGCGCGCTGTCGACGCGGTACAGCCACTGGCTGCCGAGGAAGAAGCGGCTCGTGACGGTCGCGGCGAAGCGGCCCGCATCGGGCGCGCACAGCCGCAGCTTCTCGGGACGGATGCAGACCGACACCGCATCGCCGACGCGCATGTCGCGCTCGCGCGGCGGCAGGTGCGCGGTGCGGCCCGTCTCGGCGAGGTCGTGCCCGAGGTCGATGCGCATGGCGTCGCCGTCGTGCGCGACGATCGTGCCGGGCAGCAGGTTCGCCTTGCCGATGAACTGCGACACGAAGCGGTTTTCCGGGCGCTCGTACGCGCGGTACGGCGTATCGGTCTGCGTGATGCGGCCGGATTCCATCACGACCACGCGATCGCTGATCGACAGCGCTTCCGACTGATCGTGCGTGACCATGATCGTCGTCGTGCCGATCTTGCGCTGGATCGCGCGCAGCTCGAACTGCATGTCCTCGCGCAGCTTCGCGTCGAGGTTCGACATCGGTTCGTCGAGCAGCAGCACCGGCGGCTCGATCACGACCGCGCGCGCGATCGCGACGCGTTGCCGCTGGCCGCCCGACAGCTCGCGCGGGAAGCGGTGCGCGAGCGTGTCGAGACGCACGAGCGCGAGCGCCGCACGGATGCGTTCGGCGCGCTCGGCCTTGTCGACGCCGCGCATGTCGAGGCCGAAGCCGACGTTCTCCGCGACGCTCATGTGCGGAAACAGCGCATAACTCTGGAACACGATGCCGAGCCCGCGCCGGTTCGGCTTCAGGTGCGTGATGTCCTGCCCGTCGAGTGCGATGCGGCCGCGCGTGACGTCGACGAAGCCCGCGATCATCTGCAGCGTGGTGGTCTTGCCGCAGCCGGACGGGCCGAGCAGCGACACGAACTCGCCTTGTTCGACCGACAGGTTGACGTCGGCGACGGCGGTGAGTTCGCCGAAGGTTTTCGTCAGGTCCGTAAGCGTGAGAAACGACATGGGAAGCTCCGGGTTCGCACACCGCGTGGCCGGTGTACCGATGTCGCGGACTCTAGCCAGCCATATTTCGGCGCGTCAATTTCGAATTCTGCTGAACGGGAGGAATTTCGGAAAAATTCCGATGAGTGGAACGGATGGCGAAATCGCGTGCGAATCGTTCCGTTGGGTGACGTGTGGCCGAGCCACGAAACGCGCGCGTCAATCCCGTGCACACCCGGATGCCCGTGGAATTTCGGCGGGACGACAATGACGGCTACCGTATTCCGTTCAGTGAAATCATCGAGGAGAGCCGGCATGCAGGAACCCCATTCGACCGGAACGTCGCCGGCCGCACGCGCGCCGCGCCCGGACGTGGACACCGCCGATGCGGCCGGCGCGCCGGGCACCGGCATGCTGCAGCGCGCGTTCGCGATCCTGCGCGCGCTGGCCGGCATGCAGCAGGATGGCGTGCGCGTCACGCATCTGGCGAAGGCCGTCGGGCTCACGCAGGGCACCGCGCACCGGATCCTGCAATCGCTGATCGCCGAAGGGATGGTCGAACAGGACGAGCAGTCGAAGCTGTACCGGCTGAGCGTCGACTTCTTCGCGCTCGCCGCGCAGGCCGGCAACCCGAGCAGCATGCGCACGCTGTGCCGTCCCGCGCTGCTGAGGCTGTGCGCGAGCCTCGGCGAGACCATCTTCCTGCTCGTGAAGAGCGGCTTCGACGCCGTGTGTCTCGACCTGTGCGAAGGGCCGTTTCCGATCCGCTCGTTTACCGGCGACATCGGCGGACGCATCGCGCTCGGCGTCGGGCAGGGCAGCCTCGCGATCCTCGCGTTCCTGCCCGAAGCCGAACGCGAGGAAGTGATCCGCTTCAACGTGCCGCGCATTCGCGGCTACGGCGTGCTCGACGAGGTGTACCTGCGCACCGAGATCGAACGCGTGCGGCAACTCGGCTACGCGGGCCGCAACAGCGGCGTGCTCGACGGGATGGCTGGCGTCGCGGTGCCGATCCTCGATCGCACCGGTTATCCGGTCGGCGCGTTGAGCGTCGGCACGCTCGCGTCGCGCCTCGGCGACGACCGCATGCCGATGGTCGTCGAACTGCTGCGGCGCCAGGCCGACGCGATCGGCCCGCGTACCAATCCGTTCGACGCCGCGTTGCGGCGGCCGATGCACGGGCTGTCGGGGAAAACCGTCTAACGCACGTCGCGCGTCGCCGTTTCGTCGGCTTGCCGACGCGCGCCATTCACGTCCGATCAAAGCGTGTGTTGTCCAGCGGGCCGGTGCCGCGCACGCGCAGTCGACGGTGACGCTGTACGGGTTCGTCGACGATTGTCCTCGTCGACCTGTTCCGGCCGCGCATGATGCCGATGAACATGCCTGTCTATCGCGTGACGTGTTCCGCGAACGCGGCCGACGTATGCACGACGATGGTCGGCGGCCGCGCGTCGTCGCGGGCGAGCGTGGCGTTACTTCCTTCGCGACCGATAGAGCGTGGGCCAGTCGCCGGGCGCGACACCGCCGCACGTCTCCTGCCGGGCCGCGGACGACATGCGAAAGGCCTGGCCATCCCAGATCCATTCGGCCCGAAACCCGCAATCGGTCAGCCCGCGTCCTTTGCCGAAAGTCGACAGGGTGCCGGTAGCGGGATCGAAGTTCGGTTCGAACAGCAAGGCGTCCGACACGCCGCCCTCGGCATCGCTCAGCTTGACGGGCTCCGGCGCGCCGCCACCGGTGCGCGGGGCGATGAACACGTCCGACGATCCCTGGTACGCGCCTTGAATGCAGGGAAGAAAAACCAGCGCCGTTTTGGCGTCGAGCGCATACGCCGCCTCTTCGAGATACTTCGACGCATTCTCTTCGCACCTGCTGGCATCCCGGACACGTTTCGTGCGCGCGATCAAGCTCTTTTCCTCCTGCGCGGACAGCTGCGCGGCGATCTTCCGCGCCGGCACGACCGGCAGCGGCGGCGCGGGCGGGACCTGCGACGCGAGCGCCGCGCCTTTGCGGATCAATGCGGTCGCGCCGCCGGCGCGCCCCTGCCGATCATCGATGCGCAAGAGGGCGGCGACCATGCCGTCGAGCGGAATGTAGGTGCTGGCATCCGATCCGAGCGCGAGCTTCGCGCCGTTGCGAAGCCGGGAGACGAACGCGGCGACGGCGGCCGGCCGTGTGGTCGACAGGGTTGCGATGTTGTTGGTGTGGTCGACCTTGATGTGCCAGGCCGACTCGTCCAGCCGCAGCGGCGCGCCGTCAATCCGCAGATCGCCGAGATCGTCACGGGTGTCGGTGGCCACGCTCACCCGCGCTTCGAGCGCGCCGTTCGGTCCGGCCGCGCGAATGAAGCGCAAGTCCGCACCGGTTTCGCCGCCGCTCGCGAAACTCTTCGCCTCGCAGGTCAGGCCGTTGTCGCAGGCGACCAACCACGACTTGTAGGTGTCGTAGCTCGGCGCGCCGACTTCCCGGGGCGGCGTTGCGCCGGCGGCGAGCGGGGCGCCGGCGATCGTGAAAAGGGCAATGACCACGGCGCGTGCGTTGAGGGATCGAGTGCTCATGTCTTTCCGCTGAGTCGAGGATGAAGCGCATCGTAGCGCAACCGAGGCGCCGGAAATGAAAAATCCCGATCCGTCGCCCGTTCCGATCGAGTGGCGTTTTTCGAGGGTTATACGACCTTTGCGCCATTGGCGTCGCGTTCCATACTGCAGTGGAAGGTCAAGCCGGGAACCGCGCACGAACGCGAACGCGTTTCGCGCTTTCGGCCCGATCAATCACGACATGAAAAGGAACGGAAGATGAGGCTCAAGAACAAGACGGCGTTGATCACGGGCGGAACCAGCGGCATCGGTCTCGCCACCGCGAAGCTGTTCGTTGCGCAAGGCGCCCGCGTGGCGGTGACCGGCCGCGACGATAGCGTGTTTGAACGCGTGAAGGCCGAGCTCGGCGAGCAGGCGATCGTCCTCAAGGGCGACGTCCGTTCGCTCGACGACATGCGGGCGATCGCCGCCGACGTCAAGGAAAGGTTCGGCGGCCTGGATATCGTGTTCGCCAATGCCGGCTGGGCGTTTCCGTCCGCGGTCAACGACATCGACGACACGCTCTACGACCAGATCATGGACATCAACGTCAAGGGCGTGGTGTTCACGCTTCAGGCGGTGCTGCCGCACTTGCGGGAAGGATCGTCCGTCATCCTCAATACTTCGTTCGTCGCGCAGACCGGCAAGCATGGCATCTCGTTGACCGCGGCCGCGAAGGCCGCCGTGCGCTCGCTTGCCCGCAGCTGGTCCTACGAGTTTCTCGACCGGAAGATCCGCTTCAACGCGATCGCGCCCGGTGCGATCGACACGCCGCTGCTCTCCAAATGGGGCATGCCCGACGAATGGGTGCGCGACCGCAAGGCCGAGTTCGCCGAAGCGATTCCGGTCGGCCGCATGGGCAAGGCCGAGGACATCGCCTACGCGGCGCTCTATCTGGCCAGCGACGAATCGTCCTACGTCGTCGGCACCGAACTGGTCGTCGATGGCGGTGCGTCGCAGCTTTAAGGCCGCGGCGCGCGATGCCGGAGCCCGACACGTCATCGCGGCGCATTCACCACCCGATCTCACGCCCGCCACGTCTTGCGTCGTGGCGGTTGTTCAATCCGGCCCGTCCTGGGTGCGCTCGCAGGGGGCCGCAGTGCAAGGAGAAATCATCTTGACCGACAGTAGCGATAACGAGGCGTCCGTCAATCAACTCACGCGTGCCGGCCGTTCGCGCCGCGATGCGCTCAGGCTGGGTGGCGCCGCCGCGCTCGGCGCCGCGCTGGGCGGCGGGGCGTTGTTCGGACACGCCACGCCCGCGCTCGCGCAGGCCGGTGGCGACGGCGTACTCGCGCAGAACGAGCCGCTCAATATCCTGATCGTCAATTACGACGGAGGGACGCTTCTCGATTTCGCGGGCCCGAGCGAGATTTTCCACCGGCTGCCGAATACGAACGTGCGCTACGCGAGCCTCGACGGCGGCAACGTGACGCTCGAATTCGGCGTCGTGTACGGCAATACCGAGCGGCTGGCCGATATCGAGAAGACCGACGTGATTCTGGTTCCCGGCGGGTCCGATTTGAGCGCGCCGATGCGCCCGGCGTACCAGGCGCAGATCCGGCGTCTGGCGCAAGGCGCGAAACACGTGACGTCGGTCTGCAACGGATCGCTCGTGCTTGCCGCGACGGGCGTGCTCAACGGCAAGCGCAGCGCGTGTCATTGGGCGTTCGTCAACAAGCTGGCCGAGTACGGCGCCATTCCCGTTCCCGAGCGCTTCGTCGAAGACGACGACGGCCGCTTCATGAGCGGCGGCGGCGTGACGGCGGGCATCGACTTCGCGCTGCGCGTGGCCGCGAAGCTGCGCGGCCAACGGGCCGCCGAATTCACGCAGCTCGTGATCGAATACGATCCCGCTCCGCCGTTCCATTCTGGTCATCCGAGGGACGCGCGACCGGAAGTGATCGCGATGGTCGACAAGGAACTGCCCGGCGCATCCAGGGGGCTCGCGCGCATCCCCGGCGTTCGTTGAACGCCTCGGCCCATGTTTGCGATGCCATTCGCCGGCGTCAATGAAGGCGCAGGCGACGCTGGCTGCGCCACCGCCCAATCGGGCAACCGCTTCAATTCAAGCCCAAACCGGAAATCACTCGATGCAACGAATTCGTTTTTGTACAGCCGCGCTTGCAGCGTGCGTATCCCTTTTCGCATTCACGGCGCCGGCTGTTGCCGGCGGTTCGCAACGTCTGCCCGAAGCGGCCATCAAGGCCGAAAACGCGCGCTGGGCCGATGCCTTCGCGCGAGGGGACTATGAAGCGATCGGCCGCCTCTATACCGACGACGGCGCGCTCCTGCCGCCCGGCGGCGACAAGGTCACGGGGCGCCGCGCGATCGTCGAATATTTCTTGAACGGGTATGCCGGATCGAAACCCGGCACCGTCTCGTTCAGCAACTACGAGTTTTACGGTAGCGATCGGGCCGTGACGGAAGTGTCGGATGCGGAGGTGCGCGACCACGACGGCAAGCTCAAGATCCGCGCGAAGCAGACGCTCGTCTTTCTGAAGCAGGGCGGCGCGTGGAAGCTGCATCGCGACATGTGGAGCGATTACGCGCCCGTCAAGACCGACGGCCATTGAAGGTCCGGCGACAGGGCGCGTCGCGTACCGATGCGCCACCAGCCGGTTGAAGTGACGTCGAACCCGTAGCGCGCTGAGCGGCCAGGCGGTCGATCAGCGTGCTGCGTTCGACCGGCTCTCGCGTCGAATCGCTTGCGGCGGGTGCCCATGCAGTTTGATGAAGGCTCGCCGCATCCGTTCGGGATCGGTGAATCCCACCGCCAGCGCAATCTGTTCGATCGGTTCGCTGCCTCCCTGCAGGCGCAGCCGCGCGGCTTCGACGCGCAAGCGCTCGACCGCCTTCGCGGGCGTTTCGCCGGTTTCCCGGCGAAAGGCGCGGCCGAACTGCCGCAAGCTCAATCGCGCGGCCTCGGCCAGCCGTTCGACAGGCAATGCTTCCGCCAGATGTTCCCGCGCGAAATTCAGTGCGATGCGGATGCGATCCGATTCCGGTTCCATCTGCGACATCGCGGAGAACTGGGATTGCCCGCCGGGTCGTCGATACGGAACGACCAGCAGCCTGGAGACCGCGCGTGCAATCTCCGCACCCATGTCCTTTTCAATGATGCCGAGCGCCAGGTCGATGCCGGAGGCGATGCCCGCCGACGTCCAGACGCGGCCGTCCACGACATAGATGCTGTCGCCGTCGACCTTGATGCGAGGGAAGCGCGACTGCATCAGCGCGGCGTATCGCCAGTGCGTCGCGGCCCTCAAGCCGTCCAGCGAGCCGGTTTCCGCGAGCAGAAACGCGCCCGTGCACACGCTGGCGACCCGCGGTGTCCTGGCGGCCAGTTTTCTGGCGGCGGCGATATTGTCCGATGTCTGCATCGGCGCGATGTCGCCGCCCACGAACACGACGGTGTCGAACGTGCGCCTGCCGATCGGTTTCGTGTCGATCGCAAGGCCCGTATTGCCGGGAATCGGGCCGCCCGATGGCGAGATCACATGAAGGTCGTACGGCGTATGGCCGGCCGCCGTGGCCACCTGATTGAAGGCCGACAACGGGCCGCCAAGGTCGAGTGCATCGTAGCCACGGCAAATGAAGAATCCAATTCGATGCATGACAGCGCGGAAACTCGGAAACGCGGAGAGGCGTATTTTACCGAGAACCCTCAAATCGTGCCGTTCGGCCCGAAACGAGGGAAATACGTCGTTGACAGCGCCATCGATGGCCGCGCGGCCGGCAAGGTGCGACGAAACGTTTGCGCGAAACGCGAAGCGCCCCGCCGTTTGCGGGCGGGGCGCGGTTGTCATGCGAGGGCGCAGGTCAGCGGCGGTAGATGTATTCGAGGTCGGTCGATTCACCGACCTGGAAATGGTACGTGCCGACTTGCCGGAAACCCGCCTTCTCGTAGAACGCGATGGCCTTCGCGTTGCCGGACCACACGCCCAGCCATACCGGGCCGGGCCGCGTCTCGGCGAGATAGTGCAGCGCGGCGTCGAACAGCGCGCGTCCGGCGCCGGTGCCCTGGATACCGCGGCGAAGGTAGATTTGATGTATCTCGCCCGAACCGTCCGCGACTTCCGGATGCGGGAGTTTGCACGGCCCCGCATGTGCGTAGCCGACCAGCGTGCCGTCGTCGTTTTCGGCCACCCACGTGCGGCATTGCGGGTCGACGAGTTGCGCGCTGATCGTTTCGACCGAGTAGCTGCGCGCCTCGTACGCGGCAAGGTCGTCCGGCGGATAATCGATGCCGAAACCGTCCTGCAGAAAGGTTTCGCGAAACGTCTCGCGCTTCAGGTCGGCAAGCGCGGCTGCATCGGCCAGTGTCGCAACGCGGATCAACATCGGAAGTTTCTCGCTTCGGTGGTCGGGCGGACAGTGTATCGCGAGCGGCATCGGGCCCGCGTTGTTGACGACGACGTCGATGCGGCCATGCTCGGCGAGCGATTCTCCGACGATGCGGCGGCGGGATTCGGTGTCGGGTACGAAAACCGTCCCGGTCCAGGCGCGAGTACGCGCGCCGGTTCAACACGCCGCCGACGCGCGGCGCGGCAACGCGAAAGACGCTGGCGCGTGCCCGAGCGGCGCGGCAAACATGCCGATGGTTGACCGCCGACGGACATGCTAGGATTTCCGTCAAACAACTTCGGAGACGCTGCGATGCCGTTCATCTGCGAAAACGTTGAATGTCGTGCCGTGCTGGCGCGCGGGCAGGTCAAGGCCCGTCAGGAGGACGCGGGGTGGTGTTTCTACTGCCCGGACTGCAAGGCCAGGAACGAGTTGATGGATATCGGCACGGTGGTGGGCCACGCCGAGCTGGTTCAGCCTGAGCGGGCGAGCCCGCCGCACAAGGTCGTCGCGACGGCCCGGCCGCTGGACGACGGCACGTATGCGGCGCAATTGAGCGTCCAGCGCGCGCTCGCGGTGAAGGGCACATTCGCGGCCGAAGAGCACTGGGATCAGCTCGGCGTGTTCGGCGACCCGCAGGAAGCCGTCGCGCATGCGCAGTCGTTCGCGGCGGATCTGTTGCAACGCGCGGCTTAGTGTACGGCCGCGCGCCGAATGGCGCGGCACCGCGCCACGCGCGGATCGCGGCGGGCGTCATGACCGCGGATCCGCGCGCCGGATGTGACCGTCTCCGTTCGTGATCTCACGCATCGGTCTCGTCAAGCAGGCCGTATCCCTCTTTCGTTCGCGTGACGCGTGCGAACCCCGCTTCTCCCAAATGCATGCCGGCGATCAGCAACCCCTCCGCGCTGACCCGGTCCAGCAGCCGCGATCGTGTGGTGGCGGCCTCGGTCGCGTCCTGATCGAAGGCGATCGACACGTCGGGCCGCCTGATCTGGATGTGCGGGAAATGCACGATATCCCCCCACACGAGCAGGCCCCGATCGCCGGATTCGACGACGTATCCCGTGTGCCCGTCCGTATGCCCCGGTAGCGGCATCGCGCGGATGCCGGGCAGCACTTCGCCTTCATCGAACATACGCAGCCTGTCGCGATAGCCGTCGAATACCTGACGCGCGATCAGGAAGTTGCCGCGGGCCCGCTCGCTGGCACGGCTCAGATTGGCGTCGTCCTGCCAGAAGCCGACTTCGCGCCGATGTACAACCAGCTCCGCCTGCGGGAAGGTCACGTGGCCGGCGGCATTCATCAGTCCGCCGACATGGTCGGGATGCGCGTGCGTGAGCAGGATCGTGTCGATCACGGCCGGGTCGATGCCGGCCAGCAACAGGTTGGGAATCAGGCGACCGCCCCATTGCCGGATGCCGCCGGCCCCGGCGTCGACGAGGATCGTGCGGCCCGCGCCGCGTATCACGTAGCAGTTGATGTGAATGGCGGACGGTTCCTGCTGCCCGGCGTCGCGCTGCATCCGGGACGCCTCGGCCGTGTCGATATTCGACAGGAAATCGAGGCTGGCGGTCAGGTAGCCGTCGCTGATCGCCGTGACCGTGAAGTCGCCGACTTGTTGAAAGGGAAAGGTAACGGTGGACACAAGGCTGCTCCAGGCAAGCTAGTTTCGTGCATGAATATTCGGTGCGGCATGGCCGAAACAGCGGATGCGCGCCGACAGGCCGGTACGGCGAACGATCGCGTGATCGAGCGCTTCCATGAACCGGTTCATGATCGCGGGTTGGCGAAACGCGTCGACGCGATACTGGATTTCCGCGTATGCGGGATGCCCGTATCCGTGCCGAACCGCGATGAAGATCACGTGAACGTTTTCGAGTTTCGCGTGGAGAACATCCGTGCAAAGCGCGACGCAGTCGCTGGACAGCGCGGCGAGGTCATCGTCGGACGGCAGGCGTTCCGCCTGAATATGGAGCGTCACGTTCGGCATGGTTCGCCTGCGTGGGTCAGCTGCGCGGTGATCGGTGCGTAAAGATGAAGGCCGGCCGCGGCGTACCCGGCCGGCGCGGCGTCGCGCCGCGGCACGACGGCGAGCCAGCGGCGCGCCGGACACTGCTCCAGCGCGACGGCCTGCATGGCCAGCGGCGCCAGTCCCATGCGGATCAGCGGCTCGGGGCCGCGCTCGCCCAGCACGAGCAGCTCGTCGGCGGCGACGGCGGGTGCGACACCGATATCGCTGTACAGATTGCGGTGCCAGTCGGTGATGTGCTGCTGCCATCGCGCGAAATTGCCGCCGCCTTTCCGGCGATATTCGTCCCCGGTCAGCACGTCGAGACCGTCGATCGTGTGGACGGCCAGGTAGACGGGGCAACCGTCGCCGATCGCCTTGAAGCGCTGCGACGAGTGAAACCCCGTCACCGAGATGAGGGCCGGCAGCTTTTCGAGGCTGTAAAAGTCGTTCCATTCGGCTTCGCTGTCGCGATCGGCGAAGCTGCATTCCACGGTGTAGATCATCGGATCGTCCTTCGTCACGGAGGGGGTATCGTGCGGTGAACACGCGGTGTTCAGTGCGGTGACGTAATGCTAAGCTGATGTTTGCGCGGTAAATAACGACAAAAAATCAGCCTTCAGTGATGTTTGCTCAAGCTGGCATCGAATCCCTCCCATCGGCGAGATCCCCATGCGACGCAAGATTCCCAGCAATTCCGCG
Source organism: Burkholderia seminalis DSM 23518 (assembly GCF_902832885.1). Lineage (GTDB taxonomy): Bacteria > Pseudomonadota > Gammaproteobacteria > Burkholderiales > Burkholderiaceae > Burkholderia > Burkholderia seminalis. The sequence goes on from NZ_CADFDK010000002.1 coordinate 561,766, forward strand.
CTCCTGGCTTTCGAGGCGGCGGCCCGGCACGGGAGCTTCGCCCGCGCGGCCGACGAGCTGGCCCGCACCGAAGGCGCGATCAGCCGCCAGATCGGCCGGCTGGAGGCGTTTCTGGGCGTGACGTTGTTCGAGCGCGTGGGAAACCGGGTGAAGCTGGCGCCGAACGGCACGCGATACGCGGCGCAGGTGCGCGAGATCCTGGACCGGCTGGAACGGGACAGCCTGTATCTGATGGGGCAGCCCGTCGAGGGCGCGAGTATCGATGTCGCCGCGATCCCGACCTTCGCCACGCGCTGGCTGATTCCCCGGCTGAAGCGGTTTCAGGAGCGGCACCCGAACATCACCGTGCATATCGCCGAGCGGATGGACCCGTTCCTGCTCGCGGGCAGCGGTTTCGACGCCGCCATTCATTTCGCGCATCCGGCATGGGCCGGCATGCATCTGCATCCTCTGCTGGAGGAAGTGCTGGTACCGGTCTGCAGCCCGGCGCTCCTGAAGGGCGCGGGAAAGCGCGCGTCGCTGGATGCGCTGCCGCGCCTTCACCGGCGGCAGAATCCCGATGCCTGGCAGACGTATGCGGAAGCGTCCGGCATCGCGCTGAGCAATTCGGCGATCGGCCCGCGGTACGATCTCCATTCGATGCTGATCGAGGCGGCGCTGGCCGGCCTGGGGGTGGCCTTGGTGCCGCGCCTTTACATCGCGGCGGAGCTCGAGCAGGGCCGCCTGGTCGCGCCCTGGCCCGACGGGCAGGCGGTGACCAAGACCTTCTGTCTCGTGCTGCCGGAGCCGCTCGAATTGAGCGAGGGGCCGGTACGGGCGTTCGCGGCATGGATGCTGGAAGAGGCCGGCGGCGCGCGTTGAAGCCGCGCGTCGCGCGTGCGTCCGTGCATGTCGCGTCGTTTTCGTGATCGAACGTCGAGCGGCATCCGGTGCGATCCGCGGGAGGAGAAAATCAAATATTCGTCCGGGAATCAGTGCGGATCGCGGTGATTCGACGCGGACTGAAGAGGAGGCGGCTGCTTGCTGCTTGCCGTCATGCCGCGGACACCGGCAACGCGCGCGCCCGTTCGCGGGCCTCGACGAGTGCCCGGATGCGCGCGCGGTCGGCCGGCGTCGCCGGCGTGAAGATCACGAGACTCAGGTCGGGGCGGCCGGTCACCGAGAACGCCGAATATTCGAGCGCGATCCGGCCGGCCTGCGGGTGGCGGATCTCCTTCGTGCTTTCGTCGTGCGTATGGATATCGTGGTCGCGCCACATCGCGTCGAATTCGGCGCTCGTCGCGCGCATCTCGTCGACGAACACCTGCACGGCCTGCGTCGCACCGCTGCGCGCGACGTCCGCGCGAAACGCGCCGACCGCGAACCGCGCGACGCGCTCCCAGTTCGGCTGGGCGTGGCGTACGCCCGCGTCGACGAAGATCAGCCGCAGGATGTTGCGCGCGGCGGGCGGCAGCGTCGCGTAGTCGGTCAGCGTCGCGGCCGCCGCGTCGTTCCACGCGACGACGTCCCACGTCGCCGAGCGCACGATCGCGGGGCTCGCGTCGAGCGAATCGAGCACGTGCTGCAGGCGCGGCGTCATGCTGGCCGGCGCGTGATAACGCACTTCGGGCGGATGGCCGACGCCGATCAGGAACAGGTGCTCGCGTTCGGCTTCGTTCAGCATCAGCGCGCGGGCGAGCCGGTCGAGCACGTCGGCCGACGGCGCGCCGCCGCGCCGCCGCGCCCCTGTTCGAGCCACGTGTACCACGCGGCGCTCACGTGCGCGCGCTGCGCGACTTCCTCGCGCCGCAGCCCCGGCGTGCGGCGGCGCGTGGCCGGCAGCCCGAGCGCGGCCGGGTCTAGTTTCTCGCGGCGGTCCCGCAGGTACGCGCCGAGCAGGTTGTCGGGGGCGTCAGCCATATCCTGTTAGTTCGTTTACCGGTAAACCGTCACGACTTCACCGTGTGCGGCGTTCGACAGATAGTAAGCCTCCATTCCATCCGGAGGTGCTGAACATGCGTGTCTTTGTTACTGGAGCGTCGGGGTTCGTCGGCTCGGCCGTCGTCGCCGAACTGGTTGCCGCCGGGCATTCGGTGCTCGGCCTCGCGCGGTCCGATGCGGCGGCCGCGGCGGTGGCGGCCGCGGGCGCCGACGTGCATCGCGGGTCGCTCGAGGATCTCGACAGCCTGACGCGCGGCGCCGAACGCGCCGACGCGGTGATCCACACGGGATTCAATCACGACTTCTCGCGCTTCGCACAGAACTGCGAACTCGATCGCCGCGCGATCGAGACGATCGGCGCGGTGCTCGCGGGCTCGACGCGGCCGCTGGTCGTCACGTCGGGGCTCGCGCTCGTCGCGCCCGGCCGCGCGGCGACCGAGGACGATCCGCACGTGCCGGTGTCGGCGACCTATCCGCGTGCGTCCGAAGCGACCGCGGTCGCGCTGGAGGCGCGCGGCGTGCATGCGTCGGTCGTGCGCCTGCCGCCGTCCGTGCACGGCGACGGCGATCACGCGTTCGTGCCGCGCCTGATCGCGTTTGCGCGGGAGAAGGGCGCGTCGGCGTTCATCGGCGACGGCGCGAACCGCTGGCCGGCCGTGCACCGGCTCGACGCGGCGCGCGTGTACCGGCTCGCGGTCGAACGCGGCGCGGCCGGCGCGCGTTATCACGCGGTCGACGATACGGGCGTGCCGTTCCGGGCAATCGCCGAGGTAATCGGCCGCCGGCTGAACGTGCCGGTCGTCGCGAAGTCGCCGGCCGAGGCCGCCGAGCACTTCGGCTGGTTCGCGATGTTTGCCGGAATGGATGCGCCGGCAACCAGCGAGCGCACGCGCGCATCGCTCGACTGGGTACCCGCGCAGCCGGGGCTGCTGGCCGATATCGACCGGCCGCGGTATTTCGAAAGCTGATAAGCCCCGCGCACCGCGCGTCATTCGACCGGATGCAGGTCCTGCAGCAGCGTCGGCACGAGTTCCGACACGGTCGGATGGATATGCATCGCGCGGCTGATCGTCGTGTACGGCGCGCCGGCGGCCATCACGTCGAGCATGCCGTGCACGACTTCGTCGCCGGTCACGCCGAGGATCGAGGCGCCGAGGATCGCATGGCTGTCCGCGTCGACGATCACCTTCATGAAGCCCTGGCTTTCGCCTTTCTCGACTGCACGGCCGACGCGCGTCATCGGGCGCGTGCCGACCAGCAGCCGGCGGCCCGTCTGTTTCGCTTCCGCGAGCGTCATGCCGATGCGGCCGAGCGGCGGGTCGATGTACATCGCGTAGGCCGTGATGCGGTCGGACACCTTGCGCGGATCGTCGTCGAGCAGGTTCGCCGCGACGATCTCGTAGTCGTTGTACGCGGTGTGCGTGAACGCGCCGCGACCGTTGCAGTCGCCGAGCGCCCAGATGCCCGGCACGTTCGTGCGCAGTTGCTCGTCGACGGCGATGTAGCCGCGCGCATCGGTGCCGACGCCCGCGCGGTCGAGCCCGAGATCGTCGGTGTTCGGCACGCGCCCGACCGCGAGCAGCAGGTGCGAGCCCGCGACTTCGCGGCCGCCGCCCGAACAATCGAGGCCGACCACGATGCCTTCGCCATCGCGTCGCGCGCTCAGGCAGTTCGCGTCGAGCTGCACGTCGATCCCTTCGTTCTCGAGAATCTCGCGCACGGCCTGCGACACGTCTTCGTCCTCGCGGCGAATCAGCCGCGGTCCTTTCTCGACGATCGTGACCTGCGATCCGAAGCGGCGATACATCTGGCCGAATTCGAGCCCGACGTAGCTGCCGCCGACGATCACCAGATGCTCGGGCAGGAAGTCGACATCCATCATCGTCGAATTGGTCAGGTACGGCACCGAGTCGAGGCCCGGCATCGCGGGCACCTGCGCGCGGCCGCCGACGTTGATGAAGATGCGCCCGGCCTCGAGCAGTTCGTCGCCCACGCGCACGGCGTCGGCGCGCTCGAAGCGGGCGTGACCCTGAAACACCGTGGTGTTCGCGAGACCGCGCACCCATTGCTCGACGCCGTGGTTCGAGCGGCCGGAGATCTGGTCCTTGCGCGCCTTCACGGCTTTCATGTCGACGGTGACGGGGCCGCCCACCGACACGCCGTATTCGCCGGCGCGCCGTGCGAGCTGCGCGGCGTACGCGCTCGCGATCAGCGTCTTGGTCGGGATGCAGCCGGTGTTCACGCAGGTGCCGCCGAAGCGGCCGCGCTCGATGATCGCGACCTTCATGCCGGCGGCCGACAGCCGCGCGGCGAGCGGCGGGCCGGCCTGGCCGGTGCCGATGACGATCGCGTCGAAGTGTTGCGTCATGACGTCCTCCTGTGCGGGTGCGACGAGGGAACGCGTGCGGGCGAGCCGCGTGCGATGCCGGCGCACGGTCGCGCGACGGCGAGCGCCTATGGTAGTCCTGTTGGCGTGCGCCCGCGTCAGTCCTTGCGCTTCCACTGGCCGAACGACACCGGCCGGTGCGTGTCGGCGCGCGTGACGGTGACGCGGTCAGGCTGGTCGTCGAGCGGGAACGATTCGGTGACGATCTGGTTCGAGAACAGCCAGCCGCGCGTACGGGGGTCGTAGCGGAACGTGATGTAGTCGGTCCAGTGCTGCCCGCACGCGACGAAGTTCTGCACGGTGAAATAGCGGCCCTTCACCGACAAGCCGTTGTCGGCGGCGTCTTCGGGATCGAACGGGTCGCACTGGCCGCCGTCGTTCGCGCGCAGCACGACCACGTCGTTGCGCGCGGCGAGCCGGTAGGTGTGGTCGGCCTGCTCCTCGTAGATCAGCAGCGGGCGCGGCGACGGGTGTTCGCGCGTATCGACCGCGCGATGCACGACGACGAGCACGCTGTGCCGCCCGTGGTCGAGATCCGGCCCGGCTTGCGCGAGCAGCGGCTGGTAGCCGGGCGGCAGTTGCGCGGCGATCGACTTCGGCACATCGGCGGCGCGGGCGGCGGCCGGCAGGCCCGCGAGCAGCGGGAGCATCAGGGTAGCGAGGCGGAGAGCACGCATGGCGGGAGGTCGGATCAAAAGGCGGAAAGGGTTACCGGTCGCGCGGTTGCTGCGCGCGCTAGGGAAATTCGGTGCCCGGCATCGAATTGAACGCAACGGGGAGCGCGGATCTCGATCATGGCGGCGGGGCGGGATGACGGTAAAGAGGGCCAGCATAGCAGCGTGCAGCCGCTTTCGATCATGCGCGAAGCGTGCCAGAATCGGCGGCTCGACCGTCGGAAACGACACGCCGGCGCTGGCGAAACGGCGTCGTTGAACAAGGAGACTTCGATGACTGCATCGGCTGCCGTACTCGCCATCCTGGCCGCGTTGTTTCTCGGTGCGATGATTCCGGGCCCGAGTTTCGTGCTGGTGGCCCGCAATTCGATCGGGCTGTCGCGTCGCGACGGGCTGGCCACCGCGCTCGGCATGGGTATCGGCGGCATCGTGTTCGGCGGCGTCGCGCTGGCTGGGCTCTACACGCTGCTGCAGGCCGTCGAATGGCTGTACGTGGGCCTCAAGGTCGCGGGCGGCGCGTACCTGATCTACATGGCGTCGAAGATCTGGCGCGGCGCCGACCGGCCGATCGCGATGGACGATCCGCAGGCGCTGGCCGGCGGCAGCGCGCGCAAGTCGTTCCTGACGGGCCTGACGACCCAGCTCAGCAACCCGAAGACGGCAATCTGGTACGGCAGCATCTTCGCGGCGCTGCTCCCGCAGCATCCGCCGCTGTGGTGCTATCTCGCGCTGCCGCCGCTCGTGTTCGCCGTCGAATTCGGCTGGTACACGCTCGTCGCGCTGTGCTTCTCGACGCGCCGGCCGCGCGAGCTCTACCTGCGCGCGAAGAAGTGGATCGACCGCATCGCGGCCGGCGCGATCACGCTGCTCGGGCTGCGGCTGATCCTGAACGCGCCGAAAGCAGGGATCTGACCTTTCATTCGCGATCCGCATCGCACGGCGGCCGGCCATGCGTCGGCCGGGCCGCCGGAGCGAACCGCCGGGGCCGGCGCGCGAATGCGCATCGGGTCGCCGGAAACGCCTGCCTTTTCTCGTGACGCGGCCGCGCGCCGGGCCGCCGCCGACTTGCCTCCCGGAGCCCTCCGCCGCCCGCCGAGCCTTGCGTGGCGGGCGTTCGCGCGTGCCGCGCGGCGCGCCGACGGGCGCCGCCTCCCCGATTCTGACGGTCGACCTCCCGGCGGCGTGTAAACTGCTGCCTTTTTTGACGGTTTGCAGCATGGTGCAAGCACCTCCGCGCCCGGCGCTGAGCGGTCCGACGCTCGTCCGGCTGCTCGCGCGCCTGGCCGATGCCGACGTCGCGGAATCCCGGCAGACGTTGTCCGACCGGCTGAGCCAATGGCTCGGCTGGACCGACGCGATCACGCTGTCGTCCGCGCTGAACGCGAGCCCGCCGGGCGTCGCGGCCGGCGTGCGCGGCTACGATGCGGAACGCGACTGCGCGCGCGTGCGCCACGACCTCGCGCAGGCGATCACGGCCACCCACCGGCCGCGTGCGCGGCGCCGGCCCGGCGACCTGCCGCCGCCGGCCGCCGATACGGCCGATTTCGCGGACTTCCGCCAGCGTTACCTGACGCTGCAACAGGATATGGAGACCGCGATCGGCCAGTTGCGCGGCCGCCTGCGGGTCGCGCTCGCCGCGCGCTCGTCCGGGATGGCGCGGCTCGCGACGCTCGACACGATCATGGAGCGCGTGCTCGGCGCGCGCGAGCGCAGCCTGCTGTCGGCCGTGCCCGCGCTGCTCGGCACGCGTTTCGCGCGGTTGCGCGACGCGGAACGGCAGGCGCTGGCCGACGCCGAATCCGCTGCTGCTGCTGCTGCTGCCGCCGACCCGGCCGGATCGGCCGATGACGGCGCGGCGGCCGGCACCACGGCCGTCGCGGCGATCGTGCCCGGCACATGGCTCGATACGTTTCGCGACGAGATGCAAAGCATCCTGCTTGCCGAACTCGAAGTCCGGTTTCAAACGGTAGACGGGCTGCTCGCGGCCCTTCGCACCTGCTAATCAACACGCTATGTCCAGAATTCGCCTTGATCTCGTTGTCTTCGTCGCCGGTCTGCTCGCTGTGGGCTGGATCGGTGCCGGCTATGTCGCGTCGAACCCGCTGGCGTCGGCCGTCACGCTGCTGATCGGCGCGTGCTACGTCGCCGGCGCCTGGGAACTGCTGCGCTACCGCCAGGCGACCGCCACGCTGTCGCGCGCGGTGGCCGGCCTGGCCGAGCCGCCCGCGAAGCTCGACACGTGGCTCGACACGCTGCACCCGGGCCTGCGCGGCGCGGTGCGTGCGCGTGTCGAAGGCGCGCGCGTCGCGCTGCCGGGCCCGGCGCTCACGCCGTACCTCGTCGGCCTGCTCGTGCTGCTCGGCATGCTCGGCACGTTGCTCGGCATGGTCGTCACGCTGAAGGGCACGGGCGCCGCGCTCGAAAGCGCGACCGATCTCGACGCGATCCGCGCATCGCTGATCGCGCCGGTGAAGGGCCTCGGGTTCGCATTCGGCACGTCGATCGCCGGCGTCGCGACCTCCGCGATGCTCGGCTTGCTGTCCGCGCTCGTGCGCCGTGAGCGGATCGACGCGGCCCAGCAGCTCGACGCGAAGATCGCGACGACGCTGCGCGTGCATTCGTCCGCGCATCAGCGCGACGAATCGTTCCGGTTGCTGCAGCGCCAGGCCGACGTGATGCCGGCGCTGGTCGACCGTCTGCAGACGATGATGACGACGCTCGAAGCGCGCAGCGTCGCGCTGCACGATCGCCAGCTCGAAAACCAGCAGGCATTTTTCGACCGGACCGAGCGCGCGTATGCGGGCCTTGCATCGAACGTCGGCGACGCGCTGAAGGAAAGCGCCGCCGAAAGCGCACGCGTGGCCGGCGCCGCGTTGCAGCCGGTCGTCGCCGCGACGATGACGGGGCTCGCGCAGGAGATGGCCGCGTTGCGCGACACCGTGACGGGCGCCGTGCAGCGTCAGCTTGACGGATTGACGGACGGCTTCGAGAAGACCACCGGCAACGTGACGGCCGTCTGGAACCGCGCGATCGACGAACAACGTCAGGCGGGCGACGCCGTCGCGCGTCAGTTGCAGACGACGCTCGGCCAGTTCACCGATACCTTCGCGCAGCGCACGTCGGACCTGCTCGACAGCGTCGCGACGCGCCTCGAATCCACCGAAAGCCGTCTGTCGGATGCGTGGCGCGATGCGCTGGCGCGCCAGGAGCAGGTCGGCGAGACGCTGGCCGGCCAGCATGCGCGTGCGCTGGGCGAAGCCGCCGCGACGTTCGAGCGCCATTCGGGCGCGGCGCTCGCCGCGATGCGCGAGTCGCACGCCGGGCTGCAATCGCAACTGGCCGCACGCGACGAAGAACGTCTGTCGGCGTGGAACGATTCGCTGGCCGCGATGGCCGCGAAGCTCGGCGACGAATGGCAGCGTGCGGGTGTGCACAGCGCAGGCCGCCAGCAGGAAATCTGCGACGCGCTCGCGCAAACGACGCGCGAGCTCACCGCACAGGCCTCGACGTTCGAACAACGCTCGAACGACTTGCTGACGACGATCCGCGAGTCGCACACGGGCCTTCAATCGCAACTGGCTGCGCGCGACGAAGAGCGTCTGTCGGCGTGGAACGACTCGCTGGCCGCGATGGCCGCGAAGCTTGGCGACGAATGGCAGCGTGCGGGTGTGCACAGCGCCGGCCGCCAGCAGGAAATCTGCGATGCACTCGCGCAAACGACGCGTGACCTCACCGCACAGGCGTCGACGTTCGAACAACGCTCGAACGATTTGCTGACGACGATCCGCGAGTCGCACACGGGCCTTCAATCGCAACTGGCCGCACGCGACGAAGAGCGTCTGTCGGCGTGGAACGACTCGCTGGCCGCGATGGCCGCGAAGCTCGGCGACGAATGGCAACGTGCGGGCGTGCACAGCGCCGGCCGCCAGCAGGAAATCTGCGACGCGCTCGCACAAACGACGCGTGAGCTCGCCACGCAGGCGTCGACGTTCGAACAACGCTCGAACGACTTGCTGACGACGATCCGCGAGTCGCACACGGGCCTTCAATCGCAACTGGCCACACGCGACGAAGAGCGTCTGTCGGCGTGGAACGACTCGCTGGCCGCGATGGCCGCGAAGCTCGGCGACGAATGGCAGCGTGCGGGCGTGCACAGCGCCGGCCGCCAGCAGGAAATCTGCGACGCGCTCGCGCAAACGACGCGTGAGCTCGCCACGCAGGCGTCGACGTTCGAACAACGCTCGAACGATCTGCTGACGACGATCCGTGAGTCGCACGCCGGTCTGCAATCGCAGCTCGCCGCACGCGACGAAGCTCGCCTGTCCGCCTGGAACGATTCGCTCGCCGCGATGGCGGCGGCACTGCGCGACGAATGGGCGCAGACGAGCGCGCAAGCCGCGACGCGCCAGCAGGACATCTGCGACACGCTGGCCCGCACCGCGAACGACATCACCGCGCAGGCACAGGTGCACGCGAGCGACACGATCAACGAGATCGCGCGCCTCGTGCAGGCCGCGTCGGAGGCGCCGAAGGCCGCGGCCGACGTCGTCGCCGAGCTGCGCCAGCGCCTGTCCGACAGCATGGTGCGCGATACCGCGACGCTCGAGGAGCGCAGCCGCCTGCTCGCGACGCTCGAAACGCTGCTCGGCGCGGTCAACCACGCGTCGACCGAACAGCGCGCCGCGATCGACGCGCTCGTCAGCACGTCGGCCGACCTGCTCGATCGCGTCGGCGCACGCTTCAACGATGCCGTCGATGCCGAAACGCGCAAGCTCGACTCGGTGGCCGCGCAGGTCACGGCCGGCGCCGTCGAGGTGGCGAGCCTCGGCGATGCGTTCGGGATGGCCGTGCAGGTGTTCGGCGAATCGAACGACAAGCTGCTGACCCACCTGCAGCGCATCGAGGCCGCCCTCGAGAAGTCGCTCGCGCGCAGCGACGAGCAGCTCGAGTACTACGTCGCGCAGGCGCGTGAGGTGATCGACCTGAGCATGATGTCGCAGAAGCAGATCGTCGAAGACCTGCAGCAGCTCGCCGGCCGGCGCGCGCCCGTCGGAGCGTAACGCATGCACGACGAAATCGACGGCGGCGCGCAATCGGCGCCGGTTTGGCCCGCGTTCGCCGACCTGATGTCGGTGCTGCTCGGCGCGTTCGTGCTGATCCTCGTCGGCGTGATCGGCATGCAGCTTCAGTTGACGTCGAAGCTCGAGGAAGCCGTGCGGGCGCGCCAGCTCGAGGCGCAGCAGCGCAAGTCGCTCGAACAGGCGCTCGCCGGGCCGCTCGCGGCCGGCCGCGTGACGCTCGTGAACGGGCGCATCGGCATCAGCGGCAGCGTGCTGTTCGCGCTGAATTCCGACCAGTTGCAGCCGGCGGGCCGCGACCTGCTGAAGTCGCTGGCCGCACCGCTGGCCGCGTACCTGAAGACGCGCGACGAGATCCTGATGATCAGCGGCTTCGCGGACGATCAGCAGGTGCACGCCGGTAACCGCCTGTTCGCGGACAACTGGGAACTGTCGGCCAAGCGCGCGTTGACGGTCACGCGTGCGCTGATCGACGCCGGCGTGCCGGCATCGTCGGTGTTTGCCGCCGCATTCGGCTCGGAGCAGCCGGTCAGCTCGAATGCGGACGATGAAGGCCGCGCGAAGAACCGCCGCGTGGAGATCGCGCCGGTGCCGCGCAAATCGGCATCGAACGGAGGGAAGGCGAAGTGACGGACGACGCGACGCACGTCCGCGCGACGCTCGACGCATGGCGCGAGCAGGGCGCCGACCGGCTCGATCCCGTCCGCTTCCACCGGATCGACGCGCTCGAACGGCGTGCGGCCGCGCTCGGCGGAAACGCGCGTGCATTGCTCGACGCGCGGCTGGCGGCGTTGATCGAAGACTATTCGGCAGTCGTCGCGCGGGCGGAGGAAACGCGCGCCACGGATGACGCGGCACCGGTTGCGCCCCGGCGTGGCGCGCTCGCGGCGCTCGTCGACCGGCTCGCGCGCGATGCGCAGGCCGACCGGCGCGGGCTCGATCCCGAACTGGTCGACTACTTCCGCACGATGTGGTCGAAAGTCCGCACGGAGCAGCAATACCGCCAGTCGCTCGACCAGGTGCCGCGCAACGCGGGGCCGCTCAATTCGAACAGTCTCGTGCACCGGTCGCTGGCAACGATGCGCGAATTGTCGCCGGAATACCTGCAGCAGTTCCTGTCGTACGTCGATGCGCTCGCGTGGCTCGAGGATCTCGCCGGCGGCGGCGCGCAACCCGAGAAGGAAGCGCCGCGCGCGAAGGTGGTGAAGAAGTCCACGCGGAGCAAGAGCCGCTAGCGCACTGGCGCGCACCGCCGCGGCGGGGGGCGGTTACATCGACAGCCGGCCCGAGGCCGCCGCGTGTTGATACCGCGCTGCGCTGATGAATTTCGAAAAGCGTTCGCACCAGATCACGACGGACGTGTATTGCGCCGGATTCACGTCGTCGGGCAGCGGCACGACGAAATTGCCGAATGTCCTCAGGTCGCCCACGCGCGCGGCACGCGCCTTGATCGCGAGGAACGATGCCTTGGTATCGACGAATTCCGGCACGAGATAGATCTTGTAGTCGGGCCCCGGTGCGATGTCGCCTTCGAACGCGATCGACGTATCGGTGACCGTCAGCTTGCCGTCCGCCCAGTGCAGCGCATCGCTGCCCGGCAGGCCGCGTTCGAAGCGGCCGGTATGGCGTGCGTTTTCCGCGGCCACTTGCAGTTCGACGGCGCTCGCGCCTTCCGATGCCGTCAGGATCGGCAGCACGTAGATGCCCGCGGCGAATGCCACGAGGCCCGTCGCGAGATGCGACGCGATCAGTATTCCGATTCCGGTTTTCATATCGGACCCTTTGAGCGTGAACAGAGGGTGGCGCACGGCTACGTCCCTGTAGTCGCGCGAGCCGGTGAAATCTGACAGCGGGCCGGTTTTCCGTTGAACACGCCGATTCGGTCGGGCAAGCCGCGTGACGGCCGTGTCGCGACACGGCGAACCATTTTTTCCGTCGGCGTGTGTCATCTTTGCCCGCGTGGAGCGACTCACTCTCCGTCGACAACATCGTCGATGCCAAGGAGAGTTCAAATGAACAAGCTTGCTCTGTATGTTCTTGCGACGGTTGCCGCAGCCGCTTCCGTTTCCGTATGGGCCGCGCCGGAATCCACCGTGACGCGTGCCGGGGTTACCGCCGAACTGGCCGCACTGCACGCGGCCGGATACCGCCAGACCGGCGAAGATCCGCATTACCCGGCACGGCTGGCTGAAGCGTTGACGAAGATCGGCTCGACCGGTGCGTCGACGGCCGATACCAGCGGATACGGGATGGCGGAAACGGCAACGAGTGAATCGGGCTCGATCACCGCCGACCGGCCGATCTATCGGGGACGATGATCCGGGCCGGACGTTGCGTCCGTCGACGGGCGCAACGTCCAATTGTTTCGGACTACGGTGAATTTCACCGAATGCGCGGTGTCAGTGCGTTGACTCGCCTTCCGAAATCGCGGTGCCGAGTGCGTGCAGCGCTTCGGCCAGTGCCGCCGCGAACGGTGGATGCGCGGCGATGCCCGCCGCATCGAGCTGGCTGCCGAGGATCGGCAGCGCGATCGACGCGCGCTCGACGATGCGTGCGGACATCACCGACAGCGTTTCGCGCAGCGCCGCGTCCGCATGCGTCGCGCGCGGCGACGCATTCAACACCGCGACCGGTTTGTACACGACCGCCTCGCATCCCACGACCCAGTCCAGCGCGTTCTTCATCACGCCGGTGATGCCGTGCGCGTATTCCGGGCTTGCGATCAGCACGCCGTCGGCGGCGTTCAGGCGATCGATCAGGTCGCGCACGGCGGCCGGCGACGGAGATTCGGCATCGGGATTGAACAACGGGAATTCGCCGAGCTGATCGAAGCGCGCGATGCGCATGCCGGGCGGCGCGACGAGTGCGGCCGCATCGAGCAGCGCGGCGTTGTACGACTGCGCGCGGAGGTTGCCGCACAGCGCGACGATGTCGATGGGACGGTCGGTGTCGGTTCGGGGATGGGTGGTCATCGAGGGGCGTGTCGGTTGGCGCGCGGTGTGCGGCCGCGTTGAGCGGGCCGGACCGATTATCGCATCGGCGTGCGGGTGGCGTGGCGTGCGTTGCCAATGCGCGCGGCTCGCGGCGCCGCATTGAAAACCGCCGCGGGATCATGCCCATCCGGTTCCGCGTCGCTCATCCCGGCCGCCCGGGCGAATTCCGTCATCGTCCATCCGTTGCCGAGCAGCAGCCGGCGTGTATGCAGTGCGCCGTGCACCTCGTCGGCGACGGCTTCGCCGAGATAGCGCAGCGCGCGGCCCTCGACATCGACGAAGCCGTGACGGTAATCCTGCGCGAGCGCCGTCCACAGCCGCGCGGCGCCGACCGACTGGCGCGCGCCGCTGATCAGGCACAGGCCCGCGTCGAGCCCCCAGCGGTACAGCGTCGTCGCGAGGCCGTTGCGTTGCGCCGAGCCGCGCAGCCGTGTGTGCGGCGCGCGCAGGTAGCGATCGGCGCGGCGGGGGATTTCCGGAAGACGGTTGAATACCGTGTAGCCGGCGAGCTGGCGCGAGGCCGGATCCTCGACATACAGGAAGTATTCGCCGTCCGCTTCGCGGTGGCGGACGATCAGGCCCGAGCGGCCGAGCGTAACGGCCGGCAGGCCGTGCAGGCGATGGCCCGGCTGGTGGAGGCGCTCATGGAGTGTGTCGAGTTCGTCGTCGATGTCGTGCTGGGAATGCTGTACGTCGATACGCATGGCAAAGGTCGCCCGTCCCGGGCGGTTCGAGAAAGGGGTTCATCGCAAAAGGGAACAGGAGCGGGTGCGGCCCCCGGGCTCGGCGGAGCGAGCCGGGGCCGCGAATCAGCTGGGGATGTGCTGGAAACCGGCGGCGATCGCGGCGAGGCCCGCGATGCAGAGTGCGAACAGGATCAGGACTTTGTGGATCACGCCTCTTTCCTCATGAATGCGCGGCGCCGGCGGGCGGCATCGCGGAGACGGTGAGCGGCGGGCACGGCCCGCACGGCCGTCGTGCGGGACGACGGTCGGGTGTCCGGGCGACGGATCGTGCGCGGACGGCCAGCACCATACGCGAGGTGCCGGAGGCGGGCAATCGGACGGGCGGAAAAAGGCGATGAAAAGCGGAGAAAGACGTTGTTTCGCGACAATGGGCCGCAGGCTGCCGGGCGTCGCCGCCCGGTAGCCGATCGATGCATCACGCCACCTGCCGCCCCCCGAACGCCTGCCGTACCCGCGCGAACAACCCATGCTGCGCGATCCATTCGGCATACGCGCGATAGTCGGGGTCGCGCATCAGGTGGCGCTCTTCCGTCTTCGCGCGCGTGTAGTAGATCAGGTTGACCGCGACGAGCCCGGCGCAGTGCATGAGCCCGACCTGCCAGCCGAGCGGTTCGACGAACGGCACCGACACCATCCAGTACGACAGGTTCTTCGTGATGTACGCCGGATGCTTGGTGAAGCGGTACGGGCCCGACGTGATGATCCCGCGGTTGGTGAGATTCGAGAAACGCAGCCCGAACGAAATCGTGCACAGCGCGTAAGTCAGCAGCAGCAGGATGATCACCGTGCCCCAGATCACGCGCAGCGTCGGCGCCGACAGCAGCCAGTTGTCCCAGAACACCGAGCCTTCGTAGCGGATGTAGTTGTTCGAGATCAGCGACCAGAACGGCTGGTAGCAGATCAGCGCGGCCACCCAGCCGAGCGTCGTCGGCTCGACGGTGCGCACGTGGCTGTCGAGGATGCGGAACGTGCACAGGTAGCCGACCGTGCCGAACATCAGGTCCATCGTGAACGACAGGTCGTACATGAACACGAAGGTCGCGATCGTCATCGGCGCGTGCATCGCGTTCGCGAGCGACGCGCTCAGGTGATCGGCGTCCTTCGACAGGTAGACGGTCATCAGCGGCAGGAAGAATGCCTTCACGCCCCAGCCGGCGAGCATCTCGCGCACCGGCTTCCAGCTCGCGGGCTGCTCGCGGCGGAACAGGAAGCGGCCCCACAGCAGGTACGCGTCGTCGGTCTCGCGCTGGTGACGGTCCATCCACGCGAAGTAGAACGGTGCGGCGACGATCACGTACGGCGCGAGCGAGCGCAGCAGCGACCAGAACGGCAGGTAGAACGCGCCGTGGTATTCGGGCAGCAGCCAGTAGATCACGCCGATGCCCGCGTAGATCGACGTCAGCGCGCCGAGCCGCGTCGCGACGCGCGCGATGCTCAGGGGCCGCACGGCCTGCCGCGACAGCCCCGCGCTCGGGCGCAGGTAGACGCGCGAGATGAAGAGTTCGTGCAGCGCGATCGTGCCGATGATCGCGAGGCTGGCGATGACCCCGCGCGTGGCCGCGTCGAGCGTCGGATGGTCGCGCGTGATCCACAGCGCGAAGAGTCCCGCCGTGATGCCGAGCAGGCCGGCGCGGAAGGGCGTGGCGGAGCGCGGTGGGCGGTCCTGGGCGGCGACGATGCCGTCGAGCGTGGAATTCATGATCGGATCCTCGTGGGGATGAGGGCCGGCGCCCCCGCTTGGCGGGTGACGCCGGCCGTCGGCCGGGCTTGGTATCGATGCGCGCCCGGCCATTGGCCTGTGGTTCTGATGGGTGAAACGTCGACGCTTGCTTCTTACTTCTTGGTGCCGCCGCCCAGCAGACCGCCGAGCAGGTTGGTCACCGGCGACAGCAGGTTGCCGGCACCGCCCGCGGCGCCCCCGTTCGAGCTGCCGGTCAGGCCGCCGACCACGGAGCCGCTGCCGGCCGGCGTCGTCACCGTGCCGGCCGCGCCGCCGGGGCTGACCGTGCCGGTGGCGCCGGCCGCACCGGCCGGCGTCGTCAGCGCACCCGTCAGCGTGCCGACCGGGCCGCTCGACAGCAGGCCGCCGAGGGTGCCCGTCACGTTGCCGCCCGGCGTCGTGACCGTGCCCGTGAGGCTCGCGCCGAGCGGGGTCAGCGAATTGACGAGGTTCGTGACCGGCGCCAGCAGGCCGCCCAGGCCCGCGCCACCGGTGCCGCTGGTGCCGCCGGTCCCGCTCGTGCCGCCCGTGCCGCTCGAACCGATCCCGCCGAGGGCGCCGGTCAGCGAGCCGAGCAGGCCGGTGACGGGGCCGAGCGGGCCGCCGCTGCTCGTGCCGCTGGTGCCGCCCGAACCGCTCGAGCTGCCGCCGCCGAGCCCGCCCGTCAACGTGCCGAGCAGGCCCGTGATCGGGGCGAGCGGGTTGCTGCCGCCCGAGCCGCTGCTGGAGCTGCCCGCGTTGTTGTCGTGGACGAGGCCGCCGGTCGACGTCACCGTGTTGCCGAGCTGCGTGACGACGCCGCCGAGTGCCGCGCCGACCGGGTTGTCGGTCGCGCCGCCGACCTTCGAGCCCGCGAGCGCGAGGCCGTTGCCGAGCGTGCTCAGCAGGCCGTTGAGCGGCGTGCCGAGCAGCGTCACGCCGCCGAGCGTCTGCGTGGCGCCCGGCGTCGTGACGCCGCCGGTCAGCGTGTTCGTGATCGGGTTGATCACCTTGCCGAGCTGGGTCTCGAGCTGCTGGACCGGCGAGCTGTTCAGCGCCGTGTTGAGGCCCGATGCGGTCGAGTTGACGGCACCGCCGACGGTGTTGACGAGATCGCCGACGAGCGTCGTCACGGGCGACAGCGGCGACAGCGGGCCCGAGCCGAGGCTCTTCACCGCGTTGCCGAGGTTGTTGACCGCGCCGCCGGCGCCGGTCAGCAGGCCGGTGGTCGACGTCAGCGTCGGCCCGAGCGGATTCGCCGACACGCCGATCGAGCCGAGGCCGGCCGCGACGCCGTTGCCGAGTGCCTGCACGCCGTTGCCGAGGCTCGTGACCGCGTTGCCGACACTGGTGGCCGTCGTCGGGTTCGTGCCGGGGATCTGCACGCCGCCGATCTGACTGCCGCCGGTCGCGACCGTCGTGCCGAGCGCCGTCACGAGGTTGCCGGATTTCTGCAGGACATTGCCCAGCGGGGTGACGCCGGAGCCGGAGGTGCCGGAAGTACCCGAGGTGCCGGAGGTGCCGGAGGTGCCCGAGGTGCCCGAGGTGCCCGAGGTGCCGGAGGTGCCGGAGGTGCCCGAGGTGCCCGAGGTGCCCGAGGTGCCCGAGGTGCCCGAGGTGCCGGAGGTGCCCGAGGTGCCGGAAGTACCCGACGTGCCGGAGGTGCCCGAGGTACCGGAAGTACCCGACGTGCCGGAGGTGCCCGAGGTGCCGGAAGTACCCGACGTGCCGGAGGTGCCCGAGGTGCCGGAAGTACCCGAGGTGCCGGAAGTACCCGACGTGCCGGAAGTACCCGACGTGCCGGAAGTGCCCGAGGTGCCGGAAGTGCCCGAGGTGCCGGAAGTACCCGAGGTGCCCGAGGTACCGGAAGTACCCGAGGTACCGGAGGTACCGGAGGTGCCCGAGGTACCGGAAGTGCCCGAGGTGCCGGAAGTGCCCGAGGTACCCGAGGTACCGGAAGTGCCCGACGTGCCGGAAGTGCCCGACGTGCCGGAAGTGCCCGAAGTACCGGAAGTGCCCGAAGTACCGGAAGTGCCCGAGGTACCGGAAGTGCCCGAGGTACCGGAAGTGCCCGAGGTACCGGAAGTGCCTGAGGTGCCGGAAGTGCCCGAGGTGCCGGAAGTGCCGGAGGTGCCGGAAGTGCCCGAGGTGCCGGAAGTGCCCGAGGTGCCGGAAGTACCCGAGGTGCCGGAAGTGCCTGACGTACCGGAGGTGCCTGACGTGCCGGAGGTGCCCGAGGTACCCGAAGTCCCCGACGACGTACCGGAAGTCCCCGAGCTACCCGACGTGCCGGAACTACCGGAAGTCCCGGAACTACCGCCGCCCGAAGTCCCCGAAGTCCCCGAACTGCCGCTCGTCCCCGACGTGCTGGGCTTGATCGTCGGCGGGGTCGTCGGTCCGTCGACCGAACCGCAGCCGTACAGCGCGAGCAGCGAGGAGACGGCCATCGTTACCGTCGTCTTCTTGAAGAGTGTGTGCATGTTGGCCTCGACATTGGAAGTGTGTCCAAGCCTCCTCTGCAAATTCCGAGCCACGACAGCTTTCGCGAAACGGTGCCGCGCTTTGTTGCAGGAATCGGGAATATCTGCGCGATTTAAACGGAGTAACGGCGTTTTCGCGCATCGGCCGCGCAAGGGGGGCCGCCGTGTCCGTCGTGATGTTCCCGTAAGCAGACGTAACGCGCGGCGGGATGTTACGTAGCGTTCGGCACCGCGTCACGCGGGCGGCGCCCGACCGAGGGCCCTGTCTTTGACGAAACGCGTCCGGCCCCCGAACATGACACGACACCCCGCGGCCGCCGGCGACGCCGAAGCGGCCGCGACTCCAACCAGGACACCGACATGAGCGAACAGGACAGGGAAGACGGCAAGGCGCGGCGGATCGACGTGATGGGCGAGGCGTTCGTCGAGCGCGCGATGCGCGATCTCGACGGGTTTTCGCGCCCGTTGCAGAACTGGCTGAACGAGCACGCGTGGGGCAGCACGTGGCAACGGGGCGGGATCGACCTGAAGACGCGCAGCCTGTGCACGTGCGCGATGCTGGCGGCGCTCGGCCGCAGCACGGAACTGAAGGGGCATATTCGCGGCGCGCTCAACAACGGCGCGAGCCTCGTCGAAATCCGCGAGGTGTTGCTGCACAGCGCGCTGTACGCCGGCGCACCGGCCGCGGTCGAGGCGTTCCGGACCGCGCGCGAGGTGATATCGGATCTCGGGTTGCCGATCCCCGACGACGAGGCCTGATTCCGCGCCAGCGTCCGCCGCGCGGCACGGCATCAGGCCGGGCTTCGTCGTTACGCGATGCGCCGTGCCGCTTGCGCCGGCACCTCGGCCGGCACCTCGGCGGGCGCGGCGGCCACGTCGAGCAGCCAGTCGGCCGTTGCATCGGGAATCGTGACCGGCAGCATGTGTCCGCCGTCGACGACCTTCAGCCGCACGCGCGCCGATTTCTTCGCGAGCGCTTCGCCGTGCTCGCGCCAGTTCAGGATCGGATCGGCGCGGCCGTACAGCACGTCGACCGGCAGCGCGAGATCCGCGTAGCGGCGCTCCATCGCGGGCAGGTCGACCGGCGCCGACAGCAGGTCCGTCGCCGTCGCGTAGAACACGTGCGGGCGCATCCCGAGCAGGCCGCCGCCCTTGACCGGAAAGTCGCGCGGCACCGCTTCCGGCGCAAACACCTGGCGCACGGCCTTGCGGCCGGTCAGGATCGTCAGCGGGATCGCGAAAGTCCACGACACGAAGCGGCGCACGAGCGGCGACGGCAGCATCAGCGGCTTGAACGGCCCCGGCGGCTCGGTTTGCTCGTGCGACAGCGGCGCGATCAGCGCGAGCCGGCTCACGCGGTCCGCGTGGTTGAGGCCGACCGCGAGCGCGATCGCGCCGCCGAGCGAATGGCCGACCAGCACGGGCTTGTCGAGCCGCAGCGCGTCGATGAACGCGGCGACCGTGCGGGCCTGGGCGAACACGTTCGCCTGCGAGCCCGCGCCGCGCAACGACCGGCCGGCGCCCGGCCGGTCGAGGAGGATCACGCGATGCCGCTGCGCGAGCCGCGCAAGCGGCAGGTACGCGAAGTTGCGCAACTGCCCCGCGAGCCCGTGGACGAACACGATCGGCGGCCCGTTGCCGTATTCGACGTAATGGATGCGGTCGCCGCCGATGTCGACGAAGCGGCCTTCGGGCGGAAACGCGCGCGTCACGCGGCGGGCCACGTAAGCGGTGAACAGCGCGAGCGCGGCGAGTACCGCGACGACGCCGAGCAGCACGTTCTGGATCAGATGGAGCACGGGGGTCATGTCGGCCTCAACGGGGTTCGAGTGCGGGTTCGGCAACCGGCGCCGTGGCAGCCGTGCCGGCTTTCGCGCGGCGTTCGAAATGCATCGCCGAATCGGCGAGCGCGCTGAACTTCAGCGATGCGAGATCGCGCACGTAGTTCTGGTGGAATTTCCACGGCTTGTGATGGCCCTGCTTTGGCAGGATGCCGGCCGCGCGCTGGATGTAGCCCGAGCTCAGGTTGACGGCCGGCACGTCGCCGAGCTCGCCGGCGCCGAGCCGCGGCACGCACGTGTCGTAGTCGTTCGCGCGCATGTGGTTGAGCAGCCGGCACACGTAGCGCGCGATCAGCTCGGCCTTCAGCGTCCACGACGCGTTCGTGTAGCCGAACGACGACGCGAGGTTCGGCACGTCGCTGTACATCATCCCCTTGTACGACACGGTTTCCGGCAGGTCGACCGCGCGGCCGTCGACCGTGACGCGCGCGCCGCCGAGCATCTTCACCTTCAGCCCGGTGGCCGTGACGATCACGTCCGCGTCGAGCTGCTGGCCGCTCTTGAGCTTGAGGCCGGTCGGCGTGAAGCGCTCGATCTCGTCGGTGACGATCGACGCGCGGCCCGCGCGGATCGCCTTGAACAGGTCGCCGTTCGGCACGAGGCACACGCGCTGGTCCCACGGCATGTAGCGCGGCGTCAGGTGCTTCGCGACGTCGAAGTCGGGGCCGAGCTGCTTGCCGGCCGCGCGGATGATGAACTTCTTCGTCTGCTCGGGCTTGCGGCGCGATACGTTGTACAGGTAAATCGTCAGCAGCACGTTCTTCACGCGCACGAGCCGGTGGGCGAGCCGCGACGGCAGCACGCGGCGCAGTGCGTTCGCGATCTTGTCGCGGGCGGGCAGCGACACGATGTAGGTCGGCGAGCGCTGCAGCATCGTCACGTGCTGCGCATCGGCCGCCATCGACGGCACGAGCGTGACGGCCGTCGCGCCGCTGCCGATCACGACCACGCGCCGGTTCGCGTACGACAGGTCCTTCGGCCAGTGCTGCGGATGCACGAGCTCGCCCTCGAACGTGTCCATGCCGGCCCAGTCGGGCAGGTAGCCGGCGTCGTAGTCGTAGTAGCCGCTGCACATGAAGAGGAAGCGGCAGGTATACACGAGCGTGTCGGTCGCGCCGTCCTGCGTGCGCTCGATGCGTACCGTCCAGCGCGCGCGGTTCGAATCCCAGTCGGCCGCGACGACCTTCTGGCCGTAGCGGATCGTCTTGTCGATGCCGTGGGCCCGCGCGGTGTCGCGGATGTAGTCGAGGATCGTCTGGCCGTCCGAGATCGCCTTGTCGCTGTGCCACGGGCGGAAGCTGTAGCCGAGCGTGAACATGTCGGAATCCGAACGGACGCCCGGATAGCGGAACAGGTCCCAGGTGCCGCCGATCGCGTCGCGCGCTTCGACGATGGCCACGCTCGCGTACGGGCAGCGCTGCTTCAGGTGATACGCGGCGCCGATGCCGGACAGGCCGGCGCCGACGATCAGCACGTCGAGGTCGTTGCCGTCGCGGCGGGCGCCGGGGGCGGACGGCGCGTCGCGCCGGTCGGTCGTCGTCGAGGTCATGCGGGGTCCTTGGTCGGCGTGGTCGGGAGCGCGGCCGGAGCGTGGGCGCGTTCGAGGTTGCGTGCGCGGGCGCGGCGCACATGGCGCAGCATCAGCCACTGGTAACCGGCACCGAGCAGGCGCGCGATCCGGTCGAGCCGGCGCGCGTCGGCGCCGACGAGCACGCGGCGCGCATTGCGTTCGACGCCCGCGAGGATCTGCCGCGCGGCATCGTCGGCCGTCGTTGCGTTGATCAGCCGGTTCGCCTGGCGGCGATGGGTTGCTTCGTCCTGGCCCGTCAGTGCGTGGATGCTGGTATCGACGCGGCCCGCGTCGACGATGCCGGTCGCGACGCCGCCCGGATGCACGCAGGTCGCGCTCACCGGCGCGCCGTCGAGTTCGAGCTCCATCCGCAGCGCCTCGGTGAAGCCGCGCACCGCGAACTTGGTGGCGTTGTACGCGCTTTGCGTCGGCATCGCGACGAGCCCGAACAGGCTCGACGTGTTGACGACGTGCCCGTCGCCCGACGCGCGCAGGTGCGGCAGGAACGCCTGCGTGCCGTGCACGACGCCCCAGAAGTTGATGCCGACGATCCATTCGAGATCGGCGAGTCGCGCCGTCTCGGCGCTGGCGGCCAGCGATACGCCCGCGTTGTTGAAGACCAGGTTGACCTTGCCGTGCTCGGCGCGCACGCAATCGGCCCATGCGAACACCGCGTCGCGGTCGGCGACGTCGAGCCGCCGCGTGCTCACGCGCACGCCGTGCCGCGCGCAGGCGGCCGCCGTGCCGGCGAGCCCGGTTTCGTTGACGTCGGCGAGCGCGACCTCGCAGCCGCGCCGCGCGAGCTCGACCGCGAGGCTGCGGCCCATGCCCGAACCGGCGCCCGTGATCGCGGCAACCTTCCCGGAAAACCCCTTCATC
The DNA here is from genome assembly GCF_902832885.1 of Burkholderia seminalis DSM 23518. Taxonomy (GTDB): domain Bacteria; phylum Pseudomonadota; class Gammaproteobacteria; order Burkholderiales; family Burkholderiaceae; genus Burkholderia; species Burkholderia seminalis. Next base: position 584,032 of record NZ_CADFDK010000002.1, read on the forward strand.
CGTCGTTCCTCCCGTTCCGCTTGCGCTGCGTCGGCGGCGCGTCTATTGTGGTGTTGGTCGTCACCACTTTAGTTTTCGGGTGTCCTGATGTCAAATAGCGGAATGGAGAAAGCACTCGAAACGGAAAAACGGGGCCGGTCGTATGGCGGCGTGGCGCCCGAGGTACGGGCCGCCGAGCGGCGCGGCGCGTTGATCGGCGCGGCGACGCGCGTGTTCGGCACGGTCGGGTTCCGCAAGGCGACCGTGCGGTCGATCTGCCAGGAAGCGAAGCTGAACGACCGCTATTTCTACGCGGCGTTCGACAGTACCGAGGATCTGCTGCGCTGCACCTACCTGCACCACGCGCAGCAACTGCACGATGCGGTCGCGCAGGCGGTGGCCGCGCGCGGCGGCGAGCTGCGCGAGCGCGTCGACGCGGGGCTCGCCGCGTTCTTCGCGTTCCTGCGCGACCCGTGCGCGGCGCGCGTGCTGCTGCTCGAGGTGATGGGCGTGAGCGCGGATACCGACATGACCTACCAGCGCATGCTGATCGACTTCGGCAAGCTGATCATGGCGATCGGCGCGCCGGGCGAGGCCGGGACGCCCGCGGAGCGCACCGAGCAGCGGCTGATCGGGCTCGCGCTGGTGGGGGCGATGACGAACGTGGGCGCGGCGTGGCTGCTCACCGGGTATCGCGATCCGGAGGCGCAGATGATCTCGAGCTGCCGCAAGGTGCTGCTGGGGACGTTGCGGGAGATCGGCTGACCGGATGGCGCCGCGCCGGCCGTGTTCGGTCCTCGCCAATGGCAGGCTGAACATGAAAACAAGGTGGTAACCGCACGGCACGCGGAGTGAAGTGTCGTCTGTTTGCGTGATTGGGCCGTCTTTTCAATAAATGAACATTGGCCGTGCGGACACGAATCGACGGCGTGGTTCCCCATGAAATCGCGGCGCGCGCCGGCCTGCGCGCGGCCGGCCGGCTCACGCCGGCTGGTTGAATGCCGAGGTCTGGCGCTCGCGTTCGCCCGCGATCCAGTCGCCGAACAGCTGGATCTTGTACTGCTGTTCGGCCCCGCCCGGATACACGAAGTAGTAGCCCATCCCGGTCGGCAGCGACACGTCGAACGGAGTCACGAGCCGGTGCGCCGCGACGCTTTCGTCGACGAGCGTCCGGTCGCCCATCGCGACGCCGTAACCGTCGAGCGCCGCATGTGTCGCGAGGTCGAGCGTCTCGAAGCTCAGTCCGCGCGTCGAGTCGACGTGCGGTGCGCCCGCATGGTCGAGCCAGTGTTTCCAGTCCCGGTGATCGCGCGTCGGATGCAGCAGCGTATGGTGGGTCAGGTCGTCGACGCTCGCGAGCGGTTGCCGCTCCAGCAGGTCCGGCGCGCATACGGGCGTGAGCCGCTCTTCGAACAGCGGAATCGCATGCATGTCGGGGCCGGCGCCGGGAGCGTAGATCACCGCGGCATCGAACGGTTCCATGCGGAAATCGACGTGATGACCCCAGGTCGTCGTGATCTGCACCTGGAGCTCGGGGTGCTCGGACTGAAACCGCATGATCCGCGGCAGCATCCACTGCATCACGCAGGTCGGCACCTTCAGCGCGAGCTCGGTGCGTCGGCGCGACAGGCGCATCGACACCTCTTCGATGCGCGCAAAGCTTTCACGCACCGTCGGCAACAGCAATTCGCCTTCCGCCGTCAGCGTCAGGCCCTTCGGCGTGCGCTTGAACAGCGGGAACTGGTAGAACGCCTCCAGCGCGAGGATTTGCCGGCTCACCGCCCCCTGCGTCAGGCACAGCTGCTCGGCGGCGCGCGTGAAGCTGCCGTGTCGGGCGACGATGTCGAATATCTGCAGCGCGTTGAAGGAGGGAAGTCGTCTCATCGGAAAGGCGGATGTGGAGCGGGCGACCGGAAGGGCAGGGGGGCGGCGCGTCGTCCGGCACGACGCACCGCGGCATCGTTCAGTGCAGGATCTTCGCGAGGAAGTCCTTCGCGCGTTCCGATTTCGGATTCGAGAAGAAATCGTCCTTGCGGTCGTCCTCGACGATCGCGCCCTTGTCCATGAAGATCACGCGATGCGCGACCTTCTTCGCGAAGCCCATCTCGTGCGTGACGACCATCATCGTCATCCCTTCCTGCGCGAGTTCGACCATCACGTCGAGCACTTCGTTGATCATCTCGGGATCGAGCGCGGACGTCGGTTCGTCGAACAGCATCGCGATCGGGTCCATCGACAGCGCGCGCGCGATCGCGACACGCTGCTGCTGGCCGCCCGACAGCTGCCCCGGGAACTTGTGTGCATGCGCCTTCAGGCCGACGCGCTCGAGCAGCTTCATGCCCTTCTCGGTCGCTTCGTCCTTGCCGCGGCCGAGCACCTTGACCTGCGCGAGCGTCAGGTTCTCGGTGATCGACAGATGCGGGAACAGCTCGAAATGCTGGAACACCATCCCGACCTTCGAGCGCAGCTTCGACAGGTTCGTCTTCCTGTCGCCGACCGACTGGCCGTTCACGAGGATCTCGCCCTGCTGAAACGGCTCGAGGCCGTTGACGGTCTTGATCAGCGTCGACTTGCCCGAGCCCGACGGGCCGCACACGACGACCACTTCGCCTTTCTTGACCTCGGTCGTGCAGTCGGTGAGAACCTGAAACTGGCCGTACCACTTCGAAACGTTGCTGATGGAAATCATGGGGAATACCTGCATCGTAATCAGGCGCGAGCGGCGCCGGTTCAGCGTACCTTCGCGGCGCGGTAGCCGCGCTCGAGCGCGCGGGCGTACCACGTGAGCGGGAAGCACATCGCGAAGTAGAGCAGCGCGACCATCGCGTAGATCGGGAACGGCTTGAACACCGCGTTGGTGATGATGTTGCCGGTCTTCGTGAGTTCGGTCAGCCCGATGATCGACGTCAGCGCGGTGCTCTTCACCGCCTGCACGAGAAAACCGACGGTCGGCGGCAGGGCGATTTTCCATGCCTGCGGCCACACCGCGTAACGCAGTTGTTGCGTCCACGTCATGCCGAGGCTGGCCGCCGCATTCCACTGACCGCGCGGCACGGCGTCCACGCAGCCGCGCCAGATGTCGGCCAGACAGGCGCTCGCGTTCAACGTCAGTACGACCGACGCGGCGACCCATGGTGTCACGTCGATGCCGACCAGCGGCAGTCCGAAGAAACCGAGGAACAGCTGCATCAGCAATGGCGTGCCCTGAAACAGCGCGATGTACAGGATCACGAAGCGGCGCAGCGCCGGCACGGGCGAGATGCGCATCGCGAGCAACACGAACCCGGCGACGCTGCCGCCGACGAACGTGATCAGCGACAGCAGCACGGTCCAACGTGCGGCAAGCAGCAGGTTCCACGCAATATCCTGGAAGGTGAATTCGATCATCGTGCCCGCTCCGTCGGGAGGCCGGTTTCAGGGGAGCGCAGGCGCCACCTGAAGCGGGCGCCGCACGATCGGCGCGGTGCGGCGGCCGCATCGTGCGGTGCACGGCCCGCAAACAGCCGGCGGGCGACGCGATTGAGCAGCGTGCGCAGCGCGATCGACAGCAGCAGATAGATCGCGGTCACGACGATGTAGATCTCGAACGCACGGAAATTGCGCGACTGGATGAAGTTCGCCGCGTAGGTCAGGTCAGGCACGGAGATCTGCGACACGACGGCCGAGCCGAGCATCACGATCAGCACTTGCCCGAGCAGCGCGGGGTACACGTTCGCGAGTGCCTGCGGCAATACGATCTGGCCGAACACCTGCCGGCCATGCAGCCCGAGCGCGCGTGCTGCTTGCGTCTGCCCGTGCGGCACCGATTCGATGCCGGCGCGCAGGATCTCGACCGCATACGCGCCCAGGTTGACCGTCATCGCCAGCACGGCCGCCTGCGCTTCGTCGATGTGCACGCCGATCCCGGGCAGCCCGAAGAAGATGAAGAACAGCTGGACCAGGAACGGCGTATTGCGGATCAGTTCGACGTAGGCCGCGACGAGCGCCCGCGCCCAGCGCGGGCCGGCGAGCGCGGCCCACGCGCCGGCGGTGCCGATCAGGCCGCCGAGCACGGTGGAGGCCGCGGTGAGGCCGAGCGTCACGCCGATCCCGCGCGCGAGCATCCCGGCGTAGAGGTCGAAATCGCTGAAGTCGAACACGTAGGTCATCACGATACCTTTCGTCGCGCATGCGGGGCGGGCGCGGCGCGCATCACAGGTCGGCCGGCAGTGCCGCGTGCAGCCACTTCTGCGACAGCGTGTTCAGCGTCCCGTTCTTCTTCGCGCCGGCGATCGCGTCATTGACCTTCTGCATCAGACGCGGCTCGTTCTTGTTCAGGCCGACGTGATCGGGCGAGCTGAACAGCGAGAACTTCTGCTCCGGATCGATCGACGGGTGGCGCGCGATGATCGTCGCGCCGACGTCGTTGCCGACCACGAGCAGCTGCGCCTGTCCCGACAGGAACGCCGCGATCGCGCCGTTCGGATCGTCGAAGCGCTTGATGGTCGCGTTCGGCGGGGCGACCTTGCTCACGCTCAGGTCCTCGAGCGTGCCGCGCGCGACCGCGACGGACTTGCCGGCGAGATCCGCGGTGCCCTTCACCGCGAGCGATTTCGGGCCGAATACCGCGAGATAGTACGGGGCATACGCATTCGAGAAATCGATCACCTTCGCGCGCTCCGGCGTCTGGCCGACCGACAGCAGCATGTCGGTCTTGCGGTCGGCGAGGTACGCCATCCGGTTGTCGCCGGTGACCTGCACGAGCTCGACTTTCGCATTGAGCGCCTTGCCGATCAGCGTCGCCATGTCGATGTCGTAACCCTGCGGCTTCATGTCGGGGCCGATCGAACCGAACGGCGGGTAATCCTCGAACACGCCGATGCGCACGACGCCCGATTTCGCGATCGTGTCGAGCGCGTCGGCATGGGCGAGCGGCGCGATGGCCGCGAGACCCGCCGTGCAGGCGCAGAAGAGGGCGGTGCGGGCGAACAGGCGTCGCACGAGACGATGGGCTTGGGTCGATGCGTTCATGGTGAAGTCCTTGTTGCTGCGCTGGAGGGAGGGAAAGGGCATCAGGCGCCGCGTGCGGCGATCAGTTTGCAGGCATGCGCGGGCAGTTCGGCGGCGACCGGCATGCCGACGTGCAGGTCGGGCGTCTCGCGTGGCGTCGTCGCGGCCGTCAGCGTGAAGCCGCGGCAATCGATCGTCGCCTCGATCGATGCACCGACGTCGCGCACGAACGTGACCGTGCCGGCGAGCGTGTTCGGTGCGGACGGCGATACCGCGATCGGGCGCACGCACACGTCCTCGGGGCGAATCAGCAGGCGCACGGTGTCGTCCGCGCGCGGCGTGTCGGGCGCGCGCCGGATCGCGAGCCGCTGCCCGCCGGGCAGCACGATCGCGTCGTCGCCATCGCACGCGACCGGCAGGATGTTGCCGAGGCCGATGAAATCCGCGACGAATTCGTTGACCGGATCGCGATAGATGTCGAGCGGCCGGCCGACCTGCTGGATGCGGCCTTTCTCCATCACGACGATCTCGTCGGCCATCGTCATCGCTTCGCGCTGGTCGTGCGTGACCATGATCGTCGTGATGCCGAGCCGTTGCTGGAGCAGCCGGATCTCGACCTGCATCGCCTCGCGCAGCTTTGCGTCGAGTGCCGACAACGGCTCGTCGAGCAGCAGCAGGCGCGGCGAAGAGGCAATCGCGCGCGCGATCGCGACCCGCTGGCGCTGCCCGCCCGACAGTTGCGTGACGAGCCGGTCGGCCAAGTGCGGAAGCTGGATCAGCTCCAGCAGCTCCGCGACGCGCCGCGCCTGCGCGGCCTTGGCGGTCTTGCGCAGCCGCAGCGGATACGCGATGTTCTGCGCGACCGTCATGTGCGGGAACAGCGCGAGCGACTGGAACACCATGCCGAAATCGCGCCGGTTGGCGCTCACGTGCGTGAGGTCGCGGCCGGCGAACGTGATCGTGCCCGACGTCGGTGTCTCGAGGCCGGCGATGATCCGCATCAGCGTGGTCTTGCCGCAGCCCGACGGGCCGAGAAAGCAGACGAGCTTGCCGTCCGGTACGGACAGATCGACGTGATCGACGGCATACGCGTGATGGAAGCGCTTCGTCACGTTCTGGAGGGTGAGCTGGGTCATGGGGATTCCTTGGATGAGCGAAGGCGGAGCCGTACGCGCGTCAGAGCGCGACGCCCTTGTCGCCGACGAGTTTTTCGAGCATCCAGATCAGCGCGAAATCGATCGCGACTGTGAACACCGCGAAACAGAACACGGTCGGGTCGAGCGACGACACGGTGCGGCTGTAGAGCCAGACCGGCAGCGTCATCGTGTCGACGCTGTACAGGAAGAACGTCACGGTGAATTCGTTGAACGACACGATGAACGCGAACAGCATGCCGGCGAGGACGCCCGGGCGCATCAGCGGCAGCACGACATCGACGAACGCGCGGCGCGGGCTCGCGCCCATCAGGCACGCGGCTTCCTCGAATTCCTGGCCGATCGACGCGACCGACGCGACGCAGTTCTTCACGGTGAAAGGCAGTGTCAGGATCACGTGCGCGACGACGAGCCGCACGAACCCGAGTTCGACCGGCAGCGCGTTGAACACGAGCAGCAGCGCGAGGCCGAGCATGACGAGCGGATAGACGACCGGCAGTGCGACGAGCTGTTCGACCAGCGTCTTGCCGCGGAAGCGGTAGCGCGACAGCGCATAGGCGGCCGGCACCGACACCGCGGTCGCGACCAGCATCGTCGCGATCGCGACGACGAGGCTCGTCGTCAGCGCGGCGCCCATCGATTGGGCGCTGCCCGCGTCGCCGGCCACGAAGGTCTGCAAGGCGGCGCGGTACCAGTGCAGGCTGAAATCGCGCGGCGGGAATTCGAGCGTGCCGGACGAGCCGAACGACATCGTGATCATCGTCAGGATCGGCATCGCGGCGGCGAACAGCACGAGCGTCGCGAGCGCGCCGGTCGAGCGGCTCAGGCGGCCGGGCAGCGGCGCGCGCGGCGAAAGGGCATTCATCGGGTCACCTCGTCATGTTGCACGGCGCGCACGAGGCGCTGGGACACGGCCATCACGACCAGCGTCGCACCCATCAGCACGACACCCGACGCCGAAGCGGCCGGCCAGTTCAGCAGCGGCGCGACCTGGTCGTGCACGAGCACCGCGAGCATCGGCACGCGCCGGCCGCCGAGCAGGAGCGGCACCGCGAATGCGCTTGCGTTGTACGCGAACACGAGCAGCGCCCCCGACACGAGCCCCGGCATCGCGAGCGGCAACGTCACGTGCCGCAGCGTTTGCCAGCGCGTCGCACCGAGCGTCGCGGCCGCTTCGTCGTACGAGCGGGACACGGCGCGCAGCGCGCTCGACAGCGGCAGCACGGCGAGCGGGAATGCCGTCTGGATCAGCCCGAGCAGCACGCCGTGTTCGCGGTACAGGAGCTGCAGCGGCCGTTCGACGATGCCGGCCGCCAGCAGCGAGCGGTTGAGCAAGCCTGCCGGGCCAAGCATCACGAGCCAGCCGTAGCCCTGCAGCAGCAGGTTGACGAGCAGCGGCAGCAGTACGCCGGCGAGCATGAGTCGCCGCGCGAGCCGCGATTCGGCGCGCGCCATCGCCAGCGCGACGGGGATCGCGAGCAGCATCGCGCACACCATGCTCTCGAACGCGAGGCGCAGCGTGAGCCACAGCGAATGCATGAAGTACGGATCGGCGAGATCGGCGTAGTTCTGCAGCGTGAATGTGCGCCATTCGTCGCCCGGCGTACCGACGCTCATCCGCAGCACGGTGAGCGTCGCGGCCGCGAGCACCGCGAGGAACGCGAGGACCGGCGCGAGCAGCAGCCACGGCGGCACGCCGGGCCGCGCGGCGGCGGCCTGAGCGCCGCCGGCCAGGCCGGCGGCGACCGGCTCCGCGTGACGGGAGGAGGGCAGCGAGGCCATGTCGTCAGGCCGCGAAGAGGCTGGTATAGCGTTTGATCCACGCCGGCTGGACGGCCGCGAGGGCCTTGTCGTCGTGCAGGATGGCCTTCTCCGCGATCTGCTGCGGCGACGGCACGAACGGGCGGCTTTCCGCCGGGATCACGGCCTTCGCGTTCACCGGCCCGTTCAGCACGTCCGCCGCCATCCGGCCCTGCACGCCCGCGTCGAGCGTGTGGTTGATGAACGCATGGATCAGATCGAGGTCGCCGGGGTGCGCTTTCGGAATCACCGTGAACATCAGTTGCGTCGCGAAGCCTTCCTTCATCCCGTACGTCACGCCCATCTTGTAGTCGGGTTTGCGGATCTGGTCGGGGAAGAACGCGGGCGAATAGATGCCGCCGATGTCGAGCGAGCCGGTGCGGAACAGGTCGGCGATCTGGTTCGGGTTCTCGCCGAGCGTCATCACGCGATCCTTGAGCGCCGCGAGCTTGCGGAAGCCGGGCTCGATGTTCTGCTGCGAACCGCCGGCCAGCTTCGCGGCGACGATCGCGAGATCGACCGCCTCGGCCCATTCCGGCGGCGGCAGGAACAGGCGGCCCGCATATTTCGGATCCCACAGCGCTTCGTAGCTCGCGGGTGCGGTCTTGATGGTCGACGTGTTGTAGATCAGTCCGTCCGACCACAGCAGGTAGCCGATGCCGAACCCGTTCGCGCCCGTGCGGTACTGCGGCGCGACGTCCTTCAGGTTGGGCAGCCGGTTCAGGTCCGGCTTCGCGAGCAGGCCCGCGTCGGCGAGGCCCGCCGCGCCCACGCCGGCCAGCGTGATCACGTCGTAGGTCGGCCGCTCGCCGGCGGCCTTGACCTTGGCGACCATGCCCGACGTGCCGTCCGCACGGTCGGCGATCACGCGCGCGCCGGTCTGCTTGCTGAAGGTTTCCGCGATGTTGCGCAGCGCGGCCGCGCCGGTATCGTCAGACCACGTGAGCAGCCGAAGTGTCTTTCCCGCGAAACTGCTCGACTGTGCTTTCGCAGTACTGATGAATGGCATCGGAAGGGCGGATGCGGCGAGTGCCGTGCCGAGGGTTTTGATCACCTGCCTTCTGCCCGCCTTGAAGTGTTGCATGGCCGTCTCCTGATGAACGATGCCGGGTGGTTCGATGCCGGTCGCCGAACGGCGGCGCGGGGTGTGGATGAACTGTAGGGAGGTCAAATTTCCGCAACAAACGAAATATCCGCATGCGCGGCATGAGATAAACGCATGAGCCGGGCGGCCTCAGCGGGCCGGCATCATGACCTGCTTGATCTCCTGGAACGCAGCCAGCCCGAACGGACCGAGCTCGCGCCCGACGCTGCTGCGCTTGTAGCCGCCCCATGAGGTTTGCGGATAGATCAGCTGCGGTGTGTTGATCCACACGACGCCTGCCTCGAGTGCGTCGGCGACCCGCTTGCCGCGTGCCGTGTCGCGCGTGACGATGGTCGCGACGAGCCCGTATTCGGTATCGTTGGCGGCCGCGATCGCGTCGTCCTCGGTATCGAATGTGCGGACGCACAGCACCGGCCCGAAGATTTCGTCGCGCCACAGCGCGCTGTCGGTCGGCACGTCGGCGAACAGCGCGGGCCGGACGAAGTAACCGGGGCCGGCGGGCACGTCGCCGCCCGCCACCAGCCGCGCGCCGTCGGCGCGGCCTTGCGCGAGGTAGTGCTTCACGCGTTCGTATTGCGCACGGTTCGTCAGCGGGCCCATCTGCACGCCCTCGGCGAACGGCGGGCCGACGACGGTCGCGTCGATCCGCCGCGCGAGACGCGCGATCAGGTCTTCGGCGAGCGGAGCGGCGACGAGCACGCGCGAGGTCGCCGAACACATCTGCCCGGCGTTGAACAGGCCGCCGCCGGCGATCAGCTCGACCGCCTGGTCGGGATCGGCGTCGTCGAACACGACGATCGACGACTTGCCGCCCAGTTCGAGGCCGATGCCCTTGATCGTGTCCGCGGCGGCTTTCATGACCTGCGCACCGACCCCCGTGCTGCCGGTAAATGACACCTTCGCGACGAGCGGATGCGCGCACAGCGGGGCGCCGACGTCGTGACCGGTGCCCGTCACGACGTTCAGCACGCCGGGCGGCAGGCCCGCCGCGGCGGCGATCGCGGCGAGTTCGAGTTCGGGCAGCGGCGTGATCTCGGACGGCTTCAGCACGACGGTGCAGCCGGCTGCGAGCGCGGGCGCGAGCTTCCACGCCGTCGTCACCATCGGGAAATTCCACGGCACGATCAGCGCGGCGACGCCGGCCGGTTCGCGCCGGATCCACGCGCGGTGGTGGTCGTCGGGTAGCGCGACCTCGGTTTCGCCGTCCGTGTCGAGCCGTTCGGCGAGGCCGGCGTAGTAGTCGAACGTGGCGATCACGTCGGCGACGTCGATCTCCGCTTCCGCGAACGGCTTGCCGTTGTTGAGCGACTGCAGTGTCGCGAGCCGCGCGCGGTGCGCGTCGACGCCGCGTGCGATCGCGCGGAGCAGGGCCGCGCGCGCGGTGCCCGTCGTGCGTTTCCAGCGGGGAAACGCGCGGGCCGCGGCCCGGACGGCGCGCTCGACGTCCGCGTCGTCGCCGGCATCGACCCGCGCGAGGACCGCTTCGGTCGACGGATCGACGACGGGCAGCGTGGCGCCGCCGACGCCGGGTCCCCACACGCCATCGATGAGGAGCCCGGTATGCAGCGGCGGATCGAAACGAAACGCGGCGGCCGGACTCATGGCTGCACCTGACCGAACCACGCCGCTTCGTCGATCTCGATCACAGTCGGAATCGCGCGCGCGGCGGCGTCGCGCAACGCGGCGGCCAGTGCGGCGGGCGTCGCGGCCGCGTGCGCCGCGCAGCCGAAGGCGCGCGCGAGCGCCACGAAATCGGGTGCGTACGGATCGACGCCGACCGGCGTGATGTCGCGCGCGATCATGTATTTGCGGATCTCGCCGTAACCGCGGTTGTTCCAGACGATCACGATCACCGGCAGGCGGGCCTCGACCGCGCTCGCGAGCTCCGGCAAAGTGAACTGCAGGCCGCCATCGCCGATCAGGCAGACGACCGGGCGCGCCGGCGCGGCGAGCTTCGCGCCGATCGCGGCGGGCAGCCCGTAGCCGAGCGTGCCGTAGCCGGTCGACGAGTTGAACCAGCTGCGCGGCGCGGGCGCGTCGTGGGTGAAATTGCCGACGTAGACGGGGCTCGTCGAATCGCCGGCGACGATCACGCCCGGCAGCGTCGTGACGACCGTGTCGATCAGTCGCGCCTGCGCGCGCACGTGGCCGTCGTGGCCGGACGCGATCTCGGCACGCACGGCGGCCACGCGTGAGGCACCCCAGCCGGCTTCCGGTGTCGGCGCGGGTTTTTCGTGCAGACGGGTCGACAGCGTGCCGAGCGCGAGCCGCGCATCGCCGGCGATGGCGATCTCCGCGCGGGCATTGCGCATCAGCTGCTGCGCATCGATGTCGATGCGAATCAGCCGTCCGTCGATCGCGAAGCGACCGTCGAACGTGACGTCGTAATCCGTTTCGCCGAGCTCGGTGCCGACGGCGAGCACCACGTCGGCATCGCGGATCGCCGCGCGGGTGGCCGGCAGCGACTGGGTGGAGCCGATCAGCAGCGGATGGCCGGGCGGCAGCAGGCCCTTCGCGTTGATCGTCAGCGCGACGGGCGCGTGCAGGCGTTCGGCGAGTTCGCGCAATTCGGCTGCCGCCTGCACGGCACCGCCGCCCGCCAGGATCAGCGGCCGGCGTGCGTGGGCGAGCAGGTCCGCGGCCGCCGCGAGCGCACCGGCATCAGGCGCGGGGCGCGCGGGCAGCGCGGGCGGGGTGGCGGGCAGCGCGGGCGCCGGCATCACGATCACGTCGAGCGGAATCTCGATATGCACGGGCCGTGGCCGCGCGCTTTCGAAGACGGCGAATGCGCGCGCGAGGACCTGCGGCAGGTCGGCCGCGTCCAGCAGCGTGTGCGAGAACGCGGTGAGCCCCGCGAAGACGTTGCGCTGCGACGGCAGCTCGTGCAGACGGCCGTCGCCGCTGCCGAGCTCGCGCCGCGCGTTGACGCTCGAGATCACCAGCATCGGGATCGAATCCGCGTAGGCCTGTGCCATCGCGGTCGCGATATTGGTCATGCCGGGCCCGGTGATGATGAAGCAGACGCCCGGCCGGCCGGTGACGCGGGCATAACCGTCGGCCATGAAGCCGGCGCCCTGTTCGTGGCGCGGCGTCACATGGCGGATCGACGACTCGGCGAGCCCGCGATAGAGCTCGACGGTATGCACGCCGGGAATGCCGAACACGCATTCGACGTCGTAACGTTCGAGCAGGCCGACGAGTGCTTCGCCGCAAGTGCGGGGGCGGGCAAGGGACGGTGCCGGCGGGGCCGTGCAGGCCGCGGCGATGCAGGGAAGAGGGACTGGGCGGTTCATGGATCGTGACGTGCCGATTGGGAGGGTGAGTGGCCCGTACCGCAAACGAGGGGGCATGAAGCGGATTGTCGGCGTCGATCCGGGGCGCCAACAATCGATTAGTTTTCATGCCGCGCATGAGCGCCGTGCATGGCGGTACCTGATCGCGGGGACGTCGTGATTCGTCAGGTGAATGGCGTGCGCGGGCACGCAACCGGCGCGCGCTAGCGTTCGCGTTTCGTCTTGCGTGCCGGCCGTGTGTCGCCAATCCTCTCCTTCATCGCATCGATGAACGCCCGCACCTTCGGCGTGGGCAGCCGCGTCGACGGATACACCGCATGAATTCCGGCCGGTGCCGAGCGCCACGCGGGCAGCAGCCGCACGAGCCGGCCGGCCGCGACGTCGTCCGCGGTCGAGAAATCCGTCAGCAACCCGAAGCCGCCGCCCGCGAGCACGATCGCGCGGCATGCGGTCGCGGTGTTCGATACGACCGGTGCGGCACAGCGGACGGCCGCGCTGCCGCCGCTCGCGTTGTCGAGTTCGAGCGTGTGCGGGCGCGGCAGCGTCGACAGCATCACGAACGGCAGCGCGGCGAGCGCATCCGGATCGCGCGGCAGCCCGTGCCGGGCGACGAACGCCGGGCTCGCCACCAGCCATTTCTCGTACGTGCCGAGCTGCACCGCGCGATAGTTCGAATCGGCGAGGCGGCCGATGCGGATCGCGACGTCGAGATTGTCCGCGACGAGATCGACGACGCGGTCGTTCGCCACCAGTTCGACGTCGAGCCCCGGATGCCGGTCGCGCAACGCGACGACGGCCGGAGCGACGACCAAAGCGCCGTAGTCGATCGGCACGCTCACGCGCAGCGTGCCGCGCAGCGGCCCGGCGTCGGACGATACCGCGTCGAGCGCGGTTTCGGTCGCGCGTACGATGTCGCGGCACGCGTCGTAGAACACGCGCCCCGCATCCGTCACGCTCAGCCGCCGCGTCGTGCGCACCAGCAGGTTCGTGCCGACCTCGGATTCGAGGCGCTGCATGTGCGTGCTGACGACCGTCTTCGCGAGGCCGAGCCGCTCGGCCGCGGCCGTCAGCGAGCCGGCCTCGACCACCGCGACGAAGATCGCCAGCCGGTTCAGGTTCACGTCGCGCAAGTCGGCCATCGTCGATTGTCCTATGAAAGAGGATAATGTTTCCGCGATTATCCGTCTTCTGGCGACGAACGGCGAGCGCTACGCTGGAGCCGTTCGTCGCCGATTCCCGGCGGCGCGAGAATCCGGAGTGTTTCCATGTCTGCCGCCCGCAAGCCTGCCTCGCCGATCCGCGTCTATTCGTTCCTGTTGTCCGGCCACGCGCACCGTGTCCGGTTGTTCCTGTCGCTGCTCGGGTTGCCGTCCAAAACCATCGACGTCGATCTCGCGGCCGGCGCGCAGCGCGAACCGGCTTTTCTCGCGTTGAATCCGCTCGGGCAGGTACCGGTGATCGACGACGGCGGCACCGTGATCGCCGATTCGAACGCGATCCTCGTCTACCTCGCGAAGCGCTACGGCGACGCCCACTGGCTGCCCGACGATCCGGTCGGCGCGGCCGTCGTGCAGCGCTGGCTGTCGTATGCGGCCGGCCCGATCGCGTCGGGCCCGGCTGCCGCGCGGCTCGTGACCGTGTTCGGCGCGCAGCTCGATCCGGAGGCCGCCAAGCGTACGGCCGCGAAGGTGCTCGACGTGATCGATCGCGAGCTGGTCGGCAAGCCGTTCGCGGTCGGCGCGCAGCCGACGATCGCGGACATCGCCGCTTATACGTACATCGCGCACGCACCGGAAGGCGGCGTGTCGCTCGAACCGTATCCGCACGTGCGCGCATGGCTGGCGCGTATCGAGGCGCTGCCGGGCTTCGTCGCGATGCCGACGACGCGCGCGGGCCTGCTCGCCGCGTAACCTCCCCTTCAACCAGGCCTCGTCAGGAGCATGCGATGAACGCGCCGACCGCCGTCGTACCGGGTTGGGAACTCGACACCGCGCCGTTTCACGCGGGCGAGCTTGCCGTGCAGCAGCGCGCAGGCGTGACGGACGCGGCGGGTGCGGCCGGCCGGCGCGGCATCCGGCGCTTCATGCCGGACCAGCACCGCGCGTTCTTCGCGCAACTGCCGTTCTTCGTGCTCGGCGGCGTCGATGCGCACGGCCAGCCGTGGGCGACGCTGCGCGCCGGTGCGCCGGGTTTCGTCACGTCGCCGGACCCGCGCACGCTGCGCATCGCGGCGCGCGCGCTGCCGGGCGATCCGCTGGCCGGTACCTGGCAACCGGGCGCGGCGCTCGGCGGGCTCGGGATCGAATTCGATACGCGGCGGCGCAATCGCGTGAACGGCGTCGTGCGCGCGGTCGACGGCGATGCGCTGACGATCGCCGTCGAGCAGAGCTTCGGCAACTGCGCGAAGTACATCCAGGGCCGCAAGCCCACGTTCATCGCACGCGAAGCCGATGCGGCCGTCGCGCCCGACGTGTCGGACGCATTGAGCGACGCCGACCGCGCGCTGCTCGCGCAGGCCGATACGTTCTTCGTCGCGAGCGCGAACACGTCGGCGGAGGCGGGCGCCGCGCGCGGCGCGGACGTGTCGCATCGCGGCGGGATGCCGGGCTTCGTGCGCGTCGACGATGCGAACACGCTGACGACGCCCGATTTCAGCGGCAACCGCTTCTTCAACACGCTCGGCAACCTGCAGCACGATCCGCGCGCGGGGCTGCTGTTCATCGATTTCGACAGCGGCGACGTGCTGGTTGTCGCCGCGCGCGCGGAGATCGTGTGGGACGGGCCGCTCGTCGCGTCGTTCGACGGCGCGCAGCGTGTCGTGCGGTTCCATGTGCGGGAAGTGCGGCGCCTGCGTGCGGTGCTGCCGTTCCGGTGGTCGGCGGTCGAGCGCGCGCCGCAGTTCGCGGCGACGGCGGCGACTTCGCCGGGCGCCGCGCAGGCGGTCCCGGTGCCGTCCGCCGTGCCTGCATCGGCACCCGCATGGCGGCCGTTGCGCATCGCGAAGATCGTCGACGAAGCGCGCGCGATCCGGTCGTTTCATTTCGAACCGGCGGATGGCGGCGTGCTGCCGGCCTACGAAGCCGGACAGCACCTGACGCTGCGCGTCGCGCTGCCGGGCGGCGATGCGCCGGCGATTCGCAGCTACACGCTGTCGGATGCGCCGGGCGGCGCGCATTACCGGATCACCGTGAAGCGCGAAGGGCGCGTATCGGCGTGGCTGCACGATCATGCGCTGGCCGGCATGACGTTCGACGCGCAGATGCCGCGCGGCCGCTTCACGTTCGATCTCGCGAGCCCGCGCCCGGCCGTGCTCGTGTCGGCCGGCATCGGCATCACGCCGATGGTCGCGATGCTGCGCCGCGCACTGGCCGACGACACGCCGTCGCGCCGCGTGGTGTTCGTGCATGGCGCACGCGATGCGGCCGACCGGCCGTTCGCGGCGCAACTCGCGGCCATCGCGGCCGCCGACGCGCGCCTGTCGTTGCACTGGTTCGACAGTCATCCTGACGAACGCTCGGCCGCGCGGGCCGGCCGCATCGACGTCGCGCAGCTGAAGCGGATCCTGTCGTTCGACGACTACGACTTCTACCTGTGCGGGCCCGCGGCGTTCATGCGCGACCTGTACGACGGGCTGCGCGCGCTGAACGTGCCGGACGAACGCATCCGCTTCGAGGCGCTCGGGCCGTCGAGCGTCTCGCGTCGTGTGGCGCGCGAGACGCTCGCGCGAGCGGCGCCGGGCGTGCCGGTCGTGTTCCGGCGCACGGCGCGCGAAACCGCGTGGACACCTGCCGACGGCACGCTGCTCGAATTCGCCGAGGGGCAGGGCGTGGCCGTGCCGTCCGAATGCCGTTCCGGCTCGTGCGGCACCTGCGCGACGCGCGTGCTGTCCGGCGCGGTCGACTACGCGCAAACGCCCGACGCGCCGGTCGAACCGGGCTGCGCGCTGCTGTGCGTCGCGCGGCCCGCGCCAGGCGCCGCGGAGCCGCTCGTGCTCGACCGCTGACGCACCCTGCGACACGCCGCCGCAGACGGCCTGCTGCGCGAAAAGCGCGCGCAACTGCTTCTTTTTTCGGATGCCGGTCGGATCGACGATAGCGTCAACCGATTCGATGAAAGGAGCCCATCATGAAACTGCTCGGCATGGTCCGCCTGGTCCTGTGGAGTTTCTTCGGCGTGCGCAACAGCAAGTCGCACGCGACCGATCTCGCGAACGCCAACTTCACGTTGCTGCCGTTCGTGGCGATCCTGCTTGCGCTGCTGGTCGGCGCGGTGATCTACGGCGTCGTGCATCTCGTCGTCGATCCGACCGTGACGATGCAGGGGTTCTGAGCGGTGTCGAACCGGTAGCGGGCCGTGATTCCCGCGCCGGTTTTCGTCCGTTCGACCGGCGCGTGACCGCACCGGTCGTCGAGGTCGCCGCGCACGATGCGCGGCGCGATCGCGCCGCCGCCGCCGGCGCGCCCTCCGCAGCCTATTTCCCCCATCCCGCCGTTCCCGCCTCCCGTTCCGCCCGATTCCACGGCCATCGGTCCCGCCCGGGGTAAAATGCGCGCCACGCCGCGATGTCGCGCGCGACGGGCAGGCCGCCGTTCCGACGAACGGCCGGCGCAAGCGCCCGCCGCCCGCACCGGGGCGTTCGAAGCGTCCCCCGCATGACACGACCGCGCGATGCCGCCGGCCGCCCGCCCGCTCCCGACGAATCCGTCGGCGGCTGCGTCGGTGCCCGGCGCGTCACCTGAATCCGATGTCCCATCCCGCGTCCTCCTGGCTGACCGGCATGCGTGCGTGCCATATCGTCCGGTTCGTCTGATGAATGGCGTGTCGCCGCACGCGGCCGGTGACGGTGCGGATTACGTCCGCGGGGGCATGCTTCGCAGCTTCGTAACGGGTTTCGACAGGGTCGAGTGGCGAGTTTTCCATCCAGAACAATGACGGTGAATCGAACAACAGCGGCGTCCGCACGGCGGTGGCGCACCAAGGTCGGGCTCGGAGTCGGCCTCGGCATCACGCTTTTCGCGGCGCAGGCCGCCGCGGCACCGGGTGACGCGCCCGCACCGGACGCCGACGCGGCCGGCACCGCGACGCTGCCCGCGATCACGGTGAGCGGCGAGCGCGGCGGCACGCTGCGCGCGCGGAATGCGTCGGTGGCCGGGCTCGACGACGCGCCGCTGCGCGACACGCCCGCGTCGGTGAACGTCGTCACGCGCGCGCTGATCGACGACCAGCAGGCGAAGCGGCTGAGCGACGTCGTGCGCAACGACGCATCGGTCGTCAACGACTACGCGCCGGTCGGCTATTTCGAAGGCTTCGCGATCCGCGGTTTTCCGGTCGATCTCGCGAGCGCGATCCGGATCGACGGGCTGACGGTGTCGGGCGAGCAGAACGTGCCGCTCGAGAACAAGGAGCGCGTCGAGATCCTGAAGGGGCTGGCCGGCATCGACAGCGGCGTCGTCGCGCCGGGCGGCGTGATCAACTTCGTGACCAAGCGCTCCGCGAACGTCGCGAGCGTGACGGGCGGCGTCGACAGCCGCGGCTCGACGTCGGCGGCCGTCGATCTCGGCCGCCGCTTCGGCCCCGACCATCAGTTCGGCTTCCGGATCAACGCCGCGAAGGAGAACATGCACGCCTACATCGACGGCACGAACGGACGGCGCACGTTCGGCTCGATCGCCGCCGACTGGGACATCAGCCCGCGCGCGAGCCTGCAGCTCAACGCCGAATTCCAGCAGTGGATCCAGCGCTCGGCGCCCGGCTACCAGTTGCTCGGCGGCACCGTCGTGCCGTCGGTCAAGACGACGTCGAAGGCGCTCGGCACGCAGCCGTGGGCGAAACCGGTGACGACCGATGCGCTGAACCTGAACGCCCGCTTCGACTACCAGTTCAACGACGACTGGAAGGCGTACGTCGCCGCGGGCCGCAGCCGCACGATGATCGACGACAACAGTGCGTTCGCGTACGGTTGCTATTACGCGGCAAGCTGCACGGCCGGCGCGACGTCGCCGTTTTTCTTCGGCGCGAACGGCGACTACGACGTGTACGACTTCCGCAGCCCCGGCGAATACCGGCGCAACGACGACCTGCGCGCCGTCACGACCGGCAAGTTCGCGACGGGACCGCTGCGGCACGAACTGACGCTCGGCGTAAGCGTGCAGCGTCGCGTCGTGCACATGGCGACCGCCGTGTACGACTATGTCGGCAGCGAGAACATCGACGGACCCGACGTCTCGTTTGCACCGTCGCCGAATACGCCCGGGCCGTCGTATCCGCAGCTCGATTCGTGGCAGTACGGCGTGTTCGGGCTCGACCGCATCAGCATCGGCGAACACTGGCAGGTGCTCGCGGGCGGCAAGGAAGTGCTGCTGCGCCAGCGCAGCTGGAGCAGTCCCGACGGCGACACGACGCACACCGACCGCTCGGTGTTCCTGCCGCAGGTCGCGCTCGTCTACAAGCCGGTCAACGTGCTGTCGCTGTATGCGTCGTACAGCAAGGCGCTGTCGCTCGGCGACCAGGCGCCGGTGCGCGCGACCAATGCGTATGCGTTCCTGCCGCCGGTCGAATCGCACCAGATCGAGGTCGGCGCGAAATACGACTGGCTCGACCGGCTGAGCCTCACGGCCGCCGTGTTCTCGATCAGCAAGCCGTTCCAGTTCGCCGACCCGGATGCGTCGGGCACCGCCTACACGTTCGTGCAGCGCGGCACGCAGCGGCACCAGGGGATCGAGCTCGGCGCGGCCGGGCGCGTGACCGAACGGCTGGGGCTGACGGCCAGCGTCGCGGCGATCCGCGCCCGCGCGTACGATTCGGGGTCGCCGGCCTACGAAGGGCACCAGATCATCAACGTGCCCGCGCTGCGCGCGTCGCTGTATGCGGATTACGCGGTGCCGGGCGTGGCAGGGCTGAACGTGCTCGGCGGTGTCGAGTACAGCGCGGCGCGCAACGCGAACGAGGAAGGCACCGCGCGCGTGCCGTCATGGTTCGTGTTCAATCTCGGCGCGCGCTATACGACGAAGCTCGGCGGCCATCGCACGGTGCTGCGCGTGTCGGTCGACAACCTGTTCAACAAGTTCTACTGGCGCGACGCGGGCGAGCAGCAGGGTGATGCGTACCTGTTCCCGGGGGCGCCGCGCACCGCGCACGTGTCGTTGACCTATGATTTCTGATGACCGGGAACCGGCTGCGTGACGCGCGGCCCCGGCAGCCAACCAGGAGGGCACAGACGATGTCCCCACTCGAAATCGCCGGCGTGATCGTCAGCGCGCTCGCGATCTGGCTGACCGCGAAGCGCCGCATGCTGTGCTGGCCGGTCGGGCTCGCGTCGGTTGCGCTGTACGGCTGGATCTTCTTCGATGCGAAGCTGTATTCGGACATGCTGCTGCAGGGCGCGTTCGCGGTGCTGCAGGTGTACGGCTGGCAGCGCTGGCTCGCGCAGCGCGCGAGCGAAGCCGGCGGCGGCGGCGCGGCACCGGCCGGCGACGTCGCACCCGTCACCGGCGTGCGGCCGCGCCAGATGCTGCCCGACCTGGTCGCGGCCGTCATCGGCAGCGCGTTGCTCGGCGGCATGATGGCACGCTGGACCGACGCGGCGCTGCCGTTCGTCGACGCGTCGCTGACCGCGTTCAGCCTCGTCGCGCAATACTGGACCGCGCGGCGCTATATCGCGTCGTGGGGACTGTGGATCGTCGTGAACGTCGTCTACGTCGGGATGTTCGTGTTCAAGGAACTGTATCTGACGGCCGGACTCTATGCGCTGTTCATCGGGCTGGCCGTCGTCGGCTGGCGCGACTGGAGCCGGACCGCCGCCGCGTTGCGCGCGGCGGCCGGCGGCGCGCTGGCGCCGGGCGGCGGCGCGCGCTGATTCACGCACGGATTCAACCACGGAGCAACGTCGTTCATGTCATTCCCCCTCGAGCCGGACGGCCCCCTGTCGCGTGACGTCGCACCGCCGCAATTCGGCGTCGACGGCGAGCAGGCCGAACGCGACTGGCCGCTGATGACGCACGACGAGGTGGCGGCCATACTCGCGCGGATCGATGGCGCGGGCGAGCCGGCGCGGCTGACGTGGCACAGCCCGCGGCAGTTCGCGGCGGCGGTGCTCGTGCGGATGGCGGACGGGCGCGGGTTGTTCGTCAAGCGTCATCATGCGAGCCTGCGCGATGTCGCGGGCCTCGAGGAAGAGCATCGCTTCATCGCGCATCTGCGCGAACGCGGCATCCCCGTGGTGGACGTGCTGGCCGGTCGCGACGGCGCGACCGCGTTTGCGTCCGGCGAGTGGACGTACGAGGTGCACGTGCTCGCGCCCGGCGTCGATCCGTATCGCGGCGTGATGTCGTGGCAACCGTTCACGCATCCTTCGCACGCGTACGCGGCCGGCCGCGCGCTGGCCGAGCTGCATCGCGCGTCGGCCGGTTACGCTGCGCCGGCGCGCCCCGTACGGACGCTGCTGTCGAGTTTTCGCGTGCTGTCGTCCGCCGATCTGGCCGGCGCGCTCGAACGCTGGGTCGAGGCGCAGCCGCTGCTCGTGCGTGCACTCGGTTCGCGCGACTGGCGCGGCGACGTAGCCGACGCGATCGGCCCGTATCACGCGCGCCTCGTGCCGCTGCTGCCCGCGTTGCCGCCGTTGTGGACGCACGGCGACTGGCATGCGTCGAACCTGCTGTGGACCGGGGCGGGCCCCGGCGCACAGGTGCGGACCGTGCTCGATTTCGGCCTGTCGGATCGTACGTGCGCGGTGATGGACCTCGCGCTCGCGATCGAGCGCAATACGATCGACTGGATGGCGCCGGCCGATGCGCGGCGCATCGAGTACGACCAGATCGACGCGCTGCTCGACGGTTACGAATCGCTCGAACCGCTGAACGACGACGCGTATGCCGCGCTGGTCGCGCTGCTGCCGATCGTGCATACGGAGTTCGCGCTGTCGGAAGTCGCGTATTTCGGCTGCATCATCGATGCGCCGGCGATCGTCGACATCGCGTACGACGGCTACCTGATCGGGCACGCGCGCTGGTTCGGCGAGCGCGACGGGCGGCAACTGCTCGACTGGCTCGTGCAACGCCGGCGCGCGAAACAAGCCGTCACCTGATTCGCGTGCGGGGCGGCGGCCCGCGCGTGCCGAAGTCCCAAGCCTCCGCAGTCTTTCGCGCGGCCGTCGCGCCGCGCGCTCACCGAACTTTCCCGATCGTCAAAACGGGGCGCCGTCCCCGCGGGGCGCCGCGCGTCTGCGTGCGGCTGCGTCCAACATGACGGAAATATCATCTTCGCCTCATGTTCGCACTGCGGCCCGACCGTAGCATCGGTCGCAACCGTTACCGCAGAACCGAACATGCTCAAGCTCCCTCTCTCCGCGGCCGTCGCCTTCGCGATGGCCGCGACGGCGTATGCGCAGCCGTCGCTGCCGCCGCCGGCGACAGCTGCCGCCGGCAGCGCCGCACCGATCGGCGCACCGCCGTCCGACGCACGTCCCGCCCCGTCGTTGACGCTTTCCGATGCACTCGCCGTCGCGGCCCGGAACAATCCGGCGCTGCGCGGCGCGCGCGCGGACGTCGATGCGTCGGCCGGCGCGCTGCTGCAGGCCGGCGCGCGCCCCAATCCCGAAGTGTCGTTCCTGCAGGAGAGCTTCCGCAGCAACGAACGTACGTCGACCGCGCTGATCAACCAGACCATCGAACTGGGCGGCAAGCGCCGCGCGCGGCTCGACGTCGCGTCGTACGGCCGCGAGTCGGCCGGCGCGTCGCTCGACGAGCAGGGTGCGGTCGTGCGCGCCGACGTGATCGCCGCGTTCTACGGGCTGCTCGCCGCGCAGCGGCAGCTCCAGGTCACCGAGGAATCGGCCGCGATCGCCGCGCGCTCCGCGGATCTCGCGGGGCGCCGCGCGCAGGCCGGCAAGGTGTCGCCGGTCGAGGCGACGAAGGCGCAGGTGGCGGCGGCCGGCGTGCGGATCGAAGTCGTGACGGCGCGCGGCAAGGTGGACGTCGCGCGCGAGAAGCTGAACGCGGTGATGGGCGAAGCGCGCGGCGACCGGCTCGCCGTGCTCGGCGACCTCGAAACCGTGCCGCCGGTCGAGCCGCTGCCCGCGCTGACCGCGCAGCTCGACGATGCGCCGCTCGCGCGGATCGCGCGCGCCGAGATGCTGCGCTCGAATGCGGCCGTGTCGCTCGAACGTGCGAGGCGCATTCCGGACGTGACGGTCAGCGCGGGCGTGAAGCGCGTGACGACGGGCGGCGTGCCCGACAACCAGGCCGTGGTCGGCGTATCGATCCCGATTCCGCTGTTCAACACGAACAAGGGCGCGCTGCTCGAGGCGACGCACAAGGCCGAGCGCGCGAATGCCGATCTCGATCGCGAACGCATGCGCCTGCGGCTGGCGCTCACGCAAGCCTACGCGAATTTCGAGGCCGCCGAGCAGGAAGCGCAGCGGCTGAAGTCCGACATCCTGCCGGCCGCGCGCGTCGCGCTCGACGCGATGTCGCGCGGCTACGAACTCGGGAAGTTCAGCTTCCTCGACGTGCTCGATGCACAGCGCACGCTGTTCCAGGGGCAGTCGCAATACGTGCGCGCGCTCGCCGACGCCCATTCGGCCCGCGCCGATATCGGCCGCCTCGTCGGCACGCCGCTCGCGGCCGTCGCGCAATAAGCGGCACTCTTACCGGAAGGATCATCATGTCACGCAGCAGAATCTTCGTTATCGCGGCGGCCGTGCTCGGCAGCGCAGGGATCGTGATCGGCGCGCTCGCCGTTACACGCGGCGGGAGCAACCCTTCGGCGCCCGCGGGCGCCGAAGCCGCGCAGCCGGCCGATGGCGCCGGCGCGCACGGCGGTGTCGTGCTGAAGCGCGGCAAGCTGTCCGTCGAGATCGTG
Organism: Burkholderia seminalis DSM 23518; assembly: GCF_902832885.1. Taxonomy (GTDB): domain Bacteria; phylum Pseudomonadota; class Gammaproteobacteria; order Burkholderiales; family Burkholderiaceae; genus Burkholderia; species Burkholderia seminalis. The sequence continues at coordinate 607,209 of NZ_CADFDK010000002.1, forward strand.
ATGACGGAAAAGCCCGGCGACGCGCGGCTCGTCGTCTATCCGTTCGTCGACGGCAAACCGGCCGACCAGGGCGTCACCGTGTCCGGCACGCTGGTGCGGTACGACCGCACGCGCGAGCCGTTGCGTTTCGACGCGTCGGGCCCGAAGTTCGTGTCCGCCCAGTCGATCGCGAAGCCGCACGTGTTCGACGCGACGATCGACGTGAAGGCCGGCAGCGACGCCGCATCGTTCCCGATCGCGCGCGCCGACGGCGCGATCGCGCTGACCGACGCGCAACTGACGGCGTCGAGGATCGCACTCGCGAAGGCCGGCCCCGCGCAGATCGCGACGCCATTCCAGCTGCCGGGCGAGATCAAGTTCAACGAGGACCGCACCGCGCACGTCGTGCCGCGCGTGGCCGGCATCGTCGAGCAGGTGTCGGTATCGCTCGGGCAGAACATCGCGAAGGGGCAGGTGCTCGCGGTGATCGCCAGCACCGACCTGGCCGACCGCCGCAGCGAACTGCTGACGGCCGAGCGCCGGCTGTCGGGCGCGCGTGCGACCTACGCGCGCGAACGGACGCTGTGGCAGGAGCGCATCTCGGCCGAGCAGGACTACCAGCAGGCGCAGGTGCAGTTGCGCGAGGCCGAGATCGCCGTGCAGAACGCGCGGCAGAAGCTCGCCGCGCTGAATGCGCCGGCCGGCGCGGGGGCATTGAACCGCTACGAACTGCGTGCGCCGTTCGCGGGCACGATCGTCGAGAAACACGCGACGCCCGGCGAGGCGATCGCCGCCGATGCGAGCCTGTTCGTGATTTCCGACCTGTCGACCGTCTGGGCCGAGATGGCCGTGCCGGCGCAGCGGCTGAACGACGTGCGCGTCGGCCGCGACGCGACCGTCAGCGCGACCGCGTTCGAATCGCGTTCGAGCGGCCCGATCGCATACGTCGGCTCGCTGCTCGGCGAACAGACGCGTACCGCGCCCGCGCGTGTCGTGCTGCCGAACCCGGACGGCGTGTGGCGCCCGGGGATGTTCGTGAACGTGTCGGTCGACGCGGGCAAGCAGGGCGTACCGCTCGCGGTCGCGAGCGAGGCGCTGCAGGATGTCGACGGCGCGCCGTCGGTGTTCGTGCGCTCGCCGAAGGGGTTCGTCGCGCAGGCCGTCGAGACGGGGCGGCGCGACGAGCGCGCGACCGAGGTGCTGAAGGGGTTGAAGCCGGGCCAGGAATACGCGGCGTCGAACAGCTTCGTGCTGAAGGCCGAACTCGGCAAGGGGAGCGCCGAACATGAATGAGCGATATGTGTGCGCCATTGCGCGGATGGCGGCCCGACTGGCGGCCCGCTTTCCGGCGCGCCGCGTGACCGGCCGGGCGGCTCGTCCGGTGCGGGCGACCGTTCCCCGTTTCAAGGAATTCCGACATGTTTGAGCGCCTGATCCGCTTTGCGATTGCGCACCGCTGGCTCGTGATGCTGGCGATCGCGGCCGTGGCCGCACTGGGCGTGTTCAGCTACCAGAAGCTGCCGATCGACGCGGTGCCCGACATCACGAACGTGCAGGTCCAGATCAACACGTCCGCGCCCGGCTATTCGCCGCTCGAGGCCGAGCAGCGCATCACCTATCCGGTCGAGACCGTGATGGCCGGGCTGCCGGGCCTCGAGCAGACGCGCTCGATCTCGCGCTACGGGCTGTCGCAGGTCACCGTGATCTTCAAGGACGGCACCGACATCTACTTTGCGCGGCAGCTCGTCAACGAGCGCATCCAGGAGGCGAAGGACAAGCTGCCGGCCGGCATCGCGCCCGCGATGGGGCCGACGTCGACGGGCCTCGGCGAGATCTACCTGTGGACCGTCGAGGCCGACGCCGGCGCGCGCAAACCCGACGGCACGCGTTATACGGCGGCCGACCTGCGCGAATTGCAGGACTGGGTGGTCCGGCCGCAGTTGCGCAACGTGCGCGGCGTGACCGAGGTCAACTCGATCGGCGGCTACGTGAAGGAGTACCGCGTCGCGCCGAACCCGGCGAAGCTGATGTCGTACGGGCTGACGCTCGCCGACGTCGTGCGCGCGCTGGAACGCAACAACGACAACGTCGGCGCCGGCTACATCGAAAAACGCGGCGAGCAGTACCTGGTGCGCGTGCCGGGCCAGGCGCGCACCGTCGACGACATCGCGAACATCGTGCTGACCAACGTCGGCGGCGTGCCGGTGCGGATGAAGGACGTCGGCGCGGTCGACATCGGCCGCGAGCTGCGTACCGGCGCCGCGACGTCGAACGGCGAGGAGGTCGTGCTCGGCACGGTCTTCATGCTGATGGGCGAGAACAGCCGGACGGTGTCGAAGGCCGTCGCCGCGAAGATGGCGGACGTGAACCGCACGCTGCCGGCCGGCGTGAAGGCGATTCCCGTGTACGACCGCACCGTGCTCGTCGAGAAGGCCGTCGCGACGGTGAAGAAGAACCTGCTCGAAGGCGCGATCCTCGTGATCGCCGTGCTGTTCCTGTTCCTCGGCAATATCCGCGCGGCGCTGATCACCGCGCTCGTGATTCCGCTGTCGATGCTGATGACCTTCACCGGCATGGTCAACGCGAAGGTGAGCGCGAACCTGATGAGCCTGGGCGCGCTGGACTTCGGGATCATCGTCGACGGCGCGGTCGTGATCGTCGAGAACTGCGTGCGGCGGCTCGCGCATGCGCAGGCGGCGGCCGGGCGGCCGCTCACGCGCGAGGAGCGGTTCGCCGAGGTGTTCGGTGCATCGCAGGAAGCGCGCCGCGCGCTGATCTTCGGGCAACTGATCATCATGGTCGTGTACCTGCCGATCTTTGCGCTGACCGGCGTCGAAGGCAAGATGTTCCACCCGATGGCGATCACCGTCGTGATGGCGCTCGCCGCCGCGATGGTGCTCACCGTCACGTTCATCCCGGCGGCCGTCGCGCTGTTCATCGGCGAGCGGGTCGAGGAGAAGGAGAACCGGCTGATGGGCTGGGCGCGGCGCGCGTACGAACCGGTGCTTGCCGCGTTCATGACGCGCCCGGCGCGCGTGATGATCGGCGCCGGCGCGATCGTGCTGGTCACGCTCGGGCTGGCCACGCGGCTCGGCAGCGAGTTCATCCCGAGCCTCAACGAAGGCGACCTGGCCGTCTCCGCGCTGCGGATTCCCGGCACGAGCCTGTCGCAGTCGGTGGAGATGCAGAAATCGATCGAGAAGACGCTGAAGGCGCGCTTCCCCGAGATCGAGCGCGTGTTCGCGCGCACCGGCACGGCCGAGATCGCGGCCGACCCGATGCCGCCGAACCTGTCGGACGGCTACATCATGCTGAAGCCGGCCGACCGGTGGCCCGACCCGAAGAAGCCGCGCGACCAACTGGTGCGCGAGATCGAGGCCGCGCTCGCCGCGCTGCCGGGCAATGCGTACGAGTTCTCGCAGCCGATCCAGCTGCGTTTCAACGAACTGATCTCGGGCGTGCGCAGCGACGTCGCGGTGAAGATCTTCGGCGACGACATGGCCGTGCTGAACCAGACCGGCGAGCAGATCGCGGCCGCGCTGCGGAAGGTGCCGGGCGCGTCGGAGGTGAAGGTCGAGCAGACGACCGGGCTGCCGGTGCTGACCGTCAACCTCGACCGCGACAAGCTCGCGCGCTACGGCGTGAGCGTCGCCGACCTGCAGGACTCGGTGGCCGCGGCCGTCGGCGGGCAGAAGGCCGGCACGCTGTTCCAGGGCGACCGCCGCTTCGACATCGTCGTGCGGCTGCCCGACGAGCTGCGTTCCGACATCGAGACGATCAAGCGGCTGCCGATCGCGCTGCCCGCGCCGGCGGCGGGCGCCAGCGGGCCGATTGCGGCGGCGCCGTACGTGCCGCTCGCGGAGCTCGCGACGATCGACGTCGCGCCGGGCCCGAACCAGATCAGCCGCGAGGACGGCAAGCGGCGCGTCGTCGTCAGCGCGAACGTACGCGGCCGCGACGTCGGCTCGTTCGTCGCCGATGCGCGCGAGCAGCTGCAGCAGGACGTGCGCGTGCCGGCCGGTTACTGGGTGTCGTGGGGCGGCCAGTTCGAGCAGCTGCAGAGCGCGAGCGAGCGCCTGAAGCTCGTCGTGCCGCTCGCGCTGTTCATGGTGTTCGTGCTGCTGTTCGTGATGTTCAACAACGTGAAGGACGGGCTGCTCGTGTTCACCGGCATTCCGTTCGCGCTGAGCGGCGGCGTGGTGTCGCTGTGGCTGCGCGGGATTCCGCTGTCGATCACGGCGGCGGTCGGCTTCATCGCGCTGTCGGGCGTCGCCGTGCTCAACGGTCTCGTGATGATCTCGTTCATCCGCAACCTGCGCGACGAGGGGATGCCGCTCGACGCCGCGGTGCGCGACGGCGCGCTGACGCGGCTGCGGCCGGTGCTGATGACCGCGCTCGTCGCGTCGCTCGGCTTCCTGCCGATGGCGTTCGCGACCGGCACCGGCGCCGAGGTGCAGCGGCCGCTCGCGACGGTCGTGATCGGCGGTATCCTGTCGTCCACGGCGCTGACGCTGCTGGTGCTGCCCGTGCTGTACCGCGTCAGCCATGCGGTGTCGTGGCGCGCCGCGTTTCGCGGCGGCCTCGGTGCGGGCGTGCTGCGCCGGCTGGGTTTCTTCAAGGGTCATGCGTGATGCGAATTCTGATTGTCGAGGATGAACCGAAGACGGGCGCGTATCTGCGCAAGGGTCTCACCGAGGCCGGCTATGTCGTCGACTGGGTCGAGGACGGCATCACGGGCCAGCATCAGGCCGAGACCGAGGAGTACGACCTGCTCGTGCTCGACGTGATGCTGCCCGGCCAGGATGGCTGGACGCTGCTGCAGAACCTGCGGCGCAGCAAGTCGACGCCGGTGCTGTTCCTCACCGCGCGCGACGATGTCGGCGATCGCGTGAAGGGGCTCGAGCTTGGCGCCGACGACTATCTCGCGAAGCCGTTCGACTTCGTCGAGCTGACCGCGCGCATCAAGTCGATCCTGCGGCGCGGCCAGCCGCGCGACTCGAACACGCTGCGCGTGGCCGATCTCGAACTCGACCTGACGCGCCGCAAGGCCACGCGGCAGGGCGACACGATCCTGCTGACCGCGAAGGAGTTCGCGCTGCTGTGGCTGCTGATGCGCCGCGAAGGCGAAATCCTGCCGCGCGCGACGATCGCGTCGCAAGTGTGGGACATGAACTTCAACAGCGACACGAACGTCGTCGATTCGGCGATCAGGCGGCTGCGCTCGAAGATCGACGACGCGTACGAGCCGAAACTGATCCACACGGTGCGCGGCATGGGCTACGTGCTCGAAGCGCGCGGCGGCGCGGCCGCATGATCGCGCATCTGCTGCCGCGTACGCTGCGCGGACGCCTGACCGCGCTGATCATCCTGTCGACGTCGGTGATCCTCGCGTCGAGCGGTGTTGCGCTCTACGAGGCGCTGAGCAATCGCGTCGAAACGACGGCGGCCGAGCAGATGGCCGGCACGTCCGCCGCGCTGGGGGCCCACCTGGCCGGGGTGCGCACGCCGGCCGACGTCGCGCGCAACGCCGACATCTGGATCGACCAGTTGCACGGCCATCCGAACATGGATCTCGCGATCTTCGACGCCACGGGCACGCGCCTCGTCGGCACGCCCGGTTTCCGCCCGTATGCACCGCTGATGTCGCTGGAGGCCGGGGGCGTGCCGGTCGGCATCGCGCCGCCCGGCGCGCGGCACCAGTACCTCGTGACGAACGTGCCGCTCGCCGGCGCGGGGGCCGGTGGCCCGGTGGTGCGCGTCGCGGTGCAGTACGACCGCAGCGCCGACCTGCTGCTGCTGCTGCGCACGCATGCCTATACGATCGTCGTGATCGAGGTGTTCGGCGTGGTGCTCGCCGCCGCGATGGCCTACGGTATCGCCGCGCTCGGCTTGAGCCCGCTGCGGCGGTTCGCGGCGCGGGCCGAGCAGATGTCGACGAGCCGGCTCGCGCATCCGCTGCCGGAACTCGATACGTCCGGCGAGCTGAAGGAACTCGAGCATGCGTTCAACGGCATGCTCGAACGTCTGAACGAGTCGTTCACGCGGCTGAGCCAGTTCTCGTCGAATCTCGCGCACGACATGCGCACGCCGCTCACGAACCTGCAGGCGGCCGCGCAGGTCGTGCTGTCGCAGCCGCGCGGCGCGGACGAATACCGGAGCGTGATCGAGTCGAGTATCGACGAATACCAGCGGCTGTCGCGGATGATCGAGGACATGCTGTTTCTCGCGCGCTCGGAACAGGCCGGCACGTCGATCGGCGTGCGGCGCCTGAATGCGGCCGAGGAGGCGGAGCGGGTGGCCGGCTACTACGAGCCGCTTGCGGAGGACGAGGGCGTGACGGTGAAGGTCGATGGCCACGCGTGGGTCGACGCGGACCTCACGCTGTACCAGCGTGCGCTGAGCAACCTGCTGTCCAATGCGCTGACCTATGCGCCGCGCGGCAGCGTCGTGACGATCGATTGCGTCGAGCAGGGCGGCGCGACGACGATCGCCGTGTCGGATACGGGGCCCGGCATCGCGGCCGAGCATGTCGGGCGGATCTTCGAGCGCTTCTATCGTGTCGATCCGTCACGGCACAATTCCGCGTCGGGCACCGGGCTCGGCCTCGCGATCGTCCGGTCGATCATGGACAATCACGGCGGCGAATGCGGCGTCGACAGCGATCCCGGCCGCCGCACGACGTTCTGGCTGCGCTTTCCGCGCCGGCCGGCCGAGCCGAACCGGCCGGCGGCCATCGGCACCTGACAGCGCGGGCGGGCACGTTCGCGCGTTCGCCCGGTGGCGGCCGCGCGCGGCGTGCTGCCCGCACGCGTGTGGCCGAGCGTCATTGCCGTGCGGTCAGGTTGTCGTGGTTGTCGGTCTGCGGCTTCTTCTCGCCGCCGTGCACCGAAATCCCGTGAAGCTCCTTGTTGCGCGCGACGATCTCGCCGGTCGGCGGGTATTGCGTCTTGCCCGTCGGCACGACGCCGTCGTGCTGCGCCTGCTTCAGTTCGTTGACGACCTGCGTGCGGCTCTTGCCCTGCGGTTGCGTTTGCGCGAACGCGGCCTGCGTGGCCATGCCGAGCGACAGCGTGGCGGTGACGAACAGTGCTGCGAGTTTTGCCGTTTTCATCGAGTGTTCTCCTTGATCAGGTCGCCGGGTGGCGAACCATGGACCCAGTATGCGAAAGCGGCCGTGCGTCATCGTGATCGCGAGATGAAAAAAACGTCAGATTGCGCGAGCAGGCAGCGTGCCGTCGGGATCCGGCCGGCATGACGCAACCGTCATGTTCGCGTCATGGGCGCGATGAGCGGGAAGCGGAACATGAAGCCTGCCGATGGCCGACGTGGCCGGCGGCATGCGTGCCGTTCGCGACAGCAGCATGGAAAGCGGGCGGTCCTGTTCAGACATTCATTCCGGACCGAAAAGTGCATCGTCCCGCCATCCGTCTAGCCTTGATCGCAGTCCTGATCGTCCCGCTGTTCGCGGGCTGCGTGTCGACACGTTCCGGCACGACCGAGGCCAGGCCCACCGCTGCGCGCAAGGCGGTGCCGGCCGACCTCATGCCGGGCGAGCAGATCGACTATGCGGGCCACCGCTGCGGAAATCCGAATCTGTACGTGAAAACGCATCCGTGCCTGTTCCCGCGACCCGATCCCGCACCGTGATCGTCCGGCTGGCGACAAAAAAAGGCCCGGCACTCAGCGAGTGCCGGGCCTAATGCGTGATCGTGCCGTGCGGCAGCGACCCGCTGCGTGGGTGGTAACGGGCGCGGCCCGTCACGTCTTCGATCGTAGCGGCGCGATGCGTCGCGAACCTGATTGCAACATGAAATTTCCGTCACGTTGCGCGCAAGGATGGCGGCCGCGATCAGAACCGGTGCCGCAACCCGAGATTGACGATGCCCTGCGTGCGCGTGCCGCCATAGCCGTACGAGCCGATCGATGCCTGCGCCGTTTGCGTGCCGCCGTCGAGCGTGCGCTGTTCGCCGTTCGCACGCTGCCAGGCGCCGACCGCATAGAGATCGGTGCGCTTCGACAGCATGTAGTCGGCGCCGGCGGACACCTGGTGGTAGGTGGCGCTCGTATCGCCGCGGGCGCGCGTGTAGCTGTAACCGACGCCGACGAGCAGGCCGGGCGTCGCCTGGAAGTTGAAGAAACCGCGCGCGGTGTCGTATTTCTGCGTGCTGCGGAACGCGGACATCGCATCGGCCTTGTACTGCGCATTGCTGTAATCGATGCCGACCGCGAACGGCGCGAAGTTGTAGCGCAACGCGCCGCGCGCGATGTCGATCGATTTCGCGGAGAGGTAGCCGCCGTTGACCAGCGATCCGTCGAACGTGCCGTCCGACGTGCCGTTCCAGCTGGTCCGGATGCCGTTCTCGAGCGACGAGCGGTTGGCTGCGGAGTAGTAGCCGCCCGCGACGTCGAGCGGGCCGTAGCTGTACGACAGGCCGGCCGACCAGGTCTGGCCCGCACCGCTCTTGCCGGCCACGCCGCTGAGCGCATACATGCCGACGAACTGGAAACCGCCGATCACGGGCGACGTGTATTTCACGGCGTTGTCGGTGCGCGACGACGTGTCGTAGTTGTCGACGTCGCCGGGCGTCGCGTACACGCTGCCGAAATAGAAATCGCCGGTCACGGGCCAGGCGACGTCCGCGAGCGCGTCGTACTGGCGGCCGAGCGTCAAGGTGCCCCAGCGTGCGCTTTCCAGGCCGACGAACGCCTGCCGGCCGAACATCCGGTTGCCTTGCCCGAGCGCGCCCGTGTTCGGATTGAAGCCGTTTTCCAGCGTGAAGATCGCTTTCAGGCCGCCGCCCAGATCCTCGGCGCCTTTCAGCCCGAAACGGTTGCCGAGCAGGTTGCCGTTGCCGAGGCCGACGAGGTTCTTGCCGTCGGCATTGGCGTTCCACACATAGGTCAGCGACGTATCGAACAGGCCGTAGAGGCTGACTTCCGCGGCATGGGCCGGTTGGGCAGTGGCGAGCAGCGCCCCCGAGAGCATGGCGAGCCGAACTGGATATTTCATGGTGCTTCCCCTGAAGTTCAAGATGATCGTTTCGCGCATCGTTCGACTCCGGTGCCCGGGCTTGCGGCGGCGGCCCGGAATATCGCGATCGCGCTGGCGATTCTGGAAAGCGTTCGGATCGTGGAGGTGAGGGACAAATGAGAAAAATGTCATCGCGGTGTCATGCACGCCCGAACATTCGAATTATTTAATGTGCACTGCGATGCAGAAGTCGCTCGCATGGTGACGAAACCGTCATGCGGCGATCACGCATCCGCACCAGCGCGGGATCAAAGTGAAGGCACCTGTCACGCCTTTTCAGCAAGGAGCACACCCGATGAACATTCCGCGCCCGATGATCGTCGCCGTCGTTGCCGCACTGTCGGCCGCAGCCCTCTCGCAGACCGTGTCGGCACAGCCGAAGAGTCGTCAGGAAGTGGTTCGGGAACTGGTGCGCGCGCGTCACGACGGCGTGATCCCGAGCCCGAATCACGACTATCCGGCGAGCCCGGCCGTTGTCGCGCGCAATCGGGAAATCCATCGTTCGACGGTGCATCGCGGCGAGAAAGCGCCGATGGTCGATGCGCACGACAACGGTTTCGCGGTGCTTTGATCAACGATTCACGGCCGGCCGGGGCCGTATCCGTCGGCCGGCTTCATCCATGCAGAGGAGCGAGTCATGCGTCATATCGCGAAAGGAATCGTGCTGGCGGGGTGCCTGATGACGACGGCGGCGATGGCGGCCGGCTGGCCCGAGCGTGCGCTGTCGCACGCGCCCGCCCACGACGTCGGCCCGCGGGCGAACGAGCGGATGCGGTGCGAATTCGCGGCCGTGCCTGCCGGCGCGTGGACGGCAACGTTCACGCAGGGGCAATGCGAGGTCGACAACGGGCGGCTGACGTTCGTGCCGGCCGAAGCGGGGAGCGGGGCGGCTGCGACGGAGAGGCGGATCGTGCTCGGTGACGTCCGTACCGCGTCGCATCAGTCGCGCAAGTTGAAGGAACAACTGCAGTTGACGACGCGCGACACGGTCATCGCGCTGAACGTGCTGACCGACGACGGCAGCCGCAAGTCGCGCGAACATGCGATCGACCTGTGGACTGCGTTGCGCAACGAGGGCGTCACGCCCGTGAATGGCACGCGCGTCGTCGATACGTATCCGGCCGGCGCGACGACGTGGTAGCCGCCGCGTGCGGCTTATCCCGCCTTGACCGACCCTTCGATCAGGAAGAACACGATGAAGCCGATGAAGAACGCGGCCGTCGCGAACGGCGTTTCGGGCACCTCGTGCGCTTCGACGAGCAGTTCCTCGGTCACGAGGTACAGCAGCGCGACGGTGCCGAGCCCCAGCAGGGCCGCGTAGATGTTCGCCGGCAGGCCGGCGAATGCCGCATTGCCGGCCACGGCCGAGAGGCTCAGCAGTGCGGCCAGCCCGACCGGTACGACGATCGACAGCGTCCGGTCGATGCCTGCCGCGGCAAGCGCCGCGCTGACCGACAGCGCGAGGAACAACACTTCGAGCGTCAGCGCGACGGTCAGGATGATGCCGCTTTCGTCGCTGGCGGAGAACGCGATGCCGAGCACGAGGCCGTCGACGACGAGGTCGATCGCGGTAACGATGATCAGGCTCACGGGCAGCCGCGCGTCCTCGAAGCGTGCCTCGATCGTGCCCGACAGCGCGCGGATCGCGAGCATCAGCGCGAGGCCGAGCACGAACCCGACGACGACCGGAAACAGCGCATGCGCGCGGTCCTGCGGCAGCAGTTCGAGCGCCGCGGCCGCGAACACGATGCCGCCGGTGAAATGCTGGATGACGCTCGACGTTTTCGGGCCGGGCGCCCGCCATGCGGCCGCAAGCGCGCCGAAACAGGCTGCCAGCACGGGCGGTAAGGTGAGCAGCGCAAGCTTCGCGGTCGGTGTCATGGGGCCTCTCGGTCGGCGTGCCGCGCGGGAGCGGCATTGCACGGATCGTACGCGCCGGGCTGTGCCGCGGCATCAACCGGGGATTGAACACCTTGAAGCCGCTTCAGAGTCAAGCGGCTTGATGCAGGGCGCACCGGCCAGCCGGTACGCCCGTTCGCGTCAGAGCTGCGCGAGCGCCTGGTCGAGGTCGGCGAGCAGGTCGTCGATATGCTCGATACCGATCGACAGCCGCACCGTTTCTTCCTTCACGCCGGCCTTCGCGAGTTCGGCGGGCGACAGTTGCCGGTGCGTCGTCGAGGCCGGGTGCGTCGCGAGCGACTTCGTGTCGCCGATGTTGACGAGTCGCGTGAACAGCTTCAGCGCGTCCTGGAACTTCGCGCCGCCGTCGCGGCCGCCCTTCACGCCGAACGTCAGGATGCCCGGCGCGCGGCCCGACAGGTAGCGGGCGACGAGTGCGTGGTCGGGGTGATCGGGCAGGCCCGCATGGTTCACCCATTCGACGTGTTCGTGGCGCGCGAGATGCCGCGCGATCTTCAGCGCGTTGTCGCTGATCCGCTCGATGCGCAGCGCCAGCGTCTCGATGCCCTGCAGGATCTGGAACGCGTTGAACGGCGAGATCGCCGCGCCCATGTTGCGCAGCGGCACGACGCGCGAGCGGCCGATGTACGCGGCCGGCCCGAACGCTTCCGTATAGACGACGCCGTGGTAGCTGACGTCCGGCTCGTTCAGCCGCTTGAAGCGGTCGGCGTGTTCGGCCCACGGGAACTTGCCCGAATCGACGATCGCGCCGCCGAGGCTCGTGCCGTGCCCGCCGAGATACTTCGTCAGCGAGTGCACGACGATGTCCGCGCCGTGCTCGAACGGGCGCAGCAGGTACGGCGACGGCACCGTGTTGTCGACGATCAGCGGAATGCCGTGCCGATGCGCGACGTCCGCGAGCGCGGCGATGTCGGTGACGTTGCCGAGCGGGTTGCCGACCGATTCCGCGAAGATCGCCTTCGTGCGCGCGTCGATCAGCGGTTCGAACGACGCGGGGTCGCGCGGGTCGGCGAAGCGCGTGGTGATCCCGTATTGCGGCAGCGTATGCGCGAACAGGTTGTAGGTGCCGCCGTACAGCGAACTCGCGGACACGATGTTGTCGCCGGCTTCCGCGATCGTCTGGATCGCGTACGTGACGGCGGACTGCCCCGATGCAAGCGCCAGCGCGCCGATGCCGCCCTCGAGCGCGGCGATCCGCTGCTCGAGCACGTCCGTCGTCGGGTTCATGATGCGCGTGTAGATGTTGCCCTGGACCTTCAGGTCGAACAGGTCGGCACCGTGCTGCGTGTCGTCGAATGCGTACGCAACGGTCTGGTAGATCGGGACGGCGACCGCGCGCGTGGTCGGGTCGGGGCGATAACCGCCGTGCACGGCGATCGTTTCGAGGCGCCAGTTCGGCTTGGTCTGATCGGTCATGGGTGCTCCGCTTGTTGTTGTGAAGGTCGAGGGGGCCTGCCGTCCGGCGATTATAGGAGCACGTGCGCTGCGGTTCTTAGAACGAATGGTGGGTTGCTTATGCGAGCGTCGCGCATAGAATGCCTTTTTCCGCAGACGAAAGGTGCGCGATGGATCAGGATCGGTGGAGCCAGGTGGATGCGTATTTCTCCGCGACGCTCGTGCCGTCGGACGACGCGCTCGACGCCGCGCTGGCGGCGAGCGACGCGGCCGGGCTGCCGGCGATCAACGTCGCGCCGAACCAGGGCAAGCTGCTGCAGTTGCTGGCGACGATCCGCGGCGCGCGGCGGATTCTCGAAGTCGGTACGCTCGGCGGCTACAGCACGATCTGGCTCGCGCGCGCGTTGCCGCCCGGCGGCACGCTCGTGACGCTCGAACTCAACCCCGCGCATGCGAAGGTCGCGACGCAGAACATCGCGCGCGCCGGGTTCGCGTCGGTCGTGTCGGTGGTGGTCGGCAGCGCGAAGGACAGCCTCGCGCGGCTCGTCGACGCCGGCGAGGCGCCGTTCGATTTCGTCTTCATCGATGCGGACAAGGACAACAACGCGGTCTATCTCGACGCGGCGCTGAAGCTGTCGCGGCCCGGCACGGTGATCGTCGTCGACAACGTGGTGCGGGGCGGGCGCGTGGCCGATCCGGACAATCGCGAGCCCGACGTGATCGGCGTGCGCGACGGGTTCGCGCGCCTCGGGGCCGAGCCGGCGCTCACGACGACGGCCGTGCAGACGGTCGGGCAGAAAGGCTGGGACGGCTTCTCGATCTCGATCGTCGGCGCGTGACCGGATGCGTCAGTGCGCGCTTGCGGTCGCGTCGGCGCGCCGATACAGGCGCGGCCACTGGTCCTGGAACAGGCCGTTGCAGGTGCCGTGCGTCGCGATGTCGGCGAGCTGGAAGCGCCGGCCGTCGAAGATCCACGACGCGGTCGACCCGCAATCGCCGGCACTGCGCAACCGGACCTTGCTCGACAGCATCGCGCTGGCCGGATCGTAGCCGGCGTCGGTCAGTTCGTTCGGGAACGACGCCGAATCGAGGCCCGCATTCGCGTTCTCGCCGAAGTTCATGGCCGTCGGCGTGTACGGTGCGGTGCGGCGAATGCGATACCACAGGTCGGTGTGGTTATACATGCTGCTGGTCTGGCACGGGATCGCGACGAGCGCCTCGTCGGCCGAGATCGCGACGGCGGTCGACGCCTTCCTGCGATCGCTCGCCGACATTTCGTCTTCGACATCGGCCGCGCACTGCTTCACGTCGGCGCCGAATTTCGCGAGCACCGCGTCGACGAGCGGGCGCTGTTCGGCGGCCGACAGGTTCGCGACGGGTGGCGGCGCCGGCGTGACGGCGGGCGGGAGCACCGGCGCGGGCGGGACCGACGACGCGGGCCGGGTGCCCGGGCGCAGCAGCGCGGTGACGGTGCCGACGCGGCCCTGCGTATCGTCGATCAGCAGCAGCGCGGCATTCAAGCCCGACAACGGCGTGCGCGCGGCGTGCGCGGAAGCCGGATCGCCGAAGCTCAGCGCCCGTGCATTGCGCGATGCAGACAGCCACGCGGCGACCGTTGCCGGATCGTTCGTGCGGATCCGGAACGGGTGTGCCTGGTCGTCGTTCGGGTCGCCCAAGGCATGCCATTGGGCCGGCACCGCATCGAACGGGCGGCCGTCGACGCGTGCGGTACGCAAGTCCAGCGGTGCCGACGCGTAGAGGTCGAGCGACGGTTGCGCATCGGGGCCGGCATCGCGCGTCACGCGCAGGATCAGGCTGGGGCGTGCATCGTCGGTATCGTCGGCGTGACTCTCCGCGATGCAGCGATTGCCGTTGTCGCAGACGACCGACCAGCTCTTGAAGTCACGCTCGACCGGCGGCCGCGCGAGCGGACGAGCCTGCGTGACGATCGGGGAAACGGCGAGGAGCACGGCGAGGGCAAGCGGAAAACGGTGCGACATGACGGTTCGTATCGACTGGGAAAGGGCGGGCGGAAGATGCCGGACTGCAAGCGCATCGTCAGCAAGCGGTGCAGGTCGAGTGCAGTGGCGCGAACGGCATCCAGTATACCGCTGCAACGGGCGGCGCTTGACGCGGCGACGCGTCAGGCGGATGGACAAACGGCGCGATGCCCGCCGGCACCGCGCCGTTCGTTTGTCATCGGCTGTCGACCACGTCGCGCAGGAACGTATCGAGCGTCGCCACGTCGCCCCACGGCCGCTTGTATGCGCGATCGTGTTCCGCATCGGCGAGCATCGACTCGACGAGCGCGTGGATCGCGGGCCGGCGCGGCCCGTACTCGCTTTCGTTCGCGCGCATCTTCAGTGCGAGCAATGCATCGAGTTCCGCGCGCACCGCCGGCTCGTGCACGGTGCCTTCGACGAGATCCGCGAAGCGCATCGGCGGCATGCCGAGCCCCATGTCGATCCAGCGCACCGCGAGCAGCGGCCGCAGTACGTACAGGTACTTCTTGTAACGCACCGTGTCGCCTTGCAGATAGCCGCGAAAGTTCTTCTTCGCCATCGCAAGGTAGTGGTGGCGTCCGCGCACCGGAGAGAAGAACGCCGCCGCCAGCGACCGCAGTCGCGGCGCCCAGCGCGCGTCTTCGCGATACACGACCGGCGAGTCGAGCCATTCGAGCAGCGTGGGATTCGAGCGGCGCAGCAGTTGCAATGCCTTGCGCAGCTCCCAGCCGCTCACGTCGAGTTCGTCGTCGAGCGGCCGTTCGATCACGTCGCGTCGCGCTTCGACGCTCAGGTACCAGTCGCGCCGGTGCACATACACGAAGCGGACGTCGTAGTCGCTGTCCGGCGACGCGAACCCCCAGCCGCGGCTGCCCGATTCGCACGCGAACAGGACGCTCACATCGTGGCGACGCTCGACTTCCGCGAGTTCCGCCATCACGCGCGCCCGCACGGCCGGGGCGACCGGGTGCGCGCTGCGCACGGGCGTCAGGTTTTTTTCCGTTTTCATGATTGTCGTTTCCGTTTCGTTGCGCGCGGCCGCCGGCCATCGGCCGCGCACCGCGCTATCCTTTCACGCACACCACCTGGCGCAGCGTGTGCACCACTTCGACGAGGCTGCGCTGGGCCGCCATCACCGCGTCGATGTCCTTGTAGGCCATCGGGATTTCGTCGACGACGCCCGCGTCCTTCCGGCATTCGACGCCCTGGGTGGCCTTGACCTGGTCGTCGGCCGTGAAGCGGCGCTTCGCTTCGGTGCGGCTCATCGTCCGGCCCGCGCCGTGGCTACACGAGCAGAAGCTTTCCGGGTTGCCGAGCCCGCGCACGATGAAGCTTTTCGCGCCCATCGAGCCCGGGATGATCCCCAGTTGCCCCTTCTGCGCGGACACCGCCCCCTTGCGCGTCACGAGCACGTCTTCGCCGAAGTGGCGTTCGCGCTGCACGTAGTTGTGGTGACAGTTCACCGCGTGTTCTTCGAGCGCGAACGGCTTCGCGATCACGCCGCGTGCTGCCGCGATCACCGCGTCCATCATCGCCTGCCGGTTGCGCCGCGCGTAGTCCTGCGCCCAGCCGACGGCCTCGACGTAATCGTCGAAGTGCCGGCTGCCTTCGGTGAAATACGCGAGGTTGCGGTCCGGCAGGTTCGCGATGTGCTGGCGCATGTCGGCCTGCGCGAGTTCGATGAACAGGCTGCCGATCGCATTGCCGACGCCGCGCGAGCCGCTGTGCAGCATGAACCACACGTGGTCCGCTTCGTCGACGCACACTTCGATGAAGTGATTGCCGGTGCCGAGCGTGCCGAGATGCGCGTAGTGGTTCGTCTTTTCCAGCTTCGGATACTTGTCGACGATCCGCTGGAAGCCCGGCTGCAGCGACTTCCACGAGTCGGTCACGGCGGCCGGCGTGCGATCGCCCCACGCGCCGGGATCGCGGCGCCCGGGCGCGCGGCCGTGCGGTACCGCGCGTTCGATCGCGCCGCGCAGCCCCGCGAGCGAATCCGGCAGATCCGACGCCGTCAGCGTCGTGCGCGCGGCCATCATCCCGCAGCCGATGTCGACGCCGACCGCGGCCGGGATGATCGCGCCCTTCGTCGGAATCACGCTGCCGATCGTCGACCCCTTGCCGAGGTGGACGTCCGGCATCACCGCGATGTGGCGGAAGACGAACGGCATCTGCGCGGTGTTGCGCAACTGCGCGCGCGCTTCGTCCTCGACGGCGACGCCTTGCGTCCACATCTTCACCGGCTTGCCGTTGGCCAGTTCCATCACCTGATAGTCCATGTTGCTCATTTGCTTCACCTGATTCATTCGATTGTCCGGCGCGACACACGCGTGCCGCGCCGTGTCCTGCATTACGTGCCCTTGATGCTGACGAGTCCGTTCAGCACCTGGTCGAGACCGCCGAACACCGAGATGCGGTCGATCCGTTCCGCGACGCGCTCGAGCGTTTCCAGCTCCTTGAGCCGCAGCGCGGTCGGGTTTTCCTCCATCACCTTCGCGGTGTTCAGCAGCGAACGCGTGGCCGCCGTTTCCTCGCGGCGGCGAATCACGTTCGCCTGGGCGGATTTCTCCGCTTCGACCACCTGCGCGAGGATCGTCTTCATGTCGCCCGGCAGCACGATGTCCTTCACGCCGACGCTGCGCACGTCCACGCCCGAATCGCCGAGACGGGCGCGCACCTGCGCGATCACGACCGCGTCGATCGACTGCTTGTCCTCCAGCAGCTCGTCGAGCGAGCGTGTGCCGACCGCCGAGCGCAGCGCGAACTGCAGCTCGCGATACAAGTGCTCGACCGGTTTTTGCAGCTGGCCGAACGCATGCAGCACGTCCGCGTAACACCACGTCGCCGACAGGTTCAGCCGCAGCGCAACCTTGTCGCGCGTCAGGATTTCCTGCCCGCCGACTTCGATCGCCTGCAGGCGCAGATCGACGAGTTCGACCGCGACGTCGCGGTTGAAGCGCCAGAACGCCGACGTACCCGCGTCCAGCAACCGCTCGATCTTGCCGTCGATCTTCAGCACGCCGACGTGGTACGCCGGCACCTGCGCCACCAGCACGCCCGTCAGGCCCGCCACGCCGCGCGCCCGCAGCGCCGGTTGCGCGATGCGTTTGACGAGCGCGGCCGGCAGCATGCTGTCCTGCGTGAGATCGACGCGTTCGAGACGATGCGCGGCCAGGCCGCGCCAGTACAGCCGGCGCGTGCCCGGTGCCAGGATCTCGACGAGCACGTCGTCTTCATAGCGCAGGCCCGCTTCGTCGTCGGCGAGATCCATCGCGACGAAGTATCGCGCGAGCACGTCGGGCGCGTCGTGGCGCAGATAGTCGGCCAGCGCGGTGTCGGCGAGCGGCGCGTCGAGACGCGCGGTCTGCACCGACAGACGCTTGAACGGATCGAAGGCCTTGAACACGCCCGGTTCCAGCACCTTCACGAAATCGCCTTCGCTCATCAGCAGCGCGCGTTCGTTCTTTTTCACTACATGACGCTTCCACATATTTTTGTCCTTTTTTTCAACGACCGCCGGATCGCGCATCGTGCGGATCGCGGTGCGACGCAACCGGGCGGACGGCGCGCTGGCCGGCGCCGACGCACACGGTGACGCATCCTGCATCGCGTCGTCGTGCGCATTCGCGCGGGCCATGCGGCCGCCCGGCCGATCGCGCGGAACCGCAACCGGTCCGACGCGCGGCGGGCCTGTCGGCCCGCACCGGCGGGTACTGCTTTCATCACGAGACTGTCCTTGCGGACAGGGTTCGAGCGGGATTCGAACCCGCCACCGGCCGGCTTTCGCCGGCTGCTCCACCTGACTGAGCTTCCGAACGACGGGCGCTCCGGGATTCGAACCCGGACGAGGCATCCTGGCGCGCGCCCCTTTGCCTTCATCTGTCCATGGCGGCATGCGCTGCCGCGACGAACGAGGTTCGGCGGCGGCGCACCAGCAGGGCGTGTGAACCCTGGCTCGCGGGCCAGCGGGACATCCGGCGTCTTCTATTTAGCGAGGAGCGTGCCAGTGGCTGCCTTGATGCTCGAATAATTTTTCAAGTGGTTGAAAACAAATGGGAATTTATTTCATTAACCGATTTTCGGTGATGCCGGGCGTGCGGATTCATCATGGAAATCCGATACAATCGGATCGCTTCTTATCCCATGAGATAAAAAATGCGCAAGACCGTCGCGATCGGTTTTCTCGGCACCGTGCTGGACCAGGGCGGCCGCGCGCCGCGCCGTTACCGCAAATGGCGGCCGACGATTTCGCTGTGCGAGCAGCCCGACCTGCCGATCGACCGGCTCGAACTGCTGCATGCGCCGGGCTACACGCGTCTCGCCCACCAGGTGCGGGACGATCTCGCGCGCCTGTCGCCGCATACCGACGTGCGGCTCGTGCCGGTCACGATCCACGATCCGTGGGATTTCGAGGAGGTCTACGCGACGCTGCACGACTACGCACGCGCGTATCCGTTCGACCTCGAGCATGAGGATTACCTGATCCACATCACGACCGGCACGCACGTCGCGCAGATCTGCTGGTTCCTGCTGGCGGAGGCGCGCTACCTGCCCGCGCGCCTCGTGCAGACGGGGCCGCCGCAGCGGACCGACGAAGGGCCGAGCGGGCCGGGCACGATATCGGTGATCGACCTCGACCTGTCGCGCTACAACCGCATCGCGCAGCGCTTCACGCGCGAGCGCGACGAAACGGTGTCGTTCCTGAAGGCCGGCATCGCAACGCGCAACGCGCGCTTCAATGCGCTGATCGAGCAACTGGAGCGCGTCGCCGTGCGGTCGCGCGCGCCGATGCTGCTGGTCGGGCCGACGGGCGCCGGCAAATCGTTTCTCGCGAAGCGCGTGTACGAGCTGAAGCGCGGCCGCCATCGGCTCGCGGGGGCGTTCATCGAGATCAACTGCGCGACGCTGCGCGGCGACGCGGCGATGTCGACGCTGTTCGGTCACGTGAAGGGCGCGTTCACGGGCGCGCAGTCGGCACGGGCGGGGCTGCTGCGCGCGGCCGACGGCGGGCTGCTGTTCCTCGACGAAATCGGCGAACTCGGGCTCGACGAGCAGGCGATGCTGCTGAAGGCGATCGAGGAGAAGCGCTTCCTGCCGGTCGGCGCGGACGTCGAGGCGAGCAGCGATTTCGAGTTGATCGCGGGCACGCATCGCGACCTGCGGCAGATGGTGGCGGCCGGCACGTTCCGCGAGGATCTCTATGCGCGGATCAATCTGTGGACGTACGAATTGCCGGGACTGGCCGAGCGCCGCGAGGACATCGAGCCGAACCTCGAATTCGAACTCGACCGTTTCGGCCGCGAGCAGGGCGAGCAGGTGCGATTCAACGTGGAGGCGAAGCGGCGCTATCTCGCGTTCGCGGCGTCCCCGCGCGCGGTGTGGGCCGGCAACTTCCGCGAACTGTCGGCCTCGGTCACGCGGATGGCGACGCTGGCCGATGCGGGGCGGATTACCGAGGCACTCGCCGAGCAGGAAGTCGAGCGGTTGACGCGCACCTGGTCGTCGCCGCGCGACGCGGGCGCGGCCGACCCGTGCGTCGACGCGGTGTTCGGTGCGCGCGCCGCGGATCTCGACCTGTTCGACCGTGCGCAGCTCGAACGCGTGCTCGACGTGTGCCGCGCGTCGGCGAGCCTGTCGGAGGCGGGGCGCACGCTGTTCGCGGTGTCGCGGCGGAGCAAGAAGCAACCGAACGATGCGGACCGGCTGCGCAAGTATCTCGCGCGGTTCGGGCTCGATTGGGAGGCGGTGCGGCAGGCGCTTGACGCGGCATGACGCGCGGCGGCGCGGCCGGCGCGATCGGTCAGGCCGCCGCCGCCGCCGCGTCGTGAAACGGTGCCAGGAATCCCCAATCCGGGTGTGCCGCCGCGATATCCGCCAGCCCGCGCGCGAACGCATGCGCCGGCAGCCACGGATACCCGAACGCCGCATGCAGCCCGTCGAGCTTCGACGACCGCGGATCGTCGATCGTGTCCATTCGCGCGATGTGGATGTGCAGCGCGGCGATCCGGGCCGCGTCGTCGCGGGTGTCGTCGCCCGCGAACTGCCAGCGGTACGTGCCATGCCCGATCCGCAGCGCGCCGGTGTCCTTCTGCCGCATCACGACGAGCCACGGCATGTTGGCGACGCGATGCGCGTCGACGTCCGGCTCCGCGCAGACGTAACAGGTCCGGCACCGCTCGAACCGCTCGCCGAATTCCTCGACCAGCGTGCGCGCGATGGCGGCCGCGCCCGTCACGCGCGGCGGAAAATCGATATCGTCGCTGGCGAGCGAAAAGCTCAGTTCGGCATCGGCTGCGAAGCAGTCGGCGATCAGTGACGGACGGTTCAGGTCTTTCGCGCGCAGATAACATTCGAGCAGCGCGCGGACCGTCGCGGGATGAAGCGGAAAGGACATGATCGAGTCTCCGGTGCCGGACAATCGGGCAGCATGCGGGTCGCCGGACCCGGCCGGGAGCGCATGTGCCTTTACCGTATAATTTCGTTTCAAAGCTAAATTCGCATGACTGCACGGAGCGTCGACGTCATGGCCAAGCAGCAAGAGGAGTCCGTTCTGACCATTACCAACCCGGCCTGCCTGATCGACGGCACGGACACGGAATTTCGTCACCTGATCAACGGGTTGCTGCCGTTCGCGGCGCGCCTGCTGTCGGTCCGCGACGGTTTCGGCTCGATCGCCGGGCTGACCGGCATCCAGTATTCGTTGCTCGTGTCGGTCGCGCACCTGTCCCACGACGACGTCGTGACCGTCAACCGCCTGGCCGATCACCTGCACCTGAGCGGCGCGTTCGTGACGATCGAAACCGGCAAGCTCAAGAAGCTCGGCCTGATCGACAAGCGGGCGGACCCGGACGACAAGCGCAAGATGCGCGTCACGGTCACGCCGGCCGGCACGAAGCTGCTGAAAGCGCTGGCGCCCACCCAGCAGCGAATCAACAACGTGCTGTTCGAGGGCGTGACCAAGACCGAGTTCAAGGTGCTGTGCTCGGTGATCGACCGCCTCGTCACCAACGGCGATCGCGCAACGCTCGATCTCGCGCACATGATCGCGCGCCAGGAAAAAAGCTGACGCACGCCGGCCGCGGGCCGGCGCGACGCGTCGGCCATGCTCAGTGCGCGGCCCACTCGATCGTATCGAGGTCGACCCCTTCCAGATGCATGTCCCATAGCGGGCTCAGCGCGCGCAGCTTGTCGACCGTGTCGCGCACCTGCGCGATCACGCTGTCCACTTCGGCTTCGGTCGTGAAGCGGCCGAGCGTGAAGCGGATCGAGCTGTGCGCGAGTTCGTCGCTTCGGCCGAGCGCACGCAGCACGTAAGACGGTTCCAGCGACGCCGACGTGCACGCGGAGCCTGACGATACCGCGACGCCCTTGATCCCCATGATCAGCGATTCGCCCTCGACGAAGTTGAAGCTCACGTTCAGGTTGTGCGGAATCCGGCGCGCCAGGTCGCCGTTCACGTAAACCTCGTCGAGCGTCGACAGGCCGGCCAGCAGCCGGTCGCGCAACGCGCCGACGCGGCGGCTTTCTTCCTCCATCTCTTCCTTCGCAAGCCGAAACGCTTCGCCCATCCCGACGATCTGGTGTGTCGGCAGGGTGCCCGAGCGCATCCCGCGCTCGTGGCCGCCGCCGTGCATCTGCGCTTCGATGCGCACGCGCGGCTTGCGGCGCACGTACAGCGCGCCGATTCCCTTCGGGCCGTACACCTTGTGCGCGGTCACCGTCAGCAGGTCGACGTTCAGTGCATTCACGTCCACCGGAATCTTGCCGGCCGCCTGTACGGCGTCGCAGTGGAACACGATGCCGCGGGCGCGGCACAGCGCGCCGATCTCGGCGATCGGCTGGATCACGCCCGTTTCGTTGTTCGCGAGCATCACCGACACCAGGATCGTGTCGGCGCGCAGCGCCCGCCGCAGCGCATCGAGATCGAGCAGACCGTTTTCCTCCACGTCGAGGTAGGTGACGTCGAAGCCCTGGCGTTCGAGTTCGCGGCACGTATCGAGCACGGCCTTGTGTTCGGTCTTCACCGTGACGAGGTGCTTGCCCGTGCCTTGATAGAAGTGCGCGGCGCCCTTGATCGCGAGGTTGTTGCCTTCGGTGGCACCCGATGTCCACACGATTTCGCGCGGGTCCGCGCCGAGCAGCGCGGCGACGTGCGCGCGCGCTTCCTCGACCGCTTGCTCGGCGTCCCAGCCGTGGCTGTGGCTGCGCGAAGCGGGGTTGCCGAACTGCTCGTGCAGGAACGGCACCATTTTGTCGACCACGCGCGGATCGACGGGCGTCGTCGCGCTGTAGTCCATGTAGATCGGGCGGGATGGCATCGAATGGGCTCCGGGAAGCGGGATCTCTCGCGGGTCGCTAAAGCCGCGGGATACGGTTGCCGCAGTGTACGTGGACATTCGCGGGCGTCGCGCAACATCCATCACGCCAGTAGGGTTGTCTTTTAAACAAAGCTTTCAAGATCAGGGTTTACGACAGCTTGAACCGGCTTTTGTGTTTACATTCAATAAAAGCTAAATCACAAAGCTAAATTGAAGTGATTCGTTGGTCGGATTCCGCCGCGGAATCCGGCGATGCAACCCCAGGAGAACGAGATGAGCGAGAACCATGCCGGAACCGGCGCGGGCGCCGACGAGCAGCGACGCTTTCGTACCGCGTTGTCGATGTTCGCGACGGGCGTCGCGGTGATTACCGCCCCGCGCAAAGAGGGGATGCCGGTCGGCATCACGGTCGCGTCATTCAATTCGGTGTCGCTGGATCCGCCGCTGATCCTGTTCTCGGTCGACCGCCGCAGCCTGAGCCTCGGCGACCTGGCCGGCGCGGACGGCTACGCGGTCAACGTGCTCGACGAGACGCAGCAGCACCTGTCGAACTGTTTCGCGAAGGCGAACGGCGACAAGTGGGGCTGGCGCGCCGGCGCGGCGCCCGCCGACGGCGCGGTGCTGCTGCCCGACGCACTCGCGACGTTCGAATGCGAGCCCTATGCGCAATACGACGGCGGCGACCACGTGATCTTCGTCGGCCGCGTGACGCGGCACCGCGCGCGCTCGGAAGGGCGCCCGCTGATCTTCTTTGGCGGTCGCTACCGCGCGCTCGACGGCGCGCATGCGCCGTCCGTGTGAACGCAACCCACGATTCATTCCACCCAGGAGGACATCATGATCAAGAACGGGACTCAGCACATCGCGTCGCTGCGCGACGGGCGGCAGGTCTACCTGAACGGCCAGCCGGCCGGCGACGTGACCGCGCATGCGGCATTCCGCAATTCGATTCGCAGCTACGCGAGCCTGTACGACTACCAGGCGCGCGACGAGAACGTCGAGAAGATGACGTTCGTGTCGCCCGGCACGGGCAACCGCGTGAGCCGGATCTGGCAGCTGCCGACGTCCTATGACGAACTCGTCGAGCGCCGTGCCGCGCTGGAAGCGTGGTCGGAGCTGCATTACGGCTTCATGGGCCGCTCGCCCGACCACGTCGCGTCGTGTCTTTCCGGCATGTATATGGGCGCCGACGTGTTCGAACAATACGACCCGGCGCGCGCCGGCGCGCTGCGCGACTACTACCGTTATGCACGCGACAACGACCTGTTCCTGACCTACGTGATCGTGAATCCGCAGGCGAACCAGTCGAAGGCCGCACACGAGCAGGAGGACAAGTACCTCGCGGTCGGCATCGTCGATCAGGATGCCGAAGGCATCACGGTGCGCGGCGCGAAGATGCTCGCGACGAGCGGGATCATGGCGAACGAGGTGTTCTGCAGCTGCATCCAGCCGCTGCGCGAAGGCGACGAGATGTACGCGCTGTCGTTCGCGGTGCCGATGAACGCGAAGGGCATGAAGATCCTGTCGCGCAAGTCGTACGAGGAGCACGCGACGTCGGTGTTCGACAACCCGCTGTCCAGCCGCTTCGACGAGAACGACGCGGTGCTGTACTTCGACGACGTGAAGGTGCCGTGGGAACGGATCTTCGTCGCCGGCAACACGGCGATGTGCGCGAAGCAGTTTCATGCGACGCCCGCGCACGTGTACCAGAACTATCAGTGCCAGGTGCGCCTGATGACGAAGCTGCGCTTTCTCGTCGGGCTCGGCCTGAAGATTTCCGAGGTCAACGGCACGAACACGTTCCCGCAGGTACGCGAGACGCTGGGCCAGCTCGCGGCCGAAGCGTCGATGGTCGAGGCGTGGGTCTACGGGATGGAAGCGAAGGGCACGGTCGTCAACGGCTTCTACGTGCCCGACCGCAACATGCTGTACGGCTCGCAGGTCGTCACGCAGCAGCTGTATTCGAAGGTGCTCAACACGCTGCGCGAGCTCGCGGGCGGCGGAATGATCATGCTGCCGTCCAGCGTGCGCGATTTCGAGAACCCCGACCTGCTGCGCATCATCGAGAAGACGCAGAAGTCGCCGGTGTGTTCGTCCGAGGAGCGCGTGAAGTTCTTCAAGCTCGCATGGGACGCGGTCGGCTCCGAATTCGCGTCGCGCCACAACCAGTACGAGCTGTTCTACGCCGGCGCGTCGTTCGTCACGAAGGGCCACGCATACCGCACGTACGACTGGCAGCGCGCGTCGCATCTCGTCGATTCGATGCTCGGCAGCTATTCGCTGAACCAGGAACGGTCGACGCCGCACGCCGCTTGACGCGTCGTGCCCGACTTCACCCGCTATCGCATTCAGGAGAGACAGATGGCCATCAACAAGCTTCACGACGAATTCCATACGCTGGACATGCAGCGCGACTGGCGGCTGCCGGAAGGGTATGACCCGGCATCCGGCGCACAGGAGCTGATTCTGTCCGGCGCGCTCGATACCGAGCGCAAGCGCGGCAGCCGCACGCGCCTGCTGCGCCTGCCGGCGGGGCTGCATACGAAGAAGCCGTTCGTGCACGACTACTGGGAAGAGGTGTTCCTGGTCGAGGGCGACCTGACCGTCGGCAACGACGAGCACGGCAACGGCGGCACGCCGTTCAAGGGCTACACGTATGCGGTGCGGCCGCCCGGCGCATGGCACGGCCCGTTCAAGTCGAACGGCGGCTGCGTGCTGCTCGAGATCCACTACTACGACCCGGCCTGAGCGCGGCCGGTCGACGACACACGGCGAGCGGCGCCGCGCGACGCGTGCGCGCCCCGCCACAAGGAGCATTCGATGAAAACCATTACGTTCGCGATCGACGGTCGCGACGGCCGCACCGAGCGCGCGATCGCGATCGACACGCTCGTGATCGCGGGCTGGACCGGCCGTGACACGGCGGCCATGGAGCGGCACATCCACGAGCTGGAGGCGCTCGGCGTCAGGCGCCCGGCGGCGACGCCGGTTTTCTACCGCGTTGCGGCCGACCGCCTCGACCCGTCGCCCGCGATCCAGGTATCGGGCGGGCAGAGCAGCGGCGAAGCGGAATTCGTGCTGGTGCGCGCCGGCGGCGAGACCTTCGTCGGCATCGCATCCGACCACACCGACCGCGAAGTCGAGACATACGGGATCACCGTGTCGAAGCAGATGTGCGGCAAGCCGTGCGCGAGCACGCTGTGGAAGTTCGACGACGTGGCCGGTCACTGGGATCAGCTCGTGCTGCGCGCGTACGCGACGATCGACGGCGAGCGCGTGCTGTATCAGGAAGGCCAGGTGACGGCGATGCGCGCGCCGGACGATCTGCTCGCGCAGTTCGCGCGCCACGGCGGCCGTTTCGAGAACGGCACCGCGATGCTGTGCGGAACGCTGGCCGCGATCGGCGGCATCCGGCCGGCCGAGCGGTTCGAGATCGAGCTGGAGGATCCGGTGCTGGGCCGCACGATCCGGCATGCGTATGCGGTGGACACGCTACCGGTCGCGGGCTGACGCCACCGGCACACGCGCGCTCATGCGCGGCAGATCGCGATGATCTCCGCGCTGATCGTTTCGTCGAAAGGCGCGCGTTGCCAGTCGCCGCACCACTCGGCCGATGCGAAACCGGCTGCCGACACGCGCGCCTGCAGGGCGGGCTGCGCGATGAAACGCAGCCGGCTCGTGTTCGTCAGCACCGTGTCGTCGCGGCGGAAGCGGTAGTGCGTGTCGAACGTCACGATCGCGTCGTCGACCGCACGCACCGCGTGATGGAGATCGACGCGGCCGAAGTCGCGCGATTCGACGCTGCATGCCGAACGCGCGGGCGTCCACGCGCGCCACGGTGCGACGTGCGGGTTGCGGGTGTCGAACAGGAAGCGGCCGCCGTTGGCGAGCACGCGTCGCACGCCGCGCAGCGTCGCGTCGATTTCATCATCGGACAGCAGGCACTGGAACGCATGCCCGGTCATCACGACCGCATCGAACGGTGCGGCGGGCGGCAGGCTGCCGAGTTCGCATGCGTGCCAGCGCACGGTGTCGGCGCGCGGCTGGCGTCGTGCGTAATCGATCATTGCCGGCGCCGGATCGATCGCGACGACCTCGTGCCCGGCCGACGCGAGCCGGCGTGCGAACGTGCCGGTGCCGCATCCGAGATCGAGGATGCGCTGCGGCGCGGGGCCGATCACGGCTGCATAGAACACGAAGTCGCGATCGCCCGCGTTGAACAGGTCGTAGACCGCGACGAGGCGCGGGTCGATGTAGAGGCGGTCCGCGTCGGCAGGCGTCATGCGGCCGTGCTTATCAGCGCTGCTGCACGGCCACGCGCAGCCCGAGCGCGATGAAGATCGACCCGATGATCTTCCCCTGCCAGCGCGTGAGCCACGTGAGCCGCTTCATGACGCGGCCGAGCGGGCGGATCGAGCACGCGATCAGCGTCGTATAGAGCGAGCTGAGCACGACGAAGATCAGCCCGAGCACCGCGAACTGCACGAACGTCGAGCCGCGCTCCGGGTGCACGAACTGCGGCATGAACGCGAGGAAGAACAGCGCGGTCTTCGGATTCAGCACTTCGGCGGGAATGGCCTGCAGGTACGCGACGAGCGGCGTGACGGGCGCCACCTGCGGCAGCGACGGATCCGACGGTTTTTCCAGCAGCGCACGCGCGCCGAGATAGAGCAGGTACGCGGCGCCGACCAGCTTCACGACGTTGAATGCGAGCGCCGACGTCATCAGCAGCGCGGACAACCCGACGGCCGCGAACAGCGTATGCACGAAGTCGCCGCTCGCGACGCCGAGGCCGGTCAGGATGCCGGTCTTGCGCCCGCCCTGCACGGTGCGGCTCAGCACGAGCAGCACGGCCGGGCCGGGGATCAGGAACAGGCCCAGGACGACGGCGGTGAAAGTGCTCAGCGTGGTCAGGTCGAACATGGCGGCTCCGGCAGGTTGGCGCAGCGGCGGGGGATCGGGGCATTGTATTCGGTTCGGCGGGCGGCCGCTGACGCGCGCTTGAACGGCCCGGCCGTGCCGGCGCCTTTCTGGTATAAGCACGAAACGACGTGCGGCACGGCGTCCGGCTTCTTCCACCGCCTATCGTTTCATGCGCGAGCTTCCACCGACCACCCAACCCGCCGCGGACGCCGACGTCTATCACGTGCCGCGTCCACTCGTCGTGTTCGGCGGCTCGGTCGTCGAGCCCGAATGGCGGCTGGAGCGGCACAGCCATCGCCAGGCGCAGCTGCTCTACACGCTGAGCGGCGTCGTCTATTGCGAGATCGACGGCGGCGTGTGGAGCGCGCCCCCGCAATGCACGGTGTGGATTCCCGGCGATGTTCCGCACGCGGCGCGCGGCTCGGCCGGCGCGACCTTCTACGCGGTGCTGGTCGAACCCGACGCCGCGCTCGACCTGCCCGCGCGCTGCTGCACGCTGTCCGTGTCGCCGCTGCTGCGCGAACTGCTGCTGAAGGCCGCGAGCTTTCCGAACCTGTACGACGTCGACGGGCCGCAGGGGCGGCTGATGGCGACGCTGCTCGACGAACTCGTCGCGGCGCCGGTCGAGGACCTGTACCTGCCGATGCCGACCGACCGCCGGCTGCGCAAGCTGATCGACCATCTGCTCGACGATCCGGCCGACAAGTCGCCGCTGGCCGAACTCGCACGGCGCGCGGGCATCAGCGAGCGCAGCCTCACACGGCTCGCGACGAAGGAGCTCGGGATGAGCCTCGGCGACTGGCGCCGGCGGCTGCACGTCGCGCTGTCGCTGCGGATGCTGACGACCGGCCGCCGCGTGCACCAGATCGCGATCGACCTCGGCTACGAGAGCGCGAGCAGTTTCGTGACGATGTTCCGCAAGGCGACCGGCAAGTCGCCGACGCAATTCCTGACCGACCGGCAACGCTGAACGCGCCGGCCGCGCCCGCGGATGCGCAGGTTTGGCCAGATTGAAAAAGCAGTTGGCCGGGATGAGAAATGACGCGTTTGGCCTCGATCCATAAAATGAGAATCGTTCTCATCTGGAGGTCGACATGCAAATCACCACGACTGAATTCCCGTTCGTCTGGCTGCGTTACCGCGGTTCGACGCACTTCGAACCGGCCCGGTTGATCGCCGAGCTCGACGCGTTGCTGGCGCGCGGCGAACGCTTCGTTCTTCTGACCGACGACGCGCCGTCCGGCGACGATCGCGGCGATACCGACCACGAGATGCGCAAGCAGCTCGCGAAGTGGAGCAAGGCCAACCGTGCGCAGTCGCGCGAATGGATCCCGGCGATGATCGCGATCGAGCCCGATGCGGCCCGGCGTGCCGCGCTCGATGCATTCTCGGGCACGTTCGAGAAGGTCTGGGGCTATCCGCTGAACGCGGCGGCGAGCCGCGAAGACGCGCTGGCGCTCGCGCAACGGCTGCTCGCCGAACCCGCGCGCCGCATCGCCGCGGCGAACGCCTGACCCGGCCGCCGCGCGCCGCGCGGCTTTCGTCGACATCGACAACCGTGTACGGTGCGCGCACGCGCGCCGCGGCCTGTCGCAACCACGCAGGGGTGACCGGTGGACAATCCGATCCGCGCGATGCGCATCTTCACGCGCATCGTCGAAATGAACAGCTTTACACGCGCGGCGCAGGCGCTCGGCATTTCGCGCGCTACCGCGACGCGGACCGTGCAGGAGCTCGAGGCGGCGCTCGGCACGCCGCTGCTGGTGCGCACGACGCGCGCGCTGCGGACGACGTCCGAAGGCGACGCGTATTACCGGCGCTGCGTGAGCATCACGGCGGACGTCGACGAGCTCGAAGCCAGCATGCGCGGCGCCGCGCGGCATCCGGGCGGGCCGCTGCGCGTCGAGGTGCCGGCGTCGGTGGCCGGTGCGATCGTGCTGCCGGCGCTCGACGCGTTTCACGCCCGGCATCCCGATCTCGTGCTGATGCTGGGCGTGGCCGGGCGCGCGGGCGATCGCGACGCCGACACGGTCGACTGCGGCATCCGGCTGGGCGCGCTGCCCGATTCGTCGCTCGTCGCGCGCCGGCTCGGCACGCTCGAACGCGTGACGTGCGCGAGCCCGGCGTATCTCGACCGCTTCGGCGTTCCGCGCACGCTCGACGCGCTCACGGCGCACCGCGCGGTCAGCGGCGCGCGGGTACCCGGCCAGCGCTCGGCCGAACTCGATTTCGTCGCGGACGACGGCGTGCGCAAGGTCCGGCTCGACAGCATCGTCAGCGTGGACGACGAGCAGGCGTACCTGGCCTGTGGCGTGCACGGCCTCGGGCTGATCCAGCCGACGCGCATCGCCGCGCAGCCGCTGATCGACGCGGGCCGGCTGCGGGAAGTGCTGCCGTGCTGGCAACCCGAGCCGGCCGCCGTGTCGGCGGTCTACGTGAAGCGCCCGCATGTGTCGCCCGGCGTGCGTGCGTTCGTCGACTGGATCGCCGAGCGTTTCGTGCAGGCCGCGCACGAGCATGAAGGGCTGGCGGCGGCGGGGGCGGCAGGGTGGCGGGCGCGAGAGGCAGCTGTGACGCGTGAGCCTGTTGCGAGCAGCGTGCGCGCGGCGCCGGCAACGACCGGCATCGATCTTGAACACGTCGCGCTGGTCGCCGCGAGCTGAGTGGCCGGCGGATCGGCTTCCGGCGCGTTATCCGCCTCTCGACCGCTCCAGCTCTTCCGCCAGAAAATCCACGAACGCGCGAATCCGCGCGGACGTCTGGTGACGCTGCGCATACACCGCGTAGATATCGGCGCTCGGCATTTCGTGATCGGGCAGCACGACGGCGAGACGCCCGTCCGCGAGGTAGTCGCGCAGGTCCCGTTCCGCGCGCATCAGAATTCCGTGTCCGTCGAGCGCCCACTTCACCGCGATCTTGCCGTCGTTCGTCGTCCGGTTGCCGTTGATCCGAACGGTTTCCGTGTGGCGTGTCGAGCCGTGTCCGTTCGTCAGGCGCCGTACTCTTCGTCGTCTTGCCGGATGCCGATGCAGGTGTGCCGCGTGAGGTCGTGCGGCGTGCCGGGCGTCGTGCCGCGCGAGATGCGCACAGAAGCCGGCGGTTCGATGCGAGCCGTCGCGCGACGACGCGCGTGTCGGGCGGCTCGCCGAAGCGGATGCATACGTCGAACGAGTCGTTAGTGAGCGGCACCACTCGTAAGCGCGAGGTGCGCCGAAACGGCGGACGGATGCGCATCGCGCATCCGTCCGGCCTCATGCGTCGTCACGCGCGACCGGCTTCAGCTGTGCGTGAGCGTCAACGCATGGAACTTCACGACGGTGCCGGGCGTCGTCAGCGGCGTACCGGACACGGCCGTCTGGTCGTAGTCGCCGGCCTTGAAGTAGAAGCTTTCGCCGTCGAAGCTCGAATCCATCGTGAAGGTCCTGGTCGTGCCGTTCGCGGTGACGGTGATCGTCGTGCCGCTCAGGCTCAGCGCATAACTGAACTTCTTGCCGACGCCGACCGTCGTGATCGGCGTGGTCGTCGACTTGCCGCCCTGGTTGGTGCTTTCGAGCAGCAACTGGACGACGCCGCCGGACGTGAACTGCAGCTCGCACAGCGGCTTGCTCGGGCCGGTGCCCTGGAAGATCTGGCCGATCGTCGTGTGATCGGGCACCTGCGTGACGGTCACTGTCGCGTTCAGCCGGTTGGTGCCGGAGGTCGGCCAGATCGCGTTCTCGCGCAGCTCGGTGCGCGGATGCAGCGAGCCGGACGTCGTCCAGCCCTGCGTCGGGTCCATCATCACCATCGAGCCGTCGCTGCCGTCCGTATAGAAATACGTCGGGTTCACGTAGCCGCCCGCGAGCGACGAACCGCTCACGGTATCGACCTTGCCGGGCGCGCCGGCCGGCAACTGCAGCGTGAACGGTGCGAGGTTGAAGTTCGAGCCGGGCGGATTCGACCGACTGAGCGCCATGACGGTGGCCTGCTGGCGCGCGGCGGCGGCCGGGCTGGCCGGGTCGTCACCGCCGCAGGCGGAAAGGAACGCAACGGACAGCACGGCGGCGACGCACGGGATGATCCGGTTCTTCATGATGTCTCTCTCTCTGATGGTCCGTGGCTGGGTGCCACGTCGCGGATAACGTTTTCCTTTTTTGGCATGAGATCGCCGGGAAGGCGGTCGACAGCCTGTAGAAAGCACGCCAAAACACAGAAAGCAGGTGCGGTTCGAAAGCGACTGCAGAAACTGCAAAGCGGGGAATGCTGATATTTCACGAGGCTTGCGATCGGCTTTCCGGATGGCACTTGGCGGCCGATCGGGAACGATGCTAGCAAGAAGCCTTGGAAGAGTAAACGTTTTCCTATTCGGGTATGGCAACGCCACGTGGCGTCGAGCCGCGGCGAGCATCATTCGGGTTTCGGTACCGCGGCGTGCGTGCTGGCATGGGCGTTACGACGCCACGGTAGCGACGTGCCGCGCGATGCGCGCCGCACATGCATCGGGCGTCGTACCGGCCGTGTCCAGCACCATCTGGCTGAACGGCCGCGACGCATAGCCTTCGCGATACATCTCGGCGATCCGGCTGCGCTCCCAGTCCGTCAGCGCGCGCGTGCCGCGATTCGACGCCGCGATCGCTTCGGGCGGTGCGAGCGTGACGACGAACAACCGTGCATCACGCGCGTCGCAGGCGGTGCGCAGCCGCGCGTGTTCCGCTTCGCCGATCGGATAGGCGATGACCAGATGGCGTTCGCGCGCGGCCGCGATCTGCGCGACGAGACGTTCGAGCGCGAGTGCCCACTGCACGTCCAACGGCGCGTCGTCTGGCGCATCGTGATCGTCGCCGTCAATGAAGCACGCATCGGGCAGCACGCGTGCGAGCGCGAGGCCGATCGTCGTCTTGCCGCTGTTGATCGGGCCGTTCAGGTGGATGACGGTAAGGGCGGTCATGGGTCGAGGCAGGAAGCGGATGACTCGCAGCTTGCCATGACGGGCGCGGCGGCGCGGTGCCGTGAGGGCGTCGCGTGGTGCAATGCGAAGGGGGGAAAGCGGACAGGCAGGGAGGGGGAGCGGCAGGCTGCGTGCGCGACGAGGCGCCGCACATGCAGCCTGCCCGACCGTGCCGCATGCAGCGATGCGGCACGGCGTCGAGCGAGACGGCTTACTTGTCGTCGCCCTTGATCTGCGGCAGTGCCGACGCTTCGCCCGGCGTCAGCAGGCCGACTTGCGCATACACGCGCAGCTTGTCGCGCGTATCGGTGATGTCGAGGTTGCGCATCGTCAGCTGGCCGATCCGGTCGCGCGGCGAGAACGTCGATGCAACCTTCTCCATCGACAGGCGTTCCGGCTGGTACGTGAGGTTCGGCGACTTCGTGCTCAGGATCGAGTAGTCGTTGCCGCGGCGCAGTTCGATCTTCACTTCGCCGGTGACCGCGCGTGCGACCCAGCGTTGCGCGGTTTCGCGCAGCATGATCGCCTGCGGGTCGAACCAGCGGCCCTGGTACAGCAGGCGGCCGAGGCGGCGGCCGTTCTCGCGGTACTGCTCGATCGTGTCTTCGTTGTGGATGCCGGTAACGAGGCGCTCGTACGCGATGTACAGCAGCGCGAGGCCCGGGGCTTCGTAGATGCCGCGGCTCTTCGCCTCGATGATCCGGTTCTCGATCTGGTCGCTCATGCCGAGGCCGTGGCGGCCGCCGATGCGGTTCGCTTCCAGCAGCAGCTCGACCTGATCCTTGAACTCGACGCCGTTCAGCGCGACCGGCTGGCCGGCTTCGAAGCGCACCGTCACTTCTTCCGCGGCGATCTTCACGTCGTCGCGCCAGAACGCGACGCCCATGATCGGGTTCACGATCTTGATGCCGCTTTCGAGGCTTTCCAGATCCTTCGCTTCGTGCGTCGCGCCGAGCAGGTTCGAGTCGGTCGAATACGCCTTCTCGGCCGACATCTTGTACGCGAAACCCGCCTGGTTCATGAACTCGGACATTTCGGCACGGCCGCCGAGCTCGTCGATGAAGGTCTGGTCGAGCCACGGCTTGTAGATCTTCAGATCCGGGTTCACGAGCAGGCCGTAGCGGTAGAAGCGCTCGATGTCGTTGCCCTTGTACGTGCTGCCGTCGCCCCAGATGTTGACGCCGTCTTCCTTCATCGCGGCGACGAGCATCGTGCCCGTCACGGCGCGGCCGATCGGCGTCGTGTTGAAGTAGGTGACGCCGGCCGTCGTGATGTGGAACGCGCCGCTTTGCAGCGCCGCGATGCCTTCGGCGACGAGCTGCGCACGGCAGTCGATCAGGCGGGCGCCGGCTGCGCCGTATTCGATCGCGCGTTTCGGGATCGCGTCGTAATCGTCTTCGTCGGGCTGGCCGAGGTTCGCCGTGTATGCGTACGGGACGGCGCCCTTCAGTTTCATCCAGTGCAGCGCAGCGCTGGTGTCCAGGCCGCCGGAGAAGGCGATACCGACCTTCTGGCCGGTCGGGAGGCTTTCGAGAATCGTGCTCATAGGAATTACCGTGGATTGAAGCCGGTGGGATCGTATTTCGCGGAATATGCGAGTATCGGCTGTCCGGGAAGTTGGGGCAAGGGCTGATTTTCGTGCGGAATCGTCGTCCGGCCCGTCGGGCGGGCCGGACGGGCGGTTAACCACGCGGAGAACGCGAGGCCGGAAGGTGCGAAATCGCGGCTGAAACCGGCCGCGGCGAGCACGGTCGCGAGGCCGGCTTGCGGGGCCGGATCGGCCGAAACGCGCGGCAGCCGCGATGGAAATGCCGGTCCGTCATTCCGAAAGGAATATGAAAGAATTGCGCCCGACACCCGGCATCCGCCGGGAACCTCAGATATTCCACGACTGCGCGGTATCCAGCAGCTTCTCGCGCAACTGGTCGACTTCGCCGGCCAGCTTGGCCGTGATCGACACATAGCCGGACAGCTGCGGCGGCGGCACGTCGTGCGGCGGGTCGGCCGGCCGGCGGCGCGGCGCAAGCCGGCTCGGCGTGCCGAACTTGAGCGCGCGGCTGGCGCCGACCAGCGTGTCGCGGATGCGCCGGTTCACGGCCTTCATCTCGGCGCGCATGTATTCGCGGGCCGCCACGTCGTCGCGGGCCGGCACCGCGCTCGACAGGATCTCCAGGTAGCCGATGCACAGGCGCAGGCTGCGCTGGATCGCCTCGAGCTGCGCCATCGACGTCTCGCATTCCTTCGACACCGACGGCATCAGCGAACGCAGCTGCACGAGCAGCGCGCTCAGCGCGGCCATTTCCTTCAGGTGCGCGTCGTCGCTGACCTGGCGGTCGCCCGCGAGCCGGGCATGCACGGCCGCGCACGCGCGCAGCGCGTCGGCGAGCTTGTAGCGCCACGAATAGGTGGCGTAGAGCGGCAGCGCGAACGAGAACGCCAGCGCGATCGCGATGCCGGTCAGCACGTTCACCGCGCGCCACAGGCCGTCGACGATCTCGTTGTCGCCGTGCCCGGCGACGATCACCATCGTGATCGCCGACAGCAGCGCGATGTAGCCGGCCTTGCCGATCGCGTGATACGCGCAGATGCCGCATGCGACGGCCATCAGCAGGTAGATCGCGACGGGCGCATGCAAGACGGAATACAGCACGATCAGCCCGAGCCCCGCGAGCGCGCCGATCGACGTGCCGAGCGCGCGCTCGGCCGCTTTCTTGCGGATGTTGCCGTGATGCTGCAGCCCGCCGACGACGATCAGCACGGTGATCGTCGACCACTCGCCGTGCGGCACGTTCAGGCCGGTGGACAGCGCGATCGACACGAGAATCGCGAGCGCGACGCGCGCCGCATGGATCAGCTTCGCGTGCCGGTAGCGGCGATACGGGTCGAGCAGCGGGCGGAGCGCATTGCGCAGCAGGGGCGGCAGTCGGGTAGGGAGCGGGGTGGTCATGACGAAACGGAGGTGGCCGGAACGCGCACGGCGGCGTGCGCGGGCAGGCGCGACGCCGCTGGCGCAGCAGACGTCACGCTAACCGAACGCGCGCGGGCTGTCCACGGCGCGGCCGGGCGGCACGCGACGTCACGCGTCGGCCGGAGTCGGCAGCGCTTCCAGCACGCGGTTGCGGCCGCCGGACTTCGCGCGGTACAGCGCTTCGTCGGCGCGACGCAGCAGCGTCGCGGCGTTCATCCGGCCGTCGGCGGTGGTCGCGGTGCCGATGCTGGCCGTGACGCGCCCGTACGGGCTCTTCACGTGCTCGATGCCGAGCTCCGCGATCGCGTACCGGATGGCTTCGGCGACGGTGGCCGCGCCTTGCGCGTCGGTGTCGGGCAGCGTGACGACGAATTCCTCGCCGCCGTAGCGCGCGACATGGTCGCTGTTGCGGCGCAGGCAGCCCGACGCGGATTGCGCGACGCGGCGCAGCACGTCGTCGCCGGCCGGGTGGCCGTAGTAGTCGTTGAATGCCTTGAAGTGATCGACGTCGACGAACAGCACGGACAGCGGCCGGCCGTTGCGTGCCGCGCGCTGCGCTTCTTTCGCGAGCACCGTGTCGAACGTGCCGCGGTTGTCGAGGCCCGTCAGCGAATCGGTGTGCGCGAGCCGGTACAGCTTCGATTCGGCGACCTGCCGGCGCTTCAGTTCGCGCGACAGCGCGAGCGATCCCCACGCGATGAATCCGGTGAACAGGCACATCAGCACGACGGTCCAGACCGCGCGGTAGTGCCACGACGCGTAGATGTCGAGCTCGGCCGGCGCGACGTCGACGATCAGCGGCAGGCCGGCGAGATGCTTGTAGACGTAGATGCGCCGGACGCCGTCGATCGCGCCGATGCCGGTCAGCTCGCCGATGCGGCTGCGCTGCGACTCGACGAACAGCGGCGAGTCGTGCAAGTCGAGGCCGACCACGCGGGTGTCGTACGGCAGGCGCGATACGAGCGTGCCGTTGTCCTCGACGATCGCCGCGCTGCCGTGCCGGCCGACCGCGAGGCCGTCGAGCAGCGCGCGGAAGTAGTCGATGCTGAGCGTGCCGACGACGATGCCGCCGAAACTGCCGTCGGGCAGGGTGATCCGGCGGCTGAGCGCGATCGTCAGTGCGCCGCCGCGCAGCCGGGAAGCGTACGGGCGGCTGATGTAGAGGCCGCGGGCGAGCCCGTCGCGATGCACGGCGAAATAGTCGCGGTCGGCGAAATTGCCTTGCCGGGCAGGCGACGCACTCGAATCGATCATGATATTGCCGTGCGGATCCATCACGAAAATCGAGCCGAGATACTCGCCGGTTGCCGCGCGGTCGAACAGCAGCCGGTGGCGCTGGCGCGGCGGCAATGTCATCAGCTCGGGATCGGTGACGCCGTCGACGACGTTTTGCAGCGACAAATCGTAGAGTTCGATATTGCGCGCGATATCGCGCTCGATCAGCAGCATCAGGTTGCGCGCATTTTCGACCGCATGGTCATACGCGTCGCGCCTTGCCTCGATTAATAGCGACGTGGAAAGTCCCCAACTGAACATCAGCAGCAAGATGCCCGCAACGAGCACGCCGCGGGGCGACAGAACGCGTGCCACGATCGACGCGGTGTGGCGGCGCAGCGTGGCGGGCAGCGGGAGTGACTTCATCCTCGGGCGTGGCGGGCGGCGGATATTCGCGTGACTGGCGGTTCCGCGCGCGGATTATTTCGAATTAATCCGCATTATCTCGCGAAATCATGATTTTCGCGTGCGCATGCAAAACATGCATGCGGAAACGGCAATTCGAAACCGTTACGCGCCATTACCGCATCGCGCGCGGGCAGGTTGATTTGAATCAATTATCAGACCAGGTCATTTTGTCTGATTAATGGAGTGAAGAAGTGTCGATTTTGCGCGTCGGCGCGGTATTTGGCGGATCGCGACAGGATTGGCTGCTTTCGGGCCGGAATGAAAAACCGGATAACCACGAGTAACGCGTGGGTTTTTGGGGCGGCATGCGGTTGCGACCGCGCCGACGCAGCCAACGCCCCGACGGCGCGACATCTCCCCGCGCTGGCATGCGTGCCGGGCCGACCGGTCCCGTTGGCGAATCAGGTAGAATCCGCGCTTCGCCGCAGGCGCCCGCCGCGCAACGCGTATCGGGGCCGCATCGAATGCATCGCCGGACGCGCACCGCGCTCCGGTTCCGCATGCGCCGGCTACGGATGCCGGCCCGCTCAACGTTCGTCTCGTTTATGTCCGCAATTCCGAATTCCGACCCACCCGGTTCGTCCGCGAACCCACCCAAGCTTCATCGCGCGCTGAAGGCGCGCCACCTGACGATGATCGCCATCGGCGGCTCGATCGGCACGGGCCTGTTCGTCGCGTCCGGCGCGTCGATCTCGCAGGCCGGCCCCGGCGGCGCGATGGTCGCGTACATGCTGATCGGCCTGATGGTGTACTTCCTGATGACGAGCCTCGGCGAGATGGCCGCGTTCATGCCGGTGTCGGGTTCGTTCGCGACCTACGGCGCGAAATACGTGGACGAAGGCTTCGGCTTCGCGCTCGGCTGGAACTACTGGTACAACTGGGCCGTGACGATCGCGGTCGAACTCGTCGCCGCGCAGCTCGTGATGCACTACTGGTTTCCGGACGTGCCGGGCGTGTGGTGGAGCGCGGCCTTCCTCGGCGTGATGTTCCTGCTCAACGCGCTCACCGTGCGCGGTTTCGGGGAAGCCGAATACTGGTTCGCGCTGATCAAGGTCGTCACCGTGGTCGCGTTCATCGGCGTCGGGCTGCTGATGATCTTCGGCATTCTGAAGGGCGCGCCGGGCAACGGCTGGGGCAACCTGACGATCGGCGACGCGCCGTTCGCGGGCGGGCTGCCGGCGTTGATGGGCGTCGCGATGATCGCGGGCTTCTCGTTCCAGGGCACCGAGCTGATCGGCGTTGCGGCCGGCGAATCGGAGAACCCGCGCACGACGATCCCGCGCGCGGTGCGCCAGGTGTTCTGGCGGATCTTGCTGTTCTACGTGTTCGCGATCTTCGTGATCGGCGTGCTGATTCCCTACACCGACCCGAACCTGCTGAAGACGGACGTGACCGACATCGGCGTGAGCCCGTTTACGCTCGTGTTCCGCCACGCGGGCCTCGCGTTCGCGGCCGGCGTGATGAACGCGGTGATCCTGACGGCCGTGCTGTCGGCCGGCAACTCGGGCATGTACGCGTCGACGCGCATGCTCTACACCCTCGCGACCGAAGGCCGCGCGCCGAAGATCTTCGCGAAGCTGTCGCGGGGCGGCGTGCCGCGCAACGCGCTGTATGCGACGACCGCCGTCGGCGCGCTGTGTTTCTTCACGTCGCTGTACGGCGACAAGACCGTGTACCTGTGGCTCCTGAACACGTCGGGGATGACGGGCTTCATCGCGTGGCTCGGCATCGCGGTCAGCCATTACCGCTTCCGCAAGGGCTACGTGAAGCAGGGTTATGTGCTCGACCAGCTGCCGTACCAGTCGAAGTGGTTCCCGTTCGGCCCGCTGTTCGCGTTCGTGCTGTGCCTCGTGATCGCGCTCGGCCAGGATTACCAGGCGTTCCTCGCGAACCGGATCGACTGGGCCGGCGTCGCCGCGACCTACGTCGGCATTCCGCTGTTCCTCATCGTGTGGCTCGGCTACCGGTTCCTGAAGAAGAGCCGCTTCGTGCGCTACGAAGACATGGAGATCGCGCCGTGGATTGCCGCGAACCGCGGCGCGCAGCGCCAGCCGGTGGCGAACCGCGAAACCGCGGGCTGACGCGGGCGCGGCAGGCGGCCGCGCGACGGACGTTGAAACGGGAAGCCGCGTGCTTCCCGTTTTTTTTGCCCGGCTTTCGCCTGCACGGGGTCAAAGCCGGTTATATTGCCCGACCCTACCGGGCCACGGCCCGGCCGGCGCGACACGCGCGGCGCGGATCGGCATCCGGCGTGCGCGGCGCGCGGCGGCCGGCGAGATGCCCGGCGTTTTCATCGTTCCATCCGGGCCGCCTGGCCCGCGGAGCGCGCAACCCAGAGGAATCCATGAGCGCATCACCCGCCGAGCGGAAGGCCGGACCCGTTTCCATCGTGCGAATCGAAGCCGCGATCAACGCGTGGCGCGAAGTGTACCCGCCGGCGCCGGACGGCGAGGACGGCTACGCGCTGGACGCCGGCAGCAACTGCCTCGCCGAGCTGTACGGCACGATGATCTGCTATCGGTTGCCGGACGTGCCGCTCGACACGCTGAGCGACGCGCAGCGCGACGCGCTCTACGCGACCGAGGTGTGATGCGCGGTCGCGACGTCATCGCGATGCCACCGCGATGAAACGACGGGAAGCCCGCGGGCTTCCCGTTTTGCTTTGCGCGGTGCGGCGCGTGGCGGCGGGCGCCGCCTGCGGTATCGTGACGACATCGTCCGGCCGGGGTGTGCGCCGGATGGCTGTCCGGGAGACATCAACATGGAGTTGAGACATCTCCGCTACTTCGTCGCGGTGGCCGAAGAGCGGAATTTCACGCGGGCGGCGGAACGGCTGCACATCGCGCAGCCGCCGCTGAGCCGGCAGATCCAGCAGCTCGAGGAGGCGCTCGGCGTGCCGCTGTTCGAGCGCAACGCGCGGCCGCTGAAGCTGACCGACGCGGGGCGCTTCTTCTATTCGCACGCGGTGCAGTTGCTCGCGCAGACGACCGAGCTCGAATCGATGACGAAGCGGGTCGGCAAGATCGAGCGCAGCATGTCGGTCGGCTTCGTCGGCTCGACGTTGTACGGGATGCTGCCGAAGATCATCCGGCGCTTTCGCAGCGAGTATCCGGCGGTCGAGCTGAGCCTGCACGAGATGTCGACGATGGACCAGATCAAGGCGCTGAAGGAAGGGCGCATCGACGTCGGGTTCGGCCGCATCCGCCACGAGGATCCGAGCGTGCGGCGCGTCGTGCTGCGCGAGGAGCGGATGATCGTCGCGCTGCCGGTCGGCCATGTGCTCGACAGCGCGAAACCCGTGCTGTCGCTGCACGATCTCGTGAACGACACGCTGATCATCTTCCCGAAGGCGCCGCGCCCGAGTTATGCGGACCAGGTGCTCGCGGCCTTCCACGATCGCGCCTTGCAGCCGCGCAAGATCTACGAGACGCGCGAGCTGCAGATCGCGCTCGGCCTCGTCGCGATGGGCGAGGGCGTGTCGGTCGTGCCGCACAGCGTGTACGGGCTGAAGCGCGACGACATCAGCTACAAGCCGCTCGACGATCCGAACCTCGTGTCGCCGATCATCATGAGCATGCGGATGCTCGACGAATCGGAGGACATCCGCGCGATGCAGGCGCTGATCTACCGGCTGTACGACGAAGCGCAGATGGAGTACCTGCCGCCGCAGCCCGAATGAGCGCGCGGGCGGTAGGGGCTTGCTTGACGCGGTGCGCGCCGGCAGGCCACCATGACCCGATTCGATGCGGCCGCCGGTGTGCGGCCGCTTTCACGCAGACGACCGACCCATGACCGATATCGTGACCGAGGAGACGACCGTCGGGACGCCGCAAGGGCGTCTCTTCGCGAAACGCTGGCGTGCGCGTGCGGCGCACGACGCGTCCGCGCCGATCGTGCTGCTGCACGATTCGCTCGGCTGCGTCGATCTGTGGCGCGATTTCCCCGCACAGCTCGCCCGCGCGACGCAACGCGACGTGATCGCCTACGACCGCCTCGGGTTCGGCCGCTCGGATCGCCATCCGGGGGCGCTCGGCACGACGTTCGTGCGCGACGAGGCCGACCATGCGTTCCCCGCGGTGCTCGCGCAACTGGGTGTCGATGCGTTCGTCGCGTTCGGGCACAGCGTCGGCGGCGGGATGGCGGTGGGCTGTGCGGCCGCGCATCCGGAGCGTTGCCGTGCGCTCGTGACGGTCGCCGCACAGGCGTTCGTCGAGGATCGCACGCTCGCCGGCATTCGCGAGGCGGCGCGGCAGTTCGACGAACCGGGGCAGCTCGACCGGCTCGCGCGCTATCACGGCGACAAGGCCGAATGGGTGCTGCGCGCGTGGGTCGACACGTGGCTGTCGCCGGCGTTTCGCGACTGGCGTCTCGACGACGAACTGCCGCGCGTGCGATGCGCGACGCTCGCGATTCACGGCGAGGACGACGAATACGGCTCCGACGTGCATCCGAAGCGGATCGCCGCGCGCGTCGCGGGGCCGTCGTCGTTCCTGTTGCTCGCTCGATGCGGGCACATGCCGCACCGCGAGCGGCCGGACGACGTGCTGGCCGCCGTCGCGACGCTGCTGCGCGACGCGGGCGCCTGAGCACGCCCGCCCCCGGCGGGCGGGTGCCCGCCGGACGTCAGAACGACAACTGGATCGCGAGATCGATCGCGAGCAGCGCGATCGAGCAGCCGATCCCGAGGATCACGTTCGGCAGCCGGTGCTCGAAGTCGCGATTGTCGCGGCGCATCGCGGCGCCGAGCAGGAAGATCGCCTCGACGGCGATCTGCAGCCCGACGAACAGCAGCATCAGCAGGTACTCGTAGCCCATCTGCTTGAACGCGGCGAAGTGCATCCCGTGATCGCGAATCCACTGGCCGACGCGCAGCAGTTCGTACGCGAACAGCAACGCAGGGAACAGGTAACTGATGAAGTAGGTCGGCGCGGTGGCGTGCCGTAGTTCGAGGTGGAAGTGCTGATGCGTGGTAGCCATCACAACCCTCCTTGCAACGCATGATTGCGGTCGCGACGGCGGCGCGAGTCCAGGCAGACTACGGGATTGCCCTATGCACAGTGCGCTACCGTACGACATCAGCATACTGCCGCGCGGGAAATTTGGCATGCGGTGCGTGTGTTCGCCGCAAAAAGGTGTGTACATCGCACGACGCGGGTCGGCCGCGGCCCGTCAGCGTTTTGCTTCCGCTCCTTTGATGAACAGCTTCGCGACCGACTGAAACTCCCGTTTCAGCGACAACCCCGGCACGGTCAGCCAGCGCAGCATCGCCGCGAGATACAGGTGATGGAACCACGTCGCGAGCTGATCGGCCCGCAGCGTGCCGTTCAGTTCACCGGCCTGCTGCGCGGCGACGATCAGTTGCTGCCACACCCGCGCGATGTCGCTGCCATTTTGTCCCGCGCTTTCCGGTTCGGCCGCACCGATGCTCAGGAGCCGGTGCCGCAGATACGCGAGCAGGTACGCGGGATGCCGCTCGCACCACGCGGCCGACGCGTCGAGCACGCAACCGATGCGCGATGCGAAGGTCCTGCGCCGCGCGACGTCGCGCTGAAGAGGCGCGAGATCGCGCGCGAGTTCGCCTTCGAGCCAGTGCGCGAGCACGGCTTCCTTCGTCGGAAAGTGGTTGTACAGCGTGCGCTTCGCGACATCGGCCTCGGCGGCGATCTGCTCCATCGTGACGGCCTCGTAGCCGTGCGCGTCGAACAGGCGCGCGGCGGTGGCGGCGAGATGCGCGAGCATCTGGATGCGCTTGCGTGCGCGGCGGCCCGGATCGTCGGTCTGAATCGGCATGGCGGGGGATTGGCTGAAAATGCACGAATTACATTAGTATACGACGTGCATTTTTGTGAATCCACCCCGTTTCCGCCGTGCAAGGAGTCGTGCATGAAGCTCGTCATCGCCACCTATGGCACCGAAGGCGATACGCGCCCGCTCGCGGCGCTTGGCCGCGCGCTGATGGACGCCGGCCACGATGTCCGGTTGCTCGCGGACGCCGCGACACTCGGGGCGGCCGCGGCGCTCGGCGTGCCGTCGGCGCCGTTGTCCGGCGAGATCCGCCGCGCGATCGCGCCGCAAGGCGCGCTGGCCGACGCGGTGCGCGGGCGCGGCGGCTTCCACGACACGTCGAAGGCGCTCGCGGCAATCGCGAATGCGAATACGGCCGCGTGGATGCGCGAAGTCGCGGATGCATCGGACGGCTGCGACGCGCTCCTCGTGTCGGGGCTTGCGTCGTTCGTCGGGCTGTCGGTCGCCGAATATCGCCGCGTGCCTGTGATCGGCGCCGGCATGATCCCGATCACGCCGACCGCCGGATTCGCGTCGCCGTTCCTGCCGCCGGGGAAGGTGCCGGGCTGGCTGAATCGTGCGAGCCATCGGTTCGTGAATGCGCTGCTGTGGCAGGCGTTCCGGAACTCGACGAACGCGGCACGCGCCGGCGTGTGCGGGTTGCCGCCGCGCAAGCATGTGTGGACCGATCATCCGATGCTGTATGGCGT
Source organism: Burkholderia seminalis DSM 23518 (assembly GCF_902832885.1). GTDB lineage: Bacteria > Pseudomonadota > Gammaproteobacteria > Burkholderiales > Burkholderiaceae > Burkholderia > Burkholderia seminalis. The sequence continues at coordinate 650,850 of NZ_CADFDK010000002.1, forward strand.
GTCGCCGGCGCTGCTGTCAGGCCCGGCCGACTGGCCGCCGAATGTGTGGGCATGCGGGCAATGGCGGGTCGACGGGCGTGCATGGGCGCCGCCGTGCGATCTGTCGGCGTTTCTCGAATCGGGCGTTCCGCCCGTGTACATCGGCTTCGGCAGCATGGCCGGCTTCGACCGGGCCGCCATGGCCGACGCGCTGCCCCGTGCGCTCGCAGGCCGGCGCGCGCTGTTCTATCCGGGCTGGAGCGGCATCGAGGCGTCGATGCTGCCGGCACACGTTCGCGTGATCGGCGACACGCCGCACGACTGGCTGTTTCCGCGCGTATCGATGGCGATTCATCATGGCGGGTCGGGCACCACGCATTCGGCCGCACGGGCCGGCATTCCGTCGGTCGTCGTGCCGTTTGCGGGCGATCAGTTCTTCTGGGCGGACCGGTTGCAGCGGCTCGGCGTGGCCGATGCGCCCGTGGCGGGACGGCGCGTGGATGCCGCCGCACTGGCGCGGGCCATTGCGTTCGCCGAACGGAGCGAGACGCAGGCACGCGCGACGGAGCTTGGCACGCGCATCGCGCAAGAGGACGGTCTGGCGCTGGCCATCAGCGCGATCGAACGATGGGCGCGTGCCGGTGCGCGGTGAACCCGCGCACCGGCATCAGAAATGCCCGGTGAACCGGTAACGGCTGCCCGGGTGCCACAGATTGGCGACCGACGCGACCAATCCCTGCGACCACGTGCGCCGATGCAGCATCAGGCATGGTTCGCGGTCGTCCATCGTCAGGTGGCGGCGCGTTTCGGCGTCGGGCATCGCGGCCTCGATCCGGTACTCGACGCGCTGCAGCGGCGCGACGCGCGTCAGGTACTGGTTCGGCGTCGTCGTCGTGAAGTCCTGCAGCGCGTATTCCGGCGCGCAGGCCGGATTGACCCAGCGTTCCTCGAGCTGCACGGGCGTGTCGTTCTCGAAATGCAGCACGCGCGAATGAAAGATCGGGCGGCCGGTATCGAGCTGCAGTTCGTCGGCGAGCTTCGCGTCGGCGACGGCCGCGCCGACCTGCAGCACCTGCGCGCGATAACCGTGGCCGCGCGCGGCGACTTCGTCCGAGATGCTGCGGATCGCGACGAGCGTCGATTCGTATTTCGGTGACGCGACATACGTGCCGGAGCCGCGCGTGCGCGTGAGCACCTGCTCGGCCGTCAGCTCGCGCAGCGCGCGGTTGACGGTCATCCGCGCGACGTTGAATTCGCGCGCAAGCTCGTTCTCCGACGGCACCTGGTCGCCTTCCGCCCATTCGCCGGCATGGATGCGCGCGAGGATGAAGTCCTTGATTTCCTGATAGATCGGTGTGGTCATGGGATCACGATTCCAGAGTCGGCAGCGGCCCGCCGCCGAATGCCGATCCGGCGCGCGCCCGGCGCCGAGTGTACCGGTTTCGCGGACGCGCCGGCCCGGATGCCCCGAATGATCCCTGTTCGGCCGGCGCGCGTCCATGCGGGATTGCACAGAGCGGCCGGCCCGCGACAGCCGGCGCGCGGTCAGAACCGATGCCGGATGCCGACCGTCGCGACGACCTGCGTATTCGTCGATGAAGCCGCGAGCCCCGTCACGTTCGCGAACCCGAGCGTCGCGCCCGACGGCACGCCGAACTGGTGCTGGTACACGGTTTCCGCATACACGTCGGTGCGCTTGCTCAGCGCGTAATCGGCCATCAGCGTCACCTGGTGCCATTTCGGCCGGTGGCTGCCGGCCGCGTCGTCGTAGCGGCCGTCGGTGAACGTATAGGCGCCCGCGAGCGAGACGGCCGGCGTCAGCGCATAACGCGCGTTGACCTCGTAGTTGTCGAACCGCAGCGCATTCAGTGCACCGGGCAGCGACGACGCGGCCGTTTCGTCGAACATCGAATGCGTCCACAGCGCGCCAACCGTCAGCCGGTCGAACGCGTAGCTGCCGCCGGCGCCCATCACGCGCTGGCGCACGGCCGGGAAGTTCGCGCCGTCGTTGGTCGACAGCGCGCCGCTCGCCGTCAGCCCGCCGCGATCGAGCTGCAGGTAAGCGGCGCCGAGGCTGACCGGCCCGTTCGCATACGACATGCCCGCGCTGTACGCGCGGTTGTTCGCGAAGCCGCCCGCCGCGTTGCTGAACCCGTACAGGCCGCCGAACTGCCAGCCCGCGAGCGTCGGGCTCGTGTATTTCACCGCGTTGTCGATGTAGAACGAATCGTCGATGTTGTCGTTGTCGAACGGGTGCGACGCGAGGTTGTTGCCGTCGCCGTTGTTGGCCATCGCGAGCGGGCCGAGATAGTCGACCACGGCGTCGTACTGGCGGCCGAGCGTCAGCGCGCCGTATCGGTCGCTCTGCAGGCCGACGTACGCGCGGCGCCCGAACATCGTGTTCTTGTAGGACTGCGTGCCGTTGTTCAGGTTGAAGCCGTTCTCGAGGCGGAACAGCGCATGCAGGCCGCCGCCGAGATCCTCGTTGCCGCTCAGGCCGAAGACCGTGTTCGACAGCAGGCCGCTGCCTTGCTGCCACGCGCTTTTGCCCGACTGGTTGTTCGTATAGGCGATACCGGCATCCAGCATCCCGTAGAGCGTGACGCTGCCTTGCGCATGCGCGGCGGCGCCGAAGAACGCGAGGGAGAGGGTGCCGACGACTGCTTTTTTCATTGAGTGTGCTTCCTGGAAAGGCCCGTCGAGACGGGAACGACGATTCGCCGCGCGGATCCGCGCGTTCGAATCGATGAAAGGGGGAGCGCGTGACGCGAGTCACGCGCGGCGGCGAACGCCGGTTAGTGCTGCAACAGGCGGATCGTGCCGAACTCGGCGGCCGGCAGTTCGCGCAGGATCGACAGGATGGCCGGCGACGCCTGCGATCGCGCGACTTCGAACTCGATGCACGCGCGCCCGGTGCGGCGGTCGATCACGGCCGTATAGAAATTGAGCGCGGCGCCGACGGCCCGATGCAGCCGGCGCCGCACGGCCGCGAGGTTGTCCGATTCGACGCGGATCGACAGCAGCACGAGGTCGTCGTCGGGACACGTGCGCCGCGAACGCACGGGCAGCAGATCGTGTGAAGCGGCGGATTCGGTTCTGGTCGGTTTCATGCATGCATCCCCGGGTCGCCTCGTGCCGTGCAGCGTGGCGATCTCGTCTTTGACATGACGCCCATTCTAGGAATCGCGGTGACGATACGGTGTATAGACTCGCGCCGGGCCTGAAAAGAACGCATAAAAACGGCATTGGCCGGCCCCGGATCGATCCCCGCGATGCGTCGACGCGCCCCGCCCTCGGCCGTGGCACCCGTTGACGGAGCTGCTGTCCGGTTACCGGCTGGTCGGGTTGGGAAGCGGACGGCATGCGGCACGAGGTCTAGACAGGTTTCGCGCGGCTCCAGGCGGGGCAGTCTGCCGCGAGAAAGCCTTCATTCAACATCGTGTAATCGTTAATTAATTGAAAGTTAAGGAAAATTCCGGACCACGACCATAATCGGCCGACAATTAGAGATAAACACGGATTGCTGGCACCCTCCCGAAAAAGGCAAAGTTGTATGTACAACTTGGAGCGTCGCCGAAAGGGGCGATATCCGGGTTGGAAGGGTTCGCGGCGGGCAGTCCGGCCGGAACCCGGCCCAGTTCGCCTTTGACAGGAACACGATGAAGAAACTCGCGCTCAGTATTGCCCTTGCCTGCATCGCGGTCGGTGCTCACGCCAAGGATTGGTCGACGATCCGGTTCGGCGTCGACGCCAGCTACCCGCCGTTCGAATCGAAGGATGCAAGCGGCAAGGTCGTCGGCTTCGACGTCGATCTCGGCAACGAGATCTGCGCCCGCCTGAAGGCGAAATGCGTATGGATCGAGAACGACTTCGACGGGATGATCCCGGCGCTGAAGGCGAAGAAATTCGACGGCGTGCTGTCGTCGATGTCGATGACGCCGGCGCGCGCCGAGCAGATCGCGTTCTCCGACAAGCTGTTCAACACGCCGACGCGCCTCGTCGCGAGGAAGGGCGCGAATCTGCAGCCGACGGCCGAATCGCTGAAGGGCAAGTCGGTCGGCGTCGAGCAGGGCACGATCCAGGAAACCTATGCGAAGGCCTACTGGGCACCGAAGGGCGTGCAGGTCGTGCCGTACCAGAACCAGGACGGCGTGTACCAGGACCTGATGTCGGGCCGTCTCGACGCGGCGCTGCAGGACGCGGTGCAGGCGGACATCGGCCTCCTGAAGACGCCGCGCGGCGCGAACTTCGCATTCGCCGGCAAGGACATCGACGATCCGAAGACGCTCGGCAACGGCGCCGGCATCGGCCTGCGCAAGGACGACGCCGACCTGAAGGCGAAGATCGACCATGCGATCGCCGACATCATCAAGGACGGCACGTACAGGAAGCTCGAGAAGAAGTACTTCGCGTTCGACGTCTACGGCGGCTGAACGTCCATGCGGCGCGCATCGGTTGTGGCGCGCCGCGTTAGTGACCGGGTGCAACCCGCTTCACGCGATGCGTCCGACTTGATGAGCAGCGTGCATCAGGTTGTGCGCAGATATCGTTTGATGCACGGCTAATGGCTATTGACAATCCAGCCACCTCGCTCTGGACCCCACATATGATCTTCCAAGGATTTGGCCCGCTGCTGTGGGCCGGCACGGTCGAGACCGTGAAGCTCGCGGTGCTGTCGCTCGCCGCGTCGCTCGTGCTGGGCCTCATCGGCGCGAGCGCGAAACTGTCGACGAACCGCATGCTCAAGTCGATCGGCACCTTCTACACGACGCTGATCCGCGCGGTGCCGGACCTCGTGCTGATGCTACTGCTGTTCTACGGGATCCAGATCCTGCTGAACAACTTCACCGACATGCTTGGCTGGGACCAGATCGACATCGACCCGTTCGTGGCGGGCGTCATCACGCTCGGCTTCATCTACGGCGCGTACTTCACCGAGACGTTTCGCGGCGCGTTCCTCGCGGTGCCGCGCGGCCAGCTCGAAGCCGGCTTCGCGTACGGGATGAGCGGCTGGCGCGTGTTCCATCGCATCCTGTTTCCGCAAATGATGCGCTTCGCGCTGCCCGGCATCGGCAACAACTGGCAGGTGCTCGTCAAGGCGACCGCGCTCGTGTCGATCATCGGCCTGGCCGACGTCGTGAAGGCGTCACAGGACGCGGGCAAGAGCACGCTCGATTTCTTCTTCTTCACGCTGGCTGCGGGCGCGATCTACCTCGCGATCACGACGGTGTCGAACGTCGTGCTGCATCACCTCGAGAAGCGTTATTCCGTCGGTGTCCGGAGGCTCGCACTGTGATCGAACTCGTCAGCCAGTACTGGCAAAGCTATCTCTATTCCGACGGCTACCGCTTCAGCGGCCTCGCGATCACGCTGTGGCTGCTGGTCGTGTCGATCGCGCTCGGTTTCGCGCTCGCCGTGCCGCTCGCGATCGCGCGTGCGTCGTCGAACCGCTGGATCTCGGGCCCCGTCTGGCTCTACACGTACGTGTTCCGCGGCACGCCGCTCTACGTGCAGTTGCTGATGTGCTACACGGGCATCTACAGCCTGCAGGTCGTGCACGACCACGTGCTGCTCGACACGTTCTTCCGCAACGCGATGAACTGCACGCTGCTCGCGTTCGTGCTGAACGAATGCGCGTATGCGACGGAGATCTTCGCGGGCGCGATCAAGGCGACCTCGGCCGGCGAGATCGAGGCCGGGATGGCCTACGGGATGTCGCGCTTCAAGCTGTATACGCGCATCATCCTGCCGTCCGCGCTGCGCCGCTCGCTGCCGAGCTACAGCAACGAAGTGATCCTGATGCTGCACGCGACGACACTCGCGTTCACCGCCACCGTGCCCGACATCCTGAAGGTCACGCGCGACGTCAATTCGGCGACTTACATGTCGTTCCAGGCCTACGGCATCGCTGCCGTGCTGTACGCCGCCGTCGTGTTCACGCTCATCTGGGCGTTCCGCAAGCTCGAGACGCGCTGGCTCGCGTACCTCGCGCCGCGCAGCCATTAACGCATCCGCACGATTCGCAACGAAGGACCCAGCATGTACAAGCTTACCGTTGACAACCTGCACAAGAAATTCGGCGACAACGAGGTGTTGAAGGGCGTGTCGATGAAGGCGAAGGCCGGCGACGTGATCAGCATCATCGGTTCGAGCGGCTCCGGCAAGAGCACGTTCCTGCGCTGCATCAACTTCCTCGAGCAGCCGTGCTCGGGGCAGATCACGATCGGCAGCGAGCCGATCCAGACCACCCGCGACCGCAACGGCGCGCTGCGCGTGGCCGACCAGAAGCAGCTGCAACGGATGCGCACGAAGCTGTCGATGGTGTTCCAGCACTTCAACCTGTGGGCGCACATGACGGTGCTCGAGAACGTGATCGAGGCGCCGATGGCCGTGCTCGGGATCGGCAAGGACGAAGCGATCGCACGCGCGCGCACGTATCTGGAGAAGGTCGGGCTCGCGCCGCGCGTCGAGGGCATGTATCCGTCGCACCTGTCGGGCGGCCAGCAGCAGCGCGTCGCGATCGCGCGTGCGCTCGCGATGGAGCCGGAGGTGATGCTGTTCGACGAACCGACGTCGGCGCTCGATCCCGAACTGGTGGGCGAAGTGCTGAAGGTGATGCAGAAGCTCGCCGAGGAAGGCCGCACGATGGTCGTCGTCACGCACGAGATGGGCTTCGCGCGCAACGTGTCGAATCACGTGATCTTCCTGCATCAGGGGAAGATCGAGGAGGAAGGCGATCCGCAGGAGATTCTCGTGAATCCGAAGAGCGAGCGGCTCGGGCAGTTTCTGTCGGGGCGCTTGAAGTAGGAGACGGCTTCATAAAGGCCCCGTGGGATCGGTCTCGCGCGGCGTTCAGGCGAGCAGGCGGCGCTCGAACGGGTAGTCGGACAGCAGTTCGAGCTGGCCGTCGTCGCGGACGTAGACCTGTTCCTCGAGCTTCACGCCTTCGCCTCCGTCCTCGTGGCCGATGTAGCTCTCGATGCACAGCGTCATGCCGGGTTCGATCACGCCGTCGTAGCCCTTTGCATCGTTGTCCTCGCGATGACAGATATACGGGTATTCGCCTGTCATCCCGACGCCGTGGGCCAGCGCGAAATAGCGGCGTGCGCGATACGGCTGCGGGATCTGCCACGCCTTCGCGATGAATTCCTGGAACGTGGTGCCGGCCCTTACGTTCTCCATGTTCGTGTGGATCTGCTCATAGGCGAGGCGGTACAGCGTCTTTTGCGCGGCGGACGCGGGACCGTCGCCGCAAAGAAAAGTGCGCGAGAAATCCGCGTAGTAGCCGAAGCGGCCCACCACGTCGGTATCGAGCCCGACCAGTTCTCCCGCCTGGATCTTGCGTGGGCTGCTTTCCTGGAACCATGGATTCGTGCGCGGGCCCGAGCTTATCAAGCGGGTCTCGACATAGTCACCGTCGGTCTCGATCACATGCTGATGCAGGTACGACCACAGCTCGTTCTCGCTGATGCCGGGCACGAGGGCGGCCTCGAGCTTGCGCACACCCGCTTCCGCCGCGCGCAGTGACGCGCGGATCATCTTGATCTCGTTCGGCACCTTGATTGCACGGGCGCGTTCGAGCGGCTCCTGGGCGTCCGAAATCTCATAGCCGCGCGCTTGCAACGCAAATGCGGCCGCCGATGTCGCACTTTCGATCGCGATCCGCTTGCCGCCACCGCACGAGCGAACCAGATCGTCAATCTCGTCCGCCCAGCGCTCCGTGATCTGACGCAGCATGTCGTCACAAAAGTAGTACGAAATCGCGGTCGCGGGGCGGACTTCATCCACGGTATCGAGTCCGTCGGCCAGGAATTCGCATCCCGCGTATTCGAACAGCACGACTTTTCCCTCGGCCGGCACGAACAGATAGCGTGCGGGATTGCGCATCGAATACACCTGCATGTTGCGAGAGCCGGTGGCGTATCGCATGTGGGTAGGGTCGAACAGGATAGCGGCGGTCAGGTCGCGTTTCTTCAGTTCGCGGCGAACCGCGGCAAGCCGGTCGCGCTGGATCTGGGCGATTTCGTCGGCGGTAGGCTCGCAATCTTCCGGGCGGTGAGTCGGTCGAAGCATCGTCATGATGTCAGGGGTAACGTTATAAGTGTCAGTACAACGAAGTAATGGGATGGGTCTACCCATCGGGAAATCGCATCGTCAGTCGACCAGGTTGTCCGCGCGGACCAGTGTCTGTTCGGCTTCCAGATGCATTTCGGATACGCGGCCGTACAGCTGACGGGTTCGCTCGAGGCGGCCGACCACCCCGGGCTTCTTCGAATAGGCGAAGATCGTAGTGTGACGATCGATGTCGCCGCGCACCTGGGTCACGCGGTGCAGCGAGAAACGGCCCTTGAACAGTTGCAGATCGCCCGGCTGCAGCGTAATCACGCTGATCGGCGTGCGCGTCTCTCCGCGCACCACCGCGCCGACCGCGTCGTAGTTTTCACCCTCGGGCGACCGGATGTTCGGGCAGTACTCGAAATCGCCGCCTGCCGTGGGCTGCTGCGTCATCATCGACACGATGAATTCGTTGGTGTCGTAGTGCCACGGCTGTTCGGTGCCGGGCGGCATGACGTTCTGAACCAGTCCGGCGTACGGGTCCGCGTATTCCCAGATCTGCGTTTCGCCGAGACATGCAGCGACGAATTGCTTCATCGCACGCGCCACGTAAATCCGGTGAACGATTGCATCGGCCGGGATCACGTCGCGCGTGACGAAGCCGCTCGTGCGATCCATAAAGATGCGGCGCGGATCCGTGGCGGGCAACGACGGATCGTCGGCGGTGAAATACGCATTGACCTTGCGGCTCGAGAAATAGGTTTTTTTCGCGAAGCCGAGCCCTTCGACGCGCGCCTGTTCCAGTGCGGCGGGGCGCAGGAAGCCGCGCAACACCGCGCTGCCGCTGGCGGTCAGCTGGGCCCGGCACGTTGCGAGCAGATCGCGCATTCCGGCGTGCCCGGGGTCATGCAACGGATAGTGGTCGGTATCGACGATGTCGCTCAGATCAGTACATTCTGCGTCGGCGAGAGGCGGGCTTGCTTGCACGGTTGGCTCCAGTTTCGAGGGGTGAGGCGTTTGTGGCCTGAATTGTTTTCGACAACAATCGGCCTATCGATGCGTCAATGATTCGATCGACAAATTCCCTTGGATAACGAGTAATTTCGATGACTGACATCAGCGAACCCGATTGGTCTCAACTCAGCTCGCTCGACGGAGAACTGGTGCGCGCGTTCATCACGGTGGTCGACAGCGGCGGCGTGACCGCCGCAGCCAGGCAGATGCACCGGACGCAATCGACGATCAGCCTTCGCATCCGTACGCTCGAAGAGCGGCTGGAAACGCACCTGTTTCTGCGCGACAGTCGCCGTCTGGCATTGTCGCGAGACGGGGAAAACTTCCTGATCCATGCGCGCCGCATCATTCAGGTGCAGAACGAAGCGATAGCGGCACTTAAACGCACGAGCGCTCATGGCGTGATTCGCTTCGGCTTGCCTGAGGATTACGCGGAGCTCTGGTTGCCCGATCTGCTCGAAAAGTTCTATCGCCTGCGGCCGGATGCGCGCCCGCATATCGATTGCAGAATGTCGCTGGAGCTGATCGAGCGCCTGCAGGCGGGCGAACTCGATCTGGCACTGGTCGTCAGGCACGGCGCGCAAAGCGGTGGGCGTCATCTCGGCCGCGAGGACGTGGTGTGGGCCGCGCATCGCGATTTCGTGTTACCGGGCGGCGCGTCCGTGCCGCTCGCGCTGTTTCCGGAAACATGCTGCTACCGTCAGCGTGGACTCGCGGCACTGGCGGCACTCGGGCGGCATTATCACGTGATCTACACGAGCCAGAGCCCGACCGGCATCAAGGTCGCCGTCAATCACGGTGCGGCGGTGACGATCATCGACCGCTGCACGCTGCCCGCGAACTGGCGCGTGCTGGACATGGAAGACGGCTTGCCGGCGCTGCCGCCCGCAGATCTCGAGCTGCTGCGCTCACCCGGCAGTCGCAATCCTGCAGCCGACGATCTGGCTCTGCTGATCGAGACGATGGTCGAGGAGCGCCGCCGCGCGGCGAGCGCGCCGTCGCCGGCCTGAATGATCGTGCATCGCATCCCGTAGCCTCGCGGGAGCCGGGCCCAACGCAACGACGCGATCGTTCGGCCTCTCCGATGGTCCCTATCGGAATTCCTCGCTGTCAAAACGAAATTGGCGCAATAAATATATCTGTGAGCGAACGGATGACCGTTGCCACGGATGCCGGTATCCGCGCGATCGCTCCCGCCCGGTTCCATCGGCCGCGTTATGCCTTGCCTCAGTGCCTTCCCCATTCAATAGGAGCCCTTCTCATGATCCTGTCGTTGCTTGCCCGCCTGTTTATTGTCACCATGCGTCGCCCGGTACTCGGGCGGTTCGTGCTTTTCTTCGCGCTATCGGTTTCGGCGTCGGCGCACGCCGCCGGCAACGGAACGGTGGTGATCGGAGTGAACAACTGGGCCGAGAATATCGCGGTCGCGAATCTGTGGAAGGCGCTGCTTGCGGAAAAAGGCTACGACGTCACGCTGCAGTCGGGCGACAAGGCGATCATCTATAACGGCGTCGCGCAGGGCAAGCTCGATCTGACGTTCGAAGTCTGGCTGCCATCCGCGGACGGCCCGCCGTACGATGCGATCAAGTCGCGCGTCGAGAAGATCGGCCCGTGGTTTCCCCGCGCTCAGCTGGGCCTCGCGGTGCCCGATTACGTCGCGATCGACAGCATCGACCAGTTGAACGCACATGCCGCCCAGTTCAGCCACGACGGCAAGCCGACGATTTTCGGCATCGAACCCGGCAGCGGCCTGATGAAACTGACGGGCGAGGCGCGCACCGCTTATGCGCTCGACGCGACTGTGTTGCCGTCATCGGAGGCTGCGATGTTGCTCGCGCTGGATCGCGCGGCAAAGCGTCGCCAGCCGATCGTCGTCACGCTGTGGAATCCGCATTGGGTGTGGGCGAAGTATCCGATGCACTACCTGAAAGACCCGAAGCAGGTGTTCGGTCAACCCGATGCGATCTATGCAATCGCGAAGGCCGGCTTCAGTCAGACACGTCCGGATGTCGCGCGCTGGCTCGGTGCATGGAAGATGGACGACCAGACGCTCGGCTCGCTGATGAACGATATCCGTGCCGCCGGTGAATCCGATCCGCAGAAGGGTGTCGCGCGATGGATCGCGTCGAATCGCGCCCGGGTGGGTGAATGGCTACGCTAAGAGCAGGTTTCTCGAAGACTGCTTTGCATGCCGGGTATTCCTGCGGATCAGGCGGCAACCCAGTTTGAGAAACGCGCCATGAATGTCGGCGCGGCGATGATCGCGCAAACGCTGCTGACAGGCAGGGCTTCGCACGCGGGCGTCGCGCCGCTGCAAACTGGAACGCTAAATGCTTGTCACGCGTGATCCTTTCGATGAAGGAGCACAGCGATGAGCGAGCAGACCACCACCGCTTTTTCCCACGTGAAGCCGCAGGACACCGCCTATCAAGGCGAGGGCCTGCGCGACTTCTTCCTGTACCGCGATCTTGGCATTGCGGCCGCGACGAACGGCAAGGTCGTCGCGCAACTCGTCAGGGCAAACCATGCACCGGAGGCGGGCACCGGCTGGCACCGTCACGAGGCCGAGTTCCATATCGTGATCATGCTGAAGGGCTGGGCTCGCTTCATGTATGGCGAACAGGAAACGCTGGTAGCCGCCGGCGACTGCGTGCACCAGGCGCCGGGGATCGTCCACTACCTGTTCGACTATTCGCCGGACATGGAGTACCTGGAGATCGTCGGGCCCGCCGATTTCAAGTCGATCGACGTCGACGGGCCGTGCGCGGTACCCGCGCCGACGCCGTGGGGCGAGGCGGGCGCATAGCTTGCCGGGTTTCCGGCGCGCGCCGGGCGCATGCTCGAGACCAACCGCCTTCGGGCGGTTTTTTATTGAGCTGTGGACTGCTGCGACCCGCCTCCCGCTTCGGAACGTTGCTTCGAATTCCAAACCGTTGCGGCGCTGAAGATCCGGAAAGAAAAGAAAGACATTCGTCAGCTTCGAGCGCCGATTCGCGACGCGATGTCAAAGATCGTCAATTGCGCGGCCGCGCGGTGCACGGCCGGTCGACGACCGGCGTTAAGGAGTGACCAGCCGGATCACCGGCTGATTTATCCGGGAGAGTTTCACCATGAACCGCATCGCGAAGATCCTGACGGCAACCGCACTGGCTTGCGCCGTGCTCGTGCCGGCACTGGCCGAAGCGCATTCGCACCGTGTGTGCCATTTCGATCATCACCACCATCGCGTGTGCCGCTGGGTGCGGTAACCGTGGCTTTGCCCGGGGATGCCCGGGACGTTTTCATCATTCAGGCAAATCAGGAGAGGACCATGAAAAAAACGATGTTGATCGCCGCGCTGGTCGCCGGCATGGGTGTGTCGATCGGTGCGTTCGCGCAGGTTCCGGCCAGCGCGCCGGCCGGCACGACCGGGCTGTGCAAGGACGGCTCGTTCTACTCGGGCGCATCGAAGAAGGGCGCCTGTGCGGGCCACAAGGGTGTGAAGACGTGGTACGGCGCATCGGCCGCCGCTGCAGCGAGCGCACCGGCCGCGGCGCCGGCCACGGCGGCGTCCGCCGCGCCGGCATCGGGCACGGCACCCGCGAAGAGCGCCGCCGCGACGACGGCAGCCGCGCCGGGCGGCGGTGCGGGCAAGGTGTGGGCGAACGACAGCACGAAGGTCTACCACTGCTCGACCGACAAGTACTACGGCAAGACGAAGCACGGCAGCTACATGTCGGAAGCCGACGCGAAGGCGAAGGGCTACCACGCGTCGCACGGAAAGGCCTGCTCGTAACGCGCGGTGCCGGCGCGCGAGTGCCTTCGCTCGCGCGTCGTCCGAACGCCGCAGCAAACGTCGCCCCGCCTCTTCGGCGGGGCGATTCGTTTGCGGCGACGCGCACGCTCAGTGCGCGTGATGCGATCGTGTTTCCGTCGTTGCGTCGCTCCCGGTTGCGCGCGCATCGAGCAGGGCGCGCAGCGTGACGTAGTGGGTGCCGCTTGGGTCGCCTTCCGCATTCGCGGTGCGATCGTACGGCTCGTTGTCATGGATCGTCGCCCGCACGATCGGATAGATCTGCGTTTCCCACCGGCTGCCGTTGAACACGCCGTAGTGCCCCACACCCGTCTGAACGTGGTGCGTCTTCAGATACGACGGTAACCCCGAACACAGTTCCTGCGCGGCCACCGTCTGGCCCACCGCGCAGATATCGTCCTTCTCGCCTTCGACCGTCAACAGCGCGGTGCGATGAATCGCCGCCGGTTCGACGAGCCGGTCGCCGACCGTCAGCTCCCCGCGCGCGAGCGCGTATTGCTGGAACACCTTCTCGACCGTTTCCAGATAGAACTCCGCGGTGAGGTCGGCCGTCGCGAAATATTCGTCGTAGAAATGCCGCAGCGTGTCGGCTTTCGCCGGGTCGCCTTTCGCGCGCTGGTAGTACAGATCGGCGAACGACGCCGCGTGCCGGTCCGGGTTCATCGACATGAACGCGCCGACCTGCACGAAGCCCGGATACACGCACCGCTGCGCGCCGACGAAGCCCGCCGGCACGACGCTGATCAGGTTGCGCGCGAACCATTCGATCGGCTGGCTCGTCGCGAGCGCGTTGACCTTCGTCGGATTCACGCGGCAGTCGATCGGGCCGGCCATCAGCGTCAGGCTCGCGGGCTGCGCCGGATCGCCGCCGGCTGCCATCAGCGAAACCGCCGCGAGCGCGGCGACCGTCGGCTGGCAGATCGCGAGCACGTGCGCGTCCGGGCCGATCTGGCGGATGAAGTCGATCACGTGCGCCACGTATTCGTCGAAGCCGAAGCGCCCGGCCGTCAGCGGGATGTCGCGCGGGTTGTGCCAGTCGGTGATGTACACGTCGTGATCGGCCAGCATCGTCTGCACGGTGCCGCGCAACAGCGTCGCGAAGTGTCCGGACATCGGCGCGACGATCAGCACGCGCGGCTGGCGTGCGACGGGCCGCGCCTTGCGGAAGTGCAGCAGCGTCGCGAAGGGCGTGACGGCCGCCGCTTCCTCGACGATCGGCACCGTGTCGCCGTCGACGGCGATCGATTCGATTCCGAACGGCGGACGCCGGTGCGAGAATGCGCAGCATTCGAGCAGTTCGCACAGCGCGTCGAGCATGCGGCCGGTCGGCGTCGACGTCGAGGGCGGCCACAGCGACATCGTCGCACGGGTGGCGGCCGCCCATGCGCGCGCCGGGCGCACGCATTCGGCAGACCATTGGTAAAACGGATAGGCAAGCAGGTTCATGGCCGTCGCTCGTTGCGCCGCGTTGCAAGGAACGAGGCAAGCCGTGTGCCAGCATGCGGCTGGCACGCGCGTTGCACGCGGTTCGGAAACGCGGCGGCGCGGGCGGCGCAAGACGACGGGCAGGTGCGGTCGATGCGTGGCCGCACCGCTCCGGCGTGCGATGCGTGTCGCGACACCGTGCGGCGCTGCGCCAGTTCGGCGAATGGGTCGCACAGGCGTGGTGCGGATCACGGCGTGATGCATCCGTTTCGGTGCAGGGGCACGAACGGCAACCAGCAGGGAGCAACATGGAATCCACCGGACTGACGACGCTGACCATCAGCAGCCGCAATTACTCGTCGTGGTCGATGCGCGGCTGGCTGCTCGCGAAGCTGAGCGGCCTCGCGTTCGAGACGGTCAGTGTGCCGATCGATGCGGCGTCGCGCGCGGAACTGCTGTTGCTGTCGCCGTCGATCCTCGTGCCGTGCCTGACGCACGACGGCAGCAAGGTATGGGATACGCTCGCGATCGCCGAGTACCTGAACGAGATCCGGCCGCAGGCGCGGCTGCTGCCCGACGACCGGCATGCGCGCGCGCATTGCCGCTCGATCTGCGGTGAGATGCATTCCGGCTTCAGCGCGTTGCGCTCCGCGCTGCCGATGAACCTGCGCGCGCATTTTCCCGGCTTCCGGATCTGGTCACGCGCGCAGCACGATATCGAGCGGATCGTCACGATCTGGCGCGAGTGCCTCGCCGCGTACGGGGGCCCCTGGCTGTTCGGCGCGCAGATCGGGATCGCCGATGCGATGTACGCGCCGGTCGTCACGCGCTTCCTGACCTACGACGTCAAGCTCGAGCCGGACATCGCCGAATACTGCATGCGCGTGCTCGCGCAGCCGTTCGTCGCGGAATGGATCGATGCGGCGAAGGCCGAGCATGAAGACATCGACGAACTCGACATGGAGTTCTGACGCACACGGCCGCCGTACGCTTTCAATTTCACTACACGCGCAAGCGGCGAAACGAACATTCGACGCGCTTGCGCCACTCGCAAACGTTTTACCTTGATTTCGGTCGGAAACGAGGACGAATTCCCTAAAGGATGTTGAGCCCAATGACGTAAACGAGTCACGGGGACGACTCGCGATCGCGCGCTTTCGACGGGCGACGCGCAGTCCGCAACAACCAGCGCAGCAGGGGAATCGACTTGAATCGTCAGCAATCGTGGACGCGTACGGCGGCGCCCGGAGAAATCATTTATTCCGAGGGCTTCGCCGGCGAGCCCGTCATCTTCCTCATTACCGACGGCAAGGTCGAGCTGTCCACGCGCTGCGACGACAAGCGCGTGATCGTCGCGACGCTCGGCCGCGGCGAGTTCTTCGGCGAATCGGCGCTGCTCGCGGCCGAGCCGCGCGCGCATACCGCGAAGGCGCTGTCGTTCTGTCAGCTCACGGTCGTGCCGGCCGGCATGCTTGACGATGAAATCGAGCGCGTGTCCGCGCTGCTGCGCCATATCGTGCGAACCATGATCCGCCGCGTGAAGCGCAAGGACGACCAGCTTGCGACTTACACGCATGCCGACTTCATGCCGGGCGTGCTGTCGTATGCGCACGTGCTGTCGCTGATGGCGGGCGCCGACACGCGCGACGCGGGCGATACATGGGCGCGCCGGCCGATGCAGGCGCATGCCGCCGAAGCTTCCGTGCCGCTCGCCGAGGTGATCCGCAAATGCCGCGCGATTGCCGGCCACTCGCGCCCGCACGTGCTCGCGATGCTGCGCCGCATGGAGAAACTCAATCTCGTCACGATCGAAGCCGCGCAATCCGACGGTGCCGGCGGTGCCGTCGACTACGCGGCTTCGTCGGACGCGCGTCAGGTCGTCACGTTCGACGCCGCGCGCATCATCGATCGCGCGCAGCAGGTCGCCGATCACGATCTCGACCTGTCGATCAACAGCGAACTCGAACTCATCGAACTGGCCGATCTCGAATCGCTGATCGGCGTCGACAAGACGCTGCTGCTCAACAAGCTGTCGAACGGCGAGATCGCCGACGAAGTGTTCGCGTTCCGCAAATCGAAGGTGCTCAGTTACGTCGAGCAGAAGGGCGTTGCGTACTTCTCGCGGCGCAACGCGCGGCGCGGCGGCGACGTGCGCGCGCTGGAGGATCTCGTGTGGGTCGACCAGCGCACGTTGTTCGACGTGATCAGCGCGTTCGACACGTACGATCTCGCGAAGCTGATCGCGAACCTCGACGATCGCGCGGTGGCCGACAAGCTGTTTTCCGTGATGACCGAGGCGCGGCGCAACGAGGTGTCATGGGTGATGCGCCGCGAGATCAAGCTCGACCCGATCGAGGTCGAGGAAATCGAGCAGCGCGTGCTGGATGCCGTGCGTGCGGCGAAGGCGCCTGCGGCGGGCGTGGCGCCGGTGGCGTCCACGTCGTCGTCGGATGCATGAGACGGGGAGGCGTATGGATCTGTTGACCCTGGCCGGTGTGGTGCTCGGCGGCGCGGCGATCGTGTTCGGTTTCGCGCTGGAAGGCGGTCATTTCTCGATGCTGTTTCAGTTCGAGGCGCTCGTGATCGTGCTCGGCGGCACGCTCGGCGCGGTGATGATCCAGAACACGTGGGCACGCTTCTTCGATGCGGTGAAGCAGCTGCGGCTCGCGTTCGTGCGCGCGCGCGAGGTCGATCGCAAGAACCTGTCCGACCTGCTCGAATGGGGCGACCGCGCGAAGCTCGACGGGCTGCTCGCGTTCGAATCGATGGACGTAAGCGGCATTCATCCGTTCGCGCGCCGCGGGCTGGAACTGCTGGCGAACGGCGTGTCGACCGCCGTGCTCGAGGATGCGTTGCAGCGCGAACTCGATGCGTACGAGCGCAGCCGCCTCGCCGCCGTGCGCGTGTGGCAGCAGGCCGGCGGCTATGCGCCGACGTTCGGCATTCTCGGCTCGGTGCTCGGGCTCGTGCAGGTGACGAGCCATATTCTCGAACCCGCGCAGCTTGGGCCGGGCATCGCGGTGGCGTTCGTCGCGACGCTCTACGGGCTCGCGTTTGCAAACCTCGTGTTTCTGCCGCTGTACGGCAAGCTGCGCGCGCAGATCGACAGCGAGATGCGGTTCCGCAAGCTGTATCTCGACGGCTTGCTCGCGATTTCGCGCAGGGAGTCGCCGCACACTATCGAAACGCGCCTGACCGGCGATGTGCGCGGGCGGGCGGCGGAATCGCTTGCTTGATGGATGTGTGCGCGTTCAGGTGCCAGCGCTATATGACGAACCGGGATTCTCGACCGCATGACAGCTCGAACTGACGGCGCATCCGCGGCCGATCGCGACGATGACGAACTCGAAGGCGCGCAATCCGGACGCTGGCTGATTTCGTACGCGGATCTCATCACGACGCTGATGGTGCTGTTTCTCGCGCTGTATGTGCTGCAGCTCGCGAAATACAACGCGCTCGATGCGCGCTTCCAGACGCTAGCGCGGCAGGCCGGAAGCGCTGCCAGTGCTGCCGACACCGTGAAACCCGACCGTGCGCCACCGCCGTGGCTCGCGCTGCTCGATTCGTTGAAGTCGAATGGCCGGATCTCGCTGGTGAAGGCGCCGCACGGCGTCGAGATCGGCATCGATGCGAAGATCCTGTTCAATGTCGGCGATGCGCGCCTGCTGCCCGATTCGTCGCCGGTGCTGAACCAGATCGCGCAGGCACTGAGCGCGCACGCAACCGGCGACATCCTCGTCGAAGGCCACACGGACAATGTGCCGATTGCCAACGCGAAATACGAATCGAACTGGGAGCTATCGTCGGCGCGTGCGGGGAGTGTGGTGCGCTACCTGACGGAGCGCGGTGTGGCGCCGCATCGGCTGGCGGCGATCGGGCGGGGCGATACGCAGCCGCTCGTTGTGGGGGACGACGCCGCATCAAGGGCAAGGAATCGGCGCGTCACGATTTTCGTTGCGTACTGATCCGATCCTTGCGTATGGGTCGACGCTTATGTCCGCCCGTCATCAACATAACGAATCTCGCATGGTCGATATCTGAAATCAGCGATGCGATTCCGCGCGTGCATGCCGATAACCCAAACTGGCTCAGACCGAGCGGTTACCGAGGGTTCCCCATGCACTTCTGGCGCAAGCTTTCCATTCAGAACAAGCTGATTCTCAGCATGACGAGTTGCCTGCTCGTGTTTGTCGCGATTTCGAGCGGGCTCAGCGTTCGTCTGATCGGCAACGCGGTGCGCGATCGCGTCGTCCGTGAAGAGTTGCCGACCGCCGTGAACGGCATTCGTGCCGACGTGCAGCGCCAGATGGCCGGCCCGATCGCCGCGTCGCGCATTCTCGCGCGCGATGCGTTCCTGCTGCAATGGGAAGCCGACGGCGAACCCGACGCCGGCACGCGCAACTGGATCCAGCTCGCGAAGAACGTGAAGGACGAGCAGAAGGCCGCGTCCGTGCAGTGGGTGTCGGTGAAGAGCGGCAACTACTACAACGAAGCCGGCCTGCAGCGGAAGGTGACCGACAAGGATCAGTGGCTGACGCGTTTCCTGTCGTCGGGCAAGGCATTTGACGTGAACATGGATCGCGAGGTGACCGTCGGCGGCTACATGATGTTCATCAACAGCCGCGTGGAACTCGACGGCGCGCCGATCGGCGCGGCGAGCATGAGCTTGTCCGTGGATGCGCTTGCGAAGGGCATCTCGGCCTACCGGATCGGCCAGACCGGGTTCGCGTATCTCGTGCGTCCCGACGGCGCGTTCATGATGCATCGCGATACGTCGCTGATCGACGGCAAGCATTTCCTGAAGGATCAGCCAGGGCTGCCGGGCGATGCGTCGTCGACGCTGCTCGCCGGCAAACCGTACGCGTACCTCAGTTACGACGGCGACGGCGGCGCGCGCTTCATCGCGACGTCGTTCATTCCGGAGCTGAATGCGTATGTGGTCGTCGAAGTACCGCAGGCTGAATTGCTCGGGCCGGTGACGCGCGCCATTCGCAGCGCGGCGCTGGTTGCGGCGGTGGTGGGCCTCGCGGTTGCGCTGCTGGTGATCTGGCTGGTGGGCCGTGCGATTGCCGCGCCGATTCGTCGGGCGGCGACGCTGCTGTCGGAGATCGCCAGTGGTCAGGGCGATTTGACGCGCCGGATGACGGTCGAGAGCCAGGACGAGATCGGGCAGTTGTCGGATGCGTTCAACCGGTTCGTGTCATCGCTGTCGACGCTCGTGCACCGGATTCGCGCGGCGTCGGCGTCGATTGCGACCGGGTCGGCGCAGATTGCTTCGGGGAATGCGGATCTGAGCGAGCGTACCGAAGGGCAGTCGAGCAACCTGGAGCGGACGGCTTCGTCGATGGAAGAGATCACGGCCGTGGTGCGCAACAACACCGAGACGGCGACGACGGCCGCGAAGATGATCAACGGCGCATCGGATACGGCGGCGCGTGGCGGGCAGGTGGTGGGCGAGGTCGTGACGACGATGGAGCAGATCAGCAACGCGTCGCAGCGTATCTCCGAGATCATCGTGATGATCGACAGTATTTCGTTTCAGACGAATATTCTGGCGCTGAATGCCGCGGTGGAGGCGGCTCGGGCGGGGGAGCAGGGGCGCGGGTTTGCTGTTGTTGCTTCGGAGGTGCGGAATCTGGCGCAGCGCAGTGCGCAGGCGGCGAAGGAGATCAAGGCGCTGATCGAGCATAGCGCGGGGACGGTGAATACCGGGTCGCGGCTGGTGAGCGAGGCGGGGAAGGTGATGAGCGACGTTGTCTCGCAGGTTCAAGGCGTGAGCGCGATGATGAGCGAGATTGCCGAGGCCAGCCTGGAGCAGAGCGCCGGGATCGATCAGATCGGGGATGCGGTGCAGTCGCTCGATGAGATGACGCAGCAGAATGCGGCTTTGGTCGAGGAAAGCGCGGCAGCGGCGGAGAGTTTGAAGCAGCAGGCGGCGGAATTGACCAAGTTGGTTTCGGCTTTTAAGGTGGATGCGTAAGGGGTGGTTTGGGGTTGGGACGTTTCTGAGGACGGCTGCCGTGAGGCTGCGGCAGCCGTTTTGCTTGTGGGTGCCGGATTTGTGGCGATTAGGGAAATGAAACGCATTTCCAGATCGAAGGGCTGAGGTGGATGTGGTGGTGTTTGTCACTGTCATTGCTGCGATGGTGGCGAAAGTCGCCGCCGGATTCTTATCTTGAGTGACATTGTTCAATAGGAAGCACAGTTTTGGTACCGGATTGTCGGACGCATTGTCTGCGTTCGGCTAATTGCGGTCGCTCGCCTTTCGGGCCGAGGCACAATTTGAACGTCCGCTTCATCCTGCGATTGGACCGATATGGGTCCGGCAACAAGCGCCATCGGTGACCGGCATAGCAGAGGAGATCATTGAGGCGCGGCGAGACCCCATCAAGCACGACAGGAAATAGGCGTAAAGCGTAGAATGAATATTGAATCATTGTTGCGCCGCACAATTGCGTCACTGTAGGGGGTGAATCCAATGAAAATTGAAGCTCTGAATATTCGAAACTTCCGTGGCATTCGATCTGCCGTCATCCGTGACCTCGGAAACATGGTGGTGATAGCCGGTCAAAACGGTTCCGGCAAGTCCTGTGTTTTAGATGCAATCCGGCTACTTAAATCGGTCTATGGTGGCTACCAGCAGAATGAGTGGCACCAATGGATGGGCGAATTTCAAATTAATTTCTCCAATCGAAATGATTTGGTGAATCTTCTGAATACGCCCGATGCTGAATTAAGAATCACCTGCGAATTCACCATTCACTCTGATGAGCGAGCCTACATCACGGCGAATTGCGAGGACCTTGTGCGGCAGTCGATATGGCGATCCCGCTATCCCGAACTCTACGCGTGGTCGTCTTTCCGCGCTGTATCCTTGGCGGCTCACCTGCGTGATCACGAACACGAAATAAGAGAGCAAACCGAGCTACAGGTCGCCGCATTGGTTGAAGAATTGAAAAGTGGTCGAATCATTGGTGAATTTGTTCTTCCCATTGGGCAACCTCCTCATGTGCGCCCAAGCAAGATATTGGAGATCATCTTCGGCACATTTCGGCCGAGTTTTCTTGGGGTAATCGATTATCACGGTCCTCATCGAATGTATGGCCGTGAAACTCTGCAGGGAATTAATCTAAATCTTGACGCTATAGAGCAACAAAAGAGCCAACATGCGCTATACAACTACATAAACAAGTACGCCAACGTTAAATCGGAAATGGCCGCCTCATACATCAAAGAGGTTCTCGCCAACGAAGCGGGAAATAAGGCTGGAGAGGGGGAGTCTCTGTCAAATACGCTGAAGGAACTGTTCCGAACATTCTTTCCGGAAAAGGAGTTCCTAGGGCCTCAGCCTACCCCAGACGGTACCCTCGCTTTTCCAGTTCGAACCGCAGACGGGGCGACACACGACCTCAACGAGTTAAGTGCAGGTGAAAAGGAGGTTCTCTACGGTTATTTGAGACTTCGAAACTCGGCACCTCGCTTCTCTGTGATTCTGCTTGATGAACCAGAGCTTCATTTGAATCCGCGTTTGATAAAGGGGCTACCTCATTTCTATCATCGACACTTAGGTTGCGCCCTCGATAATCAGATATGGCTAATCACTCATTCGGATGCATTGCTTAGAGAAGCTGTTGGTCACGAAGGTTACTCGGTATTTCATATGCAAGGCGCCACTGTCGGCGGCGACGAACAATTGACGCCCCTTCTTGCCAAGGAAGGCTTGGAGCGTGCGGTTATCGATCTGGTTGGAGATCTCGCTGCTTATAGGCCAAACGCAAAACTGGTTATATTTGAGGGAGAGAATTCTGAGTTTGACCAACGGATGACGAATTCACTCTTTCCTTTGTTTCAACAGGCTGTTAATACCATTTCCGCGGGAAGCAAGCAGCGCGTTCGTGGACTTCACGGAATTCTGGATGCCGCCCTTGAAAAGGGGCAAATTCCAATGAAGATTTTTTCCATTGTCGATTCTGATAATGCAGCGGAAGCTTCAGGTGCGTCGGCGCAAAGCTTTGCATGGGATGTTTACCACATTGAAAATTATCTCATTGAGGCTAAATTTATCTTAAAAGTCGTTAGGGATCTTGGCGTAAGCAAATTTCAATCAGAAGAGGATGTTTATGTCTGCCTACGCACCTGCGCACAGGACTCGTTGGCCGATCTTATTCGGCACCGAATGGCGTCGGAGATCAATAAGAGGCTCGTCGGTTCGATTGACCTTTCGACTGACCCGCGCAATACCGAGATTGCTCCGCTGTTGGAGGCCGCTATTGCGCGTTCCAAGGATCGACTTTGCAAGATAGCTGCCGAGGACTGCACAGTCGACAAGTTATCTGTTATGGAGGCGAATCTCAAGTTAGAGTTTGAAAAAGCTCTTGCTGCGGACACGTGGAGAAAGAAGTTTATGGGAAGGAGCGTGCTGCGGCGGTTTGCAGAGCAGTTGGACGGCGCCGCGAAGTACGAAACTCTGCGAAATCTCATAATTGCAAGCATGAGAGATGCTGGATTCCAGCCGCCAGGTATGCACGACGTCATCACGAAGATCCTTACTGCTTAGTTCGCGTCTTCACTTTGCCGTGCTTTTTCGTCTTTTGATATGGTTCGCTTCTAACGACAACAGGCCTCGGCAGGTAAATCAGCAAGAGCCGACACTGATGGGATTTGCATCCAATGGCCGAACTGGGTCGATCTGCGCCGGTCGCGCGTCACAGGGCGGCGGCCGGCCGCGTTCGACCATCGGCGGCCGCTCGAGGTCGTCGTCCAGTGTGGGTAGCAGACCCGTCTCAGCCATTCGGACATTGATTGTTAACGTCTGCTTTGCAGCGAAGAGCTGACTTAGGTCAGCGCTGTTGTTATCGTGTAATTGATCCTCCTGATTGGAATCGCCCATGACACTCGTAGTCGCTTGGACTAGAACGACCGGGACTGGTCGTGAACTGTGGATGCTGTCTGACAGCAGACTTAGCGGTGGAAAGCTCTGGGACTATGGTCCCAAGATATTTGGTATTGGCCGGAGTGACGCTGTCATTGCGTTCGCTGGAGACACATCCTGGACGTACCCATTAATTGCCCAGATTTCCTCTTACGTAGAATCGTTCGTCAACTTGCGGGATCGAGTTGTAGATGTGGCGGACCTCTGCGATCGGATCCTCCAGATGCTGAATGACTCACTCTCCTTCGTAACAGATCCCGCCAATCCTTCCATGGCAGTCCCGGAGTGCTCGTTTGTCTTTGCGGGCTATTCAGCGCGCAGGAAGGATTTCTTTGTGCGGCGGATTGAGTTCCAGTCAAAACGCAATGAGTTTGTATCGACTCACCCCAAGTCTTACGGCAGAGAGTCGATCGCGTACGTAGGAGACACGGAACCTGTCAAAGCGACCGTCCGGCGGATTTCCGAAATTCTCAAGCAAAGCAGGGTGAAACGCCCAAGACTCGATATGACACCGGCGGTGGCGTTCTTCGAAGTACTCTCATCCGAGAAGTTCAGAGATATCGGCGGAGCGCCTCAAGTCGCCAAAGTCTATGAGCACATGAATCTACAGCACTTTGGCGTCTACTGGCCTCCGAACGTTCCCAATGAAGAGCAGAAGATCTTTCTGCGGGGTCGCCGCCTAAAATCATATGAGGTGCTTGACCATCCATGGGTGTACGACCCAACTTTGACCAAGCTATGGTGGCATGACTTCTCTCCGGATCAACGTCGCAACGCTGAAGTCGCGAAGGCGGCCGGTCAGTAACACCCGAGGCGACAGTCTAGGCGGCGACCATGGTGTGGGCGACCGACTATGGTCCGTTGTGTGAGATCGCCACCGGCCGCTTTGGGGTGCCCCAGTTCGCGAAACCTCGATTCGACTGGCTGACCGCTTTGGAGAAGATCCTTTGACCGTAGTGGGTCGAAAGCAGCCGACCATGACTGCCCGCGTTCGAACCGTTCTGGTCCTTCGGCGCTATCAAGATTTAGGTATCCTTGATCCGCAAAGCGGGCGATCACGATTAGTGGGCCCGGGAATTCCCGGTAAGAAAGGGTGCCTCTTGCCCGAACGAGTCTTCGTCCCCACACTGCACGAGTGGTCGGCAACCTGCACCCGACGAAGCGATTCATGGCGGGTGCGTCCTAACGCCACGGAATATGCTCGATACCGTCCGATTTTTCTTTGTCGTAATTGTTTTCTTTGGTTCCGGGCTCCAGGTAGTGCGGTGGCTGTCCGGCTGGAAGGATCTTGAGCGGTACAAGACGAGGCGGGATGCCCCGAACGAGAGGCCAGTCTCCAATGGCTCCTATCGCTGGGCTTCATGCCGAGCAAAATGGACGAGCTTCACCGTGGCCGTTGAACTCTATCCTCAACACTTGTGGATACGCCCCGGCTTTCCCTTGAACTTGCGACTTCCCGCGATTTCCATACCCTGGGATGCAATCAGCGCATCTCAAAGAAAGATATTCCTTTTACGCACGGTCACGTTACGTGTCCGTGGTTGTTCTACTGGGCTGCGCTTTTACGGCGCGGTAGGCAAGCGAATTCTGGCGGAAGTCGAAACACAAAGGGCAAGGAGCGTAGCGCCTAACCGTGTTGATCGCGCCGAGGGGGCCACCGGCCTTTGAGTTTGCTGGCAACGCAGATAAGGCGTCGACAATGGCTGGCGCCGGCACTCCAAGAGCAGCCATACCACGAACCTGGCCGGGGGCCGTCGCCGCTATAACACCTGCACGGGCCGTTTGATGCGGCTCTGGCGAATGGAAGGCAGGCGTCGCATGAACACGACTGACGGCCGGGGCGACGCCGCCCGGCCATTGCCGCAAACGCCGTGACTCACACCCACTGCCGTCTTCGATAACTGTCACGACCGCGTGGTCCGTGAGGCAGCACCGCGCCTGCCGAAGTCGCGGCATGAATTCACATCAACGCCCGCCGGCACGCCGCTTCACAACCGCCCCCCGCTGCAACACATACTCGACCCGCGCGCCTTCATCAGCCACGACCCCAATATCCTCAAGCGGATTCCCATCCAGCACGACGAGGTCGGCGATCGCCCCCACGGCAACCACCCCAAGCTGCCCCTGCATATTCACAATCTCCGCCGCCACCGTCGTCGCCGACCTGAGCGCTTCCAGATTCCCGAGCACTTCCGCGCGAATCCGAAACTCCCCAGACTGAAACGCATGCATCTCGCCAAGCAGGTCCGACCCGAACCCCATCTTCACGCCGGCCTTCGCATAAATCTCAAGCGACTCGCGTCCCTTCTGCTGGACGGAAGCCACCTTCGCGATGGAATCCGCCGGCATCCCGAACTCCGCCCCATGTTTGGCCAGTGCGTCATAAGTGACGAGCGTCGGCACCACGAACGCCCCATGCTCATGCATGATCTTCGCGGCCGCTTCATCGACGAGATTCCCATGTTCGATCGTCCGCACGCCGCATCGCACGGCCCGCGCAATCGCTCGCCCCGTATAGGCATGCGCCATCACATACGTATTCGCGGCCTCGGCCTCGTCGACGATCGCCCGAATCTCGTCCTCCGAATACTGTGTGTTCGCAATCGGATCGGTCGGCGAAGCCACGCCGCCTGACGCCATGATCTTGATCTGCGTCGCGCCTTTCTGAATCTCCTCACGCACGGCAAGCCGTACACCTTCAACCCCATCGACGACCCGCGCAATCGCCCCCGTCCTGAAACAGCAGGAGCAGGGCTCCAGCAAATCCCCCCGAGGCCGAAAATCCCCATGCCCGCCGGTCTGCGACAACGCCTTCCCCGACGGAAAAATCCGCGGCCCCGGAATCAGCTCCGTCTCGACCGCCTGCATCAAACTCCAGTCCGCGCCCCCGGCATCCCGCACGCTGGTAAACCCGCGCGACAACATCGCATCGAGAATCGGCAGCGACCGGATCGCCGCAAGAATATTCGGCTGCGTCGCATTCGCGCCAAGATTCGCATTCGAAGCCAGCACATGCACATGGCAATCGATGAACCCCGGCATCACGGTTTTGCCGCGCACGTCGATCACCTGCGCATTCGGCAAATCCACCGGCCGATCGGTGACTTCGACGATCCGTTCGCCTTCGATCACGACATGATGATGTTCGAGCAACACGCCTCGTTCGAGGTCGAGCACGTCGCCGCCTTGCAGCACGGTAATGGTCATATGGAAAAATCCTTATCGAGTCGTGGAGGCCGCACGCTTCGCATCCTTCACGAAGCGCGTGCCGACGAAACTGACGGCCGCCGCGAGCATCACGTAGAACGCCGGCGCCATGTTGCTGCCCGTGCGGGCGATGAGCCACGTGATCAGGAACGGCGCGAACCCGCCGAAGATCGTCACCGCGAAGTTGTACGCAACGGAGAGCCCGGTCGACAGCACCTTGGTCGGAAACAGCTCAGCGAACGCCGCGAGGATCGGCCCCGTATAGGTCGCGATCAGCACGCCGAACACGGCCTGGAACACGATCAGCGACGCGAACCCGGGCGCATGGTTGATCCACGCGAACATCGGCCACGCGAGCACGAGGATCGCGAGCGCCGAGCCGGACAGGAACACGCGCCGTCCCCACACATCGGCGAGCCGGCCGACGATCGGCGAGCAGCACATGATCATCAGCCCGCCGATCATGCCGGCCGCGAAGCCGGTCGATTGCGGCAGATGCAGCGTGCGCACGGAATAGGTCGGCATGTAGAACAGCAGCACGTAGGTGCAGACGGTCCACAGGATGACCATCGAGAAACTCGCGAACGTCTCGCGCGGGTAGGTGGACAGCACCTCCTTCAGCGGCGAGCTTTCCTTCACCTGCGATTCGACGGCGCTGAACGCGGGCGTCTCGTCGATGTGGCTGCGGATGAAGTAACCGACCGGCCCGACGATGATTCCGAGCAGGAACGGCAACCGCCAGCCCCAGCTGTGCAGTGCCTGCGTGTCGAGCGATGTCGTGACGAACGTGCCGGTCGCCGCGCCGAGCAGCACCGCGAAGCCGATGCTCGACTGGATCCAGCTGGAGTAATACGCGCGCTTCTCCGGCGGCGCGTATTCGGTAAGGAACGCGGTGGCGCCGCCCATCTCGCCGCCGGCCGAGAAACCTTGCAGCAGCCGCGCGACGACGATCAGGAGCGGCGCGGCGATGCCGGCCTGCTCGTAGGTCGGCGCGATCCCGATGAGCGCCGTGCCGGCCGCCATCAGCAGGATCGTGAGCGACAGCGCGGCCTTGCGTCCGACCTTGTCCGCATACACGCCGAGGACGATCCCGCCCACCGGCCGCATGAAGAAGCCGACGCCGAACGTCGCGACGGTCAGCAGCACGGACGTCAGTTCGTTGCCGGTCGGGAAGAACAGCTTCGCGATGATCACCGCGAAGAAGCTGTAGACGGTGAAGTCGAACCATTCGAGGCCGTTGCCGATCACGGTCGCGACGATGGCGCGGCGGCGTTGCTGCACGGCCGCATCGACGGCAGGCGCGGCGCGCGGGGAAAGCGTTCCTTGCATGGTCTTTTCCTTTGTCAGAAGCCGGGACGACTGCCCCGCGTGAATCCCATGCTACGGACAGCCGGATTTTTTTCTGAAACGAAAGATTCGCATGCACGCATGCGCTGTACGCATGCATCGCGCCCGGAGCGTCAGGGCGCGGTCTGCTGCTCCGCCTGTTCGAACAGCCAGCGCGTGAACAGGCGGGCGGCCTGGTTCTGCACGCGGTCGTTCGGCGAGATCACGTAATAGCCGCCGCCATGGCTCGCGGACGCTTCCGTCACGCGCACGAGCAGGCCCGCTTCGATGCATGCGTCGATCATGTAGCGCCAGCCGAGCGACACGCCCTGGCCGAGAATTGTCATCTGCACGATCTGCGGATAGGAGTTGATCGTGATGTCCTGCGGTTGCGCCTTCTGCCGGTCGACGTCGTTCATGTCGAACCATTCGGACCACGACATCCATTGGCGCTGGCCGTCCTCGAGGCGCAGCAGCGTTTCGTTCGCGAGATCGGCCGCGTCCAGCGTGCGGCCGGCCAGATAGCCCGGCGCGCAGACGGGAAACACTTCCTCGTCGAACAGCCGGCGCGCGGTGTATTCGGCCGGCGTCTGCTGACGCACGTAGTAGACGCCGACGTCGAATTCCGCCGGCGACATCGATGCGAGCGCATCGCGCACGATCAGGCGCAGCTTGATGTTCGGATACGCGGCGCGAAAGTGCGGCAGCCGCGGCGTCAGCCACAGCACCGCGACGCCGGACGAGCACGCGATCGTCAGTTCGAGATCGCCGTATGGCTTCATCACGTCGTGCGTGGCTTCCGCGCATTGCGTGAGCAGGTGGTGGACCTGTGCCGCGTATTGTTCGCCGGCGATCGTCAGCCGCAGCGAGCGGTGCTCGCGCACGAACAGCGAGCGGCCGAGGAATTCCTCGAGTTGTTGAATCTGGCGGCTGATCGCGCTTTGGGTCAGGTGCAGTTCGGCGGCGGCTTTGGTGAAGCTCGCATGCCGCACGGCGGCTTCGAACGCGACGAGGCATTGCAGTGGGGGGAGAGGCGTGATGCGCATGGCAGGCGGGAATCGGAGGCGGCTACCGACATGATACGGTTGGATCGAGCGGAAATCATCCGGCGGGAAGGGTGTTGCCGATCGGCGTATTCGCGTGGGGACCGTGTGCCATTCGCGCCAGGCCAGCCAAGGCGCGCAGCCGGTTGGGGCCACATCGATTCGCCCGAAAAGCGGATCGCGAGATGAAACAGTTACAAGTTATCTGTTGACGCGCACCTGCCCGGCGGTTAGTGTGTGCATCGAAGTCCAAGAAGTCCGATTGCTGTTCATCAATTGCTCGCTCTCCACAGCGGTATTCGTTGTCCTCTCCCTCCTTGACGCTTCACGCGCTCTTCAACAGAGCAAATCTCTCTATTTTTTTCTCAAGGAATCTTCATGGATACCGGTATCGTCAAGTGGTTCAACGACAGCAAAGGCTTTGGCTTCATCACGCCGGACAACGGCGGCGACGACCTGTTCGCTCATTTCTCGGAAATTCGTGCCGACGGCTTCAAGACGCTGGCTGAAAACCAGAAAGTGAGCTTCGAGACGAAGCAAGGCCCGAAGGGTCTGCAAGCGGCCAACATCCAGCCGCTGTAAAGTTTGAAGGGCCCGGCCTCCCACGATGGGCGCCGGGTCGCAGCGACATCCTCACGGAGCCTGGTCTCCTAAAGTTGGCGCGCGTGTTCGTGGCTGCTTCTGTTCATTCAGCGGCCAACCCGGCGTCACACGTCTCGTTGCACTTCATTCCCCCTCCGGCCGCAGCGCCTTATTTTCGCTTTCCGACTGCTTGAGATTCAGCGCGCAATGGCGTTGAATCGGCGCATCCGTGCACATATCGCACGGCACGCGCGCAGTCGAACATTATTAAAATTAGAAATGCAAAACATACAAAATCATCGATATAACGGCTATGCCGTCCAGCCCTCGGCGCATCGTCTGCCCGACGGCAGTTTTTCAGCCAACCTGCTGCTCGAGCGCGTCGATAGCGCGTCCGCGGAAGGCCGCTACCGGTTCTATTCGCTCGACTACTTCGAGAGTGAAGCGCAGGCACTGCGGCACTCGGCACACTGGGCACGCAACTGGGTCGATACGCGCGGCTAACCACAACGCCGTGGTGCCCACCCGGCGCATGTAGTTACCCGGGCGCGCAACAGCGCGCGCCCGAACCTCGCGTGCGATCGATTCTCTACCTTCCGATTGCATCCGCGCGCCCGGTTCGGGCTGCCGGATTTTCCTTTTTCGACGTCGTCGGTGAGTGGCGCTGCCAACCTTCGGATTCGTGCGAAGATTGCACGCACATCACACTCGCCCGAGAACGACGTGACCCTGTCCAATCCTGAGCGCAGCCCGGAGGCCGCCCATCCGCCATGGATGGGCGTCGCGCTGGCCGAACTCGGTATCCGCCGCCATCCACCCGGCAGCATCAACCCGCGCATCGTCGAGTACAACAACCACACGAACCTGGTCGGCTACGACGACAAGATTTCCTGGTGTTCGTCCTTCGTCAACTGGTGCATGACGCACGCGGGATTCCGCGGCACCGGCTCCGCACTGGCGCGCTCATGGCTCGAATGGGGCCGGCCGCTGGAGCGGCCGGTCTACGGCTGCATCGCGATCCTGACGCGCGACGATCCGGCGAGCTGGAAAGGGCATGTCGGGTTCTATCTGCGTCACGACGACGAATACGTGCATCTGTTCGGCGGCAATCAGCTGGAAGAGGTGCGCGAGCTTGCGTATCCGCTGAACGAAGTGATCGGTTATCGTTGGCCCGATGCGGGATGACCGCGTCGCGGTGGCATGTGCGAATTCGCAATCGCGTGATGGCGGTTGACTCGATCGGGTTGTCGTCGATCAAGTGTCCGGAATCGTGCTGCTGATGCACGGCGCGCCGGCCAATGTAGCGGCCGGCACCGTATCGCGATCGCGCCTAGTTCTTCGCCACCGCCTCCACCTCCCCGGCCGCGTCATTCCTGCTCCACCCACCCCCCAGCGACCGATACAACGCCACCGCCGCCAGCGCATGCTCACGCTTGACCTGGTTGAGCGAATCCGAATCCCGCAGATACACCTCCTGCGCCGACAACACATCCAGAAAATCCGTCGCACCGCCCTTGTAGAGCTGATTCGCCAATCCAAGCGCCTTGTCCGACGCGGAAAGCGCGCTACCGAGCTTCCGTGTCGCCTCGTCGGAGCTGACGAGATTCGCGCGCGCATCCTCGACTTCCCGCAATGCCTGCAGCATCGTCTGCCGCAACCCGAGTTCCGACTCGCGCATCCGGCTTTCGCTCTGCGAGATATCCGCGGTAATCCGCCCCGCATTGAAAATCGGGCTCGTCGCACTCAGCGCCGCGCTGAACAGGTTGTCGGTCAACGTCGGCAACCCGAGATAGGACGCGGCCAGGATCCCGTCCGTCAGGTTCAACGAAAACTTCGGATACCGCTCGGCCTTCGCCACACCGACTTGCGCCGCACGCCGTTCGACCTGCGCATAGGCGGTCAGCACGTCCGGCCGCCGCAACAACGCCTGCGAAGGCAGCGTCCCCGGCGCCCCGATCGGCGGCGCCGGGATCTCCCCGGCCTGCGCCAGCACGAGCCGGTCGACCGCTTCCGGCGTGCGCCCCGAATACACGGCAATCAGGTTGAGCTGATGCGAGATCTGCGCCTGCGTCGGCGGAATCCGCGCTTCGAGCGCATCGAGCTGGTTCTGCGCGCGGGTCACGTCGAGTTCGGTCGACAACCCGAACGCCTGCCGCTTGCGCGTGAGTTCGAGCGCATGCTGGCGAATCCTCGCGTTGTCCTGCAGGATCTTCAGTTCCTGCTGCGCCCAGCGCAGATCGACATACGCGGATGCCGCATCGGCCGCCAGCGCGAGCCGCATCGCGTCTTCCGCATGCTTCTGCCCGACGAGTTCAGCTTGCGCGGCGAGCAGGTCGAGGCGTTCGCCGCCGAACACATCGGGCGACCAGCTCAGCGCGAGCCCGGCACCTGCCTGCCGCACGTAGCCGAGCGGCGGCGGCGTGTTCTGCCGCGCGTCGGACGCGTGCGCGGTCGCGTCGAGTTCGGGCAGCAGCACCGCACGTTTCTGCACGGTCAGCGCCTGTGCCTGCTTCACGCGTTCTGCCGCGGCCTGCAGATCGAGGTTGCCGTCGAGCACGGTCGCGATCAGTTGATCGAGCACGGGATCGTGGAATTGCGCCCACCAGCCGGCGGCGTCGATGTCCGCGCGCGGCACGTCGGTATCCCATGCGGTGGGCGCGAGCGTCTGGACGGATTCGGACAGCGCCGGATGCTGCGCGGGCTGCACCGCGCACCCGGCGGCGAATGCGCTGACGGCCAGCGCGACGAGTAGCTTTTTCATGATGATGACCTTGGCCTCAGTGCGCGTCCGGCGGCGGCGCGTTCAACGTAATGGGTTTGGAAAACACGACGGCGAGCAGCGCGACGACGAAACACAGCGACAGCGCGTAATACGCATCCGCATAAGTGAGCGTCAGCGCTTCGCGATAGATCAGCCGATGCAGGTTCGCGAGCCCGGCCTGCGCGGTATTCAGCGTATTGCCTGCGACGGAGCCCCAGTACGCGGCCTGTCGATCGAGCAGCGACGCGATCTGCGGTTCGCCGGCGCTCACGTGCTCGTTCAGGCGCAGATAGTGAAAATTCAGCCGGTCGTTGAGCATCGTCGCGCTCACCGCGATGCCGATCGCGCCGCCGAGGTTGCGCATCAGGTTGAACAGGCCGCTCGCGGATTTGAGCCGCGACTGCGGCAGCGAGCCGAGCGCCATCGTCACGATCGGCGGCACGCTGAACTGCTGGCCGATGCCGCGCAGTGCTTGCGGCAGCAGCAATTCGCGCCAGCCCCAGTCGTGCGTGATCGGCGTGTACAGGTAGCAGCCGAGGCCGAAACAGATCAGCCCGAACACGAGCAGCGCGCGCAGGCTGAAGAAGCGCGCGGCGAACGCATAGGCGCAGAGCGCGACCAGCTGGAACGCCCCGACCGACAGCAGCGCGATGCCGATCTGCAGCGAGCTGAATGCGCGCACCTGCGCAAGAAACAGCGGCGTCAGGAACACGGTCACGAAGATCCCGATACCGGTCACGAACGACAGCAGGCTGCCGATGCCGAAGTTGCGCACGGCGAGCGCGCGCAGGTCGACGATCGGATCCTTCGCGGTCAGCGCATGCACGAGGAACAGGAAGCCGCAGATGCCGGAAATCCATGCGCAGATGATGATCACGTCGTCCCCGAACCAGTTCTTGCGCGGGCCTTCCTCGAGCACGTATTCGAGGCAGCCGAGAAAGCCGGACATCAGCACGATGCCGAGATAGTCGCCGCGCTTGATGAGGCTCAGGTCGGGCTCGTCGATATGCACGTAGCGCGGCACGAGCACGGCCACCGCGATGCCCGGCACGAGGTTCAGGTAGAACAGCCAGTGCCACGACCATTGGTCGGTGATCCAGCCGCCGATCACCGGGCCGATCGCCGGGGCGAGCGAGGCAAGCGCGCCGATGGTCGTCGACGCGATCAGCCGCTGCTTGCCGGGGAACAGCACGAACGCGGTGGTGAACACGGTCGGGATCATCGCGGCGCCGAGCGCGCCTTGCAGCCCGCGAAACAGAATCATCGAGTTGATGTCCCACGCGAGCCCGCACAGCATGCTGGTGATCGTGAAGCCGACGGCCGACGCAACGAACAGCCAGCGCGTCGACATCACCTTCGACAGCCAGCCCGACATCGGGATCACGATGATCTCGGCGATCAGGTAGGCCGTCTGCACCCACGACAGTTCGTCCTGGCTCGCGGAAAGCCCGCCGCCGATGTCGCGCAGCGACGACGCGACGATCTGGATGTCGAGCGTCGCCATGAAAAAGCCGACGCACATCAGCGCGAACGCGAATACGCGCTGCTTCGTCGGTTGCGACGCGGGGTCGCCGGAAAACGCGGTGGTCATCGTCGGCTCCCGCTCAGTTCGCGTGGTCGGTGTGCACGGTCACGACCGCGGAGAGGCCGGGGCGCAGCACGTGATCGATACCGGGTTGCGGATCGAGATGCACGCGCACGGGCACGCGCTGGACGATCTTCGTGAAGTTGCCGGTCGCGTTCTCGGGCGGCAGCACGCTGAAGGTCGCGCCGGTCGCGGGCGCGAGGCTGTCGACGCGGCCATGCAGTTTCGTGCTCGACGCATCGAGCGACACGTCGACGCGATCGCCCGCGCGCATCTTGCGCAGCTGGTCTTCCTTGAAGTTCGCATCGACCCACAGTCCGGAAGCCGGCACGACGGTCAGCAGCGGCACGCCGACGTTCGCGAGCATGCCGACACGGCCCGTGCGGTTGCCGACGTAGCCGTCGACGGGCGAGCGGATCGTCGTGTATTCGACGTTGAGCGCCGCGACGCGCTGCGCGGCCAGCGCGGTGTTCACGCGGGCCCGTGCATCGGCGAGCTGCGCGCCGAGCACGTCGAGCTGTCGCTTCGAGGCGAGCAGCGCGGCGTCGCTGCGTTCGACGGCCGCGCCGGCTTTCGAGTAATCGGCGTCGGCGCGCTCGACGATCTGGTTCGATACGGCGTCGGATTTGACGAGTTCGCGGTAGCGCACGCGGTCCGATGCGGCACGCGTCAGTTCGGCCGACGACGCGTTCTTGTCCGCCGCGTGCTGGCCGATCACCGCGAATTGCAGTTGCTGCTTCGCTTCGAGTTCGGTGACGGCGGAGCGCGCGCTGTCGACTTCGGCGCTCGCTTGCGCGAGCTTCGCGTCGTAGTCGCGTGCGTCGAGCTGCACGAGCACGTCGCCGGCCTTCACGCGCTGGTTGTCGGTCACGAGGATCTTGTCGACGAAACCGCTGACCTTCGGCGCGAGCACGGTCACGTCGCCGCCGACGTACGCATCGTCGGTGCTCTCCTGGAAGCGCAGCACGAACAGCCAGTCGAGCGCGGCCGCGGCCACGACGACGACGACGGCGCCTACCGCGATTCGCATCCACGGCACGCGGCGTTGCTGCTTCGCGGGCTGCTCGGTTGTGGCTGCTTCGCGTGACGCGGCAGCGGCTTGGGTCGTTTCCATCGATTCACCTATGTATATGCACTTATAAAAACGAAAGACGGCGTGCCGTCCGTCGGGGAAGTCGTCGATCAGCGTTCCGGCAGGTTGTGCGTGATCCGGAACAATTCGTCTCTGAGGCGGGCCGCCTGTGCCGACCCGAAACACCGCTCGAATGCTTCCTGCGCGGCGAGCCAGTGCACGTGCGCATCGGCGACCTTGGTTTCGCCGTGCGCGGTGAGCGCGAACGTCTGGCCGCGGCACGGCGGCTCGATCCGGCCCGTCACCAGCGCCGCGCCGACGAGCGGCTTGAGCGCGCGCAGCAGCGCGGTGCGTTCGATCACCAGCACGCTCGACAAGGTTGCCATCGTGAGGCCGGGCTGGTCGCGCAGCAGCGCGAGAATGCTGTACTGCGACGGCGTGACGCCCGCGCGCGACAGATAGCGCTCGTAGAACTGCGAGATTCGCCGGGCGGCCTGGCGGACCGCAAAGCAATCGTCGTCGGTGAGCGTGGTCTTGTGCATGTGCACATGTTAGGGCGGGGGATCGCGTGAAGCGATGGGCGGGGCGGGATCAGATTGGTGTCGTGGCTGTACCAATCGACTGCAACATGGCGCGTTCGCGCGCCCGGTCAGGCCGCGGCGGGAACGATCCAGCCTTCGCGGTCGCAATAGGCGGCCGTGTAGTCGATGAACGCCTTCACCTTCGCGGGCAGCAGCACGCGGTTCGCGTACGCGAGCTTGATCTCGACGGATGCGTCGACGAGGTCGGCGTCGGGCAGCAGTTGCACGAGCGCGCCCGACGCGAGTTCGGCCTGGACGAGCGTTTTCGGGACGACGCCGATGCCGAAGTCGTTCATCACCATTTCGCGGTTGAAGACGGGGCTGTTCGACGAGATGTCGAAGCGGAACGGCACGGTCAGCAGGTCGCCGTCGACGCGAAACGACAGGGCGGGGCGGCGCAGCGAAGGCGAGATCGGCACGAACGGATGATCGGCCAGGTCGGCCGGCGTTTCGGGGCGCGCATGCGCTTGCAGATACGCGGGCGTCGCGACGATCACGACCGGAATGCGCTCGATCAGCCGCACGACGGTCGATTCGCTCGTCAGCATGTACGGCACGACGATGCCGATGTCGTAGCCTTCGCCGACGAGATCGACCGGGCGCTCGGTCAGCGTGACGTCGAGGCGCACCTTCGGATGCGCGCTCTTGAAGCCGGCGATCAGCGGCACGAGGCGGTTCAGCGCGGCCGTCGTGTGCGCGACGAGGCGCAGCAGGCCTTCGGGTTCGCGGTTCTGCGTCTGCGCTTCGACCTCGAGCGCGTCGAGTTCGTCGAGCACGGCCGCGCAGCGTTCGTAGATGCGCTCGGCCGTTTCGGTCAGCGACACCTGGCGCGTGGTCCGGTGCAGCAGCCGGCTGCCGAAACGCGCTTCCAGATCCGCGACCGCGCGCGACACGACCGGCCGCGCGAGACCGTGCATGTCGGCGGCGCGCGTGAAGCTGCGCATCTCCACCACCGACCGGAAAATCCGCAGCTTGTCGATGTAGTCCATGTCCGTCTCCTTGACGCGAGGGCCGGCAGCCGGCCGCGTTACGGCGGAGTGTACATTGACTTTATGCATATGCACATATAAATTGCGGAGCATGAACGACACCTCGATTGCCCAGGCGTGCCACTGCCTCGCGCTGCGTCAGGCGGCGCGCTTCGTCACGCAACTGTACGAACGCCATCTGGCCCCGGTTGGCGTCACGCCCGCGCAGTTCTCGATCATGGCGAACCTCACGCGCCGGCCCGGCCTGCTGATGAGCGAACTCGCCGAGACGCTCGTGATGGATCGGACGACCTTGCTGCGCGGGCTGAAACCGCTGCAGCGCGACGGTTTCGTCATGACGACCGCGTCCGAGCACGATGCGCGCGCGCATGTGCTGCACCTGACGAAGCTCGGCGAGCGCACGTTCGCACGGGCGCGGGTCGCGTGGCAGGCCGCGCAGGACGAATACGAGGCGCAGGTCGGCCGCGATCGCGCGAATGCCTTGCGCGACGAGCTGTTCGGCCTGACGGCGGAACGCTAGGCGAACTGGAGCGGATTTCGATCCAATGATGGCGCTGGTGGTCGATTTCTGAGAGAAGTGGTTTTTAAACTGTCCGGATTAATCCTGATCTGGACAGTTTTTGTTTCCAGTTGTAAAGTCCTCTGACGGATCACACGAACCGGCGCACTGCCGGGCACGAGTCACGAGGAGCAACCGATGCTGCAGTTGAGCGACCGCGACGACGCGATGTTGCGCGGGGATTTCGGCGACGGCGTCGCGCGCGCGATGCGGATCGTCGTGCGTACCGCGCACGTGATGTCCGCGCCGCACCTGATCGACATCACGTCCGCCCACATCGACGGCTGTCTTTACCACGGCCGGACGAGCCTCGATTTCGTCGAGTATTTCGTCGACACCGGCACGAAGGTCGCGGTGCCCACCACGCTGAACGTCGGGTCGCTCGACCTGATCCATCCCGAGCTGTACCACGGCGACCGCGCGATCCAGCGCGACGCGCAGCGCCTGATGGATGCGCATCTGCAGCTCGGTTGCGAATCGAGCTTCACGTGCGCGCCGTATCAGCTGAAGCATCGTCCCGCGAAGGGCGAGCAGATTGCGTGGGCCGAATCGAATGCGATCGTGTTCGCGAACTCGGTGCTCGGCGCGCGCACGAGCCGGTACGGCGATTTTCTCGACCTGGCCGCCGCGATCACCGGGCGCGCACCGTATGCGGGGCTCCATGTCGAAGCGAACCGCGCCGCGCGGCTCGTGTTCAACGCGCCGGATTTCACCGGCCTGCCGTCGCGCGACATCTACTTTGCCGCGCTGGGTCTGCTGATCGGCCGGATCGCGGGCGCGGTCGTGCCGGCGATCGTCGGGTTGCCGGCGGACACCACCGAGGACGAACTCAAGGCACTCGGTGCGGCCGCCGCGTCGAGCGGTGCGGTCGCGCTGTTTCATGCGGTGGGCATCACGCCGGAAGCGCCGACGCTCGACGTCGCATTGCACGGGCAAGCGGCGCAACGCACGGTCGACGTCGCGATGGCCGATCTCGACGCGATTCGCCGCACGCTGAACCACGGCGCGGCCGGCGATCCCCTCGTCGCGGTCGCGCTCGGCACGCCGCATTTCTCGCTGGCCGAATTCCGCACGCTCGACACGTTGCTCGACGCGTTCGACGGCAAGCCGGCGTGCGATTTCTACGTGAACACGAGCCGCTTCATCCTGTGGGAGCTGGAGGAGGCCGGCCTCGCGCGCAAGTTCGCCGCGCGCGGCATCCAGATCGTCGTCGATACCTGCACGTACATCACGCCCGTGATGAAGCAGATGTCGGGGCTCGTGATGACCAATTCGGGGAAATGGGCGTCGTATGCGCCCGCGAACATCGGCGTGACGGTCGCGTACGGCAGCATGCGCGAATGCGTGCGCTCGGCGTACGAAGGAAAGGTGCGATTCGATGACTGAAGCCGTGGGCAAGGGTCTGACGGGCGACACGCTCGTGCCGGGCAGCGCGTGCGCGCGCCCGTTCGTGCTCGACAAGCCGCTCAGCTTCTGGGGCGGCTACGACTCGGGCGCGGGCAGGATCGTCGATCGCGGCCATCCGCAGGCCGGCGCGAGCCTCGCCGGCAAGGTGATGGTGATGCCGCATGCGAAGGGTTCGAGTTCGAGCAGCAGCGTGCTCGCGGAAGCCGTGCGCAACGGCACGGGGCCGGTCGGGATCGTGCTGAAGGAGCGTGACTTGATCCTCTCGATCGGTGCGATCGTGGCGGCCGAACTGTATGCGATCGCGGTGCCGGTGGTGTGCGTGAGCGACGACGTGTACGACGCGATCGCCGCCGCGACCGGGGAGGTGCGGATCGAGGCGGGCGACGGGGAAGGGGGCGCGCGGATCGTCGTCGGGGGCTGACGCGTCGTGCGCGTATCGTGTCAGAGAAAGCGGATGTTCGGCGTATCGTCATGCGTGAGCGACAGCGCGTGCCGGGCGGCATTCATCTCGCGTTTGCCGCCGGGCTGCGTGAGCCGCCGGATTTCCGGCCACGCGATCACGCCGAACATGGTGCGCAGGATCGTACTCAGCACGAAGAGGCCAATCGCGGTGCTGCCGAACCACGCCACCATGTCGAGCATGCCGTCCGTGCTGCGTTGCAGTGCGGACATGATGCCGGTGACGAAGGCCATGGCGACCAGAATGGCGATCGTCACGAATACGTCGGTGCGGGCACCGGCGACTTCGGCGGTGCGAACGAGATACACCGAACCGTCCGTGACGTTGCGAATGCCGTAGATGGCGGCGCGATCCGGGCTTCGGACGTAAGCAACATTCAGCCGGTCGCCGGCGCCGATGAACAGGCTTCGCGCGCTGTCCGTCCTGACCGTGAGCGGTGCGTCGAACGTGTCGAGTTGCAGCACGATTTCCTCGATGCCTTGCGTGGTCCAGCCGAGGTTGTTGCTCCAGACTTTCGTCCTGATCGTATTCTGGCTCACGGACGTCACGGCGCCGGTCGCGATCTGCATCACACGATCGGTCATCCGATGCTCCGTTCCGCCTTGAATCCGGCGGGTTCGTTTCGCCACTTTTCCTGGGCCTCGCGCCGCTGGGGCCGGAAGACCCGTTCGGACAGGCCGGCGATCGCGAGCAGGGTGCCCAGCAGGCTGATGATGCTCACGAGCACGGCCAGCGCGATGACGAGCGCCCAGCCCGCTTTGAACGCAGCCGCGCCGATCAGCAGGCTCAGCATGAACAGGCACGACGCCCATGCCAGCAGCGACAGGTTGCGGCGCTTTTGTCCGAGCGCATCGTAAGGCGCGATCGCCAGATCGCCGCTTCTGAGCCACGCGATCCGGTGGCGGCCGCGATCGTCGAAGACGCACGCGCGCACGGCCATCCCGGGCTTCAATCGATCGATCTGCCTGAAGGCCGCCGCGTCGATATCGCCGGCGCCGATGAAGTAGCAGACGTTCTGCATCGTGAGTCGGTAAAGCGGCACCTTCGCGATATTGGCCTCGACCCGGACGAGGTTCGTATCGATACGGTCGATCGTCGCTTCGATCAGCGTGGTCTGATTGGACATGGGGCGGGAGAGTGCGCCGGTGGCGCCGCTTTGGCTTGGCATTGATCATACCGATGAAACCGCGGGCCGGCACCTCGTGCCGGGGCCCGGCATCAGTCGCGCGCCGCCGCCGCCGCCGCCTCCCGGTACGCGCTCGGTGTCTGCCCGGCCCAGCGCCGGAACGCGCGCGTGAAGTTCGCCGGGTCGGTGAATTGCAGCCGTTCGGCGATCGTCTTCAGGTCGAGATCCGACGCCGCGAGCAACTGCTTCGCGTCGCGAAACCGCGCTTCATCGAGCAACTGCCGGTAGCTCGACCCGGCTTCCTCCAGCCGGCGCCGCAGCGTGCGCGTCGACACGAGCAACGCGTGGGCGAGCGTGTCCGGCCCCGGGTAGTCGCCGGCTGCGCGCGCCAGCTCCGCGCGCACGCGCCCGACCAGGTCGCCTTCTTCCTGCCGCACCTGCGCATACTCGCGCTCGACCTGCACGAGCGCCTGCCGGTGCGCGACTTCATCGGCGAGCGGCAACGGCCAGTCGAGCACGTCGCGCGCGATCCATAGCGCGTTCGCCGCGCAACCGAATTCCACCGGCGGCAACGAGTCGCGATAGCGCGCGAAATACGCAGGCTCCGGCCACGCGAACCGCAGCTCGATCGGCGGCGAAGCGCGCCCGGCCCATTGCGAGATGTTCTGCGCGAGCCCCGTCAGCACGAATTCGAACATCACGTGATGCTGCAATACGGGGCTCGCCTGCACGCCGTGCAGTTCGAGCGTCGCGCCGCGGTCGTCTTCCGCATAGGTCAGCCGGTACTGGCGGTTGCGCATCCGGAAGTAGCGCTGCGTGACCGACAATGCTTCGCGGATGTCCCGCGCGGTCAGCGTCGCGTAGCCGAGAAAGCCGTGCACGGTCGGCTTCAGCAGCAGCCCGAACGCGAGCCCGATGCCCGGATCCCCGCCGATCTCGATCGCATTGAGCACCAGCCGCCCCCATTGCGACGGCGCGACGCGCGCGTCCGGTTCGGCCAGCACCGTGTCGCGCAGACCCGTGCCGGCGCGCACGGCGGCCAGGTCGACGCCGCGCGCGGCCAGCGCCTGCAGCAACAGGCGCGTATAGGCGACCGGAATCGTCGGCCGGCGCAGCCCGAGGCGGTCTTTGGCGAGAGCGGAGGTCATGTCTGTTTGGCCGGAAATGACAAGCATTATGGCTGTTTGTCCCCTCACGCTCAAGGCGGCGCGCGCCTACGATGGCAAGCATCGCTTATAGGCTCGACCATCATGACCACCTCCTTTCCCCACCTGCTCGCGCCGCTCGACCTGGGCTTCACGACGCTGAAGAACCGCGTGCTGATGGGCTCGATGCACACCGGCCTCGAAGACAGCCGCAAGACGTTGCCGCGCCTCGCCGAATATTTCGCCGAACGGGCGCGCGGCGGCGTCGGCCTGATCGTGACGGGTGGTTTCGCGCCGAACGTGGCCGGCTGGACCAAGCCGTTCGGCGGCACGCTGATGACGTCGGCCGCCGCGCGGCGGCACCGCGAGATCACGGAGGCCGTGCATGCGGAGGACGGCAAGATCGCGCTGCAGATCCTGCATACGGGCCGCTACGGTTATCACCCGTTCGCGGTCGCGCCGTCGAAGATCAAGTCGCCGATCTCGCCGTTCGCGCCGCACGAGCTGAGCGCGCGCGGCGTCGAGCGGCAGATCCGCGCGTTCGTGCGCTGCGCGAAGCTCGCGCGCGAGGCCGGTTACGACGGCGTCGAGATCATGGGCTCCGAGGGCTACCTGATCAACCAGTTCATCTCGATGCATACGAACAAGCGCATCGATCAGTGGGGCGGTTCGTACGAGAACCGCATCCGCTTGCCGATCGAGATCATCGAGCGCACGCGCGAAGCGGTCGGCCGCGATTTCATCCTGATCTACCGGCTGTCGATGCTCGACCTGATTCCGGACGGCAGCGACTGGAGCGAAACCGTGCAGCTCGCGAAGGCCGTCGAGCGCGCGGGCGCGACGATCATCAACACGGGGATCGGCTGGCACGAGGCACGTGTGCCGACGATCGCGACGTCGGTGCCGCGCGGCGCGTTCGCGTGGGTGACGAAGAAGATGAAGGGCGAGGTCGGCATTCCGCTCGTGACGACCAACCGGATCAACCGGCCCGAAGTGGCCGAGCAGATTCTCGCGGACGGCTGCGCGGACATGGTGTCGATGGCGCGCCCGCTGCTCGCCGATGCCGAATTCGTCGTCAAGGCCGCGCAGGGCCGCGCCGACGAGATCAACACCTGCATCGGCTGCAACCAGGCGTGCCTCGATCACGCGTTCAGGAACAAGATCGCGTCGTGCCTGCTGAATCCGCGCGCGTGCCACGAGACGGAGCTGAAATACACGCCCGCACCGCAGCCGAAGCGCATCGCGGTGGTGGGCGCCGGGCCGGCCGGGCTCGCATGCTCGACCGTGCTCGCGCAGCGCGGCCATCACGTCGACCTGTTCGACGGCGCGGCCGAGATCGGCGGTCAGTTCAACATGGCGAAGCAGGTGCCGGGCAAGGAGGAGTTTCACGAGGCGCTGCGCTACTTCGGCCGCCAGGTCGAGCTGACCGGCGTGAACCTGCACCTGAACCGCCGCGTGGACGCGAGCGACCTGATCGCGGGCGGCTACGACGAGATCGTGCTCGCGACCGGCGTCGCGCCGCGCGACCCGAAGATTCCGGGGCAGGACGGGCCGAACGTGCTCAGCTATATCGACGTGCTCGCGGGCAAGCGGCCGGTCGGGCGGCGCGTCGCGGTGGTCGGCGCGGGCGGGATCGGCTTCGACGTGGCCGAATACCTGGTGCAGGACGGCGAATCGCCGGCGCTCGATCTGCCGGCGTGGAAGGCCGAGTGGGGCGTGACCGACCCCGCCGCGACGCGCGGCGGCGTGACGCGCGCGCAGGTCCCGGCGCCCGCGCGTGAAGTGACGCTGCTGCAGCGCAAGGCCGCGCCGCTCGGCAAGGGGCTCGGCAAGACGACCGGCTGGATTCACCGCGCGACGCTGAAGATGAAGCAGGTGAAGATGATCGGCGGCGTGAACTACGAATTGATCGACGCGCGCGGGCTGCACGTGTCGTACGGCGAGCAGCGCACCGATCACGAACTGATCGAAGCCGACACGATCGTGCTCTGCACGGGGCAGGAGCCGCAGCGCGCGCTGCTCGCGCCGTTGCAGGCGGCCGGGCGCCCGGTGCACCTGATCGGCGGCGCGGAGCTGGCCGCCGAACTCGATGCGAAGCGTGCGATCGATCAGGGCGCGCGGCTCGCGGCGCGGCTGTAACGGGACGGCCGCGCGTCGCGGCGGTCACTCCATCTCGACGCGTTGCGCCTCGCGCTCTTCCGCTTCCAGCATCGCCTTGACGATCAGGTAGACGGCGGGCAGATCGTCGTCGTCGCGTTTCCAGTCGACGGCTTCCTCGATGTCCGCGGCGACCATCCGGCTGTCGCGCAGCCGGATGAAGGCATCGACGACGGCCGGATCGTTGCGGTTCAGGAAGCCGGTGTTCGAGAACGCCAGCTCCTCGACATTCAGCAGCGCCTGCCAGCTCATCGTGCGGACGGCGGCCGGATGGCTGCGGCGCCGCAAGCCGAGCGCCCGCTGCGCGGGGCCGCCGACGACACGCTGAAGATCGACGACCGCCTGCCGCGCGGCGCGCTCGAAGTGGACGGGATTGAAGCCGGGTTGCTCGGGATCGAATGCGGATGACTGGAACATGGTCGCCTCACTAAAGACCGTCTCGGGTGACGGAATTCGGGTCAAATGACGCAGAAACACTGTAAATATATACAGTGATCGACGCACTTTCAAGCCCCCGATGACAGCAGGCGGCAGTCGTCCGGCAACCGGGCCGGTTCAGACCGCCGCCGCGATCGTCTCCCGCAGCCACCGATGCGCCGGGTCGCGATGCACGCGTTCATGCCACAGCATCGACATTTCATAGCCGGGCACCTCGACCGGTGCGTCCACCACGCGCAACGCGGGCACGTCGCGCACCAGCCGCTCGGGCAGCATCGCGACGAGATCGGTGCTCGCGACGGCCGACATCACGAACAGGAAGTGCGGCACCGACAGCACGACGCGCCGCGTGGCGCCGACCCTCGCGAGCACTTCGTCCGTCACGCCGAAGAAGCCGCCGCCGTCGGGCGACACGATCACGTGTTCGAGCGTGCCGAACTGCGCGAGCGTCGGGCGCCGCTTCAGCTTCGGATGCCCGGCGCGGCCGATGAGCACGTAGCGTTCGACGAACAGCGGCAGGCGCCGCATGCCGGCCGGCGACCCGTCGCTCGTATGGAACACGAGGTCGATGCCGTTTCGTTCGGTATCCTGCTCGATGCGTGGCGGCACGAGTTCGACCACGGCGAGCCGCGTACCGGGCGCGGCCGAGCGCAGCGTATTCAGCGCGGGCA
This sequence comes from Burkholderia seminalis DSM 23518, assembly GCF_902832885.1. GTDB lineage: Bacteria > Pseudomonadota > Gammaproteobacteria > Burkholderiales > Burkholderiaceae > Burkholderia > Burkholderia seminalis. The sequence goes on from NZ_CADFDK010000002.1 coordinate 695,157, forward strand.
GCACGATCGTCGATTCGCCGTAGTCGGTCGCGGCCACGCGCCACGTGTTCGTCGCGGTCGCGGGATCGAACGGCGTGGCCGGCACCACCGCGCGCTCGATCGCTTCGAGCGCATCGCGCAACGGCTCGCGCAGCGCTTCCGCACGCGCGGTCGGCCGCATCCCGCGCGGCCCCGGCAGCAGCAGCGGATCGCCGAACAGGTCGCGCAGCTTCTGCAGCTGCACGCTGACCGACGGCTGCGACATGTTCAGCTTCCCGGCCGCGCGCGTGACGTTGTGCTCGGCCAGCAGCACGTCCAGCGTGACGAGCAGGTTCAGATCGAACCGTCTGAGATTGTCCATGGCTATACCTGGAATATCAGGAATTCATTTCAAATATACCTTCGGCAGGCGCATCCTGCAGTCATTCAATCGACGGAGTGACGAACATGAATGTGCTGATCGTGTATGCCCATCCCGAACCGCGGTCGCTGAACGGCGCGTTGCGCGACTTTGCCGTCGGGCATCTCGAGGCGGCCGGCCACGCGGTGCAGGTGAGCGACCTGTACGCGATGAACTGGAAGGCGATATTCGATGCGAACGACGTGACCGACCATGCGCCCGGCGCGCGTTTCGATCCGTCGCTCGATTCGAAGCGCGCGTTCGCGGCGGGCACGCAAAGCGACGACATCGCACGCGAGCAGGAGAAGCTGAAGTGGGCCGACGCGGTGATCCTGCAGTTTCCGCTGTGGTGGTTCTCGATGCCGGCGATCATGAAGGGCTGGTTCGAGCGCGTGTATGCATACGGCTTTGCGTACGGGGTCGGCGAGCATTCCGATACGCACTGGGGCGATCGCTACGGCGAAGGCAGGATGACCGGCAAGCGGGCGATGGTGGTCGTCACGACGGGCGGGTGGGAGTCGCACTACAGCCCGCGCGGCATCAACGGGCCGATCGACGACGTGCTGTTCCCGATCCATCACGGCGTGCTGTATTACCCGGGGTTCGACGTGCTGCCGCCGTTCGTGATCTACCGGACGGGGAAGATGAACGACGCGCGCTTCGACGAAACGCGCGCGGCGCTCGGCCGGCGTCTCGACGATCTGTGGACCACGCCGCCGATTCCGTTCCGTCGGCAGAACGCGGGGGAATACGCGATTCCGGCGCTGACGCTGAAGGACGACATCGCGCCGGGGCAGGTGGGATTCGCGGCCCATCTGGCCGCATGACGGCTGCCGCGCACCGCGTGCGCGGCGACACGGACGACCGTTCCCAAACGCAAAGCGACACGAGCGGCCCGCGAGACTTCACCGGCCGCTCGTGTCGTACATCGCGCGGCCGTGGGTCACGGCCGCGATTCATCGTGGCTCAGCGATCGTCGTCCCGGATCGACGAAGGGTGCCGGCACAGCGCCCGCACGTCCATCTCCATGTACGGGAACAGCGGCAACTGGCTCAGCAGGTCATGCAGCTGCTGCACGCTTTCGACGTCGAAGATGCTGACGTTCGCGTACTGCCCGGCGATCCGCCACAGATGCCGCCAGACGCCTTCGTTCATCAGCCGCTGGCACATCGCCTTTTCTTCCGCCTTCAGCGTGGCCGCCTTGACCGGATCCATGTCCGCCGGCAGGCGAACGGTCATTTCCACATGAAACAGCATCCTGCACTCCTTGAATGATCGATGCGTCGAACGCGGCGCGCGCTCAGGCCTGTGCGCGTGCGCGCTCGACTTCGCTGCCCGGCACGTGCTGCTTGTCCTTGAGCAGCGAGAAATCGAAGTCGATCAGCGCGAACTGCCCGTCGACGCCATACGGCTCGCCTTCCGCGCCTTCGGCCTGCTTGACCGGCGGGATCAGCCCGTCGCGCGTCGCGAACGCGAAGTCGTCCCACAGATGCGGATCGCCGTCGATGTTGATCTGCGTCGTCAGCTTACGATAACCGTCGGCCGAAACGAAGAAGTGAATGTGCGCCGGACGGTGGCCGTGGCGGCCGAGCTGGTCGAGCAGCTGCTCGGTCTTGCTGCCCGGCGGCACGCTGTAGCCGACCGGCAGCACGCTGCGGAAGCTGTAGCGGCCGTCGGCGTCGGTCCGGATCGAGCGGCGCAGGTTGAACGCGGGCTGCGACTGATCGAAGTACGAGTAGTTGCCCAGATGGTTCGCGTGCCACACCTCGACGAGCGCGTTCGCGAGCGGCGCGCCGTTCTCGCCGAGTACCCGGCCGCGCATGATCAGCGTCTGGCCCGGATCGGTGCCGTCGTCGAGACGCGCGTGGCCGACCGATTCCGGCGCACCGGCGACGTACAGCGGCCCTTCGATCGTGCGCGGCGTGCCGCCCTGGATGCCGGCCTTTTCCTCGGCCTCGTCCATCCGCACGTCGAGGAAGCGCTCGAGGCCGAGGCCCGCGGCAATCAGCCCGAATTCGCGGCCGGCTTCGTTCAGGTAGTTCAGCGCGGTCCAGAACTCGCTCGGCTGCACGTCGAAGTCCTCGATCGTGTAGCAGATGTCCTTCACGATCCGGTTGACGATCGCGCGCACGCGCGGGTTGCCGGGTTTCTCGGCGGCGTCGTCGAAGGTCTGCAGCAGTGCGTCGATGGCTTGCTTGTTCATCTGTGTCTCCGGTTTCGGTTGTCGTGTGGGGATCAGCGGGCGTCGCGTCGCATCCGTTCGATGCGGGCCCAGTCGAAGGTGATGCCGAGGCCGGGCGCAGCCGGCAGATGCAGCTTGAAATCCTGGTAGCGCAGCGGCTCGACGAGGATTTCCTCGGTGAGCAGCAGCGGGCCGAACAGTTCGGTGCCCCATTTCAGCGAATCGAACGTGCTGAACAGCTGCGCGGACGCCATCGTGCCGGCCGCGCCTTCGAGCATCGTGCCGCCGTACAGCTCGATGCCGGCCGCCGCGGCGATCGACGCGACGCTCGCCGCGCCCTGCAGGCCGCCCGACTGCGCGATCTTCACCGCGAACACGTCGGCCGCGCGGTCCTGCGCGAGTGCGAACGCGTCGACCGGGCCGTGCAGCGCCTCGTCGGCCATGATCGGCACCTGCGCGAGCTGCGTGAGGCGTTTGAGCCCCGCGCGGTTGGTCGCGGCGATTGGCTGCTCGACGAGGCTCACGCCGGCTTCGGCCAGCCGCGCGCCGGCCCAGATCGCATCGGTTTCGCTCCAGGCCTGGTTCACGTCGACGCGCACGTCGCCGCGCTCGCCGAGCGCACGCTTGATCGCGACCACGTGCGCCACGTCGTCGACAACCGCGTTCGAGCCGATCTTCAGCTTGAACGCACGATGGCGGCGCGCGTCGAGCATCGCTTCGGCCTCCGCGATGTCGCGCTGCGTGTCGCCGCTCGCGAGCGTCCAGGCGACATCGACCGCATCGGTCCGGCGGCCGCCGAACAGCTCGGACAGCGGCACGCCGAGGCGCCGCGCCTGTGCGTCGAACAGCGCGGTCTCGATCGCGCACTTCGCGAAACGGTTGCCCTGGAACAGCTTGCGCGCACGCGCCAGCGCGGCGCCGGGGCGTGTCGCGTCCATGCCCTGCAGCAGCGGCGCGAAGTAGGTGTCGATGTTGACCTTGATGCTTTCGGGGCTCTCCTCGCCGTAGGCGAGGCCGCCGATGGTCGTCGCCTCGCCGACGCCTTCGATACCGTCCGTGCATCGAACCCGGACCAGCACGAGGGTCTGGCAATTCATCGTCGCGACCGACAGTTTGTGGGGCCGGATCGTCGGCACGTCGACGAGCAGCGTGTCGATGCGTTCGATGGTGGCGGCAGTTGCTATCATGCGATTCCTCCTGTTGGTGCACATGGTAGGAATTCCCGCCCCGCGTCGTCCAACACTCTTTCCGACTACTTCCATACCTTTGAGGCATGAAATGGAATTGCGTCAGCTCCGCTACTTCATCGCCGTCGCCGAGGAAATGAACATCACGCGGGCGGCGGAGCGGCTGCACATGACGCAGCCGCCGCTGAGCCGCCAGCTCCAGGCGATCGAGGACGAAATCGGGTTGCCGCTGTTCGAGCGCGGCGCGCGGCCGCTGAAGCTGACCGATGCGGGGCGCGTGTTCTATGCGCAGGCGAAGCGCCTCGTCGACCAGGCCGACGAGCTCGGCCCGCTGACGCGGCGGCTTGCGCAGCTGTCGGAGCGGATCGTGATCGGCTTCGTGCCGTCGACGCTGTACGGCGCGCTGCCGGACGTGATCCGCGCGTTTCGCGAGGCGCAGCCGGACGTCGAGCTGTCGCTGATCGAGATGTTCACGCTCGAACAGCTCGGCGCGCTGAAGGGCGGGCGGATCGACGTCGGGTTCGGCCGCCTGCGCTTCGACGACGACCAGCTGGTGCGCGAGGCGCTGATCGAGGAAAAGCTGATCGCGGCGCTGCCGGTCGGGCATCCGCTCGCCGATCCGGCCCGGCCGCTGACGCTCGCGGATATCGCGAACGAGACGATGATCGTCTACCCGAGCACGCCGCGGCCGAGCTTCGCCGATCAGCAGCTGTCCGCGCTGCGCGACGGCGCGGTCGTGCCGGCGGCCGTTCACGAGGTACGCGAGTTGCAGACGGCGCTCGGGCTCGTCGCCGCGCAGGTCGGCGTGTCGCTGGTGCCGGAGAGTGTGGAGGGCGTGCGCGTGCGGGGCGTCGTCTACCGGCGGCTGCCGGAGCCGGCCGCGACGTCGCCGATCATCATGAGTCGCCGGCTGCACGGCGAAAGCGCGGCCACGGCGGCGTTCTGCGCGATTGCGCGGGAGATGATCGCGTCGGCGGCGCAATGACCGCCGTGGGTGCGATGAATCGCAACTAACGGTCTGTTTGGGCGGACGCCGCCGAATGGGGCCAGGGCGGTGCGGCGCGATGCCGTTGCGGCTCGCGCGAAAGCCGGCCGGCCAGCCTGGCGGTCGCGGCTACCGCTTCGCGTCGAGCGTCTCCGACGGCGATTCGCCGAACTTTTCCCGATACGCGATCGCGAAGCGTCCGAGGTGCGTAAACCCGCAATCGAGCGCGACTTCGGCGATCCGCCGGCCGGCCGCCGCGCCGCGCAGCAGCTCGCGCGCATGGTCGAGCCGCGTCGCGCGCAGGTATTGCATCGGGCTCATGCCGCGGAACTGCAGGAAAGCGTCGCGCAGCGTCCGTTCGGGCACGTTGGCGGCCTGGACGATATCGGCGAGCTGCAGCGGCTGCGCATAGTGCGCGTTCACGAACTCCTGCGCGCGCCGCACGAAGCCCGGCGCGGGGTCGCGGTGCGTCGCGCGCAGCACCGACGGCGGATGGCCTTCGATCAGCAGGTCAATCAGCAAATGCTCGAGCTGCGACGCGACACGCGGGTTCGCGTTCGCGCGCTCGAGCAGTTCGGGCGACCGCGCGACAAGCATCAGTTGCTGGCGCCACGCGGAAAGCGCGGCGTCGCTGATGTGCAGCACGGGGTCGAGCGTCGCGCGCGGGTCGCCGGTCAGCGCGCCGACGGTCGCCGCGTCGATGCGCAGCACGAACTGCTCGCAATCGGCCGACAGCACCGCGTCGAAGCGCTCGCCGGGCGCGCACAGCACGCCGGTCTGGCCGTCGACGCCGAGCTGCCGCCCCATCGCGCGCACCTCGGCCTGGCCGGACAGGCAGAACATCAGCAGGTAATAGCCGTCGACCGCGTCGACCTGCACGCGCATCGCGTCGCCGAATGCGATCGTGCCGATCCCGAGCCCGCCCAGCTTGACGAAATCCATGTGCGACGCGCCGTGCACGCGGCCGTTCGGCAGCAGTGCATGCGGCTGCATCACGCGCGAGATGCGCTCGCGCGTCTCGTCGAGATCGCGGGATTCGAACAGCCGGTGCGCGCGCAGCGCGGACGGCTCGAACGACGTTGGGGACATGGGCCTCAGCCTTGGTATGGGCGACGCGCGCTTCGATCCGACGAATGGGTCGCGATCGTGCGCCGGGTCGCGTGTGCCGTCATGCTAGCGCAGAAATCCGCCGAAAGTGGATATTGCGCCGCCGCAATCGCACTTTCCGGATAGACGACGAATATTAGCTTTTCAAAAATCGGCTCCATGCATTCAACGAAATCGATCGACAAGGAGTCCGACATGGAGCAGACAGAATCGCCCGTCGTTTTCGCCGAGCGCGGCGACGCATCCGACGTGACCTTTCCGCACGACGACGGCTCGCGCGTGCCGTACAAGGTGTTCAGCTCGCGTGCGGTCTACGATCGCGAGCAGGAGCGCATCTTCCGCGGGCCGACATGGAACTTCGTCGCGCTCGAAGCGGAAATCCCGAAGGCCGGCGACTTCAAGAGCACGTTCGTCGGCGACACGCCGGTGGTCGTCACGCGCGCCGAGGACGGCACGCTCTCGGCGTGGGTGAACCGCTGCGCGCATCGCGGCGCGCAGGTGTGCCGCAAGTCGCGCGGCAACGCGAGTTCGCACACGTGCGTGTATCACCAGTGGAGCTTCGACAGCCAGGGCAACCTGCTCGGCGTGCCGTTCCGGCGCGGCCAGAAGGGGATGACCGGGATGCCGGCCGACTTCGACCCGAAGCAGCACGGGCTGCGCAAGCTGCGCGTCGACAGCTATCGCGGGCTCGTGTTCGCGACCTTCAGCGACGCCGTCGCGCCGCTGCCCGAGTATCTCGGCGAGCAGATGCGCCCGTGGATCGACCGGATCTTCCACAAGCCGATCGAGTATCTCGGCTGCACGCGCCAGTATTCGAAGTCGAACTGGAAGCTGTACATGGAGAACGTGAAGGACCCGTATCACGCGAGCATGCTGCACCTGTTCCATACGACCTTCAACATCTTCCGCGTCGGGATGAAGGCGCGTTCGATTCCGGACGCGAACCACGGGCTGCACAGCATCATCACCGTGACGAAGACGAACGACGACACGTCGGCCGCGTACAAGCAGCAGAACATCCGGTCGTTCGACGAAGGTTTCCATCTCGAGGACGAATCGATCCTCGATCTCGTGTCGGAATACGACGAGGACTGCACCAACCATATCCAGCCGATCTTCCCGCAGCTCGTGATCCAGCAGATCCACAACACGCTGGTCGCGCGGCAGATCCTGCCGAAGGGTCCCGACAACTTCGAGCTGATCTTCCACTTCTTCGGGTACGCGGACGACACGCCCGAGCTGCGCGCATTGCGCATCAAGCAGGCGAACCTCGTCGGGCCGGCCGGCTACATCTCGATGGAAGACACCGAAGCGACCGAGCTCGTGCAGCGCGGCACGATACGCGATGCCGATGCGACGTCGGTGATCGAGATGTCGCGCGGCAATCCGGACCAGCAGGACACGGTGATCACCGAAAGCCTGATCCGCAAGTTCTGGGTCGGCTACCAGAAGCTGATGGGCTATTGAGGCGGGAGCGAAAAATGACGGAAGACATGAAGACCTGGTTCGAGATTTACATGCTCCAGAACCGCTATATCGGGCACCTCGACAACGACCGGCTCGAACACTGGCCGGAGATGTTCACCGAGGACTGCACGTACGAGATCGTGCCGAAGGAGAACGCCGATCTCGGGCTGCCGGTCGGGATCGTCCATTGCACGAACCAGCGGATGCTGCGCGATCGCGTGGTGTCGCTGCGGCACGCGAACATCTACGAGGAGCACACGTACCGGCACATGACGTCGGGCCTGACGATCGTCGCGGAACGCGACGGCGAGATCGACACCGAGAGCAACTACGTCGTCGTGCAGACGCGCAGCAACGGCGAGTCGAACGTGTACCAGGCCGGCAAGTACTACGACACGGTCGTGCGCACGCCCGACGGGCTGCGCTACAAGACCAAGCGGGTGATCTACGACACGCCGCGCGTGCAGACGCTGCTCGCGACGCCGATCTGACGAAGCAAGGAAACGACATGACCGAAGCAACGCTGGCCGAGTGGCATCCGCTCGGCGCTTTCGACGAATTCTCCGAAGACGAACCGGCGGCGCGCGTCGCCGGCCAGAAGCCGATCGCCGTGTTCCGGATCGGCGACGAACTGTTCGCGATGCACGACCTCTGCACGCACGGCCATGCGCGGCTGTCCGAGGGTTACGTGGAGGACGGCTGCGTCGAGTGCCCGCTGCACCAGGGGCTGATCGACATCCGCACCGGTGCGCCGAAATGCGCGCCGATCACCGAGCCGGTAAGGACCTATCCGATCCGGATCGTCGACGGGCAGGTGGAAGTCAATGTCGGCTGATCCGTTCGTGATCGTCGGCGCCGGCCATGCGGCGCGGCGCACGGCCGAAGCGCTGCGCGAGCGCGATGCGGCGGCGCGCATCGTGATGATCGGCGCGGAGCGCGCGCTGCCGTACGACCGGCCGGCGCTGTCGAAGGATGCGCTGCTGACGGACGGCGGCGAGCAGCGTGCGTTCGTGCGCGACGCGGCGTGGTACGACGCGCAGCGCATCGAGCTGCGGCTCGGCACGCGCGTCGACGCGATCGAGCGTGATGCGCGGCGCGTACGGCTCGACGACGGCACGACGCTGCCGTACGCGCGGCTCGTGCTCGCGACGGGGTCGCGCGTACGCACGTTCGGCGGGGCGGTCGACGAAGGCGTCGTGCCGCACTATGTTCGCACGGTCGACGATGCGCGTGCGTTGCGTGCGCGACTGGCGCCGGGCCGCCGCGTGGCGGTGCTCGGCGGCGGTTTCATCGGCCTCGAGGTCGCGGCGGCGGCACGCCAGCTCGGCTGCGACGTGACGGTGATCGATCCGGCGCCGCGCTTGCTGCAGCGCGCGCTGCCGGAGGTGGTCGGTGCGTATGCGCGTCGGTTGCACGACACGCGTGGCGTGGCGTTCCGGATGGCGACGCTGCCGCGTGCGATCCGCCGCGCGCCGGGCGGCGCCGCGATCGTCGAGACCGATCGCGGCGACGTGCCGGCCGATATCGTCGTGGTCGGCATCGGCGTGGTACCGAACGTCGAGCTTGCGCAGGCGGCCGGGCTCGACGTCGACAACGGGATACGCGTCGACGCGGGCTGCCGTACGGCCGATCCGGCGATCTTCGCGGCGGGCGAGGTGACGATGCACTTCAATCCGCTGCTGGGGCGCCACGTGCGGATCGAGTCGTGGCAGGTGGCCGAAAACCAGCCGGCCGTCGCGGCGGCGAACCTGCTCGGCGCCGACGAAACCTATGGCGAGCTGCCGTGGCTGTGGTCCGATCAGTACGACTGCAACCTGCAGATGCTCGGGCTGTTCGGCGGCGAACGCACGATCGTCGTGCGCGGCGATCCGGCGAGCGGGCCGTTCACGGTGTTCGGGCTTGGCGACGACGGCAGGATCGTCGCGGTGGCCGCGGCGAACCTCGGGCGCGACATCGGCGCATCGCGCCGGCTGATCGCGGCAGGGGCGGTGCCCGACCCGGCGAAGCTGGCCGATCCGGCGGTGAACCTGAAGACTTTCCTGTAACGGCGGCGCGCGCGGTGTGCGTGCACCGCATGCGCCTGCGCGGCCCGCGCGTTTGTCGGTTGCGGCGAAATCGGGGATATTAGCGGCATCGCCGATCCGCCGGTCCGCCATGACGCCAGACAAAGCCCTCGAACTGAAACGCAGCAAGCGCCGCGCGCTGTGGCTGCTGCTGGCCGCCGTCGCGGTGTTCGTCACGACGATCCTGCTGCCGCGCGGCCCGTGGGTCGACGGCTTCAAGGCCGTGGCCGAAGCCGCGATGGTCGGCGCGCTCGCCGACTGGTTCGCGGTCGTCGCGCTGTTCCGCCGCGTGCCGATTCCGTTCGTGTCGCGCCATACCGAGATCATTCCGAAGAACAAGGACAAGATCGCCGACAACCTCGCGGTGTTCGTGCGCGAGAAGTTCCTCGGCCCCGACGCGCTCGCCGCGCAGATCCGCCAGCACGATCCCGCGCGGAAACTCGGTGCGTGGCTCGGCGAGCCGGCGAACACCGATGCGCTCGGCGGCTACGTGACGAGGCTGATGAGTTTCGCGCTCGACATGACCGACGACGCGCGGATCCAGACGTTCGTGCACGACGCGTTCCGCGCGGTGCTCGACCGGGTCGACCTGTCGCAGTCGGCCGGCGCGATCCTCGATACGCTGACGAAGGACGGCCGCCACCAGGCGCTGCTCGACGACGCGATAGAACAGGTAGTGGACGTGCTCGACAAGGAGGAGAACCGAGAGGTGATCGCGGGCTTCATCGTCGAATGGCTGAAGACGCAATACCCGAAGGTCGAGAAGATCATGCCGACGCAATGGTTCGGCGAGAACGGCGCGCGGATGCTCGCGAGCGCGGTGAGCCGCGTGCTCGAAGGCGTGGCGGCCGACCCCGAGCACGAGCTGCGGCAGCGCTTCGACCGGACGGTCGCGCGACTGACCGAGCGGCTGAAGCACGATCCGGCGTTCGTCGCGAAGGGCGAGGAGATCAAGCGCTATATCCGCGACGGCGATGCATTCAACGAGTATGCGCGCGACTTGTGGGACCAGTTGCGCGCGTGGCTGAAGGCCGATCTTGCCCGCGCCGATTCGGCGCTGCACCGGCAGGCCGCGACGCTGGGCGGCTGGCTCGGCGCGCGGCTGTCGGAGAGCCCGGCGCTGCGCGCGTCGCTGAACGAGCATGTCGAGAAGGCCGTGCACGAGATGGCGCCGGATTTCGCCGATTTCCTGATGCGCCACATTCGCGATACGGTGCGCAACTGGGATGCGCGCGAGATGTCGCGGCAGATCGAATTGAACATCGGCAAGGATCTGCAGTACATCCGCATCAACGGCACGCTGGTCGGCGGGCTGATCGGGCTCGGGCTGTATCTGGTGTCGCTGGTGCCGCGCTGGGCGGCGGGGTGGCTGCCTTGACGCGCCCATGCCGTTGAACGGCGGCGCCGGCGCGGCCACGAGTACCGCACAACGGGCGCGATGCCGGGCACGCGCTTTTTTTGTCATGCGTGCGCTTTCGCGCCGTGCAGCTGCAGGCCGAGCGCCTTGATGACTTTCAGGATCGTGCCGAAGCTCGGATTGCCGTCGTGCGACAGCGCCTTGTACAACCCTTCGCGCGACAGGCCCGCATCGCGCGCGACCTGCGACATGCCGCGTGCGCGTGCGATCACGCCGAGCGCGTGCGCGATGAAGGCCGGATCGTCGCCGGCCTCCTGCAGGCAGGCCTCGAAGTAGTCGGCCATGTCGTCTTCGGTTTTCAGGGGTTCGGCCGAATCCCACGGCCGGGTGCGGATCTTGTCCATCGATCACTCCATGTCGAGGCGCGCGAGCATCGCGTGCGCGGCGCGTATGTCGGCCAGTTGCGTCGATTGATCGCCGCCGCAGCGCAGGATGACCCGGATCGGTCCGCGCCGAACGGAGTAGACGCGATAGCCGGGGCCATGGTCGATCCGCATTTCGACGACCGGCGAGCCGGCGGACTTCCGGTCGCCCGGGTTGTCCATCGACAGGCGGTCGATGCGAGCCTGGATGCGGCGCTTCGTGACGCGATCCTGCCGGCCGGCAAACCAGGCGTCGAAGACGTCGGTGGTTCGGGCACTGAACGTAGGTGCACGGTAGGGCGTCGATGGCAGTATGTCAACCATGGTTCACAGAAAAAAGGGGCGGTGGCAAGTCGATTCGCGGCTGCTGCGGTAGGGCCGTCCGCCTCGCTTGGGTGCCGATTGGCCGTTCGGCCGAAGTCGAAATCTTTCGAATCCGTCTACAATCAAACACGTCCTTGCCGCTCGTGCATGCTCGTCGCGCACGGGTGGGTCCGTTCGTCCTCCGGCATCCGGGGGCGCCGCCGCGCATCGTTCGTCGCGCGGCGGGAAGTGCCGTGGTCTGTGTCCAGTAGGTAGAGCGTCCGCGTGCCGTAGGCCGGCGCGCGTCATGTACGCCGCGCGCCCGTAGGCCGGGCAGGCGGCATAACCGAGAGTCCCCCATGAAAGCATCGGATCTGTTCGTGAAGGCGCTGGAAGCCGAAGGCGTCGAGTACGTGTTCGGTATTCCCGGCGAAGAAAACCTCGATCTGCTCGAATCGCTGCGGCGATCGAAGATCAAGCTCGTGCTGACCCGGCACGAGCAGGCGGCCGGGTTCATGGCCGCCACCTACGGCCGCCTGACGGGCCGCACCGGCGTGTGTCTCGCGACGCTCGGGCCGGGTGCGACGAACTTCGTCACGGCCGCCGCGTATGCGCAGCTCGGCGGCATGCCGATGCTGATGATCACCGGGCAGAAGCCGATCAAGTCGAGCAAGCAGGGCCACTTCCAGATCGTCGACGTGGTGGACATGATGCAGCCGCTCACGAAATTCACGCGGCAGATCGTGTCGATCGGCAATATCCCGTCGGCCGTGCGCGAGGCGTTCCGCCGCGCGGAGGAGGAGCGCCCGGGCGCGGCGCACCTCGAATTGCCGGAAGACATCGCGCACGAGGAGGGCGACGGCAAGCCGATCCCGCGCAGCTACAGCCGGCGGCCGGTGGCCGAGGAGAAAGCGGTCGCGCGTGCGGTCGACGCGATCCAGGCCGCCCGCCATCCGCTGCTGATGATCGGCGCGGGCGGCAACCGCAAGACCACCTGCAAGATGCTGCTCGAATTCGTCGACAAGACGGGCATCCCGTTCTTCACCACGCAGATGGGCAAGGGCGTGATCGACGAGACCCATCCGCTGTGGCTCGGCAATGCGACGCTGTCCGACGGCGATTTCGTGCATCGCGCGATCGAGCATGCGGACTGCATCATCAACGTCGGCCACGACGTGATCGAGAAGCCGCCGTTCTTCATGCGCACCGACGACAAGACGGTGATCCACGTGAACTTCCTCGGCGCGCAGGTCGATCCCGTCTATTTCCCGCAGATCGAAGTGGTCGGCGACATCGCGAATGCCGTGTGGCAAATGAAAGAGGCCATGTCGCCGCAGCCGCACTGGGATTTCGCGCGCTTCGCGATGATCAAGGAGCATTTCGACGCCCATCTGGAGAAGGGCCAGCACGATCCGCGCTTCCCGATGTACCCGGTGCGGATCGTCAACGACCTGTACAACGCGCTGCCGGTCGACGGCATCGTCTGTCTCGACAACGGGATGTACAAGATCTGGTTCGCACGCTACTGGCGTGCGCACGAGCCGAATTCGCTGCTGCTCGACAACGCGCTCGCGTCGATGGGCGCCGGCCTGCCGTCGGCGATCGCGACGAAGATCGTGCATCCGCAGCGCAAGGTGATCGCCGTGTGCGGCGACGGCGGCTTCATGATGAATTCGCAGGAGCTCGAGACGGCCGTGCGGCTGAAGCTCGACCTCGTCGTGATGATCCTGCGCGACGACGCGTTCGGGATGATTCGCTGGAAGCAGGAGAACATGAATTTCCCCGATTACGCGATGACGCTGCAGAACCCCGATTTCGTGTCGTATGCGCAAAGCTACGGCGCGCACGGGCATCGTGTCGAATCGGCCGACGATCTCGAGCCGCTGCTGCGCGAGTGCTTCTCGTCGCCGGGCGTGCACGTGATCGACGTGCCGATCGATTACTCGGACAACGAGCGCGTGCTGAACCGCGAGATCAAGCGCCTGTCGGCACAGCTCTGAATTCCCCGTTCACCGGAAGGAGTCGTTCCATGTTGAAGGAAACCTATCCGTACTACCTCGCCAACGAAGCCGTCTACGCGAACACCGATCTGGAGGTCACGGACAAGTTCAGCGGCAAGGTCGCGACGCGCGTCGCGCTGGCCGATGCGAAGGCGATCGATGCGGCGATCGGCGCGGCGGTCGCCGCCGCGAAGCCGATGCGCGAGATGCCGGCCTTCAGGCGGCAGGCCGTGCTCGACCATTGCGTCGCGCGCTTTCGCGAGCGCTTCGACGAGCTGGCCGAGGCGTTGTGCATCGAGGCCGGCAAGCCGATCAACGATTCGAAGGGCGAAGTGACGCGGCTGATCGACACGTTCCGCGTCGCCGCGGAGGAATCGGTGCGGATCGACGGCGAGATCGTCAACCTCGAAATTTCCGCGCGTGCGCAGGGTTATACGGGGTACGTGAAGCGCGTGCCGATCGGCCCGTGTTCGTTCATCTCGCCGTTCAACTTCCCGCTGAACCTTGCCGCGCACAAGGTCGCGCCCGCGCTCGCGGCCGGCTGCCCGTTCGTGCTGAAGCCCGCGAGCCGCACGCCGATCGGCGCGTTGATCATCGGCGAGGTGCTCGCGGAAACCGACCTGCCGAAGGGCGCGTTCTCGGTGCTGCCCGCGCATCGCGACGGCGCCGACCTGTTTACGACCGACGAGCGTTTCAAGCTGCTGTCGTTCACGGGTTCGCCGGCCGTCGGCTGGGCGCTGAAGGAGAAGGCGGGCAAGAAGAAAGTCGTGCTCGAACTCGGCGGCAACGCGGCCGCGATCGTCGATGCGGATCAGCGCGACCGGCTCGACTACGTGGTCGAGCGTCTCGCGTTCGGCGCGTACTACCAGTCGGGCCAGAGCTGCATCGGCGTGCAGCGGATCCTCGTGCATGCCGATCTTTACGATGCGCTGCGCGAGAAGCTGATCGCGAAGACGCGTTCGCTGAAGATGGGCGACCCGAAGGATCCGTCGACGTTCGTCGGCCCGATGATCTCCGAATCGGAGTCGCGCCGGCTGTCGGGCTGGATGGACGCGGCCGTCGCGGCGGGCGCGAAGATCGTCGCGGGCGGCAAGGTCGACGGCGCGATGTTCGAGGCGACGCTGCTGGAAAACGTCGGGCACGAGCAGGACCTGTACCGGAAGGAGGCATTCGGCCCGGTCGCGATCCTCGAGAAGTTCGACCGCTTCGACGATGCGCTCGCCCGCGTGAACGACAGCGACTTCGGGCTTCAGGCCGGCGTGTTCACCGATTCGCTCACGCATGCGCAGCGCGCGTGGGATGAACTGGAAGTCGGCGGCGTCGTGATCAACGACGTGCCGTCGTTCCGCGTCGACAACATGCCGTACGGCGGCGTGAAGGATTCGGGCCTCGGCCGCGAAGGGGTCCGCTACGCGATCGAGGACATGACCGAACCGCGGCTGATGGTCGTGCGGCGCCGGTAACGCGCCGGCCGCGGCGTCAGTCCACAACGGCACGCAGGCAGGCGATCGGGCCGGCCTGCGTGCCGTTTTCATTGCGCCGCGCGCATCGGTCCGGCATCGCGCGCGTACCGCCGCGCGGCGGGCCGCCCGACGCGCGCTCGACTGCGGGCCTCGCCTCGTGATGTAATCGCGCCAAACTGCGGACCGGGGCACGGCACCGGAAAGCGCGAATTCATTCTTCACGAGGTCGATTCATGTCCCCCGTCTCGGCATTCAAGCTGGTTCTGTTGTCATTCCTGGCGATCGTCGCGCTCGAATGCATCGCCAAGCGGTTGCGGTTGCCGCCCGCGGCCGCGCTGCTGATCGGCGGTATCGGGATCGCATTCATTCCCGGCCTGCCGCCGATCAACCTCGATCCCGAGCTGGTGCTGCTGGTGTTCCTGCCGCCGCTGCTGATGGACGGCGCGTACTTCTCCGTATGGGAAGAGTTCAAGCGTAACGTCGGCGGTATCCTGATGCTCGCGATCGGCGCGGTCGTCTTCACGACGTTCGCGGTCGGTTTCGCCGTGCACTGGGTCGTGCCGGCGCTGCCGTGGGCCGCGTGCTTCGCGCTCGGCGCGATCGTGTCGCCGCCCGACGCGGTCGCCGCGAAAGCCGTGCTCGAACGTGTCGCGCTGCCGCGCCGGCTGATGGTGCTGCTCGAAGGCGAGAGCCTGCTGAACGACGCGGCCGGCCTCGTGCTGTTCCGCTTCGCGGTCGCGGCCGCCCTCACCGGTGCGTTCAGCCTCGAGCATGCGGTCGTGCGTTTCGCGGAACTCGGGCTCGGCGGCGTGGTGGTCGGCTTCGTGATCGGCCGGCTCGTCGTGTGGTTCCTGAAGCTGCTCGACGACGACTATCTCGTGATCACCGTCGCGGTGATCGCCGGCTGGATCGCGTACATCGCGGGCGAAATGGTCGAGGTGTCGGGCGTGATCGCGACGGTCACGGCCGGCATGATCATCGGCTGGCATCAGCACGAGGTGTTCTCGGCCGCCGTGCGCACGCGCGGCACCGCATTCTGGCAGGTCATCGTGTTCCTGCTCGAAGCGATGGTGTTCGTGCTGATCGGGCTGTCGCTGCGCGGCGCGATTCACCGGCTCGGCGGCTTCGAGCAGGTGCTCGCCACGATGGTGCCGCCGGTGGTCGCGGTGCTGGCGGCGGTGATCGTGTCGCGCTTCGTGTGGATCTACGCGGTCGAGGCGCTGAAGTGGCCGGTGCGCGGGATCGCACGGCGCGGCGAAGCGCCCGACTGGAAGGCCGCGACGATCATGAGCTGGGCCGGGATGCGCGGGGTCGTGACGCTCGCGATCGCGCTGTCGCTGCCCGAGGCGTTGCCCGGCCGCGACGTGATCCTGGTCGCGTCGTTCGCGGTGATCCTCGTCACCGTGCTGCTGCAGGGCACGACGATCGGGCCGTTGATCCGGCTGCTGCGCCTGCCGCAGCGCGAGGAGCGCGCCGCGCACCATCTGACCGAGCCGCAGACGTGGGCGCACGTCGAGGCCGCGCAGCTCGCGGCGATCCAGCCGCTCGTGCGCGACGAGCACGGCGTCGTGATCCATCCGCGCCTGCTCGAGCAATACACGTATCGCGCGGAGCTGACCGAACGCTCGAAGAACGAACCCGAGTACCCGGCGGAAGTGCGCACCGCGCACTACGACGTCGTGCTGGCCGCGATCAGGGCCGGGCGTGCGGAACTGTTGCGCCTGCATCGGTCGGGGCGCATCCACGACGAGATGCTGCACACGCTCGAACGCGATCTCGACCTGCAGGAAGTGTCCGCGCAGCACGCGCGCGGGTAAGCGGGCGCGACCCGTCATCCCACGGGCCGGCGTTCTGCCGGCCCTGCACCGCGCGCGGCCGATCCTTCCCCGCCGCGCGATGTTGCTCCCGCCCACCAGCCGATTCGACCTGTCGGAATCCGGCCCTCAATACCACCGGCAAACAGCCTTGCAGACCATGCAAGCCTTATGGCGCCGGTCTCGCAAACGTTATCGTCTTTCGAATCCGGAAATGATCAGATTTATCTGATTCCGTCTCTTTCTGCATATTTGGCAAAACTAAACCGGAAGGAGATAGATGCTGTGTTCTAATTTCATTTAGAATCAGCCGGTTATCTTTATTGAGAGAAAGAATGCGGAGGTAATGCGGTTGCCGATGAGGAAGGAATCGGCGTCTCAAGCCCCGCAAGGCAGTGCCGACAGGCCAAATCGGCGGAATCAGGCGGGTTTTTCAACCGCCAAAATAAGATAGTGTCCAAGTCGGATAAACAACTCCTATGAAAGAATCGATTGGAGATTCGGCGTTTGAAACTGTATTTATGAAAGAATCGAGCAGTGATAATGCCTCGGATTGCCTTGAATCGGGGTTATCGGTCCTTCTGGTCGACGATCAACCGTTCGTCGGCGAGGTGATCCGCCGCGCGCTGCGCAGCGAGCACGACATCGATCTGCACGTGTGTACCGACGCGCACCGGGCGATGGCGGTCGCGCGCGACGTGAAGCCGACGGTGATCCTGCAGGACCTCGTGATGCCGGAGATCGACGGCCTCGATCTCGTCCGCGCGTGGCGCGCCGACGCCGGCACCGCGCGGGTGCCGATCATCGTGCTGTCCGCGAAGGAGGAGCCGATCGTCAAGCGCGAGGCGTTCATCGCCGGCGCGAACGACTATCTGGTGAAGCTCCCCGACGCGATGGAGCTGACCGCGCGCATCCGCTATCACTCGAATTCGTACCTGATGTCCCGGCAGCGCGACGAGGCGCTCGATTTCCTGTCGCACGACATGCGTTCCCCGCAGACGTCGATCCTCGCGCTGCTCGACGTCTACCGCGCCGAACACGGCGACATGCCGGCGATCATGGAGCGCATCGCCGGCCATGCGCGGCGTGCGCTGGCGCTTGCCGACGGCTTCATCCACCTGACCCGCGCGCAGTCCGAGCGCCGCGCGCACGAGGTCTTGAGCCTCAACGAGATCGTGGTCGATGCCGTCGACCAGCTGTGGGAGAAAGCGGCCGGGCTCGGCTGCCGGGTCGTCGCGCACGTGCCCGACACCGAGTGCGTGACGATGGGCGACCGCATGATGCTCACGCGCGCGGTCGCGAACCTGATCGACAACGGGCTGAAGTACGGCCCGGCCGGCACGGACGTGCACTGCACGCTGAGCAGCGAGGACGGCGCCTGGCTGATCGGCGTCGAGGATGGCGGCGCCGGCATCGCGCCCGAGCAGCGCACGGCCGCGACCGAGTCGTTCGTGCAGCTCGAAACCGTGAACGGCGCGGCGCGCGGCGGCTTCGGCCTCGGGCTTGCGTTCGTGCGCGCGACGGCGGCGCGGCATCGCGGCCAGATCCTGATGCGCAATACGGCGCGCGGCTTCATGGTCGCGCTTCGGCTGCCGGCGCAAGCGGAGCGGTGATTTCGCGGCGCGGCCTGCCGGCGCCGCGTCGTCCGCATCCGACCCCGATGCGCTCGTGGCGCGCCGACCGGCGCGCAGGCGGGCGCGGATTTTTTCAACGCTGATTTTAGAAAGCCCATAACGAACATGGCCACCGTGACGCCCCGCGCGACCAATGAAAGCCTGCATCCGACGATCGGCGCTGCCCGGCTGACGCTCGGCAATCGCATCCTGCTCAGCTTCGGCGTGTTGTTCGTGCTGATGCTGGTGACAGCCGGCGTGTCCTACGAGCGACTGCGCGCGATCAACGCCGAAGCCATCAGCATCGAGCGCGACTCGCTGCCCGGCGTGTACCTCGCGTCATCGCTGCGCGGCTCGGTCAACGAATCGTTCATGCTGTTGCAGCAGGCAACGTTCGTCGATACCGACCCCGACAGCGTGCATCGCGATCTCGCGAAGATCGCCGACGCGATGAAGGAAGTCGAGGCGCTGTCGGTCGACTATCAGGCCACGACGTTCCGCGACGACGACCGGCAGCGGTTCGCCGCGTTTCGCGGCGCATACGATCGTTACCTGCCGCTCCTGAGCGACGCGATTCAGAAGACCCGCGCGTCGCACGACGACGCGGTCGCGGCATACACCAAGGCGCAACCGGCCTGGGCCGAGGTCGTGCGCAACGCCAACGTCCTGGTCCAGGAGAACCGCAAGTTCGCCGAGCAGTCCGCGAAGCTGATCCGCGAATCCGTGCAGGACACCGAGGTCGTGCTCGCGACCGCGCTCGCGTTCGTGCTGCTGTCCGCGCTCGGGCTCGGCTACGTGCTGTACCGTTCGGTGACCGTTCCGATGGCGCGCCTGGTGGAAGTGCACGACGTGATGCGCACCGGCAACCTCACGCGCCGCCTCGACCTGCGTCGCCGCGACGAATTCGGCACGCTCGAGACGGGCTTCAACCGGATGGCCGACGAGCTGACCGAACTCGTCGCGCGCGCGCAGCAGTCGTCGCTGCAGGTGACCACGTCGGTGGCCGAGATCGCGGCGACGTCGCGCGAGCAGCAGGCGACCGCGAACGAAACCGCGGCGACGACGACCGAGATCGGCGCGACCTCGCGCGAGATCTTCGCGACCTCGCGCGACCTGCTGCGCACGATGAACGAGGTGGCCGGCGTGGCCGAGCAGTCGGCGACGCTCGCCGGCGTGAGCCAGAGCGGGCTCACGCGGATGGGCGAGACGATGCGCAGCGTGATGGACGCGGCCGGCTCGGTGAACGCGAAGCTCGCGATCCTCAACGAGAAGGCGCTGAACATCAACCAGGTGGTCGCGACCATCACCAAGGTGGCCGACCAGACCAACCTGCTGTCGCTGAACGCGGCGATCGAGGCCGAGAAGGCCGGCGAGTACGGTCGCGGCTTCGCGGTCGTCGCGACCGAGATCCGTCGCCTGGCCGACCAGACGGCCGTCGCGACCTACGACATCGAGCAGACGGTGAAGGAAATCCAGTCGGCCGTGTCGGCGGGCGTGATGGGGATGGACAAGTTCTCCGAGGAAGTGCGCCGCGGGATGCTCGACGTGCAGCAGGTCGGCGGGCAGCTGTCGCAGATCATCGCCGAGGTGCAGACGCTCGCACCGCGCTTCCAGATGGTCAACGAGGGGATGCAGACGCAGGCGAACGGCGCCGAGCAGATCACGCAGGCGCTGTCGCAACTGTCGGAGGCCGCGCAGCAGACGGCCGAGTCGCTGCGCCAGTCGTCGCAGGCGATCGACGACCTGACGCTGGTGGCGAACCAGTTGCGCACCAGTGTGTCGCGCTTCAAGGTCGACGCGTGACGCGCGCCGATCCGCAGAACGGCGCGCAGGCGCTGTTCCTGATGTTCGAGCTCGACGGCGAGCGTTATGCGCTCGACGCGGCCGGCATCGACGAGGTGCTGCCGCTCGCGGACACGAAGGCCGTGCCCGGCGCGCCCGACTGGATCGCCGGGCTGTTGATGCGCGCCGGCCAGCCGGTGCCGGTGATCGACGTGCCGATGCTGGCGCTCGGGCGGCGCGCGCACGCGCTGCGCTCGACGCGGCTCGTGATGGTCCGCTACCGCGCGGGCGAGGCCGGTGTCGAGCGCACGCTCGGCCTGATCGTCGAACGTGCGACGCAGACGATGCGGATCGACCGCGCGGCGTTCCACGCGAGCGGCATCTCGACCGCGCGCACGCGCTGGCTCGGGCACGTCGCCAATACGCCTGACGGCATCGTGCAGCAGGTGTCGGTGTCCGACCTGATCGATGACGTGGCGCGCCTGTATCTGTTCGATGGCCTGCCGGGCCACGGGGGGGAGTTCGCATGAAAGCGTCCGAATCGCGATTTCGCGGCTGGCTGTTGCGCGAGACCGGCATCGACCCCGATTCGCTCGGCAACGATTTTCTGACGCGGGCGCTGACGGAGCGCGTGCATGCGCTGCAGGCGGACGGCGAGCGGCTGCCGTCGGCGGCGCGGCCGCCGGTCACGCCGGAGGCGCTCGACGCGTACTGGCAGCAGTTGAACGCATCGGCCGACGAGCGGCGCGCGCTGATCGAGCTGTTCGTCGTGCCCGAGACGTGGTTCTTCCGCGACCGCGAGGCGTTCGCGACGCTCGCGCGGCTGGCGGCCGAACGGCTTGCCGCGCTGCCCGGCCGGGTGATCCGCGTGCTGAGCGCGCCGTGCTCGACGGGCGAGGAGCCGTATTCGGCGGCGATGGCGCTGCTCGACGCGGGGCTCGAGCCGGCCAGCTTCACGATCGACGCGATCGATCTCAGCGCGCGCGCGATCGAGTACGCGCGGCTCGGCTGTTACGGACGCAACGCGTTTCGCGGCACGGCGACGGAGTTTCGTTCACGGTATTTCACGCCGGCCAGCGACGGCTGGCTGCTCGACGAGCGCGTGCGCGCCTGCGTGCAGTTTCGTCACGCGAATCTCGTCGAACCGGCCGCGGATACGGGCATTCGCTACGATTTCGTGTTCTGCCGCAACGTGCTGATCTATTTCGACCGCGACGCGCAGGATCGCGTGATCCGCTCGCTCGACGCGCTGCTCGTCGACGACGGCATGCTGTTCGTCGGGCCGGCCGAAACGGGCGTCGCGATGCGGCACGGAATGCGCTCGGCGCGCGTGCCGCTGGCATTCGCGTTTCATCGCGAGCCGGCCGGCACGGCGGCCGACGCGGCCGCGGCTGCGGCGGCGCCGTACCGGCGCACCGAGCGCTTCACGGTCGCGCCGCTCGCCGCGACGCGCTCGGTGCTGGCCGTTGCGCCGCCGTCCTGGCCGGGTGATGCGCGTCAGCCGTTCGCGGTGCCGCCGCCGGCCGTGAACACGGCCACCTTCGATGCGCGGGCCGACCTGTCGGCCGCGACGGCCGAAGCGGTCGCGCCGGTTGCCGAAGCCGTCGCGCCGACACTCGAGGATGCGCAGGCGCTCGCGAACGCCGGCGCATTCGACGAGGCCGAGCGCGTGCTCGCGCAGTTCTCGGCGCGCGTCGGCCCGCATGCCGATGCGTTCTACCTGAACGGATTGATCGCGGATGCGCGCGGGCGCGCCGCGGAAGCGGGCGACTTCTACCGGAAGGCGCTGTACCTGCGACCCACGCACCACGAAGCGCTGACCCATCTCGCGACGCTGCTCGACGTCGGCGGCGATCGTGCGGGCGCGCAATGGCTGCTCGAGCGCGCACGGCGCTCGGCCGGCTGACACGATGACGGAATCGGGACCGACACCGCGATGACCAGAGGAATTCATGAACCGCGCCGCCGCTGCCATTGACGACACGACGATCGACGTCGACGATTGCTGGAACCGGATCGGCACGCGCGGCGACCGCTCGTGCGAGCGGCTGAACGACTGCCTGCGCTGCCTGAACTGTCCGGTCTACGCGTATCACGCGGCGAAGCTGCTCGAGCGCCCGCTCGACGTGGCCGAGATGGCCGACGCGACGCGCCGGATCAGTGCGTTCGGCGCGACGCGCGCGGGCGACGACGGCGACACGCACCACGCGGCGCTGGCGTTCCGCGTGGCCGACGAATGGCTTGCGCTGCCGATCGGCGTGCTGCGCGAGATCGCCGGCACACGCCCGATCCATTCGCTGCCGCATCGCCGCCATTCGGCCGTGCGCGGCGTGGTCAACATCCGCGGCACGCTGCGCATCGCGATCTCGATCGGCGCGTTGCTCGGCCTCGATGCCGGCAAGGGCGGCGACCGCGACGGCGACGGCCGCTTCACGCGGCTGCTGGTCGCCGCGCACCAGGGCGAGCCGGTCGTGTTTCCGGTCGACGAAGTCGAGGGCGTGCTGCGCTACGGCGCGTCCGACTGGGTGCCGGTGCCCGCGACCGTCGGGCGCGCGAGCGCCGGGCTGTCGCGCGGCGTGCTGTCGTGGCGCGGCAAGTCGGTGGGCCTGCTCGACGACGACCGTCTGTTCGACGCCGTGACACGGAGCATGCGATGAGCGGTGATGACGACCTGAGCCACCTGTCGCTGCTCGAGCTGTATCGCGAGGAGACGCGCACGCAGACCCAGGCGCTGTCCGAGCGGCTGCTCGCGCTCGAATCGGGCGAGCCCGACTCGGTCGCGCTCGAAGCCTGCATGCGCGCCGCGCATTCGCTGAAGGGGGCCGCGCGCATCGTCGGCGTGCCGCTCGGCGTCGACATCGCGGGGCGGATGGAGGAGTGCTTCGTCGCCGCGCAGGCCGGCACGATCTCGCTGACGGCCACGCACGTCGACGTGCTGCTCGCCGGCGTCGATCTGCTGGTGCGCGTCGGCGATCCGCAGGCGCAGCCCGTCACGTCGACCGAGATCGACGTGTTCGCGGCCGCGCTCGCGGGCGCCGACGGCGCGCAGACGATGCAGGCGCCTGCCGGGATGCCGCCGCCGGTGCCGCCGCCTGCCATGCCGTATCGCGACCACGACGGCGCGGCGAACGAGCCGGTCGGCGCGAGCGCCGCGGTGCCGCCGCTCGCGGTGTCGGGCGCGGCGCCCGATCCGGCGCAGGCCGGCCGCGTGGCCGGCGCCGGCGCGATGCGCCGCGTGCGGGCCGATACGCTGAACCGGCTGCTGAGCCTGTCCGGCGAATCGCTGGTCGAATCGCGCTGGCTCAAGCCGTTCGCCGAATCGATGCTGCGCGTGAAGCGCGCGCAGCGCGACGCGGCCCGTTCGCTCGATCTGATGTACGAACAATTCGCCGACGATCTCGACGCGGGCATGCTCGCGTCGATGAACGAAGTGCGGCACATGCTCAACGACCTGCAGCGTTCGCTGGCCGAGCGCATGGACGAATTCGACCGCTTCGAGCGGCGCAGCACGCATATCGCCGAGCAACTGTACGACGAGGCGTTGCAGTGCCGGATGCGGCCGTTCGGCGACGCGACGCGCGCGTATCCGCGCATCGTCCGCGATCTCGCGCGTTCGCTCGGCAAGCAGGTACGCTTTTCGATCGTCGGCGAGAGCACGCAGGTCGATCGCGACATCCTCGACCTGCTCGACGCGCCGCTCGGCCATCTGCTGCGCAACGCGATCGATCACGGCGTCGATTCGCCCGATGCGCGGCGTGCGCGCGGCAAGCCGGCCGAGGCCAGCGTGACGCTGGAGGCGCGCCACAGCGCCGGCTCGCTGCTCGTCAGCGTGATCGACGACGGGCCGGGCGTCGACATGGACGCGCTGCGCGCGGCCGTCGTGCGCCAGCGCCTGACCGACGACGAGACGGCCGCGCGGCTGTCCGACCCCGAGCTGCTCGAATTCCTGCTGCTGCCGGGCTTCTCGATGCGCGATGCGGTGACCGACGTGTCGGGGCGCGGCGTCGGCCTCGATGCGGTGCAGGAGATGGTGCGCGGCGTGCGCGGCGCGGTGCGGATCTTCAACGAACCGGGCGCGGGCATGCGCTTCGTGCTGCAGCTGCCGCTCACGCTGTCGGTGATCCGCAGCCTGCTCGTCGAAGTCGGCGGCGAGCCGTATGCGTTCCCGCTCGCGCATGTGCGCCGCACGCTCGAACTCGCGCACGACGACATCGACGTGCTCGAAGGGCAGCCGCATTTTCCGTTCGACGGCCGGCGCGCGGGCCTGGTCGCCGCGCACCAGCTGCTCGACGCGGGCGAACCCGACGTCGCGCGCACGAGCACGGCCGTCGTGGTCGTCGGCGGCGAGCCCGAGCTGTACGGCGTCGCGGTCGACCGTTTCCTCGGCGAGCGGATGCTCGTCGTGCAGCCGCTCGACAGCCGCCTGAACAAGATCCAGAACATCGCGGCCGGCGCGCTGCTCGAGAACGGCGACCCGGTGCTGATCGTCGACGTCGAGGACCTGATCCGCTCGGTCGACAAGCTCGTGCGCGGCGGGCAGCTTGCGCGGGTCACGCGCGACCCGCAACTCGCGTTCGCCGATCGCCGCCGCCGCGTGCTCGTCGTCGACGATTCGCTGACGGTGCGCGAGCTCGAACGCAAGCTGCTGGAAAAGCGCGGTTACGACGTGACGGTCGCGGTCGACGGGATGGAGGGCTGGAACGCGGTGCGCAGCGATACGTTCGATCTCGTCGTGACCGACGTCGACATGCCGCGCATGGACGGCATCGAACTCGTCACGCTGATCAAGGGCGATCCGATGCTCAAGCGCGTGCCGGTGATGATCGTGTCGTACAAGGATCGAGACGAGGATCGCCGTCGCGGGCTCGACGCCGGCGCCGACTACTACCTCGCGAAGAGCAGCTTCCACGACGAGGCGCTGCTCGATGCCGTGCACGACCTGATCGGGGGTGCACGCGGATGAACATCGGTATCGTCAACGACCTGCCGCTGGCCGTGGAGGCGCTGCGCCGCGTGATCGCGCTGCGCGCGGACCACCGCGTGCTGTGGGTCGCGACCGATGGCGACGAGGCCGTGGATTTCTGCGTCGCGCAGCCGCCCGACGTCGTGCTGATGGATCTCGTGATGCCGAAGGTCGACGGCGTCGCGGCGACGCGCCGGATCATGGCGCGCGCGCCGTGCGCGATCCTGATCGTCACGGCGAGCGTCAGCGCGAACACGTCGTCGGTGTACGAGGCGATGGGAGCCGGTGCGCTCGATGCGGTCGACACGCCGACCCTCGCGCTCGGGCTGTCGACCGACGCGTCGCCGCAGGCGCTGCTCGCGAAGATCGACCAGATCGGCCGGCTGCTCGAAAGCCGGACGGCCGCGCTCGTGCCGCCGGGGCCGGCGCCCGCGCGCGGCCAGCCCACGCTCGTCGCGATCGGCGCGTCGGCGGGCGGACCGACCGCGCTCACCGCGCTGTTGCGCGCGCTGCCGGCCGATTTCCCGGCGGCGCTCGTGATCGTCCAGCACGTCGACCAGGCGTTCGCGTACGGGATGGCCGAGTGGCTCGACGGCTATACGCGGCTGCCGGTGCGCGTCGCGCGGCAAGGCAGCGTGCCGCAGGCCGGCGAGGTACTGCTGGCGGCCACCAACGATCACCTTTACCTGTCGCCGCGCGGCGTGCTCGGCTATACGCAGCATCCGGTCGAGACGCCGTACCGGCCGTCGATCGACGTGTTCTTCAACAGCGTCGCCGACGGCTGGCAGGGCGACGCGCTCGGCGTGCTGCTGACCGGCATGGGACGCGACGGTGCGCTCGGCCTGAAGGCGATGCGCGCGAAGGGGTGCTACACGATCGCGCAGGACGAGGCGACCAGCGCCGTCTACGGGATGCCGAAGGCGGCCGCGGCGATCGGCGCGGCGTCGGCGATCCTGCCGCTCGAGCGGATCGCGCCCCAGCTGATCTCGCGCATCACGCGCCCGCTGCGCGACTGACGGCACGCGGCGGGCCGCATTGCGGGCGATGCGCGGCGTCGCGTACAATGGCGGCCTGCGGAGATGGCATGCCTCCCTGCGGCCGTTGCCGGCGCGTTGCGCGCGGGGCGGCCCTCAACCGCCGGTTTGCCCGGCTGATGATGCCTGCGTGTTCCTGGGTCGTCAGGAGGTCGCAGGCCGTCCATGCGGTATTCTGCCGCCCAGGTTTTGATGTTCCGTCGAATCTGGAAATCATGTTTTTCACGACTTCTTCCGATCTTCTCGCGACCGTGCGCTACGTATGCCGCTGGCTCGCGCTCTCGGCGCTGCTCGGCGCGCTCGCGGGCACGGCTTCCGCGTTGTTCCTGATCGCGCTCGACTGGGCGACCGGCACGCGCGTCGCGCATCCGTGGCTGCTGTGGGGGCTGCCGGCCGCCGGTTTCGCCACTGGCTGGACCTATCACCGTTTCGGCCAGTCGGTCGCGCGCGGCAACAACCTGCTGATCGACGAGATCCACGATCCTAAGGCGCTCGTGCCGAAGCGGATGGCGCCGCTCGTGCTCGTCGCGACCGTCGTCACGCATCTGTTCGGCGGCTCGGCCGGCCGCGAGGGCACGGCCGTGCAGATGGGCGGCGCGCTGGCCGATCGCATCACGCACGTGTTCAGGCTCGATCGCGAGCATCGCCGCGTGCTGCTGATGGGCGGCATCGCGGCCGGTTTCGCGTCGGTGTTCGGCACGCCGCTCGCGGGTGCCGTGTTCGGGCTCGAGGTGCTCGCGATCGGGCGCGTGCGGTACGACGCGCTGCTGACCTGCGTCGCGTCGGCGATCGTCGCGGACGTCGTGTGCCGCGCGTGGGGCGTGCATCACACGGCCTATGCGATTCCGTTCGTGCCGGCCGTGTCGGCGACGGGGCTGGTCGTGACGATCGTCGCGGGCGTCGCGTTCGGCGTCGTCGGGCGGCTGTTCGCGTTCGCGACGCATGCGCTTACCGCGTGGTTCCGCGGCGTCGTCCGCCATGCGCCGCTGCAGCCGGTGCTCGGCGGCCTGCTGGTCGCGGTGGCGGCCACCGTGCTGAACGTGCCGCAGTACCTCGGCCTCGGCATCCCGACGATCGAAGCGGCATTTCACGGCCCGCTGCCGCTCTACGATTTCGCGGGCAAGTTCGCGTTCACGGTCGTCACGCTCGCGTCGGGATTCAAGGGCGGCGAAGTGACGCCGCTGTTCTATATCGGCGCGACGCTCGGCAACGCGCTCGGCCAGGTGCTGGCGCTGCCGGTGCCGGTGCTCGCGGGGCTCGGGTTCGTCGCGGTGTTCGCGGGCGCGGCCAACACGCCGATCGCGTCGACGATCATGGCGATCGAACTGTTCGGCGCGGACATCGGCGTGTATGCGATCGTCGCGTGTGTCGTCGCGTACCTGTTTTCGGGGCACGCGGGGATTTATCGCGCGCAGCGCGTGGCGGTGGGCAAGGGGACACAGGCCGGGGCGGAGTGAGGCGCGCAAGCGGCAGCGGTCGAAGCCGTTCGAGCGTGCCGTTTGACGAACCGGAACCCCGGATCGAGGTGTGCTTCGACGAAAACCGGGTTCCGGTGATCCGGCGGATCACCGGACACGCGGCTTTACTGCTTCGGCAGCCGCGCGACGTTGCGCGCGAGCAGTTCCTCGATGTCGATGCCTTTTTCCGCCAGCAGCGCGGTGACGACGCCGTTGAGTTCGCCGAGCGTTTCCTTGACCGCTTCGCGGATCGTATCGACGACCACCTGCGTGCTGCGCTCGATCTCGATGTTGACCTTGTCGTTGACGCCTTTCGCATCGAAGGTCGTCGCGCGGCGCGTTTCGGGAATCAGCCAGATATCGAACCAGCCTTCGTCGCGGTTCACGTCCGAGACCGTGAGGCTGCAGCCGTTGATCGCGATATAGCCCTTCGCGAACACATAACGCTTGAACTCGGCGGGCACGCCGATGCGGATCATCCGGTTGTGTTCGGACGTCGCGATGTGCAGGATGGTGCCCGGGAAGTCGACATGGCCCGACAGCGGATGCCCGCCGATTTCCGCGCCGTCCTTCGCGGCCCGTTCGACGTTGATCCGCGAGCCGGTCGCGAGATCGGCCAGCGTCGTGATTTTCAGGCTCGGCAGCATCACGTCGAAGTCGACCAGCGTCGGCGAATGGATGGTCGTCACCGTCAGGCAGACGCCGTCGACCGAGACGCTGGCCCCGATTTCGATGTCGTCGGTGAACCGCTCGGGGAATTCGATGCTGAACGTTCTCAGCTCCCCGTGATCCTTGGTGGCCTTGATGACGCCAACGCCCTGGACAATTCCTGTAAACATCGTCGATCCCTCGTCGCTAATTTCCTGGCCGACATGATAAGTGATCCCGCAAGAGGCGGTGCCGCCGCGCGCGATCCGGGGGAGGCCCCGCGATATTCGGGGACATGAAAAAGGCCGTGCACACGGCACGGCCTCGAACCGGATCTCGTGGGGCGCCCCGGCCCGGCAGTCCCGCCGGCATCACCGGGCCGGGCCGGAGCGCGGCGGGCTTGCGTCAGGCTTCCGCCGGCTCCCCCAGCGGCCCGGCGGCGTGTTCGCCATGCGCCGCGGCGCATCGGCGAGCCCCTTCGCGAGTTCCAGCGCCTGCCGCTCGAACAGCCGGCGGTAGATGCCGCCGTCGATGCGGATCAGCGCGTCGTGGTTGCCTTCCTCGATCACCTTGCCGCGATCGAGCACCAGCAGCCGGTCGAGCGCGCGCACCGTCGACAGCCGGTGCGCGACCACGAGCGTCGTGCGGCCGACCATCAGCCGCTCCATCGCCTGCTGGATCAGCAGCTCGCTTTCGCTGTCGAGGCTCGACGTCGCTTCGTCGAGGATCAGGATCGGCGCGTCGGCGAGGAACGCGCGCGCGATCGCGACGCGCTGGCGTTCGCCGCCCGACAGCTTGATCCCGCGTTCGCCGACGAGCGTGTCATAGCCGTCCGGCAGCGCGGCGACGAAGTCGTGCGCGCTGGCGAGACGCGCGGCGCGCTCGATGTCGGCGCGGCTCGCGTCGGGGCGCGCGTAGGCGATGTTCTCCGCGAGCGTGCGGTGGAACAGCACGGGCTCCTGCTGCACGATCGCGATCTGGCTGCGCAGCGAATCCTGCCGCACGCGCGCGATGTCCTGGCCGTCGATCGTGATGCGGCCGCCCGACACGTCGTACAGCCGCTGGATCAGCTTGATGAACGTCGTCTTGCCCGACCCCGAGTGGCCGACGAGGCCCACGCGCTCGCCCGGAGCGATGCGCATCGAGAAGTCGTCGTACAGCGGCACCGGATGGTTGCCGTAGCGGAACGTCACGTGCTCGAAGCGGATCTCGCCTTGTCCGATCCGGATGGCCGGCGCGTCGGAGCGGTCGTCGATGCCGAGCGGCTGGCGTTCGAGCGCGACGAGCTCTTCCATGTCGTTCACCGAGCGCTGCAGGTTGCGGATGTGCATGCCGACGTCGCGCAGGTAGCCCTGCAGCATGAAGAACATCGTCAGCGCGAACGCGATGTCGCCGACGCTCGCCTCGTCGTTCGCCCACAGCCGCAGCGCGACGCCGATCATCGCGGCCTGCATCGCGACGAGCATCGCGCCCTGCAGCCCGCCGTTGAACGTGCCGCGCACCCACGTGCGGCGCGTGCGCTGCCGCCACTTGCCGATCACGCGCGCGAGCCGCGCTTCCTCGCGCGTTTCCGCGCCGAAGGCCTTGACCACGGCGTTGCAGCTGACGGCGTCGGCGAGGGCGCCGCCCATGCGCGTATCCCACAGGTTGCCGAGCCGCGCGGCCGGCGCGACGATGCCGAGCGACACCGCGACCGTCACCGAGATGTACAGCAACGAGCCCGCGCCAACGACGAGCCCCATCACGGGCCAGTGCGTACCGAGCAGCACGGTGGCGCCGACCAGCATCGTGACCGACGGCAGCAGCGCGATCAGCACCGTGTCGTTCAGCAGGTCGAGCGCCCAGATGCCGCGCGTGATCTTGCGTACGGTCGAGCCCGCGAAGCTGTTCGCGTGCCAGTCGGTCGAGAAGCGCTGCACGCGATGGAACGACGCGGCGGCGATCTCGCTCATCATCTTCAGCGTGAGCGTGATGATGTTCAGGTACACGCCCTGGCGCAGCACCGTCGCGCCGATGCCGAGCGCCGCGAGCATGCCGAACGCGGCGAGGGCCGAATGCCACGCGGCGGCACGGTCGGTGAGGCCGGTCGACAGTGCGTCGACGAGGCGGCCGGCGAACAGCGGCGTGAGGACGTCCGCGAGCGCGGCGAACAGCGCGAGGCCCGCGACCGTGGCGGTGCGTGCCGGCTGCTTGCGCCAGTAACGAAGGGTGAAGCCGAAGACGGCCCGGAATGCGTGGCCGCCCAGATGGGAGGTTTTTCTGGTCATTTATCGTTGCCCGGCGCATCGCGCGACGGGACTTTCCGGTTCGGAGAACGTCGAAAACGCAACAGCCGGGCCGCGCGGAAAACGCGGGCGGAGCGAAAAACGGGCTGTCGGGAAAAGCGCGGCGGACGGGTTAGCGGAAAACTCGGGAGCCGGCGCGGACGGCGGGCTGGATCAGCTGCGCCGTGGGACCACGTTCGAGAAGGTGGCTGGCATTCGGAACATCTGCACCTCCTCTGAAGTGAACGTTGAAAGGACGCCGAAAAGACGTGAAAAGATTCTATCAGCAGTGTACGGCGCGCTGCAACGTCTGACGAATGCGGCGTTGCGGCGTCGATACGGTTAGTATTCAGGGTTTCGGCCCTGCTTTCGCGGGCGTCTCGCGGCGCGGCAGCGCAGGGGCCGGCAGGGGCATCGATTACACTTCGGCGTCCACGGCGCACGATGGTGCGACCCTTGCAGATTCACCCCCGATACACTCCTGAGGAAACGATGAGCGACGTTCAGCAAGGCATCCTGGCTCCGATCGACACGGCAGCCCGGTACCTCACTTTCACGATTTCGAATGACGGCAACGTGGCGGCGGCACTGGCCGCGCTGCGCGAGATCGTCGACGGACGCGACACGGTCGTCGGTTTCGGACAGTCGCTGGCCGCTCACCTCGGGCGTCCGGTGCCGGGCCTGACCGACTTTCCTGCGTTCGCCGTGAAGGATCGCACGCTGCCGGCCACGCCGGCCGACGTATGGGTCTGGCTGCGCGCCGACGACCGCGGCGAGATCGTGCTGCGTGCGCGGGCGATCGAGCGCGCGCTCGCGCCGGCATTTGCGCTGCAGGATGCCGTCGACGGTTTCCGCTATTCGAACGACCGCGACCTGTCCGGTTACGAGGACGGCACCGAGAACCCGGAAGGCGACGACGCGGTGGCCGCGGCGATCGTCACGGGGCAGGGGGCGGGGCTCGACGGTGCGAGCTTCGTCGCGGTGCAGCAATGGCTGCACGACTTCGACCAGATGGAGCGCATTCCGTCGGGCGACATGGACAACATCGTCGGGCGCCGCCGCTCGGACAACGAGGAGCTCGACGACGCACCCGAGTTCGCGCACGTGAAGCGCACCGCGCAGGAAAGCTTCGAGCCCGAGGCGTTCATGCTGCGCCGTTCTTCGCCGTGGTCGGACGCGCGTCGCGCGGGCCTCTACTTCGTCGCGTTCGGCTGCTCGTTCCGCGCGTTCGACGTGCAGATGCGGCGGATGAGCGGCGCGGACGACGGGATCGTCGACGGCCTGTTCCGCTTCACGCGGCCGCTGACGGGCGCGTATTTCTGGTGTCCGCCGATGAAGGGCGGCAAGCTGGACCTGTCCGCGCTCGGACTGTAAGCGCGCGGCGGTATCGATGAACGGGCGGGTCGCGCATCATGCGCGGCCCGCCCGTTTTGCATGTCGGGCGGCGATCGCGTGTCGCGTGTCGCTCGCCGCGTGCATCAGTTCAACGTCGTTTCGATCCGCGTGCCGCGCTTGATGAACTGCGTCACCGGCGTCTTCTCGCAGATTTCCGCGAGACGCTGGCGTTGCGCGTCGTCGAGCGGGCCGTCGAGCGTCACGACGCGCCGCACGTACTGCACGCCTTCACGATCGGCATGCAGCTCGGTGCGCACGGCGATGCGCCCGGCCGGCCACGTCTTGCGCTGCATGTACATGCGCAGCGTCGCGGCCGTGCATTGCGCGAGACCGGCCAGGACGAACTCGTACGGCGCCGGCCCGCGATCCTGGCCCCCTTCGCGCGGCGCTTCGTCGCCGGTCAGCGCGTGCGTGCCGGCCTGCAGCCGGACGACGTAGTCGGGTGCGTCCGCGTCGAGCACGGCGGCGGCATGGATGAGCGACATGGCAAGTCTCCGGTAAGCGGGAAGTAAAAGGCGGGCGCCGCGTGACGGCGCGCAGCCGTCAGCATACCGTCCCGGCCTGGGCTATGCGTTGGCGGCGCCGGCGCTGCTGCGCACGAGTGCGGCGATGCGTTCGCGTACCCACTGGTGCGCGCGATCGGTGTCGCGCGATTCATGCCAGTACGCGAGCAGCGGAAACGGCTTGAGCCGCAACGGCAGCGGCCGCACGACGATCGGCAGCAGTGCGGCCATCCGCAGCGCATACGTATGCGGCAGCGTGACCAGCAGGTCGCCCGTCGCGGCGATCTGGCACGCGGCGAAATAGTGCTGGCAGGTGAGGCGGATATCGCGGAAGCGCCCGTCGTTGCCGAGCAGCACGTCGAGCGATTGCGGTTCGCCGAGCGACGACACCGCGATATGTCGGGCCGCGAAATAGTCGCTGCGCCGCAGCGGGTCGCCCGCCAGCGGATGATCGCGGCGCAGCGCGACGACGAGCGAATCGTCGAGCAGGTGTTCGGTGGCGATGCGCGGACCCGTCTGCACGCGACGATCGACGACGAGGTCGGTATTGCCCGACGCGA
Source organism: Burkholderia seminalis DSM 23518 (assembly GCF_902832885.1). Classification (GTDB taxonomy): domain Bacteria; phylum Pseudomonadota; class Gammaproteobacteria; order Burkholderiales; family Burkholderiaceae; genus Burkholderia; species Burkholderia seminalis. The sequence goes on from NZ_CADFDK010000002.1 coordinate 728,105, forward strand.
GTTCGCGCTCGATGTCGGCCACCGCGACACGGCGGCTCACGAGTCGCAGGCCCGGCGCTTCGTCGGCGAATGCCGCGACGATCCGCGGCAACGCAATGGATTCCAGCACGTCTCGAATGCCGACGGCGATGCTCAGGTCGAGCGTCGCGGGATCGAAGGCCGACGGATCGCGCACGGTGCGTTGCAGGCCCTTCAGATGCAGCTGCACGTCCGCGATGATCGCGCGCGTGCGTTCGGTCGGCACGACGCGATTGCCCTGGCGCACGAACAGCGGATCGTCGAAATGCGCGCGCAGCCGGTTGAGCGCGTGCGTGACGGCCGGCTGCGTGAGATGCAGCGCGCGGGCGGCCGCGCCGATGCCGCCGTATACGTACACGGCGTCGAGCACGCGAAACAGGTTCAGGTCGAGGCGATGATCGGCAGGCACGGCGCGCGGTGGGGGTGGTGAACGGTGGATCGATTCTAAGGGATGCGCAGGCAACGGATGCGCCGCGTGTGGTGCGTGACGTGCGTGCCGATCGAACACGTTCGATGCGTATCGATGCCGTTCGGACCGGTACGCGCGTGCGGCTTCGCCCGCGGTGCGGCACGCCACGATGCGTGCCTCGCTTGCGTGATTCTGCATGGGCATACCGGCAATACGTGAGAGCCTGTAGTAATCCGCCATCATGCTGTCCACGTCGGCCATTTCGTGCCAAAGGCGCTACCCGTTCGGCTAAGATGCCGTCGCTTCATATTTCGGGATAGCCGTCCTGTCGCACGCATTCAAACCAAATATAAGCCTGACAGTTCGACGGTATTAGAAGAAGTCGAACAAGTCGGGGGCTTGGCCAGTGAATGCAGCAGATCAGCGGTGGGTCGTTATCTATTTGAGTACGGGGTTTTCGTTGGCCCAGGCCGCGCGTCTTGGCGAGGCCTTCAACCTGGCGAATCGCCTGCATGCGTACAGTGCGGATTACCAACTGAAGTACGTATCCGAAAGCGGGGGACTGTTGCAGTCGTCGTCCGGCGTGAGAATCGCGGCCGAGCCGCTCGGTGACGAGCATGGCCGTCGCGCACTCGCGTTCTTTCATCTTCACGGCGAGCGCGCGGCCGTCAACTGGAACGACGCGTTGCAGCGGCGCCTGACCGACATTCGACGGCATGCGCGCTGGATCGTCGATGCGATGGACCTGCCCGCGCTCGCGGCCACGCGGCGGCCGTCGGCGTCGATCGACGTGCGGCCGGGCCGGGGCGCGCGTCGTGGCGCGACGACGGTCGAGTTGCAGGCCGGCGAGACCGACGTGTTCGCCGCCGCGCTCGACATGTTCCGCGTCGACCTCGGCGACAGCGCCGCGCAGGAGATCGCCAGCAACATGATGCGGCCGGTCGAGCAGCGCTACGCGCAGTCGATGTGGGCGTTTCGCGAACTGAGCGCGAGCCCGCCGATCCGGATGTCGGCGCAGCGGCTGCGCGCGCAGAGCGTGAACCGCGTGTCGATCGCGAACGCCGCGCGGGTCGCCGCGATGAGCGAGCGCAATTTCCTGCGGCGCTTCAAGAAGGAGATCGGCGTGACGCCGACCGAGTTCGTTCAGCACGTGCGGCTCGAGCGTGCGTGCCACATGCTGATCCACACGACGCTGCCGGCCGACAAGGTCGCGCGGCGCACCGGGTTCGGCAGCGGCGAGCGGCTCGCGAAGCTGTTTCGGCAGCGCCTGCTGATCTCGCCGACCGAATTTCGCGTCGCCGAGCGGGACCGGCTGCTGAATCGCGGCACCATGTCGACCGAGGCGGACGAGGGTTCCGGCGCCGCGTACCGCGCCGGCGACGGGGCGAGTTGGGACGCGTGTATCGACGCGCACGAGAAAACGGGACGGATACCCGTAAAATCGCCCTGTCGCGATCTCGATTCCCGGTTTCCATGCCCTTCCTCCCCACTACCGCCACCGCCCCTTTCTGCCCGTCGGAAGTAAAGGGCAGCATCACGATCGACGCCGGCGCGCCGCGCTGGCAGAAGCTCAAGCGCTTTTTCGGCCCCGGCCTGCTCGTCGCGATCGGCTACATGGATCCCGGCAACTGGGCGACCGACATCCAGGCCGGCTCGCAGTTCGGCTATTCGCTGCTGTGGGTCGTCGCGTTCTCGAGCCTCGCGGCGATCTTCCTGCAGATGCTCGCGGCGCGGCTCGGCCTCGTCGCGGGCAAGGATCTCGCGCAGGCCAGCTACGAACGCTACGGCCGGTTCGGCCGCATCGTGCAGTGGATCACCGCCGAAATATCGATCATCGCGTGCGACATCGCGGAAGTGCTCGGCTGCGCGCTGGCGTTCAAGCTGCTGCTCGGCGTGCCGCTCGCGTGGGGCGTCGTGCTGACCGCGCTCGACACGGTGATCGTGCTCGGCCTGCAGGGCAAGGGCTTCCGGCAGATCGAGGCGATCGTGCTCGGGCTGATCGCGACGATGGCGTTCTGCTTCGTCGCGCAGGTCGCGATCACGCCGCCCGACTGGCATGCGGTGGTCGGCGGGCTCGTGCCGGGCGATCCGGGCCATGACCGCAAGGACGCGATCGTGCTCGCGCTCGGCATCGTCGGCGCGACGATCATGCCGCACAACCTGTACCTGCATTCGTCGGTCGTGCAGACGCGGCATGTCGTCGGCGGCGCGCGCGGCATGATCCGCGACACGCTCGCGCTCGTGCGCATCGATACCTGCGTGTCGCTGTTCGTCGCGATGCTCGTCAATGCGGCGATCCTGATCGTCGCCGGTGCGGCGTTCCACGCGACCGGCCTGCACAACGTGACCGACATCGAGCAGGCCTACAAGCTGATTACGCCGATCGCAGGCGGCGCGGCCGCGCTGCTGTTCGGCATCGCGCTGCTCGCGTCGGGGCAAAGCTCGACGCTGACCGGCACGATCGCCGGCCAGGTGATCATGGACGGCTTCCTGCATACGAAGATCCCGTGCTACCAGCGCCGGCTGATCACGCGCGGGCTCGCGCTCGTGCCGGCGCTGATCGGCGTGCTGTGGCTCGGCGACGGGTCGGTCGGGCAACTGCTCGTGTGGAGCCAGGTGCTGCTGAGCCTGCAGCTGCCGTTCGCGATGTGGCCGCTGATCCGCTCGGTCAGCGACCGCGACACGATGGGCGAGCACACGATCGGCCGCGGGATGCAGGTCGCCGCGTGGGCGCTGTTCGTCGTCATCACCGGCACGAACCTGTTGTTGATTACCGGTGTCGCGGGCTGATACAGCCTGTCACAGGCTGACACAGCCGCGCGGCGCGCATGCGGTAAACTGCGGCCTTTCCATCGTTGTCCGAAGTCCGTTATGTGGAGTGAAATCAGCAACATCGGCGACGCCGCGCTGACCTTGCCGATCGCGCTGACCTGCGCGGCCTGGCTGGCGATGGCCGACTGGCGCCTCGCCGCCCGCTGGGGCATGCTGCTCGCCGCCGGCATGGGCGTCGTCGGCGCGACGAAGATCCTGTATGCCGGGTGCGGCATCGAGCTGCCGCAATTCGATTTCCGCGTGATCAGCGGCCATACGATGCTGTCGACGTCCGTGTGGACGGTCGCGTTGTCGATGCTGTGGCAGGCGTTCCGGCCCGGCAAGGCGCCCGGCATCGCGGCCGGGCTGGCCGTCGGCGCGATCACGGCCGTCGCGCGTGTGTTCGACCACTCGCACACGCTGCCTGAAGTCGTCGTCGGCTGGCTGCTCGGCGCGCTGGTCGCGCTGGTGTTCCTGCGCGGCTACGACGGCGCGCGGCAGCGCGCGTTCTCGCCGCGCATCGCGGCGGTTTGCCTGCTGCTCGTGTCGGGCATCGCGTACGGGCATCGCGCGCCGTTCCAGCAGATGATCGACATGCATTCGCCGCAGCTCTGCGCGTTCGTGCGCGCGCCGTCGGGCGACGGATTCTGACGGCTGGCCGTTTCCCGCCGGCGTTCGTCCGGCGGTTCCCCGATCGATTGTCCCGAGCGCCATTGCGCGTCCCGCGTCGCGGAACGTCACCCTTGCCATTCCCCGAATCGGCGCATCGGCCGGCCCGCCGGATCGTCCGTATCGGCTCGCGCGTTCGCGCAGGGGCGCGAAGGTCATGAACGGTGCCTATGACCGGGTATAACGAATATTCATTTCATCGATTGGCGGCATTCGCGTACGCTGGCTGACGTTCAACCGGGGCCGGCCGCCGGACTGACCGGTGCGCGTCACGATCATCTCGATATACTCGCGGAAACCGTGCGGTGCGTCGTCACGACCGCGCACGGTCGACCGGCCCGTGTCGGCCGGGATAGGCACGGAAAAACCCGTCGCGGCAGCGTTCCGCGACGACGAACCACGACAGGAGCCCGTCACATGACAGCCGTTTCATCGCGCCTCGCAGGCAAGTGCGCATACATTACCGGCGCCGCTGGCGGCCTCGGCCGCGCGATCGCGCGCCGGATGGTCGAGCAGGGCGCGCGCGTGTTCGTGACCGACATCGCCGAGGCGGCGGTGCTCGATGCGTTCGCGCAGGAACTCAATGCGGGCCACGCCACGCCGGTCGCGTTCGCCGCGACGCAGGACGTGCGCGACGAAGCGCGCTGGCAGGCGCTGCTGGCGCAGGCGGTCGATGCGATGGGCGGGTTGTCGGTGCTCGTCAACAACGCGGGCGTCGGCTCGATCGGTTCGCCCGCGCAGATCGAGCTGGACGAATGGCGGCGCGTGATGGCGATCAACGTCGAGAGCATCGTGCTCGGCTGCAAGCATGCGCTGTCGTATCTGGCCGAGAGCCATCCCGCGTCGATCATCAACATCTCGTCGGTCGCCGCGTTCAAGGTCGAACCGGATTTCACCGCGTACAACGCGTCGAAGGCGGCGGTCGCGTCGCTGACGAAGTCGGTCGCGATCGACTGCGCGCGCCGCGAAATCGACGTGCGCTGCAATTCCATTCACCCGGCGTTCATCCGCACGGGGATCGTCGAGCCGCTGTTCCAGTCGCTCGGCGAACGCGACGCGACGCGCAAGCTCGCGCGCGGCATTCCGCTGCGCCGGCTCGGCGAGCCGGACGACGTCGCGCACGCGGCGGTGTATCTCGCCTCCGACGAGAGCCGCTTCGTGACGGCCGCCGAACTCGTGATCGACGGCGGCATGTGCGCGGTCTGACGCGCATCCCGAACCACAACGACTGGAGGAGAACATCGTGTCGACACCCGTGAACCGCCAACTGCTGCTGAAGACGCGCCCCGAGGGGCGCGTCGGCCGCGAACATTTTTCGCTCGTCGAGACGCCGGTGCCGGCGCTCGCGGACGGCGAGGTGCTCGTGCGCGTGCTGTACCTGTCGATGGACCCGACCAACCGCGTGTGGATGAGCGACGTGCCGCAGTACCTGCCGCCCGTCGCGATCGGCGAGGTGATGCGCGCGCTCGGCATCGGGCGCGTGGTCGCGTCGCGTCATGCGGGGTTCGCGCCCGGCGATCTCGTGCAGGGGCTCGTCGGCTGGCAGGACTACGCGGTCGTGCCGGCCGACCAGGCCGCGCAGCTCGTGAAGCTGCCCGCGCAGTCGGGCCTGCCGCTGCCGACGCTGCTCGGCGCGTGCGGGATGAGCGGGCTGACCGCGTACTACGGGCTGACCGACATCGCGCCGGTGCAGCCGGGCGAGACGCTCGTCGTGTCGGCGGCGGCCGGATCGGTCGGCTCGATCGCCGGGCAGATCGGCAAGATCCACGGCGCGCGCGTGGTCGGCATCGCGGGCGGCGCGGACAAGTGCCGCTATCTGACCGAGACGCTCGGCTTCGACGCGGCCGTCGACTACAAGGCCGACGATTTCCGTCAGCAACTGAAGGCGGCGACGCCGGACGGCGTGCACGTGAACTTCGAGAACGTCGGCGGCGAGGTGATGCGCGCGGTGCTGTCGCGAATGGTGATCGGCGGGCGCGTCGCGCTGTGCGGCGTGATCTCGAACTACAACAGCGGCCGCGCGGCCGACGACGTCGGCGTGCTGATCTCGAAGCGGTTGACGATGCGCGGCTTCCTGATCCTGGACTACCGCAAGAGCCGCGAAGCCGTGCAGACGCTTGCCGGCTGGCTGCGCGACGGCCGGCTCAAGGCCGAGGAAACCGTGGCGGATGGTCTCGAGAATGCGCCCGACGTGCTCAATCGCCTGTTCGACGGCGACCATCGCGGCAAGCTCGTGCTGCGCGTCGATCCGGATGCGTGACGAGGCGGAGAGGCGGGTCGCCGGTTGCCGGCGACCGGTGCCGACTACAGTGAGTTCGATTAACCGGGCCGCATTTTAGGACTAGTCCCATATATTGTCCCGGCCGCTCTCCCTAAAGTGATTGCCAGCAGACAGGCGGCGTGACCGACGCGTCACGCCGCCTTTTTTTGGGTCACGCGAAAGGGGAGAGGGAACATGCGAAACGACGCGAAACGGGGGGCATCGGCATCGGGCGCGGTGCGCAATCGAACGGCGTCGCGTACGGGTGGCGTGCAGCGGATCGCTGTCGGGCTCGGTGTCGCGCTGGCCATGTCGAGTGCGATGGCAAACGGGCAGGCGACGTCGGACGGCGTCGTGCATTTCACGGGCGCACTCGTCGATCTCTACGACGTGACGCTCGATGCGCCGTCCGGCGCGTTCGTCGAAGGGCGGGAGATGACCGGCAGCGCGGTGGCGACACTGCGGTTCGAAGCGCACGGCCGGCGCTTGCCGGGCGCGCAGGTGACGCTGGCCGCGGCCGATGGCACGCCGTTCGAGCCGGATGCCGGTTCGGGGGTACGCGCCACGTGGCGCGATGCGCGCGACGATCGAAGCGTGCCGCTGGTATCGGGGCGCGCGTATCGCGTCGGCCCGTACGGCGGTGTGATGACGGTTGCGGCGGATGACGAAACGGGCGCCGTGGCGCCCGTCGTCATCAACATCCGTCATCCTTGACGGCGCGCGTCACTCGCCCTGTTCCGAGCGTGCATAGATGTCCCAGCTCGCCATGAACAGCGCCGCCACGAGCGGCCCGATCACGAAGCCGTTGATGCCGAACAGCGCCATCCCGCCGAGCGTCGAGATCAGCACGACCCAGTCGGGCATCTTCGTGTCCTTGCCGACGAGGATCGGGCGCAGCAGGTTGTCGACGAGGCCGATCACGCCGACGCAGAACGCGACGAGGATCACGCATTTCCAGACCGCGCCGATCATCAGGAAGTAGAGCGCCGCCGGCACCCATACGAGGCCCGCGCCGATCGCGGGCAGCAGCGACAGGAACGCCATCAGCGCGCCCCACAGCACGACGCCCTCGATGCCGAGGATCCAGAAGATCAGGCCGCCGAGCGCGCCCTGCACGAGCGCAACCGCGATGTTGCCCTTCACGGTGGCGCGCACGACCGTCGTGAATTTCGCGAGCAGCAGGTTCTTGTGCTCGTCGTCGAGCGGCAGCGCGCGGCGCACGCGGCGGCCGATCTCGCCGCCGTCGCGCAGCAGGAAGAACACCATGTACAGCATCACGCCGAAGCTCACGATGAACTGGAACGTGTTCTGGCCGATGCTGAGCGCCTGGGTGGCCGCGAACTGGCTGATCTGCGCGGCGCCGTCGGTCAGCTTCTTCTGGATGCCCGGGATGTTGGTCAACCCGTATTTCTGCAGCAGGTGCTGGATCGACGACGGCAGCGCGTGAATGATGTCCTGGAAGTACTGCGAATAATTCGGCGGCGCCGACTTGATTTCCTGGTAGACATACGCGATTTCCTGCACGAGCGTCGCGGCGACGAACACGAGCGGCAGGATCACGATCAGGATGATCAGCGACAACGTGAGGAGCGCGGCCAGGTTGCGCCGCTTGCCGAAGCGCGCGGCGAGCCAGCGCTGCACGGGCTGGAACAGGATCGCGAGAATGGTGCCCCAGAACACGGCGCCGGAGAACGGCGCGAGGATCCAGCAGAGTCCGACGGTGACCGCGGCCAGCAGGAAATAGAAGAATTTTTGGTGATCGTGTCCGCTATCCATGGGTGGCGTTCGCGCAGATTGTTGCTTCGTTTGATTGAATTGCGTGGCCCGGCGCGCGATCGGCTCGCGAACGTCACGGGTTCGCGGCGGAGCGCGGCGCGGGGCGGCCCGAACGGGAGTATGCCCGCAAAGGCCCCGCGATCATAGCGGCTGCGTGTGACCCATGCGAAAACGCCGCGGCCGGGGCCGCGGCGCTGCCGGGAAGCGGGCGCGGCCCGAGGCCGCGTGCCGCATCGTCAGATGTTGAGCTTCGTCACCTTGGTGCCGTTCACCGACAGGTCGCCCATCAGGCCCGCGTTGGTCAGGACCAGCACCTCGACCGGTGCGGTGGCCGTGTTGGAGTCGACCGCGCCGTTCGCGCCGACCTTCACGACCGCGACCGACGCGTCGGCGCCGGCCGACCAGCCTTCGGACTTGCGGAACGAGTCGAGCGCATCCTGCGTCATGAACAGGAACACGATCGCCTTCGACTGCGCGCCGGCCTGCAGGCCGACCGACAGCGACGACGTGTTGTAGTAGCCGACGGTGCTGCCGCCGACGCGCAGCGCGCCGTTGCCGGACTGGCCGCCGACGATGAAACCGGCCTGCAGCACGTTCGGGAACACGAGCGTGCCGCGCGATTTCGCGACGAGCTCACGCGAACCCGGCACCGTCGAATAGAGGCGCGACAGCGTGGCGTTCACGCTGGCGTCGATCGACTGGCGCTTCGATGCGCTGGCGGCGGGGCTGTCGGGTTTGTCGGGCGTGGTCGTGCAGCCGGCGAGCGCGAGGCTGCCGAGCATCACGGCGGCGGCGGCCTTCATGGCGAGAGACTTCTGCATGGCGGTTCTCCTTCGTTGTCTGATTGAAGATGGGCGGTGCGGGCAGCGGGGCGGCTGGCCGCGGTCAACGGCGGGACAGCAGCAGGCCCGCAACGAATGCGAGACCGGCCACGACGCCGGCGGTTTGCCACGGGTTGTCGTGCACGACCTGCGACACGCGTTCCGCCGACTCGCGCAGCCGGGCGGCCGCGCTGCCCGACGCGTAGTCGAGCGCGCCGCGTGCTTCGTCGAGCTTGGATTGCACGCGCTTGCGCAGGGCGGCGATATCGCCGTCGCCATCGTTTTTCAACAGGTCTTCCAGTTCGTCGACCAGCCCGCGCAGATCGTCGGTCACATCCGCGTGCAGGTCGCGGGCGGCCGAGCGTGTCGTACGTCCCACGCGCCGGCCGGTGCGACGGATGTCGGAGAGGCCGCGGTCCAGCTTGTGTTCGATCGAGTCGGTGAGCGCCATGATGTTTATCCTCCTTCGATTCAAGGCCAATTTGAAGATAAGACGAATCCCAGCAACCAATGTGATTCACTTGACCCGATTGAGTTTCGAGACAATTTTTCAATTCGTCGGCGGAATTGCCGGGAAGCCCCGCCACGCGGGGCCGCGCGAAGATTGAAAAAAATTCTCAATTGGGCGAAACGCGTGCAGCTCAAAGCGATACGAAGTGAATGTGCGGTAAATATGGCGTCGCCCGGGGTACCAGGTAAATAGTGCCATTGCACGCGATGGGCTGATGCAAATGCACTAATCGACGCCGTACGGGCGAGCAGGGTTTGTGCCTGCGCCCGGCATTCGCGGGCCGTTGCCCAGTGCGAGGTCGACGACGACGGGATCGTGGTCCGATGACCGATACGCGTCGGGTGCGTAATAGGACGACCGATGCGCGGCCGTTTTGTAATCGGGCACCGGTTGCAGGGCAAACGGTTCATCGGCGTTGATGTGCCAGACGTGCACGGCCCTGACGCGCGCGGCCAGGCCCGGCGTCGCGAGCGCGTGATCGAGGCTGCCTGCTTCGCCGCCGAATACGTAGCTGTACGCAGTATCACCGACGAAGCGTGCCACCAGGTTCGTATAGCCGCGCGCTTCGAGCGCACGAACGGGGTCTTCCTTCGCATAGCTGTTCAGGTCGCCGATCAGCAGCACGCCGTCGGCCGCGGCGCCCGTCGGCGACGTGGCGAGCCAGTCGGCGACGCGCACGGCTGCCCGCGTGCGGGCCGCATTCCAGCAGCCCTGGCCGTCCGACTGGTCGCGATTTGCGCCGCTCGCGTTCGGGCAGTTCTTCGACTTCAGGTGATTGACCGCGACCGTGAACGCACGTGTGCCGCCGACGCGCCGGAATGTCTGCGCGAGCGGCGGCCGGTGCCGGCCGCCCAGCGTGACGGTGGCGGCGCGCCCGACCGGTTCGACCGCGCGGCTGTCGTACAGCAGCGCCACCGCGATCGCATCGTCGCCGAGCCGCGCGGTACCGGGATCGACCGCGCGCCAGCCGTCGCCGAGTTGCGTGGCGAGACGCCGCACGGCGCTCGTGTCGCCGTGGCCGTTGTTCGCGATTTCCATCAGCCCGATCACGTCGGCGTCCAGCGCGCGCAACGCCGCGACGATCTTTGCTTCCTGCCGCGCGAATGCCGCGGGTGATTTTGCGCCGCGATCGGCCGCTGCGCCGAATCCGCCGCCGTGGCCGTCGCCGTTGAAATAGTTGAAAACGTTGAACGACACGATGCGCACGTCGGCGTCGGGATGCCGGCGTGGCGCATCGGTACGCGGATTCGTCGCGGCGTCGAACACCGGTGGTGCGCCGGCGGCCGGTTGCAGGCGCCACGCGCCGTAGCGCAGCTCGAGCACGCCTTCGACGCCGCGCACCGTGTAGCCCGCGCGCAGCGTGTTGGCGGCGCTCAGTGCGGGTGGCGGATAGCGGACTGCCGTGCGATCGAGGCGGTTCGAGCCGTCGTCGAGCACGATGCGGTTGCGCGCGTTGGCCGCCGCGCGCGCCGCGGCCTCGGCGGGCGGCGCGACCTGGGTCGGGATGCGCAGCCGGCCGTTGCTGAGCACGACGCTGCCGTAGCGGCCGAGTTCGTGCGTGTCGCTGACGGTCAGCGTTTGCGGCAGGCGCACCAGCATGCTTTCGTGCGCGGCCAGCACGTCCGGCGTGGCGACCGGCAGCGTGAGCGTGGCGGGCGTGACCGTCTGCCCGCGTGCGCAGACGGCGATGCCGCCCGTCAGCGTGAATTGCGTGCGGCCGTATCGATCGTCGACCCGGCCGGTGAGATGCACGAGATCGCCGGCGTTCGCGCGTGCGTTCGGCGCGTATACGAACAGGCCTTCCGGGACGCCCGGCGTGCGCTTGCGCCGCGCGTCGGCCTGCTGGACGAAGAAGCCGCCGAGGCCGTCGGCCCCGCCGAACGCCGCCGTGACGACGGCCTCGATCGACGTCGTGTGCCCTGCCGCCGGCGACGGGCCGCCGGCGCGGCGCAGGTCGGCAATCGCCGAGGTCGCGCCGCCGCAGCCGGCGCTGACCGGCAGCGCGGCCCCGGCCGGGCGGACGAAGAGGGCGGGCAACAGCGCAACGGCAAGCAGCGGCGGCAGGCGTGACATGGGGCGGTCCTCGGGAAGAAAATCCGACAGTTCGGGCCTGCATCCTGAAGGCAAAATGTCAGGAAGCGGCCGAATTGGCCGTCAGGCCAGTGCCGATCGGCCAACGATGTCGGCCGGCCGCATCGCGGCTGTTACGCTTTCGCATCGGGTGCCGCGTGCCGATCGCTGCCGCGCCCCGTCCCCACAGGAGAAATCCATGTCTTACATGCTGTTGATTGTCGAACCGACCGAACAGCGCGCCGAGCGCACGCTCGACGAAGGTCAGGCGCTGTACGCGCGGATGGTCGATTTCGCCGAGACGTTGAAGGCGCGCGGCGTGCTGCGCGGCGTCGAGTCGCTGGAGCGCTCCGAGCGCGGCACGCGCGTGCAGGTGCGCGACGGCGAGACGCGCCTGCTCGACGGCCCGTTCGCGGAGGCAAAGGAAATGGTCGGCGGCTTCTTCCTCGTCGATGTCGACACGCGCGAAGAGGCGATCGAGATCGCGCGCCAGTGCCCGGCCGCGCAATGGTGCACGGTCGAGGTTCGGGCGGTGGGGCCGTGCTTCCTGTAACGACGGCGACCCGGTATTTACCCTGATGCGTCGCGGCGCGTGTCGATCCGGCCGTCTTTCGTCCGTCGTCCGGATAAGGCCCCGATGAACGGGCGCCTCCTGCCATCGACGACAAGGAGTACACGATGCGATTCATGATCATGATCCGGGCGAACGCCGTCAGCGAATCCGACGCGTTGCCGGACAACCGGCTGGTCGAGGCCATGACCGTCTATCACGAGGAACTGGCCAAGGCGGGCGTGCTGCTCGACGCGAACGGGCTGCGGCCGAGCGCGCGCGGCTGGCGCGTGCGCTACACGGGCGGCAAGGGCACGGTGGTCGACGGGCCGTTTGCCGAAACGAAGGAACTGATCGCCGGTTACACGCTGATCCAGGTGCGTTCGCGCGACGAGGCGCTCGAATGGACGCGGCGGTTTCCCGCGCCGTTCGGTGCCGAGATGGATTGCGAGATCGAGGTGCGGCCGCTGTTCGAACTCGACGACCTCACGCCGAGCGATGCGGTCGAGCGGTTCCGCGATCTCCACGTCGGCCGCGCCGGCGCCTGAGCGTCCACGTCGATTCAACTTCACCGGGAGCACCCGTCATGCACAAGATGGTCTTCATCAACCTGCCCGTGGCCGACCTGCCGCGCTCGAAGGCGTTCTACCAGGCCCTCGGCTTCGAAGTCGTGCCGGCCTATACCAACGACCAGGCCGCCTGCATCAAGATCAGCGACACGATCTTCGCGATGCTGCTCGTGCGGCCGTTCTTCCAGACCTTTACCGGCAAGACGATCATCGATCCGGCGACGCAGGTGCAGGTGCTGTCGTGCCTGTCGTGCGACAGCCGCGCCGAGGTCGACGCGATCGTCGCGAAGGCGCTCGCGGCCGGCGGCTCCGCGCCGCAGGCCCCGCGCGAGTATCCGAACATGTACGGCCACGGGTTCGACGATCCGGACGGCCACGCATGGGAGCTGATGGCCATGCCGCTGGACGCGTCGGGCCAGGGGCAGGCGTCGTGACGCTTGAGGCGACGCATCGTGCGATCGAAGCGGTCTGGCGGATCGAGGCGCCGAAGATCATCGCGCGTGCCGCGCGCGTGGTGCGCGACGTCGGCGTGGCCGAGGAACTGGCGCAGGACACGCTCGTCGCGGCGCTCGAACACTGGCCCGTCGACGGCGTGCCCGACAATCCGGCCGCGTGGCTGATGACGGCCGTGAAGCGCCGCGCGCTCGACCGTGTCCGGCAGGAGTCGCTGCATGCGGCGAAGCGCGACCAGCTCGGTCACGAGATGGACGCGCTCGAAGCGCACATCGTCCCCGACATCGCGGAGGCGCTCGCCGACGCGAGCGAGGACGACATCGGCGACGACCTGCTGCGGCTGATCTTCACGTCGTGCCACCCGGTGCTGTCGACCGATGCGCGGGTCGCGCTGACGCTGCGGCTGCTCGGCGGGCTGACGACCGGCGAGATCGCACGTGCGTTCCTGACGCCCGAGCCGACGATCGCGCAGCGGATCGTGCGGGCGAAGCGCACGCTGTCGGCCGCGCACGTGCCGTTCGAGGTGCCGGCCGCCGATGCACGGCCGGCGCGGCTCGCGTCGGTGCTCGAAGTGATCTACCTCGTGTTCAACGAAGGCCATGCGGCGACCGCCGGCGACGACTGGACGCGTCCGGCGCTGTGCGACGAAGCGCTGCGGCTCGGCCGCGTGCTGGCCGGGCTCGCGCCGGACGAGAGCGAAGTGCTCGGGCTCGTCGCGCTGATGGAACTGCAGGCGTCGCGCATGCATGCGCGCACCGATGCGCAGGGCCGGCCGGTGCTGCTGCTCGATCAGGATCGCAGCCGCTGGGATCCGCTGCTGATCCGGCGCGGCCTCGCGGCGCTGGAGCGGGCGACCAAGCTCGGCGGCGTGCGCGGGCCGTATGCGCTGCAGGCCGCGCTGGCGGCCTGCCATGCGCGTGCGCGGCAGGCGTCGGATACCGACTGGGCGCAGATCGTCGCGCTGTACGACGCGCTCGCCGAGGTTGCCCCGTCGCCGGTCGTCGAGTTGAATCGCGCGGTGGCGGTGGGAATGGCGTTCGGGCCGGCCGCGGCCCTCGACATCGTCGATGCGTTGCGCGACGATCCCGCGCTCGCGCGTTATCACTGGCTGCCGAGCGTGCGCGGCGACCTGCTGGCCAAGCTCGGCCGCACCGACGAAGCCCGGCTGGAGTTCCGGCGCGCGGCGGACATGACGCGCAACGCGCGCGAACGCGAATTACTGCTCAAGCGCGCGACCGATGCCTGATGCATGAGGCATGACCCACGCGGAGCGCGCCGAACGCATGGTCCCGACACCACCCGCGCCCCCACCCGACACTATCGCGCGCATTGAAAAAGCCTATTGGGGGATGCGAACGCGAGCGCCTAGATTGAAGAGCACGATGTGCGCGCCCCGGCACACGCATCGTTCCCCACATACTTCATCGGCCCGGCTTCGCACGCGGCCGCGCCGACTCGAACGGAGGCGCAAATGGCTCAACTCAAGGGCAGCAAAACCGAAGAGAACCTGAAGGCCGCATTCGCGGGTGAATCGCAGGCGAACCGGCGCTATCTGTATTTCGCTTCGAAGGCCGACGTCGAAGGGCAGAACGACGTCGCCGCGCTGTTCCGCTCGACCGCCGAAGGCGAAACGGGCCATGCGCACGGCCATCTCGAATACCTGGAAGCGGTCGGCGATCCGGCCACGGGCTTGCCGTTCGGTTCGTCGCGGCTGAATCTCGAATCGGCGATCGCCGGCGAGACGCACGAATACACCGACATGTATCCGGGCATGGCGAAGACCGCGCGGGACGAAGGCTTCGACGAAATCGCGAACTGGTTCGAAACGCTGGCGAAAGCCGAACGCAGCCACGCGAACCGCTATACGAAGGCGCTGGACAGTCTCGTCGACTGACGGGCCGCCGCGGGCCGCACGGCATCGCCGCGCGGCCGGCATGCGGCCGGCCGTTCGTTCATCGCTGCCCGCCGCGCGCGGGCGGCGCGCTCGCGCGCATGCGCGCCACGCTGGAGCGCCCCATGCCCCACAAGGAAGGCAGTCTCGAAGCCCCGACCCGGCATCCGCTCGACTGGCAGTCCGATGCGTTCTACGACCAGGCCGCGATCGATGCGGAAATGACGCGCGTGTTCGACATCTGCGCCGGGTGCCGGCGTTGCGTGTCGCTGTGCGGCGCGTTTCCGGCGCTGTTCGACCTGGTCGACGACACGCCGATGGGCGACATCGAGGAAGTGCCGAAGGCAGCGTTCGGCAAGGTCGTCGACCAGTGTTATTTGTGCGACCTCTGCTACATGACGAAATGCCCGTACGTGCCGCCGCACGCATGGAACGTCGACTTCCCGCACCTGATGCTGCGCGGCAAGGCCGCGCGCTACCGGCGCGGCGAAGTGGCGTTGCGCGACAAGGTGCTGTCGAATACAGATGCGCTCGGTCATTTCGCGGGCATTCCGATCGTCACGCAGGCCGTCAACGCGGTGAACCGCACGCCGCCCGCCCGCCACGCGCTCGAAGCGGCGCTCGGCGTCGATCGCGACGCATGGCTGCCGGAGTTCGCGCCGCGCAAGTTCCGGCGCGCCGCGCAGCGCTCCGGCAACCCGCCCGTGCGCGACGGTGAACGCACGCCCGGCAAGGTCGCGATCTACGCGACGTGCTACGTGAATTTCAACGAACCGGGCATCGGCCACGATCTGCTCGCGATCCTCGCGCATAACGACATCCCGTACGAACTCGTCGCGCGCGAAGCCTGCTGCGGCATGCCGCTGCTCGAGCAGGGCAACCTCGCGGGCGTGGCCGCGAAGAAGGCCGCGAACATCCCGGTGCTCGAACGCTATGCGCGCGAAGGCTACGCGCTGATCGGCGCGATTCCGAGCTGCGTGCTGATGTACAAGAGCGAGCTGCCGCTGATGTTCCCCGGCGACGACGCGGTGCGCGCGGCGGCCGATGCGTTCTGGGATCCGTTCGAATACGTGATCGCGCGGCATCGCGACGGGCTGCTGAAGACCGATTTCAAGACCGGCCTCGGCACCGTGTCGTATCACGTGCCGTGCCATGCGCGCGTGCAGAACATCGGCCGCAAGACCGCCGACGCGCTGTCGCTCGTGCCCGATACGCGCGTGAACGTCGTCGAGCGTTGCTCGGGGCATGCGGGCACGTTCGGCGTGAAGAAGGAATTTCATGCGGACGCGATGCGGATCGGCGCACCCGTGTTCAAGGCGATGGCCGAGCCGCGGCCGGACGTCGTGTCGTCCGACTGCGCGCTGGCCGGCCATCACATCGTGCAGGGCATCGACGAGAAGGGGCTGCCGTCCGCGCCGCTCGCGCATCCGCTCACGCTGCTGCGCCGCGCCTACGGCGTCTGACGACGCCCGCCATCCTCGAGGACCTCTCATGACGCTGACCCGCGACTCCCTGCTGACGCTCGAGGCGTACGCGAAGATCCGCCGGACCGAACACGCGCGGCTCGTCGCGTACAAGCGCCGCCGCGCGGTGGCGCTCGGCAACCATCTGCGCTTCCTGTTCGAGGACGAGACGACGATCCGCTATCAGATCCAGGAGATGCTGCACATCGAGAAGATCTTCGACGAGGCAGGCATCGAAGGCGAGCTGGACGCGTATCTGCCGCTGATACCCGACGGCACCAACCTGAAGGCGACGATGCAGATCGAATACGAGCACGAGGCCGAGCGGCGCGCGGCGCTCGCGCGGCTGATCGGCGTCGAGGATCGCGTGTACGTGCGGGTCGACGGGCATGCGAGCGTCTACGCGATCGCCGACGAGGATCTCGAGCGCGACACCGCCGAGAAGACGTCGGCCGTGCACTTCGTGCGTTTCGAACTCGACGCGCCGATGCGCGCGGCGCTCAAGGGCGGGGCGGCGCTGTCGATCGGCTGCGATCATCCTGCCTATACGATGCAGCCGCAGCGCATCGACGCGGACGTGACCGCATCGCTGGCCGGCGACCTGCGCTGACCGAGCGCCGCGCGTCCCGCGCGCCCGGTTTCCGCCGTTCCGTTCCGACCCGAAACAGGGGGGCCGCCCGGCTGTCGCCGCGAAGATGTAACACGCGTCACGAATTTGCACGCGGAGACATACCGTGCATCGCGCGTCACCGCCCTTTCATCACTCGCAGAGAAACAATATCAAGATTGTGTACGAAGATAATCACGGCGAACGGAAATTGAATGATTTACCGATTCGTGAATCTCTCGTTACGAATTTTCCCATGATTTACCGATTTTAGGCAGCAGTTCCGGCGATTGTTGCCGGCAAGGGTCGGACCAGCCTGTAACCGGTTATTTCAAGCCATTCTTCATACCCTGTAGAGCCCCGCCAGGCGGGCCTTTGCAGCGACGGGCATAAAGATCTCGCAAAAAAATTCAAGCGTAAATGGATTGCGCATCAATGGCAGGTTGTTTCAGTGCGTAACATTAAGTCATTGTCATATTGAGATAAACCCTGAGGATGGTATGCTTCGTGCACAAAAATTCCCACATTGGAGTGAGACCGTGATTTGTGCGCCATTGCCGGGAATCACGGCACCGTAAAAGTGCGGTGCCGAGCCGGCATGCACAACACCGGATAACCATAATGTGCAACCTGGCCGCCCCCGCGACGCGAAGTGTCGCAATGGCGCCGCCAATCGCAGCCCGGCCTGGCTGCGTGGAGAGATCTACTATGTTCTTCGATGAGCTTAACGATGAAGAGTGGTTTCGTCTTTCAACGCTGATCGCCGATGAACCCATCCGGCTGAATCGTCGCGGGCGTCCGCGCGCCGAACCGCGCGTCGTCGCCAATGCGGTGCTCTGGATCCTGACGACCGGTGAAGCCTGGTCCAAGCTGCCCGGCCGCTATCCGTCCGGGCCGACGTGCCGCCGCCGCTACGAGGAGTGGCTTGCGAACGGCACGCTGCTGCAGATGATCGACGTGCTGACCCAGTTCAGCGGGCGCACGTTCGCGTATATTCCGCCGCCGCCGGTGCCTGTGGTTCCCGCGCGCCGTGTGGAATCCGTGCCCGACAACGATCGCTTGCGCGGCGTGTTCTGGCAAAACCCCGAGTCGTGGCAATTGCCGGTCGCTCAGGCAAACGTTTGGGAGGGCGAAGGCGCGTCGGTCAGCGCGAGGCAGGACGATGCGGTGATCGACCGGTCCGACGCATCGTTCGTGGTGCCCGGCGCGCCGTCGACGGAGTTGCGTCATGCGCATGTGTCGTCGGCGAGCTTCGCCGCGGCCGAACCGCAAGTCGACTCGTATCGCGGCTATACGATCAGCGGCACCGCGCAGCCGGTGCAGAACCTGATGTATCGCGCGTGGGCCGAGATCTCGCAGGACGACCGGCGCGTGGAACGCTCGGGCCTGATCGGCCCGCGCTTTACCGACGCCGAGGAAGCCGAGCAGTACGCGCTCGACTGGGCGCGCCAGTGGATCGATCGCCACGGCGCGAGCGACGAGCCGGCGCGCGCGCCGCAAAGCGAGGTGCTGGCCGGTCTGTCGGCGCTGTCGCGTGCGGAGTCCGACATCAAGCGCTTCATCGCCGAGCGTCATACCGGTGCGCTGACCGAAAGCCGCAACGATCCGGTGCAGTCGGAACGTCGCGAGTACGCGTACCGCGTCGGCTGATCGCGGTGCCGATGCGAGGCGCGGGCCGTCGTGTGCCACGACGCCCGCGCGTGCCTGCCCGGGTACGTTCGCGAGACCGTTGTCGGTGTGAACGGGCCTAGCCCCCGGGGCGCCGCCGTCGAAGCGGCGCCCCGGGCGTTTGATGCATCACTGGCGGCCGTAGGTATCGTCGAAGCGGACGATGTCGTCCTCGCCGAGGTACGCGCCCGATTGCACTTCGATCAGTTCGAGCGGCATCTTGCCCGGGTTCTCCAGGCGGTGCGAGACGCCGAGCGGGATGTAGGTCGATTCGTTTTCGGACAGCAGGAACGTTTCGTCGCCGCGCGTGATGCGCGCGGTGCCGCGCACGACGATCCAGTGTTCGGCGCGGTGGTGATGCATCTGCAGCGACAGTTGCGCGCCCGGCTTCACGACGATGCGTTTCACCTGGAAGCGCTCGCCCATGTCGACCGAGTCGTAGTGGCCCCACGGGCGATGCACCTTGCGGTGATCGGTGGCTTCCGCGCCGCGTTGCGCCTTGATGCGGCCGACGATTTTCTTCACGTCCTGCACGCGCGACTTGTCCGCGACGAGCACCGCGTCGGGCGTTTCGACGACGACGAGGTTCTGCGTGCCGACGCAGGCGACGAGCCGGCTTTCCGAATGCGCGAAAGTCGATTCGGCGCCTTCGAACAGCACATGGCCGCGGCCGACGTTCTGCGCATCGTCCTTCGGCGAGATCTGCCAGATCGCGTCCCACGACCCGACGTCCGACCAGCCGGCGTCGAGCGGCACGACCACGCTTTCGCACAGTTGCGGCAGGCTCGCGAGCGGCTCCATCACCGCGTAGTCGATCGAGTTCGACGGCGACGCGGCGAACGCCTCGCGATCGACACGGAAGAAATCGCCGTCGTCCTTGCCCTGGGCGACGGCCGTTTCGCACGCGGCGTAGATCGCCGGCTCGAGCTGGCGGATCGCCTTCAGCCAGACCGACGCGCGCACGATGAAGATCCCGCTGTTCCACCAGTATTCGCCCGATGCGACGTACTGCTGGGCGAGTTCGAGGTGCGGCTTCTCGACGAAACGGTCGAGGCGGCGCACGTCGAGGCTGCCGGTCGCGGCATCGCCGAGCGGCGCGCCCACGCGGATGTAGCCGTAGCCGGTCTCCGCGTGCTTCGGCACGATGCCCATCGTCGCGATCTTGCCTTGCGCGGCGCAGTGCACGCCGGCCGCGACCGCTGCGTGAAAGCGCGGCAGGTCGGCGACCGCGTGGTCGGCCGGCATCACCGTCATCACCGCATCGTTGCCGCCGGCGACGAGCCGCAGCGCGGCCAGCGTGAGCGCGGGCGCGGTGTCGCGGCCGAGCGGCTCGAGCATGATCGTCGCGCGCTTGGCCGTCAGGCGCAGCTGTTCGGCGGTCGTGAAGCGGTGATCCTCGCCGCACACGATCAGCACGTCGTCGTTCAGCGGATGGTCGGCCGCGAGGCCGTCGAGGCGCAGGGCGGTCGACTGCAGCAGCGAATGATCGCCGAGCAGGCCGATCAGCTGTTTCGGAAAACGTTCGCGCGACATCGGCCACAGGCGTGTGCCGGAGCCGCCGGCAAGAATCACCGGTTGCACCGCGAGGCGCGTGCCGGCGGCGGGGGCGGCGGAAGAAGCATGGCGCGTTTCGGCTGCCACGGCCGGAGCATTCATGATGGCACTCTCCACGGTTGAAGTCAGTGCCTGTCGTTGTAGCATGAAGTAAATCGACAATAAAACCGGGCCCATTGCCTGATATTCATCGGGCATTCATCTGGAAAAATTTTCCGCGCTAGCATCGGATGCAAATAAAAAAATAAAAAATAATTCCGTGCACCGGCGGCTGGAGCTTGTCTGTAAAGGGATTGAGCCGAACGTAAAGTTTCCGAAAAATTCTCGATTTCAGATCGATTCGGGAAAACGTGCCGAATTAATTCAAAAAGTTCGCGGCAAGAATTTCCGATTATTTTTCGAAATACTTGTGCGCTTGAGGGGGGATTTTCTTGTCGCTTCAATAGCGTCATGCAACGTTTGAATCGAAGGTGCGGCACGGGTCGCACGAGGAGCTGTTCGGCAAACGCCTGTTCAAAGAGGAAGCAGACATGTTGAGCGTGCTGGCGAGAGTCATCGATATCGCGATGGTCGTAGCGGGGGCGCTGATCGCCGCCGCGCTGCACGACGGCAGTATCTGGCTCAACGACCTGCAGCGCACGACGGTGCTGTTCGACTGCCTGCTCGTCGTCGTGTTCTTTCCGGCCATCGGCATTTACCAGTCGTGGCGCGGCAAGCGCCTCGTCGGGCTGGTGGGCCGGGTCGCGTTCGCGTGGCTCGTGGTCGAGCTCGCGGGCATCCTGATGAGCTTCAGCTTTCACCAGTCGGGCGAGCTGTCGCGGCTGTGGCTCGGCTACTGGGCGCTCGTGACGATGGCGCTGCTCGCCGGCTCGAAGACGTGCGTGCACGTCGTGCTGCGGCAGCTGCGTCGCGGCGGCTACAACCTGAAGGCGGTCGCGATCGTCGGCGGTACGCCGGCGGCGCGGCGGCTGATCGCGCAGATGCGGGCGCGGCCGGAAGCCGGTTTCAACCCGGTGTGCGTGTACGACGAAAGCGAGGCGCCGGGCGAAGTCGCGCTCGACGACGTGCGCATCGAGCGGCAGTTCGAATCGCTGGTGTGGCTGGTGCGCAGCCGCGCGATCAGCGAGCTGTGGCTCACGCTGCCGATCACGGAGGAGCGCCGGATTCACCAGATCGTGACGGTGTTCCGCCACGACTTCGTGAATATCCGCTTCATCCCGGACGTGCGCACGCTGTCGTTCTTCAACCAGGAAGTGGTCGAGGTGCTCGGCGTGCCGGCGATCAACCTCGCGGCGTCGCCGATCACCGACGTGCGGATCCTGCCGAAGTTCGTGTTCGACCGGCTGTTCGCGCTGGCGGCGCTCACGGCGCTCGCGCCGGTGATGGTGCTGATCGCGGCCCTGATCAAGCTGACGTCGCGCGGGCCGGTGTTCTTTCGCCAGAAGCGCAAGGGCATCGACGGGCACGAGTTCGAGATCTACAAATTTCGCTCGATGAAGGTGCATCAGGAAGTGGCCGGGCAAGTCACGCAGGCGACGAAGAACGACACGCGCGTGACGCCGGTCGGCCGGTTCCTGCGCCGCACGAGCCTCGACGAGCTGCCGCAGTTCATCAACGTGCTGAAGGGCGAGATGTCGGTCGTCGGCCCGCGCCCGCATGCGCTCGCGCACGACGACATCTACAAGGATCTGGTCAAGGGCTACATGTTCCGCTACCGGATCAAGCCGGGCATCACCGGGTGGGCGCAGATCAACGGCTATCGCGGCGAGACCGACCAGATCGAGAAGATGATGGGGCGCGTGAAGCTCGATCTGTACTACATGCAGAACTGGTCGTTCTGGCTCGACATCAAGATCGTCGTGCTGACGCTCTGGAAAGGCTTTACCGGCAGCAACGCGTACTGACGCGCCGCGCAGGCGTTCCGGTTTTACGAATTTCGAATCATTGGTCACGAGGTCCGACACATCATGAATCTGACTATCATCGGCAGCGGTTACGTAGGTCTTGTCACCGGCGCCTGTCTCGCCGACATCGGGCACGACGTGTTCTGTCTCGACGTCGACCAGGCAAAGATCGACGTCCTGAACAACGGCGGCGTGCCGATCCACGAGCCGGGCCTGAAGGAAGTCATCGCGCGCAACCGCGCGGCCGGCCGCCTGCGCTTCTCGACCGACGTCGAGGCCGCGGTCGCGCACGGCGATGTGCAGTTCATCGCGGTCGGCACGCCGCCCGACGAGGACGGCTCGGCGGACCTGCAGTACGTGCTCGCCGCCGCGCGCAACATCGGCCGCTACATGACGGGCTTCAAGGTGATCGTCGACAAGTCGACGGTGCCGGTCGGCACGGCCGAGCGCGTGCGCGCGGCGGTTGCCGAGGAGCTCGCGAAGCGCGGCGGCGACCAGATGTTCTCGGTCGTGTCGAATCCGGAATTCCTGAAGGAAGGCGCGGCCGTCGACGATTTCACGCGTCCGGACCGCATCGTGATCGGCTGCGACGACGACGTGCCGGGCGAGCGCGCCCGCGAACTGATGAAGAAGCTGTACGCGCCGTTCAACCGCAACCACGAACGCACGCTGTACATGGACGTGCGCTCGGCCGAGTTCACGAAGTACGCGGCCAACGCGATGCTCGCGACGCGCATCTCGTTCATGAACGAGCTGGCGAACCTCGCGGACCGCTTCGGCGCGGACATCGAGGCCGTGCGCCGTGGGATCGGCTCCGATCCGCGCATCGGCTATCACTTCCTGTATGCCGGCTGCGGTTACGGCGGCTCGTGCTTCCCGAAGGACGTCGAGGCGCTGATCCGCACGGCCGACGAGCACGGGCAGGCGCTGCAGATCCTGAAGGCCGTGTCGTCGGTCAACGCGACGCAAAAGCGCGTGCTCGCCGACAAGATCGTCGCGCGTTTCGGCGAGGACCTGACGGGCCGCACGTTCGCGATCTGGGGCCTGGCGTTCAAGCCGAACACCGACGACATGCGCGAAGCGCCGAGCCGCGAGCTGATCGCCGAGCTGCTGTCGCGCGGTGCGCGCATCGCCGCGTACGACCCGGTCGCGCAGCAGGAAGCGCGCCGCGTGATCGCGCTCGATCTCGCCGATCACCCGAGCTGGCTGGCGCGCCTGACCTTCGTCGACGACGAGGCGCAGGCCGCGCGCGACGCCGACGCGCTCGTGATCGTCACCGAATGGAAGATCTTCAAGAGCCCCGACTTCGTCGCGCTCGGCCGCCTGTGGAAAGCGCCGGTGATCTTCGACGGCCGCAACCTGTACGAGCCGGAGACGATGAGCGAGCAGGGCATCGAGTACCACCCGATCGGCCGGCCGGGCTCGCGCCAGGCCGTCGCCGCCCGCGTGCCCGGCGCCGCGCGCGCGAGTGCGTAACCCGTTTCCCGTTACTCGTTACGAGGCGCCATGTTCCGGAACATCCTGATCGTCTGCCACGCGAACGTCTGCCGCAGCCCGGCAGCGGAAATGCTGTTCAAGTCGCACGCCGCGTCGCGCGGCGGCCCGCGCCCGACCTTTCACTCGGCCGGCGTGCACGCGAATGACGGCGACGGCATCGATCCGGTGATGCGGCAACTGCTCGCCGAGCGGGGCGTCGATGCGACGACCCACCGCTCGCGGCGGCTGTCGCGCCGGCTGGTGCGCGACGCCGACCTGATTCTCGTCAGCGAGCGCGGACAGATCGCGGCCGTCGAATCGGTCGATCCGTTCGCGCGCGGCAAGGTCCACCTGCTCGGCAAGTGGGAAGGGGCCGAGATTGCCGACCCGCACGGCGGCCCCGAGGCCGACTACCGCGAGAGCTACTCACTGATCGAACGTCTGGTTCAAGGATGGCTACAGAAACTATGCTGAAACGCCCGATGCGCCCGGTGGCGCTTGCCGTCGCGCTGACGACTTTCCTGTCGGCCTGTGCAACCGCTCCCGGCAACTACCTCGACTCGTCGAACCTGAAGGACGAAGGCCGGCAGCAAGCCGCCGAAACCTATCCGGTGCATTACATCGACGCCAAAGTGGTGATGGACCAGCTGCAGAAGGCGCAGGTCGACCATCCGCTGCCGCCGGGACGTTACACCGACCCGTCGCAGTACACCTATCGCGTGGGCCCGCAGGACATCCTCGGCGTCACCGTGTGGGACCACCCCGAGCTGACGACGCCGCAGGGCCAGTCGTTCTCGAGCGGCGGCAACACGACGCAATCGGTCGCGGGCGCGCTGCAGCAGCCGTATACGACCGCGCTGCCGGGCCAGGCCGATCCGTATGGCCAGACGGTGGGCGCCGACGGCACGATCTTCTTCCCGTTCGTCGGCCGGGTGCGCGTGGCGGGCAAGACCGTCGCGCAGATCCGCGACGAGATGGCGTCCGGCCTGTCGCGCTACGTGAAGAATCCGCAGCTCGACGTGCGCGTGCTGTCGTTCCGCAGCCAGAAGGTGCAGGTGACGGGCGAGGTGAAGCAGCCGGGCCCGCTCGCGATGAGCGACGTGCCGCTGACGCTCGTCGACGCGATCTCGCGCTCGGGCGGCTCGACCAACGAGGCCGACCTGCAGCGCGTGCGCCTGACCCGCGACGGCAAGCTCTACACGCTCGACGCGAACGGCGTGCTCGATCGCGGCGAAGTCAACAAGAACGTGATGCTGCAGGCGGGCGACATCATCAACGTGCCGGACCGCAGCGACAGCCGCGTGTTCATCATGGGCGAGGTCAAGACGCCGGTCACGGTGCCGATGCTCAAGGGCCGGCTGACCATCGCCGACGCGCTGACCGCGGGCGGCGGCATCCTCGACACCGACGCGAACCCGCGCAAGATCTACGTGATGCGCGGGATGCGCGACAACCCGACGAAGCCCGAAGTGTTCCGTCTCGACATGACGCAACCCGATGCGCTGATGCTGTCGAGCCGCTTCCCGCTTCAACCGCTCGACGTCGTCTACGTCAGCACGGCCAGCTCGGTGCAGTTCAACCGTGTGCTGCAGCAGGTGCTGCCGACGATCCAGACGATCTTCTACATGCGGCAAATCACGCGCTGATAGCCCGCCGGGGCGGCGCCTCCGCCCCGGCACCACTCAAGCGGGAACGAATGGTGAACACGCAAGCGAAACACTCCTACGCGGATCTGTCCGTGAAAACCGAGGAAGAGGACGTCGTCCTCGGCCAGTTGCTCCAGGTGATCATGGACGACATCTGGCTGCTGCTCGGCATCGCGGTGACGGTCGTCGCGCTCGCCGGCCTCTACTGCTACGTGGCGAAGCCGGTGTACCAGGCCGACGTCCACGTGCGGGTCGAGAGCAACGACAACACGTCGCAGGCGCTCACGCAGACGCAGACCGGCGCGACGATCAACACCGGTCCGCAGCAGGCGCAGACCGATGCGGAAATCGAGATCATCAAGAGCCGCGGCGTCGTCGCGCCGGTGGTCGATCAGTTCAAGCTGAATTTCTCGATCGCGCCGAAGACGCTGCCGGTGATCGGCAGCCTCGCCGCGCGCCTCGCGACGGCGGGCGTGCCGTCGCGGCCGTGGCTCGGCCTGAAGTCGTATGCGTGGGGCGGCGAAGTCGCCGACGTCGATTCGATCAGCGTCGTGCCGGCGCTCGAAGGCAAGAAGCTGATGCTGACGGCCGGCCCGGACGGCACCTATTCGCTGGTCGATCCGAACGGGACGCGGCTGCTGTCGGGCCATGTCGGCGAAGCGGCGCAGGGCGGCGGCGTGACGCTGCTCGTGCAGAAGCTCGTCGCGCGCCCCGGCACGCAGTTCACGGTGGTCCGCTACAACGATCTCGACGCCATCAGCGGCTTCCAGGCCGGCATCCAGGTGACCGAGCAGGGCAAGCAGACGGGCGTCGTGCAGATCTCGCTCGAAGGCAAGGACCCGGACCAGACCGCCGCGATCGCGAACGCGCTCGCGCAGTCGTACCTGAACCAGCACGTGGTCGCGAAGCAGGCCGAGGCGACCAAGATGCTCGACTTCCTGAAGGGCGAGGAACCGCGCCTGAAGGCCGACCTCGAACGCGCGGAAGCCGCGCTGACGCAGTACCAGCGCACGTCGGGCTCGATCAACGCGAGCGACGAGGCGAAGGTCTACCTCGAAGGCAGCGTGCAGTACGAACAGCAGATCGCCGCGCAGCGCCTGCAGCTCGCGTCGCTCGCGCAGCGCTTCACCGATTCGCACCCGATGGTGATCGCGGCCAAGCAGCAGCTCGCGGAACTGCAGGGCGAGAAGGACAAGTTCAGCAACCGCTTCCGCAGCCTGCCGGCCACCGAAGTGAAGGCCGTCCAGCTCCAGCGCGACGCGAAGGTCGCCGAGGACATCTACGTGCTGCTGCTGAACCGCGTGCAGGAACTGTCGGTGCAGAAGGCCGGCACGGGCGGCAACATCCACCTCGTCGATTCGGCGCTGCGTCCGGGCGATCCGGTCAAGCCGAAGAAGGTGCTGATCCTGTCGGCGGCCGTGTTCCTGGGCCTGATCCTCGGCACGGGCGTGGTGTTCCTGCGCCGCAACCTGTTCCAGGGCATCGAGGATCCGGACCGCATCGAGCGCACGTTCAACCTGCCGCTGTACGGGCTGGTGCCGCAAAGCGCCGAGCAGGTGAAGCTCGACGCGGCGGCCGAGAAGGGCGGCGGCCGCGCGCGGCCGATCCTCGCGAGCCTGCGTCCGAAGGATCTCAGCGTCGAGAGCCTGCGCAGCCTGCGCACCGCGATGCAGTTCGCGATGATGGACGCGAAGAACCGCGTGATCGTGCTGACGGGCCCGACGCCGGGCATCGGCAAGAGTTTCCTGACGGTCAACCTCGCGGTGCTGCTCGCCCATTCGGGCAAGCGCGTGCTGCTGATCGACGCCGACATGCGCCGCGGCCTGCTCGACCGCTATTTCGGCCTGACCGCGCAGCCGGGCCTGTCCGAGTTGCTGAGCGACCAGGCGCCGCTCGAGGATGCCGTGCGCGAAACGCCGGTGCAGGGCCTGTCGTTCATCGCGGCCGGCACGCGTCCGCCGAACCCGTCGGAGCTGCTGATGTCGTCGCGCCTGCCGCAATACCTCGAAGGGCTCGGCAAGCGCTACGACGTCGTGCTGATCGATTCGCCGCCGGTGCTGGCGGTGACCGACGCGACCATCATCGGCCGCATGGCCGGCTCGACGTTCCTCGTGCTGCGCTCGGGCATGCACACCGAAGGCGAGATCGCCGATGCGATCAAGCGCCTGCGCACCGCGGGTGTCGACCTGGAAGGCGGGATCTTCAACGGCGTGCCGCCGAAGGCGCGCGGCTACGGCCGCGGTTATGCGGCCGTGCATGAATACCTGAGCGCCTGATCCGTCTGGCGCGTAACCGGGCGGGCGGCGCGTGCTGCCCGCCCGGCCGACTGGAGAACCATCGATGAAAATTTCCGTGCTCGTTCCGACCTACCGGCGTCCCGCCGACCTCGCGCGCTGCCTGCTGGCGCTGCAGCGCCAGCAGCGGCTGCCCGACGAGGTGATCGTCGTCGCGCGCCCGGAGGATGACGCCACGCACGAGCGGCTCGCCGATCCGGCGGTCGGCGGCGCGCTGCCGCTGCGCGTCGTGCCGGTCGACGTGCCGGGGCAGGTCGCCGCGCTGAACAAGGGGCTCGATTCCGCGACCGGCGACATCGTGGCCATCACCGACGACGATGCGGCGCCGCATCGCGACTGGCTCGCCCGCGTCGAAGCGGTATTCGAGGCCGATCCGCGCGTGGGCGCGGTCGGCGGGCGCGACTGGGTCCACGAGAAAGGCCGCGTGCTCGACGAATCGCGCGAACGCGTCGGCCAGCTCACGCTGTCCGGCAAGATCGTCGGCAATCATCACCTCGGCGTCGGCGGCGCGCGCGAAGTCGACATGCTGAAAGGCGCGAACATGAGCTACCGCCGCGCCGCGATCGAGCGGCTGCGCTTCGACACGCGGCTGCGCGGCGCCGGTGCGCAGGTGCACAACGACATGGGCTTCAGCATGCGCGTGCAGCGCGACGGCTGGACGCTCGTCTACGACCCGGCGATCGCGGTCGATCATTTTCCGGCCGAGCGTTTCGACGACGACCGGCGCGATGCCGCGTCGCTGAATGCGATCAGCAACGGCGCGTACAACATGCACCTGATCCTGCGCGAGCACCTGCCGCCGCTGCGGCGCGAGATCGCGTGGTGGTGGTGGGCGCTGGTCGGCACGCGCGTCTACCCGGGCCTCGCGCACGTGCTGCTGTCGCTGCATACGGCGAAGCGCGAGCGGATCCGCGAGCACTGGCGCGCGGTGCGCCGTGGCGCGCGCGATGCCCGCCGCGCGAACCTTGCCCCCCACCATGCGGCGATGCCGCCGGTGACGTCTTGAACGGCCCGCGCGCCTCGCGCGCGGCCACCCCCGGAGGGCTCGCATGACTGCAACGAACGTCCATGTCCATCTGTTTTACGGCGCCGATCCGCGTACCTACCGGAAAGGCGAGAACATCGGCTGTCTGTACGGCTATCACCACGCCGAATCCGACGAGTTCCGGCTGACCTATTCGCAGGACGGCGGCGAGAACCGCGTCGCCAGCCTTGCACGCCGCGCGCTGAAGGCGGCGCTCGGCTTCGACGTCGTGCATGCGTGGCGCAATCGCGCCGCGCTGCTGAACACCGACGTGATCTGGACGCATACGGAACAGGAGCATCTGGCGGCGGCGCTGGTCCTCAAGCTCGCCGGTACGCGGGGCAAGCGGCCGCTGCTGCTCGCGCAGAGCGTGTGGCTGTTCGACAAGTGGGACAGTTTCGGCGGTCCGCGCCGCTGGCTGTACCGCAAGCTGCTCAAGCGCGCCGACGCGCTGACCACGCTGGCGCGCGACAACGCTGAGCTGTGCCGTCGTTATCTCGGTCGCGAGGCCGAGTTCGTCTACTACGGGCTGAACACCCAGGATTTTCCGCCGGCCGAGCCGCGGCAGTGGACACCGAACCAGCCGCTGCGGATCGCGGCGATCGGCAACGACCGCGACCGCGACTGGCGCACGTTCCTCGCCGCGTTCGGCGGCGACGCGCGCTACGACGTGCGGCTCGCGACGCGCCGCCGCGTGCCGCGCGAGTGGCATGCGCCGAACGTGAAGATCGGCTCGGCGTCGGGGCTGGCGAAGCAGCACGAGCTGTACGCGTGGGCCGACGTGATCGTCGTGCCGTTGCGGCCGAATTTCCATGCGTCGGGTATCACCGTGATGCTCGAGGCGGCGGCCGTCGGCAAGCCGATGATCGTGTCCGACGTCGGCGGGCTCAGCGACTACTTCCCGCACGATACGGCCGCGTATGTGCCGGCGTTCGACGCACCGGCGATGCGCCAGGCCGCGGACCGCTTCGTCGCCGATCCGGCGGCGGCGCTCGATTGCGCGCGGGCCGCCGCCGCGTGCCTGCGCGATCGCGACCTGACCACGCAGGCGTTCGCCGAGCAGCACGTGCGGATCACGCGCGATATGCTGCGCCGGCGCCGCACGCCGGCGGCCGCGGGGCTGGCGATGCCGCTCGCCGATTCGCGCCCGTCGTCGCGGTGAGAGCGGATCGATGAGTACGATTGCCGCCGAGCGCGCACCGTCGCCCAAGCGCAGCCGGCTTCCCGAGCCGAAGCACTGGGTCGGGCAGGCCGCGCTGTGGTCCTTCACCGCCGCGCTGATCGCCGTGCATCAGGGCAAGGTGCTGACGCTCGCGTTTCCGGTGCTGGCCATCGCGGTCGGCTTCTGGCTGTATTTCAAGAGCCCGGCGCGCTATGTCGGCTTCATGTGGTGGGTGTGGTTCCTGAGCCCCGAGGTGCGGCGGCTGGCCGACTGGTCGAAGGGCGCGTTCACGCCGACGAGCCTGATCCAGGTCGCGCCGCTCGCGGTGACGATGATCGCCGGCTTCGGGCTGATCCGGCATTACCGCGTGCTCGCGCAGCGGCGCGGGATTCCCGTGCTGCTGATGCTGTTCGGGCTCGCGTATGCGTATCTCGTCGGGATCGTGTCGAGCGGCGTGATGGCCGCGACCTACGACCTGGCGAACTGGGTGTACCCGGTGCTGATCGGCTTTCACATCATGGTCAACGCGCGCGACTATCCCGAGTACCGCGACGTGCTGCTGTCCACGTTCATGTGGGGCATGCTGGTGATGGGCCTGTACGGCGTCGTGCAGTACTTCGTGATGCCGCAGTGGGACGTGCTGTGGATGATCGGGTCCGACATGGGCTCGCAGGGCGAGCCGGTGCCGTACGGCGTGCGCGTGTTCAGCACGATGAATTCGTCGGGGCCGTTCGCGTTCGCGATCATGGGCGCGCTGGTGTTCGTGTTCGCCGCGCCGCAGAAGATCCGCTGGTTCGCGGGGGCGGCCGGTTTCGTGTCGTTCGCGTTGTGTCTCGTGCGCTCGACGTGGGGCGGCTGGGTGATCGCGCTCGCGATCCAGCTCGCGCAGTCGAACAACCGCCTGCGGATGCGGATCCTCATCAGCGGCGTCGTGCTGGTCGGGCTGTGCGTGCCGCTCCTGACCGTCGGGCCGGTGGCCGACCGTCTCGGCGCGCGCCTGCAGTCGATCACGAACCTGAAGGACGACCGCAGCTACGACGACCGCAACAAGTTCTACGCCACCTTCGCGCAGACGGCGTTTACCGACGTCGCCGGCGAAGGAATGGGCGCGACGGGCGCATCCACGAAGCTGTCGAGCGACAGCGGCGAGCTCGGCAAGTACGGCAGCTTCGACAGCGGCGTGATGAACGTGCCGTTCGTGCTCGGCTGGCCCGGCACGCTGCTGTATCTCGCCGGCGTCGTGATGCTGTTCGGCCGCACGCTGCGCGCGGCATTCCGGCTGCGCAAGGACAAGTTCGTCGGCGCGTGCCTGAGCCTGTGCCTGTCGACCTTCGCGATGCTCGTGTTCACGAACTCGCTGATCGGCACGGGCGGCCTGCTGATGTTCACAGCCATTTTTTCGATACTTGCCGCGGCGCACTGGCAAAAGGCACAACGCCTGCTGGCCGCCGCGCGTTCACGGGGAGGCGACCATTGAGAATCGCGATCGTCACGCACGTCGTGCGACATAACGACGGGCAGGGCCGCGTCAATTACGAAATCGCGCGCGCGGCGCTGGCCGAAAACTACGAGGTCACGCTGGTCGCGTCGCATGTCGCGCCCGAACTGCTGGCTGACCCGCGCGTGCGCTGGGTGCCCGTGAAGGTCGGCGGCTTCTGGCCGTCGAATCTCGTCAAGCAGCAGGTGTTCGCGCTGAAGAGCGCGGCCTGGCTGCGCGCGCATCGCGGCGAATACGACGTGCTGCACGTGAACGGCTTCATCTCGTGGATCAAGGCCGACGTGAATACCGCGCACTTCGTGCACGGCGGCTGGTTCAAGAGTCCGTACTATCCGTTCGGGCCGACGAAGGGCATCTGGTCGGCTTACCAGTACGTCTATACGCGCGTGAACACCACGCTCGAGCGCTGGGCGTACCGGCGTTCGCGCGCGATCACGGCCGTGTCGCAGAAGGTGGCCGACGAGATTGCCGGGCTCGGCATCGACAGCCGCAAGATCAGCGTGATCTACAACGGCGTCGACGGCAGCGCGTTCGCGCACGCGCAGGCCGACCGCGCGGCGTTCAAGCTGCCGGACGACGCGTTCCTGCTGCTGTTCGTCGGCGACCTGCGCACGCCGCGCAAGAACCTCGGCACCGTGCTGAAGGCGCTGACGAAGCTGCCGGCGAACGTGCATCTGGCGGTGGCCGGCTATTTGCCCGGCAGCCCGTATCCGGAAGAGGCGCGCGCGCTCGGCATCGATGCGCGCGTGCATTTCCTCGGCCTCGTGAAAAACATGCCGACGCTGATGCGCTCGGTCGACGCGTATGTCTTTCCGTCGCGCTACGAAGCGATGAGCCTGTCGCTGCTGGAAGCGATGGCGGCCGGCTTGCCGGTCGTCACCGCGCGCACGGCGGGCGGCGCGGAGATCATCACGCGCGAATGCGGGATCGTGCTGGAGGATCCGGACGATCCGGCCGCGCTCGCGCAGGCGATCGGCTCGCTCGCGGCCTCGCGCGACACCTGTCGCGCGATGGGCGACGCGGCCCGCGAACTGATGACCCGTTTCGGCTGGGCGCACATGGGTGCCCAGTACGTCGCGCTTTACCGGCGCATCGGTCAACCCACGCAGCCGTCCGCCTTCGAGCGGGTCGAGCATGCAGTCACGCAGGAGCAGTCGTGATGTCCCAAACTTCCCGGCCGATCAAATCGTTGCAAATCGGCATGCACTGGTTCCCCGAACGCGCGGGCGGCCTCGACCGGATGTACTACTCGCTCGTCGGCGCGCTACCGGGGGCCGGTGTCGAGGTGCGCGGGCTCGTTGCCGGCTCGCCGAAGGTCGCCGACGACACGGGCGGCGCGATCCAGGGCTTCGGTCCCGCGTCGGAGCCGCTCGCGCGCCGGATGCTCGCCGCGCGGCGCGCGCTGCGCGACGAGATCCGCAGCGAACGGCCGGACGTGATCTCGTCGCACTTCGCGCTGTACACGTTTCCGGGGCTCGACGTCACGCGCGGGATTCCGCAGGTGTCGCACTTCCAGGGGCCGTGGGCCGACGAAAGCCAGGTCGAGGGCGCGGCGTCGCTCGGGCAGCGCGCGAAGCGCTATCTCGAACAGGCCGTCTATACGCGCTCGTCGCGGCTGATCGTGCTGTCGCAGGCGTTCGGCCAGATCCTGACGAACCGCTACGGGATCGATCCGTCGCGCGTGCGCGTGATTCCCGGCTGCGTCGACACCGCGCAGTTCGATACGCCGCTGACGCCCGCCGAGGCGCGGCACAAGCTGCAGTTGCCGCAGGACCGGCCGATCGTGCTGGCCGTGCGCCGGCTCGTGCGGCGCATGGGGCTGGAGGACCTGATCGACGCGATCGGTCTCATCAAGCAACGCCACCCGGACGTGCTGCTGCTGATCGCCGGCAAGGGCAAGATCGGCGAGGAACTGCAGCAGCGCATCGACGCCGCCGGGCTGCAGGACAACGTGAAACTGCTCGGCTTCGTGCCCGACAACCATCTCGCGGCGCTGTACCGCGCGGCGACGGTCAGCGTCGTGCCGACGGTCGCCCTCGAGGGGTTCGGGCTGATCACCGTCGAATCGCTCGCGTCCGGCACGCCCGTGCTGGTGACGCCGGTCGGCGGGCTGCCGGAGGCGGTGGCCGGGCTGTCGAACGATCTCGTGCTGCCGTCGACGGGCGCCGATGCGATCGCGGAAGGGCTCGGCGGCGCACTGTCGGGTACGATCGCGCTGCCCGACGAGGCCGCATGCAAGCGCTACGCGCGTGACCATTTCGACAACGCGGTGATCGCGCGACGCGTCGCCGGCGTGTACGAAGAGGCGATCCAGGCGGCCGGCTGAACGCTCGCGGCGCGCAACCGGCGCGCCGACCAGGAAACCGGACCGGCGCAGGCACGTGGCCGGTGCGCGTGCCGGCCGCCCGACGCGGGTGCGCCGGCTTTTTTGCTCGATCCCGATGACCGGCGCGCATCACGCGCGCCTGAGCGTCGCGACCCATACGCCGAGCGCGGCGATGCTGACGGCCGCGCCGAGCACGCAGACGCCGGTCCATCCGGCGCGCGCATACATCATCGTCGACGCGATCGCACCGAGCCCGCTGCCGGCCGAGTAGAACAGCATGTAGCAGCCGACGAGGCGCGCGTGCGCATCGGGCCGCGCGCCGAGAATCATGCTCTGGTTGACGACGTGGACGGCCTGCCCGCCGACGTCGAGCAGCACGATGCCGACGATCAGCCACGCAATCGACGTGACGCCGAACGCGAGCGGCAGCCACGCGCACGCGAGCAGCGCGAGCGCGGCGCCGGTCGTCGCTTCGCCGCGCCCGCGATCCGCGAGCCGGCCCGCGCGGGCGGCCGCCGCCGCGCCCAGCGCGCCGACTAGGCCGAATGCACCGATCTGCGTATGCGACATCGCGTGCGGCGGCGCGCTCAGCGGCAGCACGAGCGCGCTCCAGAAGATGCTGAACGCCGCGAACATCAGCAGCGCGATCGCACCGCGCACGCGCAGCACGCGTTCATCGCGCAACAGCGACACCATCGACCGCAGCAGCGCCGCATAACCGATGCGCTCGCGCGGCGCGTCCGTGTCGGGCAACAGCCGCGACAGCACGGCGAGCATCGCGATCGCGAGCGCCCCCGACACGAGGTAGACGGCCCGCCAGCCGGCGAGATCGGTGACGACGCCGGCCAGCGAACGCGCGGCCAGCAGCCCGACCACGACGCCGCCTTGCGCGGCGCCCACCACGCGCCCGCGTTCGCCGGCGCCGGCGAGCGCGGCCGAGCACGCGATCAGCCCTTGCGTCATCGCGGTGCCGAGCAGCCCGACCGCGACCATCCCCGCGAGCAGCGCGATGCGCGTCGGCGACGCGGCGACGCCGATGCAGGCCGCCGTCAGCAGCAGAAGCTGCGCGGTGATCAGGCGCTTGCGGTTCAGCAGGTCGCCGAGCGGCACGACGAACAGCAGCGCGAGTGCGCAGCCGAGCTGCGTCGCGGTGATCACGCCGCCGACGGCGGCCTGCGACACACCGAAATCGCGCGCGATCGAATCGAGCAGCGGCTGCGCGTAGTAGACGTTCGCGACGCTCGCCGCACAGCAGACGGCCAGCCACGCGACGCGCGCCGAGGACAGGCGGCCGCCATCGACCGCATGCGTTGCACGGGGCGGCACGTTCGATGCCGCGACGCCGGAATGACAGGAAGACTCCATGGGTTCCCTTGCGCAAAGTAGTTGCAAATTAAAACTGGCATGAAGTGTAGGAAAAGTAGTTTTAAAATGCAACTTGTTGTGCGGCGGGCGACGGGCCCGCGCACGGATGGCACGAGGGTGGAGAGGAACATGGCCAGGCAGAAAAGTCTTGCGGATTCGCCGTGCCCGGTGGCGCGGGCGACCGATATCGTCGGCGATCGCTGGGCGTTGCTGATCGTGCGCGATGCGTTCGACGGCGTGCGCCGGTTCGGCGATTTCCGCGCGAGCCTCGGCGTCGCGAGCAACATCCTGTCCGACCGGCTGAAGATGCTGGTGGACGCCGGCGTGTTCGACGTCGTGCCGGCGTCGGACGGCACCGCGTATCAGGAATACGTGCTGACGAAAAAGGGCGAGGGGTTGTTTCCGGTGATCGTGATGCTGCGGCAATGGGGCGAGGCGAACCTGTTCGCCCGCGGCGAGCCGCATTCGGTGCTGGTCGATCGCGGCACGGGGCGTGCGATCCGCAAGCTCGCGCTGCGCCACGAGGACGGCCGGCCCTTGAAGGCGGCCGAGACGGTCGTGAAGAAGATCGGCGACGAAGCGGGCGCGCCCCGGCGGTGAGCGCGTTGCGCGGCGGGCGGCCGGTCGGCTGGACTGTCGCGATCGTCGTTGACCGGAGCCGCGTCGCCATGACCCGTCCGCTGGATGCCGCGGGTTACCGGCGGCTGCTCCAGCGCGATCCCCGCGACGCGTGAGCACACGCGTTCAATCGGCCGCCGGCATTGCCCGATGCACGGGCGCCGCGCCGCGATGCGCATCGGGCCGCACGCGCGTCGCGAGCAGCGCGGCCGCGACCAGCAATGCGACCGATACGGCCGTTTCGATCCGCAATCCGTCCACGACCTGCCGCGCGCCGCCGCCGCCCGCGAGCGCGCCGAACGCCGCGACACCCATCGCGCCGCCGGCTTGCCGCGCGGTATTCAGCACGGCCGATGCGATGCCGGCCCGCTCGGGCGCGACGGACGCGAGCACGGCCGTCGTCATCGCGGGCACCGCGAACCCCATCCCCGACGGAATCAGCAGGAACGGCACGAGCAGCGCGGCGAGCGGCGTCGACGCATCGACGAAGTGCAGCGACCCGTAGCCGAGCGCGGCGACCAGTGCGCCCGCCAGCATCGGCCGTCGCGGGCCGTGACACGCGACGACGCGGCCGCTCGCGAGATTCGACAGCAGGAAGCCGCCCGTCAGCGGCAGGAACGCCAGGCCGGCCTGCAACGCCGTTTCGCCGCGCGCACGCTGCAGGTAGAGCGCCAGCACGAATACGGTGCCGTAGTACGTGAGGTTCACGCAGATCCCGAACAGCACGGCCGCGCTGAACGTGCGATGACGAAACAGCGACAGCGGCAGCATCGGCGTGGCCGTGCGCGATTCGATCGCGACGAAGGCGAGCGCGGCGAGCGCCGCGAATGCGAAGCCGCCGGCAACGACCGGGTGCGCGATGCCGAGCGGCCGCCATTCGATCACGGCGCCGGTCAGCGCGGTCAGCATCGCGATCGCGATGAGCTGGCCGCGCAGGTCGAGCGCGCGGACCGGGCGCGATGGCGCGGCCTGCGCGTGGCGTGCCGGCACCCAGGCCAACGTGGCGGCAAGCCCCGCCGCGCACAGCGGCAGGTTCACGAGGAAGATGCCGCGCCAGCCCCACGTGGCGGTCAGCAGGCCGCCGACCACCGGGCCGGCGGCGATCGAGACCGACCCGGCCGCCGTCCACCCGCCGACGGCCCGTGCGCGCAGGTGCGGGTCGTGCCGGCACGCGTCGTTCAGCAGCGCGAGCGAATTGGGCAGCATCGCCGCGGCGCCGATGCCCTGCCACGCACGGGCCGCGATCAGCATCGCGGGCGCGCGTGCGGCGCCGCACGCGAGCGACGCGAGTGCGAACAGCGCGAGGCCCGCGACGTACAGGCGGCGCGCGCCGAAGCGGTCCCCGAGCGCCCCGCCCGACAGCATCAGCACCGCGAACGCGAGCGTGTACGCATCGACGATCCACTGCAGGCCGGCGACCGGCAGATGCAGGTCCGCCGCGAGAGGCGCAAGCGCGATGTTGACGATCGTCACGTCGAGCTGCGTGACGACGAAACCGATGCTGACGGTCGCGACGACGCGGGCGAGCGCGGGCGGGAAAGCGGAGGCGGGGGTGGTCGTATTCATGCGTCCATCGTAGGACGCGGCGGACGGGCGATGTTTCAGCGGGAGGTGAAGCGTCGATACGCAGGCCGACGCGGCGGCGTCGTTCCTGCTACGCGCGTCGAGGCGTGTCCGGCGAGGCCGATGCGTTCAGTGCCGTTCGCCGCGCCAGCGTCCGGGCGCGACGCCGAAGCGCTTCGTGAACGCATGCGTGAACGTGCTCTGGTCCGCGAAGCCGACCATGCCCGCGATGTCGACGAGCGCATGCCGGCCGTCGGCGAGCAGCACGACCGCCGCATCGAGCCGCAGCCGCTGCAGGTAGCGATGGGGCGTTTCGCCGAACGCTTCGACGAACAATTGATGGAACCGGCGCATCCGGTAACCGCAGTGCGCGGCGAGATCGGCGATGCGCAGCGGCTCCGCGAGCCGTGCGCGCAGCCAGCGGTCGATGCGCGCGAAATCGAGGCCCGACGCGGGCGCGGCGATGCCGGCGTCGTCGAGCAGCGCGTCGCACAGGCGCGCGGCGGCCTGCCACTGGAAGCGGTGCGCGGCGGCGTGCCGTGCGTCGCCGGCCGGCGCATCGTGTTGCACGGCGGCCGCCGCGACCTGCGCGACGAGCGACGTCAGCGCCGGGTCGATCGATACGGCGCGCGCCTGGTCGAACAGCCGCTGCGGCACCGCGAGCGATGCCGCGGGCAGGTCGATCACGAGCTGACGATTGTCGCCGAGGCCCGCGTAGTCGTGGCGCGCGCCGGCCGGAATCAGCCAGGCCGCGTGCCGGTCGATGCGCTGGCCGATCCCGTCCACCGCCATCACCATCGCGCCATCGACGCCGAGCACGACCTGGTGGAAGTCGTGCACGTCCGACGCTTCGCACGTGTCGTAGCGGCGCAGCGCGATGGCGGGGGAGGCGATGCGTTCCATCGGAAGGAAACGGCCGGGTGCGCGATCAGACGTCGAGCAGTTCGACTTCGAACACGAGCGTCGCATTCGGCGGAATCACGCCGCCTGCGCCGCGCGGGCCGTAGCCGAGTTGCGGCGGGATCGTCAGCCGGCGCACGCCGCCGACCTTCATGCCCTGCACGCCTTCGTCCCAGCCCTTGATGACCATGCCGCCGCCGAGCACGAACGCGAACGGGTCGTTGCGGTCCTTGCTCGAATCGAATTTCTGGCCGTCGGTCAGCCAGCCCGTGTAGTGGACGCTGACGGTCTTGCCGGCTTGCGCTTCCGTGCCGGTGCCTTCGGTCAGGTCTTCGTATTTGAGACCCGATTCGGTCGTGATGACAGACATGACTTCTCCTGAAAGAGGGTTGCGTAAAACCGCTATTGTAGGCGAGCGCGCCGCGGGCCGGCGCGGGTGGTTTTCGCGGCGCGGCGTGCGGTGCGGGAGCGGCGATGGACCATCCTCGCCGCGCTCGCCCGAAACACGATTGGAACGCGCGTTTGAATGGTTGCGCGGGCCGCCTCGCCGCGGTTGCACCACGCGGGTGCGCCATGCGTATGAATCGGCGTGGCTGCAGGGGCCGAGGTGCGTCGTGCGGCATCCGTCCGATGCCGCGAAATGCCCGCCCGACGGGGCTTTCAGGTCGCCGACAGCAGGCGCGGCCGGGCGTCATGCCTCGCGTGCCGGCCGGACGTCGCGTTCGAATCGCGGCTTGTCCCCACGCCGTTCGGGCGCCGTTTTTTCCGCCTGTTCGACCGTGCCCTGTTTGGAAGCGCGCATCTACCGCGCGGCTTGCGCGTGCCAGTGCGGGCGGCCTATCTTTACATTTGTCGATGTCAAGATTTTGGTGGCGCGCGACGCGCCGCCCGGGCCTGCGCCGGCCGCGTCGGATGACGCGCCGCGCCGCGCCGGAACCAGGAGAACCATGAACATGAAGTCAGCCGCTTCCGCCACCGCAGCCGGGATCATGCCGGTGCGCCGCGACCTGCGCTTCGACCTGCCGGTCGAACGCGCGAAGGACTGGCATGGCCTCGGGTCGCACGTGACCCATTTCTTCAACGCGCTGTCGCTGCTGTTTCCGGCCGGCGAGCGCTTCTTCATGGATTCGGTGCGCAACTACCGCGACCGGATCGACGATCCCGTGCTGAAGCAGCAGGTGCTCGGTTTCATCGGCCAGGAGGCGATGCACACGCGCGAGCACATCGAATACAACGAACTGATGCAGGCGAACCGCCTGCCCGCGCGCAAGCTCGACAAGCGCGTCTGGACGGTGCTGGCCTTCATGAAGCGCAAGCTGCCGCACTCGGTGCAGCTCGCGCATACGGTTGCGGCGGAGCGCTACACGGCGATGCTCGCCGACTGGCTGCTGCGCGACTCGACGCGCCTGGATGGCTCGGTCGAAGGCTACCGCCAGATGTGGATCTGGCATGCGCTCGAGGAAACCGAGCACAAGGCCGTGTCGTTCGATGTGTGGAATACCGTGATGAAGCCGGGGCCGCGCCGCTATCTGATCCGCATCGGCGTGTATCTGCTGACGACGCTCACGTTCTGGCCGACCGTGTTCCTGATGCACGCGACGCTGCTGTGGCGCGATCGCGGCG
Source organism: Burkholderia seminalis DSM 23518 (assembly GCF_902832885.1). Classification (GTDB taxonomy): domain Bacteria; phylum Pseudomonadota; class Gammaproteobacteria; order Burkholderiales; family Burkholderiaceae; genus Burkholderia; species Burkholderia seminalis. The sequence goes on from NZ_CADFDK010000002.1 coordinate 767,604, forward strand.
CCGGTCGTCACGTGCGCGGCATGCTGCGGATGATCGCGTTCCTGTACGGGCCGCGCCGCGGCCTGTTCCCGCGCATCGCGGGCGAATGGCTGAGCTTTTTCCGGCCGGGCTTCCATCCGTGGGATCACGACAACCATCACCATCTCGCGCGCGTCGACGCGCTCGCCGCCACCTACGGCGAACCGGCCGGCGCGCCCGCCGGGCGCGGCCGCGCGAACGCGCCGGCATCGCTCGCGTCGGGCCGCTGACACGACCCGCCGCGCGGCGCATGTTGCGTTCCTGCATCAACCGGCTTCCTATGACGATTGACCGAAGTCAACGGGAACCGGTTGCGCGGGCGCACGCGTGGCCGGCCGGCCGATTCCGCCTACCCGCGCCGGCCTGCCGATCCGGTCTGCACGGCATCGCACGCAAACGCCGTGCGCCAGCACCGGCGCGGCTCGGCGCCCGGCGCGCCCGCCTGTTTCGGGGTCTCGCCGCGCGCGCCACCGGGATAACACCCATCTAGTCGCCCGCCTGCCGCATCGATATACCGTTCATGACGGCGCCCACCTCGCGCGCGATTCGTGCGCGGGGGGATTTTATTCGGACGGAAATGCGGCCAATATGTCGGTTCAATCGTGGTCCGTCGGAGACGGCGGCGAGCCGGCGCACGATACCAACGCCAAGCGGGGAACAACGATGGTTGCAAGGTCACCCGACGCAAACGGGCAGGCGGCGCCCGAGATGACGGATGTAGCCGTCACCGCTCCCGAGGCCGGACGCAAGCTGTTCGCGATCATGCGGACGCCCGACGAGCCGCTGCTGGCGCAACTGCGCGGGCTCGGCTGGGAGATCGCGGTCGCGAAGACGGCCGGCGCCGCGCAGAACATGACCTCCGGCATGAGCGTCGCGGCCGGGCTGGTCGATTTCACGGGCTTCACGTCGCGCGACTATCCGGCGCTGAAAGCGTGCCTGAGCCAGCCGGCGATCGGCTGGATATCCATCGCGCAGGCCGGCATCACGATCAGCCCTGCCGTGCGCGAACTGATCCGCAGCTATTGTTTCGACTACGTCACGCTGCCGCTGCCCTACGAGTGGATTTCGCACGTGCTCGGTCATGCGCGCGGGATGGCCGCGCTCGATCGCGTCGATGGCGCGGCCTACGCGGCGTCGATCGGCGAACACGGGATGATCGGCAACTGCGAGGCGATGCAGCAGCTGTTCAGCACGATCCGCAAGGTCGCGAAGACCGATGCGAGCGTGTTCATCTCGGGCGAGTCGGGCACCGGCAAGGAGTTGACGGCGCTCGCGATTCACGAGCGCTCAGGCCGCGGCAAGGGGCCATTCGTCGCGATCAATTGCGGTGCGATTCCGCATCACCTGCTGCAGTCGGAACTGTTCGGCTACGAGCGCGGCGCATTCACCGGCGCGAACCAGCGGCGCGCGGGCCGGATCGAATCGGCGAACGGCGGCACGCTGTTTCTCGACGAGATCGGCGACATGCCGGTCGAGAGCCAGGCAAGCCTGCTGCGCTTCCTGCAGGAAGGGAAGATCGAGCGGCTCGGCGGGCAGGAATCGATCGCGGTCGACGTGCGGATCATCTCGGCCACGCACGTGGATCTCGACGGCGCGGTCGAGGCCGGGCGCTTCCGCGCGGATCTCTATCACCGGCTGTGCGTGCTGCGCATCCACGAGCCGCCGCTGCGCGCGCGCGGCAAGGACATCGATATCCTCGCGCACTACGTGCTGCAGAAATTCAAGTCCGACAGCGGTCGCAAGATCAGCGGCTTCACATCGGCCGCGCTCGATGCGATGCGTCGCTACGAATGGCCCGGCAACGTGCGCGAGCTGATCAACCGCGTGCGGCGCGCGATCGTGATGGCCGAGAGCCGGCTGCTGACGCCGCACGATCTCGGGCTCGACACACCCGGCGAAACCGAGCCCGTGACGCTCGAACAGGCGAGGGCGCTCGCCGAGCGCACCGCGATCGAGAACGCGCTGCTGCGTAACGATCACCGGATCAACAAGGCTGCGGCCGAACTCGGCATCTCGCGCGTGACGCTCTACCGGATGATGATCGAGCACGGGCTGAACGATCACGACAACAACGGCGGAAACGGCGACAACGGCGGGCACGACGGCGCGCCGTCCGGCGACGCGGGGCATCAGCGGGTCGGCTGAGGCCGGCGCCGGTGCCGCACGCACGCACGTAGCGATTGTCGCGTGCCGCCGGGCGATCGTCCGTTCGGCACTTGCCGATTCGTCCCGCCGACGGGCATGTAAAGCGCATGAAACATTTCGCCTCGGCAACCGCGCGAATTCTCGCGGGAAACCGGGCTGAACGGGCCGGCACGTGTCGGTAAAAACGCCGCGCTCCATTGTTCAGCCTTATCCCGCAAGGGTGGGCCGCGACCGGTCCGACGCGTGCCGCGCGCCGCATGTTTCAGATTCGCAACTTCCGCCCATCCGCCCCCGTTCCGGTCGCCTGTCGGCCGCGCCAAACCCTTGCCCGGACAGGCGCGCGCGCGGCTGGCCCGCTCCTTGCGAAGAGTGTCGTGCGACAGTCGACGACGCGAGGTCCGGCCGGTTCCAGCGGCCCGGACGCACTCCGCGGGGATGCGGCGGCGGAGCGCGGCACGGCAGCCGCGTTCCGGCGGGCACGGAACGTCTTCGGCCGATCGTCGGGGCACCGGCAGGGTCCGGTTGCCGGAATAAACATCACACTGCAAACGGGGTAGAAAAATGAACGATCGCCACACGCCGCGGCCGGCAGGCCGCGATCGCAGTGATGCGGGGCATCGCCGGTCGAACGTCGCACTTGCAGCCGGCCGGCATGCGTCGACAGGCCATCTCTCCGCGCCCGGGGCGAGGCGGATCCGGCTGGTTGCCGGTCATCCGCGCCGGGTCGGTACTTTCCTGCACGCCAACCCGAGTCGCATGGGCATGTGCGCACGGGCGCCGATACCGCGGCGCCCGATCTTCGCCTATTGATTCGCGCAGCACCGCATCCGTTCGCGTGGCCGGTCGTTCCTTGGTCAATCGATCTGCAATCCGAACGATGTGCGAGGTGACGCGCCGCGCACACGACGCAAGACGAGCAGCATTCGATGCAACGGCGAGCCGCGCGGTGCCGTTGCCATCCGGTTAAAGGGGAGGGGCGGTCGGACGCGCGCGACGGGAAGTGGTACCCGTACGCGCGCGACGCCGTTTCAGCCGCCGTAGATGTCGAAGTCGAAGTACTTCGACGCGAGCCGCTTGTAGGTGCCGTCCTTGACCATGTCGGCGATCGCGCGATCGATCTTCGCCTTCAGGTCGGTGTCTTCCTTGCGCAGCCCGATGCCGGCGCCGATGCCGAGCACTTTCTCGTCGACGAGTTCGGGCCCGACGAACGTGTAGTTCGCGCCGCGCGGCGATTTCAGGAACCCGATCGCGGCCTGCACTTCATCCTGGAGCGCCGCGTCGAGGCGGCCCGACGTCAGGTCCGCGTACACGCCGTCCTGGTTCTGGTACGACACGACGTTCGCGCCTTGCTTGCCCCAGTACGCCTTCGCATACGTCTCCTGCGTCGTGCCCTGCTCGACGCCGATCGACTTGCCCTTCAGCGATTCGGCCGTCGGCAGCAGCGGCGAGCCCTTCTTCACGACGAGCCGCGTCGGCTGGTTGTAGATCTTGGTCGTGAAGCCGATCTGCTCCGCGCGCTGCGGCGTGATCGACATCGACGACAGCACCGCGTCGAACTTCTTCGCCTTCAGCGCCGGGATCATCCCGTCGAAATCGTTCTCGAGCCACACGCACTTTGCCTTCAGGCGCGCGCAGATCTCGTTGCCGAGGTCGATGTCGAAGCCGACGAGCTTGCCGTCGGGCGCCTTCGACTCGAACGGCGCATAGCTGGCGTCGGTGCCGAAGCGGATCGTGGTCCAGTCCTTCGCGACGGCGGGGCCTGCGGATACCGCGAGCAGGGCGATCGAAACAGCGGCAATCAGTCTCTTCATGGTGCGTTCCTTGGCGGGTGCTTCCGGGTTCTGTGCGACACGGTTCTTACGGATACGGGCCGCGTCCGGGCGCGGTGTCCGCACGGCCATTAACGCAGAAAATAAAATGAGAGTCCAGAATGGACAAAAAATATCGTTTGGTCTCAAACCATCGCCGGTCGACGGGTGTCGACCCTTGCAAAAATACGAAAATGGACTAATCTTGTTAGTAAATTCGTTTCGAGACTAACGATCATGTCACAGCCCGCCTACGATTCGCATTCCGCCCCGCCGCAGGCCTCGGTCGCGCAGATGTCGGCGGCCGGCCTGCGTGCGTTTTTCAACATCGCGCGCGACTGGGAACTGACGATCGACGAGCAGATCGTGCTGCTCGGATCGCCCGGCCGTTCGACGTTCTTCAAGTGGAAGGCCGCGCCGGAATCGGCGCGGCTGCCGCGCGACACGCTCGAGCGGCTGTCGCTGCTGCTCGGCATCTACAAGGCGCTGCAGATCCTGCTGCCGCAGCCCGCCGCGGCCGACGCATGGGTCAAGCGGCCCAACGACGCGGCGCCGTTCGGCGGCAAGCGCGCACTCGACCGGATGCTCGCCGGCAACGTCGGCGATCTGGTCGCCGTCCGGCAATATCTCGACGCGATGCGAGGTGGCTGGGCGTGACGATGCCGATCGAGACACAACAATGGCCCACGACCACGGTCGACTGGGTGCCTGCCTACCGAGTCATCCCCACCCGTTTCCCGGCGATCAACCTGTTCGACCGCGTGGCATCGGCGGACGATTTCGACGCGCTGTACGCGCTCGAATCGCTGACCAACGACCGCATCCGCAACGAAATCGGCGCACTCGATCTCGTGCCGCCCGCCGAGCGCCGCTACGGGCTGGGCTGGGGGCCGATCATGGCCGCCTTCACGCACCTGAATCCGCAGGGCAGCCGCTTTTCCGACGGCAGCTACGGCGTGTTCTACTGCACCCGTTCACGCGATACGGCGATCGCCGAAACGCGCTACCACAGCGCGCTGTTCCTGGCCGCGACGAAGGAGCCGCCGATGCGCCAGCAGATGCGGCTCTACACGGTGATCGCGCAAGGCAGCGTGGTCGACGTGCGCACGTGGCCGCAGCGCGATCCGGCCTTGCTGCATCCGCTCGACTACGGCGCGGGGCAGGCGTTCGGCCGCGCGGTGCGCAACGCGGGCGGTGCGGGGATCGTCTATCCGTCGGTGCGCGACCCGCGCGGCGAATGCCTGGCCGCGTTTCGCACCGCGCTGCTGCGCGATTGCCATCACGCGGCCTATCTCGAATACAACTGGAACGGCTCGGTTGTCGACGCGGTGTTCGAGCTGAACCAGGTCGGCTAGCGTTCGCCGCTTCGCGAGCCGTTCCGGCACGAAGGCACGAAGGCACGAAGGCGCGAACGCATTACGGCAACGGCCAGTCGCCCGCATGGCGCTCGCGCGCCTCGGCCTGCGTCATCGACCACGTGCTGCCGGTACGCGGCTCGGCGAGCGTGAGCCGACCGGACGGCGCGAACGCACCCGTGTCGATGAACCATTGCGCACCGATCCGCTGCGGCGCACGCACGGGCGTATGCCCGGTGCAGGTCAGCGACAGCCCCGCCTGCCGCGCCGGATCGGCGAGCCCCTGGACGAGATCGCGGCCCCAGATCAACCGCTCGCGCACGTCGTGCGAGTAGCTGCCGGCATCGAGGTCGGCGTCCGAGCCGAAGAATTCCGCATGCAGCACGTTGAAGCGCCCGGGGCCGTCGCCGATCACGCGCACCAGCGGCAGCGCGTCGACACGCGCCGCATGCGCGTGCAGCCGCTCCGGCGGCAGGTCGGCGCCCCAGTCGCCGCCGATTCCGCGCCACGCATCGGGCGACAGCTTGCCGCGCGACACGAGGCTCAGCACTTCCTCGTGGTTGCCGCGCACGACGTGGCACCACGGGCGGTCGAGCAGGTCGAGCGCGGTTTCGGAGGCCGGGCCGCGATCGACCAGGTCGCCGACCGAGAACAGGCGGTCGCGGGCCGGATCGAAGCGGATGTCGTGCAGCAGCGCGCGCAGCACGTCCACGCACCCGTGCAGGTCGCCGACGACGAAGTCGCGGCCGGCGGCGTTCGCGGGGTGGCAGCAGAGGGGGGCGGTGGCGGTCATCCCCTCATCTTAGGCGCTCCTGCCCATCGCCACGTCACGAGGGAATGGCGATAATCGGGGCACGGCACCCGCCCGAGGCGCAACGGGCCGTCCCGCGCGCCGTTCGAATCCTTTCCATCCGCTTTCGGAATCACACGATGACGCTTTATCCGCAGGTATTACGCAACCGGCCGCGCATGGTCGCGGCATTCGTCGCAGGCGTGCTGTGCGCGGTGCTGCTGCCGTTTGCGCTGCGCCCGGCCGTGCGTGCGCTGATCGGCTGGGATTGCGCGATCTGGCTGTATCTCGTGCTGATGTGGGTGCGCATGGTCACCGCGCACCATCACAAGGTGCGCGAAGTTGCGATCCGCGAAGACGAAAACGCGACGACCGTGCTGACCGTCGTGTGCTCCGCGACCGTCGCGAGCGTCGCCGCGATCGCGATCGAACTCGCCACGGCCAAGAGCGTGGGCTTCAGCGCGGGGCTCAGTCACTACGCGATCACGGCTGCGACGCTGTTCGGCGCGTGGTTCCTGATTCCGACGATCTTCACGCTGCACTACGCGCGGCTCTATTACGGTTCGCCGGGCAACGATCGCGCGCTGCGCTTTCCGGACCGCAACCCCGAGCCCGATTACTGGGATTTCCTGTATTTCGCGTTCACGATCGCGGTCGCGTCGCAAACGGCCGACGTGTCGCTCGCGAACCGTTCCGCGCGGCGCTCGGTGCTCGCGCAGTCGATCCTGTCGTTCTACTTCAACATGGCCGTGCTCGGGCTGTCGATCAACGTCGCGGCCGGCCTGCTGAGCTGACGCCGCTTACTTGAGCAGGTCGTACGGGCCGCCGCGCTCCAGCGCCCGCTGGTACGCCGGCCGTGCGTGGATCGCGTCGAGGAAGCGCGCGATCGCGGGATACCGGTTGCCGCCGCCGCGTGCGGTCGCGGCTTCGAGCGGGAAGCTCATCTGGATGTCGGCCGCGCTGAAGCTGTCGCCGACGAACCAGCCGGTGCGTTGCAGCGCGCCGTCGACATGGCCGAGATGCAGCGCGATCTGCGGATCGACGAAGCCCGACTGCAGCGTGTCGGCGATCTTGCGTGCGATCGGCCGCGCGAAGAACGGCATCGGTGCCTGGGCGATCCGCAAGGCGACGAGCTTGAGCAGCAGCGGCGGCATCGCCGACCCTTCCGCGTAGTGCAGCCAGTACGTGTAGTCGTGCCGCTCGGGCGTGCCGGGCGGCGGCGCGAGACGCCCGTTGCCGTAGCGTTCGGCGAGGTACTCGATGATCGCACCCGATTCGGCGAACGTGCGGCCGTCGTCGGTGACGACCGGCGACTTGCCGAGCGGATGGATCGCGCGCAGCTCGGGCGGCGCGAGCATCGTTTTCGGATCGCGCGCGTAGCGCACGATCTCGTACGGTACATCCAGTTCTTCGAGCAGCCAGAGCACGCGCTGCGAGCGCGAGTTGTTCAGGTGATGGACGGTGAGCATGTCGAGGCCGGAAGGGGACGGAACCGACATCATACCCAGCGCGCGCGGCACGCACGCGCATCCGGTCGCACGCCGTGCCGAACCGCTATGCGCGCCGCACCGCGACCCACGCGCCCCAGAACAGGCTCGCGAAAAAGCGCAGCGGCGCATCGAAGCCCGCATCGCGCAGCAGGTCGAACACGGCGTCCTCGGTGGCGGGCGGATCGGCGCCCTGCAGGATCTTCGCGAGTTGCGCGCGCACGGCGTCTGGCGTGGCGCCCTTCATGCGCCAGCGCTGCTGCCACGCGTCGAGCAGGCGAGGGTGGTCCGCGTAGCGGCGATGGTTGCCGGCGAGCACGAGCGGCGCGCCGGGTTTCAGGCGCCGCGCGATCGCGTGCAGCAACGCGGCCTTCGCCGCGTCCCCCGGCACGTGATGCAGCACGCCGATCAGCGTCGCGCCGTCGAATGCGGGGGCATCGGGCAGTGCATCGACGCCGTCCTCGACGAATGCCGTGCGCGACCCGAAGCCCGCGGCCTCGACGTTCGAACGCGCAAGCGCCAGCATCGGCGCGGACGGGTCGACGGCCGTGAATTGCCAGCCCGGTTCGAGCGCGGCCGCCACGCAGATTTCCTGGCCCGTGCCGCCCGCGCCCGCGACGAGGATCCGCGCATCGGTCGCCCCGATCGTCGACGCGAGCATGCAGGCGGTGAGTTCGTGACACGCATCGTAGCCGGCGAGCGCGATGCGCGATTGCGCGGCATAGTCCTGCGCGCGCGAGGGATCGAATTTCGCGGCACTGGCGGGAAGCGACATGGCGGGCTCCTGGGGTCGAGGGCGGACGACGGGTCCGCGAGCATGACATGGAGCGTAGGGGCGCGCGGCCCGCGCAACAAGGCGGGCAGACATTCCGGTATGCCGACTACCCGGCTTGCGGGCCCAGGCCCGCCAGCCCGTTTTCGCGGGGTCGATTCGCATTTAAAAATGTCCGATCAGCGTATATCGCGATGGCGAATCCGGCGCATACTCGGTGCTCTCCCCCCGCCTGGCCGTCGCATGCCGGGCCCCGATGCGCCGCGCCACGGGCGCGGCCATGCCGCTCGGCACGCACGAGGAGCGCATGATGTCCGATTGTCCGCACGATCCGTACGCGCAGCACTACATTCATTGCTTGCCGTTTGGCGCCCAGCCCTGTGGCGCGCTCTGCGCGACACCGCGCACGCATTTCCGCGTGTGGGCGCCGGGCAGTACGCAGGTTCAACTCGAACTCGATTCCGGCTCCGACCCGACGCTCGTGCCGATGGCGGCCGCCGGCCCGCACTGGTTCGAGGTCTTCGCCGACTGCGGTGCGGGTACGCGTTACCGCTATCGCCTCGACGATGCCGTGTCGATTCCCGATCCCGCGTCGCGCTCGCAACCCGACGGGCTCAACGGCCCGAGCGAGGTCGTCGATCCGCGCGCGTTCACGTGGCGCAACACGTTCTGGCGCGGGCGTGCATGGGAAGACATCGCGCTCTACGCGATCCGGCCGCATGCGGTGGGCGGTTTCGACGGCGTGCGCCGCCGCCTGCCGCGGCTCGCGCGGCTCGGCGTGACCGCGCTGGAGCTGCTCGCGTCGCCGCACGACAGCCTGCCGTTCGCGCCGCTCGCGGCCGAAGGCGGCCCCGACGCGCTGAAGGCGCTGATCGACGACGCGCACGGCTACGGGCTCGCGGTGCTGCTGGAACTCGACTACGCGCGCTTCGGCAGCGGCACCGATGCGCTGCGCCACTACGCTGCGCCGTTCTTCCATACGCGCGACGATCCGCTGCAGGCCGCGCCGCTGGCGCTCGATCATCCGGAAGTCTGCGATTTCTTCTGCGACAACGCGCTGTACTGGATCGACGAATACCGTTGCGACGGGCTGCGCCTGCGCGAGGCCGACCGGATCGGCGTGTCGTGGCTGCGCGAGATCGCGGACCGCGTGCGCGCGGCCGTGCCGGCCGACCGGCTCATCCATCTCGTGCTCGGCAGCGAGCGGCATCCCGCGCACCTCGCCGATACCCATTTCGATGCGCAGTGGAACGGCTGCGGCGAACGCGCGCTGCACCGTCTGACGGGGCGCGATACGTCGGCCCACGAAGGCATTTCCGCGCGCCAGTCGATCCACACGCTCGCGCGTGCGCTGACCGCGGCCGGCGCGGCGTTCCAGCCGGCCGCGTCGGGAGAGGGCATCGCGGCCGACAGCGGGCTGGCGCTGACGTCGCTCGTGCTGTCCGATGGGGCGTGGCGCGACGGCGGCCCGGGCGACCCCGCGCAGGCGTCCGGCCTCGCGGCGCTCGCGCTGTCGCTGCTCACGCCGCAGATTCCGCTGATCTTCGATGAAACCGCGCGCGACGCCGATCGTGCGCATGTCGTGCAGTCGGCGCTCGCGGTGCGCGCGAAGCTGATCGCGCCGCGGTTGTCCGATTGCCGGCCGCAGGATGCGCATGCGCTGAAGGCGGACGGCGACGGCGATGCCGACGCGCTGCTCGCGTCGTGGCGGCTCGCCGACGACGAGACGCTGACGATCGCATTGAACCTGTCGCCCGACGCGGTGCGGTTCCACGCGCCGCGAGGGCGCGTCGTGTTCGAGACGCCGGCACGTGCGCGCGACCGCGTCGATGAAGGGGAATTGCCGCCATATTCGCTCGTTGCGTGGCTCACGGGCGACGTCAACCACTATGCGCTGACGCACGACGCGCGGCGTATCGACGACGGTTCGTGGCGCGGCATGCGTCCGAACCTGAACGCATGAGCGGATGACGGCGTGAGGGTTGGAAGGCCGGGCGCATGCGCACCCGGCTGCGCGGCGGGCGATCCCGGACTTACCAGAACCCGCGAATGCCCGCGATGCCGTAGGCGCCGTGGCGGCGCGCGTCGTCGAGATGCGCGCGCGTCATCCCGCCGAGCGCGAAAACGGGCATCGTGGCCTGCGCGGCCAGCGCATCGAACCGCGCCCAGCCGAGCGTTGCCGCGCCGGGGTGGCTGAGCGTCGGCAACACCGGCGACAGCGTGACGAAATCCGCGCCGATGCGGGCGGCCAGCAGCAGATCGTCGAGCGTGTGACAGGCGGCGGACACCCGCCGCTCGGCCGGCAACGGACGCTGCGCGGCGGCGCGCAACGCGGTGCCGTCGAGATGCCAGCCGGCGCCGTCGAGCCGCATCACGCCGGCTGCATCGATCGGCCCGTTGAGCATCAGCTGCGCGCCGGCCGCGTCGCAGCGCGCGAGCGCCGCGGCGGCGAGTGGCGCGAACGCGGCCGCATCGAGCGACTTCACGCGCAGTTGCACGAGCGTTTCGCCGCGCGCGAGCACGGCCGACAGCCGGTCGAGGAACGCCGCGCAATCGGCCGCCGACGCGGACGCCGGTTCCGGCGTGATCACGCAGCAGCGCGGCAGCGGCGCGGCCGTGCCGTTCATCGCGTGCGGCACTGTAGGGCCGTCATTCGTCGGCCTCTTTCGCGACCTTCGGATAGACGCGCACGAGCACGATGCGCGGCCCGTTCATCTTCTTCACGACCACGTCGAAGCGGTCGAACGACACGCGTTGCCCTTCGGTCGGCAGGTCGCTCAACGCCTGGATCACGAGGCCGCCGACCGATTCCGCGCGGCCTTCGTCGATATCGATGCCGAGCGCCTGCTCGAGCGACACGACGGGCAGGCTGCCCTTGCCCATCAGCGTGCCGTCGTCGAGGCGGCTCCAGTCGGCATCGCCCTGGCGGAACTCGTCGTGGATCTGGCCGACCAGCGCGCCGAGCAGGTTGTCGAGCGTCAGGAAGCCGATCGGCTTCTCGCCCTTGTTGCCGACCAGCGCGAAGTGCGGCGCGCCCTTGCGGAAGCGGCGGAACAGGTCGAGCGCCGGCGTGTCGGGCCGCACGTACTGCACGGGGCGCACGTAGTCGGACAGGTCTTCGAGCGCGGCGCCGGCATGACGCGCGAGCAGCAGGTCCTTCAGGTGGATCAGCCCGCTCACCTGTTCGCGCGACGCATCCTCGAACAGCGGATAGCGGCTGAAGCGGTGCCGCGCGACGATCTCCATGTTGTCGGGCAACGGCAGGTCGCGCCGCAGGCCGATCATTTCATGGGCCGGCCGCATCAGGTCCGACACGGTCATCGACGAGAAATCGAGCGAATGCGCGAGCGTGTTCCACTCGTCGTCGCTGTACGTGCCGCGCGCCGGTTGGGCGGCATTGCCGGCCGTGCTGCGGCGGCTGCGCAGGATCAGCTTCAGCTCGTCGGTCGAGTAGTGCGCGTCGCTGCCGTGGTCGGCCGACAGCCCGGCGAGCCGCAGCACCGCGTTGGCGCTGGAGTTGAGCACCCAGATCGCCGGATACATCGCCCAGTAGAACGCATACAGCGGCAGCGCGACCCACAGGCCGACCTTCTCGGACTGGCGGATCGCCATCGATTTCGGCGCAAGCTCGCCGACGACGATATGCAGGAACGAGATCAGCGAGAACGCGAATATCAGCGAGATCAGGTGCACGACGCGTTCGGACTGCACGCCGATCAGGTCGAGCACCGGGGCGAGCAGTTGCGCGAACGCCGGTTCGCCGACCCAGCCGAGGCCGAGCGACGCGAGCGTGATGCCGAGCTGGCACGCGGAGAGGTACGCGTCGAGGCGGCCGTGCACGATGCCGAGGATGCGCCCGCGCAGGCCGTGCTTGCGGGCCAGTGTCTTGACGCGCGTGGCGCGCAGTTTGACGAGGCCGAATTCAGCCGCGACGAAGAACCCGTTGAGGGCCACCAGGAACAACGCGCCGATGAGCGCGAAGATCTGTAACAAAGAATCGCTCCGGTTATGACAGGCCCATCAGTATAGAGCCGGAAAGGAATTTGTAATGTACTGGACGGCCGAATACTTACACCGGCGCCTCGCAGGGGACGGAGAAGGTGAGGGTGGCCGCCGCACCGTCGGCGAACGCGGTATGCGAGAACGTGCCGCCGTGCGCGAGCGCGACGCGCTGGCACAGCGCGAGGGTCCATGCGACCCGCTTCGCGTCGCGCTCGCGCAGCATCTCGCGCCGGGCGAACGCCTCGAACGCGTGCGGTTGCGCGGGATCGGCGAGGGCGGCGGCATTCACGGTGCAGGCGGCGCGCGCGGTGAACCGGGCGCCGTCGCGCGCGCATTCGAACATCACGCGTGAGCCGGCGGCGCTGGCTTCGACGGCGGTCGTCAGCATCGTCCACAGCGCCTGCGCGATGCGCTCGCGGTCGGCGGACAGCGACGGCGCGCCGTCGTCCGGCAGCGTCGCGTCGAGCGCGACCTGCCGCGCGTCGGCGAGCGCCGCGCGCACGAGCGCGAGCGTGTCGTCGAGCAGCGCGCGCAGCGCGAACGGCCGCGGCTCGAGGGCGAGCGTGCGGGTTTCCGCGCGCGGCGCGTCGAGCACGTCGTCGATCAGCGCAACCTGCTGGTCGATGCCTGTGCGGATGCCCGCGAGCGCGCGCTGCAGGTTCGGATCGGCATTGGCGAGCTGGCGCTCGAGCACGTACGCCCAGCTGTGCATCGCGTTGAGCGGGCTGCGCAGGTCATGCGACGCGGTGGAGAGCGCCTGATCGCGCAGGAACAGCGCCGCCTGGGCGGCGTAATGCGCTGCGCGTTCGCGCAGCAGGTCGGCGGCGGGATCGACGGAAGTGGACGTCACGGAGCTGGCCTGTCGGAAACGGTTGGCGTGGAAGTCACGCGAATCGCCATTATAGGGACGGTGCGTGTCACGCCGGCAGCGCGTTCTCGTCCTTTTTCCGGGCGTCGCCGTTCGGCAGCAACTGGCAGGCGAGCAGGCCGGCCAGCATCAGCGCGCAGCCGACGAGCGCGCGCAGCGTCAGCGTTTCGCCGAGCGCGGCCCAGCCGGCGAGCGCCGCGAACACGCCTTCCATGCTGAAGATCACGGCCGCGTGCGCGGGCGCCGCGTCGCGCTGCGCGACGACCTGCAGCGTATAACCGACGCCGACCGACAGCAGCCCGCCGTACAGCAGCGTCGGCAGCGCGCCGCGCAGCATCGCGACGCTGACCGGCTCGACGGCGACGCCGACCGCGAGGCACGCGATGCCGCACACGAGGAACTGCAGGAACGCGAGCACGAGCGGATCGTGCCGTTTCGCGAGATGGCCGACGGCCATCACGTGCGCGGCGATGATGACGGCGCCCGCGAGCTGGAACCAGTCGCCGTAGAGCACCGAGAAATGCTCGTCGATGCTGAGGAAATACAGGCCGATCGCCGCGAGCAGCGCGCCGAACCACGTGCCCGCGCCGATCCGGTGGCGCGCGAACACGCCCATCAGCGGCACGATCACGACGTACAGCGAGCTGATGAAGCCGGCGTTGGCGATTCGCGTGTATTGCAGGCCGAATTGCTGCAGCGAGATCGATACCGCCAGCAGCCCGCCGAGCACGACGCCCGGCAGCAGCAACGCCGGTTCGCGGCGGATCGCCGCGCACTGCGCGCGCGACGCCGCGTTGAGCATCAGCAGCGGCACCAGCACCAGCGCGCCGAGCAGGAAGCGCAGCCCGGTGAACAGGAACGGCCCGATCACGTCGAGGCTCAGCCGCTGCGCGACGAAAGCCGAGCCCCAGATCGCGGCGGCGGCGAGCATCAGCAGGTTGGCGCGGAGGTGCTGGCGGGCTTCGGGCTTCATCGGAATTCTTCTGGAGATTGCGGACGGCGAAACCCGCTAGTTTACGCCGAGATTGCAAGGCTGTCGGCGAACCGGTGCAGCGCGGCCGCGGCCCGGGCGTCGCGTACGCGCGAATACAGCACGACCTGCGATTGCGGCAGCGGCGGCAGCCCGAATTTCGCGCCGACGTCGACCAGCGTGCGCGGTGCGACGCGCCGCGCGAGCGGGCAGACGGCGAGCCCGGCCGCGGCCGCCGCCGTGACCGCCGCGACGCCGCCGCCGATGAAGCGTTCGCGCCACGGCCGCGCCGCACGGTCGAGCGCGCGCAGCGCGGCGGCCCGCACGCCGCACGGGCCGGCCAGCACCGCGAGCGGCAGCGGCTCGCCCGCGCGCGGTGCCCAGTCCGGTGCGGCGAGCCAGGCCAGCGGTTCGGTGAACAGCAGCGTGCCGTCTTCGCGCGGCGGATCCTCGCCCGGCTCGTGCCGCACGATCGCCGCGTCGAGCCGGCGTTCGTCGTATTGCGCGAGCAGGTTCGTCGACGTCCCGAGATGCATTTCCAGCGACAGCCCGGGGTCCTGCCGGTGCAGGCTCGTGAGCACCGCCGGCAGGTCGGGCACCGCGACGTGCTCGCTGACGCCGAGCGACAGGCGATACGTACCGGCCGAAATCGCGCCGAGCGCGTGCTCGTGCGCGTCGAGCAGCGCGCGGGCGGCCGGCAGGAAGTTCTCGCCGTCGGCCGCCAGCTTGACGACGCGCGGCGTGCGCGCGAGCAGCGGCTTGCCGAGGTGGGCCTCCAGGCGCTTCAGCTTCAGGCTGACGGCCGATTGCGTGGTGCCGAGCGCATCGGCGGCGCGCGTGAAGCTGGCGAGATCGGCGACCAGCACGAATGCACGGACCGCATCGAGATCGAGTACTTTCATTTCAAGTGTAAATGAATGAAATATCCGTCAATGACTGTTCATTATAGTTCGGCGCACCTAACCTGATGTCGTGTTTCCGTTTCTTCCACGTCAACTTCACCGACAGGAGCAGGACCATGCCATTCACCCGTATCGCCGTACGCGAAGGCAAACCGGCCGCCTACCGCGCGGCGCTCGTCGACGGCGTGCATCGCGCGCTGATGCAGACCTTCAACGTGCCCGAGGACGACATCTTCATGGTCGTGACCGAGCATGCGGCCGAGAACTTCGTGTACGGCCGCCATTACCTCGACATCGAGCGCAGCGACGATCTCGTGATGATCCAGATCACCGCGAACAACACGCGCACCCTCGAGCAGAAGCGGGCGCTGTACCGGACGATCGCGGAGAACCTCTCGCAGCAGCCCGGCGTGCGCCAGCAGGACGTTTTCATCAGTCTCGTCGAGGTGCTGAAGGAGGACTGGTCGTTCGGCAACGGCCTCGCGCAATACGCCGTTTGATATCCGACAGGCGACAGGGCCAGATCGCCGCCGGCACGATTTGACGGCGTGTACTATGGAAGCTGCTTCACGGGCGACGCCGGCGGGGTCGATGCGCCGGCGATTCTTCTTGTGCAGGAGCCTTCATGTCGCGTGTGCTGGAAATCGTGTTGTCGCTGTCGCTGGAAGGGTGGCCGGTCAAGCCCGCGGGTCGCGCCCGCGGCACGCAGCGCGACTTCGGCGCCGAGCTCGTGCGCGCGTGGCGGATCTGCCCGCAGGTGCGGATGCGGCGGGGTCATGAACGCGTGACGATCGAGCCGTGCCAGATCGAGGAGGCCGAGGCGAGCCCCGGCGCAAGCTGGTGGACCTGGGTCGAATCGAACGCGCACGGCAGGCGTGTCGTCGCGTCGCGCACGAAGGCGTTCGCGCCCGGTGTCACCGAGCGCGAACTGTTCGACGCGGAACATGCGGGCATCGTCGTCGCGATGCCGCTGCCCGTACCCGTGGCGACGGTCGCCGCCGATGCCGATGCACCGACGGACGAAGTCGACGGCGTCGCGCCTGACGCCGCCGCGCCCCCGGCGGCGGGCGAGCAGCCCGATGCGCCGGCGCTGCGCCTCGTCAGCGAACGGCGACGCGGGCGGTGGGCCGACGACAGCGGCGTCGTGGTCGAGATGACGCTCGACGACATCACGCTGTCCGGCGGCGGCGAGCCGCCGCGCCGCTACGTTGAGTTGCGTCTTGCCGCACCCGACTGGGAAACCGTCGCCGCGCGCACGGCCGCGCTGCACGCGCTGTTTGCCGCGGCGCGCGAGCTGAGCGGCGCGTGGCCCGCCTTCGTGCAACTGACGAGCGTGATCGACCGCGCCTGCGCGGGCGGCCCGGTGGCCGGCGGGCTGGTCAAGGCGCAACCGGTCGACCTGACCGGCATCCGCACGCAACGCGCCGCGCTGTTCGCGCTGTCCGGCGACATCACCGCGCAGTGGCTCGGCAACGAGGGCGGCGTGCTCGAGCGCGACGATCCCGAATTCGTCCACCAGATGCGCGTCGCGCTGCGCCGTCTGCGCACGCTGATGCGCTTCTTCCCGCGTTTTGCCGACCGCCAGTGGCGCGACACGCTCGGCGTCGACCTGCGCTGGCTCGCCGGGCTGCTCGGCACGGTGCGCGACTGGGACGTGTTTTCGACCGAAAGCCTGCCCGCGCTGATCGCGGCCGACGGCGGCGACGGCGACTGGGACGGCACGCTCGACGCGGCACGCGCGCAGTCGACGACCGCGCGTGTCGAGCTGCGTCAGGCGTTGCATTCGGCCCGCTACGCGCGGCTGACGCTCGGCTGGCTCGAATGGCTGAGCACGCTCGCGCTGCCGGCAGCCGAGGGCGGCGACGCGCCGCCGCTGCGGCGGCATGCGGCCAAGCGCGTGCGCCGGCTGTTCGGCCATCTCTATGCGTCGCCGTCGCTCACGTCGCTCGATACGGCCGCGCGCCACCAGGTGCGGATCGATGCGAAGCGGCTGCGCTATGCGCTCGAATTCTTCGCGTCGCTGGCGTCGCGCCGCACGCGCAGCGAGACGGTCAAGACACTCACGCGCGTGCAGGGCGTGCTCGGCGAAGCGAACGACGCGATGGTCGCGCTGCATCACCTCGAGCAGTTGTCCGCGCCGCCGTACCAGCTCGGTTTCGTGCGCGGCTACGGCGCGGCGCTCGAACAGCGCGCGGCGCGCGACGCCGAGGCGCTGCTGGCCGGCCTGCGGCCGCCGAAGCTCGACGGCAAGCCGGGCCGAGCGGCGCGCTGACTATAATGACCGCCCGTTTCCCGTACGCCGCCCGATGACCGACGCACCGCACGCTTCCCCGTCCGCCGAACCGCTCGAACTGGGCGGCGAGCTGTGGCTGCGCGCCGGCGAGCAGACGCTCGGCGGCGCGACGCGCATCGCGCTGCTCGCGGCGATCGGCGATACCGGTTCGATCACGCGCGCGGCGAAGGCCGTCGGCCTTAGCTACAAGGCCGCGTGGGATGCGGTCGACACAATGAACAATCTTGCCGGCGAACCGCTCGTCGCGCGTTCGACGGGCGGCAAGGGCGGCGGCGGCACGACGCTGACGCCGCGCGCGACGTCGCTGATCGCCGCGTTCCGCACGATCGAGCGCGAGCATCGCCGCTTCATCGAGGCCGCGAGCGCGGCCGTCGCCGGTTTCGACGTCGACTGGGCGCTGATCGGCCGGATCGGGATGAAGACCAGCGCGCGCAACCAGTTGTTCGGCAAGGTTGCGTCGATCGTGCGCGGCACGGTCAACGACGAGGTGACGCTGACGCTGCCCGGCGGGCAGCCGGTCGTTGCGGTGCTCACGCACGAAAGCGCCGAGGCGCTCGGCCTGCGCGAAGGCGCGGAGGCCTGCGCACTGGTGAAGGCGTCGTGGGTCGTGCTGGCGGTGGACGATGGCGGGCCCGACCTGAAGGTGTCCGCGCGCAACCAGCTGAGGGGCCGCGTGGAAGCCGTCGTGGCGGGTGCGGTGAACAGCGAGGTGACGCTGGCGCTCGACGGTGGCGGGACGCTGACGGCGGTTGTCACCCACGACAGCGTCGCGGCGCTGCAACTCGACGCGGGCCGGCCGGCGATCGCGCTGTTCAAGGCGTCGAGCGTGATTCTCGCGGTGACGGGCTGACGCAGCGGCTCGGGCGGCGCGCGTCGAAGATCGCGCGACGGACGGGGCGAAGCCGGCGTCGCACGGCACGTGCACGGCACCGACTTCGTTTCCGTTTTCAGCCGGTGCCGCGCCGCGAGTTTCTCTCAGGCGCCCACCCGCGTGCCGCGACCACGGCCTCGCGCGCTCAGCTGACGCGCGTCGGCCACCCGGCGTGCGGCGGGGCCGCCTGCACGCGTCCTTCGCTCAACTGCACGACCTGGTCGCCGAATGCGGCGACGTCGTCGGGGTCGTGCGAGATCAGCACCATCGGGATATCGAGCCGCGCCTGCAGCTCGGCGAGCTCGTGGCGCATGCGCTGGCGCATCGCGCCGTCGAGCGCCGCGAACGGCTCGTCGAGCAGCAGGATCCGCGGCTGCGCGACCAGCGCGCGCGCCAGCGCGACGCGCTGCTTCTGCCCGCCCGACAACTGCGACGGATACTGCCCCGCGAGCGTTTCCAGGTCGAACGCGCGCAGCCAGTACGCGACCTCGGGCGGCACCGTCTTCGCGCGCGGATTGCGCAGCCCCGACGTGAGCCCGAACGCGATGTTCTGGCGCACGTTCAGATGCGGAAACAGCGCGTAGTCCTGGAACAGGTAGGCGACGCGGCGGTCGCGGGTCGGCACGTCGATGCGGCGCGCGGCGTCGAACAGCGCCTCGCCGTTCAGCGTGATCGCACCTTCGTCGGGCGACAGCAGTCCGGCGATCGCCTGCAGCGTCATGCTCTTGCCCGCGCCGGACGGCCCGAACAGCACGACGCGCTGCGTCGTCGCGGTGAACGACACGTCGAGCGTGAAGCGGCGCTCGGCGTTTGCGTAGGTCTTGCGGATGTCGACGATGAGGCTCATGCGGCCCTCCGCCGCAACGATCGGGCCGCGGAGCGAGACGGACGGCGCATGCGCTTCATGTCTGCTGGCTCCGTCGGGCGCGCGACGGCACGAGCCAGCCGGTCGCGAGCAGCACGAGCATGCAGGTGATCGACGTCACGAGCACGAGGAAGTTGGCCGTGTGGTCGTCGCCGGCCTGCACGGCCGCGTAGATGGCGACCGACAGCGTCTGCGTGCGGCCGGGCAGGTTGCCCGCGATCATCAGCGTCGCGCCGAACTCGCCGAGCGCGCGTGCGAACGCGAGCAGCGCGCCCGCGAGAATGCCGCGCGTGGCAAGCGGCAGCGTCACGCGGAAGAACACCGCGACCTCGCCGAGCCCGAGCGTGCGCGCGGCGCGCTCGAGATGCGGATCGACACCCTCGAACGCGGCGCGTGCCGACTTCAGGATCAGCGGAAACGCGACGACCATCGACGCGATCACCGCGCCTTGCCACGTGAAGACCAGCTCGATGCCGAGATCGTCGAGCCACGCGCCGAACACGCCGCGCCGGCCGAGCAGCACGAGCAGGTAATAGCCGAGTACCGTCGGCGGCAGCACGAGCGGCAGCGTCAGGATGGAATCGACGACATCGCGCAGCGGCGAGCGCCAGCGCGCGAGCACGAACGCGGCCGCGACGCCGAGCACGATGTCGAGCGCGGTTGCCCAGCCGGCAACCTTCAGCGACAGCAGCAGCGGTACCCAGGCGTCTTGCATCGCGCGCCGCTCACTTGCCCGCGGGCTTGAAGCCGAACGTCGACAGCACGGCCTGGCCCTGCGGCGACGCGACGAAGTCGATGAACGACTGCGCCTGCGCGGCGTGCCGGCTGTCCTTCACCACGGCGATCGGGTAGGTGATGGCCGTCCTGGTCGGCACCGTCAGCGCGACCTTCACGCGGCCCGGCATGATCGCGGCGTCCGTGCCGAACACGAAGCCCGCGTCGACCTCGCCGCGCGCGACGTAGTCGAGGCTCTGGCGCACGTTGGCGGCCAGTACGCCCTTCGCGCTGACGGCGTCCCACACGCCGGCCGCGCGCAACGCGCCTTCGGTGTAGCGGCCGACCGGCACCGATGCCGGGTCGCCGTACGCGATGCGCTTCACGCCGGGGGCCGTCAGGTCGTTCAGCGACGCCGGTGCCGCCGTGCGGCTGTCCGCCGGCACGATCAGCACGAGCGAGTTCGCCGCGAAATCGCGGCGCGTGCCGGGCGCGATCACCTTTTCGTCCACCGCGCGATCCATCGCCTTCTGGTCGGCCGACGCAAACACGTCGGCCGGCGCCCCCTTGGCGATCTGCTGCATCAACACGTCCGACGCGCCGAAGTTGAACAGCACCTTGGTGTCCGGGTGCTGCTTCTCGTACGCCTCGCCGACGGCCTTGAATGCATTCGTCAGGCTGGCGGCCGCCGATACGACCAGTTCGTCGGCGGCGGAAGCGGGCGCGCTGAACGCGACGCCGGCGGCGGCAAGCGTGGCGATCGGCAGCAGGCGGAGCAGGGTGCGGCGAAGCGGACGGACGGTCGGGCGCATGGCGGATTCGTTTTTGAATGGGTGGAAACCGTAATCGTAATATAGGGCGGGTTATAACGCTCGACATACCGCTCATGCGACGGCGCGCATGAAATGGTCAGACCTGGAACGGGGCGGCCGGGCGGCCCGTCACGTGCGCAGCGCGTGCGCCGATGATTCGGTGCGCTGCAGCGACGACGGCTGCGACGCGGGATGGTAGTTCGGGTTGGCCTTCCAGCGCGCGCGGACGAACGGGCGCTCGTGGCCGGACAGTTGCAGCGCGACCTTGGTGACCCAGCGATGCGACGGCACCGTGATGCCGTGCAGCGCGACGGTGACGATCGCGAGGCTCGCGACGACCGCCGGCACCGACCAGCGGTGCGGCACCGCACGCCACGAGCCGGCAATGAACGCGAGCGCGGCGATCGCGCCGACGATGCAGCCGGTGATCGATTCGGACGGCGAATGCGCGTCGAGTGCGACGCGCGACACGCCGACCGCGATGCCGGCCGCGAGCCCGAGTGCGATGCCGGCGATTCTCACCGGCGTGCGCGTGCGGATCAGCGCGAGGAAGATCGCGACCGGATACACCGACGTCGACAGCATCGCGTGGCCGCTGAACCCCGTGAAATCCCACGCGCGGATGCCGATGCCCCAGCCGAGGAACGCGATCTTCGTGAGCGCCACCACGCCGATCGCGGCCGCCAGCACGGCGAGCCATGCGGCCGCGCGCCGCCACGAGTAACCGAGCGCCAGCCAGACGGCGATCGTGATCGCGAGCGGCAAGGTCAGGCCGGCGCCGCCGAACGCGGTGATCATGATCCACAGGTGAGACGACAGGGCGAACATCGGGACGGGGACGGACGAAGGCGGGGAGAATGCTTAAATCAACGCGCGAGCCTGAAAGAACGACTACAACGGATACAAGCGGCGAAACCCCAGTATAGCGCCGCGTGTGCATGCGGCCCGTTTTTTGCGCCGCCGGGAACGACGCGCATGCAGGAAAAATCCTGGAAACAATGTTATGGTGCATTGCACAAAGTCGAACGATGCATCCGTTGCGGCGCCTTCATGGTGCCCCTATTTTTCCTGACTGCGAGCCCGATCGATGACCAAAAGTCTGACCAAGGTGTGGCTGGGCGGCATGAAACGCATGCTCTCTCCGGCCGCGAAGCGCGCGGCGCGCGATGCACAGCGCATCACACGCGACGCACTCGAGGCTGCGGCTTCTCCCGCCGCATCCGATCTGTCCCCGCCACGCGAATCGCGCGTGCGCCCGCGTGCCGCCGCATGGGCGGCGGGCGAGTGGACGCGCGGCGAATACCCGATGGCGCCCGCGCTCGGGCGCCTCGTCCAGCATCTCGCGTACGGCCTGTATGTGCCGCCCGGCCGCCGGCGCGGCGCGATGCCGCTCGTCGTGATGCTGCACGGCTGCCAGCAGTCCGTCGACGAATTCGTGCAGGGCACGCGGATGAACCTGCTGGCCGACAAGCACGGATTCGCGGTGCTGTATCCGGAGCAGTCGCTGCGGGCGCACGCGCACGGCTGCTGGCACTGGTATGAAGATACCGACCGTGCGGGCCGCGGCGAGGCGAACGCGGTGGCTTCGCTGGTCGATGCGCTCGTCGACGAACACGGTTTCGATGCGTCGCGCGTCTACGTGGCGGGGCTGTCGGCCGGCGCGGGGCTCGCGTCGCTTCTTGCGCTGCACCATCCGGACCGCTTCGCGGCGGTGGCGCTGCACTCGGGCCCCGCGCTCGGCGAGGCGAATTCCGGCATCACGGCGATGGACGTGATGCGGCGCGGCCTGCGGCAGAACCCGGCCGCGGTGATCGACGCCCTGGTCGATGTGGCCGCGTATCCCGGCATGCCCGCCCTGATCGTCCAGGGCGACGGCGATCACGTCGTCGCGCCGAAGAACGCCGACCAGCTGACGGTGCAGTTCATGCGCCTGAACGGGCTGGCCGATGCCCGCGGCGCACTGCGCGGCGGCGAGCGCGTCGAGACGCGCGAAGCAGGCGCGCAGATCACCGACGTCTGCCGCGACGGCGAGCCGGTCGTGCGGCTTTGTCACGTAAAAGGGCTCGATCATGCGTGGGCCGGCGGCGACGAAGCCGTGGCGTTTCATGCGGCGGTCGGCCCCGATGCGAGCGCGATGATCTGGGCTTTTTTCGAGGCGAATCAACGGACTGTGGCGACCGAACGACGCATCGTCTAAGCAACGCTGGCCAAAGCCTAGGGTTTTCCCTATAATTCGGGAAAACCCTAGTCCAAGACCATTGAAAGCGAGATCGCCATGTACCTGCTGAGCCACCTCTTCCTGATGCTGACCAAGAACGCCGAAAAGGCCGCGAAAGAGCGCGCCGACGCGTACCTGGCCGATGCCACCGACATCTACGATCTCGAATTCCGCATGCGCAAGATCGATCGCGAAGCGGCGATGAATCGCCCGTACTCGATCGGCTCGCGCTAAGCAGCGCAGGCGGGCACGCTGGCCCGCCGTTTCGACGAATCGCGCAAAAGGGCGCGTGCGGCAAGTGGCCGCACGCGCCCTTTTTGCGTGGGCGGTCCTGCGTCGCGTCAGACGACCGTCAGGCGCACCGGCACGTTGTTGCGCGTGGCGTTCGAATACGGGCACACGTGGTGGGCCTTTTCGACCAGTGCCTGCGCGTCGGCCTTGTCGAGGCCGGGCAGCGATACGCGCAGCTCGATGTCGAGCCCGAAGCCGCCGGCGTCGTTCGGGCCGATGCCCACTTCCGCCGTGACCTGCGTATCGGCCGGCAGCGCCTGCTTGTTCTGGCCGGCGACGAATTTCATCGCACTCAGGAAACAGGCCGAGTAACCTGCGGCAAACAGCTGCTCCGGATTCGTGCCTTCCGCACCCGTGCCGCCGAGTTCACGCGGCGCGGCCAGCTTCACTTCCAGCTTGTTGTCGGCGGAAACCGCGCGGCCGTCGCGGCCGCCCGTGCTCGTGGCGCTGGTCTTGTACAGAATGTTCATCGTGCAGCTCCTTGTCGGGAAAAGAGGAAAAGCGGTCCGGTCAAACGGGATGTCGCCGGCCACGCACAAAATATAGAACACTAATCATTAGTGTGCAAATGAAATTTGCAAGAAAAACCCGGCAGCGCCGGGCCGGTCGGTCGGCGCGCGCGTATCAGCGTTCGTTGGCGGCCGACAGCGCGTCGCGCAACTGCTGGAGGTCGGCGCGCAGCCGGATCAGGAATTCGGGCGTCTGCTGCATGGCGCAAAAGAGATCGGCGGGCACCGAGCGTGCGCGATCCTTCAGTGCGCGGCCCTGCGGCGTGACGCGCACGTTCACGACGCGTTCGTCGGCTGCGCTGCGCACGCGTTCGATGTAACCGAGCGCCTCCAGCCGCTTGAGCAGCGGCGTGACGGTCGCCGGGTCGAGATCGAGCCGCGCGGCGATGTCCTTCACCGCGATGTCGTCGCGTTCCCACAGCACGAGCATCGCCAGATATTGGGGATAGGTCAGCGACAGCTTGTCGAGCAGCGGCTTGTACGCCTTCGTCATCGCGTGCGAAGTCGAGTACAGCGCGAAGCACAGTTGCTCGTCGAGCGTCTGGGGCAGGGCGGGTAGGCGGTCCATGAGTCGAAGGGCGCGGTAGACGCGCAAACAATTTGCACGCAAATTATTTTGCGCGCAAAAAATCGCATTGAACAGGGGGCGCCCGGCGAGGGTTTGCCGGTAGTGGAGGCGGGAAAGGGGGAGATCGGCGGTGCGCCGGGTGGCGACCCGGCGCGATGAACGGCGTGCCGGCCGGCGCCGTGCGCCGGCCAGGGGTGTCAGCGGCCCGACGTGGCCGTCGGCGCGCCCGGCTCCTGCACGCCGAAGCAGCCGCGATAGGTCGCGTAGAACGAGCAGTACAGCATCGTGACGATGATGATCGTCACCGGCATCATGATCGTCAGCGCGTAGGCGCCGGCGCCGAGCGCCTGCAGCAGCAGCGACAGCGCGAGCGACGTGCCGAGCGCGACGGCGAACCACAGCATGCCGTACACGACGAACGCGCCGCGATTGCGCCAGCAGCTGACGACGCTGAAGAACAGCGCCTTCGCGGGCGGCACGTCATGCCATGCGACCAGCACCGGCGCGAACCAGAACAGCATCGCGACCGGCAGATAGAGCAGCGTCGCGAAAAACAGCGCGCCGAGCGTGCCTTGCGCGGCCAGCGATTCCGGCGTCGCGCTGGCTTCGTCGGCCGCGCCCATCATCACGTGGAACAGCGCGCCGCCGTCGACGAACGACGAAGCGGCGAACACCAGCACCATCGACGCGACGTAGATCAGGCCGAGCACCAGCAGCCGCTGGGTCGCGACGGTGCCGTACGAGCGGAAGCCGTCGACGAGGATCGTCGGCATCACGGGTTTGCCGGCCACCGTGTCGCGGCACGCGGCCATGAAGCCGACCGCGATGCCGGGGATGAAGACCAGCGGCAGCGCCGAGCCGATCACGGGCACCATCGACACCAGCGTGATCGCCAGCAGGTACGTGAAGAACAGCGTGATGAAGGCGAGCGGATTCCGGCGGAACAGCCAGACGCCTTGACGGAACCAGACATAGCCCGTTTTGGCGGGCACTTCGATCAGTTGCATGCGGTTTGGATCTCGGGAAGCGCGGGCGTATGCGCGATGCGCTCGCGCAGGATGCGTTCGAAATGACCGGGGTCGTGCGGCTTGAGCATCTCGGCCGCACGCGGCAGGTAGAAGTCGTACAGGCGCGATACCCAGAAGCGGTACGCGCCCGCGCGGAGCATGTCGCTCCAGTGGCGCCGCTCCTCGGCCGTGAACGGTCGCACGGTCTGGTACGCGCGCAGCAGCGCATCGGCGCGCGCAGCGTCGAGCACGCCGGTCGCGAGGTCGACGCACCAGTCGTTGACCGTCACCGCGACGTCGAACAGCCACTTGTCGCAGCCGGCGAAATAGAAGTCGAAGAAGCCGCCGAGCCGCACGTCGTGGCCGGTGCCGGGCGCCGCGTGCGCGAACAGCACGTTGTCGCGGAACAGGTCGCAATGGCAAGGGCCGGCCGGCAGCGCCGCGTAGTCGTCCGACGCGAAGAAGGCCGCCTGGTGCGCGAGCTCGCCTTCGAGCAGCGCGCGTTGCGCGTCGGTGATGAACGGCACGATCGCCGGCACGTTTTCCTGCCACCACGGCAGGCTGCGCAGGTTCGGCTGGTGGTTCGGATAGTCGCGCCCGGCGAGGTGCAGGCGCGCGAGCATCTGCCCGACCTCGATGCAGTGTTCGACCCCCGGCGCGAGTTCCGCCGCGCCGTCGAGCTTCGTGACGATCGCGGCCGGCTTGCCGTGCAGCTCGCCGAACAACGCGCCGTCGTCACGCGGAATCGGGTCCGGCACCGGCACGCCGTGGCCGGCCAGGTGGCGCATCAGGTCGAGGTAGAACGGCAGCTGTTGCGCCGAGAGCTTTTCGAAGATCGTGAGGACGTACTCGCCGCGCGTCGTCGTCAGGAAGAAATTGCTGTTTTCGATACCGGACGGAATGCCGCGGAACGCAAGCACGTCGCCCAGTTCGTAGTGGCGCATCCATTGCGCGAGATCGGAGTCGGAAACAGCAGTGAAAACGGCCATGCGGGATGCGTCAGGTCAGGGTGTCGGCACGCGGGCGGCGTGCGTCGCGACAGCAGGTGAAGGGAGGCGGCGCGCCGCGAACGATGCGGCGGGCCACGGAATCAGTAGCGCAGATTCAGCGACGGCAGCCGCGTGATCGGGATGCCCGCGTCGTGCGGCTTCGGCGACGTGTCCGGCGTCGAGCTCATCTGGTAGCGCGTGCCGAAATTCGACTTCACGTCGATCTCGACCGGCTTGCCGCGGTCGCGGTACTCGGTGACCTCGGTGCCGTTCTTGCTCTTTTCGTGGAAGCTCGGCGTGCGGCGGATGTCCGCGAAGTCCACTTTCGACGTGACTTCGGCGCCCGGCCGGTTGATCTTGCGGAGATCGGGCAGGCCGGCGGCCTCGTTGGCCTCGGCCCGGGCCTGCGCGTCGGCGTCAGGCGTGCCGCCGGCGGCGTAAGCGGCGCTGGCGGCGGCAAACGCGGCGGCAGCGACGACGAGAATGAGCGGCTTCATGATGAGTCTCCAGTGAACCTACCGATTTTAGCAAATACTGCGCGCCATCCGGCCCTGGCGTGCGCAGGGCCGGCCACAAGGGTGACCGGGTTCCGTGGTAATGTCGTTCGATCAGACGAGGTGATGAAAATGAAGAACGATTTGAGCCGCCGGCACCGCGTGCTGTCGCCCGACAGCCCGTCGGTCGAGGCTTTCGACGACCCGATCGCCGCCGTTGCGCGGCTGTCCGCGATTTACGACACGAATACCGGTTTCCTGCGCGACGCCTTCGCGCGCTATCGCCGCCACGAACCGATTACCGAGCACGTGCGCGCGTGTTATCCGTTCGTGCGGATCCGCACCGACGTCAACACGCACGTCGATTCGCGCCGCTCGTACGGTTTCGTCGCGGGCCCGGGCGTGTTCGAGACGACGGTCACGCGCCCCGATCTCTTCGCGAACTACTATCGCGAGCAGTTGCGCCTGCTGTCGAAGAACCACCATGTCAAGATCGAGATCGGCGTGTCGTCGCAGCCGATTCCGATTCATTTCGCGTTTCCGGAAGGCATCCATCTCGAGGGCGAGCTCGACCGCGACCGCCTGCTCGCGATGCGCGACATCTTCGACACGCCCGACCTGTCGTATCTCGACGACCGTATCGTCAACGGCACGTTCGAGCCGGCGCCGGGCGAGCCGCATCCGCTCGCGCTGTTCACGGCCGCGCGCGTCGATTTCTCGCTGCACCGGTTGCGTCACTACACGGCGACGTCGCCCACGCACTTCCAGAACTACGTGCTCTACACGAACTATCAGTTCTACATCGACGAATTCGTGAAGCTGGGCCGCACGGTGATGACGGAAAGCGACGATCCCGAGGTGCGCGCCTACCGCAGCCAGTACAGCGCGTTCGTCGAGCCGGGCGATGTCGTCACGTACAACGCGAACCTCGGCAGCGAGCCGTCCGAGGGCGCCGCGCCGCCGCGCCTGCCGCAGATGCCCGCCTATCACCTGAAGCGCGCGGACGGCAGCGGGATCACGATGGTCAACATCGGTGTCGGTCCGTCGAACGCGAAGACGATCACCGATCACATCGCGGTGCTGCGTCCGCACGCGTGGGTGATGCTCGGCCACTGCGCGGGGCTGCGCAACACGCAGCGTCTCGGCGATTACGTGCTCGCGCACGGATACGTGCGCGAGGATCACGTGCTCGACGACGACCTGCCGCTGTGGGTGCCGATTCCGGCGCTGGCCGAAGTGCAGCTCGCACTCGAGCGCGGGGTGGCCGACGTCACGCGGCTGGAGGGCGCGGAACTGAAGCGCGTGATGCGCACGGGTACGGTCGCGAGCGTCGACAACCGCAACTGGGAACTGCGCGATCATCGCGAGCCCGTGCAGCGGCTGTCGCAGAGCCGAGCGATCGCGCTCGACATGGAAAGCGCGACGATCGCCGCGAACGGCTTCCGCTTCCGCGTGCCGTACGGCACGCTGCTGTGCGTGTCGGACAAGCCGCTGCACGGCGAGCTGAAGCTGCCGGGCATGGCCGACACGTTCTATCGCGGGCAGGTCGACCAGCATCTGCAGATCGGCGTGAGGGCGATGGAGATCCTGCGGACCAACGGGCTCGACAAGCTGCATAGCCGCAAACTGCGGAGCTTTGCGGAAGTGGCGTTTCAGTGACGTAAATGCCGGCCCCGGCCAGGATGCGCGTCGCGATGGTCGACGCAACCGCCTACCGGGGCACGGCCGCTTTCCTTCTGTCAACCGCCGTCAGCGCACGACGCCGGCAGCCGGTTCGTGAAACCCGTTCCGATCCATTTCCCGCATCGAATCGCGCACGGCATCGACGACCCGGCCCGCATCCGCGCGCCGCTTGGTCGCCAGGCGTTGTTCCCCGAGCGCCCGCAATGTCGCGCCACCGAAATACTCCATGATGTCCGGCAGGCGACGCACCGTGCCGCGGCTGCCCCAGCAGCCGTCGTCGATTTCCGTTGGAAAGACCCACACGCGTGTCGCGACGGTGTCGACCGCCGCGCCTTCCGCGCGTGCGACGGCGGCGGTCACGTCGGCGATCAGTGCCGCACGCGCGGCGTCCGTGTACTGTCCTTCGGGCACGGTCGGCACGATCCGGTAGAGCGGCGCAGGCGCGACGGCACCGGCGCGATATACGGCCGCCGGCCGATGGACGAAGATCCAGGTCACGTCCCGCACACGCGGATCGTCGGGATCGAGTCCTTCGTGACGGATCAGTGTCCCGGTCAGCTCGTTCATCAGTTGCGCTTCGGCGTGCGGCGCGAGTGCCCCTTCGGGGAGGGTGACGTCGATCATCGGCATGGCGGTGTCCTGGTTCGGTGGAGGCGGCGTCGCTCCGGTTCCGGCGACGTGAATCCAGTGTATGAACCGCATGCCGACGCGCGAAGTGGCGAAACTGCCATTCGACGATGCCATTCCCGACAGCGTGTCCCGCGCCCCTTCCAGTCGGGCTAGCGCGCGAAACGACGACGATATTCGCCGGGAGAAATACCGGTTTCGCGCTTGAACAGTTGCCGGAAACCACTGATGTCCGCGTACCCGACGCGTTCGCATACCGCATCGATCGCGAGCTTCGTTTCCGCGAGCAGCCGCTTCGCGACTTCGATCCTGAGCGTCTGCAGATACCGGAGCGGCGGGGCGCCGACCGCATCCCGGAAGCGGCGATGCAGCGTGCGTTCGCTCATCGCGACGTGGTCGCTCAACCGCGCGAGGCTGAATGGCTCGCGCAGATGCTTTTCCATCCAGCGTTGCGCGCGCGCGATGGCCGGATCGTCGTGTCGATGGTGGCCCATCCGGTCGAGGTCGATGAACGAGTCCTGCGAGTCGCGGTTCACGTCGATCAGCATGAGCCGGGCGACGGACGCGGCCAGGCGCGCGTTCGCCAGCTTGTCGACGACCCGCAGCGCGAGAGTCTGGTACGACGTGACGGCGCCGCCGCACAGGATGCCGTCCTGTTCGGTCAGGACGTCCGACGCGCGTAGCGCCACGTCCGGATAACGCGCGCGGAAGCTCGAGGCTTTCGACCAGTGCGTCGTGGCGACGCGGCCGTCGAGCAATCCGGCTTCCGCGAGCAGGAACGCGCCGGTGCAGTACGTCGCGATCAGCGTGCCGCGCGCGTGTTGCCGGCGCAGTGCATCGAACAGCGGGGCGAGCGGTGCGGGCCGGTCCAGCAGCCGGTCGAGATCGGCGACGAACGGACCCGTGAGCCAGATCGCGTCGGCGCGGCTGCCGCCGTCGATTGCGCCGTCGACCGGAAGGAGCTGGCCGGAGGCCGTGCGCACGGGCCGTCCATCGACCGATTCGACGCGCCAGCGGAACGGCGCGGCCGCGTGGCCGGGCGGCATCGATGACGCGAGATGGTTGGCCGCCGTCAGGATGTCGGTCGGCGCGGCGATGCCGGATGCGAGGGCGTGGTCGACGGCCCAGATTCGGATGAGCGGCATGAGTGGCGGAAGGGGCCCTGGACGAGGGCAATCCTACCATTCGGCCTCATGCGATATCGGCTGCCGAAAATCAAACGGCCGCCCGGCGATGAAGCGCGCGGACGGCCGTGCGTAGCGGGTGAACGTGCAGTGTCGCTCAGCACTCGCCCTTTTTCGCGTGTCCCGGCGGGCAGTGATAACCGCGACGATCGTCATGACCGCGATAGCGCTGGTGCTCTTCCCACTCGCGACGCTCCCAGTAGCGGCGGCCGTCCCAGTAGCGGTCGCCATGCCAGCCGACGATGACCGCCGGCGCCGGGGCGACCACGACGGGCGCGGGCGCGACGACGACCGGCGCGGGCGTGCCGATGTTGACGTCGACGTTGACGGCATGGGCGAGGCCGGACAGCGAAAGGCCGAGGCCGGCGAAAGCGAGGGCGATCAGCGAGCGTTGCATGTTCTTTTCCGTGATGTCGTTGTAAAGAGGCCGGCACGACGCGATGGAAGCGAGGGGGATCGTTCCACCGGGGGGAACGCCGCGCCGACAGAATGCAGTGTGCGGGCACGCGACGGAAAAGGCGAGACGGGTTTGTTACGGAGGGTTGCCGGCCGGCAGCGGCGGGGTGCGGGTATGCGCCAGCGCCATTTGACAATGGCGAGCCGCGGGTGCGGACAGGCGCTCCGCAACGTGGCACGCGGGCCGTGCGAATTTGACATTCGGCGGCACGCGGCCGCAAAGCGGGATTAACGGTGCGTTACAAACTGACACGCGGCAGGCAGCCGAGGCGCCGCCTGCCGCGTGGCGAACCGCACGCCGGCCGTCGGGCCGGCGGCTGCCAAGGATGCGTTACAGATAGAACATCCGGTCTTCTTCCGGCCGCGGCGGATGACCGTCGTCGTCCGAACCCTCTTCCTCGCCGCTGTCCTCGTAGAACGCGAGCACCGCGTCGAGCACCTGGTCGGGATCGTCGATCACCTGCATCAGATCCATGTCGTCCGGATTGATCAGGCCCATCGGGATCAGCTGGTCGCGGAACCACTGCAGCAGCCCCTTCCAGAACTCGCTGCCGACCAGAATGATCGGCACGAGGCGCGACTTCTTCGTCTGGATCAGCGTGAGCACTTCGGACAGCTCGTCGAGCGTGCCGAAGCCGCCCGGCATCACGATCACCGCATCCGAGTTCTTCACGAACGTGACCTTGCGCGTGAAGAAGTGGCGGAAGCGCAGCGAGATGTCCTGGTAGTGGTTGCCGGCCTGCTCGTGCGGCAACTCGATGTTCAGCCCGACCGACGGCGCCTTGCCGGCGTGCGCGCCCTTGTTCGCGGCTTCCATGATGCCGGGGCCGCCGCCGGAGATCACGGCGAAGCCGGCGTCGGACAGCTTGCGCGCGATCTGCACCGCGAGCTTGTAGTGCGGCGTGTCGGGTTTGAGGCGGGCAGAACCGTAGATGCTGACAGCCGGGCGGATCTCCGACAGGTACTCGGTCGCCTCGATAAACTCTGCCATAATCGTGAACATCTGCCACGATGCGCGCGCCTTCTTGGCCGTCGCGCGTTCTTGATCTGCGAGCGAACGCAGACTCGGAATCACTTTTCTCTTGTTCATAATGCCTGAAGAACGAAATCTGGAAGGTAAGACCCTGCTATTGGTTGACGGTTCGAGCTATCTGTATCGGGCTTACCATGCGATGCCTGATTTGCGTGGCCCTGGCGGGGAGCCGACCGGAGCGCTCTACGGAATCATCAACATGCTGCGCCGTATGCGCAAGGAAGTCAGTGCAGAGTATAGCGCTTGCGTGTTCGATGCAAAGGGCAAGACGTTCCGTGACGACCTTTATGCCGACTATAAGGCAAACCGTCCGTCGATGCCGCCCGATCTTGCATTGCAGGTCGAGCCGATCCACGGCGCGGTGCGCGCGCTCGGCTGGCCGCTGCTGATGGTCGAAGGCGTCGAGGCTGACGACGTGATCGGCACGCTCGCGCGCGAAGCCGAGCGGCACGGGATGAACGTGATCGTGTCGACCGGCGACAAGGATCTCGCGCAGCTCGTGACCGACCGCGTCACGCTCGTCAACACGATGACCAACGAAACGCTCGACCGCGACGGCGTGATCGCGAAGTT
This sequence comes from Burkholderia seminalis DSM 23518, assembly GCF_902832885.1. GTDB lineage: Bacteria > Pseudomonadota > Gammaproteobacteria > Burkholderiales > Burkholderiaceae > Burkholderia > Burkholderia seminalis. Next base: position 799,908 of record NZ_CADFDK010000002.1, read on the forward strand.
CGGCGTGCCGCCCGAGCGCATCATCGACTACCTCGCGCTGATCGGCGATACCGTCGACAACGTGCCCGGCGTCGAGAAGTGCGGGCCGAAGACGGCCGTGAAATGGCTCGCGCAATACGACAGCCTCGACGGCGTCATCGAGCACGCGGGCGAGATCAAGGGCGTGGTCGGCGACAACCTGCGCCGCGCGCTCGATTTCCTGCCGCTCGGCCGCAAGCTCGTGACCGTCGAGACGGCCTGCGATCTCGCGCCGCATCTCGAGTCGATCGAAGCGTCGCTGAAGAGCGACGGCGAAGCGCGCGACATGATGCGCGACATCTTCGCGCGCTACGGCTTCAAGACCTGGCTGCGGGAAGTCGACAGCGCGCCGGCGGAAGGCGGCGGCGCCGATGCGCCGGAAGGCGAGCCGGCACCGGTGGTGGCGGCCGACATCGTGCGCGAATACGACACGATCCAGACCTGGGAGCAGTTCGACGCCTGGTTCGCGAAGATCAACGACGCGAAGCTGACCGCGTTCGACACCGAGACGACCGCGCTCGACCCGATGCTCGCGCGCCTCGTCGGCCTGTCGTTCTCGGTCGAGCCGGGCAAGGCCGCGTATCTGCCGGTCGCGCACCGCGGCCCCGACATGCCCGAGCAACTGCCGATCGACGAGGTGCTCGCGCGCCTGAAGCCTTGGCTCGAATCGGCCGACCGCAAGAAGGTCGGCCAGCACCTGAAGTACGACGCGCAGGTGCTCGCGAACTACGACATCGAACTGAACGGCATCGAGCACGACACGCTGCTCGAATCGTACGTCGTCGAATCGCACCGCACGCACGACATGGACAGCCTCGCGCTGCGTCATCTGGGCGTCAAGACGATCAAGTACGAAGACGTCGCGGGCAAGGGGGCGAAGCAGATCGGCTTCGACGAAGTGGCGCTTGCGCAAGCCGCCGAATACGCGGCCGAAGATGCGGACATCACGCTGCAGCTTCATCACGTGCTGTATCCGCAGGTCGCGCGCGAGCCGGGCCTCGAGCGCGTGTATCGCGAGATCGAGATGCCGGTCTCGCGCGTGCTGCGCAAGATGGAGCGCACGGGCGTGCTGATCGACGATGCGCGGCTGCACGCGCAGAGCACTGAAATCGCGACGCGCCTGATCGAGCTCGAAGGGCAGGCGTACGAGCTGGCGGGCGGCGAATTCAATCTCGGCTCGCCGAAGCAGATCGGGCAGATCTTCTTCGAGAAGCTGCAGTTGCCCGTCGTGAAGAAGACGCCGAGCGGTGCGCCGTCGACCGACGAAGAGGTGCTGCAGAAGCTGGCGGAGGACTACCCGCTGCCGAAGCTGCTGCTCGAGCATCGCGGGCTGTCGAAGCTGAAGTCGACCTATACCGACAAGCTGCCGCGCATGGTGAACCCTTCGACGGGGCGCGTGCACACGAACTATGCGCAGGCCGTCGCGGTGACGGGCCGCCTCGCATCGAACGACCCGAATCTTCAGAACATTCCGGTGCGCACGGCCGAAGGCCGGCGCATCCGCGAGGCGTTCATCGCGTCGCCGGGTCACCGGATCGTGTCGGCCGACTATTCGCAGATCGAACTGCGGATCATGGCGCATATCTCCGGCGACGCGTCGCTGCTGCGCGCGTTCTCGCAGGGCGAGGACATCCACCGTGCGACGGCCGCCGAGGTGTTCGGCGTGACGCCGCTGGAGGTCAATTCCGACCAGCGCCGGATCGCGAAGGTGATCAACTTCGGGCTCATCTACGGGATGAGCGCGTTCGGCCTCGCGTCGAACCTCGGCATCACGCGTGACGCGGCGAAGCTCTATATCGACCGTTATTTCGCCCGCTACCCGGGCGTCGCGCAGTACATGGAGGACACGCGCTCGCTGGCGAAGGAAAAGGGCTACGTCGAAACCGTTTTCGGCCGCCGCCTGTGGCTGCCGGAAATCAACGGCGGCAACGGCCCGCGCCGCCAGGCGGCCGAGCGCGCGGCCATCAACGCGCCGATGCAGGGCACGGCCGCCGACCTGATCAAGCTGTCGATGATCGCGGTGGACGACTGGCTCACGCGCGACAAGCTCGCGTCGCGCATGATCATGCAGGTGCACGATGAACTGGTGCTCGAGGTGCCCGACGACGAGCTGTCGCTGGTGCGCGAGAAACTGCCGGAAATGATGTGCGGCGTCGCGAAGCTGAAGGTGCCGCTCGTCGCCGAGGTCGGTGCCGGCGCGAACTGGGAAGAGGCACACTGACGCACCCCCATGCGGTTCGCGTTTCCCGCGGCATATTGTTGCAGGGATGCTGAATATCGAGATGGTTTGCTTGTGGTCAACGCGCAAGCTCCCGGACAATGCATGTCAGTCATGTCATTGACGCGGGGCCGCGCGCCCCGCGTTCCGGGTCGGTCGCATCGAAGTGCTTCGAACTGCACAACGATGGTGTCCGAACCGGTTAATCCACCGGGCGGCGTGAATGCATCGCATTGGCTTTGCCCGGCGGCAGCAGTTTCGAATCGCAAAGGGGGAATCAGATGCATCGGATCATCATCGTAGGCGGAGGCGCGGGCGGCCTGGAACTGGCGACGCGGCTCGGCGACCGTTACGGCGCGCGCGGCAATCGTCCCGCGCGTGCGCTTGTCACGCTCGTCGACCGCAATCCGACCCACATCTGGAAACCGCTGCTGCACGAGGTTGCGGCCGGCAGCATGGACCCGTTCACGCAGGAGCTCGAATACGCGGCGCAGGCGCGCTGGCACGGCTTCGAGTTTCAGCAGGGCGAGCTGACCGGGCTCGACCGCACGGCGAAGCGCGTCACGTTGTCGCCCCTCAACGACAGCGACGGCGCGGAACTGCTGCCGGCGCGCGAGCTGGAATACGACACGCTCGTGATCGCGATCGGCAGTACGACCCACTTCTTCGGCGTGCAGGGCGCACCGGAAAACGCGATCGCGCTCGATACGGTCGGGGAGGCCGAGCGCTTCCGCAAGCGGCTGATCGCCGCGTGCATGCGCGCCGAACACCAGGCGCCTGCGCCGACCGCCCCGGGCGAAACGGCCGAGCCGCGCATCCAGGTCGTGATCGTCGGCGGCGGCGCGACGGGCGTCGAGTTGTCCGCGGAACTGCGCAACACGGCGCAGGTGCTGTCCGTGTACGGGCTGCACAAGCTCGATCCGCGCCACGACGTCGGCATCGTGCTGATCGAATCGGGACCGCGGATCCTGCCGGCATTGCAGGAACGCGTGTCGACCGCGACGGCCGAACTGCTCGAGAAGCTGGGCGTGCGATTGATGCTCGGCGAGCGCGTGACCGAGGTCGCGCCGGGGTTCGTGCATACCGCGAGCGGCAAGGCGGTGCGTGCGGACCTGACGGTCTGGGCGGCCGGCATCAAGGCGCCGTCGGTGCTGTCGCATCTCGACGGCCTGCAGGTCAACAAGCTCGGCCAGCTCGACGTGCGCCGCACGCTACAGACCTTCACCGACGACAACGTGTTCGCGCTCGGCGACTGCGCGGCGTGCGTGTGGCCTGGCAACGAACGCAACGTGCCGCCGCGCGCGCAGGCTGCGCACCAGCAGGCGAGCTTCCTGCTGAAGGCGATCGGCTGCCGGCTCGAAGGGCGTCCGCTGCCCGAGTTCACGTACAAGGATTTCGGCTCGCTCGTGTCGCTCGGCCACTTCAGCGCGGTCGGCAACCTGATGGGCGGGCTGATCGGCGGCAACATGCTGATCGAAGGGCTGTTCGCGCGTTTCATGTACATGTCGCTGTACCGGCTGCACATCGCGGCGCTGCACGGCTATCCGCGGATGATCCTCGACACGGTCGCGCACTGGCTGCGGCGCACGACGCTGCCGCGCGTCAAGCTGCACTGATCGCGCGTTCGCGCGGGGCGGGCGGGTAGCGTGCGCGTCGCGCAGGTTCCCCGCCCGTTGTTTTTGCAGGAGGCGACGGCATCGCCCGCGGGATTTTCTTTTCAATCGGCAAGCATCCGGCGAGTCGCGATGGCCGGCAGGCGACGGGCCGGGCGATGATCCGACAGGCCACCAGCGGGCTTGTGCGTGGGGATCGAGGCGGTCGACGCAACACGTCGTAATCGAGTCTTACACATCTGACAGTTGACGCGACAACGGATTATTGGGCATCTTGTCCGGGTTTCCGTCCGCGGCGGGGGTGCCCACCGCCGCGACGTCCGCGCCGTGCGCCGGCGCGATGCTCCGTCATACGCATCCGGAATCGTGACGGCGGCGCCCAATCGAGGAGTGCATTCATGTTGAAACCCGAAGTCGACAGCCTGGTCCCCCACGTTCCGTTCTCGCGCCGCAAGTTCATGCAGGCCGCGCTGGGCGGCACCTTCGCGGCGGCCGTGCTGCCCGTTTCGGCGCAGACGGTCACGACCGACAGCGCCGGGCTGGACGTCGACACCGTCGAGATCCGCTCGGGCGACGCGAGCGTGCCGGCTTATCGCGCGCAACCGGCCGACAAGACGAACCTGCCGGTCGTGATCGTGATCCACGAGATCTTCGGCGTGCACGCGCATATCGCCGACGTCTGCCGCCGTTTCGCGAAGCTCGGTTATCTTGCGATCGCGCCCGACCTGTTCGCGCGGCAGGGCAATGCGGCGAAGTATCCGACGATGAAGGAGCTGTACGACCACATCATCAGCAAGGTGCCGGACCGCCAGGTCACCGAGGATCTCGATGCGACGGTGGCGTGGGCCGGCAAGAACGGCGGCGACCTGACGCGTCTCGGCGTGACGGGCTTCTGCTGGGGCGGGCGCCAGGCGTGGCTCTATGCCGAGCACGATCCGCACGTGCGCGCGGCCGTTGCATGGTATGGCTTCGTCGAGGGCAAGACCGACGAGATGACGCCGTTCAACCCGGTCGATCATGCGTCGTCGCTGAAGGTGCCGGTACTCGGTCTGTACGGCGAGAAGGATACGAACATCACGCAGGCGTCGCTCGCGGACATGCGCAAGGCGATCCAGGCGAGCGACTCGAAGCTCGCGCGCGAATCGGAGATCGTCGTGTATCCGGATGCCGGTCACGCGTTCTTCGCCGACTACCGGCCGAGCTACGTCAAGGGCGATGCCGAGGACGGCTGGAAGCGCGCGATCGCGTGGTTCCACAAGTACGGCGTGATGTAAACGAGCAGCGGCGGCCCATGCCGCCGCTTCGTCACTGCTGCGTGACGCCGGTGCTTACGGCGTCGGGCCGGTGGCGATCGGCCGCGACGGATCGGCGCTCCATTCGCTCCACGAGCCCGGGTACAGCGATGCGCCGTGCAGCCCCGCCACCTCCATCGCCAGCGCGTTGTGGCACGCGGTCACGCCGGAGCCGCATTGCAGGATCACGCGGTTCGGCTCGGTGCCGGCCAGTACGGTCGAGAACGCTTCGCGCAATTCATGGCCGGTCTTGAAGCGGCCGTCGGCATTCAGGTTGTCCTTGAAGAAGCGGTTGCGCGCGCCGGGGATGTGGCCGCCGACACGATCGATCGTTTCGTTTTCGCCGCGGTAGCGGTCCGGTGCGCGCGCATCGATCACGACGCGCGTGGGCGACGTCACGTTCGCGAGCACGGCTGCCGCGTCGACCGTCGATTCGAGCGGCGCTGCCGCGCGGAAATCGCCGGCGGCCGGTTGCGGCACGTCGGCCGTCAGCGGCTGGCCCGCTGCTTCCCAGGCCTGCAGGCCGCCGTCGAGCACGGCGACCGAATCGTGGCCGAGCCAGCGTAGCAGCCACCACAGGCGCGCCGCATACGCGCCGCCTTGCGCGTCGTATGCGACTACCTGCTGGCCTTGCTTGACGCCGCGGCTGGCGAGCAGCGTGGCGAATGCGTCGCGGGTCGGCAGCGGATGGCGGCCGTTGGTGCCGGTCTTGCGGCCCGACAGGTCGCGGTCGAGATGAAGGTAGTGTGCGCCGGGGAGGTGGCCGGCCGCATAGGCCGCTTCGCCTGCGCCGGGATCGGCGAGATCGAAGCGGCAGTCGAACAGGACGACGCTGCCGGGCGCCGCGGCCAGGCGCTCGGCGAGGTTGGCGGCGGAGATGAGCGTGGTGTAATGAGTGTGTGGCATGACGACTCCCTGGAGTGCAATTGGCCTGACACTCCAAGTCTAAACAAAAAAAGACGGGCCGAAGCCCGTCTTTTCGTCTGCCGGATACCATGCGGCGTCAAGGCGCCGCACCGGCCGTCAGAGGTCGCCGAGGTGGCGGCGCAGGAATTCGTGGAAGTGCTGCATGCCGTCTTCCATCGGGCTCTGGTACGGGCCGACCTGCGACTCGCCGCGTGCCATCAGCGCACGGCGGCCTGCGTCCATCCGCATGGCGATCTCGTCGTCCTCGACGGCCGTTTCCATATAGGCGGCGCGCTCGGCCTCGACGAATTCGCGTTCGAACAGCGCGATTTCCTCGGGGTAATAGAACTCGACGATGTTGGTCGTCTTCTGCGGGCCGCGCGGGATCAGCCACGACACGACGAGCACGTGCGGGTACCACTCGATCATCAGGCCCGGGTAGTAGACCATCCAGATCGCGCCGAACTCCGGCGGCACGCCGTTGCGGAACTTCAGCACCTGCTCGTGCCATTTCTGGTAAGTCGCGCTGCCCGGTTTCGCGAGCGCGTTGTGCACGCCGACCGTCTGCACGCTGTACCAGTCGCCGAACTCCCACTTGAGGTCGTCGCACGACACGAAGCTGCCGAGACCCGGGTGGAACGGGACGACGTGGTAATCCTCGAGGTAGACCTCGATGAACGTCTTCCAGTTGTAATCGCACTCGTGCACTTCGACGTGATCGAAGTGGTACTCGGAGAAGTCGAAGTGATGCTTGGTGCCGAGGTGGGCAAGATCGCGCGCGACGTTGCGGCCTTCGGCCTCGAACAGCAGCCCCTGCCAGTTTTGCAGCGGGCTCTTGCCGAGGTTCAGGCACGGCTTGTCGGGGAAGTGCGGTGCGCCGAGCAACTCGCCTTCCAGGTCGTACGTCCAGCGGTGCAGCGGGCACACGATGTTCTGCGTGCGGCCGCGCCCGTTGAGCATGATCGCCTGACGGTGGCGGCAGACGTTCGACAGCAGTTCGATCTGGTTCGTCTGGTTGCGGACCAGCACGCGGCCTTCCTGCTCGGACGGCAGCGCGAAATAATCCCCCGCCTCGGGCACCATCAATTCGTGCCCGACGTAACGAGGTCCTTTCTTGAAGAGGGTTTCGATCTCGCGCTCGAGTAGCGCCTCATCGAAATATGCAGTGACTGGAAGCTGGCTGTGGGCCGACTTCAACTGAAGCGCATCGCTCAGATTGGACATTCCCACTCCCGGTGTTAGCGTGAAAGCAGTGAACAACCCAACCATCGAAAAATCGATTTAGGGAAACGGGGAATTATACCCGGTTCGCCTCGCAAGGCTAGGATTAAGTGCCTGATTTGTGTCAATTTTTTGTCGGGCGACCCGCGGGAGGCGCACAATGTGCGTCGGAGATGGGGCCGGAATATGTACCGGGGTGCCCACGACGGCAGGTCGGAAAATTCTCTTTTGCCGTAGAATGTCCGACTTGTTTTGAAATTTGACACCTCGTCCATGGCGAAAACCGCATCCCCAGGCGCCACGCCGCCCGGCAATGGCACCGAACCGTTGCCGGACAATTACGAGATGGCGCTCGCGGAACTCGAGACGCTGGTTGCCCGGATGGAAGGCGGCGCGTTGAGCCTCGAGGATTCACTGACGGCATACCGCCGCGGTGCGGCCCTCGTTGCGTTTTGCCAACAGCAGCTCGAGAAAGTGGAGCAGCAGGTTCGCGTGCTCGACGGCGCGACGCTGAAGCCGCTTTCGTCCGGAACGGCCGCCACGGACGGCGAAGACGACGATCTATGACATTCGAACAATGGATGCGGTCCGTGCTTGACCGTGTCGAGAACGCACTCGGCCACTATCTGCCCGCCGATACCGCGATGCCCGCGAAACTTCACGAGGCGATGCGCTACGCGGTCCTCGGTGGCGGCAAGCGGGTTCGTCCGCTGCTGTGCCATGCAGCAGGCGAACTGACCGGCGCGACGGAAGCGGCACGCAATGCGGCGGCGGCGGCGCTGGAGATGATCCACGTCTATTCGCTCGTGCACGACGACATGCCGTGCATGGACGACGATGCGTTGCGCCGCGGCAAGCCGACCGTGCACGTGCAGTACGACGAGCCGACGGCCCTGCTGGTCGGCGACGCGCTGCAGTCGCAGGCGTTCGTCGCGCTGACCGACGCCGAGGCGCTGTCGCCGGTGCAGCAGGCCGCGCTCGTGCGTGAACTGGCGCTTGCGAGCGGCTCGATCGGCATGGCGGGCGGGCAGGCGATCGACCTGGCGAGCGTCGGCCTCAAGCTGACGCGCGAACAGCTCGAAACGATGCACCGGATGAAGACCGGCGCACTGCTGCGCGCGGCCGTGCGGATGGGCGCGCTGGCCGGCGAGACGCCGTCGGCGGAAACGATGGCCGCGCTCGACGTCTATGCGGGGGCCGTGGGTCTGGCCTTCCAGGTCGTCGACGACATTCTCGACGTCACGACCGATTCGGCGACGCTCGGCAAGACGGCCGGCAAGGACGCGGCGAACGACAAGCCGACCTACGTATCGATCCTCGGCCTCGAGGCGTCGCGCGAGCTGGCAGCGCAGCTGCGCGCCGAAGCGCACGACGCGCTGAAACCGTTCGGCGCACGCGCACAGCGTCTCGCCGAACTTGCCGACCTGGTAGTGAACCGGGTCAGCTGACGCGAAAGCCCGCCGCCGCGCACACGCTACGGTGCGTGCAATAGAATGCGGGCGCGTTTGATTTCCTACAATGGAACGACGATGTACGACTTGCTGAAAACCATCGACGACCCGGCGGATTTGCGCCGCCTCGATCGTCGCCAACTGCAACCGCTCGCGGATGAACTGCGTGCGTTCGTGCTCGACAGCGTGTCGAAGACGGGCGGCCATTTGTCGTCCAACCTCGGGACGGTCGAGCTGACGATCGCGTTGCACTACGTGTTCAACACGCCGAACGATCGCATCGTCTGGGACGTGGGCCACCAGACCTACCCGCACAAGATCCTGACGGGCCGCCGCGACCAGATGCATTCGCTGCGTCAGCAGGACGGCATCTCGGGCTTCCCGCGCCGCAGCGAATCCGAATACGACACGTTCGGCACCGCGCACTCGAGCACGTCGATCTCGGCCGCGCTGGGCATGGCGATCGGCAGCCAGCTGAACGGCGACGACCGCTTCTCGATCGCCGTGATCGGCGATGGCGCGATGACGGCCGGCATGGCGTTCGAGGCGATGAACAACGCGGGCGTGTCGGAAGACGCGAAGGTGCTCGTGATCCTGAACGACAACGACATGTCGATCTCGCCGCCGGTCGGCGCGCTGAATCGTCATCTCGCCCGCCTGATGTCGGGCCGCTTCTATGCGGCCGCGCGTGCCGGTGTCGAGCGCGTGCTGAGCGTGGCGCCGCCGGTGCTCGAACTCGCGCGCAAGCTCGAGGAGCACGCGAAGGGCATGGTCGTGCCGGCCACGCTGTTCGAGGAGTTCGGCTTCAACTACATCGGCCCGATCGACGGTCACGATCTCGATTCGCTGATCCCGACGCTGCAGAACATCCGCGAACTGCGCGGCCCGCAGTTCCTGCACGTGGTGACGAAGAAAGGCCAGGGCTACAAGCTCGCCGAAGCCGATCCCGTGCTCTATCACGGTCCCGGCAAGTTCAACCCGGCCGAAGGCATCAAGCCGTCGACCACGCCCGCGAAGAAGACCTACACGCAGGTGTTCGGCGAATGGCTGTGCGATGAAGCCGAGCGCGATACGCGCGTCGTCGGCATCACGCCCGCGATGCGCGAAGGCTCGGGCATGGTCGAGTTCGAGAAGCGTTTCAAGGATCGCTACTACGACGTCGGCATCGCCGAGCAGCACGCGGTGACGTTCGCGGGCGGCCTCGCAACCGAAGGGCTGAAGCCGGTCGTCGCGATCTATTCGACGTTCCTGCAACGGGCATACGACCAGCTGATTCACGACGTCGCGCTGCAGAACCTGCCGGTCGTGTTCGCGATCGACCGCGCGGGCCTCGTCGGCGCGGACGGCGCGACGCACGCGGGTGCGTACGATCTCGCGTTCATGCGCTGCATCCCGAACATGACGATCATGGCGGCATCCGACGAGAACGAATGCCGCCAGATGCTGCACACGGCGCTGCAGCAGCCGAACCCGACCGCGGTGCGTTATCCGCGCGGCGCGGGCACCGGGGTGGCGACGGTGAAGGAATTCACCGAGATCCCGGTCGGCAAGGGCGAAGTGCGTCGCCGCACGTCGCAGCCGGAAGGCAAGCGCGTCGCGATCCTCGCATTCGGCACGATGGTCGCACCGTCGCTGGCGGCGGGCGAGGAGCTCGACGCAACGGTCGCGAACATGCGCTTCGTGAAGCCGGTCGACGCGGCGCTCGTGCGCGAGCTCGCCGAAACGCACGACTACCTCGTCACGGTCGAGGAAGGTTGCGTGATGGGGGGCGCGGGCTCGGCCTGCGTGGAAGCCCTGATGGAGAGTGGGGTTATCCGACCCGTACTACAATTGGGCCTCCCTGACCTGTTCATCGATCACGGCGATCCCGCGAAGCTGCTGTCGCAATGCGGCCTCGACGGCGCGGGCATCGCGAAATCGATTCGCGAACGCTTTCTGAGCCCGGCGGCCGATGTCGCCGGTCAGGCGAAGCGCGTCGCATAAGCTGGCGCCGCCCGCGGGCGGTGCCGGTGCGACTGGCGCAACCGGTCTTCATTGATGCGGAAAACATGGGCCTGCGGGCCCATGTTGCTTTTCCGGCTGCCGCATGACGCGGCGTGCGCGTCGTCGGACGCGCGGCTTACAAGGATTGAACAAGATGAACCAGATGAATCCCGCCTTCGTGATGCCCGACGTGCAGAGCACGGTGGATACCCGTCAGATCCCGATTCAGCGCGTGGGCGTGAAGGCGGTCCGGCATCCGTTGACGGTGTGCACCGAAAGCGGCGACGTGCAGCCGACCGTCGGTGTCTGGAACCTCGACGTCCGCCTGCCTGCCGACCAGAAAGGCACGCACATGTCGCGCTTCGTCGCGCTGCTCGAAGAGAACCGCGCGCCGCTGACGGTCGAGCGTTTCCGCGCGATGCTCGCGTCGATGCTCGAGAAGCTCGAAGCCGAAGCCGGCCGCATCGAGGTCACGTTCCCGTACTTCGTGAACAAGACGGCGCCGGTGTCGGGCGTGCAGAGCCTGCTCGACTACGAAGTGACGCTCGCGGGCGAAAGCCGCAACGGCGACACGCGCCTGTTCCTGAAGGTGCTCGTGCCAGTGACGAGCCTGTGCCCGTGCTCGAAGAAGATCTCGCAGTACGGCGCGCACAACCAGCGCTCGCACGTGACGATCGATGCGGAGCTTGCAGCCGACCTGCCGGTCGAGGCGCTGATCCGTATCGCGGAAGAAGAGGCGTCGTGCGAACTGTGGGGCCTGTTGAAGCGTCCGGACGAGAAGTTCGTTACCGAGCGCGCCTACGAGAATCCGAAGTTCGTCGAGGATCTCGTGCGCGACGTCGCGCAGCGTCTCGATGCGGACGAGCGCGTGGCCGCCTACGTGCTCGAGGCCGAGAACTTCGAGTCGATCCACAATCACAGCGCGTACGCGCTGATCGAGCGCGACAAACGTCAGGCTGCATGACGCCGCGTCTTTTTGTCGCGCCATGAAGAAGGCCGCTCGAACGAGCGGCCTTTTTGCTGTGTTGCGTGCGGTGTCGCGTTGCGGGGAGTCAGCGGGCGAGCGACGCGAGATCCCAGCGCGGCTTCACCGTGAATGCGTAGTCCGCATTCGCCTGCTCGGGCCAGCGGCCGAGCCGCAGTGCGCCCGCGAGCGCGATCATCGCGCCGTTGTCGGTGCAGAGCGCGAGATCGGGGTAGTGCACGTCGAAGCCGCGCTTGGCCGCGGCGGCCGACAATGCCGCACGCAACTGGCGGTTCGCGCCGACGCCGCCCGCGACCACGAGGCGCTTGAGTCGGGTCTGCTTCAGCGCGGCGAGCGACTTCGCAACGAGCACGTCGACGGCCGCGTCGACGAAGCCGCGCGCAAGATCGGCTTTCGCGCGCTCGAGTGCTTCGCCTTCCAGCTTCGCCGCCTCGAACTTCTTCATCTGCGTGAGCACGGCAGTCTTCAGGCCGCTGAAGCTGAAGTCGAGATCGCCCGAATGCAGCATCGGGCGCGGCAGCACGACCGCGCCCGGCGTGCCCGTCTCGGCGAGCTTCGACACTTCCGGGCCGCCCGGGTAGCCGAGGCCGATCAGCTTCGCCGTCTTGTCGAACGCTTCGCCGGCCGCGTCGTCGAGCGTTTCGCCGAGCGTCTCGTACACGCCGACGTCGGTCACGCGCATCAGCTGCGTGTGGCCGCCGGATACCAGCAGCGCGATGAACGGAAACGGCGGCGGCGCGTCGACGAGCAGCGGCGACAGCAGGTGGCCTTCGAGGTGATGGATGCCGACGGTCGGCTTGTTCCATGCGAGGGCGAGCGCATTCGCGATGCTCGCGCCGACCAGCAGCGCGCCGGCGAGGCCGGGGCCCTGCGTGAACGCGATCGCATCGATGTCGTCGCGGCGCGTGCCGCTTTGCGCCATCACTTCCTCGAGCAGCGGCAGCGCGCGGCGGATGTGGTCGCGCGACGCGAGCTCGGGCACGACGCCGCCGTAGTCGCGGTGCATCGCGATCTGCGAATGGAGCGCGTGCGCGAGCAGGCCGCGCTGCGTGTCGTAGAGCGCGAGGCCGGTTTCGTCGCAGGAGCTTTCGATGCCGAGAACGAGCATGGGTGCGGGCAGGGCGCGCGGTGTCGGGCGCGCCGCGGGAAGGTCAACGTAACCGGAAAGTATAGCAGGCGAGGGCCGGCCGGCGCAGGCGGCGGCCCGGGCCCGATGCCGGGCAGGTACAATCCGCGCCATGGAAACCTATGACATCGCCGTGATCGGCGCGGGCGCCGCCGGGATGATGAGCGCCGCGGTCGCCGGGCAGCTCGGCCGCCGCGTCGTGCTGATCGATCACGCGCCGCGGCTCGCCGAGAAGATCCGCATCTCGGGCGGCGGCCGCTGCAACTTCACGAACCTGTACGCCGGCCCCGACAACTATCTGTCGTCGAATCCGCATTTCGCGCGCTCGGCGCTGGCGCGCTATACGCCGCGCGACTTCCTCGGGCTGCTCAAGCGCCATCACGTGACCTGGCACGAAAAGCACAAGGGCCAGCTCTTCTGCGACCACGGCAGCGACGCGATCATCGACGTGCTGAAGCACGAGTGCGACGCGGGCGGCATCGCGTGGCGCCGGCCCGTCGTCGTCGATGCGGTGCGCCACGCGCCGGCCGACGGCTTCGTGCTCGACACGCAGCAGGCCGGCGCGATCGGTGCGCGCGCCCTGATCGTCGCGACGGGCGGCCTGTCGATTCCGAAGATCGGCGCGACCGACTTCGGCTACCGGCTGGCGAAGCAGTTCGGCCACAAGCTCGTCGATACGCGGCCCGCGCTCGTGCCGCTGACGTTCGCGCCGCAGGACTGGGAGCCGTTCGCGGCGCTGTCGGGCGTGTCGCTCGAGGTACGCGTGTCGACCGGCGACAGGAAGCGCGGCGGCGAATTCGTCGAGGATCTGCTGCTGACCCATCGCGGCCTGTCCGGGCCCGGCATCCTGCAGATCTCGAGCTACTGGCAGCCCGGCGACCCGATCCGCGTCGACCTGCTGCCGCAGCGCGACTCGGTGGCCGACCTGCTCGACGCGAAGCGCACGTCGAAGCGCCAGATCGGTTCGCTGCTCGCCGACTGGGTGCCGTCGCGTCTCGCCCATGCGTGGCTCGATACGCATCGCGTCGCGGCCGACGCGCGGCTCGCGGACCTGCCCGACCGGACGCTGCGCCAGATCGGCGAGGCGCTGTCCGGCTGGACGCTGACGCCGAACGGCACCGAGGGCTACAAGAAGGCCGAAGTGACGAAGGGCGGGGTCGATACGCGCGAGCTGTCGTCGGCGACGATGATGAGCGCGCGGGTGCCGGGGCTCTATTTCGTCGGCGAGGCGGTGGACGTGACGGGCTGGCTCGGCGGCTACAACTTCCAGTGGGCATGGGCGTCCGGCACGGCGGCCGGGCAAGCGGCGGCGGAGTATTCGCGCGCCGCCTGACGGGCCGCGGCGGCCCGTTCAAGCGGGACCAGGCCCCGTGCCTTTAGGCAATCGCTCTGCTATACTCGGTAGTCTTTCCCTGCAAACCTTTATTCGTGTCGGATCATGACGATCATTCGCGTTAAAGAGAACGAGCCGTTCGAAGTTGCAATGCGTCGCTTCAAGCGCACGATCGAGAAGAATGGTCTGCTGACCGAGCTTCGCGCGCGCGAGTTTTACGAGAAGCCGACCGCGGAGCGCAAGCGCAAGAAGGCCGCTGCGGTGAAGCGTCATTACAAGCGGATTCGCAGCCAGACGCTGCCGAAGAAGCTGTACTGAACGATTGGGCGCCGCGCGGTTCGCTGAGCGGCGCACCGGCGACTCCGTGCGATCGGGTGCGATCGCACAGCCGATCAGGCGGCGAGTCGCCGATGCCGGATTCGAGCAACCCGCTTGAGACACTGTCCCAAGCGGGTTTTTGTGTTGACGCCCGTTCACGGGCGTCGGATTCACGTTTCCATCCCGGGTGAAAGATGAGTTTGAAAGAGCAGATCAGCGAAGACATGAAGGCCGCGATGCGCGCGAAGGAAAGCGAGCGCCTGGCGACGATTCGCCTGCTGATGGCCGCGATCAAGCAGCGTGAGGTCGATGATCGCGTGACGCTCGACGACGCGGGCATCACGGCCGTGATCGACAAGATGATCAAGCAGCGCAAGGATTCGATCAGCCAGTTCCAGGCCGCCGGCCGCGACGACCTCGTCGCGAAGGAGCAGGCCGAGCTGACCGTGCTGGGCGGTTACATGCCCGCGCAACTGTCGGACGCCGAAGTGGCGGCCGAAGTCCAGGCGGCGGTCGCGCAAACCGGCGCAGCCGGTCCGCAGGACATGGGCAAGGTGATGGGCGTGCTGAAAGGCAAGCTCGCCGGTCGTGCCGACATGACGGCCGTTTCCGCGCAGGTCAAGGCCGCGCTCACGAAGTAAAACCCGTTCCCGGCGCGCCCAGCGATGCGTGCGCCGGGCGTCGTATTGTCTTTTTTCGTTCGATCCCACGGTGATTCCGCATTCGTTCCTGCAGGACTTGCTGAACCGCGTCGATATCGTCGACGTGGTGGGTCGGTACGTGCAGCTCAAGAAGGGCGGCGCCAACTTCATGGGGTTGTGCCCGTTCCATAACGAGAAGAGCCCGTCGTTTACCGTCAGCCCGACCAAGCAGTTCTATCACTGCTTCGGTTGCGGCGCGCACGGCACGGCAATCGGCTTCCTGATGGAGCACGCGGGGCTCACGTTCCCGGAAGCCGTGCAGGAACTCGCGCAGTCCGTCGGGCTGACCGTGCCGCACGAGCCATCGATGCGCGGCGGAGGCGGGGGCGGGGGCGGTGGCGGCGACTATCCGGCGCCGGTGTCGAAATCGGTCGCGACCGCGCTGTCCGATGCGATGACGGCCGCGTGCGACTACTACCGCAAGCAGTTGCGCGGTGCGACCGTCGCGATCCAGTACCTGAAGAACCGGGGCCTGACCGGCGAGATCGCCGCGCGTTTCGGCCTCGGCTACGCGCCGGACGGCTGGCAGAACCTCGAAGCCGCGTTCCCGGACTATCGCGACGAGTCGCTCGTCGAGTCGGGGCTCGTGATCGTCAGCGAGAAGGCCGACGCGCAGGGCGTCGCGCGCCGCTACGACCGGTTCCGCGAGCGGATCATGTTCCCGATCCGCAACGTGAAGGGACAGGTGATCGGCTTCGGCGGCCGCGTGCTCGGCAGCGGCGAACCGAAATACCTGAACTCCCCCGAAACGCCGCTGTTCAACAAGGGCAGCGAACTGTACGGGTTGTTCGAGGCGCGGCTCGCGATTCGCGAGCGCAAGTACGTGCTGGTCGTCGAAGGCTACATGGACGTCGTCGCGCTCGCGCAGCTCGGGTTCCCGAACGCGGTCGCGACGCTCGGCACCGCGTGCACGCCGATTCACGTGCAGAAGCTGCTGCGCCAGACCGACACGGTCATTTTCAGTTTCGACGGCGATTCGGCCGGGCGGCGGGCGGCGCGGCGCGCGCTCGAGGCCTGCCTGCCGCATGCGGGCGACAACCGCACGATCCGGTTCCTTTTTCTGCCGACCGAGCACGATCCGGACAGCTATGTGCGCGAGTTCGGCGCCGAAGCGTTCTCCGAGCAGGTCGAGCGCGCGATGCCGCTGTCACAATTTCTGTTGAACGAAGCAATTTCGGGCAAGGCGCTCGATCAGCCGGAAGGCCGCGCGAAGGCGCTGTTCGATGCGAAGCCGCTGCTGCAGGCGCTGCCCGCGAACGCATTGCGCGCGCAGATCATGCACATGTTCGCGGACCGCCTCGATATTCCGTTCGAAGAGGTCGCGGCGCTGTCCGACGTCGATACGCGGATCGCGGCGCCGCCGCGCCAGGCGCCCGCGCGCAGCGAGCGGCGCCGCGTGACGGACAGCGAAAAGCGCGCACTGCGCACGCTGGTGATGCATCCGCGCATCGCGTCGCAGCTCGACGACGAGCAGATTGCGACCCTGCGCACCTTGCCGCGCATCGGCGAGCTGTTCGCGGAAGTCGTCGACCATGCGCGCGCGCTGGGCGACGGCGCGGAGTTCCGGTTGCTGTCGGATGTCCTGCGGACGTCCTCGAACGGGGCGACTTACGAGGAAATCTTCCGCGAAATTCTGGACTATGATGAAAACGTCCGCGATTTGCTGTTACAGAATCCGGCAGACGAGACGGTGCCCGAGCGGCAGCGTGAGCAGGAACGGATCGCGGGGGAGGAGCTGCAGGCGGCGGTGCTCAAGATGCGTTATGACGCCTGCTGCGACCGGCTTGACCGGCTGGCGCGGCAATCCACCTTCACACCCGAGGAGTTGGCCGAATTGACGGAATTGAACCAGCAGCGAACCGACATGAAACGTCGGCTCGGGCTGTAGGCGGCCGGGGCGCTTAGAGAGGGCTCCCCAGCGTGCTATAATATAAGGTTTCCAGCGGTTTGTTTTCTAAGCAGAGGCGAGATTCGCGATGGCAAAGACGACAGGCGGAAAGAAAGCAACAGGCAAGGGCTCGACGGAGCCGACCAAGAAGGTCACAGCGGCCAAGTCTGCTTCTTCCTCCAGGACAACGTCTTCAGCCACGTCAGCCCCAGCAGGAAAGAAAACCGCGGCCGGCACTGCTCAGGCTGCGCCGGCACCGGCAGCCAGAACACGGGCTGCCGCGAGACCCGACTCCGGGCCGGCCAAGCCGGCGGCGAAGCGGGCAAGTGCGAAAAGCGCAAGGGACACGACTGCCGACGCGGACGAAACGGCAGTACGTACTACTCATGCGCCCACGGTTCAACCGGCTGTCGTCCAGCAGCCGCGAGTCGATATAGCCGGTACGGCGAACTCCATGACCAAAAAGCTGAACGAAGTATCCGTCGAAGACGACGCAAATCAGAGCGACGAGCAGCCCGCCGCAGCCGCGGCTGCTCCGGGCAAATCCAAGGTGCGCGATCGTCGCGCCAAGGAAAAGGCGCTGCTGAAGGAAGCGTTCGCGACGAGCACGCCGGGCACGGCCGAGGAGCTCGAAGAGCGCCGCGTGAAACTGCGCGCGCTGATCAAGCTCGGCAAGGAGCGCGGCTTCCTGACGTACGCCGAAATCAACGACCACCTGCCGGACAACTTCACCGAGACCGAAGCCCTCGAAGGCATCATCGGCACGTTCAACGACATGGGCGTGGCGGTTTACGAGCAGGCGCCGGACGCGGAAACGCTGCTCCTGAACGACAACGCACCCGCTGCGTCGTCGGACGATGAAGTCGAGGAGGAAGCGGAAGTCGCGCTGTCCACCGTCGATTCGGAATTCGGCCGCACGACCGATCCGGTCCGGATGTACATGCGCGAAATGGGCACGGTCGAGCTGCTCACGCGCGAAGGCGAAATCGAGATCGCGAAGCGGATCGAGGACGGCCTGCGCCACATGGTGATGGCCATCTCCGCGTGCCCGACGACGATCGCCGACATCCTCGCGATGGCCGAACGCGTCGCGAACGAAGAGATCCGCGTCGACGAACTCGTCGACGGCCTGCTCGATCCGAATGCGTCGGACTCCGCCGATACCGACGGTTTCTCCGCGAAGGAAGCCGAAGCGATCGAGAACGAGGACGAGGAAGCCGAAGAGGAAGAGGAAGAAGAGGAAGAGGAGGAAGACGACGGTGCCGCGCAGGCATCGGCGAACGCCGCCCAGCTCGAAGCCCTCAAGCGCGCATCGCTCGAGAAGTTCTCGCAGATCAGCGAGTGGTTCGACAAGATGCGCCGCGCGTTCGAAAAGGAAGGCTACAAGTCGAAGGCCTACCTGAAGGCGCAGGAAACGATCCAGACCGAACTGATGACGATCCGCTTCACCGCGCGTACCGTCGAGCGCCTGTGCGACACGCTGCGTGCGCAGGTGGACGAAGTGCGTCAGGTCGAACGTCAGATCCTGCACATCGTCGTCGACAAGTGCGGCATGCCGCGCTCGGAATTCATCGCACGCTTCCCGGGCAACGAGACCGATCTCGACTGGGCCGAGAAGATCACCGCCGAAGGCCATTCGTACAGCGCGGTGCTGTCGCGTAACGTCCCGGCGATCCGCGAACAGCAGCAGCGCCTGCTCGACCTGCAGGCGCGTGTCGTGCTGCCGCTGAAGGACCTGAAGGAAACCAACCGCCAGATGGCGGCCGGCGAACTGAAGGCGCGCCAGGCGAAGCGCGAAATGACCGAGGCGAACCTGCGTCTCGTGATCTCGATCGCGAAGAAGTACACGAACCGCGGCCTGCAGTTCCTCGACCTGATCCAGGAAGGCAACATCGGCCTGATGAAGGCGGTGGACAAGTTCGAATACCGTCGTGGCTACAAGTTCTCGACCTACGCGACGTGGTGGATCCGTCAGGCCATCACGCGTTCGATCGCGGACCAGGCGCGCACGATCCGTATTCCGGTTCACATGATCGAAACGATCAACAAGATGAACCGCATCTCGCGGCAGATCCTGCAGGAAACCGGTCTCGAGCCGGATCCGGCAACGCTCGCCGAGAAGATGGAGATGCCGGAAGACAAGATCCGCAAGATCATGAAGATCGCGAAGGAGCCGATCTCGATGGAAACGCCGATCGGCGACGACGACGATTCCCATCTCGGCGACTTCATCGAGGACAACAACACGGTCGCGCCGGCGGATGCAGCGCTGCATGCCAGCATGCGCGACGTCGTGAAGGATGTGCTCGATTCGCTGACGCCGCGCGAGGCGAAGGTGCTGCGGATGCGTTTCGGTATCGAGATGAGCACCGACCACACGCTCGAGGAAGTCGGCAAGCAGTTCGACGTCACCCGCGAGCGGATCCGTCAGATCGAGGCCAAGGCGCTGCGCAAGCTGCGTCACCCGAGCCGTTCCGACAAGCTGAAGTCGTTCCTCGAAGGGAACTGATTTCCAGCGTCTCTCCTGCGAACGCCGCCGGCATCCGCGTGATGCCGGTGGCGTTTGTCTCCTTTGTTGTTACAATGCCGGCCCGGCTTCGTTGCCGGGGTCGCGTGTAGCACGCGTCGTCATTCACCAGGGCTTGTAGCTCAGCGGTTAGAGCAGTCGACTCATAATCGATTGGTCGCGGGTTCGAACCCCGCCGGGCCCACCAGATTCGCTTCCAACGTTGTCCGAGGAAGTCTCGAAACCCGCGATGCCATAAGGCTTCGCGGGTTTTTTGTTTCCTGCGGTGTCCAGGGGATTCCATGGACAGTGACAGGGCAAGCGAGGGCGGCAGGTGGACTTTTCCCGTTATCTGTTGCCCCCGGACCTGTGCCAGCTTCGCGAATCGCCGTGAGTCCGGTGCGGCCATGCTCGGCGCCCGAGCGACGGCTATCGGACGATAGGGCCGTCCGTGGCGCAACGGATTGGCCCCGAGGCGGCGCCTAGAAATCCGAGCGCACCGTCAACATCACGTTGCGCGCGTCGCCGAATACGCTGTAATAGGTGCTGGGCGGACGAATGTAGTACCTGCGATTGAACACGTTATTCAATTGCAGCGACGCCGTCACGTGCTTGTTGAAACGATATCCCGCTTGTGCGTCGAAAACCGCATAGCCACCCTGTTCGACGCCCCGCGAAATACGCGTTTGCGCGAGCATGCCGCCCCCGATCGAGAATCCGCGTAACGGGCCTTGCGAGAGCGTATATCGGGTCCACAGCTTGAACAGATGCTTCGGATCCGTGCCGTCGGTGAGATCGGGCGAGTCGTTCTCGTAGTGGGCGTTCAGATACGTGTAGCCAGCATAGAGATTCCAGTCCGGCGTCGGCTGGCCGGTGAGTTCGAGTTCGATACCCTGATTGCGTGCCTTGCCTGCGGATACGTAATAGAACTGATGGGCAGGATCGGCAACGGCGCGGTTGTCGTCGTTGATGCGGAACAGCGCGGCGTTCGCATTCAGGCGGCCATCGAGCAGGCTGCTTTTCATGCCCACTTCATACTGCTCTCCCGAGCGCGGCGGCAGGCCCGGCCCCGAGTACGTGCCTTGCGTTTGCGCATCGAGGAAACGCGCATAGTTGGCATAGGCCGTCAGCGACGGCGCGATGTCCCACAGCAAGCCGGCGGACGGCAGGAAGCGATGATTGACCTGCGCGTTGGTCGTCCAGTCCGCGACGCTCGGCAACGTCGACTGCGTGCGGTCTTGCAGGAACGCCTCGCGGCCGCCGAGCACGAGTGTCAACGGCGCGGCGAGCTTGATGCGCGCCTGCGCATAGACGCCGTATTGCACGGTGCGGTGATTGGTGCCGAACGTGTACGGTACGTCCACGGCGGGTACCGCATTGGGATCGTAGAGACTGTAGGCGCCCCCGTACGGGCCGCTCAACGCGCGGTAACCCGACTGCGCGCCCGAGGTCATCACCGCGTAGTTCGCGCCGATGGTCAGCGTATGCGTTTGCCCCCAGAGGCGGACCGGGCCGGACACATTGGTGTCCGCGCCGAACCAGTCGTAGCTCGTGCGCTGCCGCTGGTCTCCGAAACGCGCGAGGCCGTTTGCGGTCGCGCCGGGGCCGGAGTACGCGTAGTAGGCCTTGGAGAGTTCGTGGCGGTAGAACAGCGTGGTCGAGGATTGCCACGCGCTTTCGAACCGATGCACGAGGTTGGCGTTGACCTCTTGCAACGAGGTGTACGCGTAGTTCCAGCTCGGGCTGAAGTTCCGCGTATATTCGCTCGGCACGCGCCCGGTGAGCGCGGTACGTGTGCTGTTCAGCACGCCGCCCGCACCGTAATCGATGCCGGAAATCGGCGAGACCTGATAGCCGCCCGAGAGCGACAGCGTCGTGCGCGGCGTGAGGTCCCAATCGAGCGCGCCGTAGGCCATCGCCTCCTTGCTGCGCGTGCGCTCGATGGATTGCGGACCGGTGCTGCCCACGAGAACGGCACGTCCGCGCAGCGTGCCGTCCTTGTTCAGCGGCCCGGTGACGTCGATCATCTGGCGCACGCTGCCGAACGAATCGACCTGTGTTTCCGTGGCGAGGTGGAACTGATCCTGAGGGCGCTTGCGCACGAGATTGACGACGCCGCCCGGCTCGCCCATGCCATCGATCGAGCCTGCCGGGCCGCGCAGGATTTCGACGCGGTCGTACATCGCCAGATCGAATTGCAACTGGTACTGCAGGCCGCTCAGTGTCGGGACCCCGTCGAATTCAATGCCGAGCTGCGAGCCGCGCGCGCGGAAGTACGCGGTACCGTCGCCGTAGTCGATCGAACTGACGCCGGTCACGGAGCGCAACGCCTGCTGGATGGTCGTGATGTTCTGGTCGTCCATCCGCTCGCGCGTGAGCACCGAGACCGAGTTCGGCGTCTCCTTGATCGATTGCGCGACCTTTCCGCCGATGGTGGCCCACTTTGCAGCGTAGCTGCCGCTGCCTTCGGTGGTCGCATCGGCGTCCCTTGTGCCCACCACCGTCAAGGCGGGCAGCATGTCGCCGGCCGGGGCCGGCGTGCCTTGCGCGTGCGCCCACGAGGAGGCGAGGCACAGCGCCGAAAAGGCGAGCGGGGCACCGCTGCATCGCCCCGTCGTCGCGCGCCGTGCGCGCGGGTGGTCTATTCTCGTTGTCATGGTTGATCATCCCGATGTTGAAAAATGTCGAACTGCTTCCTCCCGCCAGCGGCGGGTTGAAAAATGGGGGGGACGATCGTTATCGACGGGCATCTGAGAGCCTCGTCTATCTGTAAATCAATGCACTACTGAATAACTTCCGGACCGACATCGTGGTCGATCCCGCGACCCGTGACGCAATTACCGCCGCAACCCGCGCAGCATCACGAGCGCGACGAGCCACGGTCCGCCGAGCAGCGTGGCGACGAGGCCGGTCGCGATTTCCTGCGGAAAAGCGATCTGCCGCCCGAGCCAGTCCGCCGTCACCATCAGCAGCGCGCCGAGCGTTGCGGCCAGATAAAGCTGCGGCACGGGGCGGCGCGCACCGGAAAACCGAGCGATATGCGGCGCGATCAGCCCGACGAACGACAACGGCCCGACAATCACGGTAGCCGCCGCCGTTGACATGGCCGCCAGCAGCAGCAACGCGAAGCGCGCGCGACCCACGGGCACGCCGACGCTTGCCGCGACGTCGGTGCCGAGCGCAAGAGCGGCGAGCCAGCGTCCGGTCAGCGGTGCAACGGCGAGCGTCAGGAGCGCCAGTGCCGCGACGCTCCAGGCGATGTCGGGCGCGACGTAGTAGGTGGATCCGATCAGCAGATCGACGAGCACGCCCGCGCGCGGATCGCCGCTTGACATCAGCGCGCCGACTACCGCGTTGAACAGCGCACTGATCGACAGCCCGACGAGCAGCAGGCGCTCGGGCGCGAATCGCGCGCGCCGTCCGAACCAGACGAGCAGCACCAACGTCGCGAACGTGCCGGCCACGCACCCTGCCACCAGTGCGGCGGGAACAAGGTGGTGACTGAGAAACAGTACGGCAACCATGCCGAACATGCCGCCGGAACCCACGCCGAGCACGTCGGGACTTGCCATCGGATTCGCGCTCATGCGTTGCAGCAGTGTTCCCGCGACGGCGAGCAGAGCGCCCGCCGCCAGCGCCGCGACGAGGTGGGGTACGCGCCAGAACAGCAGGCTTTCGATTTGCGTGAGCGTGGCGACGCTCGCGCCGGCGGGGCCGCGAGAGACCGCCAGCGACAGCACGCATGCGAGCGGTAGCAGCATGACCCACGCCAGCGCCATCGCGCGAGGCGCGCGACGCTCATGCCGGGGGGGCTGCTGCAGTATGCGCATCGGGCCGCGTGCGCAAACGCGGCAGCAACCCGACGAGCAGCGGCACGCCCACGATCGCGGTCGCGCTTCCGGTCGCGATCACGTGCGCGGAAAACATGTCGGCCCGCGCGGCCGTGCGCACGATTTCATCGGTGAGCCACAGCAGCGCCGCGCCGGTGAGCGGTGACCACACGAGCCGCGCGCGCAATTGCCGCGCGCCGGCCAGGCGGGCCAGCAACGGCGCGGCCAGGCCGATGAAGCCGATGACGCCCACTTCGGCGACCACGAACGCCGTGAGCGCGACCGCGACGAACAACGCGGCGCCGCGCACCCATCCGACCGCGACACCAAGATGGCGCGCCGTCGTGTCGCCTGCGTCGAACAGACTCAGCGGACGATAGAGCAGTGCGGCGGCGCCCGCGCAGGCGGCGAGCTGCATGCCCAGATGCAGCGTCGGTTGCCAGCCGTTCTGGTCGAGCGCGCCGCCGCCCCAGATCTGCAAGCCTGCAAGCCGGTCGAAATGCACCACCGAGATCGCGAGACTGATCGCGCCGCAGTACAGGTTCACGACCATGCCGCCGAGGATCACGCCGAGCGGCGACATACGTTGCGCCCATGCCAGCGCGAACACGACGAGCATCGCGGCCGCGCCGCCCGCCAGCGCCAGCGTGCTTCGACCCATGGCCAACCAGCCGGGCATCCAGATCGTCGCGACAGACAGCGTGAGATACGCGCCGGGGAACACCCCGAGCGTCATGGGTTCCGCGAGCGGATTGCGCAGCACCTGTTGCATCAGCGCGCCCGCGAGACCGAGTGCGGCGCCGCACAGCAGGGTCATCGCGACGCGCGGCAGCAGGCTGTAGTGGACGAGCAGGGCCCCCACGTCCTGCGTGTCCGCGGTGGCCGCGAGCGCGCGCCACAAGGATGCGCTCGCCAGTGCGCGATGCACGTCCGTGGCGGTGAGGCACGCGGCGAGTACGGCCATGGCGCCGACCAGCGCCAGGCGCCGATCGCTTGTCCGCGCGATGCGTCCGGCCAGCACGAGATTACGCAAGGCCGCCTCCGCCTTGCTCCAGTGTGGCCAGTGCGATCGAGACGGCCGCGGCGAAGCGGTGCATCGACACGAGTCCGCCGAAGGCCGCGATCATCGGCAGGACTGCGACGCGTTTCTCGCGCACGGCAGGCAGCGCACGCCACAACGGGCTCTGGTTCAGCGCGGCACGCACGGCGGCGCGCAGCGGACCGATCAGCAGGATGTCCGCGTGCGGAACATCGAACAGGCGTTCCAGCGCGACGGCGGCCGAACCGGTGACGGAGGTGCGCCACGGCGTGGCGACCGTTCGGCTCGCCGCGTCGCGAGGATGGGCGGCATTGTCGACACCGATGCGCGCGAGCACGTCGTCGAACAGGCTACCCGTGCCATAGACGCGAAAATGTCGCTCGTCGAGTGCTTCGGCGACGATCACGGCTCGCGCCGGGTGAGCCCCGGTGTTCGCGATCCGGGTGGCCACCGACGCGAATTCCCGTTGCGCGGCGGCGATCAGCTCGGTGGCGCGTAGCGGCGCATCGATCGCTCGCCCCATCGCGGATGTTTCGTCGCAGAGCACCTCGAGAGGCCGTGCAGCGCTCATGTATGTGCCGAGCGTGAGCGTCGGCGCGATGCGTCGCAGCGGCGTCATCAACGCGGCATGCGCCGGCGTGACGATGATGAGATCCGGCGCGAGCGCGAGCAGCACCTCGAAATTCGGCTGATAGAGCAGGCCGACATCGGCGACGCCGGGCGGCAACGGCGGCGTCACGATGCCGCTCGCATACCAGTCGGGCAACGGAATGCCGACGGGCGCGCGCCCGAGCGCGAGCAGCGTTTCCGTGAGTTCCCAGTTGAGCACCACGATGCGATGCGGGAACCGCGTGACCGCGGCAGCGACGCATGGCGCGGAGAACCATGGGCCTGAGCCGGCGAGCGCGGTGAGCGCGACGAGCAGTTGCCGGCGGCGCGGATTCGCAACGAGCAGGTTCATGCCGGAAACCCCAGACGCCGCCCGCTGACCGGATCGGCACTCACGCGCATCGGCACGCCGTAGATCGATTCGAGGTGCACCGGGTTCATGATGTCGGCGGCGCGCTCGCGCATCAGCAGACGGCCCTCGCGCAGCGCCACGATACGGTCGCAGAACCGCGCGGCCATGTTCACGTCGTGCAGAACGACGACGGCGCTCATCGCCCTCGTCGCGCAGAGCGTGCGCACGAGTTCGAGCACGGAGAGCTGATGGTTGAGGTCGAGCGCCGACGTCGGTTCGTCGAGCAGCATGCAGCGGCAGTCCTGTGCGACCAGCATCGCCAGCCATGCACGCTGACGCTCGCCGCCCGACAGGACGTCGACGGGACGATCGGCGTGACGGAGCACATCCGCTGCACGCATCGCGCGCTCGACGTGCGCGGCGTCTTCTTCCCCGAAGCGACCGAGTGCGCCATGCCACGGGTAACGCCCGAGGGCGACCAGTTCGTGCACGGTCATACCGTCGGTGGGCGGCGTCTGCTGCGGTAAATACGCGACCTGACGCGCGAACTGGCGTGCGCCCCAGCCGGCGAGCGGCTTGCCCGCGTAGCGAATCGTGCCGGCAGTGGGGGCGAGCTGACGAGCGAGCAATTTGACGAGCGTGGATTTGCCCGAACCGTTGTGCCCGACCAGTCCGGTCACGCATGCGGGTTCGAGCGCGAGATCGATCGATTGCAGCAGGGGACGGCCGCTGGCGACGTACGACACGCGTTCGAGCGAGAACGTCGCGGCAGGGCCGGTGTTGCCGCATGCGGAGCGGGCTGCTTCGTCGCGCACGATTGGGCTCATGCCGCGCTCGCCATGTCGTTGCCGCCCGTACGCCGCGCATGGTCCGCGCCGGCCGTGTCGGCGGTAATCGCGGCGATTCGCCCGTTCTCGAGCTTGACGAGCCGGTCGGCAAGATCGAAGTAGCGATCGTCGTGCGTGATGACCAGCACGGTCTTGCCGTTCGCCTTCAGCGCGGGCAACAGCGTGCGATAGAACACGTCCTTGAAGGCCGGGTCCTGATCGGCCGCCCATTCGTCGAAGACATAGAACGGTCGATCCTCCAGGAATGCGACCAGCAGCGCGAGGCGTTTGCGTTGACCTTGCGAAAGGGCGAGCGTGGAGAACGTGCCGTGCTCGATGCGCACCTTGTGGTCGAGTTGCAGCGCGACGAGCAACGTACGTGCCATCCCTTCGCGTTCGCCGGTCAGGCCGAGCAGCGAATCGAACAGATGGAAATCGCTGAAGACCACCGAAAAACGCTGTCGATACGCGGCGCGCGTCGCGTCGTCCACGGCGACGCCGTCGACGAGCAGACGGCCGCGCTCGGGCGCGTAAAGGCCGACGAGCAGCTTCGCGAGCGTGGTCTTGCCGCTGCCGTTGCCGCCGACGAGATACACGAGTTCCCCCGCGTCGAAGGTCAGATCGATGGGCCCGAGCGTGAACAGGCCATCGTCGCTTTCGCGCACATAACGATGTTCGACACCCTCGAACACGATGCACGAGAATCCCTCGGCCGGGGTCGGTGCGGCGGCGGAATCGGCGTGATTGCCTGGTTCGGCCGGCAGCGCCGCCTCGAGCTCGCCGATGCGCTCGAACGCAACGCGTGCCGAGTTGAGCGATGGCAGCGCGGCGAGCAGCCCTTCGACCGGCATGATCAGATAGAGGAACACGAGCGCGTAGCCCGACATGACGTGCGCGTCGGCGCCGAACAGATGCGCGAGCACGAAAGTCGTCAGGCCGACGAAGCCGAACAGCAGCAAATTTCCCCAGCTTGCCGCGAGCGCGTGCAGCACATAACCGCGCGTGCGCTGCACGCGCACCGCCTCCACGTGCGGTGCGAGCTCGCTACCGACGAACGCGTTCGCACGCGCGCGATGCAGCTTGAGTTCCTTGGCGCCGTCGAACAACGCGCGAAACCGGTTCAGCAGCTTGTCCTCGCGGTCGCGCGATGCGCGCAGATGACGCAGCGCGCGGGTGCTCACCAGCTGCGTGCCGAGCGTGCCTGCCCCGAGCACGCCCAATGCGACCGCGAGGATCGGCAGCGACAGCATGCCGAGGTACGCGAGACACCCGACGATCACGGCGCCCTGCATCGCCATGGAGGGCAGGCTCACGAAGAACACGACGATGCTGTCGAGATCCTGGGTCAGCGCGCCCATCGCGCGGGCCGCGCCGCAGCGCTCCAGATCGCGGAACGACGCGGCGGTAATGCGGCCGATCGTCTGCATGCGAAGTTGCGCCTTGACGCGTTGACCGAGATACATGAATAGCGCCTGCGAGCCGATGCGCGTCACGAGTACCAGCGCGGCGAGCAGCACGAAGCGCATGCCCAGGTGCATCAGTTGTGCGCCCGACGCTTGCAACGCCTGATTGATGAGGGCCACGAGCGCCGCGTTCGCGAAGCCGCTCGCGAGACTCGCGAGCAACGCGACCGGCAGCAGCCAGCGTGAGTAGCGGATCAATGAGGCAATCAGAGGCATAAGTGGCGGAAGGTTCGTGCTGACGTGCAGGCTGCACGTGTCGTGTCTCATACATGAGAATGAGACGTATTAAATATGTCGGACGGGATTTGGCCGTGACCATTGATGGATAAGGAGATTAATGCCTCAAGCCGCCGAAAGGTAGACACCCGATATCGATTTTTTGACAAAATTTGGTGAATTTGAAATATCATGGCTCACCTCCTTTCGACCGTCTCCGATGAAGGCCTTCCTGCTCAAGCGCTATCCGCTGGCGCGGGTGCCGCTGCCGCGCGAAGTGGCCGCCACCCTCGTGAATTACCGTCAAGGCGAACGCGTTGCCTGGCATCAGCATCGTCATGGCCAGCTCGTCTTTGCAGCCAAGGGCGTCGTCCGCGTGCTCACACCGGCCCGCACATGGACACTCCCGCCGTCGCGGGCGGTGTGGCTGCCGTCGGACGTCGATCACGAACTGCACGCCGTGGGCGACACCGCGCTATGCAGCGTCTATGTGGAGCCCGAGGTGTTTCCGTGGTCCTGGGAAGAACCGGCGGTCATCGCCGTGTCGGTGTTGCTGCGGGAGCTCGCGCTCACGGTGGTCGACGGGGCGGATACTTATACGGCCACGAGCCGCGCCGGGCTGGCCGCGTCGTTGCTGATGAAAGTGCTCGCGGAAACGCCGAGCCTCGCCGAGCCTGGTGTGCCCTTGCCACGCGACGAACGCCTGCTCAAGCTGTGCGAGCACATGATGAACGACCCCGCAAGCGATCTCACGCTGGACTTCTGGGGCGAGCAATTCGGCGCCAGCGGCCGTACGCTCGCGCGCCGGCTGCATGCCGAGACGGGGCTGACGTTCGTGGCCTGGCGGCAGCAGATGCGTGTCGCGGAAGCGATCACGCGCCTCGCGCTCGGCCAGTCGGTTGCGCAGGTGGCGAAGGATCTCGGGTATCGCAGCGCGAGCGCGTTCATCGTCATGTTCCGGCGGATCACCGGCGAATCGCCGCAGCGATATCTCGCGGCAGGTTGAGCGGCATGATTCGGACGGTCGGCGGTTCGGCGACATGACCGGCGGGAAACACGGAAATGGTGCAGTACCGGTCGCAATCGAAGTATGCTGTGGCGCGGCACGGCCCGTGCGCGATACGCGTCGCGCAACGGACGGCCGACCCGCGCCGTGAGTCATCCGGCGACCAGAAAAACAGACTTCGCCGGGAGTGGGGACGGTCATCATGACCATGCTGCGTTCGTGGGGTGCGATTCTTTCGTTGCTGGCGCTCGTTGCGTGCGCCAGCCTTCCGCCGCAGGCCGATCGCGCGCCGACGCATGCGTACACCGATACGGAACACACCCGCCTGGGCGCGGCGTTCCAGCAGCAGGCCAGCGCCCATCCCGGGCAGGATGCGTTCCATCTGCTGACCGATCCGGTCGATGCGCTGGATGCGCGCGTGCTGCTGGCCGACCGGGCCGACCGGTCGCTGGATCTTCAGTACTACATCTGGCACGACGACCTGACCGGACATGAACTGGCCGATGCGGTCATTCGCGCGGCCGATCGTGGCGTGCGCGTGCGCGCGCTGCTCGACGATCTCGGCACGAACGCGGACGACCGCAAGCTGCTCGAGATCAGTTCGCATCCGAACATCGAGATCCGGTTGTTCAATCCGGTGGCCACGCGCCGGTTCAAGAAGATCGGCACGGTGTTCGAGTTCGCGCGCGTCAACCGGCGCATGCACAACAAGGCGATGATCGCGGACAACCAAGTGGCGATCGTCGGTGGCCGCAATATCGGCGACGAGTACTTCGGCGCATCGTCGATGCTGGAGTTCGGCGATCTCGACGTCGTCGTCCACGGTCCGGCCGTGAAGGACATCTCGACCGAATTCGATACGTTCTGGAATTCTCCGTACGCGTATCCGATCGATGCGCTGGTCGGGCACGATGCGGCGCCGGGCGGGCTCGATCGCGAGCGCGAACGGCTGCGCGACTACCTGCGGGCGATGGAGGACAATCCGTACGTGCTCGAGGCCCGGCAGCGGCTCGACCAGATCGTGCATGGGCAGGGCACGGAACTGTCGTGGGGGCACGCGACGGTGCTGTACGACGATCCGTCGAAGATCGCGCATGCGCCGAAGGACGCCGACGGACACCTGATGCCGCAGCTGCGCGCGCTTGCATTGCAGCCTCGGCACGACCTGCTGATCGTGTCGCCGTATTTCGTGCCGGGCAAGGAGGCCGTCGAACGATTGCGGGCGCTTACGGCGCGCGGCGTGCGCGTGACGGTGCTGACCAACTCGCTTGCGTCGACCGACGTGGCGGCCGTGCATGCCGGCTATCGGCATTATCGAAGCGATCTGGTGAAGGCCGGCGTGCGGCTCTACGAGCGGCGGCCGTCGGGCGACAAGAGCATTTCGAAGCAGGTCATCATCGGCTCGTCGCGCGCGTCGCTGCACGCAAAGACTTACGTGTTCGATCACACGAGCATTTTCATCGGATCGATGAATCTCGATCCGCGCTCGTTGAACCTCAATACGGAGATCGGCGTTTACTGCGAGAGCCCGGCGATTGCGTCCCAGGTGGCGAACGATCTCGAAGCGCGACTCGACCGGATCGCGTGGCGTGTCGAGCCGCGCACCGATGCGGCCGGGCAGGGGCGGCTCAAGTGGATCCAGACCGATGCGGACGGGAAGGTCACCGAGATCGATCACGAGCCGGAGGTTTCAGCGGCGCGACGAATGGAAGTCTGGTTTCTGGGGTTGTTTCCGATCGAATCGCAACTGTGAGCGCCGCTCAGCGGCGCGGGCGGCCGAATCGTTCGATGACGGCCGCGAACTGCGTCGTCGCCGTTTCGATCGTCGCGTCGTCCAGCCCGGAATAGCCGAGCACGAAGCCGTTGTACGCGCGGCCCTCGCCGACGCGATAGCTGCTCAGCGGCTGCAGCAGCAGGCCATGCGCGGAGGCGGCGCGCGCGACTTCGGCGTCGTGCAGCGGCGCCGCGAGATCCGCCGACAGATGCATGCCGCCCGGGCTGTCACGCACGCTCAACACGGTGCGGAGGTGGCGCGCGAGGGCCGACTCGAGGCGGCTGCGCCGGTCGGCATAACGCGACTTCATCGTGCGCAGATGCCGTGCAAAGAGGCCGGTGTCGATGAATTCGGTCATCGCGAGCTGATCGGCCGAATGACCGCGATGGACGAGCTCGCGCAGCGTCCGGGTGAAGTGCTCGACGAGGGCTGGCGGCACGACCATGAAGCCGAGCCGAAGCGCCGGAAACATCGTCTTGCTGAACGTGCCGAGATAACAGACCGGCGCGTCGGGATGCAGGCCCTGTATCGCGGGCAGCGGCTGGCCGCCGTGACGGAATTCGCTGTCGTAGTCGTCCTCGATGATCCATGCCCCGCACGCGCGTGCATGCTCGACGAGCGTTGCACGCCGTTCCGGGCTCATCAGCGCGCCGAGCGGGTATTGATGCGAGGGCGTCGTATAGATCAGCCGGGGCGGCTGGTTACGCCACTGCTCGTCGGTGGGCGCCATCCCTTCGTGATCGACCTCGATCGGCACGAGATTCAGGCCGGTCGACCGGAAGGCCGTCCGGGCGCCGTTGTAGCAGGGGTTCTCGAGCCAGCCGTATTCGCCGGGATTCGCGAGCATGCGCGCGCACAATTCGAGGCTGCCTTGCGTGCCGTCGGTGATGAATACCTGGCCTGTGTCGCACCGCACGCCGCGCGACACGCGGATGTAGGCGGCCACCGCGCGCCTGAGTTCGGGCAGCCCTTCGACCGGGCCATACGCGAGCTGCGCGGGCTTGATGGTTTTCCACGCACGCTCGATGCAACGACGCCACTGCGCAACCGGGAATTCGTCCAGTGACGGGAGGCCGGGGACGAACGGCAGCATGCGTTCGGGCTCGGGATCGGCGCTCTCCAGCCCGTGCACGCGCGCCGACAGTTGCACTGCCGGCGAGCCGTCGTCATGCGTGGCGCCTGCCCGGCCGCATCCGTCCCATAGCGTGATCGTGCCGTTGCGCGTGGCGGCCACGAAGCCTTCTTCCGCCAGGCGCTCGTACGCATAGACCGCCGAATTACGGGCAATGCCCAGCTCGGCCGCGAGCACGCGCGTCGATACGAGCCGCGTGCCGGGGGGAAGATGCCCGTCGAGCAGCAGTGCGCGCAGGCTCCGGTACAGCGCTTCCTGCTGGCTGTGTCGAGTCGTGCCGTCCTGCCGGGAGCGCGACGAGATGAGCAGCGCGAGATCCATGGGCTGGTTCCAGAAATTTCCGTTGTGCTGGTTCTTTTGAAGATGCCACGCGCATCGTATCGTTCACGTTCTTGCGATGTGCCCCGGCGCGCGGGGCGTTCCTGCGATCGTCGAGCGTATTGCACGCGCGTATTGTGATCGATTTGACGCGCGGCTGTCGACGCGCCCGGCGGCCGTACATGCGGGCGTCAACGCCCCACGATACCGATTTGATTCACTTCGCAATCCGAATATATGAAAATCATGACCGCCATTTCTTCCTCGCCGCTGACCACCATTCGCCGCCTGTCCGAGCTGGCCAGTCACGATCGCGCGATGCTCCACCGCATCGTGGACGAGGCCTATGTCTGCCATATCGCGTTCGGCGACGGCGAGCACACGCACTGCATCCCGACCGCGCACTGGCGGCGGGGCGACGACCTTTATATTCATGGATCCAATGGCAGCCGGATGATCAAGGCGCTATCGGCGGGCGTGCAGGCTTCGGTCGCGATCACGTTGCTCGACGGCCTCGTGCTGGCGAAGTCGGCCTTCAACCATTCGATGAATTACCGGTCCGCGGTGATCTACGGGCGGTTCGACGCGGTGGAGGACGGTGCGGAAAAACGCGCGGCGCTGGACGCCTTGATGGACAAGATCGCGCCCGGCCGCAGGCATGAAGCGCGGCCGGGCAATTCGAAGGAAATCAATGCGACCAGCGTGCTGCGGATTGCGATGGACGAAGCGGCGGTGAAAATCAGCGATTCGCTGCCGTCCGACAAGGACGAGGATCTGGCGTTTGCGGTGTGGACCGGAATACTGCCGCTGAAGACGGCGCTCGGCACACCGGTGCATGCGGACGGCGGCGTGCCCGTGCCGGACTACGTGCGGAGCTGGGCCGATTGATCGGCGGATCGCCCGACGGCAGCGCGGCATTCGCGCTACCGTCGGCGGGACTTACCCCGGATGATGCTCGTGCGACTCATGCTGCGGGTGGGATTCGGGCGGGTGCGGATGCGGCGCCGCCGCGTGCTCGGTTGCCGGTTGCCGAGGGCGCGGTGCCGCGTGTTCCTGCAGCGGCGCTTCGGCGTGCGGCTGCATCTCCTTGCGTTGCTGCTGCTGAGCCTCGTTGCGTTGCTGGGCATCCGCGCGTTGCTGCTGCGCTTCGTTGCGTTGCTGGGCGTCCGCGTGTTGTTGCTGCGCTTCGTTACGTTGCTGGGCCTGCGCGCGTTCCTGTTGTTGCGCTTCGTTGCGTTGCTGCAGCGCTTCGCGTTGCTGCGCCGCGTTATGCTGTTGCATTTCCTCGCGTTGTTGTTGCTGTGCTGCCGCATGATTTTCCTGCGCGGCTGCACGCTCCTGTTGCATCGCCTGCTGCCGCTCGTTGTGCGTCGTGCCGGACGGATGCTGCGCCGGTGCCACGGCATGTGGCGCATTCGCACGGTTTTGCGCGAATGCTTCTGGCGCGGGTCGCGTGCCGGGGCGCGCGTCGTTCGCGCCAAAATGCGGCATCGTCATCGGCGCTGCGCCCGCGCGCGGCGCCATGGCCTGTCCGCGCATCGGTTCGGCACCCGGCTGTGCGGCATTGCGTTCGATCGTCGTGTTGTTGGTGGTGACGTTGCCGCCGTAGTTGTTCGTGATGCGCGTGTTGCGGATGTTGGTGATGTTGTTGATCACGGTGGTCGACTTCGTCACGTACGTGGTGTGGTTGTACACCACGGCCGGGCGCTGCCACCCGCCGTTCCACCTTGGGCCTTCCGGATGCGGTGCCCCCCAGTTCACGCCCCACGCATGCCAGCCCCAGTCGTGGTGTCCGAAGATCGCGGCGCCGACGGCGATGCCGACGCCGAACGTGATCACGCTGGCCGCCACGACTTCGCCGGTGCTGTATGCGGGCGGCCGGTAAACGTAGCCGGGGTAGGCCGATACCGGCTCGCCGTAGACGACGGTCGGATTGTACGACGGCACGTACACGACATCCGGCTGCGCGGGCTCGATCTCGATTGCCTGCCCGGGCGGCGGCACGATCGCCCGCCCGGCGTACCCCACGGGCGCGTCGGTGGCCGGCGTATAGCCGGTCGGCGCGGCCCGCGCGACTTGCGTGACGCGTATCTGGCCGCCCGAGCGGAGATGGCCGGACGTCTGGGCGCGCTGGCGCATCACCTGGATCGCGTTCATCACGTCGGTCGGATCGTTGTAGTACGCCTGGCCGAGCGACGTGGTCCAGACCGGGTTTGACGCCATCTGCGACAGCACCGCGGGGAAGGCGGTCAGCGCCTTGACGGACGGGTCCCACGGCTGCGCATCGGCGGCGGCCGCGAGTGCCTGCCCCTTCAATGCCGGATTCTGCGTGACCCAATTGTTCGCGGCGCTCACCTGGTCCGGATACGTCGCACCCGCCAGCACCAGCGCGACGAGCTTGTCGGGGAACAGCGCGATCGGCGCGACCATCTGGTAGAGCTGGTCGGCGCTCGGCGGCGTGTAGGCAACGGGTGTCGAGGCCGGCTGCGCGGCCGCCGCCGCGCTCGCGTCGCTCGCCGGTGCGGCGGGGCTGCCGTCGCCGTTCTTGTTGCAGGCCGACAGGCCGAGCAGCGACACGATGAGGGACGAAGCGATCAACGTCCTGACGGGGCGGTGTGCACGTGTGTTGTTCATGTTGTTGTCCGTTCGGTGTGGAGGCAGCGTTGGCAGGCACGCGGGCTGCGCGATCGGCTTGAGCACCGTGCCGCGATCGTCCGCGCCTGCGCCGGCGGCAGCGGCCGGCGCAGGCGGCAAGATCGTGTTCGCATGATGGAAGTCCCGCGACGAATCGTCATATTCGGTTAAACGCACGACACGCGCGGAAGTTGTCGGAGCGTTGTGTAACAGTGTGTACCTTGCGGTCCGTAAGCGGGCGGGCACCCGGCGGGTAAGGAACCTGAAAGTTGCTGGCGCAACGATTGCAAGGTCGGCGCGCGTATCGTCACGCCCGATGCTGCTTCGCGAGCTGACGCGGAATGCAGAAAACCCGCGACGGCTTGCACCTGTCGCGGGCTTTTACGCGGTTGCGTGCGGTCCCGGGCGCGCGTAACGACGCGCACGCGGAACCGCGTCGGTCATCGGCGCATCAGCGTGCGAAGTCCGACGTGCTCTGGATGAATGTATTCAGCTTCGAGATGTTCACGCTGCCGAAGCCCGTCGTCGCGTCCCAGCCGGCCTTCGCCTTGTAGCCGTACGTGCCGCTGCCGTTGTTGCCGGACGTGACGTCGTGCAGCAACGCCGCGTTGGACGGGAAGTACTTGTAGATGCTCGACGCGGGGAAGCCGAGCGCATTGTTGTTGGCCGACTGCAGCCGCGCCCAGATGCCCGTGAAGATCGGCGCGGCGAGGCTCGTGCCGCCTTCGTTGTTCAGGTAGCCCGAGCCCCACAGCGTGTCGGAGGTCTGGCCGTTCACGACGAGAATCGCGCCGGTGCGCAGGTCGGCGTCGAAGCCGACGTCGGGCAGCGCGCGCTTGGTCGAGCCGGTCAGGGTCGACGACTGCCACGTCGGCGCGGCCTCGTACTTGCTGTACCCGCCGCCCGTCGACCACACCGTGCCCGGCTGCCAGCTCGGATCGTTCCAGACGATCTCGCTGTTGTACGCGTTGGTCGACGTATTCGTGAACAGCGTCGTGCCGCCTACCGCGATCACGTACGGCGACGTGGCCGGTTCGCTCACCGTGTAGGTCGAGCGCGACGGCGTGCCGCTCGCGCATTCGTACGCGCCGTGGTCGCCGGCCGACACGGAGAAGGTCTGCCCCTGCGCGACCGCCTGTTTGAAGATGGTGTCGTCGGTGGCCTGCGAGCCCGTGCTGTTGGCGGACGATTCGCACACGCCGAGCGACACGTTGATCACCTTCGCGACGTTGTCGGTCACGGCCTTGTTGTAGGCGGCGGTGATCGCGGTGAGCGTCATCGACGGCGCCACGTAGAACACGACCTGCTTCACGGCACCGCCTGCCGAGCCGACGATCGACTGGCTGTCGAGGTTCCATTCGACGGTGCCGTCGGTGTCGGTGTACGAACTGCCGGACGGGCCGGTCTTCACGATGGCGCTTGCGATCGTGCCGAGGCCGTTGTTCGCCGCGAACGTATTGAGGTCGCTCACCGTCTGCGACAGGTCGCCTTCGGAGATGACGCCGACGGTGGTTTGCGACGCGTTCGGCACGCCGTCGCCGCCGTAGATCGACGAGAACTCGGTCGGGTTGTGCGGCACCGCCGACGCGCCGGCCGGAATCGTCAGGTTGCTGGTGTTGCCTTGCGGCTTGCTGCCCGCACCGGTATGCATCAGCTCGACGTTCTGCAGCCCGAGCACCGCACCCACGATGTTGCCGATCGCGTTCGGCACTTGCGCGGCATCGGTATTCGCATAGACGCTGCGGCCGTTGCGCGTGAAGCGCTTGAGCGTCGTGCGGAATGCGGACTTGACGGTCGCCGCGGTGCCGGACGCGGATACCAGCAGGCGGTTCGGCGCGACCACGATGTTCACGAAACCTTCCTTGCGCAGGTGCGCGACGACGGACGCGACCTGCTGGTCGGTCGGCGCATATTGCGCGGCGAACTGCGCCGGCGTGAGGAACTGCCTGTAGTGCGGCGAGCCGGGCGTATGCAGATCGCGCAGGTACTGGTCGAGTTGCGCCTCGTTGCGCAGGTTCAAGCCGAGCACGATGTCGACCGATTCGCCGGGCGCCATCTCGATGGCCGAGGCGGCAGCGGCGGCCGTGCTCGCGGCGGGCGCGCCGGCGGTACCGGCTTCGCTCTGCTGCACGAGCGGCAGGAATCCCTTGGTGCGGGTTTCCGTCCAGCCTGCCGCCGGTGCGGCATGGGCGGTCGCCATGCCGAACGAAGCAAATGCCGCGGCGGCGAGTGCGAGCTTGACGATGCGAATGTGCTTGTGTTTCTTGTCTGCAACCTGATTCATTTGAATTACCCCTCCGGTTGAACATCGAACGGCACGAACAACAACGGTCGACAGCGGTGCGGATCGTGCACCGCCGCTTGCTGCCGCATGCGTGCGGATGGCACGGACGCGACAGGGCCTTTCACCCGATCCGGAGAGATGGGTTTGCTCCGGGGGCGAAATACGGAAAACGCGATAACGGGAGGGCTGCGTCGCGCTGCGAGGCAGCCGCGCCGGACTGGATGCGGGCGGGATTGCTAGAGCAACAGTTTCGTTGTCCTGCTCATTTGATTCGATCCTTCGGCCCGCTGCCGGATGACAGCCGTCCAATGAGATGCATCGGGATATTGCATGCGCCGGTGTGCGAGAAAATCAGCCGGCGGCGAGCACTGCGGTGCGGCGGAAGCGAAAAAACGTAGAGCGGAATCGATTGCGTGGTGAGCAATCCGTCAGATTGCTTGCATCGGAAGTTATCAAGAACGAAAGCGCAGTGTCAAACTTTTTTTGATTATATGAAACAAAATTAAACCGAATAAAGCGCAATGATTTTGAAAAGATCGACGGCATTTTGTAATGATCGAAGCCGGCAAGAAAGGTAATGCCGGAATCGATTCGTCGATCATTTCCGATTCGTTTCGTAATGGCCGGTTGCTATCGAGGAAATGCTCGAATGGCCGGCGGGTGCCGCGGGAGGTCGAATTCGAGAACGGCATTGCCGCGGGGCGAGGCGAGATGGCGCAACTGCCCGCCGTGCGCCTGGACGATCGCGCGCGCGACGAACACGCCGAGCCCGGATTCGGCGAATCGTCGCGAACCTTCGTCTTCGATCCGGACGACGGCGCCCGCGGCGCGGTCTTCGACGAAGAGCTTCAGCGTGGCCGGCGCGGAATGGCACCGCATGTCGTCGAGCAGCGCGAGAACGGCCTGCCGGATGCGCGCGCCGTCGCAGGTCACGACGGTTGCGTCGGTCGTCAGGTCGATGACGAACCCCGCTTCTCGAAACGCTTTGCGGACCGAATCGATGGCACCGACGATTTCGCGGTCGAGCGCCGTCGAGCACAGGTCGAGTGTCAACCCCTCCGGTCGTTCGGCAACCTGAAGGTCGTCGACGAACCGGAACAGGTCGTCGACATGGTGAAGCAGCGTGTCGCTTGACGATGCGTCGGCTTCGTCGACGAGCCCCTTGATGGCTTCGAGCCGGGTTTCGAGTGCCCGGAGATGTTTCAGTTGATGGGTCATCGCATTGAAGTCCTCGATGAAGCGCGGCAGGCCGGACATGCAGCCGTCGCGGGAAATCGCACGCGCCGACCGGTCGCCGGCGGCGATGCGGGCGGTGTCGGCGGCCATCGCGTCGAGTGCCGCGAGCGTACGGCGCATCTGCCGGAACAGGTCGAACGCGGCGGCCAGCAGGCACACGAACAGCACCGTCGCGAGCATCAGGTAAGTGGACGCGCTGCCGATCATCGTGCCGCCCGCTGCATCGTGCGGAAATGCCGCCGGGTGACGCGACGCGACGCGTAAAGCAGGAAGGCAACGGTGCAGGCGGTCAGCACGGCGACGATTGCGCCCAGGCCGATCGCCTGTCCGATTTGCCGGCCGGGCTTCGCCGGCAACGTCACTGCAGGCCCCGCAGCCGGTAGCCGACACCGCGCATCACTTCGGGCATGCCCGGTGCGCCGGCCTGTTCGAGCTTCTTGCGCAGCCGGCAGATGTGGCTGTCGACCGTGCGCTCCAGCGCGCTCACGTCGGCCATGCACGCATCGAGCAGTTCGCCGCGCGTGAACACGCGGCTCGGCGATCGCGCCATGTGAGCGAGCAGCCGGAATTCCGTCAGCGTCAGCGTGATCGGTATCTCGGCGGAATCCGTCCGCACGCGGGCCAGATAGCTGTCGGTGTCGATCTCCAGGTTGCCGACGCGCAACATGAGCGCCGCCGGTGGCGCGGCCGACCGGCGCAGGATCGCGCGCAGCCGCGCGACGACTTCGGCCGGGTTGAACGGCTTGACGATGTAGTCGTCCGCGCCGGCGTGCAGCGCCTGCAGCCGGTCGAGGTCGCGGTCGAACGCGGTGAGGACGACGACGGGCGTGTTGCCGCGCCGCCGCAGCTCGGTGAGCACGTTCCAGCCGTTTTCCCGCGGCATCTTCACGTCGAGCAGGATCAGGTCGGGCTTCAGGTGCGGCTGTACGTCGAGCACCGCTTGCCCGTCGGCGACGCGGTAGGTGCGAAAGCCGTCGTGCGTCAGGTATGCATCGAGGATGTCGGAGATATCGGGTTCGTCTTCTGCAATCAGTATCAGGGAATTCGTCATGGGGTTCGCCGTGCGATGTCGAACAATCGGGGCAGCCCGTTGCCGGGCCGGATCGCGCCGTTCCGTCCCGCTGCCGCGCGGGGTGGGGCGGCGCCGTTCGTTCAGTTCTGCACCACGCTCGGCGACGGTGCGACGTCCTTGTCCGTCAGGCCGCCGCCGAGCGCCTTGTACAGTGCAACGGCGTTGCCGAGCTCGCTGCGACGCAGGTCGAGCAGCGCCTGCCGTGCCGAGTAGAGCTGCCGCTGCGAATCGAGCAGTTCCAGCCGCCCCTCGACACCCGCGCGATAGCGCAGGTTCGACAGGTCGGTGCGGCGCTCGGCCGAGCCGACCACGCGCGTCTGCGCGTCGATCTGCCGTCCGAAGGTCTCGCGCCCGGCGATACCGTCGGCTACTTCGCGGAACGCGGTCTGGATCGAGCGTTCGTACTCGGCGACGGCACTCGACTTGCGCACTTCCGCGAGACGCAGCTCGGCGCGCAGGCGCCCGCCCTGGAAGATCGGCACCGTGACCTGCGGCGCGAAGCTCCACGTGCGTTGTCCGCCGTCGAACAGGCTGCCCATCGCCGGGCTGAGGAAGCCGATCGACGACGTCAGCGACAGGCGCGGGAAGAACGCTGCGCGTGCGGCGCCGATATCGGCATTGGCGGCGACGAGATTCTGTTCGGCTTGCTGGATATCAGGACGACGGAACAGCAGTTCGGACGGCAGACCGGCCGGCAGTTGCGTCATCACCGGTTGCTGCTGAAGCGGCACCGGCTCCGGCAGATCCTTCGGCAGATCGGTGCCGACCAGCAGGCGCAATGCGTTGCGTGCCTGCTCGACGGCGCGCGTGCGCGCTTCGAGATCGGCCGTGGCGCTCGCGACCTGGCCTTCGGCCTGTGCGATGTCGACGCCGCTCGCCTGATGCGCATCCTTCAGGCGGCGCGCGAGGTCGAGCGACTGTCGCCAGTCGGCGAGGGTGCGCTCGGACAACTGGCGTTGCTCCTGCGCGAGGCGTTCCGCGAAGTACGCGTCCGCGACGCCGCCGACCAGCGAGATCTGCACCGCGCGGCGGCCATGATCGGTTGCGAGGTAGCGCGCAAACGCCGCATCCGACTGCGACTTCACGCGACCGAACAGGTCGATCTCGAACGCGCTGATGCCGACGTTCACGCCGTACTGGTTCTGCGTCGTGCCGAACAGCGGCGGACTCGACTGCGTGTCGTCCGACGTACGCTGGCGCGTGAAGCTCGCGCCGGCGCCGATCGACGGCAGGCGCGCGGAGCGCTGGATGCCGTACTGCGCTTCGGCGGCCTCGACGTTCAGCGCCGCGACGCGCAGGTCGCGGTTGTTCTCGAGCGCGAGCTCGATCAGCCGCTGCAGGCGGCGATCGCCGAACATCGTGCGCCAGCCGAGATCGGCGGCGTTGGCCTGGAGGTCGGCGGCCGCGGCGGCCGTGTAGGCCGTCGGCACCGGCATCGAGGGCTTGACCAGCGTCGGCGCGAGCGAGCAGGCCGACAGGGCGAGGACGAGGGGGAGAATGAGCAATCGCATGGCATCAACCTTCCTGTCCGTGAGTCGGGGCGGCCGGCTGCTTGCGGGAAGCCCGCCATGCGCCGATGCGCTCCTGGATGCTCGTCACGAACACAAAGAAAACAGGGACGAAGAAAATGGCCAGCACCGTGGCGGTCACCATGCCGCCGAACACACCGGTACCGATCGCGTGCTGCGTTTCGGCGCTGGCACCGGTCGCGATCGTCAGCGGCACGACACCGAGGCCGAACGCGAGCGAGGTCATCAGGATCGGGCGCAGGCGCAGCTTCGACGCCTGCACGGCCGCTTCGACGAGCCCCTTGCCTTCCTCGCGCAGCTGCTTCGCGAATTCGACGATCAGGATGGCGTTCTTCGCGGACAAGCCGATCACGGTGATCATCCCGACCTTGAAGAACACGTCGTTCGGCAGGCCGCGCAGCAGCACCGCCCCGATCGCGCCGATCAGGCCGAGCGGCACCACCAGCATCACCGACAGCGGGATCGACCAGCTTTCGTACAGCGCGGCGAGCACGAGGAACACGACGATCATCGACAGCACCATCAGCATCGGCGCCTGCGACGCCGACTGGCGTTCCTGCAGCGACTGGCCGGTCCACTCGACCGCGAAGCCCGGCGGCAGTTGCGCGGCGAGACGCTCCATCTCGGCCATGGCCGCGCCGCTCGACTGGCCCGGTGCGGCGTTGCCCGAGATCCGCGCGGACGGGTAGCCCTTGAAGCGCACCATCTGCAGCGGCGTCTCGGCCCATACCGGGCGAACCACTTCGGACAGCGGCACCATGCCGCCGGCCGCGTTGCGCACGTACAGCTTCATCACGTTGTCGATCTGCATGCGCGCCGGCGCGTCGGCCTGGATGA
This sequence comes from Burkholderia seminalis DSM 23518, assembly GCF_902832885.1. Lineage (GTDB taxonomy): Bacteria > Pseudomonadota > Gammaproteobacteria > Burkholderiales > Burkholderiaceae > Burkholderia > Burkholderia seminalis. The sequence goes on from NZ_CADFDK010000002.1 coordinate 841,625, forward strand.
TCACCTGCTGCATGCGGCCCGCGTTCGGGAAGTCGTTCACGTAGGTCGAACCCATCGCGGTCGACAGCGTGTCGCTGAGCGTCGTGAACGACACGCCGAGCGCTTGCGCCTTCGCACGGTCGATTTCGAGGCGGATGCTCGTGCCGGCAGGAAGGCTGTCCGGGTACACGCCCGCCACGACCTTGCTTTGCGCGGCGAGTTCGAGCAGCTTGACTTCCGCCGCCTTGAGCGCCGCCGCGCCCTGGTTGGCACGGTCTTCCAGACGCATCGAGAAGCCGGAGCTGTTGCCGAGTTCGTCGATCGCCGGCGGCAGCAGGCTCATCACCGTGCCTTCGGTCACGCCGGCCATCGCTTGCTGCGCGAGCATGCCTTCCTCGAGGGTCGACGCGCCGCCCCGGTTCTTCCAGTCCTTCATCACGGACCAGTTGATCGCCGCGTTCGGACCTTGCCCCGAGAAGCCGTAGCCGATCACGGAAATGCTCGACTGGATTGCCGGACGCGAGGCAAGATGCTTCTCCAGCGTCTCGACCACGTCGTGCGTACGTTCGGCGGTAGCGTCCGCGGGCAGCAGAAAGCTGGTGATGAAGTAACCCTGGTCCTCGTCCGGCAGGAACGACGACGGCAGGCTGCGGAAGCCGAACACCAGGGCGCCGGAGATCGCGACGAACACCAGCATCACCCGGCCCGTGCGGCCGACCAGGCGGCCGACGCGCGTCTCGTACCATTTCGTCAGGCGATCGAAGCGGCGGTTGAACCAGCCGAAGAAGCCGCGTTTCTCGTGATGGCCCGGTTCGAGCGGCTTGAGCATCGTCGCGCACAGGGCCGGCGTGAGCGTCAGCGCCAGCAGTGCCGAGAACAGGATCGACACGGCCATCGACATCGTGAACTGCTGGTAGATCACGCCGACCGAGCCGCTCGCCATCGCCATCGGCAGGAACACCGCGGTCAGCACCAGCGTGACGCCGATGATCGCGCCGGTGATTTCCTTCATCGCCTTCGAGGTCGCGTCCTTCGGCGACAGTCCTTCCTCGGCCATCAGGCGCTCGACGTTCTCGACGACGACGATCGCATCGTCGACGATGATGCCGATCGCGAGCACCATGCCGAACATCGTCAGCACGTTGATCGAGAAGCCGGTCATCAGCATCACCGTGAACGTGCCGAGCATCGCGACCGGCGCGACGATGGCCGGAATCAGCGTATAGCGCACGTTCTGCAGGAACAGGTACATCACGAGGAACACGAGCACCATCGCTTCGAGCAGCGTGTGCAGCACCTTCTCGATCGAGATCTTCACGAACGGCGACGTGTCGAGCGGAATCGAGTAGGTCATGCCGGACGGCATCGACTTGCTCAGTTCGGCCATGCGCGCGCGGATCGCGTCCGCGGTCTTCACCGCGTTGGCGCCCGGTGCGAGCTGCACGCCGGCGAGGGTGGCCGGCTTGTTGTTCTCGCGGCTCACGAACGTGTAGTTCTGCGAGCCGAGTTCGATGCGTGCGACGTCGCCGAGCACGACTTTCGAGCCGTCCGCGTTCGCGCGCAGCACGACCTTCGCGAACTCCTCCGGCGTCGTGAGCTGGCCCTGCGCGGTGAGCGGCACGGTCACGCGCTGGCCCGGCAGCGCGGGCAGCGCACCGAGGCTGCCCGGCGCGATCTGCACGTTCTGCTGGCCGATCGCGGTCGTCAGGTCGCTCATCGACAGGCCGAAATTGATCAGCTTCTGCGGATCGACCCAGATGCGCATCGCGCGTTCGGAGCCGAACTGCAGCACCCGCCCGACGCCGTCGATTCGCCGCAGTTCCTCGGACACGCTGCGCGCCATGTAGTCGGCGAGCGCTCCTTCGTCGAAGCGGCCGTTGTCGGAGCGCAGGCCGATCAGCATCAGGAAGCCGGACGACGCCGATTCGACGATCAGCCCGTTCTGGCGCACGGCCGCCGGCAGGCGCGGCTCGACCGACTTGATCTTGTTCTGCACGTCGACCTGCGCCATCTCCGGGTTGGTACCGGGCTTGAACGTCACGGTGATCTGCGCGGAGCCGGACGTATCGGCCGACGATTCGAAGTAGAGCAGGTTCCTGACGCCGGACAGTTCGCGTTCGATGAGGCTCAGCACGCCGTCGTTCATCGTCTGCGGCGTGGCGCCCGGGTAGTTCGCGGTGATCGTGACGGACGGCGGCGCGACCGACGGGTAGCGCGCGACCGGCAGTTGCGGGATCGCGATCAGCCCCGTCAGGATGATGAAGAGCGCGATCACCCACGCGAACACCGGGCGTCGGATAAAGAATTCAGCCATGACTGGTGGCTCCTCGTGACTCAGTGCGCGGACGCGGTGGTGGCCGCGTCGGGCGACTTCCAGTCGATCGCGGCGGCCGGCGCGCCGTCGATCAGGCGTTCCATGCCTTCGACGACGATCTTCTGGCCGGCCTGCAGGCCCGACTTGATGCGGTAGCTGCGGTTCGTCAGCTCGCCGACCTCGACGGCCTGCAGATGCGCGGTGCCCTTCGCGTCGAGCACCCACACCTGCGGCTTGCCGCCCGCGCGCACGACCGCCTGTTGCGGCACCATCACCGCGCTGGCGTAGTGCGCGCGCGGAATGCGGGCACGCACGTACATGCCCGGCAGCAGCTGGCGTTTCGGGTTGTCGACCAGCACGCGCAGCAGCACGTCGCCGGTGCCCGGATCGACGTTGACGCCCGAGAACAGCATGCGTCCCTTCACGTCGAAGCGCGTGTCGTCGTCGCGCAGCACGTCGACCGGCAGGCCGTTGCCGGTCGCGCCCGGCTGCGCGGCAAGCGCGCCGCGCAGCGATTCGAGCGACGCGGCCGGCTGGCGCACGTCGACGTAGACCTGGTCGATCTGCTGGATGCGCGCCATCGGCTGGCTGTCGGTGCTCGACACCAGCGCGCCTTCGGTCACGAGCGCCTGGTCGATGCGGCCGGCGATCGGCGCCTCCACGGTGGCGAATTTCAGGTCGAGCTGGCGGCGCGCGAGCGTCGCGCGGGCCTGCGCGACGTCGGCGGCGGCCTGGTCGCGTTGCGACACGGCGTCGTCGTACACCTGGCGGCTGATCGCATCGGCCTCGACGAGCGGCTTGAAGCGCGCGGTCTGCACCTTCGCGCGTTCGAGCGCGGCCTGCGCGCGCTGCAGCGACGCGGCGGCCGTGTCCATGTCGGCCTTGAACGGCGCCGGATTGATCTGGAACAGCGGCTGGCCCGCGCGCACCTCGGTGCCTTGTTCGAACAGCCGGCGCTGGACGATGCCGCTGACCTGCGGGCGGATCTCGGCGATCCGCACGGCCGCGACGCGGCCCGGCAGGTCTTCGCTCACGTCGAGGGGCGCGGCCGCGAGTGTCATCGCCGCAACCGGGATGGCCGGTGCGGCGGCCTGCTGTTCGGCGGGTCCGCACCCCGCCAGTACTGCCGCCGCCAGCGCGCATACCGCGCTGTAGCAGCATCGTTTCTGATTCTTCATGGCGACTCCAGGAAATGCAGGCAGTCCATTGCCTGCTTTGACGGAGCGGAGTGTGCGTGGATTAGTTGGCGTCTTTTATGCGGAAAGATGGAGATTCGATGGAGCCGGCGAAAGGAACCGAAAAGAGGGGGCGTGCGTCGCGACGGTCGAACGAATGGGGGCGGGGCGGTATCCTGCGTGCGGTGGTGCCGGCAATCCGCACGTTGACGCAGTCAACGAGGAGCGATCGCGGCCTGGCGAGCTACGCTGGCCGTCAGCCGAAAGACACGGCAGTCTGACGGCCAGTCGGACGCCGCGGTGTTCGGGCTCGATGCGCGCGATGGCTTGCGCCGGTTCGTGAAGAACGAACCGGCGGGGGCGCTGGGCGAATGGAGTGGCGAGGAGGCGCGGCTGCACCGGCTCGCGACGACAAGGCTGCCGGGCCCGCGGCGGCTGGATGTCGTGCAGGCGGCGGGGCGCGAGCGGATGCTGCTGAATGCGGTGCCCGGCGACAACCTCGAACTGGCGCAACTCGCGCCGGCCGCGAAGATGACGATCGTTATCGACGTGTTGAAAGGCCGCGCACGAATCGCTCCTCCTATCCGTGCGCTATCCAAATTTCGTAGTACTCCTGCTGTTTTTAAACGAATTCTCGCATTTGCTACGCATTCCCCGCGTCAGTCGCGATCCCGCCAGGCATTGGCGAAACGAAGGCCGTCGCCGAGCGTGCACTGGAACACCTGGGCCGGCGCGACGGGCTGGTACGTCGTGGGCGAAAGCGAGCGCACCGTTACCGTCGCGCTTTCGTCCTGCATCACGCGATACTGGATCAGCTCGAGCACCGTCGCGCCGCTCGGCTGGACGGTCAGGTGCTGGTTGGCGAACGCGAGCGTATTGCCGCCGATTTCCATGAAATCGCGTATCGCGAAACCGCCTGATACGGTGGGTACGGGTGCCCGGGTTGCGGCTTGCTGCGCGTTCTGGCACTGGTTCGGCGAGAAGATCGCGGTGACCGTCACGCCCGCGAAGAGCCGCGTGCGCAGCTGGCGATACGCATTGGCGCTGTCCGGTTGGATGCCCGCGGCCGTTGCCGCGAGGCTGGTTGCCGCGCCGGCGGCAACCAGAACAATGGCGAAGCGATTCAGCATTTTCCTGTCTCCGTGCGATGAAACCAACGGCACCATAGCACGGTGCGCTCGCATGGTTCAGACGGTTGACGCGTAGTCGCGCTACGGTCTGGCACCGGCTTGCCGCAGCGCATCCGCGGCATCGGTGTTGTCGTGCGTCAGCGCGAGCTGCAGCAGCGACTGGCCGCGCCGGTCGACATGGTTCGGATTCGCGCCGTGCGCGACGAGCAGCGGAATCAGTTCGAAGCGATTGAACAGCGTCGCGAATCCCAGTGCGGTTTCGCCGGCGCCGTTCGTCTGGTCGATCGGGCAGCGCGTGTCGATCAGGCGGCGGGCGATGTCGGGTTCGTTCTTGAAGAGCGCACCCATCAGCGCCGTATTGCCGTGTCGATCGCCGATGCACGCGTTGGCGCCGGCCGACAACAGGTAGTCGAGTGCGGCGGGCTGGCCGTCGTACGACGCGAGTATCACGGCCGTAAAGCCGCGGCTGTCGGTGGTGTCGACGGGATACCCGGCGTCGTGCAACGCGCGCAGGATGTCGACGCGGCCGACGCGGGCGGCGTCGAACCAGTCGCCGTCATAGCGGCGCAGTGCGGCGGGATCGGCCTTGCCGTACGCCGGCTGGTCGGGCAGATGCGCGCAGCCGGCGATCGCGGCCAGCGCCAGCGCCGTCGTCGCCACGCGAACCGCATGGGTGAAACGTTCTGATCGCATGAGGGTGTCCTGATGAAGAAATCGGGCCGGCGTGCGCGGCGCTCCCGCGCACGCCAGGCTGCGACCGGCGTCGCGCGATCAGTTGTCGCTCAGTTTCGCCGCAAGCGACTGCACCTGCTGAACGTTCGCGTGAACGGCCTGCGCGAGCCGCGTGCCGTAGTCGGCATCGGCCTTGTAGAAGTACGACAGCATCGCGTACTGGTTATGCGCGTTCTTCGCCTGGCCGAGATCGCCGGACAGCGCGGTGACGAGGTCGTCCTTGTCCTGCTGCGACAGGCTGCGGTAGTACTCGCCGGCTTGACGGAACAACAGCTTCTTGTGGATCGCTTCCTGTTGCGTCGTGCCGCTGAGCGGCGTGCGGACCGACTTGTACTGCGGATCCTGCGCAAGCTCGTTCAGCGTCGACGGCTCGTAGTTCACCTCGCCCTTGCGATCGCCGAAGTTCATCTTGCCGTCCTGGTTGTTGTTGACCACCGGCACGACGGGGCGGTTGATCGGCAGGTCCATGTAGTTCGCGCCGAGGCGGTACATCTGCGTGTCGGCATACGCGAACAGGCGATCCTGCAGCATCCGGTCTTCGGACGGCTCGATGCCCGGCACGAGCCGCGACGGCGCGAACGCCGATTCCTCGGTTGACTGGAAGTAGTTGTCGGGCACGCGATTGAGCGTCATCGTGCCGATCTTGCGTTCAGGTACGCCGGTCCACACCTTCGTATCGTCCAGCGCGTCGAAGTCGAAGCGGTTCAGGTCCTTCGGCGTGAGCACCTGCACGTACAGATCCCACTTCGGGAAATCGCCTTGCTTCAGCGCGCCGTACAGGTCGTTCGTCATCATGTTCCAGTCGTGCCCGATCGACGCGGCGATCTCTTGCGGACGTAGGCCGTGCACGCCTTGCTGGCTCTTCCAGTGGAACTTCACGTAGTGCACGTCGCCCTGCGCATTGACGAACTTGAACGCATGCACCGCGAAGCCGTCCATGCGGCGGTACGAGTCGGGCATCCCGGCATCCGAGTACAGCATCGTCAGCATGTGGGTCGCTTCGGGCGTATGGGCGAAGAAGTCGAACGCGAGGTTCGGGTCCTGCACGCCGGTCACGGCGCTCGGCTTGTTCGCGTGAACGAAGTCGGGGAACTTGATGCCGTCGCGAATGAAGAACACGGGCCAGTTGATGCCGACCATGTCCCAGTTGCCCTGCTGCGTATAGAACTTCACCGCGAAGCCGCGCGGATCGCGTGCCTGTTCGGGCGAGCCGCGATAACCCATCACGGTCGAGAAGCGCACGAACACCGGCGTGCGGGTGCCGGGCGTGAAGACTTTCGCTTTCGTCAGGTCGGAGATGTCGGCGCTCGGCACGAACTCGCCGAATGCCCCGGTGCCGCGCGCATGCACGACGCGTTCCGGAATGCGCTCGCGATCGAAGCGCTGCAGTTTCTCGATGAGCGCGGAGTCCTGCAGCAGCACGGGGCCGGCGGGGCCGGCCGTCTGCGAATTCTGGTTGTCGCCGACGGGCGCGCCCGTGTCGCGCGTGAGTTCGGCGGCATACGGGGAAGCGGAGAGGGCAACGCAGATCGCGGCGACTGCGTGCCGCAGCGCACGATGAGAGGATGAGGACATGACGATGGAACTCCTTGAATCCGATCGGTGGTGGGGAAGCCGACTGAATTAGAAGATATCGTCAGATGATTGGCTAATTGATATTCGATATGTTTTCGATAGCCGCGGTGTCGAAGCGGCGCGGGCCCGCTCGTTGCGGACGAACCGAACCGGTATTGTTGCGCGCGCAATGGGTTGTTGCGGCGCGCGTGATGCGGCGACCGTGCGTCACGCGCGCTGGCGCCGTCACCCTGCGTTTGCCTGCCAGCCGAGCCCAAGGCTCTTCTGCACCGACACGTAGTCCTTGATCAGTTCGGCTTGCCCTGCAATCACGTTCTGCTGCGCGGACAGCGCTTCGCGTTGCGTATCGAGCAGGTCGATCATCGACGCGACGCCCGCACGATAGCGCTCGTCCATCAGCGAGCGCGAATGCACGGCCGATGTCTGCACCTTCGTCAAGGCGACGACGTGCTCGCGCTGGTGTCCATAGCGCTGCAATGCGGTGTTGGCATCCTGTAATGCGCCGAGCACGGCCTTCTGATAATTCGCTTCCGCTTCGTCGCGCGACGCTTCGGCTGCCCGTACCGCGCCGCGCGTGCGACCGAAGTCGAGGATGTTCCATTGCAGGTACGGCGCACCGACCCACGTGAAATTCTGCTTGCGGAACAGGTGCCCCGGGTCCGCCGCGCTGAAGCCGAGATCGCCGAGCAGCGTCACCTTCGGGAAATAGTCGGCCACATGCTCGCCGATCTGCGCATTGCTCGACGCGAGCCGGCGCTCGGCCGCGCGAATGTCGGGGCGTTGCTTGAGCAGCGTGGCCGGATCGCCGATCGCGACGTTGCCGGGCAGCGTCGGCAGCGGCACATCCGCGCTCGACAGCGCGGCATCGAGCGCGCCGGGCGCGCGGCCCGTCAGGATCGCGAGCCGGTCGAGCGACTCCGTCACCTGCGCGTCGAGCGGGATCAGCGACGCGCGCGTGTTCTCGACCTGCGTCGTCAGGCGTTCGATGTCCGCATCGGCCGCGACGCCGCGCGCGCGGCGCTGCTGCGTGAGTTCGAGCATCTTCTGCTGCAACCCGGCGGTTTGCCGCGACAGCGCAAGCCGCTGCTGCTGGTCGCGCAGGTCGACGTACGCATTGGCGACTTCGGCTGCGATCGACACCTGTGTATCGGCGAGGTCGGCATCCACTGCTTCGGCCTGTGCGGACGCGGCTTCGACCGCGCGGCGCGTACCGCCGAACAGGTCGATTTCCCAGGTTGCGTCGAAGCCCGCCGAATAGAGCTGCAGCGGGCCCGAGCCGCCCAGCGACGGCGACGTGCCGCCCGACGGGTTCGAGCCGTTCGACGGCAGCAGCGAACCGAGCGCGCTGATATCGGGTTCGCGCATGCGGACGGCCGCGGCGGTGGCCGACGCTTTCGGCAACTGGGCCGCACGCTGTTGCGAGAGCTGTGCACGCGATGCACGCAAGCGTGCCTGGGCCGCGTGCAGATCGGGGTTGAAGACGAGCGCGGCGGTGATCAGCTCGTCGAGCTGGCGGTCGTTCAGCGCGCGCCACCACGCGCTCGGGGCGGGCGCGGCGGTGTCGACGCCGGTGGCGGGCGCACGCACGAACGTCGGCGCATCGGGGGCGGCGGGTGCGCCGCGATAGTCGGGGCCGACCGTGCAGCCGGCGAGCAGGCACGCGGCCGCGCACAGCGTGAGTGCGGGGCGGCGGGGCGGGAAGAAGGGTTTCATCGCGTAAGACGGTTCAATGGCCGGACGACATCGGTTGCGGCCCGCGCGGCGTTCTCAGCAGCAGCGCGAGCGGCACGCAGGCGAGCAGCGCGAGGCCCAGCAGATAAAAGGTTTCGGAGTAGGTCATCACGACGGCCTGGATCTGGATCTGCTGCGCCAGTTGTCCGAGCGCGCGCAGGTTCGAATACGCGAGGTCGCCGGTGTGCGAGAACCAGTTGGCCGCATAGGCGGACAGCCGGTCCTGTCCGATCAGCGAGTTGGCGGTCACCGATTCGCGGAGCATGGCTGTATGGTAGGTCGTGCGCCGGTCGATCACGGTGCCGATGATCGCGAGGCCGATCGAACCGCCGAGGTTGCGCGCCATGTTGTAGAGCCCGGCCGCGTCGCCCGAGTCCTCGCGCGCGACGGCCGCCATCGATGCCTGGTTGAGCGGCATCATCGCGAGCATCTGCGCGACGCCGCGGATCAGTTGCGACCACACGAAGTCGTGGCCGACGCTCTGCGCGGTCAGGCTGATGTCGAGCATGCAGCTCAGGCAGAACAGCAGCAGCCCCGAGATCACGAGGATGCGGAAATCGACCTTGCCGAGCAGGCGCGGCAGGATCGGCATCACGAGAAAGGCCGGCAGCCCCGACAGCAGCATGATCGCGCCGGCCTGTTCCGCGTTGTAGCCGGCGACGATCGCGAGGAACTGCGGCAGCAGGTAGGACACCCCGTACAGCCCGGCGCCGACCGCGGACACGATCACGATCACGCTTGCGTAGCGCGGGTTGCGCATCAGCGACAGCCGCACGATCGGCCGTGTCGCGAAGCGTTGCGACAGCGCGATCAGGATCATCCCGGCCAACGACACGATGCTCAGCGTGACGATCATCTGCGATTCGAACCAGCGTTCGCGCTGGCCTTCCTCGAGCACGACGGTGAGCGAGCTCAGGCCGATCGCGAGGCCGAAGATGCCGAGCCAGTCCGCGTTGAAGAACGCGCTCCAGTGCGGGCGGTCCGACGGCAGTCCGAACACCAGCAGCGCCATCAGCAGCAGGCACACGGGCAGGTTCAGGAAGAAGCACCAGCTCCAGCTCACGTTTTCCGCGAGCCAGCCGCCGAGCACCGGGCCGAACAACGGCCCGAGCAGCACGATCAGGCCGAACAGCGTCATCCCGACCGGCAGTTGCGAGAGCGGCAGCCGCGTGCGGATGATCGTCTGCGCGGTCGGGATCAGCGCGCCGCCCGTGAAGCCCTGGCCGATCCGGCCGGCGATCATCATCGGCAGCGAGTGCGACCAGCCGCACATCATCGAGAACGCGATGAACAGCGCGGAGTTCGTCAGCAGGAAATTGCGCAGCCCGAACACGCGCGTGAGCCACGCGGCGAGCGGGATCATCACGATCTCCGACATCAGGTAGCCGGTCGAGATCCAGGTGCCTTCGGTGCCGGTCGCGCCGATTTCGCCCTGGATCTGCGGCAACGCGGAGTTCGTGATCGAAATGTCGAGCGTGGCCATCAGCGCGCCGAGCGCGCCGGCCGCGACCGCGATCCAGTCGGTGACGCTTGCGCGGCCTTCGTGCGGCGGCGCGGGCATCGTGGCGGACGTATCAGCCATGGCGCTGCTCGTCGCGGGCCGAACGCGTGTCGACGTCGACCGTGACCGACAGCCCCGGCAGCAGCATGCGCTGCGCGCGGGCGTTCGAGTCCAGGCGGATGCGCACCGGCACGCGCTGGACGATCTTCGTGAAGTTGCCGGTCGCGTTTTCCGGCGGCAGCAGCGCGAACTGCGCGCCGGTGCCGGGCGCGAAGCTGTCGACGACGCCGGACAACGTGCCGTCCGGCAGTGCGTCGACATGCAGCGACACGGGCTGGCCGATGCGCATGTTGCCGATCTGCGTTTCCTTGAAGTTCGCGACGAGATAGATCGAGTCGACCGGCACGACGGTCAGCAGCCGCGTGCCGGGCTGCACGTACTGGCCGACGCGTACCGTGCGATCGCCGACGCGGCCGGCGAGCGTGCTGCGCACGATCGTGTTGTCGAGATCGAGCTGCGATTGCGCGGCGCTGGCCTGCGCGGCCTCGAGCTGCGCGTGCGCCTGCTGGAGTTGCGCGGTGAACGACGCGATCTGCGTGCGCGCGGCAGCGATCGACGCGGTGTTCGCGGCCAGCGTCGCGGCGGCCTGGTCGCGTGTGCTCTTCAGGTCGGCGACGCGTTCGTGCGTTTCGGCGCCGGTTGCCGCGAGTGGCGCATAGCGCGTGTATTCGTCGCTGGCGTGCTGAGCATTGATGCGGGACACCTTCGCCTGCGCGTCGGCCTGCTCGAGATTCGCACGCTGCTGGCTGATGTCGGCTTCGGCGCGCGCGATGTCCGCACGGCGGGCGTCGACGGTGGCCAGCGCCTGCGCGAGCGCGACCTGGTACTGGCGGACATCGAGCCGCACGAGCGGATCTCCGGCCTTCACGGCCTGGTTGTCGCGCACATAGACGTCGGTCACGTAGCCCGCGACTTTCGGCGCGGCGGTCATGCTGTCCGCCTGCAGGTACGCATCGTTGGTGCTTTCGATGAAGCGGCCGACCGTCCACCAGCGGCCGAGCCAGACGGCGCCGCCGATGGCGGCGAGCACGGCGACGGCGAGCAGGATGCGCCGCTTCGATCCGCCGTTTCCGTTGCGCGGCGTTGTTCCGTTTTCCTGACGATCTGCTTTCTGTGGCGGGTGCTGGGGCGGGTCTTGCGGCGTCGACATGCGGGATCCAATTTATTCCAAGTGGAAGAATTATTCCAGTTGATAAAATTGTGTCAAGTAGAATATCGATCGATCGAACGACGAGGAAGGCATGAACGAAGCGAAGAAGCTGCGCCGCACGTCGGCAGGCGGCTACGCGCGCGGGGACGAAACGCGGCAGCGGATCATCGAGGCGGCAATCGAACTGTTCGGCGAACGCGGGTTCGCGGGCGCGTCGACGCGCGAGATCGCCGCGATGGCGGGCGTGAACGCGCCGGCGCTGCAGTACTACTTCGAGAACAAGGAAGGCGTGTACCGCGCGTGCGTGGAGACGATCGCGGAGACCGGCTGGCAGGTGTTCGCGCCCGCGGTCGGCCATGCATGGGCGATGCTCGATGCGCACGCGGAGATCGACGTGCTGATCGATGCGTTCATCGGGTTGCTGCGCGCCCTGTCGGACCGGATGTTCACAGCGCCGAAGACGATGAATCAGCGCATGTTCTTTGCGCGCGAGCAGGGCGGCCAGGAGCCGGCGAGCGCGAGCGAAATCCTGATGTCGCGCATGCGCAAGCCGCTGAACGACGTGAGCGCCGCGCTGATCGGCCGCATTTCGGGGCGGCCGGCCGACGATCCCGTCACGCGGTTGCGCGCGCTGAGCCTGTTCGGGCAGCTCACGGTATTCCACATCGCGCAGCGTTCGGCGCTGCAGTTGCTCGAGTGGGACGCGTTCGAGGGCGAGCGTGCGGCGCTGCTGATCGAGACGATCGCCGACCAGACGCGCGTGCTGCTCGAGCAATGGCATGTGCAGCGCGACGCGCCGGCGGCCGGCCCGGAAGGCGCCGCGAAGCGCGCGCCGGGTGCCGCCGCGTCGAAACGCGCGGCGAAACCGGGAACGGCACGCCCTGCGGCGAAAAAGACGGTGCGCGTGAAGAAACCCGCCGCGCGTTGAGCGCGGCGCGTCACACGCGTTGAGCGATCAACCCGGCTTGCGCCCCCCGTTGCCGGGCGACGGCGGCCGGGGCGGCGTGTCGGGCGCGGTGATGTCGTCGGTGGCGTGGTCGCCTTCATCGTTGCCGGCAGGCCGCGTTCCGTCCGCATAGGCAACCAGGCTGCGCTGCGGATTGGCGATCTGGATCCCGCGCTCGCGGAAGGTCTCCGCGATCCGTCGGTTGAATTCGCGCTGCACGCTCCAGCGCGCCGAGTCCGTGCACTGCATCTGTCCGGCCAGCGCGAGCGCCGCACCGTCGACCTGGTCGATACCCCAGTAGCTGAAGTCCGACAGGATGCCGTCGCGATACGTCGGATCGTCGCGCAACGCGGCGCCGATTTCCTTCAGCGTCGCGATCGCGCGATCGATGTCCTCGCCGTACGCGATGCTGACCTTGACGGCCGCGTTGCCGAGCCCGCGATTCGTATTGTTGACGGTCGTCACGGAGCTGAACGGGATCGTATACAGCGACCCGTCGCCCGCGCGCAGCCGCACGGTGCGGATCGACAGGTATTCGACCGTGCCCGACACGCCGGCGAGCGTGACCCAGTCGCCGACCTGCATCGCGTTTTCCATCAGCAGGAAGATCCCGGTGATGAAATCCTGCACGAGCTTTTGCGAACCGAAGCCGAGCGCGACGCCGAAGATGCTCGCCCCGGCCAGCAGCGGGCCGATGTTCACGCCGAGTTCGCTGAGGCCCGTCAGCACGACGACGAGCGCGATCATCACGAACAGCAGCGAGCGCAGCATCGGCAGCAGCGTGCGCAGCCGTGCCGCCCGCACCAGGTTGCCTTCGCGCGTCCAGCGCTGCAGGCGGCGCTCGATCGCGATGTTCGCGGCTTCCCAGACGACGAGCGCGACGATCGCCGCGATCGCGATCGTCACCAGCGCCGACGCGAGGCGGTGGCCGATGGTGCCCGTTCCGAACGCGCGGAAGACCGGCACGCCCCAGATCTGCAGCAACAGCACGAGGGTCACGACGCCGATCGCGCCCGATACGATCTGGCGCAGCAGCGGGTAATAGCGGTACGCGTGCAGATGGACGAGCGTGCGGTCCTCGTCGCGGCGCTGGAACAGCCGCGCGAGCGCGCCGAACACGACGATCGACACCATCCGCATGCCGATCATCACGGCGATCGAGCGGCCGCCGAGCGTGATCAGCACGCGGTAGCCGTTGTGGACGTCGAGCGCCCACACGAACCACAGCGCCATCACGACGAAGACCGACACGGGGGCCCAGGCGTCCGCGAGCGCATTGGCGACCACGGCGAAGGTCGGGCGGTCGGCGCCGGCCGTGCGGATCCTTGCTGCGACCGGCCGGCGGCACTGCAGGATCAGCACCGAGATCATCACGTGCCCGGCGAGCGCGACGGCTTTCAGCAGCGCGACGTGGCCGGCTTCGCTGAGGCCGAAGCTTGCGGCGATCTCGACCGCGGCCGTGCAGGTGCCGACCACGATCACGATCCGCGCGATCGAGCGCTGCGCGAAATCGGCCCATGCGTCGCTGATATGCAGCAGCCGCAGCTGTCGCGCGTCGGGCTGGAAGAACAGCCGGCTGACGATCGTGACGAGCCGGCAGATCACGTAGGTGTCGATCAGCGCTTCGAGCGCGGATTCGATCGGCGCGCCCGTATCGCCGAGCAGCGACATCGCCAGGCTCGCGACGCCGACGAACACGAGCAGCGGCACCGCGCGCAGCCCCAGGCTGACGAGCGCGCGCGGCATCCGGTGCAGCAGCGTGGTGTGACGCCGCGCATCGCCTTGACCGTGGGATGAAGGCGGCGCGGCTTCGGCAGCGTCGGTGGCATCGGGTGGGTCGGATGAGTCCGGCGGTGCGTCGTCGTCGGGCGGGACGGAATCGGGCGCGGCGGTACGCGATGGGCCGGCGCGCCGCGCCGCGACCGCGGACAGCGCACGCCGCAGCAACCGCCTCGCGAGCCATTCGACGAAGAGCGCGGGCACGAGCACGGCGAGGATGGTCCAGGCCGCGTGCGTGAGCTCGGCGCGCGCGTCGGCGCGCACCAGCCTGTCATGCCACCAGTTGCCGACCGAGCCGACATCGAGCAGCGAGTGCAACGATTCCTTCAGCGCGCCGCCGATTTCGGTGGTCCAGTGCGCCCCCTGGCGAACGAGCATCGACGCGAGCCCGTTCGACGTGAGCGCGGTCGGGACCGCGGCGGCCGATGCGCTGCTCGCCGCGGCCGCATTGCTGGCGGCGGCCGCGGGCGTACTCAGTACGCCGACGGCTGCGATCGCGCGCAGCGTCGTTTCGACCTGCGCGCGATCGCGGGGTTTTTCGAGCACATTGAGTGCCTGCTGGGCCTGTTGCGGCGTCAGCGCGGGCGCGGTGCCGGAAGCGGCCGAAGCGGCGGCCGGAGCGGGGGCGGCCGCATGGGCGGCCGACACGACGGCGGCAAGCAGCCAGCCGAGGAGGAAATGTCGCATGGAGTGGGCATGCGGGTGCGCATCGGGGCGCGGCCCGCCGGGCTGAACGATGGACGGAAGTTAACATGATCGCGGCCGGACGCGAATAGTTCCGTCGACGACGATTCGAATCGGGCATCCCCAAGGCGGCGCGGGCGTTTGCAGTGCGCTCGCGCAGGCAAATCTCCGGTGCCGGCTCCAGATGGTCCGGCAATCGGGCGGGCACGGCTTGCCGACTCGCAAGATGCCTGTCACGCCCGTTTGCCGTCGGGCACGGGCAATCCCCTGCCACGTGCGCATTCGCCCGATCATGTGCGACGCATCGGATAAATTCGGTTTCCTGATGAATCAGGCATGTTCGTCGTGAAAGACCGGCAGCACGTGTTCGGCGATTTCCTCGATGACCTCGCGCACGGGTCGGTCCGATCCCGGGTTCAGCGTGACATGATGCGTGCCCGCCGCACGCATGTCCTGCAGGATGTCGACCAGCGCACGGCGCCCGGTTGCGTAGCCGAGCGACAGCGCGGTGGCCGGCGCATCGGGGTCCGCGGCGAGGTCGAGCCGCATCGACACGCCGAACGCGCGAAATTCCGGCGCGGGAAGCCGGTCGACCGCCGCGCGCCACATCGAATGGCGGGCGCGCTGCGTGTCCGGATCGCGGTGGTACGTCATCCAGCCGATCGCGTGTCGCGCGATCCAGTCGACGCTTTGTCCGCCCGAGCCGACCGCGAGCATCGGCACCGCATCGTCGCCGCGCGGCAGCAGCGTGAATTCGGGGGCGTCGGGCGGCGCCTGGTCGGGCAGCACGCGTGACGGTATGCCCAGCGCGGCCGCGACGACCTCCCAGTGCGCGCGATAGCGGTCGCGACGCGTTTCCGCGTCGATGCCGAACGCCGCGTATTCGGGCGGCCGGTCGCCGGAGCCGAGCCCGAGGATGAAACGTCCGCCCGACAGCGTCGCGACCGACAGCGCGCCTTTCGCGATGTGCAGCGGATGTCGCAGCGGCAGTACGATCGCGCCGCTTGCCAGTGCGATCCGCCGCGTGCGCGATGCCAGTGCACCGAGCAGCACCCACGGGTCGAGATGGCCGACCGGGTCCGGGTAGTCGGCGCTGTTCAATGGCACGTCGCGAATCCACAGCGCGCGAAAGCCGAGTGTATCGGCCAGCTCGGCGAGTTCGAGCTGCTCGTTGAAGTCGGCGACGATACGGCCGCTGCGGAGCAGCGGCAGCGTGAGGCCGATCGATAACCGTCCGTCCGAAAAGACGCGACGAGCGACGTCGGGGCGGGCAGGGGCGGGCGTGGTCATGGCGGATCCTCGAGGGCGATGCAAAAGCGGACGCGCGGCGTTCCGTGTCCGAATGCTAGCGTGTTTGCGCAACGCGCGAGCCGTGCGACATGCGCCGTCCCCGGCGCTACGCGATTCGCAGCGTCACGCCGCGCCGAGCGAGGCCGGGGCGCGACGATGGTAGGACGATTGTCCGCGGCGCGCGGACGCAACGCGCCGGTCCCCGCCCGGGTGCCCGCTGCAGCGCGACCACGCGCAAGGCCGGCCATCGCCCCGTGCCGGCGGGCGTTTCAGTTTCGAAACGTTCGCGCTTCCTGACGGTGCGCGATCCTTTCCGACCGCCCTGCAGGTGCCCGCGCGGCCTTGCCGCGCGAAGCATGGTGCGCTCCTTGCATATCTGTAGGGGCCGTGAGTGTGATCGCGGGGGCGTAGTCGGCCCGGCGATCGCTTCAGTAGGTCGGACGCATCGGAGACGGGGACAAGAGAATGAAAAGAGACCGAATCGCAACGTGGCGTGTTGCAAACATGAATCGCCGACCTGCCAGGGTATTCGCTTCGCCGTTACGTGCGGCGACGTGAGCGCGCGGCTTTCCGTTCCATCCGAGCAATCGGGTTCGTTCTGAACGACGACGTGCACGCGGGATGCACGAGGCCGACCGGCGACGGTCGGCCGTCGGGGATGAGCCCCGAATGCATGCGGATGGCCCCCGGCCTGGATCCCGGACCGTCATGCCGTCGCGCAACGCAAGTCGTCGCGTGGCGGATGCGTTCGCGCGCCGCGCGTTGCGGCGTGGCGGACCTGACCCGGACCGCACGGAAGCGCCGGTGGCGCGACGCGGCGCAGCATCGTGGAACACGCGTAGTCCAGGGGAAGCGTTCGCCGGTGGCTGCATGGCGGACGTCGCAACTTTGTGCTGTCAGTTGATCCACTACCCCGATGGATCAATTGTTGAAGCGCCCATCGCCGAGCGGCGAATGGGCGTCTTTTTTTGTGCGCCGGTTTTGCCCCCGGGGCCGCCGGCCGGATCGGGCGGCGTTATGTATCATGTGTTGGCGCGCGGGCCGCTCGTGCGGTCGCACGGCCGGCCCGCGCGCCCGATCACGCGTTGCCAACATGAACGACACAGCCTTGCACGACTCCTCAACCGCCGGCGTCGACCCGGCCGCGCTCGATGCGCTGCACGCGTTCGTCGAGCGGCATCCGCGCCTGCTCGTGCTGACCGGCGCGGGCATCAGCACCGATTCCGGCATTCCCGGCTATCGCGACCGCAATGGCCAGTGGATGCGCTCGCCGCCGATCCAGCTTCACGAATTCCTCGGTTCCGATGCCGCGCGGCGGCGTTACTGGGCGCGCAGCATGATCGGCTGGCCCGTCGTCGGTCGCGCGCAACCGAACGGGTCGCACGCCGCGCTGGCGCGGCTCGGCGGCGCGGGCCGGATCGAGCGCCTCGTCACGCAGAACGTCGACGGCCTGCATCAGCGCGCGGGCAGCGACGACGTGATCGAACTGCACGGCGGGATCCACGGCGTGACCTGTCTCGAATGCGGCGCACACCATGCGCGTGCGACGATCCAGACGGTGCTCGAGGCCGACAATCCCGACCTGCTGGGCGCGCAGGCCGAGCCGGCCGCGGACGGCGACGCGCACCTCGAATGGGCCGCGCTCGACACGTTCCGGGTGCCGGCCTGTCCCGCATGCGGCGGCTTGCTGAAGCCGGCGGTCGTATTCTTCGGCGAGAACGTGCCGCGCGAACGCGTGGCGCTGGCGTCGCAGGCGCTCGACGCGGCCGATGCGCTGCTCGTCGTCGGTTCGTCGCTGATGGTGTATTCCGGCTACCGCTTCTGCGTGTGGGCGCAGGCGCGGCACAAGCCGGTCGCCGCGCTCAATCTCGGCCATACGCGCGCCGATCCGATCCTGACGCTGAAGGTCGAGGCGCGTTGCGCGCCGGCGCTCGACGCACTGACGGCCCGTCTGGGGCTTGGCGGCAACCCCGTGGAGCATGCATCGTGACCGGCGCCCCGTCTTCGCCCGATCCCGCCGCGCGGTTGCTGGCGCCCGCGGCCGAACGCAACCGCGGGCCGATCCTCGACGTATTGCGCCGCGTGCTGCCGGCGAGCGGCAGCGTGCTCGAAATCGCGAGCGGCACCGGCCAGCATGTCGTCCACTTCGCACAGGCGTTGCCGGGCCTGCGCTGGCAGCCGAGCGACCCCGACGAACAGGCGCGGCACTCGATCGCCGCGTGGATCGCGCATGCGGGCCTCGCGAACGTCGCCGGGCCGCTGGCGTTCGACGTGCGCGAGGCATCGTGGCCGGTCGCGATGCTCGACGCGATCGTCTGCATCAACATGATTCACATTTCTCCGTGGGCCTGCACGGAAGCGCTGTTCGCGGGCGCGGCGCGGCTGCTGCGGCCGGGCGGCGTGCTGTTCCTGTACGGTCCGTACCGCCGCGAAGGCCGGCACACGGCGCCGTCGAACGAGGCATTCGACCTGCAGCTGCGCAGCCGCGACCCGTCGTGGGGCGTGCGCGATCTCGAGACCGTCGTCGCGCTCGGCCTCGATCGCGGGCTCGACTGTATCGAGGTCGTCGAGATGCCGGCGAACAACCTGAGCGTCGTGTTCCGCCGGTTGCCGCACGCGGAGCAATGACACGCCGGCGCGCATCGACGCCGGGTTTCCACTATCCTTTCGCCTGTGCGCGCGGCCCGGTTCGGGTCGCGCCCCGTTTTTTCCGGAGAATTGACTAATGGGCAAACAAGCAATCGGTGTGATCGGACTTGCGGTGATGGGCCGCAATCTCGCACTCAATATCGAGAGCCGCGGTTACGCGGTGTCGGTGTACAACCGCAGCCGCGAGAAAACCGACGAACTGATCGCCGAATTCCCCGGCCGCAACCTGGTGCCGACCTATACGCTCGAAGAATTCGTCGCGTCGCTGGAAACGCCGCGCCGGATCCTGATGATGGTGAAAGCCGGCGAGGCGACCGATGCGACGATCGCGTCGCTCAAGCCGCTGCTCGAGAAGGGCGACGTGCTGATCGACGGCGGCAATACGCACTTCACCGACACGATCCGCCGCAACCAGGAACTCGCGCAGTCGGGCCTGCACTTCATCGGCACCGGCGTGTCGGGCGGCGAGGAGGGCGCGCTGCGCGGCCCGTCGATCATGCCAGGCGGCCAGCGCGACGCGTACGACCTCGTCGAGCCGATCCTCAAGCAGATCGCCGCGAAGGCGCCGTCGGACGGCGAGCCGTGCGTCGCGTACATGGGCCCGGACGGTGCGGGCCACTACGTGAAGATGGTCCACAACGGTATCGAATACGGCGACATGCAGCTGATCGCCGAAAGCTACTCGGTGCTGAAGGACGTCGCGGGCCTGACCAACGACGAACTCGGCGCGGTGTACACCGAATGGAACCAGGGCGAACTCGACAGCTACCTGATCGAGATCACGTCGAAGATCTTCGGCAAGAAGGACGAGGAGACCGGCAAGCACCTCGTCGACGTGATCCTCGATCGCGCCGCGCAGAAGGGCACCGGCAAGTGGACGAGCCAGAACGCGCTGGATCTCGGCGTGCCGCTGCCGCTCATCACCGAGTCGGTGTTCGCGCGCGTGCTGTCGTCGCTGAAGACCGAGCGCGTCGCGGCCAGCAAGATCCTGTCGGGCCCGGCCGCCGCGCCGTTCGACGGCGATCGCGCCGCGTTCGTCGAAGCGGTGCGCCGCGCGCTGTACCTGAGCAAGGTGATCTCGTACGCGCAGGGCTTCGCGCAACTGCGCACGGCGTCGGAAGAGTACGGCTGGAACCTCGATCTCGGGACGATCGCGAAGATTTTCCGCGCGGGCTGCATCATCCGCGCGCGCTTCCTGCAGAAGATCACCGACGCCTACGCGAAGGATCCGGCGCTCGCGAACCTGCTGCTCGACCCGTACTTCAAGGACATCGCCGCGAACTACCAGACGGCGCTGCGCGACGTCGTGGTCGCCGCGGTCAAGGCCGGCGTGCCGGTCCCGGCGTTCGCGTCGGCGGTCGCGTACTTCGACAGCTACCGTTCCGAGCGGCTGCCGGCGAACCTCGTGCAGGCGCAGCGCGACTTCTTCGGCGCGCATACGTTCGAGCGTACCGACCAGCCGGGCAGCTTCCACGCGAACTGGTCGTAACCGGCGCGTGGGGGCGGCATTGTTGCGAAAATCTATTCTTTGAATAGGGTTTTTCTATCCCGGATGCCGACATTGTTGGCTCCGGGGAAACAGTGTTTTCGTTCTTTCATGGTTTTCCCTAGGTGCTGCCGGGACTAAACTCTGTTCCATCGCTGCAGACATGGTGTGTGCGGCGGAGCAAAAAAATCCCGGAGGTAATCATGAAATCGCTGATCGCAACGTTCGCCGCAGCTGCTGTCCTCGCCGTTCCCGCCGTCTCGTTTGCCCAAAACGCGCCCGTCACCCGTGCACAGGTGAAGGCCGATCTCGTCGCCGTCCAGCAGGCCGGCTACAAGCTGGGCAGCGACCGCACGAACTACCCGGAAGGCATCCAGGCTGCCGAAGCACGTCTGAACCCGCAACAAAACGTTGCCGCTGCCGACACGACCGGCTACGGCGCGCAACCGGCCGCCGCGCAAGAATCGGGCGCTCCGGCTGCTGCAAAGACCGGCTGGCAAGTCAAGCGTATCGCTGACGGCGCACCGGTCTACAAGGGTCGTTAATGGTGCGGCCGCCCCGGCGGCCGGATCCGACCCTCTGTAGTACAAACAGCCCGTCGTTCCGTCATGCGGAACGGCGGGCTGTTTTCATTGGCGGCGCGTGACGCGCCGGCGCTCAATGCAGCGGGCGGCGGCCGCGCCCGATATCGCGGAACAGCGCTTCGGCCGGTTCCAGCACCTGCAGCCACGTTTCGTCGTAGCCGCTCAGCGTGTCGAGTGCGTCGCGCAGCCGTTCGATCGCGAGGATCGGCAGCTCGACGCTGTGGCGCGTGGCGCCCGTCATGTGCGCGACGCTCGCCAGCTGGACGAGCGCATCGGCCGCTTCGGCGACATCGGTCGCGAACAGCAGGTGCCGGTTGAGCAATTCGACCAGGCCGCTGGAGCTGGCGAAATCGTCGGCGTCGAGCTGCACGGAAAGAAACGTCGCGTTGTTCATTGTCATGCTCCTCGTTGTCATTGGATCGCGCTGCATCACCGAGTATAGGCGGCGATCGAAGCGGGGAATGTGACGGCGGCGGGATGGGCTGCGCATGCGGCGGCGCGGGTGGAAAACCCGCCCGAAGCCCGCTTGAAGCCCGCCGGACGGCCCGCCCGGCGCGGCTCGCAGGCCGCCGCCACGCCCGTGCGGCGCTGCAAGATTGTTGCCGGAACCGGCAGCCGACGCGGTCCCGACCGCGACAAATGGTATCTTTGCCGGTCGGGACGACACTGGAAAGTGCGAAAAAGGGGCCGGTGAGCCCCTTCGCGCGGACGTTCCGCTGTGGAAACTGACGGCCGCGCGAGCGGTCGGATACTGATTGGTCCGGCCGTCCGGCCGGACATCGTGCGTCGCGCACCGGGGGGGCGGTGGGCGGCGTCGCGACGCAAATCCGGGAGGACCCTTGAGAGAAACTATTCCCATCCACGATGCGCTGACGCGCTGGTTGCCGCAGGCGGCGCTCGTCGCTGCCGCCGTCGCGCTGTCGGGCTGTACGCTGACGCCGTGGACCGACAACTGGCAACCGGCGCGCCAGTCGACCCCGATGTCGGCAGCGACGCCGGGCGTGATCGCTGGCTATTACCGCGTAAACCCGGGCGATACGCTCGCGGGCATCGCGAGTGCCTACGGGCAACGCGTGCAGGACGTGGCCGGCTGGAATCACATGGCGCCGACCGACGCCGTGTCGCCCGGCCAGGTGCTGCGCGTGGCGCCGCCGTCCGCCGCGCCGTCGCCCGGGCAGCCGCCCGCCGCGGCCGCGCCGGGCTCGCTCGCCTGGCCGGCAACCGGCGTCGTCGCGACGCCGTTCGCGGCCGGCAAGACACGCGGCGTCGTGATCGCCGCGTCCGGGCCCGACCACTCGGTGCGGGCCGCGGCGAACGGGCGCGTGGTCTACGCCGGGTCCGGCGTCAAGGCATACGGCCCGCTCGTGATCCTGAAGCACGACAACGGCCTCATCACGGCCTACGGGCACAACGGCAAGCTGCTCGTCAACGAAGGCGACGCGGTCCGCCAGGGCCAGCCGGTCGCCGAGATGGGCACCGATGCGAGCGGTCGATCGACGTTCGAGTTCGAAGTCCGCCAGAACGGCAAGGTCGTCGATCCGATGAACTTCCTGCCGCGCAACGGCGGCTGACGGCCTGCATGACCCCGTGTGCGCCGGGCGGCGCACACGCTCCCGCCTTCATCCTTCCCCGAGCGTCGCGGTACCGGACTGTCTAGCGTGGTTGCCGAGCCAGCGGATACCCAGCGCGAGCGCCGCCGCGCCAAGCGCGATCAGCGAACACTGGATCGCGACCGGCAGGTAGCCGTGCGGCCGCGGATCGACGAACGGGTAGGGATACCAGTTCTCGAACGCGCCACGCACGAGCGTATAGCCGAGATAGACGACCGGAAAACCGAGCCACGCGAACGCGCTGCTTCGCGCGATCGGCCGGCGCGGTTCCACGTACAGCCAGTCGCACAGCATCACGAGCGGCACGATCCGGTGCAGCACCCAGTTGTTGAACGCCGGCGTGACATGGCGCAGCGCATCGAGCCGCGCCAGCAGGAGTTCGTAGACGATCGCGGTGATCAGCACGTACAGCACGGCGGCGCCGCGCATCGATTCGTAGCGGGCCGAGCCGGGGCGGGCGATGCGCCAGAGGCCCGCGGCCAGCATCGCGGCCGCGTAGAGGCTGCTCAGTTGCGTGAAGTAGCTGAGATAGTTGCCGAGATGGAAGTCCGGCAGGCGCCAGTAGTCGGCGACGCTGTGCAGCGTGGTGGATACCGCGAGCAACGCGGCGGTCAGCCGATAGGCCGCAACGAAGAACGCCTTGCTCATGATGCCCGCGCGCCGTCGCACCAAAGCTTCATCGTGCCACAGCCGTTTGCGTGCGCGATGCGGACTTTCCATATGAGGGGCGCGCCGGCGATTCGTCGGATATTTGACCGCGCCGCGTAAAACCGGACGCCCGTGCGGCTACAATCGCGAAAGCTTTGTCGGGCGCGGGGCCGCTTGCCGCCCGCGCGCCTCCCCGCATACAACACGAGACGACGCATGAGAAACATCCTCGCGAAACAGACGCGCTACAGCTCGCCCGCGATCTTCTTCCACTGGGCCATCTTCGTGCTGGTGGCGCTGGCCTACCTGGCCATCGAGATCCGCGGCCCGAAGGGCAGCGACAGCCGCGCGTTCTGGATGAACGTGCACCTCACCGCCGGTACGTTCGTGCTCGTGCTGTCGGTGTTGCGCGTGCTGTGGCGTGTCGTCAGCCGCGTGCCGGAAGCGATTCCGCAGGCGGCGCTGCTGCGCTGGCTGTCGAAGCTCGCGCATGTCGCGCTCTACGTGTTCATCCTCGCGCAGCCGCTGCTCGGCATCATGATGATCAACCTGGGCGGCAAGCCGGTGTCGCTCGACTGGCTCGGCGTGTCGTTCACGCTGGTCGGCCCCGACAAGGCGCTGCGGCCGACGATCAAGGAAGCGCACGAACTGATCGGCAACGCGTTCTACTTCGTGATCGGCCTGCATGCGCTGGCCGCGCTGTACCACCACTTCATCCGGCGCGACGACGTGCTGCGGCGCATGGCGCCCTGATCGCCTCATGCGTGGCACGTCTCGCAGGCGGGGGGCGCATGGTTGTGTCGACAACCATGCGCCCCCGCTCCGTTTACCGGCATGGGTGACTGGCCATCGCGGTGAACATTCTGTAACATCTCGGCTGCTTTTACATTCCGCTTACTCGCCGCCGCGCATGCTGCATCGACATCGTCACCTGACCGCCTGGCTCGGCGTGCTCGCGATCTGGATCGCGATCGCGGCGCCGCTGGTGTCGCAGTGGCGCATCGCGCAGGCGGCCACGCCGGACGCAATCGTCTGCAGTACGGAGCATGGCGCGCATCGGCCGGCCGATGCGCGCGGCATGCACGATCATGCGCTGCATCTCGACGCGTGCGGCTACTGCGGTTTCTTCGCTCATAGCCCCGCGCTCGGCGCGCCGGCTGCCGCGTCGTTCGCTTCCGTTCCCGCCGTTTCCGTTTCCGCCGCCGCGCCGCCTGTCGTCGCGGCGCGCGCCGACCGCTATCCGCGCGCGTATCCACGCGCACCGCCCGAGCGCGCCTGACGCGCTGTTCTCCGTTCCTACTCCCGCCGATATCCGTGCGGCCCGTCGCGGCCGCGTGGAGGGCGTCACTCGGGCTTTCGATCATGACCCATTTCCAGTTGCGTGCGCCGCGGGCGCCACGCAATACCCGTGCGCGGCGCGTGCCGCGAATGTTGAAACTTGCCGTGCCCGCGCTGGCCGTCGGCGCGCTGGCCGCGACTGCCGCGGCAGCCGAAACGGCGCGTGCGGACGTCGCGCCCGTGAACGAGTCGGCCGCGCCGCTGCCGCCCGTCGAGGTCGTCGCGTCGCCGCTGTCGACGCCACTCGTCGTCGTCACGGATCCGAAGGCGCCGCGCCAGCCGCTGCCCGCCAGCGACGGCGCGGATTACCTGAAGACGATTCCCGGCTTCACGTCGATCCGCAGCGGCGGCACGAACGGCGACCCCGTGCTGCGCGGGATGTTCGGTTCGCGGCTGAACATCCTGGCGAACGGCATGCCGACGCTCGGCGCATGCCCGAACCGGATGGATGCGCCGACGTCGTACATCGCGCCGGAAAGCTACGACAAGGTCACCGTCGTGAAGGGGCCGCAGACCGTGCTGTACGGTCCCGGCGCATCGGCCGGCACCGTGCTGTTCGAGCGCGTGACGCCGCGTTTCGAGCGGCCGGGCATGCGCTTCGACGGCAGCCTGGTCGGCGGATCGTTCGGCCGCAACGACCAGAACCTCGATCTGACGGCCGGCACGCCGGACGTCTACGGCCGCGTCAGCGCGAACCACGCGCATTCGCAGGACTACAAGGACGGCAACGGCAACACGGTGCCGTCGCAGTGGGACAAGTGGAACGCCGACGCGGCGCTCGGCTGGACCCCCGACGACCACACGCGTGTCGAGCTGACCGCCGGCACCGGCGACGGCTATGCGCGTTACGCGGGCCGTGGAATGGACGGCGCGCATTTCCGCCGCGACACATTCGGGCTGTCGTTCGACAAGCGCCACCTCGGCGACGTGCTCGACCGGATCGAGGCGCGCGTGTACTACAACGAAGCCGATCACGTGATGGACAACTACACGTTGCGGCAGCCCGACCCGTCGAGCAGCATGCCGATGCGGATGGCGGCCGACGTGCGGCGCCGTACGGTCGGGGCACGCGCGGCCGCGACGTTCCGTTTCGGCGACGACTTCAAGCTCGTGACGGGTGTCGACGCGCAATCGAACCGGCTCGACTCGCGCTCGTCGATGGGGCAGCAGAACTACCGCGACCAGCCGTGGGACGCGCAGGCGACGATGTGGAACGCGGGCGCGTTCGGCGAGCTGACGTGGTATGCGAGCGAAGTGTCGCGCGTGATCGGCGGCGCGCGCATCGACTACGCCGGCGCTCGCGACAAGCGCGCGATGAAGAGCGGGATGATGATGAGCAAGCCGAACCCGACCTTCGACGACGATCGCTCGCGCGTGTTGCCGAGCGGCTTCGTGCGCTACGAGCGCGATCTCGCGTCGCTGCCCGTCACGTGGTACGCGGGGATCGGTCATGCCGAGCGTTATCCCGACTACTGGGAACTGTTCTCCGCGACGCGCGGGCCGGCCGGTTCGGTCAACGCGTTCTCGGCGGTGCAGCCGGAGAAGACCACGCAGGTCGACATCGGCGCGCAGTACAAGAGCGACCGGTTCGACGCGTGGGTGTCGGCGTACGCGGGCTACGTGCAGGACTTCATCCTGTTCAACTACGCGGCCGGCATGATGGGCGCGACCACGCAGGCGACCAACGTCAACGCGCAGATCATGGGCGGGGAAGCGGGCGTGTCGTGGCGGCCGGTGGCGCCCTTGCGCGTCGAGACGTCGCTCGCGTATGCGTGGGGGCGCAACGTGGCGAGCGGCGATCCGCTGCCGCAGATGCCGCCGCTCGAGGCGCGCATCGGGCTCGAATACACGCGCGGCGCATGGTCGGCCGGCGGCCTGTGGCGGATCGTTGCGCCGCAGCATCGTTATGCGTTGAACGAGGGCAACGTGGTCGGCAAGGACTTCGGCCCGAGCGCCGGATTCGGCGTGCTGTCGCTGCACACGCAATACAACGTCAGCAAGACCGTGCAGGTCTCGGTCGGCGTCGACAACGTGCTGAACAAGGCCTACACCGAACATCTGAACCTTGCCGGCAACGCGGGCTTCGGCTATCCGGCGAACGCGCCGGTGATGGAACCGGGCCGGACCGCGTGGGTGCGCGTGAGCGCGAAGCTGTAGCGCGCGGCGCGTGTGCATTGCAGCATGCCTGCGCGTGAACGCGGCCCCGCCCGAACGGGCGGGGCGCGTCAACCGATTAGAGAACCGTATCTAGTCAGGGCGCAAACGTTCGCGACTCGTGATTCACTCCCGCATTCGACGCACACGATGCGCGCGATGCGGCGTGCGTGTCGATCCGGTGTCATTCGCACCGGCAGCACAATAATCAGGAGAACATGCATGGCCAGATCGATGCGTTCCAGGGTAATGGCAGGGGCAGTGGCATGCGCGATGAGCGTCGCACCGTTCGCGGCGACGACCGCGCTGACGACACTCGCGACGACGCGCTCGGCGATGGCGGCGACCGCGCCCGCCGACAACTACGCGGCGACGCGTTATCCGATCATCCTCGTGCACGGGCTCACGGGCACCGACAAGTACGCCGGCGTGCTCGAGTACTGGTACGGCATCCAGGAGGATCTGCAGCAGCACGGCGCGACCGTCTACGTCGCGAACCTGTCCGGCTTCCAGAGCGACGACGGCCCGAACGGCCGCGGCGAACAGCTGCTCGCCTACGTGAAGACGGTGCTCGCCGCGACGGGGGCGACCAAGGTCAATCTCGTCGGTCACAGCCAGGGCGGGCTGACCTCGCGCTATGTCGCGGCCGTCGCGCCCGATCTCGTCGCGTCGGTGACGACGATCGGCACGCCGCATCGCGGCTCCGAGTTCGCGGACTTCGTGCAGAGCGTGCTCGCGTACGATCCGACCGGGCTGTCGTCGACGGTGATCGCCGCGTTCGTCAATGTGTTCGGGATCCTGACGAACAGTAGTCACAACACGAACCAGGACGCGCTCGCATCGCTGAAGACGCTGACGACCGCGCAGGCGGCGACCTACAACCGGAACTATCCGAGCGCGGGCCTGGGCGCGCCGGGCAGTTGCCAGACCGGCGCACCGACGGAAACGGTGGGCGGCAACACGCATCTGCTGTATTCGTGGGCCGGTACCGCGATCCAGCCGACGCTTTCCGTGCTCGGCGTGACGGGGGCGACGGACACGAGCACCATTCCGCTCGTCGATCCCGCAAACGCGCTCGACCTGTCGACGCTCGCGCTGTTGGGCACCGGCACGGTGATGATCAACCGCGGGTCGGGCCAGAACGACGGGCTCGTGTCGAAGTGCAGCGCGCTGTACGGCAAGGTGCTGAGCACGAGCTACAAGTGGAACCACATCGACGAGATCAACCAGCTGCTCGGCGTGCGCGGCGCGTATGCGGAAGATCCGGTCGCGGTGATCCGCACGCATGCGAACCGGCTGCAGCGCGCGGGCGTGTAATCGATGACGGCACGTGAAGGGCGCGCGCCGCTGGCGCGGCGCGCAGCGGTCTACGGTGTCGTGGGGCTGGCGGCGATCGCCGGCGTCGCGATGTGGAGCGGAGCGGGCCGGCATTACGGGTCGGTCGCCGCCGGTGACGCACCGGACGCGGCGGTGGCGGGCGCGGCTGCCGCCTCGCCGCAGGCGGCCGTGCCGGCGAGCGCGGGCCTGCCGCCGTCGCTGGCCGGTTCCAGCGCGCCGCGGCTGCCGCTCGACGCCGGCGGCCATCTCGCGAAGTCGCGCACGGTGCGCGATTTCTTCGACTATTGCCTGACGGCGCAGAGCGATTTGAGCGCGACCGCGCTCGATGCGTTCGTCGCGCGTGAAATCGCCGCGCAGCTCGACGGCACGGCGGCGCAGGCCGAGGCGCTCGACGTGTGGCACCGCTATCGCGCGTATCTGGATGCGCTCGCGAAACTGCGCGATGCCGGCGCGGTCGACAAGTCCGACCTGGGCGCGCTGCAGCTCGCGCTCGATCAGCGTGCGTCGATCGCGTATCGCACGCTCGGCGACTGGAGCCAGCCGTTCTTCGGCGCGGAGCAGTGGCGGCAGCGCTACGACCTCGCACGCTTGAAGATCACTCAGGATCGCTCGCTGACCGATGCGCAGAAGGCCGAGCGGCTCGCGGCGCTGGAGCAGCAGATGCCGGCCGACGAGCGGGCGGCGCAGCAGCGGATCGACCGGCAGCGCGCCGCGATCGACCAGATCGCTCAACTGCAGAAAAGCGGTGCGACGCCCGACGCGATGCGCGCGCAGCTGGCGCAGACGCTCGGCCCCGAGGCCGCCGCGCGCGTCGCGCAGATGCAGCAGGACGACGCGTCGTGGCAGAGCCGCTACGCGGACTATGCGGCGCAGCGCGCGCAGATCGAATCGGCCGGCCTGTCGCCGCAGGACCGCGACGCGCGGATCGCCGCCCTGCGGCAACGCGTGTTCACGAAGCCCGGCGAAGCCGTGCGCGCGGCATCGCTCGATCGCGGGGCCGGCAGCATGCAATGACGCGGGCGGCCCTGGGTGGGGGCGGTCTGATGCGGTCTTATGCGGCGCGTGTGATGTCGCGCGGCAGATGTTGCTCGATGGTATCGGCGAGCGTGTCGAACGCGGGCCCGATGCTTTCGTGCGGGACGCACGCATAGCCGAGCAGCAGGCCCTGCCGCGCGGTGTCGAGGTTGCTGTAGTAGCTCGTGAGCGGCCGAACGATCACGCCCGCGTCGAACGCGCTCTGCGTGACCGCGCGATCGTCGCATGCGTCGGGCAGGCCGAGCACCAGATGCAGGCCGGCCTCGTCGCCCATCACCGGGAGCGCGTCGCCGAAGCGCGTGCGGATCGCGTCGATCATCAGTTGCCGGCGCTCGCCGTACAGGGTGCGCATTCGTCTGACGTGCGAGGTGAGGTGACCGTCCATGATGAATTCGGCGAGCACGGCCTGCTGCATCAGCTGGCCTTCGCGGTACAGCTCGGACAGCCCGGTGCGGAACGTATCGACCAGATGCTCGGGCACGACCATGTAGCCCATCCGCAGCCCCGGGAACAGCATCTTGCCGAGGCTGCCGACGTAGATCACGCGGCCGCCGTCGTCGAGCCCCTGCAGCGACGCGAGCGGCCGGCTGCCGTAGCGGAATTCGCTGTCGTAGTCGTCCTCGATGATCCAGCAGCGGTGCTGGCGCGCGTATTCGAGCAGCATCCGGCGCCGCGCGAGGCTCATCACCATGCCGAGCGGGTACTGGTGCGACGGCGTGACGAGCACGAGCCGCGGCGGATGCTGCATGTCGCTCGCGCGCGGGTCGAGCCCTTCCTGGTCGACCGGCACCGGGGCGAGCGCGAGGCCGGCCGCCTGCAGCACGCTGCGCACGCCCCAGTAGCACGGCTCCTCGACCCACGCGCGATCGCCGATGTCGGACAGCAGCCGCACCGCGAGATCGATCGACTGGTGGATGCCCGTCGTGATGATCACCTGGTCCGGCGAGCATTTGACCGAGCGCGCGACGCGCAGGTAGTCGGCAAGCGCGCGCCGCAACGGCCGGTAGCCGCCGCCCGGCGCGTACGTCAGCAGCTCGGGATTGGCTTCCTTCCACAGCCGCGCCTGCAGGCGGCTCCACGTGCGGCTCGGGAATTCCGACACGTCCGGCACGCCCGGCATGAACGCACCCCACTGGCGCCGCGATACGCCCGCGTGCGCGATCAACTGCCGGCCGCGCTTCGACAGGCTGCCCTGCGCGTCCGGCGGCGGCAGTCCGTCGGCGGCCGATGGCGGCGGCGCCGCGCCCGGTGCATGGATTGCCGCGGCGTCAGGCCGCGTGTCGGCCACATAGGTGCCGCTGCCGGTCGTCGTCAGCACGTAGCCTTCTGCCGTCAGCTGGTCGTACACGTGCAGCACGGTATTGCGCGCGATCGACAGGTCGCCCGCGAGCGTGCGCGAACTCGGCAGTTTCGTCCCTGGCCCTAATTCCCCTGTCAGGATGGCCTGCTGCATCAGCTGCAGCAACTGCCGGTACATCGGCTCCGGCGAGCTGCGGTCGAGACGGCCGGAGAGCCAGTCGGCGACGATCACGGTATCCAAAGTGGTCCTACTTGGAATATTGAAATGGTTCCCTAGTATAGAACCGTGCGCACCGTATAGTGGCTCGCATCTCAAAATCATTTGTCGCGAAGCAAGGGGACAGCCACGATGAAGTCCGATGATGTGATCGTCAGCTTTCGCGGCGTGCGGAAGACCTACGACGGGGAAACGCTGGTCGTCAAATCGCTCGACCTCGACATCCACCGGGGGGAATTCCTGACGCTGCTCGGGCCGTCGGGTTCGGGTAAGACCACCTGCCTGATGATGCTGGCCGGCTTCGAATTCCCGACCGGCGGCGAGATCCGCCTCGACGGCGAGTTGCTGAACAACGTGCCGCCGCACAAGCGCAACATCGGCATGGTGTTCCAGAACTACGCGCTGTTCCCGCACCTGACGGTCGAGCAGAACGTCGCGTATCCGCTGACCGTGCGCAAGCTGCCGGCCGGCGAGCGCGCGGAGCGCGTCGCGCACGCGCTGAAGATGGTGCAGATGGAGCGCTTCGCGAAACGCTATCCGGCGCAGTTGTCGGGCGGCCAGCAGCAGCGCATTGCGCTGGCGCGCGCGCTCGTGTTCGAGCCGAAGCTGGTGCTGATGGACGAGCCGCTCGGCGCGCTCGACAAGCAGCTGCGCGAACACATGCAGTACGAACTGAAGGCGCTGCACGAAAAGCTCGGCGTGACCTTCGTGTACGTGACGCACGACCAGGGCGAGGCGCTGACGATGTCCGACCGCGTCGCCGTGTTCGACAAGGGCATCGTGCAGCAGCTCGACACCGTGGACCGCCTGTACGAATCGCCGTGCAACGAATTCGTCGCGAACTTCATCGGCGACAGCAACCGGCTGCGCGGCACCATCGCACGCGTCGACGGCGAATTCTGCGAATTCCGGCTCGACGACGGCACGAAGCTCGTCGGCCGCCATATCGGCGAAGCCGCCGAGGGCGCGTCGGCCGTCGCGTGCATCCGCCCCGAACGCATGAGCCTCGCGGCCAGCGGCCACGCCAACGGCGCCGCCGCGAACCGCCTGAGCGGCGAAGCGCGCAGCCTCATCTATTTCGGCGATCACGTGCGCATGCGTTGTGCGCTGCCGGGCCAGGACGAATGCTTCGTGAAGGTGCCGCTGGGCACGGGCGCGCTCGACGCGTTCTCGCCCGGCGCGCCGGTCTCGCTCGCGTTCTCGCCCGAACACCTGCGCGTGTTCGCGTGATCCCGGTTTCCCTGCTTTTCCGCAGCACGTCGTCAACAACAAAGCCCATTTCCACCACGAGAGGAGAGGAACCATCATGAAACGAGCAAGCTTTACTGCACGCCGCACGGCACTCGCGCTGGCACTGATCGCGGTCGGTGCATCGGCATCGGCTGCGGAACTCACGGTCGTCAACTTCGGCGGCGCGAACGGCGACGCGCAGAAAGTCGCGTTCAACCAGCCGTTCGAGAAGGCGACCGGCAACAAGGTCACGGCCGTCGAGTACAACGGCGAGCAGGCGAAGGTGAAGGCGATGGTCGAGGCGAAGCACGTCAACTGGGACGTGGTCGAAGTCGAATCGGGCGACCTGAACCGCGGCTGCGACGAAGGCCTGTACGAGAAGCTCGACTGGTCGAAGATCGCGAAGAAATCCGACCTGATTCCGGAAGCGCCGCAGGTGTGCGGCGTCGGTTTCTTCGTGTGGTCGACCGCGCTGTCGTACAACGCGGACAAGCTGAAGTCGGCGCCGACCGGCTGGGCCGATTTCTGGAACGTGAAGAAATTCCCCGGCAAGCGCGGGATGCGCAAGGGCGCCCGCTACAACCTCGAATTCGCGCTGATGGCCGACGGCGTCGCGACGAAGGACGTGTACAAGGTGCTCGGCACGAAGGCCGGCCAGGACCGCGCGTTCAAGAAGCTCGACGAGCTGAAGCCGTACATCCAGTGGTGGGAAGCCGGCGCGCAGCCGCCGCAGTTCCTCGTCGCCGGCGACGTCGTGATGTCGACCGCGTACAACGGCCGCATCGATGCCGCGCAGAAGGAAGGCAAGAACCTGAAGGTCGTGTGGAACGGCAGCATCTACGACCTCGACTACTGGGCGATTCCGAAGGGCTCGCCGAACAAGGCGCTCGCCGAGCAGTACATCGCGTACTCGCTGACGCCGAAGCCGCAGCAGGCCTATGCGCAGCACATCGCGTACGGCCCGGCGAACGTCGCGGCGATCAAGTCGCTCGACGCGAAGACGCTCGCGAACCTGCCGAACTCGCCGGCCAACGGCAAGAACGCGGTGCTGGAAGACATCGGTTTCTGGACCGACCACAGCGACGAACTCGAGCAGCGCTTCGCGGCATGGGCGACGAAGTAACCGGTCAGGCTTCCTGAAAGGTGTCCTGATGCAACCGGCCGCGCGACGCGTCGATCGTGTCGCGCGGCATTCCGCCGGAACGTGCCCGGCCGGAGAGAACCGTTGAATACGATGACGATCGCGCCTTCCTCGCCGTCGACCGCCGCGCTCAAGCGCGAGCTGAAGGCCGCCGAGGCCCGCAAGCGCACGATGGCGCTGTTGCTGGTCGCGCCGCTCGCGATTTTCCTGCTGCTGATCTTCGTCGTGCCGATCGGCACGCTGCTCACGCGCGCGGTGCAGAACCCGGAGATCGCGACCGCGTTGCCGAATACGGTCGCCGCGCTGTCGGGCTGGGACCGCAAGGCACCGCCGGCCGACGCCGCGTATGTCGCGCTCGCGGCCGACATGACGAAGGTGGCCGACAGCGAGGCGATGGGTGCGCTCGCGCGGCGCCTGAATACCGAGATTCCCGGCTATCGCTCGCTCGTCGCGAAGACGGCGCGCGCGATGCCGCTGAAGGGCGACAACGGCGCGGCGCTGACGCCCGCGCAGACCCGCGAGAAATTCGTCGACCTCGATTCGCGCTGGGGCGACGTCGCATACTGGCAGGCGATCGCGAAGAACGGCAGCCAGGTGTCGCCGTTCTACCTGCTCGCCGCGCTCGACCACAAGCAGGACGGCTTCGGCCACGTCGTGCAGGCCGATCCCGACCAGTCGATCTATCTCGCGATCTTCGGCCGTACGTTCGTGATCGGCATCGCCGTCACGCTGTTCGCGCTGCTGCTCGGCTATCCGCTCGCGTACTGGATCTCGACGCTGTCGGAGCGGCGCGCGAACCTCGTGATGATCCTCGTGCTGATTCCGTTCTGGACCTCGGTGCTCGTGCGCGTCGCCGCGTGGATCGTGCTGCTGCAGAGCGAAGGGCTCATCAACAAGGCGCTGATCGGCAGCGGGCTGATCTCGCACCCGCTGACGCTGCTGTTCAACCGCGTCGGCGTGTACATCTCGATGACGCACATCCTGCTGCCGTTCATGATCCTGCCGCTGTACAGCGTGATGAAGTCGATCCCGCCCACTTACCAGCGCGCGGCCGTATCGCTCGGCAGCCATCCGTTCGCCGCGTTCTGGCGCGTGTACGTGCCGCAGACCTATCCCGGCGTCGGCGCGGGCGCGCTGCTCGTGTTCATCCTCGCGATCGGCTACTACATCACGCCCGCGCTGCTCGGCGGGCCGAACGACCAGATGGTCAGCTACTACGTCGCGTACTTCACGAACGTGACGATCAACTGGGGCATGGCGTGCGCGCTCGGCGGGCTGCTGCTCGCGGCGACACTCGTGCTGTACGCCGTGTACGGGCGCTTCACGCGCACGAACGTGAGCCTCGGCTGAGCGCCGCGCACTACGAAACGGGAAGGGGATTCGGACCATGAAACTCGCCAGGCCGCTGTTCGCGCCGCACATGTCGTTCGTCGAGCGCGCGTGGTACGTCGCGCTGCGCGTGCTCGTCGTGCTGACGCTGCTGTACCTGATCCTGCCGGTGCTCGCGATCGTGCCGCTGTCGTTTTCGTCGAGCACGTTCCTCGTCTATCCGATTCCGGGTTTCTCGACACGCTGGTACGAGAACCTGATCGCATCGGACGAGTGGCGGATGGCCGCGAAGAACAGCTTCATCGTTGCGCCGTCGGCCACCGTCGTCGCGACCGTGCTCGGCACGCTCGCGGCGATCGGTCTCACGAAGGCCGATTTCCGCGGCAAGGGATTGCTGATGGCCGTGCTGCTGTCGCCGATGATCGTGCCGGTGGTCGTCGTCGGCGTCGGCATGTACCTGTTCTTCGCGCCGCTCGGGCTGGCGAACACGTACACCGGCCTGATCGCCGCGCATGCGGCGCTCGGCGTGCCGTTCGTCGTGACGACGGTCGCCGCGACGCTGCAGGGCTTCAACCAGAACCTGGTGCGCGCGAGCCTGTCGCTCGGCGCGAATCCGGTGTCGACCTTCTTCCGCGTGACGCTGCCGGTGATCGCGCCGGGCGTGATGTCGGGCGCGCTGTTCGCGTTCGCGACGTCGTTCGACGAAGTGGTCGTCACGCTGTTCCTCGCCGGCGCGGACCAGACGACGCTGCCGCGCCAGATGTTCACCGGTATCCGCGAGAACATCAGCCCGACGATCGCTGCGCTCGCAACGATCCTGATCATCTTTTCGACGAGCCTGCTGCTGGCGCTCGAATGGCTGCGCGGGCGCAACGCGCGGCGCGCGGTGTCGTAACGATGCCCGCACGCAACGGCCGGCGCGCCGCCGCGCGTTGCGTGCCCGACGAGGCTCACGTAGCCGGCCTGGTGCGCCGAAGCTTTCGTTTGACTGACTGACGAAGCGGTTGCCTGCACGTTCGATGCGGCTCTGCAACAATACGGTTCGCGGTGCCGCGCGTTCCGTTTGCTGCGCACGGAGCACGCGTTGGTTGCCGCGCCGCTCAATCCGCGACGCCGTGCGTCGCTCGTCAGCCGAGCCTCATCTTGTCCGAATTCGCTTCCCCCGCCGGCGCGCATGAGCCGGCCGTCAACTGGCGCGCGATGTCCGCGGTGCTGCTGGCCGTCGCGCTCGCGACGCTCGACACCGCGATCGCGAACACCGCGCTGCCCGCGATCGCCGCCGACCTGCATGCGTCGCCGGCCGCTTCCGTATGGATCATCAACGCGTACCAGCTCGCGATGGTCGCGACGCTGCTGCCGTTCGCGTCGCTCGGCGACATCGTCGGCCACAAGCGCGTGTACATCGCCGGGCTCGCGGTGTTCACGCTCGCCTCGCTCGGCTGTTCGCTCGCGTCGACGCTGCCGATGCTGACGGCCGCGCGGATCGTGCAGGGCTTCGGCGCGAGCGCGATCATGAGCGTCAACGTCGCGCTGATCCGCGGCCTGTTTCCCGCGCACCGGCTCGGACGCGGCGTCGGCTTCAACGCGCTCGTCGTCGGCGTGTCGTTCGCGGTGGGGCCGACGATCGCGTCGCTGATCCTGTCGGTCGCCGCGTGGCCGTGGCTGTTCGCGGTGAACGTGCCGCTCGGCGTGATTGCGCTCGCCGTGGCGGTTCCGTCGCTGCCGCAGACGGCGCGCGGCAAGCATGCGTTCGATCCGGTCGCCGCATTGTTCAACGTGATCACGTTCGCGTCGCTGATCTTCGCGCTCGGCGAATTCGCGCAGCGCGGGCCGCTTTCGATCGT
This sequence comes from Burkholderia seminalis DSM 23518, assembly GCF_902832885.1. Lineage (GTDB taxonomy): Bacteria > Pseudomonadota > Gammaproteobacteria > Burkholderiales > Burkholderiaceae > Burkholderia > Burkholderia seminalis. The sequence goes on from NZ_CADFDK010000002.1 coordinate 877,573, forward strand.
GTTCGCGTCGGCCGCGGTTGCGCTCGCGTTCGGCTGGCTGCTGATCCGCCGCCAGGCCGGGCACCCGGCGCCGATGCTGCCGGTCGACCTGTTTCGCCGGCCCGTGTTCACGCTGTCCGCACTGACGGCCGTGTGTGCGTTCGCCGCGCAGGGGCTGGCATTCGTGTCGCTGCCGTTCTATTTCGAAACCGTCCTGCATCGCAGCGCGGTCGAGACGGGTTTCCTGATGACACCGTGGTCGGCGATCGTCGCGTTCGCCGCGCCGATCGCGGGCCGGTTGTCGGATCGTTATCCGCCCGGCCTGCTCGGCGCGATCGGGCTCGCGTTGCTGAGCGCGGGCATGGTGTCGCTCGCCGCGCTGCCGATGTCGCCGAGCGTCGTCGACATCGGCTGGCGGATGATGCTGTGCGGCGCGGGCTTCGGCTTCTTCCAGTCGCCGAACCTGAAGGCGCTGATGTCGAGCGCGCCGCCTGAGCGCAGCGGCGGCGCGAGCGGGATCATCGCGACGGCGCGGCTGATCGGGCAGGCAACGGGCGCGGCGCTGATGGCGCTGTCGTTCGGGATCGCGGGGCGTCACGGGCCGACGCTGGCGTTGATGCTTGGCGCGGGGTTCGCCGGCGCGGCGAGTGTCGCGAGCGGGCTGCGGTTGTTTGCGCCGTCGCATCGCGCGGGGGTGCCGGCCGCGCCGGAACGCGTGCCGGCGCAGCCGGCGGAACAGCGTACGGGACAGTAACGAGCCGGCGCGCGGCAAACGCCGCCGCGCACCGGCCTTCATGCATCGCTCAGAACCCGCCCGACTTGATCAGCTGGTTGAGGTTCGCGATGTTCAGGCTGCCGAAGCCGGTGGTCAGATCCCACCCGGTGCCGGCGGTATAGCCATACCCCTGATAGCCGTTGTTGCCCGACACGACGTCATAACGCACGAGCGACGGGTGCGACGGGATGTCCGCGTAGAAGTTGCCGGCCGGGAAGCCCAGGCCCGTGCCGTTCGCCGCGAGCAGGCGCGCCCAGAAGCCCGTGAAGATCGGCGCGGCGAGGCTCGTGCCGCCGATCTGCTGCAACTGGCCGTAGTTGTAGATGTACGCGCCGGTGCTCTGCGCGGCGTCGAACGAGACGTCCGGCAGCTGGCGGTTGCTGCCCGACTGCCACGACGGTGCGGGCAGGATCGTGCTGACGCCGCCGCCCGTCGCCCACAGCTTGCCGTTGCCGTCGAGCCCTTCGTTCCACACGGTCTCGTTCGAGAACGCGCCTGCCGACGTCGTGTAGAGCGTCGTGCCGCCGATCGCGAGCACGTGCGGCGACGCAGCCGGCCACGACACCGTGTAGTTCGCGCCGTCCGGATAGCCGCGGTTGTTGCACTCGTACACGCCTTCGTCGCCCGACGATACCGAGAACGTCTGACCCTGGGCGGCTGCCGTCGTGAAGATCTGCTCTTCGGCGTCGATCGTGCCGTCCGCGTTCGCATCGGTTTCGCACCAGCCCAGCGACACGTTGATCACCTTCGCGGTGTTGTCCGATACCGCGCGGTTGAACGCCTGCGTGAGGCCCGTGTTGCCCGAGGCGTTGAGGTCCGCCATGTAGAACACGAGCTTGCCGACCTGGCCGCCGGCCGAGCCGACGATCGACTGGCTGTCGAGGTCCCATTCGCCCTGGCCGTCCTGGTCGTCGGTGTAGCTGCCGCCGGAGCCGTTGGTCTTGACGGTCTGCGTCGATACCGTGCCGTAGCCGTTGCTCGACGTGAACTGCTTCAGGTCCTGCAGCGTCTGCGACACGCCGCCGATCGTGATGATGCCGACGGTCACGCCGGCCGCGGTCGGCACGCCGGTGGCGTTGTAGAGGCCGGGGAATTCCTTCGGATAGTGGCCCGTCGCCGTGCCGGCCGCGAGCGCCTGCGGCTTCGCGACGTTGCCGATGCGCAGCATCGGCCGCGCCCGCGCGACGCTCTGCAGCCCGAGCACCGAACCGACGATGTCGCCGAGCGCCCGCGGCACTTGCGCGGTCGATGCATTGGCGAAGCCCGAGCGGCCGGCGTACTCGAAGTGCACGAGCGACGTGTTGAACGCCGTCTTCACCGTGGCGGCCGTGCCGCTGGCGGAGACCAGCAGGCGGTTCGGCGCAACCTCGACGTTCACGAAGCCGCTCTTGTGCAGATAGTCGACCACCGACTTCACCTGCGCATCGGTCGGCGCGTAGTCGGCGAGGAACTGCTCGTGCGTCAGGTACTGGCGGTAATGCGCGCTGCCGGGCCGGTTCACGTCGCGCGCCAGTTGCTTCAGCTGCGCGGCATTGCGCAGCTTCAGGCTGACGACGACGTTGGTCGTTTCACCGGCTGCCAGTTCGAGCGACGGCGCCGCACTGCGGGCCATCAACTGCGGGCCGGTCAGAAAGGCCTTGGTATGAGTATCGACCCAATCCGTCGTCGCGTGCGCCGCGGCGGCGGCGAACACGAACGGCGCCACGCACGCGAGGCGGCGGGGCGACGGAAGGGGAAGGGCAAACCAGGTGTTCCTTTTCATCGGGAGTCCTTTTTAGGAGAAGCGACGTTACTGGAACCCCCGGCCCTTGTGGGGCCGCGAGCGGTGACGAGCGTAGGGCGTCGGTGTCGTTCGGGTAGCTGCCATTTTCCGCAGCTGTCAGTTCTGACATCGGGGCGGCCGCACGCGCGCGCCGCCTCGTGCGCGCGGCCGATGGCCCGCTCGGCGAACGGAACCGGTTCGCCGCACGATGGCCTGGCAACGGGCGACCTTCGCACGCACGAGTCGTTCGTCGTCGCTTCGGAACATGCGCGATCGCGGAGTGGACGGGCGCGTGCATGCATGTCGTTTGCGTGTCCGTCGCTGCGCGCCGAGTCGCACTATGTGGTCAATGGAAGCGGCCTGTCAGGAACCGATGCGCGGATGCACACGAACGGGGCGGGCCATGCGCAAACGTTTCTCGAACTGTGGAACAGCCTGTCGGGCAGTCTTGCAGGCGCCTTTCGGATCGCGTGTCGCAATCGTGGATTAGAGGGGTTATTCGAATTTGGCGGCGGGCGCGAGCCGGTGCGGCAGGCCGCCCGCACCGGCAGGATCGAACGACACAGCTCGCGAAATCCCGCCTTGACGCGCTGCAATCAGCGGATATCCTTCAATCCATAACCAAAGGGTTATGGATTTTGGAACGACATGCAGAACGCTCACGACATGCTTTTCAGGACGCTTGCCGATCCGACGCGCCGCGCGCTTTTCGAGCGGCTGTGCGAGGAGGGCGAGCTGACGGTTGCCGCGCTGACGGCCCATGCGGGCGTCTCGCAGCCGGCCGTGTCGAAGCACCTCGGTGTACTGAAGCAGGCCGGGCTCGTGAACGACCGTCACGAAGGCCGGCAGACGCACTACAGCGCGCAGCCGCAGGCGCTGGCCCCGCTGATCGACTGGACGAGCCAGATGGCAGGTTTCTGGCAGAGCCGGTTCGACGCCCTCGAAGATCTGCTCAAAAGGATGGATCAGTAATGAACCAAGCCACTACCGAAACGCGCGCCGTCGTCGTCGACCGCGAACTGCCTCATCCGCCGGAGAAGATCTGGCGTGCGCTGACGCAACCGCACCTGATCGAGGCGTGGCTGATGAAGAGCGACTTCGAGCCCGTCGCGGGGCGCGCATTCAGCTTCCGGGCGGACTGGGGCTCGGTCGACTGCACGGTCCTGACGATCGAGCCGCCGCGCACGCTGTCCTATACGTGGGCCGCGCATGGCCTCGAAAGCGTCGTCACGTGGACGCTCACGCCGACGCTGGCCGGCACGCACCTGCGCATGGAGCAGGTCGGGTTCCGCACGGATCAGGAGCAGGCGTACCGTGGCGCGCAGCATGGCTGGGTCCGATTCTTCGCGTCGCTCGAGCAGGTGCTGGCGGGCCCCGACGAAGGCACGGAGGTCCGCGCATGAGTACCGCGGACCTCACACCGTCGGCGCGCATCGATGCGCTGATCGCCGGTATCACCGACTGGCGCGGCAAGACGTTCGCCGACCTGCGCCAGACGATCCTCGCTGCGCAAGCGGGCATCGTCGAGGAATGGAAATGGATGGGCAGCCCCGTCTGGTCATGCGACGGGATGATCGCGGTTGCGAACGCGCACAAGGGCAAGGTGAAGCTGACCTTCATGCACGGCGCGCAGCTCCCCGATCCCGACAAGCTGTTCAACGACGGCCTCGACGGCAATGCGCGACGCGCGATCGATCTGTTCGAAGGCGACCGGGTCGACAAGCGGGCGCTGAAGAACCTCGTGCGCGCGGCGATCGAATACAACCGCGCGCATCTGAAGAAGAACGCGCGGGGCGCGGCGGCGAAGGCGCGCGGCAGCAAGGCGGCGTAGGGCGGCGCAGCGCGCAGGCAAAAAAAGCCCGACACGAGGTCGGGCATCCAAATCGGCCGCAACCGCCGCGAGGCGGCTGCGGCACCTGCAAAGGCAGGGCGCTTACGCGGCGAGCAGCGAGCGCAGCACGAACGGCAGGATCCCGCCGTGCTTGTAGTAGTCGACTTCGATCGGCGTATCGATGCGCAGCAGCACCGGCACGCGCTGCGTTTCGCCGTTCTTGCGGTGGATCACGAGCGTGACGTCCTGCTGCGGCTTGAAGTCGTCGCCGAGGCCTTCGATGTCGTACGTTTCTTCACCGGTGATGCCGAGCGACTGGACGCTGTCCGCGCCCTTGAACTGCAGCGGCAGCACGCCCATGCCGACCAGGTTCGAGCGGTGGATCCGCTCGAAGCTGCGTGCGATCACGGCCTTCACGCCGAGCAGTTGCGTGCCCTTCGCGGCCCAGTCGCGCGACGAGCCCGTGCCGTACTCTTCGCCCGCGAAAACGACGGTCGGCGTGCCGGCGGCGACGTACTGCATCGCCGCGTCGTAGATCGACTGCTGTTCGCCGCTCGGCTGGTGGATCGTCAGGCCGCCTTCGACGCGCGTGCCGTCCGCCTTCGCCGGAATCATCAGGTTCTTGATCCGGACGTTCGCGAACGTGCCGCGCATCATCACGTCGTGGTTGCCGCGGCGCGAGCCGTAGCTGTTGAAGTCGGCCTTCTGCACGCCGTTTTCCTTCAGCCACTTGCCTGCCGGCGAGTCTTCCTTGATCGAGCCTGCCGGGCTGATGTGGTCGGTCGTGACCGAGTCACCGAAGATGCCCAGCGCGCGCGCGCCCTTGACCGTCGGGATCGACGCGGCCGGCTCCATCGAGAAGTCGTTGCCGAAGAACGGCGGCTCGGCGATGTACGTCGACTTCGGCCAGTCGTAGACCTGGCCCGATTCGCCCTCGATCTTGCTCCAGAGGTCGCCCTTCTTGGTCAGCTTCGAGTAGTTGTCCTCGAACTTCTTCGGGTCGAGCGCGAACTTGAGCAGCGCGTGGATTTCCTCGCTCGTCGGCCAGATGTCGCCGAGATAGATGTCGCGGCCGCCCTTGCCCTTGCCGACCGGTTCCGTCATCAGGTCGCGCGTGATGTTGCCGGCGATCGCGTACGCGACGACCAGCGGCGGCGACGCGAGGAAGTTCGCGCGGATGTTCGGGTGGATGCGCGCTTCGAAGTTACGGTTGCCCGACAGCACGGCTGCCGCGACGATGTCGTTCTTCGTGATCGCTTCGTTCAGTTCCGGCGTCAGATCACCCGCGTTGCCGATACAGGTCGTGCAGCCGTAGGCCGCGACTTCGAAGCCGAGCTTCGACAGGTAGGGCAGCAGGCCCGTCTTCGTCAGGTACTCGGTGACGATGCGCGATCCCGGCGCGAGCGAGGTCTTGATCTTCGGATCGACCGTGAGGCCGGCTTCGACGGCCTTCTTCGCGAGCAGGCCGGCGGCCAGCAGGACGCTCGGGTTCGACGTGTTCGTGCACGACGTGATCGCGGCGATCAGCACGTCGCCGTTCTTCACGTCGACGCCGTTGCTCGTCGTGTATTGCGTGCCCAGGTCGTCCGCCTTCTTCGCGAAGCCGTTTTCCGCGACCGGCTTCGAGAACAGGTCGGTGAACGTCGACTTGACGTTGCCGATCTCGATGCGGTCCTGCGGGCGCTTCGGGCCGGCCAGCGACGGGGCGACCGTCGCCAGATCCAGCGTCACGACCTTCGTGTAGTCGATGTCGCCGGCCTTCGGGATGCCGAACAGCTTCTGCGCCTTGAAGTAGTTTTCGAACGCGGCGATTTCGGCCTTCGTGCGGCCCGTGCCTTCGAAGTAGTCGATCGTCTTTTCGTCGACCGGGAAGAAGCCCATCGTCGCGCCGTATTCCGGCGCCATGTTGCCGATCGTCGCGCGGTCCGGCAGCGACAGCGACTTCGTGCCTTCGCCGAAGAACTCGACGAACTTGCCGACGACCTTCTCCTTGCGCAGCATTTCGGTGATCGTCAGCACCAGGTCGGTGGCCGTCACGCCTTCGCGCAGCCGGCCCTTCAGCTCGACGCCGACGACGTCCGGCGTCAGGAAGTACACCGGCTGGCCGAGCATGCCGGCTTCCGCCTCGATGCCGCCCACGCCCCAGCCGACCACGCCGATGCCGTTGATCATCGTCGTGTGGCTGTCGGTGCCGACGAGCGTGTCCGGGTAATACACGGTGTCGCCGCCGTCCGTCTTCTTGTGGACGCCGCGCGCGAGGTATTCGAGGTTCACCTGGTGGACGATGCCCACGCCCGGCGGCACGACCTTGAACGTGTCGAATGCCTGCATGCCCCACTTCATGAACTGGTAGCGCTCGTTGTTGCGCTGGAATTCCAGTTTCATGTTCAGGTCGAGCGCGTCCTTCTGGCGGAAGTAGTCGATCTGGACCGAGTGGTCGACGACGAGATCGACCGGGACCAGCGGCTCGATCTTCTTCGGGTTCTTGCCCGTACGCTCGGCGACGCCGCGCATGGCCGCGATGTCGGCGAGCAGCGGCACGCCCGTGAAGTCCTGCAGCACGACGCGCGACACGACGAACGGAATCTCGTCGACGCGCTTCGCGGTCGGCTTCCAGTTCGCGAGCTGCTCGATGTGCTCTTCGGTGATTTTCTTGCCGTCGTAGTTGCGCAGCACGGACTCGAGCACGATACGGATCGACACCGGCAGGCGTTCGATCTTCGTCTTCAGCTCCTTGCCGAGTTGCGGCAGCGAGTAGAACTTGCCTTTGCCGGAACCGCTGTCGAATTCCTTGAGGGTCTTGTGGAGATTGTGGGCCATGGTGATTTTCCTGGGTTTAAGGCTAGGAAACTACGTGTCCTGTAGATGACGGCTAAATCACATACAGATCGACGTACTGATCGACCGGCATCGCTTCGAGCTTTGCCTGGTCCAGCGACACGTCGAGAATCGCTTGTTGCTGCTTGGCCGGGAAACGGCGGGCGAGGTTGGTCCTGAACTTGTCGACCAGGAGCGGGATGCCGTCCGTGCGGCGCCGCCGATGGCCGAGCGGGTATTCGACCGCCACTTCGGCAAGCTTCGATCCGTCCGTGAATTCGATCGTCAGCGCATTCGCGATCGATCGCTTGTCCGGATCGTGATAATCCTTCGTGAACTGCGGATCCTCGACGCACACGGTCTTCGCGCGCAGCGCGTCGATGCGCGGGTCCGCCGCGGCCGAATCTTCATAGTCGGCGGCGGTCAGCCGGCCGAACAGCAGCGGCACGGCGACCATGTACTGGATGCAGTGGTCGCGGTCGGCCGGGTTGGCGAGCGGGCCCTGCTTGTCGATGATGCGGATCGCGGCCGCATGCGTGCGGATCGTGATCCGGCCGATGTCGTCGGTCGTGCGGCCCGCCGCGGCGAGCCGCGCATGCAACTGCAGCGCGGCCTCGGCGGCCGTCTGCGCATGGAATTCGGCGGGGAACGCGATCTTGAACAGCACGTTTTCCATCACGTACGTGCCGTACGGACGCTGGAAGCGGAACGGCCTGCCGCCGAACAGCACGTCGTAGAAGCCCCAGGTTTGCGCGGTGAGCGCCGACGGGTAGCCCATTTCACCCGTTTTCGCGATCAGCGCGAGGCGCACCGCGCGGGACGTGGCGTCGCCGGCCGCCCACGACTTGCGCGAACCGGTGTTCGGCGCGTGGCGGTAGGTACGCAGCGCGTGGCCGTCGACGAACGCGTTGGACACCGCGTTGATCAGCTCGTCGCGCGTGAGCCCGAGCAGCCGGCCGACGACGGCCGTGGACGCGACCTTCACGAGCAGCACGTGGTCGAGCCCGACCGCGTTGAACGAATTCTCGAGGGCGAGGCAGCCCTGGATCTCGTGGGCCTGGATCATCGCGACCAGCACGTCGCGCATCGGGAGCGGCTTCCGGCCGGCCGCGACGGCCGTGCGGGAAAGCCAGTCGGCCGTCGCCAGGATGCCGCCGAGGTTGTCGGACGGATGGCCCCATTCGGCGGCGAGCCAGGTGTCGTTGAAGTCCAGCCAGCGGATCATCGCGCCGATGTCGAATGCGGCCTGGACGGGATCGAGCTGGAAGGACGTGCCGGGCACCTTCGCGCCGTTCGGCACGATCGTGCCGGGCACGACGGGGCCGAGCAGCTTGGTGCAGGCAGGGTAGGACAGCGCCTCGAGTCCGCATCCGAGCGTGTCGATCAGGCAATGACGCGCCGTCTCCAGCGCGAGCGCGCTGTCGATGCCGGTGTTCAGCACGTAGTCGACGATATCGACGAGTACCGTATCCGGAGCAGGGCGGACGTTGGAGACCGGGGCGGACATCGAGGGGCCGAGGGGAACGCGCTTAGTTCGTTGCCGGCTTCAGTTCGTTCGACTGCGTCGGTGCCGGCGTGCCTTGCGCCATTTCCGGCGTCACGCACTCGTCCGCGAGGCGCTCGCCGCCGTTGGCGTCGGAGAACAGCATCGCCTTGGTCGGGATCACGACCAGCTTGAAGCCTGCTGCCGGATCGTAGAACGTGTCGGCGCCCGTCGTCGTGGCTTGACGCGGCAGCTTGTAGTTCTTCTTCGCCCAGTGAACCGTGACGACCTGGTCGCGCTTCATGTCGCCGGCGAGATCGAACGACAGGCCTTCCTTACAGGACCACTTGACCGCGCCGTCCGGTACCGGATCGACCTTGGCCGCTGCGCGCGCCTGCGCCTTCTTGCTGCGCGGGATGATGCGCTTGGCCGGTGCCGGGCGCTTGGCCGTGGCTTTTTTCGCGGTCGTGGTGGCCGTACCCTGGGCAAACGCGCTCGGAGCCGACACCAGCATCGTGGCGGACAAGGCGCCGATGGCGGTAGCGATCAGGAGTTTCTTCATGGAGTCAGAACCTTTCGATAATCAGTTGACAAGGGCCGGCAATCGAAACCGCCGGCCGGTTTGAAACTGCACGCGCCCCGAAAGCGCGCAGCGGCCGCTATTTTCACCTATTTGGCCGCGCAGATATCAGGTTTTCGGGCTCCGTTACGTTTTTTGTCGTTTCGCAAACCTCTGTCCGGCTTGCGTCCCGGCGAATGCATGAAACGCGTGGTTCGGCCGGCGGCGCGCGCTCAAGGCGCGCCGCCCGCGGCGGCCGGGCCGAACAGCGGCGCGGCCTCGGCCGGAACGGGCTGGCCGGTGGCGCGCGCCCGGCGCAGCACCGACCAGTAATAGCGATAACTCGCGCGATCGTGCAGCGTATCACCGTGGCGCGTCGGGCCCCAGTCGGCCGCCTGCGCGGCCAGCAGGATCTCGGCGGCCAGCGCGACCTCGTCGGTGCGCGGCGCGAACGCGTCGACGATCGGGCGGATCTGCGCGGGGTGGATGCTCCACATCCGCGTGAACGCGAATTCGTCGCGCGCCCGGCGCGCATCGCCGGCCACGACGCCCATGTCGCGCACCTCGGTCGTCACGTTGTGCGACGGCGTCTTGCCGTGCGCGTGGCAGGCCGCGGCGATGTCCAGCTTCGCGCGGCGCACGAGCGGATGGTCGAACTGGCCGGGCGAGCGCATCGCGGAATCGGGAATCGCGCCATGGTGCGCAGAGACGAAGTCCATCAGACCGAAGCTCAGCGTGCCGACCGTCGGCAGCGCGGCGAGCGCGGCCGCCTGCGCCAGCGCGCCGTGCGTCTCGACCAGCACGTCCACCGGGATCGGCTGCGCGATGCCGAGCTCGCGGCGCGTGCCTTCGATGAATGCGGTCATTTCCGCGGCATCGGCCGCGGCCGCGATCTTCGGGAGCGTGATGTAGGCCGGTGCACGCGCGGCGCGCAGCACGATGCGGACGTCGTCGCGCCAGTGCGGGTGGGAAAAGTCGTGGATCCGGACACCGACGCGGCCGAAGCGGTTCTCGTCGCTGCCGAGCAAGTCGGCGACGAGCGCCGCATGCGCGGCTTCCTGGCCGACGGCGGCGCCGTCCTCGCAGTCGAGCGTGATGTCGAATACGGGACCCAGTTCGGCCTGCAGCGCGAGCGACTTGCGCATCAGCTTTTCGCTGCCCGCGTAATGATCGCAGCAGGGCAGGATCGCGGGCGGGGACGCCCCGTCGTACAGCACTTGTGCAGGAGTGAGCGCGGCCATCTGTTCGACGTCAGGGGAGCGTGTCAGCGTGGAGAAAATCGGATTCGGGCAGGTTCTGGGCCGGTGCGCCGTGGGCGCGGGGCGGCAAAACGTGCGCGGATCGGATCGTTCGGCCGGGCCGGCGGCTGGCCGGCCCGGGCCGAAACCGGGTGGCCCGAGGGCCGCCCGGCACCGGCGCGTGATGCTTAGTTCTTCAGCAGGTGGGCGACGCCGTCGCGCTCTTCGAGCAGCTCGGCCAGCGTGCCGTCCATCTTCTCGCGCGAGAACGCGTCGATTTCCAGGCCTTCGACGCGCTTGTACTCGCCGTTTTCGCAGACGACCGGCACACCGTAGATGATGTCTTCGGGGATGCCGTACGAACCGTCCGACGGGATGCCCATCGTGACCCACTTGCCGTTCGTGCCGAGCACCCAGTCACGGACGTGGTCGATCGCCGCGTTGGCCGCCGACGCCGCCGACGACAGGCCGCGCGCTTCGATGATCGCCGCGCCGCGCTTGCCGACGGTCGGGATGAACGTGTCGCGGTTCCACACGTCGTCGTTGATCAGCTTCAGCAGCGATTCGCCTTCGGCGGTCGCGAAGCGGAAGTCCGGGTACATCGTCGGCGAGTGGTTGCCCCACACGGCGAGCTTCTCGATCGACGCGACCGGCTTGCCCGACTTGGCGGCGAGCTGCGACAGCGCGCGGTTGTGGTCGAGGCGCAGCATGGCCGTGAAGTTCTTCTTCGGCAGATCCGGCGCCGACTTCATCGCGATGTAGGCGTTCGTGTTCGCCGGGTTGCCGACGACCAGCACCTTCACGTCGCGGCTCGCGACTTCGTTCAGCGCGGCGCCCTGAACCGTGAAGATTTCAGCGTTCGCCGACAGCAGGTCCTTGCGCTCCATGCCCTTCGAGCGCGGACGTGCACCGACCAGCAGCGCGACGTCGGCATCCTTGAATGCGACCTTCGGATCGTCGGTGATCACGACGCCCGCGAGCAGCGGGAACGCGCAATCGTCGAGTTCCATCACGACGCCTTTGACGGCGGCTTGGGCTTGCGGGAGGTCGAGCAGTTGCAGGATGACCGGCTGGTCCTTGCCGAGCAGGTCGCCGTTCGCGATGCGGAACAGCAGGGAGTAAGCGATTTGACCTGCGGCGCCGGTGACGGCAACGCGCTTTGCGGGCTTAGCCATTGAAAATCTCCAGGACGGATGAAGCGTTGGACGCGAGCGAAAACGCCATTCTATGCGCGTTGTGCGTAGCGTTGCATTGAAGCAGGGCGGAGGACTCGCGATGGCAGACGCGGTGAACCTGGAGACGGCCGTGGCACGTAGCCGGGGACGCGCTGTTGCACCCGCGAACCCTTGCTCGACCGGGAGTGTAGGAGCCGTCACGCGCAAAGTCAAACGGTATCATATGTCTTATATAAGACAGATGTTTTGCGGAAATTGAGTGGACGAAAAAGTGCGGTTTGTGATGAAATGCGCGCCATGACATCGAACCAGGCGAATACCGCGAATCAGACCGGCGCAGGCGGCCCAGGGCAGCCGGGCGCGGGCGATCCCGCACCTTCGCCCGCGGCGTCGCCGTCGCCGACGTTCAGCCCGTTATACCAGCAGATTAAGTCATTGATCACGCAAAGTCTCGAATCCGGCGAATGGAAGCCGGGCGAGATCATTCCGAGCGAAGTGGAGCTCGCGGCCCGCTACAAGGTCAGCCAGGGCACCGTTCGCAAGGCGATCGACGAGCTGGCCGCCGAAAACCTCGTGGTCCGGCGGCAGGGCAAGGGTACTTTTGTTGCAACGCACAACGAGGATCGCGCGCAGTTCCGCTTCCTGCGTCTGCTGGCCGACGACGGCGCCGAACACCCGCACGTGAGCCGCCTGCTCGAATGCCGCCGCCTGCGTGCGCCGGCGGAGATCGCGCGGCAGCTCGACCTGAAGCCGGCCGACCCGGTCGTGCAGGTGCGCCGGCTGCTGGAGTTCGACGGCGAAGTGACGGTGCTCGACGAGATCTGGCTGCCGGGCGCGATGTTCCGCGGGCTCACGTTCGAGCGGCTGAGCGAGTACAAGGGGCCGCTCTACGCGATGTTCGAGACGGAATTCGGCACGCGGATGATCCGCGCGACGGAGAAGATCCGCGCGGTCGCGGCGGAGCCGTCGGTGGCGGACCTGCTGCATGTGCCCGCGGGTTTCCCGTTGCTGTCGGTCGAACGCGTGTCCTATACATACGGGGACCGGCCGGTGGAAGTGCGTCGCGGCTGGTATGTCACAACCGGGTACTACTATCAGAATGACTTGAGTTGAGCAGCTTCGGCTCAAGCCGAGTGCGTTCGCGATTCCCACGCTCGCGAAGCACGTTTCGGGCCGCCTTTGTTCGTGTTCGCGCAACTATCCAGAGCAGACTTTCGCTGCAGCGCGATATAAAAAGGCGCTAAAATCGCGGATTAGTGTGACAACATAGTAGGGGTCTAGCATGACTGATGCAGTAAGAAAGCCGAGGCCGGAATACCGGAACATCGGATTCGGCGATATCACGATGAAATATCGCATGCCGCTGGCGGCGATATTGTCGATTCTCCATCGAGTCAGCGGCGCGCTGCTGTTCTTGTTCCTGCCGTTCCTGCTGTTCCTCTTCGACCAGAGCCTCACGTCCGAGCTCAGCTTCGAAGTCTTCAAGGCTTTCCTCTCCAACATCATCGTCAAGCTGATCGTCCTCGCACTGTCGTGGGCCTTCTTCCACCATTTCTGCGCCGGCATTCGCCACCTGCTGATGGACGTCAACCACGACGCCGTCACGAAGGAAGGCGGCAAGCGGACGGCCGTCGTCGTCTTTGTCGTCTCGATCGCGCTGACGATCGCCATGGCACTCAAACTGTTCGGAGCATTCTAAGAAAATGGCAGCCAATAACCGAATCGGCTCGAAGCGCCTCGTCGTCGGCGCTCACTACGGCCTGCGCGACTGGCTCGCGCAGCGCATCACCGCCACCATCATGGCGGTCTACACGGTCATTCTGCTCGTCCTGTTCTTCGGCGCGCACGATTTTTCGTACGAAGGCTGGGCATCGATCTTCGCCGCGCAATGGATGAAGCTCGCGACCTTCGTGATGCTGCTTTCCCTCTTCTACCACGCATGGGTCGGCGTGCGCGACATCTGGATGGACTACGTGAAGCCCGTCGGTGTGCGCCTGCTGCTGCAATCGCTGACCATCGTCTGGCTGCTCGCATGTGCGGGCTACGCCGCGCAGATTCTCTGGAGAGTGTAAAGAATGGCTGCAATCAAAACTAACCTGCCGCGCCGCAAGTTCGACGTGGTGATCGTCGGCGCGGGCGGCTCGGGCTTGCGCGCAGCGCTGCAACTGTCGCGCGCGGGCCTGTCGGTCGGCGTGCTGTCGAAGGTGTTCCCGACGCGCTCGCACACGGTGGCCGCGCAGGGCGGTATCGGTGCGTCGCTCGGCAACATGAGCGAAGACAACTGGCACTTCCACTTCTACGACACGATCAAGGGTTCCGACTGGCTCGGCGACCAGGACGCGATCGAATTCATGTGCCGTGAAGCGCCGAACGTCGTGTACGAACTCGAGCACTTCGGCATGCCGTTCGACCGCAACGCGGACGGCACGATCTACCAGCGTCCGTTCGGCGGCCACACCGCGAACTACGGTGAGAAGCCGGTCCAGCGCGCGTGCGCGGCCGCCGACCGTACCGGTCACGCGCTGCTGCACACGCTGTACCAGCAGAACGTCGAAGCGAAGACGCAGTTCTTCGTCGAATGGATGGCGCTCGACCTGATCCGCGACGCGGAAGGCGACGTGCTCGGCGTGACGGCCCTCGAGATGGAGACGGGCGACGTCTACATCATGGAAGGCAAGACGACGTTGTTCGCGACGGGCGGCGCAGGCCGGATCTTCGCGGCGTCGACCAACGCGTTCATCAACACCGGCGACGGCCTCGGCATGGCCGCGCGTTCGGGCATCGCGCTGCAGGACATGGAGTTCTGGCAGTTCCACCCGACCGGCGTGGCCGGCGCGGGCGTGCTGATCACCGAAGGCGTGCGCGGCGAAGGCGGTATCCTGCGCAACGCGAACGGCGAGCGTTTCATGGAGCGCTACGCGCCGACGCTGAAGGATCTGGCGCCGCGTGACTTCGTGTCGCGTTCGATGGACCAGGAAATCAAGGAAGGTCGCGGCGTCGGTCCGAACAAGGATCACGTGCTGCTCGACCTGTCGCACATCGGCGCCGAGACGATCATGAAGCGTCTGCCGTCGATCCGCGAAATCGCGCTGAAGTTCGCGAACGTCGACGCGATCAAGGAACCGATCCCGGTCGTCCCGACGATCCACTACCAGATGGGCGGCATCCCGACCAACATCCACGGTCAGGTCGTCGGCACGTCGCGCGATCACAAGGAACCGGTCAACGGCTTCTACGCAGTGGGCGAATGCTCGTGCGTGTCCGTGCACGGCGCGAACCGCCTCGGCACGAACTCGCTGCTGGACCTCGTGGTGTTCGGCCGTGCGGCCGGCAACCACATCGTCGAGCACGTGAAGAACCAGAAGGAACACAAGCCGCTGCCGGCCGATGCAGGCGAATTCTCGCTGGCGCGCCTGAACAAGCTCGACAAGTCGACGTCGGGCGAATACACGCAGGACGTCGCGAACGACATCCGCGCGACGATGCAGAAGCACGCGGGCGTGTTCCGCACGTCGGCGCTGCTGAAGGAAGGCGTCGAGCAGATGGCCGGCCTGGCGGCGCGCGTGGACAACATCCACCTGAAGGACAAGTCGAAGGTGTTCAACACCGCGCGCGTCGAAGCGCTCGAGCTGGAGAACCTGATCGAAGTGGCGCGCGCCACGATGGTGTCGGCGGAAGCGCGCAAGGAAAGCCGTGGCGCGCACGCACACAGCGACTACGAACATCGCGACGACGAGAACTGGCTGCGCCACACGCTGTGGTACAGCGAAGGCGATCGCCTCGACTACAAGCCGGTTCAAATGAAGCCGCTGACGGTCGAATCCGTGCCGCCGAAGCCGCGCACGTTCTAAGCCGAGTCAAAGGAATCCGAAATGGCAAAACGCATTTTTGAAGTCTACCGCTACGATCCGGACAAGGACGCAGCGCCGCGCATGCAGACGTACGAGCTCGAGATCCAGCATGAGCGCATGCTGCTCGACGCACTGGTGAAGCTGAAGGCCGTCGACGAGACGCTGTCGTTCCGCCGTTCGTGCCGCGAAGGCGTGTGCGGTTCGGACGCGATGAACATCAACGGCAAGAACGGTCTCGCGTGCCTGACGAACCTGAACGACCTGCCGCAGAAGATCGTGCTGCGTCCGCTGCCGGGCCTGCCCGTCGTGCGCGACCTGATCGTCGACATGACGCACTTCTTCAACCAGTACCACTCGATCAAGCCGTACCTGATCAACGACGCGCCGCCGCCGGAGAAGGAACGTCTCCAGTCGCCGGAAGAACGCGACGAGCTCGACGGCGTGTACGAGTGCATTCTGTGCGCGAGCTGCTCGACGTCGTGTCCGAGCTTCTGGTGGAACCCGGACAAGTTCGTCGGCCCGGCCGGCCTGCTGCAGGCTTACCGCTTCATCGCGGACAGCCGCGACACGGCCACCGGCGAGCGTCTCGACAACCTGGAAGACCCGTACCGTCTGTTCCGTTGCCACACGATCATGAACTGCGTCGACGTTTGCCCGAAGGGCCTGAACCCGACGAAGGCGATCGGCAAGATCAAGGAACTGATGGTCCGCCGCGCGGTTTAAGGCCGGGTTGCAATGAGCGACGATTCGCATCAATCCGACCCGCACCGTCGCGCGCGCCTTCGCTGGCGCGCGCGGCGGGGTCTGCTGGAAAACGATATCGTATTCGAGCGTTTCTTCGGCAGATACGAGCATGACCTCACCGATGCAGACGTAGGCGCGTTGTCGCGCCTGCTCGATCTGAGCGACAACGACCTGATGGACTTGCTCCTCGCGCGCAAGGAACCAGAGGGCGACCTAGACAGCCCGGATATTCACCGGCTGTTGGAGATGCTGCGCAACGTGTAACGCCAAGGTGTAACGCGCTGTGCCCGTTATCGAATCCCGTTTCTTTATTTCGATTGAGGATGTGCCATGACTCCGTCTGATGTTAAAGCCACGCTATCGTTCAGCGACAACTCGCCGAGCGTCGAACTGCCGATCTACAAGGGCACGATGGGCCCGGACGTAATCGACATCCGCAAGCTGTACGGCCAGACCGGCAAGTTCACGTACGACCCGGGCTTCATGTCGACGGCGGCTTGTAATTCGGCGATCACGTACATCGACGGCGACAAGGGCGAGCTGCTGTACCGCGGCTACCCGATCGACAACCTCGCGCAGAACGCGGACTTCCTCGAAAGCTGCTACCTGCTGCTGAAGGGCGAGCTGCCGAACGCAGCGCAGAAGAAGGAATTCGTCGACACCGTCACGAAGCACACGATGGTGCACGAGCAAATGCACTTCTTCTTCCGTGGTTTCCGCCGCGACGCGCACCCGATGGCGATCCTGGTCGCCGCGGTCGGCGCGCTGTCCGCGTTCTACCACGACTCGCTCGACATCAACGACCCGCGTCACCGTGAAGTGTCGGCGATCCGCATGATCGCGAAGCTGCCGACGCTCGTCGCGATGGCGTACAAGTACAGCATCGGCCAGCCGTTCGTGTATCCGAAGAACTCGCTGTCGTACAGCGCGAACTTCATGCACATGATGTTCTCGAACCCGTGCGAGGAGTACAAGGTCAACGACGTGCTCGTCCGCGCGCTCGACCGTATCCTGATCCTGCACGCCGACCACGAGCAGAACGCGTCGACGTCGACGGTCCGCCTCGCCGGTTCGTCGGGTGCGAACCCGTTCGCGTGTATCGCTGCTGGTATCGCATGTCTGTGGGGCCCGGCGCACGGTGGTGCGAACGAAGCCGCGCTGAACATGCTCGAGCAGATCGGTTCGCCGGACAACATCCCCGAATTCATCAAGCAGGTGAAGGACAAGAATTCGGGCGTGAAGCTGATGGGCTTCGGCCACCGCGTGTACAAGAACTACGATCCGCGTGCGAAGCTGATGCGCGAAACGTGCTACGAAGTGCTGAACGAACTGGGCCTGCACGACGACCCGCTGTTCAAGCTCGCGATGCAGCTCGAGAAGATCGCGCTGGAAGACGAATACTTCGTGTCGCGCAAGCTGTACCCGAACGTCGACTTCTACTCGGGCATCGTCCAGCGCGCGCTGGGCATCCCGACGTCGATGTTCACGTGTATCTTCGCGATGGCACGTACGGTCGGCTGGATCGCACAGTGGAACGAAATGATCGCCGATCCGGAACAGAAGATCGGCCGTCCGCGCCAGCTGTTCATCGGCGACACGCCGCGCGAAGCGAAGCCGATCGACGCACGTTAAGTCGTGTGCGGCGCGAACGGCCGGCAGGCCGCTCGCGTCGGGCAATCGCAACGCCACGACACCCCGACGGGTCCGCCCGTCGGGGTGTTTTCATTTGTGCGGTGAATGGGCGCGGCGCTCCAGCGAGGGCGGGCGGGTATCGAGTGCCGGCGCGTCGTCGTCGGGGGCGTGGCCGTGCTGCTTGAAGAACTGCCGGTAAGCGCCCGGCGTCATCCCGCGCGCGGCGAGGAACTGGCGGTTGAAGTTCGCGGCGTTCGGAATGCCGCAGCGCGCGGCTACCGTCGCGATCGGCCAGTCGGTGCCGACGAGATGACGGCACGCGTGCGCGAGTCGCAGCCGTTGCAGGTAGCGGCCGACGCTTTCGCCGAGATGCCGGACGAACAGGCGCTGCAGCGTGCGCTCGGACATGTGCGCGGCGGCGGCGAGCGCGTCGATGCGCAGCGGTTCGTGAAAGCGCCGGTCGATCGCATCGAGCACGCGGTCGAGGCGTTCGGCTTCGGGCGCGGCCGCGTCGGCGGACGGTGCCGTGCCGTCCGGCCGGTCATACGCGTGCGCGGTGGCGAGCGGCGTGCCGCCGGCTTCGGCGAGATCGGCGAGCGTGTCGAGCGCCGCCGCGAGCCGTGCGCGCGGCGACGGATCGAGCAACCGCGGCAGTCGCGCCCGCATCGCGCGGGCGGCTTCCACGTCGAAACGCAGGCCGGGCGCCGCGCGACGCAGCAGCGAGCGCAGCGGCGCGTATTCGGGGCAGCAATCTGCCAGCCGCCGCACCCAGTCGCCGTCGAACCAGACGACGAGCGCGACTTCGGGCGCCGCGCGATCGATGCGCGCGTTCGACGACCACGTATGCGGCAGGTTGGGCGGCACGAGCACGAGATCGTCGTCCGCGTAGCGCGCGACGTGATCGCCGATGAAGCGCTGGCCGCGGCTGTTGAGCGTCAGCGTCAGTTCGTACTCGGGATGGCGATGCCATTCGAACGGGATGCGCGCGAGCTGGCGGTGATACACGCGGATCGAACAGCCTGGCGAGAACGTCACATGCTCGTACTGCGGTTTCATCGCGGCCTCCGGTAGGGGCGGGCAGCGCGTCGTGGCATGATCGAGAACGCAATCGTCACCACGGAGCGATGCCATGTTTTCACACGTTTGCGTTGGCGTCAGCGATACGACGCGCGCCTACGATTTCTACGCGCCGCTGTTCGCGGCACTCGGGCTGCGCCTGAAATTCCGCGAGCCGGACGGCTGGTCGGGCTGGATGCCGGCCGATGCCGACCGGCCGCTGTTCTTCTTCGGCCGGCCGCTCGACGGCCGCGCGCCCGAACCGGGCAACGGGCACACGGTCGCGTTCGTCGCGCCGGCCCGCGCGCTCGTCGATCGCTGCCATGCGCTCGCGCTGCGGCACGGCGGCACCTGCGAAGGGCCGCCGGGCCTGCGCCCGGACTATCACCGCGACTACTACGGCGCCTATTTTCGCGATCCGGACGGCAACAAGCTCTGCGTGGTCTGTCATCGTCCGGAGTAACGCGCGGTTGTCAGAATTGTATCGATAGTTGACCGGATAGCGGTGATGGCGGCCCCGTACCAGCCGTACGCTGACAGCACATCACGATACGCTTCAGCGAGGAGACCACGATGCAACTGACGATTGACGATCTGCCGGCCGCGATCCGCGCGGCGAAACGGGTGCTGCGCGCCGACCTGCCCGGTTACGCGGCGTCGTTTCGCGAACTGGAGGGCGACATCGCGCGGCAGGTCGAGGCGATCCGCCGCGCGCATGCGCACGGCCATGACGTGATCCCGGTCGTGCCGTTCGCGGATATCGCGGGCGGCACCGTCGATCCTCGCGCGATCGCCGCCATCCGCACGCACGGCGCGGTCGTGATCCGCGGCGTATTCGACGCGCATCAGGCGCGCGACTGGAACGACGAGATCGGTGCGTATCTGGATGCGAACCGCTTCGCCGAGCGGTTGAATGCGCGTGCGGAAGACCGCTATTTCGGCAATCTCGCATCGGGCAAGCCGCAGATCTACGGCGTCTACTGGTCGAAGCCGCAGGTGGCCGCGCGCCAGTCGCCGGCGCTGACGCAGGCACGCGTGTTCCTGAACCGCCTGTGGCGGCACGCGGATGCCGTGCGCATGCATTTCGATCCGGACCAGGTGCCGGCCTATGCGGACCGGATTCGCCGCCGGCCGCCCGGTTCGACGTCGCTCGGGCTGTCGCCGCACGTCGACGGCGGCTCCGTCGAGCGCTGGCTCGGGGCGAACTTCCGGCAGGTCTACCGGCACGTGCTGGCCGGTCGCTGGCGCGATTACGATCCGTTCGACGCCGCGTTCCGTCCCGACGTGGAAGAGATTCCGTCGCCGGCCGTCTGTTCGATGTTCCGCACGTTCCAGGGCTGGACCGCGCTGACGCCGCAGGGGCCCGGCGACGGCACGCTGCAGTTGATCCCGGTCG
Organism: Burkholderia seminalis DSM 23518; assembly: GCF_902832885.1. Taxonomy (GTDB): domain Bacteria; phylum Pseudomonadota; class Gammaproteobacteria; order Burkholderiales; family Burkholderiaceae; genus Burkholderia; species Burkholderia seminalis. The sequence goes on from NZ_CADFDK010000002.1 coordinate 897,871, forward strand.
CGAACGCGATGGCCTACGTCGTGCTGCGCGCGCTGCAGCACGACGTCGCCGACGACGACCTGTGCGGCGCGCGTCCCGGCCGCGCGCTGTCGATCCGGCCCGAATGGCATGCGCTGCTGCTCGACGCGCTGGTGCCGATCCCGCACATGGCGCCGGGCGACGCGGTGTTCTGGCACGGCGACGTCGTGCATGCGGTGGAGGATGCGCACCGCGGCAGCGGCGACAGCAACGTGATGTACATCGCGGCCGCGCCGGGCTGCGCGAAGAACGACGCATACCTGCGGCGTCAGCGGTCCGCGTTCGTGCGCGGCGAGAGTCCGCCCGATTTCCCGGCCGATCATTTCGAGGTCGATTTCGACGGGCGTGGCGACGAAGGCGACCTGACGATGCTGGGCCGAGCGCAGATGGGGTTCGGGCCCGGCGCGTGACGGCCTTCTGCCGAATCCGCTGCGTGCCGCGCGCAATTCGACGCAATCGGCTGTCGGCGCTGCCGAAATCGACGCGAATTGCGCAATTTGGCTTCCGATAATGGTCCGGACACAACGCCGCGGGCCCTTGCGCCGCAAGAGTGCGGCGCAGACCATGGAGGAGTCGATGCAATTCACGCAAGCGATCGTTCGCCGTCCGGCACCGTCGTGTGGCGCGGGCCTGACCACCGCCGCACTCGGCGCACCCGACTACGACAAGACGCTCACGCAGTTTCATGCGTATTGCGACGCGCTGCGCACGCTCGGCGTCGCGCTGACCGAGCTGCCGCCGCTGGACGCGTTCCCCGATTCGCACTTCGTCGAGGACGTCGCGGTCGTGACGCCGGAATTCGCGGTGATCACGCGCCCCGGCGCCCCTGCGCGGCGCGGCGAGACGGTGCATATCGAAGCGGCACTCGCCGCGCATCGCGACCTGCTGCCGATGCAGGACGGCCGTCTCGACGGCGGCGACGTGATGCTGGTCGGCAAGTGCTTCTACATCGGCCTGACGGGCCGCACCGACGCCGAAGGCATCGCCGCGTTCGAGGCGCTGGTGTCGCGCTACGGCTACTCGGTCGTGGCGGTACCGGTCGGCGCGGGGCTGCACCTGAAGTCGGTCGTCAACGCGCTCGGCGACGACACGCTGCTCGTGACCGAAGCGCTGGCCGCGCATCCGGCGTTCGCCGGCTATCGCCGGATCACGGTCTCGGCCGCCGACGAATACGCGGGCAACACGCTGCGCGTGAACGGCACGCTGATCACGCCGGCCGGTTATCCGCGCGTTCACGATGCGATCGCGTCGCTCGGCATGCCGCTGCACGTGATCGACACGAGCGAGTTCCGCAAGATGGACGGCGGCCTGACCTGCCTGTCGCTGCGGTTCTAGCCGATTGGCGCGCGGCCGCTTCGGCCGGATAATGTGGCCCCGCGCGGACGAGGACACGTTCCGCGCACCAGCCACGACCGACCGGAGCGAACGCGGATGACCGACAAGAAGAGGCAGCTCGACAAGATCGATCTCCGGATCCTCGACATCCTGCGTACCGACGGGCGGATTTCCTACCGGAAGCTGTCGGAGCGCGTGAACCTCACGCCGCGGCCCTGCCAGGCGCGTGTGGAACGGCTCGAGGCGCTCGGCGTGATCGAAGGCTACCGCGCGGTGATCAAGGCGCCGCGCGCGACCAAGCCGATCGTCGTGATCGCGCAGATCGTGCTGGCCGACCACGGGCGTTCGCAGGCGCCGTTCGAGGACGAAATGCGGGCGAATCCGGCCGTGCTCGATTGCTGGCTCGTCAGCGGCACGTTCGATTTTCTGGTGCGGCTCGCGTGCGAGGATCTCGACGAGTACCGGCGGATCGCCAACGTGTGGCTGGAAAGCCCGCGATTCCGGATCGAGAAGATCGTGACGACGGCCGAACTGCAGGCGATCAAGCGCAGCGTCGTGTGATGCGCCCGGCCGGGCAGGACCCGGCTCGACGCGAATGACCAGGCCAATCGATTCGCATCCCGAATCAATAAAATTGGCGGAAGAAGCCGGAACCAATCAGGGTGAACACTATGGATGCTATGCAAGCGGCAGTGGAGACGGCTGCGCCGTCCGGGACGACGCTCAAGCGCCGTCTGCAGGGCCGCCACATCGCGATGATCGCGATCGGCGGCTCGATCGGCACGGGGCTGTTCGTCGCGTCGGGCGCGTCGGTTGCGCAGGCGGGGCCGGGCGGGGCGATCGCCGCCTACATCGCGATCGGGATCATGGTCTATTTCGTCGTCACCGGGCTCGGCGAGATGGCGGCGCTGATGCCGGTGTCGGGCTCGTTCGCGATCTACGGCGAGAAGTACGTCGACGAAGGCTTCGGCGTCGCGCTCGGCTGGACCTACTGGTACAGCTGGGCCGTGACGATCGCGATCGAGCTGGTCGCCGCGCAGATCGTGATGCGCTACTGGTTTCCGGCGGTGCCGGGCATAGGGTGGGGCGCGGGCTTCCTCGTGCTGATCTTCCTGCTCAATACGCTGTCGGTGCGCGGCTTCGGCGAATCGGAATACTGGTTCTCGCTGATCAAGGTCGTCACCGTGATCGCGTTCATCGCGGCGGGGCTGCTGATCGCGGCCGGCGTGCTCGGCAGCGGGCATACCGGCAGCGGGCATACCGGCAGCGGGCATACCGGCACCGGGCATACGGTCGGCTGGCGCAACTTCACGACGGGCGACGCGCCGTTCGTCGGCGGCGTGCACGCGATGATGAGCGTCGCGCTGATCGCGGGTTTCTCGTTTCTCGGCACCGAGCTGGTCGGGATCGCGGCCGGTGAATCGGAAAATCCGCGCAAGACGATCCCGCGCGCGGTGAAGCAGATCTTCTGGCGGATCATGCTGTTCTACGTGCTCGCGATCTTCGTGATCGGCCTGCTCGTGCCGTACACCGACCCGAACCTGCTGAAGAGCGACGTGACCGACATCGGCGTGAGTCCGTTCACGCTGGTGTTCAGCCATGCGGGCTTCCCGCTTGCCGCCGGCGCGATGAACCTGGTGATCCTGACGGCCGTGCTGTCGGCCGGCAATTCCGGCACCTACGCGGCGACGCGGATGCTGTACAACCTCGCCGCGGAAGGGCGCGCGCCGGCGATGTTCGCGACGCTGTCGCCGGGCGGCGTGCCGCGCAACGCGCTGTACGCGACGATGGCCGTCGGCGGGCTGTGCTTCCTCACGTCGCTGACCAACAACCAGCGCATCTATCTGTGGCTGTTGAACACGGTCGGCATCACGGGCTTCATTGCGTGGCTCGGCATCGCGGTCTGCCATTACCGGTTCCGCAAGGGTTTCCTGAAGCAGGGCTACCGGCTCGACCAGTTGCCGTACCGCGCGAAGTGGTTCCCGTTCGGGCCGCTGTTCGCGATCGCGATCTGCATCGTGATTTCGCTCGGGCAGGACTATCAGGCGTTCTTCGCGGCTCGCATCGACTGGATGGAAGTGCTGTCGATCTATGTCTGGATTCCGCTGTTCGTCGCGATCTGGTGGGCGTATCGCCGCGCACGCAAGAGCCGGCTCGTGCGCTACGAGGAGATGGAGATCGGGCCGTGGCTGGCGCGCGCGGTCGACGGGGCGGCGGATGCGCGCGAATCGTCGCGCGGCGCGTAGCGGGCGGGCCGCTCGCGTGACGGCCGGCCGCGGGCCGCGATAACATCGCGATTCGCACGGCGTGCTGCCCGGGCCGGTGGCATGCCGCGCGTTTCCCGATCGATTTCGCGTCCAGCACACAACATGACAACCCAGCCGAACCGCGTTTCCTCCCCGTCACTTGCCTCCCGCGCCAGCGTGCGCGAGATCGCCGATGCCGTGCGCGCGGCCGGACGGCGTGCCGTCGACGTCGCCGACGACGCGCTCGCGCGTCTCGCGGCGATCGCGCCGCTCAATGCGATGGTGCACGTCGATGCCGAGCTGGCCCGCCGCACGGCCGAGCGCATCGATGCCCGCGTCGCGCGGGGCGAGGCGCTGCCGCTCGCGGGCGTGCCGTTCGTGATCAAGGACAACCTCGATACCGCCGCGATGCCGACGCTCGGTGCGAGCCCGGCGCTGGGCGGCTATCGCGCAACCGGCGATGCGCAGACCGTACGGCGCCTGCTCGAAGCCGGTGCGGTGCCGCTGGGCAAGGCGAACATGCACGAGCTCGCGTTCGGCATCACGAGCGGCAACGGGCATTTCGGCGCGGTCGGCAATCCGCATGATCCGCAGCGCATCGCCGGCGGGTCGAGCGGCGGAACGGCGGCCGCGGTCGCGGCCGGCATCCCGTTCGGCCTCGGCACCGACACGGGCGGCTCGGTGCGCATTCCGGCCGCATTCTGCGGCGTGTACGGGCTGCGGCCGTCCGCGCAGCGCTATTCGCCGCATGGCGTGCTGTCGCTGTCGCCCACCCGCGATACGGTCGGGCCGATCGGCCACGGCATCGACGATTTGCTGCTGCTCGACGCCGTGCTGACGCGCGACGACAGCGTGGCCGTCGCGCCGGAATGGCCGCAGTTGCGTATCGGCGTACCGGGCGCGCCTTACTTCGACGCGCTCGACCCGGGCGTTGCGGCCCGCATCGAACACGCGCTCGCGTCGTGCGTGGCGGCCGGCGCGACGCTCGTGCCGCTGCCGGCGATGCCGCTGCACGACGCGAGCGAGGCCTGCGGCCTGCCGATCGTGGCGTTCGAGGCGAACCGGTACTGGCGCCGCTTTGCGGCCGAGCGGCTGCGCATTCCGTTCGAGACGTTCGTCGAACGGATCGCGAGCGACGACGTGCGCGGCATCTTCCGGTCACTCGTCGAAGCGCCGGTCGAGGCCGACGCCTATGCGGAAGCGATCGTGTGCCGGCAGCGTCTCGTGCACTGGTACGACGATGCGTTCGGCGCGCCGGTCGACTGCATCGCGATGCCGACGGTGCCGGGCGAGCCGCCGTCGCTCGGCGACACCGCCGCGATGACGCCCGAACAGGGCGCTGCGCTGTTCGCGCGCGTCGTGCGCCAGACGTCGCCGGCGACACTCGCCGGCGTACCGTCCGTGTCGATCCCGGCCGGGCTCTCCACGCGGACGGGGCTGCCGGTCGGGCTCATGCTGGAGGGGCCGTGGGGCAGCGACCGGCGCCTGCTCGCGATCGCCCGCCGGATCGACGCGCGGCTGCGGGATCGCGCAGCGGCCGCCTGAGCCGCGGCCGCGTTCAGGCCAGATAGGCCTTCATGAAGTCGACCCACGCGCGCACTTTTTGCGGCACGTGCGTGGTCGACGGATACAACGCGTAGACGGCCTGCGGCGGAAACCGGTAGTCGGGCAGTGCGTCGACCAGCGCGCCGCACGCGAGGTCGTCGCGCACGAGCCATTCGGGCAGCAGCGCGACGCCGCTGCCTTGGCGCGCGAGCACGCGCAGCACCGACGCGTTGTCGACGACGACGCGCGGCTTGGCGCCGGGCCGGAAGGCATGCGGGTTGCCGTCGCGGTCCGTGAGCGTCCAGGTGGCGATGCGCTCGAGCCGCGTATGACCGAGCTGCGGCAGGCGCGCGAGCACGTCGGGCGAGTCGATGCGGGACAGGCCCGCGGCGGCGAGCAGCGACGGTGCGATCACGGGCCGCACTTCGTAGGTCGCCAGGCACGCGCCGCGGTAGGGCAGGTCCTGGAACTGCTCGAGGCGCCCGAGGCGAATCGCGACGTCGACGCGCTCCCGCACCAGGTCGACCTGCGCCGCATGCGTCTCGAGCCGCACGCGCAGCGCGGGATGGCGCTGCATGAACGCATGCAGCGCGGGCGCGACCACCATCGTCCCGTACTCGACCGTCGACGTCACGCGCAGCACGCCGTGCATCCCGCCGTGCTCGCTGCGGGCGTCGTCGATCGCGCTCTCGGCTTCCTCCAGCACGCGCAGGCAGCGCGCATGGAAGCGCTCGCCCGCGTCGGTCAGCTCGACGCGCCGCGTCGTGCGCGTGAACAGCGTGACGCCGAGTTCGGCTTCGAGCTGCTTGATGTTGAAGCTGACCGCGGCCCGGGCCTGATTCAACTGGGCGGCGGCGGCCGTAAACGACCCCGCTTCCACGACGGCGCGGAAGACGGCGAAACGATCGAGACTCACCATGGCGTGTCGGCTGCTTTCCGGAAAACCGACATGTTGCCCTGATTGTCAAAATTTTTCGACCAGTCTTGCCGTCCGGACGGTCTTATCGACGCGCGCGTCGAACCTTACACTGCGGCGTTTCGTTCGTCTTCCGCCACATGACCGATCGCTCGAAAATCGCCGCCGTCTACCTGCTCGGGTTCGCGATCGACCTCGCCAACATGTTCGTCATCAACGCCGCGTATCCGACGATCCAGCGCGAGCTGCACGCATCGGTCGCGCAGCTGGCGTGGATCGGCAACATGTACGTGCTCGGGCTGACCGTCGTGATCCCGCTTGGCACCTGGCTGGCGCGGCGTTTCGGCGAGCGCCGGCTGCTGATCGCGTCGCTGGTGCTGTTCGCGCTCGGCAGCGTCGGCGTCGGCCTGTCGGCGTCGATCGGCGCGCTGCTCGCGTGGCGCCTGATCCAGGGGCTCGGCGGCGGGCTGCTGATCCCGGTCGGGCAGACGATGGCCTATCGCGCGTATCCGCCGGATGCACGTGCCCACCTGACGTCGATCGTGATGATGGTCGCGCTGCTCGTGCCCGCCTTGTCGCCGGCGCTCGGCGGCGTGATCGTCGATCGCGCGTCGTGGCGGGCGATCTTCTTCGGCATGGTGCCGCTGGCCGCCGCGACCAGCGTGCTCGCGTTCGCGTGGCTGCCGGCGGACGCAGCGGGCGAACGTCCGCCGGCGCTCGATGCCCGCGGCCTCGCGTTGAGCGCCGTGGCGCTGGTCGCGCTGCTGCTCGGCCTGACGTTCGCGGGCCAGCCGGGGGGCGGCCGCCTGGCGATCGCGCCGCTGTCGGTCGCGCTGGTCGCCGGTGGCGCGTACGTCGCGCATGCGCGGCGCGCGGCGTCCCCGCTGCTCGACCTGCGCCTCGTCGCGCAGCCGCTGCTGCGGATCGGCTTGGTCGTCTATCTGTGCGTGCCGGGCGTGTTCACCGGCGTGAACCTGGTCGCGGCGCTGTACCTGCAGAACGCGCTCGGGCTCAGCGCGACGCATACGGGCGCGCTGATGGTGCCGTGGGCGATCGCGTCGTTCGTCGCGATCGCGACGACGCGGCGCTGTTTTCCGAAGTGGGGCGCGAAGCCGCTGTTCATGAGCGGGATCGCGATCGATGCGATCGGCATCGTGCTGCTCGCGACACCGCTCGCTGGTTTCGAGGCCGGGCGCGTGCTGGCTTTCGTCGCGATGGGGCTCGGCGCCAGCATGTGCACGAGCACGTCGCAAAGCGCGGCGTTCCTCGACGTTCCCGCGGCGCGGATGGGCGACGCGAGCGCGCTGTGGAACATCAACCGGCAGTTGAGCTTCTGCCTCGGCGTCGCCGTGCTGGGCAGCGCGCTGAATTTCCTGCTGTCGACGCAGGGCGACGACGCGCGGCTGTCTTATCAGCAGTGCTTCGGCCTGGCCGCGTTGCTGACGCTGCTGCCGCTGCCGTTCGTCGCGCGCCTCGCCCTGCACCGCGCGCCTGCCGCGCGACCGGTTTCCCAACGTACGCAAGTGTCGAAATGAATCCGTCCAACCCGTTTTTCCAGGAAGTGGTCGACGCGCACGTCGACATCGAGCAATGGTTGTCCGGCCATGCGTCACGCGACGCGCTCGCGCCGCTGATCGCGCGTTTCTCGCGGCGTTTCTCGATGATTTCGCTGCAGGGGCATGCGCTGGATTTCGCGGATATCGACGTCCTGTTCTCGCGCGGCCACGGCGCGCGTCCCGGGCTGCGGATCGCGATCGACGAACTGCACGAAGTGAGCGCGTGGCAGGGCGGCGCGGTGATTGCCTATCGCGAGACGCAGGTCGACGGAGCGGGGCGGCGCACCGTGCGCCGTTCGACCGTCGTATTCGAGCGCGACGCGAACGGCCGCATCGGCTGGCTGCGCCTGCATGAAACACCGGTGACGGGCTGACCGTCGCCGCCGCGCCCGCCGCCGCGTGCCTGGCGGCGGGCGTATGGAGTCCGAGCGGCACCTACGAGCAGAAACCTGAGAGATGACGATAACAACAATCGAATCCGCGCGCCGCGACGGCGCGCGGCAACAACGCGTGCGCGGCCGGAGGTGCGCATGACGGCGCCCGGGTTCACCGATGGGGTGGCGGCGCTCGTGCGCGATACCGAGGTGCACAAGGATCTTTACCTGTCGCCGCGGATCTTCGAACTGGAGATGCGCCACCTGTTCGCGAACACATGGGTGTACGTCGGCCACGTCAGCCAGATTCCGGACACCGGCGACTACGTGACGACGACGATCGGCGCGGAGCCGGTCGTGATGGTGCGCCACGTCGACGGATCGGTGCGCGTGCTGCACAACCGGTGTTCGCACAAGGGCACGCAGCTCGTGACCGACGCGTGCGGCAACACGGGTACGTTCTTTCGCTGTCCGTACCACGCATGGTCCTACCGGACCGACGGCAGCCTCCATGCGATTCCGCTGCGGCGCGGCTACGACCAGACCGGTTTCGAATCGTGCGAGGCGAGCAAGGGCATGCAGGCGGTCGGCGCGACCCACGAGCATCGGGGCTTCGTGTTCTGTCGGCTGAACCCGGAGGGCGTCGGCTTCCACGACTATTTCGGCGCGGCGCTGTCGTCGCTCGACAACCTGGTCGACCGCTCGCCGGAAGGGCGCGTCGAAGTCGCGGGCGGCGTGTTCCGGTACGTGCATGCGTGCAACTGGAAGATGCTGGTCGAGAACCAGACCGACACCTGTCACCCGATGGTCGCGCACGAGTCGTCGGCCGGCACGGCCGTGCGCGTCTGGGAGCGTGACGGCATGGAAGGCGCGAAGCCGATGGCGGTGGAACTGCTGGAGCCGTTCATCCAGCCGCATGCGTTCTTCGAGCGGATGGGGCTGCGCGTGTGGCCCAACGGGCACGGTCACACCGGCACCGCCGATTCGATCCATGCGCGCTATACGCCGATTCCCGGTTATCACGAGAAGATGACGGCGGCGTACGGCGAAGCGCGCGCGGCCCGCATTCTCGGCGAGGTGCGCCACAACACGGTGCTGTTCCCGAACGCGATGGTGAAGGGGCCGATCCAGATCCTGCGCGTGTTCAAGCCGCTCGCGGCCGACCGCACGCTGGTCGAATCGTGGTCGTTCCGTCTTGCGGGCGCACCCGATTCGATGTTCGAGCGCACGCTGGCCTACAACCGGCTGATCAACGCGCCGACGTCGATCGTCGCGCACGACGATCTCGAGATGTACGAACGCGCGCAGCGCGGCCTCGCGACGCAATCGCGCGACTGGGTGCATGTGGGACGGCTGTTCGATCCGCACGAGCACATGCACGCGACGGCCGAGACGAACGGCACCAGCGAGCTGCAGATCCGCAACCAGTTCCGCGCGTGGCTGCGCTATATCGCGCCCGCATCGACGAAGGAGGCCGCCGATGCGCACGTTTGCTCACGATGAACTCGCCGCGTTCGTGTATCGCGAGGCGCGCCTGCTCGACGAGCGGCGCTACGAAGAGTGGCTCGCGCTGTACGCGGACGACGCGCGCTACTGGATGCCGTTGTCGCCGGATCAGCCCGATTCGGTGCTGCATGGCGCGCTGATGGACGAGGACCGGTTGCTGCTGCGCATCCGCATCGAGCGCCTGGCCGGCCGCCGCACGTTCTCGCAGCAGCCGGCGAGCCGCGGCCATCATCTGCTCCAGCAGCCGTACGTCGAGCGCGCCGACCCGGCGCGCGGCGTGTACGTGTTGCGCACGCCGTTCCATTACGTCGAAGCGCGGCGCGACGAGCAGACGCTGTTTGCCGGCTGGTACACGCACGAACTCGCGGTCAGCGGCGACGCGTTGCGCATCCGCGTGAAGCGCGTCGACCTCGTCAACGCCGATGCGCCGCTCGGCAGCATCCACCTGCCCGTGTGAGCGCGGGCTCGCGCTGCCGGTTTCCTTCCCTGGTTTGGTCCCGATTCCATGAACGCCCCTGAACGCCTGCCGCACACGCTACCGTACATCGACACGCTGTACGACTATGGCGCTTTCCTGTCCCGTACCGGCGGCCGTGTCGGTACGCTGGCGGCCGAAAGCGCGCGCGATGCGCGGATCGCGATCGTCGGCGCGGGCGTCGGCGGGCTCGTCGCGGCCTGCGAACTGCTGCGCGCCGGTGCGCGGCAGGTCGTCGTGTTCGAGGCGAACCGGGCGCGCGTCGGCGGACGCCTGCTGACGCAGTCGATCAATCCCGAGCATCCGCACCTGCTCGCCGAAATGGGCGCGATGCGCTTTCCGCCGTCGCAGGCGGCGCTGTATCACTACCTGGACCGGTTCGGCGTCGACAGCGCATCGGCGTTTCCCGATCCCGGCATCGTCGACACGGAGATCCACTATCAGGGCCATGCGTACCGCTGGCCGGCCGGCGAAGCGCCGCCGGCGCTGTTCGAGCGTGTCGACCGCGGCTGGCGCGCGTTCATCCGCGACGGCGTGCGGCTCGACGACGGCACGTCGCTACCGGCGCCGGCCGAACTGACGGCGCTGCTGCGCGCGCATCGCTACGACGATGCGCGGTGCGGCTGGCAGCAGTACATCGACCGCTTCGGCGACGAGTCGTTCTATTCGGCGATCGTGAAGATCTTCACCGGCGCGACGCCGCCCGGCGGCGTTCGCTGGCGCAAGAGCGAGGACCTGCGCCTGTTCGGCACGCTCGGCATCGGGTCGGGCGGCTTCCAGCCGGTCTATCGCGCGTCGTTCCTCGAAATCCTGCGGATCGTCGTCAATGAGCTCGAGGTCGACCAGCGGCTGATCCCGGCCGGCATCTTCGCGCTCGCGCGGGGGCTGCTGGACGACGGCGCCGACGGCGTGCGCGTGCGCGACTGCATCGTTCACGCAGCGGTGCGCGGCGTGACGAAGCAGCCCGACGGTACGCTTGCGCTCGCACTCGACGACGGGGCGACCCGCGTGTTCGATCGCGTGATCGTCGCGACGACGACGCGGGCGATGCAGGTCGGCATGGGGATGACGGGCATCGCGAACCTGTTCGCCCCGGACGTCGTCCGCGCGATCAACGAGACGCACATGGTCAGCTCGTCGAAGCTTTTCGTGCTGACCCGCGACAAGTTCTGGCTCAAGCACGGGCTGCCGCACAACATCCAGACCGACACGCTCGCGCGCGGCATCTACTGCCTCGACTACGCGCCCGACGATCCCGACGCGCACGGCGTCGTGCTGATCAGCTACACGTGGGAAGACGATTCGCACAAGATCCTGTCGCTGACCGACAAGATCGAGCGGTTCAAGCGCCTCGTGGCCGAGATCGGCGTCGTGTCGCCGGCGTTCGCCGCGCATCTGCGCCCGCTCGACGACGATTACGCGCGCAACGTCACGAGTCACGACTGGCTGTCGGACCGTTACGCGCTGGGCGCGTTCAAGCTGAACTACCCGGGCGAGGACATCCACTCGCAGGCGCTGTTCTACCAGTTCCAGACGGCGGCGGATCCGTCGTCGGACCGCGGGATCTATCTGGCCGGCTGCTGCTGTTCGTTTACGGGCGGCTGGATCGAGGGCGCGGTGCAGACCGCGATCAATGCGGCGAGCGCGGTGATCCACAGCCTCGGCGGCACGCTGGCCGACGGCAATCCGCTCGACGCGATGCGCAGCCGCTATCGATATGGCGATTGAACGGCGCCGTTACCGGTCGAGCTCCGGGTAGTGCCGGAAGATCCCCATGTCGTTGAACGGGATGCGGCGCGCCGACGCGAGATAGCGCGCGACGGGCGGATGCCGCGCGACGCGATCGTGCAGCGCGACGAGCGCCGCGACTTTCCGCTCCGCGCGTTTCATCGCCTTCGGAAACGCATAGCGCAAGCCTTCGATCAGCTGGAACATCGACAGGTCCGCGTAGCTGAGAGCGGTGCCCGCGATGTAGCCGCTGCCGTGCGGATTCTGCCCGAGCACGCGATCGAAGTAGCCGAGGAATTTCGGCAGCCGGTTCTCGATGAAGTCGGCCGCGCGCTCCGCGGCTTCCGCCTTCTGGTCCTCGTAGTAGAGGCAGCTGGCGATCGGGTGATGCGTGTCGTGGATCTCGGTGACGAAGTCGGCGACGGTCAGCTGGAGCTGGTGTACCCACAGCCGGCCGGCTTCGTCGTCGGGCGCGAGCCCGAGCCGCGCGCCGAGAAACAGCAGGATGTTCGCCGTCTGCCCGACGACCACGTCGCCCGCCTTCAGGAACGGCGGCGCGAACGGCACGCACTCGGCCTTCGTGTTGTCCATCATGCGCATCATCGCCGACACGCCCATCCCGCGCCCCGATTCGCGTGCGACATCGACATAGTCGGCTTCGGCCGCCTCGAGCGCGAGCCGCACGTACTCGCCGCGGCCCTGGATCTCGGGCCAGTAATAGAGTTCATATCGCATGCTGTTGTCCTGTTCGTTGAACCGGCTGCCGCCGGCCTCGTGACGACCGGGCGGCCGCGCGCCGCCCGTTGCGAATAGACAGTCTAGGCGATCGAACGAAAAGCGCCGTGCGCGGCATCATGCGTCGCGTGCGCGCTCGCCGCCTTCCGGGCCGTGGAAGAACACCCGGGTCGAGAAGTTGTCGGAGAAGCCGACGAAGCGATGCGCCGCATGGGCGGGGACGAACAGCGTGTCGCCGGCCGCGACGCCGCATTCGCGCCCGTCGACGACGAAGCGCGACGTGCCGGTCGCGATCACGTCGATCTCGTCGCGCGTGTGCGGCGTCTGCCGGTCCTCGACGCGCGGCCGGTACAGCTCGACATCGCGCGTGCCGTGGCGAAACAGCGTCGTGAACAGCGTGCCTACGTCGTCGAGGCGCGCAAGCGATTCGTTCAGGCCGAGCTTCATCGTGGCGGGCTCCGGGTCCGGATCGTGAGGGAACGTGGCTTGCGCCATGGTAATGCGGGTGCCGATATGTCGAAACGCCGCGCCAGTCGCGAGCGCTCCACCGGCGAAACAGGCGCGCGATTCGCTCGCCGCAGGTGAAACAAGATCGTCCATCGGCGAAACGGCGCGGCGATCGAACGAATTCGGCCGTCACTTTCACCGCAATTTAACCAACGCCGCCTAGGATCGCGCTGCATCGATCGATGGCATGCCGCAATGCCGGTTCGCGCGCGGTTGCCCGATTGCCTTTTCCCTGGACCCCGCGAATTTCGTCGACCCTGCCTGTCCTCACGCACGGTCGTCATTCGCATCATGGCGTAGCGTGTACATGAGTCAGCATTCCCCGGCTTCGTCCCGAAGAAAATTCCTCGCCGCCGCGCCAGCCGTCGCGGCCTCTTCCCTGCTGAGCGCCTGCGGCGGCGACGACGTCACGTCGGCGCCGGTCACCGACAGCGCGCTGGCCGCGCAGATGTCCGCGAAACTGAACGCGCAGCTCGGCGACGCGGCGACCGTCGACGCGATCGTCCCGGCGATGTCCGACGTCGGCTTCACGTGGGACCTGCCGACCGTGGCCGCCGCGCAGATCGGTGCGATCGTCGCGTACAGCTTCGGCAACCGTCCGAACGCGTCGAGCGGCAACACGTCGAGCACCGGCGGCAACCAGGCGGCGCTGCCCGATCCGGGGCCCGTGAACGAGGCGCTGGCGGACGCCGTGTACCGCATCCGCCAGCTGAAGCCCGTCAAGGTCTATGCGCAATGGGAAATCGCGCGGTTTCTCGTGTCGAAATACGGGATGGGCGCCGACGTGCTGTCGTCGGTCGAACCGGTGATCGCGAACGACGGCTCGATCGTGTACCTGAGTACCGCGGGCGTCGCGGCGGTCGCCGTGTCGCGGGCGGGGCGGCGGCGATGGGCACCGTCGCGGTGGTCGGCCATCGCGATCACGCGAAGCGCTGCATCCAGACGTCGCAACAGGCGGGCATGAAGGCGGCGGCCGTCGCCGAGGTGCCGCTGCCGACGGTGTACGACCCGCAGTCGGGCCAGCCGTGGACGCGCAACCGCAGCCTCTACCTCGTGCACGACATGTATGCGCAGATGCTGACGCGCGCGATGACCGCGACGACGCAGGCCTACCCGAAGGGCTGACGCCCGCCGATCCCCCCATCGACGCTCATGACCATGCATACCCGTCGCCATTTCCTGGCTTCCACCTCCGTCCTGGCCGCGTCGTGCGCGGCCGTCACGCCCGTGTTCGCGAGCGCCGCGCCGGCCACCGATGCCGAACTGCAGCGCCAGATGCTCGGCAAGCTGACGAACGAATTGGACGATCGCGCGACCGCTGCCGACGAAACCGGTTATCTGCTCGACACGTTTTTCTCGTGGACGCCGCCGAGCGTCGCGGCGGCCGCCATCGATACGATCGTCGCATACAGCTTCGGCAGCCGCGCCGGCGCATCGGCCGCCGCACCCGTACCGGGCCCCGTCAACGAGGCGATTGCCGATGCCGTGTTCCAGCTTCGGCAGAAGGTCGCGGCACCGATCTTCGCGCAGCAGGAGGTCGCGAGCGTGCTCGCGTCGACATACGGGCTCACGGCCGGCGTGACGTCGATCGCGACGCCCGCGGTCGCCGCCGGCAGCCCGATATCGACCGCCGACGGCGTCGCCGCCGCGATCGTCAGGCAGGGGGGGTGCCCCTATGTGTTTCGTCAAGCGTTAGGGGCTGACTTGGGTTGGTAAATGGTGCCGTCGCGCAGCATGGCGAACAGGACGTCGC
>NZ_CADFDK010000003.1 GCF_902832885.1 Burkholderia seminalis DSM 23518
CCCGGCCAAACCCCTATCAGCGATCACCAGCCACCCACCAGGCCCGGTGACAACACCCCCCGGATCATGACTGCGACTGGGGGCGAGAATCATGCCGGGCCTGGCTGGCCAAAGCCCCGACAATCGGGGCGTGAAGATAGTAACGGGGGTAATGGAGTTCTTCATCGAGGTGCTGACCGGCGGGTTGCTTGCGGGCGTGATGTACTCGCTTGTCGCGATCGGTTTCGTGCTGATTTACAAGGCGTCCGGCATTTTCAACTTTGCGCAGGGCGCGCTCGTGCTGTTCGGCGCGCTGACCTACGTGAGCCTTGTCGAGCGCGGCTGGAGCGGATGGCTCGCGTTTGTCGCCACGCTCGGCGCGCTGGTCGTGATTGCGATCCTGACGGGGAGGTTGGTGTTGCGTCCGCTCGTGAACCGGCCGCCCATCGTGCTGTTCATGGCGACGCTTGGCCTGAGCCTAGTGCTCGAGGGCGGGGCGCAACTGCTCTGGGGCGCGCAGGTGCACGGTCTCGAACTCGGCATCGACGACAAGCCGCTGCATCTGGCCGGCGTCATGGTCAGCCAGTTCGATCTGTTCGCGGCTGCGACGGCGGGCGCGCTGGTGCTTGGACTGTCGCTGTTCGCGCGAGGAACCCGCCTTGGCCTGTCGCTGCGTGCGGTGGCCGACGATCCGCTTGCCGCACTGGCGGTTGGCGTGCGTCTGCCGCGCGTATGGGCGGTCGTCTGGGCGCTGGCGGGGTTCACGAGTCTCGTCGCCGGGCTATTGTGGGGCGCTCGGCTCGGCGTGCAGTTTTCGCTTTCGCTGGTCGTGCTCAAGGCGCTGCCGGTGCTGATCATCGGCGGCTTTTCGTCGATCGGCGGCGCGATCGCGGGAGGGCTGCTGGTCGGTGCCACCGAGAAGCTGGCCGAGGTTTACGCGGGTGGGCTGATCGGCGACGGCATCGAGAACTGGTTCCCCTATCTGATGGCGATGCTGTTCCTGCTGGCGCGGCCGTACGGCCTGTTCGGCGAGCCGCCCGTCGAGCGTGTCTGAGGGAAGTCACATGGAATTGACGAATACCGCTTCGGTCCCCGTATCGCGTCGCGTGAACCCGCGCCGGTGGATCGCGCCGGGTGTGCTTGCGCTCGTCGCGTTCGTTGGCGTGCCGCTGTGGGCGAACGATTACTGGCTCAATGCGATTCTGGTGCCGTTTCTGATCCTGTCGATCGCGGGACTCGGCCTCAACCTCTTGACCGGCTATGCGGGGCAGCTTTCGCTGGGTTCGGCGGCATTCATGTCGATCGGGGCCTACGCGAGCTACAACCTGCTCGTGCGCGTGCCGGCGCTGCCGTTGCCGGCGAGTCTGCTGCTTGGCGGGGGCGTGAGTGCCGCGGTCGGCGTGCTATTCGGGTTGCCCAGCCTGCGCATCAAGGGTTTCTATCTGATCGTCTCCACGTTGGCCGCGCAATTTTTCGTGGTCTGGCTGTTTACCCGCGTGAGCTGGTTTTCGAACAACGATACGTCGGGTGTGCTGAGCGCGCCGCTGCTTGAGATCGGTCGCTGGCACATCGACAAGCCGGCGTCGCGCTATCTGTTGGTGCTCGGCGTCGCGACGGTGCTATTCGCACTGGGAGCGAGCGTCGTGAAAAGCGAGCTGGGGCGGCGCTGGATGGCGGTGCGCGACATGGATACGGCGGCGCGCGTGATCGGCATTCCGATCGGCCGGACCAAACTGCTCGCGTTTGCGCTGAGTTCCTTCGTGCTGGGGATTGCCGGCGCACTCTGGGCCTTCGCTTACCTCGGCACGATTGAACCGGACGGCTTCAGCCTCAACCTGTCGTTCCAGATCCTGTTCATCATCATCATCGGCGGCATGGGCAGCATCGGCGGAAACTTCCTCGGCGCCGCCTTCATCGTGCTGCTCCCGATCCTGCTGTCGAACGCGGGCGGCGAGCTCGCGCGAGTCGGAATCGGCGGCGAACAGTTGCAGAACCTGCAGAAGATCGTATTCGGCAGCCTCGTCATCGTGTTCCTGATCAAGGAACCGGACGGGCTCGTACGATTGGTCCAGGTGGCGTGGGAGCGATTCCTGCACAGGAAATGAAGCCGTGTCGACGGGGAATTTTTTTAGTCATATCAACAAGGAATGCTAAGCATATGAGAAATATTCGAAAACGATTTTCAGGGTTGGCGTGGAGAAAATGGGTTGGCGCCTTTGCCGCCGTGCTTGCGCTCTCTCCGGCGGTCGTGCCGCAGGCGCGCGCGGCGGGCGCGGAATACTTCCCGCTGCAAAGTTACCGCGTCGGTCCGTACGCGGCGGGCGGCAGCGGCTTCTTCGGCGGCTTTATCGACTACCTGCAGCTGATCAATGCGCGCGACGGCGGCGTCAATGGTGTCAAGCTGGTGTGGAAGGAGTGCGAGACCGAATACGTCGTGGAAAAGGGTGTCGAGTGCTACGAACGCCTGAAGAACAGCGGCCCCGACGGCGCGCCGGCCGCGGCCACCAATCCGCTGTCGGTCGGTATCGCGTATGCGACGCTTGACCGTTCGACGGCCGACAGGATCCCGCTCATTACGATCAACCACGGACGTACCGACTCCACGGACGGATCCGTGTTCCCGTACGTGTTTCCGCTGCAGCTGAATCCGTACAGCGAGGTGTCGGCGATCGTCAACTACGTCGGGCAGCGCTCGGGCGGACTGGCGAGCCTGAAGGGGAAGAAGATCGTCGTGCTCTATCACGGCTCGCCGTATGGCCGCGAGACGATTCCCGTGGTCGATCTGCTGGCGAAGAAATACGGCTTCATCGTGACCCAGATCGAGGTTCCGCACCCGGGTAACGAGCAGGGTTCGCAGTGGCTGAAGATTCACCAGATCAATCCCGACTGGGTGATCCTGCGCGGCTGGGGCGTGATGAACCCGGTGGCGATCAAGACCGCACAGAAGGTCGGGTATCCGGTCGACCACATCATCGGCAACATCTGGAGCAATTCGGAGGAGGACGTGCGCCCGGCCGGCGATGCGGCCAAGGGCTTCATCTCGATCACCACGCACCCGTCGGGAACGGATTACCCGGTGCTGCAGGCGATCAACCAGTTCGTGATCAAACCGGGTAACGGCAACCTCAAGGATCCCGCGCGCTTCGGCACCGTGTACTACAACCTCGGCGTGGTGAACGGCATCCTGAATGTCGAGGCGGTGCGCGTCGCGCAGCGCAAGTACGGCAACAAGCCGCTGACGGGCGAGCAGGTGCGCTGGGGCTTCGAGCATCTGAATCTCGACGACGCCCGGCTCAAGCAGCTCGGCGCGCTCGGTCTCGTGCAGCCGCTCAAGCTGTCCTGCGCGGACCACGAAGGGGGTGGCGCGGTGCGTTTTCAGCAATGGGATGGTGCCAAGTGGCACGTGATCAGCGATTGGGTGCAGGCCGATCGCG
This sequence comes from Burkholderia seminalis DSM 23518, assembly GCF_902832885.1. Classification (GTDB taxonomy): domain Bacteria; phylum Pseudomonadota; class Gammaproteobacteria; order Burkholderiales; family Burkholderiaceae; genus Burkholderia; species Burkholderia seminalis. Next base: position 3,414 of record NZ_CADFDK010000003.1, read on the forward strand.
CGCTGCTGCGCCCGATCATCGAGAAGTCGGCGCTCGCCTATGCGAAGGAAAAGGGCATCACGCCGCGCGATTGCAGCAAGGAGCCGTGAGCATGAGCGCCCCGATCCTGCAGGTCGACGAGATTGCCGTAACCTACAGCCAGATCATTCCCGCGTTGCGCGGGGTGTCGCTGACGGTCCCCGAGGGCGCGATCGTTGCGCTGCTCGGCGGCAACGGGGCGGGCAAGACCACGACGCTCAAGGCACTGTCGAGCCTGGTGCATGCCGAGCGCGGCGAATTGACGAGCGGCCGCGTCGTCTATCGCGGCGAGGACGTCACGCGTGTCGAGCCGTGGACGCTGGTCGAGCGTGGTCTGGTCCAGGTACTCGAAGGGCGTCGCTGTTTCGGACACCTGTCGGTCGAGGAGAACCTGCGGATCGGTTCTTTCGCGCGGCGCTCGAAGCGGATCGGGATCGACACGGATCTGGAGCGGATCTACACGATCTTTCCACGCCTGAAGTTGAAGCGGAAAGCCTTGGCCGGCTATACGTCGGGCGGTGAACAGCAGATGCTCGCGATTGGCCGGGCGCTGATGGCGCACCCGTCACTCGTGTTGCTGGACGAGCCGTCGATGGGACTTGCGCCGCTGGTTGTCGAGGAGATTTTCGAGGTCGTCGCGACGCTCAACCGTGACGAGGGCGTGAGTTTCCTGCTCGCCGAGCAGAACGCGTCGATTGCGTTGCGCTTTGCCGGTTATGGCTACGTGCTGGAAAGCGGTCGAGTCGTCGCGCATGGCACGTCGGCGGAACTCAGGGAGCTCGATGCTTTACGGGATGCCTATCTTGGCGGTACGCCGGTCGAATATGCGGCCAGACGGGCACAACGGACGTTGGTGACGACTTCGGCATGACGGGGCCGCCGGTCGGAAGTCGGACAGGATGCGCAATCGACAGCATCGGGCCGAGCGATGTCCCGAGCTCGCCGTCGTCGCTCCTGCTTGCCGCGTTTCGACAGCCGTGGCGCCGATCGTGCGAGAACCCGGCATTGCATCGACCCGCGCGCGCTGCGGATGATGATTTCACGAATACATGATGAGTCTCGATATTTTCTGGTTTCTGCCCACTTCGGGCGATACGCGCTATCTCGGCAGATCGGATTTCGGCCGTCAGGCAACGAACGCTTACCTGCGCAGGATTGCGGTCACGGCCGACGAACTCGGTTACGACGGTCTGCTGATTCCGACGGGCGCTTCCTGTCTCGATCCGTGGGTGACGGCGGCCAGCCTCATTCCGGTCACGCAGCGTATCAAGCTGCTGGTGGCGCTGCGGACATCACTTGGCAATCCGACGGCATCCGCACGCCAGGCGGCCTCGCTGGACCAGGCCCTCGGCGCGGGGCGGCTGTTGCTGAATGTCGTGCCGGGCGGCGACGCAACCGAGCTTGCTGCCGATGGCGTGTTTTACAGCCACGACGAGCGATACGAGGCCAGCGACGAATTTCTCACGATCTGGCGTCGTCTGTTGCTGGGCGAGAAAGTCGATTTCGACGGCAAGCACCTGAAGGTGCAGGGCGCGCAGAACTTCTTCCCACCGGCAAGCCAGCCTTATCCGCCGCTGTATTTCGGCGGCTCCTCGCCAGCGGCGCACGAGTTGGCCGCGAAGCATGTCGATGCCTATTTGACCTGGGGTGAACCGCCCGATGCCGTGGCGGAGAAGATCGCCGACGTGCGTCGGCGCGCCCGGCAGTATGGTCGCGAGATTCGTTTTGGCGTGCGGCTGCATGTCATCGTGCGCGAAACCAGCGAGGAGGCATGGGCGGACGCAGATCGACTGATCAGTCACCTGACCGACGAGGAAATCGCGGCGGCACAGCGCAACTATGCGAGCATGGATTCAGTCGGGCAGAAACGGATGGCGGCGTTGCACGGCGGCAGCCGTGAAACACTGGTGGTCGGTCCCAATTTGTGGGCGGGCGTCGGCCTCGTGCGCGGAGGGGCGGGCACGGCGCTGGTCGGAAGCGCGGAAGAGGTGGTCGCGCGACTCAACGAGTATGCGGACCTCGGTGTGGACAGTTTCGTGTTGTCCGGCTATCCGCATCTGGAAGAGGCGATTCGTTTCGCGGAATTGGTGTTTCCGCTGCTGCCCGGCAAAACACCGGTCACGTTGCGCGATCGGACGCTCACCGGTGGCGCGTTCGATATCCGGGCCAACTGACCCGCTTGGGGAAGCCCGGACGGATGCGATCGCGCGTTTTGCGACAGCCTGCCTCCGTCCAGGCAACGCTGATTACGCGATATAGAAAGCTCGAATACTTGGTTGGGCGCGCACGGATGCTTCGCTAGTATCCAACGCTCCCATTCGAGCGGGAACCGGACGGTTCCCGGTTGCGCCGCCCGTTGCGGCGATTCGCGACTTTCCAACTGCCGACATGTCTTCCCACTTGATTCCCGACGGCACGGCCGGCGACATCACGCGCCGGCTGGCCGAGGCGATCGCGTGCGCCGAACCCGCGCGTGATCCGTCCGCGATCGCTGCCGCGCGGCGCGGCCTGCTCGACTTTCTTGCCGCCGCGTTCGCCGGCGCTCGCGACAACGGTTACCGCAAGCTGCTGGCGGTGTGCGCTCGAGAATCGACCGGCGCGGCAGCGGTGATCGGCAGTGCGATTCCGGCATCGTCGCAACATGCCGCGCTGCTCAACGGTTATGCAGGCCACGCGCTCGACTACGACGACGTGCACAGCAGCGTGCGCGGCCATCCAGGCACCGTGCTGCTGCCGGCGCTGCTCGCGCTCGCGCAGGTGCGCGCCCGCAGCGCGCTCGAACTGCTCGATGCATACGTCGTCGGCGTCGAGACGATGGCGCGAATCGGTCTCGCGCTCGGCAGCCGCCACTACGAACTCGGCTTCCACAACACCGCGACGCTCGGCACGCTCGGCGCGGCGGCGGCCGCCGCACGTCTGCTCGGGCTCGATGCGGCGGCCACCGAAAACGCGCTCGGCATCGCCGCGACGCAATCGGCCGGGCTGCGGCTGCAGTTCGGTAGCGAGGTCAAGCCGTTGCACGCGGGCCTGGCGGCACGCGCGGGGCTGCTCGCCGCGGAACTCGCCGAGGCCGGCCTGGCCGGCGCACCGGGCGCACTCGACGGCCCGGAGGGATTCTTCGCCGTGTTCGGCGGCGGTGCGTCGCAACCGGCGCGCGTGCTGGCCGACTGGGGCGCGCCGTGGCAGATCGTGGCGCCGGGGCTGTACTTCAAGCCGTGGCCGTGCTGCACGGCAACTCATTACGCCGTGCAGGCCGCGCTCGATTTGCGCGCCCGCCATCGCATCGTGCCGGCGGACATCGACGGCATCGCGGTCACGTTCCCGCCCGGCGGCGATACGCCGCTGTCGAACCGACTACCGGCCACCGGCCTCGAAGCGCGCTTCAGCGTGGAATACGCGGTGGCCGCCGCACTGACGGACGGGCCGCCGGGTGTCGCGACGTTCGCCGACGTGCCCGTGCGCGGCGACCTGACCGCGCTCGCCGCACGCGTGACGCGGCGCCACGATGCCGCGGCGCCGCGCGCGTCGACCGATCCCGCGACGCGTTTCTCGGTCGTCGAGATTGCGCTGCGCAACGGCGACACGCTGCGGCAACGCACCGAACGCCTCGTCGGTGCCGACGACCTTGCCGCGAAGTTCGCGGACGCGACCGCTCACGATCCCGCACTCGCGTTCGTCCCGGCACTGATCGACACGATGCGAAGCACGGCCGATCTCGCCCGGCTTTTCCACACCTTTACGCCGCTTCAATCATGAGCACCGATCGCAGCACACTTTCCCGCCGCCAGATGCGTCTCGGGTTGTTCCTCCAGGGCGCTGGACACCACGTCGCCGGTTGGCGCCACCCCGATGCCGAATCCGGCAGCGAGAACTTCGATCTCATGCGCCGCGTCGTGCAGACCGCCGAGCGCGCGAAGTTCGACATGGTCTTCCTGGCCGACGGCCTGACGAGCGGCCCCGACGCGCATCCGTCGATGGCCATGCGCTTCGAGCCGCTGAGCCTGCTGTCGGCGCTCGCGATGCATACGCGGCGCATCGGCCTGGCGGCGACCGCGTCGACGACGTACAGCGAGCCTTACCATATCGCGCGCGTGTTCGCCTCGCTCGACCACCTGAGCGGCGGGCGCGCGGCATGGAACGTCGTGACGACTTCATACGACCGCACCGCCGCGAATTTCACGCGCGGCAATCATCCGGATCACGCGCAGCGCTACGAGATGGCCGGCGAATTCGTCGATGTCGTGAAGGGGCTGTGGGACAGCTGGGACGATGACGCGGTCGTCAGGGACAAGGTGCGCGGTGTGTATTTCGACCCGGCGAAGGTGCACACGCTCGATCACGCCGGACACTTCTTCAACGTGAAGGGGCCGCTCAACGCGTCGCGTCCGCCACAGGGCCATCCGGTCGTGATCCAGGCCGGCTCGTCGGGCCCCGGCCAGGAGCTAGCCGCGCGCACCGCGGAAGTCGTGTTCACCGCGCAGCAGACGCTCGAGGAAGCGCAGGCTTTCTATCGCGACCTGAAGGGGCGGCTCGCGGCATACGGCCGCGCCCGGGACGCAATTGCCGTGATGCCGGGCGTATTCCCGGTGATCGGCCGCACCGAGCAGGAAGCCAAGGACAAATATGCGCAGCTCCAGCAATGGACCGATACGTCGGGTGCGCTGACGCTGCTGTCGGACCGTCTCGGCCACGACGTGTCGAAGTATCCGCTCGACGGCCCGCTGCCCGACCTGCCCGAATCCGACCAGTTGAAGAGCCGCGCGAAGCTGCTGACCGATCTCGCCCGCCGCGAGAACCTCACGCTGCGCGAACTCTATTATCTCGTCGCCGGCGCACGCGGGCATCGGATCGTGTGGGGCACGCCGACGCAGGTCGCGGACGCGCTCGAGGAGTGGTTCGATGGCGGCGCCGCAGACGGCTTCAACATCATGCCGCCCTATTTCCCGGGCGGACTCGACGATTTCGTCGAGCAGGTCGTGCCGGAACTGCAACGGCGCGGCCTGTTCCGCACCGAATACGAGGGCACGACGCTGCGCGACCATCTCGGGCTCGCGCGCCCGCCGAGCCGCTACGCCGCGCGTTGAGTCAGACCGCGAAGCGCGTCAGGTCCAGGGCGATCGGCGCGTCGTCGCGGCTTGCGTGGGCGCGGCCGGCCGGGCCGAGCGCATGGGCGAGGAAGGCCCGCGTGCGCGGGCTTTGCGGCGCGCGGAACAGTTGCGCGGCCGGCCCGTGCTCGACGATCACGCCCGCCTCGGTGAAGTAGACGACGTCGCTGATTTCCTCGGCGAACCGCATCTCGTGCGTGACGAGCACGCAGGTCATGCCGTCGCGCACGAGATCGCGAATCACCGCCAGCACGTCGCCGACGGTTTCCGGATCGAGCGCGGACGTCACCTCGTCGAACAGGATCAGGTCGGGCTGCGTCGCGAGTGCGCGGGCGATCGCGACGCGCTGCTGCTGGCCGCCCGACAGCTCGCCGGGGTAGGCATGCGCCTTGTCCGCGAGACGCACGCGTTCGAGCAGTGCGTGTGCGGTGCGCACCGCGTCGGTGCGATCGCGGCCGAGAATCCGTACCGGCGCGACGACGAGATTGTCGATCACGCTCAGGTGCGGAAACAGGTTGTATTGCTGGAACACGAAACCGACCCGCTTGCGCAGCGCGATTTCGTCGCGCTCCGATGCGAGCCGGTCGACGCGCGTGCCGTCGACGTCGATCAGGCCGCGCTGCGGCCGCAACAGCCCGGTGATGCAGCGCAGGATCGTGGATTTGCCGGAGCCGGACGGACCGATGATGGACACGGCCTGACCGCGGTGCACGTCGAGATCGATGCCGCGCAGCACGGGCGTCGTACCGTAGGACAGATGCACGTCGCGCAGGCGGACGAGCGGCTCGTCCGCGCCGCGCGGAGTTTCAGTGGAATGCATGACGTCGTTCGAGAAGGCGGGTGAAACGGGCGATCGGGTAGCAGTACGCGAAAAACAGGCCGAGTACCGTGAAATAGACGACGACGGTGAAGTCGGCACGCGCGACGGTGTTGCTCGCGACCTGCGCGGTGTCGAGGAGGTCGTGCACGCCGACCAGCGACGCGAGCGCGGTCGCCATCGCAATGCTCGCATACAGGTTCATCCACGGCGGCAGCATGCGGCGTACGCATTGCGGCAGGATGATCCAGCGGAACACCTGCACGCGGCTGAACGCGAGCGAGCGGGCGGCGTCCCACTGCGCATGCGGAATCGACTGGATCGCGCCGCGGAAGATTTCCGCGAAGTTCGCGCTCGCGGGCAGCGCGAGGCCGAGCGTCACCTTGAACCAGTCCGGAAACGGCAGCGCCGCATGGCCGAACCTGATCTCGAACGGGAATACGTAGGTCGAAAAATAGATCAGCACGAGAAGCGGCGCGTTGCGGAACACCTGCACGTACGCGCGCGCCATGACGCGTGCGATGCCGAGCCGCGACAGCGTCAGCGGGCCGAGCACGAGGCCGGCGAGCGTGCCGATCGCGATCGCGATCGCGCTGATGCCGATGTTGACCAGCATCGCCTTGCCGAGCGCCGGCAGCCACGTGGCGAGCGCGACGAGGGTCGGGTGATGGCGGGCCGCGACGGCCAGCGCGACGACGGCCAGTGCGGCCAGTGTCGCCGCGACGGCGGGCCATCGCACGACGCGCACGGGCTGTGCGCGCAAGTCAATGGCCATAGCCGGGTATCCTCAGGCGGTGTTCCAGCCAGCGTCCCGCGAGGTTGACCGCGAACGTGAGCGCGCCGAAGAAGAGCAGGATCAGAATCATCAGCTCGAGCACGTTGTCGCGCTGCGTCCAGATCATGATCGACGCATAGGTGACGTCGCCGACGGCGATCGCCGAGGCGACCGTCGTCATCTTCACGAGGTCGACCAGGTTGTTGACGAGCGCGGGCAGCGCGAAGCGCACCGCGAGCGGCAGTTGCACGTGCCAGAGCCGCTGGCGGCGGCTGTAGCCGAGCGATTGCGCTGCCTCGAGCGTTGCGCGCGGGACCGCGTCGAGGCCGGCGCGCAGCGCTTCAGCATGGAACGCGCCCTTGTGCAGCGAGATCACGATGACGCTCCAGAGGAACGGCGTCAGCGGATTGCCGCCCAGATCGCGCAGTGCGGCGCTGATCAGCATGTTGACGACGAGGAATGCGCAGAACAATTGCACGAGCGTCGGTGTGTTGCGGGTGACCTCGACGAAGGCACGCGCAGGGCGCGCGAGCGCCGCGCTCGGCGACACCAGCAGCGCGGCGAGCACGATGCCGCAGGCGAGGCTGCCGAACGCGGTCGCGATCGACAGTTCGAGCGTCACGCCCATCCCGTGCACGAACGACGCGCGTTCGTCCGGGGCGAGCACGAAGCTGTAATCGAGGCCGAACGTGCGGAGTGCATCGACGGCGGCGGCCACCGTCATGTGCGCTGCGCCTTGAGCTTCGCGTGCAGGTCGAGCACGGCTTGCGACGGCGTCATTCCGTTCTTCCGCTCGACGTCGAGCAGCCAGCCGCTGCGGTGCCAGTCCTGGACGATCCGGTCGAGCGCGTTTTGGGTATCGGTCTCGCCCTTGCGGACCCAAATCACGGCCGGCGACGGAATCAGGTCGCTCGACAGCGGGGTCGTATAGTCCTTCCAGTCGGGGTTGCGCGCGACGAGCATGCGCAACGTCGGTGCGACGTGCACGGCGGCCACGCAGTTGTTGCCGCGCAGTGCGAGCAGCGATTCCGGCTGACCGCGGAAGGCCTTCACCTGCGCGCCGTATTCCGTCGCGAGCGGCTTCGTGTAGTTGCTGCCTTGCGACACGCAGACCGGCTTGCCGCGCAAGTCGGCCCAGGACTTGATACCGCTGTCCTTGCGCGCGATCAGCGCGCCGCCGATGGATTCGAACGGCGTCGGCGCATACGACAGTATCTCCGCGCGCTCCGTCGTCAGCTCCATGTTGGCGATCAGCGCGTCGACCTTGCCCTGCTGCAGGAACTGCACGCGGTTCGACGGCTGCACCGGTGTCAGTTCGGCGTCGACACCGAGCCGCTTCGCGACGTCGTTCGCCAGATCGACGTTGAAGCCGACCGGTTTTTGCGTCGCGGGATCGAGCGAGCCGAACGGCGGGCCCGACAGGATCACGCCGATCGAGATCTTGTGACGTTGATGGATGCGATCGAGCGTGCTGTCCGCGCGAGCGACACCGGAAAAAGCGGAAAGAAGGGCGGCGAGGAAAAGCGCGTGGCCCGACGTAGTGCGAAACGATCTGCTGAACATGGGAAAGAGGAGCGTTGTTGGAGCGACGCGGGGCGGAGCGTCGCGCGCCCGGTTGTCGGGAGCCTGTATTTTCGGGATGTGGAACGCATCCAAGAACCAACAAATTCTCATACCGTTATCTGATCCTCAGATTTACGCAGAGGAACACGACGTTTGCGCGGCCAAAATGGCGGTGTAGCGGAGGGCTCGCGCGAGCGATCACGCACGCGCATGCTGCCCTGAGGCTCGGGGGCGATGCCTGCCGGAAGACGACTTGCGGGCGTGGCGGACAACCGCTTGAGCTCACGGTGGTTTCAATTCACTCGGTCGACGACGACCGGCGAAGCGCCGTCTTCGACCCGGAATCGGTGGAACGGTTGATTGTTGACCGTCAGTCAAACGTGATCAAGTCCTTGAAGATCAGTTTTCCCCAGTTGTTTCCGCGCGCGTGAACCAGCAGTCCACCGTTCGAAAGCCCGCCCAGTTGTATCGGCGCGAAACCCAGTCTTTCCGCGAGCGCGCCGATCTCCGCCGCGGCGCCGTCATCGTCGCTCGCGAGGAACACGACTCTCCTGCCGCCCTGTATGGCCGGGTCCTGGGCGAGAATGGCCGCCGCCAGATGATTGAGGCCTTTCACCGTCGCACCGGGCGGCAAGAGGGAAGTCGACGTGACCTGCGGTCGCCGCTGTCGCTATCGGTGGCCGGCATCGCGCAGCAGTCCGAGGCGCACGAGGCTTTCGGCGGTAGCAACAAGGGCGTCCTCGCGCGGGCGGGGCGACCAGCCGAGCAAGCCGATGGCCTTCTGGCTGGTGGCGTTCAGGTTGCGGCCGAGCAGCGGCAGCGATCCTCGCAGCGCCGGATCCCTGAGCGCGCCGATGCGCACCAGCCAGTCGGGCAGCACCCGGGTGGACACATGGCGCGCGGCATCCCCCATGCGCGTCTTGAGCACCTGCGCGACTTCGGCGAGCCACATGCTTTCGCCGGCAATGGCAATGAAGCGCTCTCCGTTCGCGGCGTCGTGGGTCATCGCCCGCACATGCAGGTCGGCGACGTCGCGCGCGTCGACGAAACCGGAATTGATGCGCGGATTGCCGGGCTGGCCGTTCAGCATGCCCCTGATCAGGCGGATGGAGTGCGAATAGTCGTCGCCGAGCACGGGCCCGACAACCGTCACCGGGTTGATCGCGGACAGTTGCATGCCGTGCCCTTCTCGCGCGATGAAGTCCCATGCCGCGCGTTCCGACAACGTCTTCGACTTCTGATAAGGCCAGACATCGGCGGCCGTCAGGTTGCTCCAGTCGGTTTCGTCGAAGGGGCGGTTCATTGGCCCGTGTCCGGCGCAAATCGCACCGAAAGCGGAGGTCAGCACGACGCGCCGGACACCCGCGTCCCGCGCCGCACGCAGCACGCGCAGCGTGCCTGCCACGGCGGGCTTGACCCAATCGTCTTCACTCGTCTGCGTGCCGGTGGGCGTGGGCGACGCGCCATGCACGACGTAGGCGCAGCCGGCGGTTGCCCGTTGCCAGCCGTCGTCGGCGAGGAGATCCGCCTCGACGAATGACAGACGATCTCCGGGTTCCGCGCCGCCTCTTTCGAGCTGGGCGCGCACCTGCGTTTCGCGCGCGAGCGAGCGGACGGTGGTTCGTACCTGATAGCCGCGATGCAGCAGCGCCAGGATGCAGTGTTGTGCAATGAAGCCGGTGCCGCCCGTTACGAGAACCGATTCGAGGCTGGTATTGCTGTTCATGTCGTTGAATGTCAGGGACGAAGAACCGGAAGGTTAAGGGCCGGTCTGCCGCTTGTTAATGCTTTATAGTGCGATTTACTTGCGCGACAGTACGATGATGAGCGACGATCCCTTCTCCGACATCCTGAGACTCACTAACGCCGAATCGCTGGCAACGGGAGGTTTCTCGGCCGGCGGCGCCTGGGCCATTCGCTTTCCGGCACCCGACAAGATCAAATTCTTTGCGGTGGTGAAGGGCACGTGCTGGGTTTGCATCGACGAAGAGGAAACGCCGATCCGCTTTGGAAGCGGTGATGTCGGTCTGCTGACGGCAAAACGATCCTTTGTCCTCGCCAGTGATCCCGGCGTTCCACCCGTCGATGCGATGGCGTTGTTCTCGGGCGCCGGCAAGTCGTCGGCGAAACTGGGCAACGGCGATGATTTCGCCCACATCGGAGGACACGTCCTGCTCGATCCGGTAACCGGTAACTTGCTGTCGGACGTACTGCCGCCCTGGATTCACGTACCGGCCGCATCGCCGCAGGCAGTGAGGGTGCGCTGGCTTCTCGAGCAACTCGTGGAAGAGCGTGCGGCCGATCTGCCCGGCGCGCAGCTCGTATCGGCCCAGCTCTCGCAACTGCTTTTCATTCAGATACTGCGCGCCCATCTGAACGCGTCCGCGCCGTTGGCGGGATGGTTGCGTGCGTTGAGCAACCCACGCATCGCACCGGCACTGCGACTGATGCACGGTGATCCCGCACGCGCGTGGCATCTGGACGAGCTTGCCGCCGCGTGCGCGATGTCACGAACCACGTTCGCTGCGCACTTCAGGGCGAGCGCCGGCGTCGCGCCGCTGACCTATCTCGGCCAGTGGCGCATGCGGGTTGCGGAACGCCGTTTGCGCGACGAGAGCATTCCGGTCGCCCTGCTTGCGCAGTCGCTCGGCTATTCGTCCGAAAGCGCATTCAGTAACGCGTTCAAGCGCATGTCCGGACATGCGCCGACGGCCTATCGTCATATCGCGCGAACGGCTACCGAAAACATCGGCAGTGAACGCGGCGGCGTTCGCGGGGAAAGCTGACGCTGCCGGTTCGGCACTGCCGCCGTCTCATGGCGGCGGTTCGATGAGAACGGTCGAGGTTCATGCCGGCACGGCGGGCGGCGCCGCGGCATGCACGCCAGGCAGCGCCGGCAGCGCATCGAGCAGCGACGCGGTGTACGGGTGCGACGGCGCGCCGAACACGCGCTCGACCGGCCCGCTTTCGACCACGCGGCCACCGCGCATCACGAGGATCCGGTCGGCGACGTGATGCACGACGCCGAGATCGTGCGAGATGAACAGCATCGCGGTGCCGTGCTCGGCCTGCAGATCGGCAAGCAGGTCCAGCACCTGCGCCTGGATCGACACGTCGAGCGCGCTGACGGGCTCGTCCGCGACGAGCAGCGCAGGGTTCGACGCGAACGCGCGCGCGATCGCGACGCGCTGCCGCTGGCCGCCGGACAATTCACGCGGGTAGCGGTCGATGCAACCGGCGCCGAGTTGCACTTCGTCGAGCAGTTGCAGCACGCGGCGGCGGCGCGCATCGCCGCGGATCCCGGCAGCGTCGAGGCTTTCGCCGACGATCTGCCCGACTGAGTAGCGCGGGTCGAACGAGCTGTACGGGTCTTGCGCGATCAGTTGCAGCCGCACGCGCCGCGCGCGCCGTGCGGCTTCCGGCACACCGCTCCACGGCTGGCCGTCGAGCGCGACGGTGCCGCTGTCCGGCGCGACGAGCCCGAGCACGATCCGTGCGACTGTGGACTTGCCGGAGCCGGATTCGCCGACGATGCCGAGCGTCTCGCCGCGTGCGAGCGTGAACGACACGCCGTCGACCGCAGCCGGGGCGGCGCGGTCGCCGTAGCGCTTCGTCAGCGCGTCGACGGCCAGTACCGGCGCATGCGTATCGATGCGCTTCGGCGGCAGCGGAACGCGCGCGGCAGTCGCGAGGCGGAACCCGCGCGACGCGGCGGTGGGAATTGCCGCGAGCAACTCGCGCGTGTACGGGTGCGTCGGCGCGCTCAGCACGTCGCGCGCCGGCCCCTGTTCGACGACCTGGCCGGCGCGCATCACGAGCACGCGATCGGCGAGCTCGGCGACGACCGCGAGATCGTGGCTGATCAGCAGTACCGCGTCGCCGGCATCGCGGCGCGCGCGCAGCAGCGACAGGATCTGGCGCTGCACGGTCATGTCGAGCGCGGTGGTCGGCTCGTCGGCGATCAGCAGCGAGGCGCCGCCCGCGATCGCGGTGCCGATCAGCACGCGCTGCCGCAAGCCGCCGGACAACTGGTGCGGATACTGCGGCAACCGCCGCTCGGGGTCGTCGATGCCGACCGCTCGCAGCAGGTCGGCGCTGCGCGCCGCGACGTCGCGCCCGCGCGTGTCGCGCAGCGCCTCGGCCACGAGGTCGCGCACGCGCCACAGCGGATCGAGCGACACCAGCGCGTCTTGCAGCACGTAACCGATCCGGCGGCCGCGTATCGCGCGCCAGTCGCGTTCCCGATGGCCGCGCGCGTCGGCACCGGCGATCTCGAGGCGTTCGGCGTCGATCACCGCATGCGGTCCGTTCAGCCCGACGAGGCTGCGTGCGGTAACCGACTTGCCGGAACCCGATTCGCCGACGAGCGCGACGCATTCGCCGGCATGCACGGCAAGGTCGAGCGGCCCGACGACGGGTTGCGTACCGCACGCGCCGCGAAAGCCGATCGTCAGGCGCTCGATGCGGACGAGCGGTACGGCGCGGGCAGGTGTTGCCGGCGCCCCGGATGCGATCGTGCTCATGCTGCCTCCCTGCGCTCGAAGCGCGCCTGCCAGTAGCCGCCGAGCGCGTTCACGGCGATCACGGCCGCGGTGATCGCGACGCCGGGCCACACCGCGATCCACCACGCGTTGTACAGATAGTTGCGGCCCTCGGCGAGCATCAGCCCCCATTCGGCGGCAGGGGGCCGCGGCCCCATGCCGAGAAAACTCAGCCCCGATGTGCCGATGATCGCGGTGCCGAGCCCGATCGTCGCGAGCACCGGCACCTGCGCGATCGCGTGCGGCAGCACATGCCGCCAGACCAGCACCACGGGCGCGAGGCCGAGCGTGCGCGCGTGCTCGACGTAGCCGGACGTCGCGACGACGAAGGTCTGCGCCCGCACCACGCGCGCGAAGCGGGGCACCGACGCGACGCCGAGCGCGAACACCAGGTTCACCGCGCCGGGGCCGGTGAACGAGATCAGCATCAGCGCGAGCAGCAGGTCGGGGAACGCGGACACGACGTCGAGCACGCGCGTGATCAGCTCGTCGAGCCAGCCGCGCGCGAGGCCCGCGCACAGTCCGAGCGCGGTGCCGAACAGGGTCGCGACGCCGATGGCCGCCGCGCTGATCGACAACGAATAGCGGGCGCCGTACACGACGCGCGAGAAGATGTCGCGGCCGAGCTGGTCGGTGCCGAGCCAGTGCGCGGCGCTGCTGCCGAGCTGCGCGGCCAGCGGATCGGCGGCCAGCGGGTCGTCGTGCGCGAGCCAGCCCGGTGCGACGACCGCGATCACGTTCAGCAGCAGATAGACGGCGGCCAGCGCGAGGCCGGGATGGCGGCGCAACCAGCCGGCGGTGCCGGATGTCGTCGCTGCGCGCAACGTGAGATCGACGGGAGTGGACATCGAAGCCTCCGGTTCAACGCGGTGCGCGGCGATCGCGCAGCCGGGGATCGATCAGCAGGTACAGCAGGTCGACGGCGGTGCTGAGCGTGACATAGATCGCCGCGGACAGGATCGCGATCGCGAGGATCACCGGCATGTCCTTCGACAGCACCGCGTCGACCGTCACCTTGCCGAGGCCGGGCCGGCCGAATACCTGTTCGGTGATCACGGCGCCGCTGAGCAGGCCGCCCACCAGCCAGCCGGCAAGCGTGACGGCCGGCAGCGCCGCGTGGCGCAGCGCATGGCGCACGCGCAGCGCGAGCCCGCCGACGCCCCACGAGCGCACCGTCAGCGCATACGGCTCGTCGAGCGCGCGTTCGATACCTTGCCGCAGCACGCGGCTGATGACGGCGCCCTGTGCGAGCCCGAGCGACAGCGCGGGCAGCACGAGCGACGCGAAGCCGCGGTCGCCGGCCACCGGGAACAGCTTCAACGTGAAGCTGAACACGAACAGCAGCATGATGCCGAGCCAGAACGAAGGCGTCGACGCGAGCAGCAGCTCGACGCCGGACGCGGCGCGGCCGGCCCAGCGGCGGCCGGCGGTCAGCACCGCGAGGCCGACCGAGAACACGATCGTCACGACGAGCGCTGCGCCCGTCAGCTTCAGCGTCGGCCACAGCTGGCCGAGCACGAGGGGCGCGACGTCGGTATTCAGGATGTACGAGCGGCCGAACTCGCCGTGCAGCACGCGCCACAGATAGTGCACGTATTGCAGCGGGAGCGGCTCGTCGAGTCCCCATTCCTGGCGGATCGCGGCTTCGATCTCCGGTGTGCTCAGCTGCTCGCCGATCAGGATGCCGACGATGTCGCCCGGTGCGAGATGCACGGCCGCGAACGACAGCGTGACCGCGGCCCAGAGCACGAGCACGCCGGTCGCGAGCCGCGTCGCGATCGGCGATCGCGGCCAGCCGCGCCACGCGGCCCGCGATGGGGCGGCCGGCTGCGCATCCGGGACGTTGACGGGAGCGGAAGGCGAAGGGTTCATGTGCGAAATCTCCTGTCGGTTCGGTGCGGCGTGCGCGGCAACGCGCTCGACGTGCCGGCTTACTTCTTCACCCACACGTCGTACGGGTTCTCGGGCATCTGCGCGAACGAGCGGAAGCGCAGCCCCTGGACCGCCTTCGCGGCGGCGATCTGGTCCTCGGGCTCGTACAGCGGCACCGCGTACGCCTGCTCGTTGATCGCGAAGTGCTGCAGCTCGCCGTACAGCTTCTTGCGTTCCGCGACGTTCTGCGTGCGGGCGGCGGCCTGCAGCCAGCGCGTCAGCTCGGGCGCTGCCGCACGGCTGTAGTTCAACGCGCCGCCGCGATCAACGGGCAGGTAGTGGCCTTCGATGTCGATGCCGTCCGGCGGCGTGTTCGAGTTTGCGATCGAGCCGAACTTGCCGCTCTTGCGCGCTTCGACGTACGTGCCGTCGTCGACGTACTGGATCTTCAGGTCGACGCCGAGTCGCTGCCGCGCCTGCGCCTGCAGCGCCTGCAGCAGCACGTCGCGCTGGTCGCGCACCGTCGCCTGCGCCTGGATCACCGCGATCGTCAGTCGTTCGCCGTTCTTCGTGCGGTAACTGCCGCTGTCGCGGACGTTCCAGCCGGCTTCGTCCAGCAGCTGGTTCGCGAGCTTCGGATTGTTTCCGTAGGTTTTCTCGATCGACGCGTCGTAGAACGGATCGATCGGCGACGTGATGCCCCACGCGCGCGTGCGCTCGCCGCGATAGATCGACTGCACGATGCCGGTCGTGTCGAGCCCTTCCAGCAGCGCGCGGCGCACTTTCACGTCCTGGGTGGGACCGTACGCGACGTTCAGGAACAGCGAATAGGGCGTGCCGGTGTTCAGCGCGCGGCGGTAGGTGAAATCGGCGTTCTTGCGGATCAGCGCCGCGTCGTTGCCCGACACGCCTTCGATCACGTCGACCTGGCCCGACAGCAGGGCGCCGGTGCGTACCGACGATTCGGGCAGGAACCGGTAGACGACCCGGTCGAGATACGCGGGGCCCTGATGGCCTGCCGTCGGCGGTGCCCAGCGGTAGTCGGGGTTCTTCGCGAACTCGATTTCCTGCCCTTTCACGTAGCGGCGCAGGATGAACGGGCCGGTGCCCGCGATATCGGTGCCGCCCGACTTCAGGCTCGGCCGCTCGAACGCATTCGGCGACAGCAGCGGCAGCCGGCCGGCGAACGTCAGGAACGGCGCATAGGGCGCGTCGAGCGTGATCACGACCATGCGCTCGTCGGGCGTCTTCACGTCCGCGACGTGCGAGATCAGCCGGGCGAGCTGGCTGCCTGCCGAGTACGACAGTTCGCGCGCATTCAGGAAGTTGCGGGCAACCGCCTTCGCGTCGAATGGCGCGCCGTCGGTGAACTTCACGCCGTCGCGCAGCGTGAACGTGTACGTCTTGCCGTCGGCGGAAACCTTGTAGCCGGTCGCGAGCCAGGGCACGTAGCTGCCGTCCGGCTTCTGCGCGAGCAGGCTTTCGTACGCGTTGCGCAGCAGCAGCTCGACCTTGTCCTGGCCGTTCAGTTGCGGGTTCAACGTACGCGGCTCCGTTTCGACGCCCCAGGTCAGCGTGCCTCCGGAGACGGGCGTGCCCTGTGCGAAGGCCGCGTACGGCAACGCGAGCGCGAGCAGCAGTGCGGCCGGGACGGTACGGCGCGAGGCGCGGAGAGCGGAATCCGGAAATGCGAATGTCATGCGTGGAAGCCTTTCACGAGGGAGATGGCAGGGGAGGCGGCGCGCGAAACCCGGCGGACGGAGCGTCAAGCGGTTGCGTGGAGCGGCACGTCGTGCGTGGCGGTATCGTCCGTCGCCGGATCCGGACAGAGATCCGGAATCAGCACTTTTTGCAGCCAGACGAGCGGCGTGCCGAGCGGGTTCGTCGAGCGGTCGAACGGCACGTAGCCGTTGCGTTCGTAGTACGCCTGCAGCCACGGGTGGTTCGTCGCGGTCGCGAGGTAGGTGGCGGGCGCCTTGAGCTGCGCCGTCAGGAACTGCGTCTCGACGTGCGCGAGCAGCGCGTGTCCGAGCCCCTGCCGATTGAACGCGGGTGCGACCGCGAACCAGTGCAGAAAGGGGTACGGCATGCGATGGCGTTCGCCGGATACCCACGGAAATCGTACGGTCAACGTGGCCGCGAGGGCCGGATGGCCTTCCGGTGTCGCACGTTCGAGCAGGAACGTGGTTTCGCGCGCGACCGTCCGCGCGACGCGTTCGATCGGCGAGCGCGTGATCGTGAAATGTACGCCTTGCGGCACGAGCGGTGCGTACGCATCCTGCAGCAGCGCATAAAGGGCCGGCACGTCGTCGGCGCCGGCGAGGCGGATCGTATCGGTCATCGCGCGACGCCCTCGATGTCCGGTTGCCGCGACGACGCGGAGCCGTGCTCGTCGGCCGCTGCGCCGGCCAGCAGCCGCAGCGACGCGATGCGCGGTGCGGCATCGGCGAGCGGCGTATCGATGACGAATTCGTCAATCCCGTGGCGGCGATGCAATGTGTGCAGTTCGTGCAGTACGTCGTCGCGCGTGCCGTGCACGATCCGTGTTTCGCGTGGCGCGATCCGGTGCGGGCCGCCGCCGGCCTGGCGGATATAGGCATGCGCCTGCTCGAGGCTGCCGACGTTGACGGCGGGCGTGTCGCCCACCTGCACGCGAAAGCCCTGATGTCCGCTCGCGAGCTGCGTGGCCGCATCGCGGGTTGCCGCGACGATCGCGGAGACCGCGAGCAGCGGCGTGCGGCCGCCGGAGGCTTTGCGGTATGCGTCGAACGTGCGTTCCAGATCGGCGGGCGATGCGTTCAGATGCGATGCGTAGACGAACGCCCAGCCGAGCCGCGCCGCGAGCGCGGCGCTTTCCGCACTGGCGCCGAGCAGGAACGGTTGCGCAGGCTCGGGCGGGCGCGGCGTCGCATGCAGCGCGGCGTCATCCTGCCCGGTCGCATCGGCAGCCGCGGCTGCGTCCTGAAGATGACGATTCAGTTCGTCGGCCAGATCGGCGAACGACGCGCGCCGCGCGGGATCGTAGCCAGCCTGCAGCGCGCGCGTCGACAGCGGCAGGCCGCCCGGCGCCTTGCCGACACCGAGATCGACGCGGCCCGGCGCCAGCGAGGCGAGCAGGTTGAAGTTCTCCGCGATCTTGTACGGACTGTAGTGCTGCAGCATCACGCCACCCGAGCCGACGCGAATGCGCCGCGTATGCGCGAGCACGTGTGCGATCAGGATCTCCGGCGACGGGCACGCGAGCGCGGCGCTGTTGTGATGCTCGGCGAGCCAGTAGCGGCGATAGCCGGCGGCGTCGGCGAAGCGCGCGAGCGAAACGCTGCGCGCCAGCGCGTCGGCGGGCGTGTCCCCCGATGCTACCGGGCTCTTGTCGAGCACGCTCAAGCGGAACGGCAGCGCAGACAAATCGGAGTGGGAGCGGATGGCGTCGAACGTCATGATGAGGCGATCGGCGCGGGTCGAAGCGGCCTGATCAACGGGTTTGGCATGCCGAATTATTTTGCGGCGCCGTTCGCACGGTCAAACAATCAAGAAGAATATCGAAAGCCGAAAATATTCGTTCCTGCCGCCCCGGGCGCTTGCGTTATGGTCAGTGGCTGCGCCCCCCGCGGCGCGTTCCCGGCGCATGCAGGACGGCCCGGCGCGAGCGTGCTCGCCGTCGCGATGCCGGCATGCCGCCACCGATCGAACGGAATCACGAGGAATGCAGATGAACGATCCACGCGAACGATACGCGACGCGCAGCGCACGCCGTCGCGCGACGAACGGAGCCGCGTCATGAGCGGCGCGCGCAGACGACTGAAGACGCTCGTCGGTGCGGCGAGCGTGCTGTACGCGCCCGGCGACCCGGACGTCGTGCACGGTGTGCGCCGCGCGGCGTCGCTCGCACGCAAGGCGGAAGCTGAGAAGATCACCGGCCTCTTTACCGCCGACCTGCTGCAGGCCGACGCGGCTGGCCTGGCCGGCACGACGGGCAGCCAGGAGCCGATCGTCGCGCTGGCGGCATTGAGCCAGGCGACCTCGTCGATCGGGCTCGTCGCGACGGTGTCGACCACGTATCACCATCCGTACAACCTCGCGCGGTTGATCGGCACGCTCGATCACGTCAGCGGCGGGCGGGCCGCGTGGAATGCGGTCACGTCGTCGGTCGGCGAGGAGAATTTCGGCGACGCGGCGTTGCCTGACCCCGAACGGCGTTACGCCCGTGCGGCCGAATTCGTCGAAGTCGTCAACGCGCTGTTCGATGCGAACGATCCGCGTGCGACGCGGCGCGCGCAGGGCGGCGGCCTCTCGGTCGACCCGCGCAAGCTCGGTGCGATCGACTACCACGGCGAGCACTTCCAGGTGCGGGGGCCGCTGAACGTGCCGCCGTCGCCGCAGCGCCGGCCGGTGCTGTTTCAGGCCGGGCAGTCGGCCAGCGGCGTATCGCTCGGCGCGAGGTACGCGGAGGTCGTCTACACGTCTCAGCCGACGCACGACGATGCGCGCGCGTTCGTCGCCGAGCTGCGCCGGCAGGCCGCCGCCTTCGGTCGCGGCGACCGGCCGCCGCTCGTGATGAACTCGTTTCATTCGGTGATCGGCGAGTCCGATGCCGACGTCGCGCGACGATTGCGCGACAAGCATGAGCGCATCGATTACGAACAAGGCAGGCTGAAGCTCGCCGACATGCTCGGCGGCAGTGTCGACTTGCGCGACCTGCCGCTCGATCAGCCGCTGCCGGCGGCGTTGCTGCCTGCTATCGACAGCGTCCATCGCCGGCGAGGGCGTGTCGCCATCTTCGTCGCCTATGCGCGCCAGCGGCTGACGCTGCGCGAACTGATCATCCGCGCACAGGAGACCGGCCACTGGTTCGTCGCCGGTACGCCCGAGCAGCTCGCCGATGCGATCGAGGCGCGCTATCGCGAGGGGCTCGTCGACGTGCTGTCGCTGCACGGGCTCGGCCAGCCGGACCAGGAAGACCTGCTGCTCAACGGCCTGCTGCCCGAATTGCGGCGTCGCGGCCTGCTCGATACCGACTACGTGGGCGGCGATTTCCGCGCGAATCTGGAGCTGCCGGCGCTGCGGCGCGAAACAGCGGAGGCGTGAGCGGGCGAACGATGCACCGTGCGTCGCGTTCGACGGTGCGCCGTTCCGCCATATCGCGCGATCAGATATTCATCGAAAAAATAACCATTTGGTACACGCTTCGGCACGCATTACAGTCTCGCCTCCTGCCGGCTGCGACGCCGGTCGTTCCGACGTTATTTCAGAAATTCGCCACATGAATCGTTTGATGCGTTCCAGGGTCCGCCGTGCCGCGGCCGCGCTGTTCGTGCTCGGCCTCGTGCCGGCTTCCCATGCGGCCCAGCCGACGTTGCGCGTCGGCATCGACGCCGAGTCGTATCCGCCGTTCTTTTCGAAGGACGCGGGCGGCAAGTGGAAGGGCTGGGAAATCGACGTGCTCGATGCCGCGTGCGGCAAACTGAACGTGCGGTGCGAGCTCACCGACATTGCGTGGGACGGCCTGATTCCGGCACTGCAGAACCGCAAGATCGACGTGATCTGGTCGTCGATGACGATCACCGGCGAGCGGCAGAAAGCGATCGATTTCAGCCGTGCCTATTACGAATCGCCGACGGTGTTCGTCGGCGCGAAAAGCGACCGGCGCCGCGTCGACTGCGCGGTGCCCGCGAGCGTCAAGGGCAGCGTGATCGGTGTCGAGGCCGGCACGAACTTCTCGGCGTTCCTCGATGCCCGCTTCAAGCAGGACGCGCAGATCAAGGCATTCGACAAGTTCGACAACGCGCTCGCGGATCTGGTGTCCGGCCGTGTCGACTACGTGCAGGAAGGCAAGGGGCTGTTCACGGCCTTCCTCGCGTCGCGCGACGGCAAGGACTTCGAGGTCAAGGCGACCTGCGCGGACAATCCGCTGCTGGGCCTTGGGGTCGGCGCGGGCGTGCGCCGCGGCGATGCGCTGCGCGGCAAGCTGTCGACCGCGATCGCGCAGCTGCAGCAGGACGGTACGTGGGATGCGATCACCGCCCGCTATCCGAACCTGAAGGGCACGATCGAGAAGGGCCGCTGACCCGATGGCCGCGGACGACTCGCTGCTCGCGCTGCTTGCATTCGACGACGGTGGATATGGCCACGTGTTCGCGGGCGCGTTCGCGCTGACGTTCGGCGTCGCGGCGGCGTCGTTCTGCACCGGCGTGCTGCTCGGCATCGCCGGCGCGCTCGGCAAGCTGTCGCGCCACGCGCCGCTCGCATGGCTCGCGCGGCTCTACACGACGCTGGTGCGTGCGCTGCCCGAGCTGTTGTGCCTGCTGCTCGCGTTCTACGCGCTCGCGCCTGCCGTCGAGGTCGCGCTGCACCGCGGCGGCCTGGTGCCCGACGGCTTCGCGTTCCCGCCGTTCCTCGTTGCTGCGCTGTCGCTCGGTTTCATCCAGGGCGCGTATCTGACCGACATTTTCCGCGCGGCGCTCGTCAACGTGCCGATCGGGGAGATCGAAGCCGCGCATGCATACGGGATGACGCCATGGCAGACGTTCACGCGCATCCGGCTGCCGGCCGCCGCGCGGCTCGCATTGCCGGGCGTCGGCAACGTGTGGCTGAACGCGACCAAGGACGCGTCGTTCATCAGCGTGCTCGGCTCGTTCACGGACTTGCTGAAGGCGAGCCAGCTCGCGGCCGGCGCGACCCGTCACTACGTATTCTTCTATCTCGTCACGGCCGCGTTGTTCCTGCTGCTGAGCATCGCGTCGACGGGCATCTTCGCGGTGCTCGAGCGGCACGCGAACCGTGGCACGAGGCGCGCGACCGCATGATCTTTTCGCTGCCGTTCCTGTTCGATACGGTGATGCCGAAGCTGCTCGCCGCGGTGCCGACGACGCTCGCGCTGACGCTGCTGTCGGGCACGGCCAGCGTGCTGCTCGGCGTGCCGCTCGCGCTCGCCGCTGGTGCGCGCCATGCGCCGCTGCGCTGGTCCGCGCGCGGCTGGATCATGCTCGTTCGCGGCACGCCGCTGCTCGTTCAGCTGTATTTGCTGTACTACGGATTCGGGCAGATCGTCCCGCGCGAATGGATGCGCGACAGCTGGGCATCGCCGCTGCTGCGCAACGCGTTCTGGTACGCAATCGTCGCGTTGAGCGTGAACGAGAGCGCGTATGTCGCGACGATTCTGCGCGGCGCGATCGCCGGCGTGCCGGCCGGCGAGATCGAGGCCGGTTACGCATACGGCATGACGCGCGTGCAGGTGCTGCGCCGCATCGTCGGCCCGCGCGCGTGGCGGCTCGCGCTGCCCGCGCTCATCGGCGAGGCGATCCTGCTGCTGAAATCGACCGTCCTCGCGTCGACCGTGACGGTGTTCGACGTGATGGGAACGGCCAATACGCTGCGCTTCGAGACGTTGCGCGTCTACGAGCCGCTGGCCGGCGCGGCCGTCGTCTATGTCGTGCTGGTCGCGCTCCTCACCATTCCGGCCTCTCGTCTCGAGAGGCATGTCAATCGCCATCTGGCGCGCGCCCCCCACGCTCGCGTGCCTGCACGCCGTCGCCGCGCGTCGCCCAACGCGTGGGCGGCACCCAACTGATTCCTGCCCTGGTAACGAACCCCACGATGTCCGATCCTCGCCCCTTGCTGTTTTCCCTGTACGAACAAGCCAGCGTCGGCTGCGGCGGCGCGCCGAGCCTGTGGACCCATCCGGCCGACGAACGGCTGCGCGCGAATACGCTCGCGTTCTGGTCGGATCTCGCACGCACGGCCGAGCAGGCCGATCTCGACATGCTGTTCTTCGCGGACGTGCTCGGCCTGTACGACGTCTATGGCGGGTCGGCCGACGCGGCACTGCGATGGGCGGTCGAGGCGCCCGCGAACGATCCGATGATGCTGATTCCGGCACTTGTCGCGCAGACCGAGCGGCTCGCGTTTGGCGTGACGGCGAGCACGACCTACGAGCATCCGTTCGCGCTCGCGCGCCGCTTCAGCACGCTCGATCATCTGAGCAACGGCCGGATCGGCTGGAACATCGTGACGTCCTACCTGACGAGTGCGGCGCGCAACTTCGGGCTCGACCGGATGGTCGGCCACGACGAACGCTACGCGCGCGCGGAGGAATTTCTCGACGTCGTGTACAAACTGTGGGAAGGGAGCTGGGCGGACGACGCGGTCGTGGCCGACAAGCACGCGCCGCGCTATGCGCGTGGCGACCGCGTGCGGCCGATCGCGCACGAGGGCACGCACTATCGCGTGCAGGGGCCGCACGTCTGTGCGCCGTCGCCGCAGCGCTCGCCCGTGCTGATCCAGGCCGGCTGGTCCGGGCGCGGGCGCGAGTTCGCGGCGAAGCACGCGGAGGTGGTATTCGTCGCGAAGTCGAATCCGCACGAGATCCGCGCCGGCCTCGACGAGATTCGCCGGCTGGCGGTCGAACGCGGCCGGGCGGCGGACGACGTGAAGTCGCTGACCGTGCTGCGGATCGTGACCGCGCGCTCGTCGAGCGACGCGAAGGAGAAATACCACACGCTGCAGCAGCACTACCATCAGCACGCACAACTCGTCAGCTATGCGGGCGACACCGGTATCGACATCGACCGCTACGCGGACGACGAACCGCTGACGACGCGCACGGAAGGGCTCACGTCCTACGTCGTGCGGCCCGACGGCGGCGGCAAGCCGCTCACGGCCGGCGACGTGCGGCGCAAGTTCGCGAGCGTCACGCGCGGCACCGACCTGATCCTCGTCGGCGCGCCGGACGAAGTCGCGGATCAGCTCGCCGAGCATGCACGGCAGTCGACCACGAGCGGCTACATGCTCAATCCGCTGATCAGCCCGGGCACGCTGGACGATTTCGCCGAACTGATCGTGCCCGAACTGAAAAAGCGCGGCCTGTACCGGACGACTTCGCCGGCCGGTACCTTCCGCTCGCGGCTGAGCGGCCGCGACCGTCTGCCGGACACCGCGCATGGCGCGTCGTTCCGGCAATCCGCATCCGACGAACGGTGACGAGCCGGGCGATACCGAGCTGCTACCAGGGGAGGTACGTGACGTGAATCACGACGTGCTGTTCCGGTTTCAACCACGCCGTGCCCGACAGGGGTATCCGGCATGAATGCGACGGCGAACGGGATTGCCGGTGCGACGCGCGAAAGTCGATCACATCGATCGGCATCGCCACCGGTCCTGCGCGCGGCTGGCATCGCGAAGCGTTTCGACGCGACCGTCGCGCTGTCGGCGTTGAATCTGTCGATCGACGCGGGCGAAGTCGTCGCGCTGATGGGCGCGAACGGCGCGGGCAAGTCGACCTTCGTCAAGATCCTGAGCGGCGCGCTGCGCCCGGACGGCGGCACGCTGACACTACGCGGCGAACCGTATCGACCGGCGTCGCCGCACGCCGCCAAGCGGCTCAGTGTCGCGACCGTCCACCAGTCGGTCGTCGACGCGGTCGTGCCGACGCTGTCGATCGCCGACAACCTGCTGCTCGACCGGCTGTGCGATCGGGCGTCACCGTGGCGTGCGACGCCGGCCGCACGGCGTGCCGCGGCGCGACCGCTCGCCGAGCGGGTCGGGCTCGACGTCGACCTGGCCGCGCCGCTGGCGTCGCTGTCGCTGGCGGACCAGCAGCGCGTGACGCTGGCGCGCGCGCTTGGCGGACAGCCGTCGCTGCTGATACTCGACGAGCCGACCGCCAGCTTGTCCGCACCGGAGGCCGAGCGGCTCTTCGCGCTGCTGGACGCGTTGCGCCGCGATGGCGTGGCGATCCTGCTGGTGTCGCATCGGCTCGGCGATTTGCGCCGCATGGCCGACCGCGTGGCGATCGTCCGCGATGGCCGGATCGTCGCGGATCTGCCCGCGCCCGTCGATTTCGATGCGGCGGTGGAAACGATGATCGGACGGCCGTTGCCGAAAACGCGTGAGCCGGCACCGGCCCGCGCCGCGGCGCGCGAGTCGGACGCCGCGTTCAGCATGCGGCGTATTCGGCTGACGCCGGCCAGCACGCCGTTCGACCTCGATGTCCGGCACGGCGAGATCGTCGCGATCGCGGGCCCGGTCGGCGGCGGCAAGTCGCGTCTTGCCAATACGATCTTCGGCGCCGCGCGGGCGGTGTCCGGCGACATGACGCTCGACGGCCGCCCGTGGCGCCCGCGTTCGCCGGCCGATGCGATTCGCGCCGGCGTCTTCCTGGCCGGCGAGGACCGTTGGCGCACGTCGCTGTTTCCCGACAGCGTGCCGTTCGCGTCGATCGCGGGCACGATCGGTTTTCCGTTTCTGGCGCGCTGGTTCGCGCGCGGCCCGGTCGGCAGGGCGCGTGAACGCGCGGCCGCCGCGGAGGCGATCGCACGGTTCGGCATCCGCTGCACCGGCCCGGACGATCGCGTGGTCCGCCTGTCGGGCGGCAATCAGCAGAAGGTCGTGCTCGCACGCTGGCATGCCGAACCCGCGCGGCTGTTGCTGCTCGACGAGCCGTTTCAGGGCATCGATGCCGGCGCGCGGGCCGATATCGTCGATACGCTGCGGCGTCACGCGCATGCCCGTGCGACGATCGTGTTCGTCAGCGATGTGGAAGAAGCTGCCGAGATCGCCGACCGTATCGTGCGGTTCGATCGCGCGACGCTCGATGACCTGCCTCCGACATCCTCCACCCTGAGCGCCCCCTGATGAAAACCGTGACTTCTTCCACCGAGCACGATGCCGCACCCGTCGAACGGCCGCGCGCCGCGCCGGCCCGCATCCGCGACGCTCTCGAGCGCACCGGCATCCTGCTCGTGCTGGTCCTGCTGGTGATCGGCTTCGCGCTCAGGGAACCCGCGTTCCTGAACGTCGACAATCTGTTCAGTATCCTGCAGTCGGTGTCGATCGTCGCGTTGCTCGGCGTCG
Organism: Burkholderia seminalis DSM 23518; assembly: GCF_902832885.1. Taxonomy (GTDB): domain Bacteria; phylum Pseudomonadota; class Gammaproteobacteria; order Burkholderiales; family Burkholderiaceae; genus Burkholderia; species Burkholderia seminalis. Next base: position 28,953 of record NZ_CADFDK010000003.1, read on the forward strand.
GCGTGACGATCACGCTCGCGGCCGGCGGTTTCGACCTGTCGGTCGGCAGCGTGGCCGCGACCGCGCAGATGGCCGCCAGCTATGTGCTGGTCGTGTGGCACGGCAGCACGCTGGCGGCGGTCATCGCCTGCGTGACGCTCGGCATGGCCGCCGGGTGGTTCAACGGCGTGTTGATCACGCGCCTGCGCGTGCCCGACCAGCTCGCGACGCTCGGCACCTTGTTCCTGATGGCCGGCCTGCAATTGATTCCGACCGGTGGCCGTTCGCTCGCGACCGGCTCGGTGCTGCCCGACGGTACGGATGCGACCGGCGTGTTCCCCGACGCGTTTCTCGCGCTCGGCCGGTTGCGCGTGTTCGACGTGGTGCCGTTGCCGGTGCTGCTGCTCGCCGCTATCACGGCAGTCGCATGTGTCGCGATGGAGGCGACCCGATGGGGCCGCGTGATCTATGCGATCGGCGGCAACGAAACGGCCGCGCGGCTTGCCGGTGCGCCCGCCGCGCGCTACCGCGTGGCCGCGTATGTCGTATCGGGTGCGATCGCGTCGCTGGGCGGCGTATTGATCGCCGCGCGGGTCGGTCGAGGCGACGTGAGCGCCGGCCACTCGCTGCTGCTCGATGCGGTGGCCGCCGCGCTGATCGGCTACGCGGTATGGGGCGCGAAGCGGCCCAACGTGTTCGGGACCGTCGTCGGCGCGGTATTCGTCGGTGTGCTGCTCAACGGGCTGACGATGCTGAACGCCCCGTACTACATGCAGGATTTCATCAAGGGGGCGCTGCTCGTGCTCGCGCTGGCGTTTACGTTCGGCATCGGGCGTCGGACGGATGCGCGCGCGTGACGCACGTGCCGTCATGCGTCGCAGCGGCTCGCATGGATCGGCCGGCTCGCGGAACGGTAACGGTTTGCCATCCGAAGTGATATCCATTTTCGAATCGCTCGGTTTGAGTTTGCATGCGGCGCTGATAGATTGAGCCGATATTGTCCAATGTGGAGACAGGCTCGCCATGCGCTCGTTGCTTCGCCGGAAATCGCGCGTCGATCTGAAGATCGGTGCGCTCGTGCTGTGTTTCGCGACTGCGCTGGGCGTACCCGCCGTGCAGGCCGGTCCGCTCAAGGGGGCGCCCGCGCCGTTCGACAAGGGCGGCGTGAAGATCGCGCTGGTCAACTATCTGTCCACCGGCGACTTCTTCCAGGCGTACGAGGCCGGCGCGCAGAAGCAGGCGCGTGCGCTCGGCATCGACCTGCGCATCTACGAGGGCCGGCAGGATGCGGCCGAGCAGCGCGAGCAGATCCAGCAGGCGATCAGCGTCGGGGTATCCGCGATCATCGTCAATCACGGCCTGCCGGAGTCGCTGAAGGACGTCGTGCAGCGTGCGCTGGACAAGGGCATCAAGGTCGTCGCGTTCGACGTCGATCTCGGCAACCCGAAGGTGCCGCAGATCGAGCAGAACGATCGCGACCTCGCGAACCTGCTGCTCGGGCAGGCCGTCAAGGACAACGGCGACGCGTTTTCGGCCGGGTACGTCTACGTTGCCGGTTTTGCGCCGCTCGACCGGCGCGACGCCGCGTGGCGCGACTTCAAGCGCGCGCACCCGAAGGTGCAGGAGAAGGCGCGCTGGGGCACCGTCGACACGCCGATCGCGCAATCGGTCGCGAATCAGGCGGCCGCGGCGTACCGAGCGAATCCGGATATCCGCGTCGTCTTTGCGCCTTACGACGAGTTCGCGCGCGGAGCGAAGCTCGCCGCGGACGAAGCGAAGCTGTCGTCGAAGATCCGCATCTACAGTGCCGACATCTCGACGGCCGACATCGAGGCGATTCGTGCGCCCAACAGCGCGTGGGTCGCGACGGCCGCGACCAATCCCGCGGTCGTCGGCGCCGTGTCGGTGCGCGCGGCCGCACTGCTGGTCGCCGGCCAGAACCCGGGCGCGCGCATCGCGGTCAAGCCGACGCTGATCACGCGCGACGATCTCGTGAAAAACGACATCCGCACCGTGGCCGAGCTCGGCGCGAAGTTCCCCGCATTCCGGGCAAGCGACGCGGCGACTGCCGCATGGATTCCGGCGGTCGACTGATCGCGTGCGAATGCAGCGAGCGATCCGCGCAATCTACCCATGATTCGACCATGACGACTCTCAACGACTATCTCGTACAAAAGCGCGATGCGTGGCACGCGAAGCAGCAGGCGGCCCGCAACGATCCCGAATTCAAGGCGACGCCGCTGAAGGCGACCGTGCGCGCGCTCGGTCGCAGCGGCGTGCGCGAGATCCGGATTCGCGACTTCCAGGTGATCAGCGACAGTCCGCCGGACTTCGCGGGCTATAACCTCGGGCCCGCATCGCCGGAGCTGCAGCTTGGCGTGCTCGGCAGTTGCCTCACGCATATCACGTTGATTCAGGCCGCGGAGCGTGGCCTGAAGGTCGACTCGATCGCGGTCGAGGTCACCGGCGACCAGCATCCGCTCGCACAGCAGCCGGGGTTCGAGCATGTTCCGGTATTCCCGCACAACATCCGCTATACGCTAGACATCGTGTCGCCCGAGCCGCCCGAAGCCATTCGCGCGTTGCACCAGGCGGTCGAGGCGGTCTGTCCGATCTTCAACTTGCTGAGGCTGCCGCAAGATATCGGCGGCGAATTGAGGCATACGCAAGGTTGACGCGCCGGACTGACGATTCGTTCATGCAGCTTCGCGGCATCCGCATGCGGGTTTCATTGTGGTTTCGCGTTTCGTCGTGCCGGGCGCGGCAAACATGGTGCGGATCGAGTCGGTGTGTCGGCGTTCGATACGCAACCGTCGAGGCGTGATCCATATACGATTCGGTATGCGAATCGTTAAGGAGAAGCGTCGCAATCCGACCCACCTGGGAGGACTGTCGGGCAGTATTGGCTTGGCTTTTACTGATGGATTCCGCTCAGGAACGAACATCCGTGTGTATGGGTAGAATCATGACCAATCGGCGCCAGATGCGGTGGCCGTCCCATTTCGCGAGACATGGCGATGAAGGTAACGATTGCGTACATTGACGAACCCCCTTTTGGATGGACGGAACCCGGAGGAACTGCTTCGGGTGCCGATATTGAACTGGCCGGTGTCGTTCTTCGGGCGATTGGCGTCACGCGGATCGAGCATCGCCTGACGACATTCAGTGAACTGCTGCCCGGCGTTGCAACTGGACGCTGGGATATGAACGTTCCGCTCTTCATTACGCCTGAACGCGCCAGATCGGTCGCATTCAGCGAACCTGTATGGGGGATCGGCGACGGCTTTCTGGTTCGGGCCGGCAACCCGAAGGGCCTCAACAACTACACGTCACTCGCCAAACGCTCCGACGCCCGCCTTGGCATCATTGCCGGACAGGTTCAGCACGACTCGGCAAAAGAGGCGGGCATAAGCGATGACCAGATAGCCGTCTTCGCGCACCAAGCCGACGCGATTGATGCGGTTCTCTCCGGCACGATCGACGCGTACGCGAGTACGGCGCTGGGAAATCGCATTGTTGCGGATCGGATTGGAGCCTCAGCGCTTGAGGCCGTGCCGCACGAGCCGGAAGCGAATGGCAAGCGACAGAGGCCCCCACTCGGCGCATTCTCGTTCGACCCGCAAAACAGCGAGTTGCGCAATGCGGTAAACCGGCAACTCCGTTCTTATTTGGGTTCGCCGGACCATCGGGCCAGAATGGCGGTATTCGGCTTGTCGTCCAACGAGATCGACCCCGCTCTCGAGCGGTGAGCATGGCGGCTGTCAACCGATAATCCCCAGTCGGGAGAGCTTGATGGATTGCCGTCAATTCTCGGGCGCCCGTCCAACAATCGATCTCGAACTGATCGAATTGAATGGCTGCCCGGGAGGAAACCGCATGGCCGCTTCGGGTTGCGGATTCAATCGGTCATGATGGGCTGCAGCCGGCGCCACAAGCGGCCGTTCGGCACGAGCAGCCAGATTGTTGACAATCGGCGCGTGTTGTTTCGCTGGGGGGCGGGTTTCGAGCGGATCGTTTGCGGAAGTTCGACGACGCGGGACGAACGACGACCGACTGCGGCGGTCGGAGGCCCGGGTTCGACATTCCTGCGTCTCGTCGCTCGACTAGAGCACTTTTTTCATCGACGGTGCGGTGTGAAGCACAAAGTTCTGACGCTCATAGAAGGAAACAGCCTCTGGTCTCGCGTCGAGAAACACGGCACTCATGTCGCGAGCCCGTGCGTCGGCTTCTGCATATGCCATCAACGCGTGACCTGTACCGCTTCCCCGAGCTTTGGCAGTTACGACAAGATCATCGATGTGCAGATGCGCTCCGCGCGCCAGCGTGTGGACCGGCCTCATCCCCATGACGCCGAGAAGCTCGCCGTTCTCGAACGCTCCCACGAGCTCGAAACCAGAATGCGATTGCCGCTGCACTCGCTTCAAGAACTCCGCTTCGTCCAGTGAGCGCAATTGGGAAATGACTGGAAAGGCTTGCGCCCATTCTGCCGGGGTAAGCCGTCGAACGTTGACATTGGTGCGACGACTCTGACTCATGGCGTGTGACCCGGGTTTAAAGGATGTGAATTCTTACACACAAATCCGCCTTATCTCACAGCCCGATATCCGCTAGCGAGAAAGACGAAGGACTGTTGTGGGTCGATCTCCGCCGGTCGCGTATCACAAGGTGTCGGCCGGCCACGTTCGGCCACGAACGGCCGTTCGACACAGTTTTTTAGATCGTCGACAATCGGTGCAGATAAGGGCGTAGCCTTTAGCGGTTACCGTCGATCAGATCGTTCAGCAGCGCATCGAACGCGGCCTGTGCGTCTTCAAGTTCCTGCAGGGCGGCATCGAAGGTTTGCAGCGCGAACGGCGAAGGCTCGCCGCTGCCTTGCGGCGGAAATTGCTTCTGCATCGAGGCGAACGTGCTCTGCACGCGCAGCGTGGCGGCCACCATGCGCTCCATCGCCTGGGTTTCTTCGGCTCGGGCCTGTTCCGGATTCATTCCACTCTCCTTGGATGGTTTTCTTGAAGACCAGATCGTACACGCTGTGTCCGTTCTTGCCGCTCTTGGCAGAACGACTCCGTTGAAGGTTCCAAGGGCACGCTGCGCGAGAAGCGATTTAATCGGGAATGATTCCGCAGTCGCGTACTCATCGAGTGTGGCTACAAAATCCCGCCGCGGGTCAGGTCCATACTCGTTCAAATGCAGACAATTCCCTCTCGGTCGATGGGGTTACATGCTCGCTGCGGCTGCGATTGGCGAGCATTTTCCGTTCGCGATGTAGTATCGCAGTCGCTCCCAAGCGTCCAGGTAGCGATGCCACGGGATGGCGGCCAACTGCTCGTCATGGATGACGAGGATCTGCTCGACGATCGCCAGTTCGTGATCGAGCAGCAGGCAGCGCTCCCCTCGATCCACACGCGTGACGCATGCATTGAGCGCTGCTTCCGCGCGCCGGTACAGATCAAGGTCCGTGCCAGTCGAGGTCGCATCCCGCAGATAGAACGCGAGGTACACCACGCGAACCAGGCAAATGACCTGGTCGAGGTCCCCGCGCCCACCCCGCACGGTGGCCAGGGCGAGGTGGTTCTCCAGTGACAGCGCATGGATCTTTTCCGTTGGCAACGGCAGAAACATTTCTCTCGTTAGGCGCGATCGACCGACTCGTCGCATTGATCGTCTCTTGTTTTCCAATTTGCTCGCTCGTGACTGAATCGTGTCTCTCGTCATGCCAGATCGAGGCGGCCTGATCGCACACTAGGAATCCGTACACCTATCCGTTCGACATGCAGCGATGCCCCGTGAAAATCAACGATGCCCGATCACCCGCTCGGCGGCCGGCTGCCGAGACCGGCCCGGTAAACGGGCCGTGGAATCGAGGCAGGATCAAGGCGTGTGGGCGAATCGGATGGGTCATTGTCGAAGCAAACGACCCATCGACCGTTCGTATGACTATCGTTGCGCCATCGCGCTCGTCTCCGACCAGCCGCCGCCCACCACCTTGTACAGCGTGATGAGGTTCGACTGCTTGGCGAGCATGTCCGTGATCAGTTGCTGTTGCGCAGTGTAGAGCGTGCGCTGCGCGTCGAGCAGGGTCAGGAAGCTGTCGGTGCCGCTGCGGTAGCGTGCCTGCGCGAGGTCGTAGTACTGCTGCGCGGCGTTCACGTAGTCGCGGTCCGCAGCCACCTGCGTGACGTACGTCGTGCGTCCCGCGAGTGCATTCGACACTTCCTTGAACGCCGTCTGGATGGCCTTCTCATAGTTGGCGATGTCGATATCCTTCTCGACTTTCGCTACGTCGAGCGTGGCGCGGTTGTAGCCGAAGTCGAAGATGGGCACCGAAATGGACGGCGCAAATGTCCACGCACCCGTGCCCGCCTTGAAGAGGTTCGAGAGGCTGCTGCTCGTGGTGCCCGCGGAAGCCGTCAGCTCGATCTTCGGAAAGAACGCGGCGCGCGCTGCGCCGATGTTGGCGTTGGCGGCCTTCAGCGTGTGCTCGGCTTCGACGATATCGGGGCGGCGCGTGAGCAGATCCGACGGCACGCCTTCGCCGATGTCCGCGAACATGTTCTCGCTTTCCATCAGCGCACCGCTTTGCGGCAGATCGGTGGGCAGCGGCGCGCCGATTTCGGCCACCAGGTTGTTGCGGTCCTGCGCCACCGCACGCGTGTACGAGGCCAGGCTCGAGCGCGCGCTGGCCAGCGAGTTTTCGGCCTGGCGCACGTCCTGCAGCGACGCGCTGCCGATCTTCATCATGCGCACCGTGAGGTCGTAGGTGTGCTGGTCCGCATCCACGGTGTTCTGCGTGACCTGCAGCGTAGCTTCGTCGGAGAGCAACTGCAGATAGTCGGTAGCGACCGTCGCGATCAGGCTGAGCTGCGTGCTCGTGCGCGCCGCGTCCGTGGCGAGGTATTGCTCCAGCGCCTGGCGCTTGAGGCTGCGCAGGCGGCCGAAGAAGTCGATTTCCCACGACGTGAGCCCCACGTTCGCACTGCTCGAACTGGATGAGCTCGTGGAGCCTTCCACGCGTTCGCGCGTGACCGAGCCGGATGCGCTGATGGCGGGCCCGATGTTGGCGCGCGCGATGCGGTACTGCGCTTCGTACTGCGCCACGTTGAGCGCGGCCACTCGCATGTCGCGGTTGTTCGCGAGTGCGACTTCGATCAGCTTTTGCAGGCGCGGGTCTCTGAAGAAGTCGCGCCAGCCGAGGTCGGCACCCAGCGGTGCCTCAGCGGTGGGCTGTGCCGCTTTCGGTTGCGTCGGCACGGGGACGGTGGACCAGGCACTGTCGACGGGCGCGGCCGGGCGCCGGTACGTCGGGTCGAGCGTGCAGCCTGCCAGTGCGACCGCGCAAAGAAGGGCGATCAGTGTGCGTTTCATGCGTTGCCCTCGTTGATGTCGGCGGAGTCCGTGGCGTGACCGTGTTCCTTGAACAGTCTGCGCACCACGACGAAGAAGACCGGTACGAAGAAGATCGCAAGCACCGTGGCCGCGATCATGCCCCCCGTCACACCCGTGCCGATGGCATGGCGTGCGCCGGCGCCGGCACCCGTGCTGATGACGAGCGGCAGGACGCCGAACACGAACGCGAGCGAAGTCATGAGAATGGGGCGCAGCCGCATGTGGGCGGCTTCGAGTACGGCGTCCACGAGGCGGTGCCCCTGCGCTTGCAGATCCTTCGCGAACTCGACGATCAAAATGGCGTTCTTCGTGGAAAGCCCGATGGTGGCCAGCAGCCCCACCTTGAAGTAGATGTCGTTCGAAAGTCCGCGCCCGTGAGCGGCAAGTAACGCGCCCAGCACACCGAGCGGCACCACGAGCAGCACCGCGAGCGGAATCGACCAGCTTTCGTAGAGTCCCGCGAGGCACAGGAACACGACGACGAGCGAGATCGCATAGAGCGTCGTGGCCTGGGAGCCGGCCTGCTTCTCCTGGTAGGACTGTCCGGTCCATTCCAGAGCGAAGCCGGGCGGCAGTTTGTGCGCGAGCTGCTCGACCGCGTTCATGGCCTCGCCGGTGCTCACGCCGGGCCGCGTGGCAGCCGAAATGCCCGTGGCGAGCTGCCGGTTGTAGCGCTCGATCTGCGGCGGCCCGAACGTCCAGTGACTCTTGGCGAACGACGAGAAGGGCACCATCGTCGAGTCGTAGCCTGTCGTGCTCGTGGCGGTGCTCGAAGACGATAAGGATGACGAACCCGACGAACTGCTGCTTGCCTTCACATACCAGTCGCCAAGGTCGGCAGGCATCATGCGATACGGCGCGTCCGACTGCACGTAGACTTTCTGCACGCGCCCCGTGTCGATGTAGTTGTTCACGTAGGACGAACCGAACGCGGTCTGCAGCGTGTCGTTGACGTCGGAGATGGAAAGCCCCAGCGCGTTGGCTTTTTCGCGGTCGATGTCCACTTGCAACTGCGGCGTGTCTTCGAGGCCGGACGGGCGCACCATGGCGAGCGTCGGTTCCTTCGACGCCATGCCGAGAAACTGGTTGCGCACCGCGAGCAGCTTGTCGTGTCCTGCGCCACCGCGGTCTTCGATCTCGAAGTCGAGGCCGCTTTGCGTACCCAGTTCCTGAATGGCGGGCGGATTCAGCACGAAGATGCGCGCGTCGCGATTGCCGGCGAAATGCTGGTTGGCGCGCGCGATGATGGCCGACGCGCTGTCGCGCGAACCGCGCAGGCTCCAGTCCTTGAGCGTCACGAACGCGATGGCGTTGTTCTGCCCTTGACCGTTGAAGCTGAAGCCATTGATGGCGATGACCTGCTTGACGCCCGGCTCGTCTTTCAGCACGTACTGTTCCACCGTCTCTACCGTCTTCAGCGTGCGCGAGGCCGGCGTGCCCGCGGGCGCGCTGATCGACACGATGAAGTAGCCCTGGTCTTCGTCAGGCAGGAACGAGGAGGGCAGCGTGACGTAGAGCAGCGCCACGACGCCGGCGATCACGCCGTAGAGGAACATGTAACGCGCGGGCCGCGCGACCACGCGTGCGAGCGAGGAACTGTAGCCCGCATTGCTCCTCGCGAACCACCGGTTGAACCAGCCGAAGAAGCCGCGCTTTTCGTGGTGCTCCACGTCGGCGCGCTTGAGCAGCGTGGCGCACAGCGCCGGCGTGAGCGTGAGCGCAAGCATGACCGACAGCAGCATCGCCGAGACGATGGTGATGGAGAACTGCCGGTAGATCGCGCCCGTGGAGCCCGCGAAGAACGCCATTGGAATGAAGACGGCGGTGAGCACGGTGGTCACGCCGACCAGCGCGCCGGTAATCTGCCCCATCGCCTTGTGCGTGGCTTCCTTCGGGTCGAGTTTCTCCTCGCTCATGATGCGCTCGACGTTTTCCACCACCACGATGGCGTCGTCCACGAGCAGGCCGATGGCGAGCACCATCGCGAACATCGAGAGCACGTTGATCGAAAAACCGATCATCGACATCACGCCGAACGTGCCGAGCAGCGCAACGGGCACCACGATGGTTGGAATCAGCGTGGCGCGTACGTTCTGCAGGAACAGGTACATCACGAGGAAAACTAGTACGACTGCTTCGAGCAGCGTCTTCACGACCTCTTCGATCGAGATGCGCACGAACGGCGTGGTGTCGTACGGGTAACTGATCGCTACGTCCTGCGGTAATTGCAGCTGGATTTCGGCGAGCTTCGCGCGCACCGCGTTGGCTGCGTCCAGCGCGTTGGCGCCGGTGGCGAGCTTGATGGCGAGTGCGGATGCCGGTTTGCCGTTCAGACGCGACGAGGTGTCGTAGCTGTCGCCGCCCACCTCCACGCGTGCCACGTCCTTCAGCAGCACGCGCGATCCGTCGCTGTTCACACGCAGCAGGATGTTGGCGAACTGGTCGGCGGTCGTAAGCAGACTCGACGAGCGGATGGTTGCGTTGATGGCCTGCGAGTCCGTTGCCGGCGAGCCGCCTACCTGTCCCGTGGAAAGCTCGACGTTCTGGTTCGTGATAGCCGTGGTCACGTCGGAGGGCGTGAGTCCGAAGCTGTGGAGCTTCACCGGGTTGAGCCAGATGCGCATGGCGTGCTGCGCGCCGAACAGCGTCACGTCGCCCACGCCGTTCAACTGCGCGAGCGGATCTTCGATCCGGGTCGCGATGATGTTGCCGAGATCCACCGAATTCCAGGTGCCGCCCGGCGACGAGAGCGCGACGATCATGAGGAAGCTCGTCGACGCCTTCGCCACCTGCACGCCTTGCTCCTGCACCGTTTCGGGCAAGGTAGGCGTGGCCTGCGTCACCTTGTTCTGAACCTGCACCTGCGCGATGTCGGGATTCGTGCCGGGATTGAACGTCAGCGTGATGGTGGCCTGCCCGGCGGAACTGCTCGTGGACGACATGTACAGCACGTTGTCGATGCCGCTCAACTTCTGCTCGATCACCTGGGTCACGGTTGCGGCGACGGTGTCGGCGGAGGCGCCGGGGTAGGTGGCCGTCACCTGCACCGAGGGCGGCGCGATGGTGGGGTACTGCGCGACGGGAAGACTCGTGACCGCCGCCGCACCCACCAGCATGATGACGATGGCCATCACCCACGCGAGAATGGGACGCTTGATGAAGAACTCTGCCATGCCGTTCTCCGCCTAGCGTTGTGCCGACACGGACGAGGCCGTGTCTGTCGCGGGTGCCGCGTTCGCCTGTGTCTGCGGCGTATCGGCCGCCACCTTGACCGGCGCGCCCGCATGCACGCTCTGCAGGCCGCTCACGATCACGCGGTCGCCGGTGTGCAGACCCGACGTCACGATCCATTGGTCGCGGAATGCGTTGTCGGCCACCACCTGCACCTGCTGCGCGTTGCCGGTCGCGTCCGCCACGTAGACGCTCGCCTTGCCGTCCGATGTGCGCGTCACGGCCATCTGCGGCACGAGTATCGCGTTGTCGTTTTCGCCTTCTTCCAGACGGGCGCGGACGAACATGCCGGGCAGCAATTCGCGTTCGGGGTTCGGGAACGTGCTGCGCAGCGTGACCGAGCCCGTCGTGGCGTCCACGGTCACGCCGGAGAACTGCAGCGCGCCGGGGTGGGCGTACTCGGTGCCGTCTTCCATTACGAGCGTGACGGCGGCGCTGTCGCTGCCCGTTTTCTTCAGGCGCCCCGAAGCGAAGGCCTTGCGCAGCTTCAGCCATTCCGTGCTGGGGCGCGTGACGTCGAGGTACATCTGGTCGAACGCCTGGATGGTGGCAAGCGCAGTGGTCTGGTCGGAGGTGACGAGCGCACCCTCGGTCACGCTCGATGCACCGATGCGCCCGGAAATTGGGGCGCGCACACGCGTGTATTCGAGGTTGACGCGCGCAGATTCGAGCGACGCCTCGTCGGCCGTGACGTCGGCTGCGTCTTCGCGAACGGCGGCGACGGCATCGTCGTAATCCTGCTTGCTCACGGCGTTGATCTTCACGAGTTCCGTGTAGCGATCCGCTTTCGTTTTCGCCGAGGCCAGCGTGGCGCGCGCTTTTTCGAGCGTGCCGCGGGCCTGGTCGTAGGTCGCCTGGTAGGTGGCCGGGTCGATCTGGTAGAGCACCTGGCCCGCCTTCACGTCGCTGCCTTCCACGAACAGCCGCTTCAAGACGATACCGCCCACCTGCGGGCGGACGTCGGAAACCTTCAGCGAGGAAAGGCGGCCGGAGAGTTCGGTGGTTTCGACGATGCGCTGCGGCGCGAGCGTGAGTACGCCGACCGCGGCGGTTTGTGCGGCAAAGCCGGAGGGCGCGCCTGTCGGCTTGTTGCAGCCCGCGGTGCCGAGTATGGCGAATATCGAGAGCGCGGAAAATAAGCGCTGCGGCCTGCACATCGTGCGGTGGTGCGCGTGGTTAGAGAGGATTGACGTCTTCATCTTTGACCTGTTTGGACATCGCGATGCGGGAACGGGATGGCACCGAGCGCTTCAATGGCAGCTCAGCGGAACCGGTGCTGGGCAAGGCGTAACGCTACCGACGTCGCCTATTTCCGTGCTTACGGAAACTTACTGTCCGGTGACCCGAGAAGACAGACGAAAGAGACGGGGATGCTTGCTGCGTACGAAACGAAACACCAGGCGGTGCGGCACATACATCTGGCGAGCGCCAATACTCAGTAATATTTCGAAAGCCGGTCGAGCCTTCTCCGGGCTACCATCAATCCGTTCTCATCCCACCCGAATACCCGAAGTGCACGCACCCCCCTTTCCCGATTCCACGCTGCAGGTCCTGCTCGTTGATGACGACGCCGAGCTGCGCGACCTGCTGCGCAAGTTCTTCCAGCAACGCGGCAGCGCGTTCTCCGTCTTGCACGACGCCACCAATCTGGCGCGGCGGCTCGAACGCGAGCGGCCGTCCATCATCGTGATGGACCTCATGATGCCGGGCGTGGATGGCCTCACCGCGCTCAAGCAATTGCGCGCGCGCGGCGACACGATTCCCGTCATCATGCTGACCGCGCGCGCCGAAGGCGTGGAGCGCGTGCTGGGGCTCGAACTGGGTGCGGACGACTATCTGGGCAAGCCGTTCATGCCGCAGGAACTGCTCGCACGCATCCACGCGGTGCTGCGCCGCCAAGGCCAGCCGCCAACCACGGTAATGCAGGAGAAGCGCGCCCCGTGCCGGTTCGGCCGTTTCGAACTGGATTTCTCGACGCGCACGCTGCTGAGGGAAGGCACACCCGTGAAGCTCACGGGCGGCGAGTACGCGCTGCTCGAGGTGCTGGCCTCGCACCCCATGGAGACGCTTTCGCGTGCGCGGCTCATCGAGCTGCTCCACGGTCCGGATGCCGAGGTGACGGAGCGCGGCATCGACGTGCCGGTATGGCGCCTGCGTCGCCTGATCGAGGACGATCCGTCCAATCCCCGGCGGTTGCAAACCATGCGCGGCGTCGGCTACATGTTCATTCCCGACATCCCGGCCGATGAAGAATCCATTTGATTCGATGTTCGGCCGGCTCGTCATCACGACGGTGGGCCTGCTCGTGCTGGTTCACCTCACGTCGCTGCTGCTGATCGACCGAACCCGCGCGAGCCTCACCGCTTTCCATATTTCGCGCGTCATGGAGGCAGCCGCCCGCATGGGCGAGCACGATGGCGGCAGCGAACGGTCTGTGGCGAACATTCTCGGTATTTCGTTCGTGGACCTGAAGCAACTGTCGGCCGCCGAAGCGCAGCGCTTTCGCATCGACACGCTCGGGCCCATCGAACGGCAACTGCGGCACGTGCTGCCGCCGGGCATCCACGTGGCGATGGATAGCGACGGCACGCTGCGCGTGCTCCCCGCAGGCAGCACGCGTGGCATCGTGCTCCCGCGGGCCGAGGTGCCACTGAGTCGTTTCACCGGGGTGCTGGCGTTGACGCTGGTGTTCGCTATCGTGGTTGCCGTCGTGCTTGCGTGGCACCTGAACCGCCCCATCCGCGATCTTGCCGCAGCCGCGCGTGAGCATCGCACTGGCCATCATCTGAACCGCGTGCGCACACGCGGGCCGCGCGAACTGCGCGAGCTGATTGGCGACTTCAACGACATGACGCGCGAGCTGGCCGAGGCAGAGCGCGAGCGCGCCGTGATGCTCGCGAGTATCGCGCACGACCTGCGGACACCGATCACACGCATGCAGGTGCGGGCAGACCTGCTGACCGACCGTAGCGATCGCGAGGGCTTTCTGCGCGATACCGAATCCATGTCGCGTGTCATCACGCAGTTTCTCGACTTTGCGCACGAGAGCCCCGAAGGGTCGCCGCAAATCAGCGTGGACACGCATTGCCGTCGCGATTACACCGACGCACCGAGTCCGGGCGGCGAAGCGCATACCGATGCGCTTGTCACGCTCGATCTGCACGCGGGGCTCGACTTCATGCTGCCCATGGTCGATATCGACCGCATTCTCTCCAACCTTGTCGAGAATGCGCTGACCTACGGCGAGCCGCCCGTGGAGATCGCCACGCGAGCGCATGACGAGCACTACGAACTCGTGGTGCGAGATCACGGGGCCGGCGTGTCCGAGCCTGACCTGGACCGCGTGCTGCGTCCGTTTGTCCGGCTCGATCCCGCGCGCGGCGGCACCGCGCACAGCGGATTGGGCCTCGCCATCGTCCGCCGCCTCGTTCGCCATCACGGCGGCACGCTGCAGATTTCCAACGCGGCCGACGGCGGCCTTGTCATAGCGATGAGGTTTCCGAAGCACAGCGTCGCGCGATGAAGCGCCGCATGCGCTGTCGCCGCTCGTCCGGGTGGCAGCGGTGTCCAGTCGAGCTTCCCTGCGCCCACCGCTTCGGCAAGCGTGCGGGCGCCTTCGTTGAGGTCCTCGGTGGTGTGTTCACCAGGTGTTGGCGGAAGGGAGGAACGGCAACCCGACATCGATGACTCCGTTCACGATATGTTTCCCCTTCATCATCGCTTCCAGTGTTCGATACCGATGACTGTGCGGATCGTGCAGCGTGAGTGCACGTCGAAGTGATCGAGACCCTTTTCGACGTGGCAGGATACGGGCGCTTCATGGCTTTTCAGCAGGGCGGCCAGACGGCGATTCGACCGGACGACGCGAGTCGAATCGAATTCCCCATAGCTCGGCGCGAATGACACAACTCGTCTACGTCCGCATTAAATTTGTCCACTCACGCAGTGGACCAAGCGTTCCGGCAGTACCCCCTGATTTCTAGACCGATTCCCGGCGTACCGGGCGGCCGGCCGGGCGAAGCACCGAGTTCAGACAGTACGCTTTCGACCTCAAGCTCAGTCAAGCTTCAATCACTGCATGAATCTGGCCGATGCTGTTGAAAGCCGATTATTTTGGCATCTGATACATTCGGTTGGCATCCATTTCGGGGGCACGTCATGAAACTTCGGACCGTGTATTTGAAGGTGAGTGATATGGAGACGTCCACTTCTTTCTGGGAGCGACTTCTCGGATATGAACCGCTGAAACGGTCCGGCAAGTGGACTGAATTCTTGATCGGCACAAACAGACTGGGCCTTTTGTTAAACGATTTTGGAGACGAGATAAAAGGTAGCAGCTCCGTCCCGGTCTTTGAGTTCGAAGAAGGTGCACTTCACGAATTCGTGAAACGGGCTACAGAAAACGGCGCCGCCATCGTGATGGACGGATTGAAGATCGCGTCCATGAAAAGCATTGTATTGAGCAGCCCCGACGGACACGAGTTCGAGCTTTGCATGTGCCGCAACTAACCACGGGCTTTGCAGTTCGTCGTATGTCCTGCGAACGACCGCTTGGCGGCGACGAAGGGCCGTTGCAGGAGCCGCGACGAATGTCGCCCGGGTCGCAAAGCATCCTTCGCGCGACCACACAACGGCCGCTCGACATCATGTGCCGCTGATTGTCGATGCCGCATAACGGAAGGATAACGAAGTAATGCCGCTTATTTTCAGGCGTATCGATTCGAACTTCAATCACGGCATCACCCGCATGCCGTGCATGCCAGGCTCAGCTCGCATACACGGTCAGGGTCCAGTCCAGCCGTGGCTCAAGATCCAGTGAACCCGCGCTCCGAGAGAGCCCAGGAGCACCGACCCGCCGAACGCCAGGTTCACCGCCGATTGCATCAGATCGTGTTCAACGGAATTCTCAGATAGCGCTTGCCGTTGTTTTCCAAAGGCGGAAGGGCGCCGGCCCGCATGTTCACCTGCATCGCTTGAAGAATCAGCTTCGGCAAGGTCAGCGTCGCGTCTCGTGCGGTACGTGCCGCGACGAACGCGTCTTCAGTAATCCCGTCACGAACGTGTACGTTCGTGGTGCGTTCGGCCCCGATTGTCGTTTCCCACGCGTAGGCGTCCCGTCCGGGCGCCTTGTAGTCGTGACTCAGGAACAGTCTTGCTTCGTCGGGAAGGCAAAGCAGTCGCCGAATGGAGCGGAAAAGCCGCCTGGCGTCTCCGCCCGGCAAGTCGGCTCTCGCCGTCCCGTAGTCCGGCATGAACATCGTGTTGCCGCAGAACACCGAATCGCCGATGACGTAGGCGACACTGTCGGGCGTATGTCCGGGAACGTCGAGAACCCTGCACTCGATCGCCCCGATGTTGAATCGCTCTCCGTCATCGAACAGGTGATCGAATTGCGAGCCGTCGCGCAGGAACTCCGGTCCGGCGTTAAACAAGCTGCCGAAGCGTCGCTGTACCGCGGTGATCGCGCGTCCGATTGCGAGCGCACCGCCGACACGCGCCTGCAGAAAGGACGCGGCGCTCAGGTGGTCCGCATGGACATGGGTTTCGAGCAGCCATGCGATCGAGAGGCCTTCCGATTCGATATAAGCGACGATAGCGCGGGCCGATGTCTCCGAACATCGGCACGTCGGTGCGTCGAAGTCGAGGACCGGGTCGATGATTGCTGCGGCAAGCGAGATCGGATCGTGAACGACATAACTCGCGGTAGATGTCGCCTCGTCAAAAAAGGAATGGACAACCGGCACCGGATGTTTTCCGGCACGCGTCCGAACGATGCCCGCGATGGCGCGTTCGAGCGATTGATCCACGCGATGTCTCCTTTTTCTTGCCCCCGTCCGTCTCCGATTCAAGTCTCGGAGACGAGTTGGGCAAAGTGCGGTTCGAGTTCGGGAAAAGCATCCGCGTGCCGATCGCCAGGCCGGTTCGGCGTCGAGGCCCTGGATTCAGAGACCGACCCGACTGATGTCTGACCGCGCCGGCAAGGCGGCGAATCGATGGCCGACGCCTTGATCATTGCCGTCGCGTTGCTGCACATCGCGTTTCGCGCGCGCTTTGGACGAAAGACCGCGTCCCCTCGAGCAATCGAGTCGCCGCTCAGAATGCAAACGCCGTCCTTCCGGGCAATCACTCTCTGCCAGGTCTCCTCGCCGTATCGACACGTCGTTGAACTGCTCCACGAGACGAGCACGGTGTCGGCGGACGGGCGCTCGAGAATCACGATGCGGACCGCCCCGAGGTTCGAATCGGTCCTGCACGCACGCTCGTCCGCTCCCGGTGAAAGCGGTGCAGCCGGAGGCGATCGCAGGGCATCGAGGATCCTGTCCCAACGATTCCGGTCGCTGATGTCGTTTGCGACATCGTCGATACCTGGAGTGTTTTCCATAGCTTCAATATCGCCGTTGGATGCTGGATGCAGCGTGAGAAACGGTGCTGCCAGGCGGGCGGTTTTTGCGCGGGGCCTGTGCAAAGCGCTGCACAGGCACATCGCAGACAGACGATTCAGCTTTGCAGGAAATCGAGTAGATCGAGGTTGACTGCGCTCGCGTTGATCGTCGCCATGCCGTGCGAGCCGCCGGGATAGATCTTGAGCCGTGCATTCGGGGCGATTTCAACCGACCGTCGTGCCGATGCGTCGATCGGCACGATCTGGTCGTCGTCGCCGTGCAGAATGAGGAGGGGAACGTCGATTTTTTTCAGGTCTTCGGTGTAGTCGACCTCGGAGAATTCACGAATGCAATCAAATTGCCCCTTGATCGAACCCATCAGGCCTTGCACCTGGAAGGCGTCGATCGTGCCTTGTGACACGTCGGCACCCGGGCGGTTGAAGTTGTAAAACGGTACGGCGAGCTCCTTGTAGAGCTGCGAACGATTGTTCACCACGCCGGCGCGCAGTCCATCGAATACGTCGATCGGCAGACCGCCCGGGTTATCGGTGGTCTTGAGCATGATCGGCGGAACCGCGCCGATCAGCACCGCCTTTGCGACGCGTCCGGTTCCGTGGCGGCCGATGTAGCGTGCGACCTCGCCACCACCGGTCGAATGCCCGACCAGCACCGCGCCGCGCAGATCGAGATGGTTCAGGAGTGCCGCGAGATCGTCGGCATACTGATCCATGTGGTTCCCGTCCCACGTTTGGCCGGAACGGCCGTGGCCGCGGCGATCGTGTGCAATGACACGATAGCCTCGGGTGCCGAGGAACAGCATTTGTGCATCCCAGGCGTCGGCACAGAGCGGCCACCCATGGGAGAAGACGACCGGCGTGCCTGTCCCCCAGTCCTTGTAGAAAATCTCGGTACCGTCCGTGGAGTTGAAATAGCTCATGGCACGTTCCTGATCAGGTTGATTTGAAGGAAGTCTCGGGCAGGGCAATACGGAGCATCGTGTCGAGTTGGCGATCGCGAACGGCGCGTCGCACCGGCGCCCGCTGGTTTCCGGCGTGGCGGTGAGCAGCGACCCGCGCATGCGGGCCGCACTCACGAAGTGCGGGCATCGTCGTTTCGTTTCAGTGACTGCAGTCGTCACGCTCCGAATCGACGTGGCAACCCGCTGAACCGTGGGAAATCCGGAGCGATCGTCATATGCATCGCGTCGATGGCGGGGCCGACGGTACGCGCGCGGTATCGCGAGCGAACCTGCGTCAGCGCATGCCGCCGCTGGCGATGATGTGTTCGCCCGTCAGCCACTTTGCGTCGCCGGAAGCGAGGAAAACCGCAATCGATGCAACATCGTCCGGCCGGCCCACGCGCCCGAGCGGCGTCTGGCTGACCGCTGAACTCTCGAACTCCGATCCGATCACGCCGGCGCTTTGCGCGCCTTCGGTCACGATCACGCCGGGATTGATCGTATTCACGCGAATGCCGCGCGGCCCGAGTTCGCGTGCGAGCGCGCCGGTGATGGAATCCACCGCGCCTTTCGTGCCGCTGTAGACGGCGGTCGTCGCCGGTGTGAGCGTCGAGACGACCGAGCTGACATTGATGATGCTGGCGCCTTCACCCAGGTGCTGGACGGCGGCCTGTGTCGTGAGCAGGACCCCGAGCACGTTGATGTCGAATTGCCTGCGGTATTGCGCTTCCGTGAACGCCTCGATCGGCGCGAACTCGTAGACGCCCGAGTTGTTGACGAGAATGTCGAGGCGCCCATACGTTTCGATCGCCGCGTCGACGATGCCTTTCGCGTCGGCGGCCTTCGACACGTCGCCGCCCACGGCAACCGCTTTCCCCCCGGCCGTGGTGATGGCGGACACGACGTCGTCCGCGCCGGCCTTGCTGCTGGCGTAGTTCACGACGACCGACGCACCCTCAGCCGCGAGCGCCTTGGCGATGGCGGCGCCGATACCCTTCGACGCACCGGTTACAACGGCCACTTTCCCTGCAAGCTTGCCCATGATGTTCACCTCAGTGTGAATGATTCCGTTGATGGACACCGGCCTGCCGTCTCGCACGATGCGATCGCCGGTGTTTTCTGCCAATGCGGACCTGCATGCGGTCGCGATCGCCTGGCGCGGCGCGACTGGCCGGCCGTCGATGCGCGGGACATGGCATCTTCAACCCGGCCATGCCGAATTGCGGATGACGGAACAGAAATTCCCCCGATGGAAATGAGGCTCCTTGTCGGCGATCACGTCGGCTTTCACGTTGCCGAACGTGGTCTCCGGTTTATGCTTGATGCCGTTGTAGAACGCCTGAATGATCTCTTCCTTGAAGTGCGGCGGGCGCGGATGCGCATGCGTGACGGCTTCGCGTTCCTCGTGCGAGAACGCGTGGTACGAAAGGCCGAGCACATCCATCTCGACCCCGGCGGTCACCAGCGCAACGACCGGGTGCATATGGCGCGGAATGCCGGGCGTGGTATGCAGCGCAATGGCCGTCCAGACGAGGTCGATGTCGGCCGCGGTGATGCCACGGCCCGAGAGAAAGTCGCGGGCCGCATTGGCCCCGTCGACTTCGAAGCGCTCGGTGGCGCTGCTGTACGCGCCGGTGAGGCCGATGTCATGGAACATGGCGCCCGCGTACAACAGTTCCGGATCGAATTTCAGGCCGCGACGCACGCCTTCCAGGGCGCCGAACAAATAGACGCGGCTCGAATGATGAAAGAGCAGCGGGGTGGACGTGTCGCGCACGAACTCGGTAATTTCCCGTGCAAGCTGACTGTCGGGCACGGCGACATCCTGAATGACCTGCGACATGACGGTTCTCCATCGAAATGTGAGCGGATGCCGGCGTCCTGGCGGACGCCGCACGCGAACGGCCGGTTACTTCGCCGCAGCCGTCGCCCCGATTCTCGCGAGGGCCTCGCGAACGCCCGCGCCGTACTCGGGGTCCGCCTTCGCGCAATGGAGGATGTGGCGTTCCTGGATAGGCGCGTGGACGGAGGCCAGCTGCCGGGCGGTGTTGTCGAACAGCACCTGTCGCTGCGCCTGACTCATCAGGCGAAACAGATTCCCGGGCTGCGCGAAGTGATCGACGTCCACACGGTGGTCCCAATGTGCGGCGTCGCCCTCGATTCGCAGCGGCGGCTCGTGAAGATCGGGCTGCACTTCCCACTCGCCGGCACTGTTCGGGTAGTAGGACGGCGTGCCGCCGAGGTTGTCGTCGGTGCGCATGGCGCCATCGCGGTGGTAGCTGTGGAAGGGGCACTTCGGCGCATTGACGGGAATGTGATTGAAGTTCACGCCCAGCCGATAACGTTGCGTGTCGCCATAAGAGAAGAGCCGCGCCTGCAGCATCTTGTCCGGCGAAAAGCCGATGCCGGGCACGACGTTCGCGGGCGAGAACGCGGCCTGCTCGACCTCGGCGAAGTAGTTGCCCGGGTTGCGGTTCAATTCGAGCACGCCGACCTCGATCAGCGGGAAATCGCTTTTCGGCCAGACCTTGGTCAGGTCGAACGGGTTGAACGGCAGCGCCCTGGCCTCGTCGTCGTTCATCACCTGAATGAAGAGGGTCCAGCGCGGGAACTCGCCGCGTTCGATGCTTTCGTAAAGGTCGCGGCCATGCGTTTCCCGGTCCTTGCCCACGAGCTGTTCGGCTTCGCCGTCGGTCAGATTCTCGATGCCTTGCTGCGTACGGAAGTGGAATTTCACCCACGTCCGCTGGTTGTCGGCATCGACGAGGCTGAACGTATGGCTGCCGAATCCATGCATGTGACGATAGCTGCGCGGGATGCCCCTGTCGCTCATGACGATCGTGACCTGATGAAGCGCCTCCGGCAGCAGCGTCCAGAAGTCCCAGTTGCTGTTTGCGCTGCGCAGTCCGGTGCGCGGGTCGCGCTTGATCGCGTGATTGAGATCGGGAAAACGCAGCGGATCACGGAAAAAGAACACGGGCGTGTTGTTGCCCACGATGTCCCAGTTTCCTTCTTCCGTATAGAACTTCACCGCGAAGCCCCGGATATCGCGTTCGGCATCGGCGGCGCCGCGCTCGCCGGCGACTGTCGAAAAGCGCATGAATACCGGCGTTGCCTTGCCGATTTCCGAAAAGAGTTTCGCCTTGGTGTAGCGCGTGATGTCGTGCGTGACCGTGAATACGCCATGCGCGCCCGATCCTTTGGCGTGCATGCGTCGTTCGGGAATGACCTCGCGGTCGAAGTGCGCGAGTTTCTCGATCAGCCAGATATCCTGCAGCAGCGCGGGACCGCGCGGGCCGGCCGTTTCGATGTTCAGATTGTCGGCGACGGGCGCACCGGTTGCGTGATCGAGACGCGTAGACGTATCGCGATTTTTCATGCGTCGACTCCAGGAGGGGTGGGCGGACCGGCGCAGCGCCATGCCGTTTCGGGGCGGGCGGCCGCGCGAGGCTTTACGGGAAAATCAACGTGCAATTTCGGCAGGTGCGCCGACATGAAACGGCCGGACCGCGATGGCCACCCGTTCGACGAGTGACGCGCCACGGAGGCATCGACGAGTCGATGTGAGAGAAGCGTACCCGCGGGGTGCCCGCGCGATCTTGTATAAAACACCGGTTCGTTGGACGATTCGCGGACGACCGTCGAATACCGGGGGCAGGGGCTGAATCCGGATCAGGAGGCGGCGGTGCGGGGTGCGTCGGCGCATGTCGAGCGGACACACATGCGCCGCCCGTGACGTTTGCACCGGTGCGGTGCTATCGGTTGCGCTGCGCCCAGTCTTTCGGCCCGCACCCCTCGAGACGCGAGAACACGCGCGAGAAATGACTCTGGTCGAAAAATCCGCAGTCCGACGCGATGCTGGCCAGGCTCGCATCGGTGTCCCGCAACAGCGATTTCGCACGCTCGATTCGGCGCTTGAGCAGCCACTGATGGGGCGTGCTGCCGGTGGTCTGCTTGAAGGCTTCGCCGAAGTAGCTGGTGGAGAGATTGCACTCGCGCGCGAGATCGGCGATCGACGGATTGTCGTGCAGGTGGGACGCGAAATAATCCTCGATGCGCCGCATCTGCCAAGGAGCGAGTCCGGAGCGGCGCGGCCGGAGCGCCGGATCGGCTCGGCCATAGCGTGTGACGACGTGTTCGCAGAACGCCAGCGCGAGGTAATCGATGAACAGCGCACTCGTCAGGTTGGGCTGCTGCAGGACCGTCTGCAGCGTATGCGACAGACTGAGCAGCACCGGGTCGCTGGCGCCGAGATGCGGCTGCACGAGTCCTCCTATGCGCCGGCGCCGCTTTTGATCGGTGAATTCCTCGATCGCGTCCTGGGCCAGATAGAGCCGCATGGTATCGAACGGCATGTCGAGACGGCGCGTCGGGCTCGAGCGCAGGTCGAGCAGAAAGCAACTGCCGGGACTGCACGACGCGGACGCGTCGAGATTGCCGCTTGAATAACGGAGGCCGGGATCGGGGCCGAGTATCAGCGGCATCTGGAAGACGAAGGCTTCCTCCGGTTGCGGCGTGAGCGAGCGCCCCGGCTGGGGCCGCGGGTTGATCAACCGGGTGAACGAAATCGGTTGCCCGTGGGAGAAAACGCCGGCCCGCACGGTCGGTGCGTCTCGCAGGAGAAACCGTCTGGCGAGCGTGTCGTCTGCAACCGGTTGACCGAAATCGACAGGATCCTTGTCGTTCATTCATCGCGCCCTGGAGTGCGCCCGGTCGGGCTTGGCGTGCCTTTGCCCGACGGCGGGTTCAAATGAAATCAGGCCCAATTTATCGCAATTCGATGACGGCCGCGCGATGCGTGCAGTCACGCGCGTGACGCTGTCCGATCGCGGGTGCGACGCGCACGGCAATGGTGCGATTCGCACTCGCGCGGAACCGGACGGTGCGCGGGCGTCGTTGCGCGCGCCAACGCAGGGCGGCTTCGTCAGCGTGAACTCAACGACGTCTGACCGACGTGCGATGCCGGGTCCCAGCCGCCGCCGAGCGCCTTGAACGTCGAGATCGCGGCCCGCGCGGATTCCGTCTGTGCTTGCGCGCGCGCGTCGGCGGCCTGCAGCAGCGTCTCGTTCGCGTGCAATACGTCGATGAAGCTCGCCGCACCGCTGCGGTACGCGGCCATCGACGCATCCTTGGCGCGGGAAAACGACGACTCGGCATGCGACAGCGTGGCCGCCTGCGCCTGTCGATTCACCAATGACGAGAGCGAGTTCTCGACGTCCTCGGACGCGCGGAGGACGGCCTGCCGATAGGCCGCGAGTGCCTGCGCGTCGGCGCCTTTCGCCGCTTCGACATCGGCGCCGATGCGCGCGAAATCGAACAGGCGCCAGCGCAGCCCGACGAGGCCGGCCGCCTGGTTGGCGCCGCTCGAGAACAAGGTACCGGTGGCGGCGGCGGTCGCGCTGCCGAGGAAGGCGTTCAGCGAGACCGTCGGGTAGTACTCGCCGATCGCGGCGCCAATGCGCGCATTGGCCGCGGCGAGGTGACGTTCGGCGGCGATCAGGTCGGGACGTCTTTGCAGCAGATCGGCCGGCGTGCCCATTTCCGCGAGCGACGGCGCAACGGGGATCATGGCGGGCGGGCTCAGCTCCGCGCGGTGCGTGCCGGGAGGCGTGCCGAGCATCACGTCGAGGGCGTTCGACGCCGCGTCGAGCGCCGCGAGCAGGACGGGCACGCCGGCCTGAACCTGATCGAGCGCGCCTTGCGCCTGCTGAACCTGATAGTCGGCCGCCGCACCTTTCGAATACAGGAGTTTCACGTCCGCGAGCAGTGTCTGCTGCGTCTGCACCTGCCGGGTCGCGATGTCCAGACGGGCCTGGAGCCCCCGGATCGTGACGTAGAGGTCCGCGGTCTGGGCCGCGACGGCAAGGCGGGTGGCGACCGCCGCCGCCTGCGTCGCCGAGTAATCGGCGAGCGCGGCTTCACGCTGGCGGCGCAGACCGCCAAAGATGTCGATCTCCCAACCGGCCTCCAGGTTGGTTTCGTACTCGGTGCCCCAGCGCGCGTAACCCGGCGTGGCATTGAGCAATTGCCCCAACGGCGTGTCGACGGACTGATAGGCGCGTGCCGCCGACGCGGAAACCGAGGCCGACGGGAGGAGCGCCGCGTTGGCCGCGCCGAGGCGCGCGCGTGCCTGAGTGATTAGCGCGACGGCCTGAGCCAGGTCCAGGTTCTGCGCCAGCGCCAGCGAAACGTAACGCGTGAGCAGCGGGTCGTTGAAGCTTTCCCACCAGGCGGAGAGATCGGCAACCGGAGCCTGTGCCGTGCCGGCGGACGGCTGGGTCAGGTAGTGCTGCGCCAGCGGCGCATCCGGGCGGTGGTAGTCGGGACCCACGGCGCACGCCGAAAGGGCGGCGACGCTGGCCAGGAGAACAAGTGGACGGTGCAGGGGCATGATCATCTCGGGAGCGCAACGGGAGAGCGGATAGTGTGACCAATATACAATATGGTCACACGTTGTCAACTCGCGAGTGAGCGGCTAAGCTTGAGACATGAACAAACCGACTCCCTCCGCCTCCCCGTCCCGCGGCCCCTCGGACCACGAAGTTCGCGCGCAGATCGTCGACGCCGCAACGGAATACTTCAGCCGCTACGGCTACGAAAAGACCACCGTTTCCGACCTCGCGAAGGAAATCGGGTTTTCAAAAGCCTATATCTACAAATTCTTCGATTCCAAGCAGGCGATCGGTCAAGTCATCTGCGCGAATCGCCTCGCCGCGATGATCACCGCCGTCAAGGAAAATATCGACGGCGCGCACAGCGCGACGGAAAAATTTCGCTGTATGTTCAAGACCTTGCTTTCATCCGGAAGCGAGCTCTTCTTCCAGGATCGCAAGCTTTACGACATCGCCGCCGTGTCGGCCGCATCGCCCTGGCCATCGGTCCAGGGTTATGAGGACCAGATCCGGCAACTCGTCGCCGAGATCCTGCGGCTCGGGCGCGAAACCGGCGAATTCGAACGCAAGACGCCGCAAGACGAGGCGGTGAACGGGATCTTTCTGGTGATGAAGCCCTATTTCAATCCGCTGCTGCTCCAGTACAACCTCGAGGGTGCGGAAGAGGCGACGACCCAACTTGCGAACCTGGTACTCAGAAGTCTCGCGCCATGAATCTTTTTGTGACTGTTGACTGAATTGGTCACTGGTATCAGAATGAGGGCTCCTGTTCTTTGCGAGAGGGGACCTCATGTTCCGGCGCCATCATTTTGTCTACACATTGGGCGTGGCTTCGCTTGCGCTCGCGGCATGCGGCGAGCATCCGGCCGCCGATCCGCGCACCGAGGCGCCACTTGTGCGTACGAGCGCCGTTCACGGCGCGGCGGGGGCGAGCCGGTCGTTTTCGGGTGTCGTGGGCGCCCGCGTTCAGAGCGATCTCGGTTTCCGGGTTCAGGGCAAGGTCATCGAGCGGCTGGTCGACGCGGGCCAGACGGTCAAGCGCGGCCAGCCGCTGATGCGCATCGATCCGATCGACCTGGGGCTGCAGGCCCGTGCGCAGCAGAAGCTCGTGGATGCCGCCCAGGCGCGCGCGACGCAGACGGCCGCCGACGAGGCGCGCTATCGGGATCTCGTCGCGGCCGGCGCGGTTTCGGCATCGACCTATGACCAGCTCAAGGCGGCGGCCGACTCCGCCAAGGCCCAGCTCGTCGCGGCGCAGGCGCAGGCGGTGCTCGCCAACAACGCGTCCGGCTACGCCGTCGTCATGGCGGACGCCGACGGCGTGGTGGTCGAGACGCTGGCGGAGCCCGGCCAGGTCGTCGCGCCGGGACAAATCGTCGTGCGGCTCGCGCATGCCGGCCCCCGCGAGGCCGTCGTCCAGCTTCCCGAGACGCTGCGTCCCGCATCCGGCTCGATCGCCGAGGCGACGCTGTACGGCGCGGCCCAGAAGCCCGTTCCCGCCGTCCTGCGCCAGCTCTCCGACTCCGCCGATCGGCTGACACGGACCTACGAGGCGCGGTACGTTCTCCAGGGCGCGCTGTCGAATGCGCCGCTCGGCGCGACCGTGACGCTCGATCTCGCCGGCGACGCCGGCCAGGCACCCGCCGGCATGGTGGTACCGGTCGGCGCGGTGTTCGATCCAGGCACGGGCACCGGGGTCTGGACGGTCGATCGGGCCCAGTCGCGCGTGACCTGGCGCAAGGTGCGCGTCACCGCATTGAGCGACGACAGTGCGACGGTGACGGGCGACCTTCGCGACGGCGACCAGGTCGTCGCGCTCGGTGCCCAGTTGTTGCACGACGGAGAGCAGGTGCGTCTCGCCAATGACAAGATGATCGCGGCATCCGTCTCCGCGCAAGGAGCGGCGCGATGAGCGGCTTCAACTTGTCGGCGCTCGCGGTGCGGGAGCGCTCGGTCACGCTGTTTCTGATCATCCTGATCTCGATCGCCGGCGTGGTGGCCTTCCTGAAACTGGGGCGGGCCGAAGATCCGCCCTTTACCGTCAAGTCGATGACGGTCATCACGGCGTGGCCCGGCGCGACCGCGCAGGAAATGCAGGACCAGGTGGCCGAGCCGCTCGAAAAGCGCATGCAGGAACTGCGCTGGTACGACCGGACCGAGACCTATACGCGTCCGGGGCTGGCCTTCACCACCGTGACCTTGCTCGACAGTACGCCGCCCGCGGACGTGCCCGAGGAGTTCTATCAGGCGCGCAAGAAGCTGCATGACGAAGCGGGCAACCTGCCGCCCGGCGTGATCGGCCCGCTCGTCAACGATGAGTACTCCGACGTGACGTTCGCGCTGTTCGCGCTGAAGGCGAAAGGCGAGCCGCAACGAGTGCTGGTGCGCGACGCCGAGGGATTGCGCCAGCGGCTTCTTCATGTGCCGGGCGTCAAGAAGGTGAACATCATCGGCGAGCAGGCGGAACGGATCTACGTCTCGTTTTCGCACGACCGGCTCGCGACGCTCGGCGTGACGCCGCAGGAGATCTTCGCCGCGTTGAACAACCAGAACGTTCTGACGCCGGCCGGTTCGATCGATACGGCGGGCGCGCAGGTCTTCATTCGCGTCGAAGGCGCGTTCGACAAGCTGCAGACCATTCGTGACACGCCGATCGTCGTTCAGGGCCGCACGCTGAAGCTTTCCGATGTGGCGACCGTCGAACGCGGTTACGAAGACCCGGCCACGTTCCAGATTCGCAACAACGGCGAACCGGCGTTGCTGCTCGGCGTCGTGATGCGGGACGGCTGGAACGGGCTCAACCTCGGCAAGGCGCTCGACGCGGAGGTCGCATCGATCAACGGCGGGATGCCGCTCGGCATGAGCCTCACGAAGGTGACCGACCAGGCCGTCAATATCCATTCGGCCGTCGACGAATTCATGGTCAAGTTCTTCGTCGCGCTGCTCGTGGTGATGGTCGTGAGCTTCGCGAGCATGGGATGGCGCGTCGGCATCGTCGTGTCGGCGGCGGTGCCGCTGACGCTCGCGGGGGTCTTCGTCGTGATGGCCGTCACGGACAAGAGCTTCGACCGCATCACGCTCGGTTCGCTGATTCTCGCGCTGGGCCTGCTCGTCGACGACGCGATCATCGCCATCGAAATGATGGTCGTGAAAATGGAGGAGGGCTACAACCGCGTCCAGGCGTCGGCTTATGCGTGGAGCCACACGGCCGCGCCGATGCTGTCGGGCACGCTGGTCACGGCGGTCGGCTTCATGCCGAACGGCTTCGCGCGCTCGACGGCGGGCGAATACACGAGCAACATGTTCTGGATCGTCGGCATCGCGTTGATCACGTCGTGGGTCGTGGCCGTCGTCTTCACGCCGTACCTCGGCGTCAAGCTGTTGCCCGACATCGCCGTGATCGAAGGCGGCCACGAGGCGATCTACAACACGCGGAACTACCAGCGCTTTCGCCGTTTCCTCGGGCGCGTGATCGGCCGCAAGTGGATGGTCGCCGGGATCGTGGTGGCATCGTTCGTGATCGCCGTGATGGGCATGGGACTGGTGAAGAAGCAGTTCTTCCCGACGTCCGATCGCCCGGAAGTGCTCGTCGAAGTGCAGATGCCCTACGGGACTTCGATCGAGCAGACCGCGTCGGCAACGGAAAAGGTCGAGGCGTGGCTCGCGAAGCAGCCGGAAGCGCAGATCGTGACCTCGTACATCGGGCAGGGCGCGCCGCGCTTCTATCTGGCGATGTCTCCGGAGCTGCCGGATTCGTCCTTCTCGAAGATCGTGATCCGCACGAACGACGAGCGTCAACGTGAAGCGCTCAAATTCCGTCTGCGCAAGGTCGTCGCCGCAGGCCTGGTGCCCGGGGCGCAGGTTCGCGTCACGCAGCTGGTGTTCGGCCCTTACTCGCCTTACCCCGTCGCGTTCAGGGTCATGGGCCCGGACGCGGGGACGTTGCGCACGATCGCCGCACAGGTCGAACGGACGATGAACGCCAGCCCGATGATGCGAACGGTGAACGCCGACTGGGGGCCGCGCGTACCCACCGTGCACTTCACGCTCGATCAGACTCGTCTCGGGTCGTTCGGGCTGACGTCCAGCTCGGTCGCGCAGCAACTGCAATTCCTGCTGACCGGGATTCCCGTCACGCACGTGCGCGAGGACATTCGTTCGGTGGAACTGGTCGCGCGTTCGGCGG
Source organism: Burkholderia seminalis DSM 23518 (assembly GCF_902832885.1). Lineage (GTDB taxonomy): Bacteria > Pseudomonadota > Gammaproteobacteria > Burkholderiales > Burkholderiaceae > Burkholderia > Burkholderia seminalis. The sequence goes on from NZ_CADFDK010000003.1 coordinate 57,468, forward strand.
GAGACACCCGGCTCGACCCGCAACGGATCGAAGGATTCACGTTGGTCGGTACCGCGGGGCAGCGGGTGCCGCTCTCGCAGGTCGGCAAGGTCGACATCCGCATGGAGGATCCGATCCTGCGCCGTCGCGATCGAACGCCGACGATCACCGTGCGCGGCGATATCGCCGAAGGATTGCAACCGCCCGATGTGTCGACCGCGATGCTCGCGCAGCTGCAGCCCATCATCGCGAAGCTGCCGGGCGGCTACCGGATCGAGGAGGCCGGTTCCATCGAGGAGGCCAACAAGGCGACCAATGCACTCGCGCCGCTGTTTCCGATCATGATCGCGCTGACGTTGCTCATCATCATTTTCCAGACGCGCTCGATTGCCGCGACCATGATGGTGTTCGCGACCAGTCCGCTGGGTCTGATCGGCGTGGTGCCGACGCTTCTGCTGTTCAATCAGCCCTTCGGCATCAACGCCTTGGTCGGGCTCATTGCGCTGTCCGGCATCCTGATGCGCAACACGCTGATCCTGATCGGCCAGATCGAGGTGAACACGCACGCGGGCATGATGCCGTTCGATGCGGTGGTGGAGGCGACCCTGCAGCGCTCGCGGCCGGTGATCCTGACGGCGGTTGCCGCGATGCTGGCGTTCATTCCGCTGACCCATTCCGTGTTCTGGGGCACGCTGGCTTATACGCTGATCGGAGGAACCTTCGCCGGAACGATTCTGACGCTGGTGTTTCTGCCGGCCATGTACTCGATCTGGTTCAAGATCCGGCCCGCGGCAGGAGAAAGCCGTTCCGCGCTCGAACCCAGCGCCAGCGTGACGACGGAGGCATGAGCGCGCCGGGCGATGAAGGTATCGCCCGGCGCCTCGCGACGCGGAGTCGACCTGCGTCCGGTTGCGAGCCCGGCGGCGAACGGATTGACGCTGCGGGAAGGCGAGCCATGGCTTGCAGTCGAGATCGGGAGAGGCGATCCGGTGCGCCCCGTTTGTTCTTTGCGCGGTGACTTCGGGGCGTCGGGCCGTGGCACGGAATCGGACCGACGCCGGACGGCGACTCGATGCGGCGGCGGGAGGTGACCGGCAGGTGGGACGAGATCCGGCGTTCGCAGGCCGGCAATGCCGGCCGGGACAAGACGGACTACCGATCAGTATGGTCTTTCACCACGTTCGCGACTGTCTCGAGGGAGCGCCGGAGCGTGTCGAGGTCGACCGAACCCAGTGCCAGGCGAACGGCGTGCGGAACGTGTCTCGACGCAGCAAAGGGATGTGCCGTCGACACCGAGATGCGCTCACGCAGCAACGCCTTCGCAACGGCATCCGCCCGAACCTCGTGTGGCAGCGGCAGCCAGACGAAGTACGACGAGGAGTGACGGACCGGCTTCAAATGACCGAGGACTTCGCTCACGACGGCCTGGCGCAGGGAAGCGTCACGCCGTTTCTCCGCTTCGAGCCTTGCAACGGTGCCGTCCTCGATCCAGCCGCAGGCAATCGCCGTCATGGCGGCGGGCGTGTTCCAGACGGTCGCCCGGATCGGGCGTTCCAGTTTGCCGACCCAGTCGCGCGGTGCGTTGACCATGCCGATGCGCAGCCCCGTCGCGACGCTCTTCGACAAGCTGGACACGTACACCGTCAGTTCGGGCGCAAGCATCGCAAGCGGCGGCGGCGGCGGACGCTTCTCCAGAAAGGCATAAGCCGCATCCTCGATCAGGATCAGTCCGTGTTGCCGGGCAATGGACACCAGATGACGCCTTTGACGGGCGCTCACCACCCATCCCAGCGGGTTATGCAGGGTCGGCATCGTGTACATCGCGCGCACCCGTCTTCGCCGGCACAATTTCGCCAGGGCATCCAGATCGGGGCCGTCTGCCGCACCTGGAATCGTCACGAGTTCGAGCCGGAAAGCCTCGGCGGTCAGCTTGAAACCGGGGTACGTCAGCGCGTCCACCGCGACGACGTCGCCGGGGTCGAGCAATGCCATGGCGGTCGCGGTGAGCCCGTGCTGTGCGCCGCTCACGAGCAGCGTGTTCTCGGGTGACGCCGACAAGCCGCGGCTCGTCAGATGGCGGGCCATGGTCTCCCGCTCGTGCGGCCGCCCGCCATGGGGATGGTAGCGAAGCAATGCGTCCAGGTTGCCTGACCCCGCCAGCTCTCGCAGCGCCGTTCTCAGAAGCTCGCCCTGACCCGGCATGGAAGGGTTGTTGAAGTTCAGGTCGATCGCGCCGTCGTTCCAGGCCTGGAGATCGACGCCATGACCGCGCGGAAGCACTTCCTTCACAAACGTGCCGCGGCCGGTTTCACCGCTGACCAATCCCATTGCATCGAGCTCGGCGTAGACGCGCGTGGCGGTCGCGAGCGACAGGCCCTCTCGCGCGGCGAGATCGCGGTGGGTCGGCAGTCGGGTTCCAGGACGCAGTCGACCTTCGTGGATGTCCGCCGCGAACCGGTCAACCACTTCCTTGTAGCGAAGTCGAGGCATGTCGATTCAATACAATCGTTTGAATGTACCGATTATCTTCCAAACATCGCGCGTGATACCAACGCTTCTCGCGTCTTGTCGCAGTCGCTCGCCTTTACGCATCGACATTTGTGCAGGTCACGCGCCTCCAGGATCAGAAATTACGGTGCAATTCGACAGATTTACATACGCCGAAACCTGCGATCCGGATGACGCTTGCCGGCCCGGAAAAGAACTGAAGGGAGCCGGCCTGGCAGGCTGCTGCACGTCCAAGACATCGCCGGATGTATCCATGACAATAATTTGATTGTACTGACATGGCGAACTACGATGCGTTGTCGATTCAAGCCAGACCCGCGATTTCCGGCAGATCGCCGCACTGACGGTCAGCGCGAGCGTCACACCGACCCGGCGCGCCGGACTGCATGCGCCGTCGTTTGCGGGGTCGATCTCACCGAATACGCTTCCCGTTACCGAGGTGAAGGGAAGGGAGGCAACATGGAACTGAACGTCACTGTCATCCTCATCACTTTCGCCGGTGTTTTCCTGATCTGCTTCATGAAGGGCGCCTTCGGTGGCGGTTTCGCCATCGTCGGCATCCCGCTGCTGTCGCTCGTCATGGATCCCGTCACGGCGGGCGGCTTGCTTGCGCCGCTGTTCATTGCAATGGATCTGTTCGGTCTGCGGTACTGGAAGCCGTCGACCTGGTCCAAGCCCGACCTCGTGTGGCTGGTGCCCGGACTGGTCGTCGGCATCGGGATCGGTTATGTGCTGTTTCGCGGGCTGGACCACCGGGCAATCGCCATCGTGATGGCCGTCGTGACACTGACGTTCGTCGGAATGTGGTTCATGCGAGGGGGTGAAGTCGTGGTGCGTGCGCGCTCGTCGCGCAAAGCGGTCGCAGCCGGCATGACCTCGGGCATTACCACGATGGTCGCGCACTCCGGAGGGCCGCCGTTGGCGATGTACCTGCTGCCGCTCGGTCTTGGCAAGCAGATGTATGCCGGGACGACCAGCATGTTTTTCACGGTAGGCAACCTCCTCAAGGCGTTGCCCTGGCTGGCGCTGGCGAGGCCGACGGGCGCTGTCTGGGCGTTGATGGCCATCTGCCTTCCCGCCATTCCCGCGGGCGTCTGGCTGGGCTGGCGCCTGCATGACAGGCTGAACCAGCGTCAGATGTACCGAGCCTGTTATGGCCTGCTGATGGTCACGGCCCTGAAACTGCTGTGGGATGGTGCATCCGGATTTCTGCGTTAGAGATCCTGCGCTGTTGCTCGCGACCGGCTGGTGGCAGCGTGCGCCGATTCGACAGTCGGCCCGCGGCGGCCACCGCGCGGCCGTTCGTCGGGAACGGCCGGATCGGTAACCGGGGCGGCACGCGGGCCGGCCGCCGTCAATGCGGCGCGGTGAACCGCGGATCGATGTACGCGTCGACGTCCTGCGACTGCTTGTACACGGCGTTGCGCACGTTGAACGCGTTCGCATTGCGCGTCGAGCCGTAGATGGAGTCGAGCCCGTCGCCCTTGCGGAACGCACGTTTCGCGGCGGCCTCGTCGAGCAGGTGCGTGCCTTTCAGCAGCGGAAGGTATTGTTCCGGCGCGAGTCCGACGCGTGCCGACATGATCTTGACCGCGTCGCCCTGCGTCTTCGGATCGTTGATGTACGCGACGCAGCGATACCAGACCTTGACCACCTTCGCCCAGTCGGCCCGGCGCGCGGCGAGGCTCGTCGGCGCGACCGTGATCGCGTCGTAGATCAGCCCCGGCGCATCGGCCGACGTGAAGATCGCCCGCGCGCCCGGTGCGCGCTTCAACGCTTCGCCCGCATTCGGTTGCCACGCGGCCACCGCGGCGATGTCGGCCGACGAGCCGAGCACCTGCGGCAGTTCGTTGGTTTTCGCATTCACGAGCGTGACGTCGCTGTTCTTGAGCCCGTGCTTCTGCAGCGCGGTTTCAAGCAGCAGGTGGTCGACGAGGCCGAGTTCCACGCCGACCTTCTTGCCCTTCAGCGCCTCGACGGTGCGCAACGGCGGCTTCGCGACGATCATGTCGTTGCCGGCCGAATAGTCGGTCAGCAGGATCATCACGTTCTTCGCGCCGGACGCGCCGGTGACGAGCGCATCGCCGTTGGTCGCCGCGACCGCGTCGAGCTTGCCCGCCGAAAACGCGTCGAGCGACGCCGAGTAATCGAACCATTCGAAATCGACGTCGACGCCGGCTTCCTTGAACCAGCCCTTGTCGAGCGCGACCTGGAACGCGACCCAGCCGGGCCAGTCGCTGTAGCCGATCTTCAGCGGGGCGGCGGCTTGCGCGGCGGGGGCCGCCCACAGCGCGGCAGCCGCGACGGCGGCCCCCACTGCGTGGCGGACGAAACGGAAGGACGACAGGCGGCGGAACGCCGGGGCGGGACGGGTCATCGTTGTTCTCCAGGAGACCGGGATCGGGATCGTCGATACGGACCGCGCGCGAACGCACGGTCCGACTGCGTGACCGGTTCCTGCGGATGCGGAACGGAAAAAGCGGCCACGGAGAGGCACGATGGCCGTTGCCATCGCCAATCTCCCGGGCTTTTGTCCCGCCGTGTAGCGCATGCGCGTCCGCTCTCGCGATCGGACGAACCCGCGCCGGGCTGCTCTCGGACCAGACGTTCGGTGAACCGGAACCCTAGCACCCCTAAGATGCGACGCCGCCGCACCTCTCGGCGTCATGCCGAGCGAGAAGCGTGCCAACGGCACGCGGCGGCGCGTTTCAGCGGCGGCGCGTGGCGCGCTGAAGTTCGATGAAGCGGGCGGCGAACAGCGCGGTCAATACGCGCCGGAGCAGGTCGAGCTTGTTCATGAGGGGCGGGACATCGAGTGACGGTGTGCCGATTCAGCAATGCCCGTGCCACCGTGTATCGCACCATGCGCGATCGCATTGCACGCACTGCGCCGGTGCGCGTTCGCGTGTGCGTGGTGCGCCGCGCGCCCGGTGCGGGGGCAAGCGGACGCGGCGGCTTCGCGCATGCCGGGCGTCGGCGCGCCGCCGTACGGCGTCGTGCGGTCGGGGCGAGGACGTTGGCACGCAATTCGCTTGATCGACGTTCGAGAGGTGCGAAGCAATTTGCATCATCTTCAGGATCGCTAGGGTTCCGGTCGTGCGGCGTACGCCGCGCGATGCCTGGTCCGAGAGCAATCCGGTCTTGCCTTTGCCTCGATGCGAGGAAACGGCGAGGCTCCACGGAGGGATAAAAGCCCGGGAGGTCGCGATGTCGTTCGGTCGCCCTCTCACGCCTTTTGTCCAACCGACCCCGGAGCCGCCATGTCGCCGAGCCCCCAAGCCACCCCCGTCTCTGTCCTCGCGCCACCGCCGCACGTCGCGTGGGAAACGCTGATTCCTGCCGGAACCCATTGGTCCGGCATCCTGCGCCGCGGTCTCGCGCTGCGCATCGTCGACGTCGACGGCGGCGCGAACCTGTCTGCCGTCTTTCATCGCCAGGAAGACCTGCTCGAACGTTACAACATGGCCGACACGCTGAAGGCGCAGCACACCGCGCATCTCACGCGCGGCCATGCGCTGTACACGGACATGGGGCGCGTGATCGCGTCGATCACCGCCGATACGCTCGGCTGGCACGATCCGCTCGGCGGCGTCGGCGATGCGCGGTTGTTTGCGCACAAGTACGGCACGACGTCGTACCAGGCCGATCGCAACGCGATGATCCGCAACGGCCGCGACAGTCTCGTGCTCGAGCTCGCGAAATACGGGCTGTCGGCGCGTGACCTGGCCGCGAACGTCAACTTCTTCAGCAAGCTGGACACGCGCGAGGACGGCGCGCTCGATTTCGTCGCGGGACATTCGCCGGCCGGCAGCGCGCTGGACCTGCGCTTCGAGATGAACACGCTCGCGGCGTTCTCGACCGCGCCGCATCCGTTCGATCCGCGCCCCGACTATGCGCCGAAGGCCGTGAAGCTGATCGCGTACCGCGCGTATCCGGCCGATGGCGCGGCGCCCGACGACGACCCGTGCCGGCGCGCGTGCGCCGAGAACACGCGCGGCTTCGCCAACACCGACCGTCTGTTCGCATAAGGAGCGAGGCCATGCCGATCATCGAAAGCCGTCTCGACCCGCGCGACGCAATCCACGACGTCACGCTGAACGCGGGCGACCCGTGGCTGTACGACCTGAAGCGCGGGCAGGTCCTGCGCATTCTCGACCTCGAGGGCAACCAGGCCGTCGATACGCTGTTCTACCGCTCCGACGATCCCGAGGAGCGCTACAGTGCGCAGGACACGATCCGTGCGCAGCGCAACCTGTACCTGAGCGCGGGCAGCGTGCTCGTCTCGAGCCGCGGCAATCCGATGGCGACGATCGTCGCCGATACGTGCGGCCGCCACGACACGCTCGGCGGTGCCTGCGCGGCCGAGAGCAACACGGTGCGCTATGCGCTCGACAAACGCTACATGCACAACTGCCGCGACAGTTTCCTCAACGCGATCGCGCACTGCACATGCGGAACCGGCGCGCGGCTCACCAAGCGCGACCTGGTCGGCAATGTCAATTTCTTCATGAACGTACCCGTCACGCCGCGCGGCGGGCTCACGTTCGAGGACGGCATCTCCGCGCCCGGCAAATACGTCGAGATGCGCGCGGAGATGGACGTCACGGTGCTGATCTCGAACTGCCCGCAGCTCAACAATCCGTGCAACGGCTACAACCCGACGCCCGTGCGGCTGACGATCTGGGAGGCCGCATGAGATTCTCCAAAGTGCTCGTCGCGAACCGCGGCGAAATCGCCTGCCGCGTGATCCGCACGCTGAAGCGCCTCGGCATCGCGTCGGTCGCGATCTATTCGGACGCCGATCGCGACGCGCGCCACGTGGCGCTCGCCGACGAGGCCGTGCGAGTCGGGCCGGCACCGGCGGCCGACAGCTATCTGAACGTCGCGGCGATCCTCGCGGCCGCGCGCGAGACCGGCGCGCAGGCGGTGCACCCCGGCTACGGCTTCCTGTCCGAGCATGCCGGTTTCGCCGACGCATGCGAAGCGGCCGGCCTGCGCTTCATCGGGCCGCGCGGCGATCACATGCGCGCGTTCGGTCTCAAGCACACCGCGCGCGAACTCGCCGCCGCGCAGGGCGTCGCGCTGCTGCCGGGCACCGGGCTGCTCGACGACGTGGCGACGGCGCTCGCCGAAGCCGACGCGATCGGCTACCCGGTGATGCTGAAAAGCACTGCGGGCGGTGGCGGCATCGGCATGTCGCTGTGCCGCGATGCCGCGCAGCTCGGCGCGGCGTTCGAATCCGTCGTGCGGCTCGGCACCGCGAACTTCGCGCATGCGGGCGTGTATCTCGAGAAGTTCGTCGAACACGCGCGGCACATCGAGGTGCAGATCTTCGGCGACGGCCGTGGCGGCGCGATCTCGCTCGGCGAACGCGATTGCTCGGTGCAGCGGCGCAACCAGAAAGTGATCGAGGAAACGCCCGCGCCCGACCTGACCGACGCCGAGCGCGACGCGTTGCACGCGAGCGCGGTGCGGCTGGCGCGCGCGGTGAGCTACGCGTCGGCCGGCACGGTCGAGTTCGTGTTCGACGCGAGCGCGCGGCGGTTCTATTTCCTCGAGGTGAACACGCGGCTGCAGGTCGAGCATGGCGTGACCGAAGCGGTGACGGGCGTCGATCTCGTCGAATGGATGATCCTGCAGGCCGAAGGCGACCTGCCGCCGCTCGACACGCTTGCCGTTGCGCCGCGCGGCGCGAGCATTCAGGTGCGGCTCTATGCGGAGGATCCGCACAAGCAGTTCCAGCCGAGTGCCGGGCTGCTCACGCACGTCGCGTTTCCCGAAAACGTGCGGGTCGACGGCTGGATCGAGGCAGGCACGGAGATCAGCGCGTTTTACGATCCGCTGCTCGCGAAGCTGATCGTGCGCGGCGACACGCGGCGCGACGCGCTGGCCGCGCTGCGGGCCGCGCTCGAACAGACCGAGCTGTACGGGATCGAGACCAATCTCGACTACCTGCGTGCCGTGGCCGGCTCCGACACGTTTGCGCGCGGCGCGCCGACGACCGCCTTTCTGTCGCGCTTCGCGTTCGCGCCGCACACGATCGACGTGCTCGACGGCGGCGTGCAGACCACCGTGCAGCAGTCCCCGGGGCGCGTCGGCTACTGGAGTGTCGGGGTGCCGCCGTCGGGTCCGATGGACGATCGCGCGTTCGATCTCGCCAACGCGCTGATCGGCAACCCGCGCGACGCGGCCGGGCTCGAGTTCACGATGGTCGGCGCGACGCTGCGCTTCAATACCGCGACGCTGTTCGCGCTCGGCGGCGCGCCGCTCGCGGCCACGCTCGACGGCGAACCCGTGCCGTTCTGGCAGGTCGTTCGCGCGCGGTCGGGCGCGGTGCTGAAACTGGGCGGCGTGACGGGCGCGGGCGTGCGTGCGTGTCTCGTCGTCAAGGGCGGGCTGCAGGTGCCCGACTATCTCGGCAGCAAGGCGACCTTCACGCTCGGCCAGTTCGGCGGCCACGCGGGCCGCGCGCTGCGCAAGGGCGACGTGCTGCATCTGCACGCGGACGCCGGGCGCGGCGACGCGGGCGCGGCGCTGTCGACGGCCGACGTTCCCGTGCTGACGCATGCGTGGACGCTCGGCGTGCTCGATGGCCCGCACGGCGCACCGGATTTCTTCACGCCGGACGACATCGCGATGCTCCACGGCACGCAATGGACGGTCCACTACAACTCCAGCCGCACCGGCGTGCGGCTGATCGGGCCGAAGCCGCGGTGGGCGCGTGCGGACGGCGGCGAGGCCGGGCTGCATCCGTCGAACATCCACGACAACGCGTATGCGATCGGTGCCGTCGACTTCACCGGCGACATGCCGGTGATTCTCGGCCCGGACGGGCCGAGCCTCGGCGGTTTCGTGTGTCCGGTGACGGTCGTGCGCGACGAGTTGTGGAAGCTCGGGCAGTTGCGGCCGGGCGATACCGTGCAGTTCGTGCGTGCGGGCGCGTCGGCCGGGAAACCGGCTGACGAGATCGTGCAGTCGACGCGCGACGTCGCCGCTGCTGCCTGCGCGGCGCCCGGCGAATGCGTGCTGCATCGCGACCCGTCGGCCGGCGGCGTCGGCGTTGTCTATCGGCGCTCGGGCGATCGCAACGTGCTGGTCGAATACGGGCCGCTCGTGCTCGACCTGAACCTGCGCTTTCGCGTGCACGCCCTCATGTGCTGGCTCGACGCGCACCGGTTGCCCGGCATGCTCGACCTGACGCCGGGCATCCGTTCGCTTCAGGTGCAGTTCGATGCAAGCGTGCTGCCGCTCGAAACACTGCTCGCGCATCTGCAGGCCGCCGAGCGCGAATTGCCCGACGTGGCCGACATGCGCGTGCCGAACCGCATCGTGCATCTGCCGCTGTCGTGGGACGACCCGTCGACGCGCGTCGCGATCGAGCGCTACATGCAGTCGGTGCGGCCCGACGCGCCGTGGTGTCCGAGCAATATCGAGTTCATCCGGCGCATCAACGGCCTTGCGAGCATCGACGACGTGAAGCGCATCGTGTTCGACGCGCGCTACCTGGTGATGGGGCTCGGCGACGTCTACCTCGGCGCCCCCGTCGCGACGCCGATCGATCCGCGCCACCGGCTCGTGACGACCAAGTACAACCCCGCGCGGACCTGGACGCCGGAGAACGCGGTCGGCATCGGCGGCGCGTATCTGTGCGTGTACGGGATGGAAGGGCCCGGCGGCTATCAGTTCGTCGGCCGTACCGTGCAGATGTGGAACCGTCACCGCAGCACGCGCGAATTCGAAGCCGGCAAGCCGTGGCTGCTGCGGTTCTTCGACGAGATCCGTTTCTATGAAGTCAGCGAGGCCGAATTGAGCGAGTTGCGCGCGGATTTCATCGCGGGCCGCGCGACGCTGAAGATCGAGGATTCCGTGTTCGATCTGCGCGCCTACAACGGCTTCCTGCACGACGAGGCCGACTCGATCGCGGCGTTCAAGGCGACGCAGCAGGCCGCATTCGACGCCGAACGCGAGCGGTGGCGGGCAGCCGGCCATGCGGAATACGTCGGCGAGACGGAGCAGGACGACGCGCATGCGGCGCCGGCGGCGGCCACGCTCGACGATACGCAGCGGGCGATCGCCGCGGACGTGTCGGGCAGCGTATGGAAGGTGCTGGTGGAAGCCGGTGAGCGCGTGACCGAAGGGCAGGTCGTCGCGATCGTCGAATCGATGAAGATGGAGGTGGCGGTGACGGCAACGGAAGACGGCACGATCGAGACGATCGATTGCGCGCCCGGCGCGGCGGTGGTGGCCGGGCAGCGGCTGATGGTGATGAAGGCGGGTGCCGCCGAGGAGGTGGCATGAGCACGACGGAGCACTCGATCCTGCCGGGGCTGCAATCGATTGCCGCGCTGCGCGCGCGCTACGCGGCGGGCGACCTGACGCCGCATGCGCTCGTCGATGCGATTGCCGCGCATTTCGACGCGGGCGATCCGCACCATGCGTGGATCCGGCCGCTGACGCGCGACGAGATGTCGTCGTATGCCGACGCGCTGGCCGGTCGCGACATGGCGTCGCTGCCGCTTTACGGCGTGCCGTTCGCGATCAAGGACAACATCGACCTCGCCGGCATACCGACGACGGCAGGCTGCCCCGCATACGCCTACACGCCGGCACGCAGCGCGCCCGTCGTCGAACGGCTGATCGCGGCCGGCGCGATTCCCGTCGGCAAGACCAATCTCGACCAGTTCGCGACCGGGCTCTCGGGGCAGCGCTCGCCTTACGGCGCGTGCCGCAATGCGCTCGATCCGCGCTACGCGTCGGGCGGCTCCAGCTCGGGGTCGGCCGTGGCGGTCGCGCTCGGCGTCGCAGCGTTCTCGCTCGGCACCGACACGGCCGGCTCGGGGCGCGTGCCGGCCGCGTTCCACGGGCTGGTCGGGCTCAAGCCGACGCGTGGCGTGCTGAGCACGCTCGGCGTGGTGCCGGCCTGCCGGTCGCTCGATTGCGTATCGGTGTTCGCGCGTTCGGCGGACGATGCGCGCACGGTGTTCGCCGCCGCGCACGGCGTGACCGAAGGCGACCCGTACGGGCGCGCGTGGCAACCGCTGTTGGGCGCGGACGGCTTGCGAGCGCACGCGGCGCGGCCGCTCGGGCAAGTGCGTTTCGGCACGCCGCGGGCCGATCAGCTCGAATTCTTCGGCGACGCGTCGTATCGCGCGGCCTGGGCGGCGGCGCTCGAGCGGCTTCGCGCGACCGGCGCGCAACTCGTCGAGATCGACTTCGGCCCGTTCCTGGCCGCCGCGCGGCTGCTGTACGAAGGCCCGTGGGTGGCCGAGCGGCTCGCCGCGATCGGCGCGTTCGCCGCGCGCGAACCCGATGCGCTGCATCCGGTGATCCGCGAAATCGTCGGCGGCGCGTCGCGCTTCAGCGCCGCCGATGCGTTCACCGCGTTCGACCGGCTCGCCGCGCTGCGGATCGACGCGGCCCGCGCGTGGGATGGCCTCGACGCGATCGTGATGCCGACCTCGGCGACGACGGCCACCGTCGACGCGCTCGAAGCCGATCCGATCGCGATCAATTCGCGCTTCGGCTACTACACGAACTTCGTGAACCTGCTCGACCTGTCGGCAATCGCGGTGCCGGCGGGCGCGTGCGAAACCGGGCCGCACGCGGGGCTGCCGTTCGGCATCACGTTCGTCGGTCGCGCGCACGACGATGCGCGGCTGCTCGATCTCGCGCACGCGTGGGGCGACGGCGCCGCGAGCGCCGGCGACCTCCGGCCATCGGCAGCCGCGGTCACGCCGCGTGCTGCATCGGCCGGCGTCGTGCGGCTGGCCGTCGTCGGCGCGCATCTTCGCGGCGAACCGTTGAACGGCCAGCTCACGGAACGCGGCGCGCGCTTCGTCGCCGCCACCACGACGGCGCCCGCCTATCGCCTCTATGCGCTCTCCGCCGAGGCGAGCGGCGGCGTGGCGAAGCCGGGCCTCGTGCGCGTGCCGGACGGCGGCGCGCCGATCGCGGTCGAGATCTGGGAGATGCCGGTCGAGGCATACGGCAGCTTCGTCGCCGGCATCGCGGCGCCGCTCGGTATCGGCACGCTTACGCTCGCCGACGATTCGCGGGTGCAGGGCTTCCTGTGCGAGAGCGTCGCGCTGGGCGACGCGCAGGACATCACGCGCTTCGGCGGCTGGCGGGCCTACCGCGCGCAGTCCGGCGGCGCATTGCACTGATTGCACGGTCGCGCGCTGCCGCGGCAGCCGCGCGACCGGTACCCGAAACCGAAATGGAGATTCCCATGACAACGACCCGCAACACGACCGGCTGGCTCGCGGTGCGCCGCGAGCTGACGACGCGCGGCAAATGGACCCTCGGGCTGGCGTCGTTCCTGCTGCCGTTCGCCGTCTGGTGCCTGATCAGCTACGTGCCGTTCGTCTGGCATCCGCAAATGCGCGTGACGAATCCAGGCAGCGTCGACTATTTCCAGACCGGCATGCAGGTCGATCGCGACGTGTTCGACGACGAGCTCGCGCATGCGCGGGCCGCCCACGCCGCGGTGCCCGAAGGCGTGCGCGCGAATCCGGTCTACCTGCCGGCGCCGCATCAGGTGCTGCGCGCGTTCTACACGGCGTTCACGACGCCGCCGGCCTCCCGCGACGGCGTATGGCTGCACGAGAGCCTGTGGCACAGCATCCGCATCATCTTCTGGGGCTTCGTGATCTCGTCCGCGATCGGCGTGCCGCTCGGCATCGTCTGCGGCACCTTCAGCGCGCTCGCGCGGCTGCAGGAGCCGTTCCTGGAGTTCTTCCGCTACCTGCCGGCGCCGGCGTTCGGCGCGTTGATGGTCGCGATACTCGGCATCTACGATGCGCCGAAGATCGCGATCATCGTGATCGGCACGCTGTTCCAGCAGGTGCTGATCATCGCGAATACCACACGCAAGCTCGAATACGGGCTGTTCGAGGCCGCGATGACGCTCGGCACGAAGAAGCTGAAGCTGCTCACGCATGTCGTGATTCCGGGCGTGCTGCCGGACCTGTATCGGGATCAGCGGATCCTGCTCGGCTGGGCATGGACCTACCTGATCGTCGCCGAACTCGTCGGCACCAGTTCCGGCATCACGTGGTACATCAGCCAGCAGGCGCGCTACCAGCATTTCGACAACGTGTATGCGGCGATCCTGATGATCGGGATCATCGGCCTCGGCACCGACATCGTGCTCGGGCTGCTCGGACGCCGGTTCTTTCCGTGGGACCGCACGCTCAAGGCGTGACATCCGTTGACGCAACCCCATCGACCGTTTCTCGCAGAGGGCATCATGCAGAACCCCCAGGCCGTTCCCGATTACCTGGTTCAATCCGACGCGGTGCGCGAGCGCTTCGCGCGGCTGAAGGCCCGCGACGTGATACTCGACGTGCGGCACGTCGGCAAGCGTTTCGCGACGCCGCAAGGCGAATGCATCGCGCTCGACGACATCAGTTTCCGCACGCACCGGCGCGAGTTCGTGTGCGTGATCGGCCCGTCCGGCTGCGGCAAGTCGACGTTGATCCGGATCCTGGCCGGGCTCGAGGCGCAGTCGAGCGGCGAGGTGCTGCTGGACGGCAAGCCGGTGCAGGGGCCGGGCGCCGATCGCGGGATGGTGTTCCAGGGCTATACGCTGTTTCCGTGGCTCACGGTGAAGAAGAACGTGATGTTCGGCCTGCGCATGAACGGCAGCAGCAGCGGCGAGGCCGAGCGCGAGGCGCTGCAGTGGCTCGATCTCGTCGGGCTGACGCGTTTCGCGGACGTGTATCCGCATCAGTTGTCGGGCGGCATGAAGCAGCGTGTGGCGATTGCCCGCGCGCTCGCGAACCGTCCGCGGATCCTGCTGATGGACGAACCGTTCGGTGCGCTCGACGCGCAGACGCGGGCGCGGATGCAGGCGCACCTGCTCGACATCTGGCGCAACATCGACGTGACGATCCTGTTCATCACGCACGACCTCGACGAGGCGATTTTTCTGGCCGACCGGATCCTGGTGCTGAAAGCGAACCCCGGCGGAGTGCAGGAACTGATCGAGGTGCCGGTGCCGCGGCCGCGCGACCTCTCGCAGGTCAATACGCCCGAGTTCATCGCGACGAAAGCGCGGCTCGAGGCACTGATCCATCCGAAGGAGGCCGTCACGGCGGAAGACGAGGGTGTCAAGCCGCACATGATCCGGATGACGGACGTTTCGGACAACGTCGAGTAGCGGCGAGCGTGCCGCGACATGTCACGCGGTCACGCGGTTGCGTGGTTGATTCGGGGCAGCCATGCAAACGCGATCGTCACCAGCGTCACGCCCACCACGAGCATCGGCACCACCATGGGCCACGCGCCCAGGTGATAGCGCGGATCGGTGAAGCTCGCTGCCGTCTGGCCCGCGCTGAACGCGAAGAACATCATGATGAAGCCGGACCAGGAGACGGCGCGGCCTGCAAGGTGGGGCAGGCCGCTGACCGCTCCAGCCTGTCCGCACGGCTGATGAATGCCGTGGCCGAGGCAATACACGCCATGCCCGACGAGCAGCGGCCAGATGCTGCCGGGAAGCAGCGCGCACCCCAATGCCTGGATCACCGCGCCGGACAGGCTCAACGTCGCGCCTTGTCGTACCGTTCGCAACATGCTTTGGCGGCGCAGCAACACGCGGCAGCCAAACGTACTCAGCACGTAGACGAGCGTCCCGGTTGCCGGTATCCAGCCATAACGCTGGGGCGAGATGCCGAGCTGCCCGATGTAGATCGTCGGCGACAGCAGCAGAAAGCAGAACATGCCGGTGTACGTCGACGCGGCCAGCAGCGTCCATACCCTGAACGGGGCATTGCCGAGTATCTCGCGCACCTCCTGGGTCGAGTTCCGGCTCGGCGGGCTGCGCACGAAGCTTTCCTCGAAGCCGTACCAGCACATGACGAGCAACCCGAACGCATACACGCTCATCCCGGCGAGCACCCATCGCCATCCGGCTTGCTGGGCGACATACGCACCGAGGAGCGGGGCGAGGAACGCCATCATCCCCATCCCCATGAAACCGCGCGCCATCACGTACGGACCGTCGCCCGCCGAATACCGGTCGCGCACCGTCGCACGCGCGCATACCAGTATCGCGGCCATGGCCAGCCCCTGCATCGCGCGAGCGGCCACCAGCATCGCCGCGGTCGAGGCCAGCGCAGCGGCCAGCGCGGTCAGCGCATAGAGCGCAAGGCCGGTCAGCAGCACGGGGCGGCGGCCGAACCGGTCGGCAAGGCTGCCCATCGGCAATTGCCCGACACCGAATATCAGCGCGAAAACCGTGAGGCTGACACTGGCGGAGCCCAGCGTGGCGGCGATTTCGGGCAGCGCCGGCAGGTAACTGTCGGTCGCCACCGGCTGGGCCGCCAGCAGAAGCGGTAACATGAGCGCGAAGTTCAGGCGAGCGGGTCGCGTGGTGTCCGGCATGGCGGTTTTCGACACGGTATCGGGCATCGAGCTTCGAATAAGGGCAGCGGTTACGCAAGGTTGCTCGTGCGGCGAGGGCGGCCGCGGCGAGCTGAAATGGCTGGACGGAAGGGGCGCCGAACCCGACGCCCCGCCGAACGCCGGTTAGCCGCCGACGGATCCGGGCACGGGTTCGCGCACGACGCGATCGTGCGACAGTGCCTCGGCGCGCAGCAGGTCGTATTCTGCCTTGCCGACCGGTTGCGCGTTCGCTCGCCCCAAATCGTTCAAATGGACACGACTGGTCTCGCGTGCGCTCCAGGCCGCGAGCGACGCGATCATGGTGATGCCGAACGCGATCGCACCGACGATCAGCCAGACGTGATGGGCACCCGGCGGCGCGACCGCGGTGAACAGCGCGGGCAGCATCGCCGTGGCCGCGGTACCGAGGTTCTGCGCGATGGCCATCGCCGAGACGCGCGTGCGGGTCGGGAAGAGTTCCGGGTAAAAGGCGGGAAATACCGCGTTGTAGCCCTGGTACACCACGCCCCACATCAGCATCGACATCACGAAGGCGAGCGGCACGTTCCGGATGCTGATCGCATACAGGTAGGCGAACGCGAGCAGCCCGGCGGCCAGCGAGCCGACGATGATCGGCGGCCGGCGGCCGACGCGGTCGGACAGGTTGCCGACGAACGGGATCACGATCATCGCAACGATATTGCCCATCACCGTGATCCAGAGATAGACATCCTTCTGGAATCCGATTCCATACGCCGGCTGGACCGCATAGGCCGCGCCGAAGATCGTGGCGACGACCGGAATCACGTTCATCATCGACATGCAGGCCACGCGCAGCATGTCGGGAAAGTGGTGCCTGAAAGCGTCGGCCACCGGCGAGCCGGCTTGCGACCGGTTGCGCACCGCTTCGTCGAAGGCCGGCGACTCGTCGACCTCGCGGCGAATGATCAGGCCCGCGACGATGACCAGCGCACTCAGCAGGAACGGAATGCGCCAGCCCCAGCTGTCGAATTGCGCGGACGGCATGTAGTAGGCGAGCGGCAGGAACACGGCGGCGGCCAGCACTTGCCCGGCCTGCACGCCCTGCAGCGTGAAGCTGACGAAGTAGCCGCGCCGGCCGAACGGCGCGTGCTCCAGGATCATCGAGCTCGCGCCGGTGATCTCGCCGGCCACGGCGAAACCCTGCAGCAGGCGAAGCGTCACGAGCAACGCGGGCGCGATCAGCCCGGCTTGCTGATAGGTCGGCAGGAGGCCGACGCCGACGGTCGAGATGCCCATCAGGAACATGCAGAACAGCAGGACGGTTTTCCGTCCGCGCGTATCGCCGAGGTGGCCCAGCACGAACGCGCCGATCGGGCGGGACACGTAGCCGACGCCGTAAGTGGCCAGCGACGCGATGATGGCGGTGGTGGGGCTGCCGTGCGGAAAGAATATCTGCGGGAAGATCAGCGCCGATGCCGTGGCGTAGATGAAGAAATCGTAGTATTCGAGCACCGATCCGATCCAGCCGCTGATGGCGGCTTTTCTCGATTGGTGCCTGCCCCTGGGCTCGTCTCGCAAGGTCGTGGTCATCGTCGTCTCCGGATATTGATATGCGTGCCGGGCAAGGCGGGTGATGCGCGGCGTCGTCACTGCCCGATGTGTCGACGCCGTCGTGCGACCAGACCGCGGCCAGTCGATACGGCGCGCGGCGAGCACGCGCGGTGCGCAACGCCGCGCGCTGGCGACGGCTGCGCATGCGCGTCGGTCCCGCATCGGCAGCCGATGCGGGAATCGGCTTATTCGTCGCCGAGCGCCGAAACCGCGGCCCTCAGTGCGAGCAGATAGCTTTGGACCCCGAACCCGCAAATCTGCCCGCTGACGATCTCGGCCAGGACGGAGTGATGCCGGAACGGCTCGCGTGCATGAATGTTGGACATGTGCAGCTCGACGATCGGGCACGTGAGGATCGCCAGGGCATCGCGAATGCCGTAGTTGTAATGCGTCCATGCGCCCGCGTTGATCAGCACCGCGTCCTGGCGTTCCTCGAAAGCGCGATGGATGCGCTCGCACATCGCGCCTTCGCCGTTGGTCTGGAACGACTCCACCTGTACGCCCAGTTCCGTCGCCAGCGCTTGCAGCCGCGCATCGATCTGCGCGAGCGTGATCGTCCCGTACTGCGCGGGATCGCGCTTGCCGAACATGTTGTGATTGATGCCGTGCAGCATCAGGATCTTCTTCATGCGAATCTCCGTCGCGGGTTCAATCAAAGGGCACGGCCAGGCGATCGATCACCGCGCTGGTCTGCGGGCGTACGCCGCGCCACCACGCGAATGCTTCGGCCGCCTGCTCGACCAGCATGCCGACGCCATCCGCGATCCCGTGGACCCCTGCGTTTTTCGCGAGCCGCAGAAACGGCGTCAGACGCTTGCCGTATGCCAGTTCGTAGGCCGTGCCGGCCGGGCTGAACACGCTCGGCGGGACCGGCGGCAGGTCGCCGGTCAGGCTGGCCGACGTCGCATTGACGACCAGGTCGAAACGCCCCATCCGGGCGAGGTCCGCGTAGCCGCTGGCGACGAGCGGACCGCGTCCGGCGACCTGCTCCGCCAGTGCGCGCGCCTTGTCGACGTCGCGATTCGCGATGACCAGTTCGGCCGGTCCCGCTTCGAGGAACGGCAACAGCGCGCCGCGCGCCGCGCCGCCTGCGCCGAGCACCAGCACACGCTTGCCGGCCATCGGCAGGTTGAGGTTCGCTTCGATGTCGCGCACCAGCCCGATGCCGTCGAAGTTGTCCGCCAGGATGCGGCCGCCGTCGAACTTGAGCGCGTTGGCCGCGCCCGCCAGCCGCGCCCGCTCGCTGCGTTCGTCCGACATCGCGAACGCGTCGAGCTTGAACGGCGCGGTGACGTTGATGCCTTTGCCGCCACCCTCGAAAAACGCCCGAACCGCGGCCGCGAACGCGCCTGCCGGCGCGACGGGCCCCTCGATCGCCGTATAGCTGATGTCCTGCCGCGTCTCCTTCGCGAACAGCCCGTGAATCAACGGGGATTTCGTGTGCCCGATCGGATTGCCGATCACCGCGTATTGGTCGGTCATCATTGGCTCGCTTTTGAATAGAGGACGCCGTCGGCCTGCATCGCGTCGATCTCGGCCGAATCGAACCCGAGGGCGCGCGCGACTTCCGCGTTGTGCTGCCCGAGATCGGGCGCGACGTCGCGAATCGTCGTGTCGCAATCGGAAAACCGGAACGGCAGGTTGGGCAGGCGCAGCGTCCCGTAGCGCGGATGCTGTTGCTCGACGACCATGCCTCTGGCCTGGATCTGCGGATCGTTCAGCACTTCGTCGATGCGCTGCACCTTCGCGCACGGCACGTCGATGCCGTCCAGCAGGTCCAGTACCGACGCGACGGAGCGCGCGGCCACCCACGGCTCGACGACCGACAGAATCTCCGCGCGGTGCGCGTTGCGCCCGACGCTGTCGTGGAAGCGCGTATCGGCGCCGAAATCCGCCGGGCCGCCGTGCGTCGCGATCAGCTCGGCGAAGCGTTTCCACGCGTCGTCGACTTGCGCGGCGATCACGAGATCGCCGTCCGACGCGCGGAACACGCCGTAGAGCGTCGAGGTCGGCATGTCGTGCCCGGTCTGCTCGGGCAGCACGCCCTGCAGCGTGTAGCACTGCACCGCATATTCGTGCATCGATACCAGCGTGTCGTACAGCGCCATGTCGATGTGCTGCCCGCGGCCGCTCTTCACGCGCCCCAGCAGCGCGGCGTTGATGGCCGCGACCGCATGGATGCCGGTGTACATGTCGCCGAGCGAGATGCGCAGCAGCGGCGGCCGTTCGCCCGGCGTGCCGACCATCTGCATGATCCCGCTCTTGGCCTCGGCGATCAGCCCGAAGCCCGCGCGATGCGCATCGGGGCCGGTATGCCCGTACGCGGAAATCGAACAGTAGACGAGGCCCGGATTGCGCGCCGACAGTTCGTCATAACCGAGCCCGAGCTTGTCCAGCGCGCCCGGCCGATAGTTCTCGATGAACACGTCGGCGGAGTCGCACAGCCGCTGCATGAATGCCTTGCCGCGCGCGTCCTTCATGTTGACGCTCACGCCGCGCTTGCCCATGTTGAGCTGCAGGAAGTAGCCGCTTTGCTGGTCGTCGAGCACGGTCGCGTGCTGCCGTCCGGCGTCGCCCGACCCGGGGCGCTCGACCTTGATGACTTCGGCGCCGAGCGCCGCCAGACAGCGTCCGACATACGGCCCGGCAAGGAAGTGGCTGTAGTCGACGACGCGAATGCCTTCGAGTGGGCGAGCCTGCATTACAGTGCCTCCGGGCGGCGCGGCACCATCAGGCGATGCTCGCCGTGTTGAACGACCTGACCGTCCTGATTGATCAGCTCCGACGGCAGCACGACGATGCCCCAGCCCGGGCGACTCTTGCTCGCCCGCATCGAGCCGACGCGGAACTTGACGTGAAGCACGTCGCCGACCTTGATCGGCAGCAGGAAATCCCAGGTCCAGCCGAGCGACATGCCCGGCAGAAAGCGATAGTCGCTCTGCGTCTTCAGGCCGTCGGCGATGGACAGGCCGAACAGCCCGTGCGCGACGAGGCAGCCGAAGTGGCTGGCGTTCGCGTATTCCTCGTCCACGTGGACGGGCGTATGGTCGCCGGTGAGGTCGGCGTACGCGAGGATGCGCGCCTTGGTCACGGTGTAAGTCGGGCTCGTGCACGTGTCGCCCTCGCGGGCGTCGTCCCAGTATTTTTCGACGATCGTCATGGTCATGCCTCCGCGCGCGGGTTGATCGCCAGTGCCTGCGCGACGCAGGAAGCCGGCCTGGCCTGGATCAGTTCGACCGCCAGCCCGTCGGGCAGGCGAAGCCAGTTCCGTCCCTGCGGCATTTCCGTCACGCCGAATCGTTGTGCCGCGGCCAGCGCGGCCTCCAGGTCCTCGCACATCACGCCGAGATGGGCGAGGCGGCCTTCCGGGCCGTCGTGTTCCGGCGCGTGGATGAACTGCAGGCCGCCGAGCGTCCAGTACTGCCGCGGCGCGTCGAGCGTGCCGTCCACTTCGCGCAGGGTCATGCCGAGCACGTCCTCGAAGAAACGGATGTGCCAGCGGATGTCCTTCACCCAGATCGCGACGTGTTCGAGATAGGCTTTCGGGACGCTCATGCGGCGGTCTCCTTCCGTTGACGGTCGGCCATCGCGCGTTCCAGCCCCTTGATGCAGGCGACGAGCGTGGCATTGACCGGGGTCGGCACGCCGTAGCGCTGCCCCCAGCGCACGACCGAACCGTTGATGAAGTCGATTTCGGTGATCGAGCCCTTCTCGAGGCTTTGCAGCATCGACGTCTTGAAGCTCGCGGGCAGCCCCTCGGCGGCCAACGTCCATGCCTGCTCGGGATCGGTCATCGACAGCTTCACGCCCGCCGCCTGGGCGGCCGCGATCGCCTCGGCCACGGCCGCGAGCGACGTCGCCTTCAACAGCGGCTCGTCGTAAAGCTGCCCGTAGGTGAGGCCGGTCAGGCCGGTCAGCGCGCCCGTCGCGACATTCACCAGCAGCTTGTCCCACATCGTGCCGACGATGTTGTCGCTGATCGTCGTGGCGAGGCCCGCGGCATTGAACGCGGCGGCGATTGCCTCGACGCGCGGCGTGATGCGGCCGTCGAGTTCGCCGATATAGGTGTATTTGCCGATCACGCCGGATTCGATGTGACCCGCGCCGCGCAGCACGCCGCCGACGTAGGTCTTGCCCGCGAGGACGCGCTCGCGGCCGACGACGTCGATCAGGATGTCCTCGTGTCCGAGGCCGTTCTGCAGCGACAGCACGGTGGTATCGGGCCCCACCAGCGACTGGGCGCCGCGGATGGCCGCATCGGTGTGGAACGACTTGACCAGCACGACCACCAGGTCGGCCACGCCGACATCGGCAGCCCGCGTCGTCGCGTGGACCCGTACGTGGCGGGTGCCGCCGGTATCGTCGACGCGCAGGCCGTTATCGCGCATCGCATCGACGTGCGCGGGCGAGCGGTCGATCAGCCAGGTCTCGTGGCCACCTTGGGTGAGGGTGGCGCCGATCGCGCAGCCCAGTGCGCCGGCCCCCAGAATCGCTATTTTCAATGGCTTCTCCTTGACGTATGGCGTCACGATAGGAGTCGCCGCTCATGCCGACAATGCAATGGATACAATGTCGTCATTGCCATGGACAATAACGCCACGATGCCCGCAGACCTGCCCGACCTGAAGCTGCTTCAGCTTTTCGATCTCCTGTACGACGTGCGCAGCGTCACGCGCGTCGCCGAGCAACTGGGCCAGAGCCAACCGACGGTCAGCATCTGGCTCGGGCACTTGCGGGAACATCTGCACGATCCGCTGTTCATTCGCACGCCCGGCGGCATGGCGCCGACCCCGCAAGCCGACGCGCTGATCGGGCCCTGCCGGGAAATTCTCGAATCCCTGCGGCGCTTCACCGCGTGGGAGATCGCGTTCGATCCCGCGACGGCCCAGCGACGGTTTCGCATCTGCATGACCGACGCGAGTCACGTCACGCTGCTCCCGCGGCTGCTGGCCCATGTCCGCGCGCAGGCGCCCGGCGTCCGGCTGGAAGCCGCACGGATCGACGGCAATACGGAACGCGCGCTCGAATCCGGCGAGGCCGATCTCGCGATCGGCTACGTGCCGTGGCTGGGCGGCGGTATTTATCAGCAGAAACTGTACGACCAGGACTGGGTCTGTCTGGCCAACCGGCATCATCCGAGGATTCGCGGCCGTCTCGGCGCGAAGCAGTACCGTGCCGAAGGCCATGTCGCCATTACGGGGGGAACGGGGGCGCAACTGCTCGAACAGGCGCTGCGGCAGGCGCGCATCGAGCGAGACGTCGTGCTGGAGTTGCCGGGTTTCCTGGGTTTGGGTGCGATCGTCCAGACGACCGACCTGATCACGACGTTACCGCGCCATATCGGCCAGACCCTGGCTCAGGCGAGCGATCTGGCGGTTCATGCCTGCCCGATCCCGGTCGAAGGCTTCGCGGTTCGGCAGCATTGGCATGCGCGCTATCACCACGAGGCCGGCAATCGATGGCTGCGCGGTGTCGTGATCCGGTTGTTCGGTGCATCGCATCCGTCCACGGCGTAGGGAAGTGCGCGTGTTCGGCGGTGCCTGGAGACCGAACGTCACCGCCGGACGGCAGCCACGAACGGCAGCCACGAACGGCATGACCGGTTCTCGATGCACCGATCGTGCCGCCGTGTGGCCGGACGGCGTGCGCTTGGCGGCCTCAACCGTTCATCAGCGCCACGATCTGCGCGGCGCCGAGCGCGCCGCGGTAAATGCGCAGGTCCTCGAGCAGGCCGTTGAAGGTCGAGACGGGGTACTGCGATTTGCCGAGCCAGTTATGCGTGAGACCGCCGAGCCGGAACGGCGCGAGAAACATGCCCGTGTTGCCGGCGACCGGCTTGCCGTTCATGTAAAGCGTCGCCGTCGGGCCGGCGAGCGTGACCGCCACGTGCACCCATTGCTTGTCCGGCATCGTCGGTGCGTCGACCATCTGGTCGCCGAACCCGTTCACCGCGATCGCGAAGCGCATCGACTGATTGTCGGTGCGCCAGTCGGTACGCGGCATCAGCGTGACGTAGCTGCCGAAGCGGCCGCTCAGGTCGAGAATCGGCGCCCAGCTTTGCCCGCGGTCGTTCCAGTACACCCACACCGCGATCGTGAAATCCGCTACGTCGGACAGAATCTCGCCCGCCAGTTCGACGTACGCGCCGGCTCCGTTGAGCGACACCGCATGGGTGCGGCGTCCCGGGGCCCATGTCGCCCCGTTCAGCGTGCCGTGGTGGCCGTTGCCCGACCGGTCGGCGGCCGTGAGGCCGCTGCCCTCATCGAACGTCAGGTGCGCGAGCAACAGCGTCGAGGTTGCCACCTTCACCTCGTTCGACGCGGCCGATTCGCCCGCCGGCGTTTGCGCCGTGACGACATAGAAGTACGTGCCGGGCCCGGGCGGCGTATCGGTGTGCGTCAGCCAATCGGTGACGCCGGTGCGGAGGGTGGTGTACGGCCCCCCGGCGATCGTCGCGCGCTTGACGTTGTAGCCGCTCGCATTGCTGCATCCCCACCAGGACAGCACGACCTTGTCCGCGCTTGCGTAGCCCGTGAGGCCGCTCGGCGTCGGGGCCGGCGTGCCCGGATCGCGCGTGCACGTGAGCGTGCCGTAGCCGAGCTGGTCGTAGCCGCCGCTGGCGCTGCCGTAGTTGCCGCCGCCGCCTTCCGGCGCAACGAATTCGGCAAAGCGTTGCGTGTAAGGTGCCGCGAGACCCTTTCGATTGATGTAATGGTTTGCCACCAGGGCCCAGCAAGGGCGGCCGCCGCCTTGCGAACCGGTCGCGAACGCCGTTTGCGTGACGTCCACGTTCCGGTAGGTGGCGAACGGCACGGGGAAGAACGAGCCGTCCGCCTGCTTGAGGTTCGACTTCGCCACGTATTCGGCGCCCGCCAGGAAGCGGTTGTTGTCGTAACCGTACAGATCGATGCCCTGATTCCACGCCATCTCGCAGATCGCGCCGGTCAGCGCGATGCCGAGCTGGGCATGGCCCTGGTCGCGGCCGGCTTCCTGCCATTGGCCGAGGTAACCGGGGTGTACGAAATACACGGCCATGCCGATACTGCCGTTGCCGGCGCCGTTCTTGAAGTACGAGACGGCATCGTCGACGATATCCGCGTTGTCGCACAGTACGCCGATGGCCAGCATCGACGCGAGGTTGCACAGTTCCCAGTTGGCCCAGTAATGCGTGCGTTGGCGGTCGACAGGGCGGTGCAGGAACCCGTGGTTGATCGGATGGAAGACATCGAGCATCATCTTCTGAAACGCGGCGAGGCCGCTGGCACTCCAGCCGTCGTAACCGCGCATCATCTCGCCCACGTTCGCGAATTCGTAGCCGTAGATGCCGGCAGCCAACGCCACGTTGCTGTTGCCGCCGAGCGCCGTGAGCGTCGACGACCACCTGTCCAGGTACTCCACCGCCTTGTCGCCGTGACGCTTGTCACCCGATACCCGCCAGCACAGTGCATGGCCATAGGCGAAGGCGATGTCGCCGTAGAGGATCCAGTAGTTCTCGTTGCTCCCGCCGCGCCTGATCTCGGGCTGCGGGTTCGGGATGCTCGTCAGGCGGGTATGGAAGTTGGAGAGAAGCAGGTTCCAGCTGTCGATCCACGGGGAAGCATGTGCGCCGACCTTGGCGCGCATGCGTGCGAAATCCGCTTCGGTATGCAGTAGGCCGGGATGGGAAAAGGTGCGGATTCGAGCGGCGCCGGTCGATGGCGTACCGCCCTCGCTACCGTTCGATGCGGGCATGGTGCCCGACGACTGACCGCTACTGGCCGGCGCTGCGCGCACGCCCTCGGCAAACGCGTTTTCACTGTCTCCGCCACATCCTGCCAGAAGCGTTGCACTGAGTCCCATCAGGAAATGGCGCCGCGCAATGTTTTCGATGATACCGAGCCCGGCGACTTCCTCCGATAAGGGTGTCGCCGTGTCCTTGTCTCTCATGTATGGACTCCTTTTCTTTTGATGTAATCGAATTGTTAGTGAATGTACTAACTGTTCCGTATTTTGTTGTGAGCGGCTGGGTATTCTATCCAGCAGGGCAGGGGGGCGATCAAGAGGCAAATAACGAATTCACTGATGACATGTGTTTGTCATGTCGGCGACGTAGCGGCATCGAGACGCGCGGGGACGCCGTCGTGCGACGGTCATCGGACACTTGGGCATGGCACACGGGCGCGCGCATCCGGTATCGGCGACGGGTGGAATTCGAATGTGCGAAGGCTGCGATGAGGGCGGAGCTATCTTACTTGACGCGCGCGAGACATGACGTTGCGCCGTGGAAGGCCTTCTCCAAGGCATGAGATCCGCGTAGTCGTCGGCGGTTGCAGCGAGCGGCAATCTGGTGAACAGCCAGACCAGATAGCGATATGGCTCGACGCGGTGCAAGCGTGCGATGCTGCAAGGCTTGACTACCTTCCACCGAGCGCAACATAAAGTGCCACCTGGTTGATAAGGGCCGCATAGCGGGAGCTTGCGAGTTCGGCATCGGCGTTGCGGCTCGCCTGCTGCGCGTCGAGCAAGTTCTGCAGGGGAATTGAACCCGCCCGATATTGCCAGCCGATGCGTTGCTCGCGTTGTCGTGCTGCTTCGAGCGCATCGGCCCATTGCGTGATCTCGGCCTGATAGTCGGCACGCGCGGCAAGTGCGTTCTCTACGTCGCCGAGTGCCTGATAAAACGTCCTGGCGAATGCGACCGCCGCGGCATCATAGGCGGTTTGCGCCGAACCCACCTGCGCTTTCATCGTCCAGACGTTCAGAAACGGCGCCGCGACATCGGCTGCGAGCGTGCCGAGCGGGTTTTGCAGCAGATTGCGCAATGCGTCGCTCGCGGTACCGGCCGACCCCGTCAACGTGAGGTTAGGGTAGAAACTGGTCCGTACGGCATCCACCGTTGCGAGTGTGCTTCGCGTGCGCAACTCCGCCGCCATGACGTCTGGACGCCGAACGAGCACGGAAGCCGGCACACCCGCGGCGACGGCGGGCAACGGGGTCGTCAGACGCGCCGAAGGTACGACGAAGACTTCGCCTGGTGGCTGACCCAGCAAGATCGCGAGCGCGTTTTCGGTTTGGGTTCGCTGCGCCAGTAGCGCATTGCGCGACGCGCGTTGCGACGCGAGCGATTGACGGGCGGCAAGCAGGTCCACTGCCGTAATCGCCCCCGACGCATACCGGACATTCGTCAATGCCTGCGTTTGCTCGCTGTAAAGAATCGATGCATCGCTCTGTTCGATCTGTTCCGCCAGCAGCGCGAGCAACCAATAGTCTTGGGCGACCAGGGATGCGACGGTCATCTTGACCGTCCGTTCATCCTGCTCGGTTGCCCGCGCCTCCCAGCGCGATGCATCGGTCGAACTCGACAGCGAACCCCATAGGTCGACGACATAGCTGGCCGATGCGAGAAGCGATTTCGAGTGCGACACCACGCGCGCACCACCCAGCGAATGAGAATTCGACAACGCCGCACTAGAGCTGATCAGGGGCAATTGGTTTGCGCGGGCGAGATCGACGGCAAATTGCGCCGCGCGCAGATTGACGACGGCGGTCTTGAGATCGTGATTGCCAGCCAACGCCCGCTCGATAAGCTGGCTCAGTTCGGGATCGCCGAACGCGTTCCACCACGGGTCGATACTCGCATCACCACCGGGGTTTGCTTCCGTGTCTGCCGGCGACAATCTGGACGCATCGGGAACGTCACTCCAGCTGTACGATGCTCCGACCGACACGGAAGCGGGTGTCTGCCCCACGGCAGCAGACTCTGTCTGCCAATGCCGGGGAATCGAGACCTCGGGCCGCGTCCATGTCGTGCGCGTCAACGTCCCGCATGCGGCGACGCCCAGCGACACGATCAACAAGGCGATCGTGCCGAATCGCGACATCGACCTGGACGCTCGAGCCTGCCGTAGAGCCGTACGTATCAAAACAGCATGCAATGAATGAGGGAACTTGCTCATTCGCGGGCCAGTGCTTCTGCCGGGTTGAGGCGCGCGGCCTGACGCGCCGGGAAGTAGCCGAACACGACACCCACGAGCGCGGCACTGGCGAACGCAGTCACGATCGAGTCGAGCGACAGCACCATGTAGAAACGACTATGAGGCTCGGAAAAAAACCGGATGACACCTAACGCGAGCGCCACACCGACCGCTCCACCGGCGACGCATAGCCAGACGGACTCGATAAGGAACTGGTCGCGAATATCGGATCGACGCGCGCCGATCGCCATGCGGATGCCGATTTCATGGGTGCGCTCCGTCACCGACACGAGCATGATGTTCATCACGCCGATGCCACCGACAAGCAAGGAAATGCCCGCAATCGACGCAATAAAGAGTCGAAAGGTTTCGTTCGACGCCGTCGCGACCTGAAACAAGGCATCCGAATTGAAGGTCGTGAAATCGATGGCACCGTGGCGCATCTTCAGAACCTTGTTGATGCCGGCGAGCGCGGCGCTCGAAGGTACGCCGTCGGCGAGCCGGACGGTGACGCTCTGGAGATCGTACGATCCGGTCATACGCGACATGACCGAGGTGTACGGCATATAGAGCCCCAGCGTACCGGGTGCAAACGACATGGCGTTCGAACCCGCCACGCCGATCACATGGCACGGCAGATTTCCGACGAGTACCACTTTCCCTATCGGCGAATCGGAGCCGAACAGCGTTTGCCGGGTCTTCTCATCGACGACGACGACCGGAGCGTTCGATTCGACCAGCGACTCGTCGAAAGGCCGGCCTTCGATCATATGGATGCCGTGGACGCGAAAATAATCGGGCCCTGTGCCATGAACTGTCGCGGATACGTTTTTATTGCCCACGCGAATCGTTCCGGTGCTCGTCACTTCCGGCGTCACGCTATCAATGTAGCTTTGCGCCTGTAGCGCGTGCACGTCGCCGAGACTCAGCGTATGAATCGAGTTCGCACGCAAATCGCCGGCCATCCGTCCCGGATAGATGCTGATCGTATCCGTGCCAAACTGCCGTAAATGATCGATGATTGCTCTGCGGCTTCCCTCGCCACGAGCGACCATGCAGGCAACTGACGCAATACCGGCAATAATGCCCAGCATCGTCAGGAATGAGCGCAGACGATGGTTCGCCGCCGAGTGCATGGCAAGCCGGAATGCTTCGATGAGCCGGCCCAATGCAAGCGGCTGCGCATGCTTGCGCCGAAGCGAAACCGGAGGCTCGACCGGTGACGCAGATTGCACATTGGCGGGCTTTTCCGGTTCCGTCGATTCCGGCCGCCTATCGCCGACGATGCGCCCGTCGCGAATCTCGATGATCCGGCGCGCATGCCGGGCGACGTCCATATCGTGCGTGACGATGATGATCGTATGGCCCTGCCCGTTGAGCTCGTGGAACAGCGCCATCAGTTCTTCGCCGCTCTGGCTGTCGAGTGCGCCTGTCGGTTCGTCGGCGAGAATGATGTCGCCGCCGTTGATCAAGGCTCGCGCGATGCTGACCCGCTGCTGTTGACCGCCAGAGAGCTGCATCGGCCGATGGCTGAGGCGGTCACCAAGACCCAAACGCTCGAGCAGCTTCGTTGCTCGTCCGCTTCTTTGTTCTGCGTCGAGGCCCGCATAGACGGCGGGTGCTTCGACGTTGGCGAGTGCGGTCAAATCGTTCAGCAACTGATAGCGCTGGAATACGAAGCCGAAATGCTCCCGACGCAACTGCGCGAGTGCGTCTGCATCGAGCGACTGCGTCTCGACTCCGGCGATCCGGTAAGTACCCGAGGTCGGCGTGTCGAGACAACCGAGGATATTCATCAAGGTCGATTTTCCCGAACCCGATGCGCCGACGACGGCCACCATCTCACCTCGTTCGATGCGCAGATCGATCTGGTGCAGGACGGTAACCGCCGCCTCGCCGGCTCCATAGGTGTGGCTCACACCCTCGAGTTCGATCAGCGCCGGATTCGACGTCTGTGCGTGTGGCGTGGACATTCCGTTACCCCGCCATGCCGTATGGATCACGCGGCCCTGCGCCGGAAGACTGTCCGACGACGACACGATCTCCCGCCCCAAGGCCGCTGACGATCTGCACAACGGTGTCGTTGGCAATGCCAGTCCGTACTATCCGGCTCGTGACGTTGCCGTTGGCCGCCAGCACCCGCACCGTCGCGCGCCCGTCGCGTGGCGGTGCAGTCAGTGCAGCGACCGGCAGGACCGCCACGTGTCGCGCACGCGCAAGCACGACCGACACCTGTGCCGTCATCGAAATGCGAAGTCGATGATCGGGATTCGGCATATCGAGCCGGCCGATGTAATAGATGGCCGTATTCGTCGCCGACGAAGTTGTCGTGGGACTGGTGGTCGTGTCGGTCATGATCGAGTCCGGCGCGGGCTCGATGGCTTTCAGCGTGGTTTCATATCGACGCGACGGGTCGCCGAGAATCGTGAAATAGGCGGGCAGGCCAGGCCTGAGCCGCACCACGTCGGCCTCCGAGATTTGCGCCTTGACCTGGATCGTGTCGAGGCGCGCGATCTTCACCAGATTCGGCGTCGTCTGATTGGCGTTGACGGTTTGGCCCTCTACCGCGAGCACGGCGACGACTTCTCCGTCGCTCGGGGCAACAATGCGCGTGTAGCCAAGCGTGACGCGCGCAGTGTCCACATTGACCTGCGCTACCTTCATCTGGGCATGACTCGTTTCGACGTTTGCGCGAGCCACGTCGAAGGCTGCCTGTGTCGTTTCCAAATCGGCATGCGACCCGGCGTCATGTTCAGCCAGTTCCTTCTGCCGTCGCAGCGCGAGCCTGGCCTGGACAAGCGACGCCTCGCTCGAATGCACTGCGGCCACCGCGCTTTGCAATTGGGCCCGAGCCGTGTCCAATGCGTAGATCTGTGGCTGCGAGTCGATTTCCGCGATCAGCTGACCTTTCCTGACATGGTCGCCGAGCGTCACGTGCATCGACTTGATCTGGCCGTTGACCTGCGCGCCGACGCTAACGAGATCCGCTGCGCGGATCGTACCCACGGCCTCGACGGTCGATTCGATGTCCTGATACGAAACCTGGGCGGTAACGTATTGAATATTTGGCTTGTCGTGCCGTGTATATCTGAAGGCGACGGCCACCACTATTGAAATGGCCAAACCTAAGGTGACGTACTGGATAACCTTTTTTCTCACGACACATGCGCCTTCTTATCCGAAGTCCCAGCTTGCCTCGCTGGATGACGCGTTGCGCATATACGCGCTAAACGACATCATGTCGATGGCCGACTCAGCTTCTTGTTTGCTTGTTGATTCTGGTTGATGTCACAGAATAACCGGAGCCAATTGGAATATTTTTGCTTTCTCGTTCTAGAATACCTTCCAACCTGTCCAGCAACCTTTTCGTAAACCCCCGCTCGAAAATACATGCCCACGGCCCAACCCGGGACAGTTCGGCTTGGAAACCTTCAGGCGTATCGCTTGCTTTTTTTAACTCCAAAGCGTCTCGATATCGATCGGCAAGAATTTGCAAAAATCACGATTTTTTTGAAAAAAAATTCCAGATTATTTCGGCGAAAATTACAGAATAGGAAGTGCGCGTGCACATGGCTTACCAAATATTATTAGAATGAGGTTTCCAGTGAAATCCACAAACATCCGTCCTGCGGAACGCCGAGTATGCAGTATTTTGTTGGGATTTCATGCATCCATTTTCACTGCAGTGGACATCCACTTATTTTTCCATACGCCAAATTGGCAGTTCGAAACGTTCGTCACGATATTTACGCTCACTTACAGTGTTATCGCCTTTGCTTACTATTTAATAAATAAATATCGGCAGTGATGAATGCGAAACAGCGGGCCACGGATTTCAATTGCCCCATCCAATGGATGCGGCATTTTTAATGCCTGAAAATGATTGCGACGCGTTTGCTGCGGCGTATGACACCGGCAACGAAGTGAATGCTTGGAATGCCTTCAATGAACGACCAGCGATTCTTTCGATGGCCGGCGATGTAGCCAATCTTCGCGTGCTCGATGCGGGGTGTGGCGGTGGAGCGCATGCGGCGGCACTCGTTGAACAAGGTGCGAACCTCACCGGCATAGACGCACGCGTGGGGCTGTCGGACATCGTTCGGATCCGCCTGAAAGGGTGTGTGTCGTTGATCCTGGCAAACCTGAATGAGCCGCTACCACTTGCCGGAGAGGACCTGGAAAAGATCGCGAACCACGCGTTTTTCCTCGGGCCGCCATGGGCATTTCCATTTCGACGGCGACGCATTCCATCTGTTCGCCAGGGTGCTGACAACGCATGATTTGCAGCTGGAAATCGCCCCCGTCAAGGTGATCGACGAAGTCGCGAAGCGTCTGGAGCGGTACTGCAGGGCTACCTGATCTTATCGAAACCCTCCTCTCTATGTCTTCGATTTTGACGCGCGAGCTTGCCGACCAATTCGCCGGCCTGGCGCCGCGGAGGAGTCGCGACGACGGCCCGCAAGTCAGTGAGGCACGGCCGATTGAGATCGAACTAGCAAACAGGAACCTGAAATGAGTGATTTAATAGATGTGACCGAAGCGAGCTTCGAGTCCGATGTGACGTTGAACAGCCGCCCAGTACTGATCGACTTCTGGGCCGAATGGTGCGGACCGTGCAAGGCGCTGGCGCCGACGCTCGAGAAAGTGGCGCGGAGCTTCGATGGGAAGGTCGACATCGTTAAGGTCAACGTCGACGAGCACCCAGCACTGCGCAAGCGCTTCGGCGTGCGCGGCATTCCCACCCTGGTGCTCATGAAAGGCGCCCACTAGGCGGGCCGCATGGTGGGGTCTCGTTCGGCCACGCAACTCGCCAGCTACCTGGATGCGCACCTGGGAACCGTCACGCAACTGTCGAAGCCCGATGTCACGCTATCTGCGTTCGGCGGCGATCCGCAAGTGAAAGCAGATCGAATTGCACGTTTGCGTGATTATCTGACGCGCATGCAACCGCCACGGAGCGTCCCCATGTGGCCGGAAAACGTCAGCAGTGCGTTCACCTTTGTCGTCGGCTCGTCCGACCCGGACGAGTGGGCGACCGCGCTGGGCATGCCGACCGATGTGGTGGAACTGGCGCGAGTGCTGTCGAGCTACCGCGGCACCAATTTCAACGTCGCGGTGTTCGTCGCCGACTGGCTGGAGAGCGTACCGGTGGGCGCCAACCTCTCGGCGCTGCCGCGCCGGCTACTGAACGCCATTCTGGTGAGTCCGCTTCTCTCGGATACGCTGGGCGGGGACGCGGCATTGCTTGCGATTCGGGACGAGGTGGCCGCGCTGCATGTCGCGGAGATGGACGGCTCGCATCAGGCGGACGCGAGGTGGGCGGCCGTGGCGCAAACGGCCCAGGAGGCGGCCGCCGGGCCCACCGAAGGGAACCGGGCAAGGGCAGCCGCCGTGCTGGTAGCAGCGGCGTCTTCGTTGGCCCGGAATCCGGACATGCTGGCAGAATTCGTCGCGGCCCTTTGCAGATTCGTTCAAGCGTGCCTGAAGGCCGAATGCAACTGGAGCGATGAGGATGAGACTCGTTTTTTCAAATTGATGCGCGGCATCGACAAGCATGCGCGCGAGACCGGCGCCGAGCCGCCGAGAGGCAAAGCGATGGAGAAACGTGTGGCGGAGATCGATCCCCAACTGATGGAGCGGTTCCTCTTCCAATACGAAGAAGGCCAACGAGCCTCGAGCGAGCGGGGCAGCCAGATCGGCGACCTGCTGATTTCTCTAACCCGACAATTCGCTTGAGGGTAGTGTCAGGCTGTTCGAGAGACGGACGAGGGAGGGCAACGCGACAACACTCCAGCGACTATTTATAAAGATCGGGATCCCGACGCTACTTCGACACGAGATCCGCGTTCAACCCATGCGCGCGTGCAGCTTCCACCAGTGAACGTGTCGGAGCTCGTATTTCCGCTACGACCTGCATGCGAAACTCATTCGTGTAATTCTTTGAGCCTCATCGGCTGCAGTGATGGGCATCGCCACTATCCATATAGTTGCGCACACAATCAATTTAACATAATTAACACTCTCGTCGGACCACATGCCAGCCTCTTGGAGGCTTGTAGCGAGCGTCCCGAGCGTAACCGAGTTCGTGCGGGCAATTTGGGGGCATTTTGGCGGGAAACTGCTCGACGTCCCTTTGCCAGCAAGGCATTGCGGTCGATATTAGATTGCCGCTGAGCCAAATATGGGTAGGGGGCTATCTGCGCCTGTGGGAGTCTTATCTGGCCGATCCCCGCGAGCGATGGTTGTAGTCTGCTGCCTTCCGCCATGCCGGGCTCTCGTGCCGGGTTTCCCGTCAACAGGGGGTGTGTTGGGGTATCGACAGATGATCGGCCGTGCGGAGCAAGGCCGCAACGACCTTGTCGACCGTCGGCGCCATGTGCGCGTCGATCCGGCGCATGTACGGACAGGTCAGCACCGCGATCGCATGGTCGGACGACCGGAGGATCGGCGCGCTCAGATCGGTCACGCCATAGGCCTGACGGCTGTCCTGGCGCAGGTAGCCGGACTGCCGGATGGACTGGCATGCATACGCGAGTTCCTGCTCGTTCAGCGGCGCCTCGCCCTTGACCTTGCGATGCTCGGCCAGCATGTGCGCGCGTTGCTCGGGGCCCTGGAACGACAGCATCACGCGCCCCGACGCGGTATCGGCGAGCGCGATACGGGAGCCTAGCCGCACGGATACACCCCACGTGCCGGGGCCGTCGACCTGCGCGATCACGAGCAGGTTGCCGCGGTCGTAGACGGTCAGATGGCACGACTGTTCGACCGCATCGGCGAAGCGTTGCATCGGCGCCAACGCATCGGCGATCAGCCGGTTCATCGGCGGATGCCGGTGCGCGAGCGCGAACAGCTTGAGGCCGAGCGTGTAGCGATCGCCGCCGGTCGAACGCATCACGTAGCGGCGTGCGACGAGGCGCTCGAGCATCCGGTAGATCTCGCTCGCGTTGCGGCCGAGTTCCTTCGTGATTTCGGTGCGGGTGAGGCCTTCCTTCTGCTCGGACAGGAGTTCGAGAATGTCGAGTCCCTTGTCGAGCGCCGGGGCGCGATAGCGGTCGATCGCGTCGATCGAATCCGGCAGCTCGAAGTCGGATGGCAGGGCGCGGGTCGTTTGCATCGTCGGTGCGAGTGCCGGGATTTTCGTCGCTCGACTCATCGGGCCGGCAGGGTGACCGCGATGTCCACAGCCAGCGTTTCCGCGCCCGAATTCGACCGGATGCGGGTGACGGGCGCGGCGCTGCAAGCGTCGATGCCGGTCGCCAGCTTCACGTAGTGTTCGTCCGGGCAGAGGTTGTTCGCCGGATCGAAGCCGATCCATCCGAGCGGGTCGACGTAAACTTCAGCCCACGCATGATCAGCGGCTCCGGTGTCGTCATCGTCGCTGATCAGATAACCGGAAGCGAAGCGCGCGGGAAGGCCGAGCCGATGCGCCACGGCGATGAAGACATGCGCATGGTCGCGACATGTCCCGCCGGAACGGATCCACGCCGCTTCCGCATCGGTGGCGTCGTCGTCGTTCTCGAACCCCGATGCGAGGCGATCGTGCACGATGTCCATCAATTCGTGTAGTTGCAGCAGACGGTTCTGCGTGCTCTTCAGGGCCGACGCAAGTTCGATCAGCGAGTCCCCGGGGCGCGTGAGCGGCGATTCGCGCAGGAACAGCCACGGATTGGTCCGATCGTCCGCGGAGCCCAGCACGCCGTCCTTGTTGTGCGTCGTCACTTCGCCGCGTGAAACGATGACGATCTCCGGGTCGTCGTTCGGGCGACGCACCAGGTCGACATGGTTTCCGAATCCGTCGATGTACGACAATTCCGGCTGCCTGTCGTTTGCGAGCAATTCCCAACGTTCGACCGTTTGGCCGGGATTCGACAACGGTCGCAGTCGAAGGCGCTGCAGTGCCTGCGGCAATGGCGTGTCGAAGGTATAACGCAGGGTGTGGGCGATTCCGATATGCATTGCGGTACTCAATCGAAATTGTAGGCCTGGGCGATGTCGAGCCCCAGTTGCTGATTGCGCCGAATGAATCCGGTCAGGAACTCGTGCAGGCCGTTCTTGAAGATGCGTTCGATCGTGCTGTCGGACAGCATCGTGAGCGTCTGCGCGGCGGTGTCGTGGCACGCGTGAGCGGTGCCATGCTCCTTCACGAGCAAGTTGAGACTCGACATGACGCGCCCGTAGCAATGGCGCAGCGAACGCGGCATGCGGCCGTTCAGGAGCAGGTAGTCGGCGATGTTCATCGGCTTGTACTTCACGCCGTACACCCAGCGGTACGAGTTGTGCGCTTCGACCGACCGCAGGATCGATTCCCAGTGGTTGGTATCGAGGATCGTGCCGACGTGCGACACCGACGGCAGCAGCAGGTGGTACTTCACGTCGATGATCCGCGCGGTGTTGTCCGCGCGCTCGATGAATGCGCCGATCTGCGCGAAATCGAAGATCTCGTTGCGCAGCATCGTGCTGTAGAAGCTGCCGAGGATCAGCGCGGTTTCGCGCTTCACTTCGTCGAGCACGGCCGGCAGCTCGCTCTCCGGCACCGGCTGCGCCAGCGCGCGGCGCAGCGCGAGCCACGCGCCGTTCACGCTTTCCCACGCCTCGCGCGTGAGCGCCGTGCGCACCATCCGCGCGTTCGAGCGCGCGGCCTCGATGCACGACAGCACGCTCGACGGGTTGTCGCGGTCGCGCAGCAGGTAGTCGGTCACCGTATCGGCCGCATACGCGTCGTATTTCTCCCGGTAGCCGTCGTCCGCGCCCGAGCTGACGAGCACCGACGACCATTCGGCCGGCGCGTCGGACGTGCGCGTGAGCGCCATCCGCAGCCCGGCATCGACGATGCGCGCGATGTTCTCCGCGCGCTCGATATAGCGGTACATCCAGTAGAGCCCGCTTGCAGTACGCCCCAGAAGCATCTCGTGTCCACTCCGTCTTCGTTCGGTTCGCGCGCCGGCTGCGGCGCGCGCGGTCGCATCCGGCTCAGTCGGCCAGCACCCAGGTGTCCTTGGTGCCGCCGCCCTGGCTCGAGTTGACGACCAGCGATCCCTCCTTCAGCGCCACGCGCGTGAGCCCGCCCGGCGTGATGCGGATCCGGTCCGACACCAGCACGAACGGCCGCAGGTCGACGTGGCGCGGCGCGAGGCCGGCGTCGGTGAGGATCGGCGTGGTGGACAGCGCGAGCGTCGGCTGCGCGATGTAGTTCGCCGGACGCGCGCGCAGCTTCGCGGAAAACGCCTCGAGCTCGGCCTTCGACGCGCACGGGCCGACCAGCATCCCGTAGCCGCCCGAGCCGTGCACTTCCTTCACGACCAGTTCGTCGAGATGCTCGAGCACGTACTTCAGGCTGTCGGCCTCGCCGCAGCGCCAGGTCGGCACGTTCTCCAGCAGCGCCTTGCGCCCCGTGTAGAACTCGACGATCTCCGGCATGTACGAGTAGATCGCCTTGTCGTCGGCGATGCCGGTGCCCGGCGCGTTCGCGATCGTGATGTTGCCGGCGCGGTACACGTCCATGATCCCCGCCACGCCGAGCACCGAATCGGGGCGGAACGTGAGCGGATCGAGGAAGGCGTCGTCGACGCGGCGGTACAGCACGTCGATCGGCTGGAAGCCCTCGGTCGTGCGCATCGCGACGCGGCCGTCGATCACCTGCAGGTCGCTGCCCTCGACGAGGTGCACGCCCATCTGGTCGGCGAGGAACGAGTGTTCGTAGTACGCGGAATTGTGGATGCCGGGCGTGAGCACGGCCACGGTCGGGTTGTCGGCGTTGCCGCCCGGCGGGCACACCGCGGCGAGCGACTGGCGCAGCATCTGCGGATAGGTCTCGACCGGGCGCACCTTCACCTGCTGGAACAGCTCCGGGAAGAGCTGCATCATGGTCTCGCGGTTCTCCAGCATGTAGGACACGCCGGAGGGCGTGCGCGCGTTGTCCTCCAGCACGTAGAACTGGTTCTCGGCGGTGCGCACGATGTCGACGCCGATGATGTGCGTGTACACGTTGCCGGGCGGCCGGAAGTCGATCATCTCCGGGATGAACGCCTCGTTGTGCGCGATCAGGTGCTTGGGCACGATGCCCGCGCGCACGATTTCCTGGCGGTGGTAGATGTCGTCGAGGAAGGCGTTCAGCGCCATCACGCGCTGCTCGATGCCGAGCGAGAGGCGGCTCCATTCGGCGCCCGAGATGATGCGCGGGACGATGTCGAACGGAATCAGCCGCTCGGCGGCCTCCGCGTCGCCGTAGACGGCGAACGTGATGCCCGTCTTGCGGAACACGCCTTCCGCGTCGTGGGCTTTCTGGGCGAGGCTCGCGGGATTCTGCGTGTCGAGCCATGCCTTGACTCGCGAGTAGGGCGGGCGAACCTGATCGCCCGCAAGCATTTCGTCAAACGGTGCCATTGAATTGTCTCTTGTTCTGCGAGGCGGCCTGCGTCGGCCTCAGGCCGTCCGCCAATTGCGCGTCGGCTCAGTCGTTGCCTTTTTCGAGTACTTGCTGGGTCAGCGTGACCGACGGGATGGTCGGTTTGAGCAACCCGCGGCGTGCGCGGCTGCTCAGCCATTTCCAGCCGGCCACGAGCAGCAGCGCGACCAGCGGGATCGAGGCGATCGTCCAGGTGCCGTTCGGATAGTCGAATGCCATCAACACCAGCACGCCGAGCAGGAACAGCAGCGTGAGCCACGACGTCACGGGCGCGCCGGGCATCCTGAACGACACGTCGTCCACCTCGCCGCGCCTGACCGCGGCGCGGAACTTCATCTGGCACACGACGATGAAGCCCCACGTGCTGATGATGCCGAGCGACGCGATGTTCAGGACGATCTCGAACACGTTCGACGGCACGAGATAGTTGAGCAGGACGCCAACCACATAGATCGCGACGGTCACCAGAATGCCCGCGTACGGCACGGATTGCGCGCTCATTCGTCCGAGGAATGCGGGGGCCGAGCCGCCCATCGACAGCGAACGCAACACGCGCCCGGTCGAATAGAGGCCCGAGTTGAGGCTCGACAGCGCCGCCGTCAGCACCACCAGGTTCATCACCGAGCCGATGCCCGGCACGCCGAGCGCGCCGAAGAACGTGACGAACGGGCTCTGGCCCGCCTTGTACGCACTCCACGGCAGCAGGCAGACCAGCAGAACGACCGAGGCGACGTAGAAGATCGCGATGCGCCAGATCACGTTGTTGATCGCGCGCGGCAGCACCTTGCGCGCATCCTTGCACTCGCCGGCCGCCGTGCCGACCAGTTCGACGCCCGCGAACGCGAACACCACGCCCTGCACCAGCACCAGCGCCGGCATCAGTCCGTGCGGAAAGAACCCGCCGTTGTCGGTGATCAGATGCATGCCGGTGTCGTGGCCGGCCACCGGCACGCCCGTGCCGAGGAGCACGGAGCCGATCGCGAGAAACAATACGATCGCGGCAACCTTGATCAGCGCGAACCAGAACTCCATCTCGGCGAACCACTTTACGCCGATCAGGTTCATCGTCGCGACGATGCAGAGCGCGACGAGCGCGAAGATCCACTGCGGCACGGCCGCGAACGGCGCCCAGTAATGCATGTACAGCGCGACGGCGGTGATGTCGACGATGCCGGTCATCGCCCAGTTCAGGAAGTACATCCAGCCTGCGACGAACGACGCCTTCTCGCCGAGGAATTCGCGCGCGTACGACACGAAGCTGCCGCTGCTGGGGCGATGCATCACGAGTTCGCCGAGCGCGCGCAGGATCAGGAACGAGAACGCGCCGCATACCAGGTAGACGATCGCGAGCGACGGTCCGGCGGCCTGCAGGCGGCCGCCGGCGCCGAGGAACAGACCGGTGCCGATGGCCCCGCCGATCGCGATCATCTGTACCTGTCGATTGCCGAGGGTCTTGTGATAGCCGGCTTCGTGCGATTCGAGCCAGCTGCGTTTGTTGGTTTCGCCCGTTGTCGACGGTTCCGGAAGCGATGCCATGATTGCGTCCTCGTGCTCTGAAGTGATTGCATTCGTCCCGATCGCGGGACGATCGGGAACGACTCGTACCGGAGAACCCGGGCGCGGAATCAGGCGCGCCCGTCCTGCTTGCGATTTGCCGATCGCGGCGAAACGCACGGTATGTCGCGAACGTATTCGGCCGTAATTCCCGTCACAAACGGAATGCAAATTTGGACTGAACCTGTTCGAATCCGTGCATATGGGCCACGACGATCGCGCCGCAAAACGCGCCGGCCGGCACCGCGCATGCACGGCGGTCGTGTTTCCCGGGTGAACCGGTTAGGTAATTTGGTGCGCCCGCGCGCGCTGCGGGGGCAACGGCTGTCGCCGATGCCGACTCATGCACCGAAATGAGGAATGCGGGTTGCCGGCATTTCCCGCTCGTGCCGGCACGGCAAGCGTTTCACGGCAATGGCCCGGTTTTTGCTGGAGTTGCATCGGCCGCGCAACGGTTGCGCGCTGCCCGACGACATACCAGACAAGGAAGATTCACCGTGAGCCCGACGACTCGACCGTTCCCCCGACGCACCTGGCTGGCTGCGCTGATCGCCGCACCCGTGATGGCGCTGTTCGCCGCTGCACCGGCACATGCCGACGCGCTCGACACCATCGCGAAAAACGGCGCGCTGCGCGTGGCGGTGCCCGAAGACTATCCGCCCTTCGGCTCGGTCGGCACGGACATGCAGCCGCAGGGCTACGACATCGACATGGCCGAGCTGCTCGCCAAATCGCTCGGCGTGAAGCTGAAGCTGGTGCCCGTGAACAGCGCGAACCGGATTCCGTACCTGACGACCAACAAGGTCGACATGGTGATCTCGTCGCTCGGCAAGACGCCCGAGCGCGAGAAGGTCATCGACTTCTCGACCGCGTACGCGCCGTACTTCCAGGGCGTGTTCGGGCCGGCTGACGTGAAGGTGAGCGGGCCCGCCGACCTGACCGGCAAGACGGTCGGCGCCACGCGCGGCGCGCTCGAGGAGATCGCGCTGACGCAGCTTGCGCCGAACGCGACGATCAAGCGCTTCGAGGACAACAACGCGACGATCCAGGCGTTCCTGTCGGGGCAAGTGCAGCTGATCGCCGCCGGCAACATCGTCGCGGCGGCCATTCTCGCGAAGAATCCGCCGCGCCGGCCCGAGGTCAAGTTCGTGATCAAGAATTCGCCGTGCTTCGTCGGCGTCAACAAGAACGAGCCGCGCCTGCTCGCGAAGATCGACGATGCGATCACGCATGCGAAGCAGGACGGCACGCTGGGCGCGATGTCGCGGAAATGGCTCGGCCAGCCGTTGCCGGCGGGGCTGTGACGGATCGCCGTGTTGCCTGATACACCGCCGCGGCCGGCGCCGCCGGCGCGGCGGGTGTCGTTGTCCGAACCTGAACTTACTCAATCGTCATGAGCTACCAGCTTCAATTCGGCGATCTCGCCGAATACGCCGGCGTGTTCGCGAGCGGCGCGGCGATCACGCTCGCGCTGACCGCGGTCGCGACCGTGCTCGGCGTGGCGATCGGCGTGCTCGGCGCGGCCGCGTACAGCGTCGACGCGCCGGTGGTCGTGCGGCTGCGCCCGCTGATCGGCGCGTACGTCGAGGCGATCCGCAATACGCCGTTCGTCGTCCAGCTGTTCTTCATCTTCTTCGGATTGCCCGCGCTCGGCGTGCACATCGACGAATACACGGCCGCGATTCTCGCGATGACGCTCAATCTCGGCGCGTACTCGGTCGAGATCGTGCGCGCGGGCGTCGCCGCCGTCCCGAACGGGCATCTCGAGGCGGCGTCCGCGCTTGCGATGTCGCGCGCGCAGATGCTGCGCCACGTCGTGCTGCCGCAGGCGCTCGCCAAGGTGTTTCCCGCGCTCTCGAGCCAGATCGTGATCACGATGCTCGGTTCGGCGGTCGTGTCGCAGGTCTCGGTGGCCGACCTGACCTATGCGGCGGGCTACATTCAATCGCGCAACTTCCGCGCATTCGAGACGTATTTCGTCATCACGCTCGCGTACCTGGCGATGGCGCTGCTGCTGCGCGGCGCGCTCGGTTCGATGGGGCGCCGCCTGTTCTCCCGTCGTGTGCGAGGTGCGCGATGATCGATTTCACGTTCGGGCAGATTCTCGCCAACCTGCTGCTGGCCGCGCGCTGGACGATCGTGCTGTCGATCGTGTCGTTCCTGTCCGGCGGCCTGGTCGGCCTCGGGGTGCTCGTGATGCGCGTGTCGGGTTCGCCGGTGTTGCGTGGCGGTGCGAAGCTGTACATCGAGGTATTCCAGGGCACCCCGTTGCTGATGCAGCTGTTCATCGTGTTCTTCGGCCTGCCGCTCGTCGGGCTCGACGTGCCGCCGTGGGTCGCGGCCACGGCCGGGCTCACGTTCTTCACCAGTGCGTATCTCGCCGAAATCTGGCGCGGCTGCGTCGAGGCGGTGCCGAAAGGGCAGTGGGAGGCCTCGGCGAGCCTGGCCATGAGTTATGTCGAGCAGTTGCGTCACGTGATCCTTCCGCAGGCCGCACGCATCGCGATCGCGCCGACGGTCGGCTTCGGCGTGCAGGCCGTGAAGGATACGGCGCTGGTGTCGATCATCGGCTTCACCGAGCTGACCAAGGTCGGCATCGCGATCTCGAACGCGACGTTCCGGCCGTTCGTCGTGTACGGGCTCGTCGCACTGATCTATTTCGCGCTCTGTTACCCGCTTACCCGTTATGCGCGCACGTTGCAAAGGAGATGGCATGTCGCTCGTTGAAACCCGTGGTCTCGAAAAGAACTTCGGTACCCATCATGTGCTCAAGGGCATCGATTTCTCCGTCGAGCGCGGGCAGGTCGTCTCGATCATCGGCCGCAGCGGCTCCGGCAAGAGCACGCTGCTGCGCACGCTCAACGGGCTCGAGAGCATCGACGCGGGCACGATCTCGGTCGACGGCGAGCGTGTCGATGCGCGGCACGCCGACCTGCGCGCGCTGCGGCTCAAGGTCGGGATGGTGTTCCAGCAGTACAACCTGTTTCCGCACCTGAGCGCCGGACAGAACGTGATGCTCGCGCAATCGGTCGTGAAGAAGGCGCATCGCCAGCAGGCGCGCGCGATCGCGGAATTGATGCTCGAGCGCGTCGGCCTTGGCGACAAGTTCGACGCGTTTCCGGAACAGCTGTCGGGTGGCCAGCAGCAGCGCGTGGCGATCGCGCGGGCGCTCGCGATGAAACCGAGCGTGCTGCTGTGCGACGAGATCACGTCCGCGCTCGATCCCGAGCTCGTCGGCGAGGTGCTGGGCGTCGTCGAGCAACTCGCGCGCGAGGACATGACGCTGATCATGGTCACGCACGAGATGAACTTCGCGCGCGCGGTGAGCGACCGGATCGTGTTCATGCACCAGGGCCGGGTGTGGGAAACCGGGACGGCCGAAGAGATCTTCGAGCGGCCGCAGACGGTGGAGCTGACGCGGTTTCTGGGCAGCGTCCGGAATACGGAAGCGGTGGCGCGCTGACAGGCCACTCCTGAGCGGTGCCGACATCGGCGCCGGCTCGACACCGACGTTTCAGCCTGCCGTGCGCCGCGCGGTATCCGGTG
Organism: Burkholderia seminalis DSM 23518; assembly: GCF_902832885.1. Taxonomy (GTDB): domain Bacteria; phylum Pseudomonadota; class Gammaproteobacteria; order Burkholderiales; family Burkholderiaceae; genus Burkholderia; species Burkholderia seminalis. The sequence continues at coordinate 100,389 of NZ_CADFDK010000003.1, forward strand.
CGCGCGAGCCGGACGTGCCGCCGTATCGATGCGCTTCCGTGCGATCATGCGCGTGCGATGGCGCGGCGCCGTGTTCGGATCCCCGAGACGAGACCGGTTCCGCCTGTCGCCCGGCGGCGTGCGGGCACGCAGCTTGCGCGCAGCCGCCCGTCGCAACGCTTCGGAGGCTTCCATGAAACGACCACACCCGCTGATCGCGATCTGTGCGGTCGCAACGATCGGGTTCCATGCCGGTATCGCCTCGGCGGCGCCCGACGTATCGATCCGCCGCGCCGATTACGGAAAGACCGCCGCCGGGCAGCCGGTGGCCCAGTACACGCTCGCGAACCCGCGCGGCGTGACGTTGAAGATCATCACGTACGGCGGCATCGTGACCGCGCTCGACGTGCCGGACCGGTCGGGTCACGTCGCCGACATCGTGCTCGGCTTCGATTCGCTGCGCGATTACGAGGCCCACAACGGCAACATCCATTTCGGCGCACTGATCGGCCGTTATGCGAACCGGATTGCCGGCGGGCGTTTCGCGCTCGGCGGCGGCACGTGGAAGCTGCCGGTCAACGACGGGCCGAACACGCTGCACGGCGGCCCCGACAGTTTCGACGCGAAGGTGTGGACGGTCGCCGGTACGCGGAGCGACGCGGACGGTTCGAGCGTCACGCTGCGCTACGTGAGCCCCGACGGCGAGAACGGTTTCCCCGGTACGTTGACGACGGACGTGACCTACACATTGACGCCCGACAACGTCATTCGCATCGACTATCGCGCAACGACCGACAAGGACACGGTCGTCAACCTGACCAACCACAGCTACTTCAACCTGGCGGGGCAGGCCGGCGGCAGCGTCGAGCGGCAACTGATCGAGATCGCCGCATCGCGCTTCACGCCGGCCGACGCCACGTCGATTCCGACCGGGCAACTGGCGAGCGTCGCGGGCACGCCGATGGACCTGCGCCAGTTGACGCCGATCGGCGCGCGTCTGCGCGACGCGGATCCGCAGCTCATGATCGCGCACGGCTACGACCAGAACTGGGTGCTCGACCAGGGCGGCCAGCCGGCACCGGCGTTTGCCGCGCGCGCTTACGACCCGGCGTCGGGGCGTTTCCTCGAGTTGTACACGACCCAGCCGGGGCTGCAGTTCTACACGTCCAACGGGTTGAACGGCAGCGTCGCGGGCAAGGGCGGAACGCTTTACCGGCAAACCGATGCGTTCGCGCTGGAAGCCGAGCATTTTCCCGACTCGCCGAACCATCCGGCGTTCCCGACGACGGTACTCAAGCCGGGCGAGACGCTGCACGAAGTGACGGTGTGGCGGGTAGGGGCACGATGAACGAAGGCGACGCCCGGCGCGCGCGCGTCATAGGTTGACGACGCCGCGGCCGATTTCGATCACGCGTCCGCCGACGCCTATGTCGCCCGTTGCGCCGATCGACAGCCGCAGCCGGCAAGGCCGGCCGACGGCGTCGCCCTGTTCGACCAGAAACGCGGCGGGCAGATCGTGTCCGGCGGCAAGCAACCAGCCGCCGAGATTCGCACAGGCCGACCCGGTGCCCGGATCTTCCGACACGCCGCCGCCCTGTTTCACGAAGAAGTAGCGCGACACGACCGTCCCCGGGCGCTCGGCGTCGAACGCGAACACGTATGCGGTCCTGCGCCCGAGCCTGCTGCGAGGCCAGATGTCCAGGCAGGCGCTGTCGGGCTGCGCGCGTCGCACGGCGGCGGGATCCCTGAGCGCGACCAGCAGTTGATCGGCTCCGGTGTCGACCCACTTCGGCGGCGCGAGCAGATCGTCCTCGGCGAGCCCCAGCAGCGCTGCCGTCTGCGCATCGGACAGCTCGCACGGCGCCGTGTTCGGCATGCCCGCATGCGGCGCGGTGAAGGTCCAGACGTCGTCGCGCGCGTGGACGTCGACGATGCCCGCCTTGAATTCGAGTGCGAGCGTATCGCCGGTCTTGCGCAGGTCGCGCACGACGTGCGCGGTGCCGAGCGTCGGGTGGCCCGCGAAAGCCATCTCGTAGCCCGGCGTGAAGATGCGGACACGCGCATGCGCACGCGCCGACGGCAGCACGAAGGTCGTCTCCGACAGGTTGAACTGCACGGCCAGCGCCTGCATGGTCGCGTCGTCCATGCCGCGTGCGTCGTCGAACACGCAAAGCGGGTTGCCGCCGAACGTCGATTCGGCGAAGACATTCAACAGGCGAAAGGCATACGGCGTCATGTGAATCTCGCGTGAGGGGGCGCTTATCCGGCTTCGAAACCGGATGAACCGGCCGTGGGTACCGGCGTGATCGACGCACGGAATGGCCGTGCGGTACGCCATTGTGCCCGCAAGCTGCGCGGCGCGGCGCGGCGCACCCGCGATCCGTTTTTCATGCATCATCGGGTGTCTCCGATGCGTCGACGACGAACCGGCACGGGTATTCCACCCCCTGCCACGATGGCGAGAATTTCTTGCGTGGAAGCAGGCAGTCGCGCGCGAGGCGCGTGCCTTTTTCGATCGCATCCGGACCCGGGTTCATCGTTTTTACGACAACGACGCCTTGCCTTTGCAGCACCTGTCGGGTTCAGCGTCGCCCAGCGCTTGCAGGTTCAACCATGCGGGAGGAAGACATGGCATCCGACGGAAGCGCCCGGAATGCGGAGAAAGCGCGGGCCGCTTCACCGCAGGCCGTGCTGGAAAAGATCGTGCGTGGCGTAAAGGGCTTCGGGATTCCCGCCGACACGGACTGGCCCACGGCAGCGCAATATCTGGCGGGCGACGACGGCCAGTGGAAATTGTCCGCCGTGCTGGTCCCGATCGTCGCGCGGCGCGAGCCGACGATCCTGCTCACCAAGCGGTCGTCGGGACTCAGCGAATACGCGTCGCACGTGAGCTTTCCGGGCGGGCGTCCGGCGGCGTCCGATGCCGGTATCGGCGCGACGGCGCTGCGCGAGGCGTTCGAGGAAATCGCCCTCGATCCCGGCGCGGTGCAGGTGGTCGGATGCATGCCGATCCATCGCACCCGAAAGCGTCGTCACGCGATTTTTCCGGTGGTCGGCATCGTGCCGGAAGCCGCCGCCTGGGAGGCCGCGCCGGCCGAAGTCGAGGCAATCTTCGAGTTTCCGTTTTCCGCGCTGCTGAATCCGGCGCTGCCGCGGCAATACGTCGACGGCGAACGCGCGGGCGGCTGGTACTGGGCCGATCAGCCGCAGGACATCTGGGGCGTGACCGCGTTCATCCTGAAGTCGCTGGCCGGCCTGGTGCTCGACGCCGATCGATGAGCGCCTGCGTCGCGCCGGGTTCCGGTGTCGATCAATGCGACGACACGAACACCGCATCGTCGAATGCATCCGGAATCGCGAAGCTGTCGCGCATGCGCCGCGTCTCCTGCGCCGGCGTCAGGCCGAACAGACGCTTGAATTCCCGGCTGAACTGCGACGGGCTCGTATAACCGACCGCATAACCGGCGGCCTCCGCCGTCAGGTCCTGACGCACCATCAACAGGCGCGCCTGATGCAGGCGCGTCGACTTCAGGTATTGCATCGGCGACACCTGCGTGATCGCCTTGAAGTGACTGTGAAAACTCGGCACGCTCATGCCGGCCGCGTCGGCCAGTCGCGACACGTCGAGCGGCTGCGCGTAGTCGGCATGGATCACGCGTAACGACCGCCCGATCCGGCCGAACTGTCCGCGCATCGCCAGCGCGCCGCGCATCGCGCTGCCCTGGGCGCCGGTGAGCACGCGGAAATACAGTTCGCGCAGCAGCGCCGGGCCGAGTATCGCGGCGTCGAGCGGCCGGTGCATCGCCTCGACGAAACGCAGCACCGACGCGTGCATCGCTTCGTCCATCGGCGTCGACATCATGCTTCTCGGTGCGTGCACGGGTTCCGCGCTGCCTTCGCGGTCGATCTGCGCGGCGAGTTCGGCGGCCAGCGTGAAATCGAGGTGCAGGTACAGCGCGAGCAGCGGGCGCTCGGGCGTGGCGTCGGTTTCCATGCTGAACGGGACGGGCACCGACACGGCCAGGTAATGGTGTTCGTCGTACAGATAGCGCTCGCCGCCGAAGTAGCCGCACTTGGAGCCCTGGCACACGATCACGATGCCGGGGTCGTACAGCACCGGCGTGCGCGACAGCGCGCGGTTCGAGCGCAGGATGCGCACGCTCGGCAGCGCCGTCAGGTTGTAGCCTTCGTCGGGCGCCAGCGTGCGCAGCAGCGTCACCAGGCGTTTCCGGTCGCGCGGCGACAGCGACGGATATCGGGCGGAGGTTGGGGCGTCGCTCATAGTTTTGTGCAAGAAAATCAGCGGAATCGGGCTTAATCGACATCGATCGTCAGACTAGTATGCATGCTTCAATCGACATTCGGGAGAAGCACACATGGCATCCGGCAACATCATGCTCATCACGGGCGTCAGCAGCGGATTCGGTCGCGCGCTGGCGCAGGAGGCGCTGGCGGCCGGTCACACGGTGGTCGGCACCGTGCGCAGCGCGCAGGCGGCACGGGAATTCGAGGCGCTGTCCGCGCATGCGGCGGTCGCACGCGTGCTCGACGTGACCGACTCCGATCGCATCGACGGCGTCGTCGCGGACATCGAGGCGAACGTCGGGCCCGTCGACGTGCTGGTGAACAACGCGGGCTATGGGCACGAAGGGATCATGGAAGAAGCGCCGCTCGCGGAGATGCGCCGGCAGTTCGACGTCAACGTGTTCGGCGCCGTCGCGATGATGAAGGCGGTCGTGCCGTTCATGCGCGAACGCCGGCGCGGCCGCATCCTGAACATCACGTCGATGGGCGGCCACATCACGATGCCGGGCATCGCCTACTACTGCGGCAGCAAATTTGCGCTGGAAGGCATTTCCGAATCGCTCGGCAAGGAGCTCGAGCCGTTCGGCATCGCGGTGACGGCCGTGGCGCCGGGATCGTTCCGCACCGACTGGGCCGGCCGCTCGATGGCGCGCACGCCGCGCTCGATCGCCGACTACGACGCGCTGTTCGACCCGATCCGCCAGGCGCGCGAGGAAAAGAGCGGCAAGCAGTTGGGCGATCCCGCGAAGGCCGCGCGGGCGATGCTCGCCGTCATCGGCGCCGACCACCCGCCCGCGCATTTGTTGCTCGGCAGCGATGCGCTGCGGCTGGTGCGCAACAAGCTGTCGGCGCTGGACGACGAAATCCGCGCGTGGGAGGCCGTGACGGTCTCGACGGACGGCTGACGCGCGCGGTGCGCGGGGCAAAACGGCGCGTTCGCTTCCTGCGGGTGGATGATTGGCCCGGGCATGTCACCGTCGAATCGGGTTTCACAATAATCCCCGATAATGGTCGTCGGCCAGTGCGCCACGTTCATTCACCTCACAGGAGTCATCGCGATGCCATACGTCACCACGAAGGATCACGTCGAGATCTTTTACAAGGACTGGGGCCCGAAGGATGCGCAGCCCATCGTGTTCCACCATGGCTGGCCGTTGTCCAGCGATGACTGGGATGCGCAGTTGCTCTTCTTCGTGCAGAAGGGCTATCGCGTGATCGCGCACGACCGGCGCGGCCATGGCCGCTCGGCGCAGGTCTCGGACGGCCACGACATGGATCATTACGCCGCGGATGCATTCGCGGTCGTCGAGGCGCTCGACCTGCGCAATGCGGTGCATATCGGTCATTCGACCGGCGGCGGCGAAGTCGCGCGCTATGTCGCGAAGCACGGCGAGCCGGCCGGCCGGGTCGCGAAGGCCGTGCTGGTGAGCGCGGTGCCGCCGCTGATGCTGAAAACCGCATCGAACCCCGAAGGCCTGCCGATCGAGGTGTTCGACGGTTTCCGGAAAGCGCTCGCCGACAATCGCGCGCAGTTTTTCCTCGACGTGCCGAGCGGCCCGTTCTACGGGTTCAACCGGGAAGGCGCAACCGTGCATCAGGGCGTGATCCGCAACTGGTGGCGCCAGGGCATGGAAGGCAGCGCGAAGGCGCACTACGACGGCATCAAGGCGTTCTCGGAAACGGACCAGACCGACGACCTGAAGTCGATTTCCGTCCCGACGCTCGTGCTGCACGGTGAAGACGACCAGATCGTGCCGATCGCGGATGCCGCGCTGAAGTCGGTCAAGCTGCTGAAGAACGGCACGCTGAAAACCTACCCGGGTTATTCGCACGGAATGCTGACGGTCAATGCGGACGTCCTGAACGCCGACCTGCTGGCGTTCGTGCAGGCATAACGACGTCCGGCGCACGCCTGCCTGCGGCGGGCGGCGTCGCGATGCGCGGCTGGCGATCCGTCGCCCCCGTTGAACGGGGCGGCGCGATGGCCGGCCGCGCGTTTCAGCCCACCCCGTTGAAGCGGACGCCCGGATGCGCGAGGCGCGGCATCCGGGCGGCCAGAAACGCATGCAGTTCGCGCACCTGCGCGGCCTTGCCGGAGTCTTCCGGCCAGACGAGGTAGTACGCGTCGCCGGTGCCGACGGCCGTCTTGAACGGCAGCACGAGCTGCTTCTCGTCGATCGCCTTCGCGCACAGCGCGAGGTCGCCGATCGAAATCCCGTGGCCGGCGATCGCCGCCGCCATCCCCTGTTCGAGCATGTCGAACACCTGCCCGCGCGTGATGTCGACGTCCAGAGCGTGGCCGCTGCCCTGGAGCCAGCGGCGCCAGTCGCGCCGGTCGGGCGACGGGTGGATCAGCTCGCACGCGGACGGGTTCGCTCGTGCGACCGTCGCGGTCGCGCGCGAGCACACCGGAATCAGCCACTCGTCGAACAGCTTCACGCAATGCGTGCTTTCGCCGAACCCGCCGGCGCCGAGCAGGATCGCGCAATCGTAGGATTCGCTGAAGAAATCGACGGTATCGACATCCATCCACACGCTCGCGATCTGCACTTCGAAGGCCGGCCGCGTGGCGCGAAACGCGGCGAGTGCGTCGAGCAGCCAGCGCATCGTGAGCGTCGACGGCGCCTTGAGCCGCAGCACGTCGCGCTGCGTCCGGAACAGCATGCACGCTTCCTCGACCTGCCGGAAGCCGCGCCGCAAGCCCGACGCGAGGATGTGCGCTTCCGCCGTCACGGTCATCTTCGGCCCGCGCCGGACGAACAGCTTCCGGCCGAAGTAGGCCTCGAGCGTCTTCACGTGCTTGCTGACCGCGCTCTGCGTCAGGCTCAGTTCCTCGGCGGCCAGCGTAAACGAGCCGGTGCGCGCGGCGCTTTCGAATGCGCGCAGTGCGTAGACAGGGGGAAGCGGTTTGGCCTTCATGGGTTTCGAATATGAATAAAACTCATGTCATGCGGCAGGATTTTCCGCTTTTCGTCAGTGTCCCGGACGCGTGATACTCCGGGAAAGGCGAAATTCGGTATGCCGGGCTTCCATGATGCCACCGTGACCGGCTCGCACGTCGAACGGTAGAACAACTTTTTGTCATGTCACTCCATTACCCGCTGCTGTTCGCCTATCTTGCCGCGATCGTGCTGCTCATCGCGACGCCCGGCCCGGTCGTCATGCTCGTGACGGGCACCGTGGCGCGACGCGGTTTCCGCCAGGGCATGCTGACCGCGGTGGGCGCGAATGCCGCGAGCCTCGTGATGATCGCGGGCGCGATGCTGATGGTGTTCGGCGTCGTGCTCGTCAGCGATCGCCTGCTCGACGGGCTGCACGTGATCGGTTGCGTGTTCATTGCGGTGCTGGCGATCCGCAGCTTGCTCGGCGAATGGCGCACCGGCCGCATGCGCGGCGGCGACGATGACGCGCGCGCCCAACGGGAACCGCGGCCGCGCGGCTTGCCAGGCGTCGTGCGCGGCTTTCTCGTCGGCATCGCGAATCCGAAGGACCTGCTGTTCTTCGTCGCGTTCTTTCCGCAGTTCGTCGCGATCACGCCGGATTCGCGCGTGAGCCTGGCGATCCTGGCCGCGCTGTGGATCGCGGTCGATTTCACGATCCTGACCGGCTACATGGCCGCGATCAATCATCCGCTGCTTCACCGGAAGCAGCGCTGGATCACCGCGGCATCGGCGTTCGCGCTGCTCGTGATCGCGCTCGCGGGGCTCGCCGGCACGATCGCGCGTGCCGCGTAGGACATTGGCGATCTGCGTGACCGGCGCCGCGTTCGCGATCACGCGTGAGGAGCGACGGCAGGCGGGCCGGCCCGGTTCCGGCCGCTAGCCGTTGCGCAGGAACACGACGTAGCCGCGAAACCACGGATTCGACGCGAGGTACGGCGGCGCGTCCCACTCGCCGCCCTGGATCACGCCGATGCGAAACGGCAGCTGCAGCCGCGCGACGCGCGGCAGGTAGTCCGCATAGTCGCGAATCGTGCTGCGCCCCTGGTAGGTCTGCACGACCACTTCGTCGACGATGCCCCTGAGCTGGTTGACCTGGTCGGTATCGATGCGGCTGCTCCAGTCGAGCAGCCCCGTGATGCTCAGCCGGCAATCGGCGGGCAGGCTCGCGCGCAGCGTCCGCAGGAATTCGAGGTAATCCTGCAGATGGCGCGTGCGCGCGTCGAAGTCGATCTGGATGCCGGTGATCGTGCGGCCCGACGCGCGCCAGCGCTCGAGCTGCGCGAGCATGATCTGCGTCACGCGCGGCGTCCAGCGCAGCGTGTGCGCACGATAGACGAGCCACACGCGTGCGCGGGGCGCCGGCGGCAGCGCGACGCCCTGCGCGATCACGCGGACTTGCGATTCGTCGCGCGGCGCCGCCTCGATCTGCCCTTGCAGCACGTAGACGGTGCGCGCGTCGCGCACGACCGCCTGCGGCTTCACGCCCGCCCACAGCCAGAACGCGTCGTACCGGGCGGCGTCGACGGTGCCGCCCAGCGCGACGCGCGCGGCCAGCAGCAGCGCGACGCACGCGATGCGCGTCATGCGGCGCTCACCAGTAGTAGCGGAGCTTCTGCGCCCACGGGCTGCCCGGATAGGCGGTCTTCAGCGTATCGAACCAGCGCTTGCGCGTATTCTTCGGCACTTCCTTGCCGCCGCATTCGTTGCTGCCCGACGGCGCATAGCACTTGATCGCGCGGTAGAACGCGTAGGCGCGGTCGTTCGGGTTCGCCTGCGCATCGGCCATCACCGTCACATAGCTCGACATCCGCTCGTACGGCTTGCCGGCGAACTGCGACGGCGCGTTGCCGAGGGTCGGCGGCGCCGTGCGCGGGGTGCTCGACGGCGGCGCGTAACGCGCCCACGGCGAAGCATCGCCCTCGAGGTTGGCCTCGAGCGGATTGAGTCGCACGAAATCGGCGAGACAGTTCAACCCTTTCGCGTCGGCGGGATTCTGCTGGAGTACCGTCGCGATGTCGCGCGCGGACGGGCACGTGTAGCCGTCGTCTTTCCGCGGGCCGGCCGCGACGAACGGCTTCAGCGGGTCGGCCGGCGTGCCCGACACCAGCGCGGTATCGGCGATGAACTCCGCGTAGTGCGAGCGCGTGAGCTCCTTGTACAGCAGCGTGTACAGCGCGGCGTCGCGCAGCGCGGCGCCGGCCGCCGGGTTTTGCGCCTGTGCGCGCAGCAGGTCCGCATTGGCCGCGCGCCTCAGCAGGACCGCGCGAATCGCAACGTTCTGCACGAGCGAATCGTCGGCGAACACGTCGTTGACGAGCCCGGCCTGCTCCAGGTTGATCGCGAGCGCGAGTTCGAGCGCTTCGCGCTGGAAGCGGAATTTCGCGAGCGGGATCAGGTCGCGCCACAGCTGGCGTGCCTTGTCGCTCTGGCCGCTGTCTTCCAGCGCGAACGCGCGCAGCGCCTGCTGGCTCAGGCCGAAGTAGTCGAGCGGCGCGGCGGGCGTCTGCGGCAGCAATTCGAGCGCGGCCTCCGGCTTGTGCCCGATCTGCACGTACCAGGTCGCGAGCAGATAGTCGTACAGCACGGGCGCGTTCGCGAAGCGCGGCTTCTGCGCCTGCAACTCGTCCAGCGTGATCGGCTTGCTGCTGCTCGAATCGCCGCTGTCCGACACGCGCATGCGCATCAGGTCGACGGTCGCGAGCACGGTCGGCGACTGGATCTGGCGCGCGTCGAAATCCGGTCCGAACAGCAGCTTGCTGTCGAGTTCGTTCGCCAGCTGCATCAGCGGCACGTTCGACGTCGCCGGCGACCAGCGCGCGAGCGCGTGGCCGTAAAGATCGGCCTGCTGCGTCACGTTCCCGCCGAGCCACGCGACCCGTCGCAACAGCCCCGTCGCGGACACCGCGTAGCGCCCCTGCGGATACACCTTCAGGTAGGTGCGAAACACCGTATTCGCGGCGTCGAGCGACACCTTCGTCACGCGCGCCCGCGTCGGCGTCGGGCTGTCGTTGTCGAACACGTTGGCCTGCGCGGCGTTCAGCTGCGCGCGCCCGGCCATGTAGAGGCCGGTTTCCTTCAGCCACGGGTTCGCACTGTGCGACGCCTGCGCGAAAGACCGGGTCGCGGTGAGAAAGTCGGCGCGGTAGAACGCGTTCGTGCCGTCGAGGTACGCGGCGAACTGCTGGCCGAGCGGCGACTTGACCGGCGGCTTCGTCCAGACGGCGCTCGCGCCGCCGGCGGCACAGGTCTTCTGCGCGATGTCGGCGCGTGCCGTGCGCAGCCGCACGGCTTCGTCGGCGGGGAGGCCGCCGGCGCCGGTCAGTGCGTCGTTGAACGCATCGGCGCCTGCGTTCATGCTGCGGCAGATGCTGCCTTCGCCGTCGGCATACCGGTTCGACGAGGCATCGGCGTCCGGCGTGCCACCGGTTTTCTCCGGTTCCTTCTGGCCGATATAGATCCATCCGGAGAAGTCCATCGGGAACGGCACGATGATCTGATTGATCCGGTCTTTCGCCGGGATGGTCTTCGGGTCCGGAAACACCTGCGCGACCCTGGCGCTGTCGACCATCATCAGCATCGCGTTGACGCGCGTGTCGTTGGCGGGGCTCAGCATCGGCAGGTTGGCGCACGAGTAGCCGGATTGCCGGAGCGTGGTCGGCGCATAGCAGCCGTCGTCCCCGCTGGCGTGGGCGGCCGGAATCCAGAGCAGGCTGGCCGCCAGCGCGGCGAACAGGTTTCGGTGCAGCAATGGGTTGCTTGGCATTTTTCTTGTGCTGGGTAGGGGGCCGCGATGGCCGGGTCTCTCAGGCGGGGCGCGTCGCCCCGGCGCGTATCGTACCTCACGGCCGGTAACGGTTGCCGGCACGCGCAGGCCGGTCGCGTCGATCGCCGCCGGGTGAAACGGAAGTCCACCCAGTGTGGACGCAACGCCACCTTGAATCGGGACTGCCTGAATTAAGATGCAGCCGGCAGTGACGGACATCCGACGGTAGACGACCTGTCGTCGTCCTCGCTGCCCGACGGGGGGGCCGTCTGCCGAAAGCGGCGTTCGCACCGATCCTAACGACGGCTTCGATCATGACAGGGGCGCGAACGAATGCCGGTTTCCATGCCTTTTAAATAGTATTGCTTATCAATCTTTCGGGCGGTGCGATGCGTGTTTCTCCGCATCGCAGACGCGCGTGCGCCGGCAAATGAAAACAAGAGGATTCCGATGAAACCCATTACATGGATGGTCATGGCAGCCGCGCTCGCGCTGACTGCATGCGGCGGCGACGACGTCGCGCCGAACGGCGGCGCGTCGCTGTCGACACCGAACACGCCCGGTTCTCCTTCCGGTTCGACCTCGCCCGGCGGCGGTTCGAGTGGCGGCGGTGCAAGCGGCGGCCCGACGGGCGGCGGGACCGCGCAACCGCAGGCCGGCTGGTCGCAGGCCGCGGCGGTCGACGGCAAGGGGCCGGAGGGCGAGCCCAGCGTGACGATCGACGCGAGCGGCAACGCGCTTGCGACCTGGATGACCAACGGGCCCGCCGGCGCGAACGGCAACGAGATGTGGGGCGCGCGCTATGTCGCGGGCTCGGGCTGGGGCAGCGCGACGCGGCTCGACACGGGCGACGGCTCGCATTCGATGAACACGACGAGTTCGAGCCCGCCGCAGCTGGTCGGCAACGCGAGCGGGCAGGCCGTCGCATTCTGGACCGAATGGAAACCGGGCCCCAACACGTACGCGCTGTGGGCGCGCCCGTACAGCCCGGCCGGCGGATGGGGCGCGGCATTCGAACTGGTGCCGGACGTGGCGGGTTCGACCTATTCGGCCGGGATCGACAGCCAGGGCAACGCGCTCGTCGCGTGGACGCAGTCAATCAGCCTGCTCGATACGCGTATCGCGTGGTCGCGCTACACCCCGGCCGGCCAGTGGTCGCCGGCGGCGGTGATCCAGATGCCGGTGCAGACCGGGCCGGGTGCGGTGACCGGCGACACCGACAACGTGCGGCCGATGATCTCGGTGCTGGCGTCCGGCCGTGCCGTGCTCGCGTGGCGGCAGACCAACCATACGCACTCGGCGCTGTGGACGGCCACGTACGACGCGACCAACGGCTGGACCAACGTGAACCAGGCCGTGTCGAACACGAGCCTGTTCACGACGATCATCTCGCCGGTGGCCGGCATGGACGCGAAGGGCAACATCACGCTGCTCTGGGGGCAGATCGACGTGACGAACGGGAAGATCTACACCGCCACGATGTCGCAACGCTATGTGTCCGGAACCGGGTGGCAGCCCGCGCAGCCCGTTTCGCCGGCGATCGTCGAGCCGACGGGGTTCATCGCGACGCCGATGCTGACCGTCAACGACAACGGCGTGGCCGCCGCGATGTGGGCGGAAGGCGGCGCGGCGCTGCAGGTGAGCGTGTCCGATGCGAGCGGGAACTGGGGGCCGCTGCAGCGGCTGACTGAACACCTGAACGGCGCGGCAGGCCAGTACCCGCCGCTCGTGATCGATGCGGCCGGCAACGTGACGGCCGCCTGGCAGGACACCGGCTTGCCGGGGGCATCGGCCGTCATCGCGGCCAGCTACCGGAAGGGCGCATGGAGCGCGTCGACGGTGGCGGCACAGAGCGCATCGTGGCCGGCGCTGGCCGTCAACGCGACGGGGGCGATGGCGCTGGCGTGGCTGTCGTATGTCCCGAGCGTCGGCAGCCAGGTGCAGGCAAGTTTTTACACACCGGGCTCGTAACGGGTTCGCGCCACGAATTTGAAGGAGAAAACATGAAAAGAACCTTGCATTGCACCGTCGGGACCGCCTTGGGCGTCACGGTCGCCGCCCTCGTGCTGTCCGCATGCGGCACGACGCAGATGAACATGGTCGACGTCCAGACGTCGACCGCGAAGACGCTCGGGCTCGCGTCGTCGGACGAGATCACCATCGCCAACGTGCAGTACGCGAAAAAGGACGGGCTGGGCGGCCAGAAGGTGAGTTACGACGCGACGACCGGCAAGGGGCGGCGTTTCGGCTGCACGGTGTTCATGATTCCGGGGCTCACGCCGCTCGATCGGCCGACGTACAACAACTGGGAATGCCATCCGCAACGCTGATGGCCGCGGTGACGACGGCGCCCGTCAGCGGGCGCCGGCCGACCGCTTGAATGGACGAATGGCCGCGTCGGCCTTGCGCCGGCGCAATTTGGTCCGATAATCGACGAACCGATTCCTCCTTTTCCACCGGTTCGATAAAAAACTGTCATGGATCAAGCGGCATTCGTCCCTGTTTTCAAGTTTCGCACGATCGACTATCCCGAGCCGGACCGGTTCCACGTCTGGGTCAAGGACATGCTGTGCGATTACCGGCTCGATGACGACGGCGGGCTTGGCCCGTTCGACGCGGAGGCGAGCGGCGCGGCAATCGGCCCGCTGATCCTGTCGGGCCGGCAATGGCGCTCGCGCGCGCCGACCTATACGGTTCGCAGGACGCCGCGGCGCATCCGCCTCGACGGGCAGGATTCGATCCGCTTCACGCTGCTGCTCGGCGGGCGGCTCGCGAGTCATACGGGCGGCCCCGAGCTGGTCAAGCGCGCCGGCGATCTGTTCGTCTACGATGTCGCGCAGATCAACGACTGTCGGGTCGACGCCGGCGACGTGATCAGCCTCGTCGTGCCCCGATACCTGTTGCCGGGTCATGCGGCGCAAGCGCACGGCCAGACGCTGACGAGCGGCGTGGGCCGCCTGGTCGCGGACCAGATGCTGTCGCTGTTCCGGAACCTGCCGAACCTGCGCACGCACGAAGTGCCGAGCGTCGTCCAGTCGATGTTGCTGCTGCTGGCCGCGGCCGTGGCGCCCACCGCGCAGGCGTTGAGCGATGCGCGCGGCCCGATCGACCATGCGCTGGTCGACCGGGTGCGCCGCTACATCGACGTGCACCTGCTGGAGCCGGACCTCACGCCCGAGCGGATCTGCCGCGACATCGGCGTGTCGCGGGCGCGGCTCTATCAGTTGTTCAAGGAGGAGGGCGGCGTGATGCGGCGGATCACGCGCAGGCGGCTGCGTCATGCCTACCACGTGCTGGGCGATCCGCAGCGCCGGCACCGGCGCATTGCCGAGATCGCCTGGGCGCACGGCCTCCCCGACGAGAAGTATTTCCACCGGCTGTTCAAGGCGGAGTTCGGCCATACGCCGAAGGAAACGCTCGAGTACGCGGCCGCGCCGGTGCTGCTGCCTTGCGGCGCAACCGACGCGCGATGGGCCGACGGCGGCCGGCTGGCGGGGTGGACGTTGCCGTTCGGCGTGCTCACCCACTGAGCGGACCGGGCCGCTCGTCGGTCATGCGCACACGCTGCTGGCGACCTCCCCGTCGTCGGCGTCGCCGATCGCGGCCCGCAGGTCGTCGATCGCCACCATCAGTTCGCGCACCTGCCGCAACGACGGATACTGATGCAGCACGGCGTGCCATTGCGGCACGGTCAGCAGCGCGTGCCAGATGACGCCGAGGCCGTCCGGATCGGCATCCGGGCGCTGCTGCGCGAGCGCGCTCGCGTATTCGAGGCTCGCCTGCGCCGACAGCAACTGCATCCGGCTCCCGGCGCCCAGCAGGCGCGGTGTCGCGTCCGCGGCGGCGTCGCAGCAATAGAGCACTTCCCGTTGCAGCGCGGCGGCGTCGGTGGTCAGCGCGCGCAGCGACGCGCCATGCACGCGCACCGTGCCCTGGTGCGTCTCGAACGCGTAGACCGTGTCCGGATCGGCCTGCGCCAGCAGGTTCAGGCCGCGCAGCAGCCGCGGCAGATCGGTCGTCGCGGCATCGGCGGACGCTTTTGCTTCGACGAGGAAGCGGACGTTCCATGCGGATGCCGCGTCGTCGCTTCGTGCGCGTTCGAGCAGGATCGCGTCCCACTCGGTCTTGGCACGGTCGTGGCGGCCGGGGATCGATGACGGCACGCGCATCGACGTGACCACCCGGTAGGACCGCTGCCCGTCCACCGCTTCGAGCCTGCCGGCCAATGCGTCGAGCGCCTGTGCCGCGAGCGCCTCGACGGCCGCGCCGCGCTGCTGGGAGGCAACGCCTTGCGCGACCGCGATCGTGCTGCCTTCGAGCGGCCCCTGGCGGACCCACAGCGCGCGGTAGCGGCGGACGTCGTCGTCGGAAGCCAGCCTGTCGAGATGCAACAGGCGTTCGAGCGCGGGGCTGTCCTTCAGCTTGACGATGTCCTGCTCGAAAGCGGTGTCGGTCGCCATCTCGGGCAGCGCGAGCAGTTGCCGCAGCGTCGCATGAAGGTCGGCCCACGACGCCGTGGTGGCGGCCGCATGCAGTCGCGCGAGCGCGTCGCGTTGCCACGTCTGGGCGCTGCGTTCGAGTTTGGCCGGGTGCGCGATCGCATTGACGGCCGAGTACAGCGCGCGCCGGTCCTGCTCGGCGTGCGCGGACAGCGACGCATATTCGCGCACGTTCGGCGCATCGTGCCGCAGTACCGATGCCTGAAACGACGGATCGCCGGATCGAGGGTCCATCGCGTCGCGGATCATCCGCGCGAGTGCATCGATGAAGCGCTGCCGCAATGCCGTGCCGGGCGCCTCGCCGTCCGCCCGCATCCGGCGCGCTTCCTCGATCACGATCGCGAGGGCGGTGGCCGGAGGCGTGGCGTCGGTCAACGACGCTGCGCTGTCGAGCGGCGGCAGCCGGTAGCGACGAGCGACGATGCGCAGGGTTTCGTCGAGCAGGGCGGGCAGCGGTGTCAGCGACATGGCGGGTTAGGGCGTAAAGGCGGTTCGCGGGGGGCGGCCTTCGGGCCGGAACGCGCGACGTTGTGCAACGGTATCACGGCGGGCGGCAGGTGCACGGCGCCGTGCGCCTGCCGCCACGCGCCGGATCGATCACGCCGTCAACGTCACCGACAGGCTGCCGAGCTCGCCGAAGCGAACCGTCAGCGCATCGCCGAGCGGCACGTCGATCGCACCCGCATACGAACCGGTCGTCACGATCTGCCCGGCGCGCACCACCTCGCCGCGCGCCGCGAGGAAATTGACGAGCCACACCAGCGGCTTGAGCGGATCGCCGTCCGGATGGCGGCCGTCGATCGTGCGGTTCAGCGCGCCTTCGAACGACAGCGCCAGCGTCTCGAGCGGCACGTTCAGCCCGTCGGGCACGACCGGGCCGACGCACAGCCCCTGGTTGAATTGCCCGTCGGCCAGCAACTCGAACTTCGACGCGCGCGCGGGCTCCGCGTAGCGGCAGCCGAGCACCTCGAGCACGATGCGCACTTCGCGGATCGCCGCGCGCACGTCGCTTTCTTCATAGGGCCGCGCGCGCGTGGGCAGGTCGCGGTCGAGCACGAATGCGATTTCCGGTTCGATCCGCACGATCGGACCGCCGACGACGCGGTACGGCGCATCGGCTTCGCGGATCGTCGACGCGAAGATCGGCGCGAGGATCACGCGGTCGGGCGGCGGCAGCGCGCATTTCCATCCGCCGACGGGTTCGCCGAGCAGGTCGGCCACGCGCTGCTGGATCGCGAGCGCGGTGTCGACGTCCTCGGGGCGCAGCGCATCGGGCAGCAGCGGGCCGGGCGAGCCGGCATGGCGGGCGGCGACGAGATGCTGGGCGGCGCCGTCCACGCGTTCGGTAGTCGTTGTCATGTCGGTTGAGCGAGTTGAAAGTGGGGCCGGCAAAAAAGGGCCGGACGAAAGTCGCACATCCGATGATAGCGCCTTCGGCGCGATGGCCGCTCGAAAGCCCCTCGGCGGGCCGGTCGTCCGCCCGGTTCGCCGCGCTGCCGACGACGCAAGGGGCCGGTCCTGCGTCGCGTCGGTTTGCCGCATGCACGGTTCCGGCCGGGGTTGACGATCGTCAATATCCGGCCCCCGCGTCGGCCGATGATGGTGACATGGCCGCGTGCGAGGGGGCGCGCGGCGTTCACCCCAGCGAGGTTCGTATGTACGAAAAGATCATGGTGGCCGTCGACGGCAGCGCTTCGTCGAAACGGGCGCTGGCCGAGGCCGTGAAGGTGGCGCTGGCGGCCGGCGCGCACGTCAGCGCCGTGTACGTGGTCGACAAGTCGGTGTTGTTCACGTATGCGGGACGTTTCGATCCGCACGCGCTCATCGAGGAAATCCGCGACGACGGGCGCAAGGTGCTGCGCGAAGCCGAACAGGTCATCGCGCTGGCCGGCGCGAAGGGCGAGGCCGAACTCGTCGAGACCGAGAGCATCGGCGAGGATATCGCGGAACGCCTGCAGCGCTACGTGAAGGAACGCGGCATCGATCTCGCGGTGGTCGGCACGCACGGGCGGCGCGGTATCCGCCGCGTGCTGCTCGGTAGCGTCGCCGAGCACTTCGTGCGCGGCGCGAAGTGTCCGGTGCTGCTGATTCGCGGCGACGATGCCGACGAGCCGGCGGCTGCCGCGGCAGCGTAACGCGGACGACGCGCGATGATACGTCGCCAGTACCGCATCGTCGTCGCGGCGATCGCCGTGTTCGTGTCGCTCGCCGGGATGATGGCCGTCGTGACGGGCTTGCTGTTCGATACCCCGACGGCGCTGCGCGGCGGCGCGATCGCGTTGATCGTCGGCGTGGCCGGCTTCGTCGTGATGCTCAATCCCGGGCCGAAAGGCGAGGAGTGACGCCGGGACGCGCGGCCGCGTGTACCCGGCCGCGCACGCTTCTGTCAAACTGGCGCCCATGAAACCGCGCCTCATTTCACCGCCTTCCTCCGATGCCGCGCCTGCGCCCGCAGGCTTTCCCGACGCCGACGAACTGGCCGCGCTGCGTGCGTGGTACGCGGGCATGACCGTGCGCCAGGCCGTCGAACGCTACCTGCCCGATCGCCTCGGCGCAGGACGGTCCGCGCGCGGCGTGATCGGCGCCATTCGCCGCCGCCTCGTGCGCGTCGCGCGGCTGGCCGGCCGCCCCGATCTCGCGGAACGGCTCGGCCATCCCAACGGTGAGCGTGTGCGGGAGGCCAAGGCCGCGACCGAAGCAATCGGCCTGCTGCGTCACGCGCGCGCGCCGTTGCCGCAGATCAGCGACGACGTCGGCCTCTGGCTGCCCGCGCGCGCGGTCGTCGCGCTGCGGGCGCACGGCATCGCGACGCTGGCCGACCTGACGGTACGCATTCCGCGCCGGCGCCAGTGGTGGACCGCGATCGCGGGCCTCGGCGTGGCCGGCGCGCGGCGCATCGAGGCATTTTTCGCCGAGCATCCCGACCTGACGGAGCGGGCGCGCGCGCTGATCGCCGCGACGCCGCGCGGCAGCATCGTGCCGTGGGAGCAGTTGAAGCTGCCGCACGAGGTCGACGGCTCGGCCGGCACGTTCCGCGCGCCGCACGCGACCAGCACGCTCGACGCGGACAACGATTACGCGGCCGTGCACGCGTGGCTGTCGCTGCACGAATCGGCCGCGACGCGGCGTGCATACCGCAAGGAAGCCGAACGGCTGATCCTGTGGGCCATCGTCGAGCGCGGGCGCGCGCTGTCGTCGCTGACGACCGAGGATGCGGTCGCCTATCGCGCGTTCATCCGGCGCCCGACACCGCACGAACGCTGGGTCGGGCCCGTGCGGCCGCGCGGCGCGCCCGACTGGCGGCCGTTCTCGGGCGCGCTGTCCGCGCGGTCGGCGGCGTACACGCTGTCGGTGCTCGGGGCGTTGTTCCGCTGGCTGATCGAGCAGCGCTACCTGCTCGCGAATCCGTTCGCGGGCGTGAAGGTGCGCGATACGCGCGGCGCGAACGCACTCGACACGTCGCATGCGTTCACCGAAGGCGAGTGGCTGCTGGTCCGCACGATCGCCGACGGCCTCGAGTTCCGGACGCGCGCGGCTGACGGCGCGCCGCAGCCGGGCTGGACGCCGGCCGCCGCGCAACGGCTGCGCTTCATTCTCGATTTCGGCTATGCGACCGGGCTGCGCGCGAGCGAGCTGGTCGGCGCGACGCTCGGCGGCATCGAGACGGATGCGCACGGCGACGCGTGGCTGAAGGTGATCGGCAAGGGGAGCAAGGCCGCCCGCGTCGCGCTGCCGCCGCTCGCGCGCACGGCGCTCGACCGCTATCTGGTCGCGCGCCGGCTGCCGGTCACACCGGTGCGCTGGCGGCCCGATACGCCGCTGATCGCGAGTCTCGCGGAAGACGAGGCGGCCGCGATCACGAGCGTGCGGCTGTGGAAGGTGATGCAGCGCTTCTTTGCGCAGACGGCGGATGCCGTCGAAGCCGATAACCCGGCGCTCGCGCAGAAGCTGCGGCAGGCGAGCCCGCACTGGATGCGGCATACGCATGCGACGCACGCGCTTGCGCGCGGGGCCGAGCTGACGACCGTGCGCGACAACCTGCGGCATGCGTCGATCTCGACGACGTCGATTTATCTGCACGGCGACGACGTGAAGCGCGCGCGGCAGATGTCGAGCGCGTTTGCGGCCGACAAGTAAGCGGATGGCGCGGCGGCGCTCGCGCCCGTTTGCACCCGTTTGCACCCGTTTGCGCGAGCCGGTCAGTCGGCGGCCGGGCCGTCGCGTTCCGCCGCCACGCGTGCAAGCCATTCCGCGTAACTCGATGCGACGCGCTCACGCAGTTCGTCGTCGTGCCACACGCGGATCACCTGGCCGCTCACGCCGCCTTGCGCGGGATCGAGGTCGATGCAGAGATGATTGCCGCTGCCGTCGTGCGTGAACGGAATCCACTTGAGGTTGTACCAGTCGTCGCGGACGCCGGCATCGGGTTCCGACGTCATGCCGGCGAAATCGCCGCCGGAAACGAGTGTCCGCCAGATCGTCCATTGCGCGACGATCTCCTGCGCGCCGAGCAGCGCATCGCTTTCGGTGAAGACGGCGTCCGGATCGGCTTGCCCGTCGTGCAGCCGGAGGCTGTCGATCACGTCGTCGGGCAGCGTCGCGCCCAGTGCGGCAGGCAATTCGGCCAGCACATGATCGTCGGCCGGCCCGTTCAGGCCGCCCGGCAAGCTGGCGGGATGAGCGGCGATCGCGCGTTCGATGCGTTGCCACGCTTCGCGAACATCAGGCGTCGCGGGGCCGGCAACCGGTACGTCGGGAGAAGGTGAGGTCTGCCGCGGTTGCGCCGGAACGTTCGCGGTTTCGTCCGGCGTCACGCCGGCGTGCGAGGCGCGCGCGCCCGTGCCGTCCAGCCGCAGAAACAGAACGGGCGTCCCGGCCGGCAGTACCTCGACGCCCGCCGGGATCGCGACGAGCGCATCGGCCTCGGCGACACCGCGAATCGGCCCGTCGCCCTGGAACGGCAGCAGGCGGACTCGCGATTCGCCGCGTTCGGTGGCGGACAGGCAGCCCCATCGCATCCCGTTGCATTCGGCATCGGGTTCGATGTCGTGCGCGGTCGGCGCGGTTTCCCAGCAAGGGCCCGGCGCCGCAACATGTTCCAGCAGGTCGAGCACGTGCGGAACGATCGTGTGCATCAGCACGGCGACGCCGCTCGCATGGCCGGGCAGATTGACCAGCACGGCCTGGTCGTAACCGACGCATGTTTCCGTTCGGTAGACGACGCCGTCCGGCCGGGTGGATTGCACGGTCCACTTCGTCGGCGGCGAACGGTCGTCGCTTCGCCCGACATTGAACCGCTCGCCGGGTGTCTGCCTGATCCGGATCGTCTCGCGATCGTTCGCGTAGACCGTCTGCGCATTCAGGCCTCGCATCTCGAACGGCGCGCTCGCCGGCAATCCGGCGCCGACAATCAGGTCGTAGCGCCCGGAAAGCGCGCCCAGCTGTTGCTTGAACGCGCTTTCGTCGCGTTCCGTATCGGGCGAGCACGGAAACGACGAGGGCAACGGCAGGGTTTCCGCGGCCGGCACCGCGTATCCCCATTGCCGCAGTACCGCGCGGAGATACGGACCCAGCGAGTCGAATCGCTGCCAGGGCTCGCGTGCATGGCCCGGCGGCACCACGTCGTACCCCGCGATCACGACGCCGATCCGCGGCCGCTTCGTGACGACGACGTCGCGCACGCCCGCGGCTATCAGCCCCGCCAGCCGTGCGGGCGTGATCCGCATCCCTTTCGCGAGCAGCACCTGTCCTTTCCGGAATTCGCTGCCGACGGCGATCACGTGCTGTCCGGCCGCGAGCGGCGCATGGAAGCGCAGGCGTGCGCCCGCGTTCCCGTCGATCCATCGATGCTCGGCCTTCGGCGCAACCGCGTCGGCGTGCGCCGGCATCGCGACGTAGGCCGGAATGCCGGCCGCTTGCCGTGCGTCGAGTGCGCGGGCGGCCGGGCTGGCCGTTCGCGACGCCAGCGGGGCCAGCCGGAGTTCGCAATCGAGCTCGACGGGTTCGCGGCGGGAGGCCGTCGCGGTATCGGCCGCGCGCAGCGCGTAGCCGTCGCAGGCGGCGAGCGGAACGGACGGAACGTCGTCGGGGGCGATGACGTCTTCAGCCGTGACGCGCCATGCGGCGTCGTCGACCGGAACCGTCTCGCGCCGCATCGCGCCGGGGACGAGAGACCGGCATCGTTCGTAGGCTTGCCCGAGCCATGCGGGAAGGTTGGCGGGTACGCTCATCGACATCCTCGTCGTGATTCGTGATGCTTCATTGTGCGGCCTGATCGCCGGCGCGTCGCGCCCGACATACGATCGAGGCCGGATTTTCGTGAAGCGCCATTGGACGATTCATCGCGCCGCGATGTAACTGTCAGCTGTGTCAGGAGACGGCCGGCCGGGAACGCCGGTCCATGACCGAACACGCTTTCCGTCGACGAATGGATGACGCGCCACGGCGTATCCGCCGAGGCAACGGAACGGTCGGTGTACGCTGCGGTCATAATTTTTTTTTGCAAGGAGCAGCGCATGGCATCGAGCCAGGGCACGGTCGATTTCATCGTCGAGCAGAGCGCGGCGGCCGGTACGGTATCGGCGCGCAAGATGTTCGGGGAATACGGCATCTATTGCGACGGCAGGATGGTCGCGCTCGTCTGCGACGACCGGCTGTTCGTCAAGCCGACACCGGAAGGACGCGCGTATCTCGGCGCCTGCGAAGAGGCGCCGCCGTATCCGGCCGCGAAGCCGCACCTCGTCATCCCCGGCGATCGCTGGGACGACCGCGAGTGGCTGGCCGCGCTGATCCGGATCACCGCCGCGCAGTTGCCGATGCCGGTGAAGCGGAACCGATAGCGGCAGCGCGCGGAATGCAGGCGTATTCTGTGACACAGGCGCGCGCCCATCGCGCGGCAGGGAGTACAAGAATGGAGACATCCGGACATTCGCGCGGCACGTGGCGTGCCCGCCGCGTCTGGCACGCGTGCGTCGCGGCGCTGTGCGTCGGCTGGAGCGCGCTGTCGTTCGGCGCCGATGGCGCGAACGGCGCGGCCGCGTTGCTCGATCGTTATCGCAGCCTCGGCGCGCAACTGAAGGACAACGCGTTTCACCGGCCGTTGTACCTCGAGTCGGCGGAGGCGTCGTCGTCGCTGAAGGGCGACATCTACGCGGTGGTCGACTATCCGTTCGCGGTCGTGAGCGGCCAGCTCGACGATGCCGCGCAGGGCCCCGCGAACTGGTGCGCGGTGCTGATCCTGCACCTGAACACGAAATACTGTCATGCGTCGAGCGGCGGCAACGGGCCGGTGCTCGACGTGAACCTCGGCCGCAAGATCCAGCAGAAGCTGTCGGACACCTATCGCGTGCAGTTCCGCTATCGCGTGGCGGCCGCGACGCCCGACTACTTCCAGGTCGATCTGGCCGCCGACAGCGGCCCGATGGGCACGAAGGATTACCGGATCGCGCTGGAGGCCGTGCCGGTCGGCGCGTCGCGCACGTTCCTTCACCTCACGTATTCGTATGGTTTCGGCACGGTCGGCCGGATGGCGATGAAGACCTACCTCGCGACGGTCGGCAGCGACAAGGTCGGGTTCACGAACGTCGGTGCATCGGCCGCGCAGCCGCAATACGTCGGCGGCGTGCGCGGGCTGCTGGAGCGCAACACGATGCGCTATTACCTTGCGATCGACACGTATCTCGCGACGCTCGACAAGCCGCTCGACCAGCGCCTCGCGCGCTGGTTCGATGCCACCGAGCAGTATCCGCAGCAACTGCACGAAGTCGAGCGGAGCGCGTATCTGCAGATGAAAGCGCAGGAGGTGCAGCGGCAGCAGGCGGCGCGGTGACGCCGCCCGCCGCCGGCTGCCCGGCGTCGATCAGTTCGACGCGCCGCCGACCGTGCGAATGCTGTGCCACTGCCCCTGTTCGACGCGGAACAGCGTGTATGGCGGCTTGATCAGGTCGCCGCGCTCGTCGAACGAGATCTTGCCGGTCACCCCGGTCACCGCCACACCCGGCAGGCTCGCGACGATCTTGCCGCGATCGAGCGAATCGGCCTTGCGGACCGCCGCGATCATCGCGAGCGCCGCATCGTAGGCGAACGGCGCATACAGCTCGACGTCCTGGTTGAAGCGCGCCTTGTAGCGCTGCGCGAACGCGACGGCCGACGGCAGCTTGTCGAGCGCGGGGCCGGGCTCCAGATCCTGCGTGCCTTCGCCCGCGTTGCCGGCGATCTTCAGGAATGCGTTGCTTTTCAATGCGCCGGCGCCGAACAGCTGCGCACGGATGCCGAGCGAGCGCATCTGCTTGACGAGCATCGCCCCCTGTTCGTCGAGCCCGCCGAAGAACAGCAGGTCGACGTTGTTGCTCTTCATCGTCGTCAGGATGCCGCGGAAATCGACGGCCTTGTCGTTCGTGTATTCGCGGCCGACGATGCTGCCGTGCGCGTCCTTCACGCCTTTCTCGAATGCGTCGGCGAGGCCCTGGCCGAACGCGGTGCGATCGTCGATGATGCCGATCCGCTTCGCCTTCAACTGCTCGACCGCGAAGCGGCCGGCCACCACGCCGCCGACGCCGTCGTGCCCCATCGTGCGGAACACGTTCTTGAAGCCCTGCATCGTCAGCTGCGGATTGGTCGAGCCGGGAGTGATCATCGCGACGTTCGCCTGCTTGTAGACGGCCGACGCGGGAATGCTGCAGCCGGAATTGTAGTGGCCGATCACGCCGACCACGCCGTCGTCGACGAGCTTCTGTGCGACCTGGATCGCGATGCGCGGATCGGCCTGGTCGTCCTGCACGTCGAGCACGAAGCGCACCGGCTTGCCGCCGATGGTCGGATACTTTGCGTTCTCCTCGTCGAGGGCGAGCTGCGCCCCGTATTGCAGATCCTTGCCGACGCGCGCGACCGGCCCCGTCAGCGGGCCGGCGAAGCCGATCTTGACGGTTTCCGGGTCGGCTGCGAGCGCCGACCCCGCGACCGTGCCGATCGAGCAGACGGCCAGCCATACCAGCCAGTGACGACGATTCATGATGCTTCTCCTTGCGTGGGTGGAAGGGGGCGTGGCGCGCGTCAGAATCGCGCGGCCCGGTACGGCGCGAGGTCCAGCGGCGGAGCGCGCCGGGCGACGAGGTCGGCGACGAGCTGTCCGGTGATGCCGGCGAGCGTCACGCCGAGATGCTGATGACCGAATGCATGGATCACGCGCGCACTGCCGCGTGCGTGGCCGATGACGGGCACGCCGTCGGGCAGCGTCGGCCGGAAGCCGAGCCAGTTGCGCGTCGGCGCGCCGAGCGACGGCACGGCTTCGCGCGCGGACCGCGTGAGCAGCGCGACGAGCGACGGGTTCATCGGCGCGTCGAAGCCGCCGAGCTCGACGGTGCCGGCCGCGCGCAGCCCTTCGTCGAGCGGCGTCATGTAGAAGCCGCGTTCGGCCCAGCCGACCGGCCGCGTGACGCGCTCTCCGGGCGCGCCGAACTGCACGTGATAACCGCGCTCGGTGTCGAGCGGCACCGCATCGCCGCATGCGGCCGCGAATTCGCGCGAGCGGGCGCCCGCGGCGACGACGACGTGATCGAACGCGCGGACCGTCCCGCCCGCCTGCACGTTCACGGTATCGCCGGCAGGCGTGATGCGCTCGACGCGCGCGCGATCGAGCGTCGCGCCGCCGGCGGAAAGGTGCGCGAACAACGCGCCGAGAAAGCCGTGCGGATCGGAGAAATGCCAGCTGCCGACGAACAGCACGCCGCGCGCGAAGATAGGCGCGAGCGCGGGTTCGAGCGCGCGGATCGCGCCCGCGTCGAGCGTCTCGAACGGCACGCCGAGCCGGCGTCGCAACGCGAGCGACGGTTGCGCGGCATCGAACGACGCCTGCCGCGCGTACAGGTACAGGCATTCGCGCGGCCGCACGAACGCCGCGAGCCGCGGCGAAGCGAGCAGCGGCGCATAACCGTCGGCGGCGCGCGACAACAGGGCGGCCAGCGCGCTCGCGCTGCGTGCGTGGCGCGCGGGCGTCGATGCGAGCAGGAACCGCGCGAGCCACGGTGCGCCGTGCAGCAGGTACGGCCAGCGGATACGCAGCGGGCTGTCGGCGGCGAACAGGAAGTGCGGCAGCTCGCGGAACACGGACGGCCCGTTCACCGGCACGCAGCCGTACGGCGCGAACGTCGCGGCATTGCCGAACGATGCACCCTCGCCGACGCCGGCCGGATCGAACAGCGTCACGCGATGCCCGTCGCGCTGCAGCCATGCCGCCGCGCCGAGCCCGATGAAGCCCGCACCCACGATGGCGACGTTCGCCATGACGCTTCCCCTCCGGTCCACAAG
The DNA here is from genome assembly GCF_902832885.1 of Burkholderia seminalis DSM 23518. GTDB lineage: Bacteria > Pseudomonadota > Gammaproteobacteria > Burkholderiales > Burkholderiaceae > Burkholderia > Burkholderia seminalis. The sequence continues at coordinate 126,182 of NZ_CADFDK010000003.1, forward strand.
GTTCACACAAAGTTGCGATCAAGAATCACACAGTAATTTTTTGTGTGCAATCAAAAAGAGATTGTGTGGTGTTGGTGTTTACCCGATTTCAACCCGCTGATTCCGCAGACTTTTCCTTAAGCGTTTGACGGGGCGGGGATGTCATATACAATCGCTGGGCAAATCAAAACGGCAGACAAACGCTTTTTGTGTGGTCATGGGCGACAAATGGAATCAGACAAACTTTCCGGCGAGCGTGACGGCGGCCTGCCGGCGCAGGCGAAGCGGCCGACTTATGTCGAGGTATCGAGCTCGATCGAGGAGGAAATCCGCAGCGGCACGTATCCGCCGGGCAGTCGCCTGCCGCCGCAGCGCCAGCTCGCGACGGAGCTCGGCATCAACGTGTCGACCGTGTCGCGTGCGTACAAGGAACTGCAGCTGCGCGGCCTCGTGATCGGCAGCAAGCGGCGCGGCTCGCTCGTCACCGGCGGCGCGATGCCGAGCATCGCGCCGGCCCGCGCGGCGCTCGCGGCCGGCAACGGCGTGATCGACCTGACCGTGAACCGCCCGGCGACCGGCGAGTTTCTCGCGAGCCTCGCGCAGACGTTCGGCACGCTGCCGAGCGACCCGCGGTTCGCCGCGCTGCAGGAATACCAGCCGCCGCAGGGCCCGGACTGGGCGCGGGCGGCCGGTGCGCAGTGGCTTGCCGCGCCCGGCTTCACGCCGTCGCGCGACCAGGTGGTCGTCACGAGCGGCGCGCAGCACGGGCTGTATGCGGTGCTGAACAGCCTGATCGGCACCGACGGCGTGATCGTCGCCGATCGCCTCACGTACTACGGCCTCAAGGCGCTCGCGCCGGTATTCCAGTTCGAGATCGTCAGCGCGCCGGCCGACGACGACGGCTTGCTGCCCGACGAGATCGAGCGGATCTGCCAGCGCATGCCGGTCAAGGCGATCTTCGTCGTGCCGAACCTGCAGAACCCGACCGTGACGACGATGAGCCTCGCGCGCCGGATGGCGCTCGTCGACATCGCGCGCCGCCATCACGTGACGATCATCGAGGACGACGTGTACGGCCCGCTCGTGCGCGACCGGCTGCCGGCGATCGCGGGGCTATGTCCCGAGCTGACGTTCCATCTCGGCGCGACGTCGAAGATCCTCGCGCCGGGGCTGCGCCTCGGCTACCTGAGCTGCCCGCGCGACAGCGTCGCGCTGTGCGCGGAAGCCGTGCGCACGACCGCATGGATGCCCGCGCCGACGTCGATGCTGATCGCCACGGTGTGGATCGAGGACGGCACCGCCGAGCGGATCATGGCCGCGCAACTCGCGGAGATCCGCGCACGTGTCGATTTCGCCCGCGAACTGCTGCCGGCCGGGCAGTTGAAGGCCGACCCGGCGTGCATGTTCGTGTGGCTGCGGCTGCCGCCGCCGTGGCGTGCCGACGACTTCGCCGCGAATGCGAAGGCGCGCGGCGTGATCGTGATGCCGTCGTCGACGTTCGCGGTCGACCGTGCGGAAATCGAGCACGGCGTGCGCATCAACCTCGCGTGTCCGGCCACGCGCGACGAACTCGTCAACGGGCTGCGGATCCTGGCGGGCACGCTGAAGGACCGGCCGCGCGCGCTGTTCGGGTCGATCTGACGGCGGGCACGCACGTTCGCAAGGCCTACTCGAGCAGATGCGCGACGACGTCGACGATCCGCTGCAGCAGCGCCTCGTCGTAGGGTAGCCACGGCACCGCGCGCAGCGGCGACGGCGGCGGCTCGAGCGGGGCGTCGACAGGCTCGCCGTCGCGCGTCACGCGGCCGGTCGCGCAATGCACCGACCACGCGCCGACGTGCACGTGGCGATCGTCGATCGTGATCTTCCCTTGCGCAACCGGTTCGGCGAACACGAGCGACAGCACGTGTTTGCGATGCCGCGCCATCACGCCGAGCGGCAGCGCCGACAACCGGTTCAGGCGCTGCCGGCGTTCGGTTTCGAGGTCGCGCTGGCGGGCCGGGTCCGCCGCGAGCGAAGCGGCGGCCGCGCGTGTCGCGGGGTCGTCGAGCGCGAACGCGGCCACGCTCACCAGCAGGTCGACCGCCCGCGCCACTTCGGAGAACACGACAGCGTCGATCTCGCCGATCGGCACCGGCACCCAGCGCCGGTCGTGCCGGCGCTCGAAGACCAGCCGGCGCGACGTGCCGTGGCCCTCCGTGCCGGGATAGAGCCGCGCATCGACGAGGAAGGTCGCGCGCACGTCGCCGAATTCACGGGCGAGCCCGTCGTCGTACGCGCGGATCGACCAGCCTTCGCGGCGCGCGACGCCGAGCAGCGGCCGGCTCGACAGCACGTGACCTTCGAACATCGCGGAATCGCTCGCCGACGCGTCGCCGTCGGCCGGCACGTAGTACTCGCGGAACGCCTGCCGCACCGGCTGCCGGAGCGTGCGGTCGACGATCGCGCGCTGCCACGCGAGCCGCTCGTGCGCGTCGGCCAGCAGCGGATGCCATAGCCGGATCGTGCAGTCGTCGGCGATCTCGCATGCGTGCCCGGCCGCGTCGCGCGGCACGACCTTGCCTTTCGCGATGTCGGGGATGAACGATTGCGTCGAGCCATCGCGGCCGCACGCTTGCCAGATCATCCGCACGGAGAACGCGGCGCCGGCCGGCGTATCGACGAGACGCTCGCGCCATTCGGCATGACCTAGCGACATCGGCTGCCAGAAGCCGGCTTCCATGCAGGTGGCAAGCATCGCGAGCTGCTTCTTGTCCGGTTTCGCGTCGAGCGTCATGCGCAGCGCGGTGTGCGGCCGCTCGCCGAGCGCACGTTCGGCGGGTTTCAGGTTGCGCGCGAGCTTTTTCTGCACGCCCGCGTGACGCACCGTGGCGAGCGCGTCGCGCAGCGCGCGCACGCTCTCCGGCGTCGGGATCGTCTCGACCGCATGGCCGAGCGCAATCGCGAGCGACTGCGACGGCACTGTTTTCGCGGTCGTCGGCGCGACGCATACGCCGGTCAGCAGCGGCCCGATCAGCGGGCGCAGCCATGCTTCGTCGCGATAGGCGGCCACGCGCGCGGCGCGCGCGACGACCTGCGCGTCGTCGGTCGTGAACGCGCGATCTGCCTCGTACGGCACGGCGCCGGCGTGCAGCGCGGCGACCAGTCGCGCGGCCTCGGTCAGCGCGTCGCGCGCGAACGCGACGTACGCGGCGTCTTCCGCGAGCGTGACGGCCGGGTCGCCGAAGTCGAGCCACAGCCGTTTCGGCGCGAAATAGCCGTCGTTCGTCGCGGCCAGCGCGAGCAGCGCGGCCGGCCCGAGTTCGGGCAACACGTCGAGTTCGCGCAGGCGAAACGGCGAATCCGCCAGCGCCTGCGCGTACGCATCGCGCCGCGCCGAGAAGTCGCGGCGGCCAGCGAACCAGTCGAGCGCATACGCGCCATACGCGGATTTCGCCCGCGGTTCGCCGTCTTCCGGTTCGCCCGCGATGCGCGCCAGTTCGGCTTGCAGCGCGGGCGACGGCAGCGCATCGAGACAGGGCAGGTCTTCCAGCGCACGTTTCCATCCGCCGGGCGGAATGTCGCGGAACAGTTCGAGCGCGGCATCGGCGTCGACGAGCGGCACGAGGCCGAGCGCGTCGATCTGCCCGCGCAGCCAGCGCGTGAATTCGGCGCGTGGGTCGTCGTACGCGTGGTCGCGCAGCATGATGTCGTGCTCGGCGCGACGCAGCGCCGGCCAGACCGTACCGAGCGTGTGCGCATCGAGCGTCGACAGGTCGATCGGCGCGCCGGTAAAGCGCGGATGGTCGGCGCTGCCGGTCAGTCGCGCGACGAGCCGCGCGGCGAGGTCGCGATCAGTCATCGGCGGTTTCCGGGCCGGCGGCGCGCGATGCGCGGGCAGTCGTTACGTTCTGACACCATTTCATCATCTGTACTGGTCGGGCGTTGCGGATCAAGGCGCCGGGGGCGGCGGCCCGTTCGATCGCATGCGCGGCGGGGCTGACTCCGGTCATGAAAAACCGTGCGGCCGCACAGTATTGCACTCCCGTCGAGACGGTCGGACGAATGCCCGTGTCGCGGTCGTTCCAGGCCGATCCGGCCGCGCCGCGCGCGGTTTCCGGCCGCCAGGCCATTTCATAAGACGTACAGTTCTCCCGCCATGCGCGATTCGCGCCGAACTGTACTCTTGTTCGCGTGGTCGATGTGTGTACTCGCCGCCAACTGTTCTGCTCTTAAGATTCCACCATCAAGTGCACAGTGCCGCGGATCCAGTCGTACCGGAACCCTGTCGGCGCATCTTCAAGAGAGAGCCGCGATGGAAAAGGCAAAACCGGAGGGAAGGATCAGGAATCACGACGGCCCGGTCGGCGGGCGAAACACGTGCGTGCCGGACGCACACGGCAGGGCGGCGCGGCTGCGCATGCCGGCGGGAGACGCACGATGAAACTCTACGAAAAACTCGCGGACGACATCGAGCGCCTGATCCGCCAGGGCGTGTACCGGCACGGCGACCGGATTCCGTCGGTGCGGCAGGCGAGCCAGCAGCACCGGATCAGCATCACGACCGTGCTGCACGCGTATCTGCTGCTGGAAAGCCGCGGGCTGCTGGAAAGCCGGCCGCAGTCGGGCTATTTCGTGAACCTGCGCCGCGACGACGGCCACGCGCCGGTGCGCGAGCTGCGGCCGTCGAAGCCGATCGCGATCTCGTCGTCGGTCGACGTGAGCCGGCTCGTGCTGTCGACGCTGCGTTCGATCGGCACGGACGACGCGGTGCCGCTGGGCTCGCCGTATCCGGACCCGAGCCTGTTTCCGTTCGAGAAGCTGAACCGCTACGCGTATGCGGCCGGCCGCGACAAGTCGCTGTGGGGCGTGACGGACGGGCTGCCGCCCGGCCATCCGCGCCTGATTCGGCAGATCGCGCGCCGCTACCTGGAAAACGGGATGTCGGTGGACCCGAACGAGATCATCGTGACGGTGGGCGCGACGGAGGCGATCAACCTGTGCCTGCAGGCGGTGGCGAAGCCGGGCGACACGATCGCGGTGGAATCGCCGACGTTCTACGCGATGCTGCATGCGATCGAGCGGATGGGGATGAAGGCGATCGAGGTCGCGACGCATCCGGAGTACGGGATCGACATCGCGGCGCTGGCCGCGATCGCGAAGTCGCAGCCGATCGCGGCGTGCATGGTGATGCCGAACTTCCAGAACCCGCTCGGGTTCCAGATGCCCGACGAGCGCAAGCGCGAACTGGTTGAGTTTGCAACGAAAACCGGCATGCCGATCATCGAGAACGGCGTGTACAACGAACTGTACTTCGGCAACATGCATCCCAGCACGCTGAAATCGTTCGACCGCCATGACATCGTGCTGCATTGCTCGTCGTTCTCGAAGAGCCTGACGGCCGCGTACCGGATCGGCTGGGCGCTGCCGGGCCGCTATCGGGAACAGGTCGAGAAGCTGAAGTTCCTGAACACGCTCGCGACGCCGTCGCTGCCGCAACTGGCGATCGCGGAGTTTCTCGAACGCGACGGCTACGAGCACCACCTGCGGCGGATTCGCAAGGCGTATGCGCAGCAGGCGAACCTGATGCGGGCGATGGTGTCGCGGTTCTTTCCGGAGGGCACGCGCATCTCGAGCCCGGCGGGCGGCTACGTGCTGTGGATCGAGCTGCCCGCGCAGGTCGATGCGATGCGGCTGTACCAGCTCGCGCTGGAGCAGGGGATCACGATCGGCCCCGGCTACATGTTCTCGATCGCGGACAGCTACCGGAACTTCATCCGCCTGAACTACAGCAGCCCGTGGTCGCCGGAGATCGAACAGGCGGTCGTGACCGTCGGCAAGCTCGCCGCGCACTGTCTCGACTGACCGTACCGCCGTGCGTTGCGCGCCGCGCCCGGCGTCATGTCAGGCGGTACGACTGCGCGCCCGTGCCCGCGAGCGTGCCGCCGTCGACGATCAGGTATTCATTGCGGATCGGCTTGCCGTCGAACCAGCATTGCAGGATTTCCAGCGTGCCGGCCGCATAACGCGCCTGCGCGGACAGCGACGTGCCCGAGATATGCGGCGTCATCCCGTTGAAGGGCATCGCGCGCCACGGATGGTCGGCCGGCGCCGGCTGCGGAAACCACACGTCGCCGCCGTAGCCGGCGAGATGCCCGGACGTGACGGCATTCACGACCGCGTCGCGGTCGACCAGCTTCGCGCGCGCGGTGTTGATCAGGTACGCGCCGCGTTTCATCCGCGCGATCATCGCCGCGTCGAACAGGTGCTCGGTCGACGGGTACAGCGGGATTTGCAGGTTGACGATGTCGACGGCGCTCGCCAGCGACGCGGGATCGGCGTGATACGTGAGCGCGAGTTCCTGTTCGATCGACGGGTCGAGCCGGTGGCGCTGCGTGTAGTGCAACTGCAGGCCGAACGGCTTCAGCCTGCGCAGTACCGCAAGCCCGATGCGCCCGGCGCCGACCGTGCCGAACTGCATCCCCTCGACGTCGTAGCTGCGCGACACGCAATCGGCGATGTTCCAGCCGCCTTGCTGCGCGACTGCGTGCGACGGCAGGTAGTTGCGCACCAGCGCGAGCGTCGTCATCACCACGTGTTCGGCCACGCTGATGCTGTTCGAGCCGGTGACTTCGGCGACGGTGATGTGCGCGCGCGCCGCGGCGTCCAGGTCGACATGATCGGAGCCGATCCCGGCCGTCAGCGCCAGCTTCAGCTTCGGCGCGCGGGCGATCCGGTCGGCCGTCAGGTACGCGGGCCAGAACGGCTGCGAAATCACCACGTCGGCTTCGGGGAGCCGGCGCTCGAATTCGGAATCGGGGCCGTCCTTGTCGCTCGTGACGATCAGCGTGTGACCGTGCGCTTCCATGTAATCGCGCAACCCGAGCGCGCCCGATACCGAACCGACGAGTTCGCCGGGCCGGAAGCCGAGCGGGCCGGCCGGCGTTGGCGCGGTCTGGCCGTCCGCGTACCGCGTCACGACCGGAATCGTGTCGCGCACGTAGCGCGGCGGATAGCCGTCGACGGGATCGGGGTAGAGCACGCACAGAACGGTGGCCATCGGGAGCGCTCCTGATGAGGAAAGAGAGGCGGCACGCGGATTGCGCAGGTGGCGCGACGCGTGTGCGGCGTGGCGGATGTGTTGCGCCGCAACGTGGGTGACGTTCTACGCCCGTCATGGATCGCGCACAAGCTACAGTCCGCGTTTGCGTGCGCTGCGAGGTCGTCTGTACCTGTTATTTTCAGGAGGGATGTCGATAATGGGATCGTTACCTGACTTTCCGGGAGCCACGTCATGAGCGCAAGCGACGATTCGTCTTCGCGCCCCGATCTCGCGGCAGGCATCGCGCTCGACGATATCGCCGACGGCGCGATGATCGAGGGCCATGTCGGCGATGCGGCGGTGCTGCTCGTGCGCCGTGCCGACGAACTGTATGCCGTGGGGGCGCAATGCCCGCACTACGGCGCCCCGCTGGCCGACGGCCTGCTGGTGGGCGACACGATCCGCTGCCCGTGGCATCACGCGGCGTTCTGCCTGCGCACGGGCGAGCTGCAGCGCGCACCGGCGCTCGACGGGTTGCCGTGCTGGCGCGTCGAACGCCGCGATGGCCGCGCCGTCGTGCTCGATGCACGGCCGGCACCGGTGCCGCCTGCGCCGGAAGCGGCCGGGCTGCCGGCGTCGGTCGTGATCGTCGGCGGCGGCGCCGCCGCGATCGCGGCGGCCGTGACGCTGCGGCAGGAAGGCTATCCGCATCCCGTCACGCTGTTGAGCGCCGATCGCGATCCGCCGTACGACCGGCCGAATCTGTCGAAGGATTACCTCGCGGGCACGGCCGATGCCGACTGGCTGCCGCTGCGCGCGCCGTCGTTCTATACCGACCGGCGCATCGACGTGCGGTGCGGCACGCGCGTCGCGCGGATCGATCCCGCGCGGCACGCGGTCGAGCTGGCCGACGGCAGCCGCGTCGAATACGGTGCGCTGCTGCTCGCGACGGGCGCCGAGCCAAACCGGCTGACGGTGCCGGGCGCCGACCTGCCGCACGTGTGCGTGCTGCGCTCGCGTGCCGATTGCGACGCGCTGATCGGCAGGCTGAAAACGGCGCGCCGCTGCGTGGTGGTCGGCGCGAGCTTCATTGGTCTCGAGGCGGCCGCCGCGTTGCGCACGCGCGGGCTCGACGTGCAGGTCGTCGCGCCCGATGCGCGTCCGATGGCGCGTGTGCTCGGCGACGCGCTCGGCGATACGATCAAGGCGCTGCACGAATCGCACGGCGTCGTGTTCCATCTCGGCGCGACACCCGCGCGGATCACGCAGGACAGCGTGACGCTGTCGACCGGCGACGTGCTGCCGGCCGATGTCGTCGTGATCGGCATCGGCGTGCATCCGAACGTGGCGCTGGCGCAGGACGCCGGGCTCGCCGTCGAACGCGGCGTGACGGTCGACCGGTTCCTTCGGACGAGCGCGCCCGGCATCTACGCGGCCGGCGATATCGCGCGCTGGCCCGATCCGCTGACCGGCGAGCGGATTCGCGTCGAGCACTGGGTCGTGGCCGAGCGGCAGGGGATCGTCGCCGCGCGCAACATGCTCGGCCAGCAACGGCCGTTCGACGCGGTGCCGTTCTTCTGGAGCCAGCATTACGACCTGACGATTCGCTATGTCGGGCATGCGGAGCAATGGGACCGCGTCGAGATCGACGGCGACCTCGGCGCGCACGACTGCTCGATCGCGTACTGGCGCGGCAACACGCGGCTCGCGGTCGTGACGGTCGGCCGCGATCTCGACAGCCTGAAGGCGGAAGCGGCATTCGAGCAGCAGATTGCAGCCGCGTGACGGCGGCGTGACGACACGAACCAACCTGGAGTGGAGAAGAGATGAATTCCGATGTCCGTGCCCGTTTCGAAACCGAGTTCGCGCCGCGCATCGCCGCGCGCCTGCGCGGCCTGTACTCGCCCGGCGACGTGAAGGTCGACGTCGTGCCGCATGACGGGCAGGGCAGCCCGACCTGCGTCGACGTCGTCGGCCTCACGTCGACGGTGGGGCTGCCGAACCGGCTGAATGCGCGGCTCGCGTGGCGCGACGATGCGATCGCCGGTCTGCTCGCCGAGCCCGACCACGGCCGCTTCGACCGTTATCTCGCGGCGCTGCCGGTCACGATCGAGCGCTGGCAGATGGAACTGCCGGTCGATTTCAGCTCACGGACCCAGCGCGATCGCGAGATCCTGATCGGCGACCTCGATTTCGATGCGTGACCCGCGCGGTGCGATGCCGGCCGACGACGCGCCGGCGAACCGCGCACCGTTACCGGTCGCGCGTCTTGACGATCACGCGGCCCTGGTCGATGCCGCCGCGCAGCGCCTCGTCGCACGTGAGCCATTCGGGCGTGACGAGCTCGGGCGCGGGCAGGTCGACCGGCGCGCCGTCGCGGAAGATCCGCACCTGCGCGACCCACGCGCCGTTTGCGTTGCGCGTCGCTTCGACGCGTATCTCGTGATCCATGAAGGTATCGGTGGCTTGCATCGGTCGGGGCCCTCCGTCGTGCGTGAACGCGGTGCGTCGATCGTATCAGCATGGCGCGCGCCGCGCACTGGAAACCGGCCGGATTCCGCATTCGATTCGGCCTGCGAAACGGGAGCAAGCCTGTGGGCTTCGATCTGACCTTTTCCATCAAGGTGTTCGCGGCGCTGTTCGCGATCATGAACCCGATCGCGAACATTCCGGTGTTCCTGTCGCTGACCGAGGGCTCGGCGGACGGCGTGCGCCGCAAGGTCGCGCTGACGGCCGCGATCGGCGTGTCGATCGGCTGCATCGTGTCGGCCGTCGCGGGCGGCGCGATCCTGCACGTGTTCGGTCTGACGATCGACGATTTCCGCCTCGCGGGCGGGCTGCTGGTGCTGCTGATCGCGCTGTCGATGCTGCATGGTTCGCCGAGCCGCCAGCATGCGCCGGGCGACGACGAAGGCGCAGATCCGGCGGCAGCCGAGCGCGTCGCGATCTATCCGCTGACGATCCCGCTGCTGGTCGGCCCCGGCACGATCGCGACGATGATCGTGCTCGGGCACAGCGCGTTCACGACCGGACAAGAGCTTGCATTCGCGCTCGGGCTGGCCGCGTTTCTCGTGCTGCTGGCCGTCTCGCTGCTGTCGGCGCCGCTGATCGGCCATTACCTGTCGCCGCGCGTGACGGCCGTCACGCAGCGGCTGATGGGGATGATCCTCGCGGCGATCGCGATGCAGATGATCGTCGCGAGCCTGAAGGCCGCGTTCGGGCTGCCGCATTGAGCGCGGGCTGCCGGCACGCGACCGTTTGATTGCATGGAGTTGTCGATGAACACGCTGATCGTGTTGTCCTATCCCGACCTGGAGGCCGCCCGTCGCGCGCTGGCGGAACTCGGCACGTTGCGCGACCGGCACGTCGTCGCGCTGTCGGGCGTCGTGATCGTCGAATGTACGACCGACGGACAGTTGCGCGCGCATTCGGTCGATCCCGGCCGCGTGTCGTCCGGATCGCTGCTCGACAGCGTGGTCGGACACATCGAATCGTCGCTCGCCGCGTGGCGCGAGCGGCCGGTGGACGACGCGCTGACCGATCGCGTCGCGCGCAAGGCGCGCCCCGGCGCCGTCTCGCTCGGGCTCGCCGCGACGCAGCTCGACATCTATGCGCTGAGTGCGGCGCTGGCGCCATTCGGCGGCGAAGTGACCGACACGACGCTGTCGATCGACGACGAACTGAAACTCGTCGAAGCGATCTCGAACGCGCGCGACGGCGGCCGCGGCGCGGCGACGGACTGAAGGTGAAGCCGACGCCGGCGCCATGAAGACGCGAAGAACCGAAACCGGGAGCACGGCGCTGGACGATCGGTGCGACAACGGCATGGCCGCGTGCGACGCCTGCGCGGCGATGTGCCGCGCGATGGCCTGAGCACGGGCGGCTACGGCGTACGCTGAAGCCGGCGGGCGACGCGCTGCAGCAGCGCGTCGAGCACGGCCATCTCGACAGGCTTCACGAGATGGTCGTCGAAGCCCGCGCGTTCGGTCCGCGCGAGATCCGACGCGCGCGCATGGCCGGACAGCGCGACGCAGGTCGTGTCGCGCAACGCGTCGATCGCGCGCAGTTCGTACAGCAGCGTGAAGCCGTCGATGTCGGGCATCGTCAGGTCGAGGATCATCAGATGCGGGACGTAGTCGCGGGCGAGCGCCAGCGCTTCGTCCGCCCGGTAGGCGACGCGCGGCGCGTGTCCCTTCATCTGCAGGAGCACGGCGAGCGTGTCGGCGGAATCGCGGTTGTCGTCGACGACGACGATGCGCAGCGGCGTGGTGACCGGCTGCGCGGGTGCGGCCGGCTCGGGCTCGCCGACGCGTTCCGTGCGTCCCATCCGGTCGATCGGCAAGCGCACCGTGAACGTCGCGCCGCGGCCGGGCCCGGCGCTCTCGGCCGAAATGCGCCCGCCATGCAGCTCGACGAACGTCCGGCAGATCGCGAGACCCAGCCCGAAACCGTCGGACGGCCGGCGCCCCGGCGCGCCTTCCTGCTCGAACAGGTCGAAGATCGTTTCAAGCGCGCCCTGCGCGATGCCGACACCGTGATCGGTGACGCGGATCGCGACCACTGGCCCTTCCGTGCGCGCACCGACGTCGATTCGTCCGCCGGGCGGCGAGAACTTCGACGCGTTGTCGAGCAGGTTGTGCAGCACCTGGACGAGCCGTGCATCGTCGCCGTGCAGCACCACGGCATCGGACGGCAGGTCGACGTGGATGTGTTGCCCGCGCGCGGCCAGTTTCGGCTGGATGCTTTCGACACCGCGACACACGATATCGCGCACGGTGACGGGGCGATCGTCAAGCTCGACCTTGCCGGCCGTGATACGTCCGACGTCGAGCAGATCGTCGACGAGCCGCGTCAGTTGTCCGACCTGACGATCCACGGCGTCGCGGCACTGTGCCAGCGTGGGCGCCGGATCGGGCAGGTTCTGCAATATGCCGACCGAATGACGCAGCGGCGCGAGATGGTTGCGCAGTTCGTGCGCGAGCATCGCGATGAACACGCTGAGCCGGTGTGTCGACGCTTCGAGTTCCTCGAGCCGCTTGCGCTCCGTCATGTCGCGCGTGATCTTGATGAAGCCGCACAGCTGGTTACCGTGATCGTGCACGGGGGTGATCGTCACGCTCGCCCAGAACTGCGAGCCGTCCTTGCGCACGCGCCAGTCCTCGTCTTCGAAGCGACCCTGCGTGGCCGCCTCGTCGAGCGCGTGCGACGGCCGGCCCGCCGCGATCGCGTCGGGAGGATAGAAGCGCGAGAAGTGCTGGCCGACGATCTCGGCGGCGCGATAGCCCTTGATGCGCTCGGCGCCCGCGTTCCAGGTCGCGACGTTGCCGTACGGATCGAGCATGAACACCGCGTAATCGGTGATCGAGCCGACGACCGTCTGGAAACGGAACTCGGCGAAGCGATGCAGCAGGTCGCGCGCGTCGGGCAAGCCGGGCGGCGAGGGGTGCGGGAGAGGATCGGCGTCGTCTCTATTCATCGTTGCGTTACGGCGGATCGAAGGCGGGCAGGCAAACGCTGCCCGGCCGCCGCCGGGCGAACCGGCGGCGGCGACAGGAATCGGATTGGCACCCCGGAAAGCATAAGGGAACTCGATTCACCTGATCAATGGGCGCGCATCCGCTGTGCCATCCGCCGCCGCGGCGGCCGGAACGATGGCCGGCCGCCCGACGCGGCACGCCGGTTGCACGACCGTTCCGTCTGCCGGTTGGCCGGCGGCCGGGTGGCCGCACGCGACGGCAAGCCATGCAAGGAGATCGACATGAACAGCACGCTGAACCCCGACAACGAACCGGCCGGCCCGGACGACGACAACGCCACCCGCGGCCGCGACGGCCGCGCGCTGGGGCCGAGCGACTCGTCCGACAGCGGCAGCGACACGGCCGGCGCGCGGCGCCATCCGTTCGACATCGATTCGCCGCTCGACGAGCATGCGCTTGAACGCGGCGACGCGTCGCTCGACAGCGACACGGACCGCGCAGGCACCGGCGAGCGTGCGTCGGCCGACGGCGATTCGACGTTCGACGACGGTGCCGACATCGAGCCCGACCGCACCGAGCGGCTGAGCGAGCCCGGCGGCACCCGGGAAGCGGACGATCCCGCCGAACCGGACGACGGCGGCGCGTCGTGATGCCCGGCGCGCAAAAACTGCAATCGCGTTGCAGATTGGCGCGCCCGCATGCGTCCGGTCGCGGCGTCCGGCGGCAGGGCGGCGATGCGGCATGGATGCATCGGGCATCGGCGGCGATACCGGCACGCGACTTGCGTTCGACCCGGACGACGCGCGCCGCGACCCGGCATGGGGCCGTGCGCGGCGCAGGCGCGATCAAGGAGGGACACGATGCAACGACGATATCCCGGACGGTACGGCGCGCGCGGCATCCCGGACGACCCGGCGCGCTGGCCGGAGGAAGACCATGAATCGGCCTCCCGCCGCTTGGCGAGCGAGGACGTCGGCCCCGAAGACTGGGGCAGCGCATGGACCGAGCGCGCCGCGCGGCCGGCCGACCAGCGGCGCGGCGCGGCCGACGCGGACTGGCCGGGCGGCGCGCGCCCGCCGGCGCGGGGCGGCGAACCCGGCTACGGCGAACCGGGCCCCCGCGCGGAGGGCCGCGAAGGCCGCTACGGCGGCGAACGTGCCGATTTCCGCGGCCGTGACCGGATCGGCGGGTACGGCGACGAGCGCGACCCGCGCGCTGGCGGCGCGCCGGACCGGTCGCGTGCCGGCAGCGCGGCCGAACGCGATGCGTTGCGACACTGCCGCGGGCCGAAAGGCTATACGCGCTCCGACGAGCGGATCCGCGAGGACGTCTGCGAGCGGCTGGCGCATGCGCTCGACATCGACGTGAGCGATGTCACCGTGCAGGTGCAGGACGGCTGCGTCATCCTGGACGGCACGGTCCCGGCGCGCTGGATGAAGCACGACATCGAGGATCTGGCTGACGGCTGCATGAGCGTGCGCGACGTCGATAATCGCGTGCGCGTGCGCCGCGAAGGCGAGCACGATACGGGCATGGTGCTGCATCCCGACCAGCGGACCGTCACGCCGACGCTGCCGGCCGCACGCGATCCCGAACCGGGCGCCGTCGTGCCCGGCCGCGAGCGCAAGCCGCACCATTGACGGCCGTGCACGCCGCGCCGCGATCCCGACCGCGAGCCGCTTACGCATGACGGCCGGCATCGACGATACGCGGCCCGCGCGGCGCGGCAGCACCGCGGGCCGCGACCGTCGCGACGAGCGCGGCCTGCGGCTGCGGATTGCGGCCGAACTGGGGCGCGCGATCTGGCATTACCGTGCCCGCGTTCTGGCGGCGATCGCGCTGCTGATGCTCGCGAAGGCGGCGGCCGTCGCGGTGCCGCTGCTGCTCAAGGACATCGTCGACGGCTTCGGCCGCGCGGCCGGCCAGCCTGTCGCGTGGCCGGTGCTGCTGCTGTTCGCGTACGCGGTCGTGCGCTTTGCGTCGAATGCGCTGAACGAAGTGCGCGACATGACCTTCGTGCAGGTCACGCAGCATACGGTCGTATCGTTTACCGTACGCACGTTCGGCCACCTGCACCGGCTCGGCGCGCGTTTTCATGCGCAGCGCGAGACGGGCGCGGTCGTGCGCGACCTCGAGAAAGGCACGGCCGGCATCGGCTATCTGCTCGGTGTCGCGGTGTTTACGGTCGTGCCGACGGCCATCGAGATCGGCTCGGTGATCGCGATCGTGATCGGCAAGTACGGCAGCGGCTTTACCGCGATCATCGTCGTCACGTTCGGCGTCTACGCGGCCTGTACGGTTGTGTTTACGCGCCGGCGGATGCGTGTCCAGCGGCGCGTGAACGCGCTCGAGGCCGAGTCGAACGCACGCGTGGTGGACAGCCTGCTGAACGTCGATACGGTCAAGTACTTCGCGCGCGAGGACGTCGAGCGCGACCGGCTCGAGCGCGTGCTCGACGCGTGGCGCGAGGCGGGCATCGACAACCAGTACGCGCTGTCGACGCTGCATATCGGCCAGAGCGCCTGCATCGGCGCGGGGATCGCCGCGGTGATGCTGCTCGCCGGCCAGCAGGTGGCGCGCGGCGCGATGACGGTCGGCGATCTCGTGCTGATCAACGCATACATCATCCAGATCAGCCTGCCGCTGAACGCGCTCGGTTTCGTGTTCCGCGAGGCGAACGACGCGATGACGAACGTCGAGCGGCTGTTCGGGCTGCTCGATGCACGCGGCAAGCCGGGCGAGGACGGCGACGCGCCAGGGGCGCAGCCGCTCGCGGTGCGCGGCGGCGCGATCGAGTTCGCGCATGTCGACTTCGGCTACGAGCCGGGCCGGCAGATCCTGTCGGACGTGTCGTTTCGCATCGAGCCCGGGCAGACGGTCGCGGTGGTCGGCGGCAGCGGCTCGGGCAAGTCGACGCTCGCGCGGCTGCTGTTCCGGCTGTACCAGCCCGACGCGGGCACGATCCGGATCGATGGCCAGGACCTGCGGCTCGTCACCGAACGCAGCCTGCGCGACGCGCTCGGCATCGTCCCGCAGGACACGATCCTGTTCAACGACACGCTCGCCTACAACATCGCGTACGGCAAGCGCGATGCGACGCGCGGCGACGTGATCGCGGCCGCGCGCGGCGCGCAACTCGACGCGTTCATCGAACGGCTGCCCGACGCGTACGACACGCGCGTCGGCGAGCGCGGCGTGCGGCTGTCGGGCGGCGAGCGGCAGCGGGTCGCGATCGCGCGCGCACTGTTGAAGGCACCGCCGATCGTCGTGTTCGACGAGGCGACCTCCGCGCTCGACACGCGCGCGGAGCGCGCGATCCAGCAGGAGCTGATGCGCGTCGCCCGGCACCGCACGACGCTCATCATCGCGCACCGGCTGTCGACGATCGTCGACGCCGACCGCATTCTCGTGATGGAGCACGGCCGCCTCGTCGAACACGGCACGCACGACGCACTGCTCGCCAGCGGCGGCGTCTATGCGCAGATGTGGTCGCTGCAGGCGAAGCAGCGCGAACTGGCGCGCACGGAGGCGAAGTTCGCGCGGCAGCCGGTCAGGATCAACCCGCTCGTGTCGCAGGTGCTCGATTCGCTGGCGGACGACGCCGCGCGGCGCGGCGTGCCGGTGTTTCGCCACCTGTCGGACGAGGACCTCGTCGTCAACGCCGATCCGGCCGCGTTGCGGCGTTTCGTATGGGAACTGTGCCGCGGCGGGATCGACGCGAGCGGCGGCGGGCACCTCGAGGTGCGTACCGCGCGTCACGATCCGGAGGCGCGGATCACGATCGCGTGCGCGGACGCCGACGCGCTCGAGCTGTCGCTGCTCGACCTCGAACGGTTGCAGGGTGCGATCGAGGAAGCCGGCGGCTACGTGGTGCGCGAACGCGACGATACGGGCGTGACGCTGCACCTGTCGCTGCCGATGTACGTGGTGGCGCCCGAGCCCGTGCAACCGGCCGGCGGCATGCCACCCTCCGATGCGCCGGCCAGGCCGCTCGACGGCCTCGTCATCGCGTGCGTGGACGATCACGACGAGGCGCGCGACGCGCTCGCCGCGCTGCTGCAGCTCGCAGGCGCTCACGTGCATGCGTACGCGTCCGGGCAGGCCTTGCTCGACGACCTGTGGCGCGCGCGCCGGGCGGACTGGCCGGCGCTGCTCGTCTGCGACATCGATCTCGGCGACGACGAGGATGACGGCTATGCGGTGATGTCGCGCGTGCGCCAGCTCGATGCCGCGCGCGACCGCGCGGGCCGTGCGCCGCTCGAGGCGCTCGCGCTGTCCGGCCACGCGCGCGAACGCGACCGCACGCGCGCGGTCGAGGCCGGTTTCCATGCCTACCTGACCAAGCCCGCGGTAGCGGCCGACCTGATCGCGGCGTTGCGTGCGCTCGCGTTTTCCTCTGGAGAATCCCATGCCGAACCTTCCCCGCCCGATGCCCGACACACTGATCGACCGACGCGCGGGTAGCGCGTTCGCGGACCGCCAGGCCGCGGTGGCGGCCGTCGAGCTGCTGCTGCCGAGCCTGTCGGCCGCGCTGCAGAGCGACTTCGTCGGCGACAGCGGCTGCCTGCACATCGTGATCATGGATCCGGCGCTCGGGCCGCACGACACGTCGTTCGAGGACGCGATTCTGTACGAGTTCTCGCTGCCCGACCCGAAGGACTGGGACGCCGACTACCGTGCCTATGCGCGCGCGAAGGCGCGGCTGTCGTGGGAGACGGGCCGCGACGGCCATGTCGTGCAGGCGCTGGAGCCGTACCGGTTACGTGCGGGCGACACGAATCTGTGGGGCGGGGTCGCGCTCGGCGGAATCGTGGTCGGCGTGTCGGGCGCGCAGCCGTGGTTCGACGAGGCGTTCGCGGGCTGCATCGCGCACTGCCTGCGCGCGCTCGCGAAGCACCGCGCGCAGGCGACGCCCGACGCGCTCGCAATCTGAGTTCGGCCGCGCGGCCCGTTTTTACAGCCGCTTATAAAAAAGCCAGCGATCGCCCGCCGGCGCCCGATGCGGCGCGGGCGCACGCGGCTCGGCACGGTTTTCGCTGTACCTCATGCACCGACGCTTGTCACGACAAGCGTCCCCCATCAGCAGCATGACGCTCGAACGTCGACAGGAGGTGCAGGTGAACGCGACTCACGAATCAGCCAGACCCGCGCTCGCGGGACGAACCGCGCTCGTGACCGGCGGTGGCCGCGGTCTGGGCGAAGCGATATGCGAGGACCTGGCGCGGCATGGCGCGCACGTGGTCGTCGCCGATCTCGACGGCGACCGCGCGGCGGCCGTCGCGCAGCGGCTCGAACGCCACGGCGGACAGGCGGTCGGCCGGCCGCTCGACGTGCGCGACGAGGCGTCGGTGCTGGAGGTCGTCCGCGACGCGCGCGAATCGCTGGGCGATCTGGACGTGATCGTCAACAACGCGGCGATCGACGTGACCGCGCCGATCGACGACGTGAGCGTGGACGCCTGGCGCCAGGTGCTGATGACGAACCTGTTCGGCCCGTACCTGATGTGTCACGCGGCCGTGCCGATGATGAAGGCGCGCGGCGGCGGCCATATCGTCAATATCGCGTCGACCGCGTCGAAGCGGGCGTGGCCCAATGCGTCCGCGTACCACGCGACGAAGTGGGGGCTGCTCGGCCTGTCGCATGCGCTGCATGCCGAACTGCGCCCGAGCGGCGTGCGCGTGTCGGCGATCGTCGCGGGCGGGATGCGCACGCCGTTCCTGCTCGACCGCTTTCCCGACATCGACGAGGACACGCTGCAGCCGCCGGAGAACGTCGCGGCCGCCGTGCGCTTCGTGCTCGCGCAGCCGCCGGGTACCGTCGTGCCGGAAGTGATGGTGCTGCCGATGAAGGAGTCGTCATGGCCCTGACGCGCGAACGGCGGCTGCCCGGCGCGGTGCTGCTCGACAAGGACGGCACGCTGCTCGACGACGTGCCGTACAACGTCGACCCCGCACGCATGCGTCTCGCGCCGGGAGCGGCCCGGGCGTTGCGCGCGCTCGGCGCGACCGGCATGCCGCTCGCGGTCGTCTCGAACCAGCCGGGCGTCGCGCTCGGCCGCTTTACCGAAAACGAGCTTGGCGCGGTCCGCCAGCGTCTCGCCGAACTGTTCGAAGCAAACGGTGCGACGCTGGCGGATTTTTTTTACTGCCCGCATCACCCGCAGGGCAGCGTGCCGCGCTATGCCTGCGACTGCCTGTGCCGCAAGCCGCGGCCCGGCATGGTGCGCCGCGCGCTGGCCGCGCTCGGCGCCGTTCCCGAATGGAGCTGGATGATCGGCGACATCCTCGACGACGTCGAGGCCGGCCGCACCGCGCGCTGCGGCACGATTCTCGTCGATTGCGGTCACGAGACCGAGTGGCGCGTCGACGCGGCGCGCACGCCGCACCATGTCGTCGACCGGATCGACCTGGCCGCCGACATCGTCGTGCGCGAAGCCGTGCGCCGGCACGGCACGTGGGGGCGGCGATGAACGCCGCCTGGCACCGCGCGCGCCGCATCCTGTGCGTGCGGCTCGACAGCCTGGGCGACGTGCTGATGACGACGCCCGCGCTGCGGGCGCTGAAGGAGGGCGGCAGCGGCCGCCGGCTCACCCTGCTGACGTCGCGCACGGGCGCCGCGCTTGCGCCGCACCTGCCGATGGTCGACGACGTATGGTGCTACGACGCGCCGTGGGTCCGGCATCCCGACGTGCGCGGCGACCCGGTGGCCGATCTCGACATGATCGACCGGCTGCTGGCCGGCCGCTTCGACGCGGCCGTGATCTTCACCGTATACAGCCAGAACCCGCTGCCCGCCGCGATGATGTGCTGGCTCGCGGGCATCCCGCTGCGGCTCGCGCATTGCCGCGAGAATCCGTACGAGCTGCTGACCGACCGCGTGCCGGAAACCGAGCCGGACGCCCATGTGCGCCACGAGGTCGCGCGTCAGCTCGCGCTGGTGCGGGCCGTCGGCGCGACGACGTCGGACTGGCGGATGGCGTTCGAGCCGGGCGACGCGGCCCGGCGCGCGGTCCACGCGCGTTTGCGGGCCGCGCTGCAGCGCATCGGCGGCGCGCGCCGGCCGGAGGCAGGCCGGGCGCGCTGGCTGGTCGTCCATCCGGGCGCGAGCGCGGCGTCGCGGCGTTGGCCGGCCGAGCGGTTCGGCGAAGCGGCTGCCGCCGTCGCGCCGCTGTTCGACGGCATCGCGGTGACGGGCAGTGCGGGCGAACGCGCGCTGATCGACACGGTGTGCGAACGCGCCGGGCCGCGCGCGGTGCCGCTGGCGGGCGCATTGCCGCTCGGCGAGCTCGGCGCGCTGATCGAGAGGGCCGACCTGCTGCTGTCGAACAACAGCGGCCCCGTGCATCTCGCGGCCGCGCTCGGCACGCCGGTCGTCGACCTGTACGCGCTGACCAATCCGCAGCACACGCCGTGGCGCGTGCCGCACCGCGTGCTGAACGTCGACGTC
Organism: Burkholderia seminalis DSM 23518; assembly: GCF_902832885.1. Taxonomy (GTDB): domain Bacteria; phylum Pseudomonadota; class Gammaproteobacteria; order Burkholderiales; family Burkholderiaceae; genus Burkholderia; species Burkholderia seminalis. The sequence goes on from NZ_CADFDK010000003.1 coordinate 146,105, forward strand.
CCGTGCCGCAACTGCTACCGCAGCACATGCAACCAGCCGGGCCATCCATGCCTGCTCGGCGTGCGGGTCGACGATGTGGTGGCCGCCGTGCACACGCTGCTGCACGACCGCGCGCGCCATGCGCAACGCACGGCCGCACGGGCCGCCGCACGCGGCGCCGAGCCGGTCGCGATGTCCGCATCGAACGTGATTCCGTTCGCGCACGTCATCACGAGGAACTGACGCATGCCAGACCCGATCCATACGCTCGGCATCAATGCCGCGTTCCACGACAGCGCCGCGTGCATCGTGCGCGACGGCGTCGTGATCGCGGCGGCCGAGGACGAACGCTTCACGCACGTGAAGCACGCGAAGCGCCCGGTGCCGTTCTCGACCTGGGAGCTGCCTTACCACGCGATCGACTATTGTCTGGACGAGGCCGGCATCACGCTGGCGGACGTCGATCACGTCGCGTATTCGTACGACCCGTGGCTCGAACTCGACCGCGAGGGCGGCCCGCCGGTGCTGACGTTGCCGCTGTCGCCGTCCGCGCACGCGCCGCGCGACGACGGCGCGTCGCCTTGGCATCCGCTGTTCCTGTCGTCGATCGTCAACGCGCCGCGCCAGCTCGCGGGCGGCGCGCCGCATCATCTGCAGCGGCGTTTTCGCGGTGTCACGCACGACGGACCGTTTCGCTGGCATTTCGTCGAGCACCATCTCGCGCACGAGGCGAGCGCGTTTCTCGCGGCGCCGTTCGGGCGCTGCGCGGTGATGACGATGGACGGGCGCGGCGAGCGGGCGACGACCAGCTACGGCGTATTCGACGGCCGCAGCTACCGGCGGCTCGGGCAGGTGAACCTGCCGCACTCGCTCGGGCTGCTGTACGAGCGCCTGACCCGCCATCTCGGCTTCCTGCACTCGTCCGACGAATACAAGGTGATGGCGCTCGCGTCGTACGGCAAGCCGGTATTCGCCGACGCGATGCGCCAACTGGTGCGGTATCGCGGCGAAGGGCGCTACGACGTGGCCGATGCCGATCTGGTTGCGCTGTTCGGCGCGCCGCGTGAACGCGGCGGCCCGATCGAGCCGCATCATTACGACATCGCGCATGCGTTGCAGCTCGTGCTCGAGGAAACGACGCTGCAGGCGGTCGACTGGCTGGCCGCCGAGACGGGCGAGCGGCAGCTCGCGATGGCGGGCGGCGTCGCGCTGAACTGCGTGATGAACGCGAAGATCCGCGATCGCGGCCCGTTCGACGAGGTCTGGGTGCAGCCGGCCGCGGGCGATGCGGGCACGGCGCTCGGCGCGGCGTTGTGGACCGACTTCCGGATGCGCGGCGAGCGCGGCGGCTGGCGGATGGATCACGCGTATCTCGGGCCGTCGTACGGCGACGACGCGATCGAGGCGTTCCTGAAGGACGCGCAGTTGCCGTACCGGCGGCTCGCCGACGTCGCCGCGCAGACGGCCGCGCTGCTCGCGGAGAACCGTGTGATCGGCTGGTTCCAGGGGCGCATGGAGTTCGGCCCGCGCGCGCTCGGCGCACGCTCGATCCTCGCGTCGCCGATCGACCCGGACATGCAGCACAAGCTGAACCGGATCAAGGATCGCGAGGACTTCCGGCCGGTCGCGCCGGTGGTGCTCGAAAGCCGCGCGCATCACTGGTTCGCCGGCGGCCGGCAGACGCCGCTGCGCGCGCCGTTCATGCTGTTCGTCTACGACGTCGTGCCCGAACGCGCCGCGCGGATTCCGGCCGTGCGTCACACCGACGGCACCGCGCGCGTGCAGACCGTCGACGAGCGGCAGCATCCGCTGCTGCATGCGCTGCTGACCGAGTTCGATGCGCTCACCGGCGTGCCGGTGCTCGTCAACACGTCGTTCAATACGCGCGGCGAGCCGATCGTCTGCACGCCGCGCGATGCGATCGAATGCTTCTGGACGTCGCCGCTCGACGCGCTCGTGATCGGCCCGTTCCTGCTGGAGAAGCCGAGATGAACGCGCGCGCCACGCACCTGCCGCCCGTGGTGTCGGTCGTCGTGCCGACCTACCGGCGGCCCGACCTGCTCGAACGCTGCCTTGACGCGCTTTGCGTGCAGGTGTTCGACCCGACCACCTACGAGATCGTCGTCGTGGACGACGATCCGGCCGGCAGCGCGCGCCCCGTCGTCGACGCGTGCCGCGCACGCGTGACCGACGTGCCGGTGATCCGCTACATGACCGCGCCAGACACGCAGGGGCCGGCCGGCGCGCGCAACGTCGGCTGGCGCAGCGCGTGCGGCGCATTGATCGCCTTCACCGACGACGACACGATTCCCGACCCGACGTGGCTGCGCCACGGTGCGGCCGCGCTGCTCGCCGAGCCGTCGGCGGCCGCCGCGGCCGGCCGCATCGACGTGCCGCTGCGGCCGTGTCCGACCGACTACGAACGCGACGCGGCTGGCCTTGCGCACGCGGAATTCGCGACCGCGAACTGCTTCGTGCGTCGCGCGGCGCTCGAGCGGGTGGGCGGCTTCGACGAACGCTTCACGCGCGCGTGGCGCGAGGATGCGGACCTGATGTTCGCGCTGCGCGAGCATGCGGGGCCGATCGTCGGTGCCGACGCCGCGCGCATCGTGCATCCGGTGCGTCCCGCGCACTGGGGGGCGAGCGTCGGCCAGCAGTCGAAGGTGTATTTCGACGCGCTGCTGTACAAGAAGCATCGCGCGACCTACCGGCGCCACATCCGGCCGGTGCCGCCGTGGCACTACTACGCGGCCGTGCTGGCGGCGCTCGCCGCGATCGCGTGTTTCGCGGCCGGATGGCCGGCGCCGGGCGCGGCGTGCGCCGTCGTCTGGGCCGTGATCACCGCGGCGTTCTGCGTGAAGCGATTGCGCGGCACGCAGCTCACGCCGTCGCACGTCGCGGAGATGATCGTCACGTCCATCGCGATTCCGCCGGTGTCGGTGTACTGGCGCATGCGAGGGGCGCTGCATTTTCGGGTGCTCTTCCTATGATGCTCGACCACGGTTTCGACGCCGGCAGCGCGCGCGGCCCGAGGCGGATCGCGGTATTTCGCGCGCTGCAGCTCGGCGACATGCTGTGCGCGGTGCCCGCGTTGCGCGCGCTGCGGCACGGCGAGCCCGATGCGCGCATCACGCTGATCGGCCTGCCGTGGGCGCGCGAGTTCGCGTCGCGCTTCTCGGACTATATCGACGGCTTCATCGCGTTTCCCGGCGCGCCCGGGCTCGCCGAGCAGCCCGAACCCGACGCGGCCACGCGCGAGGCGTTCGTCGCCGAATGCCGTTCGCGCGACTTCGACCTCGCGATTCAGCTGCACGGCAGCGGCGCGCACACGAACGCGATCGTCGCGTCGCTCGGCGCGATGCGCACGGCCGGTTTCGTGCCGGCCGACGGCGGCACGACCGCGCTCGATTGCGCGCTCGCGTGGCGCGACGACGAACCGGAAGTGACGCGCTACCTGGCGCTCACCCGCAAGCTCGGCTACGCGGATCGCGGCGACCACCTCGAATTCCCGCTTGGCGGCCTCGACCATGCGCTGTGGCAGGTACTCAGCGACGAACACGCACTCGATCCGGGGCGCTACGTGATCGTCCATCCCGGCGCGCGGATGGCGTCGCGGCGCTGGCCGGTCGAACGCTTCGCGCTTGCCGCGCGGCAGCTTGCCGACGACGGCTGGCAGGTCGTGCTGACCGGCACGCGCGCGGAAATGGCGCTGGCCGGCGCATTCGCCGAGCGCCTCGCGCGGCCGTGCGTGAACCTGTGCGGGCGCACGCCGCTCGGTGCGCTCGCGGCCTTGATCGCCCGCGCGCGGCTGCTGTTGTGCAACGACACGGGCGTGTCGCATATCGCGGCGGCGCTCGGCACGCCGAGCGTCGTCGTCGCGTGCGGCAGCGATACCGCACGCTGGGCGCCGCTCGACGGCGCGCGCCATCGCGTGCTCGCCAATTATCCGGCGTGCCGGCCCTGTATGTTCGACACCTGCCCGTACGGGCACGAATGCGCGACGGCCATTGGCGTCGGCGACGTGATCGGCCAGGCGGGCGACCTGCTCGCGAAGGAGAGACGTCATGTCACGTAAGCGGTTGCGCGTGCTGACCTGGCACGTGCATGGCAACTACCTGTATTACCTGTCGCACGCGCCGCACGACTTCTACCTCGTGACGAAGCCACAGCATCCGCCCGGCTATGCGGGCCGGGTCGGGCACCTGCCGTGGGGCGACAACGTGCACGAGGTGCCGGTCGAGTGCGTGCGCGACACCGAATTCGACTGCGTGCTGTACCAGCATGCGAATCATTACCGGCACGACCGCCTGCGGCTGCTGAGCGACGCGCAGCGCGCGCTGCCGACGCTGTTCGTCGAGCACGACCCGCCGCGCGAACATCCGACCGACACGCTGCACCCGGTGCAGGACCCGAACGTGTTGCTCGTGCACGTGACGGCGTTCAACGCGCTGATGTGGGACAGCGGCGTGACGCCGACCCGCGTGATCGAGCACGGCGTGCCGACGCCCGAGGGCGTCGAGTATCGCGGCACGCTGCCGAAGGGCGTGACGGTGGTGAACCATCTCGCGCGGCGCGGCCGGCGCCTCGGCGCGGACCTGTTCGAGGCCGTGCGTCACAGCGTGCCGATCGACCTGGTCGGGATGGGATCGGCCGAACTCGGCGGGATCGGCGAGGTGCCGAACCCGGCGCTGCCGCAGTTCCTGTCGCACTACCGGTTCTTCTTCAACCCGATCCGCTACACGAGCCTCGGGCTCGCGGTGATCGAGGCGATGATGATCGGGCTGCCGATCGTCGCGCTCGCGACGACCGAGATGGCGCAGCTCGTCCGGAGCGGCTTCAACGGCGTGGCCGATACGCGGTTGAGCGTGCTGGTCGATGCGATGCGCATGCTGATCCGCGAGCCGGAACTCGCGCGCGAGTGGGGCGCGGCTGCGCGCCGCGACGCCTGCGAACGCTTCGGCATCGAACGGTTCGCGCGCGACTGGGACGCGGCGCTGCGCGATGTGACCGCGTGACGCGCGCCGCTTACGGGTTCGCGGCGGGCGAATCGGGCGCGCTGCTGCCGTTTGGATTCGGCTGATATGCGCCGCCGCTAACCGCATTGCGCTCGTGTTCGGGCAGCAGCGCGAGGCGGTTGTACAGCGTCTTCAGGCTGATGCCGAGCGCCTTCGCGGTGCGCGGCTTGTCGCCGTTGAAGTGCCGCAGCGACGCGACGATGAAGCGCTGCTGCGTATGCGCGAGCGTCGTGCCGATATGCAGCGTCATCGCGTTGTGACGCACCTCCTCGCGCGGCGGCTGGCGGCGCGGCAACTGCAGTTCGATCTGCTCGTCGGCAAGGATGAACGCGCGCTCCAGCGCGTTGCGCAGCTCGCGCACGTTGCCGGGCCACGTATACGCGCGCAACGCCTTCATCGCCTGCGTGGACAGCCGCTTTCGCGTACGGTGCCGCGCATTCAGTCGTTCGACGATCTGCAGCGCGATATCGCCGACATCGTCCTCGCGCTGCCTGAGCGCGGGCACATGCAGCGCGACCGGCGCGATCCGGTAGAACAGGTCCTCGCGCAGCCGCCCGGTGCGCAGCGCCTCGACGGGATCGTGATGGGTGGCCGCGACGATCCGCACGTCGAGCGGAACCGGCTCGTGGCCGCCCACGCGCACGATCGTGTTCGTCTCCAGCGTGCGCAGCAGCTTGACCTGCAGCTCGGCCGGCATTTCGGCGATCTCGTCGAGAAACAGCGTGCCGCCGCGTGCGGCTTCGAACATGCCCACGTGCTGCGAAATGGCGCCCGTGAAGCTGCCTTTTTCGTGGCCGAACAATTGCGATTCCGCGATGTCGTGCGGGATCGCGCCGCAGTTCACGGGGACGAATGGCCCGCGCCGGCGCGGGCTCATGTCGTGAATGAGCCGCGCGACGATGTCCTTTCCGGCACCGCTTTCGCCGACGATCAATACGCTGATGCGCGTCGCCGCCACGCGCGATACCTTCAACAACAGATCCTGAATCGTACGCGAGCGACCGAACAGACGTGCACCCTCATCGACTGATTTCGACATGATGTGAGATCGAATTGGGAAAATATGACCGAATGCGTCGAAGCTGGATGAAAAAATGACGTGGCACACGTCGTTTTTCATGTATCGAGGATACATTTTGAGCCAATTTCGCGGCATTGAATCTGGCAATGCAGGTAGCGTCGACAGATAGATTTATTAGATGAACGACGAATGCGCAACCTCGTTCTTCTATACTGCCTAAGCACTTGTTTGTCAGTGCAGGACAGCTTGTCTGCCCGTTCGCGTACGGCGCAAAACGCGCCGCCGCGGCCTGCGCGGCGGCGCGTTTTGCGCCGTACCTGTCGCGGTGCCGGCCGACGATCGCGCCGGGCCGCATTTCAAGGAGCCTCGATGCCATATGTCCTGATCGTCGAAGACGATGCCGATACGCGAACGATGCTGGCCACGCTTGCGCGCACGCAGCAGCTTGCGTGCGATACGGCGGCCACGCTCGAAGAGGCGCGTACGCTGGTCTCGACGAATACGCCCGATCTCGTGCTGTGCGATCTCGTGCTGCCGGACGGCAACGGCATGGATCTGTTCGACGCGTTGCCCAAGCGCGCGCATTGCGAAATGGTGTTGACCACCGGCCACGCGAGCCTGGAAACCGCGATCGACGCATTGCGGCGCGGCGCGACCGACTATCTGGTGAAGCCGCTCAACATGCAGCGGCTGAACAGCATCTTTGCGCGCGTGCCGCGCACGACCGCGCTGCACGAGGAAATCGCGGAGCTGCGCTCGGAGCTGAAGCGCCTCGGCCGCTTCGGCCGCATGCTCGGCAGTTCGCCCGCGATGCAGGCCGTCTACGACGCGATCGGGCGTGTGGCGCGCACCGAGGCGTCGGTCCTGCTCACCGGCGAATCGGGCACCGGCAAGGAACTCGCCGCGCAGACCGTGCACGACCTGAGCCTGCGCCGCCGCGGTCCGTTCCTCGCGGTGAACTGCGGCGCGATCGCCGCGAACCTCGTCGAGAGCGAGATGTTCGGCCACGACCGCGGCAGCTTCACCGGCGCGGAACGCCAGCACAAGGGCTTCTTCGAACGCGCGGACGGCGGCACGCTGTTTCTCGACGAGATCACCGAAATGCCGCTCGAATCGCAGGTCAAGCTGTTGCGCGTGCTGGAAACGGGGCGCCTCACGCGGCTCGGCTCGACGCGCGAGATCGACGTCGACGTGCGCATCGTCGCCGCGACGAACCGCGATCCGGAAGCCGCGATGGCGGACGGCAAGCTGCGGCCCGACCTGTTCCACCGGATCAACGTGTTCCCGATTCCGCTGCCGTCGCTGCGCGAGCGCGGCGACGACATCCCGATGCTCGCGGATGCGTTCCTGCAGCGCTACAACGAGGAAAGCGGCCGCAACCTGCGTTTCGCGCCGGCCGCGCGCGAAGCGCTGAAGACCTACGAGTGGCCCGGCAACGTGCGTGAGCTGCGCAACTTCGTGCAGCGCGCGAGCATCTTCACCGATGGCGACGTGATCGACACGCTGCCGCCGCCGATCATGGACGAGCTGTCGAACATGGTCGATTCGCACGAGGATCGCGTGACGGTGCCGTTCGGCACGCCGCTCGAGGAAGTCGACCGCAAGCTGATCCTCGGCACGATCGCCCAGTGCGGCGGCGTGAAGGCGCAGGCGGCCGAGGTGCTCGACGTCAGCCTGAAGACGATCTACAACCGGCTCGCGCAACTGGAAGACGAAGCGGAAAAACCGGATTCCTGATGCCGTCGCGATCGCGCTCATGCTCCCGTTCCCGTATCACGACGCGTCTCGCGATCGAGACGGCGGCGCATGCGTTCGATCTGCGGCGCGATCGCACGCCGTTCGCGCAGGATCCACGGCAGGCCGGCGAACGTGCGCGCGATCGCGCGTTCGCGGCGCAGCAGCGGCAGCCGGCGCACGGTGTGCAGCCATGCTGGCGCGGCCGGCCACCGGAGCCATGCGGTCCACACCGCGTTGCGGGCGGCGACGCTGGCGCGTGCCGGCCCGTCCCGGCGCGGCGACGGGTAGTGATGCACCGTGAGATGAGACGCATACACGAGCCAGTGGCCGGCACCGTACAGGTCGAACGCGAGCAGCGCTTCCTCGCCGCCGAGGAAGTAGCGCGGGTGATAGCCGCCTGCTTGCACGAACGCGTCGCGCCGGAATGCGGTCGCGCCGGCCAGCAGCCCGAGGATCGGGCGGCCGGGGAGCGCGACGGGGGCGTCGAGTGGGCTGTCGGCCATCGTCCGACAGGTCGGGTCCTCGCGCTGTGCGGGGCCAACCAGCACGCGCGCCGTGACGGCCGCGACGTGCGGATACGCATCGAGCAGGTTCGCGGCTTCGGCGATCGAACCGGGCGCCCACCACGTGTCGTCGTCGCAGAACGCGACGTGGCGCGTGCGCGCGACGGCCGCGCCGAGATTGCGGCCGGCGGCCCCGAGATTGGCCGGCGCATGCACGAGCGTCGCGTGCGCGAAGCGGTCGCGAATCAGCGCGGCCGTCTCGTGGTCCGATGCATTGTCGACGACGACGATCGCCGGCCGGTCGGGCAGCGAGGTGAGTCGCGCCAGCGTGCGCGCGAGTTCGGCCGTGCGCCGGCAGGTCAGCACGACGGCGGTCACGCGCGGCTCGGCCGGCGGCAGCGCGACGCGCGCGGGCGTTACGCGGATGTGACGTCGCATGTGAGCCGCCAGTACATTTCGGGTTCGTGGAGATCGGCGCGCATATGAGGCTCGAACAGCGCAACCTGGCTCGCGTACGCGGCGACGGCGGCGGCTTTCGCGGCGGCGCCGCGCGACTGGCTGCCGGCCGGTGCGCCGACCGGATGCGCGATCCAGCCGCGTTCGCGCCAGTCGATCACGCGTTGGGCCATCAGGCCGCGGATACGGCGATACGGCACGTCTTCGTAGAAGCGCCAGACGCGCGACGCGTGCTCCGGCATGTCCGCGTTGTGCGGCAGCAGCGACAGCACGGCCTGCTGCACCTTCAGGTGATCGCGATGGAACAGGCCAACCGGCGCAAGCACGCCGAAGCCGTCGTGGGTATCGATCGCATCGGCCACGCGCGCGGCGATGGCGGTCGAGGCGGCCGGCACGCCGTACTGGTCGTCGAGGAAGTCGAGCCAGACGGGGTGCGCGCCGAGCAGTGCGAGCGCGCGGGCGTCCTCGGCGCGGCGCGCGCGCACGGCTTCGTCGGCGAAGTCGAAGCCGGCGCGGCGATCCCAGGGCGGTGCGGGCGTGCCGCGCGGCGGAATGCCCGCGAAGACGGTGACGACGATCGAACCGGGCGCTTGCGCGAGCAGTTGACCGCAACTGAAGACGGCATCGTCGAGATGCGGCGAGACGACGAGCCAGCGTGTCGGAATGTTCATGACGTGACGGTTCCCGTGGTGGGCGGCTGCGCCGCGGGTTCCGACGGGCCCGCACGCGCCGTGCCTGCCCGCCGCCGGTGTTCCCGCGAGGAGCGTATCCGATGATCGACTTGATCCGGCCGCCGGCCGGAAACTACGCAACGGCGGTGATGCTGGTCGCGATCGCGACCGTGCTGCAGGCGCTCGCGATCCGTTTCGGCGGCGTGAACCTGCCGTTCGCTCTGTACTACCCGCTGCTCGCCGGCGCCGCATGGGCGACGTCGTTCCTGTTCGGCGTCGTGTCGACCGTCGTGAGTGGATTGCTCGTGTGGACGCTGTTCCTGTCCGATCCGGCTGCCTATCCCGCTCCGCTGCCCGAACGGCTTGTGCAGCTTGGTACCTTCTTGCTCGTCGGTGCGCTGGTTTGCGCGATCGCGTCGATGTTGCGACACACTCGGGTCGCGAACGACCGCGTGCGCCGCCACGAGGCCGCCGCGCGCCGGCAGCTCGAAGCGGTGCTGCGCGCGCTGCCGCACGGCGTGATCGCGACCGATACGAAAGGGCGGGTGACCTACATCAACGCAGCGGCGGCCGAACTCGCCGGCTGCCGGCCGGACGACGCGGCGGGGCGGCCCGTGCGCGACGTGCTGAAAATCGTCGACCGTGACGGGCGCCGCGTGCAGACGACGCCGCTCGACCGCGCGCTCGATGGCGCGGACGCCGTGTCCGACCGGCACTGGCTGCAACCGGATGGCGCTGGCGAGCCGGTACCGATCGTCGAGGTGGCGTCGCCGCTCGGCGACGCGGACGGCAACGTCGGCGGCGCGGTGCTGCTGCTGCGCGACGCCGGCGCGGATCGCGCGCGCGTCGACGCGTCGCGGTTGCAGCATGCGGTCGTCGACGCGTCGCCGGATGCGATCGTCGGCATCGACGCGAGCGGTCGCATTGCCAGCTGGAATGCAGCTGCTCAGCGGATCTTCGGCTACGACGAGGCGGACGCGCGCGGCCGCATGTTCGACACGTTGATCGCGATGCGCTGGTTGCGGCGCAATCCGCTGACCGCATCGTTCGACGCGATGCGCGAACCGGTCGGGCCGCTCGAGTTGCTGTGCGTGCGGCGCGACGGCCGGCGTTTTCGCGCGACCATGTCGGCGTGCCCGGTACGCGGCAACGCGCGCGAATGCGTCGCGCTGTCGCTGACATTGCGCGAAACCGGTGCGCAGCGCCGTCGCGACCTCCGCGCACAGCGTTCGCTGCAGGGCGCGCGCGATGCGCGCGACCAGGCTGACACGTCGAACCGGCTGAAGGACGAACTGCTGGCGACGGTATCGCACGAACTGCGCACGCCGCTGAACGTGATCTACGGCTGGATCGAGGTGCTGCGCAATTCCGGCGATCACGCGCTGCAGCACCAGGCCGTCGACGCGATCGACCGCAGCGCGCGCTCGCTCACGCGGATGGTCGGCGACATTCTCGATGCATCGTCGCTCGCGACCGGCAAGCTGCGGCTCGACACGACGCCAGTCGACCTCGTGCGGCTGTTTTCCGATTCGGTAGGCACGTTCCAGACGGCCGCGTCGTCGGCCGGCATCGCGCTCGAATTCGATTGCGACGCCGCGTCGTGCATCGTGTCGGGCGACGCCGAGCGCTTGCGGCAGATGCTGTCGAACCTCACGTCGAATGCGCTGAAATTCACGCCGGGCGGCGGCAGCGTGACGGTCCGGCTCGCGCGCGACGACACGCGCGCGGTGTTGACCGTCGCCGATACCGGGCAGGGCGTCGCGCCGGAATTCGTCCCGTACGTTTTCGACATGTTCCGCCGCGCGGACGATTCGCCCGCATCGTCGCGGCGCGGGCTTGGGCTTGGCCTGTCGATCGTGCGGCATATCGCCGAACTGCACGGCGGCCGCGTGACCGTGGCGAGCGCGGGCCGCAATCGCGGCACGACCTTCACGGTGACGCTGCCTGCCGGCTGGCAACCCGCAGGCGCGATGGCGTGGGGCATCGCGCAGGCGGTCAGGGAGCCGCGCGAGCCGTTCGCGCTCGATGCGCAGCGGATCCTGATCGTCGACGACGATGCGACGACGCGCGCGAGCCTCACGGCCGCGCTGACCACCTTCGGCGCGGCCGTCGCGATCGCGTCGTCGGGCCGCGAAGCGCTCGCGGTGGCCGCCGACATGCGGCCGACCGTGGTGCTGTCCGATCTCGCGATGCCCGACGGCGACGGCTTCTGGCTGCTCGACGCGTTGCGGCGCGGGTCGACGAACGGCAGCGGCGGCCAGGCCGACGTGTGCGTGCTGGCCGTCACCGCGCACGCGGGCCCCGCCGACGAACGTCGCGCGCTGGAGGCGGGGTTCGACGGTTACCTGTGCAAGCCGGTCGACGTACGCGAGCTGGCAAGCAAGATCGCGCACGCGACGAAGCGCGACGGCTGACGCGCCGGCCGGGGCCGACAAGGCGTCACGTCGCGGGAGCCGGCCGGTTCTGCGTATGCACCTGCGCGAGCAGGTGCGACGCGATCCGCGTGCTGCGCACGAGGTCGCCGGGCGCATGGTGCGTGACCTGGCGCTGGATGAAATACCGGGCGGTGTGCGCGAGCCCGTTCGCCAGCGGCGTCGTCGCACGCCAGCCGAGCCGCCGATGCGCGGCGTCCAGGTTCGGCCGCCGCTGGCGCGGATCGTCGGACGGCAGCGGCCGGAACTCGATCGGCACCGTCGTGCCGACGATCCGCACGACCTCGCGCGCGACGTCGATCATCGCGATCTCGACGTCGCTGCCGAGATTGACCGGCTCGCACGCATCTCCCGGCTCCGCCATCAGCCGCATCAGCGCATCGACCATGTCGTCCACGTAGCAGAACGAGCGCGTCTGCCGGCCGTCGCCATACACGGTCAGCGGCGCTTCGGCGAGCGCCTGCGTGACGAAGTTCGACACGACGCGTCCGTCGGCCGGATGCATGCGCGGGCCGTAAGTGTTGAAGATCCGCGCGATCCGCACGTCGACGCCGTACTGGCGGTGATAGTCCATGAACAGCGTTTCCGCGCAGCGCTTGCCTTCGTCGTAGCACGCACGGACACCGGTCGGGTTCACGCGGCCGCAATACCCTTCGTCCTGCGGATGGACATCGGGGTCGCCGTACACCTCGCTCGTCGACGCCTGCAGGATGCGCGCCTTCACGCGCTTCGCGAGGCCAAGCAGGTTGATCGCGCCGTGTACGCTGGTTTTCGTCGTCTGCACGGGGTCGCGCTGGTAGTGGACGGGCGACGCGGGGCACGCGAGGTTGTAGATCTCGTCGACCTCGACATAGAGCGGAAACGTCACGTCGTGCCGCATCAGTTCGAAGTTGGGGGCGTCGAGCAGGTGCGCGATGTTGTCGCGGGTGCCCGTGTAGAAGTTGTCGACGCACAGCACGTCGTCGCCGGCCGTCACGAGGCGTTCGCACAGATGCGAACCGAGAAAGCCGGCGCCGCCGGTCACGAGCACGCGTTTTCGATCGTGGCCCTTCATTACGTATTCTCCTTGCGGTGGGCGAGTAAGCCCGGCGTGGCGGCCACGGGCGTGCGCCGGCCGGTGCCGGCCGAGGTGCCGGCGCGCTGCGGGTGCGCGACGTCGCGGTAGATGTCGACGAGCCGGTCGGCCACGCCTTGCCACGTGTAGTGCCGGTGCGCGCGCAGGTAGGCGGCGCGCCCGAGGGCCTCGCACAGATCCGGTTGCGCACGCAACTGCACGAGGCGTGCGGCTAGCGCAGCCGGGTCGCGCGGCGGCACCAGGTAGCCGGTCGTGCCGTCGTCGACCGTCGTGCGGATGCCGCCCACGTCGCTGCCGATCACCGGCGTCGCGCAGGCCATCGCCTCGACCGGGGTGATGCCGAACGGCTCGTACCACGGCGTCGTCACGAACACGTCGGCGGCGCTGTAGTACAGGTGCAGCGCGTCGCGCTCGCGCCGGCCGACGAAGGTCACGCGGTTGGCGATCCCCAGTTCGTGCGCGAACGCGGCGAGCCGTGCGAGTTCCGGATCGCGCGCGGGGTCGGGCGTCGCCTGGCTGCCGCCGACGACATAGAGGTGCGTCGGCCGCCGCGGATCGCGCGGCATGCGCGCGAGCGCGTCGATCACCGTGTCGATACCCTTGCGCGGCACGAGGCGGCCGAGCTGCAGCACGACGAACGCGTCCTGCCGCCAGCCGAGCCGCGCGCGCGCGTCGACGCGCGGCACCGGCCGGAATTCCTGAAGATCGAAGCCGCACGGCACGATCTCGATGCGGGTCTTGTCGGCGCGATAGTGCGTGATCAGGTCGAGCGCGTCCTGCGGGCATTCGGCGATCAGGCGATCCGAGCGCCGCGCGAGCGTGTCCTCGATCGCGAAACGCGCGTCCGGGAACCCGTCGGCCGCGCCCTGGTGCAGGCGCCGCACGCGGCCGAGCGCGTGGAACGTGGTGACGAACGGAATGCCGAGCTGCCGCTTCACGCGCAGCGCGACGTCGCCCGACATGAAGAAGTTCGCGTGCATCACGTCGACCGGGTGGGGTTCGCGCCGCATGCGCGCGATCATCGCGTCCGCGAACGCGACCATGTACGGCAACAGCTTCTCCTTGGGCACGTCCGACGGCGGTCCGGCCCGCACGTGGATCACGCGCATGCGCGTGCCGATCGGCACGACGTCCGGCAGGTGCGGATTGTCGCAACGCGTGTAGACGTCGACGTCGAGCCCGCGCTCGGCCAGTTGCTTCGCGACGTTCGCGACATAGATGTTCTGGCCGCCGGCGTCGACACCGCCGATCACCCCCAGCGGCGACGCATGTTCACTGATCAACGCGATTCTTTGCATGGCATTGCTCCCGGTATCGGGGCCGCGCAGACGGGCCGCCGTTGTCGCTCGTTCGGCAAACGGCATGCCCGGTGCATTGCCGGGGAAACCGCTTCCCGGCGTGCCGAAAAAATTACAACGCGTTGGATGAAAGGGCGTCCGATCGCGGTTTCCCGCGTACTTGCGCCGCTGCCGGCACGGCACACGACTTGCGCGGGGGATACGCACCCGCCGGCCAGGCCGGCCTGACAAAAGGAGGTCACGATGAAGTCATTCCCGCTGCAAGCCCGCTCTCCCCGAAACCGCCGTCGGCACGCGTTGCGCGCCGGCATGGCGGTCGCGATCGCCGCCGCCGCGGCGTGCGCGGTGATCGCGCCGAACGCGAGCGCGGCAGGCGACGACGCCGCCGCCTCGTCGTCATCGCAATCGAGCACGGGCACGAAGATTCGCGACGCGACGATCACGACCAAGGCGAAAGCCGAACTCGTCGGCACGAGCGGCCTGTCGGCCGGCGACATCCACGTGAAGACGCGGCACGGCACGGTGACGCTCACCGGCAGCGTGCCGGACGAGCAGCAGCGCACGCAGGCCGTGAGCGTCGTGAAGCAGGTCGACGGCGTGCAGGGCGTGCGCGATCAATTGACCATCCGGCCCAAGTAACGGGCGCCGCGCCCAGGGAGTCCAGTGATGAACTGCATGCTCAAACCGGTCGGCGAACAGACGATCGTGATCACCGGCGCGACGAGCGGCATCGGCCTCGTCACCGCGCGCAAGGCGGCACGGCGCGGCGCGAAGCTCGTGCTGTTCGCGCGCAACGAGGACGCGCTGAACACGCTGTGCGAGGAAATCCGCCAGCACGGCGGCCTGGCGGTGCCGGTCGCCGGCGACGTCGGCAACGTCGAGGATCTGCAGCGCGCGGCCGCGAAAGCGGCCGACACTTACGGCGGCTTCGACACGTGGGTCAACAACGCGGGCGTGTCGATCTTCGGCACGGCGGCCGCGGTGCCGCTCGAGGACCAGCGGCGGCTGTTCGACACCAACTACTGGGGCGTCGTGCACGGCTCGCTCGTCGCGGCCGATCATTTCCGGCGCAAAAGCGATTTCCACGGCGGCGCGATCATCAACATGGGCAGCGAGGCGTCCGATGCGCCGGTGCCGCTGCAGAGCGCGTACGTCGCATCGAAGCATGCGGTGAAGGGCTTCACCGATTCGCTGCGGCTCGAGATGGAGTCGGACCGTCTGCCGGTGTCGATCACGCTGATCAAGCCGGCCGCGATCGACACGATGTTCGTGATGCACGCGAAGAACTACATGAACGTCGAGGCGAAGCTGCCGCCGCCGATCTACGACCCCGATCTCGTCGCCGACGCGATCCTGTTCGCGGCCGCGCACCCGCGCCGCACGCTGTTCGTCGGCGGTGCCGCGAAATTCACGTCGGCGAGCGCGTATCACGCGCCGCGCCTGTTCGATCGCGTGGCGGCCACGCTGTTCTCGCGCGGCCAGCGCACGGTGCGGCCGGCACGGCCGCGCGACGACAACGCGTTGTACGAGTCGCGCCACGCGCTGCACGAGCGCGAAGGGATGGACGGCCCGGTGCTGCGCGGCTGCGCGTACAACGCGGTGGTGCAGCGGCCGAAGGTGGCCGGCGCGGTCGCGCTGGGCGCGGCGGCGCTGGTGTTCGCCGCGCTGGCGCGTTCGCGCCGGACATCCACGTGATTTCATTCATTTGCAAAGGAGTTCGACATGACATCCCGACAACACACGGGCCACGAATACAGCCATTCGCGCGCGCACGAAGGCGAGCGCGTGCAGCAGGACCACGACAAGGGCGGCCACCAGACTGGGCACGGCAAGGCGCCGAGCCCGGTCGACGTGCAGAAGGCGCTGAAGGGCATGGACTATCCCGCGAGCAAGGCGGAAGTCGTCCAGTGCGCGGAACGTTCGCACGCGGACGCCGGTGTGCTCGACATGCTGCGCCGGATTCCCGATCGCGAGTACGCGACGCCGGCATCGGTATCGAAGGAACTCGGGCGGCTGATGTAAGTGCCGCCGCGTCGCGCCGCGCGGGTTGCCGCGCGCGGCGCCTGACCCGTCACGAGGAGGACGAGCATGGCGATGATCGTCGCAGGCCGCTTCACGACGTTCGATGAAGCGGAAGGTGGGGCGCGCCACCTTTACGAGCGCGCGTTCGGCCCGGACGACGTATCGATCTTCTTTCTGAATCCGGGCGGCCAGCATGCGCGCTTTCCGATCGGCGGCGACGTGTATGCCGATACGGCGGCGAAGCCGGGCGGCCGCGGCGCGATGATCGGTGCGATGCGCGGGTTGCTGATCGGCGCCGCGGTGGGGCTGGTCGTCTATGCGGTCGGCGTGCGCTACTGGTTCGTGCCCGCGGCCGGCGCGCTGGCCGGCGCGTATCTCGGCGCGTTCGGCGGTGCGCTCGGCCGGATGCGCGGCGAGCCGGCCGAAGGCAAGGGCACGCTCGAGCGGAGCGAAACGGGCGTGATTCTCGCCGCGCGCGTGACGCCCGACACGGCGAGCACGGCCGAAGACGTGCTGCGCGCGACTGGCGCGCGCTCGATCGAGCGCGTCGAAGGCGACTGGCAGGACGGCGAATGGCGCGATTTCGACCCGGTCCGCCGGCCGGACGAACCCGCGTCGGGCGGCCCGCGCTGAGTACGCGCTTTCCTGCATGCGCTTGCAACGCCGACCGGGAAAACGCGGCAGCAGCGCCGCGCGCCCGCGGGTCGCGCGCGGCATGCCGCTTGCGCAACAGGAATGGCACCCGTTCAAGGAGGAACCGATGACTACCGCACAGACGCCCCCGCCCCAGCAGCAACGCCATCAACCGGGCACCGAACGCGACATGCATCCGAAGCCGCGCGACGACGCGGCCGACTACGTCGGCAGCGGCAAGCTGGCCGGCAAGGTCGCGCTCGTGACGGGCGGCGACAGCGGGATCGGCCGCGCGGTCGCGGTCGGTTTCGCGAAGGAAGGCGCGGATGTCGCGATCGTTTATCTGAAGGAGTCCGACGATGCGGCGCACACGAAGCGGCTGGTCGAGCAGGCCGGCCGGCGTTGCGAGGCGATCGCGTGCGACGTCGGCGAGCGCCGGCAGGCACGCGACGCGGTGGCGCGCACGGTCGAGCGGCTCGGCCGGCTCGACGTGCTGGTCAACAACGCGGGCGAGCAGCATCCGCAACCGGGCATCGAGGACGTGACCGAGGAACAGCTCGAACGCACCTTCCGCACGAACGTGTACGGCATGTTCTTCTGCACGCAGGCCGCGCTGCCGCATATGCAGCATGGCGGGCGGATCGTCAACACGGCGTCGGTGACGGCCTATCACGGCAGCCCGAGGCTGCCCGACTACTCGGCGACCAAGGGCGCGATCGTCGCGTTCACGCGTTCGCTGGCGATCGAGCTGGCCGAACGCGACATCCGCGTCAACGCAGTTGCGCCGGGGCCGATCTGGACGCCGCTGATCCCGTCGACCTTCACCGCCGAACAGGTCGCGAAGTTCGGCTCGAACGTGCCGCTCAAGCGGCCGGGGCAGCCGGACGAACTGATCGACTGCTACGTACTGCTCGCGTCGGACGGCGCGAGCTACATGACGGGGCAGACGCTGCACCCGAACGGCGGCTCGATCGTCGGTGGCTGACGGCCGCCGGCGGCTTCCACGCAAGCACTAGGAGAAAGCAGATGAGACATCCGGACTGGACGATCGCGATGCTCGCCGCAGGCGCGTTCGCCGTGTCGGGGCTCGCCCGCGCGCAGGCGCCGAGCGAGCCGCCCGCTTCGAATTCGCACGTGCCGGGCGGCGTGATCAATCCGTCGTCGGGCGCGGGCGATGCGCGGATCGCGAAGGCGCCGCAAGGCGGCGACGCGGAATTCATCGACAAGGCCGCGCTCGCCGGCAAGGCCGAGGTGCAGGCGAGCCAGCTCGCGCTGAAGCAGGCGCAGTCGCCGGACGTGCGCGCATTCGCGAAGCGGATGGTGAGCGATCACGGCAAGGCGAATGCACGGCTCACCGAGCTCGCCGCGAGCAAGGGCATGAAGCCGCAGGTCGAACAGATTTCGGACCCCGACGTCGAGGCGCTGCGCGGCAAGAACGGCCACGACTTCGACGTCGCGTATGTCGCGGCGGTCGGCCCCGACGCGCACCGCAAGGCGGTCGCTTTGTTCGAAAGCGAGGCGCGCGACGGCAGGGATCCGCAGTTGCGCGAATTCGCGAGCGCCACGCTGCCGACGCTCCGGCATCACCTGAGCATGGCGCAGGCGCTCGAACGCAAGGTGGGCGCGCGATAACGCGTGCCCGTTCAACCCCGGGCCGCATGCGCGGCCCGTTTTTTCCGGAGAGAGAGTCATGGCCCATCGGCAACCGAAACACGAAGGCATCCGCGAATTACTCTGTCAGGCCTACGAAACCGAGCTTGGCGGCGCGAAGATCTACGAGGCCGCGCTGCAGTGCGCGACCGACGACGATCTGCACAAGGAGTGGGAGAAGTACCATCGCGAGACGCTGCATCACCAGGAGGTGCTGCGCAAGGTGTTCGAGACGTTCGGCATGGACCTCGACGCGCAGTCGCCCGGACGCAGCGCGGTCGCGGCCACCGGCCAGTCGCTGGTCCACGTGATCGAGCAGGCGCAGAAGCACGCCGATCCTGCCGTCGCGCAGGTCGTCGCGGCGGAATGCGTGGTGCTCGCCGAAACCAAGGACCACCTGAACTGGGAGCTGATCGGCTACGCGGCCGACCAGTTGTCGGGCGATGCGGCGAAGACGCTGAAGGACGCGCACGACGAGGTCGAGGCCGACGAGGATCACCACCTGTATCACACGCGCGGCTGGGCGCGCGAGATGTGGATCGAGTCGATGGGCTTCAAGGCCGTGCTGCCGCCGCCGGAGGAAGTGAAGAAGGTCGAATCGGCGGCCGAGGCGGCGCGCGCCGAACGCTCGCGCGGCAAGATGATGTGACGCGCGATGCGGACCGGGCAGCCGTTCGCGCGGCTGCCCGGTTGCCGACGCAACCGTCTCGTGACGCTCAGGTGAGCAGGTCGACGATCATCGTGGCCACGGCCGCGGCCATCAACGCGACCGCGAGCCAGCCGAACGCTTGCGCTGCCGGACCGCTCCCGGACTGCCCGGCAGCGTCGCGCTGCCTTGCGAGCAGCATCACGAGCACGAGCATCGGCAACGCCGCGACGCCGTTGAGCACGGCGCTCCAGTACAGCGCCCGGATCGGATCGATCGGGCCGACGCAAATCGCGATGCCGACGATCACACATAGCACCAGTACCGCGTAGAACGCGGGCGCGCGCCGCACGGGTTCGTTCAGCCCTTCGCGAAACCGCCAGGCTTCCGCGCAGCCATACGCGGCGCTGCCGGCGAACGCCGGAATCGCGAGCAGCCCGCAGCCGACGATGCCGAACGCGAACACGACGAACGCGGCTTCGCCGGCGATCGGCCGCAGCGCCTCGGCCGCTTGCGCGGTGGTGCCGATATCGTGCCGGCCGTGCGCGAAGAACACGGCCGCACCGATCACCATGATGCAGAACGACACCGCATTGGTGACGATCATGCCCGTCCACGTGTCGAGCGTGACGCGCCGCTCGGTGCCGGCCTGCGTATCGGTCTGCGTGCCGGTCCCCTCGTCGCGCTGTTCGGCCGCGGTTTCCTCGACTTCGAGCGCGGCCTGCCACACGAACAGGTACGGGCTCAGCGTCGTGCCGAGCACGGCGACCGCGGTCGTCGCATACGCGTGCGTGAACGCGATCTGCGGCAGCACGAGCGCATGCAGCACGCCGCGCCAGTCGACATGAACGAGGCCGAGTTCGAGCACGTACGCGATCAGCCCGAGCGTCATCCATTTCAGCCAGCGCGCATAGCGTTCGTACGACAGCGTCACCTGCAGCGCGAGCGAGGCGATTCCGTAGAGCGGCGCATACCAGTAGCCGCGGCCGCCGGCGACGAGCGCCGTCGCGTCACCCATCGCCGCGAGATCGGCGCCGACGTTCACGACGTTGACCACCGCGACCATCACGATCAGCGCCTTCGCGAGACGGTCGGAGAAGTGCGTGCGAATGCCGGCGACGAGGCCTTCGCGGTTGCGGCGTCCGACGAAGGCCGCCGCGAGCTGCACGGCGACCATCATCGGCAGCGTGACGACGATCATCCAAAGCATGTTGAAACCGAACTGGCTGCCGGCCTGCGCGTAGACCGCGATGTTGCTCGGATCGGCATCGGATGCGCCCGCGAGCAGTCCTGGGCCGAGCCGCTTGTACCAGGGTTTCGCCGTGGCGGCGGCGGGCGAGGTCACGGCCGCCGGCCCTGCGCCTGGGTCCGGCGCACTCATCCGGCGTTGCCGTGCGCGCCGCGCGTGCCGCCGCGGCGTGCGTCGCGCGCGAGGTCCGATGCGGTGCGCAGCGCGTCGACGAGCGTCCGGTACGCGTGCTCGCGCGAATCGGCGCCGCGCGTGCGCAGCACGTACGACGGATGATAGGTCGCGACGACGAGCTGCCCGCCGGCGGTACGCACCGGCGCGCGCGTGCGCTCGAGCGTCGCGTCGTGGTCCTGCAGCACCGCGCGCAGCGCCGTGGCGCCGAGCGCGACGACCACCCGCGGGCGCACCGCATCGAGTTCGCGTTCGAGCCAGTAGCGGCACGCGGCCACCTCCCGCTGCGCGGGCGTCTTGTGCAGCCGCCGCTTGCCGCGCGGTTCCCATTTGAAGTGCTTGACCGCGTTGGTCAGGTACACATGCGTGCGTTCGATCCCGGCTTCGTCGAGCGCGCGGTCGAGCAGGCGGCCGGCCGCGCCGACGAACGGCAGGCCCGCGCGGTCTTCCTGGTCGCCCGGCTGCTCGCCGACCAGCATGATCGACGCGTCGCGCGGTCCCGCGCCGGGCACCGGCTGCGTCGCGTGTTCCCACAGCGTGCAGCGGCGGCACGCGTCGAGCGTCGGCGGCGCGTCGTCTTCGGCGGACGACGGTGTTGAGCGGCCCGGCGGCTGGCGGGTCACGCGGCGCGCCCCGCGCGAGTCGACGCCGGATCGCGCCGCCATCGGGGGGAACGGTCTGGCGCTCGGCCTGTCGCCCGCGCAGCGGGGTGCAGACCGGACGGAGAAAGCCGCATCGCTCGCATCAAGGACTCCCGTGTCGACGATGCGAACGACGCAGCAACCGGCATGCCGCGTGCGGTCGTGACGGGTGCGCGGCTTGCGGGGCCGTCCGGTCCAACGACAGGAGAAACGCGATGCAACCCGATCCCGGCGACGATCCGGCCGCCGCCGACGTGCTGCTGTGGCGCGCGCCCGACAGCGTGCCGCGCCGCCCGCGCCGCGTGCTGGTCGTCGACGACTATCGCGACGCGGCCGACGCGTTGCGCCTGCTGCTCGAGGCGCGCGGCTTCGAATGCCGCATCGCCGACGATCCGTTCGCCGTGTGCGACGTCGCACGCGACTGGCAACCGTTCGCGGTGCTGCTCGACATCGCGATGCCGGGCCTCGACGGGCTGCAGCTCGCGACGCGGCTGCGCGCCGATCCGCGCACGGCCGACATGCTGCTCGTCGCGTGCAGCGGGTTCGCGTCGCGACGCGATTGCGAGGAGGCGAAGGCTGCGGGTTTCGACGCGCATTGCGCGAAACCGCTGACGCCGCACCGGTTGCTGGGCTATCTGGAATCGGCGAGCGGCGCTGGCGGTGGCGCTGCGAGCCCCGACGAGGACGTTAC
Organism: Burkholderia seminalis DSM 23518; assembly: GCF_902832885.1. Classification (GTDB taxonomy): domain Bacteria; phylum Pseudomonadota; class Gammaproteobacteria; order Burkholderiales; family Burkholderiaceae; genus Burkholderia; species Burkholderia seminalis. Next base: position 167,995 of record NZ_CADFDK010000003.1, read on the forward strand.
ACGGCGCTTGTAAAAAGGCGGCCGGATCGCCTGCCGCATGCAGCCGGACCGGGCGCCAGGCGGCGCTCGACGGGTTCGGCATCACATGGGTCGAGGACGTCGGCCGAGGCTGCCGCGCGTTCACGCGTGCGTCCGGCGCGGCCGCGGCCCGCACGAAAACGCCCCGCGCGGGGCGGGGCGTGTCGCAAGCGGATGCGCCGGCGAACCGGCGCCGCATCGTTGCGATCAGTGACGGCCGCGCGTGCGCGGATCGTCCAGTTCCTCGGTCGGGTCGGTCAGCCCGAGTTCGTCGCCGGCGCTCCAGTACGGCGCGCTGCCGTAGAACTCGTGCAGCGGCTCGGCCCATTGCGGGTCGGCCATCGCCGGCCAGTGGTCCTTGTCGAACCCCGGCGCGTTGCGGATCCGCTCGGACGATACCGACAGCAGGAAGCACTTGCGCTCGGTGTCGAGCGTGAGCGCGCTCCACGGAATCGCGTGCAGCTTGTCGCCGATGCCGAGGATGCCGCCGCTCGACAGCACCGCGTAGGCGATCCGGCCCGAGCGCACGTCGAGCATGATGTCCTTGATCTTGCCGACGTCGTCGCCGTCGGTCGTATAGACCTTGTTGCCTTCCAGCGTATCGGCCGCCATCACGTCGGGGCCGGGGCCGGCCGCGGTCGCGGCGCCCTTGCCGATGATGCGGGTCTGACCTTGATCGGAAGTCTGCATGGTTTCCTCCAGGCTGCGTGGGGCGCGACCGTGCCCGGGGCGGGCCCTGCGGGTCGCGCGGGTTGTCGGGACGGGCGAGGATCGCGCCGTCACGTCTGCTTCGGTTGCGACACGCTTTCGAGCGTGTTCGCGACGTCGTCGCGCTCGGGGCTCGCGGAGCGCGTCGCGATGTCCGCGAGCGACAGCATGCCGACCAGCCGCTTGTCGTGATCGACGACGGGCAGGCGGCGCAGTTGCGCGTCGGCCATGTAGTGCTGGATCTCCTCCAGCGAATCGTCGTCGAAGCACCATTCGATCGGGCCGGACGCGACCTCGTGGATCCGCGTCTCCGGCGGCTTGCCGGCCGAGATCGCGCGCACCGCCAGATCGCGGTCCGTCACCATCCCGATCAGCCGGTTGTTGTCGCATACGGGCAGCGCGCCGATGTCGTAGCGCTCCATCAGTTGCGCGGCATGACGGATCGAATCGGTCGGCGCGATGCGCACGACGTCCTGCGACATGATTTCGTTGACGCGATGCATGAAGTCCTCCTTGCGGGTGGGTACGGTGTGTCGGTCATCCGAACCAGCAAGCCGTGTGCCGCACGGCGCGCGCGGCCGCTCACGTGTCGCCGCGTTCGCGCTTGTCCTGCCGCGGCGCGTCGTCGTGCGTGCCGGGCGGCGTGTCGGGTTCGATACGCGTGACGCCGCCGGTCGCCGGCGGGTCGCTCGCCGGAAAGGTGTCCTCGAGCTGTTTGTCGATATGGCGTTCCGAGTGGCGCGTGTGCGTGCGGTCCTGGTGTTTCAGCGGCGGCGACGGGTCGTCGTGCCGCTCGTGGGCCGGCGCGTCGTGGCCGGACCGGGTCGAATCCTTCATCGCGAGGCTCCGTATCGGTGACGATGACGCGGGTCTTCCCGCAACGGACGTTCCCGGCGCGCGCGAGGCACGCGACTTGCCGCGTGAACGGCGACGGCGAACACGACACGACGACGATGCGCGGCGCAACCGGTGCCTGCCGTGCGCGTGTCCAGCGGGAGGCACGATGACGATTCCGAAACGACGACCTGGCGTGCGCTACGAGGTCAACGTATGCGGCGGCGCATTCGATTCGGTGAAGCACCATTTCAACGAATGGAAGCATGAACCGCTGATTTACCGGCCCGAGCGCCGGATGTTCGAAGGCAAGGCCGACGTGCGGCCGCTCGGCGACGAGACGTTCGGCGCGACCGAGCCCGCGCGCTTCGCGCTGCAGCGCGCGTGCGAGCCGTCGGACCCGTATGCGCTCGCGGCACGCGTGACGGACGACGGCCGCGAGCTGTGGCTCGTGATGGCCGCGTATGACGCGTAGCGTGGCGCTTGCAAGTTTTGCAGTGGACGGTGTAGCGAAGGCACGGCGTGTCGGGGGGAGCCGCTCGCATGCGCGTTCATGCCGGTCCGCGGGCGACGCGCGCGACGGCATGCGCATTGCGCGACCGCTGTACCCGAATGCCGCCGCTACCCGCAGTACGGTCCGAACCCGCAACGATGGAATGCCGATGAAACACGATCCCGTGCAGTGGCTGCAGCGACCCGAGCCGCCGCTTCCCGACATCGAGCCCGACCCCGAACCGCCCGATCCGGACGACCTGCCGCCCGACATGCCGGAACCGCACCGTCAGCCCGCGGGCGACCCGCCCGGGACCGCGCCGCCGGAACGCGACCCGCCGTCGCGCGAGCCGCCGGTGCGTGCTTGGGCGGTGAGCAGGGTGCGACGAACCCATCGGGAGGCACCGCGATGAGCCTCCGCGTGAAACCCGGCATGCTGCGCGAGATCGCCGAGACGCTCGGCCGCCATTTCGAGGCGCGCGCTGCCGTTCCATGTCGAGGAACAGCCGGCGGGCGCGTTGCATATCGGCTTCCGGGTCGACAGCCATCCGGCATCGTTGACCGTGACGTTCGACGCGCGCGCATTCGCGGCGCTCGAACGGGCCGGCATCGAGCGGCAGCGCGGCACGCTCATGCGGGTCGCGGCCGAATTCGACGCGATGATGGCGCGCCGCGCACCGACCGCCTATGCGGGCGATTTCCATTTCAACCGGCTTTGAGCCGCCGATCCGAGGGAGGATTTCGATGAACACGATCCAGACGATCCGCGCGGGCGCCTGTGCGTTCGCCGCCGTGTGCGCGCTGGGCGCCTGCACGCAGCCGACAAACGGTCCGTACGGCGCCCATGCGGCGCCGCCCGCGCCGCCGGACGGCCGCGGCGCGCAGTCGACCACGACGATGCCCGATGCGAATACGCGCTACGACACGCGTCCGTCGCCGGGCAACATGATGCCGCAAGGCGCGGCCGGCGGTGAACCGGCCGACGTGCCGCCGCCGGGGCCGAACGGCGCGCAGGGCGACCAGCCGTTGCCGGGCACGCCGCCGCCGATGCAGTACTGAACCGGCGACGCATGACGTGAGGCAGGGGGCGGCATGAGCGAAATGCGTGCCCCAAACTTGCCGCCGGCTTGTAAAAAAGCGGCCCCGAGCGGCGGCGACCCGGGGTAGGAACCCGCGAGAGCCGCGGCGCCACGCGCTTTGCCGGATTGGCACGAAAGCTGCATGAATCCTGGACACGATTGAACACGAACCGAACCGTCAGGAGGCTTTCGATGCCCGTCTCGCTTGCGCTGCAGATGCGACAGCATCTCGCACTTACGCCGAGGCTTCAGCAGTCGCTGCGGCTGCTGCAGTTGTCCTCGCTCGAATTTCAACAGGAACTGCGGCAGGCGCTCGACATGAATCCGTTTCTCGAAGACGGACAAGGCGACGACGAACCTGCCGCCGATACGGCGGCGCAGCCGGCCGAAACGGCCGCGCCCGACCCGGCGCCCGAACCCGACGAAGGGCGCCCGCCGGACGGCGAGGTGCCCTTTACGGCCGCGCCCGCGCCGCGCGGCACCAATCGTCAGGGCGACGACGGGGGCGGCCTGTCGCCCGGCGAATGGATCGCCGCCGAACCGTCGCTGCATCAGCAACTCCACGATGCGCTGCGGCTCTATCCGTTGAACAGGCGCGACCGTGAAGCCGCGCGCATGGTGATCGACGCGCTCGACGACGACGGTTACCTGCGCCAGGAGCTGGCCGAGCTGCTGGCCGCGGCCGATCCCGCGCTGCTGTTGTCCGAACAGGATCTCATGGTCGCGTTGCGGCTCGTGCAGATGCTCGACCGCCCGGGGATTGCCGCGCGTTCGCTGTCCGAATGCCTCGTGCTGCAGCTCGAGGCGATTCCGGCCGGCACGCCGGCCCTGGCGGAAGCAAAAGCGATCGCGCGCGAGCATCTCGAGCGGCTCGCCCGCCGCGAGACGGCCGAAATCCAGCGGCGCCTGGGCTGCAATCAGGAGACGCTGCACACGGCATGCGCACTGGTGCGCGGGCTCGACCCGCGCCCTGGCAATCACTACGGCAGCACGCGCGGCGACTACGTGGTGCCCGACGTGATCGTGCGCCAGGTGCGCGACGAGTGGATCGTGACGATCAACCCGGCCGTGCTGCCGCGCGCGCGCCTGCACGAGCGCTACGCGACGCTGTTCGCGCAGTCGAGCGGCGAGCGCGATTCGCCGCTCGGCCAGCAGCTGCAGGAAGCGCGCTGGCTGATCCGCAACGTGCAGAAGCGCTTCGACACGATCCAGCGCGTCGGCGAATGCATCGTCGCGCGGCAGCGCGATTTCTTCCGCTACGGCGAGATCGCGATGAAGCCGCTCGTGCTGCGCGACATCGCCGAGGAACTCGACCTGCACGAATCGACCGTGTCGCGGGCGACGGGCAACAAGTACATGGCCACGCCGCATGGCACGTTCGAATTCAAGCATTTCTTCCCGCGCAAGCTCGAGGCGGCCGGCCGCGGCGTGTGTTCGGCATCGGCGGCGAAGGTGCTGATCCGCGACATGATCGCGGCCGAGCGGCGTACCGATCCGCTGTCCGACGTCGCGCTCGCGGCGTACCTCGCGGGGCGCGGCATTCTTCTTGCGCGTCGCACGGTGACGAAGTATCGCCAGGCGATGAAGATTCCGCCGGCCGACCTGCGGCGTCGCGATGCCGCGTGACGGCTTGCCTGACGAATCCACCGCGCGAGGCTGCCCGTCGTAGCGGCCCGCGCACTCACGACAGGAGCGCAACCATGCCAGCAAAATCCCAGGCCCAGCAGCGTGCCGCAGGCGCCGCGCTGTCCGCCAAGCGCGGCGAAACGAAAATGAAGGATCTCAAGCCGCCGTCGAAGTCGATGGCCAAATCGATGAGCGAGAAAGAGCTCGAGAAAATGGCTTCCACGCCCGTGCGCGGCAAACCGAAACACAAGCACGATGCGTGACCGACGACGACGTTTGGTGACGACCGCTGTCCTTCAGGAGGGTTCCATGCTTCGATACGCCATCATCTTCTTCATCATCGCGATCGTCGCCGCCGTGTTCGGCTTCGGCGGCATCGCGGCCGGCGCGGCCGAGATCGCGAAGATCCTGTTCTACATCTTCGTCGTGATCTTCCTGGTCACGCTGCTGCTGGGTGTCGTGCGCCGATGAGCGATGCACCCGACCGTTCGCAGCGCGTGGCCGAACTCGAACACGCGCTCGCGATCGGTTTTCCGTCGCAGTCGACCGTCGTCGTGCAGGCGGACGACGCGTCCGGCCGGCTGACGATCCACGTGTCGTGGGTGCGCGTGCCGTCCGACCAGGACGCGCGCGAATGGCGCTGCGCGGTCGACCTGCGGTTCGATCCGGACGTGATCGCGCGCTATGCGTCGCTCGACGCGGCCGACCGGCTGCGCGTGCGCACGCAGCTGTGCGATCGCGCTCGGCGCGCGGTCGACGAGTACAAGCCGCGCGTCGAGGATGCCGCGATCGAATGCAGCGTGACGCTCGACGTGACACGCACCGAATTCGACGCGGCGCTGCGCGCGCCCTGACCCTTCGCGGCCGGTCGCGGGTGCGGTTCCGCCCGCGCCGGCTTTCGCCGCTGTCCGCACGCGCGCGCCGTAGCGCGAGGGCGCGTGTCGCGGCGGCCTCACACATGCCACGAGGACTCTCGATGACCCATTCCCCCTCCGCCGGCAAGACACCGCCCGCACCGTCGCCCGACAGCGCGAAGTCGCGCCAGCTCGAAGAAAACCGTTCGCGGCCCGACCGCGAGGCGTTGCGCACCAACCAGGGCGTGCGGATCGCCGACAACCAGAACACGCTGCGCGGCGGCGCGCGCGGCCCGTCGTTGCTCGAAGACTTCATCATGCGCGAGAAGATCACGCACTTCGATCACGAGCGCATTCCGGAGCGCGTGGTGCACGCGCGCGGCTCGGCCGCGCACGGCGTGTTCCGCGTCTACGAGCCGATGGCCGACTACACGAAGGCCGCGTTCCTGCAGGATCCGGCCGCCGAGACGCCGGTATACGTGCGCTTCTCGACGGTGCAGGGACCACGCGGGTCGGCCGACACCGTGCGCGACGTGCGCGGCTTCGCGGTGAAGTTCTATACGGAGGAAGGCAACTACGACCTCGTCGGCAACAACATGCCGGTGTTCTTCATCCAGGACGCGATCAAGTTTCCCGACTTCGTGCATGCGGTGAAGCCCGAGGCGCCGAACGAGATGCCGACCGGCGCATCCGCGCACGACACGTTCTGGGATTTCGTGTCGCTGGTGCCGGAAGCCACGCACATGGTGCTGTGGCTGATGTCGGACCGCGCGCTGCCCGCGAGCTTTCGCGCGATGGACGGCTTCGGCGTGCACACGTTCCGCTTCGTGAACGCGGCCGGCGACGTGCGTTTCGTGAAGTTCCACTGGCGCCCCGTGAGCGGCGCGTATTCGCTGCTGTGGGACGAAGCGCAGCGGATTGCCGGTCACGACCCGGATTTCAACCGGCGCGACCTGTGGACTGCGATCGAGCGCGGCGACTATCCGGAGTTCGAGCTCGGCGTGCAGATGATCGATCCGGCCGATGCGGACCAGTTCGACTTCGATCTGCTCGACCCGACCAAGCTGGTGCCCGAAGAGCGCGTGCCGGTGCGGCCGATCGGCCGGATGACGCTGAACCGCAATCCCGACAACTTCTTCGCGGAAACCGAACAGGTCGCGTTTCACCCGGGCCACGTGGTGCCGGGCATCGACTTCACCAACGACCCGCTGTTGCAGGGGCGCCTGTTCTCGTACACCGATACGCAACTGAGCCGGCTCGGCGGCCCGAATTTCCATGAAATTCCGATCAACCGTCCGGTGTGCCCGTTCGCGAACAACCAGCGCGACGCGATGCACCGGCAGACGATCAACGTCGGGCAGGCGTCGTACGAGCCGAATTCGACGAGCGGCGGCTGGCCGCGCGAGACGCCGCCCGCGCCGTCCGGCGGCGGCTTCGAGACCGTGCACGAGCCGCTCGAGGGCGAGAAGGTGCGCGTGCGCAGCGAATCGTTCGCCGATCATTTCTCGCAGGCCGCGCTGTTCTACCAGAGCATGACCGGGATCGAGCAGCGGCACATCCGCGACGCGTACTGCTTCGAGCTGGGCAAGGTGACGCAGCCGCGGATTCGCGAGCGGGTGGTCAACGACATCATCGCGCGCTTCGATGGCGGGCTCGCCGCGCAGGTCGCGGAACGGCTCGGGCTGCCCGCGCCGCACGCGGCCGCGACGCCGGCCGTCGCGCAGCGCTCGCCGGCACTGAGCCTGATCGGCCGCGCGAAGCCGGGCGTCCGCTCGCGCAAGATCGCGCTGATCGCGACGCCGGGTACGAGCCAGGCGCTCGTCGAGCAGGTGCGCGACACGCTGCAGGCCGCGCACGCGGTGCCGACGATCGTCGCGCCGACGCTCGCGCCGATCGGCGGCATCGTGCCGGGGGCGACGCTGGCCGGCATGCCGTCGGTGATGTTCGACGCGGTATTCGTCTGCGGCGGCGACGACGATGGCGGCGATCTCGCGCACAGCGCCGACGCACGGCACTTCGTGCGCGAGGCGTTCAAGCACCTGAAGCCGATCGCGGCCGTCGGGTCGGGGCGGCAACTGCTGCGCGCCGCGCACCTGCCGGACCCGGCCGAAGGCGTGTGCGTCGGGCAGGCCGTCGATCTCGACGCCGTCCTGAAGGCGCTGTCGGACCACCTCGGCCAGCATCGCGTCTGGGCGCGCGAGCAGCAGGCGGCCGAGTTGCCGGCCTAGCGCCGCCGCGCGATCATGGACGTCGTCGTCGCGCTGTTCGGACAGGGCCGGATGCTCGGCCCCGGGCAGATGGCGCTGCGCGCGGTCGTCGTGTCCGCGATCGCGCTCGTGCTGATCCGCGTCGCCGGGCGGCGCGCGTTCGGCCAGCGTTCGCCGTTCGATTACGTGGTCGGGATCCTGCTCGGCGCGATCCTGAGCCGCGCGGTGGTCGGCGCGTCGCCGTTCGTGGCGACCGTCGCGGCGTCGTTCGCGATCGCGCTGCTGCATCGCGCGATCGGCTGGGCCTGCGTGCGCTCGCGCCGGCTCGAGCGGCTGCTGGTCGGCGCCGAGCGCGAGGTGTATCGCAACGGCCGCTTCGACGACGCGCAGATGCGTGCCGCGCTGCTCACGCCGACCGACATTCGAGAGAGCGTGCGGCAGGCGCTCGGCGCGAACGACCTGTCCGACGTCGACGCGGCGATCCTGGAGCGCAACGGCCACGTCAGCATCGTGCGGCGCAGCCGCCGCCGCAGGCCGTGACTTGAGCCGGACCCCACACGCGGCAAGGAGGACATCGATGGCACGGATGATCTGGAAAGGCGCGATCAGCTTCGGGCTCGTTCACGTGCCGGTGCAGCTGTTCCCGGCCACGCGCACCGTGAAGCCGTCGTTCCGGCTGCTCGACAAGCGCTCGATGGACCCGGTCGGCTACCGGCAGATCAACAAGCGCACCGGCAAGGAAGTCACGCGCGAGGACATCGTGCGCGGCTACGAGTACGAGAAGGAGCGCTACGTCGTGCTGACCGACGACGAGATCCGCGCGGCGAACCCCGAATCGACGCAGACGGTCGACATCGTCACGTTCGTCGACGAGGACGCCGTGTCGTTCCTGTATCTCGACACGCCGTACTACCTCGTGCCGGACCGCAAGGGCGAGAAGGTCTATGCGCTGCTGCGCGACGCGCTGAAGGACAGCGGCAAGATCGGCATCGCGCACGTCGTGATGCGCGACCGCCAGCATCTCGGCGCGCTGATTCCGGTCGGGCCGCTGCTGGCGCTCGACACGCTGCGCTGGCAGGAGGAGCTGCGCCCGCTCGACGAACTGTCGGTGCCGGCCGACGACGCGAAACGTGCCGGTGTCAGCGCGCGCGAACTCGCGATGGCGAAGAAGCTGATCGAAGACATGTCCGGATCGTGGTCGCCCGACGCGTATCACGACACGTTCCGCGACGACATCCTCGAGCTGGTCGAGCGCAAGGTCCGCGCGGGCCGGATCGAGGAGATCGAGGACCGGCCCGCGCAGACGGGGCGTGCGGCGTCCAACGTCGTCGATCTGACCGAATTGCTCAAGCGCAGCCTGAAGGGTGGCGGGCGCGCGGGCGGTGGGGACGACGATGCGGATACTGAAGCATCGGCGCCTTCGCGTGCGGCCGGCGCGCGCCGCAAACCGGCGGCGAAAGCGCCCGCCAAAGGAGCGGCGAAGGCGCCCGCGAAACGTACGGCCGCGAAGCGCGGCGCCACCGGTGCGCACTCGGCGAAGAAGGCCGCCGCGCGCCGCAAGCACGCCGCATGACGCCGCGTGACGGAGGATGACGCGATGGCTGGCAAGCTCGATCCGTATCGCCGCAAACGCCGCTTCGACGCGAGCCCGGAACCCGAGGGCGCGCACGGGCGGCGGCGCGCTTCCGCCGATGCGACTACGCGCACGGGGCGCAACGCGCGACCGTCCGCGCGCGCGGCCAGGCCGCTGCGTTTCGTGATCCAGGAACACCACGCACGGCGCCTGCATTACGACTTCCGTCTCGAACTCGACGGCACGCTGAAGTCGTGGGCCGTGCCGAAGGGGCCGAGCGTCGACCCGTCGGTGAAACGGCTGGCCGTGCACGTCGAGGATCATCCGCTCGAATACGCGTCGTTCGAAGGCGAGATTCCGGCCGGCCATTACGGCGCGGGTTCGGTCGTCGTCTGGGACGAAGGCACGTGGACGCCCGACGGCGGCGTCGCACAGGCACGCGCCGGCTATCGTGCCGGCAAGCTGACGTTCCGGCTCGACGGCGCGAAGCTGCACGGCGGCTGGGCGCTCGTGCGCAGCGGGCGGCAGCAGGGCCGCCAGGCGCAATGGCTGTTGATCAAGGAACGCGACGACGACGCGCGCGACGCCGAGACGTTCGATGTCGTTGCCCAGCGGCCGGGCAGCGTGCATGACGGACACACGCGGGCCGCGCGCGATCCGGCACCGGCCGACGCGGCGCCTTCCGTGCGTGCATCGCGCCGCGCCCGGCGCAACGCGTCGGACACGCGCGGCGCGGCGCACGACGACGGGCTGGAAAGGCCGCCCACCGACCTGTCGCAGGTAGACGGCGCCGTGCGTGCGGCGTTGCCCGAGCGCGTCGCGCCGCAACTCGCGACGCTGGTCGATGCGCCGCCGACGCACGGCGACTGGCGCTACGAGGTGAAATTCGACGGCTACCGGATCCTCGCGCGGATCGCGGGCCGCGGCGCGCGGCGGCACGTCACGCTGATGACGCGCGAAGGCCGCGACTGGACCGCGAAGCTGCGCTTGCAGCGCGATGCGCTCGCGGCGCTCGACGTCGACAACGCGTGGCTCGACGGCGAGGCCGTCGTGCTCCGCGACACCGGCCTGCCGGATTTCCAGGCGCTGCAGAACGCGCTCGGCGCCGGGCGCTCGGACGCGGTGACGCTGTTCGTGTTCGACCTGCCGTTTCTGGACGGATACGACCTGCGCGACGCGCCGCTCACCGCGCGTCGCAGGCTGCTCGAACCGCTGCTCGCCGGCAGCGACCCCGCGCGGCTGCGCTACTCGCCCGATCTCGGCGACGATATCGCGTCGCTGATCGCGAGCGCGTGCGACACGGGGCTCGAGGGGCTGATCGGCAAGCGCGCGGATGCGCGCTATCGCGGCGGCCGCTCGCCCGCGTGGATCAAGCTGAAATGCAGGCGGCGACAGGAGTTCGTGATCGGCGGTTATACCGAGCCGTCGGGCAGCCGGCATGGCTTCGGCGCGCTGCTGCTCGGCGTCCACGAGCCCGCCGCGGGCGGCAGGCGGTCGCACGGCACGCCGCCACTGCGTTATGTCGGCCGTGTCGGCACCGGGTTCGATACGCGCCTGCTCGACCGGCTCGCGGCCACCTTGCGCGAGCACGAACGCGCCACGACGCCGTTCGACCCGCCGCCGCGCGAACGTTCGCGCACGCGCGTGCATTGGGTCGAGCCGATGCTCGTCGCCGAATGCGAATTCGCGGAATGGACCGGCGACGGGATCGTGCGGCAGGCGGCGTTCGTTGCGCTGCGCGAAGACAAGCCGGCGCGGCAGATCGTCCGCGAGGTGCCGCGCCACACCGACACGGAGACGACGATGGATGGACCCCGCACCACGCACGACCCGCACCCGCCCGCCGCGCCTGCCGAATCCGCGCACGGCCGCCCGCCGCGCACGCGCTCCGATGCGTCGGCGGGCCGCACGCACGGCGAATCCGGTGCCGCCCAGGTTGGTCGGGTCCGCATCACTCACCCCGATCGCGTACTCGATCCGCAAAGCGGCACGCGCAAGATCGACCTCGCGCATTACTGGCAACGTGTCGCGCCGTGGCTGCTGCCCGACCTGAAAGGGCGGCCCGTATCGCTCGTGCGCGCGCCGGGCGACATCGCCGGCGAACTGTTCTTCCAGAAGCATGCGGAGCGACGCGAGATCCCGTTCGTCACGCAGCACGAAGGACTGGATCCCGGCCACGGGCCGCTGCTGTCGATCGACAGCGTCGACGCGCTGCTCGGCGCCGCGCAGATGGGCACGATCGAGCTGCATACCTGGAACGCGCATGCGTCGAACATCGAGCGGCCGGACCGCATCGTGTTCGACCTCGATCCCGATCCGGCGCTGCCGTGGCGCGAGATGATCGACGCCGCGCAGCTCGTGCGCGGGCTGCTCGACGCGCTGGGACTCGTGTCCTTCTGCAAGACCAGCGGCGGCAAGGGGCTGCACGTGGTCGTGCCGCTCACGCGGCACGCGGGCTGGGACGACGTGAAGGCGTTCTCGCGCGCCGTCGCGCAGCACGTCGCCGGCACGTTGCCCGAGCGCTTCACCGCGACGATGGGGCCGCGCCACCGGCGCGGCAAGATCTTCGTCGACTACTTGCGCAACGGCCGCGGCGCGAGCACGATCGCCGCGTACTCGGTGCGCGCGCGGCCCGGCATGGGCGTGTCGGTGCCGCTCGACTGGGACGAGGTGCCCGCGACGACGGGTGGCGCGCAATGGACGATTGACACGCTGCACGAACGGCTCGATACGCTGAAGCGCGATCCGTGGGAAGACTATGCGAAGACGCGCCAGCGCGTCACCGCCGCGATGCGTGCGCGGCTCGGCGTGCAAACGTGAACGCGTCAGCGCCGGTGCTGCAGCCGGTAGTACCAGTTCATCAGCGGCGTCGCGGAGATCCCATGCGCGACCACCGATGCGCAGACGACGGCCAGCACCGGCGCGGCGAGCGGGCGCACCGCATCGGACGGCCCGTGCTCGAGCGCGAACAGCAGGTAGTAGAACGAGCCGATTCCGCGAATGCCGAACCATGCCATCAGGCGCCGCTGCGCGTGCGTCGCGGGTGAACCGGCGAGCGTGAGCAGCACCGCGAGCGGCCGCACGGCGACGAACAGCACGGCGGCCAGCGCGGCGGCGCCCCAGGTGAACAGCGCGCCCGGCAACGTCGCGAGCACGCTGCCGACCATCGTCATCACGACGGCTTCCGCGATCCGTTCGAGTTCGATCGTGAAGCCGAGCACCGATTCGGCCATGAACGCGTGGGCCTTCTCCGGATGCTTTTCGGTCGCGACGACGTCCTCCGAATCGATCTGGCCGATGACTTCGCGCGGCTTGCGGTCGCCGCTCGCGCGATGCTCGACGCGCCGCATCGCGACGCCGGCCGCGAACGTCGCGATGAAGCCGAACGTGTGCGCGAGCTGCGCGGCGCCGAACGACAGCACGATCAGCGCGAGCGCGAAGAAGCCTTCGAGGCCGAGTGCCTGCGCATGGCGCGTGCGCAGCCAGCCGATCGTCCAGGTCGTCGCCCAGCCGAGGCCGCCGCCGATCGCGGCCGCACCCGCGATGCCCCACAGCGCGGCGAGCGCGAACGTGCCGGACAGCGGCGCGATGCCATGCGTCGCGTTGCTTGCGCCGCACAGCGCGAGCCCCGCGAGCGCGAACGGCAGCGCGATGCCGTCGTTCATTCCGCCTTCGCCCGACAGCGCGAAGCGGACGAGATCGCGATCGCCCGGATCGTGCACCTGCACGTCGTGCGCGAGCACGGGGTCGGTCGGCGCGAGGATCGCCGCGAGCAGCAACGCGGGGCCCCAGCCGAGCCCGAGCGCGAGCACCGCGCAGGCGGCGAGCAGCGGCACGGTGACGACCATCGCGAGCAGGCCGAGGCGGCACGGCACGAGCCACAGCCGGTCGGACAGCGGCACGCGCAGCCGCAGCCCGATCGCGAACAGCGACACGAGCAGCGCGATTTCGACGATTTCACGCAGCAGCCGGCCGTCGCGTTCCAGGTCCAGATGCAGCAGGCCGGCGCCGGCCGGGCCGAGCGCGACGCCGAGGATGAGATAGACCATCGCGGTGCTGCAGGGCAGGTGGCGCAACGCGGACGTCGCGAGGCCCATGCCCAGCAGCACGGCGCCGATGATCAGGTACCAGAGCGTCTCGTGCATGGGTGCGCTCGTGGCTGGCGGGCAACGCAGGCGCGCAAGCCGTCAGGGCTTGCGGCCGAACGCCTCGCGCAGTTTCCGCTTCGCGCGTTCGAGCGTCGTGCGGCGCGTTTTCGGGAGGTTGCGGCCCGCGCGGTTCACGTAGAAGTTCAGCATCGACATCGCCGACTGGAACGGCGATGCCTTGCGGCGGCGGCTGTGCTCGGCCGAACGCTTCAGCGAGGCGGCGATCGCGGCCGGATCGTCGGATTTGAAGATGTCGGGCTCGAGGTCGAGCGCATCGCTTTTTTGCGTGACTTCGCCCGACCAGCGCTTGCGGTGTTTCGGGTCGGCGCTGCGGGCGCGGCCGGCGCGGCGCGTGAGGCGCTTGCCGTGCGCATGGGAAGCGGAGGCGGAAGGCATGAAGGCGGCTCCATATGGGGTCGGGGGAGGGTCGTACGGTGAGAGGCGCCGCAAACCGCGTGCCGCGCGGCGCGCCGGTGCCGGTGACGGCATGGGCCTTGCTGAAAGGTACGGGCAGGCTTTTCCATGACCGCATCACCACCAGGGAGACAACACCATGGAGTCAGTATTGGAATCGATGTGCGTCGCGCGGCGCGTGCTCACTTGCGCGGCTGTCGCGATCGTTGCGGCCGCGCCGGCCGCATGGGCCCAGAACACGCAGCGTCCGGACGAAGGAACGGGCGCACCGAATCCGTCGATGGACATGTCGACGCCGGACACCAACGGCAATACGGCCGCGCCGCCTCCGCCCGCCAGCCCGAAGCGGCACGGCGCGAAGCACGGCATGCCGTCGCACAGCGGGGCGGCAGGCCACGTGAAGCCGGGCGGCGGCCCCAACGGTGCGGGTGCGGGCGGCAGCGGTGCCGCGGGGGGCGGTGTCGGTGGCGGTACGGGCGCGGGCAACGGCGGCTCGCCGGGGGCGACGGGCTCGGGCGGCGGCGGGGCCGGCGGCGCGGGTTCGAGCGGATATTGAGGCGGTAATCGACGGTGTCGTGCCGGCGCGGCCGGCACGGCGCGATGGCGGCGCGGTTTCCAGGACCGGCGCACCGCCACCACGCAGGAGGACATCATGCAATCGAATTCCCGGATTTTGCTGGAGAACGAAGAGATCGACGGCGACGCGATCGACGCGGACGATCTCGACACGACCGTCCAGGTCGATGTCGAAACGGGCCGGATCATGTTCCATGCGGCATGGGCGCTCACGCCCGAAGCGCCGCCCGAGGCCGCGCGGCATGCGGTCGTGCTCGCACTCGACTGCGACACGATGGAGCGTTACGCGGATCTCGACGACGGCGCACGGATGCGCGTGCACGCGATGCTGCACGAGGCCGTGCAGCAGACGCTCGACCAGTTGCCCGACACCGACGAGCACCTGACGCTGACGGTCGAACTGACCGACGCGATGCTCGACGCCGCGCGCCATCTGCAGTAGCCGTGGCGGATCGCCCTGCCGCATCGGATTACATCCCGTTGAAATCTTTGCAGCCGGTACGTGGCGACGTCGAATGGCCGGCCGCGCGCACGCGCGCGGCGGCCTTCGCGTGATTGCGGGGTGGTTCCCCGGCCGGTACGCCGATTGCGGCGCAATCGACGCGGCACGACGTGTGCCGCCATTCCGACGGAGGCATTCATGAGCGGCAGGCTGGATCATTGCAGGGTAGCCATTCTCGCGGTCGACGGTTTCGAGGAAGCCGAACTCGTCGAGCCGCAGCGCGCGCTCGCGGCCGAAGGCGCGCAGGTCGACGTGATTTCGCAGCAGCGCGGCGAGATCCAGGGTTTCCGGCACGTCGACAAGGGCGAGCGCGTGAAGGTCGACCGCACGTTCGACGAAGCGCGCGAAGGCGACTACGACGCGGTCGTGCTGCCCGGCGGCGTCGTAAACGGCGACGCGATCCGGATGCTGCCGGCCGCGCGTGAATTCGTGACGGCGGCCGTCGGCGCCGGCAAGCCGATCGCGGCGATCTGCCACGGCGGCTGGCTGCTCGTGTCGGCCGAACTCGTCGTGGGCCGCACGATGACGAGCTGGCCGAGCCTGCAGGACGATATCCGGCACGCGGGCGGCAAGTGGGTCGACGAGGAGGTGGTGCGCGACGGCAACCTGATCACGAGCCGCAAGCCGGCCGACCTTCCCGCGTTCAACGGCGCATTGGTCGATCGCCTCGCGGCGCGGGGCGCATAGCGCGATGCCCGCCGATTCCGCCCGCCACGTGACGCTGACCGCCGCGCCGCCCGTGTTCGACGGGGCGGCGCTGCAGTTGCGTTTCGTCGTCGAGGTCGATGGCACGCCGCAGACCTGGGCGATCACGGTCGAAGCGCTGGAAGATCATTTCGGCGCGCGCTCCGCGCTGGAGGCCGACCTGCGCGACGCGTTCGAACGCGGCCGTGCGCGCATCGAGGCGGCATGTGCGGACCTGCTGGCGAACGGCAATGACGGTGATGTCGTGCTGCACAGCGGGTATTTCCGGGCGCCGGCGGGCCGCGCGCGGGCAGGGCTGTTCCCTTCCGGGCGGCGCTGACCCGCGTGCCGTTCCCGTGCCGGGATTCGGGCGCACCCGGGCCGCCGGCCTTACACGCAATTGAAAACTTTTCCAGCCGGGCGCACCCGCCGTCCGGTGCCACATCGCGGGGCAGGCACGCCGCCCGGACATCGATCGCCTCACGCCGGCTGGCACGGACCCTGCATGTTCATCCCGTTGCCGGCGCACGATGCGCGCCGCACGCCGATGCGGCGCCGGGAGCGCGTCGCGCGCAGCCGTCAACGGGGAAACGAGCATGCTGACCGCCCATGAATTTGCCGCGCTGTTCCTGGCGCATCACGCGCCGGAACAGATCCAGATCGATCGCGACGACATCGTCGCCCTCGTCGAACAACACCTGATCGTGATGCAGCACGACGACGCGTCGGGCGAGCACCGTCCCGCGCTGACGGCCGACGGGCTGTCGGTGCTGCGCAGCGTGCAGCGGCATGACGCGGCCGAATCCGGCGCGATCGGCCTGAGCGACACCGCCGACGCGTAATGTTTCGCGCTTGCGCGCTGCGCGCGCCGCTCACCGCGCAATCGCCACGGCCGCGTTGACCCGCACGACGGGCGCCGGGCCATCGTGCGGCGGCGCATGCAGGAAGCGGTCGATCACGCCGGCTTCGAACAGCAGGCAGTACGTCGACCCGCCGAACTGGAAATAACCGATCTCGTCGCCCTTGTCGACGCGCTGCCCCGGCACGACCTCGATCACGCACGACGACACGTCGCCCATCCCGACGAACACGGCCGCCACGGTGCCGATACCGGGGTCGTCGCAGGAAAAGGCGACCACCGCACGCGCGGCGACGGACGTCATGTAGCCTTGCGAATCGTTGAGTCCGGCAGGATCCGGGCCTTCGGCTTCGGCGACCGAGTAGTAGGCGCCGTCGACCCGGTACGCATGCGTGACGACACCACGCACCGGCGCATGCCAGCGATGGTAGTTGTAGGCGCTGAGATAGGCCTGGTAGACGTCGCCGCCGACGAAGCGTTCGGCCAGCGACAGCCGCGCGGGCGTGAAGAGATCGCGCAGCGAATACGGCTGCGCCTTGATCCAGAACGTGTCGCGCAGCTTCACGTGCGTTTCGGTGTGATACGGCGCGGCCTCGCACGCGCTGACGATCACGTGCGGATCGTCGGGCGCCGCGACCGGCCGCGCGCCGTCGCGAAAGCGTCGCGTGAAGAAATCGTTCCACGAATCGAACCCCCAGTGCGGCTGGTCGTCGCGATACCGGAATTGCGACAGGCCGAGGCGCTCGTACGCTTCGTCGCAGAACCAGCCGTCGGGCGCCGACGTGTCGAGATGCGCGCGCGAGTGCGGGCCGCCGAGGAAGTCGCACCACACGGTCAGCATGCGCTTCAGGTGGGCGTTGACGGTCTGGTCGCGAAACACCGCGTGGCCGGACGGCATGCACATCGGCCAGTCCAGGAACGCATTGATCGGGCAGACGATCAGGCTCGCTTCGCTGAACGGCGGCGTGTAGGTCATCAGGTGGTCGAGCACCGTCATCAGTTCGCCGATCGACGCATAGCCCAGCCGGCGGCCCGATTCGACCGCTTCGTCGATCGCGCGGGTCAGGCCCATGCGCAACACCGCGTGATCGTCGAACAGCCGCGCGAGGTCCTGCACGGCCGGCGTGCGCAGCCGGTCGCCGGCATGCGCGCGCGCTTGCGCCGCGACTTTCTCGCGGAACGCGGCCATATGAGCCTCTTCGCGCGCCATCCAGTCGCCGAGCCGGCGGCGCGTGGCGGGCGGCGGGTTGGAATGGGTGGACATTGTCTCCTCCGGACGTCGGTTCGCGTGAAGCGCAGCAAGATGCCTGCCCGGCGGCGGCACCGGAATTGCGACGCTCGTTCGACGACTGTTTCATGACACGGGAGAGCAAGATGAACACGACTTCGAAGGCACGACAAACGAAGGAGGCCGAGGCGACCGACACGCGCCGCGGCGGCGGACAGCGTACGGTGACGCCGACGCGCCGGCGGGTGCGTGCCAGCCGGGCCGCGCCGCGCGATGCGCGACGGCCGACGGAGCACGACGCGAGCGGGCCGGTGGCGGCGCACGACGGCCACGGCGAGGACAAGCCGTTATGGGAAGACGACCGCGGGGCGATGCCGCCGGAAGAAGGGTCGTGAGGCCGTCATCGCGCAGCGGCTGCGGCACGGCGGGGCCGGCGATCGGCCGTTGACGATCGTGTGCTGCCGGCGCGCGGCACGCGCCGGCAGGGTGGATCGGCTTCAGCGTCCGGCACGCGCCGCAACGAGCACCGCGACCGGCAACCCGCTCAGGCAGCGCTCGAGCGCCAGCACGCCGTCCGTCGCGTCGATCTCGGCGCGCCCGTCGAGCCAGTCCGTCCACGGCCCTTCCATCGCGCGCGGCAGCACGACCGCCGTATCGCCCCACCGCGCGGGTTCCACGCGCGGCAAGCCGGGCGTTTCGCCGAGCAACCGGCACGCGAGCCGCGTCGCGATCACCACCACGGCGGCCGTGTCGTCGCACCGCGCGAACGCGATAGCGTGACGTGCGAGCCTGCCGCGCACGCGCAGCGGCGCGTACGCGCCCTCCGCGAAGGTCGCCGGCCAGCGCGCACGCAGCGCGAGCATCCGCTCGACCAGCGCCCGCTTCACGCGCGCATCGGGCCACGCCGGCAGGTACGACGCGACCGGTCCGTCAACGCGCTCGGCCGCCAGCGTGGCGAACGGCACGTCGCGCCGGTTGTCCGGATCGACGAGCGAGTGATCCCAGGATTCGGTGCCTTGGTACAGGTCCGGCACGCCGGGCGACGCGATCCGCAGCGCCGTCTGCGTCAGGCTGTTGACGACACCGGCCGGCGCGATCCGCGCGACGAACGCATGCAGCCGGTGCGCGAAATCGCCGGGGCCGCGCGGCGTCAGGATCGCGCGGACGAACGCGTCGCAGTCCCGTTCGTAGCGCTGCTCGGGCGCCAGCCAGTCGGTATGCCGCTTCGCTTCGCGCAGCGCCTTCGTCTGCCACTGCGCGACGCGTGCGGCGAGCGCGTCGAGACCGGCCGCATCGTCGGGGGCGAGTGCGGGCGGCCAGCAACCGACGAGCGTCTGATACAGCATCGCCTCGGCGGCCGGCCCCGGCGCCCACGCGAGGTCGCGATGCGCGCGGCCGCGGTGCGGCAGGTTCAGCGCCGACCAGTCGAGCGACACCGCGCGCCACGCATCGGGCAGCTCGCTGAGCACCGCGAGCCGCGCCCGCGTGTCCTCGCCGCGCTTGTGGTCGTGCGTGGCCGTCGCGACGAGCCCGTGCGGCACGGTGCGCGCGCGGCGCCGGTTGCGCGCATGGAACGCGCCGCGCGACAGGCTGAAGTCGCCGGCATCGGCGCCGACCTCGTTGCGCGACAGCAGCCGGCCGTAGCGGTAGTGGGCCGTATCCTCGACGCCTTTCGCGGCGAGCGGCGCGGTGAGCTGCGCGAACGCGATGCGCGCCGCATGGCGCTCGGCCGGCGCCGCCCGCGGCACGCGCACGACCGGCAAGCCCAGCCATGCGGCGACCCGGTCGAGCGCGAACCGGTCGGCCGGCTCGACGGCTGCCCGCGCGCTTTCGTAGGCTTGCGCGAGCACGCGGAGATCGGTGTCGGCCAGCCCGTTGCGCGGTGACGGATAGGTGCGGTACACGGGCAGCCGCACCGCGAGTTCGCCAAGTACGCGCTGAATCGCGATCCGGCTGACGTCCCGCGTCGCGGGCGACGCGCGTGCGACGCCGTGCAGCAGCCGCGCGACCCGCGCATGCTCGGCGGCGAGCTGGCGCATCAGCACGCGCCGCTTGCCGTCGAGCACCTCTTGCGCGAACGTGCGCGATGCGCCCGACACGGCGGCCCAGTGCGCGGCGAGCGGCTCGGCGCCGGCGGGGTCGTGCAGCAGCGCGCCGACATCGTTCATGAAGTCGTAGCCGGTCGTGCCGGCGACGGGCCAGTCGGCGGGCAGCGCCTCGCCGGGCGCGAGGATCTTCTCGACGACGACGTACGGCGGTGCCCGACGCTGAGTGGCGAGTCGCGCATCCAGCCGCCGGCAGTACGCCGGCGGATCGGCGAGGCCGTCGACGTGATCGACGCGCAAGCCGTCGACAAGCCCCGCCGCATGCAGGCGCAGCGGCAGCGCATGCACGGCGTCGAATACCGCGTCGTCGTCGACGCGGACGGCCGCGAGCGTCGCGATGTCGAAGAAGCGCCGCCAGTTCAGTTCGTCGGCAGCCGTGCGCCACCACGCGAGCCGGTAGTGCTGGCGTTCGAGCACCTGGTGCAGGCGGATGCGCGAACGCGCGAGGCGCGGGTCGGCCCCGCGCAGCACCGCGTCGAACGCGTGCGGGCCGTGCGCGGCCGCATGATCGCGCAGCGCCGCATGCGCGGCGGCCAGCCGCGCGCTGTCGCGCGCCGGCGCGATGTCGAAGCGTTCGGCGAGGGCGTTCAGGTCCGCGCGGTTCGCGAGGCGCAGGATCTCCGCATACGTGGCGGCGGCCACCGGCAGCCGCCGTCCGGGGCATGCGACGAAGAAACGTCCGGCGGCCGCGTCGACGCCGAGCGTGATGTCGCCGGCTGCGAGCGCGTCGGCATAGGGCACGCCGAGGCACGGCAGCAGCACCTTGCCGTCGAGCGCCGGATCGGGCGGGTGCCAGTCGATATCGAAGTAGTGCGCGTACGGGCTCGCCGGTCCCCATTCGAGCACGTCGTTCCACCAGCCGTTCGACGATCCGCCGACGCCCATGTGGTTCGGCACGATGTCGACGATCACGCCGAGGCCCCTTGCGCGCAGCGCGTCGACGAGCCGGACGAAACCGGCTTCGCCGCCGAGTTCGGGATTGAGCATGCCGTAGTCGACGGTGTCGTAGCCGTGCCGCGAGCCCGGCTCGGCCGTCGCGACCGGCGACAGGTACAGGTGGCTCACGCCGAGCCGCGCGAAGTAGTCGGCGTGCGCGGCGGCGTCGTCGAACGTGAAGCCCGCATGAAGCTGCAGCCGCAGCGTCGCACGCGGTGTCATGCGCCGCGCCTCGGTGAACGGCGCGCGTGTACGATGGCCGCGATGCGTTCGCGCACGTCGGCGTCGACCAGCGTGTCGATCGTGCGCGGCAGCCGCTGCCGCCAGTTCGGATGGCCGCACGGCGGCCCCGGCAGGTTCGGCTGCGCGTCGAGCGCGAGCAGATCCTCGAGCGGCACGATCGCGAGCGGCGACGGGCCGTGCGCGACGTACGCGAGGATCGCGCTCACCGGCGGTGCGGCGGCGGGCGGCACGGCGGTGCCGGCCGGTGCACAGCCGGCTTGCTGCATCGCGTGCCACAGCGCCGCGCGCTCGGTCGCGCGTGCCGCATGCGCGGCGGCGAGGCCGGGGGGCGGGACGGACGGCGGGGCGGGAGGCTGCAAGGCGTCGCCGTTTTCCGGCGGCTGCACGGGGTCGTGCCCGGACGGCGCGCTTTGCACGATCTCGTCGGCATCGTGCGCGCTGGCGTCGTCCGGCGCGGGGGCGGCCACCTCGCCCCCGGCGGGCGCGCCCGTTTCGCTGCGCGCCTTCGCGGCGTCGGCCGCGGCCTGGCGCCAGGCGAGGTCGACCCCGCGCCACCAGCCCCCGACGGTCGGCAGATCGTGCGTCGACGTCGTCGCGATGGCGTCGCGGTCCCAGGCGGACGGCGGCCGGAATGCGCCGCCGGCGTCGCGCTCGAACCACAGCACGCGCATGCCCGCGATGCCCTGTGCGCCGAGTCGTTCGCGGAATCCGGCCGGCACGGTGCCGAGATCCTCGCCGATCGCGATCGCGCGATGGCGGGCCGCCTCGAGCGCGACGAGCCGCACGAGATCGTCCAGTGGATAGCGCAGGTAGGCGCCGTCGCGCGGCGAGCCGCCGTCCGGGACGATCCACATCCGCGCGAAGCCGAGCACGTGATCGATGCGGATGCCGCCCGCGTGCGCGAAGGCGGCGCGCAACAGGTCGACGAACGGCGCGAAGCCGTCGGCGCGCAGCGCGGCGGGCGTCCACGTCGTCACGCCCCACGCCTGGCCGGCCGCGTTGAACAGGTCGGGCGGCGCGCCGAGCGACACGCCGCGCAGCAGCGCCGTGCCGTGCGCCCACGCGTCGCTGCCCGCGCGATCGGAGCCGACCGCGAGATCGGCGATCAGCCCGGTCGCCATGCCCGCGCCGCGCGCGGCGTGCTGCGCGTCGCCGAGCGCGCGCGATGCGCACCATTGCAGGAACGTGTGGAACGCGATCGTGTCGGCGTGCTCGTGCGCGAACGCCTCGACTTCCGCCGATCCCGGCGTGCGCCACGGCGCCGGCCACTGCCGCCAGTCCGCGCCGATCCCGTGCTCGATGCAGAACGCCTGCAGCGCATCGAAGCGCGCATGCGCGTCGAGCGCCGCGCCGCCCGCCGCGCGAAACCGCTGGTATGTGTCGCGCGACGGGTCGTTGCCGGCGCGCCACGCGTCGAAGCACGCACGCAGGCGGCGCAGCTTCATCGGCAGCACGCGCGGCCAGTCGATCAGCAGCGCGTCGGCCGGGCCGGCGGGCGCGTGATGCGCGCCATCGGCGCCCGGCACCGCGTCGCAGTCGAGATACGCGACGTTGTGCCAGCGCCGCGACGACGGCGAATACGGGCTGTCGTGCGCGGGAAGCGCCGGATAACCGGCGTGCGTCGGGCTGATTGCGACGGCCTGCGCGCCGTGTCGCGCCACCTGGGCGACCAGCCGCGCGAGGGCCGTGTAGTCGCCCGCGCCGTCGTCGCCGCCGCGGCGCAGGCTGTAGAGCTGGGCCGCGATGCCCCAGCGGCCGCCCGTGTCGTGCGCGTGCGCCAGGGTGTCGAACGGGCGCGCCCGCTGCGGTGCGATCGCGAGCCCGATGCGCTGCTCGCCGATGTCGAGCGCGTGATAGCCGGGCATCGAAAGGGGCGGCAGCAAGCCGTGCTCGCCGGCGCCGCCAACGCGGCCGTCGACGTGCCCGCCGGTCTCGAACGAGATCCGGAAGCGCGCGCCGGGCGGCGCGAGCGTCGCGGGCAGGGCGAGCGGCAGCCCGGCGTCGCCGGTCACGAGGCGCGGCGGCGCCGCGTTCCCGTCGGCGAGTGCCGCCGCGCTGTCGACCCGCTGGGCCGCGGTGCCGCACGGCCAGCCGAGCGCATCGACGAGCGCGGCGAGCGCGACGTCGTCCACCCGCCGCGCGACGCCGCCGGCGTCGGTCCAGTCGGTTTCGAGGCCGGCCGCGTGTGCGAGTACCGCGATCGAGACGTCGGTCGTCATGATCCTGCCAGTCCGTTCGCGCGGTGATGCCGCGCATCGTGGTTGACCGCGCCGTCGCGCCACGCGATGCAGGCACGTGGCGGCATCCGCAAGTCGCGCAGCCGGTCGCGGGCGCGCGGCGGCGTCTCGAACACGAGCTTGCCGACCGGCAGCGCGGGCAGCACCGCATCGTGCGGGCCGAGGTTCAGCGCGATCGTCAGCGTGCTGCCGTCGCCGAGCCGCCAGCGCGCGACGAGTGCCTGCGGCTCGTCGTCGCCCGCGAGCAGGTCGACGCCGAGCACGTGCGCGCCGGGCAGATGCGGCGCCACGAGCGCCATGCGCACGGCCAGCGCGCTGCGGTAGAAGCGCTGCCAGGCGGCCGCGTCGGCCCAGGAGTCGTCGGGCGGGTGGTGCAGCGACGACCGGACGAAGGTCGCGATGTCGTTCGGATCGGGAATCCGGTCGCGATGCGCGGGATCGGCGAACGCGGGAAACGCCGCGAATTCGCGGCGCCGGCCTTCGCGCACGGCATCGGCAAGCGCGCCGCGATAGTCGGTGAAGAACTGGAACGGCTGCGTGCTGCCGTCTTCCTCGCCCATGAACAGCAGCGGGATCGGCGGCGCGAGCAGCATCAGCGCGGTGACCGCGCGTACCGCGTCGTCGTTCGCGAGCGCGCGCAGGCGTTCGCCGAACGCGCGGTTGCCGATCTGGTCGTGGTTCTGCAGGAACGTGACGAACGCGGTGGGCGGCAGGTGCGCGCTCGGCTCGCCGCGCGCGGCGCCGTCGTGCAACGGCGACGGCTCGCCCTGGTACGCGAACCCTTCGGCGAGCGTGCGGGCGAAATGGCGCAGCGGCGCGTCGGCGTACGCGCGGTAATAACCGTCGCGTTCGCCGGTCAGCAGCACGTGCGCGCTGTTGTGGAAGTCGTCGTTCCACTGCGCGTCGAACCCGCCGGGGCCGAGCAGGCTCGCCGCGTTGCGCTCGTTCTCGAGCACCAGATGGATGTGGCGTGCGTCGCCCGCGTACGCGCGCACGCGGCGCGCGAGTTCGCGCAGCCACGCATCGTCGTCGATCGCGTGCGCGGCGTCGATGCGCAAGCCGTCGACGCGAAATTCGTCGAGCCAGTACAGCGCGTTGTCGATGAAGAACGCGCTCGTCTGCGGGCACGAGAAGTCGATCGCCGGCCCCCATGCGGTCTGCCGGTCCGCGCGGAAGAAGGCGGGCGCGTAGCGCGGCAGCAGGTTGCCCTCGGGGCCGAAATGGTTGTACACGACGTCGAGGAACACCTGGAGACCGAGCCCGTGCGCGGTATCGACGAGCGCCTTCAGTTCCTCGGGCCGCCCGTACGACGTGTCGGGTGCGAACGGCAGCACGCCGTCGTAGCCCCAGTTGCGCGCGCCGGGAAACGCGTTGACGGGCATCAGCTCGACCGCGGTCACGCCCAGCGCGGCGATCGACGGCAGCCGCCGTTCGACGCTCGCATAACCGCCGCAGGCGCCGACGTGCAGTTCGTACAGCACCGTCTCGTGCCACGGGCGGCCGCGCCATGCATCGTGGCGCCAGCGATAGGCGCCCGGATCGACGACCTGGCTCGGGCCGTCCACGCCGCCGGGCTGGAAGCGCGACGCGGGATCGGGCACGACGAGACCGCCGTCGAGCCGGTAGCGATACAGCGCGCCGGGGCCGCACGGCGCGACCGTTTCGAACCAGCCGTCGCCGACGGGTGTCATCGGGATCACCTGCTCGGTGTCGTCGTGCAGCTCGACGGCGGCCGCACGGCTCGCGGGCGCCCACAGCCTGAAGCGCGTGTGGCCGGCATCGATGCAGGTGGCGCCGAACGACGAGTCGAATGCATGCGTGCCGGACGGGCCGGCGGAACGGGTTGTCATGGCGATCCTCACGAAGGCGGGTCGAGCGGCACGGCCGCGACCGCGATCGCGGCCGCATGCGCGGCGACGTCGAGACCGTCGGCCGGCCAGGTGCGCGGGCCGGCGTCGGGCGTGGCCGTATCGACCAGCACGCGATACTCGAGCACCGGTGCGGGCGGCACGAACACGATCGTCTCGGACGACGCGTTCAGCATCACGAGCAGCGCCTCGGTGCGCCCGGTGCGGCCCGTGCCGACCCGCCGCATCGTCAGCGCGCGGCGCTCGCGGTCCTGCCACGCGGGGACGGTCAGCGCGTCGCCGTGCTCGTCGAACCAGCCGATCTCGGCCATCCCCGGCGCGCCGTCGCGATCGCCGGACGGATAGCCCGGCGCCGACATCACCGGGTACATGCGCCGCAGCGCGGCGAGCCGCGACACGAAGCGCATCAGCGTCACGGCTTCGTCGCCGCGCGCGAGATCCCAGTCGAGCCACGACAGTTCGTTGTCCTGGCAGTACGCGTTGTTGTTGCCGTGCTGCGTGCGGCCGAATTCGTCGCCGGCCACCAACATCGGCGTGCCGAGCGCGGTGAACAGCGTCGCGAGCATCGAGCGCGCGACGCGCGAGCGTACCGCGCGAATCGCCGCATCGTCGGTCGGCCCCTCGACGCCCCAGTTCGCGCTGCAGTTGTCGTCGCGGCCGTCGCGGTTGTCCTCGCCGTTCGCGTCGTTGTGCTTGGCCGAGTACGACACGAGATCGGCGAGCGTGAAGCCGTCGTGCGCGGTGACGAAATTGACCGACGCCCACGTATGGCGCCGGTGGTGGTTGAACAGGTCGGCAGAGCCGGCGAGCCGCGCGGCGAGTTCCGGCCGCTGCCCCGCGTCGCCGCGCCAGAAGCGCCGCACGGTGTCGCGAAAGCGGTCGTTCCATTCGGCGAAGCCGGGCGGGTGGCGGCCGAGCTGGTAGCCGCCGGGGCCGAGATCCCACGGTTCGGTGATCAGCTTGCGCTGCGAGAGCACCGGGTCCTGCCGCAACGCGTCGAAGAATCCCGCGCCGGGATCGAAGCCGTGCGCCTCGCGGCCGAGCGTGACACCGAGATCGAAGCGGAAGCCGTCGATGTTGAACGCGGTGGCCCAGTAGCGCAGCGAGTCCATCACCATCTGCAGCACGCGCGGATGCGACAGGTTCAGCGTGTTGCCGCAGCCCGTCTCGTCGACATGAAACCGCTGGTCGCCCGGCACGAGCCGGTAGTAGCTCGCGTTGTCGAGGCCGCGCCACGACAGCGTCGGGCCGAGCTGGTTGCCTTCGGCGGTGTGGTTGTAGACGACGTCGAGCACGACCTCGATGCCGGCCGCATGCAACTGGCGGATCGCGATGCGCATCTCGTCGAGCCGCCGCGTCGCGAGATACGCGGGCTCCGGCGCGAAGAACGCGGCCGTGTCGTAGCCCCAGTAGTTGCGCAGCCCGCGGTTCACGAGCGCGCGCTGCTGCAGGAACGCGTGGATCGGCAGCAGTTCGACCGTCGTCACGCCGATCGACAGCAGATGATCGACGAACGCCGGATGCGCGAACGCCGAAAACGTGCCGCGTTCGGGCACGCGCAACCCGGCGCGCCGCATCGACGCGCCGCGCACGTGCGTCTCGTAGATCACGGTGTTGCGCCATGGCACGCGCGGGCGCCGGTCGGTGCTCCAGTCGAATGCCTCGTCCACCACCACGCATTTCGGCATCGCGGGCGCCGAATCGCGGCGGTCCAGCGACAGGTCCGCGCGGTTCGAATGCACACGATAGCCGAACAGCGCGTCCGACCAGCGGAACTGGCCGACCAGCTTGCGCGCGTACGGGTCGAGCAGCAGCTTGGTCGGGTTGAAGCGGTGACCATGCTGCGGCTGGTACGGGCCGTCCGCGCGAAACCCGTACACGGTGCCCGGATGGGCGTTGGGCAGGTAGCCGTGCCACACCTCGTCGGTGCATTCGGGCAGGTCGAGGCGCGCGAGTTCCTTGCGGCCGGTCGGATCGAACACGCACAGCTGGATGCGCTGCGCGTGGGCGGAAAATACCGCGAAGTTGGTCCCGAGGCCGTCCCAGGTCGCACCGAGCGGATAGGCGCGGCCGGCTTCGAGGCGGGCGGGCAGGGCGGTCGGCATGGGGCGAATCTCCGAGTCGAGGGAACGGGAAATCACGCGGGGGTCAGCCACAGCGTCGCGAGCGGCGGCAAGCGCAGGGTCGCGGACCACGCCTCGCCATGGGCGGGCACGGCCTCGGCCCACACGGCGCCGTCGTTGCCGGCGTTGGTGCCGCCGTACGGCGCGGCATCGGTGTTCATCAGTTCGCGCCAGTGGCCGGGGGCGGGCAGCCCGAGGCGGTAGCCGGCGCGCGGCACGGGCGTGAAGTTGCAGACGGCGACCACCAGGTGCCCGGCGTCGTCGCGGCGCGCGAACGCGAACACGCTGTTGTCGCGGTCGTCGCCGATCAGCCAGGCGAAGCCGGCCGCGTGGCAGTCGAGCGCATGCAGCGCCGGTTCGGCGGCGTAGGTCCGGTTCAGGTCGCGCACGAGCCGCTGCACGCCGCGATGGGCCGGCGCGTCGAGCAGGTCCCAGTGCGGCGTCGCATCGTGCGCGAACTCCGCCCATTGCGCGAATTCGCTGCCCATGAACAGCAGCTTCTTGCCCGGATGCGCCCACATGAAGCCGAAGTACGCGCGCAGCGTCGCGAGCCGCTGCCATGCGTCGCCCGGCATCTTCGCGACGAGCGAGCCCTTGCCGTGCACGACCTCGTCGTGCGACAGCGGCAGCACGAAGCGCTCCGAGAACGCGTAGACGAGCCCGAACGTCATCCGGTCGTGGCGATGGCGGCGGTGGATCGGGTCTTCGTGCAGGTACGCGAGCGTGTCGTGCATCCACCCCATGTTCCATTTGAAGTCGAAGCCGAGCCCGCCGTCGCGGGTCGGCGCGGTGACGCCCGGCCACGCGGTCGATTCCTCCGCGATGGTGACGACGCCGCCCGGCGCGGCCGCGCCGTGCAGCGTGTCGTTCAACTGGCGCAGGAACGCGACCGATTCGAGGTTCTCGCGGCCGCCGTACCGGTTCGGCACCCATTCGCCTTCCTTGCGCGAATAGTCGCGGTACAGCATCGACGCGACCGCGTCGACGCGGATGCCGTCGACGTGGTAGCGGCGCGCCCACGCGAGCGCCGACGCGACGAGGAACGCGCCGACTTCGGCACGCCCGACGTTGAACACGCAGGTGTGCCAGTCGGGATGCAGCCCTTCGCGCGGATCGGCATGCTCGTACAGCGCGCTGCCGTCGAACTGCGCGAGGCCGTGCGGATCGTCCGGGAAGTGCGCGGGCACCCAGTCGACGATCACGCCGATGCCGGCCGCGTGCGCGCGGTCGACGAACCGCGCGAAGCCGTCGACCGGCCCGAAGCGCGCGGACGGCGCGAACTGCGCGAGCGGCTGGTAGCCCCACGATCCGCCGAACGGGTATTCGGCGATCGGCATGAATTCGACGTGCGTGAAGCCCATCCCCTGCACGTAAGGAATCAGCCGCTCGGCGAGCTCGTCCCACGTCGCGCTGCGATTCATCTCCTCGGGCACGCGCTGCCACGACTCCGGATGCACCTCGTAGATCGACCACGGCACGCGGTAGCGGTCGGCGCGCGGCCGCGCGTGCATCCAGCCGTCGTCGTGCCACGCGAATGCGTCGAGCGCCGCGACGTCGGCGACGACGGACGCCGTGCGCGGCGGCGCTTCGGTCGCGCGCGCGCACGGATCGGCCTTGTGCGGCAGCACGCGCCCGTCGGCCGCGCGCAGCTCGTACTTGTAGCACTCGCCCGCGCCGATGCCGGGCACGAACAGCTCCCACACGCCCGACGGCCGGCGCAGCCGCATCGGATGGCGGCGGCCGTCCCACGCGTTGAAGTCGCCGACCACCGACACACGCTGCGCGTTGGGCGCCCAGACCGCGAAGCGCACGCCGTCGGTGCCGTCGATCCGTGCGGGCGTCGCGCCGAGGCAGTCGAGCACGGCGGCCGGGTCGCCGGACGAAAGGCGCGCCAGTGCGGCCTCGTCGAGCAGCGTGCCGAACGCGTACGCGTCGTCGATCACCTGCCGCGCGTCCGGCCAGTCGATCGCGAGCCGGTAATGAGTCGCGCCGCCGTTGCGTGCGATGGTTCCCGCGAAGCAGCCTGCGCGATCGACGCACGCGAGCGTCGCGAGTTCGTCGCCGTCCGGCGCCAGCGCACGCACGCGTTCGGCGCCGGGCAGCAGCGCGCGCACGACGGTCCGGCCGGCCTGCCCGTGCGGGCCGAGGCACGCGAACGGATCGGGATGGCGGCCGGCGAGCAGCGCATCGATATCGGTGCGGTCGAACAACGTATCGGTCATCGCGTGTCTCCGTCGTCGTCGGGCGGGCCGCCGTCGCCGAGCAGGCGTTCGACGAGCGCCGCGAGCCCGCCGACCGGCACGCTCAGCCAGTCCGGCCGGTTCGCGGCTTCGTAGCACAGCTCGTACGACGCCTTGTCGATCAGGAACAGCGCGAGCAGGCGGTCGGCATAGCGCGGATCGACGAAGCGTGCGGGAGCGAGATCGGCGGCCGCGCGATAGCAGTCGACGAAGCGGTCGGCGGCCGCCTGTCCGAAGCGGTCGAACAGCGCACGCTTGCGGCCGACCGCCTGCGGCGGCGCTTTCTCGATCGCGAACTGCGCGGTCGCGCTCACGTACGACAGCGAACGCAGCAGGCCGGCGACGTCGCGCAGCGGATGCGATTTCGCGCGGCGGTGCGCGAGCGGGCGCGCCGGTTCGCCCTCGAAGTCGATCAGCAGCGCGTCGCCCTGGACGTCGAGCACCTGGCCGAGATGGAAATCGCCGTGAATCCGCAGGCATTGCGCGTCGAGCGTGCGCGGCACGAGGTCGCCGAGCGCCTGCACGGCGGCGTCGCGCGACGCGAGCAGCGTGTCGGCCGTCGCGCGCATCGCGGGGTCGAGCGTATCGAGCCGCGTGCGCAGCACGTCGAGCGCGCGCTCGAACGACGCGATCGCGTCCGCGCACCAGCCGTCGACGTGGTCGGGCGTGGCATGCTCCGGTGCGAACGCGGGGTCGCCGGACGGCTGTGCGAGCGCGACGTGCAACTGGCCGAGCCGCGTGCCGATGATGCCCGCGAACGCCGCGTAGCCGAGCAGCGCATCGGGTGCTTCGTCCGCGTCGGCCGTTTCTTCGTCGTCCGCGGCCGGCAGCGCGAGTTCGTCGACCGCCCGCCGCAGGAAGTCGAACGACCGTGTCCACGCGTCGCCCTGGTTGTCGACGTAGCGTTGCAGGATCGCGACCGTGTGCGGCGTGCCGTCCGGATCGACGTGCACGACTTCGCCCGCGAGCGTCGCGGTGTTCGCATAGCCGATGCGCGTCAGATGCCGGCTCATTTCCGCTTCCGGGTGGATGCCGTGCGCGACCTTGCGCACCAGCTTCAGCACGATCGCGTCGCCGATCACGAGCGAGCTGTTGCTCTGCTCGGCCGCGAGCCAGCGGATGTCCGCGTCGTCGCCGGGATCGAGCGCCGCGAGCGCCTCCTCCGGCAGGAACGCGAGCCGGCCGCCGTCGGCGGTCGGCACCGTCGCGCCGTCGCGCAGCTTGCGCAGCATCCCGCGCGCGAACGCCGGCAGCGCGAACGCATCGGTCAGGTACCCGACCGTATGGCCGCGCCGCACGCGCGCCAGCGCCAACTGCGCGAACAGCGGCTGCGAGGTCTCGCCGCCCCATGCGGTGGCGAGCGGCACGACGTAGCGTTCGACGCCGCCGTCGCTGGCCGACACCCACGCCTCCGCATACTGGAACGGCTCGTCCGGCATCGGCGTGACGACATTCAGCCACGCGTCGCCGATCGCGCGATCCTTCGACGCGAACCAGCGCCGCCGCGCGAGCCAGGACGCGAGCGCGTCGTGCGCGAGCGCGTGCAGCTGCGCGACGTCCGGCCGCGTTTCGCCGCGCCGCATCACGAGCGTCACGTATTCGGGCAGCGGCTCCGCGTGCGGCTGCCGCCACGACGGCTCGCGGCCATGCTCGGCGAGCACGAACCACAGGAACCCGTACGGCGGAAAGGTGAGGAGATACGGGAGCTGACCGATCGGCGGAAACGGCGAATCGGACGTCATCTCGATCGGCACGCGGCCCGCGAATTCGGACAGGTCGAGCTCGACGGCCTGCGACGCGCGCGACAGGTTGGCGACGCACAGCACCGGCTCGTGGCCGTCCAGCTCGCGCAGGTACGCGAGCACCTTGCGGTTTTCCGGCCGCAGGAAGCGGATCGTGCCGCGCCCGAACGCCTGCGAGGCGCGGCGGGTCGCGAGAATGCGCCGCGTCCAGTTCAGCAGCGAATGCGGGTCGCGCGTCTGCGCCTCGACGTTGATCGCGTCGTAGCCGTACAGCGAGCCCATGACCGGCGGCAGCACGAGCAGCTCGGGGTCGGCGCGCGAGAAGCCGCCGTTGCGGTCCGACGACCATTGCATCGGCGTGCGCACGCCGTCGCGGTCGCCGAGGTGGATGTTGTCGCCCATCCCGAGCTCGTCGCCGTAGTAGATCACCGGCGTGCCGGGCATCGACAGCAGCAGCGAGTTGATCAGCTCGATGCGGCGCCGGTCGCGCTCCATCAGCGGCGCGAGCCGGCGCCGGATGCCGAGGTTCAGCCGCGCGCGCCGGTCGCTCGCATAGGTCTGCCACAGCAGGTCGCGCTCCGAATCGGTGACCATCTCGAGCGTCAGTTCGTCGTGGTTGCGCAGGAACACGGCCCACTGGTTGCTCGGCGCGAGCGCCGGCGTCTGTCGCATGATGTCGACGATCGGGAAGCGGTCCTCGCTCGCGATCGACATGTAGATGCGCGGCATCAGCGGAAAGTGGAACGCCATGTGGCATTCGTCCTCGTTGCCGAAATACTCCTGCACGTCCTCCGGCCACTGGTTCGCTTCCGCGAGCAGCATCCGGTTCGGGTATTCGGCGTCGATCGTCGCGCGGATCCGCTTCAGGATCGCGTGCGTCTCGGGCAGGTTCTCGTTGTTCGTGCCTTCGCGCTCGACCAGGTACGGCACCGCGTCGAGCCTCAGCCCGTCGATGCCGAGGTCGAGCCAGAAGCGCATCACCTGGATCACTTCGCGCACCACGGCCGGGTTGTCGAAGTTCAGGTCGGGCTGGTGCGAGTAGAAGCGATGCCAGTAGTACTGGCCGGCCACCGGGTCGTGCGTCCAGTTCGACGTTTCGGTGTCGAGGAAGATGATCCGCGTGCCCGCGTATTTCGTGTCGGTGTCGGACCACACGTAGTAGTCGCGATGCGCGGAGCCCGGCTTCGCGCGGCGCGCGCGCTGGAACCACGGATGCTGATCCGACGTGTGGTTGATCACGAGCTCGGCGATCACGCGAATGCCGCGCGCATGCGCTTCGCGGATGAAGCGCCGCACGTCGGCGAGCGTGCCGTAGTCGGGATGCACGTCGCGGTAGTCGGCGATGTCGTAGCCGTCGTCGCGGCGCGGCGACGGGTAGAACGGCAGCAGCCAGATCGTGTCGACGCCCAGTTCGGCGATGTAGTCGAGCTTTGCGATCAGGCCGGGGAAATCGCCGATGCCGTCGTTGTTCGAGTCGTAGAACGACTTCACGTGCACCTGGTAGATGATCGCGTCCTTGTACCACAGCGGATCGTCCGTGCAGAGCGCGGGGGCGCGGCGGCGCGCGCGACGCCGGCGCGGCGTGCCGGCCGGCGCGAGCGACGGGAATTGCGCGCGGCGCACGTCGTCGAGGGAATCTTCGCGTTTCATCATCCATGGGCTCCCGAGGAGGGGCGGGCGACGTCCGGTGCGGGCGCCGCCGCCCGCGCGGCGTCCGGCGACGGCGCGAGCCGCCAGATTGCGTAGGGCCGCACGTGCGGATCGAGCGACACGTACTGACGATGCCCGCGCCACGTTTGCGCGTGGGCCGCATCCTGTTCGAGCGCGTCGAGCGGTTCGCCGTCGACGAGCCCGAAACCGCGCCACAGCGCGGCGTCGAGCGTGAAGTTCGCGGCCTGCGGATGCCACGGGTCGAGGCTGATCGCGACGACGACCACGCTGTCGAACGCCGGCGTCGCCTTCACGAACACGAGCACGTTGTCGTTGTCCGCCTCGACGAATGCGAGGCCCAGATGCGTCTGCAGCGCCGGGTGATCGCGCCGCGCACGGTTCAGCCGCGCGATTTCCGTGCCGATGTGCGCGGCCTTGCTCCAGTCGCGCGCGCGCAGTTCGTACTTCTCGGCGTTCGCGTATTCCTCGCTGTCCGGCAGCGGCGCCGACTCGCCGAGCTCGAAGCCCGAGTACATGCCCCACGAACCGGCCAGCGTCGCCGCGAGCGCCGCGCGGATCACGAACTGCGCGCGCGGCGCGTTCTGCAGGTGGCGCGGGTTGATGTCGGGCGTGTTGACGAAGAAGTTCGGCCGGAAGAATTCGCGCGCGGGGCCGGCCGTCAATTCGGTCAGGTAGTCGATGAAGTCGCGCTTCGATTCGCGCCACGTGAAGTACGTGTACGACTGCGAGAAGCCGATCTTGGCGAGCCGGTACATCATCCCCGGCCGCGTGAACGCCTCGGACAGGAACACGACGTCCGGATGCCGGCCGCGCACGTCGCCGATCATCCATGCCCAGAACGGCAGCGGCTTCGTGTGCGGGTTGTCGACGCGGAAGATCCGCACGCCCGCGTCGACCCAGAACAGCACCGCGTCGCGCAGCGCGAGCCACAGGGCCGGGAGCGCATCCGGTGCATAGAAGTCGGGGTTCACGATGTCCTGGTAGCGCTTCGGCGGATTCTCCGCGAAGCGCAGCGAACCGTCGGGGCGCCACGCGAACCAGCCGGGATGCTCGGCGAGCCACGGGTGATCGGGCGAGCACTGGATCGCGAAATCGAGCGCGATCTCGAGCCCGTGGTCGCGCGCGGCATCGACCAGCGCGCGAAACGACGCGAGCGTGCCGAGGTGCGGATGCACGGCCGTATGGCCGCCGTCGGGCGAGCCGATCGCATACGGGCTGCCGACGTCGTCCGGGCCGGCGCTCAGGCTATTGTTGCGCCCCTTGCGCGCGGTCGTGCCGATCGGATGGATCGGCGGGAAGTACAGCACGTCGAACCCCATGTCGCGAATGCGCGGCAAGTGCGCGAGCACGTCGTCGAACGTGCCGTGCCGCCGCGGATCGTCGCTCGCCGAACGCGGAAACATCTCGTACCAGCTCGAAAAGCGTGCCTTGCGGCGTTCGACGTCGACCGGGTAGGTGGTGTCGTCGTGCGTGGCGAACGGGCGGTAGCGCAGCGCCGCGAATGCGTCGGCGAGCGGCGGCGCGGCGAGCAGCGCGCGTCGCGCATCGGGCGGCGCGTCCTTGAACTCGGCGACGAGGCGCTCCATCCGCGCGCGGGCGCGCGGGTCGACCGGATCGGCGAGCTTGAGCGCGGTCGAGAGCAGCAACTGCGCCTCGCGCAGTTCGAGCGTCACGTCCTGGCCGGCCGCGTGCTTCTTGGCGACGTCGTCGACGAGCGACGCCCAGTCGTCGCGCCAGGCGATCACGCGGAATTCATGCCGGCCGAGCCGGTCGAGCGCGACGCGCGCATGCCAGCGGTCGTTCGGCCCGGCTTCGAACGGGACTTCTCGCCACGCGTCGTCGCCGTCGGCGCGCCACTGGAGCGCGGCCGCGAGATGCGCGTGACCGTCGGTGAAGATCGACGCATGGACGACGAGCGACTCGCCGATCACGCGCTTGACCGCGAAGCGGCCGCCGTCGACCGACGGCTCGACGCGCTCGATCGCGATCCGGTCGGCCGCAAGCGCGGCCGACAACGCTTCGCGCTCGCGCGCGGCATCGGGGCGCGTCGTGACGGCGGGCGCCGGCCACGCGTGCAGCAACGCGCAGGCGCCGGGTTCGAGCGTCAACGGTGCGAGCGCGGCAGGCGGCTGCGTGTGCGCGCCCGCCTGCGTGGCGACACGCGTGAAGCCGCCGGGCACGCCGGGCAGGATCGTCGCGGGGTCGACCGTCGCCCGTGCGTCGAGAGCGGGATTCAGCGCGATCAGCAGCGCCGCGTCGTCGTGTTCGAGCGACGGGCCGGTACCGCGCAGCAGCACCGTCGCGGCCGCGCCGGGCGCGCTTAGTTGCGCGATCTCGCCGCGGGCCGCCGCGACGGGCGTCGCACGCCGCCACGCGTTCGCATCGGCGATCGCGCCCGACAGGTCGAAACGCCCGTGCTCGAACGCGGCGCGGTAGCGCCCGGCGTCGGCATCGCGCGCCATCAGCGGCACCGCGACGCCGCGCTCGAAGCCCATCGGCACGAGCCAGCCGGTGCCGACGGCCGCGGCCGTCCACAGCGCGCGGCGATATGCGCGGGCGACGGTGTCGTCCGGCGCGTCGGGCCAGTCGTCGGCGAGACGCGGGCCGTCCAGCGCGTCAGGGAACGCGATCGGCGAGCCGATGCGCCGCAGCAGCCGGTGCTCGTCCGCGAACCACGGCGCGTGCAGGTCCCACCAGCGTACCGACGAAAACACCGCGTCGAATCCGGCCGCCTCGAGCTGCGCGAGCGCGTCGCGCGCATGGCCGGGCACGCCCGCGAGCACCGCGACGTCGGGGCGGGCGCGGCGCAGCGCCGCGCGCCAGCCCGGCCACCAGTCGGCCGGCAGGTGATGCGGCGCGTCGATCAGGAAGCCGGCCGCGCCCGCATCGGCGAAGTTGGCGAGGTGCGCGCACCACCAGGCGGCCAGCGCGTCGCGTACCGCTTCGTCGCCGCTGTTCGCGTGCGCGATATCGAGCGCATGCGCGGTGCCGCGCGGGTCGATCAGCGCATCGTCGTGCGTGCGCTCGACGTACCAGTCCGGATGCTCGGCGCGCAGCGGGTTGTCGCGCGCGATGCGGTCCGGCACGACTTCGAGCAG
This sequence comes from Burkholderia seminalis DSM 23518, assembly GCF_902832885.1. Taxonomy (GTDB): domain Bacteria; phylum Pseudomonadota; class Gammaproteobacteria; order Burkholderiales; family Burkholderiaceae; genus Burkholderia; species Burkholderia seminalis. The sequence goes on from NZ_CADFDK010000003.1 coordinate 204,060, forward strand.
CAGGCGCAGCCCGTGGCCGTGCGCGAGCTGGGCGAGCCGCGAGAAGGTTTCGAGCGCGCTCGCGCGGGTCGCGAAGGCCTGCGCCGGCCGCCGGTAATCGGCCACGTGGCGCGGAAAGCCCGCGACGCTCGCGGCCCAGAACGCGCCGACGAGCACGTGATCGAAACCCATGCCCGCGATATGCGCGAACGTCCGCGACCACGCGTCGAGCGGCCCGACGAGGCGGGCATCGCAGAAATAGAGGTGCGGAGCAAAAGTCGGCGTGGAGTCCATGGCGTGGCGCGGGGCGGGTGGCGGCAGTCGATGACGCTGGTGCCTCGCAACGCGCGTGCCTGCCCCGCGGTTTCCCCGCGGGCAAGGCGCGTGCGCGACGCCGGCCGGGGCCGGGACTGTCGTTTTTACATGACTGCCGGGCACGCGCATGCAGTTACATGCGCGGGATCGAGCGGATATCGGTGCTGTTGCCGCTGCCGCGATCGTCATCCGCGGCGGGCAGCGGCACGCCCGGGTCATAGCGCACCACGGCACCGTGTTCGATGCGATGCGCGAACGGCGGCGGCGCATCGACGTCGTCGCCGAAGCGTGCGCGCACGAACGCGCGCAGCAGCGCCACGCGCGCGTCGCGGCCGTGCGCGCCGCAGGTCGACGGCCCGTCGACAAAGGTTGCGTCGCATTCCACGTCGTCGCCGTGGCGGGCGATCCGCAGGTCGTCGACGCGATCGAGCACCGTGCCCGCGTCGGCCCACGAGGTCGACGGCGCGAACGGCGCGTCGAGGTGCCGGAACGCGTCGCAGGCGGCCGTCACGACGACGGTCGGCGCGACGGCCGTGAAGCGCAGGGTGTCTTCGTCGTCCGCGCACAGCGCGCGGGCGCACCAGTAATCGAGATCCTTGCCGTCGAGGGCGTCGGTTTGCATGGGTCGCTCCGCCGAATCGAAAAAGGGCTCAGCGCGCAAGCAACGTGCCCGTCGCGGGTGTCGCGCGCATCCGCGCCACCAGCGGGTAGTGGTCGGACGCATGCCGCGCCCGCGCGCTGCGATGCACGACCACGTCGACCAGCAGCTCGCCCGGGTGGATCCAGATCCGGTCCAGCGAGAACACCGGGCACACGGTCGGGAACGTGCGCGGCGCCGGCGCGCGCCGGAACCGCGTGACGAGCCCCTGCAGCGCGCGGCCGCGCACGAACCACTCGTTGATGTCGCCGAGCAGGATCACGGGCATCGCGCCTGTGTCGAAAGCCGCGAGCAGCCGCTGCACCTGCGCGCTGCGCTCGCTCGCCGACAGCCCGAGATGGGTCGCGACCACGCGGATCGTGCCCGCGCCGCAGTCGATGTCGGCGTCGAGCGCGCCGCGCGGTTCGCGCTGGCGGAACGACAGGTCGAGCGTGCGCGCCGCGCGGATCGGGCAGCGCGACAGCACCGCGTTGCCGTAGCGGCGCTCCGGCGTGTCGATCGTCGGGCCGGCCACCGCATGCATGCCGGTCGCGTCGCGCAGGTGGGCGAGCACGTCGGGCGCGCGCGTGCCGCCGAGCGGCACTTCCTGCAACGCGATCACGTCCGCGTCGAGTTCGTCGATCACGGCGGCGATCCGGTCGGCCGCGCGCGCCGGCCACGCGCCGTAGCCGCCGCGGATGTTGTAGGTCGCGATCCGCAGGTCGCGCCCGCCCGGCGCCGCGGCGGGCGCGCCGTCGGCGGCGCCGATGATCGGCGGCGGCGCCGCGTGCGTGCTCAGCGCCATCGTCTCAGCATCCTGACGAGCAGGATCGATACGCCGACCAGCGCAAGCCCGATCGCGGCGAGCCACGCGAACGCGGCGGGCCGGGGATGACTGAGCGCGGCCGTCAACTGGTGCGCGAACGTGACGGTCAGCACGATGCCGGGCAGCATCCCGATCGCCGTGCCGACCAGGAAGTCGCGCAAGCCGATGTGCGACGCGCCGGCGACGAGGTTCACGACCGAGAACGGGGCGATCGGCAGCAAGCGCAGCACGGCCATCGCGAGCACGCCGCGCCGGCCGATGTGTTCGCTCAGCCGGTTCGCGCGTGCACCGGCCAGCCGGCGCACCGCGTCGCGCCCCAGCCAGCGGCCCAGCTCGTAGGTGACGGCCGCCGCCGCCATCGTGCCGATCGCCGCATACGCGAGCCCCGGCCATGCGCCGAACACGAGCCCCGTCACGGCGATCAGCAGCGTGACCGGGATCGCGAGCGTCGCCGCGATCACGTAGCCGGCCAGCAGCAGCACCGGCGCGGCAGGCAGTTGCGCGATGCGGGCGGCCGCATGCGACAGCGACGCGACGTTCAGGTGTGCGCCGAGCGGCGTGAAGCGCCACGCGAGCGTGAGCGCGGCGACCAGCAGCACGGCCGTGCCGAGCGCGAAAAAGCGTGCGGTGAGCGGACGATGGTGGTCGTGCGGCACGAATTCGCGGACGAACCGGTCCGGTTCGATCGGCTGTTCCGGGTCGAGCCACGCGCTGACCGGCACGAGCGCGTCGAGCTGCGGCGCGACGGCCGGATCGAGCGTGCGCAGCGTGCGGCCCGGTTTCGCGCGCAGCCGGTCGAGCGCCGCGTTCGGCCGTTCGGCGCCCGCGAGCGCCTCGGCCACTGCCGCGGGCGTCGTGCCGAGATGTTCGGCCAGCAGCCGGTCGCGCATGCCGGCGATCGCGGCGCGGATGCGTGCATCGCCGGCCGCGACGAGCGCCACGCAGCATTCGGTGTCGAGCACCATCGAGCGGTTGTTCAGGTTCGCGCTGCCGATCACGATGCATTCGTCGTCGACGATCGCGAGCTTGCTGTGCACGTTCACGCAGGCGTCGCCGAGCCCGTCGACGTGCGGATACAGCAGCCGGTAGCGGCCGAAGCGGTCGGCCGACGCCAGCGTCGCGTGCAGCCGCGCGCGCAGCACGCCCATCGTCGCTTCCTGCAGCCAGCCGCTCTGCACGCGCGGCGCGACGACCGTCACGTCCGGCCCGTGCGCGTCGGCGAGGCGGGCGGACAGCGTCTCGCGGACCACCGCCGCGGTGAAATACTGGTTCTCGACATACAGGTGCCGGCGCGCCGCGCGGATCGTGTCCTCGACGAGCGCCTGCACCTGTCGCACCGGCTCGCGGCCGCCGTGGCGCGGTACCGTATAGGCGATGCCGAGCCGCACGTCGCGCAGGTCGACGCGCGCGTCCGGCGGCCATGGATCGTCGTCGTCCGGCCGCTCGAGGTGGCGCTGCGCACGGATCGCGATCGGGCGCCCGCACGCCTGCAGCCAGCGTGCCCGCGCCTGCTCGCCGATCGCGGCGGCCGCATCGCCGTCGAACATCGCCTGCACGTCATGGAACGGCGCATAAGGCATTCCGTGCTCGTCCCGGCGGCGCGGGTCGCCGGCCGCGTGCGCGGGCGTGTCCCAGCGCGCCCGCGTCAGGTCGAGTCCGCCGACGAACGCGAGCCGGTCGTCGATCACGACGAGCTTCTGATGATGCGACGCGCCGCGCGGATGCGCGTCGTCGAGCCGGAACACGATGCCGCGATGCGCGCACCAGCCGGCGCGATACACGGGCGGCCAGTCGCGCTCCAGTGCGTAGATCATCGCGAAGTCCCACGCGAGCACGTAGATGCGCAGGTTGTGGCGCGCTTCGGCGAGCGCGTGCAGGAAGGCCGCGAGCGTGTCGGGCAACCTGTCGCCGGGGGCGCCGGGCGCGAGCCGCATCCGGCTGTCGACGTCCCAGCCGACGATGAACACCGTATGGCGCGCGCGCAGCAGCGCGGCACGCAGCGTCGAGAAATACGCGTCGCCGTCGACGAGCATCGTGAAGCGGTCCGCGCCGCGGATCGCGTCGCAGTTGCGCCCGCGTTCGAGCAGGCCATGCCGCGATACGTCGCCGGGCCGGGCGGCGTCGGCGGTCGGCTCGGCGGCGCCTGTCGTGCGATCCGGCACGCTCATCGGGCGTCGCCGTCCCAGCCGCCGTCGATGCGCTGCAGCAGCGCGCCGCAGCGTGCGCGCAATGCCAGCAGTTCCGGCGAATCCGCGTCGAGCCGCACGTAGGCGCCGCGGTGCGGGTCGCCGTTGGCGATCGCGATGTCGTAGATGCCTTGCGCGATCGTCGTCGATGCGTTCGCGATCCTGATCCGCTCGAGCCATCCGCATTCGGCGCGATGGCAGGCGAGCCATGCGCGCAGCGCGCCCACGAGCTGGCTGGCGGTGAGCCAGTTGCCGGAGCGCATGCGCGCGGCCAGCTGGCTCGTCACGAGATAGGAAAGCAGGTCGGTCCGGGTCACGCGAAGCTCCTTGGCACGTTGTCGGGTTGGCAGGTTCGTACGCAGGCGATGTTCCGCAGCGTCTCGCAGATCGCGGCAAATTCCGGTCCGCTCGTACGCGAGAAGGAGACGGAAATGTCGTCGGTGTCGGGATCGTCGTCCGACTGCTGGACGATGAACCGCTTCACGCGCACGCGGCCGGGGCCGAGCGCCTCGTGCAGCGTGCCGAGCGTGAGGCCGCCGCGCTCGGCCACGAGCTGCAGCGTGCGCTGCTGGCGCTGCGCGATGAAGCGGCGTTCGAGCGGCTTCACGCCCGCGAGGATCGCGAGCACGATCGCCGTCGCGCCGATCGACGCCAGGTACATGCCACCGCCCGTGGCAAGGCCGACGCCGGCCACGGCCCACAGGCTTGCCGCCGTCGTCAGTCCGCGCACGACTTCGCCGCGCAGCAGGATCGATCCGGCGCCGAGAAAGCCGATGCCCGACACCACCTGCGCGGCGACCCGGGACGGATCGAGCACGACGCCGTTTTGCCCGCGCACGTCCTCGAAGCCGAAGGTCGACACCAGCATCACGAGCGCGGCGCCCACGCACACGAGCATGTGTGTGCGCAGCCCGGCGGCCCAGTTCAGGCGCTCGCGTTCGAGGCCGATGACGCTGCCGAGCAGCGCCGCGAGCAGCAGTCGTCCGAGCAGTTCGAGGTGGCCGATCATGATGTGCGCTCCTTCCGGCCGGCGCGAGGCGGTTCGCCGGCGATTCGATGGACGAAAGGGACGCAAGCCGCGTGCCGGGCGGGCACGGCGCGTGCGCGCAAGGCCGCCGGCGTGCGCGGCGGTCATGCTGCGCGCATTTTTTGCACTGGTATCGCAGATAAGGACAGGAGGCCACCGTGCAACATCAACAGGATGCACAGGTCCGCGACCCGTATCGCGGTCACGAGATCCTCGTGTGGGCGCGGCGCGATGAAAGCGGCGCGTGGCGCGACGAGGTGCAGGTCTATGTCGACGGCGCCCGCATCGAGATGGTCGTGCCGGCACCGGGCGGCCCCGAGTGGCTGACCGAACTTGAGGCGCTGCGCGCGGGCGTCGAGCGCGGACGTTACCTGATCGACAAGCGCGTGGACGACGACTGACCGGCATCGCACTGGCGGGCCGCATGCGGCGACGGCGCGCCGTTACCGCATGCGGCCCGCATCTGGAGGCATTGATGAGCGACCCCCGCACCCTTCATATCTATCGCTACGACCCCGATCGCGACGCGCGGCCGTACATGCAGCGCTACGAGATCGACGTGAACCCGGACGACCGCATGCTGCTCGACGTACTCGGCCGCGTGAAGCGCGACGACGAGACGCTGTCGTACCGGCGTTCGTGCCGTGAAGGCATCTGCGGGTCGGATGCGATGAACATCAACGGCCGCAACGGGCTCGCGTGCCTGGCGAACATGCAGACGCTGCCGCGCGACATCGTGCTGCGGCCGCTGCCGGGGCTGCCGGTGGTGCGCGACCTGATCGTCGACATGACCGATTTCTTCAACCAGTACCACTCGATCCGGCCATACCTGATCAACGACATGCCGCCGCCGGCGCGCGAACGCCTGCAATCGCCGCAGGAGCGCGACCAGCTGGACGGGCTGTACGAATGCATCCTGTGCGCGTGCTGCTCGACCGCCTGCCCGAGTTACTGGTGGAATCCGGACAAGTTCGTCGGCCCGGCGGGGCTGCTGCAGGCGTACCGCTTCATCGCGGATTCGCGCGACCTCGGGACGGCCGGGCGGCTCGACGACCTCGAGGATCCGTACCGGCTGTTCCGGTGCCGGACGATCATGAACTGCACGGACGTGTGCCCGAAAGGGCTGAATCCGACCCCGGCGATTTCGGAGATCCGGACGATGCTGGTCAGGCGGACGGTGTGACGCAGGCACCCCGAGGCCGTCGGCGCCTGTTATTTCCCGGCGAACGCGTCGGCATGCGCGGCGCGATGCCGGGCTTCGGTTCGATCGCTGCCCGGATAGAACTGCCGCGCCCATCGCTGAAACACCGGGTACGGCCCGTCGCCCGCGCCCGGCGTACCGTAGCCCGTGTAGTCGCGATTGCTCCACACCATGATGTCTTCCTTGAACACCGGCACGAGCCACAGTCGGTGCAGCAACCGGCCGAGCGCGGCGTAGACGACGCGCTGCAGCGGGGCCGGCCACCTCGACAGCCACGAAAAGCGGAACGAGATGCCGTCCCGGAAGGTCCAGCGCAGCGGCGCGATCTGCACGCCGCACGCGAAGATCTTCGCTTCGAGGCCGATCGCCTTCATTTCATGGTCGGACGACACGCACCCGAGGCCGTGCACGCCGATCAGCGTGCTCCATCTGATGTTCTTCCACGCCATGTCCACCTGCATCGAAATACGCGGGCCGTCGATCACCGGGGCATGCGGTTTCATGTCCTTCCAGCGATGCAGCGCGCCGAAATGCTCGAGGTCGTAGCCGTTTTCCGGCAGGTTCTGCATCACGCCGCGCAGCGTGAATGCCTGGCCGACCGGCGCCGAGAAGCCGGTCATGTCCACGTCGGGCAGTTCCCAGGTCGGCGCCAGGCCGTCGGCGTTCTGCCACACGAATACGAAGCCGTTCCATTCGCGCACGTGCCGGGTGCGAAGCGTCAGCCCTTGGGTGCCGTGCGGGCAGCGGGCGGTGGCGCGCCGGCCGTCGGGGCCGTATGCGTAGTGATGGAACGGGCAGACGATCTGCTCGCCGTCGACCGTGCCGCCGTGGCCGAGATGCGCGCCCTGGTGCGGGCAATACGCGTCGACCGCGCAGGCGACGCCCGATGCGGTCCGGTACAGCACGACATCGCGTCCCATGAACGGCGTCGTGAGCACGCTGCCGCGCTTCAGCTCGCGGCTGAAACACAGTGCGAACCATCCGTCCGGATAGGGCAGCGGCGCGGTCTCGTCGGCGGGGCCGGTTGCATTCATCGCGTGCTCCTGCGTCGGCTTGGCGCTCATCGCGAGAATGCCCGATCGACGTAGGCGACGGCTGCCGGCCCGGCGCCGTCCTGCCCGTCGGGCGCATCGCCGCCGGGCGCCGGATAGAACTGCGCGGCCCAGCGCCGGAACGTCATGATCGGCATCTCGCCGGCCATCAGCGTCGGGCGCGCGTCGTAGTCGCGGTGATGCCAGATGCGCAGGTCGCGCTTGAACTGGGGCACGAACCACCACCGGTAAGCGGCGCTCGCGAGTACCTCGTGCAGGGCCCGGCGCAGCGGCGACGGCCACGCCGACGCGCGTTCGACGCGCAGTGCCACGAATTCACGGCACGTCCAGCGATCGGGTTCGATCTGCGTCGGGAACAGCACGACCCGCGCATGCAGCCCGAGGTCCGGCAGTTCCATGCGCGCGGCCATGCAGCCCAGGCCGTGCATCGTGATATCCAGCAACAGCCGTTGCCCGAGCAGCACGAGCGTCGAGCGCATCGTCATCCGGTGGCCGTCGGCTTGCGGCGGCTCCAGCACCGGATTCGACCAGCCGTGCACCGGACTGAAATGGTTGACGTCGACGCCGTTCTCGGCCGGATTCTGCAAATTGCCGTTCAGGGTGTGGCACGCGCCGCGCGGCCGCGAATAACCATCGAGGTCGAGGTCGGGCAGCGACCACGACGGCGGTGCGCCCGCACGGTCCTGCCATGCGAGCACGAGGCCGTTCCATTCGCGCACGTGGCGGTGCCGCAGCGTGGCGGCGGGCGGCTTGCCGTCCTGCCCGGCGCGCACGCAGGTGCCGTCCGGCGCGAACGCGAGGTGATGGAACGGGCACACGATCTCCTCGCCGCGCACGACGCCGCCGTGCCCGAGATGCGCGCCGAGGTGCGGGCAATGCGGCGCGACCGCGCGAATCAGGCCGGATGCCGTTCGATAAAGCACGACGTCCTCGCCCATGAAACGCGTGACGACGAGCGCGCCGGGTCTGACGTCGCGGCCGTAGGCCAGCGCGAACCAGCCGTCCGGATAGCGATGTCGCGAGGCGGCGGGCGCGGACACGGGAGGGATCGATGCGTGCATGCGCGTCTCCGGTCACCGGTGCGAATCGTGCCGCTCCGCCGCCGCGATTTCCTCGAGCGTCGGCAGCGCCGTCATCGCGACTTCGCCGCCGGCGAAGCGCCCGCCGCCGAGATCGTCGCCGTGGTAGCGGGTGCTGAACGCGTGGAATTCCGCGTTGCCGGCGCTCATGTAGCCCAGTTCCGTCACGTACGCCTGCGTGTCGGCGTCGCCTGCCAGCTCGCCCGTCGCGATCGCGTCGCGCGCGTCCATCAGGCGGCGCTCGTTCGAGGTGCACAGCGCGGCCAGCCGGTCGAGCGCCGCCTGGACGTCCAGTTGCTCGACGCGCATCAGGATCCACACGGCATTGAATCGCTCGTGCGCGGACCACTCCTTGCGAAACGAAAACAGGTCGTTGACGAGGATCACCGAATCGATCGCCGCGTCGCGCGCATCGGCCAGTGCCGGGTGTTTCGCGAGGCGCTCGCCCATGTCGATGTCGAGCGCGTATTCGGTGAGCAGGGTGATCCAGTGCCCGAATCCCTCGACCCGGCGAAACGCCAGATAATCGGCGAGCGACAGGCGCGACGCGTCGGTCGCCGTCGGATTGGCCTGGGTGCGGATCTGGTCGCGGATGCATTCGACGAACCGCTGCCAGAAGTCCGGGCGCGCGTCGCCCGCGGTGCGCATCAGGCGCAGCGTGTCGTGCAGCAGTCGCGCGGAAGGCGCGTCGGCCGGCGGCAGCTTGCCGTCGACGGCCGCGAGGAAATGCTCGCGCAACGTGTCGAGCCCCGCCTGATCGCCGGTGCGCGCGAGATGCGTGAACGCGTCGTCCATCAGCGTCGTGACGTGCATCATGCGGTGGATCGTGTACACGCGATCGGGCCGCGCATTCGGGTAACACAGGCTGCCATAGGCGGGAATGCGCTGCGCGAGAAAACGGCGCGCCGCTGCCTCGCTGCGATAGTGCTGCAGGATGGTCGGGTAGTCGTCGATCGCGAGCTGCCGCTCGATCGCTTCATGCCGCTGGTGCCGTGCGACGGGCAGCGACAGACGCGGCAGCGGCAGCACCAGCGTCTGCGTGGCGCTCGCGATGCGTGGCGTTTGGGAGGCGTGCATGCGAGTCTCCCGGTCATGCGTCCGGCTTGACCGCGACGACGCTGTAGGTCGACACCTTGTTCTTGATCAGCGCGACGGACCAGTTTTCGGCGAGCACGCGCAGTTCTTCCAGCGTGTCCGGCGCATGGTGCGGAAAATGGCGATCGATGTTGGCCTTGGCGTCCATCAGCCAGCGCGCGACGTCGATGTTCGACGGCAGCACGCGCATGTCGCGGATGGCGAACCCGGCGTCGACCAGCACCTGCCTGAAATAATCGGGCGTCTTGCGGTGTTTGCACGCGATCCGGTCGATCTCGTCCGGCGTGTCGGACTGATATTCGCTCAGATCGACGTTGTACAGATTATCCGAGATGACCACCGATCCGCCGGGGCGCACGCGGGCATGCAGCGCGCGCATCGCCTTTTCGTACAGTGCGTTCGGGAAATGCGAGATCACGCCGCGAATGATCACGAGATCGTACGGCGTCGCGGGATCGGGCAGTCGATCGACGTCCTGGGCGTTGCACTGATAGAGGTTGATGCGGCCCGCGAGCCCGTGCTGCGCATGAAAACGTGCGCAGTAGTCGAGCTGCTCGCGACTGACGTTGACCCCGTCGAGACACAGGCAGTCGGGGAAGCGGCCGGCCAGATACTTGAGGATGTAGCCCCAGCCGCAGCCGATGTCGAGAATGCGCTCGACGCGCGCGGGAGCCGGGGCGTCGAAGCCCGCGAGGTGAAGCTGGCGTTCGAAGTAGCGCATGCCCGATTCGTCGAGCGAGATCGGCGGCGTGGAGCGGGGATCGTCGTAAACACCGAACTGGAACAGCAGGTACTCGCCGATCGCCTTGCGCCAGTCGTCCGGACTGCCGGCATAGGTCGTCTGCACTTTCCGTTCGTAATCGTTCACCGTCTCGCCATGCAGCACGCGGATAGGCAGCGCGCGCTCCAGGTGGGGCGCGCGCAGTTCGGCGCTCGCCCGTTCGCTGAGCTGATTCATCGAAATCCTCGCGTCGTCTATTGCCGAAAAAACCGGACGAAACAATGCCTGCCGATTGAGCGGCAGCGCAGGTCTTCACGAGACGTCGGCACGAAAATGCGCCCGCCGATACGTGAGATCGAATAAATCGATGTAATGCTTCTGTCGAAGCGTTATGAAGGTGAAAGATCCGTGCGCATTTAAAGGTCCCCGGATAAATGGCGGAAAGGGTGCAGAGACGAAGCATCGCAACCCCGGCCCCATACCATGTGCGGGCCTTCTGGCATTGCGGGATCGCGCCGGCCAGCCGGTTCGGCGCGGTATGTCGCTTGCGTTTTCACGATTCCGATACTGCGATTGTGAAACGGAAGCGAAGTGTATTCGTTATATGAGAGGCAATTCGTTTTTTCAAGAATCTTCCAGCCTGTTTTAAAAACACCGGGAAAGCAGGCGCTAATTAAAATATTGAAATCGCAATGGTCAACGGCGATTGCGATTATTTCGATTCGATGAATCGAAGCCGGGCGCCGCGCCGCGAACGATCGCGCACGCGGCCGCCTGGCCGGACGAGGCCGGCCGCATGACGTCAGGCTCGACGGGAACGCGCGCTCGCGCCGAACGAGCCGGGCGCGGTGAACGGGCGCCTACGGCCGCGCGGCAATCTCGTCGAGATGCCACAGCAGGTCGGCCGGGTCGTCGTACACGCGCAGCGCGCCGGCGCGCTCCAGTTCGTCGCTGCCGTAGCCGCCCGACAGCAGCCCGACGCCGAGCGCGCGGCAGCGGGCGGCGGCCAGCATGTCCCAGATGCTGTCGCCGACCACGACGGTGTGCTCGATCGGCACGTTCAACTGCGCGGCGGCAGTCAGGAACAGGTCCGGGTCCGGCTTCGCATACTTGACCTGATCGCGCGTGACGACCACCTGCTTCGCCGGATCGACGCCGAGCGCCTCGAGATTGATGGCGGCCGTTTCCATCCGTCCGCTGGTGGCGATCGCCCAGCGGATGCCCGCGCCGGACAGCGCGGCCAGCAGTTCGCGCGCGCCCGGCAGCGGACGCACCTGCGCGCGCAGCCGCTGGTAGGCGGCCGCATGCAGCCGCGCGAGCCGTTCGACACGCTCGGCGTCGATGTCGCCCGCCGTCTCGCGCAGCAGCTGGTTCAGGAACAGGCCGCCGCTCATCCCGATCTTGCGGTGGATGCGCCATACCGACAGCTCGATGCCCTCCGCGTCGAGCGCTTCCTTCCACGCGAGCACGTGCTGATAGACGCTGTCGACGAGCGTGCCGTCGAGATCGAACAGAAACGACGTTTCAATGCGCATGTGAATCTCCTGGTCCGGTGACAGGCGGGCGAAGCGTCCGCGGGAATCGTGGTCGATGGAGACATTATCGGCGCATGGCCGTGTCGTCGCCATGTCCGGCCGCCGGTACGGCGACGTGTCAGGCGCCGCTGGTACAATCGCCCGATGCGCCGGGCCGGGCCTTCTGTGCCGCTTTCCGCGCCGCGCCCGTGCCGTACACACCCCCAACCCTCGTCTCGTCGATTCCACGCATGGCAACACCGGACGCCATCAGTTCCAGGCACTCGTGGTGGGGCGTACTGGCCCTGTCACTCACCGCCTTCATTTTCAACACCACCGAATTCGTGCCGGTCGCGCTGCTCAGCGCGATCGGCGACAGCCTGCAGATGCAGCCGACCGCCGTCGGCCTGATGCTGACGATCTACGCATGGGCGGTGGCCGTCGTGTCGCTGCCGCTGACCTTCGTCACGCGTCACGTCGAACGGCGCAAGCTGCTGGTCGGCGCGTTGCTGGTGTTCATCGGCAGCCACATCGTGACCGGCGTCGCATGGAATTTCACGGTGCTGATGATCGGCCGGCTCGGCATCGCGTGCGCGCATGCGGTGTTCTGGTCGATTTCCGTCCCGCTGGCGGTGCGGCTCGCGCCGAGCGACCGCAAAAGCCGCGCGCTGAGCCTGATCGCGATGGGCTCGGCGATCGCGATGGTCGCCGGCATTCCGCTCGGCCGCGTGATCGGCGAGGCGTTCGGCTGGCGCGTCACGTTCCTGATCATCGCGGGCGCCGCGGCCGGCGCGGCGCTGGTGTTGCGCGCCACGTTGCCGGTCCTGCCGAGCCAGGGCGCCGGCTCGCTGAGCAGCATCGGCGTGTTCCTGCGCAAGCCGGCCCTGGTGGCGCTCTACGCGATTACCGTCCTGGTCGTGTCCGCGCATTTCACGTCGTACACGTACATCGAGCCGTTCGTCCAGAGCGTGAACCACGCGAGCAGCAGCCGGATCACCTACGTGCTGATCCTGTTCGGCATCGCCGGCCTGCCGGCCGCGCTCTGCTTCAATCGCGCGTACCCGCGCGATCCCGACCGGTTTCTGCTGACGTCGATCGTCGCGTTGTCGGGTTGCCTGCTGGTCCTGTTCCCGTGCGCGCTGAACATCGTCACGCTGTCCGTGCATACGCTGGTGTGGGGCGGCGCGATCGTCTGCTTCGGCCTCGCGATGCAGGCGTGGGTGCTGAAGCTGGCGCCGGACGCGACCGACCTCGCGGTGTCGATCTACTCCGGGCTGTACAACGTGGGCATCGGCGCGGGTGCACTGCTCGGCAACCATATCGCCGGGGACTACGGGCTGCCGTGGATCGGCACGTTTGGCGGCGTGGTCGGCGCGTTCGCGGTCGGGATCGCGTGGCTCGCGTTGCGGCTTCATGCGCGGCAGGCAGTGGCTTAGGGGCCGCGCAAGCCCGTTATCGGCATGAACGGGCCCCAAGCGCCATTGTCATGCGGCCCGCTTCGTCCCGCGTCGTCAATGCGGCGCGTCGTATGGGAGCCCCGCCGCATCGCGCTGCCGCAGTTTCGCGTACAGCGTCGTGCGTGAAATGCCGAGTTGCCGCGCGGCCGCCGACACGTTGCCGTCATGCTCGTCGAGCGCCCGGCGGATCGCGTCGAGCGACTGTTCGCGCAGGCTGACGCTGGCGGGTGGGCTGACGGCCGGCGCCGCGTGACACACGTCCGCCGCGTCGGCGAGCACGTCGGCGTGGCGCGCGGCGGTCGCCCGATCGAGCGGTGCGCGCACGGTGCGCACCCAGATGTGGCTGCCATCGTCGCGCGCGATCCGCTGCGGCGTGCGCGACGGTGTCAGCAAGCGACGCTGCTGCGCGGGCGTCGCACCGGGAAACAGTTGCCGGAGCTCGACCGGTGCGGCCGGCCCTTCGGGCGCGAGGTCGAGCATCCGGCGCGCCGGACGGCTCACCGCACGCACGCGGCCGGACCCGTCGAGCGCAATGACGCCGGCGAGCGGCGTGCCGAGCCAGCGCGGATCGTATTGCACCTGCAGCAGATGGCAGTCGCGCAGCATCGCATAAAGCCGCTGCTCGGCGGACAGCGACGCATGCCGGAACGGCTCGAGCAGTTGCGCGACATTGCGCCGGCCGGTGCCGGTGATATCGAGCGCGCCGATGACTTCACCGTCGAAGCCGACCAGCGGTACCGCGAGACAGAACACCCGCGAGAACGCGTCGAGATAATGCTGCGCGCCCGCGACGATGGTCTCGACGCCGTCGTGAATCACGCAGCTCGGCGCGGTCGTGCCGATGTTCGGTTCGACGATCCGGCGCCCGGCGACGATCGGCGTCAGCAGCGCGTCGTCGCATTGGGGGCTGCGTCGCGCGTGGACGACCGTGCCGTGCGGATTGACGCACATGATCGTCCATTCGCTGCCGCCGAATGCGGCCCACAGCGGCTCGATTTCCTGCGCGACGCAGCGATAGAGCCGCCGGTCCGCGCGCGATTCGTCGTGCTCGCGCTGCATTTCATAACGGGCGGTTTGCCACGGCCGGAGCCCGGCATCGCGCGAGCGCAGCCACGAGCGCGCGACGCCGGCCGGCAACGCCGTGTCCGGCAGCGGCTCGCCCGCGGCGAAGCGGGCGCGGAGCCGGTCGAGGTCGACCGGCCGTGCAGGGGATTCGGGGGCCATGTTCACGCTGCGCTCCATGTGGGTCGAAGGTCCGGGCGCGCGTGCCGCGCCGGCGTGTCGAGCGAATGCGTAATATAGCCCGGTGCCCGGAATGCGGCATTTTCCTTCCCCGAGGGCGTCGTTGCGTGCCGCCGCGAGGCGTCGGCGGCACGCGCGGCGCCCGCGTGCGCTCAATGCGGCAAGCGCAGGATCGGCTTGAGCGTGATTCCCGTGCTGCTGTCTTCCGCCGCCTGGTTGATCTGCTCGAGAGGATAGAACTTCACCAGCCGGTCGAACGGAAACCGCCCCTGCAGATACAGTTGCACGAGTTGCGGAATGAACGTCTGCGGCACGCTGTCGCCTTCGACGATGCCGCGGATCGTGTGGCCGCCGAGCAGCAGGCTGTTCACGTCGAATTCGGCCTTCGTGCCGAGCTTCGGCGCGCCGACCACGCCCATCGTGCCGCGCGAGCCGAGCGCGTCGATCCCTTGCGACAGCACCGCCGGCAGCCCGGTCGATTCGAGCGCATAGTCGACGCCACCGCCGGTGATCTCGCGGATCGCGGCGACGACGTCGACTTCCCGGCTGTCGAGCGCGTGCGTCGCGCCGAGTTCCAGCGCCAGTGCGAGCCGCGACGGGACGATGTCGACCGCGATGATCGTCGTCGCACCCGCGATGCGTGCGGCCATCACGGCACTCATGCCGACCGCCCCCGCGCCGAAGCTCGCGAAGCTGCTGCCGGGGCGCACCGCGAGCGAGTTGATCACCGCACCCGCGCCGGTCTGGATCCCGCAGCCGAGCGGGCCGAGCAGTTCGAGCGGCGCTTGCTTCGGCACCTTGATCGCGTTGTTCTCGCGTGCGAGCGCGTAGCTCGCGAACGACGACTGCGCGAAGAAATGATCGTGCAGCGGTTGTCCGGCTTCGTCGCGGATGGCCGTCTGCCCGTCGGCGTCGGCGCCGCCGAAATTCAGCGCGAAGAACTGCCGGCAATACGCGCCGTGACCGCCGACGCACGACGCGCAGTGGCCGCACGCGCCGTAGGTGAGCACGACGTGATCGCCGGCGGCGAGCGTCTTCACGTCCGGGCCGACCGCCTCGACCACGCCGGCGCCTTCGTGACCGAGCACGGCCGGCAGCGGTACCGGGTAGTACTGGTCGCGCACGATCAGGTCGGTGTGGCACAGGCCCGTCGCGACGACGCGTACCAGCACCTCGTCGGCGCGCGGCGCGCGGAGCCGCGCGGATTCGATCGTGAAGGGCGCGCCGGCGGCGCGTGCGACGGCCGCGGTGACGGCGCGCGTATCGTTTTCGGTGTACATGGTCGGTCTCCTCGTCAAATCGGGTACAACGGCGCTTCGCCCTTGATCGTCAGCCACTGCCACTGCGTGAATTCTTCCCAGTTCGCGCTGCCGCCGATGCTCGCACCATTGCCCGATGCGCCGACGCCGCCGAACGGATTGATCACTTCGTCGTTCACCGTCTGGTCGTTGATGTGCAGCAGCCCCGTGTTCAGGCGTTCGCCGATCCTCAGCGCGCGGCCGACGTCGGCGGACAGGATCGCCATCGACAGCCCATATTCGGTTTGATTGGCGAGGGTGATCGCGTCTTCGTCGGTATCGAACGGCACGACGATCGCGACCGGCCCGAAAATTTCCTCGTCGAACGCCGGATTGCCCGGCGTGACGCCGCTCAGCACGGTCGGCTCGAAGAACAGGCCGCGATGGCCGCCGCCCGTCTCGACGCGTGCGCCCGCGCGGCGGGCTGCATCGACCACGCTCGCCGCATGGTCGCATTGTGCGGCATTGATCAACGGTCCGAGGCCGACGTCGCCGGTAGCCGGGTCGCCGACGCGCAGGTTTTGCGCCTTCTCGACGAGCTTCGCGACGAAGCGGTCGTGGATCGCACGCTGCACGAGCACGCGGCCGGTCGCCATGCATATCTGGCCTTGATGCAGATACGCGCCCCACGCGGTGTTGGCGACCGCGCGGTCGAGATCGGCGTCGTCGAGCACGATCAGCGAGTTCTTGCCGCCGAGTTCCAACGATACCTTCTTCAGATGGCGGCCCGCCGCTTCGCCGACCTTGCGCCCGGCCGCGGTGGAGCCGGTGAACTGGATCATCGCGACATGCGGATCGGCGACC
The DNA here is from genome assembly GCF_902832885.1 of Burkholderia seminalis DSM 23518. Classification (GTDB taxonomy): domain Bacteria; phylum Pseudomonadota; class Gammaproteobacteria; order Burkholderiales; family Burkholderiaceae; genus Burkholderia; species Burkholderia seminalis. Next base: position 220,493 of record NZ_CADFDK010000003.1, read on the forward strand.
AGCGCGGCGCCGGCCGCACCGTCGCCGGGCAGCACGTGCAGCACGCCCTCGGGCAGGCCGGCAAGCTCGAACACGCGCGCGATCGCGACACCGCCGCACACGGCGGTGCGCGGATCGGGTTTCAGCACGACCGCGTTGCCGAGCGCGAGCGCCGGTGCGACCGCGCGCAGCGCGAGGTACAGCGGGAAGTTGAACGGCGAGATCACGCCGACCACGCCGCGCGGGCGGCGGCGCGCGAGCGACAGCCGGCCGGCCGCCGACGGCAGCACTTCACCGGCTGCGCGCGACGGCAGCCCGGCTGCTTCATGCAATGCCTTGATCGTAACGGACGTTTCGAACGACGCCTTCGCGCGCGTCGAGCCGCTTTCGCGCACGAGCCAGTCGACGATCGCATCGAAATGCGTTTCGGCGACGGCCGCCGCGCGGCGCAGCACCGCCGCGCGCTCGTCGTAGGGCAGGGCGAACCATGCGGGTTGCGCGCGATGGGCGGCGATGGCGGCTTCCGCGATGGCCGCGCCGTCGGCGAGACCGATGCGGCCGAGCGTGTTGCCGGTCGCCGGTTCGATCACGTCGGCCGCGTGCGGGCTCGCGTCCCAGCGGCCGGTGAAGATCTTGCCGCGCCAGATGTCGGCGTCGAACAGTGCGGTGTTGCTGCTATCCATGTGCGCTCCTGTGGAAATTCGGATCGCCGGATCGGGCAACGCGCGGCCCGCTCCAGCATGCCCGCGAGGGTAGGCGGGCAGGGCGAAACGGGGCTATCCGGGTTTCTTCCCACGCGCGGGAGGCGTATGGATTGGGGCGTGTTCGCGATGCGGTGTGCGGAAACTGAACAGTCGCTGTGAGTTTTGTTACCGCATTCTGTTTGATGACACTGCAGGTGTGGCTGGTGCGGCGGGACCGGTGCCTGATCTGAAGGCCCGGCGTGAAAACCTGCGCGAAGACTTTCGGTCACGCGTGATCGGATCGGCCGTTATCGATCCGCAAAGGATATCTGGCGCCCCCGATTGCAGTCATTTTCAAGAATGCGCTTTGGCCTGGCAGCCCCATTCCGCAATTAACTCGAGGCGATGCCGGTGACGTGCCTGATCGATCGTGGGAGCGGGTGCGCGTGGCCATGGATCTTCCGCGGAGAACCACACTTCGTGCCGTTGTCGCCGGCCTGTCTGACGGACGACACCGAGGCTGAGATCGAGGCCGTATGAGCCGGAGCCGGATTCGGCCGGTGCGCGGCGTACCTGGTTCGGCCGTACGTCCAGCAGGGGCGCCTGGTGCGCCTGTTGCCGAGCCTCGAACCGGAACCGTGGAGGCCGCACGTCTATCGGCCGCGGCCCGATGCCACGGCGTATCCGGGGGGGTACGACGAACGCGTGGCGAAGCTCGCGCACGCAACGTCGCGAGCGTAGCGGCACGCCTGTCCGGTTTTACTTCAAACCGGCAATAACGACGCGGATTGTTTCCGCCTGGTCGATCAAGTGTCCAAAGAGTGGGTTTTCGCGGACGATCGCGGCAAGCATCGACGTCAACGCGATGGGCGACCGGAACACCGTCATCTCCCAATATGTGACCGCGTGCCGCAAAGATTGAAACGGGGAAACGAACGTCATTAATCTGCGTACGCGCACGATGCTGACTGGCGTGCGTCGTTCACAACAATCGGGAGACGAAGATGAAGGGGGTCAATCATTTAGGAATGTTGATGATATGCCTCGTGGCGGCAGCGATTGGCCTGTCGGCATGCGGCGGCGACGATGTCGGTTCGTCGCCGGGAACGAACACGTCGGCGACGGGGACGACCTCGACCACCGGCACGACGTCGACGACTGGCGGCGGCACGACCCCCACCGGTACGTCGCCGACCGCACTGCAGCAGATCGCGGTGAATCCGCCGCCGATGGGCTGGTCGTCGTGGAACAGCCTCGAGGAAAACGTCAGCTTCGATACGATCAAGGCGCAGGCCGACGGCCTGGCCGCGCTGAACGCGAACCTCGCGACGGGCAACAAGTACCAGTATGTGAACATCGACGAAGGCTGGTGGACGTCCAGAAAGCGCGACGCGAACGGCAACTTCATCCTCAACGTCGACATGAACGGCAATCCCACCAACCAGTGGCCGGGCGGGATGAAGGCGATGGCCGACTACATTCACGGCAAGGGGTTGAAGGCCGGCATCTATATCGACTCCGGGCCGCAGGGCTGCGGAAACACGAACGGCACGCATTTCGTCGGCAGCGACTACGCGCACCACGATCACGACTTCCTGCAGTTCGCGCAGTGGGGCTACGACTTCGTCAAGGTCGACTGGTGCGGCGGCAGCGCGGCCGGATACGATCCGCAGCAAGCCTATACGGCGATCTCGCAGGCGATTCAGAAAGCCTATGTCGCCACCGGGAAGCGGCTGGTGCTGAACATGTGCGACTGGGGCACGCTCGGCAAGAGCGGTTATCCCGACTACAACCTGGGGCCCTGGGACTGGGGCGCGGGGATCGCGACTTCGTGGCGCACGACGGGCGACATCTACGGGCCGGGGAGCGGGGTGCCGAAGTTCGGCTCGGTGCTCGGCAACTTCAACGGCAACTATCACCCCGAAGGCCAGCACACCGGTTACTACAACGATCCGGACATGATGGTGGCCGGCATGGGCATGACGGCGGCGAACGACCTGGCGCACGTGAATCTGTGGGCCATCGCCGGCGCGCCGATGATACTCGGCAACGACCTGTCGAAGTCGCTGTCGAGCGATACGGCGAGCCTGCTCACCAATCCCGAGCTGATCGCGATCGACCAGGACATGCTGGGCCTGCAGGGCTTGAAGGTCGCGGATGCCAACGGGCAGCAGGTGTGGGCGAAGCTGCTGGCCGGCGCGGGCAAACGCGCGGTGCTGCTGTTCAATAACGGCACGGCGGCGAGCGACATCACGGTGACGTGGCAGCAACTGGGCTTCGCGGCCGGTACGTCGGCGACCGTCCGCGATGTCTGGGCGCACAAGGATCTCGGCGCGGCGACCGGTGCCTACACGGCCGCGAGCGTGCCGGCCGGCGGCACCGTGATGCTCGTGTTGAGCGGCACGGACCTGCCGTCGACCGCCTACCTGCCGGGCACGCTGTCGGGCGGCGCGACGGTCGCGGACTGCGCCGCGTGTGCGAGCGGCAAGAAGGTGACGGGCCTGGGCGCGGTGACGTTCAACAACGTGACCTCGCAAACGGCGGGCGGTTATGTCCAGATCGCCTACCTGAACACCGGGACGGAAACCGCCAGCGCACAGCTCGCGGCGAACGGCGGCAACGGCACGACGCTCGCGTTTCCGCCCACCGGCAATACCGTCGGCACGGTAACGGTCTTTGTCAACCTGCAGTCCGGGCCGAACACGTTGACCTTGTCGGGCACCGGCGGTACGACGGCGGCACCGGACGTCACGTCGGTCGCCGTGGTGGCCGGCCCGGTGAAGGTTCCGCCCCCGCCGCCGCTGGCTTACGAGGCCGAGGCAGCCGGCAACACGCTCGGCGGGGCGGCGCGCGTGTCGTCATGCGGCGCGTGTTCGCGCGGACAGGACGTCGGCTACATCGGCAACGGTGACGGGACCAGCAACGGCACGCTCGCGATCAACGGCATTTCGGTGCCGGCGGACGGCACCTACAGCATCGTGATCGCCTACGTGAACGGCGATTCGACGCCGCGCAGCGCGCAGCTCGGTTTCGACGGCGCGGCGCCCGTGTCCGTGTCGTTCCCGTCGACGGGCGGATGGGGGAACGTGTCGACGGTGACGGTGACGGGCACGTTCAGGCAAGGAAGCGCCAACACGCTGAAGTTCTCGAATCCGACGGGCTGGGCGCCCGACATCGACGGTATCGGTGCGCCGGCAACGCAGTGACGTGCGCATGGCGCGGCGCCCCGCTCGCGGGCCGTCGCGCCATTCATCGGAACACGCGCGGCAAGCCGACATCGTGCGGCATCATCATGGTGCCGACGCACCCGCACGCGGTGCCCGATATTCGACTGGAGAGGCTCGATGCCGATACCCCGGATTGAAACGCGCGACGCGATGGGCGACCCCGACGTGGTCTATCTCAACCCGGCGCACGTGCTGTGGATGTCGCTGCCGACCGCCGCGCACCGGCGGCCGGGCGGCACGGCCATCCGCGTGGACGACCGCGTGAAGGGCGGCGCGCTGCTGCTGGCCGACGATCCGCCGGCCGCGCAGTTGCTGCAGGACCTCGGGCCGTTCGTGACGGTGACACTGGCGAACCCGTCGTCCGACTATCCGAACGGTGTCGTGCACGTCCGTGCGCATGCGATCGTCAAGGTCGCGACGGACGATCACGAGAAGCCGCTGTCCGAGCGCACGCTTGGCTGGGTCCATGTCCAGGACGGCTCGGCTTTCAAGGTCGACGATTACGCCGGCGTCGCCGCGCAATGGCAGGCGACGATCGCGGCGGCCTGCCGCTGACCGACGATGGCACGGCGGCCCGTCGTGCCGCCACGGTCCGGCAGTTTTTTCCCTCAGGAAAACCCTGATCTTCCCGTATCGACCGCCGATTTCCTCGCTTATGGCCGGTGCGCGGGCGACCGCGGCGCACCGCTTCCCCCACCGTAGCGCGCATTCGCGCACACCCCGCTCCAGCAAGGCTCCGTATCTCTCTAATTAGCCAAAATAGGTATGGTGCGTCGCAATAATACGCGCATATTGCCGAGGTTCGATACCTGTCAGGTATGAAATTCGGCGACCAAAAGTATTGGACGCCCCATTTCCCCGCCGCGTATAAATCCGTTCCATGAACAGCCCCCAAGCCGCACGCGCCATGTCTTCCGCCACCATCGAACGCATCGAAACCCGCCTCGTCGACCTGCCGACGATCCGCCCGCACAAGCTGTCGGTGGCCACGATGCACGGCCAGACGCTGATGCTCGTGAAGGTGTTCTGCAGCGACGGCGTGACGGGCCTCGGCGAAGGCACGACGATCGCCGGCATGGCGTACGGCCCGGAAAGCCCCGAGGCGATGAAGCTCGCGATCGATGCGTACCTCGCCCCGGCGATCGTCGGCCGCGACGCCACGCGCATCCAGACGCTGATGGCCTTCCTCGGCAAGCTCGCGAAGGTCAATCACTTCGCGAAGAGCGCGCTCGAAACCGCGCTGCTCGACGCGCACGGCAAGCGGCTCGGCGTGCCCGTCGGCGAGCTGCTCGGCGGCCGCCGGCGCGATCGCCTGCCGGTCGCATGGACGCTCGCGTCGGGCGACACGTCCACCGACATCGCCGAAGCCGAGCGGATGCTCGACCTGCGCCGCCACAACGTGTTCAAGCTGAAGATCGGCGCGAAGTCGCCGGAGACGGATATCCGGCACGTGGCCGAGATCAAGAAGGCCGTCGGCGATCGTGCGTCGGTGCGCGTGGACGTGAACATGGCATGGAGCGAAACGCAGGCCGCGCGCGCGATTCCCGCGCTGGGCGATGCGGGCTGCGAACTGGTCGAACAGCCGGTCGCGTCCGCCGCGGCGCTGGCGCGCCTGATGCGCCGTTTCCCGGTCGCGCTGATGGCCGATGAAATCCTGCAAGGCCCCGACAGCGCCTTCGACATCGCGAAGCATCACGGCGCGGACGTGTTCGCGATCAAGATCGAGCAGAGCGGCGGCCTCTTCGCCGCGCAGCGCGTGGCCGCGATCGCGGATGCCGCCGGCATCGAGCTGTACGGCGGCACGATGCTCGAAGGCGCATTCGGCACGGTGGCGTCCGCGCACCTGTTCGCGAGTTTCGCGAACCTGCAGTGGGGCACCGAGCTGTTCGGGCCGCTGCTGATCACCGAAGAGATCCTGACGCAGCCGCTCGACTACAGCGACTTCGAACTGGCCGTGCCGGACGGCCCCGGTCTCGGCATCGAGCTCGACGAAGACAAGGTCAGGCGTTTCACCCGCGACGGACTCGTGCGAGTCGCGCGCTAGCCCGAGTCAGGCAAAGCCGTCATTCCCCCAAAATACACGTGGAGACACCATCATGAGCGTCAAAGTTTTCGAAACCCGGGAAGTGCAGGATCTGCTGAAGGCCGCGTCGAACGCGGGCGGCGCCGGCGGTCACGCGCGCACGCAGCAGGTCGTGCTGCGCCTGCTCGGCGACCTGTTCAAGGCGATCGACGATCTCGACATCACGCCCGACGAAGTGTGGGCCGGCGTCAACTACCTGAACAAGCTCGGTCAGGATGGCGAGGCAGCGCTGCTCGCGGCCGGTCTCGGTCTCGAGAAGTACCTGGACATCCGGATGGACGCCGCGGATCAGGCCGCCGGCCTCGACGGCGGCACGCCGCGCACGATCGAAGGGCCGCTGTACGTCGCAGGCGCGCCGGTTCGCGACGGCGTGTCGAAGATCGATCTCGACGCGGACGACGGCGCGGGCCCGCTCGTGATCCATGGCACGGTCACGGGCCTCGACGGCCAGCCGGTCGCGGGCGCGGTGGTCGAATGCTGGCACGCGAACTCGAAGGGCTTCTATTCGCACTTCGACCCGACCGGCGCGCAGACCGACTTCAACCTGCGCGGCGCGGTGAAGACGGGTGCCGACGGCAAGTACGAATTTCGCACGCTGATGCCGGTCGGCTACGGCTGCCCGCCGCAAGGCGCGACGCAGCAACTGCTGAACGGCCTCGGCCGCCACGGCAACCGCCCGGCGCACGTGCACTTCTTCGTCGACAGCCCCGATCACCGCAAGCTGACGACGCAGTTCAACATCGACGGCGATCCGCTGATCTGGGACGACTTCGCGTACGCGACGCGCGAGGAGCTGATCCCGCCCGTGGTCGGGAAGACCGGCGGCACGGCGCTCGGCATGAAGGCCGATGCCTACCAGGACATCGAATTCAACTTCGTGCTGACGCCGCTGGTGCAGGGCCAGGACAACCAGATCGTCCACCGCCCGCGCGCAGCCGCGACGGCGTAACCGCCTGGCGGCGCGGCGCGCATGCGCCGCCGCCGGCCGGGTTTCCGCGAGATTCAACCGAAACCGATGCGAGCGTGCTTGCAGGACGCGGCACGCGCATGGAAGGAGACAACATGTCCGCCACGATCGACCCCACCAACGAACTGGATCACCTGCTCGCCACCGCCGTGCAGGACGACAAGGAGGCCGGCGTATTCCGCTGCCGCCGCGACATCTTCACGAACGCGGAACTGTACGAGCTCGAGATGAAGCACATCTTCGAGGGCAACTGGGTGTACCTCGCGCACGAAAGCCAGATTCCGGCCAACAACGACTACTACACGACCTGGATCGGCCGCCAGCCGATCGTGATCACGCGCGACAAGGCCGGCGAGCTGCACGCGGTCATCAATGCGTGCGCGCACAAGGGTGCGATGCTGTGCCGCCGCAAGCACGGCAACAAGGGCAGCTTCACGTGCCCGTTCCATGGCTGGACCTTCTCGAACACCGGCAAGCTGCTGAAGGTGAAGGACGAGAAGACGACGGAATATCCGGTGCAGTTCAACACGAACGGGTCGCACGACCTGAAGCAGGTCGCGCGCTTCGAAAGCTATCGCGGCTTCCTGTTCGGCAGCCTCAACCCCGACGTGCTGCCGCTCGAGGACTACCTCGGCGAAGCGCGCGTGATCATCGACCAGATCGTCGACCAGGCGCCGAACGGGCTTGAAGTGCTGCGCGGCAACTCGTCCTACATCTACGAAGGCAACTGGAAGATGCAGATGGAGAACGGTTGCGACGGCTACCACGTCAGCACCGTGCACTGGAACTATGCGGCGACGATGGGCCGCCGCAAGGAAGACGGCACCAAGGCCGTCGACGCGAACAGCTGGAGCAAGTCGGTCGCGGGCGTGTACGGCTTCGACAACGGCCACATCCTGCTGTGGACGCAGACGATGAACCCGGAAGTGCGGCCCGTGTACCGGCATCGCGACGAGATCCGCGCGCGCGTCGGCGACGTGCAGGCCGACTTCATCGTGAACCAGACACGCAACCTGTGCGTGTACCCGAACGTGTTCCTGATGGACCAGTTCAGCACGCAGATCCGCGTGGTGCGGCCGCTCGGCGTCGACCGGACCGAAGTCACGATCTTCTGCTTCGCGCCGAAGGGCGAGAGCGACACCGATCGCACGCTCCGCATTCGCCAGTACGAGGATTTCTTCAACGTCACGGGCATGGGCACCGCCGACGATCTCGAGGAGTTCCGCGCGTGCCAGGCCGGTTATGCCGGCGTCACGGCGATGTGGAACGACCTGTCGCGCGGCGCGCCGCTGTGGGTCGACGGGCCGGACGAGAACGCGACGAAGATGGGACTGAACCCGCGCATCTCGGGCGAGCGCAGCGAGGACGAAGGGCTGTTCGTGTGCCAGCACGAACACTGGGTGCACGTGATGCGCGATGCGCTGAAGAAGGAACGCGGGGAGGTGGCGGCATGAGCTTCGATTACCGGACCATTTGCACGACGCTGTATCGCGAAGCACGGCTGCTCGACGATCGCCAGTGGGACGAGTGGCTGACCTGCTATTCGGAGGACGTCACGTACTGGATGCCCGCGTGGGACGACGACGACCGGCCGACCGACGACCCGCAGAGCCAGATCTCGCTGATGTACTACCCGGACCGCGGCGGCCTCGAGGACCGCGTGTTCCGGATCAAGACCGAGCGCAGCGGCGCATCGACGCCCGAGCCGCGTACCAGCCACAACGTGACGAACGTCGAGGTGCTGGCCGAGCGCGATGACGAAGTGGACGTGCGTTACAACTTTCACACGCTGAACCATCGTTACCGCGTGACCGACCACTTCTTCGGCACGATGTTCGTCACGTTGCGCCGGGCGGGCGATGCGCTGCTGATCTCGCACAAGAAGATCGTGCTGAAGAACGACTACATCCGGCAGGTGCTCGACGTCTATCACGTCTGACGCCGTCGTTTTGTGATGAAAGGAAGTGGAGGCGACACCATGTCCAGCTACACGATTGCACTGAACTTCGAGGACGGGGTAACCCGCTTCATCGATTGCAAGGCCGGCGAGAAGGTTCTCGACGCGGCCTTCCGCGCGAAGATCAACCTGCCGATGGATTGCTCCGACGGCGTGTGCGGCACCTGCAAGTGCCGCGCCGAAAGCGGCCGCTACGACCTCGGCGACGATTACATCGACGACGCGCTCACCGAAGACGAGAAGGACGGCGGCCTCGTGCTGACGTGCCAGATGGTGCCGCAAAGCGATTGCGTGATCGCGGTGCCGACCTCGTCGGTCGCGTGCAAGACCGGCCAGAGCGGCTTTGCCGCGACGGTCACGAAGGTCGAACAGCACAACGACGCGGCCGTCGTGCTCGAGCTCGACGTCGGCGCCGCCGCGCCGGCGTTCCTGCCGGGCCAGTACGTGAACATCGACGTGCCCGCGAGCGGCCAGCACCGCTCCTATTCGTTCTCGTCGGCGCCGGCCGATGCGAAGGTCAGCTTCCTGATCAAGAAGATTCCCGGCGGCGTGATGAGCACGTGGCTCGAATCGGCGCGGCCGGGCGACACGCTGCAATTGCACGGCCCGCTCGGCAGCTTCTACCTGCGCGACGTCGCGCGGCCGCTGCTGTTCCTCGCCGGCGGCACCGGCCTCGCGCCGTTCCTGTCGATGCTCGAGGTGCTGGCGCGCGGCGGCTCGCGGCAGAAGGTGCACCTGATCTACGGCGTGACGCGCGATCTCGATCTCGTGCTGGTCGACGCGATCGAGGCCTATGCGGCGAAGCTGCCGAACTTCAGCTTCGCGACGGTCGTCGCGGATGCCGCGTCGGACCATCCGCGCAAGGGCTGGGTCACGCAGCACATTCCGGCCGACGCGTTGAACGACGGCGATGTCGACGTGTATCTGTGCGGGCCGCCGCCAATGGTCGACGCGGTGCGCAAGTATTTCGACGACGAAGGCGTGAAGCCGAACAGCTTCCACTACGAGAAATTCACGCCCAACCTCACGGCAAAGGCGGCATGATCATGCAACGATTCTCCGGCAAGGTCGTCGTCGTCACCGGCGCGGCGCAGGGTATCGGCCGAGGCGTCGCGCTGCGCGCGGCGGCCGAGGGCGGCAGGGTGCTGTTCGTCGATCGCGCGGATTTCGTCGCCGAGGTGGCGGCCGAGGCGAGCGGCGGCGAGACGGCGGGCTGCGTCGCCGATCTCGAAACCTACGAAGGCGCGCAGGCGGCGATCGCATACGCGGTGCAGGCGTTCGGCGGCATCGACATCCTGATCAACGGCGTCGGCGGCGCGATTCGCATGCGCCCGTTCGCCGAATTCGAGCCGGCGCAGATCGACGCGGAAATCCGCCGCTCGCTGATGCCGACGCTTTATGCCTGTCACGCCGTGCTGCCGCACCTGATCGCGCGCGGCGGCGGCACGATCGTCAACGTCTCGTCGAACGCGACCCGCGGGATTCGCCGCGTGCCGTACTCGGCGGCGAAGGGCGGCGTCAATGCGCTGACGTCGGCGCTCGCGATGGAGTACGCGGCGCACAACATCCGTGTCGTGGCCACCGCGCCGGGCGGCACGCATGCACCGCCGCGTCGCGTGCCGCGCAATGCGGCCGGCGACAGCGCGCAGGAGCAGGCGTGGATGGCCGAGGCCGTGCGGCAGGTGACCGAGTCGACGTACTTCAAGCGCTATGGCAGCCTCGACGAGCAGATCGCGCCGATCCTGTTCCTCGCGTCCGACGAGGCGAGCTACATCACCGGCACGGTGCTGCCGGTCGCCGGCGGCGATACGGGTTGAGCGGCGTGCCGCTGGACTTCGTCCATCGACCGCTTTCATCGACAACCAGACGGCCGGCGCGACGCCGCCGGCCACGGAGACCTCCATGCGTGATCGCAAAGCCATCGTTCCGGCGGGAATGGAAGCGGTGTACGAGAAAATCGGCTACGCGCCGGGCCTGCAGGTCGGCGACACGCTGTACGTGTCCGGCCAGATCGGCCGCGACGCGGCGATGCAACAGGTCGACGGCCGCGAGGCGCAGATCGTGCAGGCGTTCGAGAACCTGCGGCTCGTGCTCGAGGCGGCCGGCGCATCGTTCGGCGACGTGGTCGACCTGACGACGTTCCATACCGACATGCGCGACCTGCCGCTGTTCATGGAGGTGCGCGACCGGTATCTGCACGCCGATCCGAAACCGGCATGGACGGCGGTCGGCGCGCACATGCTGGGCGGCTCGCCCGGTTATATCGTCGAGATCAAGGCGGTGGCGGTGTTGCGGGACTGAGCGCGGCGTCGTCGCGTGCGGGACGGCACCTGCCGGGCACACGAAATGCTCGCTCGGCGATGGCGCCCGCATGCGGGCCGCACCGCAGCCGCGCGCTCGCGGCCCGTGCCTGCTCGCGCCATGACCGACAGTCTTGTCCGGGAGGCGCCATGCGCGAATCGAACGAATCATCACGAGCAAGTGTGCATGCGGGCGGCGCAGCCGCGGCCGACCGGCGGGTGGTACCGGCCAGACATCCCGTCACGCGTGCCTTCGAACGTTTCGCGTCGCACGTGACCTTGTGGGCCGGTTCGCCGATCGCGTTCGGCAGTGCAGTCGCCGTGACTGCGCTGTGGCTCGCCAGCGGGCCGGTGTTTCATTTTTCGGACACGTGGCAGCTCGTCATCAATACCGGGACGACGATCATCACGTTCCTGATGGTGTTCCTGCTGCAACGCAACCAGAACCGCGACAGCGTTGCGCTGCACCTGAAGCTCGACGAACTCGTCGCCGTGACGCGTGCGGCAAACGACCAGCTGATCGGAATCGAGGACGCGTCGGAGGACGAGCTGCGCGAGCTTGCGCGGAACTATCTCGAACTGGCGAAGCGGGTCGCCGGCCGCGACGGTGCCGGCGGGCGGCCCGAAACGCGCCCGGAAGAGTCGTGACCGGCGCGAAGGCTCGCGTTGCCGTCGACGACGTCGGGTATCCGCTTTTTCAAGCGTTTGTCATTTCGTCCCCGTCGGGGCCGGACGATCCGTCTGGCGGCGCGGACCGTGGAAGGCGGTTACATCGAGTGGAGGCGTGCCGACGACCGCGCGCGAGCCCCCCGACGCGACGTCTCCGCATGCGGAGACCGATACGCCCGACGCGCCGGGCATGCAAAGCGGGCTGCAGAGTCTCGCGGTCCTGCTGACGGCGCTGTCGCGCATTCCGACCGAACGGTTCGGCCGCACCGTATTCACGGCCGCCGATGCGCTGCATGAAGTCGGCGCCTGGCGCCGTCGCAGCACGAACACGTTAGGGTTGCACACGCACCGCGTCACTCCCACGCGTGCTTGCTGAACTGATAACCCTTGGAGCGAATGGTCTTGATCCGTTTAGGCTCGGTCGCGTCGTCGCGCAGTTTGCGGCGCAGCTTCGAGATGCGGCCGTCGATCGAACGATCGAGGCCGTCGAACGCGATGCCGCGCAGCAGCAACGTCAGGTCGGCGCGGCTGACCACTTCGCCGGCGCGGCACGCAAGGGCCCACAGCAGGTCGAATTCGGTCGACGTCAGGCGCGGCACGCTGCCGTCGGGAAGGTGGACGCGGCGATCCGTGCGGTCGATCGAGAGCTTGCCGAACGTGAACCGCTGCGGCGATTCCGGCCGGCGGTCGGCCGGCTGCGGGCGTGCCCGCCGCAACTGCGCCTTGATCCGCGCGAGCAGGATGCGCGGCTCGACCGGCTTGCGGAGAAAGTCGTCGGCGCCCAGTTCCAGGCCGAGCAACTCGTCGAACGGTTCGTCGCGGGCCGTCATCATGATGAGGATGCCGTCGTATTGCGTGCGCGCCGCGCGGCAGATCTCGAAGCCGTCCTTGCCCGGCAGGTTGATGTCGAGCAGCACCAGGTCCGGGCGGCTCGCGATGATCGTCGTCGCCGCGCCCGTGCCGTCGGACAGCGTGTCCACCTGGTAATGATGCTGGCGCAGATAGTCGGCGATCAGCGCGGACAGGGGGACGTCGTCTTCGACGAGCAGGATTCGGATGGGCATCGCGGAACGAGGGGGAAACGGGAAAGTGGCGAGCGGTCAGGCCCAGTCCGAACGCGGGGTAGCCGACGCGACGTGCATGGTACTGCGCGACATTCGGACGGAATGTGACGAAATCTGATTCGTTCGGTGAGCGTATCGATGGGGGGACCGCCGCTGCCTGGCGAAGCGGCGAATGGCTGTCGGCGTGCAGACGCACGTTTGGCCGAAACGGTCGGCGCGATAGCCGGCGCGGGGCCGGCGAGGATGCGCGATTGGGCATCCTTCAGACGAAAACGTTTGCGGAAAATCCGTTGTTCCCCCCGTCGTCTGTATGGGCAAAACCGAGGCCAGGCAAGGTTACTCGACATATCATTACAAAATATTACCAATGTCGCCGAGTATCCGTCCCTACAATTTCGGCACCTGTCGCGCGCGCCGGACGGATCGCGATTCGTTGCAGGTGCGCGGGGCGGGGAGCCGGGTCGCGCCACACGAAATCCACGCGGGGATCATCGCGCCGAAGGCGGCACCGCCGCCTCGAGCCGCGCTTTCCGCGCGGGCACCCGATCCGTTTCCCGTCCGGCAACACGAAGCGGATATTCGCTTCCTTTGGGAATGGCATGAGATTCAGAAAACGCACCAGTTATGTCGATGCAACACGGTGGTTCGCCGACGGCGATCATGACCGGGTGAAGAGCCGTCACGGCGTTTGGGCCATCGCGACGCCGGAAGGCTGGCGCACGGTGAAGCCGGGCGACTGGATCCTGCTCGATGAATGCGGAAACTGCTGGCCGATGGACGACAGTCTTTTCAGGCATTTCTACGAACCGGCAGCGGAGTGAGGCGGCCGCCGGATTAACGCGGTATTCGCGTCTATCGACGCCTGCGCGAGAACAGCAACGAATCGGCGTCGTTGAAGCGGATGCGTTCCGGTTCGCCATACCCGGCCTTCTCCGCCACACGGATCGACGCGACGTTGGTCGGCGCGATCAGGCACACGCTGCGCTCGAAGCGCTGCTGCCCGTCGAGCCACGCCAGCGCGGCCGCGAGCGCCTCGGTCGCGTAGCCCTTGCCGTGCGCCCAGCTCGCGAGCGCCCAGCCGGCTTCCGGCACGCCGCGCACCGACGGCTCGATGTTCCGGTGGAAATCCGCGAAGCCGAGATCGCCGACATAGCGCCCTGACGCCTTCTCGCGAATCGCCCAGTAGCCGTAGCCGAGCAGCGGCCACAGCCCGCGATACGCGAGCATGCGCATCCACGAATCGCGCGGCGCGGACGGCTGGCCGTTGAAGATGTGCGCGACGACCGCCGGCTCGGCCCACATCGCCGCAAGCGCGTCGAAGTCGCCGAGCGGATGGCCTTCGAGGACGAGGCGGGGCGTGTCGAGAACGGGCGGGGAAGAGACCGGCGGCATCGAGGTTTCCGGAACAGGGTTGAACAGAACAACCAGGCCGTCAAGGCGCCGAAATCATATCAAAACCCCTGCGCGGCGGTGGCGGCGTCGCGCGGCCGCTGTTGCCCGATGCAACGGGCAATCCGCATGGCCGCGGGCATCCCCGCCGTGGAACCCCGTGCGGCCGCAACCGGCAATCGGGCTCCTCCCGTGCAAGGCAAGGCCGCTCGCGGGCGGCGGCCTATTTCCGGCTTTTCAGGAAGGTCCGCCCTTCGGCCGTGATCGACGCGCCGGAGCGGCCGTGCACCGGATGACTGACGAAGCCGGCGCTGACGAGCTCCCGCGCGATCGACCAGCCGAGTGCCGGCGCATCGCGTCCGTAGCGGACATCGGCGAGGCGTTCCAGCGCCCAGATGGCGGAGGCGGACAGGTTGGGGGTGTTGGACATGTCGGTATCGCTCATCGCTTCCTCGGGGAGTGGAGATTCGGGGGGCGCGGCGCAATGCCGCGAGACGGGTGGCGCAAGCATCAGCGCGCCTGGAGCAGCGGCAGCAGCGCGTGCAGCGCGGCTTCTTCATCGGGCCCGGTGGCCAGCACCTGGGCCGACGTGCCGCCGTGTACCTGCAGCGACGCGATGGCCGCGCTGTCCTTCGCGTTCCCGCTGAGCCCGTTCGCGATCAGCAGGATGTCGCTTTCGAAGCGGCGCGCTGCGTCGGCGGTTGCGTCGCGGGCGGCGGCACCGCGGTTGCGGTTCCACGCCGAGCCGATCTGAACGTACACAACGGTTGCCACGATGCTGGAAATCCTCCGGACGGGGGCGGGATCGATGTGCGGCGTGCACCGTCGGGCCGGGCTTTCGCGGTTTTCCGCGGGAGCGCGGCGCGCGATCCGGTGCGAACTTGCAGACATCCTCAGTAAAGCTGCCTTCAAGTTCGCTGAATATCGTGAAGTCGAGGATTATAATGCATCGGTCAGGATATGTGTATTGCATTATAATGTCGTGTGCGCCGATGGCGACCTGCGCGTCCCTGGCAGGCGTGTCCCGGTTGCATGACCGGCCGGGTGCGCAACCTGCCCGCCCGGCATTTTCCTGATCGATCCAACTCCTCCCGAATGGAAGCTGCAATGAACGCCGCCCCCGCCTGCCCGCAATGCGCGATGGAAAACACTTACCCGGACGGCACGCTGACCGTCTGCGCCGACTGCGGCCATGAATGGTCGGCGGGTGCCGAAGTGGTCGACGAACCGGCGGGTGACGTCGTCAAGGATGCGAACGGCAACGTGCTGTCGGACGGCGATTCGGTCGTGCTGATCAAGGATTTGCGCGTGAAGGGCTCGTCGATCACGCTGAAGATGGGTACCAAGGTGAAGAGTATCAGGCTCGTCGGCGGCGATCACGAAGTCGATTGCAAGACCGACATGGGCGGCTTCATGCTGAAGGCCTGCTACCTGAAGAAGGCCTGAGCGCACGTCGCGCCCGGCCGTTTTCGCCTGATTGCCCGCCCATGATCGACGATCCAGCTTCCTACGACGCGTTCGTCAAATTCCTGGCGACGCCGCTGAACGACGGCCGGCCGTTCGTGCTGGAGACACGGCATGCGCTGTCGCTGCACTTCGATCATTTCGCGACGCAGAGCTTCATGTCGCTGCGCGATCCCGTGCGGCTCGAGCTCGGTTATACGCGCGTGATGATGGGTTTTCTGCTGCTGCAGCCCGAGCCTGCGCACATCTGCATGCTCGGGCTCGGCGGCGGCTCGCTCGCGAAATATTGCTACCGGCACCTCCCCGGTACGGCGATCGACGCGGTCGAGATCAATCCGGACGTGATCGCGCTGCGCGACATATTCAGGATTCCCGCCGATGATGCACGGTTCTCGGTGATATGCGCCGACGGCGCGGATCATGTGAACCGGGCGGACGTCCGGACGGACGTGATCCTGCACGACGCGTTCGTCGCCGACGGCACGCCGGGCCGGTGTACCGGCCCGGCCTTCCTCGACGCGTGCCGCGCGCGCCTGGGCGACACCGGCGTGCTGGCGATCAACCTGATGGACGACGATCCGGCGCTGCCCCGGCATCTCGAGCACCTGCGAACGGTGTTCGGCGCGTCGTATACGCTGGTGCCGTGCGGCGACGACAACAACTTCGTCGCGTTCGCATGGAAGCACGACACCCGGCTGCCGTCGTTGCGGATCCTGCTCGAACGCGCGCTCGCGTGCGAGCAGGCCGGCACGCTGAAGCTGGCGGCCACGGCGAGGCGCATGAAGGCAGGGGAGAACGTCGATCCGCGGCGGCTGGCGCGGCGCGCGCAAGCGCGCGGGCGATGGGAAATCGGCGCATGACCGGCGTGTGACCGCCGTCGCGGGCGCGGCCGGTGTGGCCGCGTTTACTTCACGCGCTTGCCGAGCGCGCTCTTGGTCTTGTACGTGACGCCGTGCCGGTCGAGATAGTCGCGGATCAGTTGCCGGACGACTTGCGACGGCGTGAGATCCTGCTCCGCGCAGAGCATTTCGAAGGCTTCCTTCTTCGCGGGGTCGATCAGGACGGTCAGGCGGGCGGTTTTCGTTTCCATGACGGGTCGAGCGTGGTCGGTATGTTAATCAAATTATAATCGATCCGACTTCGGTGCCGCCGCCGGAACGAGGGCCTCGGGGCCGATCAGCGGCTGCCGCGGAGCAGCGCGAGCAGATCGTCGATCACGGGAACGATCGCGAGCATTACGAGCACCGCGGCGAGCGGCACCGTCGATACGTAGCCGACATGCTTGAAGCCGATCGCGCCGGCCAGCCCGCCGACGAAGAACGACGTGAGCATCATCGCGTGAATCCTCAGTTTCGAACGGTTGGCGATCACCGCATGCGCGTCGACGTCGATGGCCGACCGGTTCCAGTAGAACAGCTTCCCGAGCTCGATGCCGAGATCGGTCACGATGCCCGTCATGTGCGTCGTGCGGATCTCCGCGCCCGAGAGCTTCGTGATCGTCGCGTTCTGCAGCCCCATGATGAAGCACAGCAACGTCACGGTCACGGGCACGAAGAAGGTTTCCCACAGCGCGAGGTGGCTGCCGAGCAGCCCGAACAGGAGCAGCAACGCGGCCTCGACCAGCAGCGGCAGCACGAACTGGCTATGCAGCCCGCGGCGGCGCCCCCAGTTGACGAGGATCGCCGAGCAACTGGCGCCGAACAGGAACGACCCCAGCGAACTGATGCCGGCCAGGGCCAGCCGGACGTCGCCGAGCGCCGTCTGGTCGGCGATCGCGGACACGATGCCGCTCATGTGCGACGTGTACTGCTTGACCGCGAGAAAGCCGCCGGCATTGGCCGCGCCGGCGACGAAGGCCAGCGAAAACCCGAGCTGACGGTTCGCGGTCGCGCTGCGGTGTTTTCCGGTCAGGTTTCGAAAGTACTGCGCTGGCATAAGGGTTTCGCTCAATCGCCGCGGATCGCGGGCACGGACGGGAAAGCCGGCGCCGGGCGGCAGGGTGGGCACGCTGCCTGCGCCGGAGACCGGGTCTGTCGAATCATGTGATGAACATGATAATGTCATTATCATACTCTGTTAGCCGGATGGGGCTTTCAGTACAATATGCCCGGTACGACCGGCCTGTGGCTTCGCTGCCGCGCGGCCCGCGTTTGCGATTCCTTCGACCCACCGCTTCATGACCCCGATCAAGTTCATCCTTCGCTACACGGCGATCCCGTTCACGGCCATCGTGGCCGTGGTGCTCTGGACTGTCATACCATCGTCGAAAGAGATCGATGCGAGACAATATGCGGCGCTGTCGCGCGCCTACGCGAGTTTCCCGCTGCCGTTCCGGCGCGAGATCTCGGAAGCCATGGATCACGGCCGGCTCAACGACCGGCGCTACCAGGCGCTCGTGCGCGATTCGCTGGGCAACGGCGTCGCGCTGGACTGGCCCGCGTCAGGCGTCGGCGGCATCGCCGACGAACGGAATAAACTGGCCGAACTGATTCAGGCCGATTCGGATCTTCAAAGGCAACAGCAATGAAAACCCTGCTGGTTTCTGTGGCATTCGCGATGATCATCGCGAGCTTGATCTTCGCGCTGTATTTCATGAATCACGATCGCGGCAAATCCAAGCGGATGGCGTGGTCGCTCGCGGCCCGCGTCGGGCTGTCGGTCACGCTGTTTCTGTCGCTGCTGATCGCGTACAAGCTCGGCTGGATCGAGCCGACCGGATTGCCGATCGGACGTTGAGCGGGGCGCCTCGCGGCATGCGGGGCATTCTCGTAAATGCGAGTTTGGTTATCTAATCGCGGTGTTGTGATAAGAAAACTTATCCTGACGTCGTTGATGTAAATGAATCCCGTTGGCGGAAGTGCCGCTTCGGCTGTGCCGCCGAGGCCATTCGCGGGCGCCAACAGACGCAGAGGCGACCGGCGCTAGCGGCCCGACCCGTCGGCCAGGCCATGCCGATACGCGCGCGGCGAACAACCCACGATGCGCTTGAATGCGTGTCCGAACGCGCTGTCCGAGTCATAGCCGAGCCGCTGCGCGATCGCCGATATCGAGACGTTCGAACGTCGCAGCTCCCGCATCGCAAGTTGTATCCGCCAGCGCAGCACGTATTCGAGCGGCCCGAATCCCAGCCGTCGCTTGAAGTGCAGCGCGAACGTCGAGCGCGACACGTGGCAGCAGGCCGCGAGTGCGTCGACGCTCCAGCGTCGCGCCGGCTCTGCGTGAATGGCGGCCAGCGCCGCGCTCACCCGCGAATCCGCGAACCCCGCAAGCCACCCGACATCGCCGTTCGCACCGTCGTCCACATAGCGCCGCAGGATCTGCACCAGCATCATGTGTCCGAGATGCCGGACCATCAGCGACCCGCCTGGCGACGACGCACCGAATTCCTGCGCGAGTTGCTGCAGCGCCCAGCGCAGCACCGCCGCCTGTTCGGAGCCGCCGTTCACGACGACGACGGGCGGCAGGCTGCCGAGCAGCAGCGGCATGCCTTCTTCGTACACGAAGCGGCCACCGATCAGAAAGCAATCCGCCGGCTCGCCAAAGTGCGCGATACCGCGTTCGACGTTCCGATAGACGTCGGCGGCCGGCACCGGGGCGAGCGCGGGATCGCTCGCCAGCGAAAACGCGCGCGGCGAAGCGAGCAGGAAACAATCCCCCGGGCGCAGCCGGACAGGCGGCCCCGCTCCGTCGACGGTCAGCCAGCAGCTTCCTTCGACCACCGCGTTGAACTTGACCCCGTCGGGCGGCGGAATCGCGACTGCCCACGCACCGCCGGCGCGCAGACCGGTGAAAAACGAATCGCGCGTTTCCAGCAGCGACAGCACTTCCGACAGCGGATCCATGCGCAACTCCCGGACGATCTCGACGAAAAACCGGATTCTATTGCATTCACAGTCCGGGTGCGTGCCCCGAGAATGGGCTCGTGCGGTGACGTGACCGGCGGGCGGCCGCGTGCCGTGCGTATCATTCCTGGAGCCTTCAATGACGAGCAGGCAACACCCCCTTCATTCCGGATTCGGCGCCGCGTCGACGGCGAGCGATGTATTGGCCGGTCTCGACCTTCGAGGCAAAACCGCCATCGTCACAGGCGGCCATTCGGGTCTCGGCCTCGAGACCACGCGCGCACTGGCGCAGGCCGGCGCGCACGTCATCGTCGGCGCGCGGAGCGCCGATGCCGCGCGCGACGCGACGCGCGGGATGGCCGGCGTCGAGAGCGCGGCACTCGACCTCGCCGATCTCGCGAGCGTCGCCGCATTCGCCGCGCGGTTCGTCGACGCGCGGCGCGACGTGCATATCGTCATCAACAGCGCGGGCGTGATGGCGTGCCCCGAGACGCGCGTCGGCGACGCCTGGGAAGCGCAGATCGCCGTCAATCATCTCGGCCACTATGCGCTGGTCAACCGGCTGTGGCCCGCGCTCGCGCATGGGCACGGCGCCCGCGTGGTCGCGGTGTCGTCGCTCGGGCACCGGCTTTCGCCGATTCGCTGGGATGACGTTCAGTTTGCGCACGGCTACGACAAATGGCTCGCGTACGCGCAGTCGAAGACCGCCAATGCGCTGTTCGCGGTGCAACTCGACGCGCTCGGCGCCCGGTTTGGCGTCCGCGCGTACTCGTTGCATCCGGGCAAGATCGCGACGCCGCTGCAACGTCATCTCACCCGCGAGGAGATGATGGCGCAGGGCTGGGTGGACGAGCACGGCGTGCCGATCGACCCGACTTTCAAGACGCCGGCGCAGGGCGCGGCGACGCAGGTGTGGGCCGCAACGTCGCCGCGCCTCGCCGAAATCGGCGGCGTTTACTGCGAGGATTGCGACATCGCGGTGGTGACGCGCGGCAACGAGGAGTCGGGCGTGCGACCGCACGCGATCGATCGGGAGGATGCTGAACGTCTGTGGGCGTGGTCCGCTGCGTTGACGGGTGTCGACGCCTTCGCGCCACGCCGCTGACGCCGGAGCGAACGCCGGGAACCGCTCGGGCCCGGGCCGGGATGGCGAGTCGGCGCACGGGTTCTGCCGGAACGGCGCGGCGGACTGAGCGTTGTCTCTGCGCGCCGCGAGCGGATGGTTTCGTGCGCGGGCATCATCGTGACCGTGCGTCGCCGGCCCATCCGGCGCCGACACGGCAGCCATGCGCGACCATTCCCGGCGCACGCATAACAAAAGCTGAAATCGGCTTTTCACGTGCGCGGGACGCGTCCCTATACTTTGCGATGCCGCGATCGCACTTCGCCGCGACGCACCCGATCACCTCCCACAAGGATTTACCCGATGACTGCCCGTGATGCCGTCGATCCACGCGACGCGTTGCGCGACGCGCTCGCCACGCTGCCCGATCTCGCGAACGCGATCGGCCAGGATGCCGCGCAACGCGAGGCGCGCCGCGAACTGCCGTTCGAGGGCTTCGCGATCTTTCGGCGCTCGGCACTGGGCGCGCTGCGGATTCCGGTGGCACGCGGCGGCCTCGGCGGCACGCTGGTCGATCTGTTCGATACGATCGCGACGCTGGCCGCCGCCGATTCGAATCTCGCGCACGCCTTGCGCATTCACTACGACCAGACCGAGACGCTGCGGCTGTCGCCGCGCACACCGTTCAACGACGTGCAGCTCGAACGCGTGCTGGCCGGCGCGATCTTCGGCGGCGCGTCGACCGAGCTCGGCACGTCGCGGCCGGGCGAAAACACGACCGTGTTGCGCCGGGACGGCGATCACCATCGGGTCACGGGACGAAAATACTATTCGACGGGCACCGCGTTTGCCGATTTCGCGCGCATCAACGTGGAAAACGAGCAGGGCGACGCGCTGGCCGTGATCATTCCCGTCGCGCGCGACGGCGTGCAGGTGCTCGACGACTGGGACGGGATGGGGCAGCGCATGACGGCGAGCGGCAGCCTGCTGCTCGACAACGTGCAGGTGTTCGCGGACGAAGTGACCGCGCGCGACGGGTCGACGCTCGTCGGCCGCCATTGCGGCGCGCTGCGGCAGCTGCATCTCGTCGCGACGGCGGCGGGCATCGTGCGCAACGTGGTGGCCGATACACGTCGCTACGTGCTCGTGCACGGACGCCCGGCGCTGCACAGCCCGGCGCCCACCGCGCACGACGACCATTTCGTCCAGCAGGTCGTCGGCGAGCTGTCTGCGCACAGCCACGCGATCGACGCGCTCGTGCGCGAAAACGCACGGGCGCTCGATCGCTCCGCCGACGCGATCGAAGCGGGCGACGCCGACGCGCATGCGCACGTGCTCGACAGCGCGCTCGCGACCGCGCGCACGCAGCTGATCGTCAGCAAGCTCGCGCTGCATGCGGCCGAGCGGCTGTTCGAAGTCGGCGGCGCGTCGGCGACGGCGCGCGCGCACAACTTCGACCGGCACTGGCGCAACCTGCGCACGATCTTCAGTCACAACCCGCTGCTGCACAAGGCACGCGTGATCGGCGACTACGAACTGAACGGCGTGACGACGCACCTGACCGAAGGGCGCGTGTTCTGATCGCACCAGGCCGGTTGCCGCGGCCGGACGTCAGCGCCGCAAGCCGGCTTCGCGCAGCAACGGCAGCACGCGTTCGCCGAAGAAGTCGAGGTCGGGCCTGAAGTCGTAGAAGCTCAGCTGGATACCGTCGATGCCGGCGCGGTGCAGCCGCACGATGGTGTCGGCGACTTCGTCGGGCGAGCCCGTGATCGAGATGTTGCCGCCGATCGCACGCGCGGCCGTCTGCGAACGCTGGTCGAAGCCGCCGCGCCACGCATGCGCGTCGCTGTCGAAACGGTGAAAGCTGCCTTCGTCCGCGTGCGCGACGATCGCGTCGCGGTACGCGCGCGCTTGCGCCGCCGTCTCGCGGCAGATCACGAGCGGATTGAGCAGCGTGCGGATCGTCCGGCCGCGTGCGGCAGCGGCCGCCTTCACGCGGGCAGTATGCGCGGGCAGCGCGTCGATCGCCCGTTCGGCGTCGGGGCCGGCCGGGCTCGTGACGAACACGATGTCCGAATAGCGCGCCGCGAATTCGATGCCGGCGTCGGAGCCCGTTGCGTTGATCAGCAACGGGCGGCCGTAACGCGGCTTCGGCGTCACGAATGCGCCGCCCAGGCGCCAGTTCGACAGTGCCGGCGTATAACTGAAGTTGTCCGGTTGCGCCCACAACTGCTGGACCGCATCGAGGAATTCCGCGGCCATCTCGTAGCGTCGGTCGTGCTCGATCCGGTTCCAGCCGAACATCTCGTGTTCGATCGCGCGATGACCCGTCACGACGTTGATGCCCCAGCGCCCGCGCGAGATGTGATCGAGCGTCGCGGTGAATTTCGCGAAATGCAGCGGATGCCACGGCCCGTAGAGCACGTGGCTCGTCGCGACGAGGATGATCCGCTCGGTGCGCGCGGTCAGCGCGGCCAGCGTCATGAACGAGTCGAGCGCCTGGCCGTCGAACACGCCGCCGTAGCCGCCTTTCGGCAGCCACTGCGACAGCGCGAACACCAGATCGAAGCCGAGTGCCTCGGCGCGCACGACCAGATCGGCGTTGTAGTCGAAGGTCCAGTCGGTGGAACGCGGCAAGGTCGACGCGCTCCATCCGCCGGCCTGGATCGGCAGGAACAGCCCGAGCATCAGCGGCTGCGCGAGCGCTCGCGACACGGGGCTGTCGGGGAAATCCGCCGGTGAACGGACGTCGACGAACGGCGACGGCGCGAGCGGGGCGGCAAGGGAGGTGTCGCTCATGGCTTGCTCCTGGCGAGGGTGGCGCGCGCCGGGCAACGGCGACGGGCGCGACGCCCGTCCGGTTCGGCGTTCACGCAGGCGGCCTCGCGCGGCGAAACGCACATTCTCGGCAACCGGGCACGGCGCGGCAAACAACGAATCCCGCTTTGCTTATCGCGCCGCCCCCGATACGCGTGCCGTCAGAACTTCACGCGCAGCCCGCTGACGAACGCGAGCTGCCGGTTCGTCGACGACGCGCTGCCGATGTTCGAGATCGCGGCGATCTTGCGATAGCCGCCCGACGTGGCCGTGCTCGCATCGCCGGCCGCGAGCTGGTAGATGCCCGATACGTAGATGTCGGAGCGCTTCGACAGCGCATAGTCGAACCCGAGCGTGAACTGGTGCCAGCGCGGCTTCAGCGTCTGGCCGCCGGTGCCCGGCAGGCCGCTCGCGCGCCCGTCGGTGAACGTATAGACGCCGATCAGCGTGGCGGCCGGCGTGATCTGGTAGCGCGCGTTCACGTCGTAGTTGTTGAACTTGCGCGACGAGCCGTCGACATAGTCGAGTTGCGTGCGACTCCAGGCAAAGCCGACCGTCGCGCGGCCGAGCGCGTAGTTCGCGCCCAGCGCCCCGATCTGCTGCTTGAGCACGCCGCCGTTCAGCCCGTAGAAGAATGCGCCGCTGTAGTCGTTGCCGGTGGTCGAGGTCGCGCCGCCCACCGCGCCGCTTGTGTTCGACGTCGCGTTCGGGTGATTGAACCGCACGTAGCCGCCGCCGACCGACAGCGGGCCGTTCACGTAGTTCGCCGATGCACCCCACGCGTTGTTGTTCGAGAAACCCGTGCCCGCTCCGCCGTTCGCCTGGTTGCTGAATGCATAGAGCAGGTCGGCCGTGAAGCCGGCGATCGTGTCGCTGCGGAACTTCACCGCGTTGTTCAGCCGGAAGCTCTGGTTCAGGTTGTCGTTGTCGCCCACGTGAGTGGCCGGCGACCAGAAGCCGGCGCCGGAGTACTGCGCGACGAGGTCGGTGATCGGCTCGTACTGGCGGCCGAACGTCAGCGTGCCGAGGCCCGACCTGGCGAGACCCACGTACGCGGAGCGGCCGAACAGTCGGCCGCCCTGGCCGAGGCCGCCGTCGCTCGGCCGGAACCCGCTTTCGAGCGTGAAGACCGCCTGCAGGCCGCCGCCAAGATCTTCCGCGCCTTTCAGGCCCCAGCGGCTGCCGCTCAGCTTGCCGCTCGTCTGCTGGATGTTGCTCGCGCCGCCCTGGTTGTTCGTATACGCGATGCCGGCGTCGACGACGCCGTACAACGTCACCGAGCTCTGCGCGTACGCACTGACCGAACCGATCGAAACCAAACCCAGTACTACCGATTTTTTGATCATCGCTATCCTCTGTTTTTTATGGGTACGTCCGTGAGGATCACGATGCTATTGACGACAGACGCGCCGATGAACGGTCGATCCGTGGTTTGTAAATCGTCGCGCGGCCGATTTGTAATGTGCAGGGTCGCCGGCCCGGCATGTCCGTCGTGATCGCGTCCGGCGTGCATGCTGCGGCGAACACATCGCCTGGACCGCATACGGCGGGCAGCGGTAACCCGTGCGTGATGTCATATCGATCGATGAAATCGTTCGATATCCGCAATATGTGCAGACCCGACCGCGATGTTTTTATGCAACGCCCGCTAGGCGGCGTAGCACCGATGCGCTATGCGGTCCCGCATATCGATTCCGCAAAACGTTGGTAGGGCCGCACGACGCGTGACGGTAGAGTCGGGCATCCGGTCGCGGGCCGGCATGCGCCGGGAATCGACGCGCACACGGGTGCAAGCGTCCCGGCCGGGTGGATCAACGAACATGGGAGCCGATTGACATGAGTCGCGATGTACTGTTTCTGCTGGAACCGGGCTTTGCCGATCCGAAGCATCCGGGCCAACGCTTCGTCTGTCCGCATGGACTGTCGATCGAAGGACTGCTGGCGAGCGCGCCCGATCGTGCCGGCCGCCTCGACGTGAAACGCGTCGGGTTCGAGTGGCCGCGGGCCGCGGTGATCGACGCGCTCGACGATACCCATCAGGGCCTGCCGGTCCTCGTGCTCGGCCGCGACCAGCCGGCGCCCGACGACGCGCAGACGCTCGGCGACGTGCGCTTCGTCACCGACGCGCGCCGCATTCTCGAGCTGCTGGCCGAGCGCCACGGATTTCCGGCGCTGCATTGACACGCCGGTTCCGGCAACCCATTCAATCGACAGGAGCATCCGATGTCGTCAATCTCGGCGTCACGCCGCCGCCTGCTGCTCGCCGGCGCCGCGGTCGTGGTGGCACCCCTGGCCGCGAGGTCCGTGTTCGCGGCGCCGGCCGTCAACACCGATCTCGCCGGCACGACGTTGCGCGTCGCGACCTACAAGGGCGGCTGGCGCGCGCTGCTGCAGGCGGCCGGGCTCGGCGACACGCCGTACCGGATCGACTGGCGCGAGCTGAACAACGGCGTGCTGCATATCGAGGCGCTCAATGCCGATGCGCTTGATATCGGTTCGGGCAGCGAAATCCCCGCGGTGTTCGCCGCGCGCCAGAAAGCCGACGTGCGGTTCATTTCGCGGGTGCGCGAAGACCTGAACAACCAGGTCACGCTCGCGCGCAAGGACACGCCGATCCGCAGCATCGCGGCGCTGAAGGGCAAGCGCGTCGGCTATGTGCGTGCGACGACGTCGCACTATTTTCTGTATCGCCAGCTGACGGAGGCCGGCCTCGGTTTCGACGACATCCAGCCGATCAACCTGTCGCCGACCGACGGGTTGTCTGCGTACGATCGCGGCGACATCGACGCGTGGGCGATCTACGGCTACAACGGCCAGCTCGCGCGCAATCGCTACGGCGCGCGCGTGCTGAAGACGGGGAAGGGCTATCTGTCGGGAAATTTTCCGGTGTACGCGAATCCCCGGGTGCTCGACGATGCGCGCCGGCGCGCGGCCACCGCCGATCTGCTGCTGCGGTTCCGGCACGCGTATGCGTGGGCGAACGGGCGCTTCCGCGACTATGCGCTCGCGCAGAACCGCGAGACGCGCGTGCCGGTTGCCGATCTCGTCGCGATGTTCGACCAGCGCAGCGAAGACTTCGCGCTACTGCCGGTGACGCCCGACGTGGTCGCGCAGCATCAACAGGTCGCCGATGTGTTTACCCGGATCGGCGTACTCGACGGGCCGGCCAACGTCGCACCGTTGTGGGATACGTCGTTCAATTCGGTGGTTGTGGCGGGGTGACGCGCCGCCGCCGGGCGCTGCTCATGTGAACGGGCGATGCGACGGGCCCGGCGGAATCAGGAGAACGTCGTCGCGACCATGATGCCGAATACCAGCCCGATCGCGATCCCGCTGAGCCGGCCGTAAATCGACGCGCGAACATTGTCGTCGAGCACGAACGGCGAGCGCTTGTGCTTCCAGATCGTGCTCAGTGCCACCGGGCGGGTGAGCAGCGCGATGCATGCGATCAGCACGGGCGTGGCGATGAGCATCGCGATGCGCTGCCCGTTCCAGTCGACGCCGTGCATGGCGAGCGAAACCAGCGCGGCGAGCGGCACCTCGACGCACAGGCCGAGCAACGAGCCGCTGACGAATGAATCTCCCGGGGACTGGAACATGATCGGTCCTGGCGTTCGAATGAAATCGGCAACGCGGTCGAGCTGCCGAGGGAAAACTTCACGGCCGGCGCCCGCGGCCGGTCGACCGTGGGCGGCATCGGCGAGGATGACGGCCGGATGGTAAGGCAAATTGCCGGCCGGTTGTCGGTCATTCAAGCTATTTAACAAATGCCCGGCGCCGCGGCATTTTCATCCCGCATCGGGCGCCGGCGCGATCGTGATCGTCGGGCAATCGGGCCGGGTACGACGCACCGGCGTGCGTCTTCAGGAATCCGTCGTTCTTCATTACAATCGGACATCGCTTGTCGAGCGAACGGATGCGTCGATACGAAGCCGCTGAAATGGATTCACCGCGATATCGTATGACGATAACGAATATTCGATTGCTGCCCGGCAACCGGTCTCGCGCGCAAGAACCTGCAGCCGGACTGACTCGATACGCGCCACCTTTTCGCCACCACACGCATGAACACGTCCGATAACAACGAGACCAGCCGCCGCCATCTCGTCGCCTTCGCGATCGACGACAACCGGCAAGCCTGGTACGAGATGGTCATTCCGTTCATCGTCTCGCTGCGCGCGACGGACTACCGCGGGCGCATCGGCGTCATCGGCTACGGCTTGTCCGCCGACAAGCAGCAGCGGCTGCGCGATAACGGTATCGAAGTCTATGCCGGGGCAGGCGTCGGCGACCTTTCGTGGGATCGCTACATCTCCGCGGCCGCGGTCTTCGACGCCGATCCGGAACTGCAGACGCTCGCGCTCTACGACGCCGATATCTGGTTCCCGGGGCCGCGATTCGATATCTTCGACGTCGCGACCGATGACGATCTGCTGCACGTCGCGCCCGATGCCCACTTCTGCGCGTTCGTGATGTCGCCGATCATCGGCGAGCGGCGGGACGCGCTGGTCCGTCAGTGCGTCCAGGACGTACTCGATCGGGTCGGGCATCCGTTGCAGGCGGGGCTTGTCGTGGGCGGCCGAGCGCCGTGGGCGCGGTTTGCGCAGTATGTCCGCGAGCAGGCTGGACGCATCGGCCTGGACTTCGCCGGGATCCACGGGCTCGATACGACGTTCCTGCATCTGTGGGGCGGGCTGGGGCAGGTTCGCCTGGTCGGCTGCGAACAGAATTTCGTCACGAAATGGGGGCTTCACGAGCGGCACGATTTCGATGCCGTGCAAATCCTGCTCGAGCATCAGGGCAAGCCGATCCGCGGCCTGCACATGACGGGCGACGTGCGCTTCCTCAATCACTGGCGATATCTGTCTCGCGATGCCGAGCAGGCGATCGCGCTCGGCCAGGCGTTCGCGTTGCCGCCCGAACCCGGCATGCGGGAACAGCCGGCCGCCCTCGACGCGCTTCCGCTCGAACGCCTCGCCGCCAACGGGCTGGCGCTCGTGGCCGCGCACGAGGACGTGCTGCCGGATGTCCCGCGTCTCGCCGCGGGAGCGTCGTTCCGGCACCCGCAGGGCAGTGCGCTCAATGCATGGGCGTCGCACACGGTCGAATTCGAGGTGACGCGCGAACGGACGGTGCTGGACATCGGGCTGTCGCACCTGAGCGGCCAGCCGTCGGCGCCCCGGGCGCATGTGGCGCGCAATGGTGAAAGCGTCTCGCTGCAGGCGCCGTACAAGATCAGCGTCTCGACGCAACCGGGCGACCGCATCGTGTTGAGCGCGCTCACGTTGCCGGGGCAGGCATGCCATACCGCGTGGGATATCGTCGTGCGACACGCGTGATGCCGCGGCTGCCAGGCATGCAGTAGGCCGATACGTGCCGGCGCGGATGCGTCAGGCGGCGAAGATCCGGCGCTGGTAGTCGAGGATCAGGCGATCGATGTCCTGCGCGGCGCGCGGCGGCTGGCTTTTCGGTTCGAGCCAGAGCCATCGCATCATCCGGTAGCGCGCCTCGACGCACATCAGCCAGGCGTCCCAGTCCGACCAGTGGCGCAGCAGCGGGATATTGCGAATGTCCCGCAATCCGTCGCGGATCTCGTACACGTGGAAATGCTGGCTCGCGCGCTGGCTCAATTCGTCGAATGCGCGGGCGGCCTGCTCCGGGTCGGACAGCAGGAAATCGTGGATCTCGATGATCACGTGGCTGCCGGAGAGCTGTTCCAGCAGCGTGTCGTCGAACAGGTCGAATTCCGCGCCTTCGATATCGCACAGGATGACGCGTTCGGCCGGCGCGCCGCCGCGCTCCGACAGGATCGCCGGCAGGTCGCGATCGGCCTTGCCGTAGACCGCGACGCGATCCGCCAGCCCCATCTCCGCGGCGCGGTGCTGGATGGCCTGGCGGCGCTGCTCGTCCATCTCGAAGCACAGGCTGCGGGCAAAGACGTTGTTCCGGACCAGGCCGATGCCGAAGATCCCGTCGGCGGCCCCGAGATCGACCAGCACCTTGTCGGGTGACCCGAGCGCCTCGAGGATCGCGCAGACGGCAATTTCATAGGTGCCGAGCAGGTAGCCGCCGACCGCGACTTCCGCCCAGTGACTGAAGCCGATCGGAAACCCGCGAAGGATGCCGTACTGGACGATCGAGCCGGTCTGCTCGCGCAGCAACTGCGACAGATAGTGCAGGCGAAGATTCGCGGCCTGGATCGAGCTTTGGCTGAAGTACTGCGCGTGGTCCATTTTTTCGTTCTCGCTGGGTGAGGAAGCACGTCGGAGCATGCGGCGATGGCCGGACGGGCGTCTTCCGCGGAGGCGAGCGCGTCGTCCTGCTCGGACGAGAATATAGCGCGTTGCCGGCGTATCGCCAGCATGGCATGAACCCGGACGATGCCGGGCGGCGCAATGGGTTGAACGAACGTGTCGTCTGCTTGGGCGGATGCTTCGGTCACGGTGCCGCGTCGACGCCTCTGCAATGATCCGCCGGTCAACCGCCCGAGAATCGCAGGCGGTTGACCGGCAACGGTCCCCGTCGTTCGCGTGAACGTCGCGTGACCGCATCCGGCCAGCCTTCGATGTGAAGGACCGAAGGACGGCTGCGCGATCGCCCGACGTTCGACGGGTTCACGCACGCACCGTCAATTCACCCCGACCGCGCTCCAGGCCCGCGCGACCGTTGCGCTTTCAGCCGAGTTCGCGCCATACAGGTCGTTCGCCGCCTGGATCGACGCCCGTCGCGCGTTCGGGTAGCTCGAGCTGGCGTTCAGGTACACGGTCAGCGTGCGGTACCAGATCTTGCCGGCCTTCTCGCGGCCGAGGCCGCTGAAGGTCGTGTCGCCGTTGCAGACCAGTTGCGCCTTCGACAGGCCGGTGTCGGTCGACGGCACCGACGGGCCTTCCGACAGCAGGTAGAAGAAGCGGTTGCCGACGCCCGACGTGAAATGCGGATCGTGGCGCGGATTCGACCACGAGAAGCCGCCGGACGGGTAACAGCTGAACGACCGGCCGTCGAGATCCTGCTTGTACATCTTGCGCAGGCCGCCGCTCACCACGCGCGCGCCGATCACGTAGTTGCCGGGATCGTTCGGGTTGTTCGCGTAGTACTTCACAAGCGTGCCGAAAATGTCGGACGTCGATTCGTTCAGGCCGCCCGCGTCACCCGAATAGTTCAGGTTGGCGGTGGCTTCGGTCACGCCGTGACTCATCTCGTGTCCGGCGACGTCGACTGAAACGACCGGTTTCGGCAGGCGAGTGCCCGGATCGCCGTCGCCATACACCATCACGTGCGACGACAGCCAGGCCGCGTTCGCGCCGGTCGTGCCGCTGCCGGTGTTGAAGACCACGTGAGCGTAGCTCTTCACGCCGCGGCCGTCGTTGAAGATGCCGTTGCGGTTGTGCGTGGTCTTGTAGTAGTCCCACGTCAACGCGAGCCCGTAGTCGATGTCCGCGGCGACCGTCTGCCGGTCGGTCGTCGTGTTGTTGCCCCACACGTTCGTGCTGCTCGTGAAGATCGGCAGGTCGGTCGCTTGCTCGACATCGTCCGAGCTCAGCCCGCGGCCGTCGTAGACCGATCCGCTGCCGCGGCCCGGATCGAGCATCCGGTACGCGTTCGTGCCGGTCTGGTCCGTGGTGAGCGTCAGGTTGCCGTAGTACAGCGAGCGGCCGGTGCCGGTCGCGGCGGCGGTCTTGATCAGGTCTTGCGCGTCGAGCACGGTGCCGGTGCGTGCGTCGA
The DNA here is from genome assembly GCF_902832885.1 of Burkholderia seminalis DSM 23518. Classification (GTDB taxonomy): domain Bacteria; phylum Pseudomonadota; class Gammaproteobacteria; order Burkholderiales; family Burkholderiaceae; genus Burkholderia; species Burkholderia seminalis. Next base: position 251,719 of record NZ_CADFDK010000003.1, read on the forward strand.
CGTAGTACAGCACCGCATCGCCGTGCGCTTCGGTGGCCTTGCCGTATACGCGTACCGCGTAGGCCAGAACCGGCGCGACGTCGCGCGCGAACACGACGAGTTCCGCGTCATCGACACGGCGTACGTCCGAGTTGAAATGCGCGGCCGCGATGCGCGTGGCCCTGGACGCGCCAACATCGGGTGCGTTGCGTACCACCGCGCGGTTTCCGACCTTGCCGATCGCGGCGGCGAGATTGATCGGCGCGGGCTGGGTCAGGCTCGCTTGCTTCAACTGCCCGTTGCGCGAATGGACGACAACGTCGCCGCCTATCACGGGCAGGCCCGCATGGAAGCGGTCGAAGCGCACGTGCTCGGTGCCGTCGGGATCGACGATCACGTCGCGTACCTGGAACTGATCGCCGTCCGCCGGCGCGTTCGCCTGCGGCCCCGCGAACTTCAACGTGCGTGCCGTGCCGCCGGTGGCGAGGCTGAAGGCGGACGGGTTCTGCTGGATCAGTTGCAGCGCTTTGTCGACCGCGGCCGACGGGTCGCCGGCCTGGGCAAAAGCGCTGAGACTCGCGACGGTAATCGCGGTGACGGGCAGCAGTCGAGACAGTTTCTTCATGTAATTCCCCAGATTATGAATGGGTTTGTTCGAGGAATGAATCAAGTGAAGACTTCCATACAAGACATGTCGCGAACAGCAGAGGCATGCTAGAGGGTGGTTTTTATAATTACAAGATATTTCCGGTTGGATTAAATTTTCATATCGCTATCGTTAATCAAGTCATGATTTGGTGATGGATTTGAAATGGTCTTGTCGGCTTCGTCGGAGGCCTCGCCGGCATTGCATCGGCGGTGGATGACTGCGAGGCGTCTCGTGATGCTCAGCGCGGCGCGGGACGCGGCTCGACGTGGGTCGGGAGGAATGAGCGAAGTGGAGCGGATTGAAAGCGGCCGCAGAAACTTGATTTATTAAACGTCGGTTTTGATTGTTGTCATTTGATACTGAATTTGCGAGCATGAATAATGATTGAGATATTTCAGTTTTTTGATGGCGAAGACTTTGAATCCACGTTGAGATTTGGGAGGACGCCCGCTACGTAGCGAAATTTTGAACGTGAGGCCGTCAGATATTTTGATGCCGTGTTGATCGTGACCCGATGGCGGGTAATCCCGGTCGTGCCAGCTGCTGCCGGACTGATCGTGTGACGGATATCGAGGCCGGCGACAGGCTTGCCGGGACCGGCCCAAACGCAGACGCTGCCGGTAGCTGCTTCGTCGAAGCGGGCGGCGCACCGCCGCGGGCGCGGGTGGCCGGGTTTATCCGGCCGACGGCTCGATGCTTGCAAGGGAGCGACGGATCGACCGTGGAGACACGAGCTTTCCAGAATCAACTGAGGGCATTCAATCGCAGCAGGCAAGCTCGGAATTATCAATAAAAAAGAGCAAATATCCGCAAAATATCGGGTTTGCCCGATGGTGCGGTATCGTACAAAGAACGTCGGCAAAGTGACGGATCATTGGCCCGTCGGATTCAGTGCTGTAAAAAAACCTGAGGTGAAATCTGATGTCGACCCGCCATTCAATGAAATTTCGTTGATTAGGTGAGCGGCATTTAGCGCGCGATTATTCTCGGTCGATCCTCGGTCGGGCAGTCGTTCTCGTTGAAATTTCGTACTCCATGACGTGCGGGCGCCGCGGCATCCATGCACGGGGGCACCTGTACGTCCGTTACTCGACGTCTTTCAGACGGATGCCGGACGGGGCGAGGAGTGCTCGCATAGCGCCGCTGAATTACCGTCCGGTTGCCGATTACGGTGAAAGGTCGACCGATTGATCTCGGCCGCCGGGATTTTATGCGCCGTTTGAGCAGGATTGATGCAAGGGTTTAATTCGGATTGGTCGATATGTCGCGTCGTTCGAAAGTTTAAATCTATTTAACGTGTTGATCTGCGTCGCAATCGCGGCGTTGTTCGATGCCCCGCTAGATGGATTATCTAGCAATTTGAAACTGGAGAAATGCAATGCAAGAACTGAATCAACAGGAAATCGCACAAGTTTCCGGCGGCTACTACAGCGGCCCGGGCATCCCGTCGGCGTTGGGCAACATCATCGAATGGGGCGGCAGCACCGCGGAGAGCATCGGCAATGCGCTGACGTTCGGCATCTTCGCCGCACCGGTCAAGCAGGCATACAACATCGGCGAGACGATCACGACCGCCGCGGTGAACCTGCTGGACGGCCTGTTCGGCGGCCCGCAGTACTGAGTTGCCTGCATTGAGGCGACGCGGTAGCGGCCGCGTCTCCCGATGATGGAACTGACGATCCGGTATGCACGGGTCTTCCATGTATACCGGATCGCTTTTGCCTGTTCCGACGCGTGGAAGCGGAATGGACGCCGATACCGATATTGGGCGACACGTTGGTGAAAATGGAGTTCGGTCTTTTTCGTTCTGAAGCGGCACAGGCTCGGCGCATGCGGGTGCTGGGCGACATCGTGCTGGTGCACCCTCTGTCCATGACGCTGCTGACGGTCGCCGCGATGGTCATGGCCACCTGCGTGGTGCTGTTCTTCACGTTCGGTACGTATACGCGGCGCACGACGGTCTCCGGTGTGGTGATGCCGGATGCGGGCCTGGTCAAGGTCTATGCATTGCAGCCGGGCATCGTCGTCGAGCGCGACGTGAAGGAAGGGCAGCGCGTGACGCGCGGGCAGACGCTCTACACGGTGTCGACCGATTTGCAAAGCGCGGCGCAAGGTGCGACGCAGGCCGCGTTGATCGCGCAGGCGCGGCAGCGCAAGGCATCCCTGCTCGCGGAAATGGACAAGACCCGCAGCCTGCAGCAGGACGAGCGCGACACGCTGCGCGCGAAGATCGCCAACCTGAAAGGCGCGCTCGCGCAAATCGACGACCAGCTCGCGGCCCAGCGGCTGCGCACGTCGATCGCGGCCGACGGCGCCACGCGCTATCGCCGCCTGCTCGCGCAGGATTACATCTCGAAGGACCAGGCACAGCAGCGCGAGGCCGACCTGCTCGACCAGCAGTCGAAGCTGAACGGGCTGCTGCGCGACCGTGCATCGACGCTTCAGTCGCTCACCGAGGCGAGCAACGAACTGTCGGGGCTCGGCTTCAAGCAGCAGAACCAGCTCGCGCAGATCGACCGCAACGTGATCGACGTCGACCAGAACCTGATCGAAAGCGAGGCGAAGCGCCGGATCGTCGTCACCGCGCCGGAGGCGGGCATCGTCACGGCCGCGATCGCGGACGTCGGCCAGTCGGTCGATACGTCGCGGCCGCTCGCGAGTGTCGTGCCGGGCGGCGCGCGCTGGCAGGCGCACCTGTTCGTGCCGAGCACGGCGATCGGCTTCGTGCGGGCCGGCGAGCCGGTGCTGGTCCGCTATCAGGCATTCCCCTATCAGAAATTCGGCCAGTACGGGGCCACGGTCGTGTCGATCGCGCGCACGGCGCTGTCGGCGGCCGAACTCGCGAACGACGGCGGCCCGGCGGCGACCCCGGGCGAGGGGCGCGACGCGACGTTCTACCGTGTGATCGTCGCGCTCGACGCCCAGCACGTCACCGCATACGGCGCGCAGCAGCCGCTGCAGGCCGGCATGACGTTGCAGGCGGACATCCTGCAGGAACGCCGGCGCCTGTACGAATGGGTGCTCGAGCCGCTTTACAGCCTGACCGGCAAACTCTGACGGGCGCACGCATGCGATTACTCGATCGACTCTCGTTCGGCCTCGGCCGCAAGCTGCCGATGGTCCTGCAGACCGAAGCGGCCGAATGCGGCATCGCATGTCTCGCGATGGTGGCCGGTTATCACGGCCATCACGTGGATCTCGCGACGCTGCGCGCGCAGTTCCCCGTTTCGCTGAAAGGCGCGGGCCTCGGGCGCGTGATCGAGATCGCGCAGCGCCTGTCGCTCGGCACGCGCGCGGTGAAGCTCGACATGGCGCAGCTCGGCCAATTGCGCCTGCCGTGCCTGCTGCACTGGAATTTCAACCACTTCGTCGTGCTGAAGGAAGTGAACGGCAAGACCGCGACGATCCACGATCCGTCGCACGGTATTCGCAAGGTATCGCTCGCCGATGTCTCGCGCGCGTTCACCGGCGTCGCGCTGGAGCTGTGGCCGAACGCCGGCTTCGCGCCGCGCGCGGCGCGGCCGGCGGTCAGGCTGCGCGAACTGCTGGGCCCGGTGTCGGGGTTGTCGCGCTCGCTCGCGCAGATCCTGGTGCTGGCGATCGCGCTCGAAGTCTTCATGCTCGTGCAGCCGTTCTTCCTGCAATGGGTGATCGACGAAGTGATCGTCAGCGCCGATCGCGACCTGCTGACGGTGCTCGCGCTCGGCTTCGGCCTGTTGCTGCTGATGCAGCAAGCGACCGGCGCGATTCGCGCGTGGGCGCTGATGTATGTCGGCGTGACGCTCAACATCCAGTGGCGCGCGAACGTGTTCACGCATCTGCTGAGCCTGCCGGTGCGCTATTACGAACGCCGCCATCTCGGTGACGTCGTGTCTCGCTTCGGCTCGATCGACACGATCCAGCAGACGCTGACCACGTCGTTTCTCGGCGCGGTGATCGACGGGCTGATGACGCTCGTCACGCTGGCGATGATGTTCGTCTACAGCCGCACGCTCGGCTTCGTCGCGCTGGCGACGATGGCGCTGTACGCGCTTGTCCGATGGATGTGGTACGGCCCGTTGCGGCGCGCGACGGAGGACCAGATCGTGCACGCGGCCAAGCAGCAGAGCCATTTCCTCGAGACGGTGCGCGGCGTGAAGACGATCAAGCTGTTCAACCGCCAGACGGAGCGGCGCGCGAGCTGGATCACGCTGCTGGTCGAGCAAGTGAACGCGAGCCTGCACGTGCAGAAGCTGCAGATCTTCTATCAGCAGCTCAACGGGCTGCTGTTCGGCATCGAGAACGTGCTGGTCATCTGGCTCGGCGCGCGGATGGTGATGGACGGCCAGTTCACGGTCGGCGTGCTGATGGCGTTCAACGCGTACAAGAGTCAGTTCGACAGCCGGGTCGGCAGCCTGATCGACAAGTATTTCGAGGTCAAGATGCTGCAGTTGCAGGGCGAGCGGCTGGCCGACATCGTGTTCGCGGAAGCGGAACCCGACGCGAGCCTGCGCAGCGTGCCGGGCGAGGCGGACACGCTCGACGCGAGCATCGAGATCGACGGGCTGTCGTTCCGCTATGCGGACGGCGAGCCGCTGGTGCTGGACGGCGTCAATGCGATGATCGCGGCCGGCGAATCGGTCGCGATCGTCGGGCAGTCCGGTTGCGGGAAGACGACGCTGATCAGCGTGCTGCTCGGGATTCACGAGCCGACGGGCGGCGCCGTGCGCATCGGCGGGCTCGACGTGGCCAGGCTCGGCATCGAGCGGCTGCGCGCGCTGGTCGGCACGGTGCTGCAGGACGACGTGCTGTTCGCGGGGTCGATCGCGGAGAACATCAGCTTCTTCGATCCGGAAGCGGACCCGGACTGGGTGGCCGAGTGCGCGCGCATCGCGGCCGTGCACGACGACATCGCGGCGATGCCGATGGGCTACAACACGCTCGTCGGTGACATGGGCACCGTGCTGTCCGGCGGCCAGAAGCAGCGCGTGCTGCTGGCGCGCGCGCTGTACAAGCGGCCGCGCATCCTGGTGCTCGACGAAGCGACGAGCCATCTCGACATTCAGCGCGAGATGCAGGTCAATGCGGCCGTCACGCAGCTCGCGATGACGCGGCTCATCGTCGCGCACCGGCCGGAGACGATCGCGTCCGCGCAGCGCGTCATCATGCTGCAAGGCGGGAAGGTCGTGCTCGATCAGTCGACCGCGGCGATGCGCGCGGCGGTCGCGGCGAAGTCGCATGCCGGCGTGCCGGCCGCGTCCCGGCCGGCACCGCACGATGCCGGGCCGGTAGAGCCGGTGGCGGGGCGCTAGATGATGAAGCGATCATTCGCCGTCGTGCTGACCGCCGTTGCGCTGGCCGCCGCGCTGCCCGCAAGCGCGCAGATGCTCGACATCTATCGCACGCGCGACGACGTCGCGGCGACGCAGGCCGGGTCGATGGCATCGGCCACCGCGTGCGGCGCACGGCGCCTCGACGACCGGCCGCTCGCGCTGGAGGACGCGATCCTGCTCGCGATCTGCTCCCATCCGCAACTGAGCCGCACGTGGGCGGATGCACGCGCGGCGACGGCCGAGGTCGGCGTGTCGAAGGCCGCGTACCTGCCGACGCTGAACGCGACGGCCGGGATCCAGCGCGACAACGTGAACACGACCTATACGGGCGGATTCTCCGGCGATCAGCGCAGCACCAGCCGTTACGGCATGCTCAACCTGAGCTGGGTGCTGTTCGATTTCGGCAAGCGCGGCGCGAACCTCGACCGTGCGCGTGCGTTGCTGCGCGCGGCCAACGCGGCGCACGACGACGCGTTGCAGAGCGTCTTCTTCGACGCGGCGCAGGCGTTTTATGCGCTGCGCGATGCGCAGGCGGCGCTCGAGGCCGCCCAGGCGGTCGAACATGCGGCGCAGGAGAGCCTGGCCGAAGCAAGCGCGCGGCATGACGGCGGCGCCGGCACGCTCGGCGACGCGTTGCAGGCGCAGACGAACTATCGCAAGGCGCTGCTCGACCGCGTGAGCGCGGAGGGCGACCTGCAGAACGCGATCGGCACGCTCGCGACGACGCTCGGCGCGGACGCCGACACGCCGCTGCGGATCGCCGACGCGGAACCGTCGCCCGATCGCGACGATTTCACGCGCGGCGTCGCGAACCTGATCGCCGAGGCGAAGCGCGATCACCCGAAACTGATCGCCGCCCGCGAGCGGCTCGAAGCGGCGCGCGACCAGATCCGCGCGGTGCGCGCCCAGTCGCTGCCGACGATTTCGCTGATGGGCAGCCTCTCGCGCAACAACCCGTCGTACCAGCAGCAGCCGTCGCTGTTCCAGTTGCGGAGCAGTCACAGCAACTCGATCGGCATCCAGGTTTCGATTCCGCTGTTCGAGGGATTCGCATCCGGGTATCGCATCGCGCAGGCGAAGGCGCAGGCCGATGCGCAGGAAGCCGATGTGCGCAGTACCGAACTCAAGGTGTCGCTCGACGTGTGGAAGAGCTACCAGAGCTTGCAAACCGACACGACGAACCTCGACAACTCGCAGCATCTGCTCGACACCGCGCTGCATTCGCTCGACATCGCCCGCGGCCGCTACAAGGCCGGGGTCGGCACGTTCACGGAACTGCTGAATGCGCAGTCGGCGCTCGCGGATGCGCGCCGGCAGCGCGTGCTCGCGGTGTCGAGGTGGCGGACCGCGAGACTGAAGCTGGCCGAGAGCCTTGGGAGGTTGGGATTATGGAACGACGCGAGTTGAACGGTACCGGGCCGAACGTGGGCGACGCGCAAGCGTGCGGCTGCGCGTTCCTGTTCCCGGGACAAGGGGCGTTCTATGCGGGCGCGTTGCGGCAACTCGGGCGAGAACACCGCGGCGTGCGGCAGACGCTCGACGCGATCGACGCGGTCGCGAGCGAGCGGCTCGGCCAGCCGCTGACCGGCGCGCTGTGGCGCGACGATGCGGGGCTCGATACGTGGCTGCGCGAGGCGCCCGACTTGTTGCAGCTCGGGATCTTCGGCGCATCGGTCGGGATGTTCGGCGTGCTGCGCGAACGCGGCGTCGTCCCCGACCTGCTGATCGGACACAGCTTCGGCGAAATCGCGGCGCTGGTGTGCGGCGGCGTGTATTCGATCGAGCAGGGCGCGCGCATCGTGTGCGACCGGATTGCGTCGTTGCAGGCCGCGGCGCCGGCCGACGGCATGATGGCCGCGATTTCGGCCGGCGCCGACGCGACACTCGCGCTGATCGACGCGAGCGCGATCACGCACGGGGTGCGCAACGTCTGCATCGCGGTCGAGAACCACGCGTCGCAGACCGTCGTGTCCGGCCCGCGCGACGCGCTGGAAGGTTTCGTCGCGGCCTGCGCGGCGCGCGGCGTGACCGCACAGACGCTCCGGTCTCCGTATGGCTTTCATCACCCCGACCTGGCCGGCGCGCGCGCAGTTCGCCGCGCGGCTTGCCGCCTATCGACCCGGCGCACTCGCGATTCCGGTGTATTCGCCGATCCTCGGCCGCCGCTATAGCGGCGCCGACGATCCCGGCATGCGGCTCGCGTCGCATTTCGTGATGCCGGTGCGCTTCGCGGACGCGATTCGCGCCGCGCGCGCGGACGGCATCGCCCGCTACGTCGAGTGCGGCGCGCTCAATGCGCTGGCACGCATCGTCGTGCGCATCGCCGGGCCGGGCGCGGTCAGGACGTTCGGCGGCCCGACGAGCGTGGCAGAGGAATCGAGCGTCGTCACGACGATCACCCGTTATTTCCAGGAGGACAGCATCATGAAGGACGATATTCGCATCGGCAACGCCGGCTCCGGCTTCGACGCGTTCTGGCAAGCGCGCGGACCGCACATCGTCGACTGGCTCAAGGGCGAACTGCGTCACGCGTTCGACGCGGCGGGCACGGTGTCGGGAGGCACCGCACCGACGGCGACGCCACTCGCGCCGCAGCCGGACCCGATTCTCGCGCCCGCGCCGCGCCTCGCGGCAGTGGGTGGAGCGGCGCTGGCGCCGGTTCCGGCGCCGCCGAGTGAGGGGGCGCCCGCGGCGGTTGCCGCGGCGCGGCCCGCGCACGTGCCGCGCGAGCGGCTGTTCTCGGAGCTTGTCGATATCTACGCGCAGGCGATGGAATATCCGGCCGAGGTGTTCTCCGAATCGATCGAGCTCGAAGCCGAACTCGGTATCGACTCGGTCAAGCAGACCGAGATCATCCAGCGCATCACCGCGCGCTATGCGTTGCCGCCGCTGCCCGCGAATTTCCGCAGCGGCGACTTCAAGGCGATGGGGCAGATCGTCGATTTCGTCTACGAAAACCAGGGAAAGGCGCTCGCCTGACGGCCGTGCGCCGAAACGTTGGTCGGCAGGGGGGCCCTGCCCGTAATCACAAGTTCTCGATAGGCAGGCGATCCATGTCGAATACCAGCATGCGCGGCAAGCTCGTTCTCGTGACGGGCGGTGCGAAAAACGTGGGCAAGGCGATCTGCAGGCGTTTCGCCGAGCAGGGCGCGCACGTGATCCTGAATTTCTTCCATTCGCTCGACGCGTCGAAGGAGACGGCCGAGGAACTGCGCGCGCTCGGCGCGACCGTCGACGTGATCCGAGCGTCGGTCGCGCAGCAGGCGCAGGTCGACCGGATGTTCGACGAGATCGAACGGCGCTACGGCCGCCTCGACGTGCTCGTCAACAATGCGGCGTCCGGCGCGCTGCTCGGCGTCGACGAGATCGGCGCCGAGCATTTCGATCGCGCGCTCGACACCAACCTGAAAGGCGCGTTCTGGTGCGCGCGCCGTGCCGCGGCGCTGATGGCGCGCTCGGGCGGCGGCGCGATCGTCAACGTGTCGTCGGTGGGCGCGACGCTCGTGCCCGCGAACTATCTCGTCGTCGGCACCGCGAAGGCGGCACTCGAATCGCTGACGCGCTATCTCGCGGTCGAGTACGCGGGGCGCCAGATCCGGGTGAACGGCGCATCGTCGACGCTGATCGACGGCGACGTCGCCGCGCAGTTTCCGGACCCGGAGAACACGAAGCGATCGAGCATCGCGGCGACCCCGCTGAAGCGGCTCGCGCGCGCGGAGGATCTTGCCGATCTCGTCGTGTTTCTCGCGTCGGATGCCGCGCGCTGGATTACCGGACAGGTGGTCGTCGCGGATGGCGGGTTGTCGCTGTGCAGCGAGGGATTGTCGCCGCGCGCGGACTGGGCGACCGCCGGGCAGGATGCGGGCGCGGCCGCGGCCGCTGCCGTCGCGCAACCGGCTGCCCGTACGGCCGCCGCTGCCGACGACGCACCGGACAGCGACGACATCGCCGTGGTCGGCATGGGTCTCGCATTGCCCGGCGCAAGCGATCCGGACGCATTCTGGCGCGCGCTGCTGGACGGCCCCGAGCTGTTCGGCAACGTGCCCCCGGATCGGTGGGACTACCGCTCGTTCTACTCGCCGGATACGTCGGCGGAAGACAAGAGCTACCAGTCGCGCTCGGTCTTCATCGAACAGTTCGAGCCGTGCTCGACGGTGCGCGCCGAGCTCGACGCCGGCACCGCGCCGCGCGAACTCACGACGCTGTGGCTGCGCCACGCACTATGCCAGGCGCTCGACGGCGTGACGCTGCGCGACGCCGATCGTGTCGCGTTTCTGGTCGGCTACACGGCGGACGGCAGCCAGCATCTCGAGGAAGGCATGGTGCTGGCCGCCGCGCGCGAGCGCCTGAACGCGGTGCTGGCCGACGCCGGCGTCGACGCGGCCGAGCGCGCGCGCCGCGTGGCCGCGATCGATGCGGTGCTGAGCGCGCGCTATGCGCGCGGCGCGGGCGATCTAGCGTCGTTCTTCCCGCACCGTGTCGGCCTGAACGCGATGAAGGGCGTGCTGCCGGACGATGCGGAATACATGATGGTCGACACCGCATGTTCGTCGTCGCTGTATTCGATCGATCTCGGGATCAAGGCGCTGCTGCTCGGCAAGCAGGACGTGGTCGCGTGCGGCGGCGCGTTCGCGCTCGCACCGCGCGGCTCGATCCTGTTTTCGAAGCTGCACGGGCTGTCGCGCAGCGGCGAGGTGCGGCCGCTCGATCGCAACTGCGACGGCGTGCTGTTCGCGGACGGCGCGGGCGTCGTGATCCTGAAGCGCCTGGCGCGGGCGCGCGCGGACGGCGACCGCATTCTCGGCGTGCTGAAGTCGTTCGGCTCGTCGTCGGACGGGAAGGGCAAGGCGATCTACGCGCCGAATTCGGCCGGCCAGCGCATCGCGATCGACCGCGCGTATGCGCGCACCGCGACGGTGCCCGCCGACGTCGACTGGGTCGTGGCGCATGCCACCGGCACGCCGGCCGGCGATCTCGCCGAATTCCAGAGCCTGCGCGACGCGATCCGGCGCGATCGTCCGGTGCAGGTGACCTCCAACAAGTCGCTGGTCGGCCATACAGGCTGGGCGGCCGGCGTCGTATCGGTGATCCAGGTGCTGCTCGGCTTGCGCCACGAGGTCATCCCGCCCCAGCATCGCTTCAGCGAACCGCCGCCGGAATTCGAACTCGGCGGCACGAGCCTGCGGATCCCGGTGGCGCCGGTGGCGTGGCCGGTCCGGCGCGATTCGACGCGCGTCGCGGCGGTGTCCGGTTTCGGCTTCGGCGGCACGAACGGCCACCTGATCGTGTCGGAGTACCGCGCCGATCTGCCCGCCGGCGGCGCGAGCGGCCGCTTCAAGCGCGAACCGCTGGCGATCGTCGGTTGGTCCGCGAAGTTTCCCGGTCTCGACGGCGACGCCGAGGTCGCGGCCTGGCTGCGTGGCGAAGACCGCGCGCCGGACGCGAGCTTCGGGATCGGCTATCCGCTGCCGAGCTTCGCGCGCGTGAAGATGCCGCCGGCCGTGTTGCGCGCGCTCGATCGCTGCCAGCTGATGGCGCTCGATGCCGCGCACGATCTGCGCGAACGTCTCGGCACGTTCTGGCAGGAGCATGCGGACACGATCGGGCTCGTGATGGGACATATGGGGCCCACACGTAACGCGGCGCTGTATGCGAGCCGCTGCTATCTCGACGACATCGCGGCGGCGGTGCTCGATGCGACGCGGCCGGACGAGCGCGCGACGACCGAGCGCCTGCTGGACGGCTTGCGCGACGCGACGCAGCGGCTCGTCGCGCCGACCACCGAAAACTCGTTTCCCGGGATGATGCCGAACGTGATCCCGGCGCGCGTCGCCAATTACCACGATCTGCACGGGATGAACATGACGGTGGACGCGGGCCACGCATCGACGCTCGCCGCGTTCGAGGCGGCCGAGCGGTTCCTGTGCAGCGGCGAACTCGACATGGCGATCGTCGGCGGGATCAACGGCAACGCCGCGGAGGAGGTGGGTCCGGCATTCGGGCTGCCGCTCGCGGAGGGTATCGTGCTGTTCGCGGTGACGACCGTGCGACACGCGCAGGCCGAAGGGCTGCCGGTGCTCGCGGTGGTCGGCGGCGGCGACGCGCGGGCCGCGGTCGAGCCGGCCGCGCCGTGCGACGCGACGGGCCGCGCGGTCACGTACGCGGGCGCGGATGCGGCGATCGACGTGCTGCGCGCGATCGTTGCGCGTACCCCCGACGTGACGCTGGCACGCGACAGCGGCGGCGACCGGCCGCGCTATGCGCTGCACGTCGCCTGCGAGCCGGCCGCCGCGCAGGCGGCCGCCCCGCATGAACCGCAAGCCGCGGTTGTAGCCGCGCCGGTGCAGGCCGTGCAGCCGGCGCCGGCTGCCGCACCCGTCGGGCCCGGGACGTTGCTGCCCGGCACGTTGCGCCGGACCGGCGTCGCGGCCGACGGCGAGCCGCTCGGCGTCGCACGATACCGGATCGAATGGCGCGATGCGCCGTGGCGGCCCGCCGGACGATCGACGCCGTTCATCGCGCCGCGTTGCGTGATCGTCACCGACCTGCCGGAAGCGCTCGCGGCACAGGCCGATCCGGGCCCCGGCTGCGTGGTGTTGTCGACGCGTCCGTTCGCCGCGAGCCGGCCGGGCTGGCACTGGATCGAGCGAATCGACGAAACCGTGCTCGACGGGCTGCCCGACGACATCGGCCACGTGCGCGTGCTGACGTCGCTCGATGCCGGCACGCTCGCCTCGGGCACCGCGGCGCCGGCCGCGCCCGCGCGGCTCGCGCTGCACGATCTCGCGTTCCTCGCGATCAAGCGTTGCCATGCGGCACTCAAGCGCGACGGCAGCTTCGTCGCGCTGCTGCTCGATGCGCTCGCGGGCGAGGTGCCGCACCCGGATGCCGGGCTCTACACCGGCCTCGTGAAGGCGCTGGCGATCGAGATGCCGGAAGCGCGCCCGGTGGCCGTGCTGACCGATGCCCGCTCGCTGCCCGATGCGCTGCGCGACGCCGAGCATGAAAGCGGCGCGCGTCACTGGCTGCCGGTCGTCGCACTGGGCGGCGGGCGTCGCCGCACGCCGCGCGTGATCGAGGACGCGGGCGAGCTGCGCGCGGACGAGCGCCTGGCGCTCGGGCCCGACGCGGTCGTCGTCGCGGTCGGCGGCGCACGCGGGATCACCGGCGAGCTGATGAAGACGCTGGCCGCGCACGTGCGCCCGACGCTGTACCTGATCGGCAGCAGCGCGCTCGACGAGGTCGACGCGGACCTGCTCGCGATGGACGACGAAGCGTTCGCGAAGACCCGCCCCGATTACATTCGCCAGCAGAAGGCACGGCATCCGGAGCAGCCGCTGCCGGCGATCATCCGCGCGTTCGAGCGGCGTGCCGACGCGCGCACGGCGTGCATGAACATCGAGGCGATGCGCGCCTTCTGCGGCGCGCATCGCGTGACGTACCTGCGCGCCGACGTGATGGACCCCGGCAGCGTGCGCACGGCCATCGACACGATTCTCGCGCGCGAATCGCGCGTCGACCTGCTGGTCAACGCGGCCGGACTGAACCGTTCCGCATCGGTGCTCGTGAAGTCGCTGGACGATTTCGTCGCGGTGCGCGACATCAAGGTGCGCGGCTACTGGAACCTGCGCGGCGCGTTCGGCGACCGGCAGCCGCGCCTGTGGTGCAACTTCGGGTCGTTCATCGGCCTGACGGGCCAGGCCGGCGAAACCGACTACGCGTCGGGCAACGACTTCCTGAACACGCAGGCGTCGTATCACCGCGCGACGCTCGGCCACGACGAATTCACGATCGGCTGGACGCTGTGGCGCTCGGTGGGGCTCGGCTCGAATCCTGTCACGCGCGCGTTTCTCGAGAAGAGCGGCCTGTTCACGAGCATGCGCACCGCGGAAGGGCAGCATCATTTCATGCGCGAGCTCGGTCTCGGCGAGCGCGCGGCGATGTCCGTGCATCTGGGCGAGGCCGAGCGACGGGCGATCGAGACGCACCTGCCCGGCTACTTCGAACTCGACGAAGCGGAAGCGGCGCCGCACGTCGCCACGCCGCGCGAGCCGGATTTCTATCTCGGCCGCGAGCTGGCGCGCACCGGCGACAGCGTGAGCTTCGAGCGCGTGTTCGATCTCGAGCGCGATGCGTATCTGCAGCATCACGTCGTCAACGGTTTTCCGACGCTGCCGGGCACGTTCGTGCCCGAAGTGGCCGCCGAGGCCGCGCTGCGGCTCGTGCCGGGGCTCAAGGTCGTCGGATTCGCGGACGCGGCGTTCCTGCACTTCCTCCGCGTCTACGACGCGAAGCGGCCGAGCGCGAAGCGCATCCACGCGCGCATCGCCGCGCGCGACGGCGACGCCGTGCTCGTGCACGTGCGGATCTCCGGCGACGTGCTGGCGCCCGGCGGCCAGGTGCTCGTGCGCGACAAGCCGCACTTCGAGATCACCGTGCGCCTGGCCGCGGCCTACGCGCCCGCACCGGTATGGAGCGAACCGCCGGGCGGGACGTTTGTGCCCGTCGCCGATCCGTATCACTTCGACGCGGCGCCGGTGAGACTGACCGGCATGTTCGTGTCGACGACCGACACCGGCATGAGCGAAACGGGCAAGCAGGCGCGCTTCCGGCTGAACGTGCCGGACGGCGATCCGGTGTTCTCGCGCTTCGTGGTGCCGAGCATCCTGCTCGACGGTCTTGCACGCGTGGCGGCGCTCGATCATGTCGCCGGCGACTACATCCCGCTCGCGGCGCCGATGTCGATCGGCCGCATCGACCTGTACGAAGCCGGCAACGACTGCGAGCTGGCGGCGCGCCATGCGTCGATCGCGCTGCGCGTGACGCCGCGCGCCTTCGCGCTCGAAGGGCCGGCGAGCAGCGGCAACCGGTTCGTCGCGGTGCGCCCGGACGGCCGCATCGTGATGCAGATGCGCGACGTGACGGGCATCGTGACCGGCTACGTGCACCGCGTGACCGGCGCGTTCGCCACGCGCGGCGAGATCGATGCGCGGCTCGCCGCGCCCGCGGCTTCCGAACAGGTGTCGGCATGAGCACGAAGCGTCTCGCGCCCGGCCCGCGCGGCAGCGTCGTGATGGGCAATCTCGCGGAATACAAGCGCAATCCCGTCACGATGCTGCTGAAGCTGCAGCAGCAGTACGGCGACATCGCCCGCAACCGGCTGGGCCCGTTTCTCACGCACGCGCTCGCGCATCCGGACGGCGTCCAGCACGTGCTGCAGGACAATCACCGCAACTACGTGCGCGGCCGCTTCTACGACAACTTCAAGATGTTCTTCGGCGACGGACTGCTGACAACGGACGGCGAGTTCTGGCGACGTCACCGGCGCGTCGTGCAGCCGCTCTTTCACCGCAAGCAGGTGGAAGCGCATACGGCCGCCGTCGGCGACGCGGCGCTCGCGCTCGTCGAGCGCTGGCTGAAGCGGCCCGCGCACGCGCCGTTCGACGCCGTCGAGGAGATGATGCGCGTGAGCCTGCGCATGCTCGGGTTGATGCTGTTCAACGCGGACATCTCGCGGCACGCGGACGAGGTCGGGCCGGCGGTGCGCTTCGGCATCGAGGCGATGATGCCGCAGGGCAACATGAACGATTTCGTGCCGCGCTGGATGCCGACGCCGTTCAACCGCCGGATCGCACGCGCGCGCCGCGGGATCGACACGATCGTCGATGCGATCGTCGCGGAGCATCGCGCGGGACGCAGCGACACGAGCGACGTGATCGCGCTGCTGCTCGCCGCGCGCGACCCCGACACGGGCGCGCCGCTGACCGAGCGCGAGGTGCACGACGAGGTGATGACGGTGTTCCTGGCCGGCCACGAAACGACCGGCAGCGGGATGGCGTGGGGGCTCTATGCGCTCGCGCAGCATCCGGACGTGCTGCGGCGGCTGCGCGAGGAGCTCGATGCGGTGCTCGGCGGTCGCGCGCCCACGGCAGACGACATTGCGCGCCTGCCGTATCTGGTGCAGACCGTCGACGAGATCCTGCGGCTCTATCCGCCGATCTGGGGCTTCACGCGCGACCTGGTCGACGACGACGAGATCGGCGGCTATCACGTGCCGGCCGGTTCGTCGGTATTCATGTCGCCGTACGTCACGCATCGTCATCCGGCGCTGTGGGCCAACCCGGACGCATTCGATCCGGAGAACTTCGGATCGCACGCGCCGACGCGGCACAAGTACGCGTACTTTCCGTTCGGCGGCGGGATGCGCAAGTGCATCGGTTATCAGACCGCGCTGCTGCAGATCCGCGTGCTGATCGCGGTGGTCGCGCAGCACGTCGATCTGAGCGCGGTGTCCGGTCGTTCGCTCGACACGGGCGCGACGATTTCGCTGCGCCCGCGTGACGGCATTCAGCTGGTCGCCCGGCCGAGATCGCGCGAACGCACGAGCGCGGCGCCTGCCGGGCGCGACGTGCAGGTGCCGGCTTCGCGCGGCACGGCGTGTCCGTTCACCGGTGCGCCGGCAACGACGGCCGGCGGCGAGCGGGCGGCAAGCGTGGCGGCGCCGGCCGCGCCCGCGCCTGCTGCCGGGCCGACGCTGCCGCCCGACGTGTGGGCGTTTCTGCAACGCGACGCGATGGCACCCGAAGCCCGGCGCGGCATGGACGTCGAAGCAGACGTGGACGGCGCACCGACCCACCGCTTCACGTGGCGGCCGGTCGAGATCGAACCGCTGCCCGAACGGCCGGCGGCCGAACTGAGCGGCAAGCGGATCGCGATCGTCAACGGCCTCGGCCGCACGGCCGAGCGCGTGGTGGCGGCGCTCGCGCGCGCCTGCGCGAAGCCCGCGGTGTTCGCCCCCGCCGACGGCGTCGATCCGGCGGCGGCCGCGAACGCGTTCGTCGCCCAGTCGGGTCCGTTCGACGGGATCGTCGATCTCGGCGTCGAGGCACCGTTCTCGCTCGACGTGCGCGATCAGTGGGAAGCGCCGCTGCGCCGCACGGTCGCGTTGCTGCAGGCGTGCTACGGCGACTGGGTGCAGGAGGAAGCGACGTCGCGGCTGTTCTATCTCGCCGTGACCTGGCTGGATGGACTGATGGGATACGGCGACGACACGCTCGTCCAGCCGCTCGGCGGATTGTGGGCGGGGCTCGCGAAGACGCTGCCGCAGGAATTGCCGAACTGCAACGTGCGCGTGCTGGACATCGCGCCGGACGAAACCGGCCGCGTCGACGGGTTGATCGCACGCGAGCTGTATCGCTGGGGGCGCTTCGAGGTCGGTCATCGCGACGGGCGCCGCCACACGCTCGTCGCGACCCGCGACGACCTGCCGGCGCAAGCGGCGCCGGACTGGGGCCCCGACGACGTCGTGCTGTTCTCGGGCGGCGCACGCGGCATCGGGTTCCTGGCCGCCTGCGAGATCGCGAAGCGGCATCGCTGCACGGTCATCGTCACCGGCCGCGACGCGCCGCCGGCCGGCGACGAACCGTGGCTCGCGCTCGACGACGCGGGCTTCAGGCGCTACGGGCTCGACCTGCTGCGCCAGGCGACGCCGGAGCGGCCGCCCAAGGCGATCCGGCACACGCTGCAGCAACTCGAACGGCGCCGCGAGCTGAAGGCGTCACTCGACGCCGCGGCCGCGCTCGGCCTGCCGGTGCGCTACGCGGTATGCGACGTGACCGATGCGAACGCCGTGCGCGCGTTGTGCGACGCATTCGGCGCGCGGCTGCGCGGCGTGATCCACAACGCCGGGATCGACCAGCCGGTGCGGTTGCCGCGCAAGTCCGCGGACGAATTCGTCGGTACCGCGCGCGTGAAGGTGCTCGGCTTCATGAATCTGTACGCGGCCGTGCGCGAGCGGCCGCGTGTCGACTGCTTCGTCAACGTCGGCTCGCTGACCGGCCGCTGGGGCGGCATGACGGGCGAGACCGACTACGCGGCCGCGAACGAGGCGCTCGCGCGGCTCGGCTGGTGGGCGCGCCGCGATGCGCCCGGGCGCGCGGTGAAAACGCTCGTGTGGCCGACGTGGGACGGCGTCGGCATGATCACGAACCTCGCCGTCACGCGGCGCTATGTGACGCCGATGCGCATCGCCGACGGCATTCGGCACTGGCTGGCGGAGCTCGCGCCGCCCACGCTGCCCGCGGCCCCCGGCGACGGCGAACCGATGTACATGGGCGCCGTCGGCCGTGCGTTGACGCCGATCCAGCTTCGCGGCTTCGATGCGGTCGACGGCTTGCCGAATCTCGGCGAACTCGCGACGCGCCGGCACCACGCGGGCGAGCCGCGGCGATTCCGGCCGTTCGCGTTTTTCTCGACGCGCTATCGCACGGCCAACGCGCCCTATACGCGCGCATTCCGCTTCGGCGGCCGCGCGGCGGTGCCCGCGTCGCTGCTGCTCGAGCACGCGCGCGTCGTGGCCGACTGGGTTGCGCCGCCCGACGGCGAGCGCGCCTACCTGCATGAAGCCGCCGACGTGACGATCGCGCTCGATGCGCTCGCCGACGCGCTCGATGCGCACGGCGATCTCGCGCTCGACACCGACGTGACCGGCCGTACGGCCGGCGACGGCTGGCACGTGACGGTGCGGTGCGCGTCGCTCGCCGGCCGCGTGCTGCTCGATGCGACGTTCGTGTACCGCGGTCATCCGCCCGCGGGGACGACGGTGCCGCTGCCGCACGACGGGCAGGACGATGCGGTCCGGCCGGCCGTGTACGCGATCTGGCGCGGCGACCTGCTGCCCGATGCGGACTGGCGCGGCGGCATCGCGCAGGTCAGGGCCGCCGACGCCGATACGTTGTGGCGCGCGCCGGGCGACGGCGACGCGCGCGACGCGGCGCCGTGCCCGCAGGTATGGCTGCCGGTCAATCATCTGGAGAACGTGTTGCGCGTGCTGCTCGGCGCGTGGCCCGCAGACGGCGAGCCGCCGCGCACGTGGCGCATCGGCGGCATCGCATTCGGCGCCGCGTGCGCCGCCGACGCCGAATTGCTGCTGCGCTATCCGGACGGCCGCTTCGCGATCGCCGATCGCGGCGGCGCATCGATCGCCGATCTGCGCGACGCGCGGCTGGCCGGCGCGACCGGCACGCAGGCCGCGGCCGCGCCGGCTCTTTGAACGGAAAGGGGAGATCCACCATGACGGAGCGCAACGACGGCGCGCGGTACTGCATCATCGGCGCGGGCGCGGCGGGAATCACCGCCGCGAAGAACCTGCTCGCGGCCGGGATCGGCTTCGACGTGATCGAGCGCGAGGACGACGTCGGCGGCAACTGGTACTACGGCCGGCCGAGCGGCGCGGTGTATCGCTCGATTCACATGATCAGCTCGAAGCGGTTCTCGGAATACACCGATTTTCCGATTCCCGACGACTACCCGACGTATGCGCGCGGCGACCAGGCGCTCGCGTACCTGCGTGCGTACGCGCGGCGCTTCGGCGTGTACGAGCGGATCGAGTTCGGCCGCTCGGTGCTCGAGATCGCGCCGGTCGACGGCGGCTCGGGGTGGCGCGTCGAGCTGGATCGCGGCGAAGTGCGCACCTATCGCGGCGTGATCGTCTGCAACGGGCATCTGTCGCATCCGCAACTGCCGGACTATCCGGGCCGCTTCGACGGGCTGCAGCTGCATTCGTCGCAATACCGTACGCCGGAGATCTTTCGTGACCGGCGCGTGCTCGTGGTCGGCGCGGGCAATTCGGGCTGCGACATCGCGGTCGAGGCGTCTCATCATGCGCGCGCGGTGTTCCACAGCACGCGGCGCGGTTACTACTACTGGCCGAAATTCCTGTTCGGGATACCGGCGGACCAGTGGGCCGAATGGCCGCTGCGGCTGCGCATGCCTTTGTGGGCGCGCCGCTTCTTCGGCGAGCGGCTGCTGCGGCTGACGACGGCCGGGCAGCCGGAGGACTACGGACTGCGCAAGCCCGACCACAAGCTGTTCGAATCGCATTTCATCATCAATTCGACGCTGTTCTACCGCCTCGGCCACGGCGATCTCGATGCGCGGCCCGACGTGCGCGAACTGAAGGGCGATCGCGTCGTATTCGCCGACGGCCGCGAGGAGCCGGTCGACGTGATCGTCTACGCGACCGGCTATCAACCGAGCTTTCCGTTCATCGACCAGGCGCATCTGCAATGGCACAAGCAGCAGCCGTCGCTGTACCTCAACATGTTCGACGCGCAGCATCGCGACCTGTTCTTCATTGGGCTGTTCCAGACGTCGACCGGCAACTGGCCGCTGATGGACTACCAGGCGCAGCTGCTCGCACGCTATCTGCATGCGCGCGACGCGGCGCCGCGCAAGGCCGCGCACGTCGACCGGCTGATCCGGCGCGGACGGTCCGACTGGAGCGGCGGCATCGCGTTCCATCGCACGCCGCGGCACGTGATCGAGGTCGAGCATTTCGCCTACCGGCTGCAGTTGCGGCGGCTGATACGCGGCCTGCCGGCCGTGCCGGCCGTGCCGGGCGCGGCCGGCACCGATGCGCGCGCCGCGCCGGCGGCCCCGGCGGCGCCCGTGCGCGCGGGAGGTGCGTCATGAGCCTCGTGAACGTCGAACACCTGTCGAAGACCTACCTGCTCGACAGCGTGCGCGTGACCGGGCTCGCCGACGTGTCGGCGACGCTCGAGGCCGGGCGCTTCACCGTGTTGAGCGGCCCGTCGGGCAGCGGCAAGACGACGCTGCTGAACATGATCGGCTGCATCGACCGTCCCGACAGCGGGCGCGTGACGATCGCGGGCCACGATACCGCGTCGTTGTCCGACGATGCGTTGTCCGATTTCCGCGCGCGCCATGTCGGCCACGTGTTCCAGACCTTCAACCTGCTGCCGGTGCTGTCCGCGTACGAGAACGTCGAGTACCCGCTGCTGATGGCGGGCTGGGCGCCGGCCCGGCGCGCGGCGCGCGTGCGCGACCTGCTCGACGCGGTCGGGCTGGCCGACAAGGGACGGCACCGGCCGAGCCAGCTGTCGGGCGGCCAGCGCCAGCGCGTCGCGATCGCGCGGGCGCTGGCCGCCGAGCCCGCGATGGTGCTGGCGGACGAACCCACCGCGAACCTCGACAGCGCCACCGGCCACGCGATCATCGCGCTGATGCGCACGATCCAGCGCGAGCGCGACGTGTCGTTCATCGTGTCGTCGCACGATCCGCAGGTGGTGAGCGTCGCCGACGAGGTGATCCGGATTCTCGACGGCCGCATCGTCGGCCGGGAACGGGCCGGCGACGGCACGGTGGCGCAGGAGGTGTGCCGATGATCCATACGCTGATGCTCGCGCTGCGCAACCTGCAGCGCAACCGCCGGCGCTCGCTGACCACGCTGCTCGCGATGATCGTCGGCGTCAGTGCGATCCTGCTGTTCGGCGGTTTCAGCCGCGACATCACGCTCGGACTGCAAACCGACTTCGTGCAGCGCAGCGGCCATCTGCAGATCCAGCGGCAGGGCTATTACCTGTACGGCACGGGCGATCCGGCCGCGTACGGGATCCGCCGCTATGCGGCGCTGATCGACCTCCTGCGGCGCGACCCGCAGCTCGCGCCGCTGCTGCAGGTCGTCACGCCGACGCTGCAGTTCGGCGGCATCGCCGGCAATTTCGCGGCCGGCGTGTCGCGCACCGTGATGGGATTCGGCGCGATTCCCGACGACCAGTACCGGATGCAGCAGTGGAACGCCTACGGTTTTCCGCTGCGCCCGCGCGCGTTCGCGCTGCGCGGCAGCGCCGACGACGCGGCGGTGGTCGGTCTCGGCGTCGCGCGCGTGCTGCATCTGTGCGGGCCGCTGCACGTGGCGGACTGCCGCGATGCGCCGCCGGGGCCGGCCGCGCCCGCCGCCGCCGGCCCGGACGCGAGTGCGCCGGCCGACGTGCTCGCGCTCGCGCAGGGCGAGGCCGGCTCGCAGCCGGCCGGCGACGGCGCAACCCACATCGAGGTGCTGACCGCGAGCGCGGGCGGCGCGCCGAACGTCGGCCGCTTCTCGGTCGTGAAGGCCGAGCAGCAGGGCGTGAAGGAGCTCGACGACGTATATCTCGCGGTGCGCCTGCCGCAGGCGCAGCGGCTCGTATACGGCGGCGCCGAACCGCGCGCGACCGCGCTCGAGATCCAGCTCGCGCGCACGGCCGATCTGCCGGCGGCGCGCGCGCGCATCGAGCAGCTGCTGCGCGGCGGCTTCGACGGCCAGCCGCTCGACGTCGTCGATTTCGCGACGCTGAACCCGTTCTACGACCAGACCAACCGGATGTTCTCGGTGATCTTCGGCTTCGTGTTCGTGCTGATCAGCGCGATCGTGCTGTTCGTGATCAGCAACACGATGAGCACCGCGATCATCGAGCGCACGGTCGAAATCGGCACGCTGCGCGCGATGGGCATGCGGCGCGGCGGCATTCAGGCGCTGTTCGTCTGCGAGGGCGCGCTGCTCGGCGTGGCCGGCGCATCGCTCGGCGTGCTGGCGGCGCTCGCGATTGCCGCGGCCGTCAATCACAGCGGGCTGGCCTGGACGCCGCCCGCGCGCATCGACGCGGTCGCGCTCACGGTGCGCGTGTGGGGCGAGTGGCGAACCATCGCGGTCACGTTCGCGGGGCTCGCATGCGTGGCCGGGCTGTCCGCGTGGCTGCCGTCGCGGCACGCGGCGCGGCTGTCGATCGTCGATGCGCTGCGGCATGTGTGACGCCGTGCGGATGCGGTCATTTTCGTTCATTTCACTTTCGGGAGAGCGCACGTGCGTCGCCTGTTCGTTTCATGCTGTCTGAGTCTTTCGTTCCTGGCCGGCGCCGCGCACGCGCAGCCGGCGCCCGATCCGCAGAAGGTGCTCGCGGCGAGCGACGCGATCCGCGCGCCGGCGAAATCGTTCGTGCTGACCGCGACGCTGATCGAGTATCGGTCGGGCAAGCAGGTGGACGGCAATACGCTGTCGATCTATTCGAAGCCCGACGCGCCGGGCGGCGCGTTCCGCACGCTGGTGCGCTTCGTCGCGCCGGCGCGCGACACGGGCAAGCTGATGCTGAAGAACGGCAACGACCTGTGGTTCTACGATCCCGCGAACCAGGCGAGCGTGCGAATCTCGCCCGACCAGCGGCTGCTCGGGCAGGCCGCTAACGGCGACGTCGTGACGGTCAATCTCGCGCACGACTACACGGCCGAGCTGAAGGGCGTCGAGGACATCGCCGACGGCGACCGGCAGACCCGCCGCGCCTACCGGCTCGGGCTCACCGGCCACGGCGACGGGCTCACGTACCGCCGCATCGAGATCTGGATCGACGCGGCGAACAACCGGCCGCTGAAGGCGCGCTTCTATTCGGAAAGCGACCGGCTGCTGAAGACCGCGTTCTACCGGCGCTACACGATGCAGCTCGGCGTCGAGCGGCCGACGGAGACGGTCATCATCGACGGGCTCGACAGCAACTGGGTCACGGTCATGCGTTTCTCCGACTACGCATGGCGCGACATTCCCGATGCATGGCTGCAGCGCGACTACCTGTCCCGCTTCCAGGCGCAATGACGGCGCGGCGTCGATGTCGGGTCGCCGCGCTCGCGTTCGTGCTGCTGCCGGCGCTCGCGCGTGCGGCGCCGGCCGGCGCGGAGGCGACGAGCGGGGCGGGCGGCGTGGATGCGGCCGATGCCGCGGCGCTCGATCTCGCCGACCGGTCCGCCACCGCGCCGGCCGATACCGCGAAGCCGTGGAAGCTCGACGTGCAGGACGCGTTGCGTGCGAGCCGCTATCGCGACGGCGCGCACGCCGGGCGCAACCAGCTGTCGGTCGAATTCGAGTACGGGCAGTGGCTGACGCCGACGTTCGCCGCGCACTTCTCGATGCGCTTCGACCGGTTCGATCCGCTCGGGACCTCGCGCACGTCGTCGCGCGACGTGACGCTCGTGAAGGAGGCGTACGCGAGCTGGCGCGCGGCGCCGACGTTCGTTGTCGACGCGGGGCGCGTCAACGAGCGGCTCGGCGCGGCGATCGGCTACAACCCGACCGACTTCTTTCGCGCGGGCGCGGTGAGCCTCGACGTGCCGCCCGATCCGGACAGCCGCCACACGAACCGGCTCGGTACGGTCGCGCTGCGCGCGCAGCAGGTGTGGGACACGGGCTCGCTCGCGGCGCTGCTGTCGCCGCGGCTCGAGCGCCGCAGCCTGCCGGGCGACCCGGCCGCATCGTCCGACCTGCAGCGTACCAACGGCGTCGATCGCTGGATGCTGGTCGCGAGCCAGCGGCTCAGCACGGCGATCCAGCCGCAATGGATCGTCTACGGCGAAAGCGGGCAGGCGCCGCAGTTCGGCCAGAACCTGAGCGTGCTGCTCGGCAACTCGGTGGTCGCCTACGTCGAATGGGCGGGCGGCTACCGGCGCTCGCTGATCGCGCGCGCGACCGGTGCGGCCGGCGACAGCGCGTTCCGCACCAGCTCGTCGGTGGGCGCGACCTGGACGTTGCCGATCGACCTGTCGCTGAGTGCCGAGTTCCAGAGCAACGGCGGCGGCGCGGACGCCGCGCAATGGCGCGCGCTGCAGCGCGCGAACCCGGTCGCCTGGGGCAGTGCGGTGCAGACGTCGATCGCCGCGCAGGAGCTGCAAACCCGTCACGGCGTGTTCCTGATGGCGGCATGGCGCAATATCGGCGTGCGCCGTCTGGATCTGTCGGGCTTCATGCAGGCCGATCTCGGCGGCGGCCGGCAATACTGGGTCGAGCTGCGGCGGCGCTTCGACCGGTTCGACGTCGCGCTGCAGTGGCTGCATCAGGGCGGGCCGTCGTGGAGCCGCTTCGGTGCGATGCCGGAGTCGACCAGCGTGCAGGTGCTGGGCATTTTCTATCGATGACGCAAGGAGGTTTCGAATGAGCAAACGCGCGCTTCAGACGGCGACCGCCGTGCTTGCGCTGGTCCCGTCGATCACCGGGGTGCTCGGCATGATGGGCATCCACGATCCGCTGTACGCGTCGCTCGGCCTCGCACTGCCGGCCGACGCGACGCTGGACGGCAACCTGCGCTTCTACGCGGGCGTCTGGCTCGGGCTCGGCCTCGCGGCGTTCTCGGTGATTCCGGGGATCGAGCGCCAGGGGCGACTGTTCGCGACGCTGTGGACGATGATCTTCCTCGGCGGCATCGGACGGCTGATTTCGCTCGCGACGCTCGGGCTGCCGTGGCCGCCGTTCGTCGGCTTCACGGTGCTCGAAGTCGTCGGCGCGCCGTTGTTCATCGCGTGGCAGCGGCGCGTGGCCGCTCACGCAACCATGGGGAACGCGCATGCATGACATCGACATCGATATCGCTCGGCGCGCCGTGCCGCTGCGACGCCTTGCGCGCGCGTGCGCGCGGTTCCTGGCCGCTGCCGCGCTGCTCGCCGGCGTTGGCCTGGCCGCACCCGCGGCGCGTGCGCAGACAGCGGCCGGCGCCGCGCTCGACGACTATGCGGCGACCCGCTATCCGATCATTCTCGTGCACGGCCTGACCGGCACCGACGACTATTTCGGCGTGGTGCCGTACTGGTACGGGATGCAGGCGGACCTGCAGCGGCATGGCGCGACGGTCTACGTCGCCGACCTGTCGGGGTTCCAGAGCGACCTCGGCCCGAACGGGCGCGGCGAGCAACTGCTCGCCTATGTGAAGCAGGTGCTGGCGGTCACGGGCGCGGCCAAGGTGAACCTAATCGGACACAGCCAGGGCGGGCTGACGTCGCGCTACGTGGCGTCGGTCGCGCCCGCGCTCGTCGCGTCGGTCACGACGATCGCGACGCCGCACCGCGGCTCGCAGTTCGCCGACTTCGTGCTCGCCGCGCTGAAGCTCGACCCGACGGGCATCTCGACGCCGGTGTTCGGTGCGCTGCTGAACCTGTTCGGCATCCTGACCAGCGACACGCACAACACGAACCAGGATGCGATCGCCGCGCTCGACGCACTCGGCACGGCGCGAACCACGCGGTTCAACCAGCTGTTCCCGAGCCCCGGCCTCGGCGCCGGTGCCTGTCGCACCGGCGCGCCGACCGAGACGATCGGCGGCAACGTACACCTGCTGTATTCATGGAGCGGCACCGCATATCAGCCGGTGTCGCTGCTCGGCATCGTGACGGGCGCCGTCGATACCAGCGTGATTCCGGTGATCGATCCGGCGAATCTGCTGGATCCGTCGACGCTCGTGTTCCTGACGGCCGGCAACGTGATGGCGCTGGCCGGCGCGGGGCCGAACGACGGCTTCACGTCGACCTGCAGTTCGTTGTTCGGCACGGTGATCTCGACGCGCTACCACTGGAATCACTTCGACGCGATCAATCAGTTGCTCGGCATCCGCGGCGCGTATGCGGAAGATCCGGTCGCCGCGCTGCGCGTGCATGCGAACCGGCTGAAGCTGCAGGGCGTTTGAGCGATGACGGTCCGGACGATGCTGTCTCGCACCGTGCTCCATGGCGCCGTCGGCGTGCTCGCGGCCACGGCGGTATGGCATGCGCTCGACCGGCCGGCGGCGTCGCCGCAAGCCGCTGCGCTGCCTGCCGCGCGCGTCGTGGTGCCCGACGCGGCGGTGCCGCGGCCCGTGCCTGCCGCGTCCGACGTCGCGCCGCCCGCGTCGCTGGCGGGCTCGCGCGCGCCGCGCCTGCCGCTCGGGCCGGACGGGCGTCTCGCGAAACGGCGTGCGGTGCGGGAATTCTTCGATTACTTCCTGCTCGCGCAGCACGACCTGACGCCGGACGCGCTCGACGCGCTGGTTGCGCGGGAGGTCGCCGCGCAGCCGATCGGCGGGCAGGCACAGCGCGAAGCGCTCGACCTGTGGCCGCGCTATCGCGCGTGTCTCGCCGCGCTCGATGCGCAGCCGGGCGCCGTGCAGCCCGGCATGCGTATCGATCCGGACGCGCTCGCGGGCCAGCTCGAGCGACGGGCGGCACTCGCGAGCCGCTGGCTCGGCGACTGGAGCGCGCCGTTCTTCGCCGACGAGTTCCGGCAGCAGCATGACGACCTCGACCGGATCCGGATTGCGCGCGACCCGGCATTGAGCGACGCGCAGAAGCGCGAACGCATTGCGGCGCTCGACCAGTCGTTGCCGCCGGACATGCGCGATGCGCATGAGCGGCTCGCGCGGCAGCGCGAGGCGGTTGCACGGCTCGACGCGCAGCGCGCGACGCCCGATGCGCTGCGTGCGCAGCTCGGCGCCGACGTCGCGGCACGCGTCGTACGGCTGCGGCAGGACGACGATGCGTGGCAGGCGCGCTATCGCGACCATGCGGCCGAACGTGAGCGGCTCGCCGCGCAACAGCTTGGGCCCGATGCGCGCGATGCCCAGCTCGCGCAATTGCTGCGGCGCGATTTTCCGGATCCGGCGGACGCACTGCGCGCCGCGTCGCTGGACGCGGACAGCGCGGACATCACCGCTCGCCAGCGCGCGCGATAACCGCCCGGCGCCGGCATCCCGGGCAGGCGCCGTCATGGATCTTCCACGTTCTCCGTTGGAGAAGTGTGGGATATGTCACTCAGTCCGCATTATTTCGATGGGGGAATGATTTTTATTTTCAGGATTAACTGCATTCCATTGCATTGGCCACTATTCGGAATTTTCAATGATTCTCCGGGAAGGTGCCTTTTCAAGGGAGGCATTTAAATCGCCGATAATTGATTGACCATGCAAATATCCTCGGGAAACACCTGAAACTGTCAAATTACTTCATGTAACAAAGCCGGAGTGGCGCGAACGACAGGGCTGCGTGATACCTTTTTGTTTAATTAGACCGTAAGGAAAACGGCAAAACCGGAAAACCGGTTCGTTTTAACGCTGCATGAAGATTCGGTGGCCGAGGGGCAGCAATACAACGTACGAGGTGCACCGTGATACATCAGGCCGACAATGTCATCGAGTTGCCGCATGCGCTTGGTGCCAATCAATTCCTGTCTGCGCTCGACGGAATTAGCCGCGCGGAATTGGCGCCTCATTTGATGCTTTCGAATCTCAAGACCGGCCAGCTGCTGTGCGACGCCGGCGAGAATCTGGAGGCCGTCTACTTTCCGGTGACGGCGGGTATTTCGCTTCAATACACGACAGGCGGCAAGACGACGCTCGGCGTGACGGAGATCGGCCGCGAAGGCATCGTGTGCGACGACGTGATCGGCAGCACGATGCAGCGCCGCGTCGTCGTCTATCACGGCGGATTCGCGTATCGGCTGCATGCGCGCCGCTTCGTCGACGCGTGCGATGCATCGACGGCGATCAGGCGGCAGGTCTTCGTGCGGATGCAGCTGGTGCTGGCGCAGGCGTCGCAGGTCATGTTCTGCAGCCGCCATCACGTGATGCGACATCAGGTGGGCCGCTGGCTGCTGATTGCCTACGAGCGCTCGCGGAGCATCGAAATCCCGGTCACGCACGGCACTTTGGGGCAGATGCTGGGCGTGCGCCGCGAGACCATCACGGATACCGTGCGACAGCTCCACGAGCTCGGCCTGATCCATCAGCATCGCGGCGCCATCGTGCTGACGGATCTCGCCCGTCTCGAAGGGCAGGGCTGCGACTGCCATCGGGTCATCCGCGACGAAACGCGCCGCATTCTCGCGATCGATGCCGGTACCGGGGCCGGTGTCGGGCTGTCGCGACGCGTCCGGACGACCTAGTGGCCGCAGCCTCCTGCCGCGCGGCCGGCACCGGCGTGCCGCCGCGACGGCGTGTGCGCCGGCGCGTCGCGCGCAGGGAAGGGGCGAGATCCGGGCGCAAGACGCGTCGCGACGCGGCTGGCCGGCGGTATCGAGAAGAATCAGAAAAGCAGTCAATCAGGTATGGAAAACATTTCGAAGCTCCAGAGTCAGCGCAGCTCGTTTCACGTGTGGCCATGGAGTCCGGCGCTCGGCATCCTGCCGATCGTCGTCGTGATCGTCGCGCTGGCCGGGTTCGTCGCGGTCAGCCTGATCGTGATCATGTCGCTGCGCGTGTACGTCGGCGGCGAAAGCAGCTGGTCGAAGGCGCAGAAGGACGAGATCATCCTGCTGACCCGCTACGGACAGACCGGTGACGAAAAGCTGTTCGACGATTACCTGGCGGTTGACCGCACCCTCACGTTTCTCGGTGTCGCCCGCCGCGCGATGATCAGCGTGCCGCCGGACCACCGCGCGGCGCGCCAGGCGCTGATCGACGCGGGCATCAATCCCGTCGATGCGGTCGCGGTGGTGTGGTTCTATCCGATCCTGAGCAGCTTCGCGCGCCTGAACGCCGCGTTGCAATACTGGGAGGACGCGGACCGGCAACTGGTCAACCTGCGCGCGATCGCGAACGCGCTGCGCGCGTCCGTGCGGGCGGACGACGTTCGACGCACGAGCCGCCTGAACCGCGCGGTCTGGGACTTCAACTCGCACATCGAGCCGCTGCCGAAACGCTTTTCCGACGAACTGAGCGCCGAATTCCGTTCGGCCGTCATCCAGCTGTTCCTGTCGTACGTCGCGGCCTCGCTGCTGATCGTCCTGCTGTCGGTGCGATGGGCGAGCCGCGCGCAGCGCCAGCAGGCGTCGATGCAGACCGAGCTGGACCGTAGCCAGGCGTTCGCGGAAGCGGCGCTGCGCTCGGTGGCCGATGCGATCGTCACGATCGGCCTCACGCGCAGCATCGAGACCGTCAATCCGGCGGCCGAGCAGCTGCTCGGCGCGCCGTCGCGGCTGTGTGTCGGCAAGCCGATCAACGACGTGCTCGACCTGATCGATACGTCGACCGGCATGTCGATCAAGCTGCTCGCGTCGCTCAGCAACAGCGGCGATCACACGTTCACCCGCGATCTCGACCTGATCCGCGTGTGCGGCGCGGCGGTGTCGGTGCGCGCATCGCTGTCGAGAATGGACAACGCCGCGGGCCGCTGCGTCGGTTACGTGCTGATCCTGCGCGACATGACGCGTGAATACCAGTTGATCGAGAAACTGACCTGGCAGGCGTCGCACGATGCGCTGACCGGCCTGATCAATCGCACCGCGTTCGAACAGCGCCTGGGCGACGCGTTGACCCACCGCGGCGGCGGCATGTTGATGGTTCTCGACCTGGACGGATTCAAGGAAGTCAACGACGTGTGCGGGCACGCGGCCGGCGATGCGCTGCTGCGCGACGCGACCGCGGTGTTCGCGCGCTGTCTCGCGGACGACGACGTGTTCGGCCGGCTGGGCGGCGACGAATTCGGCATCCTGTTGCCGGCCGGCCGCAACGGCTCGCCGGACGACGGCAAGGCCGAGCGCATCCGCGCGTGTCTCGAGGATTTCACGTTCCTGTGGGAGGGCGAGCCGTTCAAGATCAGCGTGAGCATCGGCGTGCTGGATCTCGCCTGTCGGCCCGAGAGTGTCGAGAAGGCGATGCAGATGGCCGACATCGCGTGCTACATCGCGAAGGACCGCGGCCGCAACCGCGTGCACGTCGCGGATTCGCGCGACATGAACTCGGGACGTCAGGCGTATCACATGCAGTGGAGCCGCCGCGTGAAGACGGCGCTCGAAACGAATTCGTTCCAGTTGTATGCGCAACGCATCGTGCCGATCCAGCCGGCGCACGGCGCGCAGGAGCGCGCGGAGATCCTGCTGCGCATCCCGGACGCCGACGGCAAGCTGATCTCGCCGGTCTTCCTGCCGGCCGCCGAGCGCTACGGCCACATGACGATGATCGACCGCTGGGTCGTGCGTAACGTGATTCGGCGGCTCGCGCGGCTCGAACGGCGCCAGTACGTCGAATACAACGTGAACCTGTCGGCGATGTCGATCACCGACGAGCGCTTCGTGGAGTTCGCGATCGCCGAGCTGTCGGCGTCGGGACTGGACCCGACGCTGCTGTGCTTCGAGATCACGGAGACGAGCGCGGTCCGCAACCTGGAGGTCGCGTCGCGTTTCATGCACGAGCTGCGCGACCTCGGCTGCCGCTTCGCGCTCGACGACTTCGGCGCCGGCATGTCGTCGTTCTCGTATCTGCGCCAGTTGCCGATCGACTACCTGAAGATCGACGGCGGCCTCGTGGCGACCATGACGTCCGACAGCGTCAAGCGCGGCATCGCGTCCGCCATCAACGACATCGCTCACGTGATGCAGTACCGCACCGTCGCCGAGCACGTCGAGGACGAGGCGACGGCCGAGATGCTTCGCGCGCTGGGCGTCGACTATTGCCAGGGCTACTACTTCAGCCGCCCCGCACCCTGGCAGGAAGGGGGATTCCATTGAACCAAGCGAGGAACGAACGCATGAGTGCTCCATTTGAACTGACCGGCGACCTGATGGACCTGACGAACTATCCGGCCTGGCTGCGCGACGTGGTCGGCGCGACCGACGAGCTGAAGGCCCGTGTCCGAGCGCATCCGGTGTTCGCGGCGATGAGCGGCGGGACGCTGCGCGCGTCGCAACTGCGCGCGTTCTTCGTCACCGGCTGGGCGGTGGTCAGCCAGTTTCCGGAATACATGGCGATGAACCTGGTGAAGACCGCGGCCTATCGGTCGCGCGGCGACGAGAAGGCGCGACGCTATCTGATCCGCAATATCCGCGTCGAGCAGAACCACGTCGATCACTGGGCCAACTGGGCTGCGGAATCGGGCGTGACGATCGACATGCTGCTGCACGGCGATGCGCCGCTGGACGGATTCGCGCTGAGCCACTGGTGCTGGAAAAGCAGCAGCGCCGACGCGCTCGCGCCGAGCATCGCCGCGACCAACTACGCGATCGAAGGCGTGACCGGCGAGTGGAGCGCGTTGCTGTGCGCATCGCCGTATGAACGGCAGTTCGACCCGGCCGTGCGGCATCGCGCGATGCGCTGGCTCAAACTGCATGCCGACTACGACGACCGGCATCCGTGGGAAGCGCTCGACATCGTCGCGACGCTGCTCGGCCAGTCGCCCGCGGCCCGCGACGTGCGGGACGTCGAGGCGTCGATCCGCAAGAGCCTGAGCTATTTACTGACGAGTCTCGATTGCTGCATGCATGTGTAGTTGGCTGCGCCGCACGTTCGCGGGTTCGTGCAGGCCGCGCCCGGCCGCTCCGGCCGGAAGGCGGGCCGGCGTGACGTCGCGATATGCCGTGCGGGCCGTCGTGCTGGACGATTTTCCATGGCCACCCACGTTCTTGTCGTAGAGCCCGATCCGCGCATGGGCGACCGGATCCGCGCGCTCCTGCGCGGCTGCCAGATCGCCACGTCGGCGCTCGACGACGCGTCGCGGCTGCTGGCGCACGTGACGGCCACGCCGCCCACCCTGATCGTGATGCGGGTCGAACGGCCGGCCACGACGTTCTACATGGCGCTCGGTGCGCTGCGGCGCGCCGGTCACGACATGCCGGTGATCGTGATCAGCCGCGACGCGCAGGTGCTCGACAAGGTCGTTGCGCTCGAAATCGGCGCGGACGACTATCTGGTGGAGCCGTTCGACCCGATGGAACTGATCGCGCGCGTGCGCAGCGCGATGCGCCGCTACGCGCCGAACCGTCCCGTGTCGGTGCGCGCGCCGGTGAATCCCGAATCGTATGCATTCGGCGACATCGAGGTGAATTTCGTCACGCGGCGCGCCACCCGCGCGGGACAGGACCTCGGGCTGCGTGCCAGCGAATTCGCGTTGCTCGCGCTGTTCATCTCGCAGCCGATGCGCGTCCTGTCGCGCGCGGAGATTCTCGCGCTGCTGGGGCTGAGCGTGGCCGGGCGCTCCGAGCGCGGGCTCGACGTGCTGATCTTCCGGCTGCGCAACCTGGTCGAGCAGGCGGTCGGCGATTATCGCTACATTCGCACCGTGCGCGGGAAGGGCTACATTTTCGTGCCGCTCGGCAGGCTGGCAGACGAAGCGGATGCGTTGCCGCACGCGTGAGCCGGGCGGCGGCCGTTCCGGGCCGGGATTCGGCGGAAATCGCCCCCCCTGCGAACGGCGTTTTCGCGCTGCGTCTTCATGCAGACCCGCTCGGGCTGTTCGGGCTGCTCCAGCGTCGAGGAAGGGCGGGGAGACTTTCGCGGACCAAGGTCCAAAACAAAAATAATGGTGGGCGATGGAAAAATCCCGTCCAATTGCGATGCCGTGCTTCTCACTACTGCCATCAGGTCACTCCCGCGATGCGGGTTGCCGCAGTGCCAGCGCGAAGAAGCGCCGGATCTCATCCATCAATTCCGTGCGGGCCGACGCGAAATCGAACGCGCGCCGGTTTTCGTGCGCGTAGCGCTGGCGCCAGTCGTCGGCCGCATGCCGCGCTTCGCGTGCGCGCAGATCGTCGAGTTCGGGCGTGCGCAATGCGTGATCGGCGATCAGCGTCACGCCGTCGCGGCTGACCTCCAGCGCACCGCCCGCGACGAGGAGACGGCGATGCTCGCCGGTCGGCGCATCGACGAGCATCACGACGCCCGGCCGGATCCGCGTGAGCAGCGGCGCGTGATGCGGATAGATCCCCAGTTCTCCGCTTTCCCCCGGAACGACGACGAAATGCGCGTCGCCGGCATACAGCACCGCTTCCACGCTCACGATGTCGAGCCTCATCGACGTCTTCATGCGACTCCTTCAGACCGCCGCCGCGCCGGCGACGATTTCGCACAGCTCGGTGGTGATCTGCGCCTGTCGCGTCTTCTGGTACAGGTGCCTCAGTTCGCGCAACACGCGGTCGGCGTTGTCCGTCGCGGTCTGCATGCTGAACATCCGCGCGCATTGCTCGCACGCGTAGTTCTCGACGACGGCCTGATAGAGCATCGCCTCGACGTAGCGCAGCAGCAACGTGTCGACGACGGGTTTGGGCGCGGGCTCGTACAGATAATCGGACGCGGCCGCGCCGTCGGTCGGCGCGCTGGTGTCGAGCCCCGCGATCGGCAGCATCGCATCGATGCGCGGTTCGTACGCGAGCGGGCTCGTCAGCCGGTTGTACGCGACGTGCACTTCGTCGAGCTCGCCGTTGACGAACGCGGTCAGCGGCACGAGCAGCGCTCCGAGCAACTGCTCGAAGTGCGGCTCGGCGGCCAGGCCGCTCGCGCGCGCCGTGATGGTCGCGCCGTGGCGCAGCAGCGGCGCGATGCCGCGCGCGCCGATCACGCTCAGTTCGCATGCGACGCCGGCCCGGTCCCAGCGTTCGAGCGCATCCACGCATTCGACCAGCAGCCGCGCATTGAGCGGGCCGCAGAGCCCGCGATCGGTGCTGACGACGATCAGGCCGACGCGGCGCACGGTATCGCGTCGCGCCATCAGCGCCGATACGTAGTCGGGACGGTCGCGCAGCACGCGTTCCGCCATCGCGCCGATGCGCGCCGCGTACGGGCGGAACTCACGCGCGCGTCGCTGCGCGCTCGCCATCTTGGTGCGCGCCATCATTTCCATCGCCTTGGTGATCTTGCGCGTGGACGAGGTACTGGCGATCTTCGAGCGGATTTCGCGTATGTGCATGTCAGGGAGGGGCGTCGGGGCCATCCGGATGTCATCGTGCGGCTTCATGCTATCGGGACTTCACCTGAAACGATTGACTGAAATCAAACGACGTCGCCCGGTCCCGCACCAGAATCCGTTCACGTGATCCTTGCAAAGGGGCAGTCGATGACCGAGTTGCGCACGCATCAGAAATACGAAGCGCTGATTGCGCGTTGCCGCGCGTTACGCCCGGTGACGGTCGCGGTCGCGCATCCTTGCGACGAGGTATCGCTGCATGCGGCGGCCGCGGCCGCTCGGGCCGGTATCGTCGTGCCCGTCCTGGTCGGCCCGGTGGCGCGCATCACGATGCTCGCCGCGACGCTCGGTGTCGACCTGTCCGGCTATCGGCTCGTGGATGCGCCGCACAGTCATGCGTCGGCGGCACGCGCCGTCGAACTGGTGCGCGAGGGCGACGCTCAGGCGCTGATGAAGGGCAGCCTGCACACCGACGAGTTGCTGGCGGAGGTGGTGCGCGCCGATACGGGGTTGCGCACCGGGCGGCGCCTGAGCCACGTGTTCATCATGGACGTGCCGACTTACCACAAGCCGCTGTTCATCACCGACGCGGCCGTCAATATCCGTCCGACGCTCGAGCAGAAGGCCGACATCGCGCAGAACGCGATCGATCTCGCGCACGCGCTCGGCATCGCCCGGCCGAAGGTGGCGATCCTGTCGGCGGTCGAGACGGTCAGCTCGAAGCTGCCGTCGACGCTCGACGCGGCCGCGCTGTGCAAGATGGCCGAGCGCGGCCAGATCACCGGCGCGCTGCTCGACGGGCCCCTCGCGTTCGACAACGCGATCAGCCCGGAGGCCGCGCGCCTCAAGCATCTCGGTTCCGAGGTCGCGGGCGATGCGGACATCCTCGTCGCGCCCGACCTCGAGGCCGGCAACATGCTCGCGAAGGAGTTGACGTTCCTGGCGAATGCCGATGCGGCCGGCATCGTGCTCGGCGCGCGCGTGCCGGTGATCCTGACGAGTCGCGCCGACAGCGAACGCACGCGCCTGGCGAGCTGCGCGGTCGCGGCGCTCGTCGCGGCGGCGGCGGCGCCCGTGGCCACGCCGGCGGTTGCGGCCGGCACGCACTGACGGCGCCGCGATGCGACATCCCGTCCTGGTGCTCAACGCCGGCTCGTCGAGCCTCAAGTTCTCGGTCTACGACACGCACGAGGATCGCTCGCTCGATGCGGGCCTGCACGGGCAGGTCGAGAACCTGCATGGCACACCGCATCTGTTCGTGGCCGATGCGCACGGCGAGGTGCTCGCCGACAGCGCCGTCGCGCGACCGGGGCATCAAGGCGCGATCGAGGCGCTGCACACGTGGTTCGCCGCTCACGTCGGGCGAGAGGCCGCGTTCGACGGCGTCGGGCACCGGGTCGTGCATGGCGGTCCGTATTTCACCGCGCCGGTGCGGATCGATGCGCGCGTGCTCGATGCGATCGCGTCGCTTTCGCCGCTCGCGCCGCTGCACCAGCCGCATCACGTCGACGCGATCCGCGCGGTTGCCGCCGTGGCGCCGAACCTGCCGCAGGTCGCGTGTTTCGACACCGCGTTCCATGCGACGGTACCGGCGCTTGAACGGGAGTTCGCGCTGCCGCGCGCGCTGACCGAGCAGGGCATCGTGCGCTACGGGTTTCACGGGCTGTCGTACGAGTACATCGCGACGGCGCTCGCGGCACTCGATCCGTCGTGGGGGCGGCAACGGACGGTCGTCGCGCACCTCGGCAACGGCGCGAGCCTGTGTGCGCTCGCGAACGGCCGCAGCGTCGCGACGACGATGGGGTTCACGGCCGTCGACGGACTGCCGATGGGCACGCGCACGGGCGCGCTGGACCCGGGCGTGATCCTGTACCTGCAGCGTCACGCCGGCCTGTCGCTCGACGAGGTCGAGCATCTGATCTATGCCGAATCGGGCTTGCTCGGCGTGTCCGGCGTGTCGAGCGACATGCGCACGCTGCTCGCGAGCGACGCACCGTCGGCCGCGCATGCGGTCGAGCTGTTCGCCTATCGCGCGGCCCGCGAACTCGCCGCGCTGGCCGGCGTGCTCGGCGGCCTCGACGCGCTCGTGTTCACGGCAGGCATCGGCGAGCACGCGCCGCGCGTGCGTGAACGGATCTGCAGCCGCGCGGCGTGGCTCGGCATCGTGCTCGACGACGCGGCGAACGCCGCCGGCCTGCCGGTGATTTCGAGCGACGCGTCGCGCGTGACGGTGCACGTGATCCCGACCGACGAGAACCTGATGATCGCGCGGCACACGCGCCGCGTGCTGGACGACGCAATCCCTTCCATGCCGTATCCGACCTCGCGAGACCTCCGATGACAGCACGCGACACGTCTTCCCCTGCCGTCAGCGCCCCCGCGCTGCCGATTTTCTGGCCGATGGCCGCCGCCACGGCGATGTTTGCGGCCGGCTCCGAGATCACGGCGCGCAATCTCCGCTTCCTCTCGGAAGAGGAGAAGCTCCATTTCGAAGCGCATCCGGCGCTGGCATCCGCGAACCGGCCGTTGCTGGAGCTGCGGACGATGACGTTCCGCGATTATTCGGCCGCGCCGGCACATGGGCTGCCGACGATCGTCGATGCGCCGTACGCGGGGCACAGCGCGATGATCGCCGACTACCAGCCGGGGCAGAGCCTGATGCAGACGCTGCGCGAGCACGGCGTGACGCGTCTGTACCTGACCGACTGGCGCTCGGCCACCGAGGACATGAAGGACCTCGAGATCGACCAGTATCTGGCCGAGCTGAACGTGTGCGTCGACGAACTCGGCGGCCGCGTGAATCTCGTCGGCCTGTGTCAGGGCGGCTGGATGTCCGCGATGTACGCGGCGCGTTTCCCGCACAAGGTCGCGAGCCTCGTGCTGGCAGGCTCGCCGATCGACACCGATGCGGGCGACGGCCCGATCAAGCGGATGGCGCACACGTATCCGACGTCGTTCTACGAGGAACTCGTCGCGATGGGCGGCGGGCTGATGCGCGGACGCTTCATGCTGCGCGGCTGGAAGAACATGCATCCCGACCAGCACTATCTCGCCGAGCACGTCGACCTGTACGAGCATCTCGACGATCCCGAATACCTGCGCAAGCGCGAGGTGTTCGCGAACTGGTACGAAAGCCCGATCGACCTGCCGGGACGCTGGTACCTGCAGGCGATCGGGCAGATCTTCAAGGAGAACCGGCTCGCGAAGGGCTCGTTCGTCGCGCTCGGGCGCACGCTCGACCTGAAGGACATCGCATGCCCGGCCTATCTGCTCGCCGGCGAGGCCGACGACATCACGACGCCGGAGCAGGTGTTCGGCGCGCGCGATCTGCTCGGAACGCCTGCGTCGAGGATCGAGAGCCGGCTCGTGCCGGGCGGCCATATCGGCCTGTTCATGGGGACGCGCACGCTGAAGACGGTGTGGCCCGACATCGCGCGATGGATCGCGGCGCAACGCTAGGCCGGCGGGGGGCGACATGACATTGCGACACAAGCGGGGGCTCGTCGTCGGCATCGCGAACGAACGGAGCATCGCGTGGGGATGCGCGCGCGCGTTTTGCCGGGCGGGCGCCACGCTCGCGGTGACCTGGCAGTCGGACAAGACCTTGCCGCACGTCGAGCCGCTGTTCGCGCAACTCGACGCGCCGATCCGGATGCCGCTCGACGTCGGGCGGCCGGACCAGATGGCGGCGGTGTTCGACGCGCTTGCGGCGCAATGGGGCGCGATCGACTTCGTGCTGCATTCGGTCGCGTTTGCGCCGAAGGCCGATCTGCAGGGCCGCGTGGTCGACAGTTCGCCGGAAGGGTTTGCGCTCGCGATGGATACCTCGTGCCACTCGTTCATCCGGATGGCGAGGCTGGCCGAGCCGTTGATGACGCGCGGCGGGAGCCTGATGGCGATGAGCTATCTCGGCGCGGAGCAGGTCGTCGCGAACTACGGGGTGATGGGGCCGGTCAAGGCCGCGCTCGAGGCGAGCGTGCGGTACCTGGCGGCCGAACTCGGCGGCGCGGGCATTCGCGTCAACGCGATTTCGCCGGGCGTGCTGCCGACGCGCGCGGCGTCGGGCCTGCCGGACTTCGGCCGGCTGCTTGACGACACCGCGCGCCGGGCACCGCTGCATCACGCGCTCGACATCGACGACGTCGGTGCGTTCTGCGCGTTTCTTGCCAGCGACGGCGCACGGGCGATCACGGGCGGCACGCACTATGTCGATTCCGGTATGCACATGCTCGGTTAGGCTTCCGCATGCATATGAGGCGATCGTCGATCGAGATCCTGCCTCGAAGAGCAGATCCGCTCCGCCGTGCTCACGATGCTGGCCGAGGCGGGCGACAGCGCGCCGGCTAGCAGTACCGTAACCGACTGAATCGCCCGGAAAATGCCGGTTAGCGCGGAAGAAAGATAAAAGATCGAGGGCTCGCGAACAGGCCGATTGCGTGCAACCCCAATAGCGGCAAGGGCCGGCTGCAGGCAACTCGGCACCCTGAAGTCGCCACATTTCGCATGAAAAGGACGCATACCCCGCCCGCGTCATCAAGGGCCAAACCAACGAACAAACGCTCGGGTTGCGACAAATTGCACCGGATACGCCCTTGATTCAAGGGGAAGCGCTACGGGTTTGCACTCGAATCAATTGCAATGCGATTATTTGTATTCCATTGCAATTTTGATGATCCTATCCTTCGCAACATGAATTGACCGGCGGCAACGGCAACCGGTGCAACCTGGCGAGGAATGGAACATGGAAGTCGAGGTCGGACTGATCGCAGCACTACAAGCGAAATTGGGCGCAGATGCGGTGCTGACCGCCGAAACTGACATGGCGGGCTTCGTCGAGGACTTTAGAGGGCGTTACAAGGGCCGCGCGCTGTGTGTCGCGCATCCGTCGTCGACGGAGCAGGTCGCTTTCATCGTCAGACAGTGCGCCGCGCACGGCGTGTCGGTCCTGCCGCAAGGCGGCAACACGAGTCTGTGCGGTGGCGCAGTGCCGCGCAGCGCGGGTCCGGCACCTGTGATCGTCAGCCTCGCGCGCATGCGGCGCATCCGTGCGCTTGATGCCGCCAATCGCTCGATGGAAGTCGAAGCCGGTTGCATTCTGAAGACCGTGCAGGACGAAGCGGCGGCGGTCAATTGCCTGTATCCCGTGAGCCTGGGCGCGGAAGGTTCCTGCCAGATAGGCGGCACGCTGTCGACGAATGCCGGCGGCACGAGCGTGCTGCGTTACGGCAATACGCGCGACAACGTACTCGGCTTGGAAGTCGTGCTCGCCGACGGCAGCATCTGGAACGGGCTGCGTAGCCTGCGTAAGGACAATACCGGTATCGATCTCAAACAGGTGTTCATTGGTGCGGAAGGCACGCTCGGCATCGTCACCGCCGCGACGCTCAAGCTGCATCCGCTGCCCACTCACCACGCGCTCGCGTGGTTTGCACCGGTCAGCCCCGAAGCGGCTCTGCGCGTACTCGGCATGTTCCAGACAAACTGTGGATCGCGTCTGTCTGCTTATGAATTGATGAACGCGCGGCAATTGCAGCTCGTGGTCGAGCGCGTGTCGGACCGTCGCAACCCGCTGGCGGAAACGCATGCGTGGCACGTACTGGTCGAATTGTCGGATACGCGCGATGGCGCGGAGATGGAGGCCATCCTGCAGCGCACGCTCGAGGAAGCCGCAGAAGCGGATCTGATCGAGGACGCGATCATCGCCATGAGCGACGCGCAGCGCGCGAATCTCTGGGAAGTGCGCCACAGCGTGACCGAGGCAAACAAGGGCGCGGGCGTGGGCTTGACGACAGATTGTTCGGTGCCGATCTCCGCCGTGCCGACCTTCATCGACGATGCCACGCGCGCCGTGCATGAGATCGCGCCAGATCTGGACGTGGTGATCGTCGGGCACATGGGTGACGGCAATATTCACTTCATCCCGATGTTTTCCTTCTCGGCATGGCAAGCGCTGGCCGATGCGCCGTCGATGGGCAGTGCGCTGCGTCGCGCCGTCAACGACGTGGCGCATCGGCTCGGCGGTTCGTTCAGTGCGGAGCATGGCATCGGCGAAACCGGTCTCGTCGAAATGGCGCACTACAAGTCGTCGGTCGAACTGGCCGCGATGCGCGCCATCAAGCAGGCGCTGGACCCGAACAATCTCATGAATCCGGGGCGTCTCATTCCCTGAGCTTGGCGGATGTGATCGGAGCGCAGGCCAGCTCGTCAATCGGTCGATTACTGCGTTCAATGATTAATACGTAGTACAAATCTTTGGAGTTCACGATGAAGTCGAAGAAATCCGAGCACTGCACGATCGAAAATCCGGCACGCCGAAGCGTGATGAAACTGGCGGCCGCCGGTGCGGCGTCGGTGGCGTTTCCATTTGTCTGGACTCCGGCGCGTGCAGCGAACAAGCGCATCGTCGTTCGAGACGACGGTGGGATCTATACGAAGGCGTACCGGGCCGTCTACTACGAGCCGTTCGCCAAGGCGACCGGCATCGAGGTGGTCGGCGTGCAGGCGAACGCGGAACCGACCGCGCAGATCAAGAGCATGGTGGACGCTGGCAGCTACACCTGGGACATGGCGAAGATCAGCCAGCCGGCCGTGCTGATGCTCACGGCGGGCGGCAAGGAATATCTCGAGCGCCACGGACTCGAAGCCGATCCGGCCGTATCGAAAGTCCCCAGCCAATATATGTCGCCGTTCGCGGTGGGCACGAACGTGTATGCGACCGTACTGGCGTATCGCGCCGATGCGTTCAAGGGCCGCAAGGCGCCGTCGTCGTGGGCCGATCTCTGGAACGTGAACGAGTTTCCGGGTCGCCGCGCCATGCGCAAATATCCGTTCGACACCATCGAGGAAGCACTGATGGCGT
Source organism: Burkholderia seminalis DSM 23518 (assembly GCF_902832885.1). GTDB lineage: Bacteria > Pseudomonadota > Gammaproteobacteria > Burkholderiales > Burkholderiaceae > Burkholderia > Burkholderia seminalis. The sequence continues at coordinate 292,748 of NZ_CADFDK010000003.1, forward strand.
CGGGCGTTCAACCCGGCCAGGTGTATCCCTGCAATCTCGACCGCGCGTTCGCGAGCCTCGACAAGATCTCGAAGCACGTCGATGTCTGGTGGACGACGGGCGCACAGGTTGAGCAGATGCTCGGCTCCGGCGAAGTCGCGATGGTCGCGACCTGGGCGTCGCGCGCGCAATCGGCGATGGCCAACGGTGCACCGGTTTCCATCGTCTGGAACCAGAACATCTGGGGCTGTGACAGCTGGGCGATCCTGAAAGGCACGCCGAACGCGAATGCCTGCCGCGAATTCATCAAGTTCGCGACCGATCCGAAGCGCCAGGCGCAACTTGTCGATTACTTCCCGGCGGGCCTCACACTGCCTGCGGCGTTCAATTATGTGAAGCCCGAAGTCGCGAAAAATTGTCCGACCTTTCCGGACAACATGAAGACTGGTGTCCATATCGATGCGAAGTACTGGCTGCAAAACCAGAGTACTGCGCTGGAACGATTCAACCGTTGGATTCTTTCCTGATCTTTCAGCACTTTCCGGATTTCGACGCGAATGTCAGCTACCAATCTCACTGTCAACGGACTCAGCAAGCGCTACGGCGATTTCGTCGCGCTTGCCCCGACGGATCTCGACGTCGCCCAGGGCGAATTCCTGACCCTGCTCGGGCCGAGCGGATCGGGCAAGACCACTTTGCTCAGCCTGATCGCGGGGCTGTCGCATCCCGATAGCGGCAGCATTCACATCAACGGGACCGACGTAACCTACGGCGCGCCGTACGAACGTGACATCGGCATGGTGTTTCAGAACTATGCGCTGTTCCCGCACATGACGGTGGGCGAAAACATCGCGTTCCCGTTGCAGATGCGCAAGGTCGACGCCGCCGCGACGCGTAAGCGCGTCGCCGAAGCACTGGAGATGGTGCATCTTCCGCACTTGGCCGGGCGTTATCCGCGCGAGCTGTCCGGTGGCCAGCAGCAGCGGATCGCGCTGGCGCGTTGCATGGTGTATCGCCCGTCGATCATCCTGATGGACGAGCCCCTGGGCGCGCTCGACAAGAAGCTGCGCGATCACATGCAGCTCGAAATCAAGCGCATTCACCGCGACCTCGGCACCACGATCGTCTACGTGACACACGATCAGGAAGAGGCGATGACGATGTCGGACCGCATCTGCCTAATGAACGCCGGCGCGATCGCACAACTTGGCACGCCTGCTGATCTGTATTTTCGGCCCAAAAGCGTGTTTGTGGCCGATTTCCTCGGCGAATCGAATCTGCTCGACGCCACGGTGTCGTCGCGCGACGACGAACGCGTGGGTATCGCCATCGGCGGGCGCCACTGCGGTCACGCGATGGCGTACGACGGCAGCCTGCGCCCCGGCAGCAAGGCGCGGATCATGATCCGTCCGCAGAACCTGCATGTGGAAGCCGGCAACATCGGTGCGGACCAGCCGAACCAGGCGGAGTCGATGCAGGCGCGGCTCACCGACATCATGGTGACCGGCGGCATGACGAAGCTGTATTTGCAGGCCATCGAGCCCGTGAACGGCGGCACGGAAGTGATCGCCGCGTTCCCGACCAACCGGCTCGGCGAGCAATACGAGATCGGCCAGGCGCTGCGCCTGCGCTGGTCGGCGTCCGATGCCGTCGCGATTGCGGAGTAAGTCATGAATCCTTTCGCGCTCACTGTTCCCGCCGAGGCGAACCGCACTGGCCTGCAACGGCTGCGCTGGCGCCGCGCGCTGCGCATCGCCGCGATGGTCGCGCCGATCGTCGTGCTTCTGGCGGTGTTCCTGATTTACCCCGTCGGGCAATTGCTGCTGCTGAGCATTCGCGACGACAGCGGCTTCTCGCTCACCGAATACCGACGGCTGTTCGCGTCGCCCGTCTACATCGAAGTGCTGTGGGTGACGATGAAAATCTCGCTGCTCACGACGTTCTTTTCAGTGCTGACCGCTTATCCCGTCGCGCTGTTCATTTCGACGCTCACGCGCGAGCGCAAGAGCAAGGTGTTGTACTGGGTGCTGCTGTCGTTCTGGACCAGCTTTCTCGTACGTACGTTCGCATGGGTGGTGCTGCTCGGGCGCAACGGCGTCATCAACTGGACGCTGATGCATCTCGGCATCATCGATCAGCCGCTCGATCTCCTCTACAACCTGTCCGCCGTGATCGTCGGCATGGTGCATGCGCTGATGCCGCTCGCGATCCTCACGATGCTTTCAGTGATGGAGAATATCGACCGTCGCCTGCCGACCGCTGCGGCGACGCTTGGCGCGCGCCCGGGCACCGTGTTCTGGAAGGTGTATTTCCCGCTCTCGCTGCCGGGCGTCGCGTCGTCGGCGCTGATGGTGTTCGTCACCGCGATCGGCTTCTTCATCACGCCGGCGCTGCTCGGCGGCCGTCGCCAGACCATGATCACGCAGCTCATCATCGACCAGGTGATGCAGGCGCTGAACTGGCGCTTCGCTGGCGCGATCTCGGTGCTGTTGCTCGTGGTGGTGCTGGTGGTGTTCGTGGTCTACGACCGCATGGTGGGCCTTTCGGCGATGGCCGGCGGCAGCTCCACGACGGGCACGCCGCAGAGCGGCCGCCGCTGGAGCCGAAAGGCAGGCGACGTCGTGCTGACCGCGCTCGGAAATCTGACCGACGCCGTGTTGCATATTGTGCCGACGCCGCGCCGCAGCGCGAGCGGCGACAAGCAGCGTTCGCTCCGCACGGTGGTCTGGCTGATCCTGATCTTCTTGAGCGCGCCCGCGTTCCTCATGATTCCGCTGTCGTTCGACTCGCTCTCGGGTCTCGCGTGGCCGCCCCACGGCTTCTCGTTGCAGTGGTATCAGCAGGTCGCGGATTCGCCGCTCTGGATGCAGGCCGTCACGCGGTCGCTCTTGGTCGGCGTGGGCACCGGCGTGCTTTCGATGGTGATCGGTACACCCGCCGCGTTCCTGCTCGTGCGCGGCGGCCTCAAGTGGAATGCGGCGATGCTGGCCTTCGTGCTCGCGCCGATTGTGGTGCCGCGCATGATTCTGGCGGTCGGGGTGTTCTACTTCTTCGCCCGCATCGGCCTGGTCGGCTCGTCGTTCGGGCTGATACTCGCGCATACGGTCGTGGCTGTGCCCTACGTCGTCATCACGATGATGGCGGTGCTGCGCAACTACGACGTGCGTCTCGATCTCGCCGCGCAGAGCATGGGCGCACGCCGTTTCACGACACTGCGCCGCGTGACGTTCCCGATTCTCGGCGCGGGTTTGATGTCGTCGTTCCTGTTCGCGTTTGCCACGTCGTTCGATGAACTCACGATTGCGCTGTTCACCTCGGGCGGTTTGAGCACGACGCTCCCCAAGCAGTTCTGGGACGAGACGACCATGCAGATCTCGCCCGTGATCGCTGCCGTCTCGACGTGCTTGTTTGTCTTCATTTCGGTGCTGATCGCGGTTGCAGACCGCCTGCGCCGCCGCAGTCTGGCTTCCTGACTGGTTTTCCTTGAGAGATTGATTGAATGATCACTTCACAAAATCTGCGCGGCATCCTGCCCGCGATCCCGACGCCGGTCCATGCGGATGACACGATCGACGTCGACGCCGCGCGCAACCTGCTGCGTTACCTGCTCAAACAGGGCATCGACGGTCTGGTTCCGCTCGGCGGCACTGGCGAATACGGCGCGCTCCCGCGTGCTGAACGCATCCGCATGGCCGAGTTGTCGGTCAAGGAAGTCAACGGCGACGTGCCGGTGATCGCAGGCGTGCTCGACCCGGGCTATCACGACGCATTGCAGGCCGGCAAGGAGTTCGCCGCCGCGGGCGCGGACGGGCTGCTGGTGCTAACGCCGTACTACACGAACCCGACCCAGCAGGGCATTCGCGACTACTTCTTGCGCTATGCGGACGAGTCGCCGGTGCCGATCCTGATCTACGAAATTCCGTACCGCACGCGCATTGCAATCGCGCCGGAGGTGCTGCACGAGTTGTCTCGTCACGAACGCATCATCGGCATGAAGGCATGCAACACGGACATGTGGCACTTCCTGCGCACGGTGGCGGGCGTCGACGAATCGTTCTCCGTGCTGAGCGGCGAGGACACGCTGTTCCCGATGCACCTCGCGGCAGGCGCGCGCGGCGGCATCGTCGTGACCGCGACGCTGTTGCCGACCGCGTGGCGCAAGATTCAGGAACATGTCGAGAACGGCCGCATCGGGCAAGCGCTCGAATTGCATCGGTCGCTGATTCCTCTCATGAATCTCGCGTTCGCGGAGACGAATCCGGGGCCCATGAAGGCAGTGATGGATCTGATCGGCGTCGACGCGCCGCATATGCTCGCACCGCTCGTGAAGCCAGATGCCGCGCTGGCCACGAAGCTGCGTTCCGAGCTCGCGAAGCAGCTCGCCCTGTTCGAGCCGGGGGTTGCCGCCTGAGCGGCGCTGCTACGTCAGCGACGGAAAGTGGAAAGCCGTGACTTCGAAATGGAAGTCGCGGCGACCTGAATGTGTTTGGCGAGTTCGGCTTCGGCGCGCTCGATCGACCAGCGCGAGGTGGGCACGGCGATGTTGATGGCGGCGACTGCGGTGCCACCATGATCGGTGATCGGCGCGGCTACGGCGATGTCGCCCAGCACGGTTTCGTTCTCGACGATGGCATAGCCGCGCCGCGTTGCGAGCCGGATGCGTTCGAGCAACTTGTCGGGATTGATTTCGGTGTAGGGCGTGATCGGTTCAAGGCGCGTCTGGGCGAGGATGCGTTTGACCTGCGCCTCGGGCAAGCGCGACAGGATAGCGATACCGGATGCGGTGAACATGGCTGGCAGGCGCGCACCCACGACGATATCGACATTGACGAGGTGACGGCCCGGGAAGCGCGCGACGAACACGATTTCAGTGCCGTCGAGCTCCTGGAGATTGGTGGTCTCGCCGATTTGTCGGCTGATTTCGAGGAGATAGGGCGACGCCTTGTCGACGAGTTCATTGGCGCGAATGTAGTTGTATGAAAACTGCAGCACCTTCGAGGTGAGACCGTAATTTCGGGTGTCCGGCACGCGATAGAGATAGCCGAGTTCCTCCAGCGTATGCACGACGCGCTGGGTGGCGCTGCGATCGAGATCGGCTACGCGCGCGATGTCGCCTAGCGTCATGTGACGGCTCGGTCCGTCGAAGGCGTGCAGCACGCGAAACGTCTTTTCGGTCGAGCCGATGAACAGCGACGAACGCTCGGCTTTGCGTGCGCTTTCCGTTTTGCGCGGGGATTCGGAGGTAGTTTTCGGCATGGACAGTCCGTAGGAGACGGATGGCGGCCAGGTGGCGACGCATCGATTTTCAATCAGTGTAATTGTAATGCAATTATTTTCTCTCGGAACTTCAGGGGCCGACATGCTGGCTTGTATTGACGATTACCGCCGTGCCGCTCGGGCACGCCTTGCCGGGATTGCATGGGATTACCTCGAAGGCGCGGCCGAAGATGGCGATTCGATGCGCGCGGCGCGCAACAGCTACGGGCGATGGCAGTTCAGGCCGCGTGTCCTGGCGAATGTGGCCGCGTGCTCGCCGGCCACTTCGATATGGGACCGCGAAGTCGCTGCACCGATGATCGTCGGACCAACCGGGCTCAATGGCCTGTTCTGGCCGAGGGGCGACGAGATACTGGCGGCGGCCGCAGCCGAAGCGGGTTTGCCGTTCGTCGTGTCCACGGCGGCAACGTCGTTGCTGGAGGACGTGCGTGCCGCTGCACCGGATGCGGATCTGTGGCTTCAGTTGTACGTGCAGCGCGACCGCGCGATCGCCGAGGACATGATGCGGCGCGCGAGCGATGCGGCGTTCAGCACGCTGGTGTTGACGGTCGATACGCCCGTTCATGGCAATCGCGACCACGATGTGCGCAATGGCTTTCGCATGCCGCTGAGGCCGTCGGCGAAGTTGTTGCTGGACTGCGTCCGGCATCCGCGGTGGTCGTGCCAGATGCTGTGGCACGGCGTGCCGCAACTGCGCAACATCGCGAAGAGCGTGGGCGAAGCCGAGAACCTGGACCGGCAGGCCGCGTTGCTGAGCCGAGAGATGGACCTGGCGTTGCAATGGTCCGATGTCACGTGGATACGGCGTCATTGGCGCGGGCGCGTGGTCGTTAAAGGCATTCTGGATGTCGATGACGCACTTCTCGCTCGCGACGCCGGCGCGGATGGCGTCGTGCTGTCGAATCATGGCGGCAGGCAGCTTGCGAGCGCGCCTGCGCCGCTCGACGTGCTGCCGGAGATTCATCGGCAGGTGGGCCGCGATCTGCGCGTTTTCGTCGATGGTGGCGCGCGGCGCGGTTCGGACGTCGTCAAGGCGGTCTCGCTTGGCGCGACAGCGGTGCTGCTCGGACGCGCACCGCTCTACGGGCTGGCCGCGCGAGGCAAGGGCGGTGTCTCGCATGTGCTCGCGCTGATGAAAGCGGAAATGAATACGACGATGACTCTGCTTGGACGAACCCGAGTCGAGAGCTTGAATCGCGAGTGTGTACGGCCTATTGGGACTTCATTGGCGGAAGTCGATTAAGCGAGTCTGACGAATACTTTTGTACTTGTCTCGCTTATTCGCTTAGATCTACTTATGCGCAGAACTGCGTGCACTGCAAGACCTGCGACATCAAGGACCCCACGCAGAACATCGTGTGGGTCACGCCGGAAGGCGGCGGCGGGCCGAATTACCCGAATATGTAATGACGCAGCCCACCGATCGCGCTGCGTCGAAATCAATGAACACCTCATCCAGATAGCGAGCCACTCATGAAGATTGCATTTATCGGCGCAGGAAATATGGCGAGCGCGCTTATCGGCGGATTGATCAGCCGTGGTGCCGCTCCGGGCGATATCGCCGCGATCGACCCGGGCGCGGAAGCGCGCGCGAAATGCAGCGCGACGTTCGGCATCGACGCGCACGAACGCATCGATTCGGGGCTGTCGGAAAGCGACGTGATCGTGCTGGCCGTCAAGCCTCAACAGATGCAGGCAACCTGTGCATCGATCTCGCCACTGCTGCGGGGACAGCTCGTCATTAGCGTTGCTGCGGGCGTTCGGGTGCGGGAACTGTCGAACTGGCTGGGCGGGCACACACGCGTGGTGCGCGCCATGCCGAACACGCCCGCGTTGATCGGTTTGGGCGCTACGGGTCTTTTTGCATCCCCGGAAGTCGGTGGCGATGATCGCGAAGACGCATCGACGATTCTCGGCGCGGTGGGCGTTGTCAGCTGGTTCGACGCCGAGGACGATCTGGATTCGGTGACGGCGATCTCGGGTAGCGGGCCCGCTTACGTTTTCTATTTCATCGAAGCGATGCAGGCGGCCGCTGAAGAGTTCGGATTCTCGGCGGCGCAGGCACGCGCGCTGACGCTTGCGACATTCAAAGGCGCCGTGCAACTTGCGTTCGAATCGACCGATCCAGTGAGCGTGCTGCGCGAACGCGTGACCTCAAAGGGGGGGACAACGGCTGCTGCGCTCGCCGCATTCGCGCGGGCCGATGTCGCCACGAGTATCAAGCGCGGTGTGCTCGCGGCGAAAGTTCGCTCGAAACAGCTCGGCGACGAATGGGTTTCTGTATAACGACGCGATTCGCCGGCAGAGTCGAAAGATCCAAAGCGAAAAATTGCGCATTTCCACCCGACAAGCGGCTTTGTCACGTGTTCGAGCGCGGCGTGATCTAAGCTATGAAACGATCCGCCGTTGGTGCGACAAGTTCGGCGTCGGTTTCGCCCATCGGATCAAGGCCAACCGGCGGCGCCTTGGAGCCACCTGGCACCTCGACGAAATCTTCGTGACGCTGCGTGGCGAGCCGCATTCGCTGTGGCGCGCGGTCGACGAGCAGGGCACCGAAATCGACATCTTGCTGCAGAATCTACGCAACAAGGCCGCAGCCAAACGCTTCTTTCAGCGAGTGCTGCGCTCGTGCTCCGCACCGAACAAGATCGTCACCGATCAGTTGCGCAGCTATCCGGCGGCCAAGGCAGATGTTCCGGAACTCGTAAACGCGGAGCATATTTTCGTCAAAGCGGCTGCCCGCGTGAACAACCGAGCGAGAACAGTCATCAGCCTACACGCGAACGCGAGCGCCGCATGCGAGGTTTCCGGCTTCCGACTGCCGGAGCGCACGCAGGCATTCCTGGGCATTAATTTTACATAATGCTGATGATCAACTTTTTTGTGTGTAGCAGCTATATCCTAATGTCGTGTTCGGGGGTTTCGGCGCGTGCTGGCGGCGGTTCGAACTGCCGGAGCGCATCGTGGGGCAACCTGGAGTGCTCAGGGGTAAAAGTGTGCGGTTTAGAGCGGTTTACATCCCGGGCGTATAGATTTTTTACCTCACATTTCAACCACATACATCATTTCGGGACAAAAAATATCACATTCCAACCACATAGATTTCCGCATCGTTGATACGGTCGATCCATTCACATGGTTGACGGCACCAGATCGCCCGCAGGATGGTTCTCTCGTCTGAGCGCTGCGCGTGCAGCCGGCAACGACTGCGATGTGATTCCGCGTTAGGAGGAGCCGAATATTGGACAGGGCATCAGTATCGATTGGACGGTTGTGCAGATGAGGCCAGCGTTTTGCAGAACCGTTGCACGAGCGGCGCAGCGACGGGCTGCGACGGTAGCTGGAGTGACGACGAACAGGCGGTCGAGAAAATGTCCTTGAGATGGTGGAACATATTGAAATCGGATGACGTAGTGCCCAGCAAGGGAGCTTGCCGGCCGATAACCGTGGAACAGTCGATGAAATGACTGTTCCATTCCGAGACATTGGCCGTGGACAAATGGCATCCTATGTTGCCGGGACGGGCCGGGACGGCAATTAGCGCCACGGTGGTATCAAGTGAGTGGCGGAATTACCTCAAACTCACCGTTGACAAACCAGTCACTATTTTTGATCTGTGCCAAAGCTGCAGTTGGGTCAGAAGACCAGAGTACCAGTGCCAACGACTCTTGTGCACGGCTGCAAGTCACGTACAGGAGGCGCAGCGAGCGATCAATAGTTGTTTCCTTGCCGCTGTCAACATTCTCCCAGTCCCTGCTACTGAGCTTCGACCCTCCAAAAATCTTGTCATAGGAAATTTGGTTGCCATTGGCCACCTTGTCGTCCATCACCACCATGACATGGCGGAATTCAGAACCTTTGACGACCTGATGAGTGGCAAGTGTCGAATTTCCTTCAAGATACTTTCGGTACTTCTGGAGCTGATTCCAAGGAGCAGCAAACAGCTTGCACCATCCGCGACGCATTCGATCTTGCTTGGACTCCTCTTCTCCTCGACCGGGGGCAGGAGGTGGGGGAGACTTGTCGGCGTATGCGACTAAAAGGCGATCGTCAACTTCAAACAGATTTGCGCTCAAAACCGTTGCGAGCACATCGCTCACAGTAGATTTCGGGTCTGTGCAAACGGTGGCGAAAGCGGTGACGGCTTGACGAATTTCGTCGACACGGCATGCGCGTAACGCTGCGTCCTCGGGCATATCGTCGAGGCGACCAGCGCATAGCGCCCTGGTTTGAGACGTCGCACTTTGGTGGCCTCCTTCCTGAGGTCGCGCAGCAGCCCGGCCAACCCCGTACGAACATAGTGCTTGACCTGGACGATCGTGCTCGTCGCGGTGCCTGCATAACGCAGATCTATGCCGCGGTCCTTGCCGGACTTGAAGTCTTCGATGCTGACGCCCCACTCCGCTTGCAGCAGGTCACGGGCAAGCAACTCCAGATCATGAGGGGATAACTGATGGAAATCGTACGCGGCCATTCTTGTTCTCAGATGTTGTTGTGTTGACATCCCGTCATGGCTACGCCTAGACGCGTAGGAACTGCGCGTGGCACTTTGCCGTCTCGACCCACACCCGGCGCCGCTCGGCGGTGACATACATGCAAGCGACCCACGATTCGACCCAAGACATCTTCCTACCTTGATCTCTCGGCGCGCCCAAAACAATACCGACGTGCGACAAACGTATCACTGACGTCGCGGCACGGCTAGAAGCATGGGAGGGATGTTGGCCGTGACGGTGCGACCCTAGCAGCCATTTTTGGCCGGTTGCCGACGAATGCAGCCGGCGCTTGCCGGGGCACGTCTTCGCAGAAATCTGCTTAAACACCGAAGCCGAAGATTCAAACAGCGATTTGGCTACTCGACATTGATCCCCCGCAATTACTTTTCAATTACTGATAGCTCTAGACTTCGTGCAGCGCTTCATGCGAGCAAAGGTAAAGCGAAGAACTAGCGCGGTGAGGTCACACCGGCACGACGGGTACGAGCTAATACCCTCTCAACCACTTGCTCAGTTCAACGCCAGTATTGCGCTTCTCGTCAATAACCATCCAGACTTCCTTCTGATATCCGTCGAGCTTTCCCCAGACGATGCGGTCGTACAGCCCGAGATACTCCCACGACGCCCATGCCTGATCGAAGCTGGAGTCTGACGCTGGAAACAGCGCAATCTGCGATGGAGTCTTCGTACCATCGGCGATGCCGAGTTCCCAAGGCACCCATTTGCTATCCCTGCTGTTCTTGCTGGCGAGAAGTACGAATCGGCTGGTGTCGCGGATCCGCGTCTTCAATAGTGCCGCTGTTTCCTCACTCGTGTAGGGAGGCATCTCCGGATCGATTTCATCGACGTAGACCTTTGCGCCGTGATTCTCGAGCACCCGGATCGCACCCGCGACAAGCTCATCGTCCTTGCTGGAGTGGGAGAGGAAGGTTGCGCCCGCCAGCGATCTCGAAGCTGCGTTTCGGCGCAATCTCGCTGCCTCAAACCCACCCAGTTCGGCAGCGAAACTGCGAAGTTCGCCCCGAGTAATATATTGCGCCATTGCTTTTTTAAACTCGTTTATCGATCCGCGCGAGAATCGCAGACACTAAATTCACGATCTCCCCAATGCAAATGTCAGGGCGCGCCAGTTCCCTGAGTTCCTCGTCCGTGGGACGCATCGCATTTCTCCCCGACGCGTCGACTCCCGAACCGATGAGACGATCGGAGATGTGAGCCGCAGCGCCGCCGGTCGTGCCAATGGGAATAACAAAACTGTCTGCCGCCATCGCGGCCTCAAATTCATCGAGAACGCCATCAGCCATCACCGTGGCGCCGGTATCGGAATCGATCTTCATGCCACCGACGAACACCACGACGCCCGCTATCCGCGCCAGCTCCGCACGCAGGGCGGCCCACTGGCCACGATCCGGCGCCGCACCAGAGATCGGCTGGGGAAAAGGACGGGCAATGAGCCGGCGCTCAAGGTCCCATCCGCCGTCGGAGCGAAGGGCATCAAGAAAGCCCGCGATAGAGGCTGATCCGACAACGACACCCGTCCCGCTGACGAGATCGCAGCCGCGGGCCCCCACGAGTTGACCGATGGCGTGCGCGACGCCGTAGACTTTGGCGATGTCAGCGCTGGCCTCAGGGGGCCAGCTACCGCTAACCCATACCCGCCGCGCGGCCACGCGCCGTTCGACCTGGCGCAGAAGCTCGGGCACCTCCGCATAATCGTCGATCTCGACCACTACTAGGCCATAGCGCTTCAGATCGCGGCTCCAGAGCCTGTGCTGAGTGCTGCGCGCTTCGAATTCGGCCTCCGATTTGTAGTCGTCGCGCTGCGGCGGCCGCACGATGGCGAAGTGCTCTGGCGGCGCGGACGTAAAGCTCTCGCGGATCAGCGATAGCACGTGCCGGATGTTCGGATCCGTGAAGCTAATTCCGAGGAAGAGCATCGACATGCTCGAGAGATGCGCGTGCAGGAGCGGGAGGAATGCTCCGCGCTTCGACCGATACAGTTCATAGTCGTCGGTGGAGATTACTACGTCATCGAGGCGCTCGACCGAGCCATGCATCTTGAAAAGGCGGGAAGCGCCGGGCGTCGCACGTAGGGCAAGGTCGGCCGCTCCGGAGACGGTGTCGATCGGCCGGTTTACCGCGCCGAATGCGCGTTCGACCAGTCGATCGTAGTTGGTCGTCCAAATATACTTGACCGGCAGTCTCGAGATGATTTCGAGGGTCGGAGGAATGGGATGTTCGACGCCGATCTGCGCCTTGATCACGTTGCGGACCTGCGTAGCCGACCCGTTCTCCTGGATGCTCCACTGGGCTAGCGCTGCTAGATCGTGCAGCTCACCCGACTTTACACCCAGTTCTTCGCCGACCTCAGTCAAGAGCGACGCCCACGACGGATAGCCCGCGCCCATGGAAACCCCGGCACCGACGAAGACTGCACCGCCCCCTCCGATGAGAGCCTCGGTATAGTCCTTCAGGAATCGCTTCGTCGTCGCCGCGACCATCATTCGCCCTCCTACTTGTTAGTTGCGGTTGCGGATGGCGATCGCTTCCTCGATCCACTTCTCTATGCCGTTCGAGATTGAGGCGTAAACGGCCTTGCTGTCGTTGCCTTTGGGAGTAATCAGCGGCACAACAGAGGAGAGCTTGCGACTCGAATTGCGAAAGGTGATCGCATCGAACGGGTTGGCGCCCGCAGCAGATGTCTGGCTGTTGCGGTCGAGCAGCCTGTCGACGCGGATGCCCAGGACGCCCCGCTTGTCGTTCCAAGCTTTTACGATCTCATGTTGGACCCAAGGGCGGTTGGCAGTCTGGGAGCCGACCAGCACGACAACGCAGCTCTTGCCGTCCATGTTGTCGGCAATCCATTTCTCGATAGCAGCGTTGCCCTTTCGCTTCACTTCCTCCCATGCGTTGGGGGTGCACAGCGACTGCCCCTCGAGAGCTCCCATGTTCCGAATCTGCTGGGTGCGCCAGTAATCGTTGTCAAAGTGGAAGCTGAAGAAAACACGACGTGTCACGCAAATCTCCCTATTTGTAATCAACGGTCAGGGGCTACTTATCGCTCATCATATCCACCTTGCTCGCGGCCTAGGATATCCGATGAGCCGGGTCACCAACACAGCTGAGACGTTGAAAGCTTGATAGCAATGATAACCCAACAATTGGATTGTTATACGCGGAAGAGATTTTTCGACGGATCTAGATAATCACCTATTGCTCAATAGTTGTACAAGTGAGGCGTTGTTCGATGATGGTTGATTCCTAGCAAAGAGCACAGTCCCAGTTACCTCCCGCTGTCCAATTTGGTCGATGAACCATCCGCGAGTTTGCCCGTTCCAGTGACTGCTTTCGATGTTCTACCACCGCTTAACTGTCCACCCGCAGCTTAGGTTGAACATCGCTCCATGGCTGATTATCGACGAATCCAGCCAGCCGTCACTGCTCGTGAGCGGCTCTTCGGGTTAGCCGGAAATTTGTGACGTCTTTTTTGATATCCAACAGCCGTTCGTCCACTCGCGTGTAGGAATCAAAACAGCACTGCCCTTCCGGAAGCCCAGCGGCGACATGAGGACCAGGTCGTGCCACAATTCGCGTGCACGGACACCAACCTTGAACGGAATCTCATTCCTTGACCTCTACGATAAACGACGGAACCCACAATATGAAAACCTCTCCCGAGGTTGAGCAGCGCGTGCAGGACTTGATACGTGGCCTCGAAAAGGACCCAGCCATTAACTGTCCTATTACGTTTAACTGGCACGGTAATTCCGACCTCGCTAACGCAGCGAGCATGCGCGTGCGGGTGTTCGCGCAAATGATGCGTGATGAGCGCAAGGGCGTTTCCTTCAAGGGCCTCAAGGGTATAACGTTCCACCACGATTATGAGCAAGGGCTGCGTGACGCGGTCGGCAACGCAACCGGCGTCCCAAAGCCCACTCGCGAAGCCAGTGGTTTGAGCATCGGAATGATGGTCGTCACCGCGGCCGGCCCGGAGCTTGTGCTTGATGAATCAGTTGCGCTGGCATTGGCCGCCTATGACGAACCAGGCAACGCGTGGGCCGAACAGACTATTCGGCACGAGCTGTGCCACGTCGACGATTTCATATTCAAGAAGCAACTTCTAGACCTTTATCCCGAGCAAAGCACGCTCACACGCTTCGAGAACAACTTCTACGGTCCCGCTCTCACCATGTGGGATGAGTTCTACGCGAACCGTTATTCATTCGGCAGTTGGTCCGAACCCCGGCTCTTTCTCGACCTGCTCCGGGACTCCGTCAACGACGTGCGGCCGCAACTGATAACTGAAATTCGGCGCTACCGAGGTCATCAGAGACTCGATGACCTGCTCGCGTTCGCAGTACCGAAAATGAAATTTCTGGCCCAGTGCTTTGGGTACGCGGCTGGGGTACTGGCTGCACAGCACACGACGCTCCTCGAAGAGGCCCCGCTCGAGCATGCCTTGCTCAAGAAATACGGGATGCTTGATGCCTGGGAACAATGCTACGTGACGCTGCTGGACCTGGACGCACGGCGCCCCGACTGGCAATCGATTCTCGAGCTTAAAGCACTTTTCCCGTGCTGCTCGGCCTTGTTTGCGAGTCTCGGCTTTGAATACCGGCCACACGGGACCGAAACGTGGGTTTCCATTCCCGAGACGTCAGAAACCGACCCGCGGCTCGCAGCCCTCGCCGAACTCCGAAAATAGGCAGCGCACGTTGCCGCGTACCCCGTAAGTTGATGAATTATGAGGCAGAAAAGCGCATGAGATGATTAAAATATGGTGGCTTTTGAAGCCCAAGATGCCCGAGTGCAAAAGGGGTACCTCGCTTCGTCGTATAGGTAGTCCTGGAAGCAATGGCAAAACGGGTTGCCACTCCTGCTGATGCAATTCCACGAGGGTCGTAGCCAGTACACCTGCTGAGGCACTCGATGCGCTCAGCAGGTCAACGCAAAGCTGCTCGAAGTTTGCAAAGTGTAATGTTGAGGTTGCTCTGTCAAGTCGGCAAACTACTCGGCGAGATGCCTCGAAGAGGAAGTCGCGGAGCAAAACGAGCCTCTGCCGACCATCCAAGACCTGTTCCACACTCCAACCGCATAGATTTTCAACCCCAAAGCCCGTCTACATCCCAACCGCATACTTTTGTTCGACGGAAAAAAGACGTACATCTCAACCGCATAGTCTTTCTCGTCGTGCCGAGTCAAACGTGCCGCGGAGCAAAAATATGTGCGGTAAAAAACCATGTGGTTTAGGTTTCCTCCTACCCGCAAACCCTTGTCGCTGCGAGATCCACACACTCACACTTTTCCTCCGGAGCACTCCTGGACTGATCACCATGAGCATGCGGGAGCTGGATCGTCTGAAGGTCGTGGAAGCTGTGGTCGAGCAGCGTCTGATGCCTTGGCGGGCCGCGGAGCGGCTCGGGATCAGTCGACGGCAGATTGAACGGCTGGTCGCCCGGTATCGGGCTGCTGGCCCGGCCGGTCCGATTTTTCCAGCGTAGGAGACTCCCAACGAACTTCGTAGCTTCCATCCATTGCGTTTACTGCCGAGGCGGCGCCAATTGCCACGCTCGCAACACTGCACGCCATGAAGAAAGCTTTTTCAGCTTGTACACCTGCTTCGGCTGCCGGCCGTGCGGAGCACTGGCTAGCGCGCCAGGTTGGTTTCCTGTTTATCGGCTTGCACGGCGATTACTTGATCAACTGCATCCCTGCGACCTTGGCGGCCCCGACATCAAAGGTAGCCGTGTACTCACAATCGGCTGCATGGCCGGAACGCTCGATCAGGCAGTCTGCGAAATCCGCCTTTGAAGATGCCGCGTACACGCGAAGTGCCTTTCGCACCGTGTCCGCACCTTCAACTGCCAGTTCCTTGGTGCCGATCATCGAGTCGATGATGTCCTTCATCTGCTCGCGCTCAACGCCGTAGCACCGCCCGAGCACCCACACAACTTCGACCAAGGCGACCTGCGAAACGTATCCCGGCCGCTCGGTCGACAGAGACTCCATCAGCGCCGTCGCCTTCCTCGACTGTACGTCGTCGTCCTGGGCGAAGTAGCGGACCAGCACGTTCGTATCCAATCCGATCATTTCGCGGATGCTCCTTGGTCCGCGATGGCTCGATTCATTTCCTCGATCGACACCGGTTTCGCGGGCTTTTTCACGATGCCCTTGAGCGACGCAAGCGACCGCGTGGCCGGATAGACCTCATACCTGCCAGTTCCCTCGTTAAAGCTGAACTCGATCCGGTCGCCGGCCTGCAAACCAAGCTGATTGCGCACGTCCACGGGAATCGTGACCTGACCCTTTGATGTGATGGTTGCTGCTGTCATGATGGTACCTCCTATATTCCTTACTTTAAGGTAAGGCGATCGCTCACGCAAGGGCAAGATCGATGCATCCACCACACTCGGTCCGACAGGTTCGGCGACCGTCGCACCTTCCCCTGGAAGCCGTTGTCCGGCCCGGGGCCGCCGGCACCCTCCCGATTCTTCCTGGAGCACGTCCATCATGAAAATTTCGTCCACCCGCAGCGGCGCCGTTTCCGAACACACGCAGGACAGCCCGGCCGGGCATCCCGCAGGAAAACCGCGGGCGCCTGCCGCATCGTTAGGATAGCTTTCCGATTTGTCAGCGATGGCTCGCCCGAAGCGGGGTGCAGGTGCAACGGGCCCCGCGATGGGTGCGGACAATGGCACCACGCCGTTTCATGCCGGCACGCAGAACGATTGCGGCCTGCATACCATCGCGTCCCTGACCGGCTGGTCCGAACCCACGGTGGTGCAGAAGCTCGGGCTGTCGGAGCAGGACGTGAACGACATCAGTGCGCACGGCATGCAGCCCGATACGGTGACCGCCGCGTTCAAGCACATCAACAACGGCAACGTCGAGCATCGCCAGGGCACCGCCGACGATCTCGTCAAGGGGCTGGCTCAATTCCCGGAAGGTCACCAGTTCGCGCTCGGCATGCAGCGCGATTCGGGCATCGGCCACCTGGTGTCCGCGAAACGTGTCGGCGACCGCCTCGATATCACCGATCGTCAAATCAACCAGACGACGTCGGTCCGCAGTGAGCAGGAGCTTCAGCAATACCTGCAGCAACAGGGCGCGTCGAAAATCCACACCTGGTACGACAAGTAAACGGGGCACCGGCAACCGGTGCCCTGCCCGATGCCGGCCGGGCATCGCCGAGCAGCGCCTCGGCGGCGGCTCGCGGCTTCCATCTGCCGATCATGCGCCGGACAGGGAGAACGGCATGCCACGCCTATCGTCCGCCGTGACCTGCATCTGCAAGCGCGCGGATGAGCCGGTTCTATCTGGTCGGCGTTCAATGGGAGAAGCCCGGGCGATCCAGGACGCGTTGACCCGACACTCCATGGACGGACGCATGCCGGACCGTGCGATGCTCGATCGAGGCTGACACGACGACATCGGGCTGCGGAACCCGTTGCCGATTCGACACGAGCAATTCGTGCGTCGACAATGGGAAGCCACGACTGCGGAGCGGGAAACACTGAGTCACGCGGGTGCGCAGGCAGACCGCCTTTCCGCGCGCTACGATTCGATCGTCGCATTGCCCGACGCGCTGTCGGGCAACATCCGGCATCAAGGGACCGGACCATTCGTCCGCGTTCGCTTGACCGCGATTCAGCGCGACGGTGCGCCCGCATGCCGTGCTCGCGAGCGCACCGCCCCTTCCATTCGACAATACGCTCGGCTCTACAGCCCCCTCCCCTCGTCCAAGCTGAAAAACCGACACGACCTCCACGAGTTCCCGGGACTGCTGACGCAGACTGATGGCCGCTGCCGCCGTTTGCTCGACCAACGCGGCGTTTTGCTGCGTCGTACGCTCCATCTGGCCGACGGCTTCGCCGATCTGGGCCACGCCGAGCGATTGCTCGGTGCTGGCGGCGCTGATTTCGCTCATCGTCTCGGTGACGCGACGGATCGAGTTCACGACTTCGGTCATCGCCACCCACGCGCGCTCGACTTCCGCCGAGCCTTGAGCGACGCGCCCCGCGCTCGAGCCGATCAGCTTCTTGATCTCCTTGGCCGCATCGGCCGAACGTCCGGCCAGGCTGCGCACCTCGCTGGCAACGACCGCGAAACCTCTGCCCTGCTCGCCGGCACGCGCAGCCTCGACCGCGGCATTCAAGGCCAGGATGTTCGTCTGAAAGGCAATGCTGTCGATGACACCCGTGATATCCGAGATTCGATGGGAACTGTCGTGGATGCCCTTCATGGTCGCCACAACCTGGTTGATCACTTCGCCGCATTGCGCGGTAACCGTGGACGCGTTCACGGCCAATTGATTCGCTTCGTGAGCGTTATCGGCATTCCGGGCCACCGTGGAACTCAGTTCTTCCATGGACGCGGCGGTTTGCTCGAGCGCACTGGCCTGGCTCTCCGTGCGGGAGCTGAGATCGTCGTTGCCCTGTGCGATTTCGGCACTCGCCGCCGCCAGGTTATCCGAGCCGCGGCGCACATTGGAAACCACGCGAAGAAGTGCAGCCTGCATGTCACGCAAGCTGCCGAGCAATTGGCCGAGTTCGTCCGTGCCATGAACATCGACACGAACGCTAAGGTCGCCTCTGGCCACTCGATGCGCGACGTCCGTCGCGCGCATGAGCGGCCGGGTAATACTGCTGGTGATCAGCCATCCACATACCACGCTCAGCAGCATGCCGACCACGCCGAACGCGATCATCAACGTGCGCCCGAATTGATAATTTGCGTCGATCTCGGCCGCGAGTCCATCGATTTCCACGCGCTGGTACTTCACCAACGCGTCGACTTTTTCGACCAATTGCCGCGCGGTCGGTATGAACTGCTGTTCGAGCAACTGGTCGGCCTGTTCCGCTTTTCCTTCTTTCTTCAACGCATAGATCCGATCCCGGATAGCGAGGAAAAGCTCGCGTTGTTCGCCGATGGCAGCGAACAAGCGCTTTTCCGTGCCCGACGTCATCAGCGCCTCGATGGCCGTTTGCTTCGCCGCAGACACTTTCGATGCAGCAATGGCTTCGTCGTTGAAATAGCTGGCCAGCCCCGGATCGGCACTCTTGGCAATCGCGGTAGTACGCGTAACCGCGACGCTGATTTGCCGGGACCAGTCATTGACCAGCCGTTCGGTCTGCAACGGCTTGGCGACCAGGTCGCGGGTTGCCTGGGCAACGGAAGACAAACGCATCAGTCCGATGACGATCCCGATCAACGACATCGCCAATACCAAGGCAAAACCGAGCCCCAGCCGCTTGCCGATGTTCAACTTCGAAATAACGGTCAACATACCTTTCACTCGTTCATGTTGATGAAAAATTGATGAATTCAAGACACGTGATTAATTCGGTTTACTGAGTATTTTTATTATCGTCACGCATCGAATAAACGTGAGGAAAGATGCCGTTCTGGACAAGATCCGCGCTTTCCCGTAGCGCCACTCCAGGCGGACATATGTTCTGCCCGCGAAGCGCGGGCGCGTACCCGGCACTTCGCGCGCATCGTCATGCCGATTACCAGGTGTCGACTGAACCGATCTCGCCTCGGAACGAGAATCGTCGAATATCTTTCAAGCCAACTCGGCTATTCGAGGCGTTGCATCGAGTCCGCTGCCCGTCATGCGTAAAACAAGCCGACATCGCGTGTAGCGGGATACCTGGTCGCGCATGTCGTTCCTGCATACACGCAGGAATCCCGTAGCGACCGGGCCCGTTCTCCGTCATTGAAATGACTCGAATAAATCCAGAAAACCACACTCCGAAGCAAGACCATTTTTATCGCATCAGTAAATTAATACGTGCTCGGCGATCGCCTGCTTCAACTCCTTCAAAACAAGCGTGAGAAGACGAGATACTTGCATTTCGACCCCGTCGCCCTCGACGGTAACGAGAGCACTCACCCTGTTTCCTTCGATGCTGCCGAGCCAGTCGAGGTCTTGCGGACGTGTCGACCACAATAGCAACGGCACGCCTCGCGGCAATTGACTCAACCGGTCATCCCCGCTCGTCTTCGACGCATTGGACATGCTGCCCGACATCAGCGACTCGCTCCATGCACGGTGTGCATCAGCGGGATCGTCAATCTGGAGAAGCGCCACCTCCGGCACCGCCGTCAAGGAGGCTACGGTCGCTGAAACCGCGGCCACGCCAGGGCTTGGATCAACGACGACACACACGCGGGCCCGCTCCGAAGGCGGCAACAGCCAATTCCACATCGAGGCCTCCAACGATACCGCGTCCAGTTTCCTTGCACTCATTCCGACCTCGCCTCGCATTTCATCGAAACAGTCTCGGACCGCATCCGGTGAAGCAATCGCTCGATGCGCTGCCTATCGAAGATTCAACATCGATCGGCATCCCCGCAATGCACTCAAACTCAGCACGCCGAGCAGCATCAGGTAAAACGCCGGCGATGCCAAATTGCCTGTCTGATGTATCAACGATGCGACGATCAGCGGCGCGAAGCCGCCAAACAGCGTGACGCCGATGTTGTAGCTGATAGCCATACCGGTCGCCCGGGTTCCTGTCGGAAATACTTCCGACATCAACGCGGGTAGTGCGCCAAAATAGACCGCCTTCAGCGTCCCGATCCAGGCCATCATCGCAATGAGCCTTCCCAGATCGGGATGCGCCCCAAGCAATTTGAAGACCGGATAAATGGTCAAGATAAATGCTGTCCCGGCCCAGGTCATCAGTCTAACGCGGCCGATCTTGTCCGAAAGATAGCCAACGAACGGCGTGACGAACGTCAGGATGCCGCCGGTCAACATCGTTGCGATGAAGCCGAAACTGGCAGGCAGATGAAGCTCGCGTACCGCGTAGGTCGGAATATAAAGAATGACGTAACTGGCGCCAGTGGAAAGGACGAGCGTACCGATCGCCAACAACATTCTGGTTTTCTGATTGACGAACACCTCCCTTACCGGGAACGATTCTGGCCTTTCATGCCTTGCGCCATCGCTCTCATGCACGTGCTTTCGCAAGTACAGGCCGACGGGACCGATCAGCACGCCAAAGAGAAACGGCACGCGCCAACCCCATGAGTCGATCGCGTCTCCATCCAGGGTCAAGGTGAGGAGAACACCAAAACCGGCCGCGAGCATGTAGCTCAATCCCTGACTCGCGAACTGGAAGCTGGCGAACAATCCCTTGCGTTCGGGACACTGCTCCACCAGAAAGGCCGTTGTACTGCCAAATTCGCCACCCGCGGAAAAACCCTGAAGCAATCGAGCGCAGATCACCAGGATCGGTGCGGTCACCCCGATCGACTCGTAACTCGGCGTCAGTGCGATCGTCGTCGTGCCGACCATCATCGTAACAATCGAAACCATCATCGACGCCTTGCGACCGCGACGATCCGCATACGAACCCAGCACGAGCGCGCCGATCGGCCTGGCCAAATACGAGATCGCGAATGTCCCGAAGGTCAGAAGCAGGGATACCCCACTGCTCGACGCCGGAAAGAAAGCCTTTGAGATCGAGATGGCGAAGAATCCGTAAATCAGTATGTCGAACCACTCCAACGCATTGCCGACGGTTGCGGCAGACACCAGTCGAAAAACGTTTGGCGCTCGTTCCCTTGCCGGCGCGGCATCCACCATTTCCATCGTACGCATCTCATTCTCCGTTAACTTACGATAACAAGTGCATTAAAAATGGGCGTCTTATGCCCGGTCGATACGTGCTCCTTCCCTGCGTCGATCTCGGACGGCGGATGCCGACTCCCCGAGATCCCAGAATATGCCGGCCATGATCTGCAGCGCCTCACGAGCGACGCTTCCAAGCAGGTGTTCGTTCGGGGCATGCTGGGAGCAGGCTCCGTACGAGTGCGGAATCCAGATCGTTGGAAGGCCCAGAACCTCGGAAAAGACGTCGTTTGGCAGAGACCCGCCAAGATTGGGAAGCAAATCGGGATGCTTTCCCGTCGTCTGCTCGATTGAATCGAGCGCCCATGCGACCCACGGATCTTCCGGCGGCAGACGCGTGGCGCCCATCCGCTCGCCGATCGCAACCTCGACCCTGTCGAAGCCGCACGCGTCGAGGCGACGCCGTAGAACTTCTTCGATACGCTCGCAATCCGTACCGACGACGTATCGGAGTTGGCAATGCGCATGCGCAACGGGAGGAATCGCCCCGATCGGGCTGGTCGGGTTACCGGTGGTGAAGGCCAGTACCTCAAGGGCGTTCCATGCATAGACACGCTCTTGAGCCGTCAAGCCAGGTTCTCCCCAATTACCGTCGATCTCAGGATCGTTGGAACCGCCGCCGACGGCAATATTCTTCAGCGCTGTTTGTACCGCAACCGGAATAGGCTTCGGCAACAGCGCGTCGACGAGGATCCGCCCACGCCCGTCGACGAGCGATGAAATGGCGTTGGCGAGTACGGTTCCGGCATTGCTGAGCGCCCCTCCCCAATTTCCGGAATGATGGGCGCCCGAACGGAGCCGGACGGAAAGCGTGAAGTTGACGAATCCGCGAGACCCAAGAAAAACACAGGGGATATTCGATCTGGCCCGGGGGCCGTCCGAAGCGATCAGAAGGTCGGCCGCGAGAAGGTTCTTGTGCTGCTCGCACACCGTGCGTAGCCCAGGCGATCCTGTCTCTTCCCCCATCTCGAGCAGCAGCGTCGCATTGAAACCCAGACGTCGATTCCTGGCCTCGATGACTTGCTCCAACGCGGCCAGGTTGATGGTGTGTTGCCCTTTGTTGTCCGCCGTGCCCCGCCCAAACCACCGGTCTCCTTCAACCGTAATGTTCCATGGCGACATCTGGTCCATCCACTGTCCGTCATAACCACGAACGACATCACCGTGCCCGTACATCAGCATCGTCGGAAGCGAGGGATCCTCGATACGCGTCGCAATCAAAAACGGCGCATGCCCTTCAACGGGGTTTTCGACAATACGCGACTCAAAACCAATACGGCCAATCGATGGGGCAATCTCGTCGACGAGGTATGCTCGAAGCTCGTTCAATCTTCCGGAATCCTGACTTTCCGTCATCATGTGGACGCGACGCGCGAGATCTTTCAGGAATCCACCCGAATCGAAATAGTTTGTGGCAGAGTCGATTGCTTGGCGGCGCGTCATCGTGATCCTCGCGTGTATCGTGGAAGAGCGGTGTGTTCAACCCTGATGAGTCAAGCGTACGGAACCAAAATGCGCACTACAATTGACTTTTTCGCCTGCCCCGCTTTCCGATAACGCAAACTTGGCGGCCCGTCATGCACAACGCTGCACTCCGATACTTCCTTGCCGTTGCAAACACCGGTTCGCTGAGCGAGGCGTCCGACAAGTTGCACGTTTCGATCTCGGCGATCAGCCGCCAGATCACGAAGCTCGAGGAGGAGATCGGCTGCCCGCTTTTCGAGCGTCAGGCGCGTGGCATGGTCCCCAACAAGGCCGGGGAGCTGCTGGCCGCGCATGTCCGGAGAACCCTGCTCGAAGGTCAGCAGGTGATCGAGGAGATCAAGGCGCTGAACTCATTCGATCGAAGCACCATCCGCGTCTCGGCGTCGGAAGCGTTTGCCCGGGATGTTCTCCCTCGCGCCATCACGCAATTCCTGGAAAGGTCACCCGGTACCTGTTTCGAGGTCGCAGTGACTGCGCCTGGCGATGTGACGGCACACGTACGGAGTGGCGAAGCGGATATCGGTCTGACCTTCGGTGTCGTACGAGAGCCGGAGATCAACGTCGAGTACACGCAAAGCGCGCCCATTTGCGCCGTCGTGCCTCGCACTCACGCGCTGGCCGGGCACGCGACCGTGTCGATGGCCGAGTTGCGGAATTTCCCGATTGCCCTGCTGGACCGCGGCACGACGATCCGCCAACTTTTCGATACGACCGCCAGCCTCGAGAATCTGCTCTTTGAGCCCGTTCTGACCTGCAACAACTCGAGCACGCTGTATGCGTTCACTCAAATGTCCGGTGTGGTGTCGCTGACTAGCCGCATGACGGTGCAGGCACGTCTGACGGCGGACGGCCTGGTAGCAATTCCGATCGATCATCCGGGGATGTCGTTACGCGCGATCCAGATCCAGACGCTGGCCGGACGCGTGTTGTCCACCGTATTGGCGGACTTCGTTGGCGAATTGATCAAGCAGTTGCATACGGCCGAGTAGATACGCGGCGGCTTCGTACCGGCTCGTCGCCACCCAGTGCCGGCATGTCACGAACCGCGGCCGATCAAGAGAACACGAACCTGGGCAGGCCCCGTTGGCGTCTGCCCAGGGACGCGCCTTTCCTTTGGTTACCTTTCCTCGGAAGACAAGGAAAAGTGACCGCCGCCCCGCGTAGGGGCGACGCGAATAGACCGTCAGTCGGTAGACCGAATTGTCTGTATGTCCATCGCTTCCGACTCCATCTTGCAGGCGGAACGCAGCCAAGCCTTAACCGTTCTTGAACAAGAAGCTGTAGGCGTTCAGTGCGGGGACGCCGCCGAGATGCGCATACAAAACCCGGGATCCTTCCGGAAACTCGCCCCGGCGCACCTTATCGATCATCCCGTGCATCGACTTGCCTTCATAAACCGGGTCGGTCAACATCCCCTCGGTCTTCGCGCTCAGTCGAATCGCTTCGAGCGTACCTTCCGACGGGAGGCCGTATTCGGGGCCCCCGTAGCGCGTGTCCAGCACCACATCCGCGTCCTTGATCGGCCGATCGAGTTCCACGAGGTCGGCGGTTTGGCGTGCGATGCGAAGAATCTGCTCACGCGTCTGCTCGGGTTTGGCCGACGCATCGATCCCGATCACGCGATCCGCGCGTCCGTCCGCCGCGAACCCGACGACCATGCCGGCCTGCGTACTGCCGGTCACCGAACAAACGACGATGTAATCGAACTTGAATCCGAGTTCAGCTTCCTGGGCGCGGACTTCCTCCGCGAAACCGACAAACCCCAGGCCGCCGAGCCGATGCTCGGAACAACCGGCGGGGATCGGATACGGCTTCCCTCCCGCCTTGCGAACGCTCTCCATTGCGTCTTCCCAGCTGGGACGAATGCCGATGTCAAAACCGTCGCTGACCAGCCGAACGTCAGCGCCCATCATGCGAGACATCTGAATATTGCCGACGCGGTCATACACGGCGTCCGAGTAGTTGACCCAATTTTCCTGAACCAGCACGCATTTCAGCCCAAGATGAGCCGCGACTGCCGCGACCTGACGCGTCTGGTTCGACTGGATGCCGCCGATCGATACCAGCGTGTCGGCTCCGCTCGCCAGAACGTCCGGAACGATGTACTCGAGCTTCCGCGTCTTGTTGCCGCCGAACGCCAGACCGCTGTTGCAGTCTTCGCGTTTCGCATAGAGATGAACCTTGCCACCCAGCTCGGTGCTGAGACGGCGCAACTCATGGATGGGGGTGGGGCCGAAGGTCAACTTGTGGCGAGGAAAGCGATCGAGGTTCACGGAAGTTCTCCGAAAGATGGGTCGGTGGGTTCCGACGCCTGATGTCGTCAGGGCGACCGGGCACGATGAAATTCTAGTTAATTGACCACGAAACGTGCTTGCAAACATGCGTTCGTTGTCGTGCCTTGAAATGCAATTTCCGCCATCCGTACGAATGGTTATTTTTTTGAATCGATGAAATAGACAACAAAATTTCTCGACAAATCTCACCCCGATGACGCGAGCCGCGTCGCGCTTGACCGTACGGAAAAAGCGATCCTGCGAGCCCTTCAGAAGGACGCATCGATCTCGAACGTTGCGCTGGCGGCGAAGGTGAATTTGAGCGCGCCGGCCTGTCTGCGCCACGTGGAACGACTCAAGAGTCTGGGTCTGATCCGAGGAATCGTCGCGTTGCTCAACGCTCCTGCCCTCGACACAGGCATGGTCGTCCTCATCGGCGTCGTGCTGGATCGGTCGACTCCCGAATCCTTTTCCGCGTTTGAAAAAGCGGCCCAGAACGTATCCGGATGCGTGGAATGCCACGTGGTGACCGGCGAGTTCGACTACTTCATGATGCTGTGCACCCGCGGTAGCGAAAGCTTCAACCGACTCCATGCCGAGCAGCTTCTTTGTCTTCCCGGCGTGTGTCAGATTCGGACTTTCATGGTGCTCAAACAGGTTTTTCCTTCGACCCGGATCGCTATATAGCGGACGAGACAGGCAGCCATTTCCCGCACACCGGGGTGCAACAACCACGGCGGTCGTGCCACGACCGGTTCACCCAGGCCGCACGCCCGTGGCGGAAGCGAAAACACCGTCGCCCCGTGCCGCAGCGAACACGGCATCAGACCGGGCCGCCTGTTGATACAGCGAGCCATTCCGTTTTCGGAACATGACTTGCCGAGGAACAAAAATACGTGTGGTCGAAAACGATGTGGTTCATGTTTCCTTCTGCCCGCAAAACCTTGGCTTGACGAAGGTCAAACCCGTGAAGACCGCCCGTGCGAAAAATTGCATATGCACGATCGCCGGTTGCCCGCGGGAGACATTCATGAGCACCAGCACTTCCCCCTTCCACGCGGCACCCGCTCTCCAGCGGGTGCTGATCGCCGTCGACGGTTCGACGGCATCCGCTCACGCGCTCGCGTATGCCAAAGCGTTCCTCCCGTCGAATGCAGCGGTGCACATCATTAGCGTTGCGGAAAATCCGAGAACGCTCGTCCCGCTCGGATCGAAAACCATGGCGTTCCTCGAATCTGCGCGCGCCGAGTTGCTCGGGGATGCATCTGATACGGTGTCGCGCGCCAAAGCCGCAATGGATCGCGGCGACCTCGTCGTCGACACGGAAGTCATCGACCTCGCCACGCGTGGCGGGGATGTCGTGGATGCGTTGGCCGACAGCGCACAAGCCTGGCAGGCCGACCTCCTGATCGTCGGCACACGTCAGCATCACGGCCTGCTCGGCTGGATCGAAGGCACGGTTTCCGGCCCGCTCGGCAAGCTCGTCGGCTGCCCGCTGCTGATCGTTCCGGACGGTTTCGCGTCGGTTGCCGAACACCTGCCGCGGCGGATGGTGTTCGCCGTCGACGGAAGCGCGATTGCGTTCCACGCATTGCGAACGGGGTTGAAATTCTCGCGACCCGACACCGAATGCCGGGCAATCTACGTGCTCGATCGCCCGACATCGCTGGGTGATTTCGTCCCCGTCGAGACGCTGGAAGGCGCGTTGATCAGCGAAGGCAATCACGTACTGAAAAAGGCCATGACCCTGCTCGACGGCCCACCCGCCGGGCGCGCGCAGTCGCAACTGATTCGAACGGATCGCACCGGTGCGGACGTGCCTCACCTGATCGTGCAAGACGCGCTCGAATGGCATGCGGACCTGATCGTCCTGGGCACCCATGGGCGGCGCGGCGTCACGGGCTGGCTCGTCGGCAGCGTGGCCGGACGCGTTGCACGCATCGCGAAAACGCCGGTTCTTCTGGTGAGTGCGCCGCATGCGTGATGCGTTTCGCCGTCACGCATCCGCTCCGACGGCGTGGAACAGCTCCTCCTCCTGGGCGCAATGCAGGCGCACGATCGCTTCCAGTCCGTACAACAGGCGCTGTATCGCCTGCACCTGCATGGCGTTCGTGCCGTCGCGCGGCAGGTCCGCGACCATCTGCCGGAGCGATCGGACCATCTTGAAGATTTCCCGGTGCGCGCCGCTCATCGCAGCCAGCGGGTCCTCGCCGCCGAGAAGCGGGGCGAGGCGCGCGTAGACGTCCCGATCGTCGGCGCGTTCGTGCGGCAGCAGCCGTTCGTCGAGCGAGTCGATCATCTGGACCAGCTCGCTGGCGACGGCGGCCCCGGATAGTCGCGGCAAGCGATCCGCGAGATCCCTGATCTGGTCCAGCAACGGTGACAATGCCGTGTGCTCGCGCCTGAGCCGCTCGACGTCGGCATCGTCGAGCCGGGCGTTCGTCGGCCTCGGGCGAACCAGCGACACGCGCAACGCATTGACGATGACGACGACGTCGATGACTTCCTGAATCACCGCGCCGGCAATCGGCTGCAGGAATCCGGCCGCCGCAACCATCATCGCGGCGACCGACAGCGACATGCCGGCCACCACGCTCTCGAGTGCGATTCGGCGCGACCGTCGTGCGATACGGATCGCATCCACGAGTCGGTCCAGCCGATCGACCAGCAGTACCACGTCGGCCGCTTCGGATGACGCGGCCGCCCCCCGCGCCCCCATCGCGATACCGACGTCGGCGGCCGCCAGCGCCGGTGCGTCGTTCACGCCGTCGCCGACCATGATCATCACGCCCTCCTTGCGCGCGGCCTGGATCGCGACGAGCTTGTCCGTCGGCGTCTGCTCGGCACGCACGTCGGTGACACCCAGCAACTCGCCGACGGCCTGGGCGATGTCCCGCCGGTCGCCGGTGAGCATGACGAGGCGCTCGACGCCTTCTCGTTTCAACAGCCGCAACGCCCGCGGCGTTTCCAGCCGCACCTGGTCGGCCATCTGGATCGCGCCGATCATGATGCCGTCGACGCCGACGAACACGGCAGCCCCGCCCTCGTTGCCGACCCGCTTGAGGAATGCGTCGCTCCACGGCGCGATCGTCGAACAGGCGGACACATACCCGAACTTGCCGATCGCGACGGTCCGGTTGCCGACCCGGCCCGTCACGCCCTCGCCCGCCGTTTCCACGACGACCGACGGCGGCGACAGATCGATCCGGCGTTCCCGTGCGGCAACCGTCAGCGCATCCGAAATCACGTGCCCCGAAGCCTGGCCCAACGACGCCGCGAAACGCAGCACCTCGACCGCCCCGACGTCCGTCTCGCATTCGATCGCCACGATGCGGGCCCGCCCTCCCGTCAGCGTCCCGGTCTTGTCGAAGAACAGGATCGTCGCTTGCGCGAGGCGTTCCAGCGCGCCCCCGCCCTTGACCAGGATGCCGCGCTTCGAACAACGCGACATGCCCGACACGATGGCGACCGGGACGGCGAGGATCAACGGACAAGGCGTGGCCACGACGAGCACGGCGAGCGCACGGGTGACGTCCCCGGTCAGCACCCAGGTGATGCCGGCGACGAGCAGCGACGCGAGCACGAAGAAGGCGGCATATCGATCCGCGAGGCGCACGGACGGACTGCGCTCGCGCTGCGCGCGGGCGACCATGCGGACGATACCGGCAAACGTGCTGTCGCCCGCCGTCGTGCGGGCAACCATGTCGAACGGCGCGCCGGCGTTGACCGCGCCGCTGCATGCGTTTTCCCCCGAGCGCCGCCGCTGGATGGACGACTCGCCCGTCAGCATGGATTCGTCAAGTTCCGCGTCATCCGTCAACGTGCCGTCGACCGGCACGCATTCGCCGCTTCGTACGAGCAACCTGTCACCGGGAACGAGGGTCTCGACGGCAACGGAACGCCATTCGCCGTTCTCGAACCGGGTTGCCTGCCGGGGCGCGCGAGCGAGCAGCGCGGTCATCTCGCGTTGCGCGCGGTCTTGCGCATACCGCTCCAGCGTCCGGCCGCTTGCCAGCATCAAGGCAATGACCGCGGCAGTCAGGGTCTCGTCGAGCGCGATCGCCAAACCGATCGCGAGCCACGCCAGCACATCGATGCCGGCTTGCCGCCTCGCCACGGCCCTGCCAACGGATACCGTCAACGCGAACAAGACCGGCAGCGCGCCCAGCAGCCAGACGACGCGTGCGAACGAAGGCAGGCCGAACGCAATGCACGCGCCTCCTGCAGCGAGCGTGACGGCCGCCAGAATCAGCAACGCAAGATCGATCGACCAGGGAATGCGCGACATGACGATTGTTCCGATCGCCGTGCATGGAGGCGTTCACTGCATCCTGTTCAGGTTGCAGACGGCGTGACATCAGTCTAGGGAGCGTCGCGGTTCGACCGTTGACATGGGTCAGCACGATGCGCGTCCCGCGACATGCCGGCACGGCGCGTTGCTTGACGTGAGTCAAGCCGCCGGCCCCTTTCGTCAGCAAAATTGAACCGTGACACCGGATGGCCTGGAATCGAAATCGTGCTGACGCTGGCTATACTTTTTCTGCTGATTCTTCTGCTGAATCTCATGCCTGCGTTCGCCCCGCCTACCTGGATGGCGATGTCGTGGGTCGGGTTCAACCTGCCGGACGGCAATCCGTTGATCTTTGCCATCGTGGCGGCCGGCGCGGCAACGACCGGCCGCGTGATTCTGGCGACCTTCGCACGATCGCTCGTCCGCTCCCGCTGGATGCGGGAATCGGATCGCGAAAATATCGACGTCGCCGCACGCTGGCTGAGAAGGCACCGAACGCTCACCACCGGCGCGTTCTTCTTCTATGCGTTGAGCCCGCTTCCGTCGAACTATCTGTTCATTGCGTACGGACTGTCCGGGTTGCCGCTCAGGATCATCGCGGCGGCCTTCTTCTTCGGCCGCGCGACGACCTATGCGATCTGGGCGCATCTCGGCCGCTTCGCGTCGACCCGGCTCGACGTGGAATCCGAACTTGAAGGCACTTATCTCGGCGGATACTTCGTCGTCACGCAACTGGTGTTGCTGGGTCTCGTGTTCGTGTTGATGAAGCTCGACTGGCGCGCGCTTTTCAACGAACGCCGGTTGACGTTTCGGCGCGGCCATCGCCCGCGCAGCTCCGGTTGACATCGCAGGCAGACTTGCCTGCCCATGCCGCGGCAGGCGTTCCTGCCTCAATACAGCAGGAACGACGCCCGCTCGCGCGCGAAAGCGGCGTTTTGCGCCTCGACCACGCGTTCCATCTCGTCGAGCGACCGCCCGCCTCCAGCATGTCCGCCACCTCGCGCGAGCCGATCGATGCGCGGATCGCGTCGATCCGGAACTGCACCGGGTAACGCCGGTGCAGCGCCAGCGCGAGTGCCAGCCCGATCACGCCCGGCCGTGCCGGGCCCTGCGGCCGTTCGATGCGCACGCCTTCGCATATCCTGCCGCGATGCGGCTCCTCCGTCGGCACGAAGCGTACTGGCGAGAACGTCGCGTCCAGCCGCATCGCGCGAAGATCGTCGGTGAGGACGTGCCCATCGATCCACGGCGCGCCGACCACGCCGAACGGTGTCGCGGTGCCACGCCCGACGCTGACCGCCGCCCCTTCGACGAGCCCTGTCTCCGGGTAGAGCGACAGCGCGGCGTCATCGCGCAGGTTCGGCGATGGCGGCACCCGGCCGGGCCCGGTGTCGTCGAAGCGCATCGCACGGGCGTAGTTCGCCATCAGCACCACGGTCAGTGCCGCGCCGGTATGCAGGCGGTCGTTGAACAGCCGCGCCAGTTCGCCGAGCGTCATGCCGGGCTGAAGCGGCAACGGGAAGTACCCGGTGAACGTGGCCGGCCCGGCATCGGCCACGGGGCCGCCGAACGTATCGCCGCCCAGCGGGTCCGGGCGGTCGAGCACAAGCACCGGGCGATGCGCGGCGGCGCCCGACACGACGACCGCACCGGCAAGACGGCCGTCGGCGATCTCGGCGGCGATCGCCTCGTCGATCGTTGCGGCCGTGCCGGATTCCGCCCGCACGTCGGCCGGGGCAAGCGCGAACAGCAGCGCGCCGGTCAGCGCAGCGGCGCAGCGGCGCAGCGGCGCGGCGGCGCAGCGGGACCGTAGCGATCGAGCCGGTTTCACCGCATCCATTTCTTCGTGCCGACGAAACCGGCGCTACCGCGTTCGGCACCGAAATCCGCGACGCCGACGGCGCGCACGCCGCGCATTGCCGCTTCGCCGGTCGCGATCGAAAGTACGGCTAGCGCGCCGGTTGCTGCTGCGATCCGGCACACCCGCTACACAGACGCATCGCCCCTTGCCGTTCGGGGTCGTGCCAGTAGAAGCGCACGTCGACGGCGCCGCGCGCCGGTACGACGACGTGCCGCACCTCCTGAACGCCCCGGTCGTGCGCGGACACCGTATATCGCCCCGGCGGCACGCGGGCGAACAGGAACGGCCCGCTCGTATGCGCGTCGAGCATCGTCGACTTGCCGGACGACAGCGTGACGTCGACATCGGAAAGATAATGGCCCCGCTTCGAGGCGAACGTGATCCGCAGGTTGTATCGCGGTGCGACGTCGCGAAACGCGGCGACCTCGTCCTGACCGATGCCGCCGGTGACATAAGCGACGCCGTTGCGCACGATCGGCTCGGGCGATGTTTCAGCCAGCGCGTTCGCCACGAGATTCAGCAGGCAGGCTGCCAGCAGCAGCCTCTTCACGGTTCCGGTCCACATCTTCACTCTCCTGATCGAGCACGCAGGGCTGCCATGCCGCCCGTCCGGTCGCGGAACGGGGCGCGTGCGGTGACGTCGCTCGGGCGAGCCGACGACGCTGTCAGCGTCGCGCGGAACGTCGATTTCCCGTTGACTCAAGTCAAGTGCGCGTCTCTCGAAGCCGGGTGATGCGGGACGGGCGCGCGAGACGGTCATCGCGCCCGACCCGCCCCGAACGCGCGGCAAACCCGAAAACTCGGGGAAACAGCATGCGGACGGCGCAATCGTCCGTGACGGCTGTCAGCCGATATTGCAGGGCTCGTCGGAAATTTCCGACACGGCGGCCCGACGTCGGACAGCAAGCTCAGGCCACGCTGATTGTTCCGCGAAGCGTTGCTGCCAATACTGGAAACGTGACAGGACGCAATGCTTTCGCGGCCGGCGCCTGGTTCTTCCACCCCGCCGCCGCAGGACCGAGGAGCTGGCGATGATGGATCCGACCGCAGCACGCGCCGACGACGCCATGCCGGATGGCGAACCACCGGTCGGTGCGCACCTCGCGACCCGCCGCCCCGGTTACGTGCATCACGGGATCTACATCGGCGACGGCAACGTGATTCATTACGCGGGATGGTCGCGCCGTGCGAGCGGCGGCCCGGTCGAGGTCGTCACGCTGGACGGCTTCCGGGCCGGTTTCGGGCTCGCGGTCATCCGCCACGCGCGCACGCCGTACGACGGAACGGAGGTAGCGCGCCGCGCGGCATCGCGCCTCGGCGAATGCCGCTACCGGCTGCTCACGAACAACTGCGAGCACTTCTGCCTGTGGTGCCTGTTCGGTGTGGGGAGAAGCGAGCAGGTCGCGTCGTGCCTGCGCAACCCGGTGCACGGCATCGCGGTCGCCGTCATGCTCGCCGCGTGCATGCTGGCCGCGCGGTGGCATCCGGCGATGACCGCGCGCGAATGTCCGGTGCGGTGTACGGCCCAGTTTTGACGGCATGGCGGTCGTGCAGCCACGCGTCACGTTGACCCGCGCGAGCGCCCGCGCAAGTCGGCGCGCGCATCCCCCCACCGTTTCGCCCGCGCGATCGCGATGCGGCTCGCGCTGCCTTCGGTCCGCCCCTGCCGCAGCAGCGCACTGGCCATCTCGATCGCCTTGCCGCGAACCGGCGGCGGCAGATGCCGCATCGAAGGCGGATAACGTTCGTCATTCCACCGCATGATCGATTCGTCTCCTGAACATTCGCGCCGCCTTGCCCGTGCCGCTCAGCGCGGCAACGCGGCAGGATCGTAGCGATTGCGCGGGTTCCACAGCATCCAGCCGTCCGTGCCCGCCGCGTCGGCCGCGTCGACCTGTGCGCGGATCTCGTCGGCATCGAACGGCCGGCGATCGAACGCATAATCGCGAAACGCCTGGAGCCACGGCCGAAACCGGACATCGCCCAGGCCGGTCCGGCGCTTCGCCTCGGCCAGCGACCGCGCAACGATCTCGCCGGGATGCTCGGTCGGCTTCCGGCAGCCGGGCAGGCCCCACGTAAAGCCGGACGGATACAGCATCGGCGACACATAGTCGACGACCGGTCCGAGCGCGTCGAGCCGCTGCCCGATCGCGGTGTCGTCGGCGTTCCAGCAGACGTACCCGAAGATGTCGGCCGACACGTAGAGGTTGTACGGCCGCAGCCGTTCGCGCGCGCCGGTCAGGAATCCGGTGATCGCCGCGACCCGGTTGGCCTCGGTATTAGGCTCGGCGAACCGGAGACCGTTGGCGTCGGGGAAACGCAGGTAGTCGAACTGGATTTCGTCGAAACCCATGCGGGCAGCCTCCTCGGCGATATCGTAATTGTGTTGCCAGGCCGCCCGCGACGTCGGGTCGATCCAGCGCTGATGCTCGCGGTCCTGCCAGATCCCGCCCGCCGCGTCGCGCACGGCCCATTCGGGATGCGCGCGCGCCAGCGGGTCGTCCTTGAACACGACGATGCGGCCGATCACGTAAAGACCGCGCGCGTGGAACGTCCGCAACAGGTCCGGCAGATCGGGCGGACGAACGATGGCACCTTCGGTATTGCTCGCGGCACCGGAGATGTCGCGCGCCTGGCTGCGATAGGGCGTCACGCCGCTGTCGCCCTTCACGTCGACGACGAGCGCGTTGATCGCCGTCTTGTCCTGCAGGGACAGCGCCGCGTCGCGCAGCGTGTGGTCCGCCACGCCGTAGGCGGACAGATACACGGCTTTCGGACGCACCGGCGTCATCCGGATCGTCTGCGCGCCCTCGGCGGGCGCGAGCGTCGCTTCGGTTCGCGCGTAGCCGGGCGCCCGCACGCTCACGCGTGTCCCCGCCGCGTCGATCTCCAGTGACAACGCGCCGTCGCGATCGGCGGTCCGGTTCGCGCCCGCCGCATGGCCGATCGCGCCCGCCGCATGGCCGATCGCGCCCGCAAGCGGCTGCCCGTTCGCGGCATCGACGACGGTGATCGTGACGGGCGCCGCCCGGGCGGCGAAGCCGGCGAGCGATACGAGCAGGCAGACGATCAAGCGTTCAATCACGGTTTCCCCCGGCGGTTCTCAACAATCCGTTCATGCACCGTGTGTCGCAGTCGTCCGTCATCAGATAGCGCGGCAACGCCATTGCCGGGTCGGTGACGCGCACGGGGCGCGCGTCGAGCGTGAACGCCGCGACGTAGCCTTCGCGGGCGGCCAACTGGTCGGTCTGCGCATCATGGACGCCGAACGGCCAGGCCAGCAGCCTCACCGGCTTACCGGTTTCCGACTCGAGTCGATCTCGTGACCGGATCAACTGGAACGACACGAAGCGCCGGTAGTCGTCCGGCGTGAGCCGGGCACGCTCGGTGTGGAAATTCGGATGCCAGTACGTATGGGACTCGATGTCGAACCCGCCGGCCTGCCCGAGCGTGCGCAGCTGGTCCCATGTCATCGCGTAGCTGGCGTTGGAGATGGCGGACGGATAGATGAACAGCGTGACCGGCATCGGACGGGCGGCCAGCAACAGACGCAGCATGTCGTAGACGGAGCGATGACCGTCGTCGACCGTGATCGCGACCGCACGCGCCGGCACGGCATCGGCCTGGCCGCCGTGCCAGCGCACGACGTCGGCAAGCGGCACGATGCGGTAGCCGTTCGCGTCGATTGCCTGCAGCTGATGGCGAAAGGTTTCGGTACGCACCGTCATCGAATCCAGGCGCGTGGCGGCGAACCGGTGATAGACGAGGATCAGCACGCGCGGCGGTGGCGAGTCGACGGTTGCGACGTCGGCGGACGACACCGCCGACACGCACGACAGCAGGAGCAGGCAGGCGATCGAGCGAACGGCCATGGCGGACCTCGTGGAATGGCTGCCCCATTTTTCGCGATCGCGGCGCGAATACCGCTGAGCCAGATCAATGATCGATCGCGCATCGACGCGATCGTGCTTGCGTCCAGCCGGCGAACCGTCAGCTTGCCTGCGCAACCAGTTCGGCATGAATCCGCTCGATGTCGTCGCGGGTGCACAGCGCCGTCCCCGGATGCTCGACCGACGCGGACGATGCCGCCAGCGCGTAGCGGCACGCGTCGTCGAACGGCACGCCGCGCGCCAGCGCCCAGACCATGCCGCCGACGAAACTGTCGCCGGCGCCGACCGTGCTGCATACCGCCGTCGGCCTGGCGGGCAGGCGCAGCGTGCGGTCGCGCGTGACGACCCAGGCGCCGCGCGCACCGAGCGTCAACGCGACGATGTCGGCCTGGCCTCGCGCCACGAGTTCGCTCGCCTTGCGGCAGGCCGACGTGTCGTCGAGCGGTTCGCCGGCCAGCGCGCTCAGTTCGCCGAGACTGGGTTTCACGAGATGAACGCCGGCCTCGAGGGCCGCTTGCAGCGCGCGGCCCGCCGCATCGACGACCACCCTGCTTCCCCGTGCCCGGGCCGTTCGCGCGAGCGTCGCATACAGGTCGTCGGGCGCGCCGGGCGGCAGGCTGCCGCTCAGCACGAGGTAGCGCGGCGCGGGATGCACGGCGTCGATGCGGGCCGCGCAGTCCCGCCACTCGGCCTCCGTGACCGGCGGCCCGGGCATCAGGAAGCGGTATTCGCGTCCGGTCGCGGTCTCGGTCACGCACACGTTCTCGCGCGTCTCGCCCGCGATCCGGATGCGCACCGCCGGCAGGCGCTCCGCTTCGAGCAGCAGCGTCAAGACGTCGCCGGTCGGCCCGCCGGCCAGGTACAACG
This sequence comes from Burkholderia seminalis DSM 23518, assembly GCF_902832885.1. GTDB lineage: Bacteria > Pseudomonadota > Gammaproteobacteria > Burkholderiales > Burkholderiaceae > Burkholderia > Burkholderia seminalis. Next base: position 328,808 of record NZ_CADFDK010000003.1, read on the forward strand.
CGACGCAATCGCCGCCGAGCCGGTGAACGGTCCGGGCGACGTTGATCCCGCCGCCGCCGGGGTCGCGCCGCGGCCGTGCGCAGCGCAGCTTGTGGGTATCGACGATGTGCTCGACCGACGTCGAGACATCGACGGCCGGATTCAGCGTGACGGTCACGATATCGGTCATGGCAGGTTGCTCGTAGTCGATGGCAGGCGCGCAGGATGTCGGCGTGGCTCCACGTTACGTCCGACGCCGGTGACGGCGTTGACCGCCATCAAGCGGTGCCGCGAAAGCGCCCGGTTGCGCTCGATCAACGGCACGGCCGGGCAGGCGCCTACATTGAATCATTCGTTGTCGCCGAGCCCCGCCATGGATGAGCAGCCGCTTTGCACCACCGTGTTCGCCGAACGTTATGCGCAGCCCGGCGAAACGTCTCGCGCGGCCGTCTTCCGTCGGGTCGCGCATGCGCTGTCGCTCGCCGAGCCGACCGGATTGCGTGCGCAGATGGAGCAGGCGTTCTTCCGGAACCTGCAGCACGGCGCGATCGGCGCCGGCCGCATCCTGGCGAACGCCGGCGCACGGACGGGCGGGACGATGATCAACTGCTTCGTCCATCCGCTTGCCGTGTCGCCCGACCGGCCGGTGCAGACCGTCGACGCCGCGCTCGAGCAGGCGCTCGACGACGCGCGGCTCACGCTGTTGATGGGGGGCGGAATCGGCTACGACTTCTCGCCGGTGCCGCCCGCCGGTGCGTACGAACGGCGCCTGTCAGCCGAACGAGGGGCATGCGCGGCCATCGACCGCTTCGATGCCATGTGCGGCGCCCTGCCGTTCACCGGCCCGCGCCGCGGCGCGCAAATGGGCGTGCTGCGCTGCGATCATCCGGATCTCCTCGCGTTCGTCGCCGCCAAGCGCGCACGCATGCGCTGGCCGACGTTCAACCTGTCGGTCGGCATCACGGACGCGTTCATGGAAGCGGTCGCGCACGATCTGCCCTGGGCGCTCGTTCATCACGCGCCGCCCCGCGCCGCATCCGGTGCATCGATCCGGCGGCTGGATGGGCGCTATCTTCATGCAACGGTGCCGGCCCGCGCGCTCTGGCACGAGATCGTCCATGCCGCACGCGACAGCGCCGAACCCGGGTTGCTGTTTCTGGACACGATCCGCGAGGCGAATCCGATGCGCGCGCACGAGCGGATCGACGCGACGAATCCGTGCGGCGAGCAGCCGCTGCCGTCCTACGGCAGTTGCGTGCTCGGACCGATCGACCTGTCGCGGTTCGTCTCTCACCCGTTCGGTGTCGACGGCAAACCGCGCTTCGATGCCGCGGCGCTCGCCGACGCGGTGCGCATCCAGGTGCGCCTGCTCGACAACGTGCTCGACCTGACCGCGTGGCCGCTCGCGGCGCATGAACGGGAGGCGCGCCGGATGCGGCGCGTCGGCGTGGGCGTCACCGGGCTGGGCGACGCGCTGACGATGCTTCGGTTGCGCTACGACAGCATCGACGCGCGTACGGTGGCGGCCGGCATCGCGCGGACGATGCGCGAGCATGCGTTTGCCGCGTCCGCTGCGCTTGCCGCCGAGCGCGGCGCATTTCCCGCCTACGATCCGGCCGCCTATCTGAGCGGCCCCGCGTACCGCATGCGCCTGCCGCTGAAGGTCCATCACGCGATCGCGCGGCACGGGCTGCGCAACAGCCATCTGCTGTCGTTTGCGCCGGCCGGCAGCGTGAGCCTCGCCTTCTGCGACAACTGTTCGAACGGGATCGAGCCGGCCGTCGGCTGGACGCAGCGCCGCATGGTGCGCACGGCGGACGGGCGGATCCGTCCGTTTCGCGTGGAGAATCACGCTTACCGGCTGTTTCGCGAGCGGCACGGCGAGCACGTCGCGTTACCGGACTACTTCGTCACGGCGGCGGATATCGCACCGGCCGATCACGTCGCGATGCTCGCCGCATTGCAGCCGTGCGTCGACGCCGGCATCTCGAAGACCGTCACGATGCCCGGCCAGTGTTCGCTCGCCCAGGTCGATGCGCTGTTCTTCCAGGCCTGGCGCGACCGGCTCAAGGGCATCACCGTCTTCCGCCCCGATCCGCAGCTTGCGTCGGTCGTCGCGGATGACGCCGCACGACCGTGCAACGCCGTCTGCATCAGCTGTTGACCGGCACCATGGCCGACGGCAGGCGTCCGGCGTCGTTCCGGCGCTCGATCGCTCAGGCGGAGACGTCGTTGACGGCTTCCGTATCGGCTTGCGCCGGGCGGTGCTCCCCGTCGCCATCGTCCGGCGGCCCCATGAGGGCCACCAGCCTGTCGTGATCGATCGATTCGTGCTGCAACAGGCTCTGCGCGATCCGTTCGAGCGCATCGCGACGCGCGCCGAGCGTCGCCGCAACCCGCGCATGCGCGTCCTCGAGCAGCGCGCGCACTTCCCCGTCGATCAGTTGCGCCGTGTGCTCGCTGCAGCGACCGTCGCCCGGCGTCCACACGCCGGGCGACCCGCCCGGCGATGCCGCGTCGTCGAGCGTCATCAGGCCGATCGCGTCGCTCATCCCGTACTGCATGACCATGTGCCGCGCCAGCGCGGTCGCGCGTTCGAGATCGTTCTGCGCGCCGGTCGAGACGTCGCCGAACGCGATTTCCTCGGCCACCCGGCCGCCCAGCAACACGTCGAGCCGGTCGAGCAGTTCGCTCCGGCGCAGCACGTAGCGATCCTCGGTCGGCACTTGCTGCGTATAGCCGAGCGCCGCGATGCCGCGCGGGATGATCGACACCTTCTTCACCGGATCGCAGTGCGCACGGCTTTGCGCGACGAGCGCGTGCCCTGCCTCGTGGTAGGCGATGGTCCGCTTCTCCTGTTCGTTCATCACGCGGCTCTTGCGCTCCATGCCCGTCATCGCGCGATCGATCGCCTCGTCGAAGTCGGCCATGCCGATCGCTGGCTTGCCGAGTTCGGCCGCATGCAGCGCGGCTTCGTTGACGACGTTCGCGAGATCGGCGCCGACGAAGCCCGGCGTGCGCGACGCCAGCTCGGCCAGATCGACTTCCGGCGCGAGTTTCACGCGCTTCGTATGCACGGCCAGGATCTGCTTGCGTCCGGTCAGGTCCGGCCGGTCGATCGCGATGTGGCGGTCGAACCGTCCGGGGCGCAGCAGCGCCGGATCCAGGATCTCCGGCCGGTTGGTCGCGGCCATGATGATGACGCCCGAATTCGCCTGAAAGCCGTCCATCTCGACGAGCAGCTGGTTGAGCGTCTGTTCGCGCTCGTCGTTGCCCGACATCAGTCCGACGCCGCGCGCCTTGCCGAGCGCGTCCAGTTCGTCGATGAACACGATGCACGGTGCCTTCTGCTGCGCCTGCCCGAACAGGTCGCGCACGCGGGCCGCGCCCACGCCGACGAACATCTCGACGAATGCCGACCCGCTGATCGTGAAGAACGGCACGCCCGCCTCGCCGGCAACGGCACGTGCCAGCAGCGTCTTGCCGGTGCCCGGCGCGCCGACGATCAGCACGCCCTTCGGAATCTTGCCGCCGAGCCGCTGATAACGTTCGGGGCTGCGCAGGAACGCGACGATCTGCTGCAACTCGGCCTTCGCCTCGTCGATACCCGCGATGTCGTCGAACGTGATGCCGGTTTCCTGCTGCACGTACACGCGGGCCTGGCTTTTGCCCATGCCGCCCAGGTCCCTCATCCCGCCCGGCCGCCGCATCATGAAGTTCCACACCAGCAAGAACATGATCATCGGAAACATCCACGTCGCGAGCGTCGCGATCCAGCCCGAATCCGGCATCCCGCGATAGCGGATGCCGGCGGCGGTCAGCGCGGCGACCAGATGATCGTCGCCGACGCGGTTCGTCGTGAAGCGCCACGGCGGCCCGGCTTGCTTGACGGCGACCGCGTCGGAAGCCGGCAGCAGCGCGCCGGCTTCAGGCATGCGCAGCGCACCCGCGATCGACGACTGACCGATTTCGAGCTCGTCGACGAGCCGCGCGTCGACCAGCCGATGAAAATCGCTGTACGAAATCGATGTCGTCGCCGGCTGGGCCATCAGCAACTGATAGGCGATCAGGATGGCGAACGCGATCGGGATCAGCAACGCGGAGTAGTCGAATGGCTTCTTCATGACGTCGCGCCTGTGCGCCGGACTCGCGACCGCTCAAGCCGCGTCACGCGTCCAGCTCGCGCGCAGCAGGTCCTCGCTGTCGCGATAGTTGAATGCCAGCGCGCCGTGATGCGCATGCAGCAGCGCCTCGCCCATGCGCCTCACCACGTGCACGCCGGTGGTTCGAATCACGAGCGTGTCGCCGGATTGCTCGATCTCCATGATGCGTTCGAGCGCGTGCTCGCTCATTTCCAGACCGGCTTGCCGCTCGAGCAGTTCGAGGATCGCCGAGCGATGCTTGCGCATGTATTCGCCGCGCAGCACCAGTTCGCCCGCCGGCGCGTTTTCCCGCATGCGCTTGCAGGCCGGGCATTCGAGCTGACGCCGGTCGAGCGGCGTCGCGTACCAGGTCCAGCGGCCGGCATCGCAGACGGCCCCGCATCCGTCGCAGATCCGGTCGCCCGGCGGCCGTTTCGGCTCGCGGTAACTGTCCTTCGTGTGCGGTTGCATGCGCTTGTCGCGGCGCAAATAGTGGCGGCCGGGGCCGGAATGCGAGCGATTCATGGCTGCTTCTCCGTGGTAATGGACCGTACGGGCGCGACGCTCACGCGACGGTCAACCGGTCGACGACCTCGCGCACGCCCCTGACCGACGCCGCCGCGCCGCACGCGGCGCGTCGTTCCGCCAGCGACGCGACCGTGCCCGTCAGCGTGACGATGCCGTCGTCCGCATCGATCGAGATCCCGGCGGATTCGCGCTGCGCGCGACGGGCCAGTGCTTCGGCGATCCGGGTGCCCACGTCGGGCACCGTATGGTCGGCGCGCACCCGAATGCGGTTCGCGACACCGACGACGCCTTTCATCCGGCTCACCATCTTTTCCGCTGCGCGGCTCTGGTATGCATGATCGACCTCGCCGTCGAGCGTCACGCAGCCGTGATCGACCTCGACGCGAATCGCGTGATCGCGCAATGCCTCCTGCCAGCCGAGCGCGAACGTGATCGCGATCGCCAGTTCGTGGTCGGCACAGGCATCCTCCGGCGGCTCGACGTTCAGCTCGAGCACCAGCGCGCGCGCATCCGCGACATGCAGCGCGGTTTTCTGCGCCTCGAGTTTCTGGGCCCAGCTGTCGACCGTGCCGCGCAGCGTCACGATCCGGTCGCGTACGTCGACGTCGATCCGGCGCGCATCGATCGCCGGATTCCAGAACAGCGCCTGCTCGACATCCTGCTTGAGTGCTGCATCGGACTTCATGTCGGTCTCCCGTCCGGGCGCGTGCCGATCGCGAAGCGTGCGACCGGAAGCGTGCCGTACCCGATTCAGCATCGCGCATGGCGGCGCCGGCGGCTTGACGAGGATCAATCAACCGCGGGCTTGCCGGCACGGCGCGCGCATGCGTCACCGCTGAATTCGTCTGTTGATGCAGATCAACGGTGCGCCGCGGCGCGACTCGATCATGACCGGAGACGCCGCGAACGCCGCGACAACGCCGGCAGGTCGCGTCGAGAGGGTAGAACCGCTTCCCGGGAGACCGTCATGAACCGAAAGCAGTACCGCATCGCACTCGCGACGCTGAGCGTGTTCATCGCGCTGGCATCGCTGGCCGGCATCGTGCACGGCATGCTGTTCGACGAACGGGTGTTCAGGTATTCGATCGTCACGTTGATCCTGAGCATCCTGTCGTTCGTCGTGCTGCTGAATCTCGCGCCCGGCGACCGCCTGTAAATGGCGCATCGGCCGGACGATCTGGCGCTTGCCTGTCAAGCGAGGGTTCACTCGAAACGCATTACAGCGGCAGTGATGCAGATCAAGGGGGCGCGCGGCAATCGTCGGATATAAGTGAACCCGAAGCGGCGTCGCCATGAAGGCGGCGTCATCCAGTGTTCGCGTATCCGATGGGAGATCCCATGCGCGCCGTCGCGCTTCCGCCGCTGTTTCAGCCTGCCTTCGCGCGGCGCATGCGTCTCGTTGCGCTGGCCGCCGGTGCGGCCCTGCTGTCCGGATGCCTGTCGTTCGCGCCACCCGACGAACGTCCGGCCGCCCCGATCCCCGCCGCGTTCCCCGATCCGTCGGCTCGCGGCCCCGCCATTGCACAAGCGCCGCCTGCCTGGCAAGACTACTTCGTCGACGCACGCCTGCGCGCGTTGATCGAGCAGGCGCTCGCCAACAACCGCGATCTGCGTGCCGCCGTGGCCCGCGTCGAACAGGCGCGCGCCGTCTACGGCATCCGCGGCGCGGATCAGTGGCCGACGATCGGCGCCGGCGCGGCCTATGCGCGGTTTCGCACGCCCGGCGGCTTCCTGACGCCCGCGCCGATCGTCGGCCAGGTCTACGAGGTCCAGCTGGCCGAGACGCAATGGGAGATCGATTTCTGGGGCCGCGTGCGCAACCTGAAGGCGTCGGCGCTGCAGCGCTATCTCGCGAGCGACGCGGCCCGGCAGGCGATGGCGTTGAGCGTGATCACCGGGGTCGCGAACGCCTACCTGACCCTGTGCGAGATCGATGAACGGATCGCGCTGACGCGCGCGACGATCGATACACGACGCGAGTCGCTGCGGATTTTCCGGCTGCGTCATGCGGCCGGTGCGATCTCGCGCCTGGACCTCACGCAATCGGAGATCCTGCTGCAGCAGGCCGAGTCGCTCGGCACGCAGCTGGCGCAGGCGCGTGCATCGGCTGCCGATGCGCTGGCATTGCTGGTCGGCGCGACGCCGGAGCGGGCGGACACGCCGCTCACGCTCGACGACGGCGCCGTGATGCCGTCGCTCGCCCCGGGCCTGCCCGCCTCGCTGCTGACCCGGCGTCCGGACGTGATGGCCACGGAGCACGAACTGCAGGCGACGCGCGCGAATATTGGCGCGGCCCGCGCGGCGTTCTTCCCGCGCATCGCGTTGACGAGCGCGATCGGTTCGGGAAGCAGCGCGCTGCACGACCTGCTGTCGTCCGGAGCGGGCGTGTGGTCGGTGATTCCGAACGTCACGCTGCCGCTCGTCGACGGCGGCCGCAACCGGTCGAATCTCGCCCTCGCGCGCGCGCAGCGCGACGAGGCCCTCGCGCAGTACGAGCAGACCGTGCAGCGCGCATTTCGCGACGTGTCCGATGCCCTCGCCGCGCGCTACTGGCTCGCCGATCAGGTCGCGATCGAGCATGCCACGCTCGTCTCCCAGATGGAGCGGGCGCGCCTCGCGAAGCTGCGCTACGACAGCGGCGCCACCCGCTTTCTCGAAGTCCTCGATGCACAACGGGACCTGATGAACGCGGAGCAGCAATGGGTCATGACACGTCGCGCGTTGCTGTCAAGCCGCGTCGCGCTGTACGGCGCGCTCGGCGGCGGAACGACCGATACCGGCAAGACCGCCGCCGCACCGGACCACCTTTCCACCGATTCGGGTTCCCGACAATGAAAACCATCAAGCACCCTCTTCTGATCGGTGCCGGTGCGGCCGTGCTCGCGATCGGCCTCACGTATTACGGGTGGACCCGCTGGCGCGACGGACAGTCGGATGCGGGCCTCGTCAGCGGCAACGGCCGCATCGAGGCGACCGAGATCGACGTCGCGACCAAGCTGCCGGGACGGGTCACCGCGATGCTCGTCGACGAAGGCGACTTCGTGACGGCCGGTCAACCGCTGGCACGCATGGACGTCGTCGTCCTGCAGGCCCAGCTCGACGAGGCGCAGGCGCGGGAGCAGCAGGCCGTGAACACCGCGGCGAGCATCGACGCGCAGGTGGCGCAGCGCCGCAGCGACAAGGCGGCCGCCGCCGCGCTCGTCGTGCAGCGCGAAAGCGAGCTCGACGCCGCGATGCGACGCCTCGCGCGTTCCGAAACGCTGTCGCGGGACGGTGCGTCGTCGCTGCAGGAACTCGACGACGATCGCGCCCGCGCGGGCAGCCTGAAAGCGACCGTGAATGCCGCGCGCGCCCAGGTGGACGCCGCCCAGGCCGGGATCGACGCGACCCGCGCGCAGCTCGTCGCGGCGCGCTCGGCCGTGACGGCCGCGCAGGCGACGGTCGCACGCGTGCGGGCCGACATCTCGGACAGCGAGCTGACGTCGCCGCGCGACGGGCGCGTCCAGTATCGCATCGCCGAATCCGGTGAAGTCCTGCCGGCGGGCGGCAAGGTGCTCAATGTCGTCGACCTGTCCGACGTCTACATGACGTTCTTCCTGCCCGAAACGGTCGTCGGCAGGGTGCCGCTCGGCGCCGACGTGCGGATCGTGCTCGATGCGGCACCGGAATACGTGATTCCGGCCCGCGTGTCGTACGTGTCGAGCACCGCGCAATTCACGCCGAAGACGGTCGAGACGGCCACCGAACGGCAGAAGCTGATGTTTCGGGTCAAGGCACGCATCGACCGCGACCTGCTGCAGCGCCACCTGAAACTCGTCAAGACCGGCCTGCCGGGCGTCGCGTGGCTGAAGACCGATCCGGGCGCAGGCTGGCCGGCCCGCCTCGCGATCAAGGTGCCGCAATGAAGTCGACGTTGCCCGTCGACACCGGGGCCGGCGCGGCGGAAGATCCGCCGGCGTCCGCGCCATCGGGCATGGTCGCCCGGCTGTCGGGTGTCTCGTTGCGCTACGGCGCCACGTGCGCGCTGGACGACGTGACGCTCGACATCCCGGCCGGCCGCATGATCGGGCTGATCGGGCCGGACGGTGTCGGCAAGTCGAGCCTGCTCGCGCTCGTGTCCGGCGCGCGGGCGATCCAGCAGGGCCGGGTCTGGACGCTCGACGGCGACCTGTCGTCGCGCCGCCATCGCGCGCGGGTATGCCGGCGCATCGCCTACATGCCGCAAGGCCTGGGCCGGAACCTGTACGCGACGCTGTCGGTCGAGGAAAACCTGCAGTTCTTCGCGAGACTGTTCGGCCACGATGCGGCCGAGCGGCGCCGCCGCATCGACGCACTCACGCACAGCACCGGCCTTCATGCGTTTCTCGACCGCCCTGCCGGCAAACTGTCCGGCGGCATGAAGCAGAAACTCGGCCTCTGCTGCGCGTTGATCCACGATCCCGACCTGCTGATCCTCGACGAGCCGACAACCGGGGTCGACCCGCTGTCGCGCGCCCAGTTCTGGGAACTGATCGAACGCATCCGCGCCGCGCGCCCTGCGATGAGCGTGCTCGTGGCAACCGCCTACATGGACGAGGCACGGCGGTTCGACCGGCTGATCGCGATGGACGCCGGCCGCGTGCTGGCGACGGGCAGCCCCGCGGAGCTGCTCGCCCGCACCGGTTGCGACACGCTGGAAGACGCGTTCGTCGCGCTGCTGCCGGAAGCGCGGCGGCACGGGCACCAGCCGGTCCGGCCGACGCCGTTCGAGCCTGGCGCGGCCGCGGACTACGCGATCGAGGCCGACGCGCTGACGATGCGCTTCGGCGATTTCGTCGCGGTGGACCACGTGAGCCTGAAGATCCGGCGCGGCGAAATCTTCGGGTTTCTCGGCTCCAATGGCTGCGGCAAATCGACGACGATGAAGATGCTCACGGGCTTGCTCGCCGCGTCCGAAGGCACGGCGACGCTGTTCGGCCGGCCGGTCACCGCGAACGACATCGACACGCGCAGGCGGGTCGGCTACATGTCGCAGGGGTTTTCGCTGTACGGCGAGCTGACCGTCCGGCAGAACCTCGTGCTGCATGCGCGCCTGTTCGGCGTGCCCGAACCGGACCTGCCCGCGCGGATCACCGAAATGGTCGGGCGCTTCGGGCTCGCCGAGGTGCTCGACGCGCTGCCCGAACGCCTGCCGCTCGGCATACGCCAGCGGCTCTCGCTTGCCGTGGCGATGGTCCACAAGCCCGACCTGCTGATCCTGGACGAACCGACGTCGGGCGTGGATCCGGTGGCGCGGGACGACTTCTGGCGCTTGATGATCGCGCTCGCGCGCAACGATCGGGTCACGATCTTCATTTCGACGCACTTCATGAACGAGGCCGCCCGTTGCGACCGCATCTCGCTGATGCACGCGGGCCGCGTGCTGGCGAGCGCCGCGCCCGACGAACTGGTCCGCCAGCGCGGCGCCGGCACGCTCGAGGAGGCGTTCATCGGCTACCTGAGCGACGCGCAGCGTACCGACGCCGCGGACGGCGCGGACGGCGCACCGTCCGACGCCGGCTGGCTCGCCCCGCCGCCCGCGGCGGCCGGTGCGGGCGGCGGCGCCCATGCGGCGGCGTGGTTCAGCCCGGCGCGCGCCGGCAGTTATCTGTGGCGCGAAGTGCTGGAGCTGCGACGCGACCCGTTGCGCGCGACGCTGGCGCTGTTCGGCTCGCTCGTGCTGATGTGCGTGATCAGCATCGGGATCAGCCTCGACGTCGACAACCTGACGTTCGCGGTGCTCGACCGCGATCAGTCGATCCTGAGCCAGGACTATGCGCAGAACCTCGCCGGTTCCCGCTACTTCGTGCCGCGCGCGCCGCTCGTCGACGATCGCGACATCGAGCGCCGCATGCGCAACGGCCGGCTGTCGCTCGCGATCGAGATCCCGCCCGGTTTCGCTCGCGACGTCGCGCGCGGCCGCCGCGTCGAGATCGGCGCATGGGTCGACGGTGCGATGCCGATGCGCGCGGAAACGATCCGCGGCTACGTGGCCGGCATGCACGAGAACTGGCTGCGCGACCAGGCGAAGCGCCGGCTCGGCATGTCGCTCGCGCCGGCCGTCGACATCGCGATCCGCTATCGCTACAACCCCGACGTCAAGAGCCTGCCGGCCATGATTCCCGCGATCATGCCGATGCTGCTGCTGATGCTGCCCGCGATGCTGACCGCGCTCGCGGTCGTGCGGGAGCGCGAGCTCGGCTCGATCGTCAACCTGTACGTGACGCCCGTCACGCGGGCCGAATTCCTGCTCGGCAAGCAGGCGCCGTACGTCATGCTCGCCATGCTGAACTTCCTGCTGATGGTCGTGCTGGCCGACGTCGTGTTCGGCGTGCGGATCAAGGGCAGTTTCGCGACGCTGGCGGCCGCGGTGCTGATCTTCAATGTCGTGGCCACCGGCATCGGGCTGTTCGCGTCGACGTTCACCCGCAGCCAGATCGCCGCGATCTTCATGACGATCGTCGGCACGCTGATTCCCGTCGTGCAGTTCTCGGGCCTGCTCACGCCGCTGTCGTCGCTCGAGGGCAGCGGCAAGTGGGTCGGCACCGCCTATCCGGCCACCTACATGCTCGCGATCAGCCGCGGCGTCTACAACAAGGCGCTCGGGCTGGCCGACCTGTCGTCCCAGTTCTGGCCGATGCTCGCGGCCGTGCCGGTCATCATGGTGGCGACCGGCATCCTGCTGCGCAAGCAGGAGCGGTGATCATGTCACGCCTGCTCGTCATCTACCGGCTCGGCATCAAGGAACTGTGGAGCCTCGCCCGCGACCCGATCCTGCTCGCGCTGATCGTCTACACGTTCAGCGCATCGATCTACGTCGCCGCCACCGCCCGCCCGGAAACGCTGCACAAGGTGCCGATCGCGATCGTCGACGAGGACGCGTCGCCGCTGTCGGCGCGCATCGCGGCGGCGTTCTTTCCACCGCAGTTCGCGCCGCCGCCGATCGTCGGCGCCGGCGCGGCCGATCGCGGTCTCGACAACGGCGACTACACGTTCTCGCTCGACATTCCGCCGGACTTCCAGCGCGACGTGCTGTCCGGCCGCCGCGCGACGATCCAGCTCAACGTCGATGCGACCCGCATGACGCAAGCGTTCACCGGCGGCAGTTACGTCCAGCAGATCGTGGCGGGCGAGATCGATGCGTTCGTGCGCCGCCATCGCGGCACGTCCTTGCCGCCCGTCGATCTCGCGATGCGGATGCGCTTCAACCCGAATCTCGACGAAGTCTGGTTCGGCGCGCTGATGGAGCTGATCAACAACGTGACGATGCTGTCGATGATCCTCACCGGGGCCGCGCTGATTCGCGAGCGCGAGCACGGCACGATCGAGCATCTGCTCGTCATGCCGGTCACCGCGGCCGAAATCATGCTCGCGAAGGTTTGGTCGATGGGGCTCGTCGTCACGGTGGCGGCCGTCGCTTCGCTGACGTTCGTCGTGGGCGGCGCGCTGCACGTGCCGATTCCCGGGTCCGTGCCGCTGTTCGTGGCCGGGATGGCGTTGCACCTGTTCGCGACGACGTCGATGGGGATCTTCCTCGCGACGCTCGTGCGCAGCATGCCGCAGTTCGGCATGCTGCTCGTGCTGGTGCTGCTGCCGCTGCAACTGCTGTCGGGCGGACTGACGCCCCGCGAGAGCATGCCGCCCGTCGTGCAGGACATCATGCTGGCCGCGCCGACCACCCATTTCGTCGAACTCGCGCAGCGCATCCTGTATCGCGGTGCCGGGCTTGATGCGGTATGGACCCAGTTCGCGGCGCTGTTCGCGATCGGCTGCGTGCTGTTCCTGCTGTCGTTGACGCGGTTCCGCAAGACGATCGGCCAGATGGCGTGATCGGGGCATCGCCCCCGTGACGCCGGGATTCGTCCGTTGATACAGATCAAGCGGGCGGGCGCGCGGCACGCGATCATGAGGCCATGTGTTGCGCAATCCGCGGCCGCTGCGTCGACGGCAACGCCGTCCGCGGCGGCCGCCTCCCGGGAGAACGTCATGATGGGTCTGCCATACCGAAGCGCGCTCGCGACGCTCTGCGTGTTCGTCGCGCTCGCGTCGCTGCTGGGCGTCGTGCACGCGATGCTGATCGACTCGCGGGTCGTTCCGTACGCGGCCGTCGCGCTGGTTGCCGGCATCGTCGCGTTCGTCGCGCAGCTGGATCCCGCGTCGGCCGGGCGCTAGCGGCACGGCCGGGCGCGCGGGATTCGCGATCATGAACGGCATCCTCCGGCTCGCCCGGCCCGCACGCGGATCCCGCCATCCCTGATTTCGATCAACCGCCGCGCGCGCGTTCGGGATGTAATCGACCTACTGTTCCGTCGACTCGCGGTGAGGCAATCCATGAAACTGACTTTTCTCGGTGCGACCGAAACGGTGACCGGCTCGAAGTATCTGGTCGAGCACGGCAGCCGGCGCGTGCTGGTCGATTGCGGCCTGTTCCAGGGGACGAAGAACCTGCGGCTGCGCAACTGGCGGCCGCTGCCGCTCGCGGCCGACACGCTGGACGCGGTCGTGCTCACGCACGCGCACCTCGATCACACCGGCTATCTGCCGGTGCTCGCGCGCGAAGGGTATCGCGGGCCGGTCTACTGCACGGCGGCCACCGCCGAACTCTGCGACATCATGCTGCGCGACAGCGCGCGGCTGCAGGAGGAGGAAGCCGACTTCGCGAACCGGCACGGTTACTCGAAGCATCATCCGGCGCAACCGCTCTACACGCTGGACGACGCGCAGCGCGCGCTGCGCCTGCTGAAGCCCGTCGCCTTCGACGAATGCACGGCGCTGGGCGGCGGCGTGTCGTTCCGCCTGCTGCCGGCCGGGCACATCCTCGGCGCGGCGAGCGTCGTGATGCACTGGGATCACAAGGTGCTCGCGTTCTCGGGCGACCTCGGCCGGTACCACGACCCGATCATGCAACCGCCGCGCCCGCCCGCTCATGCGGACTACCTGGTCGTCGAGTCGACGTACGGCGACCGGCTGCACCCGGCGTCGGACCCCGAGAACGAACTGGCCGCGCTGTTCGACAAGACCTTCTCGCGCGGCGGGGTCGTCGTGATGCCCTGCTTCACCGTCGGCCGCGCGCAGGAAATCCTGCACTACATCGCGCGGCTCAAGGCGTCCGGCCGCATGGCGCGCGTCCCGGTGTTCCTCGACAGCCCGATGGCGACCGACGTGACCGAGCTCTATCGCCGCCATATCCTCGAACACCGGCTGACCGTTTCCGACGCGAACGCCCTCGGCCACGCGGCCACGATGATCCGCTCGGTCGACCAGTCGAAGGCGATCGCCGAACACCATGGCCCGATGGTCATCATCGCCGGCAGCGGGATGGCGACGGGCGGGCGCGTGCTGCACCACCTGACCCGCTACGCGCCCGATGCGCGCAACACGATCGCGCTGGTCGGCTACCAGGCGGCCGGCACGCGCGGCGCGGCGCTCGCCGCGCACGAGCCGACGCTGAAGATTCACGGCGAATACGTCCGCGTGCGCGCGCAGGTCGAGTCGATCACGACGCTGTCGGCCCACGCCGATTACGAAGAGATTCTGAACTGGCTCGGCACGATGCAGGGCGCGCCCGTGCGGACGTTCGTCACGCATGGCGAGCCCGCTGCCGCGGATGCGATGCGCCGGCGCATCTCGGAGCGCCTGCATTGGCCGTGCGAGGTGCCGACCTACGAGCAGTGCGTCGATCTCGACGAAGCCGAATCGCGCGGCACGCAGGAACCGGCCGCGCTGTCGTCCTGACCGCCGGCGAAGCGCCGGCCAGACGCCCGCCGCGCGTGACGGAGCCCGCAGCCTCCGCGGTTCCCGCCGCACGCGGCCCCGGGCGCGACACTCAGCCGATCTCGATGATGACCTTCAACGCGCGGGTTTGCGCGGCGCGCCCGAACGTGTCGTACGCGCTTTCCACGTCGTCGAGCGAAAACCGGTGCGTGATCAGGCGCGCCGGATCGAGGCGTCCGGCCCCCACGGTCTTCAGCAGCATCGGCGTGCTGACGGTGTCGACGAGCCGCGTCGTGATCGAGATGTTGCGATCCCACAGCTTCTCGAGGTGCAGGTCGGCCTTGACGCCATGGACGCCGACGTTCGCGACCACCCCGCCGGGCGCCACCAGCGACGTGCACATCTCGAACGTCGCCGGAATGCCGACTGCCTCGATCGCGCAATCCACGCCCACGCCGTCGGTCAGCTTCATCACGCCCGCTACCGGGTCGCCGTCGCGGCCGTCGAGGCAGTCGGTCGCGCCGAAGCGCCGCGCGACGTCGAGCCGATGGCTGTCCGGGTCGATCATGATGATCCGCGCGGGGGAATAGAACTGCGCGGTCAGCAACGCGGCCAGCCCGATCGGCCCGGCCCCGACGATCGCGACCGAGCAGCCCGGCTGCACCTTGCCGTTCAGCACGCCGCATTCGAAGCCGGTCGGCAGGATGTCGGACAGCATCACGAGCGCGTCCTCGTCCGCGCCGGCCGGAATCCGGTACAGGCTGGTCGCCGCATGCGGGATGCGCACGTACTCGGCCTGCGTGCCGTCGATCCGGTTGCCGAGGATCCAGCCGCCGGTCGTGCAATGCGAATACAGGCCGCGGCGGCAGTATTCGCAGCGGCCGCACGACGAGATGCATGAAATCAGCACGTGGTCGCCCGGCTTCGGCGAATCGACCGCCGCGCCGACCTGCTCGACGATGCCCACGCCTTCATGGCCGAGAACGCGGCCCGGTTCGCAGGTCGGCACGTCTCCCTTGAGGATGTGCAGATCGGTGCCACAGATCGTCGTGCGCGTCACGCGGACGATCGCGTCGGTCGGCGACTGCAGTTCCGGCCGGGGCCGCTGTTCGAGCGCCTTGCGCCCGGGCCCGTGATACACGAGTGCTTTCATCGCGATTCCTCCATCGAAAGGGGGGCCTGTTCAGGCATCGGGGCGGCGTCGTGCCGGACTTGCGCCAGCAACACCGCGAGCGCGCAGGAGGCGAGCCGGACGGCGACGCCGTCGGCGCGGCTCGTCAGCACGATCGGCACGCGCGCGCCCACGACGACGCCCGCGTTCGCGGCGCCGCCCAGGTATTCGAGCTGTTTCGCGAGCATGTTGCCCGCTTCGATATCGGGCACGACGAGGATATCGGCACGGCCGGCAACCGGCGAGTCGATCCCCTTCTCGCGCGCGGCGCGCTGCGATATCGCGTTGTCGAACGCGAGCGGGCCGTCGACGACCGCCCCCGTGATCTGCCCGCGCTCGGCCATCTTCGCGAGCGCGGCCGCGTCCAGCGTCGAACGCATCGCCGGATTGACGGTCTCGACCGCGCACAACACGGCCACGCGCGGGCGCGCGACACCGAGCGCATGCGCGACGTCGACGGCGTTCTGCGTGATCGCCGCCTTCTGCGCGAGATCCGGTGCGATGTTCACCGCCGCGTCCGTCAGGATGAACGGCCGCGAATACGCGGGCGCGTCGATCAGGAAACAATGGGACATGCGCTTGTCCGTGCGCAGGCCCGATTCCGCGGCCACGACGGCCTCCACCAGCTCGTCCGTATGCAGGCTGCCCTTCATCAGCGCGCCGGCGCGGCCTGCCGCCGCGAGTTGCACCGCGCGGGCCGCCGCCGCATGGCTGTGCGGCACGTCCTCGATCGGCCATTTCGCCAGATCGACGCCCGCCTCCGCCGCCACGCGCGACACCTTCGCGCGCGGCGCGACGATCAGCGGTTCGATCGATGCGCCCAGCGGCGACGCGGCGAGGGCGGCGAGCGCGACGAGGCTGGCCGTGTCGCACGGATGCACGACGGCCACCGTCAGCGGCGGCGCATGGCACGCACGCGCGATCAGGTCGGGCGGCGCGCCGTCCGCGCGCGGCAACAGGCCGGGCAGGCACGCGTCGGCGGGCGCTTCCGGAGGCAGGTTCATCTTCGGGTTCAGGTTCATGTCTCGAGCACGTAACTGCCGGGCGCGGCGCCGAAGCCGGCGGCCGGCACCCGTGCCGGCACGTCGCCCGACGAATGCACATGCAACCAGTCGCGCCAGCACGTCCACCACGAGCCGTCGACCACTGGCGTTGCGCTCGCGAAATCGTGCCGGCTGCGGTATGGCGCGCCGGGCTCGCGCGTCGCGCAGCGATAGTGGCGTCCCGGATGGCCGGGTTCGGACACGATCCCGGCATTGTGGCCGCCGGAGGTCAGCACGAACGTCAGCGCGTGGTGCGTGAGCAGATGGAGTTTGTAGACGGAATGCCAGGGCGACACGTGATCGCGCTCGGTCCCGACCGCGAACGTCGGCACGTCGATATCCGACAGCGCGACAGGCCGCCCGTCGACGCAGTAGCGGCCGGCCGCGAGATCGTTGTCGAGGAAAAGCCGCGTCAGGTATTCGGTATGCATCCGATACGGCATGCGCGTGGTGTCCTCGTTCCACGACATCAGGTCGTTCGGCTTGGTGCGCGTGCCGAACAGGTATTCGCTCATCATGCGCGACCAGATCAGGTCGCGCGCGTTCAGCAGCTGGAACGCGGCGGACATTTGCGCGCCGTCGAGGTAACCCTGCCGCCACATCAGCGCATCGAGCGCGGACAGTTCGCTGGCATCGATGAAGAGGCCGAGCTCGCCGGGCTCGCTGAAATCGGTCTGGGCGGCCAGCAACGTGACGGAGCGCAGTACCTCGTGTTGCCGCCCGTCGCGCGCGAGCGCCGCCGCGCCGATTGCCAGCAGCGTGCCGCCGAGGCAATAGCCGACCGCGTGAACGGCCTCGGCGCAGATCGAGCGGGCGGCGTCGAGCGCCGCCATGCACCCGTCGCGCAGGTAATCGTCGAGCCCGAGCTCGCGCGCTTCCGCGCCCGGATTGCGCCACGATACGGCAAACACCGTGTAGCCGGCGTCGACCAGGAAGCGAATCAGCGAATCGTGCGGCTGCAGGTCGAGGATGTAGTACTTCATGATCCACGACGGCACGATCAGGATCGGCTCGCGTGCGACGTCGGCCGTCGTCGGGTCGTATTGCAGCAGCTCGCACAGCGCGTTGCGCCAGACCACGCGGCCCGGCGTGATCGCCACGTCGCGCCCCGGCAGATAGGTGCGTGTGTCGCGCGCCCGCGTGCCGCGCGTGCGTTCGAGCAGCGCGTGCGCGTCGTCCAGCCAGTGCCGCAGCCCTGCCGCGAGATTCGCGCCGCCGCTGCGCATCGTCGCGTCGAGCACGACCGGGTTGGTCGCGAGTAAATTGCCCGGCGAGCATGCATCGAGCCACTGCCGCGCGGCGAATCCGACCAGTGCCTCATGGTGCCGTTCGACGCCCGGCACGCCGCGCGTCGCGTCGCGCCACCAGCGCTGGATCGACAGGAAGCCGTCGCGGTACGCGCAAAACGGCCAGCCGGCCCATGCGGGCGCGACGAAGCGCGGATCGGCCTGCCCGGCGTGCACCGCCAGGCCGCTCGTGTCGGCGGCGTCGGCCTCGTCGTCGCCCGGGTTTGCCGCCGGTGCGGCGGCGGCCAGCCACGCCTGCGTCGCAAGCTCGAAGCATTTTCCCGGCGACACGGCCAGATGCGCGCCCCAGTCGAGCACGGCCAGCGCGAGCGACACGGGCGACAGCCCGAAGGTCATCGCGGCCACGTTCGCATGCGCGGCGCGGTTCCATTGGTCGGCGGGCGACGGCCGGGCCGGCATGCATTCGGTCGGGTTCGACGCCGGTGCGTGCGTACCCGTTGGCCGTTTCGGCTCGTGCTCGACCGGCATGCGCGTGACGGATGCTTTCATCGCATGTGCATGCCGCCGTTGACGTCGAATTCCGCGCCGGTCGCGAAAGCCCCCGCATCGGAACACAGGAAGGCGACGAGCTCGGCGATCTCGTCCGGATTGCCCAGGCGGCCGACCGGAATCTGCGGCAGGATCTTGGTGTCGAGCACTTCCTTCGGCACCGTCGCGAGCATCGCGGTCGCCAGATAGCCGGGGGCAACCGTGTTGACCGTCACGCCGTGGCGCGCGAGTTCGAGCGCCAGCGCCTTCGTGAAGCCATGGATGCCGGCCTTCGCCGCCGCGTAGTTCGCCTGCCCGTACGCGCCGCGCGAGCCGTTCACCGAGCCGATGTTGACGATCCGCCCGAAGCCGGCCTCGATCATGCCCGGCACGAACGGCTTGGTCATGTTGAACATGCCGTCGAGGTTGGTGCGCAGTACCGCGTCCCACATGCTCTTGGTCATCTTCACGAAGGTCGCGTCGTGCGTGACCCCCGCGTTGTTGACGAGCACGTCGACGCGCCCGAACTCGGCCAGCACGCGCGCCGCGCAGTGCTGGCACGAATCGTAGTCGGAGACGTCGACTTCGAAAGCGTGGAACGTCCTGCCCGCGTCGCGTTCCTGCGCGAGCCACGTCGCGACGTGGTCGTTGCGCTCCGTATGCGACACCGCCACCGTCATGCCCGCGTCGTGCAGGCGCCGGCCGATCGCCGCGCCGAGCCCGCCCATTCCGCCCGTGACGAACGCGACACGATCAGCGCACATGATCGTTCTCCCGGGCGTCGGTCACGCCGTTCAGACGGCGACGGGCAACCGGCGCCTCGTCGTTCGCGTCCTCGAGCCCGCGTTCCAGTGCCGTCATCCATTCGGCCCACGGCATGCTGGCTTCGTTGACCGCGGCCAGTCGTCCCAGATCGGGCAGCCAGTCGGTCTGATAACGCGACAACGCACCCGCGCCGTATTCGCGCAACCAGTTGCGCCACGCGCCGGCGTTCTCGAACTGCGCACGCATGCCCAGCTCGACGGCATCCTGCCAGATCGCGACGCTCGCGATCGCGTAGTCGCGCATCACCTGCCGGGTCGCCTCGCCGAACGCCGTCCATTCTTGCGTTTCAGCCAACGCCTGCTGCAGGTGGCCCACCGCGGCGCGGTCCCGCTCGATGCGCCGCCCGGCCAGCGCATGCCATTCATGCTGCCAGTCGCGGTTCAGCGCGGCCATGCGCAGCGCGAGATCGCAGCCCGCGCGGCAAACGTCGTTCGGTGTCGTCCAAGCGTACGTACTCATCGGCTTCCCTCTTTCGATCCGGTCAATGGGTTGGCATCGCGCCACATGCCGCCTGCCCGGGATCGGCATCGCGACCGCTTCACTGTGCGGGCATCGCGCGCGGGAGCCGTTGATCTGAGTCAAGCACGCGGAAACCCTGCTTCGTAGACTGGATTGCACTGGCGGTTCCCCCGTCGATGGAGCGATTCCGATGAGCTACAAAAGCATGCTCGTGCACCTCGATACGAGCGCCCGCGCGCATTCGCGCCTCGAGTGCGCGTTGCGTCTCGCCCGGCGCTTCGGTGCGCATCTCACCGGGCTGTTCGCGGTCTACACGCCCGAGCCCTACTCGTTCTACGTGATGGCCGGCTCCGCCGACTATTTCCACGCGCACCGCGAACAACGCGACGAGCGGCTCGCCGCGCTGGAACGCCTGTTCCATGCGGAGACCGCCCGGGCAAAAGTACCGGCCACCTGGGTTCGCGCGGACGAGCGCGCGAACGTGGCCGTGCCGCGCGCCGCCCGTCTCGCCGATCTGGTGATTGCCGGCCAGAGCGACCCGAACGACCCCGAGACCTATATCGACGACCAGTTTCCGGAGAACCTCGTGTTGTCCGCCGGCCGCCCGGTGCTGTTCTGGCCGTACACCGGCGAATTTCCGTCGATCGGCGAACGGGTTTTCGTCGCATGGGACGGCAGCCGCGAAGCCGTTCGCGCCGCGCACGACGCACTGCCCTTTCTGGAGCATGCGAAGCGCACGACGGTCGCCGCCGTGGTCGACGGCAACTCGGAAGCGGCGACCACGCGCATTCCGGCCGCCGATGCCGCGCTGATGCTGGCCCGCCATGCACGCGACGTGAACGTGCTCGACATCGATGCCGGCGCCGGCTCGGCGGTCGGCGACACCTTGCTGTCGCGCGCGTATGAAACCGGGTCCGACCTGCTCGTGATGGGCGCCTACGGCCATTCGCGCTGGCGCGAGCTGGTGATGGGCGGCGCCACGCGCACGGTGCTGGCGTCGATGACGCTGCCGGTACTGATGTCGCACTGAGGGCGGCCGATGCGTACGCTCGCCCTGCTCGTCGTCAATGCCGGCTCGTCGAGCGTGAAGTTCGCGGTCTTCGCGTACCCGCCCCGCACGGCGCCCCCGCGCGGCGGCCGCTGCACGAGGGCGAAGCGGTCGCTGCCGGCCACCGCGTATCGATCCGCTTCGACGCCGAGCCCGACGGTTCGCTGCCGCTCGGCACGCGGGAAGACCCCTACCGCGCGGTGCTCGCGCGGATCGCGACGTGGATCCGCACGAAATTGCCGCATGTCGCGCTGGGTGCGATCGCGCATCGCGTCGTGCACGGCGGCGCGCGATACGTGGAGCCGGTGCTCGTCGACGACGACGTGCTGGACGCGCTGCGCACGCTGACGCCGCTGGCGCCGTTGCATCAGCCGCACAGCCTGGATGCGATCGACGCGCTGCGCGACGCGTTTCCGGACGTCCCGCAGATCGCCGTGTTCGACACGGCGTTTCATCGCACGCTGCCGCGCACCGAGCAGCTGCTGCCGCTGCCGCACGCGTGGTTCGACCAGGGCGTGCGCCGCTACGGATTCCATGGACTGTCGTACGAATACCTGTCCGTCGCGCTCGACGAGTCGTTCGGCGCGCGTGCGCACGGCCGCGTGATCGCCGCCCATCTCGGCAGCGGCGCGAGCCTGTGCGCGCTGCGCGACTGCCGCAGCGTCGCGACGACGATGGGCTTCTCCGCGCTCGACGGATTGATGATGAGCACCCGCTGCGGAACGCTCGACCCCGGCGTCGTCCTGCACCTGCTCGAGGCCGGCAAGCTGTCCGGCGACGCGCTGGGACACCTGCTGTATCACGAGTCGGGGCTCAAGGGCGTGTCGGGGGCTTCCGGCGACCCGCGCGTGCTGCTCGCGCGCGAGGCGGCCGGCGACGCGCCGGCCCGCGACGCGCTGGCGCTGTACGTCCATCGCATCGTGCGCGAGGCGGGTGCGCTGACCGCCCTGCTCGGCGGCCTCGACATGCTCGTCTTCACGGCCGGCATCGGCGAGCACTCGGCGGTGTTGCGCGAGCGGATCTGCGCGGCGCTCGGCTGGCTCGGCGTCGCGCTCGACGCGCGCGCGAATGCCGCCGACGCGCATGTCGTGTCGTCCGCGGCGAGCGCGGTCACGGTGGTCGTCGAGCCGACCAACGAGGCCTGGATCGCGGCGCGCGCGGCGGTGCGCGTGCTGCGCGGCAACCGGGACGCTTGATCCAGATCAGCGCGACCGGCGTGCACGCGCCGATGATGAGTGCATCGACATCCGTTCAAGGGAACTGCCATGTACTCGAACATTCTGGTTGCGCTCGACGGCAGCGACACGTCGTCCCGTGCACTCGACGCCGCGCTGACGCTCGCGTCGGAAACGGGTGCCCGGCTGACACCCGTCTACGTCGTCGATTTCCTGGTGCCGGCCTACGACATGTACGGATACGATCCGTCGATCCTGGTCGATGCATTCCGTGAAGAGGGGCTGCGCGTCACCGAGGACGCGGCGCGACGCATGAAAGCACGCGGCGTGGCCGGCACGCCGCAGATCTCCAACGTCGCGCCCGCGGGCGAAACCGTCCCGCACCGGATCGTCGGTCTCGCCGGGGAGATCGAGGCCGACCTGATCGTGATGGGCACGCACGGCCGTCACGGCTTTCAGCGCCTCTTCCTCGGCAGCGTGGCCGAGCGCGTGCTGCGTCAAGCCACCTGCCCGGTCCTGATGATTCCGGCGAGCTGCCCGTCGGAGCACCCCGCCGAATCCCCCGCCGCCTCAACCGAAAAGGTACCGTCATGAGCTACAAGACCCTGCTCGTTCACCTCGACGACAGCGAGCGTTGTGCGACGCGAGTCGACCTCGCGCTCGAACTCGCGGGACGCTGGAACGCGCATTTGATCGGCCTCTACGTGGTCTGCCAGGATCTCCTCGAGCCGTTGCGCCGGCCCGACGAGCCGCTCAAGCTTGCCGTCTACGAGCGCCTGTGCGACCAGCGGCGCAAGGAGGCGGAAGAACGGTTCCTGACCGCCGCCGAGCGCGCGGGACGCAGCGTCGAATGGCAGGCGCCGGCCGGCGACCCGATTGCCGCCACGATCCTGCATGCTCGTCACGCGGATCTGCTGGTGCTCGGCCAGGAAGATCCCGACGACCGCATGACCTACGTGGCGCGCCGTTTCGTCGAGGATGTCGTGATGGGCAGCGGCCGTCCGGCGCTCGTCGTGCCGTATGCGGGCGACGTGCGCACGCTCGGCGAGAACGTGCTGGTCGGCTGGGACGGCGGGCGGGAAGCCGCGCGCGTGATGGCCGACGCGCTGCCGCTGCTCGCCCGCGCACGCTTCGTCAACGTCGAGACGGTTGTCCGCGGCCAGCCCGATCCGGACAAGACGCCCGCCGGCGTCGACGTCGCCGCGTATCTCGAACGGCACGGCGTGCGCGCATCGTTCTCGACGACGCCGCGCGATCGGTCGGTCGGCGTGGGCGCGACGCTGCTGAACCGGGTGACCGACCTGCATGCGGATCTGCTCGTCATGGGCCTGTACAGCCATACCCGCGCCCACGAGCGCGTGCTGGGCGGCGCGACCCGCACGATCCTCGAAACGATGACGGTGCCGGTCCTGCTGTCTCACTGAGCCGGCGCGAACGGGCAGCCACTCGCGGCTGCCCGCTTCCTTCCCCTCACAACACGCCGGCGCACGCGTCCGGCCCCTCCCGTACGACCAGCACCGGCCGGTCCGCGATGCGCACCAGCGACTCGGCGACACTGCCGAGCAACGCGCGGCGCACGCCGCGCCGGCCATGCGTGCCCATCACGATCAGGTCCGCCTCGCATTCGGCCGCGGCGCGCGCCAGCACGTCCGATATGTCTTCTCCGCACGCGTCGATGGTTTGCGCGACGCCGCGCACCCCCGAGAGCCGGAACGCCGTTTCGGCGTCCGAGACCGCTGTCGCGGCCCGGTCCGCGTCCAGCCCGGCCGGATCGCGCTGATCGATATAGCCGCTGTCGACGTCGGCGAGCCGCGGCGCATCCGACACCACGCACATGGCGATGACCAGACTGCCAGACTCGCGGGCGAGCGAGATCGCCTCGTCGAGCGCGAGCCGCGCGCCACGGCTGCCGTCGAGTGCCGCAAAGATCCTGTGATACATGACGCCTCCCAGTTGTCGTCCGGGTTCGACCGGTTCATGAAGCCAGTCTGATCCCGGCAGGCGCCGGTCCGTTGACACGGGTCAAGCACGCGCGGCGTCGCCCCCTTGCGCATCGGTCCCGATTGGCGAATGCCGACAAAACGCGCACAATTCAGGGCGATATCGTGGTTGCGGCCCGCTCCGCCCTTCGTGCCCGGCGTCCGGCCCGCCGCCAGCCCGCCGTCGACGAAATCCGTCAGGATGAACGGCAATGACCGTGAATGCGCCCCCCTTCCGGGCCGGACCGGCTTCGCAGCCGATTCGGCCCAGCCGATATGCGACCGTTGCCGTGCTGCTGACGCTGGTGCTCGGCGTGGCCGCCTCGTTTGCCGCATCCCGGCTGCTGCAGCATCGGGCGGAGCAAGCCGCCCAGGCACGCTTCGCGCAAACCGCGACGCGTGCGACAGCCGACCTCCGCCGCAGCCTCCTCGGTGCCGCCGTCGTCCTGCGCGGCGCCCGGGAATTCGCGTCGGCACTGCCCGCGCCGCCGGACGGCGGCGCGTGGCGCCGGTATCTCGCCGGTCTCGATCTGGACGGGTTGCAGTCGCCGGTCCGCAGCCTCGGGCGAATCGAGCCGAGCCTGGCGAACAACGATCAGCCGACCCGGCAGGCGCTGCAGCGGGCGGCGGAAACCGGCAAGGTCGCGCTCGCCGCGAACGCCATTCAGGACGGCACCGATGCGGCGATCGCCCGGACCGAACTGACGCTGTACTTGCCGATCGATGCACAGGGTGAAGACCGCACGTCGCCCGGCGCGCGGCACGCAACGGCGGCCGGGTACGTGTATGCGGCGCTGAATCCGGCTCGTCTCGTCGATCCGTCCCTGCTCGAACGGCTGCGCCTGGAAATCCTGGCCGACCATCCCGCGGCGCCCGTGTATTCCGGCGGTTTCGGCGGAAGCGACGCATTCGACGCCGGCGCGACGTTCGAGCGGACCGATGCGCTGACGTTCGGCGGCACGCCGCTCTCGCTCCACTACAGCGCGCCGCGCGCCGCGACGGACGCGGCCGCGACGGCCGTGCTGCTGGCGGGCATCGTACTGTCGCTGACGCTGGCCGCGCTCGTGCGGCAGGCCGTCGCGAACCGAACGCCGGCGCCCGCCGGCGACAGCCAGCCCACCGAGGCCCGGATGATGGGCATCATCCGCTCGTCGATGGAGGCCATCATCACCGTCGACGAAAGCCAGACGATCGTGATCTTCAACCCGGCCGCGGAGCGCGTGTTCGGCGTCTCCGCGATGGAGGCGGTCGGTGCGCCGCTGTCGCGTTTCATCCCCGAGCGCTTTCGCGCCGTGCATGCGCGACACGTCGAGCAATTCGGCGTGACCGGCGTGTCGGAGCGCCAGATGGGCCGGCAACGCGTGCTGTTCGGCTTGCGCGGCGACGGCACCGAGTTTCCGATCGAGGCGTCGATCTCGCAGATTCGCGACGGCACCGGCAAGCTGTACACGGTCATGCTGCGCGACGTGACCGAGCGGGTGCGCGCGGAAAACGCCCTCAAGCAGTCGCGCGAGGAACTGCGCGACCTGTCCGCCAACCTGCAGAACGTGCGCGAGGAAGAGAAGACGCGGATCGCGCGCGAACTGCACGACGACCTCGGCCAGCAACTCACCGCGCTCAAGATGGATCTGTCGGCCGTCGAACTGGGGCTCGCGGGCGTCGTCGCGCCCAACCCCGGCGTGCGCGAGCAATTGGGCGGCATGCACCGCCTGATCGATTCGACCGTTGCGTCGCTCCGGCGCATCGCGGCCGATCTGCGGCCGGTGATGCTCGACGACCTGGGCCTCGTCCCGGCGATCGACTGGCTGGCGAACGATTTCACGCGCCGCTACAGAATCACGGTCGACCGGGACATCGCCCCCGGCGACATCGCGTTCACCGGCGCGGGAGCGACCACGCTGTTCCGCATCGTGCAGGAGGCGCTGACCAACGTCGCGCGGCACTCGGACGCGACGAACGTGAAACTGTCGTTGAAAGCGGAAGACGGTTATTGCATGCTGCGCATCGCGGACAACGGTCACGGCGCGCCGGCGCCCCCCCGCGATGCGCAGGACCGTCCGTCGTTCGGCCTGATCGGCATCCGCGAGCGCGCGCACATGCTCGACGGCACGGTGACGATCGACAGCCAGCCGGGCAAGGGATTCACGATCACCGTGGCGCTGCCGCTGCACGCCATCGAGCAAGGAGAGATGCGGTCATGATCAGGGTACTCATCGCCGACGACCACGCACTCGTCAGGGACGGTCTTCGGCACATCCTGCAGAGCGCGAGCGGGTTCGAGGTCGTCGGCGAAGCGCAGGACAGTGCGTCGACGATCGCGCTCATGCGC
This sequence comes from Burkholderia seminalis DSM 23518, assembly GCF_902832885.1. GTDB lineage: Bacteria > Pseudomonadota > Gammaproteobacteria > Burkholderiales > Burkholderiaceae > Burkholderia > Burkholderia seminalis. The sequence goes on from NZ_CADFDK010000003.1 coordinate 354,993, forward strand.
GGCACGGACGCCAACGTGCTGGTGCTCGACCTGTCGATGCCCGGCCGCAACGGGGTCGAGCTCATCAAGCAGATCAAGGACGAGAAGCCGGGATTGCATATCCTCGTGCTGACGATGCATGCCGAGCAGCAGTACGCGGTGCGGGCATTCCGCGCGGGCGCCTCGGGCTACATGACCAAGGAAAGTGCCAGCGCCGAACTGGTCGCCGCCCTGACCAAGATCGCGGCCGGCGGCGTCTATGTCAGCCTGACCATGGCCGAGCAGTTCGCGCAGAGCCTGAACGAGCCGACCGATCTCCTGCCGCACCAGCGCCTGTCCGACCGCGAGTTCGACGTGTTCCGGCGCGTCACCACCGGCGAGTCGATTTCCGAGATCGCGCAGGCGCTCTGCGTCAGCGTCAAGACCGTCAGCACGTACAAGACGCGGATCCTCGAAAAAATGCAGATGCCGAACGACACGGCACTCGTCCGCTACGCGATGCGCCACAAGCTGTTCGAGGACCCGGACGAGCTGTGACGCCGACGGCGGCATCGGGCACGGCCGCTTCCCCGCGCGGAGGGACCGGACGCATCGGCGCGGCGAAGCGCCATCCGCCGTCCGTGTCCGGCGCACGCCGGCGACGCTCGCGACAAGATGCCGCAGCGCTGTAGGAAACGTCCTACAAGGCTTCCCTCTCCCCTACCGCAACTTCAATTCCGGCTGATTTTCTTGACGCCGCGCAACCTCCATACTTCGCATCAAGAAAAACGAGCAAACGTGCCTCCCGGAGCCAGGGCAGCATCATCGACGAGACCGGCGTAGCGGTCTCCGGCGCGTCCGGCGGGCTTTCCCGACAGGAAGGCGGCAGACACCAAGACCGCCGCTACAACGGCCAGCGCGATCCCGCCCGACGGCGAACCGCCGCTGCCGCCGAACAGGAGCCGATCATGCAGAGCAGTGCCGAAGTCCCGACGACCATGCCGTTACCCCCGTTCATCCCGCTGCGCTCCGTCGAGCCGGCGGATCAGCCCAAGCGCGCCGCGTCCCGCTGTTCGACATGCGCGTTGCGTACCGTCTGCATGCCGCCCGATCTTTCTCCCGACGATTTCGCGCGCGTCGACGCGATGATCTGCACGACGCGCCACGTCCGGCGCGGCGAAACGCTGTTTCGCGCGGGGGACGCCTTCACCAGCATCTATGCGGTGCGGACCGGGTCGTTCAAGACCATCATGATGCATCGCGACGGCGACGAGCAGATCACCGGCTTCCAGATCGTCGGCGAATCGCTCGGGCTCGATGGCGTGCACACCGGGCATCACAACGGCGACGCGGTCGCGCTCGAGGACAGCACGGTCTGCATCATCCCGTTCGGCCAGCTCGAGCAGCTGTGCCGCGAAGTGCGGCCGATGCAGCATCACGTGTACCAGATGATGGGCGGCGAGATCGTGCGCGAATCGTCCCAGATGCTGCTGCTCGGCACGATGAGCGCCGAGCAGCGGGTGGCCGCGTTCCTGCTCAATCTTTCCGCGCGCTTCAAGGCGCGCGGCTACTCGGCCGCGGAATTCGTGCTGCGGATGACGCGCGACGAGATCGGCGAATACCTCGGCATGAAGCTCGAAACGGTCAGCCGCATGTTGTCGAAATTCCAGCACAAGGGGCTCGTCGCGGCGCAGGGCAAGCAGATCCGGATCGTCGATTCGGAAGGCCTGCGGCAAATCTGAGCGCGCCGCGGCGCCGTCGGGCGGATCAGCCGCGCATGCCCAGCACGGCGGCGCCCGATACGCGTCCGCCGCGCAGGTCGTCGAGTGCGCGGTTCGCGTCGGTCAGCGCGTAGCGCACTGCCTCGACCCGCAGCGGCATCGCGGCGGCGACCCGCATGAATTCGACTGCGTCCGCACGGGTCAGGTTGGCCACCGACGCGATGCGGCGTTCGCCCCACAGCCACGCGTACGGAAAGGCCGGGATGTCGCTCATGTGAATGCCGCCGCACACGACGATCCCGCCTTTGTCGACCGCGCGCAGCGCGGCCGGCACCAGCGCGCCCACCGGCGCGAAGATCAGCGCCGCATCGAGCGGCTCCGGCGGCGTTTCGTCGCTGCCGGCGGCCCATGCGGCGCCCAGCGACAGCGCGAGCTGCTGCGCGTCCGTGTCGCCGGGCTTCGTCAGCGCGAACACCTCGCGTCCTTCGCCATGCGCGACCTGCGCGACGAGATGCGCCGCCGCACCGAAGCCATAGATGCCGATGCGGCGCGCGTCGCCCGCCATGCGCAAGGTTCGGTAGCCGATCAGGCCCGCGCACAGGAGCGGCGCGGCTTCCAGGTCGGCATAGCGCCGCGGCAGATGCACGCAATACCGGTGATCGGCGGCCGCACGCTCGGCGTAGCCGCCGTCGATCGTATAGCCGGTGAATCCGGCGGTGTCGCACAGGTTCTCGCGGCCGGACGTGCAATACGCGCAATGCCCGCACGTCGAGCCGAGCCACGGAACACCCACGCGGTCGCCCACCGCGAAGCCCGTCACGCCCGCACCCATCGCGCGCACCGTTCCGACGATTTCGTGCCCCGGAATCAGCGGCAGCTTCGGATGCGCGAGCTCGCCGTCGACGACGTGAAGATCCGTCCGGCACACGCCGCATGCATGCACGTCGATCAGCAGTTGGCCCGGCGCGGGCGACGGATCCGGCACGCGCGCTTCGCGCAAGTGCGGCGTCGTGCCGTCAAACATCATCGCGAGCATGCTCCCCTCCCTGCGCGATCGGTCTCGCGCGTTTCGCATTCCAAGCGTAGCCGCACCGCAACGCGCGCGGCTCGCCCGATGACGGGGGCTTGACGTGGGTCAACGGCCGCCGGTCGGTTGCTGACACGATGAAGTGGCATGACGCCGCCCGCGCGGCAACCAGGAGATGATCGATGATATCCGTTCCCCCGCTTGCCGCAAGCGCCCATCCCGACCAGCAACTGAGGGAGCTGCTGGGCTACGCGGTGCTGGCGCCGTCCAGCCATAATTCCCAGCCGTGGCGCTTCCTGGTCAACGGCACCACGATGTCGGTCTGCGCGGACCGCGTCCGCGCGCTGCCGGTGGTCGATCCGTTCGATCGCGAGCTGATCATGAGCTGCGGCGCGGCGTTGCTCAACCTGCGAGTCGCGCTCAATCACGCCGGGCTCGCCCATACGATCCGCACGTTTCCGTCCGAAGTCGATCCCGATCTACTGGCACTCGTCCGGGTCTGCGACGACGGTTATTCCGATGCGTCGCTCGGCGCGCTGTTCGATGCGATTCCGGAGCGCGTCACCACGCGCGCGCCGTTCGAATCGACGGCCGTGCCGGACGAGATCCAGCAGGCGCTGATCGCGGCGGGCGTCGCGGAAGGTGCCGACGTCGCGTGCGTCGACTCGATCGCGCATCGCGCGCGCGTCGCCGAGCTGGTGGCCGAGGCCGACCGTCAGCAGTTCGCGGACCCGCGCTTTCGCCGCGAGCTGGCGAGCTGGATCGATCCGCGCCGGCACGTCGACGGCATGCCGGCCTTCGCGGCCGGCGTGCCGTCGTTGCTGGACTTCGCCGCGCCCGTCGTGACGATGGCGGTACGGACCTTCGATCTCGGCAACGGGCTCGCCGCGCTGCATCACCAGCTCGTCGGTGCGTCGCCGCTGATCGTGTGCATCGCGACCGTGCGCGACGATCGCGAAGCGTGGCTCGCCGCCGGCCAGGCGCTCGAGCGCATCCTGCTCGTCGCGACGCGCGCGGGTTATACCGCGTCGTACCTGAACCAGCCGATCGAGACGGCCGGCCTGCGTGCCCACCTCCGCCACATGCTCGGGCTGCGCGGCGAGCCGCAGTTGCTGCTGCGCGTCGGGCGCGGTCCGCATACGCCGCATTCGCCGCGTCGCCCGCTCGACGACGTGATCTCCTTCACCTGACCTCGACGAGGAACCGAACATGAACGTCATGCGTTGCGCCGCCCTCTGCGTGATCGCCGGCGCGGCCGGCGCGGCCGCCGCGCAGACGACCGTGCCCGAGCCGACCGAACTCGTCAATGCCCAGCACTGCATGTTCTGCCATACGCTCGACATGACGTTCCTCGGGCCGTCGTTTCACGAGATCGCCGAGCGCTACCGCGGCGATCCGCACGCCGCCGCGGAACTGGAACGCAAGCTGCGCGTCGGCGGCCGTGCGCATTGGGGCGACACGCCGATGCCGTCCGCCGTCGATCGCGGCGGGCCGCTGTCTCCCGACGACGCGCATCAGCTCGTGCAATGGGTGTTGAGCCAGTGATCGGCGCGCGGCACTTCCGTTCATGTCGACCCTCGTGAAACGCGCGCCCGCCGGCATGGCAAGAGGCCGCGCACGCCGCCGCCCCGCATCCGCCGCGACGCTCGCGAAGGCCCGCGCCAAACGGCCGCGCGCGAAGCCCGAGGCCGTCGCCGGCAAGGCCGCCGGCGGGCGCACCCCGCGCCGGCCGCGGCGCGGCGCCCATTCCCTGAACCGGCCGCCGGCCGAGGAAGACGCGACCCTTCTGCAGGGTGCCGGCATGCGCGGCATCCGGCTGCAATTCGATTACTGGAAAGCCGAGGAGCGGCTGCAGAACGAGCGGATCGGCCATGCGGTCGTGATCTACGGCAGCACGCGCATCGTCGCGCCGTCGGTCGCGAAGGCGCGGCTGGACGAAGCGAATCGCCTGCTGGCGGAGCGTCCGTACGACGCGGGCCGGCGGCGCGCCGTCACGATCGCCAGCCGGCTCGTCGAATACAGCGTGTATTACCGCGTCGCGCGCGAATTCGGGCGCATCGTCGCGCATGCCGACCGCTGCACGCGCACCGCGCGCCTCGCCATCGTCACGGGCGGCGGTCCCGGCATCATGGAGGCCGCCAACCGCGGCGCCTACGAACGCGGCGCGCCGAGCATCGGCTTCAATATCGAGCTGCCGCGCGAACAGGCGCCCAATCCGTACATCACGCCGGCGCTCGGCTTCCGGTTCCACTATTTCGCGATCCGCAAGCTGCACCTGCTCGAGCGCGCGAAAGCGGCCGTCTTCTTCCCCGGCGGCTACGGCACCTTCGACGAACTGTTCGAGGTGCTGACCTTGCTACAGACCCGAAAGATCGCGCCGCTGCCGGTCATCCTCGTCGGCGAGGCGTACTGGCGCCGCGCGATCGACCTGGCGTTTCTTGCCGACGAAGGGATGATCGACCGCCGCGACCTGGAACTGTTCACGTATTGCGAATCCGCCGCGGCGATCTGGCAAGCGATAGGCGGCTGGTATGCGCGGCGGCGCGAACGCGCGCCGGCACGCTGCAACGCGGCTTCGACGCCACGTGCCGTGTAGGAATCGGCCGACGGAACGGGCGCGATTCCTACCGCGACTTCGGGGCAGGCTGATTGAACCGCGGGCGCGCGGCAACGATACTGAAATCACGGGTACCGGCCGACCGGCACGCCGATCGCGCAACCACCAGGAGAGACGTCATGTCAAACGCCGACTATCGTTCCGATTCGGGGATGCGGGTTGCCGCGTCCGACACGGCAGCGCTCGACACGCTGGCACTCGTCGCCCTCGCCCGGGACGCCGGCATGCTGGTGATACTCGACGGACAGATCGGGCGCGAGCGGTACGAAAGCGTGACGGGATCGATCGCCACGCTGGCCCGCTTCGCCCAGGCGCTGCAGCTTGCCGCGCTCAAGGCGGCGTGATGCCCGGCATCGCGGCGGCGGGCATCGGCAGCCGTCGCCGCTGCGACGGCCGCTGTCGCCGCGCGGTGTCGCGCGTCCGTTCGGGAGCGGCCACCTTTCAATGAACGGCTGCCTGTCCGGGCACGGCAACCCTTGCGCCCCGACCTTGTCCCGATGAAGCCGCGATGAACCGCCCGTTTTCCGGAAGGGTTGCCCGCATGCTTCCGGGCGTGGCGCTGCTCGCGCACTATCGGCGCGCGTGGCTCGCGCGCGACCTGTACGCGGGAATTGCGCTTTCGGCCATCCTGGTGCCGGTCGGCATGAGCTACGCGCAGGCAGCCGGGCTGCCCGCCATTACGGGCCTCCATGCATCGATCGCCGCATTGCTCGCCTATGCGCTGCTCGGCCCGAGCCGGATCCTCGTTCTCGGCCCCGATTCCGCGCTGGCGGCGCTGATCGCGGGTGCCATCGCCCCGCTCGCCGCCCATGATCCGCAGCGCGCGATCGCGCTGTCGGGCGCGCTGGCGCTGTCGGCGGGCGCGATCTGCATCCTGTTCGGTGCGCTCGGTCTCGGTTTCGTCACCGACCTGCTGTCGCGCCCGATCCAGTACGGTTACCTGAACGGCATCGCGATCGCGCTCGTCGTCGGGCGGTTGCCCGAATTGTTCGGCATGCCCGTGTCGGGCAGCGACGTGTTGTCCAGCTTGCCGCGCATCGCGCACGCCTTCGCCGACGGCCGTTTTTCCCTTGCCGCCGGCCTGCTCGGCGCCGCGGTGCTGGCAGCCATTTTCCTGATCAAACGCGTGACGCCGCGCGGGCCCGGCATATTGGTCGCCGTGCTGGCGGCAACGCTCGTCGCTCGCCTGCCGCCGTTGCACGGCGTCGCGACGGTCGGCGCGTTGCCGGCCGGCCTGCCCGCCCCGCACCTGCCGGCCGTCTCGCTGGCCGACGTGGGCGCACTCGCGTCCGGCGCGATCGCCGTCGCGCTGGTGTCGTTCGCCGACATCAGCATGCTGTCGCGCGCGCTGTACGTACGGGCGGGCGATGCGCCGGACCGCAACCAAGAGCTGATCGCACTGGGCGCGGCCAATCTGCTGGCCGGCGTGACGCAGGGCTGCGCGGTCAGCAGCAGCGCGTCCCGCACGCCGGTCGCGATCGCCGCGGGCGCGCAAAGCCAGGTCACGAACGTCGTCGCCGCCGCGTGCATCGCGATACTGCTCGTTGCCGCGCCGATGCTGCTGACGTTCGTCCCGCGCACCGCGCTGGCCGCGGTCGTGATCTACGCGGCGTTCGGCATCGCCGACGTCCGCGGCGTCGTCCGGCTGTACCGGATGCGCCGCGGAGAATGCCTGATCTCGATGCTGTGCTTCGCCGGCGTGATCGGCATGGGCGTCGTGCCAGGCATCCTGCTCGCCAGTGCACTGTCGCTGCTGTCGTTCGTCTGGCGGGCCTGGCACCCGTACGACGCGGTGCTGGGCCGGCTGACCGGCGTGCGCGGCTATCACGACGTCGCGCGGCATCCCGACGCCGTGCAAACGCCGGGGCTCGTGCTGTTTCGCTGGGATGCGCCGCTCTTCTATGCGAACGTCGAGATCTTCTGCGAGCATCTGGATGCCGCGATCGCACGAGCGGCCGGCCCGGTCACGCGAATCGTGATCGCCGCCGAGCCCGTCACCGACATCGACGTCAGCGCCGCGGACCGGCTCGTCGCGCTGCGCGAGGAACTCGGGGAGCGCGGCATCGCGATGAATTTCGCGGAAATGAAGGGGCCGGTGAAGGATCGCCTGCGCGCCTACGGCCTGTTCGACGCATTCGGCGCGGCCAGCTTCTTTCCGACCGTGACCGATGCGGTCGCCCGTCATGTCCGGCAGCCGGAACGACATGTGCGTGCCTGCCGGAGAAAGCGCGCGCGGCACCGGCGCGTCTCGCGCAAGACGCGGCAAACGCAATAGTCGGGCGCGGACGACCCGGGCGCGCAGCGAATCCGTCGCGGCTTCGCGCTCGATCCCGTGCGTCCCGCCGTGCTCGAACGTCCGCCCGCGGATACCGTCCGGTGATTCGAGCGTGACGTGGGGCCGGCAGCGGAAGCCGCCCGTTGCGGCCGCGACCGTCTCGATCGCAACCGCCCCGCCCGTTTCGTGAAGTGCACCTGAAAGCGTCATCCGGCGACCCTGCCGGATCGCCGTGGACCGCCCGTCCGCCTGCCGGACTTACTCGACCACCAGGTCGTCGACGACGGCACGCACGCCGCGCGCGGACCACGCGGCACCCCGCACGGCCTTGCGTTCGGAAAACGAGCCGACCTTGCCGGACAGCCGCACGGTACCGTCGTGCACGTCGATCGCGATGTGCTTCGCCTCACGCTCCGCGTGACGCATGATCGCGCGCTTGATGTTGCCGCCGATGTCGTCCGAACCGACCGTGCCCTGCACCGCGATGTGGTCAGTCACGCCCGTCACGCTGCGCATCTGCGAGATCGCGCGCACGGCCAGGTGGCTCTGGTACGCCCAGTCGACCCTGCCCGACAACGTGATCCAGCCGCGCTCGACCTGCACCTTGACCGCGTCGTCGTGCAGCCCGACCGTCCAGTGCAGCACCGAACGCACCGCTTTCGCGATGTCCTCGTCGGTGCGCACGTCGTCGTCCGGCAGATGCACGGTCATGTCGACGACGAGCGCCTTGACGCCGCCCACGCGGTTCGCCGCACGCTCGATCGCCAGCTTCTCCGCGTAGCTCGGCGGATGACCCGAAAGCGTCACGATCCGGTCGGCCACCTCGACGCCGATGCGGGTCGAATCGATCGACGGGTCGGACTCCAGTTCGTCCTGGACATCCTGCTTCAACTGCTTGTCGGTTTTCATCGTCTGCTCTCCTGTGAGCCGCGGCGCGCCTGTCCGCCGCACGTCGTCAGCGTTGCACACGCGCGGCGCCCGGTCGCTGATGCAGGTCAACGGATGCCGCACGCCGCAAGTCGTGGCCGGCCGGTGCGCTGCTTGACGGAAATCAAGCCGATACGGCCCAGCCGCCTTATCGTGAGATCGCCGATGCGCGAGGTTCCAGGCACGCGCAATCACGCTTCAAGGAGACTCGCATGACCGCACCGCACCTGTTGGCCTATTCGCCGGCGCCCGCCGCGCGGCCGGCGTCGCCCGAGGGCGACTCGCCGGAGATCATCGACCTGCCGCGCCCGATGCTCGACAACGACGTGCCGCTGATGGCCGCGCTCGCGACCCGCATGAGTTCCCGCGAATTCGCCGCCGCGCCGCTCCCGCCGGTGACGCTCGGCACGCTGTTGTGGGCGGCGGACGGCATCAACCGGCCGGCGAGCGGCGGCCGAACCGCGCCGTCCGCGCACGCGTTCAACGAAATCGACATCTACGTGGCGCTGCCTGGCGGTGTCTATCGTTACGATGCGCCCGCGCACCGGCTCGTGCTCAAGCATGCCGTCGATGCGCGCAACCTGACCGGCTATCAGGACTTCGTCGGCCGCGCGCCGCTGGATCTCGTCTACGTCGTCCGGACGGCCGCGATACTCGACATGCCGCCCCAGCAACGCGACGTGTTCTCGGCAATCGCGGCCGGCGCCATCGCGCAGAACGTCTCGCTGTACTGCGCGGCGGCCGGCCTCGGCACCGTCGTGCGCGGCTGGATCAATCACCGCACGCTCGCCGACGCGCTGCGGCTGAACGAGGACGAGTTGCCGATCCTCGCGCAGACGGTCGGCTATCGGACCGGCAGTGCGCCCTCGCATGCGTGAGCGCGGAGGCGGCCGCGCCTGCCAGACGGCGCGCGGATCGCTCCGCGCGCCGGATCCTCCCGATGGGCGACGCGTGCCCGCATCGCCCGTTGCCCGTCGTCCGATCAGCTGATCGCGAGTTTCTTCTGCCCGACCGGCGCCTTCTTCGGCAGCGTCAGCGACAGCACGCCATCCTGATAGGTCGCCTTCGCGTTCGCATCGTCGATGTCGCCGGACAGCGAGAACGAGCGGCTGATCGCACCGCTGTAGCGCTCGCGCCGGATCACGCGCTCGCCGTCCTTCTGCTCGTTGTTGCGCTCGATCTTCGCGTGGATCGATACGGTGTTGCCCGTCACCTGGACGTCGATGTCGTCCTTCGCGACGCCGGGCAGCTCCGCGTTCACCGTGTACGCCTTGTCGTTTTCCGTGACGTCGATCTTCATCGATGCGAGATCGGGCTCGTCGGCCAGCGTCATGCCGCGCAGCGGCCTGAACAGACCCTGGAACAGATCGGCCACGGGTTCGATCGAAAACGGATCGTAACGCGTCATGTTGCTCATGATTCGCACTCCTCATAGGGATGACGTGCAGCCGGTGCGCTCGTCCCGACAGCAGCGGCCGCGATGAAGACCGGATGGCGCGGCACCCAATGCCGCGCGTGGGACGAATGATCTTTCGAATTCCAGCGTACCTCCGCGCCCCGGCACGCGCTTGAAGCGCGTCAAGGGCGGCGGCCGATTACGTGCAGAACCGGAAATGGCCGCTATGGAGCAGGATCGGCCGTCCGCCGATTTCCTCGAGCAGGCAGCGCGCGGCGCGCTCGATCGCGGGACGATGGCGTGCGAATGCGTCGACGAGGTCCGGCTCGCGAGGAGATGCCGCGCGGAAATGATCTTCCAGCGCGGCCGCGGTGATCGCGCAGCGTACGCGGCGGCCCTCGACGAGCGCCGGAAAGCTCAGTGCGGAATCGAGGTCGCAATACGTCGGATGTTCGGAAGGAAACGAGATCTGCATGATGATCACCTGGGCGGGTAACGCACGGGCCGACGGCGGGACTAGGCCGCCGCGACCGTCGCGTGCGCGGCATCCTCGCCGCGCACGAGCAGGACCGGGCAACGCGATGCGCGGAGGAAGCGCTCGGCAACGCTGCCGAGCACCAGCCGCCGGACACCGCGTCGACCATGCGTGCCGACCACGGCCAGATCGATCGAATGATCGACGACGTAGCGCTGCAGGCGCTCCGCGACATCCTGACCGAAATCGGTCTCGACGAGGTCCGTCTCGCCGTTGACGGCGGCGCGCGCGATCGTCCGGTCGGCATCGTGCAAGATCGCGGCGCCGTGGCGCCGGATCTCGTCGAGCAAGGCTTCCGGCTCGATGCGGCCGCGGTAGGCGAGCAGCGCGGATTTGTCGACGACGAACACGGCGACCAGGCGGGCGCCGCACACTTTGGCCATTCTCAGGCCTGCGTCGAGCGCCTGATTCGCCGTAGGACTGCCGTCCGTCGCAACCATGATCGTCGTGTACATGCGGGCCTCGCTGAGGAACGGACGCGCGAGCGGCGTCCGGATTCGCTTCCATCATCGGCGCTCGCCGCCGGCGCGCGTTGACCGGGGTCAACGGTTTGAAACCGCGATGAAACCGGCACGCGTGGAGACTGGCGGCAGCCGCGGCATGCGGGCCCGAGCGGCCGGCATCCGGCCGACCGGGAGGCGCGGCACCGCGTGGCCCGGAATCGGCGGCATCCGACGCTAGCTCGGCGGGTTCTCATCAGGCCGGAAGCCCTGCTCGATTTCAAGGATCTTCCGCGCGCACACATCGTATTGCCAGCCGGGGCCGCCGTCGGTGTCGTACATGCCCTTGCACATCGCCTTGAGCCGGATCACCGCGCCGCCGCCGCCCGATTCCACGCGCGACGCCCAGAGATAGACTTGTCCCGCCGCATACGGTTGCGCCGTCTCGATCCGGTCCGCACCGAATCGCGTGATCCGGGTCGACGAATGCGCCTGGACGTAGCGCCGCGTGCGGCTCCACGCACGGTCGCATTCGGACGGTGTCGAACACGGCAGCGATGCGGCCTGACGCATCGCGAGCAGTCGTGTTTCCATCGTCCTGAATGTCGCGGATCGCTCCGCGCCGGCGCAGGCGCCCAGCGCGAGCAGCACGATCATCGCGAACGCTCGTCGTTTCATCGTCAATGCCTCTCGGGCCGTGAATGAGGCCGTGAATGCCGCACATGGTCGCGCGCCGCTTGACGCAGGCGCCACAGCCGACTGTATGCGCCGCGTCGGCGGCCGCCGTTGACCTGCATCAAGCGCGCTTTCGCGCCTCCGGCTTGACCGGCATCAAGCCGGAATGCGCCGCGCTCGGCTGCAATACGGCTCATCGAGTCGGCAATGCCCGGCCTGCCGGTCCGGCGACATCGGGCAGACGGGAGCGCGCAGGCTCGTGTCGAATCCAACCCGCCGGGTGCGGCAACGCGCAGACGCACCCGTACAACCCATTCGTTCATCATGTCCCGAGCGCCGCATCCCCCGTTCGTGCCGAGTCGCGGAAACACGCGACGACAGTCGACGCAATTCGATCGCGCCATGCGCCGACCTGCCACCTATCCGCACCCCGCGGGCCGGATCGAGCGGATCGAAACCCATCTGTCCGTCGTTTATCTGGCCGGGCGCTATGCGTACAAGCGCATCAAGCCGGTGCGCTTCGCCTTCGTGGATCTCGTGCGGCCGGCGCGGCGGCGCCGCTGCGCGCTCGCGGAGTGCGTGCTCAACCGGCCGTTTGCCGGCCCGTTGTACCTGGGCGTCTGGCCGCTCCTCGCGCACGGCCGGCGCTGCGCGTTCGGGGCACCGGTGCCGACCGGCGGGCGCCGGCAGCGGACGGTGCCGGGCGAGTACGTGGTGCGCATGCGCCGTTTCGACGCGCACGCGATGTTGTCGGCTCGCAGCGCATCGCACGACGACGGTCTCGCGGATGCGGACGCCCTCGCCGATACGCTGGCCCGCCACCATCTGCATGCGCCGCGCCGTGCGCCGCGCGGCCATCCCGGTAGCGCCGCCGGCGTCGCGGCCCAGTGCCGCCCCTTGCTCGACACGCTCGACGTCACGGTGCCGGACGAAGCCGCGCTGCGCGCCTGGTACGACGCCGAACTGATCCGCATCGCGCCGCTGCTCGCCGCTCGGCAGTCGCGCGGTTTCGTGCGCGCGTGCCACGGGGATCTGCATCTCGACAACATCGTGCGCTGGCGGAACCGGATCCTGATGTTCGACTGCATCGAATTCGACGACGCGCTGCGCTGGATCGACGTGGCGAGCGATCTCGCGTTCGCGCTGATGGATTTCTCCGCCCGCGGACGCGAGGATTGCGCCCGGCGCCTCCTTTCCGGCTGGCTGGCACGCACGGGCGACCCCGCGGCACTGGGCGTGCTGCCGTGCTACTTCGTCTACCGTGCGCTGGTGCGCGCGCTGACCGCCCGGCTGCGCGGCGACGAAGCGGCGCGCGAGCGCTATCTGCGCACGGCGTCGGCGATGGCCGACGCACGACGCGATGCGCAACCGGTTTTGCTCCTGTGTCACGGGCTGTCCGGCTCGGGCAAATCGCTGGCCAGCCGCGCACTGGCCGAGCGGCTCGGCGCGATCCGGTTGTCCAGCGACGACACACGCAAGCGCGTGGCCGGCGCCTCGGCCGGCACCCGCCTGCCCTCGAATGCGTATTCGGACACGGCGATCGACGAGATCTACGACGGACTGCTTTCGACGGCTCGCGTAGTGCTCGACAGCCGCTACACGGCGATCGTCGACGCCACGTTCCTGCGCGGGTGCCACCGGGCAGCGTTCATCGCGCTCGCCGCACGGCTCGGCGTGCGCGTCGCGATACTGGATTTCACCGCGAGCCCGGCAACGCTTGCCGCGCGTGTCGCTGCCCGGGCGGCACGCGGAGGCGATGCCTCCGATGCCGACACCGCCGTGCTGGCCCGGCAGATCGAGCACGCCGATCCGCTGACCGAAGCCGAAGCGGCGATCGCCGTCCGCTTCGATACCGACCGCGACGCCGCCGAATATGGCAGCCGCGCGTTCTGGTCGCCGCTGCTCGCCGCACTGCGCGCGTAGGCGCGCGGGGCGAATCCCGCCGGCACACGGCCGGGCCGCCCCATCGCCGTGACGGTCAGCGGCCGAACGTGCGGGTGTGGTCGTCGTAGTCGAACAGTCCCGCGTAACGGCCCCAGTCGGTCACGACCCGCAGCGCCTGGTCCGCGCTGCGCGGATCGAGACGATCCTCCAGTTCGAGTTCGAAACGCTCGCGCGGCGCGCGACGCCCCTCGCGTTCGCCGAGCACTTCGTCGATATGCTCGGCGAGCGGCACGAATCGGACGACGTGCTCGCGAAACAGGCGCCGCCGCGCATCGTCGTCGCTTTGCGCGAACACCTGGCCCGCGGCGCTCAGCCGGATGGTCCGGTCGCGCCATTCGGCGAACGCGAGCAGATGGAGCGCGGCCGCCGTCGAATGGAGCGCGTCGACCCGGAGCGCGAGCGCCGCTGCAATCGTGCCGAGTTCCGCATGCCCGTCGTACGGCGCGGCCGCGAGCGTCTCGACGAATCCGGCGAGGTGGTGACTCGACACGTTAGGCAGTTTCATGGCCAGCGCACCGCCCGTCGCTGCGCGGTCGGCCGTCGCATCGGCGATGCGTGCCGTCAGCGCCGCATAGATCTTGCCGACGATCGCCTGCACGGCCGGATCGTGCCGGCTGCGCGGGCGCGGCAGCGGCACGTTCAGCGTCGCCTCGACGTGCGCCGGGCCGCCGCCGAGCACCAGGATGCGATCGCACATGAGCACGGCTTCCTCGATGTTGTGCGTCACCATCAGCACCGACCGCGTCGACAGCTGGTGCGCATCCCACAGGTCGAGAAAGTCGGTGCGCAGCGTTTCGGCGGTCAGCACGTCGAGCGCGGAGAACGGTTCGTCCATCAACAGCAGCACGGGTTCGCTGACGAGCGCGCGGGCGAAACCGACCCGCTGACGCATGCCGCCCGACAGTTCGCGGGGAAACGCCGATTCGAACCCGTCGAGCCCGATCAGCTCGATCGCGGCGGCCGCGCGGGCGCGGGCATCGCCCGGCGCAAGACCCAGCGCGTCGAGGCCGAGCTCGACGTTTTCGAGGACGGTCAGCCACGGATACAGCGCGAAGGTCTGGAATACCACCGCGATGCCGTCGGTCGGACCGGCGAGCGGCGCACCGCGATACGTCACCGTCCCGGACGAGGGTCTGACGAGCCCGCCGGCGATCCTCAACAGCGTGGATTTGCCCGAACCGGAGCGGCCCAGCAGCCCCAGGATCTCGCCCGTGTGCAGCGCGAGGTCGATGTCGGCCAGCACGTGCCGCGGCTCGCCGGACGGCTCCGTGAACGATCGGGATACGGCCCGCATCTCGAGCACGACCGCCGCCGGGTCGGGCGGTGGCGCCGCCGCGTGCGTGACGTTGCGTTCGGTGTCTTCGCTGAGGTTCGGCACCCGCGTCTCCCGTGCGTAAAGGATCGGTTGAGGGCTCAATCGAGCCGCGTGCGGCGTTCCGCGAACGCGACCATCGGGCGCCACACGAGCCGGTTGGTCGCGATCACGAGCAGCGACATCGCGGCGACGCCGAGCGCGATACGCGGATAGTCGCCGGCGTCGGTCATCCGCGCGATATAGGCGCCGAGTCCGCCGGCATCCAGGCGCGTGCCGCCCCAGCTCACGGCCTCGGCGACGATGCTCGCGTTCCATGCGCCGCCCGACGCGGTAATCGCGCCCGTCACGAAGTACGGCAGGACGCCGGGCAGCATCACGTGTCGCCACCAGGTCGCCGGCCGTACCCGAAAGCACGCGGCCGCTTCGCGCAGGTCGGCCGGGAACGCGCTCGCCCCGGCGATCACGTTGAACAGGACATACCATTGCGCGCCCAATATCATCAGCGGGCACAGCCAGATGCGGGGTTCGAGCCGCAGGTGCACGATCGCGAACACCGCGACCGGAAACAGCAGGTTGGCCGGAAACGCGGCGAGGAACTGCGTGACCGGCTGGATGCGGGCGGCTACGCGCGGCCGCAGACCGATCGCGATGCCGACCGGCACCCAGATCGCCGACGCGATCGTGACCAGCACGGTCACGCGCACGAACGTCAGCGCGCCTTCGCTCGCGACGACACGCAGGTCCGTCCACGTGAGCGTCGCACGTCCGTGCCGGTACAGTTCGACCGCCGCATACACGCATCCCGCCCCGCACAGTGCAAACCCGAGCACGTCGCCCGCGTGGCGCGGCAGCGCGATCCGGGCGCGCCATGCCGGCACGAACCCGCACAGCCGCGCGCGCGCCGCCCGGCGCAACACCGCCCGGACCGGGCCGACCCCACGGGCGATCCATGGCGATCGGTGGAACAGGTCGAGCATCCAGCTGCGCGACGCGACCGTGGGCGACGCATCGCCATAACGGAACCGCTCCGACCACGCGACCAGCGGCCTGAACAACAACTGGTCGTACAGGGCGATCGTGACGCTCATCGCGACGATCGCCCAGCCCACGGCCGCGAGGTCGCGATTCGCGATCGCCTGCGCGACGAAGGCGCCGACGCCCGGCAGGTCGACGCGCCGGCTGCCGACCGCGATCGCCTCGGCCGCGACCACGAAAAACCAGCCGCCCGACATCGACATCATCGCGTTCCAGACGAGCCCCGGCATCGCGAACGGCACGTCGAGGCGCCAGAAGCGCTGCCATGCCGACAGCCGGAAGCTGCGGCTGGCCTCGTCGAGATCGAGCGGCACGGTGCGCAACGCCTGGTAGAAGCTGAACGTCATGTTCCACGCCTGGCTGGTGAAGATCGCGAAGATCGCCGCGCACTCGGCGCCGAGCATCCGCCCCGGAAACAGCGCCAGGAAGAACGGCACGGTAAACGACAGGTAGCCGAGGATCGGCACCGACTGCAGCACGTCGAGCAGCGGGATCAGCACGCGCTCGGCGCGACGGCTGCGCGCCGCGGCGGTCGCATAGACGAACGTGAAGACGATCGACGCGAGCAGTGCCGCAAACATGCGCGCGACGGTGCGCAGCGCGTAGCCGGGCAGCGCCGCGGGCGACAGCGAAATGGCCGGGGGAGGCGCCACCGCCAGCGGGCCGGCCATCTGGTGCGCCGAGAGGCCGGCCAGCAACAGGAACCCGACGACGATCAGCATCGCGGCGAGATCCCGCCAGCCCGGCGCCGGCAGCGACCAGCGCCCGCCCCGCAAACCCTCCGCATGGTGCTCCACGACGCCCCTCCCCGCCGATGATGGCGGTTCATCTTCGCGGGCGGGGCGGCCGGCGGGCTTGACTTGCGTCAAGCGCGCCGCAACGGGCGGCGCCATGCATGCGGCGAGTGGTCAGAGGCGATAGATCCGTTCCGCATTGCCGATGAACAGCGCCTGCCGTTCCGCATCGCTCGCGCCGGCGACGATGTCCGCATACGCTCGCCAGAGCGCCGGATAGCCGGCATGCAGCCGGTCGATCGGAAAATTCGACGCGAACATGCATCGCGCGGCGCCGAACGCGTCGATGCCCTCGAGCACATAGGGCCGGAAGCTCTCGACCGTCCACTGGTGATCGAACATCGCAAGCCCGCTCAGCTTGAGCATGACGTTCTCGCGGCGGGCGAGCCCGTGCAGCCCGGTACGCCACGCGCGATAGCCGTGCACGCTGTCGCGGTCGACGAACATGCCCGCGTGATTGACGATGAAGACCGTGTCCGGATGCGCGTCGACCAGGGCCAGCGCGGCCTCGACCTGGGACGGATAGAGCTGCAGGTCGAACGACAGCCCGAGCCGGGCGAGCCACCCGAAATGCGCGCGCCAGCCGGGATCGTCGAGATAGTCCCGGTCGACGTAGTTGTACCAGGGGTTCGCGTGACGGTTCAGCACCTGACGAATACCGCGCACGTTCGCGCAGGCGGCGGCCGCCTCGAGCCGCGCGGGCGCGTCGGCACGCGACAGGTCGACGCCCGCGACGATGCCCTCGGGCATGCCGCCGCTCGCCGGCGCATCCGCGAGCGCCTGCAGCCATTCGACCTCGCTCGGCGTGGTCCACGCGTCATGGATCGCCTCGACGTGCACGACTTTCAGGACATCGATCTCGCCCGCGTCCGCGCGCAGGTCGGCCGGGCCATAGGCGCGCGGCAGCGCGGCCACCGGCCCGGAGAACGCCGGCTGCGCGCGGTCGAGCCAGCCGTAGCTCAACGCATCGGCATCCCAGAAATGCACATGTGGATCGACGACCTGCATGGCGCCTCCTGACGGTCACGCGAGATGGAACATCGGTTCCAGCGGTTTTTCGAGCGGCCGCCCGTCCTCGTCCGTCGCCATCAGGTCGGCCATGTACGCCCACCACCGGCGCATCACGTCGGCCTGCGCGAGCTCGGCCATCCGGTGCCCGGCCGGGCGTTTCAGGACGGCGAACAGGCAATCCGTTTCGTCGTCGAGGAAAATCCAGTAGTCCGCGATGCCGGCCGCGCGCAGCGCGTCGGCGAGCGCCGGCCAGATCGCGTCGTGGCGCCGCCGATACTCGTCCTTGCGCCCGCGATGCAGCCGCATCCTGAACGCGATCGTCTCCATGTCCGCCCCCTTCATTGCAGGTTCACGTACAGGCCGCCGTCGACGAGCAGCGCCGCGCCGTTGACGTAGCGTGCCAGGTCCGACGCGAGGAACACCACGCAGTCCGCGACGTCGTCGGGCTCGCCGAGGCGGCCGAGCGGAATCCGCTGCTCGAAGTACTCGGCCTTGCCGGGCGCCGCGAGATCCGCTTCGTTGATCTCGGTGCGGATCGTGCCCGGCAGCACGGAATTGCAGCGGATCCGGTGCGGGCCGAGCGCGACCGCGCACGACTGCATCAGCGCATGCACGCCGGCCTTCGTCGGCGTGTAGTGCGTCTGCATGCCGCCGCCGACCAGCGCGCTGATCGAACTGGTCGCGACGATCGCGCCGCCGTCGCCTTGCCTGGCCATTTGGCGCGCGACCGCCTGGGTCACGTGGAACGCGCCGTGCAGGTTGACCTCCATCGTGCGTCGCAGCAGGTCGGCGGGCAGGTCGAGGAACGCGTGGAACGGGCAGATCCCCGCATTGCTCGCCAGCACGTCGATCCGGCCGAACGCAGCGACGGCCCGCTCGACCAGTTCGTCCGCGGTGTCCGGCCGCGCGATGTCGCCCGGCACCGCGAGCGCGCGCCGGCCGGTCGCCCCGATCTCGTCGATCAGCGCGTCGAGCGCGTGATCCGACTGCGCCGGCAGCAGCGGGTTGGCCCAGTAATTGACGACGACGTCGGCGCCATGCCGCGCGCATGCAAGCGCGATCGCCCGGCCGATGCCGCGCGAGCCGCCGGTGACGACGACCACCTTGTTCTCGAGCAGTTTCATCGCGGCGGCTCAGTGCGTGTAGGGCCGTTCGGTGCGCACGGCCGGATTGAGCCGCACACCGAACCCGGGCGTGTCCGGCACCTTCATCCGTCCGCCGCTCGGCACCGGTTCGTCGAGCAGCAGCGGATCGAACATCGGCACGACGCGATCCGCCTGCGGCGCCATCATCAGGAATTCCGCGAACGGGCTGTTGTGCCGCGTCGTCACGAAGTGATAGCTGTAGACCGACGAGCCGTGCGGCACCACCAGCACGCCATGCGCGTCGGCGAGGGCCGAAATGCGGACGAGTTCCGTCATTCCGCCGCACCAGCCGACGTCGGGCTGGATGATGTCGCAGCAGCCCATCTCGAGCAACATGCGGAAGCCCCAGCGCGTCGCCTCGTGCTCGCCCGTCGTCACGAGCAGATCGGGCGGCGCCGCGCGGCGCAATTGCGCATACCCCCAGTAGTCGTCGGGCGGCAGGCACTCCTCGATCCACTTGAGCCCGTAGGCGTGCGCCTCGTGCGCGAGCCGGGTTGCATAGCGCACGTCGAGGCTCATCCAGCAGTCGAGCATCAACCAGAAATCGGCGCCGACACGCTCGCGCATCGTGGCCAGTTCATCGAGGTTGCGGCGCAAGCCGTCGTCGCCCTCCGCCGGACCATGATGCAGCGGCAGCTTGCCGCCGATGAACCCCATCTCCTTCGCGAGGTCCGGCCGCGCGCCGGTCGCGTAGAACTGCAGTTCGTCGCGCACCTTGCCGCCGAGCAACTGGTGCACCGGCTCGCCGCGCACCTTGCCGAGCAAGTCCCACAACGCGAGGTCGACGCCGGAGATCGCGTTCAGCACCACGCCCTTGCGTCCGTAATAGAGCGTCGCGTGGAACATCTGATCCCACATCTTCTCGATGTCGGTCACGCGCTGACCTTCGATGAAACGCGCCAGATGGCGCTCGACGATGAACGCGCCGATCTCGCCCCCCGTCGTCACCGCGAAACCGACCGTGCCGTCGCTCGCCTCGATCTCGATCACGAGCGTGCCGAGCACGTTGATGCCGAACGACTGCCGGCTCTGCCGGTATTCGGGGTAACGCGCCATCGGCGTCGCGATGTGATCGTCGATCCAGTGGTCCGCGCCCTGGTCGTGGTAGTCGGCGCCGCCGCCGCGCACCGTCAGCGCGCGGATGTGTCGTATCGTGGGCATGCTCATCGGGACATTCCTCGCAGGGGAAAAGGAAACAGGCAGGCGCGTCAGCGCGCCCAGCGCAGCACGCACGCGTCGAGCCGCCGCGCGATCTCCACGAGGCCCGCGCGCGTCTGCGGGTGCAGCGGCACCAGCGGGCGCCGCGGCGCGTCCGACGCGATCACGCCGCCCGCCTTCATCAGCGCCTTGCAGGCGAGCAGCCCGGCCTGGCGGTTTTCATAGTTGATGAGCGGCAGCCACTTCTCGTAGCCGGCCACCGCCTCGTCGCGACGGCCGGCGCGATAGGCGGCCAGTATCGGCTGCAGGCCGTCCGGATACCCGCCGCCGAGGATGCTGCCGGTCGCGCCCGCGTCGAGATCGGCGAGCAGCGTGATCGCCTCCTCGCCGTCCCACGGCCCCTCGATCGCGTCGCCGCCGAGCGCGATCAGCTCGCGCAGCTTCGCCGCCGAATGCGGCACCTCGATCTTGAAATAGCGCAGGTTCGGAATCGTGCGCGCGAGCCGCGCGAGGAACGCCGCCGATACCTGCGTGCCGCTCATCGGCGCGTCCTGGTACATGATCGGAATGTCGATCGCGTCGGAAACCTCCGAGAAGAACGCGCCGATCGCCGCCTCGCCGCAGCGGATCGTCGCGCCGTGATACGGCGGCATGATCATCACCATCGCCGCACCGGCCGCCTGTGCGCGCCGGCTGCGTGCCGCGCAGATCACCGGATTGAAGTGGGTCGTGGTCACGATCACGGGCACCCGCCCCGCGACGTGCTCGAGGATCATCCCGGTGAGCCGCTCGCGTTCGTCGTCGGACAGCGAGAACTGCTCCGAGTAGTTCGCGAGGATGCACAGCCCGTCGGCGCCCGCGTCGATGATGAAGTCGACGCAACGCATCTGCCCTTCCAGGTCCAGTTCGCCCGATTCGGTGAAAATGGTCGGCGCGACGGAAAACGCGCCCGTATAGCGGCGAGTGGCCTGCGTGTCGTGAATCATCTTGTCCGCCTCTATTATTTAGGATTACATAAATGATGAAACGATATTTCGCACGTCGTCATACGTTGGTTCAGACCCTGCCGTACCGGCCGCGCAGCCCGTCCGTCACGCCGCACAGAATCGCGTGCAGCTTGGTTCGCTTGTCGCGGGCATGCAGCAGGATGAACGCCACGTGCTTCAGCGTGATCAGGTTGATCAGCAGCATGGCCGGATAGCGGCGCCAGTAGTCGCGGGCGACCAGGATGCAATTGCGGGCCGCGTAGTAATGGCGCAGTGCGCTCTGGTCGAAGATCTCGACGCGCGGCCAGTGCTGCCGGGCCGACGGACTGCCGAGTTCGTGCGGCAGCGACACGTCCGCGTTCACGCGCACCGGCACGCCGTTCGCCTGCGCACGCATGCAGTACTCGGCATCGACATGGTCGATGAAGAAATCCTCGCGAAACCGCCCGAGGGCGCGATAGGCGTCGAGCGAGATCGCGGTGCCGGACGAGATGATCACCGAGCACGGCAGCAAGCCGTGCGCGCCGTCGCCGATCGGCGTGATCCGCGCGGACCAGCGGCCCACGGTGAAGAGCGGCAGGTTGCGCCGGAAGTTGCGGTTGAAGATCCGCGGCCCGACCAGAAAGCGCGTATCCCCGATCGTCGCGCACCCCGCGAGCATCCGCTCGAAATAGTCGGCGGGCACGGTCGAATCCTGGTCGAAGATGAAGAAGACGTCGCAACCGCGGCGGATCAGAAACTCCACGCCGGCGTTGAACGCGCCGGCGATCCCGCCGCGGTTGTGGTTCGCAACCACGTCGACGCCGTGCGCGGCGAGCCGCGCGTGCAGTTCGCGATCGACGACCGGCGAGTTGTCGACGGCAACGACGGCCGGACTGTACGCGGGCAAGCCCAGCAAATGATCGATCTGCGCCGCGGACGGCTTGTACAACGTGACCAGCGTGCCATGTTTCATGACGGCACCTCGTAACGAAAGCGTGGCGATGCGCCGCACCGGGTTGCGGGCGGCCCGTCCTCCTTTGCCTTGCGTCTCGTCGGTACGGCCTCGCGATGCACACGTGCATCGCGGGCCGCCCGTTATTTCGCGTACAGCTTGACGACGCTCGCTTCCACGACCCGCGTGATTTCCTCCATCCGCCAGCGGATGTGCGTGTCGGTCAATGCAACGCAACGTTCCGTGTCGCGCGCGGCGAGCGCGTCCAGGATCTCCAGGTGCTCGGTGAAGGCCTCGTCGCGCCGCTGATCGACGTCGACCCACCGCACGTAGTGAATCCGCGCGTTGATGCCCTGCAGCACGCGTCCGATCTCCGCATTGCCCGACAGCGCGGCAAGCTCCAGGTGAAACAGTTCGTCCTTCAGGACGAGCTCCGACGACGGCATCCGCGATGCGCTCTTCATCACCTGCCGCCAGAAGCGGCGCAGGGTCTTGATGTCGTTGTCGGACGCCCGCTCGCATGCGAGCATCACCGCGGTCGACTCGATCGAACGCCTCAGCTCAAAGAGATCGAACACGTCTTTCCCTTCCAGTTGGCGGATGAAGAATCCGCGATTCGGCACGAAGACCAGCAGGTTCTCCGCGACGAGACGGTTCAGTGCTTCCCGGATCGGCGTGCGGCTGACGTCGAACCGCTCCGCCAGTTCAAGCTCGTTGACCCGCTCGCCCGGCCGGATCTTGTACAGCACGGCCATCTGCTTCAACTGCTCGTAAATCTCGTTGACCGTCAGGCCCGCGCGTTTCGGCGCCAGTGTCTCGCGGCCGCCAAGCACGGAATTCGCTGCCATTTCGCCTCCTCCTTCGTCTGTCGGCGACCGTCATTATCGGCCATGAACCGGCCTGCGGGCGCCTCGGGTGCTGCGGCCACCGTCATTGCATCAACAGGCGCCCGAAACCCGGCACCGGATCGTCGACGCCCGCGAGCCGCAGCGCATGCCACGCAAGCGCGTGATTGCTCGACAGGACCGGCTTGCCGGCGCGCGCCTCGATCTCCGCGAGCGCGTCGACGAGCCGGAGGCTCGTGCACGACACGAACACCGCGTCCACCGCCGGATCGGCGGCCAGCGCGAGCACCGCGCGCTCGATCGACGCGCGGTCGATCCGCGCCACCTCGTTGTCGTCGCGATGCTCGAACGAGCCCGCCCTGACGACGTCGACGCCACGTGCGCGCAGGTAGGCGGCCATGGCTTCGTTGATCGAGCGCTCGTACGGCGTGAGCAGCGCGACGCCGCGCGCGCCCAGCGCACCGAGCGCGACCCGTGCCGCGGTGATCGGCGTCGTGCACGCGACGCCCGGCCGCGCTTCGCGGATCCGCTCGAACACGCGCTCCTCGCCGAGCACCGTCGACGCGGACGTGCAGCCGAACGCGACCACGTCGAGGCGTTCGCCGGGGCGGATCAGCTCGACGGCCGCCGCGATCCCGCCGTCCATCCGCGCGAGCGTCTCCGCGGTGATGTCGGCGGAGTTCGCGATCCGGCTCTCGTAGAACGCGACGCCGTCGAGCGCGAGCACGCGCCGCCATTCGTATTCGATCGTATGGTCGGTCGCGAGCACGACGAGCCCGATCGCCGCGCGGCGCGCGATGCCCGCATCGAGCGAGAAGCCGAAGCGCGCGTACGAACCGGCATCCTGCTGCATGGGGGTCGTAAGAAGTTCGCTCACTGGAGTGTCATCCCGGTAATGTCGATGTCGGGCTGCCGGCCGTGGATCAGGTCGGCGACGATTTTCGCGGTACCGCACGACATCGTCCAGCCCATGTGGCCGTGCCCGGTGTTGAGAAAGAGATTGCGATGGCGGGTCGCACCGATGATCGGCGTGCCCTCCGGCGTCATCGGCCGCAATCCGGCCCAGTACGACGGCTTCGTGTAGTCGGCGCCGTTCGGAAACAGCGCCCGCGCGGTCGCCAGCATGTGCGCGAAGTCCGCGGGCGTGTGGGTCGTGTCGTAGCCGCTGAATTCGGCCGTCGCGGTCAGGCGCAGCCGGTCGCCGAACCGCGCCCATGCGACGAGCTGGTTTTCCTCGACGCCGCCGAGCGTCGGCGGTTCGTGGCGTGCGTCGATCGGCAGCGTGACCGAATAGCCTTTCACCGGATAGATCGGCAAGCGGTAGCCGAGCCCGCGCGCGACGAACGGCGAGTACGCGCCGAGCGCGAGCACGTAGCGGTCGCCGCTCACGCGGCCCTGCGACGTCTGCACGTAGTCCACCGCGTCCGCGCTCGCGCGCATGCCGTCGATCGTGGTGCCGAAACGGAACTCGACACCGAGCGCGCGGCAGCGTTCGGCGAGCGCCCGGGTGAACAGGTGCGCATCGCCGCTCTCGTCGGACGGACAGTAGATCGCACCGGCGATCGCATCCGCCGCGCCGGCAAGCGCGGGCTCGCGCTCGATCACCGCGCGCGAATCGAGCGTCTCGAGCGGCAAGCCGTTCTCGGACAGAATCCGCATGTTCGCGATGCCGCGCTCGAACGATGCGGGATCGCGGTACAGATACAGCAAGCCGCTGCTGATCCGGTCGTACGCGAGCACCTCGTCGCGGGTCGCGGACTGCAGCTGCTGCTGCGCGTAGCGGCACAGCCGCACCTTGATCGACGTGTTCCGGCGCGAGCGCTCCGCCGTGCAGTTCCGCAGGAACAGACGGCACCACGCCCACATCCGCCAGTCCGGCGACCACTTCAGGCGCAACGCCTGCCCGTCCGAAAACAGCGACTTGAGCAGGATCTTCGGCGCGCGCGGGGAGGCCCACGTATAGGAATGCCCCGGCGCGATCAGTCCCGCGTTCGCGAAGCTCGTCTCGAGCGCGACGCCGTCGCGCCGGTCGACCACCACGACCTCGTCGCCGGCCTTCGCGAGAAAGTACGCGGTCGTCACACCGACGATGCCGCCTCCGAGCACGACCGTCTTCATCGCGCGTCCCCCGCTAGCACGCGGCGATCGCCGCGATTTCGACCGTGTATTCGGGAAACGCGAGCGCCGACTCCACGCAGGCGCGCGCCGGCGCGTCGCCCTGCGGCACCCACGCATCCCAGACCCGGTTCATGTCGGCAAAGCTCCGGTGATCGGCAAGCCAGATGCTCGCGGACACGATCCTGCGCTTGTCGAGCCCCGCGCCATCGAGCAGCCGGTCGATCTTGTCGAGGATCTGGCGGGTCTGGCCGGCGACGTCGAGCGCGGTGTCGTCGGCCACCTGTCCGGCAATGAACGCGAAGCCGCCCGCGACCACGAGCTGGCTCATCCGTTCCCCCGCGCCATAACGCTTGATTTCCATCGCACCGCCTCCGCTTCCGTGTCGAGTGGGTTGAATTCTAAGCATCCATATTCACGACTGTATACACTTTTTTCAAAAAGATTCGACGCTGAGCCAATTTGGCGCACGTGCCCGCAGCTGGTGTTTACTGTCGCCCGTATTGTGCATTTCATGCGCTAAAACAACGCATTTTCTTGTGAATTCCGGGGCGCTTCGCGAACCGCTCGAGATTCGTCCAAAAAATGTTTGCCAACGATTTTTGTTCTGTGATTCTGTCGACACTTTTGTATTTCAAACGCGATTCAACATCGATTCAGGAGCGCAAAAATGAAGCTGGGTTGCTGGAGTCTCGGGATCTGCGTCGCGCTCGGCGCGTGGGCAACGTTTCCTGCATATGCGGACGTCAGCGTCGGCGCCGTGTTGCCGCTGACCGGCGCAAGCGCGTCGATCGGCGAGGACCAGCGGCGCGGGATCGAGCTCGCGGTCGCGAAGATCAATGCGCAAGGCGGCGTGCTCGGGCAGAAGCTGCAGGTACGGATCGAGGATTCGGGCGGCACCGCGAACACGGCGCTCGACGCCGCCCGCAAACTGGCGACCGTCGAGCGCGTGCCGCTCGTGCTCGGCGAATTCTCGTCGTCGGTGACGATTCCGGTCGGACAATTCCTCGTGCGCCAGGGCGACGTGCACGTCAACATCGGTTCGTCGAGCCAGCAGGTCCGCAAGATCGGCGCGGGTTCGTTCAGCACGATCGGGCTCGACGACCAGTCCGCGCGCTTCGCCGCGCAGGACGTGTACGACCGCAAGCTGCGGCGCGTCGCACTGATCGCGCCGAACAACGGTTACGGCCAGGGCATCGCCACCGAGTTCAAAAAGCGTTTCGAGGCGCTCGGCGGCACGATCGTCTCGACGGTTCTCTACACCGAGGGCCAGTCGACCTACCGGCGCGAGCTGGAACAGGCGTCGCGTGCGCAGCCCGACGGCTACGTGTACAGCGCGTACGGACAGGAAGCCGCGACGTTGAACCGGCAGGCGTTCGAGATGCGTCTCAACCAGCGGCCGTGGTACGGCATCTACCTGACGATGTGCACGAGCGATACCCCCGCCCAGATCGCGCAGGGGCAGATCGGCCTGGAGGTCGCGGCGCTCGGCGGCAGCGCCGCCGCGTACGCGGCGGCCTATCGCGCCGCGTACCACGAGGCGCCGCGCTCGGCCTTCGGCAGCTACGCGTACGACGCGACGATGCTGTCCGCCGCGGCAATCAATCGCGCGCGTTCGGCCGATCCGGCGAAGGTGCGTGCGGAACTCGCGGCCGGCCAGCCGTATGACGGCGTGACGGGCACGATCGCGTTCGACGCCGACGGCCAGCGGCTGGTGCAGCCGTACGAGAAGGTCGTGTACCGGCAATCCGTCGTCGCGCAGTAGCCACCGGGAGCCTGCGATGCTGCAATTCCTGATCGATGTCCTGATGCGCACGTCCGACCTGTTGCTGGTCTCCGTCGGCCTGTCGACGCTGTACTCGCTGATTCGCTTCCCGAACATCGCACACGTCCAGTACGCGATGGTCGGCGCGTTCGCGACCCTCGGGTTCGAGCGCGTCGGCATGCCGTTCGCGCTCGCGACCGCCGTCTCGTGCGCGCTGGTCGGCCTCGCCGCGACGCTGCTGAACCTGTTCGTGTTCACGCGCCTGCTGCGCTCGGGCAGCGCGGTCGCGATGATCGGCTCGCTCGCCGTGTCGCTGCTCGCCGTCGCGCTGATGCTCGGCACGGCCGGCTCGCGGCCGCTGCAGTACGCGCAGGCGGTGCGCCCGCCGCTGATGGTCGGGGGCGTCGCGATGTCGTCCGCGCAGGCGGCTTCGATCGCGTGCGGTGGCGTCGCGCTCGCCGTGTTCGCGCTGCTGCTGTACCGCACCCGCCTCGGCCGGGCGATGCGCGCGCTCGCATCGAATCGCGCGCTCGCGCTCGCGACGGGCATCGATGCGCAGCGCGTGACCAACGTGATCACGTTCGCCAGCGGCGTGCTCGCGGCGCTCGGCGGCACGATGCTCGGCGCGACCGAAAGCGTGCACGTCAACCTCGGTTACGGGCTGCTGATCCCGGTGTTTTCCGCCGCGATCCTCGGCGGCCTCGGCAATCCGCTCGGCGCGGCGGCCGGCGCTTTCCTGATCGCGCTGGCCGAGACGATCGCGCTCGACGTCGACTTCGGCGGGCTGGTCGGTCGGCCGCTCGCGTTCTTTCCGGTCGAATACGTCGGCGCGGTGTCGTTCGCGATCCTGCTCGTCGTGCTCGTGTTCCGGCCGTATGGCCTCTTCGACGGGGAGGTCCGTCGTGTCTAGTTTCATCGTCCATCTGCTGACCGTCACGTGCCTGTACGCGACGATGGCGCTCGGCCTGAACCTGCAGGCAGGCTACGCGGGGCTCGTCAATTTCGGCTTCGTGGCGTTCGCGGGGCTCGGCGCCTACGCCGCCGGCATCGCGTCGCAGCTCGGCTGGCCGCTGCCGGCCGCCCTCGCGCTCGCGGCGGGCGCGGCGAGCGTGCTGGCCGTCGCGATCGCGCGGCTCGGTCGTCACCTGTCGGCCGACTACTGGGGCATCGCGACGCTCGCGATCGCCGAGATCCTGCGCACGTTCGCGCTGAACGAGGGCTGGTTGACGGGCGGCGCACAGGGTATCGGCGGCATCGCGCCGCTCTTTCCCGGATTGCGCGCGCCGTGGGCCGATCTTGCGTTCCTCGCCGTCGCGGCCGGCGGCCTCGCCCTCGCCTATGCCGCCTGCCGGCTGCTGACCACCGGCCGCTTCGGCCGCGCGCTGAAGGTGATGCGCGAGGAGCCCGCGCTCGCCGTCTGCTTCGGCTACGACCCGGTCGCGCTGAAGACCTGGGCGAGCGTCGCGGGCGCGCTGCCCGCGGCGTTCGCGGGCGCGCTGCTCACCTGGTACATCAGCTACGTCGGCCCGGACGCGATGGTGGCGTCGGAAACCTTCGCGCTGTGGACCATCGTCATGGTCGGCGGGCTCGGCAGCCATGCCGGCGTGCTGGCCGGCGCGCTGATCGTCCAGGCGGTGTACGCGTTCGCGCCGTTCCTGAAGGACTGGCTCGGCGTCGGCAGCGACCTCGCCGGTGCGGTGCGCCTCGGCCTCGTCGGCCTGATGCTGCTCGCGTGCGTGCTGTGGCGCCCGCGCGGCCTTGTGCCGGAACGACTGGAGGTTCATCCATGAGCGCGCTGCTCGACCTTGAAGGCGTCACGATCCGCTACGGCGACAATGCGGTGCTGTCCGGCCTCTCGCTGTCCATCGGCGACGGCGAGATCGTCGGGCTGCTCGGCCCGAACGGCTCGGGCAAAAGCACGGCGCTCAACGCGATCACGGGCTTCGCCCCCGTCGCGGCCGGCGCGATCCGCTTCGCCGGGCGTCGCATCGACACGCTTGCGCCGCACCGGATCGCACGGCTCGGCATCCGCCGGACGTTCCAGTTGCCGTCGATGCCCGCGCGCATGTCGGTGCTCGAACTGGCGATGGCCGCGTCGTCGGCCCGTCACGGCCCCGTCGCGGCGCTCCTGCGCAGTCGTGCGACCCGCACGCTGGAAACCGCGACGCGCGCACGCGCCACCGCGCTGCTCGAGGAACTGAAGCTCGCGCACGTGGCGCAACTGGGCGCCGCGGCGATCTCGGGCGGCCAGAAGAAACTGCTCGGCATCGCGTGCGCGATGATGACCGAGCCGAAGCTGCTGCTGCTCGACGAGCCGACCGCGGGCGTTCACCCGAACCTGCGCGGCGAACTGGTCGCCGAACTGCGCCGCATCCGCGGGCTGGGCGTCACGCTGGTCGTGATCGAGCACGACATGCACTTCATCCGCGAGCTGTGCGACCGCTGCATCGTGCTCGATCGCGGCGCCGCGATCGCCGACTGCCGTCCCGCCGAACTCGAAAGCAACCGCCGCGTGCTCGATGCGTACCTGGGACGCGCCCATGCGCGCCGCCTGATGGAGGCGTCATGATCGACGTTCGCGACCTGGTCGCCGGCTACACGGCCGACATCGACATCCTGCACGGCGTATCGCTGTCCGTCGGGCCGGTCGACATCGTCACGATCCTCGGCCCGAACGGCTGCGGAAAATCGACGCTCCTCAAGGCGATCGCCGGCTTCGTCCTGCCCCGCGCCGGCACGGTCACGATGCATGGCCGCGACATCGCGCGCGTGCCGGTACACCGCAAGATCCGCGAACACGACATCGGCTTCGTGCCGCAGACCGACAACGTGTTCGGCGCGCTGACGGTCCGCGAGAACCTGATGCTCGGCGGCCACGCGATGTCCGCGTTCCCCCGCGAAACGCGGATCGAGGAGCTGTGCGAGCAATACCCGGTGCTGCGGCGCCGCTACCGGTCGCCCGCGGGCGCGCTGTCCGGCGGCGAGCGGCAGATCGTGTCGCTCGCGCGCGCGCTGATGTCGCGCCCGGTGCTGCTGTTGCTCGACGAGCCGTCGGCCGGCCTGTCGCCGAAAATGGTCGACGAGGTATTCGACGCGATCGTGCGGATGCGCGATACCGAGCACATCGCCGTGCTGATGGTCGAACAGAACGCGATCGAGGCGCTGCGCATCGCCGATCGCGGCGTGGTGCTGACGATGGGCCGCGTCGCGCTGACGGGCACGTCGGCCGACCTGCTCGACAGCGACGAGATGCGGCGTCTCTATCTCGGCGGGCGCGCGGCATGAGCACGAACACCGCTCCCGCCGCCGGTGCGGCCGGCGCGCCAGCCGCGCGGCCGGTGCACGTGATGGTCGCGCTTGCCTGCGGCTTCGTGATGGCGATGCTCGACGTGACCATCGTGAACGTCGCGCTGAAGGCGATGCAGGCGAGTCTCGACATGTCGCTGACCGCCCTCGTCTGGGTCGTCGACGCCTATACGCTCAGCTTCGCCGCGCTGCTGCTGTTCGGCGGCGCGCTCGCGAACCGTTACGGGCCGCGGGCGATCTACGTCGCCGGGCTCGCGCTGTTCGTCGCCGCGTCGGTGCTGTGCGCGGCCGCGCAGACGAGCGGCATGCTCGTCGCCGCGCGGCTGCTGCAGGGCGTGGGGGCCGCGCTCTTCATGCCGAGCTCGCTGAGCCTGCTCACGCTGGCGTTTCCGGCCGGACCGCTGCGCACACGGATGATCGGCATCTGGGGCGCCCTGGTATCGGCGGCGATGGCGATCGGGCCCTGCATCGGCGGCATCCTCGTCGACGCGATCGGCTGGCGCGGGATCTTCTGGGTCAACCTCCCCGTCGGGCTCGCCGGCCTGTGGCTCACGCGCCGCCATGTCGGCCATTCGCCGCGCCATCCCGGCCCGCTGAACACGCTCGGCCATCTGCTCGGCGCGCTCGCGCTCGCGGCACTCAGCTATACGCTGATCGAGGGGCCGGGCGCCGGCTGGCGCTCGCCCGCCATCGTCGCCGGTGCGGCCGTGACGTTCGCCGCCGGCGCGGCATTCGTCTGGCGCGAACGTGGCGCCCGCGACCGGATCCTGCCGCCCGCGCTGCTGCGCAACCGGCGCTTCGTCGCGGGCGGCCTGCTCGGGCTCGCGATCAATTTCGGCATCCTCGCGGAAATCTTCCTGCTGAGCCTTTACCTGCAGCAGGTGCGCGGTGCAAGCGCGCTGCGCGCCGGCTTCGAGCTGTTTCCGCTCATGGCGATGTTCGGCATCGGCAATCTCGCGTCCGCCCGCGTGAGCGCGCGGCTCGGTCCGCGCGGCACGCTGCTCGCGGGCCTGGCGCTCGCCACGCTCGGCAGCGCCGCGCTGATCGGTATCGAGGCGCTCCCTTACACGGCGCTCGCGATCGCGGTCGGCATCGCGAACTTCGGTGCGGGCCAGGCCATCCCCGCGATGAATCTCGTCGTCATGCAGTCGGCCGGCCCCGCGGACGCGAATCTCGCCGCCGCATCGCTGAACGCGAGCCGGCAGATCGGCTCGCTGGTCGGCGTGGCGATCGCGTCGGTCGTGCTTCATGCGATCGCCAGCCCGGACCGCGCAACCGCGGCCGGTTTCGCCGTGATCGCGCTGGTCTACCTGGCCGGCTTCGCGATCGTGTTCGGACGCATCGACCCGGGTTGACGCGCACGCGGGCCCGCCCTTCTTCATGACAGCGAGGACATCATGCACACAGCGACTGGCCGTAAGGGATTGATTCTGGCGGGCGGATCCGGCACCCGGCTCCATCCGCTCACGCATTCGGTATCGAAGCAACTGATGCCGGTGTACGACAAGCCGATGATCTACTACCCGCTCAGCACGATCATGCTGGCCGGCATCCGCGACGTCCTGATCATCTCGACGCCGCGCGATCTCGACGCGTTCCGGCAACTGCTCGGCGACGGCGAACAATGGGGCATGAATTTCTCGTACGCGGTGCAGCCGAGCCCGGACGGACTCGCGCAGGCCTTCGTGATCGGCGCGCCGTTCATCGGCAACGACGCCGCGACGCTCGTGCTCGGCGACAACATCTATCACGGTCCGGCGCTGTCGGCGCTGCTGCAGCGCGTCGCCGCGCGCACGACGGGCGCAACTGTGTTCGGTTATTACGTGCGCGACCCGGAGCGCTACGGCGTCGTATCGTTCGACGAGCACGGGCGGGCGATCGATCTCGAGGAGAAGCCGCGCGACCCGAAATCGCACTACGCGGTGACGGGGCTTTACTTCTACGACAACGACGTCGTTTCCCTCGCGAAGGAGGTGCGCCCGTCCGCGCGCGGCGAGTTGGAGATCACGGACCTGAACCGCGCCTATCTGGCGAACGGCAAGCTGAACGTCGAGATCCTCGGCCGCGGTTATGCGTGGCTCGACACCGGCACGCACGAGTCGCTGCTCGACGCGGCGAATTTCATCCAGGTGATGCAGGCCCGCCAGGGGCTGCAGATCGCCTGCCCCGAGGAAATCGCGTACCGGCTCGGCTGGATCGACTCGCAGCAGCTCGAAGCGCTCGCGCACGCGCTGTCGAAAAGCGGTTATGGCCGTTACCTGCTCGACGTCCTGAACAAGGAGGTCGCCGCATGACGTCCGTCATCGAGACGACGCTGCCGGGCGTGCTGCTGATCGAACCGGCGAGCTTCGGCGACGCGCGCGGCTTCTTCGTCGAAAGCTATCGCGAGTCGTGGCTGCGCGACGCAGGTGTCGATGCAGGTTTCGTGCAGGACAACCACTCGCGCTCCCGGCGCGGCGTGCTGCGCGGCCTGCACTACCAGTTCCGGCATCCGCAGGGCAAGCTCGTGCGTGTGTCGCGCGGCGCCGTGTACGACGTCGCGGTCGACATCCGGCCCGGTTCGCCGCATCTCGGACGCTGGTTCGGCACCGTGCTCGACGACGTGTCGCATCGCCAGCTGTGGATTCCGCCGGGCTTCGCGCATGGCTTCTGCGTGCTGTCCGACGAGGCCGACTTCGCGTACAAGTGCACCGCGTACTACGATCCGTCGTCGGACGCGGGCGTACGCTGGGACGATCCCGACATCGGCATCGAATGGCCCGCGCTCGACGTGCCGTTCGAGCTGTCCGACAAGGATCTCCGGCAGCCGCGCCTGCGCGACCGGCCGCCGGCGGTGCCCGACCTTCACGGAGCCGCGCGATGACGATCCTCGTGACCGGCGTGCTCGGCCAGGTCGGCCGTGAGCTCATGCTGCGCGCGGGAGGACGCCCGGCAATCGGGCTGTCCCGCGAGCAGCTCGACATCGCCGATCGGCAGGCGGTGCGTGACGCGCTCGCCACGCACCACGCGACGCTCGTGATCAATGCGGCCGCGTGGACGGCCGTCGATCGCGCGGAAACCGAACCCGACGCCGCCTGGCGCGCCAATTGCGCCGGCCCGGCGGCGCTCGCCGACGCGTGCGCCGCGGCCGGCATCCCGTTGCTGCACCTGTCGACCGACTACGTGTTCGACGGCCGCGCGCCAGGCGCGTACGACGAAACGGCGGATGTCGCGCCCCTCGGCGTCTACGGACACACCAAATGGGCCGGCGAGGAAGCCGTCCGCCAGCGGCTGCCCGATGCGCATGTGATTCTCCGCATTGCGTGGGTATTCGGCGCGCACGGCGGCAATTTCGTGCGCACGATGCTGCGGCTCGGACGCGAACGCGACGAACTCGCCGTCGTCGCCGATCAGTACGGCGGCCCGACGCACGCCGCCGCGGTCGCCGACGCGCTGCTCGCGATCGCGGATCGCCATCGCGCGGGCGCCGCGATGCGCTGGGGCACCTACCACCTGTGCGGCACCCCCGTCACGACCTGGCACGGCTTCGCCGAGACGATCTTCTCGCAGGCACGGCGCGCCGGCCTCATCGATCGCCTACCGCTCGTGCGCCCGATCCGCACGGCCGCCTATCCGCTGCCGGCGCCACGGCCGGCAAACTCCGCACTCGACTGCACCCGCATTCGCGAGCATTTCGGCATCGACGCGCCGTGCTGGATCCCGGCGCTCGCCGACGTGCTCGATACCTGGAAACGAACCTCATGAGCCATCGACCGAAACATGTCCTCGTCACGGGCGGCGCCGGGTTTATCGGCGCCAACTTCGTCCATCACCTGCTCGCGACGGATCCGCTGGTCCGGATCGTCAATCTCGACCTGCTCACGTATGCCGGCAGCCTCGACCATCTCGCGGGCGCGGAAAGCACCGACCGCCACCGGTTCGTGCTCGGCGACATCTGCGACCGGCCGCTCGTCGAAAGCCTGTTGCGCGACCATGCGATCGACACGATCGTCCACTTTGCCGCCGAGAGCCACGTCGACCGCTCGATCACCGGCCCCGGCGAATTCGTCCGCGCGAACGTCGTCGGCACCTGGACGCTCCTCGAAGCGGCGCGCACGGTCTGGATGAACGGGCCCGACGCCGACGCGCGCGCGCCGCGCCGCTTTCATCACATCGGCACCGACGAGGTATACGGATCGCTCGCCCCGACCGATCCGCCGTTCTCGGAAACCACGCCGTACGCGCCGAATTCGCCGTATTCGGCCAGCAAGGCCGGCTCCGACCATCTCGTGCGCGCGTACTTCCACACGTACGGGCTGCCGGTCACGACGACCCACTGCTCGAACAACTACGGCCCGCGCCAGCACGCCGAGAAGTTCATCCCGACGGTGATCCGCAACTGCGTCAACGGCACGCCCATCCCGCTCTACGGCGACGGCGCGAACGTCCGCGACTGGCTATTCGTCGACGATCACTGCCGGGCGATCGATGCCGTGATCCGGCGCGGCACGCTCGGCGAAACGTACAACGTCGGCGGATGCAACGAGTGGCGCAACGCCGACATCGTCGACCTGATCTGCTCGCTGCTCGACGTGCGGCGGCCGCAGGGCGCGCCGCACGCGCGCCTCAAGCACTTCGTCGCCGACCGCCTCGGCCACGACCGTCGTTATGCGATCGACGCCGGCAAGCTCGAACGCGAACTTCAGTGGCAACCGACGGAAACCTTCGAGACAGGCATCGTGAAGACGCTCGACTGGTACCTGTAGACGTCGCGATGGGTTGACGCGGCCCCGAAAGTCGATCCCTGGGGGAGGTAAAAAACCGGGGGGCGGCAGGCGCGCCGCGTCTCGCTCGAAAACCTGAAGAACCTGAGGGAAGGGTCCGGCCCATGCGGATGGCCGATCAGCCGCACGAGACGCGCAAACGCGTACGACCGCGCGGGTCCGCCTAGCCAAGCCAGCGCGCGTCGGGCCAATGGCCCTGCTCGAACGTGGTCTTCACGCAGTCGAGCAGCACGCCGACCACGCAGCGAACCGGCGCGCTCGCCTGCCGGCTGCCGGGCGCCGCCAGCACGATCGTGCGCCGCGGCCCGGGCGGCGCGAGCGGCGCCGCGCTCAGCGTGCGCTGCGCGATCTCCTGCGTGACGGCGACGACCGGCAGAATCGTCCACCCGTGACCTCGCGCGACCCGTTCCTTCTGCACGCTCAGCGCATTGGTTTCGGCCACCACCCGCAGCGTCACGTCGGCCTCGGCCGCCGCGTGCTCGATTGCCGCGCGCAGGCCCTGCGGCGCGGACAGATCCGACGTGCTGGCCTTCCGGCATCGGAATGTCCGCGCAAACAGACAAGGTCATCCACTGGCTGCTCTCCGGCCTGGAACCCGGAAGCCAATCCGAATGCCTGCGCCGTCGCCGACGGCCGCCCCGCCATCCGCTCAGTTCCACGCATGGCGCGCCGGACGCACGCCGTTCAGGTAGTAGTTGCCGACGAGGTGGTATTTCCAGCGCACCGGATCGTGCAGCGTATGCGTGCGCGCATTGCGCCAATGCCGGTCGAGGTTGTGCTCGGCGAGCGTCGACTGCGTGCCGGCCAGCTCGAACAGTTTCTCGCCCGCGAGCAGCGCGACCTCGGTCGTCAATACCTTCGCTTCGCCGACCGCGACCGATGCGCGCGCGACGTCGTCTTCGGTCACGTCGCCGCGCGCCGCGATCTCGTCGAGCGTGCGCGCCGCGCGTTCGAGCAACGCCTCGGCCGCGTGCAGCTGGATGTGCAAGTGGCCGATCTCGCGAATCGTCAGCGGATCGTCGACCGCGCGCTCGACACCGCTGTCGACCCACGGGCGCGTGCGGGTCCGCACGAACGCCAGCGTATCGTCGATGGCCGCCT
The DNA here is from genome assembly GCF_902832885.1 of Burkholderia seminalis DSM 23518. Lineage (GTDB taxonomy): Bacteria > Pseudomonadota > Gammaproteobacteria > Burkholderiales > Burkholderiaceae > Burkholderia > Burkholderia seminalis. The sequence goes on from NZ_CADFDK010000003.1 coordinate 390,781, forward strand.
TCGCGATGCCCGCGTCGATCGCGGCCTGGATGATCTGCGACAGCGGACCGTTGAGCGTCGGCACGTCCGACACGCGCTGCGCGGGCAGCACGTGCGACGCCGGGAGGCGCACCGCGTCGAGCACGACCGTGCCGCTCGCGGTCGTGCGCTGCCCGAATCCCGACCAGTCGTCGATCACGGTCAGCCCGGGCGTCGCTCGCGGCACGTATGCGAGCCACGCCTGGTGCGCGTCGTCGAGGCCGAGCACCGGCACGTAATGCGCGAACAGCGCACCGGTCGAGTAGAACTTCGTCCCGTCGACGATATAGTCGTCGCCGTCGCTGCGCACGCGCGTCTTCAGGTCGAGCACGTGCTTCGTGCCCTTCTCCGAAAACCCGTTGCCGAAGCGCTTGCCGCTCAGGATTTCCGCGAAGAAATGGCGCTTCTGCGCGTCGGTGCCGGTCAGCGTGATCACGTCGACCAGCCCGAAATGATTCTGCGGCAGCTGCCCGAGTGACGGATCGGCCGCCGCGACGATCTTGACGACTTCGGTCAGCGTCACATGCGACACGCCCGCGCCGCCGTATGCCTTCGGCACCGTGATCGCCCACAGCCCCGACTGCGAGAACCATTCGATTTCGTCGCGCGGCAGGCGGCGGTCCCGATCGCGCTCGGCCGCGCCTTCGGCGAGCCGTTTCGCCAGCGCGTGCGCGGCTTCGATCGCCTGTGCGTCGTTGGCGATCACGCGGGCGGCATGCGGTTGCGCATCGGCGGGACGCTCCTGAATCGTGGCGCTCGTGTCTGACATCGGACTCTCCTGTCGAATGACGAAAGCATTCAATCTAGCAGCGCGGCGCGAGCCGGAAAAACGAGCGATTCTCGGAACGATATTCCTTGGGATAACAAACGACCGCGCGATTCGCGGCGGCTTCGCGCCGGCGACGTCGTGCTGATGCATCGCAATCGACGCGTCAGCGTCGGTGCGCCTCCGCGTGCCCGAAGTAATACGCATCGACGATAACGATCTGCGAATCCGTTATTGGAACGCGCACGCCGCGCTTCCTATACTGGCCTCCCGGCGCAATCGGCCCCGCTCTTCGAGGAACACCGCATGACTTCGTCGCACGCAGCTCCCGACCTTTCCACCGGCACCGACCACGACGCGCTCGCGAGCCGGCTCCGGCCGATCCTCGAGCGCGAACACCGCCGCGAATCGGCGCACGAGGCAATCGGCTGGCGCGCCGGCGCGGCAACGGGAGCCGCGCGATGAGCAAGACCATCCGCTTCAACGCGTTCGAGATGAACTGCGTCGGCCACCAGTCGCCCGGCCTGTGGGCGCATCCGCGCGACCGCTCGTGGCAGTACAAGGATCTCGACTACTGGACCGACCTCGCGCGCGTGCTCGAACGTGGCATCTTCGACGCGATCTTCATCGCGGACGTGATCGGTTATTACGACGTCTACAAGGGCAGCAACTATCACGCGCTGCACCAGGCCGCGCAGATTCCGGTCAACGACCCGCTGCAGCTCGCCGCGCCGATCGCGATGGCCACCGAGCATCTCGGCATCGGCATCACCGCGTCGACGACGTTCGAGCACCCGTACACGTTCGCGCGCCGGCTGTCGACGGCCGATCATCACACGAAGGGCCGGCTCGCGTGGAACATCGTCACGTCCTACCTGGAGAGCGGCGCGAAAAACGTCGGCGATCACGGCCTGCGCACGCACGACGACCGCTATGCGGTCGCGGCCGAATACGTCGAGGTGCTGTACAAGCTGTTCGAGGGCAGCTGGGAGGACGGCGCGGTGGTGCGCGATCGCGACGGCCGCGTGTTCACCCATCCCGAGAAGGTTCACGAGATCGGCCACAAGGGCCGCTTCTTCGACGTGCCCGGCTACCACCTGTGCGAGCCGTCGCCGCAGCGCACGCCGGTGCTGTTCCAGGCCGGCGCGTCCGGCCCCGGCAAGGCGTTCGCCGCGCAGCACGCGGAATGCGTGTTCGTGGCCGCGCCGACCCGCGAGCAGCTCGCGCGCTACGTGGCCGACGTGCGCGCGCAGGCAGCCGCCGCGGGGCGCGATCCGGCGAAGGTGCTGATCTACAACCTCGTCACGGTGATCGTCGACGAGACCGACGAGAAGGCGCAGGCCAAGTTCGACGAATACCGTCGTTACGTGTCGTACGACGGCTCGCTGGTGTTCATGTCGGGCTGGACCGGCATCGACTTCGGCCAGTATGCGCCGGCCGATCCGGTGCGGCGCGTCGAAACGAACGCGATCGTGTCGGCGGTGGAGCATCTGGCGGGCGGCGACACCGCGTGGACGATCGAGGCGCTGGCCACGTGGGGCGGCATCGGCGGACTCGGTCCGGTGTTCGTCGGCTCGGCCGCGACCGTCGCGGACATCCTGCAGGAATGGGTGGCGGCGACTGACGTCGACGGCTTCAATCTCGCGTACGCGGTGGCGCACGAAACCTTCGAGGATGTCGTGCGTTATCTCGTGCCGGAGCTGCAGCGGCGCGGCGTGTACCCCACCGCGTATGCACCGGGCACGCTGCGCGAAAAACTGTTCGGCGGCACCGCGCGGCTGCCGGACACGCATCCGGCCGCACGGTTTCGCGACATCGAGCAGGTCAAGCGCGCGGCCGAACAGGAGGCGGTCAGCGCGTAGTGAAAGGGGGAAGCCGGTCGGCCCGCGTGCGCGTCGACCGGCTTCCGTGCAAAACGAAACGGCTTCGTGCGGTCCGGCGAAGCCGTTTGCGTTTTCCTCGGGGCGCCGCTCACGCGCCGGCGGGTGTTCAGGCGATGCTTTCGTCGTCGATGTCGCGTGCCGTCGGCTCGTAGCGCACGATCAGCAGGAACACGATCGGCGTGACCGCGCTGATCGCGACAACCCAGAACATGTCCGTGCCGAGACGGGCCTGCAGGATCGGCAGCACGAACAGCGCGAGCGCCTGGCCGATCCCGCACAGCGACCGTCCGAAGCCGACGCCGGTTCCGCGGATCGCGGCCGGATAAGACAGCGTCGGATAGATCATCATCTGCGCGCCGGGCCCGAACCCTTCGGCGAACAGCCACGTGCCGAGCATCAGCAGCACGACGCCGACCGCCAGCGCGCCGTGCGGATGCCCCGCCAGCGCGAGCGCGACGAGTGCGACCGTCTGCAGCGCGAAGCCCGCGATCGCGACATGGCGCGACGGATAGCGATACGCGAGGCGCATGCCGAGCAGGCCGCCGGTGAACGCGAACAACACGTTCAGCGCGAGCGACGCCGCGATCGTCTCGAACACGCCCGCGCCGAGAAACTGCGACAGGATCGACGGCAGGAAGAACGCAATCGCGGTGTATTCGAACGGAATGCACAGATTCATCACGCTGGCGACGATCGTGCGCCCGAGATACGGGCGCTGGAACAGCACGCGGATTCGCACGGGCGGCGGGCTCGGCTCGCGGCGCGCATCCTCGGCTTCGTGCGCGTGAATGCCGTACGATTCGCGCAGGATGCGCGCGGCATTGGCCAGGTCGCCCTGGTTCGCGGCCCACAGCGGCGATTCGTTCATGAACCGGTTCCGGAACAGGATGATGACGAGCGCGGGCACCGCGCCGAAGATCAGCGACGCGCGCCACAGCCATCCCGCGTGCTCGGCCGGCAGCAGGAAGTACAGGCCGAAGATCAGCAGGAAGCAGACCGACGACGCGACGTACCACATCGGGCACCACGCCGCGAGACGCGACGCCTTGTTGCCGCGCCCGTTGAACTTCGAGAATTCGGCGAGGAACGCCATCGCGACCGGCAGGTCGATGCCGACGCCGAGCCCCATCACGAAGCGTGCGCCGATCAGCACCCAGACGTTCGGCGCGAGCCCGGCCGCGAGCGCAGCGACCACGAAGAACAGCATGTCGGCCATGAACACCTGGTAGCGGCCGATCCGGTCGGTCAGCCAGCCGCCGATCAGGCTGCCGAAGATCGTGCCGATCATGATCGCCGATCCGACCAGCCCGGTCAGCGCGGGCGTCAGGCCGAACTCGCGCGCGACGTCGTCGATGCCGTAGGACAGCGTCGTCAGGTCGTACGCGTCGAGAAACACGCCGCCCAGCGCCAGCAGCACGATCATCCGTGCATGGCTGACCGAACTGTCGACCGTGTTGATCAGCCGCGCGACGTCGCTGGCCGAGCGGATGGGGGAAGAAACCGGCGTGATCGCGTTCAGATCGATTGAACTCATCGCATTCCTTAATGGGTCGCCGGATGACCGGCGATGCTCGCAAGGTGCAGGAGCTGACGCGCGCATTCGCGATCGACATCGCATCGAGCGAATGCCGGCTCGACGATACGCGCAGCCGTCGACTCCCGGAAGCGGGCATTCTGTTCCCCGGCCCCTCGTATCCCAAGCGATATAAAGCGATAAATTAATCGGCCTGGGTCATAAAGTTGCCCGCCGGGTCCCTTAGCAGCAGCACGCATGTTCAAACGCGGATTTCTTCGTTAACGGATCGCGGGCGCTTCGTTACATTAGTCGGTCACCTGCCTGTTCGCGGCGCATTGCCGCCCTTCCGGAGATTCCCCGATGAAGCTGTCCTGGTCCCGCGCGTGGCAATCCGCGGCCCTCGTCGTTGCCGCGCTTGCCGGTCTCGTATCGATTCAGGCGCACGCGGCGACGCCCGCCGAAATCCGCGTCGACTACGCGTACTACTCGCCCGAGAGTCTCGTGATCCGCCACTTCGGCTGGCTCGACGACGAGTTCAAGGCCGACCGCACGTCGATTCGCTGGGTGCTGAGCCTCGGCAGCAATCGCGCGCTCGAATACCTGAACAGCGGTGCGGTCGATTTCGGCTCGGCCGCCGGGCTCGCATCGGTGCTCGCACGCGCGAACGGCAACCCGATCCACGCGGTCTACGTGTTCTCCCGCCCCGAATGGACGGCACTCGTCGTGCGCAAGGATTCGCCGATCCGCACGCTCGCCGACCTGAAGGGCAAGAAAATCGCCGCGACCCGCGGCACCGACCCGTTCCTGTTCACGCTGCGCGCGCTGCACACGGCCGGCCTGACGCGTGACGACGTCGAGATCGTCAACCTGCAGCATCCGGACGGCCGCACGGCCCTCGCGAACGGCCAGGTCGATGCATGGGCTGGGCTCGATCCGCACATGGCCGCGGCCCAGCTCGACGACGGCGCGCGTCTGCTGTACCGTAACGTCGCCTTCAATACGTACGGCTTCCTGAACGTGCGCGACGGGTTCGCCGGCCAGTATCCGCAGGCGGTCGCGCGCGTGCTGAAGGTCTACGACCGCGCGCGCCAGTGGATCGTCGCGCATCCTGCCGAAACCGCGCAGATCGTGGCCGACGAATCGAAGGTGTCGCTGCCGGTCGCGAAGCTGCAGCTGCAGCGCAACGATTTCAGCGACCCGGTGCCGGGCGAAGCGCAGCGCGCGGCGCTGAAAGCCGCGGCGCCGGTGCTGACGGCCGAGCAATTGACCAAGCCGGGCGTCGATCCCGCGAAGATCGTCGATACGCTGATCGATCCGTCGTTCGCGCGCCCGCTCGTTGCCGCGTCGCAGTGAGGTTGCCGCGATGACGGACACCGCGGCCCGTGGCGATGCACTCGCGCAGCGTCACGCCGTCTCGCCCCGCGCCGGCCGGCGCGATGCGCTTCGCGCGTGGCGCATCGCCGGCCTCGTGCTGCCGTTCGCGGCGCTCGTGGTGCTGGAATGCGTCGTGCGGCGCGGCTGGCTGCCCGACCATCTCGTCCCGGCGCCGAGCGAGATCCTCGATACGCTCGCGCGGATGGGCGTCACGCGTGTCGCACGGCATGTCGGCGCGAGCACGCTGCGGGTCGCGGCCGGTTTTGCGGCCGGCGCCGGGCTCGCGCTCGTCGTCGGCGCGGCGATGGGCCTGAGCCGCCGGATCGACGCGCTGCTCGAGCCGACGTTCCAGGCGCTGCGCGCGATTCCGTCGCTCGCATGGGTGCCCGTGCTGCTGCTGTGGCTCGGCATCGACGAAGCGCCGAAGATCACGCTGATCGCGATCGGCGCATTTTTCCCGGTGCACCTCGCGGTGGTCGCCGGCATTCGAGACGTCGACCGCAAGCTCGTCGAGCTCGGCGCGGTGTACCGGCTCGGCCCGCTGACACTGTTCCGCCGCATCCTGCTGCCGGCCGCGTTGCCGCAGATCGTCACCGGCCTGCGTACCGGCCTGAGCCTCGCGTGGATGTTCATGGTCGCCGCTGAACTGATCGCGGCGACGCGCGGCCTCGGCTTCCTGTTGAGCGACGGCCGGGAAACCGGGCGACCCGATCTCGTGTTCGGCGCGATCCTGCTGCTCGCATTGCTCGGCAAGCTGAGCGACGGCGCGATGCGGCGCATCGAGTCGCACTGGCTCGGCTGGCGCGATGCCTTCGACGGCGCGGCGCGCGAGGGTTCGAATTGAGTACGACCGCTTCCGCGGCTTCCGCGCGCACGACCGAGGGTGCCGATACGCCGCTGCTTGACCTGCGGATCACCCGCAAGCAATACGGCGACCGCACGATCCTCGCCGACATCGCGCTACACGTCGCGCGCGGCGAAATCGTCTGCGTGGTCGGCCCGAGCGGCTGCGGGAAAAGCACGCTGCTGCGGATCGTCGCCGGGCTCGACACGCACTTCCGCGGCAACGCGAAGCTCGACGGCGTCGCGCTCGACGGGCCGTCGGCGCGCGTCGGCGTGATCTTTCAGGAACCCCGGCTGCTGCCGTGGCTGTCGATCGCGGACAACGTCGGCTTCGCGTCCGGCCCGCACGGCGGCCGCGACCCGAGCGTCACGCGCCTGCTCGACGAAGTCGGCCTGGCCGGCGTCGCGCGGCAACTGCCGGCCACGTTGTCGGGCGGGATGGCCCAACGCGCCGCGATCGCGCGCGGGCTGTTCGGCGAGCCGGATCTGCTGTTGCTCGACGAGCCGTTCAGCGCGGTCGACGCGATCACGCGGATGCGCCTGCAGACACTGCTGCTCGACGTCGTCCACCGGCACCGGATGGCGGCGATCGTCGTCACGCACGATCTCGACGAAGCGCTGTATCTCGGCGATCGCGTGCTGATGCTCGCGCCGAACCCGGGGCGCGTCGACGACGAGATCCGCGTCGACCTCGCACGGCCGCGCGATCGGCGCGACCCGTCGCTGGCCGCGCTGCGCGCCCGACTGCTCGGTGCGTTCCAGCGCTTTCACGATCATGCGGATGACGCGGAATAAGCCACGATACGCGGCCTGAACGTTCGACCACGGTCAATCCACGCGCTTCTTTGTCGTCTGAACAAGTGGCGCGGGGAAAACCGCCTTCTCCCGTGCGCGGGCCGCTGCCACGCGCTTGCCCATCCATCGAACTCGATCGGCTCCACCGGGGCCGGCGCTGGACAGCCGTGCGGCCCGAACGATTCGAGCAGGCCGCACTGGCCGCGACGACCGGCGCTCGCGTCAATCGTCGAACGTGCCTTGATACTCCGGCGCGGCATCCGCGCGCGTGTTCAGCTCGAACATCACGCCGCCCGGCGCCCGGCAAAAGAATCGCGAACCGCGCCCGTTGTTGAAGATGTCCGTCTCCATCGCGACGCCCTCGTCCCTGAAGCGTTCGAACAGCGCGCGAACGGCTTCGAGGCTCGGCAGTTCGAACCCGACGTGGAAATTCGTCGGCCATGCCGGTACGCCGTCGCCGACGTGATCGATCACGACGTCGAAGCCCGGTCGCTTCAGGATCCAGGATTGGTCCCAGCTTCCCGCGATCGTGAAGCCGAGGTAACGCTCGAAGAAACGGGCCGTCGCCAGCGTATCGGCCGAAGGGAAGCTCAAATGGTTGAGCTTCATCGTGGGTGTCGTTGCGGTCATGGTCGTGCGCTCGCATGCGGTGATGGGCGGAGGCCCCATGCCGTTCCGCCCGACGACTTCAGAATACGAGCCGGCGCCCGCATGCGACAACTCGCATTGCGCAGGCATCCGGACCGCGCGCGAAACCCGCGCCGCACGGCGGTGAGCGCGTGGTCGACGATCGCCGCGGGCGGCGCCGCTCGCATTCCGGGCATGCCCCCTTGACGCGAAAGGCCCGATCGGCGATCGGCATCGAACGCCGCTGGCCCGAGGTCCGCGGACAGACCGCGGGCCACGCATGTCCCGCTGGCGACCGGTCGAACCGCGAATCCCCGGATGCCGGCGGCGCTCGACGCTACGGCTGCGGCCTCAGAACTGATAACCCGCGCCGACCACCGCGCCAAAGTCCGAGCGCGTGTTGCCCGTCACCGACGCCTTGACGACCCAGCGGTTGCTCTCCGTCACGTACGAGTACCCTGCCGCAAAACCCTGCTGGCCGTGATAGTTCGACGTCGCCGCCGACACCATCGAGCGGCCCGCGCCCGTCGGCTGCGGCAAGCCGGCCACCGCCATCGCCGATGCAACGCCGCCGTACATGTCCTTCTTCAGGTCGTTGAAGGCGTTGTACACCTGTCCGATGCGCTGGTCCGTGTAGCCCTTCGCCTGCGTCGACGCCGCCGACAGGTTGTCGTTGAGCTGCTGCACGTTCACCGCGTCGGTCGGCGCCGTCCCGGCCGCGACGTTCGTGACCTGGCGCTCGCTGCCCTTCGCGCCGACCGAGAACGAGTTGTCGCGATCGGCGACCGAGCCCTGGCCGACCGCCACGGCGTTCTTGCCGGTTGCCGTCGCCGTCGACCCGATCGAACCGGCATCGGCGCGCGCGATCCACGACGTGTTCGCATCGGTGGCCGCCGCGTGGATCTTGTCGTTGGCCGCGACATTCTGCAACGCGGTGTTGAACTGGCCCATGTTGACCGCGTCGTTCGCATTCACGCCCGCCGCGACGCCGGTCAGCACGCGGTCCCCTGCCGTGCCGGTGAAGTTCACGCTGGTGCCGCCGCTATCCTTCCCGACCGTGATCGCGCCGTTCGGATCCTGCTGCTGCACGAGGCCGGCCTTGCCGTTCGCGATATTGGTTACGCTCCCCTGCAGGTTCGAGATGTCGGTGGTGTTCTTCGATACCTGCTGGTTGGTCGCGTACAGCTGCGAGCCGTTCACCGCATCCGTGCTGGTGGCGCTCAGCGTGCCGGCCTGCACGTTGGTGATGCGCGTGCCGCCGGCGCCGCCGAGCGTGATCGTGCTCTTCGAGCCGTCGTCGTACTGCACCGCGAGCGCGCCGAGCTGGTTGAGGTTCGACTGCACGTCTTTCAGCTGCTTCACGTTCACCGCGTCGGTATCGCTGGTGCCCGCGGCAACGTTCTTGAGCACGACCGCCGAATTGACGTCGCCGCCGACGAGCGACACGGAATTCAACCGGTTGCCGTTCGGGTCGACGTCGTATTTGACGACGTTCTTCACGGCCTCGCCGGCCTGGTTCGACACGTTCGTGATCTGCTGTTCGAGCGCGGTTTTCACGCCCGACAGCTGCCCGCCGTTCACCGCATCCGTGCTGCCCGCGGCGACGTTGCCGTCGGCCACGTTCGTCAGCTTCGTCGGCGCGCCGCCGCGCGCGGCGCTGTACGCGCCGAGCGTCGGGTCGAACTGCAGCGCGTCCTGCTGCAGCCCGGCGATCGCGGCCGTGTTGCCCACGATGTTCGTTTCGGCATTGCCGAGGCGCGTTTCGTGATTCTCGAGCGTCGTCGTGTTGCTGCCGACGCGGCCGTCGAGGTTCGTCAGCGCGTCGCCGACGTTGTTGAACGAACCGCCGCCAACCTTGTAGGACGGCGCGCCGATCGAGCCGTCCGGGTTGACGGTCGCGCCGCCGCCGAGCGCGGCCGCCGTCCCGTCGATCGCGCGGCGCAACTGCGCGCCGTTCACCGCATCCGTGCTGCCGGCCGCCACGTTGCCTTCCGCGACGTTGGTCAGGTGCACCGGGCTCCCGCCATTGCCGGCGCCGAGCGACACCTGGCGCTTGCTCGCATCGTCGTACTTCACGGCCAGCGCATCGAGCTGGCTCGTGCCGTCGTGAATCGCGGCGGTCAGCTGGTCGACGTTGACCGCGTCCGTGCCGTTCGTGCCGGCCGCGACGTTGCCGATGCGTTGCGGGCCATGGCCGCCGTGGCTCGCGTCGTAGGCGCCGAGGCCCGGGTTCCACAGGAGCGCATCCTGCTGGAGCGACGCGATGTTGCCCGTATTCGTCGTCACCTGGTTGCCGACGGCCGTGATCGACTGGTTGAGCGTGTCGGTCGCCTTGCCGAGCTGGCCCACGTTCACGGCGTCGTTCGCGGCCACCCCGTCCGCGACATTGTGCAGCCCGACCGGCGCCGCGGCTCCCGTCCCCCCGAACGTGACGCCGCTGTGCGCGTCGCTGTCGTACTGCACGGCGTTCTTCGTCGCGTTGCCGATCTGGCTGGTGATCGACGTGCTCAGGTTGCCGAGCGTCGTGCTGAGGTTGTTCGTCACGCTCGTGCTGAGCGATGCGAGGCCGCCGCTCAGTTGCCCGACGTTGACGGCGTCGTGCGCGTCCGTCCCGTCGGCGACGTTGTGCAGCGTCGTGCCGTTGGCGCCCGCGAACGTCACCGAGTCGAAGCCGCTCGCGCCGTCGTACTTCACGTTGCGTGCGTCGGCCGCCTGCAGGCTGCCGATGTTCGCGCTTGCCGTGCTCAGCGATGCGTTGATGCCGGTCACGCTGTTCTGCAGGTTCGTGATGGTCGAGGCCGCCGTCGAGATGGACGTCTGCAGCGGCGCGACGCTGCCCTTCAGCTGGCCGACGTTGACGGCGTCGGTATCGGCCACGCCGGCCGCGACGCCGCCGATCGTGGTGCCGCCGGCGCCGTCGAGCGCGATCGCCGCGTGAGTGTTGTCGGTGTACTTCACGACGTTCTGCGTCGCCGTGACGATGCTCGTGCTGAGGCTGTTGCCGACACTGGTCACGCGCTGGTCGACGTTCGAGATCGTGGTCGACAGCGAATTGCCGACCGACATCACGCGTGCGTCGACGTTGCCGATGCCCGTGCTGAGCGTGCTGTTCACGTTCTTCAGCTGCTGGACGTTGACGGCGTCCGTATCGGCCGCGCCCGCCGCGACGTTCTTGAGCTGACGCTCGCTGCCGGTTGCGCCGAACGATACCGCGCCGCCTACCGGTGCGGCCGTGCCGCCGAACACCGGCGCGCCCCCGTTGCTCGCGCCGATGCTGCCGGACCCGATCGCCACCTGGTTGTTGCCGTTCGTCTGTGCACCGGCCCCGATCGCCACCGATTGCGTGCCGCCGGCACGCGTCTGCGTCGCCGCGTCGTATGACGCGCCGGCCGACACGCCGTCGCTCGACGTCGGGTTCGCGCCGCCGATCGCGATCGAGCGGTCGCCGCTGGCCAGCGCCGAGTGGCCGAGCGCGATCGAGCTCGTGCCGTGCGCATCCGCGACGTTGCCGAGCGCCATCGAGAAATCGCCGATCGCGGCCGACTGGCGGCCGATCGCCAGCGCCGTGTTGCCTTGCGCGACGGCCACCGTGCCGATCGCGGTGGACGAGTTCGCCAGCGCCTGCGAGCCGACGCCGATCGCGATCGCGCCGCCGCTGCTGCCGCCGCCGTTGCTGCTCGCGTTCGACTGGTCGCCGATCGCGATGCCGCTGGTGCCGGCCTTCGCATTCGTGCCCTGCGTCACGTTCGCGGTACTCACCGCCACGTAGTTCCCGCTCTTCGTCGCCACGCACAGCGGGTTGGTTCCGTCGATGCACTGCCCGGTCAGTGCGTTGTCCGGATTGCCGCGGTCGACGAAATTGTCGGCATGCGCGGTGCCGGCGATCAGCATCCCCGCGCCCGTGAACATCGCGGCGGCCAGCGCCGAAATCTGCTTCTTCTTCATGGTCTTCTGCTCCGTTGTGTAGCGTCTGGTTTGAATACGGACTACTTACTTTTATGAAAGCTTCGACTTCGATTGCGACTTCAGTGCGGAACCCGATTCCGATATCCGGTCCGGCCATGCCGGAGGCGCGTTGCGTCGACCGTCCGTTTCGACAGGACGATCGAAGCCCCCGGGCACGCCGCACGTTCTACGGCCCGTTCCGTCAATCCGGAAACTGAATTAGGAATACGTAATGCGCTTTATGGACGAGTCTTTCCCCGGATGAATCCGGAGATTCAACCTGCCGTTACCCACACCTCTGATGTGATGTCGCGCCGACCGCGATCAACCCCGTTTCTTTTATTTCATCTTCGACTACCGGCGTTTCGCCTCCGTGCCGCGAGCCTTCGCCCGGACGCGCGTCGATTGCCGCCTCGGATCCGAATCACACAACTTCCGTCACCACTTGCGGTGCCTTCCGTTGCGCTGTGCCACCCGGCGTTCAAAGTTCGGACGAATTATGAGACACGATCTAGAATTATTAAAGGCGACATTCTTTATAGATTGTGAAATTCAATTCATTCAATGACTTGCGCAAAATACGGACATCTCGCAAACGATTTCTCGCCACCGGGATTAATCGAAATGTTTTATGGAGAGGACAAATGCTTTGCCGAAGCGGATTTAAATTCGATTCGACCTCGAAACGATAATCCCGCGACCGACCAATGGAATGGTTAAGCGGAGGATATTCGCGTAAACCATGAGCGGCGACGCATGTCGAAGCGCGGCATTCCTGTCGTAATCCGCCATTTTAAAAATCGGGAAAGCGGAATGGCGCGAATATTCCGGACACGTCTGGCGGGATTCGAAATAAGCTCCTACAATTCCGCTCGCATTGATTTCCGCAGTCGCGATCCTCACGATGCGCGCCCGGCAATCGTCCGTGTCTTTACCGGCCAGGTGATCAAAAAAAAGGAACGCCGTGCCATCGGGCGGCCGGTTGCTGCCGCGCCGTGCCGTCAACCTCCGGAACCGATGCGAGCGTGCGATGCGCTGATGCATCGTCATAGAGCGGCGCATGACGTTTCTCCCGAACCGGGCAGGCCACCCGCGGAAACGCATCCAACCGCCTTTCCAGAACAGGTGCACGATGCCTTCATCGACCTCCGCATTGCGCGACGCCCATATCCTGGTCGTCGACGATCAACCCGACCAGCTGCGTTTGCTGACCGACATCCTGCGCGGCACGGGCTGCCGGATCAGCATCGCGTCCGATGGCATGCAGGCATGCCAGCGCGCGCAGGCACTGTTGCCCGACCTGATCCTGATGGATGTCCGCATGCCGCGGATGGATGGTTTCACCGCGTGCAGGCTGCTCGCCGCCGATCCGGCCACGCGTGCGATTCCGGTCATTTTCCTGACCGTGGCCGGCGCATTGCACGAACGCCTCGAAGGGCTGGAAATCGGCGGCGTCGACTATGTCGTGAAGCCGTTCGAGCCGGCGGAAGTGGTCGCGCGCATTCGCGTGCAGCTCGCGCGGACGACGCGCGAACGACCGGCCGACACGGCGCCGGCGGACGGCCCGTTCGCGGCCGGCGACGACGACGGCATCATCGTGCGCGCGGCGATCCGCCACCTGTCGCGCACGCTGAACGACCCGCCGACGGTGGAGCAACTGGCGCGCGCGGTCGGCACGCATGAAAAGCGGTTGTCGCGCGCGTTTCGCGACAATCTCGGGCAGACGGTGTTCGAGTATCTGCGGCACGAGCGGCTGCGGATCGCGCAGGATCTGCTGGGTTCGACGTCGCTCAGCATTGCGAGCATCGCGAAGGAAATCGGTTTTTCCACGCCGGCCAATTTCGCGACGGCCTTTCGCGAACGCTTCGGCGTCACGCCGACCGAGTGGCGGCGCCAGCGCCGGGCCCGCTCGCGCGCCGCGCCCCGCGAGCCGCAGCGCGGCACTTAGCGGCGTTCGGCCCGCTCGCGGTCACCAGTCGTATTTCGCGCTGGCCAGCACGGTCCGCTCGTTGCCGAACACGCAGACGGCATATGATTGACAGCCGCTGACGTAGCGCCGGTCGAACAGGTTCGCGACGTTCAGCGCGAAACGCCAGTGCGGCAGGTCGTAATGCAACGCGAGGTCATACAAGGTCGCGCTCGGCACCGTGAGCGAATTGTCGGGCGCGCCGGCCGACGCGCTCTGGTAGCGCACGCCGCCGCCGATCCCGAGCCCGGACAGCGCCCCCGTACGCCAGGTCCAGTCGGCCCACATCGACGCCATCTGCCGCGGCAGCGGCACGGACACCGGCCAGTGGTTCAGCGACGCATCGTTCGCCTGCACGTTCTTGACGTCCTGGTACGCATACGACGCGACGATCGACAGCTCGCGCGTCACCTTGCCGACCGCGCTCAGCTCGATGCCGCGCGAGCGCACCTTGCCGGTCTGCACGGACGTCGTGCCGGTCGGGTCGAGATTCACCGGCGTCGGCGTCACGACGTTGGTCTGGTCGATCTGGTAGACGGCCGCGCTCAGCATCAGGTTCCTGCCGGGCGGCTGCCAGCGCAGCCCGGCTTCGGCCTGCGCGCCGCGCGTCGGTTTCGGCAAGCCGCCGCCGAACATCCGCACGCCGACGACCGGATCGAACGACGTCGAATAGCTCACGTACGGCGACACCCCCGCGTCGCCCTGATAGGTCAGTCCGACGCGCCCGGAAAACGCACTGACGTCCTGCCGCGCCTGCGTGCCGGCCGTCCGGTCGTCGAAACGCGCATTCACGACGTCCTCGCGGCCGCCGAGCGTCAGCGTCCAGCGCCGCCAGCGGATCTGGTCCTGCGCGTACACGCCGATCGCATTCATCGCCGTGTACTGGTCGACATGACCGAGCGACGTCGGGCCGGCGAAGATCGCGGCCGTCACCGGCCGGTAGACGGGGTGGTACAGGTTGAGCGACGGCGCCAGCGCAAGCCACACGCTGTTGGTCGTCGTCTGCCGGTCGAATTGCAGGCCGAACAGCAGCGTATGATCGAGCGGCCCCGTGCCGAAGCGCGCCTGCGCGTGATGGTCGACGTCGAGCCGGCTGTAGTTGAGCTGGAACAGCCCCGCGAAACGCATCATGTTCGTCGTGCTGCGCGGCGCGAGGCCGTTGCCGAACACCGTCGCATCGTCCAGCGACAGGTGCGACCAGCGCACGTCCTGGTGCAGCGTCCAGATCGCATTCACGCGGTGTTCCAGCGTGTAGCCGAGCGACCATTGCTTCTTGCGGTAGTCGTTGAACGACGGGTCGCCCATGTAGATGTCCTGCGACAGGCGGCCGTTCGGGTTCGGCAGTACGGTGCCCGACGCGGGCAGGAAGTTCGACGAAATGTCGCCGCTGTCCTGCAGGAACGTCGCGGCAACCGTCAGCGACGTATCGGCGTCCGGCCGCCAGCGGAACGACGGCGCGAGCGCGACGCGGCGATCGCCGTTCGGGCCCGTCACCGCGTTGCCGTCGCGCGCGACGCCGACGAAGCGGTACGCATACTTGCCGTCCGGATCGAGCGTGTCGCCGACATCGAGCATGACCTGCTTGCGCGCATCGTTGCCGATCTGCACGCCGGCCTCGCGCACGCGTTCGCCATCGGCACGCTTCGTGTGCGCGTCGACGATCGCGCCGGGCTCGCCCGCGCCGTACAGCACCGACGTCGGGCCGCGCAGGATCGCGATCGAATCGATCGTGTACGGATCGACGCGCCAGTTCGCGATCACGGCCGTATTCGGCGCCGCCACGCCGTCGACGTACAGCGTCGGCGTGAATCCGCGCAGCGCCGCATACCAGTCGGTCCGGCTGTCGGCGCCGAACGTCGAGAAACCCGGCACGTAGCGCAGCGCCTGGTTCAGGTCGGCCGCGCCGGTCATCTCGATCTGCCGCGCGGTGACGATATTGACCGTTTGCGGGATCTCGGCCACCGGCGTGTCGGTCTTCGTGCCGGCCGTGGTTCGCCGCCCGACGAGCCCGGCGGACGCGGCATCGGCGGTTCCTTGCACGTCGATTGCCGGCAGCACGGCCGCGGCGGCGCCTGCCTTCGCCGCCGCCGTGCCCGATGCCTGCGCCTGCGCGCCGCCCGCGACCACCGCGCACAACGTCCCGCCCGCAACGATCGTCATGGTGCGCCGTATCGCGCCTGTCTGCGTCCGCATCGCTTCAATACTCCGTCGTGCTGTCCTGGCCCGTTCGGCCGGATCGACCGGCGCCGTGCGCCAGCGCCCGTCCCGGGGTGTCGTGATGGTCGTGCCGGCGAAGTCGATCGCGCGCGCACCGGCATGCGCCGGCCCGCCGCGGCGCGCGCGGGCGCAGCGATCATACCGGGTGGATGTGACGCGGTGTTCGGGAAAATTCGTAGGCGTCGCCGGCAGGCACGACGCGAAGGGCGGCGCGCGCGTCCGGGCGCGTCGCAGACGACGGGCCGCGCCGGCATACGCGCTGCCCGCGGCGCCGGTATCGTCAGCGGCGACTCAGATATTGTCCATGCGCCACCGGCGCGGGCTGACGCCGGTCAGGCGCGTGAAGGTGCGCGAGAAGTGACTCTGGTCGGCGAACCCGCACGCCGCCGAGATCATGCTCAGCGGCATCTGCGGGTTGCGCAACCACGTCTTTGCCCGCTCGACGCGCTGCACGATCAGCCAGCGATGCGGCGGCATCCCGGCCGTCTGGTGAAACGCCTTGACGAAATGGCCGCGCGACAGGCCGCAGGCGCTCGCCACATCGGCGAGTCCGATTTTCCCGTCGAGGTGTTCGAGCAGCAGTTCCTTCGCCCGCTGCTCCTGCGACGGCGTGAGCTTGCCGGCCGACTTTTCCCGCCGCTCGCCGACGCCGCCGTACCGATGGGCGACGTGTGCCTGAAACGCCAGCCCCACATGATCGATGAAGAGCTGCGACGCCTGGTCGGGGCTAGACAGCGCCGGCAGCAACGCGCGGCCGAGCGCATGGATGATCGGGTCGTTCGCGCTGAGGTGAGGCGGCAGGTAGAGTTGCGGGCGTTGCCGGCCGCCGAGGTCGTCCACCGTCTCCTCCAGCGTATGGCGCGGCAGGTGGAAATGGAGGCAATCGAACGCGCCCTTGAGATCCGCCACCCAGTTGCGGTCGAGGTCGTGGATCGTCACGGTCCCCGCGTCGTACGGGACGAACGGCGCGCGGCGGCCGTCGAGCCACAGCTCCTGTTCGCCGAACGGGCGCAACTGCAGGACGATGAGATCCGAGTGCTCGGGCGTGTAGGGGGCGGTCAGCCCCATGTTCCTGCGCAGCGTCTTCAGCCGGCTGATGCCGACCTGCCCTTTCGGCAACGTCTGGGTAACGACGGTCTGCCGCACGTCGGCCGGCATGAAATCGGAGGTGGCGGTGTCTGACTGAGGCGCAGTCATCGGTTGACGCGAGCGGCGAATGACGAGGCTCGCCAGTCTAGCAAATCGCGGTGGGACGCGCTGCCCGTACCGCGCATGCGCTGGTATGATGCGCGAGCCCCTCCTCCCGGAACCCGCGATGAAGCTGTCATTCGAAGCGCTCGAGGCGCTGGACGCGATCGACCGCACCGGCACCTTTGCCGAAGCCGCGGAACTGCTGCATCGCGTGCCGTCCTCGCTGACCTACCTGGTGCAGAAACTCGAAAGCGATCTCGGCGTGGTGCTGTTCGACCGCAGCGGGCGGCGCGCGAAGCTCACGCATGCGGGACGCATCGTGGTCGAGGAAGGCCGACGCCTGCTGCGTGCGGCCGAGCAGCTCGAAATCAAGGCGCAGCGTGCGCAGCAAGGGTGGGAAACCGAAGTCCGCGTCTGCATCGACGAAATCCTGCCATTCGACGCGCTGTGGCCGTACGTGCACCGGTTCTACGCGCTCGGGATGGACACGCGGCTGCGACTGTCGACCGAAGTGCTCGGCGGCGCATGGGACGCGCTGATTTCGCGCCGCGCCGATCTGGTCGTCGGCGCGGCGGGCGACCCGCCGGAGCTGCCGGGCATCGTCGCGCGGCCGATCGGCTCGCTCAGGCACGTCTTCGCCGTCGCGCCGACGCATCCGCTCGCGTCGCTGCCCGAGCCGCTGCCGATGGCGTCGGTCGTCCAGTATCGCGGCGCGGTGATCAGCGATACGTCGCGCGAACTGCAACCGCAGTCGGTCGCGATCGACGCCGGCCAGCCGTATCTCGCGGTGCCGACGCTCGCGGCAAAGCTCGATGCGCAGTGCGAAGGGCTCGCGGTCGGCACGCTGCCGGAATGCATCGCCGCGCGCGCGATCGCCGACGGCAGGCTCGTCGCCCGCCAGGTGACCGGCATGCGCGACACCACGCACTGCTATCTCGCGTGGCGCGGCGACGAAGCAGGCCGCGCGCTGCACTGGTGGGTCGAGCAGCTCGACCGTCCCGACCTGGTCGAGCGCTTCACGGCGCCCGACAAATCGACCGGCTGATTCGTCCATTCACGGCCGGGGCTGGCGCGGGCAGCCAACCGTCCGACGCTTGACCGCGCACCCGTCATGCACGCCGCCGACCCGGCCTGCGCGCAACCGCACCATCCGCCTCACACCGCCCCCACCCGCCTCGATCGTTTCCTTTCAGATCGTTTAAGACGCCGCTCAGGACTTTCATCCGCGCGTCCCTTAACGTTGGAGTACGACGCCGACACGCGACAGCGCGCCGGCACGCCTCCACGACTCGCCGCGCGAGTACTCAAGGGAAACGCCAGATGACAGCCCAGACGAACGACGTGCCGATCGCGGACACGATCTTTTTCAACGGCAAGATTGCGACACAGGACGACAAGCGCTCGTTCGTCACCGCGCTCGCGGTGAAGGACGGCCGCGTGCTCGCCGCCGGCAACGAACACGACGTGATGCGCCACGCACGCGGCGACACGCCGCGCGTCGACCTCAACGGCCGCACCGCGATCCCGGGCCTGAACGATTCGCACCTGCACGTGATTCGCGGTGGCCTGAACTTCAACATGGAGCTGCGCTGGGACGGCGTGCCGTCCCTCGCGGACGCGCTCGACATGCTGCGCCGCCAGGTGCAGCGCACGCCCGCGCCGCAGTGGGTGCGCGTGGTCGGCGGCTGGAACGAGCTGCAGTTCGCCGAACGCCGTCTGCCGACGCTCGACGAAATCAACGCGATCGCGCCCGATACGCCGGTGTTCATCCTGCACCTGTACGACAGCGCGCTGCTCAACGGCGCGGCGCTGCGCGCGGTGGGCTACACGAAGGACACACCGAACCCGCCGGGCGGCGAGATCCGGCGCGATCGCCACGGCAACCCGACCGGGATGCTGATCGCGCGGCCGAACGCCGGCATCCTGTATTCGACGCTCGCGAAAGGCCCGAAGCTCGGCTACGACGACCAGGTGAATTCGACGCGGCACTTCATGCGCGAACTGAACCGTCTCGGCGTGACGAGCGCGATCGACGCGGGCGGCGGTTACCAGGCCTACCCGGACGACTACGCGGTCATCGTGGATCTCGCGAAACGCGGCGAGCTGACGATGCGCATCGCCTACAACCTGTTCACGCAGAACGCGAAGCAGGAGATCGAGGATTTCGCGAAGTGGGTGAAGATGACGAAGCCCGGCGACGGCGACGAATTCCTGCGCGTGAACGGCGCGGGCGAGATGCTCGTGTTCTCCGCCGCCGACTTCGAGGATTTCCTGGAGCCGCGCCCCGACCTGCCCGACACGCTCGAAGCCGAGCTGACGGCGGTGGTCCGCCTGCTCGTGCAGAACCGCTGGCCGTTCCGGCTGCATGCGACCTACGACGAATCGATCAGCCGCTTCCTGAACGTGTTCGAAGCCGTGAACCGCGAGATCCCGTTCAACGGGCTGCGCTGGTTCTTCGACCACTGCGAGACGATCTCGGACGCGAACATCGCGCGGATCGCCGCGCTCGGCGGCGGCATCGCGGTCCAGCACCGGATGGCGTTCCAGGGCGAGTACTTCATCGCGCGCTACGGCGCCGACGCGGCCACGCGCACGCCGCCGATCCGCGCGATGCTGGACGCCGGCCTGCCGGTCGGCGCCGGCACCGATGCGACGCGCGTCGCGAGCTACAACCCGTTCGTGTCGTTGTACTGGATGGTGTCCGGGCGCACCGTCGGCGGCACCGCGCTGTACGGCGAGCGCAACCGGCTCGACCGCATGGAAGCGCTGCGCCGCTATACCGTCGGCAGCGCCTGGTTCTCGAACGAGGACGATCGCAAGGGCGCGCTGGTGCCCGGCCAGTACGCGGATTTCGCGGTGCTTACCGACGACTACTTCACGGTCGACGAGCCGCAGATCAAATACCTGTCGTCGGTGCTGACGGTCGTGAACGGCAAGGTCGTGCACGCGGACGAGGAATTCGCGCCGCTCGCGCCGCCGCCGCTGCCGGTCAGCCCCGCGTGGTCGCCGGTGGCCGAGTTCGGCGGCTACAGCCGCTATCGCCCGGTCGCGGCTGCCCGCGCCTGCATCGACAGTTGCGCGAACCAGTGCGGCGTGCACGGGCACGGCCATCTGGCCGCGTGGCGCAACGACGTGCCCGTGAGCGACCACAACGGTTTCTGGGGCGCGCTCGGCTGCAGCTGCTTCGCGTTCTGAGCGCCGGCCACCCGGCCGGTTTCCTTCGCCGAAACGCGACGGGCGGCGCCGCCGCTCGTCCGCCGTGCACCCATGTGTCGCGCGCGCCGCGCGCACCGCATGGATGCGCACCCTTCCAGGCTGTGCCGATCCGATATCGGCGCGGCCCAACCCGTGCGTCGATCGTCTTCGGCGCCCGACCTACTCTTGGAGAATTGCAATGCCCACCGCTTCGGCCCAACCCGGCAAGTCGCTGATCAACCCGACCAATCACACGCTGATCATGATCGACTTCCAGTCGCAGATGTCGTTCGCGACCAAGTCGATCGATCCGAACCTGCTGCGCAACAACACGTCGCTCGTGTCGAAGGCCGCGAAGGAATTCAACGTGCCGACGATCCTCACGACGGTCGCCGAGAAGACCTTCTCCGGTCCGATGTACGAGGAAATCACGTCGGTCTTCCCCGAGGAAAAGCTGATCGACCGCACGTCGATGAACACCTGGGAAGATCCGCGCATCGCCGAACGCGTGAACGCGATCGGCAAGAGCAAGATCGTGCTCGCCGGGCTGTGGACGTCGGTCTGCATCGTCGGCCCGTCGCTGTCGGCGATCGATCAGGGCTTCGAAGTGTATGTGATCGCCGATGCATGCGGCGACGTATCCGACGAAGCGCACGAGCGCGCGATGCAGCGCATGATCCAGGCCGGCGCGCGTCCGATGACGTCGCTGCAATACCTGCTCGAGCTGCAGCGCGACTGGGCGCGTACCGAGACGTACGCGCAGACCACGAAGACCGCCGCGCAACATGGCGGCGCATACGGCCTCGGCATCACCTACGCGAAGTCGATGTTCGGCGCGAGCGAAGGTCACTGACCGGTGTCGCGGGCGGCATGCCGCCCGCGAACGCCGCATGCTGCCGGCGGCGCCTGCGTCGCCGGCAGTGCCCTTGCCGGGCATCGCGTCAGCCGGTCGAACCGGGCGGACGCTTCATCTCCTTCCTGATCCGTACGATCGGGCCGAGCGGGCATGCCCCTTCCCGGCCGGCGGGATCATCCTCCTTTCTTCCATCGCGCCCCGTTCGATCGCGAACCCGCTCGTCGCCCGCGCCGGTTCGGGTTTGCCGCCGACGACCGGGCACACGTCATCGCTTCGACGCCGACGGACGCTCGGCACGGCCACCGCACGGACGGCCGTATGAAGCCGCGTGCCGACGAATCCCGCTCGTCCGGCCGACGCACCATAGCGGGCCACGCGCGGGAAATCCGCTACATCGATACGAAAACCGGACGCTCGCGGCACCGGAGCCGGCTGGCTTCGTCCGGCCGCGAACGGCGCACGGGTATGCGCCGACGCAGGCCGCCAACGCGCTATTCCTGCCGGCGAATGACGGCGGGCAGCGCATAACGGCCGGCGCCCGCGATGGCGATCGTGCCGAACAGGATCAGCAGCATCCATGCGAATTGCCCGTCGCGCAGCGACCAGTCCGGATGGACGAACACCAGCGCGACGAGCGTGACGATCAACACCGGCAGCGCTGCAAGCCTCGTCCACACGCCGACGATCATGAAGACCGGGCAGACGACTTCGGCGAAGATCGCGAACAGGATCGACAGCGTCCGGCCGAGATGAAACGGATCCTCGATGGCGGCGGCTTCCGCCGTGTAGTGGATGAGCTTCGGCAGGCCGTGAACGGCGATCAGCAACAGACTGGCGGCGACCCGCAGGAACAGCAGGCCGAGATCGACGGCGTGGCGGGAAAGATTCGATTGGGCAGGATTCATGCGACGGGAAAAGGATGAGGTTCGGTTCGGCGCAAGGCCGCGGCGACACGCGTACCCGGCGTCGGGCGCGTGTTGCCGCGCTTGCGATCGGCGGCGTCGCGCGACCCCGGCGCACGCGCGCGGCGGCCGCCGCACGCGCGCCGCCGGGTCGCCGGCGCGTTCATGCAATCTACGCGGGCAGCCCGCCGCTGTCCCGCTGTTGCCCCGCCGATTGCCTGAAACGTTCTGAAGCGCGATACCGCCGCCCGCGACCGTGTCGTTACGACCCGCCCGAACGCGGTTCGGCTTCGGCCGCATCGAGTCCGATCGCGTGCGCGTCGGGCCACGTTTCCTGCACGGCCGTCTGCGCGGTTGCCGCGGCATGGACGGCCAGCAGCCGTGTGCGCGTGTCGACGGACACCGGCGGCGCATCCGGATCGCGCATCGCGTCGAGCGCCGCGCGCGCCCGTTCGCGGCACTCGTCGACGAGCGACAGCTCGAACAGGCAGGGTACCGCGACGGCCGCGAGCGCCATGCCGAGCGCGGTGTCGCCGTGCGCGGAGAACGCCCAGTCGAGCGCCTCGCGCAGATTGTCGAGTTCGCGCCGCACCGCATCGAGCCGCGTGCCGCCGTCGTCCGGCGCATCCGTGAACGACGTCAGGAAATAGTGTGCGTGCGCGCGTGCCGCCGCCTCGCACTCGCCGTGCGCGTCGAGCTGCTGCTGCGCATACGCGCGCGTGGTCGCGAGCAGCCGGTAGCGCGGCACCTCCTGCGCGGCGTCGAGGATCAGCAGCGACTTCGACACCAGGCCGGCGATCGTGTCGAGCAGCCGCGTGCCGGTCAGGCCGCGAGTCCCGACAACGCCGCGCACGGCCTCGATCGAAAACCCGCCGCGGAACACGCCGAGCCAGCGCAACAGCAGGCGCTCGTCGTCGTGGAGCAAGCGGTCGCTCCAGTCGTACATCGCACGCAGCGTCCGGTGGCGCGGCAACGCAGTGCGAAAGCCGCCGGTCAGCAGCCGGAAATGGTCGTCGAGGTGCGCGGCCAGCACGTCGATGCCGAGCACGGCGGCACGCGCCGCGGCCAGTTCGATCGCGAGCGGCAAGCCGTCGAGCCGGCGACAGACCGATGCCATCAGCGACACGCTGCGCGCATCGAGCGGGAAACGCGGGTCGGCCGCGCAGGCGCGCGCCGCGAACAGTTGCACCGCGCTCGCGCGCATCGCGTCGTCATCGTCTTCGCCCGGCACGTCGAGCGGCGGAACCGGGCAGACGCGCTCGCCGTTGATGCGCAACGCCTCGCGACTGGTCGCGAGCACGCATGCCCCGCCGGCCGCATCGGTCAGCGCGCTGGCGAGCTGCGCCGCCGAATCGAGCAGATGCTCGCAGTCATCCAGCACGAGCAGCATCCGGCGATGCGCGACGCGGGCGAGCACGGTCTCGAGCGTCGGCGATCCGGCCGGCTGCGCGACACCCAACGCAGCGGCCAGCGCCTCGGGAACGAAACGCGGGCACGCGACTGTCGCCAGCGACACGACGACCGTGCCGTCGGGAAACCGCGCACCGGCACGCGCGGCCGCCTCGACCGCGATGCGCGTCTTGCCGATGCCGCCCGCGCCGACCAGCGTCACGACGCGGGCAGCCTGCAGCGCGGCCAGGACGTCGGCCACCGCCTGTTCGCGGCCGAACAGCACGCTCGACACACTCGTGGCGCGCACCGCTGCGGTACGCACGGGCACCTCGCCGTCATCCTGTCGTGCGACGAGGCGATAACCGCGGCCCGGCACCGTCACGATCAGGTTGCGATCGTCGGCCAGCGCCTTGCGCAGCGACGCGATGTGCACCTGCAGGTTGTTTTCCTCCACGACCGTGTGCGGCCAGACGCGCTGCATGATTTCGTCTTTCGAGACCAGTGCGCCGTTCGCCCGAATCAGCAACTCGAGAATGTCGAATGCGCGACTGCCGATACGCAGCAGCTTGCCGTTCGAACGGATTTCACGTCTGTCTAGAAAAACGTGAAGTGTTCCAATCCGGATCATGGGAATTTCTTGTGGATGACATTCAACGGCGCACAGTCGAAATCGCGCGCCGGTTTCGACTTCAATGCTACGGCATTTGCATGAATGAAAGATTCAAATTATTGAAATGAAGCGATCGAATTTTTTGAAATGACGCGCATCGGTCCGGATGGCAGCCTGCCGCGGCGGGGCCGGCCCCGCCCCGCACACGCCGGCCTGCGTCATGCGCGAATGCCTCATTCATTCGTGAATGCATTTCCAATTCCCTGATGAAATGCATTTCAGGATGTTTTCAGGAAAATACAGCTTTTCGTCGTATCGAAACGAACGGCCGTGGTTAATGGGTGGCCTGAATCGGCCCGCCAATTCTTTCAAATTCATTTCACCGCAGTCGGTATGTCGACAGGCAGCGCGTCACGCCCGCACCTGGCGCGACACGAACTGGTCGACCGCGGACGCGAGAACCATCTCGCGGCAATTCGCCGGACGTTTCGCGCCGCGCCACTGCGGCTTGTAGATCGCGTCGCCATGACGGATCTCGTGGCCGGTGAGCGCGCAGCGCCCGCGGGCGCGCGCCTTCGCGCTGATCCAGCGCTGCTCGTCGTAGCGGCAGTGCGTCGGGTCGCTCCACGACACCAGCACGGACGAATCGGTCTGCCGCTCGACGGCGACGATCGCGCTGTGGCGCCGCACGCTGCCGCTCGACGGTATCGAGACGTCGCCATGGCGACGGCTGCGCGGCGCGATCCAGCGGCCCGCATCGAGCGGCGGGCCCAGCAGCGTCATCGTGTGTGCCCAGCGGTTGAAGGCATCCATGTCGGCATCTCCAGGCAAATGTCGGGCGGTCCGGCGCGATCGGACCCGTTTGTGCCGCGACACGCGTCGTGCGCCGGCGCGCATCGGCGCGAATCGGCGCGCCCCGTGCGATCCACGGCAAGCGGACGGATCCCACGATAGCCACGCGCGGCTGAATAGTCCCGGTCGCGCGCTTAATCGATCTGCCGTGCGGTCGTCGCGGCCGGCCAACCGGCCGTGTTCATAACAATTCAGCCGTAATTCAGTACGGCGCGCAGTCCGCCGGGATAGGCTCCGGTCGGCATGCATTCGTCGGCATTGCGCGCCCTGCCGGGTGCGCAACGACCGGCGCGGGCCTGCTGCCAGGCGCCACGGCTGCGGCCGCCGCCTCGCCCGCCATTTCCCGCGGCGCCCCGGCGCCGCACCTATCAGGAGTTTCGATGGATTCCGTCAAGAACGACGTGGTGCCGTCGGCCCGCCGCCGCGACATGCTCGTGGCCGGCGCGACCGCCGTCGCCGCAGCCGCCCTGCCGGCCGCGGCTGCCGCGGCCGCCACGCCCGCCCGCGCCGCCTCTTCCACCCACGCTGGAGCACACACGATGAACACGATCGTCACGAAGGACGGCACGCAGATCTACTTCAAGGACTGGGGCACCGGCCGCCCGGTCGTGTTCTCGCACGGCTGGCCGCTGTGCGCGGATGCCTGGGACGCGCAGATGCTGTTCCTCGTGCAGCACGGTTATCGCGTGATCGCGCACGACCGCCGCGGCCACGGCCGTTCGAGCCAGCCGTCGCGCGGCAACGACATGAACACGTACGCGGACGATCTCGCCGCGCTGCTCGACGCACTCGACGTGCGCGACGCAACGCTCGTCGGCCACTCCACCGGCGGCGGCGAAGTCGCGCGCTACATCGGCCGTCATGGCACGAAGCGCGTGGCGAAGGCCGTGCTGATCGGCGCCGTGCCGCCGCAGATGGTGAAGTCGCCGACCAATCCGGGCGGCCTGCCGATGGACGTGTTCGACGGCATCCGCAAGAACGTCGCGGAGAACCGTTCGCAGTTCTACAAGGATCTCGCGGTGCCGTTCTTCGGTTTCAATCGCCCGAACGCAAAGGTGTCGCAGGGCACGATCGACGCGTTCTGGTCGCAGGGGATGATGGGCGGCATTCACGGCCAGTACCTGTGCGTGAAGGAGTTCTCGGAAGTCGACTACACCGAGGACCTGAAGAAGTTCGACGTGCCGACGCTCGTGCTGCACGGCGACGACGACCAGATCGTGCCGATCGACGATTCGGCCCGGCTGTCGTCGAAGATCGTCAAGCATGCGGTGTTGAAGGTGATCGAGGGCGGCTCGCACGGCATGTGCGTCGTGAGCGCCGATCGCATCAACGCCGAGCTGCTCGCGTTCCTGCAGGCGTAAGCGCGCCGTCCGTCGCGGCGGCGCGCATGCCGCCGCGGCGGACGCCGCCCGTGCGCCGTTCAGGACTTTTCAGGAAATTTCAGATCGCCCGGTGCGGCGCTCACGGCGTCCGCACCGGGCGCAGCAGGATGCCGAGCAGCGCGCCGGCGAGCGCGAACGCCATCGCCACGCGGAAGTTGTCGGCCAGCGCGAGCGTCGTGGCCTGCACGCGCACCGCGCGATCGACGAGCGCATAGGCCGCCTGGTTGCCCGTCGCGAACGTGGCGCCATGCGCGACCAGCGACGCCGCGCCGGCCCGCAGCCGTTCGAGCGTTTCCGGATCCGACAGCGACACATGCAGACCGACGAGATTCGAATGGGTAGCCTCCCTGATCCGCTGAACCACCGCGATCGCCGTCGTACCGAGCTGCCCGCTCAGCAGGCGCGTCGCCTGCACGACCGCGCCGAACGTCAGCGCATGCTCGGCCGTCACGTGCTTGCCGAAGAAGAAGATGACCGACGTGAGCGCCATCGTCTGACCGAGCGCCTGCAACAGTTGCGACGGAATGAAGTCGGGCTCGGCCCAGACCGGCGTGAGCCGCGACCCGAGCGCGAACGCGATCGCCACCATCGCGAAGCCGGCGACGATCAGCCGGCGCGGATCGACCCGTTGCAGCAACAGCGCGACGCACGGCGCGAACAGCAGTTGCGGGATCGCGATCCAGCGCAGCGTATCGCCGATCTGCAACGGCCGCAGGCCGTACGTGCTGGCGAGGAACAGCGACGGGATGAAGCTCGTGTTGAGCACGGTGAAGCGCACGAGGCCGACGAGCACGATCAGCAGCGCGATGTTGGGCCGCGTGAGGTAGCCGAGGTCGAGCCCCGCCCGCGGCGAAGCGAGTTCATGGATCAGGAACGCGGCGATCATCAGGATGCCGGCAGCCAGCAGCGCGACGATCAGCGGCGACTGCAGCCAGAACAGCCGCTCGCCCTGGTCGAGCGCGATGCACAGGCACGCGAAGCCGCCCGCGCCGAGCAGCATCCCGCGCGCGTCGACGCCGGACACGAAGCGCTTGATCGGCTCGTCGCCGAGCGACAGCATCAGGCACGCGATGAACGGCACGGTCAGCGCCGCGTTCTGCCAGAACAGCCAGCGCCAGCTCAGGTGTTCGCTGTACCAGCCTTCGGGCGTGGCCGACAGGTTCAGCGACATCTCCAGATTCATCGCATACGCGGCGATGCCGAACGGAATCAGCCGCGGCGGCAGCGTGCGCACGACGAAGCCGACCGTCAGCGGCACGAACACGCCGGACGCGAGCCCCGCGACCGCCTGGCACACGATGAACGCGCCGAACCGCGTGCAGAGCGGCAGCATGCTTTCCGCGCCGAGAAACACGACGGCGCCCGCGACCAGCACGCGGCGCGTGCCGAACATGAAGGCCGCCGCGATCGCGAGCGGCCCGACGAACATCTGCGACGCGGTAAACGCGGTGTTGATCCACGCGCCTTCGTCGACGCCCACGCCCAGCGCGCCGCGCACGTCGGCCAGCCCGAGCGACGTGATGCGCGACGTCAGCGTCGCGATGATCGCGCCCAGCAGCACGGCCGCGATCGCGGCGATCGACCGAAACGTCGGAATGTCGGAGGCCGGCCCCGCGGCCGGCGCCGGCACGGCACGGCCGGTGGTGAACGTCGTGTTCATCGTCGAGCGGCTCCCGCCTGTCAAGCTGGCGCAAGCATAACGCGGTGCGTCGAATCCTGCCCGTACGATGGAGTTGGCCGATCATGACCCCACCCCCACCCACCCCCGCGCCGTCGCCCGCCGGGCCCGCGCGTTCCCGAAAGCCGGCCATCGTCGCGATCGCCGCGATCGCGCTGCTGCTCGTCGCCTTGCTCGTGTACGAGTTCGACGCACGCGATCGCGGCACCGACGACGCGTACGTGACCGGCCACCTGCACGTGATCTCGCCGCGCGTCGCCGGCACGGTCGAACGTGTGCTCGTCGACGACAACCAGTTCGTGCACGCGGGCGACGCGCTCGTGCAGATCGACCGGCGCGACTTCGACGTGCGCGTCGCCGCGCAGCGCGCACGCGTCGCCCAGGCGCATGCCGATGCGAGCCGCGCACACGCGCTGATCGAGCAGGCGGACGCGGCGCTTGTATCGGCGCACGCCGATGCCGACAAGGCCGAGCTCGACTACGCACGTGCACGCGAACTGACCCGCGAGACGCCGCGCGGCCTGTCGAGGCAGGAGTTCGATGCGGCCGATGCCGCACGCAAGTCCGCCCGCGCGCGCGTCGCGGCGGCCGACGCGCAACGGCGCAGCGCCATCGCCGCTGCTCAGGCCGCCGACGCGGCGTCGAGCCAGAACGACGCCGAGTTGCGCGACGCGCTGCTGCAGCTCGGCTACACGGCGGTCGTCGCGCCGTCGGATGGCTACGTCGGCAAGAAGACCGTCGAGACCGGCGAGCATGTCGCGCCCGGCCAGGCGCTGCTCACGCTGGTCGAGCCGCATCCGTGGATCGTCGCCAATTTCCGCGAGACGCAGCTGCGACACGTGCGCGTCGGCGACGCCGTGCAACTGCGCTTCGATGCGCTGCCGGCGCGCGCGTTCAGCGGCCGCATCGACAGCCTGTCGCCCGCGACCGGCGCGCAGTTCGCGCTGCTGCCGCCCGACAACGCGACCGGCAATTTCACGAAGGTCACGCAGCGCGTACCGGTGAAGATCCTGCTCGACGGCCCGGCCGCGACGGAGCCGCGCATCCGGCCCGGGCTGTCGGTCGTCGTCACGCTGCAACCCGCCCGCGAATCGCGATGAAGCGCGCCTTCGCCCTGCTCGCCGCGAGCCTGCTGGCCGCATGCTCGATTGCGCCGCAACCGCTCGCCCCCGTGCCGGTCGGACACGACGGGTTCCGCCATGTCGACCCGTCGACCGATGCGCGTGCGCCATCGCTCGATACGTGGCCCGCCTGGTTCGGCGACCCGCGGCTCGGCCGCCTCGTTGACGCCGCGCTCGCGCACAATCTCGATATCCGCGCGGCGGCCGCGCGCGTCGACCAGGCGCAGGCGCTGCTCGGCGTGCGCGAGGCCGCGCTGGCGCCGACCGTGCGCGTCGACCCGTCGTTCAGCCGTACGCGCGTATCCGGCACGGTCGACAACGCGCTGCCGAAGCGCACGATGCACAACTGGTCGGTTCCGCTCGCCGCGCGCTACGAAGTCGATCTATGGGGCCGCTTGCGCGGCGATGCCGATATCGGCGAACAGAACGTGCTGCAGGCGGCGGCCGACCGCGATGCGGTGCGTCTGCGGGTGGCGACCGAAGTCGCGGCCGACTACCTGACGCTGCGCTACGTCGACGACGATCTCGTGACGCTCACCCGCGCGATCGGGCTGCGGCGCACCGCGCTCGACGTGATCGCCGCCCGCGTGCGGGCCGGCGCGGCGAGCGATCTCGACGGGCTGCGCGCGTCGGCCGATCTCGATACCGCGCATGCCGATCTCGCGGAGAGCCGCCGGCTGCGCGAGAACCTCGTCGACGCCATCGCGGTGCTGACCGGCGTGTCGCCGACCGCGTTCGACATCGACACGGCCGCCGTGCCCGTGCAGGTGCCCGATGTGCCGGCCGTGCTGCCGTCCGCGCTGCTTGCCCAACGCCCGGACGTATTCGCGGCGGCACGGCGTGCCGACGCGGCGTCGCTCGAGCTGGGCATCGCGCGCACCGCGTGGCTGCCGACGCTCACGCTGACCGCCGACGGCGGTTTCGCCACCCGCGACCTGCGGTCGTTTCTCGACCGCAACAGCTCGCTGTGGAGTCTCGGCGCGAACGTCGCGCTGACGGTGTTCGACGGCGGCAAGCGCGACGCCGCGGTGGCTGCCGCGCGAGCCGGCACGGACGTCGCCGACGCCAACTATCGCGCGGCCGCGATCGGCGCGTTGCGCGACGTGCAGGATGCGCTCAACGACATCGCCGCGCAGAAGGAACGGATCGCGCGCTACGACCACGCGGCGCACGCGACGGACGCCGCGGCGCGGCTGTCGCTGAGCCGTTACGCGCACGGTTACGTCAGCTATCTGGAAGTCATCGACGCCGATCGCGATGCGCTGAATGCGCGACGCCAGCTGATTCACAGCCGGCAGGCGCTGGCCGTCGCGACGGTGACCCTCGTCCGCGCGCTGGGCGGCGGGTGGACGCCGCCGGCGCGCGCCGGCCGGGACGGGTGGCACGACGCGACGCGGGCCGACGCGCGATGAATGCATCGAACGGCCCGCGCGCGCGTCACGCGCCCGCGAGCCGATGCGCATCCTCGCCGAGAAACCGGTGCACGAAGGTCACGGCCATCGCGCCTTCGCCGACCGCCGACGCGACGCGCTTGACCGATCCCGATCGCACGTCGCCGGCCGCGAACGATCCCGGCACGCTGGTTTCCAGGTGGTACGGCCGCCGCTCGAGCGGCCACACGCGCTCGAACGCCGGACAGTCGTATAGGTCGCCGCCGGTGACGAGATAACCGCCCGGATTGCGGATGATGTCGGTGTCCTTCGCCCAGTCGGTATTCGGCGCGCCGCCGATGCACACGAACAGGCGCGTGGCCGGCAGCCGTTCGAGCGTGCCGTCCGCCGAGCGAAGCTCGATCGCGTCGAGCCAGCCGTCGCCGTGCAGCGCGGCGACGCTCGACCGGTAGCGGACCTCGATGTTCGGCGTGCGCTCGATCCGGTCGATCAGGTAGCGCGACAGCGTGTCGGCGAGCGACGCGCCGCGCACGAGCATCGTCACCTGGCGCGCATGCCGCGCGAAATTCATCGCGGCCTGGCCGGCCGAATTGCCGCCGCCGACGATGAACACCTGCTCGCCCGCGCACATCGGCGCTTCGCTCGACCCGGCGCCGTAGAACAGCCCCGCATTGAGAAACGCCGGCTCCTCCGGCAGCCCGAGGCTGCGATATTCGATGCCGGTCGCGCAGATGTTCGCGCGCGCGACCAGGATCGACCCGTCGGCGAGCTCGACGCGAATCTTGCCGTCCACGAACGTCGCATGCACGCCCTCGCGCATCGTCAGCAGCTCGACGCCGAACTTCACCGCCTGCTCGCGCGCGCGTTCCGCGAGCTCCGCGCCCGGGATGCCGTCGGGGAAGCCCATGTAGTTCTCGATCAGCGAACTCGTGCCGGCCTGCCCGCCGATCGCGCCGCGCTCGATCACGACCGCGCGCAGCCCTTCGGACGCCGCGTAGACCGCCGCCGACAGCCCGGCCGGCCCCGCGCCGTAGATCGACACGTCGTATTCGACGAAGCGCGGGCGCGCGACCCAGCCGAGCCGTGCGGCGATTTCGGCCAGGGTCGGCTGGTACAGGCGCGACCCGTCCGGAAAGATCACGACCGGCAGCCGGATGTCGCGCAGCGGCGCGATGCCGAGCACCTGCGCGCAGTCGGCGTCGGATGTCAGCTCGCACCAGTCGTACGCAATCATGCGCCGCTGCAGGAAATCGCGGATCGCATACGCGTCCCTGCTGCGCGGCAGGCCGACGATCCGCACGTGTTGCGGTTGATCCATGAGCACCTCCCGATGATGTCGATGTCGATGTCGATGTCGGATGCGGCCCGGCCGGTGCCGCGGCCGGACGCATTCGCGACTGTACGCCGCCGGCGCGGGCCGCGCGGGCCGCTTCATGACAATTAAGGTCCGGCCGCGACGCGACGCTGCACAATGCCGCATCCCCTCCCGCTTGCGGCCTCGTGCCGGCCGCGCCGCAAGCGTCGCTCCCGCGCCGGCATCGGAGCGCAAGATGGCCAACGCCTGTACGCATCTCGACGAAGCACGCGTGTTCGACACCGACAAGGACGACTGTGAGGCATGCGTCCGATCGGGCAGCCGCTGGGTGCATTTGCGGATGTGCCTGATCTGCGGGCACGTCGGCTGCTGCGACTCGTCGCCGAATCGCCACGCGAGCCGGCATTTCCGTGAAACCGGCCACCAGCTCGTCCGCTCGATCGAGCCCGGCGAGCGCTGGATCTGGTGCTACGCGGACGAAGTCGTCGCCGGCGAGGTTCCGTCATGACGCGGCGCATTCCGGCCGAGCCAGGGCCGGACACCGTTCAGAACGTTTCAGCGCCGCTTAAGGCAATGGTCGCGGCCTCTGCGTAGACTGCGTTCATGAGCTGCCGCGCAGGACGGCGCTTGCGCCCGTTATCGACTGCTGGAGTGACACCATGATCCCCGTCGCCAATCACCGCCGCGCCGCAACCCGGTCGCGGCCGCATCGGGCGGCCGCGCACGGCCGACCCGCATCGTCCGGCGTTGCCGCGCACCGCATCGCTTGCGGCGCACCGCGTCGCGTGGAGCGCGCATGAAGCACAAACGACTCTGGTTCGGCGCGGCCGGCGTGGCGATCGCGGGCATCGCGGTCGCGATCGGCATCATGGTGCGGCCGTCGATCGCGCCGATCGATCCGCCCGCCCCCGCTTCGTTCGATCCGCAGCTGGTGCGCGCCGGCGCGCGCGTCGTCGCGCTCGGCGACTGCATCGTGTGCCACACCGCGAAGGACGGCAAGCCGTTCGCGGGCGGGCTGCCGCTCGCGACGCCGTTCGGCACGATCTACGCGACCAACATCACGCCGGATGCCGAAACGGGGATCGGCCGCTGGTCGCGCGACGCATTCGCCCGTGCGTTGCGCACCGGCATCGGACGCAACGGCCAGCCGCTGTACCCGGCGTTTCCGTACATTCATTTCACGCGGATGTCGGACGACGACATCGCCGCCGCGTACGCGTACCTGATGACGCGTGAGCCGGTACGTGCGACGGCGCCCGCGAACGACCTGATATTTCCGCTGAACTTCCGGCCGCTGGTCGCGTTCTGGAACGTGCTGTTCTTGCGCGAGGGCGCGTATCGACCGGACCCCGCGCAGTCCGCGCAATGGAATCGCGGCAGGATGCTCGTCGACGGGCTCGGCCACTGCGCGTCGTGCCATTCGCCGCTGAACGCGATCGGCGGCGAGCAGCGCGGCCGCGCGTTCGACGGCGGTATCGTCGACGGCTGGGAAGCGCCGCCGCTCAATGCGCTCGGCCAGGCCGCACGGCCGTGGACGCAGGCGCAGCTCGTCACCTACCTGCGTACCGGCCGCGCGAGCGAGCATGGCGCGGCGGCCGGGCCGATGCTGCCGGTCACGCGCGACCTCGCGCGGGTGCCGGTGGAGGACGTGGAGGCGATCGCCGCGTACATCCTGTCGATCCAGAAGCCGGCGAATGCGCGCGCGGCCGCGAACCCGGTCGAACGCGCCGCGACGACGCCGGCCGCGCGACGCGGCGCGGTACTGTTCCAGGCGTCGTGCGCGCAGTGTCACGGGCCGGCCGCGCCGATGCAGTCGATCGGCGAGCGGCCGACGCTCGCGTTCAGCACGGCCGTCAACGCCGATACGCCGCGCAACGCGATCCAGATGATGTTCAACGGGATCGGCTGGCACGGCGAGGACACGCTGAACTACATGCCGTCGTTCATCGACCAGTACGACGACGCGCAGATCGCCGATCTCGCCGCGTACGTGCGCGAGACCTATACCGACCGTCCCGCCTGGCCGGGCGTCGACGCGATGGCCGCGAAGCTCAGAAAAGAGGACACCGCACGATGATTACCCTCACCGTCAACGGCGTGCGGCACACGCTGGACATCGATCCGTCCACCCCGCTGCTGTACGCGCTGCGCAACGACCTGCACCTGCACGGCGCGAAATTCGGCTGCGGCCTCGGACAATGCGGCGCCTGCACCGTGATCGTCGACGGCAAGCCGACCTTCTCGTGCCTGATGCCGGTGGCCGCGGTCGGCGCGCGCGGCGTGCGCACCATCGAAAGCCTCGGCACCGCCGAGCATCCGGGCCCGCTGCAACGCGCGTTCATCGAGCACCAGGCCGCGCAGTGCGGCTACTGCATCGCCGGGATGATCATGCGCGCGCAGGCACTGCTCGAACGCAATCCGAAGCCGACCGAACAGGAACTGCGCACGCACATGGAACCGAACCTGTGCCGCTGCGGCACGCACATGCGGATTCTCGCGGCGGTGCGCTCGGTCGCGGGGCTGCCGGCCCCCGAACCCGCGTCCGCTCCCGTCACGATCAGCAAGGGGCTGTGATGAATTCCCACGACGACATCGACGAAGGCCGCCGGCACTTCATCGTCTCCGGCGCGCTGTTCGTCGCGTTCAGTCTCGCACCCGCGTCGCGCGCGGCCGCGCAGTTGGTGATCGCCGACGAAGGCGCGGCCGTCCACGTGGCGAAAGCCACCCAGGCGCTCGCCGGCAGCCTGAAGACCAATCCGCTGCTCGACGCGTGGGTCAAGATCGCGCCCGACGGCAAGGTCACCGTGTTTACCGGCAAGGTCGAGCTCGGCACCGGCGTGCGCACCGCGTTGCTGCAGGTGGCCGCCGAGGAACTCGACATGAAGCCGTCGCTGATCACGTTCCTGACGGCCGACACCGGCGCGTCGCCGGACGAAGGACTGACCGCCGGCAGCCATACCATGGCCGACAGCGGTTCAGCGCTGCTGAACGCGACCGCGCAGGTGCGCGCGCTGCTGGTGGAAGGCGCCGCGAAACGCTTCGGCGTCGATCCGCGCGTGCTGACGACCGCCGACGCGGTGATCAAGGCGCCCGACGGCCGCACGATGACCTACGGCGACGCGATCCGCACGGTCGACCTGCACCGCAACGCGGCCCCCACGTCGCCGCTGAAGAACCCGGCGACGTTCGCCGTGATCGGCACGTCGCTGCCGCGCGTCGACATCCCGAACAAGGTCACGGGCGGCATCAGCTACGTGCAGGACATGCAGTTGCCCGGCATGCTGCATGCGCGCGTCGTGATGCCGCCGGTGTACGACGCGAAGCTGCTGTCGTTCGACGAAGCCGCGATCCTGAAGCTGCCCGGCGTCGTGCGCATCGTGCGCAACGGCAGCATGCTTGCGGTGGTCGCACAAGGCGAGTGGCAGGCGGTGGTCGCGCAGCGCGCGCTCGCGGCCGGCTGCCGCTGGTCGCCGGGCCGCCAGCTGCCCGAACGCGCCACCGTCCATCAGGATCTCAAACGGATTTCGACGCAGCGTATCGAAATCGCGAACACGCATGCGCCAACCGCGCCGGCCGTGAAGACGCTGAACGCGACGTTCCTCAAGAATTACCTGATGCACGGGTCGATCGGACCGTCGTGTTCGGTCGCGCATCTCGATAACGGGATGATGACGGTGTGGACCCACTCGCAGGGCGTCTATCCGCTGCGCGACGCACTCGCCGAGATGCTGTCGATGCCGAAGGCGAGCGTGCGCTGCATTCACACCGAAGGGTCCGGCTGCTACGGGCACAACGGCGCGGACGACGCGGCGGCGCACGCCGCGCTGATCGCGGCCGCGATGCCGGGCAAGCCGATTCGCGTGCAATGGATGCGCGAACAGGAACACACGTGGGACCACTTCACGCCGGCGATGGTGACGGAGGTCAGTGCATCGCTCGATGCGGGCGGCCGCATCGTCGACTGGAACTATGCGTTGTGGAGCAGCTCGCACAACGAACGGATCGTCAACGCGGGCCGGCTGCTGCCCGCGCGCATGCTCGAGCCGCCGTTCGTGCCGGCGCCGTCGACGCCGATGCTGCAACCGGAGGGCGGCGGCGACCGCAACGCGATCCCGCTGTATGCGCTGCCGAACCAGCACATCGTCAACAATTTCTCGCCGACGATGCCGCTGCAGACGTCCGCGATGCGTTCGCTCGGCGCGCACACCAATGTCTGGGCGATCGAAAGCTTCATGGACGAACTCGCGCACGCGGCCGGCGCCGATCCGGTCGAATTCCGGCTTCGTCACATGGAAGACCATCGCGCGCGACAAGTGATCCAGCTCGCCGCGAAGCACTTCGGCTGGCCCAGGCCGCCGCGTGCGCGCAATCGCGGCGTCGGCTTCGCGTTCGGCAAGTACAAGAACCTGATGGCATACGTCGCGATCGCGGTCGAGGTGTCGGTCGTCCCGGAAACGGGCCAGGTGACGCTCGAACACGCGGAAGCGGCCGTCGATGCAGGCCAGATCGTATCGCCGGACGGCATCCGCAACCAGATCGAGGGCGGCATCGTGCAGGCCGCGAGCTGGACGCTGTACGAGGCGCTGAAGTACGACACCGAGCGCATCCGCAGCTTCGACTGGAGCAGCTACCCGATCCTGCGCTTTTCGGCCGCGCCGCAAAGCATGAAGGTTCACCTGGTCAATCGTCCCGGCGCGCCGTTTCTCGGCGCGGCCGAGGCGTCGATGGGGCCGACCGCCGGCGCACTGGCCAACGCGATCTTCGACGCGACCGGCCAGCGCCTGCGGGAAATGCCGTTTGCCGGCGACGCGCTGCGCAAGCGCATCGACGCCTGACGGCCCGATCAACGACACGGCGCCGGCACGCCCCGGCGCCGCAAGCCGACAGGCTGGAGAACCCCGACGATGGACACCTTGCTTTCGATGCGCGTCTTCACGCGCATCGTCGAAACCGGCAGCTTCACGCGCGCATCCGACACCACCGGCCTCACGACGCCGCGCGTGTCCGCCCTGCTGAGCGGGCTCGAGCAGCATCTCGGCTGCCGGCTGCTGAACCGCACCACGCGCCGGATCTCGCTGACCGAGGACGGCCAGGCGTACTACGAACGCTCGGTCGCGGTGCTCCGCGAGATCGACGACATGGAGGCCTCGGTATCGCAGGCCCGCAACGTGCCGCGCGGCCGGCTGAAGGTGAACCTGCCGCCGGCCATGGCCAAGCAGATCATGGTGCCCGCGCTGCCGGCGTTTCTCGCCGCCCATCCGGGCATCATGATCGAACTCGGCGTGACCGATCGCCAGATCGATCTCGTCGGCGAAGGCGTCGACTGCGTGGTGCGCATCGGCGCGCTCGACGATTCGGGGATGATCGCCCGGCGGATCGGCAGCCTGACCACCTGCACGTGCGCGTCGCCCGCCTATCTCGCGCAGTTCGGCGAGCCCGCCACCGTCGACGATCTCGCGCAGCACGTCGCGGTCAGCCACATCTCGGCCGACACCGGGCGGCCGCGCCCGTGGGACTACGTCGTCGACGGCGAGCCGCGTGTCATGCAGATGTGCGGCACGGTCGCGGTCAACGATGCGGACAACTACATCGCGTGCGGCGTCGCGGGCATCGGGCTGATCAAGACGTCGCTGTACCTGGTCGAGCCGTACCTGCAGTCGGGACGGCTGCGCGAAGTGCTGACCGACTTCAACGCGCCGCCGCGCCCGATCTCGGTGCTGTATCCGCCCAACCGGCACGTCCCGGTCAAGCTCAAGGTGTTCGTCGACTGGCTGGCCGGCCTGTTCGCGCAGATTCCGACGCTGCAGGGCCAGCGCGGCTGAACGCACGCGTTCCGGCACCTTTGCGCGGCACGCAATGCTCGATTGCGTGCCGGACCCATTCCGCGCCGGCCGCCCGGTCAATAGCATTCACGGTATCGCGGCCGGTTACGTCGCCGCCCTGTTTCCTTCCCGGAGCCGACCATGTCAACGGATACCCCCCCGCTCGCCTCGCCCGCACCCGCGGTCAAGCTCACGCAGGCGCTCATCCTGCTGTTCGCGTTCAGTTGCGGCGCGATCGTCGCGAACCTGTACTACGCGCAACCGATCACCGAACTCATCGCCCCCGGCCTGCACATGTCGAGCGGCGCGGCGAGCCTGATCGTGTCGCTGACGCAGATCGGCTACGCGTTCGGGCTGTTCTTCATCGTGCCGCTCGGCGATCTGCTCGAAAACCGCAAGCTGATGATCGTCACGGCCGTCGTGTCGATCGCGAGCCTCGCGGCCGCCGCGGTCGTCCGCACGCCGGGGCTGTTCCTCGCGGTCTCGCTGCTGATCGGCTTCAGCTCGGTGGCGGTGCAGATCCTCGTGCCGCTCGCCGCGCATCTGGCACCGGACCACTCGCGCGGCCGCGTCGTCGGCACGATCATGAGCGGGCTGCTGCTCGGCATCCTGCTCGCCCGGCCGCTGTCGAGCATCGTGGCCGACGCGTTCGGCTGGCGTGTCGTGTTCGCGGGCGCCGCCGTGGTGATGACGCTCGTCACGGCCGTGCTCGCGCTGACGATTCCGTCGCGTCAGCCCGACCATCGCGCCACCTATTTCGCGCTGATCGGCTCGCTGCTGCATCTCGTGCGCACGATGCCGGTGCTGCGCCATCGCGCGTTCTACCAGGGCCTGATGTTCGCGTCGTTCAGCCTGTTCTGGACCGCCGTGCCGGTCGAGCTGACGCGTCACTACGGACTGTCGCAATCCGCGATCGGCCTGTTCGCGCTCGTCGGCGCGATCGGCGCGACGTCGGCGCCCGTCGCGGGCCGTCTCGCGGATGCC
The DNA here is from genome assembly GCF_902832885.1 of Burkholderia seminalis DSM 23518. Classification (GTDB taxonomy): domain Bacteria; phylum Pseudomonadota; class Gammaproteobacteria; order Burkholderiales; family Burkholderiaceae; genus Burkholderia; species Burkholderia seminalis. The sequence goes on from NZ_CADFDK010000003.1 coordinate 429,422, forward strand.
GGCCACACCGTGCGCGCCACGCTGATCGCGCTGGTCGCCGGCACGCTGGCGTATGCGAGCGCGCCGGTTCACGGCGCCGGCGTGTACGGCCTCGTCGTCACCGGCATCGTGCTCGACTTCGCGGTGCAGATGAACATGGTGCTCGGCCAGCGCGAGATCTACGCACTGCACGCGGCGAGCCGCAACCGGCTGAACGCGCTCTACATGACGAGCATCTTCGTCGGCGGCGCGGCCGGCTCCGCGCTCGCGAGCCCGCTGTACGAGCATGGCGGCTGGCCGCTCGTCGCGGCCGTCGCGGCGGCGTTCCCGCTCGTCGCGCTCGCCCATTACGTCGCGATCGGCCGCCCGCACGCGCGACGTCACGCGCACGCGTGAACCGCCGCCGACGGCGCGGCACCGCGCGGTCGGCCTGTCACACGGCATCGTTGCCGCGCGGTCCTGACCGCGCCCATCCTCACCCATGAAGGAGTCCTCATGTCTTCCCTGCTCGCTCCGTACGACCTGCGCGGCCTCGCGCTGCCCAACCGCGTCGTGATGGGCCCGATGACGCGCTCGCGCGCGCCGTCGCGCGGCCTGCCGACCGAACTGATGGCCGAGTACTACGCGCAGCGCGCGTCCGCCGGCCTGATCGTGACCGAGGCGACCAACGTCAGCGCCGCGTCCGCGGCATTCGAGCTGACGCCGGGGCTCGTCGACGACGCGCAGGCCGCGGGCTGGAAAAAGATCACCGACGCGGTCCATGCGAACGGCGGGCGCATCTTCGCGCAGCTGTGGCACGGCGGCCGGGTCAGCTCGCTGACTCTGCTCGGCGGTGCCGCGCCGTTGTCGCCGTCCGGCGTCAACGACGATCTCGAACAGTTGCAGGTCTGGGCGCAGTTGCAGAACGGCTATTACACGAAGATTCACGCGACGCCGTCGCGCGCGATGACGACCGCCGAGGTCGTCGACGCCGTGGACGAATTCCGCCGCGCGGCGGCGCGTGCGATGGCGGCCGGCTTCGACGGCGTCGAGATCCATGCGGCGAACGGTTATCTGCCGCACCAGTTCCTGTCGTCGACGCTGAACCGCCGCGACGATCGTTACGGCGGGTCGGTCGCGAACCGCGCGCGCTTTCTGGAGGAAATCGTCGCGGCGGTCGGCGGCGTGATGCCGCTCGCGCGTGTCGGCGTGCGCATCTCGCCGTACGCGAAGTACAACAACGTGCGCGATGCCGACCCGGATGCGACGCTGGCCTACGTCGGCCGCATGCTCGACGAAGCCGGCGTGGCCTATCTGCACGCGGCCGACACCAACGGCTGGAGCGGCGAGCCCGACCTGCCGCGGATCGTCGAGCATGCGCGCCGGTCGTTCGGCGGCACGTTGATCGTCAACGGCGGCATTGCGCCCGATGCCGCGCAGGCGCTGATCGACGCGGGCGACGCCGATCTCGTCGCGTTCGCGCGTGCCTACATCGCGAATCCGGATCTCGTCGAACGCATTGCCGCGCGCGCACCGCTCGCCGAGCCGAAGACGGCCGGCTGGTACGGCGGCGATCGCGCCGGATATGTCGATTACGCACGGTACGACGCGGCAGGCGCGCACGCATGAGCGGCGTATCGGCCGCCGCGCCCGCACCGCGGCCCGCGCAGGCGGCCGGCGCGGCGCCGGCCGCCCGCCGTCAACCGTCGTTCCAGCGCGCGCCGAGCACACGCCCGCAGAAATTCGGCCGGTAAAATTCCGCATCGAAGCGTTCGAGCACGTCCGCGCTCCATGTGCCGAACGTCGACGGCGCCCGATGTTCGACGCCGCGCGCGACCGCTTCGAGGAAGGCTTCCGCGAAACCGCCGTCGCGCGGGTAAGCGGCGAGCAGCGCGTCGCGCTCCTGCAGCGTGTACGCGTCGAAATCGGTTGCCATCAGGTCCGTCGAGACGGCCGCCGCCAGCGCGCGAGAGAGCGGCGATACGCGGGCGGCCACGCCCGGCGTGGTATGCAGCGCGATCGCATACCACACGTCGTCGCGCATGCGCCGCGGCCGGCGATGCCGAAGCAGCAGCGCGCGCGCCGCATCCGCGCCGTCGACTTCGTATCGCGCGGTCGAACGGCAGTACGCGTAACTCAACCCCATGTTGGCGTACATCGCGGCCACGAACAGCGCATCGGCGTCGCACGGTTCGCCCGCGCGACGCGCGGCGAGCGACGCGAGGACGAACACGCGTCCGGCATGATCGGCGAGCGCGGCCGGCAACGCGGCGCGTGCCGCATCGGCCGCCTCGATCGCAACCGGCGTGCGCGGAATGCCGACGCCCGCCACTTCGTCGCCCGCTGCCTGAGCGCGCGTACGCGCAACCTTCATCCTGCCTCCTCCAGGCCCCGCGCCGGGGGCCGAAAAACGATCGTTTCGCGCGGCGCCTGCGCGTCGGCGTTTCCTGCGCACCGGCACGCGCAGGCTAGAAAACGACGCAGCGGCGCCCAAACGCCGCGCAGCGATCGACCGCGCCGGACGCCGCCGGATAACGCGACCGCGCGAAGCGCCGCGCGGCGCCGCGTGCGCGGCACGCATCCGCGCCGACGTCGGCGCACGCTTCGCCGCAGCCCGCCGCCCCCGTACGGTCGCGGCTGCCCGCCGCGGCTCCGGCCACCGGCGACCATCCCGGGCTGACCGGCAGCGGCGGCGGCGCGAGCGACAGGAATTCCGCATCCGCATGCACGATCCGGCCGTCGACGACCGTCAGCACCGACGCAAGCGACGGGATGCGCGGCGCATCGATCGTGAAGTAATCGTCGGTGAGCACCGCGAAATCCGCGTACTGGCCGGGCATCAGCGCGCCCTTGCACGCGTCTTCGTTCGAGAACCATGCACTGCCCACCGTAAAGCGGCGCAGCGCCTCCATCCGGCCGAGCCGGTTGCGCGCCGGATAGAGCGCGGTGCCGCCGACGGTACGCCCCGATACCATCCAGTACAGCGCCACGAACGGGTTGTAGCTCGCCGCGCACGTCGCGCCGGTCCCCGCGCCGACCGGCAGGCCGGCGTCCAGCATCGCGCGGATCGGCGGCGCGCGCGTGGCGGCGCCGGCGCCGTAGCGGGCCACGAAGGCCTCGCCCTGGAACGCCATCCGCGGCTGAATCGTCACGCCGCCGCCCAGCGCCGCGATCCGCGCGATGTTCGCGTCCGCGATCCGCTCGCAGCGGTCGAAGCACCAGCGCAGCCCGTCGAACGGCGTCTCGCGATCGACGGCCTCGAACACGTCCAGGAAGCGGCCGATCGACTCGTCGTGGATCGCATGCAGGCGGAACGGCCAGCGGTGACGCACGAGCAGCCGGACGACCGGGGCGAGTTCGGCTTCGAGCGACGCCGGCAGATCGCGGCGCAGGTCGAGGAAATTGCCCAGATCCACGGCCGAGAATACGAGCCGCGCACCCGCGCCGTTCGTGCGCAGGAACGCGTCGCCGCCGCCGGGCGTCATCTGCGCGATCCACTGCGCGAAGTCGTCGAGCTCCCGTCCCGCGCGTTGCGCGCCGACGCTGTAGGCGATGCGCGCCGTCAGTTCGCCGCGCCGCGCGAGCTCGACGATCGCCGCGTAGTCGTCCGGATAGGCCAGCCCGTCGCCGCCGGCATCGATCACGCTCGTCACGCCGACGCGATTCAGCGCATGCAAGAGCTGCCGCGTGGAATTCAGCCGGTCGCCGCCGCCGAGCGTCGGGCCTTGTGCGAGCGCCGCCTGCAGCACGGCCGGGTCCGGGCGTGCCAGCAGCAGGCCGGTCGGCCGCCCGTGGCGGTCGCGCCGAAGCTCGCCGCCGGGCGGATCGGGCGTGTCGCGCCCGTAGCCGAGCGCGCGCACCGCGGCCGCATTCAGCCACGCGCTGTCGTCCAGATGCTGGATGAACACCGGCGTATCGGGCGCGATCGCGTTCAGTTCGGCCACCGTCGGGCCGCGCTTTTCCGCGAACTGGAAGGCGGTCCAGCCCGCCGCGACGCGCGCCCACTGCGGCGCGGGCGTGCGCTGCACCTGGCGGCGCAGCAGGTCGAGCGCATCGGCGAGCGACGTCACGCCGTCCCAGCGCAATTCCATGTTGAAGCTCAGGCCGCCGCCGATCGCGCCCAGATGCGCGTCGTTCAGGCCGGGGATCGCGGTGCGCCCGTTCAGGTCGATGCGGGTCGTGCCGGCACCCGCGTGACGCAACACGTCGCGATCGCTGCCGGTCGCGACGATGCGCCCGCCCGCGACCGCGATCGCGCTGACGAACGAACGCGTGTCGTCCTGGGTCGCGATCTTGCCGTTGAAGACGACGAGGTCCGCCGCACGTGCAGAGTCCACGGCCCTAAGCACCCTGCGCCCTCCCGAGCGGCTCGGCGGGCGCGCGGCGGCCGCCTCCCGGCATGCCGTCCGGCGGCACGCGGCGAGCCCGACGTCGCGCGTCCGTATGCCGGCACGCGGGCGCCGCGCCCCCGTCGAATGCGCCGTTGCGTGCCGCGTGCGTGCGCGGCCTGTCCGACCTGCCGTTCTCGCGCATCGTCATGCCACCGGCTGCGCCGCGTCGACGGCATCGCGCCGCACGCGCGCCCGGCTTGCCGCGGGCATCGCGTCCGGGCGGACGAAATTCTGCACGCGCAGCAAGCGGCGCACGTCATTCGCGCGCGAATGCGGATCGAAGTGCCGCGTGAGGCCCGCGACCAGCGTCGATGCCTGCCCGGTACGTCCGCGCTCGATCAGGTGATCGGCGAGATCGAGCGTGCTGCGCAGCGCCCACATCGCGGCGCCCTGCGCGTTCGCGGTCTGGATGGCCAGCTGCAGATGACGATGGCCGTCCGCTTCGTATGCCGCCGCGAGACTCGCGGTGGCGGTGCGCGCCTGTTCGAGCGTCGCCACGCCCCTGACGCGCAGCAGTTCGGGCACGAACAGATGTTCGCCGTGCGCGCGGCAGCGCGCGAGCGTCGCGTCGAGCCGGGTGCGCGCCTCGGCCGCGCGGCCGGTGCGCGCGAGTCCTTCCGCATGCGCGGCGGTCAACGGCGCGAGCAGGCGCCGGAAGCCGCTTGCCTCGAGGCGCCGCAACGCGGGTTCGAGCCGCGCGAGCCCCGCGCCCGGATGGCCGGTCTGAATATCGAACTGTCCCGTCAGGCATTCCGCATGGGTACGCCAGATGTCGAACCCGTGCGTGTCGGATACCGATCGCAGCGTCGCGAGATAGTCGGTCGTCGCGTCGTGGTCGCCGTAGCGCATGGCGATCGGCACGGCAGCCGTGCCGAGCACGAAGCACAGCGCCAGGGCCGACGGGCCGCGGCGCGCGCCCTCCACCGCTTGCGCGGCCAGCCGCATCGCGTGCTCGGGGTCGCCCTGCAGCCACGCGAGCCGCGTGAGCATCGTGCCGCCGAACGTCGCCATGTCGACACCCAGCGCCACCTGCGCGCACGGCGGCTCGCCCGCGCCGGCCAGTTCGGCCGTCGCGGCCTCGAGCCGCTCGCGCGCCTGCGCGTGCTCGCCGAAGTAATGCAGCGACGTCGCGACCATCGCGTTCGCCAGCAGGCACTGCGCGCGGTCGCCGCGCCGCTCGGCGGCCCGCTCGAAGCGCGTCGCGTAGCGCAGCGATTCGTGAATGTCGGACAGCGCCAGCATCGTGTGCCACAGCCCCATCAGCGCGCGCGCGTCGTACGCGTCGTCGCCGGCGCGCGCCGCGAGGTCGAGCGTCCGGTCCCACATCGCGGCGGCGGCGAGCGCGTCGCCGTCCGTGTGCAGCAGCGCGGACGCATACGCCGAGCGCAGCCGCATCTCGCCGCCCGCATCGACCGGCCCGGCCGTCCCGGCGTCGATGTCGCCGAGCATCCGTCGCGCCTGCACGGTACTTTCGCGCATCCGCGCCGGCTCGAGCAGCGCGCGCGCCAGCGCGTCCGGCCCGGCCACGTCCGGCGTGGTGCCCGCCGGCTCGCCGGCGGCCGGCGGACTCACCGCGACCGCCGCCGGCGACGCGGCCGGCACGTGGGCTTGCGCTTGCGTCTGCGCGCGTTCGTAGTGCGCGTGGCGTTCGGCGACGAGGTCGAACTCGCCCTCGTTGCGGAGTTTTTCGAGCGCATACGCGCGTGTCGATTCGGTCAGCCGGTAGCGCGCGGAAGCGCCGTGGAATTCGACCGTCACGAGCGATTTCGCGACCAGTTCTCCGAGCACGGCGATCATGTCGGCGGCCGACGAACCGGGCTCGGCCGCGACGGCGCGCGCCGCATCGAACGTGAACGGGCCGACGAAGCACCCCATGCGCCGAAACAGTGCGCGTGCCGCCGGCTCCAGCAGCACGTAGCTCCAGTCGAACGTCGCGCGCAGCGTCTGGTGACGCGGCAGCGCCGACCGCAGCCCGCCCGTCAGCAGGTTCAGGCGGTCGTCGAGGCGCGACGCGACGACCGCGAGGCCGAGCGTCGCCACCCGCGCGGCCGCCAGCTCGATCGCGAGCGGCAGCCCGTCGAGGCGCCGGCAGATGTCGGCGATCAGCCGCATGCCGGCGGCGTCGATCCGGCAATTGGGCGCGGCCGCGCGCACCCGTTCCAGAAACAGTTCGACCGCTGGGCTGCGGACGATCGCGTCGTCCGCCGCGCCGCTGTCCGGCACCGCGAGCGGGCTCACGCGCACCACGGCTTCGGCCGAAATATGCAGCGGCTCGCGGCTGGTCGCCAGCACCCGCAGCGAACCCGCGCCCGCGGTCAGCGTGTCGGCGAGATCCGCGACCACGTCGACGATATGTTCGGCGTTGTCGAGCACGAGCAGGCAGCGCGCATCGGCGAGCGCTTCGCCGATGCGCTCGACGGCGGGCGCCCGGTACGTGTCGACGCCGGGCGCGATCCCGAGCCCGGCGGCGAGCGCGGCGAGCACGTCGCCGCGCGTCGACGTGCGCGCCAGCTCGACGAACAGGACACGCTCGCGCGACCGGCTGCGGACGTCGTGCGCGACCCGCGCGGCGAGACTCGTCTTGCCGATGCCGCCGGCGCCGACGAGCGTGACGACCGCCGTCCCGTCGAGCATGTCGACGATCTGCGCGATGTCGGCCTCGCGCCCGATCAGGCGGGCCGGCAGGGACGCCGCGGCCGCCCCTGCGTCGGGTGCCGCCGCGGCGGGCGGCGGCTCGGCCGCCGGCGCGTGCGCCGCGCCCGCCACCAGCAGATAACCGCGGCCGGGGACCGTCTTGATCAGGTCGCGACTCGCGCCGAGCGCCTTGCGCAGCGTCGCCACATGCACCTGAAGGCGGTTCTCCTCCACGATCAGGCCCGGCCAGACCGCGTCCATGATGTCGTCTTTCGACACGACCGAACCGCCCGCGCGATGCAGGACCTCCAGAATGTCGAGCGCACGCGCGCCGATGCGCAGCGACGCGCCCTGGCTGCGTATGTCGCGCTGCTCGAAATCCACCGACAACGTTCCGATCTGGATCATGGCCGCCTCCGGGTACCTCGGGATGACAGCCCGGTGAACGCGGCAGCTCACCGGGCAGGAAGTCCGCGTCCGGCCCGCTGGGCGCGCCGGACGAAAAATGTCGAATTCGGGATCGAGTGTAGACACACGTGTCACGAAAATCTTGAAAGATAATGCGCTGTCCGGCGACTGCCGCCGGACCCCGTGCGGCCGGCCGCCGGCGACGCGCTATACTCCGCCGGGCCGCGTGTACAGGCGTTGCAACGGGGCGTGCAACGACCGCGTGCGGTCGCTTCGCCCCCGGGCGGCAGCGGACGTTTGTGCAAAATCATTTTTGAACGATCGCGCGCCCCTCTAAACTGGACCCGACATCTCGCGTGCCGAGTCCCTCCAGGAAAGCTTCATGCCAGAGCCCGCCCTCGCGCCGCCCGCCCCGTCGCCGGCGCCCATCCCGAAAGACACGCTCGGATGCGTGTCGAGCCTGCTGTCGAAGGATATCGAGCAGACCGTCGGCGGCCTGCGGCTGCATCGCAAGTGCATGCGCGACGCGTTCGTCGAGCGCATCGACATGCCCGCGTGCGACCGCGGCTTCCTGGTCGGCGTCTCGCTGAACGGCGGGCACTCGCGCACCATCTACAGCCGCACGGGCGCCTCCGAGCGCCGGTTCCAGCCCCATTCGATCTACATCCGCGATTTCTCGCGGAATTTCCGGGCGGACCTGCACGGCCGGTTCGACTTCCTGCTGGTCGAGCTGCCGCACACGTATCTCGCCGGCCTCGGCCCCGAGCACGACGGCAGCGCGACCGGCGGCCTGCGCTGCCGCCCGGACGCGTGCGACCCGGTGCTCGGCCACCTCGCGCTCGCGGTGGCCGAGGGCCTCGACGCGACGGGGCCGTTGAACACGCTGTTCGTCGAGCAGGTCGGGCTCGCGATCGGCACCCACGTCGTGCGCCGCTACGGCAATCTGCGCGCACGCGACCTGCAGCGCACGGGGAACCTGTCGCCGGCGAAAGTCGCGCGCGCAGGAACTCCTGATGGAAAAGGCCGATCTCGGCGTGTCGATCGAGGAAGTGGCGGCCGAGTGCGAGCTGTCGCGCGGGTATTTCATCCGCGCGTTCTCGCGCACCACCGGCCGCACGCCGCACCAGTGGCTGCTCGAACAGCGCGTGATGCGCGCGCGGGACCTGATCGAAACGTCCGACATGACGCTCGCCGACATCGCGATGGCGTGCGGTTTCTCGGACCAAAGCCATCTCAGCCGCGTCTTCGTCAGGATCGTCGGCCATCCGCCCGGCGCCTGGCGGCGCGCACGGTCGCGCTGACGGGTGAAGCCGCGCTCGCGGCGCACCGCCTGAATCGTTCTGAAATCGTCCTGAAAGCCCGGCCCGCGCGCCGGCGGGCGCGCCGCCCGGCGCTAGAATGCGCACGGCATGCAACGCGACGTTGCATCCCGCATACGAGGCGATGACATGGACAAGCTCTCCGCGCTGCGCGCGTTCGTGGAAGTGGCGGAAGCCGGCGGCTTCTCGAGCGCCGGGCGGCGCCTGTCGCTCGCGGCGTCGTCCGTCGTGCGCGCCGTGGACGCGCTCGAGGCGTCGCTCGGCACCGTGCTGCTGAACCGCACGACGCGGCAGGTGACGCTGTCCGACGCGGGAGCCGTGTACTACGCGCGCGCCCGGCGCGTGCTCGAGGAACTCGCCGAGGCCGACGCGCTCGTCGCCGATCGCGGCGACACGCCGTCCGGGCCGTTGCGCGTGTCGGTCCCGGTCGCCTACGGGCTGCGCTGCATTGCGCCGCACATCGCCGCGTTCGTCGCGGCCCACCCGAAACTCGACGTCGACCTGCAACTGACCGACGAGCGGGTCGACCTCGTCGCGAACCGGATCGACGTGGCGATCCGCCTCGGCGACGCGGCGCCGTCCGCGGACGTCGTCGCGCGGCCGCTCGGCACGTTCCGCCGCTACGTCGTCGCGAGCCGCGCCTACCTCGAGGCGCACGGCACGCCGTCGACGCCGGGCGAGCTCGTCGACCATGCGTGCCTGCGCTTTCACTTCGGCGTCGACCAGCAGACCTGGACGTTTGCCGACGCGCAGCGCACGACGCGGGTGATCGTCACCGGGCGGCTGAAATCGAATCACAGCGAGGTGCTGCGCGAGGCCGCGCTGGACGGCGCCGGCATCGCGCTGCTGCCCGACTGGCTGATCGGCGCGGATATCGAGTCGGGCCGGCTGTGCCGGCTGTTCGATCGCCACGACGTCACGCCGGGCACGGCCCGCTCGGTCGTCACCGCGCTTTACCTGCCGAACCAGCGCGGCTCGAAACGCGTGGCCGCGTTCATCGATTTCGTCGCCGCGCTGGCGCGCGAACCGCGCTGACACGCGCGGCCGCACCCGGCGCGTCACCACCCGAACTTCGCCTCCATCCCGACGTAGTCGGCATTGCGGCCGCCGAGCGCACGGATCGAGCGACCGAGCTGGAAATGCACGGCTTCCACCGCCAGCGCGACGTTCGCGTTGACGAGCCAGTCCACGCGCGCCTGCGCGTACATGCCGGTCCACGCGTCGCCGCGGCCGGCCGTGCCCGGCACCGCGGCCATGCCCTGCCCGTAGATCGCGTCGGCCGTCGTCGCGCGCCACTGGAAGCCGAGCGCCGTCAGCACCGTGACGCTGCTGGCCGGCTTGAACGTCAGCGACGGCTTCACGTGAATCAGGTTGCTGTACCCGGTATAACCGGCCAGCGTGAAGTAGTACCCGTTCGGAAACAGCGGGTTGAAGGTGCCCACGCGGCCGTCGCCGGGGTGCGTGTCGCCCGACGCGCCGTCGATCTGGATGCCGATGCGCGGCGTGCCCGCCGTCTTCGCGAACGTATAGCCGCCGAGCATGCCGAACGCCCACGCGCCGATCGTGGCCTGCCCGACGTGCCCGGTCTGCAGCATCGCCTCGGCGTCCCAGTCGAATCCGGCGGCCTTGCCCGCGTAGCGCATGTCGAACACGTCGCGCCGCTCGGTGCCGGACGCGCCGGGATAACGCGCGTTGTCGCGCGTATAGCGCGACCAGTACGCGGACAGATCGCCGGGCCCGGTGCCGTTGCGCTCGATGCGCACGCCGTCGAATCGCAGGTGCCGGTTCGACACGTCGTCGAACACTGCGTCGTCGCGGTATTGCACCGGGCGCGTCGCATAGCCGATCAGCCGCCACGGGCCGATTTCATAATCGGCCCATACCGCATCGAATGCCTGGCGCACGTTCGGGCCGTCGCGCACCGACACGAAGCGCTGCAGGTCGAACGCCATCTCCTGCCGGCCGACCCGCGCCTTGAACGTGCCGGTGCCGAACTGGCCGACGTACGCGACGAACGCCTGCTCGATATCGAGCAGGTTGCGGTCGACCGTGCCGACCGTGTCCTTGCCGAACGGACGCGCATCCGCGAACTGCACGAATGCCTGCAGATGCTCGCGATAACGCAGGTCCGCATGCACCGTCGCGCGCTCGATCACGTAGTGGTCGTCGTGCGCGGCGCCGAGGCCGAACAGCGGCGCGTTGTTCAGCTCGAAACGCTCGCGCAGGTTCGCGCCGAGCGACAGATAGGTCGACGGGTCGCCGCCGATCGGCAGGTACTTCAGCGCGTCGAACGGCTTGCGCGGCACGCACGGCGCGGCGAGTGCCGACCAGTCCTCCTGCCAGCGGTTGAACAGCACGGCCGGCCGCTTCGCGCCGCACGACGTGCCGGCGGCGTCCGTCGTCGCGGGCGCCTGAGCGCCGGACGCCGCGCCCGCGCACGTCGCGATGCCGCCGGCGAGCACGACGGACGGCAACGCGTTGCGCCACGATCGACCGATCGATCGCCGCACGCTCATTTCGACCGCGCGTGGATCTCGGCGACGTAGCCGCCCGGGAACTGCACGAGCGCCGCATCGCGGCCGTCCGACGCGAACGGCGGCACGAGCACGGTCACGCCCGCGGCCTCTGCCTGCTTCAGCGTCGCGGCGAGGTCGGCCACTTCATAGCCGGTCATCTCACGGCCGAACGGGTAAGGCAAATGGCCGTCGGTGGCGAGCACCGTCATCTTGCCGAAGCCCGATTCGATGCGGATGCGCCGGTACGTGTCGTTCGGCCGGCCGATCTCGATGCCCGGCGCGCGGCGCACGTCGGACACGATCTTGCCGTGCGAGAACGCGACGAAGTCGCGCGCGAGCTTGCTCGCGCTTTGCGGCGACACGTACACGCGGTTTTCCGGCACCGTCTGCAGCGCGTCGTAGTGCGGCGGCTCGTTGTGCCAGTACAGCTGCATGTTCACGCCGCCCGGCCAGCGGACGATCGCGTCGCGGCCGATCGGGTCGGGGAACGTGTCGACCACCACGTCCGCGCCGTGCGCGCGCGCCGACTTCATCGCGACGTCGAGATCGGTGACGAGATAACCGGTGCGCTCCGCGCAGAACGGATACGGGATCGGCGTCTTGAAGCCGAACACCGAGATCGTGCCGACCGGCGTGAGCACGAGCTGCGACATCGTCTGGCTCGGCGTGGGCGTGACCTGGAACACGCCCTGCTTCGACTTCTTGCCGCCGAAGGTCGCGACGAAGCTGTCGGTGAAGCGGTCGAAGTCCTCGGGTGCCACGCATACGTGCGTCGTGTCGTACTGCGGGCCGACCGAGGCGTTCGGCGAGCGCGCGGCGGCGGTCTGGCGCGCCGTATCGTCCAGATGGGTCTCGTCGGCGCGCGACGGCGCGGCGGCCAGCAGCGCGGCCAGCACGGCCGTCGACGCGGCCGTCATGCGCAGCACCTGGCGCAGGTTCAATGCATTCATCGGATTCTCCTTCATTGAGGGTGGCGGGCACGGCGGCACGCCGCGCCCGGATGCAGCGTTCGGCGTCAGGCCGGTTGCCCGGCGCGGCGGCCGGAGCGAAACGCGAGGAAGCCCAGCACCGCGAGCGGCAGCGCCAGCGCCCAGAACGCGGCGTACAGATAGGCGGTCGCGCCGGCGCCCGCCCCGAGCGCGAAACTCGCGACCGGCGGCAGCGTGCGGCGCAGCCGCGCACGCGCGGCTTCCCGTTCGGCGGGTGCGGCGATCGGCACGAGCCAGTCGAACGCGTCGATCACGGCCTGCGTGACGTTGCCGGTCATGACCGTGTTCGCGACGACCGCGCGTGCCGTCAGGCGCCCGTGCGCGTTCTGAACGCCCATCGCCGCGGCGCCGAGCAGCCCGCAGACGATCGTCGCCGGCGCATCGGCGTCGGCGATCGGCGACGCGATCACGCCGGCGAGCATGAATCCGCCCAGCAGCACCGCCTGCAGCGCATACAGCGAACACGCCCGCGTGCCGTGCCCGTATGCACGGATCCGGTGATCCAGCACGCGCGCCGCCACGATCCCCGCAATGAACGCCGGAAACGCGAGCAACTTGATCGCGAGCCCTTGCCCGACCCCGGCCAGGCCGGAGCCGATCAGGATGAAGTTGCCGGTGACGTGCGCGGTGAACAGGCCGAACAGCGCGACGAAGCCGAGCGTGTCGACGTAGCCGGCGATCGATGCGAGCAGTACGTCCTCGCTCCACGCGGCGCCGGGCGCGGCCGCGCCGCTCCCCGTTACTTGCCCCGGTTGCATGACGCGGGGTCCTGCGCGGGGTTGGCGGCGCTCGCGTCCTGCACCTGCGCGGCGGGCGGGCGCATCTGCGCCTGCACGAACGGGATCGCGTGCTCGCCGACGACGATGCCGAGCAGCCCCGCCAGCGCGATCAGCGGCGGCGCGGGCGACTGCACGCGCACGAGGTAGTACAGCAGGCCGACGGCGATGCCGGCCCCCATCGAGATCAGATAAGGCATGGTCCGTTCCGGTTGCGCCGCGCGGCCCGGCGCGGCCGAATGGCGCCCGGCCCGTGCGGCGGTTCGGAAGCAAGACTAGGGAACGGGGATCTGAAAGTCATGGCGGCGAACTGAATTGTTCTGAACGCGCCGCACGGGACTGCTTTCGAACCACGGATCATGCGCGCATCGCTCGCCGACCATGGCGTCGATATTCGTCAGGGGGAAAGAGGAACGAATGATGAGAACGCCGGGCTGCTTGCGGAACGGAAGCACCCGCGCCCGCGATGCCGGCGGCCTCCGCGGCGGCCGTCGACGAGTCGCATGGCGATCTGCCTGCCGGCGGTTGCCGGATGCCGCGCAACGCGCGGCCCGTCGCGGCGAAGCCCCGGCTCGACCCGAGTCAGGCCGGTGTCGGGCAGGCGCCCGCCGCGCCGACATTCCTGCGGCCGAAACGGCGTGCCGGCATCCCCTGCATCGACGCGCCGAAGAAAGGCTCGGTGACGGAACGCGAATCGACGCAACGGCGGGCGCGCGTCCCGCCGTTTTCGTCACCCCCGCACGCGCCGCATCCTGAGCGTCGCCGACGGCGATTCGCCGAACGCCCGCTTGTACTCGATCGCGAACCGCCCGAGATGCGCGAAACCCCATTTCAGCGCGATGTCCGTCACCGACGCGAGCCCCGGCGTCTCGTCGGCCAGCAGTTCCTCGCGCACATGCTGCAGCCGCAACTGCCGCACGAAGCCCATCGGCGTGATCCCGTGGCGATTCCGGAACCCGGCGAACAGCGTGCTCGGGCTGACGCCGGCGAGTTCGGCGAGCCGCTCGATCGTCAGCGGCTCGTCGAGATGCGCGCGGATGTATTCCTCGACGCGCCGCACGTAGAACGGCGCGAGCACCACCGGCACGTGCCGCGTGCCGGCGCGCGCGCTGTTCGGGTGGCCGTGCAGCAGCAGGTTGAGCAGCGTCGATTCGAGCTGCTCGAACGCGAGCGGATGACGCAGCGGATGCGCGTCGGTCGAGATCGCGCCGGCGAGGATCGGCAGCAACTGCGCGAGGCACGTCCCCTGTGACGACGACAGGCTGAACGCCGGCTCGAATTCGACCGGCGCACGCCGGTCGTCGCCGAAATGCCGCTGCGCATGACGCTCCATCACTTCGCGCTCGATGCGCAGGATCACCTGCGGACAGGCATCGCCCCACCGCATCTTCAGCGGCAGCGTCGGCGAGATCAGCGACGCGATGCCGGGCGCCGACACGAAGCGCGTCGAACCGCATTCGATCTCGGCGTCGCCGCGCAGCGGGATCTGCAACAGGAAGAAGTGTTCGAGCGGCCCGGGCTCGATGCTGACGCCGCCGCCATAATCGAGCAGGTTCAGCGACAGGTTGCCCCAGCGCGCGTGATGCATGCAGCTGTGCAGCGCACGCGATTCGCCGGTCGGCGTGAGCCGGTGCGGCTTGAACACGTCGGCGACGCGTGCGCGCACCTCGTCGACGTCGTTCGACTGCAGCATCAGGTTGTCGTGATTGAAACAGGCGGCGTCGGCCAGCCAGCCGGTTTCGGAAAATTGCGCCATCGAAGTTCTCCCGTCATGCTCGATCGCACTCGCGCCGTGCATGCGTTCCCCGGATCGGGGAATCCGCCGCACGATCCGGACAGCGCCCGGAGTATCCGGACAGTCCGGCCGTCAAGACACGCAAGTCCCGCGCAAACGACGCAAGAAGCGGACCGTCCGCGCATCGTAGAAAACTGTGCGGGGATTCCGCATCCGCACATACCCGCAGTCAGCCGCGCGCCTGCCCACGCGCGGCGGCCGGTGCAACAGGTTTCCGGAATTCGCGGATACCGGCCGAAGAAAGCGGATAGAAGCGCCCGTTTCGTCCGCCAATACTGGGCCCGTCACCGAGATGAACCGAATGGAGGGACACATGAAAGGACGTCACATCGAGATTCCGTCGCCGGACGGCGGCGCGTTTCGCGCGTACCTGAGCACGCCGGCCGGCGGCGCGGGGCCGGGCATCGTGCTGTGCCACGAGATCTTCGGCGCGAACGCGACGATGCGCGAAACCGCCGACTACTACGCGGAGGAAGGCTATACGGTGCTCGTGCCCGACCTGTTCTGGCGCCAGGCGCCGGGGCTCGAGCTCGGTTACGCGGCGGCCGATGTCGAGCGTGCGATGGCGCTGTATCGCGAATACGACGAGGACAAGGGCGTCGAGGACGTCGGCGTCGCGCTGGACGCGCTCCGGCAACGGCCGGAATGCACGGGCGAGGCCGGCGTGCTCGGCTACTGCCTCGGCGGCAAGCTCGCGTACCTCGCCGCGTGCCGGCTGCCGGGCGTGGCCGCGGCGGTCAGCTACTACGGCGTCGGCATCGAACACGCGCTGGACGAGGCCGCGGCGCTGCGCGGGCGGCTCGTGCTGCAGATCGCGGGGCAGGATCGCTTCTGTCCGCCCGACGCGCAGCAGCGCATCGCCGACGCGCTGTCCGCGCGCGACGGCGTCGAGGTCTACGTGTATCCGGGTGTCGATCACGCGTTCGCCCGCCCCGGCGGCGATCATTTCGACAAGGCCGCCGCGATCATGGCCCACCAGCGCGCGATCGCCGCGTTCCGCGCCGCGCTCGGCCCGCACTACGACCTGTCCACCCTGTGGGAAACCCATCTGAAGCACGAATTCGACACGCGCAACGTCGACGCGACGATGGCCACGATGGTCGCCGAGCCGTACGTCAACCATATCCCGACGCTGACGGGCGGCGTCGGCCACGACGAGCTGAAGCGCTTCTACACCCACCATTTCGTGCATGCGAATCCGCCCGACACGACGATCACGCCGATCTCGCGCACGATCGGCGCGAGCCAGATCGTCGACGAGCTGCTGTTCTGCTTCACGCACACGACCGAGATCGACTGGATGCTGCCGGGCGTCGCGCCGACCGGCAGGCGCGTCGAGATCCCGCTCGTCGCGATCGTCAAGTTCCGCGGCGACAAGCTGTATCACGAACACATCTACTGGGACCAAGCGAGCGTGCTCGTGCAGGTCGGCCTGCTCGAACCGGCCGGACTGCCGGTGGCCGGCGTCGAAACGGCCCGCAAGCTGCTCGACGAAACCGTGCCGTCGAACGACCTGATGCGCCGCTGGCAGGACAGCGAACCATCGGCGGGTGCGCGCTGACGCGGCCCGTCCCCCACTCACTCAACGATTCCGGGAGACACCCCATGACCGCCCTTGCAGGCAAAGTCGCGATCGTCACCGGCGGCGCCACGCTGATCGGCGCTG
The DNA here is from genome assembly GCF_902832885.1 of Burkholderia seminalis DSM 23518. Lineage (GTDB taxonomy): Bacteria > Pseudomonadota > Gammaproteobacteria > Burkholderiales > Burkholderiaceae > Burkholderia > Burkholderia seminalis. The sequence continues at coordinate 445,874 of NZ_CADFDK010000003.1, forward strand.
CGGTCGCGCAGGACCTGATCCGCGCCGGCGCGCACGTCGCGATCCTCGATCTCGATGCGCGGAACGGCGCGCGCGTGGCCGATTCGCTCGGCGAGCAGGCGCTGTTCGTCGCGCTCGACATCACCGACGACCGCGCGATCGCGCATGCGGTATCGGCCATCGTCGAACGGTTCGGCGCGATCGACGTGCTCGTCAACCTCGCATGTAGCTACGTCGACAACGGCATCCAGGCGACCCGCAACGACTGGCTGGCCGCGATGGACGTCAACGTCGTGTCGGCCGCGATGCTGGCGAAGGCCGTCCATCCGCACATGGCCCGGCGCGGCGGCGGCGCGATCGTGAACTTCAGCTCGATCTCGGCGCAGTGCGCGCAGACGGGCCGCTGGCTGTATCCGACCTCCAAGGCGGCGATCCGCCAGCTCACGCGCAGCATGGCGATGGATCTCGCGCCCGACCGCATTCGCGTCAACTCGGTGTCGCCGGGGTGGACGTGGTCGCGCGTGATGGACGAGATGACGCACGGCGACCGCGCGAAGACCGACCGCGTCGCCGCGCCGTTCCACCTGCTCGGCCGCGTCGGCGATCCGTCCGAGGTCGCGCAGGTCGTCACGTTCCTGTGCAGCGACGCGGCGAGCTTCGTCACTGGCGCCGACTACGCGGTGGACGGCGGCTACGCCGCGATGGGCCCCGAACAGGCGGTGCCGGCCATTCCACGCCTGGCGGAGTGACCACGCGTCGCCACCGCTTCCCGCAACCTTCCGGCCGTCACCCGGCCAACCAAGGACATTCCATGAGACGCATCGCTATCGTCGGCGCCGGCCAGTCCGGCCTGCAACTCGCTTTCGCCCTGCTCGACCAGGGCTATCACGTCACGCTCTCGACCAACCGCGACGCCGAGCAGATCCGCACGGGCAAGGTCATGTCGAGCCAGTGCATGTTCCACACGTCGCTGCAGATCGAGCGCGACCTCGGTCTGAATGCATGGGAGGAAGCCTGCCCGGCCGTCGAAGGCATCGGCATCGCGGTGCCGCATCCGGACGGCAACGGCCGCAAGGCGATCGACTGGTCGTCGCGGCTGACGCGTTATGCGCAGTCGGTCGATCAGCGCGTGAAGATGGCCGACTGGCTCGACGGCGTCCGGCGCCGCGGCGCGGACGTGCGGATCGGCGACGTCGGTGTACCCGAGCTCGAGGCACTCGCGCGCAGCCACGATCTCGTGCTGCTCGCGGCCGGCAAGGGCGACATCGTCAACCTGCTGGGCCGCGACGACGCGCGCAGCGCGTTCGACCGCCCGCAACGCGCGCTGGCGCTCACCTACGTGAAGGGCATGGCGCCGAGCCAGCCGTATTCGCGCGTGCGCTTCAACCTGCTGCCCGGCATCGGCGAGTATTTCGTGTTTCCCGCGCTGACCACGACGGGCCCGTGCGAAATCATGGTGTTCGAAGGGATTCCGGGCGGCCCGCTCGACTGCTGGGCGGACGTGAAGACGCCCGAGCAGCATCTCGACCGGAGCCTGTCGTTCCTGCGGCAATACGTGCCGTGGGAATTCGAGCGCTGCCGCGACGTCGAGCTGACCGATCCGAACGGCACGCTGGCCGGGCGCTTCGCGCCGACGGTGCGCAAGCCGTTCTTCCGGCTGCCGTCGGGCCGCACGGTGTTCGGGATGGCCGATGCGGTGGTCGTCAACGATCCGATCACGGGCCAGGGATCGAACAACGCCGCGAAGTGCGCGCACGCGTATGCCGGCGCGATCGTCGCGCGCGGCGCCGCGCCGTTCGGCGAAGACTGGATGCAGCAGACGTTCGACGGCTACTGGGCGTACGCGCAGCATGTGGTGCGCTGGACCAACTCGCTGCTCACGCCGCCGCCGCCACACATCCTCGAACTGCTCGGCGCGGCCGGCCAGCTGCCGTCGCTCGCCAAGGCGATCGTCGACGGCTTCGACGACCCGCGCCGGTTCTCGCCGTGGTGGTTCGAGCCATCGGCCTGCGCGGCGACGATCCGCGAACACAGCGTGCGGGCGGCATGAACGACATGGAAACGATCATGACCGACCGTCCCGTCCTCGACCCGATGCAACTGCGCGCCGCGTTCGGGCAATTCCCGACCGGCGTCACCGTGATCACCACCTGCGGGCCCGACGGGCGCAAGGTGGGCCTCACCGCCAATTCGTTCTCGTCGCTGTCGCTCGATCCGCCGCTCGTGCTGTGGAGTCTTCGCAAGGTCGCGCCGAGCCGGCCGGATTTCGTCGCGGCCACCCACTTCGCGATCAACGTCCTCGCGCACGACCAGATCGACCTGTCGCGCCGCTTCGCGACACCGAGCGCCGACAAGTTCGACGGCGTGCCGCATGCCGAATCGGACAGCGGCGGCGTGCCCTGCCTCGACGGCGCGAGCGCGCGCTTCGTGTGCCGCAACGTCGGCCACTACGAAGGCGGCGATCACCTGCTCTTCATCGGCGAGATCGAGCAGTTCGACGCATTCGGCAAGGCGCCGCTCGTGTTCCATGCGGGCCAGTATCGCGCGATCGCCGATCATCCCGATCTTTTACGCACTATTTGATTAGTCATCCATAAAAATACCCAGGAGGTGGTGAACATGAAACTCGGCTCTCGCCTGCTCGTCGTCGCAGGCCTCGCGATCGCCGGCATCGCCGGCAGCGCGCCGGCCCACGCGGCCGACCTGCCGTCGGTCAACCTCGGCATGACCAGTTTCCTCGACGGCATGCCGCCGGCCGGCTCCGGCTGGTACGGCACGCAGTACCTGCAGTACTACACGGCCGGCCGCGTCAACGACAATGCGGGCAACAAGGTCGGGCTGCCGAAGCAGGACATCGACCTGTTCGCGGGGCTGAGCCAGCTCGTCTACCAGTCGCCGCTGACGTTCGCGGGCATGCACCCGGGGCTCGACGTGATCCTGCCGTGGATCGCATCCGCGCGGACCGACGACGGCATCGGCAACGTCGCGCTGAATGCGCGCGCCGGGTTCGGCGACCTGCTGATCGGCCCGTTCATCCAGTTCGACCCGGTGATGGGCGCGCAGGGCCCGCGTTTCGCGCAGCGCGTCGAGTTCCAGTTCATCGCGCCGACCGGCGCGTACGATCCGGCGCGCGCGATCAACCCGGGCAGTCATTTCTGGTCGTTCGATCCGTACTGGGCGGCCACGCTGTGGCTCACACCGAAATGGACCGTGTCGTGGCGGCTGCACTATCTGTGGAATGCGACCAACCATCGGCCGGCCGCGTCGCTCGGCCCCGACGTGACGTCGACGCGGGCCGGCCAGGCGATCCACGTGAACTTCGCGACCGAGTATGAAGTGCGTCCGGGCCTGCGACTCGGGCTCAACGGCTACTGGCTGCGCCAGACCACCGACATGCAGGCAAACGGACAGGACGTGCCCGGCACGCGGGAAGCCGTGTTCGCGATCGGGCCGGGCGCGATGTATAGCTTCTCGCCGCACGACCACCTGCTGTTCAACACGTACTTCGAGACCCATGCGCGCAACCGGCCGCAGGGGACGCGGATGGTCCTGCGCTACGTGCATCACTTCCAGTGACGTATCGCGCCCCGGCGCGTCGATGCGCGACACGCCGCTTCAATGGTTAGCAGTAGGGGGCAACCGTGAAGGCGGTGGACTACGGCTTGTTCCATGGCCGACCATGGGTCCAGGATGCGTTGACGCCGCCATGGTCGACCTGTCTCGCGGCGCCGCCTGGGGAGGGAGCCTCCATGAAGCCTGTTGCCGTGCCGGCCGACGGCGGTGTCGGGGCCGGCACGTTCATCCTGTGCAGCGCGGCCGGCGTCATGCCGGCTCGCCGCTCACTGCGCGATGCCCACGAACGTCGGCAGCAGCACGCGATAGACGTGGATCATCGCCGGCCCGAGCAGCACCAGCATCAGCGCGGGGAAGATGCAGAAGATCAGCGGAAACAGCAGCTTCAGCGCGATCTTCGCGGCCCGCTCCTCCGCGCGCATGCGCCGCCGCGTGCGCAGCATGTCCGACAGCACGCGCAGCGATTCGCTGATGCTCGTGCCGAAGCGATCGGCCTGGATCAGCATCGCGCAGAACGACTCGATGTCTTCCACGCCGGTGCGCAGCGCGAGATTGCGCAGCGCGGTTTCCTTCGTGAATCCGGAGCGCATCTCGAGCAGCAGCAGGTCGAGTTCGCTCGCGACCACCTCGCTGCTGAACCGCAGCTCCTCGCTCACCTTCATCAGCGCCGCGTCGAGCCCAAGCCCCGCTTCGACGCACACGGTCAGCAGGTCGAGCGCATCGGGGAAATCCTCGAAGATCTTCTGCTGGCGCACCTTGATCCGCTGCGACAGCACGATGTTCGGGATGTAGTAGGCGATACAGGCAAGCACCACGAGGATGGCCGACAGCAACGCGCGCTCGTCGCCGAGCGACGTCGTGATCAGCACCGGCAGCACCGCGCACGGCAGCGCGAGCGCCGCCACCGTCTTCGCGGTGAAATACAGCGCGGCCGCACCGGGGTTGCGCCAGCCGGCATTCATGAGCCGAATGCGCAGCGGCGAATTCTCCCAGCCCTCCTTCGGCACCGACAGCTTCGAGATCGGGGTGGACAGCTCGACCAGCTTCGCGACCCAGCGCGACGTCAGGTCGTCGTCGCCGCCCGTGCCTGTACCTGGGCCTGCGACGGCGCCCGCACCGGCGCCGCCGGCCTGCTGGATCCGGCGCTGCAGGTTGCGCGGCGCGAACAGCAGCATCGCGACGAGCACACCGCCGGCTACGAAGATGAACAAGCCGCCCAGCATCACGGCCTGGACCACGCTCAGGTTTTGCATGACAGCCTCGCTACGGTTCGTTATTCGGCTCGCGCGTCAGACGCGAATGCGGACGATGCGGCGAATCCAGAACAGGCCGAACGCCATCGACACCAGCATCGTGCCGACCATCCGGATCCCGGCCGGATCCTCCCAGAGCACCGACAGGAATTCGCGGTTCAGCAGCGCCATCACCGCGGCGGTACCGAACGGCAGCAGCCCGAGAATCCACGCGGACAACCGCCCTTCCGCCGACAGCACCCGCACCTTGTCGAACAGCTTGAAGCGCTCGCGGATCAGCGCGCCGATGCTGTCGAGCAGCTCGGCCAGGTTGCCGCCCGTCTCGCGCTGGATCAGCACCGCGATCACGAAATAGCGCAGGTCCTGCACCGGCACGCGCGTGGCGAGGTTCATCAGCGCGTCGTGCAGCGACACGCCGTAGTTGACCTCGTCGAACGTGACGCGGAATTCGCCGCCCATCGGATCGGGAAACTCGTCGCCGACCATCCCGAGCGTGCTCGTGAACGAGTGGCCGGAACGCAGCGCGCGCGAGATCATGTCGCAGATGTCCGGCAACTGCCGCTCGAGCTTGCGCAACCGGCGCCCGCGGCAGCGCATCACGTACATCAGCGGCAGGCAGCCGGCCAACAGCGCGACCGGCAGCGCGGCGAGCTGCATGCGCGTGGCGACGCTCGTCGTGAACCATGCGAACGCCGCGAACACGGCACTGAGCACGATCAGCTTCGGCAGCGTCCAGTCGAGGCCCGATTGCTGGATCACGAGATCGAGCGCGTGCACGCGCGGCACGCGCAGCAGCATCCGGTCGAACGGCCTCGACTCGTCGAGCATCCGCTTCTTCAGGATCGACAGCCGCTCCTGCTGCACGCTGCCGCCGGCCGACATCGCGCGAATGCGCGATTCGATCCGGCGCGCGGCGGAGCCGTGCCGCGCGTTCCACCATTGATACGCCCCTTCGATGGTCAGCACGACCGCGACGAAGGTGAGAATCACAAAACCGTAAAAGATCGTGTTCATGAAGCCTCCCCGGCAGCAAACGGCGCGCTGTGATCAGTTCGTCTCGTACCGCTGGGACGGGTCGTAAAGCGAATCCGGCAGGTTGATGCCGAACGCCTGCAGCCGCTCGACGAACTTCGGCCGCACCCCGGTCGCGCAGAAGTGGCCGCGTACCGAACCGTCGCGGTCCACGCCCGTGCGCTTGAACGTGAAAATCTCCTGCATGTTGATGATGTCGCCTTCCATCCCGGTCAGTTCCTGGATGCTGACGATCTTGCGCTTGCCGTCGGTCAGCCGCGCGGCCTGCACGACCACCGAGATCGCCGACGCGATCTGCTGGCGCATCGTCTTCGGCGGCAGCGACAGCCCCGCGACGCTGATCATGTTCTCGAGCCGCGTCAGCGCGTCGCGCGGCGTGTTCGCGTGGATCGTCGCGAGTGAACCTTCGTGGCCGGTGTTCATCGCGTTGAGCATGTCGAGCGCTTCGGCGCCGCGCACTTCGCCGAGGATGATCCGGTCGGGCCGCATCCGCAGCGCGTTGCGCACCAGCGTGCGCTGCGTGATCTCGCCCTTGCCCTCGATGTTCGGCGGGCGCGTTTCGAGCCGCAGCACGTGCGGCTGCTGGAGTTGCAGCTCGGCCGCGTCCTCGATCGTCACGATGCGCTCGTTGCGCGGAATGTAGCCGGACAGGATGTTGAGCAGCGTCGTCTTGCCGCTGCCGGTGCCGCCCGATACGAGCACGTTCACCTTCGCGCGCGACAGCGCGTCGAGCAGCTCGGCCATCGGCGGCGTCAGGCTGTGGAAGCGCACCAGATCGTCCATCTTCAGCGGATTGACCGCGAAGCGCCGGATCGACATCAGCGGCCCGTCGATCGCGGACGGCGGGATGATCGCGTTCACGCGCGAGCCGTCGGGCAGCCGCGCGTCGACCATCGGGCTCGATTCGTCGATGCGGCGCCCGACGCGCGACACGATCTTCTCGATCACCTTCATCAGGTGCGCGTCGTCGTAGAACGTCACGTCGGTCAGCTCGAGCTGGCCGCAGCGCTCGACATACACCTGGCGGTACGTGTTCACGAGGATGTCGGAGATCCCGGGGTCGCGCAGCAGCGCTTCGAGCGGGCCGAAACCGAACATTTCGTCGTACACGTCGATCGCGAGCTGCCGGCGCTCGATGTCGTTCGCGGGCAGCCGCTCCTCGTCGAGGATGCGCGCGATCAGCGCGCCGATCTCCATGCGGACCTGATCCTGCGGCATCCGCGACAGGCGTTCGAGTTCGACGCGCTCGAGCACGGTCAGGTGAATTTCGCGGCGCAGCTTCTGGTAGGCGTCGCGTACCGACGAATGAGCCGGACCGGCCGGTTCGCTGCCTGCCGACAGCGGCTGGGCCCGGTGCAAGGACATCTGTTCGCGCAATGACATGATGGTTCCCCGGAAGAATTACATGGACTTGAGCTTCGGCGTGGCCTTGCGGCCGAACAGCCGGGACATCAGCGGTTCGCTGGGCGCCACGCTGCGTCCCGCGCGCGTTTCGCCGTCGACGAGTTGTTTCGCGCAGGCCTGCAACGCGCGCGCGACCGCCGTGCCGCGCGCGAGCCGCGACACCGGATGGCCCTGGTTGATCGCTTCGAGCACGGTATCGGCGTCGTCCGGAATCGTGCAGGCGGCATGCAGGCCGAGCACTTCCTCGAGCGCCGTGCGGGTCCGGTCGCTCGCGCGCGTCGCGCGGTTCACGATCAGGCGCAACTGGTCGGTCGAGTAGCCGAGCGACACGAGGATCTCCAGCAGCCGGCGGCCGGCGCGCACGTGCGGCATCGCGGGCTGCAGCACGATCTGGATCTGGTCGCTGCGATCCAGCGCGACCATCGACAACGGATTGATGCCGACCCCGACGTCGAAGATCACGAAGTCGTAGCGCGGCGCGGCGACGCCGAGGATCCATTCGAGTGCATCCTCGCGCATCTCGGCGGCCTTGACCGGGTCGCCGGCGCCCGCGAGCACGTGAAAGTTCTCCGTCACGTGCGCGACGCTCGCGTCGAGAAACGCGCTGTCGAGCCGCTCGATCTGCGCGCATAGCTGCGGCAGCGTCGACGGCGGGGTTTCGTCGCTGACGAGGAAAGCCGCATCGGCGAACTGCTGGTTCAGGTCGATCAGCAGCACGCGGCGCTTGAAGCCCTCGGCGATCTCGAACGCGACGTTGCTGGCCGCGAAGCTCGTGCCGGCCCCGCCCTTGCACGACATGAACGACACGATCCGCGTATCGTCGCTGTCGCACCGCGTGCTTTGCGCGGCGGCGCGTTCGAGCGCGTTGCCGAGCGCCTGAGGATCGATCGGCCATTGCAGCACGTCGCGCGCGCCGGCGCGCATCGCGTCGAGCAGCACGTGCGGCGACGCATCGGCCGTCACCAGGATGCAGGTCAGGTTCGCGTGCGCGCGGCAGATCCGCTCGATCGCCGCCAGCTCCGACGGATCGAGCAACGTGCCGTCGACCAGCAGGATGTCGAACGCGTCGAGCCCGTCGGTGCGATGCTCGATCTGGGACGGGCGCCCGGTCGCGCGCGTCGCGCGATAGCGTCCGCAGTCGGCCACGAGACGCGCGATCTGCGTGAGCCGCGCGGTATCGTCGGAAGCTACGAGGATGTTGATCATGTCGTGTGCCTCGTGTGTTCGATCAGTTGCAGGCGGCGCCGCCCGTCGAGGAGGTCAGGCTCTCGCGCGGCAGCGTCGTCGTGAACGGCGGCATCCTGACCGTGACGTTCACGAACGGGATCATGGTCTTGACGGTGACGTTCGTGACGCTGACGGTCACGAACGCGCACGAGTTCACGTCGCAGCTCGCCGGCGAGTAATTCACCGACACGTTCGCGTTCGACAGCAGCGGCATCAACGACCTCACGCGCTTCGTGACGCCGGCCGCGTTCACGTCGCACACCACCGCCGTGCGCGCGCCCAGACGCACGGCCTCGCTCGCGGTGTTCCAGTAGAACAGCACGCGGCCGAATTCGAAGATGCCGATCAGCAGCATGATCAGAACCGACGCGATGAGCCCGAACTCGACGATTGCCGAGCCGCGTTGACCGCGCCGGCGCGACGGCGGAACATGGCGCGCGTTCATGACACTTGCCTCATCACGGTGACGATGTTGTTGAAGGTGATCGACGGCAGCCACGGGTACGCGGGAATCGGCCGGTAACGGTAGCCCTTGATCTTCACTTCGACGACGTTGATCGCGCCCGTCGCCGTCCCGCTTGCCGCGTTGTTGTTCGAGTCGTAGGTCGGCAGGTTCGCGAACTGCGCCGGATCGGACGCGTCGCCGCAGCCGGTCGTGCGCTGCGCGTCGCAGATGGTCACCATCGACGTCGTGAGCCCCGGCACCAGCTCGGTGCCCGACGAACCGCACGTCGTGCTGCCGTAGACGACGAGGCACTGCGCCTGCGACACCGGATACGCGCTGTCGGTCGGCAGCCAGACCGACAGGTAGCGCGCCGCGTCGCGCGTCGCCTTGGTCAGCGTCTCGTACTGGTAGATCGCGCGGCCGAACTCGGCCACGCCGGTCGCGAGCATGACCATCGGCATCAGCACGAGCGCGAACTCGACGGCAACGACGCCACGGGTACGCGAACGGCGCAACGGGAGCTTGTTCATGATCGCCTCGCTATTGAACGAGCATCGGAACCTGGGTACCCGATGCGCTGCCGCTGCCGGGCAATCCGTGCGTCGCGCACGGATTGTTGCCGGACACCGACGAACCGAGGTATTCGAGGTGCGCCACGACCCCGCCTTTGCCGGGACTGAACGGCAGCGGGTCGAGCATCAGCACGCAATCCCATTGCGTGACGTGCACCTTGCCGCTGTTCCCCTTCAGCGTCGAGCAGTCGCCTTCCGGTGCGAGCGCGACGCGGCGGTCGCCCCCGTAGGTCTGGTAGTTGCTCGCCGTGGCCGTGCCGTTGGTGGAAATCCCGCTTCCCGACGGCGGCGCGCCATCGCCCTGGTAGGACTTGAAATTCGTACGGTCGGTGACGAACTGCGTATAGGCGTCACCCTTGATGCCCGCCGTTCCCGGCGGCCCGTAGTTCGGCCCGACGTAGGCGTAGCCGGTGAAGTCCGGCTGGCCGCTCGAGCCGTTCGCGCCGTTCGTGTAGATCCCGAAGCGCGTATTCCACGCGCGCAGCGACGCCGACTTCAGGCCGGTGGTGCTCAGGTCGGGCGGGCTCGTGATGTTGCAGGTGTTGCCCGACAGCTCGCCCGCGAGCGTCGGCTCGTCCGTCGAGCCGTCGAGCGCCGCCCAGCCGAAGTTGCCGGGCCCGTAGGTCGACGACGAACCGGACGGCGACGAGATCCAGTCGCCGACCTTGTAGGCCGGATCGGACGGGCCGCGGCACACGAACACCGGAATCGCGCAGGTGGTCTGCCCGCCGCCGACCGTCGCGATCGCGCTCGCCGAGACTTCCGCCGCGTTCGCGAGCTTCATGCCCGGCAGCACGTTCAGCACCTCGATGAACCAGTGCGCGATGTTGCTCAGCTTGGCAGTGCATTGCACGTACTTCATGTTCGCCGGCGTCGTGACGGCGTTCTTCGTCAGGAACGGGTTGGTCAGCGAATCGCTGAACGTGACGTTCGCGTTCGTCGACATCTGCACCGCGTTGTTCTGGAAGAACACCAGATTGAGGTGGCCGGCGGCGATGCCGTCGGCCTCGGCCACCGACAGGCTGATGGCCGACGTCAGGTCACGCGCAGCCGACAGCGCGCACGCATCGGCGCTGTTCTGCAGCTCGCTGCGCGTGACGTACAGCTTGCCGAGATCCAGCGCGAGACCGACGAACCCGATCATCACCGCCAGCGCGAGACCGACGATGATCGCGACGGCACCGCGCTGGCGATGCGGGCCGCGACGCGTGACTTTCGGATGACGTGCTGCGCTGTTCATGGCGTTCTCCCTGAGCATGCCGTCGTTACTGGGTGGCCTTGCCGATGCCGATCACGAACGCATTGGCGGGCGGCACGGTCTGCTTGAACGACCTGTCGTAGTTGTCGAGCGCGGCCGCGGCGGCGCTGCCGTCGACGCCCGACGCCGAGGCCGCGTGTTCGGCGGCATGCGGATCGATGATCTGGGCCTGCATCACGGTGCGGACCGAGTCGCCGAAGCGGCTGTCCCACACCGGTGTCGACGACATGCAGCCGGCAAGCGCGAACGCGAGCGGGACGGCGAGCGCCGCGCGGCGCACGAATACGAGGTAGGCGGTTTTCATGAGTGTCCCCTTGACGGGTTTCAACGATCGGTGGACTCGGGTGCCGCGCTCACGCGCGCAACCTGCGCCCGCGCTGCGGCCGGGATCCGGTGCCTGGGCCGCGCCGCCGGCTGGGCCGGCGTGTCGGGGCCGGCCGTCGCGAGACGCGCGGCGGCGGCCTCGATGCGCGCGATGCGCGCGGCGTCCGACGTGCCGGACAACGGTGCGGCGGCCACCACCGGCGCGGGCACCTGCTGCGGCTCGGCCAGCACCGGCTGCTGCGCATCGGCGCCTTGCGGCGCGCGCGGTGCGGGCAGCGCGGCGGCCGGACCGGCGGGCGCTTCCGATTGCGGCGCCGGTGCGGGTGCCGGCGCCTGGGCCGGTGACTGCGGTGCGGCGGCTGCGCCGTTCGCGGGTGGCGTGCCTGCCTTGCGAACCCCGCCGCGGCCTTCCATGTTGCCGGTCGCATAGACGTCGGCTTCGTTCGGCTTCGAGAAGCTGTCGGTCGGCAGCGCGACGTCCGCGGTCTGCAGCGGCTTCACCAGGTGCGGCGTGATCAGGAAGATCAGCTCGGTGCGATCCTGCTGGAACGACGTGCTGCGGAACAGCGCGCCGAGCACCGGCACTTCGCCGACACCCGGGATCGCCTTCAGCGCACCGGTCGCGTTGTCCTTGATCAGCCCGCCGATCGCGAACGATTCGCCGTCGCTCATCTGCACCGTCGTCGACGCGCGCCGCGTCGTGATCAGCGGCAGGATCGACGTGCCGCCGATGTTGGTCGCGCTCAGCGTGACGCCCGTCTGCGACAGCTCCGACACTTCCGGCGCGACCTTCAGGCTGATCCGGCCGTTCGCGAGCACCGTCGGCGTGAACTTCAGCGCGACGCCGAACTCCTCTTCCTGCAGCGTGATCGACGACGTGCCGTTGCCGCTGCTTTGCGGGATCGGGATGAAGATCTTGCCGCCCGCGAGGAACGTCGCTTCCTGGCCGCTGATCGTCACGAGATTCGGCTCCGCGAGGATCTTGACGAGGTTGTCGGTGTTCTGCGCGTCGGCCGCGATGCTGAACGGCTTGTTGTTCGCCTTGTTGAAGACGGCCCCGCTGGCGACGCCCGCGAGCAGGTTGCTGACCAGCGCGCCGCTCCACGAACCGAACCCGCCCTGGATGTTGAACGCGCTGCCCATCTGGTTGATCAGCGTCTTCGACACCTCGGCTACCTTCACCTCGAGCATCACCTGCTGCGGGGACGTGACGTTCAGCATGTTCAGCACGCCGCCGCCGCCCTTGCCGCCCGCGGCGGGATCGCCGGCGCTGTCGCCGTAGGCGCGGGCAATCTGCACGGCCTGCTGCGCGGCCTGCGAGCTCGACACGGTGCCCGCCAGCACGATCGTGCCGGCCGCGGTCGAGACGTGGATGTCGCGCTCGCCCGGCATCAGTTGCAGCAGCGACGCCTGCAGGCCGCCCGCATCCGCGCCGACCGCGACGTCGATCACGCGGCACGCGCCGCTCTTGCCCTGCACGATCATGTTGGTCGTGCCGACCGCAAGCCCGAGGATGTACAGCGTCTGCGGCGACACCATGGTGGCCTGCGCAACGGCCGGATTGCCGATCGTCCGATTGCGGACCGGCTCCGGCATCGGCACCAGCAGCGACTTGCCGAGCGGCACGCTGACGCTGGTCGACTCGCGCACGGCGCCGACGCAGTTCGGCCCGCGCAGCGGCCCTGCCGATGCGGCGGGCGCGGCGGCCGGCACCGGCCCCATGCTGATCGTCATCTGCATCGGCCCCTTGCCGACCGCGGCCGGCGCGCTGGCGCCGCCCTTCGTCAGCGCGGCCGACTCGACGCCTTCCTGCGCGAGTGCGCCATAAACGGTCAGCCATCCCGAACAGAGGATCGCGGCCATCATCGTGCCCCGTGCGACGCGCGTCCGCAGTGGGCCGGTACCTGTGCATTGCGGTTTGATCTTCATTTCGTCTGATCCCCCGAGAGACCGGCGCCGTGCCGGTTATCGACTTCCCAGGCCGCCGCGCGTGGCCGGCGGCCAATCTGTTGGTCTGGCTGGTTTGATCTGCTTCAGAAACACTCGACGCTGCCCTTCACGCCCGTCAGCACGCCGACGCAGTCGCGCCGTGCTTCCGGCGCCGCGTGCGATGCGACGTGCACGCGCACCGGCCGCACGTGGGCGGGAGGCGGCGGCGCGTCGGGCACGGGTTCCTTGCCCAGCAGCGTCAGCTTGGTCGCGCCGCCGGTGTTCAGCGTCTTCTGGTCGACCTGGTTGCGCAGCACGAGCGACAGCGTGCCGACGCTGCGCGCGAGGTCGAGCCGTTCGGCCTGGTCGGGCGTGACTTCCAGCGTCACCGCGTTGACGACCTTCGGTGCGGTGTCGTCGCGGCTGACCTGCTGCGCGACGGCCAGCACGAGGATGTGTTCGAGCACGATCTTGGAGATGCTCTGCCCGTCGGTCTTGCCCTGTTGTTCCTGCGTGTTGACGATCACGTCGACGTAGTTGCCCGGCAGCGCGAAGCCCGCGACGCCGACCACGTCGTTCACACGCACCGTGATCGCGCGGCTGCCGTCGGCGATCACCGCGGACAGGCCGCCCTTGGTGCCGACGGGCGCGAGCTTCGACTCGATCACCGGCTCGCCGCGCGCGAGGCTGGTGCGCACGACGCGCCCTTCGAGCGCCTTCGTGTCGGTGAACGCGCCGGTCGGCACGCTGCCCGCCGGCCAGCTGACCATGTGGATCTGGTTCGGCCCGAGCGGTTCGCCCAGGTTCAGGTCGGTGGTGGCCACCGCGACCGGCGTGACCGAACTCGTGGATGTCTGCACCAGCCAGTGGGACGCGAAGACGACCGCGGCAAGACCCGCGACCATCGCGACGACCAGCATCATGACCGCTCGACTGTTTTTCATGGCAATGCTCCTCGACGAATCGTGAAAGGATCGGCTCAGCCGGTAATGAACGTGCGGCCGCCGCGCTCGAGGGGCGGCGGATGGCCGCCGTCACGTTCGGGGGCCGCGCCGAAATAGCTCGCCCAGGCGTCGTACAGCGCGTCGTGCGTCACTTCGGGCGGATCGCCGCGATACCGCGCGCCGGCGGCCACGAGTCGCAGCAGGTCCGCCGGGAAACAGGCGAGAAACGCCTTGCCGGTCGGCAGGTGCAGCCGATGCAGCAGGTAATCGAAGGCATCGCTCGCCGACACGAGCCCGAGCGACGCGCAGGCCGCCTCGTACACGGCACGGTAGTCGTCGATCGACATCGGGCCGACATGCAGCTTCGATCCGAGGCGGCGCAGGAACGCGTCGTCGCAGAACTGTTCCGGCGCCAGGTTGCTCGAGAACACCGGCCACACGTCGAACGGCATCACGAAGCGGTTGCCGGATTCGAGCGTCATGAAATCGACGCCGCGATCGAGCGGGCGCAGCCAGCGATTGAGCAGGTCGCGCGGCTCGACGCGCTGGCGGCCGAGATCGTCGACAACGTACATGCCCATGTTGGCTTTCATGTGCGGGGGCGCCTGGTAGAAGCCGGCGGCCTCGTCGCGGCGCAGGTCGAGCTCGTCGAGCGTCAGCTCGCCGCCCGACATCACGACCGGCCGCGCGCATAGGCGCCAGCGACGATCGACCGACCGGCTGCCGGGCGACTGCCCCGCCTCGACATGCACGAGCGGGTCGTAGACCTGGATCACTTCGCCGGCCGCGCAGATCGCATGCGGCACCGGCACGCGGCCGTGCATCAGCGAGCCGAGCCGCTCGGCGAGGAAGGTCTTGCCGCTGCCGGCCGGGCCGTAGATCAGCAGCGGACGGCCTGCGTTCAGCGCCGCGGCCGCCGCATCGAGCACCGACGTGTCGATCACGATCCCTTCGAACGCGGCCCACACGTCGCTCTGGCCGATGTGCAGCTTGCGGACCGAATGCGCGCTCACGCATTTGAGATACGCGTCGAGCGTCACCGGCGCGGGGCCGCTGTAGCCGCTGCGTGCCCGTTCCTCGAGCGCGAGCACGCGGCCCGCGTCGGTCAGGCGGAACGTCACGTCGAGATCGGTCGCGCCGCGATGGGTCAGCTCGACGAGATGCTCGCGCACCAGGAACGCGAAGACCTCGTCGAGCACCGCGAGCGGCAGGCAGTGCCGCTCGACCAGGTCGCCGTACGACGGGCGGCCGAGTACCAGCGTCGACTTCAGCACGAGCCCGGCGACGAACGTCATGCTCAGCCCGGTTTCCTCGAGCGTGCGCGGCGCCGCCGGCAACTGCGTGCCCAGTTTCGTATGGGCCTCCCGCGACGGCAACGGATCGGGCAGGTGCGCCACCTGCGCGTCGCGCCTCGGTTCGGTATGGTTCGTGTTCATGATCGCTCCGTCCTCGTTGCCTGTGCGTCGCGCTATGCGCACGACGCGAACAACATGCCCAGCGTGCCGGCCGCGATCGCGACGCCATACGGCAGCGTGCCGACCGAGGCGATTTCCACGGAGCCGCCGGCGGCCTCCGCGTGCGCCCCCTGCGAACGGCGCGCGATCAGCACGCGGACGTTCGCCCACATCTGGCGCATCCGGCCGCGCAACAGCGCGAACGCAACGGCGCCGATCCCGCCGGCCAGGAACGTGGCCAGCACGATGTAGAACGTCATTTCCGCCCCGACCCACGCGCCGATCGCGAGCATCAGCTTCACGTCGCCGGCCGCCATTCCGCGCAACAGGTAGAACGGCAGCAGCAGGCCGAAACCGGTCGCGGCACCGGCGAGCCACGCGAGTGCGCCGGCCGGCAAGCCGTGCAGCATGCACTGCGCAACCAGCGCGCCGACGAGCCCGACCGCGACGAGACGGTTCGGAATGCGGCGAGACGCGATATCCGTGCTGGCCGCCGCCACCGCGAGCAGCGTCACGCACAACGGAATCGGGTAAGGCGGCGCAACAGGTAGCATGGCGAACCTCTCGGGTCGAATTCGTCGAATCAGGAAACCATTGCCAGCGCGGTGGTGACCGCGGCCGTCACGGCCGCTGCAATCACCTCGTACGTATCGGCAAGCGAGCCTTTCAGCGTGACGACGCTGCCGAGCACCGCGGTGGCGAACATCGCCGCGAGCAACGCGTATTCGATCGACGTCACGCCCTGCTCGTCGACGATCCAGCGACGGACGGCACGCATCGTGGCTGCCATGATGGTCTCCGGTTCCAGGTTGACTGAATGGCCGGGGACGGCTCGAGCACTGCACCGGCCGAGCCGTCCGCGGCACGGTCCATCAGATACCGGCAACCGCGGAATCCAGGTCGGCCGCGATCGTGCTGAACACGGTCTTCAGGTCCTTCCCGATGGTCGACAGCGCCAGGATGATGCCGACGGCGATCAGTGCGGCGATCAGGCCGTATTCGATGGCGGTCACGCCGTCCTCGTCGCGAACGAAACGGCCGGCTTGTTGAATGAACTTGGACATGGTGAATCTCCTTTCGTGGTGACTTTCAAAACCCTCGAGCACCGGCTGGTCGGATGACCGTGCATCGATACGTCGAGGCAGGTTGTTGATGCCGTGTGGTGCCGACGAACGAAGCGGACGAGCCGTTCGCCGTACCGTCCATCAGATGCCCGCTACTATCGAGTCCAGATCCGCCGCGACCGTGCTGAACACCGTCTTCAGATCCGTACCGATCGCCGTCAGCGCGACGACGATGCCGATTGCGATCAGCGCGGCGATCAGGCCGTATTCGATGGCCGTCACACCTCGCTGATCCCGGATCAACCACGCGATCTTTTCGATGACTCTTGACATGATTACTCTCCTTTCGGACTACTATTGAATTCCCTTCGTCGATCGCGACGTCGGGGACGGGCACCACCGGCACTACAAGAAAATCGAAACGCGACGCTCAGCGGCGGGAACGGGGATGCACACCGTCGTCCGTGCGAACGGGAATCAGTGAAGCGGAGCGCGAGAGAGGCGGATACGGAGCGACCATCCGGATGAACCGGGCTGGCCGGGCGACCGGAACGGCACGACGGCCATTCGACGCATGGAATCCAGTTGACCGGGAAACGAATGCCCGGCAAATCCGCAATATGTTTTTAACGCGGATTGCGAGCCGCGATGTGCTGTGGTCTTTCATTTTTATTCCCCGTCTGCTGCCATGCCGATGTCTTATTGCCCTGAAGATTCCGGGTCTGATAAGTCGATCGACGATCGTTTGCGCGGTTCGTCGACCTGGCGCTGTGTATTCCCCTGCGCGCTCCGGTCATTTTTTCCGCATGTGGCGCCGAGGCCGGTTCCATGTGTCTGCCTTCAGAACCGCCGGTCGCCCCATCGTCGACTGCCGTGCCAACGCTTACGCAAAGAGCAGGCCATGCTCAGCGAAATCGAGGCGTGTCAAGGGTTCCAGCGATGCCGGCATTCCCCTGACCCAGGCCCGATGACCGATATGTTTCAAATTTGAACGATCCGGGGACGCCGGTGCGGCTGGTCCGAATGTCGGTCGTCGCGCTGCACAAAGGCCGGAAAAAATTTCGTTGGGACTTTCCCGGACGCGGTAAGCCGGTCGCGTGCCGCGCGTTCGGCGGGCTGCAACGCCGGTAAAAATCGCGGAATGTTTCACGCCGGAAACATGAAACCCGATCGCGTGGATTTCTCATACCTGAAAACGGGGTTTTCAAGCCCGTTATTCGACAGTCCCCATATCGTCTGCCAGTGCGTGGTTTGCATCGCACGATTTTTTCTTCAACAATGAATTCACCGGACAACGCGGTTTCAACGCGATTCGATCCGCAGGCACGACAACATCAGACGGCCGCGACAGACCACGCAGCCACCACGACATACGGGGCATCATGTACACAGCCAATCGTGAAACGCGCGATCGCGCCATCCGCTGCGCTCAATGGCTGACGGCGGACCGGATCATTCCGTACAGCTGCATCATGCTGATGCTCTTCGCCGCGCTGCTGGTGGTGTGGGGCGTCGTGACCGACGGCTTCACGTCGAGCGCCATCGCCCGTCCGGGCACCGATTTCTCGGTCTTCTGGACTGCTTCCCATCTCGTGTTGCAAGGCCATGCCGCATCGGCCTACGACCCTTCGTCATTCGTGCAGGCCGAGTTCGCGCACTTCGGTGCGTTTCTTCAACACCGGCCGCTTCCCTGGCTCTATCCGCCGACGATGCTGCTGTTCATCGCGCCGGTTGCCCTCGTGCCTTTCCTGCCCGCTTACTTCCTCTTTTTCGCGGGCAGTCTTTTATGCTATGCGTTCGCCGTCTCGAGGCTGTCGGGATTGCGCGCGCACCTCCCCGTGCCGCGCGCGGCGGCGCTCGTCGTGGTCGCGTACTCGGCCGTGTGCATGTCCGCGCTGTTCGGGCAGAACAGCATCCTGACCGCCGGCCTCGCCGCGCTGGCGCTGCACCTGCTCGGCAAGCGCCCCGTCGTGGCCGGCGTGCTGATCGGCCTGCTCGCGATCAAGCCGCAACTGGCCGTGGTGTTCCCGTTCGTGCTGATCGCGACGCGCGCCTGGCGCACGTTCGCGGCGGCGGCGATCAGCGCGGCGCTGTTCGCGGCGGCCGGTGTCGCACTGGCCGGCCCGGCCGCGCTGCACGGGTTGTCGCATGCGATGTCGACGGTACGCGAGCAGCACTTCATGCTTGCGTCGTACTGGCTCGCGTCGCCGACGCCGTTCGCCGCGTTGCGGCTCGCGGGCGCACCGGTGGCCGCCGCGCTCGCGGCACAGGCGGCGGTGGCCCTGCTCGCGATCGCCGCGGCCGTCGGCGTGTGGCGCCGTACGCGCGACATGCGCCTGCGCGGCGCGGTGCTGGCGGTCGCCACGCTGCTGACCACGCCGTATCTGTGGAACTACGAACTGACGTGGCTCGGCATCGCGGTCTTCTGCCTGATCGCGCATGGTCTCGACGAGGGCTGGCTGCCGGGCGACCAGGGCATCCTCGTGCTCGCGTGGCTGCTGCCGATCTTCGAGATGCTGAACCGGTTGATGAAGCTGCCGCAGATCGGGCCGATCGTGCTGCTCGCGGTGCTGTTCGTCGTCGTGCGCCGCACGGCGCTCGCATCCGGGAGCGCACGATGAAAACGCCTGCGTTCGCCCGTCACCTGCATGCATCCGTCGACGTGCATCCGGAGCTGCCGATCGCCGGCCCGCGCCGCTACCCGCACTGGCTCAATCGCGACCGCGTGCGCCTCTACGCGGCCGCCGCGCTGCTGACCGAACTGCTGTTCATCGTGATCTACGTGACGCGCGTGCTCCTGTCGCACAACGGCGCGCTGGAACCGCTGTCGCAGGACTTCTCGCCGATCTGGAGCGCCGCGTGGCTCGCCGCGCACGGCCACGGCGCCGACGCGTGGCATTTCCCCGCGCTGTTCGCGGTCCAGAAGCTGGCCGTCCCGACGATGACGCTCGCGGGCGGCGCGCTGCCGTGGCTTTATCCGCCGACGATGCTGCTGCTCGTGCTGCCGCTCGGCTGGCTGCCGTACACGCTTGCGCTCGTGCTGTGGCTCGCCGTCACGTATGCGCTGTTCGCCGCGACGATCCACGCGATCGTCCAGCGCGATGCCGCCTGGCTGTGCGCGCTCGCGTTCCCGGGCGCATTCCTCACCGTGATCGTCGGCCAGACCAGCCTCTTCACCGCGATGCTCGCCGGCGGCGGCCTGCTCGCGCTGAACCGCCGGCCTGCGGTGGCGGGCATCTGCTTCGGCTTGCTGACGATGAAGCCGCAGCTCGCGGTGCTGTTCCCGCTCGCGCTGCTGTGCGCGGGCCAGTGGCGCGCGCTGGCCGCGTGGGCCGCGACGATCGCCGGCAGCGTCGCGCTCGCGACACTCGCGTTCGGCATCGGCCCGTGGATCACGTTCGCGCACGTGATCGGCAACGTCTACGCGGTCGTCGGCACCGGTCACGCGAAGCTCGCGCGCATGCCGTCCGTGTTCGCGCTCGCGACGATGGCCGGCTGGCCCGTGCTCGTCGCGCGCGGCCTGCAACTGCTGTCGGCCGCGGTCGCCGCGATCGCCGTCGTCTACGCATGGCGCGGCGCGTGCTCCTATGCGCTGCGCGCCGCGACGCTCGTATGCGCGTGCCTGCTCGTCAGCCCGTATTTGTACGACTACGACCTGACTTGGTATGGCCTCGTGATCGCGTGGTACGCCCGCTATGCATGGACCCACGGCTGGCGGCGCTTCGATCGCGAATGGCTGATGCTGCTGTGGCTGATGCCGTTCGCCGGCCTCGCGGTCATGCCGCATCTGCCGTTCCAGTTCATGCCGCTCGTCACGCTGGCGTCGCTCGCGCTGCTCGTCGGCCGGATCGCGCAGGAAAGACACGACGTGCCGTCGATGCCCGACGCGCACGACCACTCGACCGATACCGGATTCACGCATCCGGTCCGGCCGCACCACCGCCCGGCGTACGGAATGCGCCGCACCGGCCGCCCGACCATCGGCGCCGACCGGTGACGCGACATGACAAGGGGAGTCATCATGCGGGAACCACGCTACACACCGCTCGTTTCGCTGGTTGTGCCGTTCTATAACGAAGGCGAGGCCGTCGAGCGCTTCTTCGACGTCGTGATGCCGTTGCTGACGGCCATCGACGCGATCCGCTTCGAGATCGTCTGCGTCAACGACGGCAGCCGCGACGACACGCTCGAGCGCCTGGTCCGGATCGGCACCACCGAGCCGCGCGTGCGCGTGATCGACCTCACCCGCAACTTCGGCAAGGAAGCGGCGTTGACGGCCGGCCTCGACGAAGCCACCGGCGACGCGGTGATTCCGCTCGACGCCGACCTGCAGGATCCGCCGAGCCTGATCCCCGTGATGATCGAGCACTGGCGCGACGGCGCGGAAGTCGTCGCGGCGAAACGCAGCAACCGCGCGTGCGATTCGTTCGCGAAGCGCACCGCCGCCGCGATCTACTACCGTGTGCACAACATGCTGTCGGACGTGAAACTGCCGGAGAACGTCGGCGATTTCCGGCTGATGGATCGCCGGGTCGTGAATGCGCTGCGCAGCCTGCCCGAGCGGCACCGTTTCATGAAGGGGCTGTTCGCGTGGGTCGGCTACAAGACCGTGATCGTCGAGTACCAGCGCGACCCGCGCAGCGCCGGGCACTCGAAGTTCTCCGGCTGGAAGCTGTGGAATTTCGCGCTGGAAGGCATCACCAGCTTCAGCACGGTGCCGCTGCGCAGCTGGACCTACATCGGCGTCGGCATCGCCGCGCTCGCGTTCCTGTACGGCACGTTCATCATCTTCCGCACGCTGCTGTTCGGCAATCCGGTGCTCGGCTACGCGTCGCTGATCTCGGTCACGCTGTTCATTGGCGGCATCGAACTGATCGGGATCGGTGTCGTCGGCGAATACATCGGGCGAATCTACGACGAGTCGAAGCAACGGCCCGTCTACCTGATCCGCCGCCGCTACCAGGTGCACGCCAAGGTGATCGAGCTGCCGGTGGCGCGCGACGCGCGCCGCCAGGCCGCCCGCCGCCGCACGCAGCCGACCCGCGCGCGGATCGGCGCCCGCTGACGCATGCGCGCCGCCATGATCGACCTGCTCCACGCCGAACGCACGCGGCTCGTGCGCTTCGGCGTGTCCGGGCTGTGCTCGACCGCGCTCCACACGCTGGTCGCCGCGGCGATGTTCGCGCTGTTCGACGCGACGCTGGTGGCCGCGAACGCGGTCGCCTTCCTGTGCGCGACCGCGTTCTCGTATCTCGCGAATACGCTGTGGAGCTTCGCGTCGACGGTGCGCACGCGCAACCTGGTGCGCTTTCTCGCGGTCACGCTGGTCGGCTTCGTCGAGACGATGCTGCTGGCGCGCGGCGCCGAAGCACTCGACCTGTCGCGCGGGATGAGCATCGTCGCGATCGCGCTGCTGATCCCGCCGACGACGTTCGTGCTGCACCGGCTGTGGACCTACCGGTAAACGGCCCGCCCGCGTTTCCTCCTCCCCGCCGATAATCGGTCAATCGATTAACAGATTCAATGTCGCCATATTTATGTGGCGTATCGAATCGATTGATTCCGATTTTAAAATTACCAATCGATTTAATCATAACGACCTGTTTACTTTTACAGCTTCCATAATTAACCGAACGGGATAATCTGCATTCGCCGTCGCTTCAGCACCTGCCGCCTCCGGAGCAAATCCTTGCGGCACAAGGCGATGGCGGCCGCACGAAGCAATTCGCGCAACGATAAGTCCCATTACTTCAAACGGGAGCTTCCATGTCACGCGTTACCGATGTGCTCGTTTCGTTCGATACCGAAACCATTCTCAAAAAATATCCGAATCCCAGCAAAAACCCGGCCGCTCCGACGCTGATCGACTGGCGTTATGTTTATATGGTGACCAACCAGGACAACGTCATCTCCGGGCAGGCAGGCGGCGAGCTCGATCTGAAAGCGCAGGTCGGCGACCTGATCCGCTGGCGTGAAACGAGCCTGTCGCTGGGCTTCGAGAACCAGGTGGTGTTCTACAAGTTCATCGGCAACGTCGGCAACGACCTGATCTCGACGCCGACGCCGCGGGTGGCGGAAGCGTCGATCCCGGTGCCGAACACCAGCAAGCCGGAAGTGCCGACGTGCCAGAAAGTCGCGAACTACTACTGGTCGTCGGAATGCCTGAAGGTCGGCCGCGTGACCTACCACTTCCAGTTCCAGATCATCGATCGCAACTGCCAGAGCCAGGGCTGCTTCTCGTGGGATCCGTTCATCTCGATCCATAACTGATCGCGGCAGGCGGGCGGCCGCGCGACGGCTGCCCGTGCCGCCCCCTTGTTGCGCAGGAGGTGCTCATGTCTGGTCTTCGTTGCGATGTGCTCGCGGTCGTCGACGCCGTCACGCTGCTGTCGGCCCACCCCGATGCGAGCCGGAACGCCGATGCGCCGACCGTGATCGACGGCCGGCACATCTACGTGTTGAGCCCGGGCGACGCCGGGCAGGTCGGCCACAACGACAACCGGCTGTTTGCCGGCCTGTCTCCCGGCGACGAGCTTCATCTGCGCGAAACCGCGCTGGCGCTGCGCGCGGAGCTGAGCGTGCTGTTCATCCGGTTCGCGTTGAAGGACGCCGGCATCGTCGCGCCGATCGAAGCGGAAGTGCGCGATGCCGCCAAGCCGGTGCCGGACGGCGACGACCTGCTTCATCCGTCGTGCCGGCCGATGAAAGACCACGTGTGGCGCAGCGAGGTGCTGGCGGCCGGCACCACCACCTGCACGGCCGATTTCGCGGTGCTCGATCGCGACGGCGCGGTGTCCGGTTACTTCCGCTGGGAAACGACGATCGAGATCGCCGGCAGCCGGCCCGACACGAAGCAGCCCGGTTTCAAGCCGTCGTCCGACCGCAACGGCAGCTTCACGCTGCCGCCGAATACCGATTTCAAGGCGACCTTCTACGCGAATGCCGCCGACCGGCAGGACCTGAAGCTGTTCATCGACGACGCACCGGAACCGGCCGCGTCGTTCGCGGGCAACGGCAACGACGGCGTCAGGCAGTTCACGCTGAACTCGCGCGGCGGCAGGATCCGGATCGACGCGTCGGCCAACGGCCGGCCATCCGCGACCGATGCGCGGCTCGCGCCGCTGTCCGCCGGCGATACCGTCTGGCTCGGCTGGCTCGGCGCCGAAGACGGCGCCGACCGCGACTACAACGACGGGATCGTGATCCTGCAGTGGCCGATCACGTGAGCGGCGCGGCACATCCAGTACACCTGATCGTCGCACTTTCCGCCCGCACGCGCCGCTCTTTCCACTCGAGCTTGGATCACCCGAGCGGAAAATACGTGATGTCGAGCGCGGGCGGCGCAACGGGCGTTTGCGACAGCAACGCATGAACCTGACCGCGATGGTGCGCGTGATGAAGGAAAAGATGGGAAAGGACCAGCCCGAGCGGTTTGCGCTGCGGCGTTCCGTCCATGCTCGTGTAGTTCACGTCGGCGTTCAGGTCGTTGCGCGCGACAGCGCCGACGATGCGCGCGAGCCGCTCGTCCTCGGCTCGCCGTTCGGTCCGCAGGCTGTCGAAATCGTCGCAGACGACAAAGTCCAGGGCCGGGATGGCGTGGCCCTCCCCGGAGAGCCGGCCGAGCCAGATGCGGTCCGTGGCAAGCAGATGATTGAGCGTATGGTGGATCGAGCCGAACGCGCATGCGCGTGCGAGAAAATACTCATCCGATGAAAGGCCGGCGCATGCCTGATACATGCGCTCATTCGCCCAAGCGGTCCAGCGCGCCAGCATCTCGAACTGATTCGTCATCGCCGTTCCCTTGTCTTTTGATTCCGTCCGGGTAATCTATGGGTCCGGATGGTCGCTGTCGATCGCGTTTTTCTTATCAGCTATAAGGTCTGATGATGCCCGTACGCCGTGATCCGCCCCAAACGCACTTGCTTCGGGCCTTCGAGGCTGTCGCCCGGCTGAAGAGCTTCAGGCAGGCGGCTGTCGAAATAGGCGTGTCGCAGAGTGCGATCAGCCAGCGCGTGGCCGCGCTCGAAACGCGCCTCGGGACGTGCCTGATCCATCGAGAGCAGGGCCGCTTCGCGCTCACCCGTGATGGCCTGGCCTATCTGGCCACGGCGGAAGGCGTGCTGCGAACGCTCGCGAGAGCCGACAGCCGGCTCGCCGATCGCCGGGAAACGGTCCGCCTGTCCGTCGTTTCGTCGTTCGCGCACTGCTGGCTCGCTCCCCGGCTCGAAGCGCTGTCCCTGTCATTCGAAGACATCAGTCTCGAGGTGCACGTGTCGGACGAGATCGTCGCGATCGACGACGGCGAATTCGATCTCGCGATCCGCCTGCATCCGAAGGCGGGCATGCCGGGAGAACGGATGACGGCAGCCGACGACGTGCTCGTACCGGTCCACGCGCCGGGCAACCGGCCAAGCCCTGCGTGTCGCGCGGAGCCGTTCGCGGGGATGAGGTTGCTCGAGGACGACTGCAGCCGTCTCGGCGGATCGCGCCACCAGTCGTGGGACACGTGGCATGAACTCAACGGATGCGAGATCCGGCAACCGCGCAGGCGGATCGTGTTCAACGACGCAGGGTTGATGATCGAGGCTGCCCGCCGCGGCGCCGGCGTCGCGCTCGCGCGCCAGTCGCTGGTTGCGGACCATCTGGCTGCCGGCGAGCTGGTGAAATTCGACGCGATGCCGCTCGCATGTCTCGCGCAAACATCGTTGATCCAACGACGCGCGAGCAGCCGCAGCCACGCGAGCCGGCGCGTCGCAAGCTGGCTGCTCGATGCCGTATCCGGCACGATCGCCTAGCATCGCTCGTCGAGGCTCGCGCGAGCGGCGCCCACCGTCGCACCGCGCTTCTCCGCCCGATCCGTCCAGCTCGAGCGAAGTCACCGGCGCTCACCGCCCGGTCGGGCAATCGCGGCAATACAGCCGGCGCGTGACCGATCGGCGCACTGCCCCCAAAACGGCCTGCGCCGGCGGCGCATTCAATGCAACGGCGACCACGCCTCCGGCAACGCGATCGTCGAGGTCGCCCTTTCGATCTGTTCCGGGCCGCCGGCCGGTGGCCAGAGACCCGCCGCGTAGTGCCGTTTTCTCAACGCCATCCGCTCTTCCAGACTCGAGAATCCCCAGATGTGCACGATACGCGGCGGTCCATCGAGCGCGTACATGTTGCAAACGAGATGCGACGTATAGTCTTTGGCCGGGCCCACCGCCCGTTCCCACGCGGAAATGGTCGGCGCGATACCGCCGGCTTTCAGCCAGTAGCGGCGAATCTCGTAGAAATCGCCGAATACCCGCGGTTCGATCTCGGGTAGAAAAGGAAACAGCGCATAGCTTTCCATCGTCAATCGAACGGACGCGCTTTCAATCCCGAAAGGTTGCCCGGCGCTCAAGGCCCGGTTGCGTTCGTGTTGCAATTCATCCGTCGTGTCGAAGCCCCTCAGCACGACGATCCGCGACAACTCGCCAATCTCCGTGCGCCATGCGCCCAGTAGCCTCCCTGGCGCGCCGGCATCGGATACCCAGCGATGCGCGCGGCGCGACACCCTATCCTGGTCTGTAAGCGGACACGACAACGTCGTGAGTTCATACAGCATGGCTGCCCTCCTTTCGCGTGGATGTCGCAATGTATGACCGAAGCGGCGGCCGATCAACGCGCGTCGCCTTGAAACAGAATCCAGTACCATTGCGCAATGGATCTCCTCAAGGCGATGGCCGTATTCGTCCGTATCGTGGAAACGGGTAGCCTGACCGCGGCCGCGCAAGCGTCCGATCTGTCGCCGACCATGGTCGGCAACTACCTGCAGGCGCTGGAAAGCCGCCTGGGCACGGTCCTCGTCCACCGCACGACGCGCAAGCAGAAAGTCAGCGCGTTCGGCCACGCCTACTACGCGCGATGCGTCGAAGTCCTCGGTCTGGTCGACGATACGGAGCGGCTGGCGCTCGATCATCTGCAGCAGCCGCGCGGGCGCTTGCGCGTGACGGCACCCGTGGTGTTTACGAACGAGTGCCTGATTCCCGCGCTCCCGGACTATTACCGGCGCTACCCCGAGATCAAGCTCGATATCGTCGCCACCGATTCGCTCGCCGATTTGTTCGATGAGGGTTTCGAGGCAGCGATTCGCATCGGCGCGTTCGCCGGCGCGGACGTGGTCGCGCGTCCGCTCGCGCCGTACCGGCTGGTGCTCTGTGCATCGCCCGCGTACGTTGCCGAACATGGCGCACCGACCACCCCGCACACGCTTGGCGAGCATCAATGCCTGACGTATGCCTATCCGCCTCGATCGGCGTGGCACGCGGCGCAATCGCGATGGATGCTCGAAGGTCCGGACGGGCCGATGAGCGTCGCCGTGGACGGCAGACTGAAGACCGACAGTGCGGATGCGTTGCGCCGGGCGGCATTGAGCGGGCTCGGTATCGCGATGCTTCCTTCGATGTTGATACGCGACGACATTCGCGAGCAGCGCCTCATCGAGATCCTGCCGGACTTCGCCGCTCCCGAACGATCGATGACGCTGCTTTATCTGCAAGAGACGCGGAAATCACCGAAGCTTCGCAGCTTCACCGAATTCGTGGTGGACCGCTTCGGCGTCGAAACGACGAATCGGGCCTGATACGGCTACCGCCCGGAAACCGCCGCGCGACGTCCTGTGTCGATCCCGAACGCCGAAGCCGCCGGTCAGGGCGCCGCACCGAACGGTCGAATCACGACGCCGCGCAGCCACCGGTCGCCGGCCTCGTGGTGATCGCGCGCCTGCCAATGCTGCCGTACCGCGAAGCCTTCGACCGGGACCGGGCAGGCATGAACCGCCAGGCCGCTCGCCTGAGCCAGGGTCTGGCCGACATGACGCGGCAACGCCGTGATCAGGTCGGTCGTCCGGACGATCGCCCCCAACCCGGGAAACCCGGCAACGCCAGCACGACCTCTCGCTCGGCAAGCCTATACAATCGGCACGATGCATCGAAGCCATGAAGCGCTGACCGACCACGCCCGTCCGCCACCATGAATGCACCCGCCGCCCCCTCCTCCGCGCCGCCGGTACTCGGCGTCTACCGGCACCCGGCCGACCCGTCCGCCGGACAATGGCTCGTCAGCCGCTCCGAGCGCGCGCACCTGTTCCGCATCCAGCATCACCGGCCCGACGGCAGCACGTCGGTCGATACCGTCGTCGACGCCGACAATCTCGACGCGAAGCTGCACAAGTGGCTTCGGGAAGGCTTCGTGCGGCGCGCGTCCGACGACCGCGCACCGCCCGCGCATCGCGACGGGTTCATGCAGGACTTGCGTCGCGCGCATGCGTCGCGACCGGCCGCGGGCCCCGATGCCGCCCACCTCGCGCGCGTCGGCGGCGTGCCGATGCCGCGCGGCCCCGGCGGGCCGCTCGTACCGCCGCCGAATCCGGCCTACCTGTTTACCGCGCGGGCGACGAGCGTGCTCGAGGATGTCGTCGAGAACCGCCGCGTCCTGCTGATCGGCCATACGGGCACCGGCAAGACGAGCCTGATCGAACAGGCCGCCGCACAGACCGGCCACGGCGTGCTGCGCTCGAACATGAACGGCCAGACGACGGTGGGCGACTTCGTCGGCTTCTGGACCGTCAAGGGCGGCGAGACGGTCTGGATCGACGGTGTGCTGCCGACGGCGATGCGCGACGGCCTGTGGCTCATCGTCGACGAGATCGACTTCGCGGAACCGGCGATCCTCGCGGTGCTGACCGCCGTGCTCGAGCCGGGCGGCAGCCTGCTGCTGAAGGAGAAAGGCAACGAGATCGTCGCCCCGCATCCGTCGTTCCGGCTGTTCGCGACCGCCAACGCGGTGGGGGCGATGGGACGGTTCCGCCACCTGTACCAGGGCGCCAACGTGATGAACGAGGCGTTCCTCGACCGCTGGCGCGTGTACCACCTCGACTATCTGCCGCCGGCCGACGAGGCGCACGTGCTGCAGCGGACCTTCGGCGCGGCGATGTCGCCCGCGATGGCCGACACGCTCGCCGCGATCGCGGCCGACTGCCGCGCCGCGTTCGTTCGCGAGGATCTGGCGAGCGCGTTCTCGACACGGCGCCTGCTCGACTGGGCCGAACTGATGCTGCGTACCGGCGACCCCGAAGCCGCCGCCGGCCCGACGATCTACGCGAAAGTCGACACGGAAGACGCCGACCTGATTCGCACCATCATCCGTCACTACATCGACGTGGACGGGTGAAGCCGATGAACCGGGACGACGACGCACGCGCGCAGCGTCTGGGCCGCCTCGCGCGCACGCTCGCGCAACGGCACGGCATCGACGTGCGGTTCGCGAGCCACGGCCCGGCCATCGAGCACGACGTGCTGGTGCTGCCCGACAGATGGCTCGCCGGCGAGATCGACGACGCTGCCCTCACCGGCTTCGTCGACCTGCATGCGGCGCGCCTGCGCTTCGGCGCCAGCGACACCGTGGCCGCGCTCGCATCGCCCGCCGTGCGCGCGCTCGCGCAGGCGATCGACGACCGCCGCGCAGCCGCGTGCCTCGTCGCGCGTTATCCCGGCGCGCAGGCATTCCTGCGCCGGATGCGGACAGTGACCGGCGCCGATACGCTGCGCCGGTGGCCGCGCGTCGCATGGCGCGACAAGCTGCTGTGGCGCATCGAGCGCGCGTTGTGGGACGAACGGCCCGCAGCCGTCGAGCGCCTGCCGTCGCTCGACGCGACGCTGGCCGCCTGCGACGATGTCGTCGACGAAGCGCGCGCCGCGACGTCGACGGCCGACAGCATCCGCGCGGCGCGGCGCATCGTCGAACGCGTGCGCGCGCTGGCGTCGGCCGGCGCCAACAACATGATGTTCACGGCCGATCCGGGCAGCACGATCGACAGCGACGCGATCGCCGCCGAGTTCGACCCGGACGGCCAGGGCGCGGCGGACGATGCGCGCGCGCCTGCCGCCGCCGAATCCGGC
The DNA here is from genome assembly GCF_902832885.1 of Burkholderia seminalis DSM 23518. Classification (GTDB taxonomy): domain Bacteria; phylum Pseudomonadota; class Gammaproteobacteria; order Burkholderiales; family Burkholderiaceae; genus Burkholderia; species Burkholderia seminalis. The sequence continues at coordinate 475,255 of NZ_CADFDK010000003.1, forward strand.
GCCGCGACGATCGCCGACACGGCAACGTCGGCGCAACCGCCGACGCCGGGCGATGCATCCGCCGGCGCGATCCGCCTGTCGACGGAGAACCGGCCGCTGCTGTCGGTCCCGCTGACCACCGCATTCGACACGGTGGCGGACTTCACCGGCCGCGGCGAACCGGCGCGCTGGCATCGTCTGCTTGGTGCGGCCCGCGCCCAGACCGGGGCGCTCAAGCGGCAGCTCGAACGGGCGCTGAAGGTGGACGAGCACACCCGCTGGAAGCGCGAACAGGAGCGCGGCGATCTCGACCGTGCGGCGCTCGCCCGCGTCGCGACGTCCCCCGGCTACCGCACGCCGTTTCGCGTCAGGCGTGCGACGCCCGGGCGCGACGCGGCGGTCAGCCTGCTGATCGACTGCAGCGGCTCGATGGCGGGCAGCAAGATCGAACTCGCGACGCTCTGCGCGGCCGCGCTGTGCGACGCGCTGATTCAGCTCGGCTTCGCGTGCGAAGTGCTCGGCTACAGTTCCGCCGAGGATGCGGCGATGCGCGCGCACTACCAGCGCTGGATCGACGACGGTCACAGCACGTTCGGCTACAACCGGTTCGTCGAACGGCTCGACCTGCGGGTCTACAAGCGGTTCGATTCCGACAACCCGAGCGGCATCGCGTGCCTCGAATGCGGCCACGAGAATCCCGACGGCGAGGCATTGAGCTGGGCCGCGGAACGGCTGTTGTCGACGCGCGCACGCCGGCGCATCCTGATGGTGCTGTCCGACGGCTCCCCGGCCACCGGCGACGGCCACCCGGCGATCCTGCGCACCGACCTGCACGCACGCGTCGACGCGTTGCGCGCACGGCGCGTCGAACTGATCGGCATCGGCATTCTCGACGATGCGGTCGAGTCGTTCTATCCGGTCAGCCGCGTGGTCGAACATCTGAATGCGTTGCCGGGCGCGGCGTTCGCGGTACTGAGCGACACGCTGCTGGATCGCCGGTAGCGCTGCGCGCGGCAGGGTGGAAGCGGACTTCGGCATTGCGGTTCGCACACAAGTCACATCGGACGGTTACCATTCCGCTTGGCCGGGTCGAATCGCCGCCGCGACGCAGGATCGCGTTTTTCCGTTGCATGCGCTCGGCCGCCCGGTTCCGCTGCGGTCGCGGGCGGCAGCACGAACCTTGCTCCGCAGCCGGTCGACTTTCATCCCGACGGCGAATCCGGCCGCCTCGCACTGCCGCGGCCGGCAGCCGGCAGCCGGCACGAAACTGCATATGCCCAGGAAACGATCCAGCCTCTGGCTGCGGCCTCTCGAACTCCTCTCAATCGCGACCGGTGCGCGGCCGAAGAAGGTGGCCGGCAGGACGCGGCCGGCCGCCAAAAAGGCCGCACCGAAAGTCGCTTCCGCCAAGACGCCGCAAAAAACCGCCGGGAAAATCACTCGACGGGCCCCCACGCCGGCGGCCAGCGTCCGTTCCGCCAAGCGCACGCGCACCGCGCATGCCGCACGCGCGGCGTCCGACACGCCGCCCGGCACGTGGCTGCGCTCGTTTCACTCCGCCGGCCCGAGCGCCGGCCGCCTCGTCAATCATCTGGCGTACGCGCTCTATCTTCCCGCCGCGCCGGCCGCGACAGCCGCGCTGCCGGTCGTCGTCATGCTGCACGGCTGCAAGCAGACCGCCGAATCGTTTGCAGCGGGCACGCGCATGTGCCGCCTCGCCGAGCGTGCGGGGTTCGCCGTGCTGTTTCCCGAGCAGGCCAAGACCGCGCATGCGCACCGCTGCTGGCACTGGCACGGTGATGCGACGCAGTCCGAAGCCGCGGCCGTCGTGTCGCTGGTCGATGCGATCGTGCGGCACCATGGCTTCGATCGCGACCGGATCTACGTGGCGGGCCTGTCGGCCGGCGCGGGGCTCGCGGCGGCACTGGCGATTCGGTATCCCGAGCGTTTCGCGGCGGTGGGCCTGCACTCGGGGCCGGCCATTGCCCCGCCGTCGTCGGCGATGGCCGCGATGAGCCTGATGCGACGCGGCATCCGCGACGACCCGCTCGATGCGCTCGACGCCTGCGCCGACGTCGCGTCCTATCCGGGCATGCCGGCGCTCGTCGTGCACGGCGCGCTCGATACGGTCGTCACCGACCGGAACGCGACGCAGCTCGGCATCGCATTCGCGCGGCTCAACCGGCTCGTCGACGAACACGGCGCGATCCGCGTCGGCGAACAACACAGCTACGCGCGAGACGATGCCGCTTACGTCGATTATCTGAAGGCCGGGCGGCTCGTCGTCAGGGTGTGCATCGTCCACCGGCTGCCGCATGCATGGAGCGGCGGCGACCCGCGCGAGCCATTCCATTCCGCGACGGGGCCGGACGCGAGCGCGATGTTCTGGCATTTCTTTCGTCGTCAGCGCCGCAAGCGACCGGCGTGACGCGCGACGCGCGCGGCGGGTTCCCGCGAGCGGCGGGCGGCGATCGCGTCACGCGCGTTGCTCCAGCGCCGCCGCACTCGCGCGGTCGACGGCGCGCCGGACCGGCAAGCGGATCCGGAAGGTGGTCCCGCGCCCCGGCGCGCTCGTCACGTCGATCGTGCCGCGATGGCGCTCGACGATCCCGTGCGACACCGACAGCCCGAGCCCCGTGCCCTGCCCGACCGGCTTCGTGGTGAAGAACGGATCGAAGATCCGCCGCATGACGTCGGGCGTCATGCCCGCGCCGGTATCGCTGATTTCGATCGACACCTGATCGCCGTCGCTCGACGTGCGGATCGTGATCACGCCATGCTCGGGAATCGCCTGCGCCGCGTTGACCAGCAGGTTCATGAATACCTGGTTCAATTGCGACGGCAGGCATTCGACGGGCGGGATATCGCCGTAGTCGCGCACGACGTCGGCCTTGTACTTGAGTTCGTTGTGGACGACGTTGAGCGTGCTCTCGAGCCCCGCGTGCAGATCGACGACGCGCCATTCGTCGCTGGCCGGGCGCGAGAAATCGCGCAGGTCCTGCACGATGCGCCGCACCCGCAGCGCGCCGTCGATCGATTCGTCGATCAGCGTCACGATCTCGTCGCGGACGTAGTCGAGATCCGCGGCCCGGCGCACGGCTGTCAGCGTGTCGCGGCTGGTCGGATCGAGCTGCGGCAGCGCGGCTTCGTGCGCGGCGATCACGTCGAGCAGGTTGCGCACCCATGCCTTCAACGTATTGAGGTTCGCGCTGACGAAGCCGATCGGATTGTTGATCTCGTGCGCGACACCGGCCGCGAGCTGGCCGATCGACGCGAGCTTTTCCGACTGCAGCAACTGCTCGTGCGTTTCCGCGAGCGCATGCAGCAGGCGCCGCTGTTCGTCCTTCTCCTGTTCGAGCTGCGCGTGCGCGGCCTTGCGTTCGTCGATCTCGGCCGCCATGTTCTCGCGCGTGCGCTGCAGCATCTGCGTCGTCTGCTCGTAGCGGCGCAGCGCGCGTTCGAGTTCGTCGGTTCGCAACCGCACAAGCCGCTCGAGCGTGTCGGTCATGCCGCGCAGGAAGGTGGTGCGCGCATCGAAACGGCACAGCATCAGCGTGACAACCAGCGTCGCCATCGTAAACAGCGCGACCGTCGTCGCGAGCCATGGCGCGTCGACCCCTTGCGCGGCGCCGCACCGTGCATCCGGCGCGAAATGTGCGGCGGCCATCGCCGTGTAGTGCATGCCGGTGATGGCCACGCCCATGACGACGGCCGCGCCGATGCGCTGCACGGTCGCGTGGCGCGCCTGCCGCGCGCGCAATGCCTGCGCGATCCATAACGCGGCCGTCGATGCGATCACCGCGATGCCGATCGATGCGGCGAACAGCGCGGCATCGTAACGAATGGCCGGCTGCATGTGCATCGCGGCCATGCCCGTGTAATGCATGCCGGCAATCCCGCCGCCCATCAGCACGCCGCCCGCGCACAGCCGCCGCCAGCCGAGCCGCGCGCGCGTGACGACGTTCAGCGCGAAGTACGACACGAGCACGGCGATCGCCAGCGAGATGCCCGTGCCCTGCCATGCATAGCCGAGCGGGATCGGCAGCGAGAACGCGAGCATGCCGACGAAATGCATCGACCAGATGCCGGTGCCCATCGCCGCCGCGCCGCCCGCCAGCCAGGCCCGCTTCAGCTTCGGGTTGTCGAGCAGCGAAATGAACGCCGCGAGGTCGAGCGTCGTGTAGGAGGCCAGCGTCGCGATCGCGAGCGACAGCAGGACAAGCGGGACGTTGTAGGTGCCGTGCATGGTCGGGCGCCCGAGGCTGGGTGAAAGCATCGTCGCGGTGCGCGGTCGAACGCGCACCGCGACCGTCACGCCGGCGGCGCGCCTGCGTCGGGCGCCTGCGCCGACGCCGCCGGGCCGGCCAGCACGAGGATGTCGAACGGCGTCCCTTCGCGCGTCTCGAAGCGCCGCACGAGTTCGATCTGATGCGCGGACATCACGCTGCCCTTCGTCATCAGCAGCACGCCGCGATGCGTGCGCAGATCGTCGGCGAGCCGCATGCCTTCGCGCAGTTGCGCCGACCGGATCTCGGCGACGGATGCCGCGATGCCGAGACTCGCGGGGTCGCGCATCAGCTCGGTGAAGCGCTCGACCAGTAGCGGGTCGTAACGCACGCCGGCCTGCGAACGCAACACGTCGATCGCCTGCTCGATCGAATGCGGCGCGCCGATTTCGCCGTGGCGCAGCCCTTCGAAATCGCGGGCGATCGCCACGATCCGCGAGCCGGGCGGGATCGCTTCCCCGATCAGCCCGTCCGGCGTGCCGCGCCCGTTGAAGCGCTCGTACTGGTGCAGCACGATCGACGCGACCTTGTGCAATTGCGCGACGGGCGTCAGCACCATCTGCGCCCGCAACGGATGCTCGTGGAACAGCCGCTGCTCGTCCGTCGTCATCCGCGTGAGCGGCTTGTGCAGCAATTCGTCCGGCAGCGACAGCTTGCCGATGCCGTGCAGCAGCCCCGCGAAATAGACGTCCTGCGCGTGCAGCTCGCTCATCTGCGCCGCCAGCGCGAGCCGGCGCGCGATCTCGCCGACCCGCATCGCGTGGCCGCTGGCGGCGCCGCAACGCAGTTCGATCATGCTCGCGCAGACCTGCACCATCGCCGTGAAGCTGCTTTTCAGGTCGCGTTGCGCGGCCTCGAGAAACATCACGGTCTGGCCGAGCTCCTCGGTGCGCGCACGCACCTGCGTTTCGAGTTCCGTGTTGAACCGGCGCAGCGCGTCGTTCTGCGCTTCCGTCAGCGCGGCCAGCCGGGCCGCTTCGCGGCGCAAGCTGCGCTGTTCCAGCGCCTGCTCGATGGTCAGCAGCAGGTCGTGATCGTCCCACGGCTTGTTCAGGTAGCGGTACACGCCGCCTTCGTTGACGGCCTGCACGACCGACGCGATCTCCGCATAACCGGTCAGCAGGATGCGCATCGTGTCCGGGTACAACGCCCGTGCGCGCGCCAGAAATTCCGCGCCGCTCATGTGCGGCATCCGCATGTCGGACACGATCAGGTCGATCTCCGTCGACGCCAGGATCGCGAGTGCGGCCTCGCCGCTGTCGGCGGTCAGGACGTCGTAGCCGGTGGGACGAAGCACGCGCCTGAGCGCCGACAGCACGTTCGGCTCGTCGTCGACCAGCAGGATCGACGGGGCGCGTTCGGCGTCGCCGGAAGCCGCTGTTGCGTCGGGGGTTTCGGATGGCACGCCATTCACGCCGTTCGTTGCAGATGTCGTCACAATGGGCCTCGGATCGATTGTTCACGTCCTCTCTGCAACATCGGCCGGCCTCGCGTTTTCCATATTGGTGGAAACGCTGATACGTGCGTGCCGGTTCCACCGACATGCATCCGGCGCTGCGCTACCCCCATTGTCGAACCCGCTTCGCGCGCGGCGTGGATATCCCCTTCCGCTTCGCCGATACGTCAAAGCCCGAACGGGCGCCATCGGCTTCGATGAAGCGGCATGGCGTCGGGGCGCGGGTCGGGCTCGTTGGCCGGGACTCGCGCCGCGCACCCGTCAAGGCACCTGGATCCCGTCCGCCCGCGTGGCCAGGAAGCGCAGGTACTTGTCGTCCTCGTCCTCGAAAAGCTCCGGCCCGCCGCCCATGTAGGCGCGCATCAGCTCGTCCGCCGCGCGGTCGAGATCACCGAGTTCGAACTGGCACTGACCGAGCCGCAGGTGCAGGAACGGGTTGCCGATCGCGTTGGGAAACCGCATCGCGTAGCCGAGATTGTCGCGTCCGGCCGCGTAGTCTTCCTGAAAAAAGTTCGCGTCGCCGATGGCGGCCATGAGCCAGGTGCCGGCTTCCCACTGGGTCTTGGGTTCGGGCAGCAGGTCGAACGCCTCCCGGTATTTCGCGAGCGCGCCTTCGAAATCCTCGTCCTCCGCCAGCGCGTCGCCGGCCTCGCTCAGCGCGCCGATCTGCTCGTAAAGTGCGTGGTCCAGTTCTGCCATGAGGGGTCCTTTTTTCCGGAAATCGAAGGGGCGTCGCGCGGCGAACGGGGCGCTGCCAGCGCGGTATCGGCCGCGCCATGCATCGTCGTGCCCGATTCGTTCGCCAGGCGCGTCAACAGTGACGCAGCATACCCGAGCGCGATGACGCGTGCGCTGCGGTTTCCGGTGTACCGGCCCGGCGCGTGCCGCAGGTGCCGGCATGCGGGCCCGTCACTTCAATGACCGACCCGATAGATGCGACCGCTATGCACCCCCTCGACACTGCGGCGGTAGGCCAATGCCACGCGTGCCGCCGGCACGCCTTCGTAGCCGGGAAAGAATGGCCCGAACCGGTCCATGGATTCCGTCAGCACGGTCGGACTCACGGCATTGATGCGGAGCCCGCGCGGAAGATCGCATGCGGCGGCACGCACGAACCCTTCGATCGCGGCATTCGACGCTGCGGCATGGGCGCCCTGCGCGATCGGATCATCGACCGCGATGCCCGAGGTCAGCGTGATCGAGCCGCCGTCGCTCAGGAAATGCTGACCCACCAGCGCGACACGCACCTGACCGAGCAGCTTGTCCTGCAGGCCTTGGTGGAAATCCGCCGCCGTCATCTCGTCGATGGGCGCCAGAATGACATTGCCCGCGGCGACCACGATGGCGTCGATGCGCCCGATCTGCTCGAACAGCGAACCCACGCTGTCGTCACGGGTGATGTCGACCTGGCGGTCGCCACGGGTGCGGCCGACACGAATGATTTCGTGCTTGCCGTCACGCGCCAGCTCATCTGCCACGGAACGGCCGACGTCCCCGCCGGCACCGATTACGACGATCTTCATCGAACACTCCTTTTCGCGTTCAGGTGGAAACGTCGCCATTCTTCCCCGAACCGAAGAGCCCATAAATATGCTCTAATTTCCGACACTACTAACCTATAGTTCGCAATATGGACAGACTGCGTGCGATGGAAACCTTCGTTGCCGTCGTGGAGGGCGGCAACTTCACCGAGGCAGCACGGCGGCTGGCAATCTCGGCGGTCATGGTCGGCAAATATGTGCGCGAACTGGAGGAGCGCCTCGGCGCACGCCTGCTGGAGCGGACGACCCGACGCCAGAACCTGACCGATGCCGGCCGCGCGTTTTACGAAGACGCCAAGCGCGCGCTCGAACACATGCGGATCGCCGAAACGTCGGTCGAACGGCTGCGCGCGTCACCGTCCGGCACGTTGCGCCTCAGCGCGCCGATCACCTTCGGCGCCTGTGTGATCGCGCCGCTGGCCGCGACGTTCCGGCGGCGGTATCCGCTCGTGCGTGTCGAACTGGAATTGAGCAATCGCAACGTCGACCTGATCGACGAGGGTTTTGATCTGGCGATCCGCATTGGCGACCTGGGCGATGCCGACCTGGTTGCCAAGCCGTTGACGCTGTATCGCATGGTGATCTGTGCGTCGCCGGACTATCTCGCCCGGTACGGGCGGCCGGAGACGCCGCAGGACCTGGCCGCGCATCACTGCCTGTCTCACACGGTATGGAACAGCCGTCACGGCTGGAAGCTCGGGGACCAGGACAGCCCGCACTTGTCCACGGAACCGGTATTCACGTGCAATGACGGCAACGGCCTGCGGATGGCCGCGATCGCAGGCGCGGGATTGTTGCTGCAACCGGAAGTCCTCGTGCGCCACGATCTGGCCAGCGGCGCGTTGGTACAGGTGCTGCAGGACCATTCACCGAGGCCGCATCCCGTTCATGTCGTGTATCGACACGACCGGCGGCCGCTGCCGAAGCTCACCCGCTTCGTTGCCCATTTGCTCGAGCAGGTGACGGAGCGCGAAGCGTCGTAGCATGCGTTTCCCGCCAGAAGGCATGCACGACAGCGGGTGCGTCACTCCGCCATCTTCGGCGGCCACGCATGGCTTTCGGCCTGACAATGCCTGCACCACGCATACAGTGCGTCGTACATGACCAGGCCATGCTCGAGCATGTCGTGATCGTCGGAAAACAGCGCCGACAGCCCGAGTGAAATCGCGTAGAGCCCGCTGGACTGCGGCGTCAGGTCGAGCCGCGACGTATCCGCGCCCCGCACGATGCGGGCCATCTGCTGCAGCGCCCGGTCGCCGGTCAGGCCGTACTTGTCGAGAAACGCGTCAAAGCTGCAGTACTCGCCGACATGCGTCAATTCCACGCCTGGAATGTCGTACGGGATCGCGCCGGTCTCGCCGGCGATCCGCAACACGTCGCCCGGCGGTACGTAGAGGAACACCGGGCGCTCGTCGATGAAACGAACGATGAGCCAGGGACAGGCGACCCTGTCGATCTTGGGACGTTCTCGCGTAATCCACTGCATGACAGTCTCCCCGATCAGCGATGCAACAGCGGATACACCATCAAGCCAATCACGGCGGCCCCCGCCACGACCGCCGGCTCCGGCAGCTTCTTGAATCGGACCAGCAGCACGATCGTCGCCAGCGCCATCAATGCGGTGGGCACGTCGACGATCGAACGTCTGGCCAGCACGATCACCGAACCTGTGATCGCGCCCACGGCGGCTGCCGTCACACCGTCGACGAAGGCCAGAATGGCCGGCAGCTTGCCGTACTTCTTGAAGTACGGGGCCGGCAACACCGTGAACAGATAACACGGCAGGAACGTGCCGGCTGCCGCCACGCATGCGCCTGGCAGGCCCGCCACCAGATAACCGATGAAGCCCACCGTGATGACGACCGGCCCCGGCGTGATCATCGCGACCGCAACCGCGTCGACGAACTGTTTCTCGTCGAGCCAATGGTGCTCCGTGACCACACCGCCATAGAGGAATGGCACGATGGCGAGGCCCGAGCCGAACACGAAGGCGCCGGCCTTGGCGAAGAAGGCGGCAAGTTGCGCAAGCTGCGGCCAGTCGGCGATACCCAGCCAGGCGCCGGTAGCCGATACCGGCAGCGCGACCATCGCATCGACGCGCCGCTGGCGCAACCAGCCGGGCGGCGAGCGCGTGAACCAGACGAGCAGGCCTGCCGCGAGAAACAGCCACGCCACTTCCGATTCGGTGATCACCGTCACGGCGACCAGCGTCAGATAGATCGCCCAAAGCAGCTTGTCGCGACCGATGCTCTTCGCGGTCAGTTTGCGTGCGCTGATCGCGATGATGCCGATCACCGCCGCGCCCACCCCGTAAAACACCGACTGCATCCACGTCAGACCGCCGAATCGGGTATACGCATAACCGAGCAGCACAACCATCAGAAACGACGGCAGCACGAACGCGATCCCGACCATCGTCGCGCCGACGATGCGGTAGTGCACATAACCGAGATATATCGCCAGCTGCGCTGCGAGCGGACCAGGCGCGAGCTGCGCGAGCGCGAGGCCTTCCTTGTAGTCCGCGTCGGCGATCCATTTGCGGGTGTCCACGAGGTCCCGGTGCATGTAGCCGGCGAGCGCAACCGGGCCGCCGAAGCCCGTCGCGCCAAGCCACGCGAAATAGATGATCAGCTGCCACAGCGTATAGGCGGGGCGATCGCGATGAATGTTCATGGGGCGAGCAGCAAGATCAAGGTTTCCGGGGGCCGCGGAAATGGGCGTACAGCGAATCGAGCACGGCACCCATCTCCGCCAGCAACGCGTCGTCGCCGACAAGGCGCTTGCGGGCGCCGGCCAGAATGGCCTCGAAGCCGCCGGCTTCCGGCACGCTCGCCCCGCCCACGTCCAGCGCATGCACCATCGCCCCCAGCCGGACGAGCCCTTCGTTGTCGTCCAGTCCGAAACTGGCGACCAGGACCTCGAATGAAACGCGATCGCCCACATGCGTGAACGGAGCGCCGTCGAAATCGAAGCCAAGGACATCGGCCGGGCATTCGGCGATGTTTTCCAGCCACACGAAGCGCGCATGCGGATCGATGAAGCGCTGAATCAGCCATGCGCTGGCGACGCGGTCCACCCACAGGTGACGCCGCGTCGCCCACACTTTCCCTTGATACCGGCCACGATCGCGCCGCGGAATGCCACCCTGGGCAGCACGCGGCTCGTCGGGGGATTTCACCGCTTCGATCGCAGCGGTGAAATCCCGCCATTGCGCACTGGCGCGCAACGAGGTTTCGCCGGGAAAGAAATCGATGCTGCGAATGGCCTCATACGTGCGCGCGTGGCGACGGTGCAGACGATTGAGATCGGCTGCGGCGAGCTCGGGCAATGTCTTGCGGTCCTCCGACAGCTCGGCGAGCCAGTCCGCGTAGTCGCCGCTGCGATCGAACAGCGCCTGGTACGCGTCCTCGTCGGACGCATCTTCCGGGCGGACCTGCAACAGCCAGGCTTGCCCCTCGCCCTTGCGCGCCTCGTCGGCCAGCTCGCGCAACTGCGCGGCCTGTTCGGCATGCGCCGGCAACAGGTAGGCACCGTCGCGCAGTGCGCCGCAGCCGAGGGCCTTGACGGTCCGCCAGATGCGCATCCGCGCAGTCGCGCCAGAGGTCGGCAGACTGACGATCAACAGGAGCCAGGGGGCAGGAATCGCATTCATGAGGGCAGCATAGTTTCCCGTCACGAAGACTGCAATCTTGTAGAGATCGCTACAACATTTCAGGCGCGTACCAGCCTCGTTCCTTCCGAATCAGTAGCTGCCGCCCCCAAACGGCCCCCGGGATGCCGATCGGTGCCCGCGCCTCGTCTCGACCCTCATCGGCATCATTCGGGCAGACAGCGGGGGCGTGACGACCATCGCTCTGCTGACGGCACGGGCCGGCAATGCGTCGCGGCCGGACTGGCGGCGGATGCCGTTGCGGAGAAGTTCGACGTGACCGAAACTGCACCCGAGCCGTTGCTCATTGCCATCGAAATCAGACAGGAGACGTTGCATGAACATCCGGATGTGGGCCCCCTGCGCCCTGGCCTTCGTTGCCATCACCGCTCACGCCGCCGACATCACGGGAGCCGGCAGCACATTTGCAGTCCCGGTTTACACGAAGTGGGCGGATGCCTATCGGAAGGCGGGCGGCGGCAAGGTCAACTACCAGGGCATCGGCTCGTCGGGCGGCCTGAAGCAGATCATCGCGAAGACGATCGATTTTGCCGGTTCGGACGCTCCGCTGAAGGATGAAGCGCTCGCGAAGGAAGGCCTGTTCCAGTTCCCGACGGTGGTCGGCGGCGTGGTGCCGGTCGTCAACGTGCCGGGCGTGAAGGCCGGCGAACTGACGCTGTCGGGCCCGGTGCTCGGCGACATCTACCTGGGCAAGATCAGGAAGTGGAACGACCCGGCGATCGCCGCGCTGAACCCGAAGGTCAAGCTGCCGGATACGGACATCGCCGTGGTTCGCCGCGCTGACGGTTCGGGCACCAGCTTCATCTGGACGAACTACCTGTCGAAGGTCAACGACGAGTGGAAGTCGAAGATCGGCGAAGGCACGGCGGTCAACTGGCCGACGGGCACGGGCGGCAAGGGCAACGACGGCGTCGCGGCCTTCGTGCAGCGCCTGCCGGGCGCGATCGGCTACGTCGAATGGGCGTATGCGAAGAAGAACAACATGGTCTACACGGCCCTGAAGAACTCGACGGGCACGGTGGTCGAGCCGAAAGCGGAAACGTTCAAGGCGGCCGCGGCCGGCGCGAACTGGTCGAAGTCGTTCTACCAGATCCTGACCAACCAGCCGGGCAAGGACGCATGGCCGGTCGTCGGCGCCACGTTCGTGCTGCTTTACGCGAAGCAGGAGAAGCCGGCACAGGGCGCGGAAACGCTGAAGTTCTTCGATTGGGCATTCCGCTCGGGCAGCCAGACTGCCACGGACCTCGACTACATCACGCTGCCTGATTCGGTCGTATCTGAAATCCGCACGCAGTGGAAGACAAAAATCAAGGATGCCTCCGGTAAGGCGCTCACGTATTGAGCGCACCCCGGACGGTGATGTCCGCGTCGACACTGCTGGACCGCGGACGCCTGCCCTGTACCGTACCCAACCATTCAGGATAACGACATGACCGAATGCGCGCTGACCTTTGCCAGTCAGGCCGAGTGGGAAAGCTGGCTGGAGCAGAACGGCGGCACCGCGACCGGCGCATGGCTGCGTCTGGCGAAACAAGGCGCGGGGCAGCGAACCGTCACCTACGGACAGGCGCTGGAAAGTGCGCTCTGCCATGGCTGGATCGACGGTCAAAAGCGGGCCGAGAGCGAGACATACTGGTTGCAACGCTTCACCCCGCGCACTGCCAAAAGCCTCTGGTCCAAACTCAACAAAGACAGGGCGGAAGCGTTGATCGCCGCGGGCAGAATGCGCGCGCGCGGCATGGTCGAAATCGAGAAGGCCCGGCAGGACGGCCGATGGAAGGCCGCGTATACGTCGGCCGGCAACTCGATCGTGCCGGACGACCTGCAGGCGGCCCTGGACGCCAATCCGCGAGCCGGAAAGTTCTTTGCAACGCTGAGCAGCCGCAACCGCTATGCCATTCTGTTCCGGATACAGAATGCCAAAAAGCCGGAAACAAGGGCGCGCAAGATCGGCGAATTCATCGACATGCTGAACCGGGGCGAAACCATTCATCCATAGATCTTGCGCTTCCGACGGAGGCTTTCCTGATGCGGGCATTTCATTCAATCTGCCCGGATGGTCTTGGCGGCCACGATGGAGTGCGGTGACGATCAGCGCCGCGCCCGCGATCCGGACCGCTGTATCGAGCGATCGTTCCTGGCCGCGGATTCAAGCGGTCGATCAACAGCAACTAGCTGCGGTATGGCAGATGTACAACGAACACCGTCTCGCTCGCGTCCGACCTTGCTTCAAGGGTCCCGTCATGCGCAGACGCAATTTCACGCGCGATGAACAGGCCCAGGCCCATGCCGTCATCGCCCGGCGCGTTGTGCGATTTGCCGGGACCGCGTTGGAGCGGATTGAAGATTTTCGCCAGCGTCGACGGGTCGAGGGCTGGCCCATGGTTGCTCACTTCGATGCATACGCCCCCGTTCGCCCGCGCAACCGAAACGCCGACCGGTGCATCCTGGGCGCCGTACTTCAGTGCATTGAGTACGAGATTCCCGACCAGCTGCTGGATTCGCTGGCCATCCCAGTACCCCGACAAATTCGATTCGACGCTCAAGTCGATCTGCCGCCTGGGGTATGCGGCGCGAAGCTCTTCGATCATATCCGTGACGATATCGCTCAGATCGGAATCATGTGGATCGATTTTGATCCCCAATCCCAACTGCGTCCGATTGAAGTCACACAAGTCGTCCAATAAGGACCTCATTCTGGCGCCACTCTTTGCGAGTCGCGCAGCAGCGTCCGTCACTGTCTCGCCGGCATTCAGCGACGCGAGATACGACGCCGTCAGCAGGATCGTCTGCAAAGGCGTGCGCATGTCATGCCCGAGCATGCCGAGCAGCAGGTTACGCGCCCATTCCACTTGCGCATTGAAATGGGTGACCGATTCCGTCACGGCCTGATCGATCGCTTCGTTGAAGCGCACCATGTCGCCTATGTGAGGGGCATCCGGGAGACCGTCGTCTATCCACATCCGCAACACGCTGGCGCGGAGCGCCCGGTACTCGGCGATCAATTGGTTGATGTCGAAGCCGCGCCCGGCGCGCGACTGAGCATGCGTTTGCGCGGGCGTATCGGCAGCATTGCCCTGCTCCTCAGCATGCCCTAACGACTTTTCCCGTTGTTGATCCCGCGTTTCCGGCGTCGAGATGTCTCTGACCAACGCCTCGAGAATTTTCCGGGCATCGTCGCGCAAGGCCATCGGCGACATGCCGTCGGCTGCGGGCATCAGGGTTCTGGCAAATGCCTCCCACTGAACCAGGATAGCTTCGATGTTATGTGTGATGAATTCAGACAAGCGCATGTCGTGTCCTCCGCGAAACGGGCGAACACCCGCGTTGCAGTCGACTGCGCAAGAGTTGAGCCTGAAGCATCGAGGGGATTCTTCTGGAGGATCGTACGTGCTGCTGGAAACTCGGAAGGTCGACGGACAATTCGACGACGCGCGTGGCGGCAACCGCCATGTGCTTCAATGTCGAGCCGTCGCTCCATCCGACTGGCGTGCACGAGCGTCGACGAGCCTGACGAGGCACGCTAGGCTGTTCGTATACGGCACTTCTACACCGACCTTGCGAGCAGCCTCGACTACGGCGCCATTGATTGCTTCAATCTCGGTACGCCGCCCGGCCAGCACGTCCTGCAGCATCGATGGCCGATGCGTACGATGATGGGCGAGCGCATCGCGCACGTTCGACACCACGTGCTCTTCGGTTGCCGAAATACCGAGCGCACGGGCGACGGCCATCACCTCCGCAACGATCTTCAGCGCCAATTCTTCGCCGTCAGGGGTATTCGTCAACTCGCCGACCATGCATTGCGTCACGGCGCACAGGCTGTTGAGGGCGGCGTTAAATGCAACCTTCTCCCAAATCGCGGCCCAGACGTCGGGATCGACATGGCACGAGAGGCCGGCGTCGTTCAAGGCCTGCACGGTCTGCTCGAGCGCGCTCGTATGCGCGCCGTTCGCGTTCATCAGTCGAATCGTGCCCTGGCCGTGCGAGCGGACGGCCCCAGGATCCGACTTGTCGGCTGGCCACGTGGTCACGCCGACCATGATCCGGTCGGACGATACGGATCGGGCGAGCCGTTCGGCGTTCCCCAGGCCGTTCTGCAAAGACAGGATGACGGTGTCAGAGCCGAGTACGGCGCTTGCGGCAGCGAGTGCGGCGGTCGTATGCATCGTCTTCGTGAAAACGATGACGAGGTCGACGGGTTTGCCGGCCTCCTCCGGCCTCAGCGCGACGAGATTGCGCACAACTTGCTCGCCGGAGTCGGTCGAAAGCCGCAGGCCGTGGGCTCGAATCGAGGCGAGATGAGCCTCGTCAATATCGAGCAGGCTGACCGAATGACCTGCCAGCGCGAGGCGGCCGCCAAAGAACGAACCCATCGCACCGGCGCCCAGAATGGCGATCTGCATGGCATGCTCCTCAGAACGGATAATGGCGGGGGGGCTGCAGGGCGATCCACCGCAAGTCGGCAAATTCCGCGATACCCGCGCGGCCGCCGAATCGCCCGAAGCCGCTGTCCTTGGCGCCGCCGAACGGCATTTGAGCTCCGTCGTATACCACCGGCCCATCGATACGGCAGATTCCGGATTCGATGCGCCGGGCAACGTTCATCGCGCGTGCGCTGTCCCGACCAAACCCGGCCGCCGCGAGACCGTAGCGGTTGTCGTTTGCGCAAGCGATCACCGCATCGCGGACTGTCATGCCCTGCGCATTGCCGGCTTGATGGCCTTGTGGCGGGACGCTGTGCTCCATTTAGGTCTCCTGTTGTTCAGTACGGTTCTGGTGAACGCATTATCTAAACATCCTGCAGAATCCGGAATTGCCGATTTCGCCAAAAGGCATTACCTTCAGGCATGACTTTCAATCGCCAGCAGCTTCACGCTTTCATCACGATCGCCTCAGTCTGCAGCCTCCGACGCGCGGCCGAAACCTTGCAGACGGACCTTGATGCGTGGGTCGACCCGTACAACGCTGAACGAGCGCCTCAGGGGTGCCGGTGTTACGGCAAGACACCGATGCGCACTTTCCTCGATTCACTCGCGCTTGCCAAGGAGAAACTCATTCCCCATTGATGCCTCGTTCTTTGTCGGTCCGACTACCTGTCAGATCGAGTCTCGGCTAATACAACTGACACAACTGACGATTGGTTGATGGCTGCCCCATGGTTGCTCATCTCGATGCATACGCCTCCGTTCGCCCGTGCAACCGAAACGCCGACCGGTGCATCCTGGGCGCCGTACTTCAGTGCATTGAGTACGAGATTCCCGACCAGTTGCTGGATTCGCTGACCATCCCAGCGTCCCGACAAATTCGATTCGACGTTCGAGTCGATCTGCCGCCTGGGGTACGCGGCACGAAGCTCTTCGACCATATCCGTGACGATGTCGCTCGGATCGGAATCGTGCGGATCGATTTTGATCCCCAATCCCAATTGCGTCCGATTGAAGTCACACAAGTCGTCCAGCAGCGATCGCATCCTGGTGCTACTCCTTGCGAGTCGCGCTGCGGCATTCGTCACCGTCTCGCCGGCATTCAGCGACGCGAGATACGACGCCGTCGGCAGGATCGTCTGCAAAGGCGTGCGCATGTCATGCCCGAGCATGCCGAGCAGCAGGTTACGCGCCCATTCCACTTGCGCGTTGAGATGGGTGACCGATTCCGTCACGGCCTGATCGATCGCTTCGGATACTGAATGTCGCATTCGTGCACTCAACGGCCGTGCGCAGAGATGGCGGAGACAGATAGACCCTCTGTCCTCTCAGCAGTGACGCTGGCGGCGTGCTGCGCTCTGGCGGCACGGCGGAATGACTTCCTCGCGGCTACCGAACCGTCTTCTTTCGCACCAGATCGACAAAGTTCTGGGCTGCGGCCGAAATCCCGTTCACTCGATGTACCAAGCCCAGACTTGCCGTCAGTTGCCCGCCTTGCAGCGCGAGATAACGGACGTCGTCCGCCCGGCTTTTGCGCATGCAGGAGGGCACGATTGAAATGCCCAGACCGCCCGCGACCAGATTGATCGTCGACGAAATCTGGGGGGCAAACTGCACGACCTTGGGACTGAAGCCGGCTGCCTCGCACGCCGACAGTACCTTCTCCGGGAGACCGGAGCGCGTGGTCCGCGCGTAAAGCACGAACAGTTCGTCGCGTAATTCGGCGAGCCGCACAGACTTGCGCTTGCCGAGCCGATGCCCCCTGGGAACCGCGACCACCATCGGTTCCGTCGACATCAGCAAAAACGCAATTGCGTCATCCTCGTCGACCGGTGGACGAACGAAGGCCAGATCGAGGCGTTCTTGCCTCAAGGCGTCCATCAACGGCCCCGTTCGATGTTCTTCCAGTGAAATTTCGACGTGCGGATAGAGGCTCCGGTATTCATGTAGCGCCCAGGTCACCTCTTCGCGATACGACGCCGACTCGGTAAAGCCGATAGCCAGACGCCCGACTTTCCCCTGTGCGCTCAGCTGGCATCGCAGCCCCGCTTTCTTGACCTGCTCGAGGATTGCGCGCGCCTCCTCCAGATAAACCTTCCCGGGGACCGTCAGACTCACACGCCCCGGTTGGCGGTCGAACAACTGCACCCCCAGATCACGCTCGAGTGCTTTGATCTGCGACGTCAATGGCGGCTGTGCAATACCGATGCGCTGCGCCGCGCGTCTGAAGTGCAGTTCCTCTGCGACCACGACGAAGTACCGCAAATGCCTGAGATCCATACATTAAACGTATCGGGACTGCGACTTCAATATATTAGACGCGCTATCCGCGATTGCATAGACTTTGTTCGTTCCTTGGCCCCTGCACCGCGTGCCCCTTCAATCGCAAATCGTACTGTCATGCCAACGCGACAATCTCGTCATGGCTGGTCAATGGTCAGGTTTGCTTGACGATTCTCATCCAGACATGAACTTTCAATCCAACGACGCCCTCAAACCGCTTCTCGCAGACGGTCTGCCTGCGAGCCAGTTCTATTCTCTGGCCGTGCTCGAAGAGCGAGGTTTCGGCAAGATCTCGCGATTGCCACATTCGATCCGCATCATCCTGGAAGCGCTTCTGCGCAATCTCGACGGCATCAGCGTGCAGGAGCACCATCTCCGCGAGCTGGCCGCGTGGCGACCGAACGCAACCCGGGAGACGGAGATACCGTTTGTCGTGGCACGCATCGTGGCGCCTGATTCGTCCGGTGTGCCGTTGCTCGCTGATCTCGCCGCGATGCGCGAAGCGGCAGCACAATTCGACGTCGATCCTGCCGATATCGAGCCGCAAATACCCGTCGATCTCGTTGTCGATCATTCAATTTCCGTCGAGCATGCGGGAAGCGCCGACGCGCTGCGCAAAAACATGAGGGTCGAGTATCAACGTAACACCGAACGCTACACGTTTCTCAAATGGGCTGCCAACGCATTCAAGTCGTTCCGGATTTTTCCGCCCGGCACCGGCATCATCCATCAGGTCAATCTGGAATGGCTCGCACGCGGCGTCCATCAAAAGGACGGGGTCACGTACTTCGATTCGCTCGTGGGTACCGACAGCCACACCCCGATGGTGAACGGAATCGGTGTGATCGGTTGGGGCGTTGGCGGCATCGAAGCTGAAGCGGCCATGCTTGGCCAGCCGGTCACGTTGGTGGTTCCCGACGTTATCGGCGTGGAACTCATCGGTACGCCGGGTCCCGGCATCATGGCGACCGATATCGTCCTGACCGTCGTCGAAGCGCTGCGCGCCAGAAAGGTCGTCGGGAAATTCGTCGAGTTCTTTGGAGAAGGTGCAACGGGTCTCTCGGCGCCCGATCGATCGACGATCGCGAACATGGCGCCGGAATATGGCGCGACCGTCGCTTTTTTCACCGTCGACGAAAAAACCCTCGACTTTCTCAAGTCCGTCGGCCGAAGCGACACCGAGCTTGCCGCATTGAAGCGTTATTTCGAAGCCCAACAGATGTTTGGTATTCCAAAGCGCGGTGATATCGACTACACCGATACGGTGACGATCGACTTGTCCGCGGTTGTGCCGAACGTCGCGGGACCTTCGCGTCCGCAAGACCGCATTCCGTTATCGACACTGAAAAGCAAGGTCCGCGAAATGCTGCCATCAACAGCCCGCGAAACCGGCAAGCTGAGTCACGGTGACATCGTGCTGGCAGCGATCACATCGTGCACCAACACGTCGAACTCGAATCTGATGCTTGCGGCTGGCGTTCTCGCGAAAAAGGCCGTTGCACATGGCCTGAAGACCGCGTCTCATGTGAAGACGTCTTTTACGCCCGGCTCGCGAGTGGTAAGCGCATATCTGAGGGCAGCCGGTCTGGAACAGTATCTCGACGCTCTCGGCTTTCAGGCCGTGGGCTATGGTTGCGCGACATGCATGGGGAATTCGGGTCCGCTGGCACCGGAAATACTCGAACAGATCGACGCTGACAATCTGAACGTTGCGGCTGTGCTGTCCGGCAACCGCAACTTTGAAGCGCGCATTCATCAGGCGATCAAAGCCAACTTTCTCATGAGCCCGCCGCTGGTCGTCGCCTTCGCCATTGCCGGCCGCAGTGATTTTGATCCTGAAAGCGAGCCACTGGGCCGAGGCGCGAATGGTGAATACGTGTATCTGCGTGATGTGTGGCCCACATCTGCCGAGCTCGCTGCCGTTTCGCCGTATGCCCAGAACCCTCGCAACGTGCCGGATATCTATCGGACTACTTCGGAAATGGAATTGTGGGACGCGCTGCCCGCGCCGGAAGGCGACGTGTTCACATGGACTGCCGGTTCGACGTATCTCAAACGCCCGCCGTTTTTCGACGGTGTGACGCCCGATCTGCCCCACTTGCCGGACATTCGGGGCGCGCGGGCGCTGGCGATCCTCGGCGATTCGGTGACGACCGATCACATCAACCCGGGGGGCGCTATTCCACCGGAATCCGAGTCGGGAAAATTCCTCCAGTTCCTCGGCGTCACGCCGCGTGACTTTAACAGCTACATTTCGCGCCGTGCCCACGATCAGGTGATGGTACGCAGCAGCTTCGCCAATGTCCGTCTGCGCAATATGATGGTTGACGGCGAGGAAGGAAGCGTAACGCGACATCAGCCGGATGGCCGGCGCATGAGCATTTTCGAGGCGGCGACGCGCTACAACTCGGACGGCGTGCCCATGATCGTGTTCGCTGGAGAAGAATATGGCAACGGATCCAGTCGTGACTGGGCAGCAAAAGGGCCGCGCCTGCTCGGCGTTCGCGCAGTGATCGCGCGCAGTTTCGAACGCATCCATCGCAACAATCTGGTCGGCATGGGCGTTCTTCCGCTTGAGTTTCCGGACGGCGTGAGCGCGCAAACACTGCATCTGTCCGGCGACGAGTGGTTCGACGTGTGTGCGGATATGAATACTTTACGCATGCGGCAAACCGTCGAAATGGTGATTCACCGAAGCAATGGCGAAACCGAAACCGTGTCGCTGCTGGCGCGCCTTGACTCGGCGATTGAAGAGACTTACTTCCGTCACGGCGGAATTCTCCCCTTCGTCCTGCGTGAACGACTGACGGGATTCAGTGCCGGGCAGGCTACCTGACCCTGCGACATCCGCATGCCACTGGCCGACACACGTCGGCTGTCGCAGATCGTCCTTTAGACCCAAAAACAGGCATGGATACATGCAGGAGACGCTATGACAATCGCAACAGACACCCGTACCGCATGCGACGTTGCGGAGGATATGCCTCGCATCGAATCATCCGGACGTCCGCGCATCCGCTCGATCGCCGGAGGCCTGGGCGGCAATCTGATCGAATGGTACGACTTCCTCACGTACAGTATTTTCTCGATCTACTTCGCGAAGTCGTTCTTTCCGAGCGATCAACCGACCGTCCAGCTCATGAACACAGCGGCAATTGCAGCCGTCGGTTATATCGCGCGCCCACTCGGCAGCTGGTTGATTGGTCTATGGGCCGACAAGCGCGGGCGCAAATCCGCGCTCACCTGGTCGGTCGCAACGATGTGCATCGGGTCATTGATGATCGCCGTCACCCCCGGCTACGAGTCGATCGGTGTGTGCGCGCCGATCGTGCTGATCGCAGCGAGACTGCTGCAAGGCTTGAGCATGGGTGGAGAATATGGCACCAGCGCGACCTATCTGAGCGAAATCGCGCCGCCACACCGTCGCGGTTTCTTCGTCGGTTTTTTGCAGGTGAGTGTCATTTCCGGCCAACTGGTGGCGCTCGGGTTGATGCTCCTGTTGCAGAAGACGCTGAGCGCGCATCAGATCGAGGCATGGGGCTGGCGGATTCCGTTTGCGATTGGCGGCGTGCTTGCCATGTTCGCGCTCTACATGCGTCGTAATGTGGTTGAGACGGCGGCATTTGAAGCAGCGCAGCGCGAGGAAGGACCGTCCATAACCGTTCAATTGCTGCAGCACTGGAGACAGATACTGCTCGCAATCGGCATGACCGTTGGCGGCACAGTAGGCTTTTATACCTACACGGTGTACATGCAGAAGTACCTCGTCAATACCGTCGGCCTCACGAAGGAAGTGTCGACGCTCGCCTTTACCTGCGCGTTGGTGTTTTACATGTTCCTGCAACCGCTATTTGGTTATGCATCGGATGTGTTTGGCAGACGTCCCGTACTGATCACGTTCGGACTGTCGACCACGCTGTTCTCCGTCCCGCTCTTCAAGGCGCTAAGTATGACGCACGATCCATGGGTTGCGTTCGGTCTGTCGTTCGCGGGCCTTTTCATGCTGGCTGGTTTCACGTCGGTGCATATGCTGGCGAAGGCCGAACTGTTTCCGGCGCGCATACGGGCCCTTGCGGTAGGATTGCCCTACGCTTTGACCACGGCGATCCTCGGCGGCACTACGGAGCTTGTCGCACTGAAATTCAAGGCGAGCGGGCACGAAGCGTATTTTTACTGGTACGTATCTTTGTGGGCCGCCGTCTCGTTGGCCGTCTATCTACGGATGCCCGAATCCAACAATCCTCACGCGCCAGATGACAGACAGTCCGCCGTCTGAGACGATAAATGCCCTCGGCGCCTGAAGGTCCGCACAATTCCCGCCTTTACAGGTACGGATACCAATACCTAGCCGGAAGGCGAACTTCGAGAGATCGCGTGCGTGCCCCACCTGCGCCTGACGTGACAACGGCCGGCCGTGCAATCTTCGCCAAGACCTACGCTCGTCGTTTTCGCCTACGCTCATCGCGCGACCGTCCGCGAATCCTGCTGGATCCCCGTTTTGACGACTCGAGTGAAATCGGAAACGCTCAGTGGAACTGTATCCGCCTTTGCGTTCGAGCGCGTCTTCCGCGCGACAACCAGGATCGCGCCCAAGTGTTCATAAAAACACGCGAGCTGTCGCGCATCGGACAACAATCTCTCCAGATCGAACGCCCTCTCAAGCACCGTCCGCGGGAGATGAAAGCGCTGAAATCCGCGCCGCAAGCGAACCTGAAAAACCACTCCATCGCTGTTATGCGGTACTCCTGCCCATACAAGCAGGCCGCAATCCATGACGCCTCCGGAAAATCCCTATCGTCAGATCAATATGCCAGCTATTCTCAATCCGCACATTAATATTTCAAAATTGTGGCGACTGACGCACTGACGCATTCGCAACACTCCCGATATTGCGTTGCAGCATGAACTTCCGTCGACTGAATTTTCGCCTTAGAAGCAGTAGCCCCTCAGTCGCCCCATGACGGGAGAGCACGCCATGACGACTTCTTCACCGGCACTGAGCCAGTCCCTGCCCGCCCTCCATGTGTTCGAACAAGATGGAGGTTGGCATTGGGGCATCACGGTTCCTCGTTCGGTGGGATGCGGATTCAAACTGATCGCATCCAGCAATCACATCCTTCCCAACCAAGACACTGCCCGACGTGATGGTGGTCAAGCGCTGGCCGCGATTGTCACAAGTCCGGGCACCTGAACTTGTCGTCTCCGGCACGGAAAGCCCGCTTGAGTTTTCACGTCTGGATGCAATACTCCAATCAACCTTCAAAGCGAAGCATGCATTGCCGGACGACGGCCAGCACATCCAACTAGACAAGTCCGACTTCCAGATCCGAACCAGCGAGTGAGCGGTGCTCGGATCAATGTGTTAGCTGCGGCTAGCAGACGCACCGACGACGAGCCGCCTCGCTAGGAAACAGCTGGCTTGTCTACCTGCAAGCAGCCACTGGCGACTGGCGGCTTCTGGCCGCACGGAGCCCGACGTAGGCGCCGCCATCCTGCTACCGCCCTTCGAATCCGCATGGATTGACTTCCGGCGTTGATAAACTTGTGACCGACGCTTCCGTCCCTGAACACCTCGTATCAGTGCCCCAAAGTCCAGCCGAGCTGACGTGCGTGATCCGAGGAATCAGTGGCAAAGCGTCGTGGCGGCTGCCAAAATGGCGGCCCCGCAGCCGCGAGGGAAGTCTCGACCAACGACACCCCAAGCCCTGCGTCGATCATCAGCGGCGTATCTCACAGGTAATCGCTTTGAAATTGTCGTTTGAAGTTATCGAAGTGCTCGATGCCATAGACCGGGCGGGAACGTTCGCGGAAGCGGCCGTGCTGCTTCATCGCGTACCGTCGGCATTGACTTATCTGGTGAAAAAGGCCGAGGCTGATCTTGGCGTCGCCCTGTTTGATCGCAACGGCCGGCGCGCGCAGATGACGGAGGCGGGGAGACTGCTCGTGGAGGACGGTCGTCATTTGCTGCGAGCCGGGCAGGATCTGGAGAGCAAGGTTCGAAGTGTCCATGCGGGTTGGGAGGCCGAGCTCAGGCTGTGCGTCGACGATATTCTCCCGTTGCCTTCGTTGTGGCCGCACGTGCGTGCGTTCTACGAACTGAAGATGACGACACGGCTGCGTTTATCGACCGAAGTGCTCGGTGGCGTGTGGGACGCGCTTGTGACGGGGCGTGCGGATATCGCGATCGGCGCCGCGGGAGAGCCGCCACACGCGCCCAACATTGCAGCAAGGCCGATCGGCCTGCTACGTCACGTTTTTGTCGTGGCGCCTTATCATCCGCTTGCCGCGAACGAAAAGCCACTCGACAGCAGCGCAATTTCAAGTCACCGCGGCGTCGTCATCAGCGATACATCGCGTGAACTCGAGCCGAGATCGGTGGCCATTCATGACGGACAACCGGTCATCGTCGTACCGAACCTGGCCGCCAAAATCGACCTCCTTTGCGAAGGCATTGCCGTCGGCATGCTGCCCGCGCCTGTCGCCGACGAGTTGATACGGCAGGGCAAGCTCGTCGAGCGCCAGGTAACAGGCGTGCGAGCGCACACAAACTGCTACCTCGGCTGGCGGGAGGATAAGACGGGGCGTGCGGCGAGATGGTGGATTGAACGACTGGATCAGATCGATCTGATAACCGGGCTTTTCAGTGCGCGCGGCATCGCTACCTGAAGCAAATGCCCGTCTCACACCTCGGCGTCGACTCGCTGGATGGGGAAGACAGGATGCTCGGAAAATACGTCGAGGCGCGCGTGATACGTGGTCGTAGCAACGTGAGCGCCTCGAACGATAAACGCATCGCGTCGTGCCCCCGATATCGGCGCGACGGGTATAACGCGCCATCAGGTCGCCGTTCGGGACCGACCAGCTGCATCGCTGCGTGAAGCTGCACGCCGATAGGTGTCAACTCGCCCGGGACGCACTTGCACGGCGGACAGTCGCGGTCACGCGTTCGGCGGAGCCTGAGTTTGGCTGCGCAGGCATGCTGTCGTGATACGCAGGCATCTCGTTATCATGCCGTTCGGCGATGTCTGCAAGTAACCCCGCACAACATCGAGTGTCCGCGCGGAGCCGGGGCGAAAGGCTCCTTGCGGCCCGGATCAGCCTTTCAGCTTTGTATGCCCAAAATCAGCAAGCTGCTCCATAGCGACAGTGTCGCTTGCCCTCGCGCGTACCGCTCAACGACGGCAGGCATATCGCTTGGATGGCGAGCGGGCTTTATTCAAAGTTATCCTTTCGCGGCAGGTAACGGCTCATCAACATCAGCGGATTCCGTTTTTGCTTTCGACTTTCCCGCGATGTCGATCACTTTCGCCCGGAGCTCGGGCACCAGCTCGACCGCTTTTTCGAATGCCTTGGAATGAACCAGCTCGTGCCACGGACTCCCGTGATTCTTTTCATCTGCTAGCAGACGCAGCGGTGCTTCCTCCATCCGCGACAATGTGGATGCAAACAGGCGATTTTCAAACGCAGGATCAATTCTTACAGCCTCCTTCCGGTACCCTTCGTACGCTTTGGATACCGAAGCCTTAAATGCATAGTCCTCAGCCAATCGGAATCGTTGACCGATTTGCTTTGTTGCCAGCCATGCAAACCAAAAAGGCGCACCGACGCTTACCAGTGATACGCCGAGGTGCAGAGCAATAGCTCCCCAAGTCGGTGTGGCGCTTGAGAGAAGCCCGTTCAAAGCACGAACACGTTCGTACCCAATGACCGCCGCCATTGCTAGCGTGAGCAACAAGCTACCGGTCCACCATCGAATGGAAACGTTAAGCTTGTTCGCGCGATCATCAAAGGCTCCTGCCAGTCCTTTGGATGTCGCAATTCGGTAAGCGTCTTCGCATTTTTCAACGACTGCTGCAGCGTCTTTTTGATGCTGCTGCATTGAGCGAGCCGCTTCCAAGATTTCGGCCAGAGCTTTTCTAGCTTCTTGCTGTGCCACCCGTGCATCAGCTTCGGATTGTTTGGTTCTCTCTCTTGCCTCGTGAAGCGCAGCAAGATCGATATCAAGAGACTCCGCTGCTGAATGAGCAGCCAGAATCTGTCCCACCTTCGTTTCCAAGTCGCCTGTTTTATCTTCGACCGAGCTGACCCGTGTTTCGGCTGCGTTGATCCGACGCTTCAACTGAGGAGGAATCGCATACAAGTCGGGATGTGTTGGCCACTGAAGCGCGTCGGTAAGCAAGGAATTCAGTGTCTCCAACAGGAGCAGCAACGCAGGCACTGCGTGGACAGCATTGCCACTAAACGCTTGAGGGACGGTATTTCCGATTGCGAAGTTGAGACCCTTGGTCATTCCCTGGATGCGCGCCGCAACGTCATCGGGGAGCTCGACGTCGGCCTGTTTTCGAATCCGGTTCGAAAGCGAGTTAATCAGGGCGACGATATCATCCCGACTCACTCCGACTATGTTCCAGCCAAATGCCTCGTTGAGTTGCCGCTGTTCAGGTACGTTCTTTATTGACGTTGCCATCGTATCGAGCGCAACGCAAAGAGCCAGCAGGTTTGGATCGAATGATTTTTCGTCAGCCATTTTGTTTCCCCGTTTTTTTAAGTTCGATTCGCGCGTCAAGGCCCGAAGCATCGCGAGATGCAAGTTTAAATCACCAACGGCACATGTTGTCCGAAAGCAACCTGAGCGCTTTCCCCTAGTCAGCGGTAGTCAAAGACGCCAAGGTGGCCATCGCTGTGTCAAGTGACAGCTTCCGATCATTAACTAGCGTTCGCAACGCGATTTCGAAGGACTGTTCCTGGCCGGCAGCCGACAGATGTACAGAACCGCTACAGCCCCCTGAGGCGACCATCAAGATTATGAAAGCGGACGCTCATCCTCGCGCATCGACTTGCCGATCCATTTAGACGCGCAGGCAATGCCAATTGACGATCATTCGACTACCTACCGCTGCCCGGTCGTTGATTTCCACACGAACGCGGCAATCCTTTCGACGATACCGT
The DNA here is from genome assembly GCF_902832885.1 of Burkholderia seminalis DSM 23518. GTDB lineage: Bacteria > Pseudomonadota > Gammaproteobacteria > Burkholderiales > Burkholderiaceae > Burkholderia > Burkholderia seminalis. The sequence goes on from NZ_CADFDK010000003.1 coordinate 501,846, forward strand.
CCGCCAACAGGAGATCGGGATCAGAATAAGCCGCGAGGTTTGCTCGACGGTCAGCCATATGTACCGCTTTGAGCACGTGGTTGGCGTCGGCGACAAGCACGAGTTCAACGGCGGGATTTGCCTGTTTCAACCGTTGCGCATCCGCGGAGCCCACCTGAAGATCCTGCAATCCCTGCATGATGAGCACTGGCCTGCCCGCTCATTCCCGGACATCAATCCAACGGCGGCACGGCCCCCTCGGCCAAGGTCTTGAGCAACCGCGCGCGACGGCGTTCGAGATCCGCGATCTGACGTTCGATCGACGCCAGTCGTTTGCGCTGGGCATCAGTGGTTTCAGGGCATGCGCCCGCGCCTTCGATCATGCGCATGCAGTCGGGAAACGAACGAATCTCGGCCAGACTGAAACCCGTTGCGATCATCCGCTGAATCTGCCTGACCTGCGTCACCGCTGCGGCAGGAAACGCGCGGTAACCATTGCTCGCGCGAACGGACGTGAGCAGCCCCTGCTCGTCGTAATGACGGATCGAGCGCACGCTTGCGCCGGTCTGGCGCGCAAGCTCGCCAATGGTCAGCAGGTTTTGTCCGGGAGATCGAGTCATGGAAAAAGCATAGCAGCTTTCGCTTGACCCTCACATCAGTGTCAGGGTTGAAACTCGTGGGCATCTCAACGATTCTCGAACACCGATCATGCCCCACACCCTCTTGCGTCACGTGCTTTCAACACTGGTGGCCATGCTCGCCGCGCTTGCGGTGACATCTGCGGCCGGCGCCGCGACAACAAACTATACCGTGACCGCGCCGGACGGCGTCACCCTTGCCGTCCAGGAATCGGGAAACCCGTCCGGGCCGGCGATCGTGCTGATTCACGGCTTGCTCGGCAGTCATCTGAACTGGGATGCCCAGGTCGACAGCGCGCTGCTTCAGCGGTATCGCATCATCACGTACGACTTGCGCGGCCACGGCCTGTCCGGCAAGCCGGCGGGAACCGCCGCCTATCTCGACGGGCGGCGCTGGGCGGACGATCTCGCCGCCGTCATTGCGTCATCGCATGCGAACCGTCCGGTACTGGTCGGATGGTCGCTGGGTGGCGCCGTCATCTCGAACTACCTGGCCGCTCATGGCGATAGCCGGATCGCGGGAGCCGTCTATGTCGACGGAGTGATCGAACTGAAGGCGGATCAGCTCGTCGCCCATGCGGACATCTATCGCGACATGATCTCCGCGGACCTGAAGACGCACCTCGATGGCGAACGCGCATTTCTCGGCCAGTGCTTCCACACGCAGCCCGACACCGCCACGGCCGACCGGCTGCTCGCGAACGCGGCGATGGCTTCATGGGACATGCAGCGCGCGGTGCCGTCGATGACGGTGGCGGCGGCCGAAGGCCTCGGCAACACCCGCGTGCCGGTACTGCTGCTCTATGGCGAACGCGACGCGCTGGTGAACACCCACGGGGCGATCGCCCGTGCCAAGGCCATTGCGCCGCGCGTTCAAATCCGACTGTACGCGAACTCGGGCCATGCGCCTTTCATCGAGGAACCGGCGCGCTTCAATCGCGATCTGGCGGATTTCGTCGACCGTGTCGCGACGCACTGAGCGACCCGTGTCCACCCGGACGCCAAACCGCTACCATCGATGTTCGTCCCCACGGAGAACCGCCGATGAGCCGCCCCGATTTCATCAAGCACTGGACCGAACTCGAAGAACCCGATGCGCATTGCTATCGCGGCGATACCGAGCCGATGGCACTGGATGCCCCGCTTTCCGCCGCGCTCGGCATCACGCGCATCGGTATTCATCACGTGAGGCTGCTTCCGGGCCGGCGGACGTCGTACCCGCATGCCGAAAGCACCGAGCAGGAATTCGTGTACGTGCTCGAAGGCAAGCCCGACGTCTGGATCGACGGCGTGCTTCATCCGGTCGCCGAAGGCGATTCGGTCGCGTTTCCCGCGGGTACCGGCATCTGCCACACCTTCATCAACAATACGAAGGACGAAGTCCGGTTGATGGTGATCGGCGAACGCCCGCGCGACGACAACCGCATTCGCTACCCGCTCAACGAGGCCTATGAACGGACCCGCGCGGATCGCTGGGTCGACTGGCCCGACAGGCCGCTCGGCCCCCATGACGGGATGCCGGACTGACGTTTGCAGCGGCTCGCCCGCGGCATACCGGCCCGGGCCCGGGGCTGGTGATAAGCTGCGAGGCGGTACGCAATCGCATCCGCCCGCCCACGCCCCAACGAGAGCCCGTCATGCCCATCGCTTCCTCCGTCCGTTCCGCCTTCACCCCCACCGGCAAGCTCCGCGCGTCGATCAACCTCGGCAACCCGATCCTCGCGAACCGGGATCCGGCGACCGGCGAACCGTTCGGCGCCTCGATCGACCTCGCGCGCGCATTCGCCGAGCGCCTGTCGGCCGAGCTGGAACTCGTCGTATTCGACACCGCCGGCCAATCGGTGCAGGCGCTGACTGAAGAACGCGCCGATTTCGGCTTCTTCGCGGTCGATCCGCTGCGCGGTGAAACGGTTGCGTTCACCGCACCGTACGTGCTGATCGAAGGCTTCTATCTCGTACCCGACGCATCGCCGATCCGCACCAACGCGGACGCCGACCAGCCGCACAACCGCGTGGCCGTCGGCAAGGGCAGCGCGTACGACCTGTTCCTCACGCGCGAACTGAAAGCCGCCCGGATCGTGCGCGCACCGACATCGCAGGCCGTCGTGCCGACGTTTCTCGAACAGCATCTGGAAGTCGCCGCCGGCGTGAAGCAGCAGCTCGAAGCCGACGCCGCGAAGACAACCGGCCTGCGCCTGCTCGACGCGCGCTTCATGGAGATCCGGCAGGCGATGGGCGTACCGAAGAGCCGCGGCGAAGCCGCCGCCGCGGTGTTGAACGCCTTCGTCGAGGACATGAAGGCGTCGGGCTTCGTCGCCGAATCGCTGCGTCGGCACGGCATCGCGGGCGCATCCGTCGCCCCGGTCGCCTGACCGGACGCGCATGACGAAATGAAACGGCCGCGGTGTCCGGCAAGACACCGCGGCCGTCGACCGAATGGAAGCCCCGCGCTCAACCGACGCGCGCTTCTCCCTCGCGCTCGGCTTCCCCTTCGTCCGCCGTCGTGCGCGCCAGCACCGGCTTGAGCGCCTGCCCCGTATGGCTCGCGCCGACCTTCACGAGCGCTTCGGGCGGCGCCGCCGCGACGATCGTGCCGCCGCCCACACCGCCCTCCGGCCCGAGGTCAATGATCCAGTCGGCTTCCGCGATCACGTCGAGATCATGCTCGATCACGACGACGCTATGCCCCGCATCGACGAGCCGGTGCAGCACGCGGATCAGCTTCGCAACGTCCGCCATGTGCAGGCCGACCGTCGGTTCGTCGAGCACGTACAGCGTATGCGGCGCCTTCTGGCCACGCCGCGTGATGTCGTCGCGCACCTTCGTCAGCTCGGTGACCAGCTTGATGCGCTGCGCCTCGCCGCCGGACAACGTCGGTGACGGCTGGCCGAGCGTCAGGTAGCCGAGCCCGACGTCCTTCATCAGCTGCAGCGGATGCGCGATGTTCGAGATCGGCGCGAAGAATTCCACCGCCTCGTCGATCTCCATCGTCAGCACGTCGCCGATGTTCCGGCCACGCCACGTGACGGCGAGCGTCTCCGGATTGAAACGCTGGCCGTGACACACGTCGCACGGCACCTTCACGTCGGGCAGGAAGCTCATGCCGATCGTGCGCACGCCTTGTCCTTCGCACGCCGGGCAGCGCCCGTCGCCGGTATTGAACGAGAACCGCGACGCCGTATAGCCGCGCGCACGCGCCTCCAGGGTGTCCGCGAACAGCTTGCGGATCGTGTCCCACACGCCGATGTAGGTGGCCGGACACGAACGCGGTGTCTTGCCGATCGGCGTCTGGTCGACTTCGAGCACGCGATCGATCTGCTCCCAGCCGCTCAGCGACGCGCAGCCCTGCCACGCGTGCGTGACGTTCAGCGACGGCCGCGGCGCGCTGCGTGCGAGCACGCTCGAGCGGCGGTTGGCCGCCGGCGCGTCCTGCTGCGCGGCCTTGCGTGCGCGCCGTGTGGCGGGCGACGACAGCACCGAGCGGCCGACCGCGTCGAGCAGGTTCGTCATCAGCACGTCGCGCGCGAGCGTCGACTTGCCCGAGCCGCTGACACCCGTCACCGCGACGAGCCGCGCGAGCGGAATGCCGACCGTGACGTCGCGCAGGTTGTGCAGCCGCGCACCGTGCACGGTCAACCACGCTTCCGGCACGGCCGCGCCGCCCTTCTTGCCCGGCAGGCTCACGCTACGGCGCGGCTGCAGCGGATGCGTCATCGGCCGCGCGAGCAGCCGACCCGTGACCGAGTCGGCCTGCGCGGCGAGATCGGCGACCGCGCCCTGCGCGACCAGCGCACCGCCGCGCTTGCCGGCGCCGGGGCCGATGTCGATGATGTGATCGGCGCGACGGATCGTGTCCTCGTCGTGTTCGACGACGACGAGCGTATTGCCCTTGTCGCCGAGCTTGCGCAGCGCGTCGAGCAGGATCTGGTTGTCGCGCGGATGCAGGCCGATCGTCGGCTCGTCGAGCACGTAGCACACGCCCTGCAGGTTGCTGCCGAGCTGCGCGGCGAGCCGGATGCGCTGCGCTTCGCCGCCCGACAGGCTCGGCGCCGCACGGTCGAGGCTCAGGTAACCGAGCCCGACTTCCTCGAGGAATGCGAGGCGGCTGCCGATCTCGCTGACGATGTCGCGCGCGATCTGCGCGTCGCGCCCGGTAAGTTCGAGCGCGTCGATCCAGCGGCGCGTGTCCGACACCGTCCACTGCGCGACCTCGACGATCGGATGCGCGTCGAACGTGACCGCGCGAGCGGTCGGGTTCAGCCGCGTCCCGCCGCAGTCCGGGCACGGCTCGTTGCCGACGCCTTCCGGTTCCTGCTCGTCCGACGGCAGCGTCTGCTCGCGGCCGCGGCCGTCCTCGGCGAGTACCGTGTCGTCGTACGCGGCGCGTTGTTCGCGCGTAAGCGTGACGCCGGTGCCGACGCAGGTCGTGCACCAGCCGTGCTTGCTGTTGTACGAGAACATTCGCGGGTCCAGCTCCGGATAGCTCGTGCCGCATACCGGGCACGCACGCTTGACCGACAGCACCTTGACCGTGCCGACGCGCGCGGTCGAATGGTCGTTCCGCATCGCATCGTGCAGCCCGTCGAGCGGCGCGAGCAGATGCATCACGCCCTTGCCGAGCTCGAGCGTCTCGTCGAGCCTGCGGCGCAATTCGGCTTCGTTGTCCGGCGACACGACGATATCGGCGACCGGCAATTCGATCGTGTGCTCGCGGAAGCGGTCGAGCTTCGGCCACGGATCGACCGGCACGAACTCGCCGTCGACACGCAGATGCGTGCTGCCGCGCGCCTTCGCCCACTTCGCGAGATCGGTGTACACCCCCTTGCGGTTCACGACGAGCGGCGCGAGCAATCCGACGTGCTCGCCGCGATGATCGCGCAGCAGCTGCGCGGCGATCGATTCGACGGATTGCGACGTGACCGGCGTGCCGTCGTGGATGCAATGCTGCAGGCCGAGCTTCACGTACAGCAGCCGCAGGAAGTGCCACACTTCGGACGTGGTCGCGACCGTGCTCTTGCGCCCGCCGCGCGACAGCCGCTGCTCGATCGCGACGGTCGGCGGAATGCCGTACACCGCGTCGACTTCGGGCCGCCCGGCCGGCTGCACGATCGAGCGTGCATAGGCGTTCAGCGATTCGAGGTAGCGGCGCTGGCCTTCGTGGAACAGGATGTCGAACGCGAGCGTCGACTTGCCGGAACCCGACACGCCGGTGATCACGTTGAACTTGCCGTGCGGAATGTCGACGTCGAGCGCCTTCAGGTTGTGCTCGCGCGCGTTGACGATCCGCACGACGTCCTCGCCCTCGATCGCACGGCGCTCGCGCGCGGCGTTCAGCACGGCCTGCAGCGGCACGCCTTCGTCGGCGAGCGCCGCCTCGGCGTCCATCGCGCGGTCGTACTGCAGCAGCGCCACGCCCGTGTGCGATTCGGCGCAGGCCTTCACGTCGTCGGGCGTGCCCGCGCACAGCACGAGGCCGCCGCCGTCGCCGCCTTCCGGGCCGAGGTCGATCAGCCAGTCGGCCGCGCGGATCACGTCGAGGTTGTGCTCGATCACGATCAGCGAATGGCCGGCCGCGAGCAGCTTGCCGAACGCCTGCATCAGCTTCGCGATGTCGTCGAAGTGCAGCCCGGTGGTCGGCTCGTCGAACATGAACAGCTTCGCGCGCGCGATGCGCGCCTCTTCCGTCGCGACCCGGCGCCCGTTGGCCGCCGCCGCGGATTCGGCGAGGAAGCCGGCGAGCTTCAGGCGCTGCGCCTCGCCGCCCGACAGCGTCGGCACCGGCTGGCCGAGCTTCACGTATTCGAGGCCGACGTCAACGATCGGCTGCAGCACGCGCAGCACCTCGGCGTCGGTCGCGAAGAACGCGGCCGCCTCGCTGACGGTCAGGTCGAGCACGTCGGCGATGTTCAGCGCACGGCCGTCGCGCTCGATGCGCACCTCGAGGATCTCGGCGCGGTAGCGGCTGCCGTCGCAGTCCGGGCAGCGCAGGTACACGTCGCTCAGGAACTGCATCTCGATGTGCTCGAAGCCCGAGCCGCCGCAGGTCGGGCAACGACCGTCGCCCGAGTTGAAGCTGAACGTGCCGGCGCCGTAGCCGCGCTGCAGCGCGAGCGGCGCCTTCGCGAACAGCTTGCGGATCTCGTCGAACGCGCCGACGTAGCTCGCCGGGTTCGAGCGCGTGGTCTTGCCGATCGGCGACTGGTCGACGAACACGACGTCGCCGACCTGGTCCGCGCCCGTCAGGCTGCGGTACGCGCCCGGCGACTCGGTCGCCTTGCCGTGGTGCCGCGCCATCGCCGGATACAGCACGTCCTGCAGCAGCGTCGATTTGCCGGAACCGGACACGCCCGTCACGCAGACGAGCCGCTGCAGCGGAATCTCGACCGTCACGTCGCGCAGGTTGTGTTCGCTCGCGCCTTCGAGCACGATGCGCGGCGTATGCGCGTCGACCGCCCGGCGCGCCCAGTTCGACGCGTGCGCGACCTGCTTGCGGCCGCCGAGATACTCGCCGGTCAGCGTGGGCGCGGAACGGATGTCGGCCGGCGTGCCGTCGTAGACGATCGTGCCGCCGCGCTCGCCCGGACCCGGCCCCATGTCGATCAGCCGGTCGGCCGCGAGCATCACCGACGGATCGTGCTCGACGACGACCAGCGTATTGCCCGCGTCGCGCAGCCGCTGCATCGCCTCGACGATCCGTGTCAGATCGCGCGGATGCAGCCCGATGCTCGGTTCGTCGAGGACGAACAGGGTTTTGGTCAGCGACGTGCCGAGCGCCGTCGTCAGGTTGATCCGCTGCACCTCGCCGCCCGACAGCGTGCGGCTCTGCCGGTCGAGCGTCAGGTAGCCGAGCCCCACGTCGCACAGGTATTTCAGGCGCGTGCGCACCTCGGCGAGCAGCAGCTTCAGCGCATCGTCGAGCAGCGCGCTCGGCAGGCTGATGCCGTCGAAAAAGCGCCGGATGCGCTCGATCGGCAGCAGCATCAGGTCGTGCACGGTCAGGCCCGGCAGCGCCTCGAGCTGCGCGCGGCTCCAGTCGACGCCGCGCGGCATGAAGCGCTCGGCCGGCGCGAGCACGCCGTCGGCATTCTCTTTCGAGCCGAGCCGCCATTGCAGCGATTCCGTCTTCAGGCGCGCGCCGCCGCACACGTCGCACGGCGTGTAACTGCGGTATTTCGACAGCAGCACGCGGATATGCATCTTGTACGCTTTCGATTCGAGATAGCCGAAGAAGCGCTTCACGCCGTACCACTGGCTCTGCCACTTGCCGTTCCAGTCCGGCGAACCGTTGACGACCCAGTCGCGTTCGGCGTCGGTCAGCTCGGACCACGCCACGTCGCGGCGGATGCCGGCCTTCGCCGCGTAGCGCATCAGGTCGTCCTGGCACTCTTTCCATGCGGGGGTCTGCATCGGCTTGATCGCGCCGCCGCGCAGCGTCTTGCGCGCGTCCGGAATCACGAGGCCGAGATCGACGCCGATCACGCGGCCGAAGCCGCGGCAGGTTTCGCACGCGCCGTACGCCGAGTTGAACGAGAACAGCGCCGCCTGCGGTTCCGCGTAGCGCAGGTCGCTGTCGGGATCGTGCAGCCCGGTGGAGAAGCGCCACACCTGCGGCTCGGCGACCGCATGTTCGGCCTCGGGGGCCAGCACGTATACGTTCACGCGGCCGCCGCCGCGCTTCAGCGACGCCTCGATCGCCTCGACCACGCGCACCTTGTCGGCCTCCTGCACGCGGAAGCGGTCGGCCACCACGTCGAGCATCTTGCGCGGCCCGGTGGGCGACGCGACTTCACGCTGCGCCTGCACGCGCGTATAGCCGCTCGCGGACAGCCACTGCGCGATTTCCTCGTCGGACACCGCTTCCGGCAATTCGACCGGGAACGTGACGACGACGCGCGGATCGTCCGCCCGCGTGCGAGCGACGAGATCCGCGTAGATCGTTTCCGGCGTGTCGTGCCGCACCTGCCGCGCGGTCTGGCGGTCGAACAGCTCGGCCGCGCGCGCGTACAGCAGCTTCAGGTGATCGTTCAACTCGGTCATCGTGCCGACGGTCGAACGCGAACTGCGGACCGGGTTGGTCTGGTCGATCGCGATCGCGGGCGGCACGCCGTCGACGCGCTCGACCTGCGGGCGGTCCATCCGGTCGAGGAACTGGCGCGCGTACGCGCTGAAGGTTTCGACGTAGCGCCGCTGCCCTTCCGCATACAGCGTGTCGAACACGAGACTCGACTTGCCGGAGCCCGACGGGCCGGTGACGACCGTCATTTCGCCGGTGCGCAGGTCGAGATCGAGGTTCTTGAGGTTGTGCTGACGTGCTCCGCGAATGCGGATCAGATTGCTGGATGACAATTTGCCTGCCCGTCTGAATGAGTTAGCCGGAATTCACGGTGCCGGAACGCTGCGGCGGATATCCGCAGGCGCGGCGCACGCGCCGCAAGGGTTGCACCTGTGCGGCTCGAGTTCGACGGGTACTATACTGTATATTCATACAGTTTTCCATGACGACCCTGCGGGCGTCATGGGCAGGCGTCCGGGGAACGGCCGGCAAGCGCCCTGGCGAAAGCGGCGTCGCTCACGACGAACGCGTGCGCAACGGTTCCAGCAAGTCCCTCAGGCCGTTGTGATCGATTTCGTGCATCAGCGCCAGCTGCCGGCCGATTTCGCCGCGCGGGAAGCCTTCACGGGTCAGCCAGTTGAGATAAGGCCCGGGCAGGTCGGCGATGAGCCGGCCCTTGTACTTGCCAAAGGGCATGGTGACGGTGACGAGGTGTGCGAGGTCGGCAGTCTGCATCCGCGTATTGTGCACGCCTTTGGGCCCGTATCGCGCGCCGGGCCGATGCGGCACGCGGCAAACCCGCCGGCCGCGGCCTCGCGAACAGGCCGCCACGAACCGCCCGCGCCCCTTTTCCGGCCTGCTAGACTGGAATTCCCCCTGCAAACGATGGAGGGCGTCATGTTGTCCGTCTACGTCGTGAAGACCGGCGAGCAGTTCCTCTGCACCGCCGAGGATGGCGATATCGGCATGGCACCGGCGGTTGAAGATGCCACGTCGTTTCGTTCGTATGAGGAAGCGGAAAAGGCGGCGCACGTGCATGCCGACCCCGGGTACGAAATCGTGGCCGTGTGCGTGCTCAGGCACTGACCCGACGCCCGGTGGCGGGCGCCGATGGACCCTGCGCCATCGACGCCCGCCGCCCGGCCCGAGAACCGGCCGTGCCGCGTCAGCCTGCGTTGCCCGCCGCCCCCATCCCGCCGAAGGCCTCGCACTCCGGCTTGTCCCACCGCGTCTTCGCGACGCGGCTATCCGAATCGAACCGCACCTGATACTGGCAGGTCGCGACCTTCCCCGCGTCGCGGAACTGGAACAGGTAGTTCCACGTCCGCACGTGGAAGATCCACTCGTGGAAATGCGGCGGGCCGAGCAGTTCGTACAGCTGGTTCTTCGTCACGCCCGGCTGCACCTGCGCCAGGTTCGCGAGATTCGGATACGTGCCTTCGGGCAGCGTGGCCGTATCGGGCGACGGGAACGGCGGATCGCCCTGCTGCGTGGCGCATCCGGTCAGGCCGGCGGCGGCGACCAGTGCGGCGGCCGCGAACTTTGCAAGATTTGCGTTCATGTTTGCCATTGTCTGAATGGAAGGGAAACGGCGCGCGCCGCGGCTCACCACTGATACCCGGCACCGACCACCGCGCCATACGTGCCGCGCGTGTTGGTCGAGACGGCCGCCTTGTAGATCCAGTGGTTGTTCTCCGAAATCGTCGAGATGCCCAGCGCCTGCCCCGACTGGCCGCGATACACGCTGCCGGCCAGTGCGACCATGCTCTTGCCGGGGCCGGACGGCTGCGGCAGGCCGGCGACGGCCATCGCCGTCGCCGTGCCGCCGTCCGCATCGCGGCGGTAGCTGTCGAGGCTGTTGCGCAAGCTCGCGACCTGACCGTCCGTGTAGCTGTTCGCCTGCGACAGCGTGTTGCCGACGCTCGCGTTCAGCTGGTTCACGTTGACCGCGTCGGTGCCCTGCGTGCCGGCCGCGACGTTGACGACCTGGCGCGCCGAATCCGCTGAGCCGACCGCCACGACGTTCGAGCGGCCGCCGTCGTTGCTGCCCGTGCCGATCGCGGCCGAATTGCTGCCGGACGCGATCGACCCGACGCCGATCGCGGTCGAGCCGTTGCCCGATGCGAGCGCCCCGTTGCCGACCGCCGTGCTGTTCGAACCCGATGCGACCGCGCCCGAGCCGCCCGCCGACGAGTTCGACCCGGTCGAGCCCGGCGGCACGTTCGTGCCGCTCGGATTCGTCGTGTACGAGCCGCCGAGGTTCGACGTGCGCTGGTTGATCAGCGTCGTCAACTGGTTGGCGACCGAGTCGAGCTGCGACACGTTCACCGCATCGGTGCCGTTCTTGCCGGCCGCGAGGCCGGTGATCTGCCGGTTGCCGATGTTGACCTCGCCGGCCGACGACTGCGGGCTGCTCAGGCCGTACGCGATGTAGTTCGTCTGCGCGCCGACCGTGGTCAGCGAACCCGCGCCGAGCGCGACGCTGTTCGCATAGGTCGCCGACGCGCCGGCGCCGAACGCGAGCGCATCGGTCGCCGTGGCGTGCGCGCCCGACCCGAGCGCGACGCTGCCCACGCTCGCCGCGACCGCGTTCGCGCCCTGCGCGACGGACTGCGCGCCGGTGGCCGTCGCCCCGCTGCCGAGCGCGATCGCATCGGCCTGCGCGACGCTCGCCGCCTGCCCGATCGCGACGCCGCCCGGCGCGGTGGCATCGACGATCGCGCCGTTGCCGATGCCCACGCCGTTGTCGCCGTTGACGACCGTCGTCGGGCCGACCGCGACCGATTCCGCGCCGACCGCGAGCGAATCCACGGCCGTCGAGTTCGCGTGGAAGTACTTCGTGGTGGTGACCGCGAACGATTGCAGCGCGCCCGCCAGTTGTCGCACGGTGACCGCATCCTGCTGGCCGGTGCCGTCCGCGACGTTGGTGATCTGGCGGTACGTCTTGCTCGTCGCGTCGCCGACCGACACCGCGCCGAGCAGCGTCTGGTCGGTCGTGTTGAACGGAATCGACGCGCTGCCGTTGCGAATCGTGCCGGACGTCGGCACCGTCGCGCGATCGGCTACCGAGCCGGCGCCGAGCGCGATGCTGCCGTCGACCTTCGACACGGCGTTCGGACCGATCGCGACACTGTCGAGTCCGAGCGCCTGGCTGTCCGGCGCGGTCGAGTTCGCGTGGAAGTACTTGATGCCGTGCGCGTTGATGTTGTCGACCGCCGAACCGACATTGTTGTTGACCGTCGTCGTGCCGTCGCTGTTGTACGTCACGTACGACGGCGCGGAGATCGTGCCGGTCGTCGGGTCATAGGTCGCGCCGCCGCCGATCGCGCCCGCCGTGCTGTTGCCGAGGTTGGTGTTGTTCGACGCGATCGAGCTGAGGCCCGTCGACAGCGAGCCGATGCCCGTCGACGTCGCGGTGGACAGCGACGTCAGGTTGCTGTTCGTGCTCGACAGGCCGGTGGACAGCGAGCCGACGGTCGTCGACGTCGACGTCGACAGCGACGAGATCGAGCTGGTCGTCGAACTGAGGCCGGTGGACAGTGAGCCGATACTCGACGACGTGGCCGTCGACAGCGACGTCACGCTGCTGTTCGTCGTGCTCAGGCCGGTGGACAGCGACGCGACGCCGGTGGACAACGAACCGACGATCGTCGACGTGGAGGTCGACAGCGACGTGACCGTGCTGTTCGTGCTCGACAGGCCGGTGGACAGCGAACCGACGACCGTCGAGGTCGACGTCGACAGCGACGTGACCGAACTGTTGGTCGAACTCAGGCCCGTCGACAACGACCCGACGACGGTCGACGTGGAGGTCGACAACGACGTGACCGCGCTGTTGGTCGAGCTCAATCCGGTGGACAGCGACGTCACCGAACTGTTGGTCGAACTCAGGCCGGTAGACAGCGAGCTGATGCCCGTCGACGTCGAGGTCGACAACGACGTGATCGCGCTGTTTGCCGAAGACAACCCGGTGGACGTCGACGTCGACAGCGACGTGATGCCGGTCGACGTCGACGTGGAAAGCGACGTGATCGCGCTGTTCGCCGACGACAACCCGGTGGACGTCGACGTCGACAGCGACGTCACCGTGCTGTTGGTCGAACTCAGGCCCGTCGACAGCGACGTGATGCCCGTCGACGTCGATGTGGAAAGCGACGTGATCGCGCTATTCGCCGACGACAACCCGGTGGAGGTCGACGTCGACAGCGACGTCACCGTGCTGTTGGTCGAACTCAGGCCCGTCGAGAGCGACGTGATGCCCGTCGACGTCGACGTGGACAGCGACGAAATCGCGCTGGTTGCCGACGACAACCCGGTGGACGTCGAGGTCGACAACGACGTGATGCTCGATGCCGTCGACGTCGACAGCGAATCGACCGCCAGGTTCGTCGCGGCCAGTTGCGAGCCGTTGATCGCGTCCGTGCTCGACGAACTGATCCGTCCGGCCGCGACGTTGGTGATCTGGCGCTCGGTACCCGCCGCGCCGACGCTGACGACGCTGGTCGGCGACGTACCGTTGAAGTTGTACGTGACACCGCCGATCACCGCGCTGGCCGTCGGATTCGGCGCGGCCGTCGTCGAGCCCGAGCCGAGCGCGACATCGTTCGCATTGTTCGCCACGGCCGAGGCGCCGAACGCGACCGCCCCCGCTGCTGCCGCCGTCGACGTATTGCCGAGCGCGAGGGAACCAGTGCCCTGCGCGTTGTTGGTATTGCCGATCGCCACCGCCCCGTCGCCGTTCGCGGTGTTGTTCGCCCCCAGCGTGACCGCGCCCGTGCCGATCGCGGTGCTCGGATCGCCGATCGCTACCGCGCCGTTGCCGCTCACGGTCTGGCCGAAGCCGAGCGCGACTGCGCCGGTACCGCCCAGCACCTTCGAGCCGTAGCCGCCGGCAACCGAACCGGCACCGGCCGCCGCGGCGACCGAGTTGGAATCGCCGATCGCCACGGTCGAACTCGCCGCCGCGACGCTGTTGATACCGACCGCCGTCGCATTCGTGGCCGACGCCGTCGCGCCGGACCCGAGTGCGGTCGCCGAAATGCCGCTGCTGCGCGCGAGATTGCCGAGCGCGACGGCGAACTGCTGCGTCGCGGTCGACTGCACGCCGGCCGCGATCGAGCTGACGCCCGACGCATTGGCGCTCAGGCCGAGTGCCATTGCCTGATCGGCGCCCGCAGTCGTGGCGGAGCCGAGCGCGATCGAGCTGGTGCCGAGCGACTGCGTGCCCGAGCCCGGTACGCCGGCCGTGCCGCCCCAGCCGATCGCGATCGACGTTGCACCCTTCGCGCCGCTGTTGACACCCATCGCGATCGACGAATTGCCGGTCGTCAGCGCACCGCTGCCCACCGCGACACCGGCAGCGCCGGAACTCGTCGACTGGTTGCCGAGCGCAACCGCGCCCTGATTGGTCGCCTGCGCCGAAAAACCAAGCGCGACGCTGCCGATACCCGACGAAACGGCGCCGAGTCCGAGCGCAGCCGCACTCTGACCGGAGGCCGTCGCATTGTTCCCGAGCCCGATGGCGGACGTGCCGCTCGCGGTCGCGCCACTGCCGATCGCCACCGTACCGGACTGCGTCGCCTGCGTTGCATTACCGACGGCAACCGAAAACGCGCCCGACCCGATCGCCTGCACACCGAACGCCGCGCTATTGACACCGGTCGCCTGCGAATTGATGCCGACGGCCGTCGAACCGTCCGCCATCGCATGCGCGCCCGGCCCCAGCGCGGTGGCCGACACGCCCTGCGCCGTCGACAGGTTGCCCAGCGCGGTGGAATTCTGCTGCGCGGCACTCGACCCGACGCCGATCGAGATCGAGCTCACGCCGCCGGTCGCGGAGCCGCCATCCTGCGCATACTGCGCGTGCGCGCCCGCATGGAACAACGCAAGATAAGTTGACGCCATCAGCACGGCCAATCGCCGCGGCGACGGCATCGAAGACCGGCCCGCGCGGCTCGCGGCGCCCTCGCTCGCGGCATGCCCGGACCTGACTGCCGACGACGCAACCCGCTTGCCGCGCGCACGGTCAAGCTCGGACGCCGCGACCCAGGCCCCCAGTGCTTCGTTCCAGATCGACTTGAACGACTTGTTCATCTTGTGTTCCCTCGGTTCTCATGTGCTGGATGACGCAGCAGCGAGCGCGACGGCAAGCGATGATGCATCGGCCCGCCTCCTCGCCCGTGTCGCGACGCTTCGCGATTCACTTTGGATAGCTAACTAAACGATCGAACAACGCTGCTCGGCAATCACGATCGCCACGGCGATCGCGCGACGGCACGCCGCACGCGCGCGTCGGCACGCTGCGCGGCGGCACTCGCCGGTTATCGGATCATGGAAGCCGATGGCACGCGAAGACGGCGGCACGCTGCCCCGCGCATCGCGGATTCGCGTGCGCGCGCCGTCGCGCCGAGCCGGCGGCGACCTTGAATTTCATGGGAAGGCGCCGTTCAGACGCCGGATGAACGAAAGCCGGCCCCGAACCCGGGGCGGCTTTCGTCACGATTCATTCAGGAGGAGGATGACGCCGTGTGGTCCCCGGGTATGAAGCATGCGCATCCGGTCCGTTCGAACCGGTGCGTTGACCTGTCATGCCTGTCGTATTCATGTTTTTCGTGCCCGCCTGATTCGAGAACGCGCCGCGCGATCGCGCCACGACGGATCAGACCGTCGGGCGGACCATGCGCAGCCGCTCACCCTCTCCGCCGGCAGTCGAGCGCTTTCCGGATTTCCGGAAAAATCGCCCGACTTGCAGAACGGCCCCCGCATCGATTGAGTCGATCGAATTTTCTTGACGATTTTTCTTGTCGATGCGTCACACCCGAACCAATCTCACAATCATTCCGCTTTTCTTGTATACGAACACATTCGGAAAATTATGAAATTTGTATTACCCTCGTGCCAATTTTCTTGTTCATCATCGCACTCTCAAATTCTGAGAATTGCCATCATTCGATGTCACATTGAATATCGCAACATCCGAACGTGGCAGCGGCAAGGAATCCACGAACATCCGTTCCCCTCGAAGAACCGATTCCAGCCGCGCCGGAGCTAGTGTGCAGTCATCCGTTCAAACAAACCTTTTCCCGAGCGGAAAAATCCTTTTCCAGAGCGGATGATATTTACATTCATACATTTCCACTCGAAATCGGTTTTTCATCAAAACAAATCCTGACCGGCCAACCAAAAAAATCAACCGGACGAGCGCCGATTCGAAGCGCCTGTTTCAAATCGAAAGACATCACCTCTCGACACAATTCACCCTAATTTATTCCGCGGGCCAATTCGATCACATAATCCATAAAAATCGGAAATAAAGACCGAAATTAAAAAGACGGCTCGGCATGTTTTTCCACTCCATTTCTTCCGGTCTAGTAACGCTGCCGAAACCGTTCAGTGTCCCGGCGGATAAGCCCACACAGTCCGCACGGAATCCTCACAATCGGTATTGTTGTCGACATATAATTTTTCGCAACAATCGCACCCACTGCGATGCTTTCAATCCGACCGACCACCCTTCCCTCGCGTCCGCCACCATGCCATCCCGCTTGCCCAGTTCGGCGCCGCCTCGTACCACGCCGGATCTCGCGGGCGCGCATATTCTTGTCGTCGACGACCGCCCGAACGACCTGCGGCTCCTGACCGAAATCCTGCGCGCGGCGCGGTGCCGGATCAGCGTGGCGTTCGACGGGCTGCAGGCCTATCACCGTGCGCAGGCCATCGCGCCCGACCTGATCCTGATGGACGTCCGCATGCCGCGCATGGACGGATTCGCCGCGTCGCGGCTGCTGGCATCGACGCCGTCGACGCAAGCGATCCCGGTGATCATCCTGACGGCGGCCGGCGAGCTCGAGGATCGGATCGCCGGGCTCGAAACCGGCGCGATCGACTACATCGTCAAGCCGTTCGAGCCGGCGGAAGTCATCGCGCGGATCCGCAATCACCTGAAACGCGCGCGGCGCAGCCAGCCGTTCGCGCACTTGCCCGAGCTACCCGACCACCCCGACGCCGCGCTCGTACGCGCGGCGACCGACGTGCTGCTGCGTGACCTGCGGCATCCGCCGGCGCTCGACGATCTCGCGAAGCAGGTCGGTACGCACGAAAAGCGCTTGTCCCGCGTGTTCCGCGACCAGCTCGGCCAGACCGTATTCGAGTACCTGCGCGACACGCGCCTGCGCGCCGCGATGCACTTCCTGTCGGATACATCGATGGGCATCGGCGACATCGCCGAGGAAATCGGCTTTTCCACGCCCGGCAATTTCGCGACGGCGTTCCGCGAACGTTTCGGTATCACGCCGTCCGACTGGCGGCGCCAGCGCCACACCGGCGACACGCCGGCCGCACAGGGGGGGCGCCACGGCGATGCGTAGGCGACACGCGGCGTGGGCAGCCGGATGGCGCGCGGTGCTGCTGCTTGTGATCGCACTGGCCGTCACCTGCGCGACGGCCCGCGCGGCATCGACGCCGAACCCCGCGCAACTGGACGGCGTATCGGTGTTCGAGGACGCGAGCACGACGATGACGGCCGAACAGGTCGCCGCGCGCCTCGCCGGGCCCGCTCGACGCGCGCCTGCGGCAAGCACGTCGACGTTCAACGTCGAGTTCTCGCGGTCGGCATGGTGGGTCCGGGCGACGCTGACCAACCGCGGCAGCGTCGCGCGTCCGCTGGTGCTGGTGATTCGCGACGCGCGCATCGACCACGCCGACTTCCATGTCGGCCAGGACGGCAGCTGGACGCTCGTCAGCCGCTTCCCGGCTGCCGACGCCGGCAGCGACGCGGCCCGTCAGCCGTCGCGCTACCCGGTACTCGACGTCACGCTGCCCGCCGGCGCAAGCCTCCCCGTGCTGATCCGCGTCACGTCGCGCAAGGAAATGCGGCTCGCGCCGGCCGCGTTCACCCGCGCGGCATGGGATGCGCAGGAACGGCGCGCGACGATGTGGGACTTCGGTTTCTTCGGCGGCCTGCTCGCGCTCCTGTGGTGCGCGCTGCTGATCGGGTTCTTTTCGCGCAGCGGCGTGTTCCATGTACTGGCCGCGATGGCGCTGGGCACGACGCTGTTCGAGGCCGCTTACCGCGGTTACGTGGCCATGGCGTTGCCGCCCGCACTGCGCGAGTGGTCGGCGCGCGGCGAGGTGATCGCCGTGTACGCGGCGATCGCCTGCTTCATCGTCTTCATCCTGACGGTCGCCCGGCGCGAACAGGCCAGGCTGCCCTTGCGCGCCGTCTACATGGCGTTCCTCGCGCTCGAATGCATCGGCATGGCCGGCGCCGCAGGCGGCGACCTGCTGACCTTCACGTGGTTCTGCCTGCGGCTGAACGCGGTGCTCGGGATCGTCAACATCAGCCTCGCGCTGATGCTCGCGATCCGCCGGACGCCGACCGGCCGCGTGATGCTGATCGCCATCGCGTTCGCCACCTTCAACATGCTGATCCGCGTGCTCGACGGCATGGACGCGCTGCCGCCGCTGCTGTCCTGGCTCAAGTCCGATATCTATCCGAACCCCGTCATCGCGATCGTCGGGCTCGCCACGCACCTGCTGGTGCTGGCCGCGTGGATCCACCACGTGGGCCGCCAGCGCACCGAGGCCAGGAAGCGGCTCGAACACTGGCAGCTCACCGAACAGGATCGCCTGCGCGACGAAGTCGCGAGACGCACGGTCGCGCTCAACGACGCGTTGCAGCAGGTGACGACCCACATGCAGCAGAAGATCGAGACGCTCGGTTATGTGAGCCACGACCTGCGCGCGCCGCTGTCGACGATCAACGGTTATGCGAAGCTGCTGCTGCAGAGCGCGACGCGCAGCCAGGCGCGGCTGATCCGGTCGATCGACCGCAGCATCCGCTACCAGCTCACGCTGATCGACGAACTGCTCGCGTTCACGAAGGCCGAACTGCAGCCGCTCGGTGTGGCGCCGGACGCGACCGACCTGCCCGGCCTGCTCGACGACATCGGCCACTATGCGCTCGCGCTGTGCGCGCAACAGGACAACCGGTTCGTCTACCGGCCGGCCACGCCGCTGCCGCGCATGGTATCGATCGACGGGATGCGGCTGCAGCAGGTGCTGCTCAACCTGCTGTCGAACGCGTCGAAGTTCACGCGGGACGGGACGGTCACGCTGTCGGTGCACGCGGCGCGCGAAGGTAATGCGTGGCGCCTGCTGTTCGAGGTCGCCGATACGGGCATCGGCATCGACATCAGCGGCACCCGCGACATCTTCCGCGCGTACCAGCAGGTACAGGCCGTGAACGGCGGAACCGGGCTCGGCCTGTTCATCGCGCAGCGCATCGTCGGCGCGATGGGCGGCGAGCTGGCCGTCGCGAGCCAGCCGGGCGTCGGCACCGCGTTCTCGTTCCCGGTCGTCGCACCGGCGCTCGGGCACGCGCTCGTGCCGGTGTCGGAACTCGTCCGGCGGTTTCATCCGGGCGACGAGGCCGGGCCGGAACGCGTCGCGCCCGCGATGGATGGCCCGCCCGACGATGCACTCGACGCACTGATCCTGCTGGCCCGTGACGGGCGGCTCACCGATATCGAGACATGGCTCGGCCAGGTTGCGGACGAGCACGGTTACGCGGCCTTCGTGCAGCGCGTGCGCGAGCATCTCGATACGCTCGACCTGCACGCGATCGAGAAGCTGGCCGGGGCGCTCAAGCGTGTGCGCGGCGCGGACGCTTCGTTCGACGCCGAAGCGGACGCGGCCGGGCCGGAACGAATCGGCGCTTCAGCCAGACGACCCTGATACTCCTCCCGATTTCGTCGGGCGTCCCGGGGATGCCCTATTGCTCGAAACAAAGACGGAATCCGACGCATCCGAGCCGGGTGCGGGCCACATGCCCGATCGCCGCGTCGGGATCGAGCGCCGCCCCGCGCCGGACCGCCGGGTCGAGCCGTTCCCGGCCTGGCCTCACGGGCCGCACACGTTTGCGGCCGGGCCCCGCCCATTTGCGTTGCACACGACCCTCGATTTCCCCGCGGACCTGCCGTTAACCCGGATTTAAGCGCAGCCCGGTTCATCGCGCCGGGCCTTCCCCGCGAGCGCCAGCATGTCCGCATCCACCTCCATCGAGAAAATCGCCGACTGGGCGGGACGACACTACCTCGTCGTCGGCGCGCTGGGCACGCTGATGTCGCTCGCGGCGCTGAGCATCAGCGCGATCACGCTCTGGGCCACGAGAAGCGAAGTGGTCGAACATGCGCACGAAACCTCGCGCAACGTCGCCGCCGTGCTGGTGAGCGAGATCGCGCGGACCGTCGAAACGTCCAACAACGCACTGGTCGCGCTCGCCGCCGACCTCGGCAAGCCGGCGGTCCGGCACATGGACGCCGGGCTGCGGCACGATCTGCTGTTCCAGCGCTCGGCCGCGCAATACGTGACGGGGATGGGCGTGACGGACCGGGACGGCCAGTTGATCGACGCGTGCTGCGGGCCGTCCCACCACTGGAACTTCAGCGATCGCGATTATTTCAAGGTCCATCGCGACGCGCCGAATGTCGGCCTTTACGTGTCGGAGGCCTATCGCGCGCGCTCGCGCGGCGGCAAGGAATCGATCGCGCTCTCGCGGCGCATCGAACAGCCGGACCACACGTTCAACGGGATCGCGGTGGTCGCGATCGACCTCGCCTATTTCGATCAGTTGCTGTCCCGGCTGGACGTCGGGCCGCACGGCATCAGCGCGGTCCTGCGCGCGGACGGCACCATCCTGGCCCGCAACCCGTCGCTGAACGACCACCAGATGGTCCGCCTGCGCCGTTCGAACACCTTCGATCGCATGCTGAACCAGGACTCGGGCTTCTATGCGGCGCATTCGCGCATCGACGGAACGTTGCGCCTGTATACGTTCCAGCGGGTGCCCGGCACACCGCTGATCGCCGTCGTCGCGCCGGCCGAAGGCGACGTGCTGGACGGCTTCATCCGCATGTCATGGTCGGTCGGCATATCGGCGTCGCTCCTGTGCGCACTTTTCTGCGCGGTCGTCTGGCTGCTCGCCTTCGCGTTGCGGGACAACCTGCGCAAGCAGACGCTGCTGACCGGCCTCAGCCGCACCGATCCGCTGACCGGCCTGCACAACCGGCGTGCGCTCGACTTCGCGCTGGCCGACCAGTGGGAGCGGCTGCATCGAAACGGCCACGGCAGCCTGTCGCTGCTGTTCATCGATGCCGACCACTTCAAGCAGTACAACGACCGGCACGGGCACGCGCGAGGCGACACGGGGCTCCGGTTCCTCGCCGCCTGCATCCGCCCGCACACGCAGCGGCGCGGCGACTTCGCCGCGCGCTACGGCGGCGAGGAATTCGTCGCGGTGCTGCCCGATACCGATGAACGCGGCGCCGCGAAGGTGGCGGAGGCGATCCGCCGGGAAGTGGAACGCAACCGCCTCGACGGGTTCGACGACCCGGTGCCGGCCTTCACGGTGAGCATCGGCTGCGCGACCGCCCGCGCCGGATGGCCGGCGTCCGTCGACGCGTGGTCGCGCGAGGCGGATCTCGCGCTGTACGCCGCCAAGCGTGACGGACGCAACCGCGTCCGTCACGCGCCGTCGCCGCGGAACGAACAAGCGGCGTGACGGCCGGATCGATCCGCCATCCGTACCGCGTTTAGGATATCGGAGTAAACAAACCCGTCGGCGGGTTCGATCCATGCATCGCTCGTGACGCACAGCCGATTCGTAACCATCGCGTCACGATCGGCCACGACAATGCGCCATCTTTCACACCCAGGATGGAGTCTTGCATGTTTGTGTCATCGAGCCGTCTCCCGCTGCACGTCGCAGCCCTGTCGACCGCGGTCGTGCTGGCCGCGTGCGGCGGCGGCGACGACGTGGTCGCCACACCCTCGACGAACGCCGCGATCCCGGCGCCGCCGGCCGATCCCGGTTTCGTCGACAGCGCGCCGGTTCCGAGCGTGCCCGCATTCGTCGACAATATCGCGACCAACCAGCGCGGCGACGCGCGTTACGCGACGCTGTCGACGAACGCCGCGGTGCGCGTGGTCAGCCGCTTCCTGGACCTCTGGCAGCCGTCGACGATGCTCGTCGATGCGGGCGTGACCGCGCCGGCCAACGGCGCGTTTCCGGCCATCTCGCCGTCGACCTGCACGGGGCTGCCCGGCAACGGCACACCGTGCGGCACGATCCTGAACGACGCGGCGCTGCAGGCGAACGTGCAATACGTGGTCAACGCGACGACCGCACGCACGCCGCAGCAGGCCGACGCCGCGTACTACGACGACCGGCGCGGCAAGGGCTACAGCGTGACCGACGGCATGGGGCCGCTCACGTCGGCCTGGCGCACCGCCGCCCAGCAGACGACCAGCATCACCAGCGTGCCGGCCGACGCGACGAGCGTGCTGTACAACGACACGGGCAACAACGTGGGCGTGGGCGGCAGCGCGAACGCGAGCTTCGGGAAAGTCGTCGATCTGCTCAATGAAATGGGCAACAACGCGTCGACCGAACCCTCGAAACGTTTCTACAAATATGCGCGGCCGTACCGCTGGAGCACGAGCGTCGTCGTCGACCCCACGCTGGTGCCCGCGGAAAGCACGACGCCCGCGACCGACGGCGGTTTCATCAGCGGCCATCAGGCGGAAGCGATGCGCGACGCCGTGACGATGGCGTGGCTCGTGCCGGAGCGCTTCCAGGAAATGGTCGGCCGCGGCCTCGAACTCGGCGAGAACCGCATCCTCGCCGGCATGCACTCGCCGCTCGACGTGATCGGCGGGCGCATGCTCGCGCTGGCGATCAGCGCGGCCAATCTCGCGGTGTACGCGAACGATGCGCAGGCCGCCTACGGCCAGGCGCACCAGACGCTGCAGCAGCTCACCGGCACGACCGACGCGACGTTCCAGGCATTCGCGCGCTCGGGCACGACGGCGACCGACCGGTTCGCCGATTACACGACGAACAAGACGGCCTTCGCGCGCCGCATGACCTACGGCTTCGGCGCGCTCGACGCGACCGGCGCGCCGCCGGTCGTGGCGAAGGGGGCGGAGATCCTGCTGCAGACGCGTTTCCCGTACCTGGGCGCGGATCAGCGGCGCGTCGTGCTGAAAACCACCGAACTGCCGTCCGGCTACCCGGTGATGGACGATGCGGAAGGCTGGGGCCGGCTGAACCTGTTCGCGGCCGCCGACGGCTACGGCGCATTCAACGGCAACGTGACCGTCGCGATGGATGCGTCGAAGGGCGGCCTCAACGCCGCCGACCTGTGGCGCAATGACATCGCCGGCTCGGGCAAGCTGACGCTGCAAGGCAGCGGCGTGCTGACGCTGGCGGGCAACAACAGCTACACGGGCGGCACGCAGGTCGGCGGCGGCACGCTCGCCGCCGCGTCCGCGACGGCGTTCGGCAACGGCGACGTCTACGTCGGCGCAGGCGGCGGCGTCAGGATCGCGGCCGGCGCGCCCGTCACGATCGCCACGCGCTACACGCAGCTCGACGGCGCCACGCTCGAACTCGACATCGACGGCAACGGCGGCGGACGCCTGCGCGTGGGCGGCGCGTTCACCGTCGCGGGCGGCACGCTGCACGTGAAGTTCGTGAACGGCTATCAGCCGAAGGCCGGCGACACCATCGCGCTGATCGACGCGGCAGCGGGCGCGGCGAAATTCGCGACGGTGACCGTCGACGGCTTCAAGGCGACGCCGGTCTACACGGCGACGGGCGTGTCGATCACGCTGTCGGCGGCGTAAGCGGCGCCGCAGCGACCCGGGCGACGTCGCCGCCGAGCGGCGGCTACGCGAAGCGACCGGGCACCGGCCCGTCGCCCGGGGTGCCGGCCTCGCCCGACGGACGAGGCCGCGTCCCGAAGCGCCGTTGCAGATCGATGATCGCGGGCAGGTTGAAGTCGTGGACGTCGGGCACGGCGCCGCCTTGCCGTCGGTTCACCTCGGCACAGAGTTCCAGCGCCCGGGCGCGTGTCTCGGCAAGCATCCGCAGCGCCTCGCCCAGCAGTCGCTGCTCCAGGTCCGACAGCGGAAAGTCGCGGCCGGTGTCGCCGGCCGCCGGCTTGCGCATCAGGGTCGTCATCGTGGAGTCTCCTTCGAAGCCGGATCGCGCGGGCGGCCACATGCCGCCCCGCGCGTCACATGATCGCGCCGCGCAGCCACGGCACGAACTCGCGTTCGCCGATACCGTTCTCCTCGCTGCAGGTCCTGCGCCCGGACGCGACGTCGAGCATCAGCCGGAACAGCCGCGCGCCCGCGTCGTCGACGCTCGACGAACCGGTGACGATCCCGCCGCTGTCGAAGTCCATGTCGGCGCGCATCCGCTCGTACAGGCCGGTCGTCGTCGCGATCTTGACCGTCGGCACCGGTTTCGACCCGAACACCGAACCGCGGCCCGTGGTGAAACAGACGAGATTCGCGCCGCCGGCGATCTGCCCGGTCGCCGACACCGGGTCGTAGCCGGGCGTATCCATGAAGACGAGGCCGCGCTGCCGCACCGGCTCCGCGTAGTCGTAGACGGCGCGAAGCGTCGAGCGCCCGCCCTTCGACACCGCGCCGAGCGATTTCTCGAGAATGGTCGTGATGCCGCCGGCGATATTGCCGGGCGACGGGTTGTTGTTCATTTCGCCGCCGCCGTCGGCCACGTAGCGCTCCCACCACCGCAACCGGCCGAGCAGGCGTTCGCCGATGTCGCGCGATGCCGCGCGGGCGATCAGCAGGTGCTCCGCGCCGTAGATCTCGGGCGTCTCGGACAGGATCGCGGTGCCGCCGTTGCGCACCAGCAGGTCGACGGCCGCGCCGAGCGCCGGGTTCGCCGTGATCCCCGAGTAGCCGTCGGATCCGCCGCATTGCAGGCCGACCGTCAACCGCGCCGCCGGCACCGCACGGCGGCGCGCGCCGTCGGCCGCCTCCAGCAGCTCGCGCACGATCGACACGCCGCGCACGACCGTTTCGCGCACGCCGCCCTCGTCCTGGATCACCAGCGTGCGGACCGTGCCCGGCGCGGCCGCGTCGAGCCGCTCGGCCAGCACGCGCACCTGGTTGACCTCGCAACCGAGACCGACCAACAGCACGCCGGCGAAATTCGGGTTGCGCGCGTAGCCCACGAGCGTACGGCGCAGCAGCTCGACCCCGTCCCCGTTCGCCGCCATCCCGCATCCGCTCTGATGGGTGATCGCGACGACGCCGTCGACATGACCGAACGGCGCGAGCGCCTCGTGCCGGTACGCATCGGCAATCGCGTGGCACACGCTCGCCGAACAGTTGACGCTCGCGATCACGCCGATGTAGTTGCGGGTACCCACACGGCCGTCGGGCCGCACGAACCCGTCGAAGGTGTCGCCGAGGTCGGTCGGCGCGTCGGGCGCCGCACCGGCCGCGCCGTGATCGAGCACGTGCCGCTCGGGCATCCCGACGTTGTGCACGTGCACGTGCTCGCCCGCGGCGATGTCGCGCAGCGCGACGCCGATCGGCTGGCCGCACTTGACGATCCGCGCGCCGCGCGCGATCGGCGCCGTGGCGAGCTTGTGGCCGGCCGGCACCGCGGCCGCGACGCGCAGCGTCGTGCCGTTCGCGTCGACCGGCACGTCCGGCGCCAGCGCGTCGAGCGCGACGGCGACATTGTCGTCATGATGCAGGATCACTACTGCCGGCTGGTTCACGATGCGATGCTCCCTGTGGTGGCGCGGCGCGCCGGATCGCAGCGGGCCGCGATGCGTCGCAGGCGCGGCTGCCCGCCCGGCAGCGCCAGCGAATCCGCGAGCGCCAGCAGCGGCGCGATCCGCCGCGCCACCTTCTCGCGATGATTGCCGGCGATATCGGCGAGGCGATGCGCGAGATACGGATTGAGAAAACGTTCGCGCACGCTGTCGAGATAGCGTTCGGCCGTTTCTTGCTGGCCCAGCGCGGCGAATACCGGCGCGACCTCATCGCGCCATACGGCCTCGAGGCCGTCGCGCAGCCGCACGTCGTTCATCGCGTCGAGCACCGTTTCCGATTCGGGCCGCCCCGTGACGAGCCATTGCTCCGCCAGCCAGCTGTGCCCGAGGTTGAGGAAAAACAGTTTCAGGCGCTCGTGACTGCGCAGGTCGTCGGTGACGACGATCCGCGCGTGCCGGCACGGCAACGCCATGCCGGCACGCCGCTCGATCGCCCACAGCGCGTAAGGCTCCGCGACCGCGCCGACCGGGTGAATCGGCTCGGACACGATGCGGTCGACGAGCGAGTTGACCCAGACGCAGCGGTGCTGCAGGTAGTCGACGAACGCGTCGGGCAACCGCCATTCACGCGCGAGCGCGAGCACGCCGCCGCGCAGCGTGTCGCCGTTGTCCGCGACCAGTTCGCAGGGCAGCACGGTGACGCCGTCGGCGGGCCGCACCTGCCAGCGCGCCTGCAGCAGCACGAGCAGCTTCGCGGGAAAACCGCGCGGCGCGCGGTCGGGATGAGCCAGCACCTGCGCCGAATCGTGCGGGTCGGCGCGATAACCCGCGTCGCCGGTGTTCGACACGATCGCCCGCACGGACTCGATCGCCGCGCGGCGGATTTCGGCCCAGTCCGACTCCGCATCCCACGCGCGGTGCACGGCGCGGCACTCGACCACCTCGTCGACGATCCGGCCGCCGTCGCGTCCGCGTATGCGCACCGGATAGTGCGCGCCCGAGCGCAGCGCGTCGATGCGCGCGCGGCTGGCCGGGTTCCCGGTCGACTGCACGATGCCGATGCCGCCCATCGCGCCGCCTTCGTCGAGTGCCTGCGACACGAACAGGTCGACGTGCGCGAGCAGGAAGCGGCTTGTGCCGAACTGCAGGATCGGCGGCGTCATGACGTGCGCCCCGCGGCTTGCATGGCGCGGCTCAGCATTCGACGAGCGCCTTCACGACGGTCTGCCCGGCGTCGAGCAGGCGCGGCAGCGCGTCGGGCACGTCCTCGAGCCGCATCCGGTGCGTATTC
Source organism: Burkholderia seminalis DSM 23518 (assembly GCF_902832885.1). Lineage (GTDB taxonomy): Bacteria > Pseudomonadota > Gammaproteobacteria > Burkholderiales > Burkholderiaceae > Burkholderia > Burkholderia seminalis. The sequence goes on from NZ_CADFDK010000003.1 coordinate 528,405, forward strand.
AGCGCGCGGTCCGGAATCCGCCCCGCGCGCATCGCATCGAGCACCGTCGCGAAATCCTCGGCCGTGGCGTTGCGGCTCGCGAGCAGCGTGGTTTCGCGCTTGTGGAATTCCGGATCCGAGAAGGCGACGTGCCCGCGCACGATCGAGATCAGCGTGTATTTGCCGCCGTGCGCGACGAATTCGAAACCGCGGTTCATCGCATCGAGGTTGCCGGTCGCATCGAACACCGCATCGAAATACTCGCCGTCGGTCAGCGCCGCGAGGCGTGCGGCATCGTCGGGCCCGACCTCCACCGCCGCGTCGACCCCCAGATGCTGCCGGCAAAACGCCAGGCGGTCGGCCCGCGTATCGAGGCAGGTCACGTCGGCGCCGCGCAGCTTCGCGAAAGTCATCGCCGCCATGCCGATCGGCCCGGCGCCGACCACCAGCGCTCGCTGGCCGGCCCGGATGTCCGCGCGCCGCACCGCATGCGCGCCGATCGCGAGAAATTCCAGCATCGCCGCCTGGTCGAGCGAAATGCCGTCGGCCTTGTGAACGAACTGCGCGGGCACGCTGAGGTATTCGGCCAGCGCGCCGTCGCGATGCACGCCGAGCACCTTGATGTTCACGCAGCAGTTCGTGTTGCCGTGACGGCATGCGACGCAGTGCCCGCACGACAGGTACGGCATCACGTACACCGCGTCGCCAACACCGAGCCCCGACTCGGGTTCCGCCTCGACGACGACCGCGGAAAGCTCGTGGCCCATCACACGCGGATATTCGAGGTACGGCTGGTTGCCGGTGAAGATGTGCAGGTCGGTGCCGCAGATGCCGACACGTTGCACGCGCAACAGCACTTCGCCGCCGCCGCGCACGGGCAGTTCGCGATGCTGCACGCGCAGCACGCCGGGGGATTCGCAAATCACGCTGAGCATGTCGGTTCCTTTCGTTCGGGGTTCATTCGTCGTGGCGTGCGGTGTCGATCCGGTAGAAGCGGCGCGCGTTGCCGCCGAAGAGGCCGGCCAGCGCCGCGGAGCCGAGCCACCGCGCGCAATCGTCCTCGCACGCGGCCAGCCATTCGCCGTAGCCGCCGCACGCCGACGCGAGCCGCAGCACCGGCCAGTCGCTGCCCCACATCAATCGCGTCGGCCCGAACAGCTCGGCCAGCGCGCGAACATACGGCCGCGTGCGCGCCCGCACGGCGTCCGGCCCGGCCGACGGCCCGGCCTCCGTCCACAGGCCGGACAGCTTGCAATGCAGGTTCGGCAGGCTCGCCAGCCGGCGCATCGACGACAGCCACGGCTGCAGTTCGCCGCGCTCGACGAACGGCTTCGCGCCGTGGTCGATCACGATCGGCAGATCCGGATGGCGTCGCGCGAACGCATGCAGCGCATCGAGGTGGCGCGGCATCACCAGCGCGTCGAAACTCAGCACATGCTCAAGCATCGCGGCCACCGCGCGATCCAGCCGCGGATCGTCGATCCACGCGTCGTCGGGCAGATCCTGAAGCATCGGCCGCAGGCCGCGCGCCTTCGGCGCGCGCGCAAATGCCGCGATCCGCGCCGGCGCGTCGTCGGCCTTCATGTCGACCCAGCCGACCACGGCGCCGACCGTCGGGGTGTCGGCCGCGAGATCGAGCAGATAGCGCGTGTCGGCTTCGCTCGGCAACGATTGCACGAGCACGGTGCGCTCGATGCGCGCGGCGTCGAGCAGCGGCGCCAGATCGGCGGGGCCGAAATCCCGATGGATCGCATCGAGCTCGGCCGGCGGCCAGTTGCCGGCCCGCGCGCCGATGCGCCAGTAGTGCTGATGGGCGTCGATACGCACGGTCATGCGTGCGCTCCCGGAACCGGCGCGTGCGCGTCGATCAGTCCTTCATCGCGCAGCGCGTCCCACAGTTCGGCCGGCGCGGCGCGCTCGAACCATTCGATGTTCTGCGTCAGCTGGGCCACGCTGCGCGCGCCGATCACGCACGACACGACCGCCGGATGGCCGAACGGAAACTGCAACGCGGCGGCGGGAAGCGGCACGTCGAAGCGCCGGCACAGCGCGCCGAGGCGCGTCGCCTTGTCGATCACGTCGGCACGCGCGTCCGAATAGTTGAACTTGCCGTTGCCGGCGAGCACGCCGGAATTGAACACGCCGCCGATCACGATCCCCGTCCCTTCGCGAGCGCACGTGTCGAGCAGCGGCTCGAGCGCCGCCTGTTCGAGCAGCGTGTAGCGGCCGGCCAGCAGCACCGCGTCGAGCGCCGCTTCGTTCAGCGCGTCGGCCGCGACTTCCCATTCGTTCACGCCGAGACCGAACCCGCCGATCTCGCCGCCCGCCCGCAACGCCTCCAGCGCGCGGAACCCGCCGCCGCGGGTCAACTGATCCCAGTAGTGCGCATGACGCTCGCCGTGCGTCATCGCGCCGATGTCGTGAACGTACAGCATGTCGATCCGCGCGAGCCCGAGCCGTTGCCGGCTGTCGTCGTGCGAACGCATGATGCCGTCGTAGCTGTAGTCGTAGACGGGCCGGAACGGCAGCGGCTCGGCCCAGCCGTCGTCGCCCGGCCGCACGCTCGCGTCGGCGCGCATCAGCCGTCCGACCTTCGTGCTGAGCGTGAAGGCGCCGCGCTCGCGCGGGGCAAGCCCCGCGCCCACGCGCCGCTCGGACAGCGTGTAACCGTAATACGGCGCGGTGTCGAAATAGCGCAGGCCCGCCGCCCACGCGGCGTCGACGAGCGACGCGGCATCGGCCGCCGACATCGGACGATAAAGGCCGCCGAGCTGCGAGCAGCCGAGACCGAGCGCGGATACCGTCAACCCGCTGCGCGGCAAGGTGCGCGTATCGTTTGCGTTCATGAGGCGTGACAGGTAGTACGGAAAGGACGCATGGGCGGTCAGTACAGGACGTTCTTCGACGCCTGCGAATCGAGGTTCTGCTTGTCGACCATCACGACGCCGGTATCGATCAGCTTCGGCGCGGGCTTGCGCGCGATCACGTCGAGCGCCGTGCGCACGCCCTGGTTCCCCATTTGCCACGAGCCCTGCACGGCGATCGCCTGCACGGTGCCGTCGCGCACGAAGCCCTGCAGGTCCTCGTTGCCGTCGAACCCGATCGCCACCACCTTGCCCGCCTTGCCCGACTGCTTCAGCGCACGGCCCATCCCGACCGCGGTCGGCTCGTTCGCGCCGAAGATGCCCTTCAGGTCCGGGTTCGCCGACAACACGTCGGTCGTCTGGTTCAGCGCGGTCGCCATTTGCGATTGCGAGTAATACGGGCCGACGATCTGCAGCTTCGAGTGGCGCTCGATGTACGTGCGGAAGCCGCCGACGCGGCTGACCTCGGACCCCGCGCCCGGCACGTACGACATGATCGCGATCTTGCCGGACTGCCCGACGCGATCGATCAGCGCCTTCGCGCACAACGCCCCCGCCTTCTCGTTGTCGGTCGACAGGAACGCCTGGTAGTACGGCTTGCCGGCATCCGAGATGGCCGAGTCGATCAGCACGACGGGAATGTGCGCTTCCCACGCCTTCTTGATCGCGGGTACGAGCGCATCGGGATCGGACGGCGCGAGCACGATGGCCGCCACATGACGCGTGACCGCGTTGTCGACCATGTTGACCTGCCCGCTGATGTCGGATTCGGCCGCCGGCCCCTGGAACGTCATCGTGTAGCCGCTGGCCCCGTCGAGCGCCGCCTTCGCGCCTTTCTGCACGTTCTGCCAGTAGTTCGAATTGACCGTCTTGACGATCACCGCGATCTCGCCGCCGGCCGCATACGCGCCGCTGTTGCATGCCGCGAACAGGCACGCCGAGGCCGCCAGCAGGATGGATTTGTTCATGTCTCGCTCCGCTTCTCGTTGGTAGGGACTGCTTGCTGCCGGTCAGGGCCGGCGATTGCGCAACTGGTCGATCCAGACCGTGCCCAGAATCACGACGCCGATGATGATCTGCTGGATGAAGCTCGACACGCCGTTCATGTTCAGGCCGTTGCGCAGCACGCCGATCACGAACGCGCCGATCGCCGTGCCGGAGATCGTGCCGACGCCGCCCATCAGCGACGTGCCGCCGATGACCGAGCTGGCGATGGCGTCGAGCTCGTACATCACGCCTTCGTTCGGCTGCCCGGTGACGAGCCGCGACATCAGTACGCAGCCGGTCACGCCCGCGAGCGCGCCGGACAGCACGTAGGTGAACAGCTTCACGCCCTGGACGTTCACGCCCGACAGCCGCGCCGCCTCGGCGTTCGAGCCGACCGCGTAGATGTGACGGCCAAGCGACGTCCTCGACAGCAGCACGGACACCACGACGAACAGCACGATCATGATCACGACCGGATACGGAATGCCGGGAAACGTCGTGTCGGGGAACCCGTCCGCGCCGATGTGCGAGATCCGCAGCAGCGCGCCGTTGCCGAGCGCGCCGAACGCGTCGCCGAGATCCGATACGGGCCGGGCGCCCGTGATCTGGAGCGCGATGCCGCGCGCGACGAGCATCATGCCGAGCGTCGCGATGAACGGCGGCAAGCCCATGCGCGTCACGCAGATGCCGTTGACGAGCCCGCACAGCGCGCCGACCAGGATGCCGGCCGCCATCGCGGCGGGCACCGGCACGCCCGCCTTGACCAGCAGCGCGGCGCACACGCCGGCCAGCGCGAGCACCGAGCCGACCGACAGGTCGATGCCGCCCGTGATGATGACGCAGGTCGCGGCCACGCCCAGATAGGCGATGGAGGTCACCTGCAGGCCGACGGTCATCAGGTTGTCGACCGAGAAGAATGCCGCGCTCGATATCGAGAACGCGAACACGAGCACGACGAGACTGCCCAGCGCCGCGAACTTCTGGATCAGGTCGCGCCGCCGCTGTCGCGCCGCCCGCTCGTCGGCCTGGCTCCGATCGGATGTCATTTCAAGCATGGGAACGCCCCGACGCATAGTGCATGATCTCCTCCTGACTGGTGTGTTTCGTGTCGAGCAACGCGGTCAGCCGACCTTCGTGAAAAACGGCGATCCGGTCGGTCATGCCGAGCAGTTCGGGCAGTTCCGAACTGATCAGCACCACGCCGACGCCGTCGGCGGCGAGCCGGTCCATCAGCCCGTAGATCGCGAACTTCGCGCCGACGTCGATCCCGCGCGTCGGCTCGTCGAAGAACAGGATCTTCGAGCCGCGGTAGAGCCATTTGCCGATGACGACCTTCTGCTGGTTGCCGCCGGACAGGTTGCGCACGCGCTGGTGCACGGACGGCGTGCGAATCGCGAGGTCCTGCACGTAGCGGCGCGCCACCTCGAGCTCGTCGTCGAAGCGCAGGAAGCCCAGGCGCGACGAGATACCGCGCACGTTCGCGAGCGTGAGGTTCGCCGCGACCGGCATCGGCAACGCGAGCCCCTCCTTCTTGCGGTCCTCCGACAGATACGCGATGCCGTGCCGGATCGCCTCGCGCGGCGAGCGGATCGTCACGGGCCGGCCGTGCAGCGCGATCGTGCCGCCGTCCGGGCGATCCGCGCCGAAGATCGCGCGGGCGATCTCGGTGCGGCCGGCGCCCATCAATCCCGCGAAACCCAGGATCTCGCCGCGGCGCAGCGCGAACGACACCGGTCCGAACACGCCGTCCCGGCGCAGCGCGCGCACGTCGAGCAGCACGTCGTCCGTCGGCACCGATTGCCGGGACGGATAGGCGTCGTCGAGCGTGCGTCCGACCATGCGCGCGACGATGTCGTCGAGGCTCACGTCGGCGAAATCGTCCGTCGAGATATGGCGCCCGTCGCGCAGCACGGTCACGCGATCGACGATCTGCGCCATTTCGTCGAGGCGGTGCGAGATATACAGAATCGCCACGCCGTCGGCCCGCAGTTCCTCGATGATGCGGAACAGCTGCACCGTTTCCGACTCCGTCAGCGACGACGTCGGCTCGTCCATGATCAGCACGCGCGCGTCGTGCGACAGCGCCTTCGCGATCTCGACCATCTGCTGCTGCGCGATGGACAGCACGCCGATCTTCGTCGTCGGCGCGACATTCAGGCCGATCCGCGCGATGCAGCGCGCCGCGTCCGCGTTCATGCGCTTCGTATCGACGAACGGCCCGCGCCGCGGCTCCCGCGCGAGGAACAGGTTCTCCGCCACGCTCAGGTGCGGGACGAGATTGAGTTCCTGGTGAATGATCGCGATGCCGGCCGCCTGCGCTTCGGAGGCCGAACGGAATTGCACCGGTGCGCCGCGATAGTGAACGACGCCCTCGTCGGGCAGGTACTGACCGCTGATGATCTTCATCAGCGTGGATTTGCCCGCGCCGTTTTCGCCGCACACCGCATGCACCTCGCCGCGGCGCAGGTCGAGGCGAATGCCGTCGAGCGCCACGACGCCCGGGAAGCGCTTGCGAATGCCGTCCAGGCGCAGGATCTCCCGGTCGGTTTCGTCCTGCGCGGCCTGGCCGGGCAGATTGCGAGGCAATGCCATTGCGTCTCCTGGGGGGCGGATCGACCTCGGCTTCGTCTGGTCAGTCCAATTTGGAGGGATTACATCAATCAAACCTATTTTGGTCAAGCCAATTTAACTATCTCAATCCCGATCTTACCAATAGTGAAAACCCGGACATCCGGATGAACCCGCCGCTGCAAAGGGCGATGCGGCGGGCGTGATAGACTCCGCGACACGCGCTTGCGCCGAAAGCGCATTGACCCCAATCCATCGGATGAAATCGACAGAACCCAAGCGGCTTTACCAATCGGTCGCGGCCCAGATCGTCGCGTTGATTCGCCAGGGCGAATTCGCGATCGGCGAGCGGCTGCCGCCGGAGCGCGAGCTGGCGCTGACGCTCGGCGTATCGCGCCCGTCGCTTCGCGAGGCGCTGATCGCGCTGGAAATCGGCGGGCAGATCGAGATCCGGATGGGCTCGGGCGTCTATGTCCGCGACACGGCGGCCGACGATGTCGGCACGATGGTCACGCTCGGCGACAGTCCGTCGGAATTGATGCAGGCCCGCGCGGCCATCGAAGGCAGCGTGGCCGCGCTGGCCGCCGCGCGGATGACGGCCGCGATGCTCGACCGCCTGCGCCGCACGCTTCAGCGCATGAAGCGGCTCGCGGAAGCCGGCAAATCGCCGGTCGAAGCCGATCGGCAGTTCCACATGCTGATCGCGGAAGCCGCCGGCAATTCGGTGCTCACCCGCTTCGTCGGCGAGCTGTTCGACAGCCGCCACGATCCGATCGCGACCGCGATGCGCGGCCACGCGGAAAATCCGCAGACGTGGACGGCTGCCGTGCGCGAGCACGAGGACGTGCTCCTCGCGCTACAGGCCGGCGATCCGATCGCGGCGCAGACGGCCATCCGCGCGCATCTTCGCGCGTCCGAAGCGCGGTGGATCGAGGGTGGCCTGAAAGCCGAGCCGGATTGACCGCTGCGGGCGTCGGCACATGCAGGCGAGCGCGTTGCCAAACGAGGCCGGCCCGATATCCGTCCCAATCTCCGTCCGGATCGCCGCTGAAAAAAATTCCGGCGCTTGCCGCGTGAATGCGGCAGCGCAATCGCGCGTCACGCCGACCGGGTCCGGCCGATTCGCGCGAGCCGCTGCCCGCGACGCCGAGGGCAGGCCGTTGGCGCCGCGACACGCGGGCCCGGCCACGCGCTATTCAACGCCCTGCAACGCCGCCCGTTCGCTCGCCGTGCGGCGCGGCGGCAATGAGCGCGGGACCAGGCTCGTCACCAGCACCGAGCCCACCACCAGCAGCCCCGCGACCACCGCGAGCCCGGCATACGGCGCGCCGGTCCGCGCAAACAGGGCGCCGACCAGCCACGAACCGAACGCGCCGCCGAGCGAACCCAGCATGCTGATGACCGCGATGCCCACCGCCGCCGCCCGCCCGGTCAGTTGCGCCGCCGGAATCGTCCAGAACACGATCGGCACGGTGAACGCGCACAGCTGCGCGATCGCCAGCAAGGTCACGGTGAGCCAGACATGGCCGACAGCGAAGCGCAGGAACAGCAGAGCGCACGCGGTGACGAGCATGCAGGCCACCGTATGCCACCGGCGCTCGCCGTACCGGTCGGAACTCCATGCGATCGCCACATTGCCAATCATCGTGAACACGGAAATCAATCCGGACAACCAACCGATTCCGGCGACACTCGTCACCCCGGCCGCCTTCAGCACCGTGGGCGACCAGAACGTCACCGTGCCCATCCCGACGTACACGCAGAAATAGATCGCCGCAAGCCCCAGCACGCGCGCGTGGCGGACAATGTCGAGAACGCCCACCCGGCCATGGCCGATCACGGCCGAGGCCCGCTCCGCGTCAAGATCGCGCAAGAGCGCCTGCCGGTCCGACGGCGACAACCATGCCGCCTGTTCCGGCCGGTCGCTCAGCATCAGCGGCGCAACCAGCCCGAGCGCGATGGCCGGCAACCCTTCGATCAGAAACAGCCACTGCCATCCGCGCAACCCCATCGCGTCCTGCATGTGCGCCATGATCCAGCCGGACAGCGGCCCGCCGATCATCCCCGCGACCGGAACGGCGAGCAGCAGCACGCTGTTGACACGGGCGCGCACCGTATCCGGAAACCAGTACGACAGGTACAGGATCAGGCCCGGAAAGAAGCCGGCCTCGGCGGCGCCGAGCAGAAAACGCACCACATACAGCGACGCGCTGCCGGTCACGAACATCTGCGCGACCGTGCAGAGGCCCCACAGCACCATGATTCGCATGAGCGTGCGGCTCGCGCCGATGCGCGCCAGCAGCAGATTGCTCGGCACCTCGAATGCGGCGTAACTGATGAAGAAGATGGCCGCCGCGGAGCCGAATACGGCTTCGCTCAAGCCGAGGTCCTGCAGGAACTGCAGCTTGGCGAATCCGATGTTGACGCGATCGACGAAGTTGACGACGTAGCAGAGGAACAGAAACGGAATCACGCGCAGCGCGATCCGACGATACAAGAAGGCAGGGGATGACTCGGACATGGACCGCTCCCGGTATGTGGAAATGCGTCGACCTTCGTTTGCATTGCGTGGGGGCCGCCAGCGATGGCGTCGACACACGTTGTGCGCGCACGAGCGGGCGAAGCCTTGCCGGATGATTATACAAATCCCGCTATTCGGTATTTATCGGTAGTTAACACGAGAGAGGCCGCTGGACGCTACGTACGCGATGCCGCCGCGACCCGAACCCGTCAGTTTCGTAATAAATATCGAAAAAACTCGATCACCAGGCCCTCTTTCCCGCGTGCAAGGTATCGCGCGACACCCTATGTAAACCCCATCATAAAAATAAATACAATCCCTTATAATGAGATTTACAAAAAATAGATCCCCGAGGGTTGAGATCGCCTCCCCCCGTGTTTTTTTCTGGATATGATCGTCGGGGAAACTGGCCGCGTCGTACGGCACCTTCGGAAGCCATCCAGGCGAACCGCGCGCATGGCGCGAGCCCGCTGCCCGCGCCTGGCAGCATGAGCCGGCTTCGGCCGGCGTCGAATTTGAGACGGAATGCATTAGCCACGCCATGAACCTGCACGCTGAAACACTGTGCTTCTCGGACGTGTTCCTCCATTCGCAGGCGATCGTAAACTGGTCGCAGCACTACGATCAGATCAGTCCGGGCACGGCCACGACCACGTTGCGCCAGGTCGCCGGCCAGCGCTTTCACGTCTTTCGCGAACGCATCAACCAGCGCGTGATGCAGCACGGACTCGCGCCGCGCGGCCGGCTCTGCTTCGCACTGCCGATCGCCAGTGCGGTTGCGCCGGTGGTCCAGGGCCGTACCGTCGAGCGCCCGAGCCTGCTGACGCTGCGCGGCGGCGAGGAATTCGTCGCGCACCTTCCGAGCGACACCGAAGTGCTCGCCTTCACGATCGATCGCACCCTCACCGCCGATCGCGAGGTCGACGAACTCGCGCACCTGCCGGCGCGCATCCTGCAGCAGCCGGTACTCCCCATCGCGCCCGCGCGTTACCGCGATGCACTGGACGGCCTCGAGCAGGTACTCTGCCAGGCGCTCGACCGCGATTCGCTCACGGCGCGCGATGCGTTCGACGAACGCGTGCTCGCGCACAGCGTCGTCGGTATCCTGCTCGACCTTGTGCAGACCGACGCGTCGGGCGCCGGCGCGCTGCCGTCGGCGTCGACGCAGAGCTACATCGTGCGCCGCAGCCAGGAGATCGCGCTCGACAGCGACGACGTGCCGACCGTCATCGATCTCTGCCACCACCTGCGCATCAGCCGCCGCACGCTGCAATACAGCTTCCAGAACGTCGTCGGCACGACGCCGACGGCCTACCTCCGCTCGATCCGGCTGAACGCGGTGCGGCGCTTCCTGATGACGACGCCCGAGACGATACGCATCGGCGACGCGGCGGCGCAATTCGGCTTCTGCCACTTCGGGCGCTTCTCCGCGTACTACCAGCAACATTTCCACGAGTTGCCGTCGCATACGCCGCGCCTGAGCTGAGTCCGTGCGCAAGCGCCGTGACGCCGCATCCGGGTAATCCCCTGCCGCCCGACGCATGCGGATTGCCGATAGCGGACAACGCCCGGTTTTTCGGCACCGTAAATTGCGTCGTCGGCCTGCTCCGCGGTGCGTTGCACCGGGCGGCCGGCCAAGCGCACACCGGTGTCGCCGGCGAACATCAGCCTCCATGGCCGGTTCGTCAGGATCGGCCCGCGGCACCGGGATATTGATCAGACATGCCGGTGTCGATTCCTGATGGACGATCCGGTCAGCGGGACTACTCATGAACGAATCGTCATCCCGGTCCGACGCGGGGCTCAGCAGGAACGCGGTCGGACTCTCACACATCGTCTTCTTCGTCGTCGCCGCGGCCGCGCCGCTCACCGCGATGGTCGGCGCGACGCCCGCGGCATTCTCGCTCGGCAACGGCCCCGGCGTGCCCGGCGTATTCGTGCTGGCCGGCATCATGTACCTGATCTTCAGCATCGGTTATGCCGCGATGAGCCGGCATATCTCCAATGCGGGCGCGTTCTACGCGTATATCGCGAACGGGCTCGGACGTCCGGCCGGCGTGGGTGGCGCGTTCGTCGCGATCGTCGCGTACAACGCGGTGCAGATCGCGATCTACTGCATGTTCGGCTTCTTCCTGAACGACAGCATCCAGCGCCACTACGGCGTCGACGTGCCGTGGTGGGCGTTCGCGCTCGCCTGCGTCGTCGCCGTCCATGTCTGCGGCGCGCGGCGCATCGAGTTCAGCGGCCGGCTGCTCGGCATGCTGATGATCGGCGAGATCGCGATCGTGATGCTGCTCGATCTCGCGATCGTCGCGCACGGCGCGAGCACCGGCGGCTTCAGCGCGAAACCGTTCAGCCCGTCGACGGTGTTCGCGCCAGGGCTGGGCACCGCGCTCGTGTTCGTCCTCGGCTCGTACATGGGTTTCGAGGCAACGGCGATCTTCTCCGAGGAGGCACGCGACCCGAAGCGCACGATTCCGCGCGCGACCTACGTTGCCGTGCTTCTGATCATGGCGTTCTACGCGCTGTCGTCGTGGGCGATCGTCGAGGCATGGGGGGAGAGCCGGATCGCCGCGCAGGCGGCCCACGACCCGGCCAATCTCTGGTTTGCCGTCAGCGGCCGGCTGCTCGGCGGCATCGCGACGGACGCGATGAACGTCCTGCTCGTCACGAGCCTGTTCGCGGCCATCCTGTCGTTCCACAACACGATCACGCGCTATTTCTACGCGATGGGCCGTGAACGTGTGCTGTGGCGCAAGCTCGGCCATACGTGCCCCGTGCATCGCTGCCCCGACGTCGCCGGCAAAGTGCAGACGCTGATCGCGCTCGCGGCCATCGCCGGATCGGCCGCCTTTCGCCTCGACCCGTTCGCGGTCGTGTTCTCGTGGATGAGCGCGCTGGCCACGATCGGCATCATCGCGGTGCAGATCCTCGTGGCGGCCTCGGTGATCGCGTTCTTCGCGCGCGATCGCCGGGATGCCAGCGTCGTGCACCGCCTGATCGCGCCGCTCGTCAGCATGATCGCGCTCGGTGCCTGCCTCGTGCTGGTCGTACGCAACCTGTCCGTGCTGAGCGGATCGGATTCCACCTTTGTCGCGATGTTTCCGTATTTCCTGGTCGCCGTCGGCGCGCTCGGCATCCGCGCCGCATTGCGATTGAAGCGCAGCGATCCCGACCTGTACCGCGAACTCGGGCGCGCCGTCCAGTAGCCGCCCCCGGACGGTGCCGCACGGCACCGCCGTCGCACGACGCCCCGTCGACGCTGTCCCGGTGCCGGCGACCCGCGCCCGCTGCGTCGCGCCGGCGCGGGTATTCCCTGTCCCGATCGCCTCGCAACGATTGCCGATAGCGGACAAGGCCCGCGATTTCATCGACATACAGTGAAAGCGACGTTGAAGCCGCACCGTGGCCGCTGCCCTCGCCGCCACCGGTTCGGCCCGACGATTCGCCCCTGGGAAACACGGACACCATGATGAAAATTCAGAATCTGATCGGCGGCCGGCATTGCGATGCCTCCGCCGGCCGCACCTTCGAAAAACTTGCGCCGGCAACCGGCGACTACGTAGCCGCGGTGCCCGCGTCGAGCGCCGAAGACGTCGATCGCGCCGCGCGTGCCGCGCACGATGCCCTGCACGACGACGCGTGGGCCCGCGCGGGCGGGCCGGCCAGAGCCCGCTGGCTGCTGCGGCTGGCGGACCTGGTCGAACGCGACGGCGATGCGCTGACGCAGCTGCTCGCCGTCGAACAAGGACGGCCGCTCGCCGAGATGCGCATGATGGACCTTCCGATGTGCATCGACACGCTGCGCTACTTCGCCGGCTGGGCCGACAAGCTCGAGGGCCGCACGATTCCGACCGACGGCTTCATGGGCCGCCCGACGCTCAGCTACACGCGGCGTGCGCCGGTGGGCGTGGCCGGCCAGATCATCCCGTGGAACGCGCCGCTGATGATCGCCGTGTGGAAACTCGCGCCGGCGCTGGCGGCCGGCTGCACGGTGGTCGTCAAGCCGTCGGAGGATGCGCCGCTGGCCGTGGCCCGGCTCGGCGAACTCGCATGCGAAGCCGGCCTCCCTGCCGGGGTCGTCAATATCGTCCACGGCGTGGGCGCGGAAGTCGGCGCCGCACTGGTCGCGCACCCGCTCGTCAACAAGATCAGCTTCACGGGCAGCACCGAAGTGGGCCGCGCGATCGCAGGCGCCGCGGCGAAGACCTTCAAGCGCGTCACGCTCGAACTGGGCGGAAAAGCCGCGCAGATCGTCTTCGCGGACGCCGATCTCGACCGTGCGATCCCGTCGCTGATGGCCGGCATGTTCGCGAACCAGGGCCAGACGTGCGCCGCCGGCTCGCGCGTGCTCGCGCATCGCTCGATCGCGCCCGCACTCGAAGCGCGGCTCGCCGATGCGGCCCGCGCGATCCGCGTCGGTCCGCCGTCGGAGCCCGGCGTGCAGATGGGCGCCCTCATCAACCCGCGTCACCTCGCACGCGTCCGCGCACTGGTCGACGGCGCGCTCGCCGAAGGCGCCGTGCTGCTGGCCGGCGACGAACAGGTGCCGCCGCGCGGCTGCTTCATGCGCCCGACGGTGCTCGGCGGCGTCCATCCGGGCATGCGGATCGCCCGTGACGAAGTGTTCGGCCCGGTCGGCATGGTCATGCCGTTCGACACCGAGGACGACGCCATCCGCATTGCCAACGACACGCCGTTCGGCCTGTCCGCTTCCGTGTGGACGCAGGACGTCGGCACCGCGCACCGCGTCGCCGAGCGGCTCGACGTCGGCGCCGTCGCGATCAATGCGTGGAGCCCGATCGACGCGCGCCTGCCGTGGGGCGGCACCAAGCAAAGCGGGATCGGGCGCGACCTGTCCAAGGCCGCGCTCGATTCGTACCTCGAGGACAAGATCGTCACCGCAGCCCTGTGATCCCGCGGCGCACACCGCGCCGCCTCCTGTTCAAGCACTTCGTAAGAGAGACGAGAGACACCATGGACTATCAAACGCGTCAAAAACGATTCTGGCATCCGATGAGCTCGGCGGCCGCCGGGCATACGACCCCCACCGTCGTCATCGCGCGCGGCGACGGCAACTATGTGTACGACGTCGAAGGCCACCGCATGCTCGACGGCGTCGGCGGCCTGTGGAACGTCAACGTCGGCCACAACCGGCCGGAAGTGAAAAGCGCGATCGCCCGGCAGATGGACGAACTGTCGTACTACCAGACCTTCGACGGCGTCGCCCACCCACGCGTCTACGACCTGGCCGACCGCCTGTGCGCGATGTTCGCGCAGGAAGACATGCAGCGCGTGATGTTCGGCAGCGGCGGATCCGACGCGATCGAGACCGCGCTCAAGATGGCGCGCCAGTACTGGATCGCCGCGGGCGAGCCGTCGCGCACGAAATTCCTGTCGCTGCGCAACGGCTATCACGGCGTGCACATGGGCGGCACGTCGATCGGCGGCAACGGCGTCTACCATTACAATCACGGCCCGCTGCTGCCCGGCTGCGTGCTGCTCGATACGCCCTGGCTCTATCGCAACCCGTGGAACTGCGACGATCCGCAGCAGCTCGTCGAGCATTGCATCGGACAGCTCGAGGAAACGATCGCGTTCCACGGTCCGCAGACCATCGCCGCGTTCGTCGCGGAACCGGTCCAGGGCGCGGGCGGCCTGATCGTCCCGCCGGCCGATTACTGGGCGCGCGTGCGCGACGTATGCGACCGCAACGGCATCCTGCTGATCGCCGACGAGGTGGTGACGGGCTTCGGCCGCACCGGCAGCATGCTCGGCAGTCGCGGCTGGGGCGTCGCCGCCGACATCCTGTGCGTCGCCAAGGGAATTTCGGCCGGCTACGTGCCGCTCGGCGCGACGCTGTACAACGGGCGCATCGCGCAGGCGATCGAACACGGCGCGGGCTTCTCGCATGTGGTCATGCACGGCTACACGTACAGCGGGCATCCGCTCGCGTGCGCCGCGTCGCTCGCGGTGCTCGACATCGTCGAAGCCGAGGATCTGCCGGGCAATGCCGCACGGGTCGGCCAGCGCCTGCTCGAGCAGCTTCAGCCGCTGAAAGCCGACTTCGAGACCGTCGGCGACGTGCGCGGCAAGGGGCTGATGCTGGCGCTCGATCTGGTGACCGACAAGGCCAGCCGCACGCCGCTCGACCCGGGCCAGGGGTTTGCGGCGCGCGTGGCCGATGCCGCGCGCAAGCGCGGGGTCCTGGTCCGCGCGATCGCGAACAAGGTCGTGATGTCGCCGCCGCTGACGCTGCTGCCGGACGAAGCCGACTTCATCGCGGTCACGCTGCGCGAGGCGCTGCAGGCGTGCTGCGCGGATTCGCGGTCGATCGCCTGACGCCGCCGGCCTTCGTGCACGGGCCCGGCATCCCGGGTTCGTGCGCATGGCCATGCCCCCGCGCGCCGATGGGCACCCTCGCGGGACGTCGATGCCCGGCGCCCCGCCCGCCGTTATTTCGTTTTCGAGGATCACACGCCAAATGGAAAACCAGGCCGTTGCATTCACGGTGGAGAAATACCCGCTCGCCCTTCGGCTGCTGCACTGGGCCCGGGCGATCCTGATCGGTGCGCAGCTGTGGACCGGCTGGACCATGGTCCGGCTCGACGACAACCTGCCGGCCAAATTCGACTGGTACTACCCGACCCACAAGGAATTCGGCGTGCTCACGCTGCTGGTGGTCGTCACGCAACTGGCGATCCGCTCGATGAAGCCGTTGCCGCCGCTGCCTGCGACCCTGCCGAGGCTCGACCGCAAGCTCGCCAGGATCGGCCACATCCTGCTGTACACGCTGGCGATCGTCGTGCCGCTGATGGGTTATTCGATGTCCAGTACCTATACGCAGAGCGACGGCGTGCCGTTCTTCCTGTTCCGCGTGCCTGAGCTGCTGCCGAAAAACGACCACTGGTTCGAGGCGTTCCAGTGGCTGCACCGGACGCTGGCCTACACGTTGCTCGCGCTCATCGTCCTGCACGTTCTCGGCGCGCTGAAACACCGGTTCTTCGACCGCAATCCGGAAAACGACGTGCTGCGGCGGATGCTGTAACGCCGCCGCCGTCCGGGCGCGCGGCCCGGTCGGGATTCGCCTTCGGGCCGCCTGGTGACGGCGGCCCGGTTTCCTGCATTTTCCTTGCTTCGTTTTACTAACTACTACCTGACCGGTTCGGGCGTCCGATGCCCTTGCACGCCCTCGAAACCGGTACCGCGCCGGCAATCCGGCGCTCACCTGGAGATCGACGATGAAGAAGATGATTGCGGCCGTATCGGCCGCCGGCGCGATGGGATTCGGCCTGACGGCCCATGCGCAGAGCAGCGTGACGCTGTACGGGCTGATCGACGAAGGCGTCAATTTCACGAGCAACGCGGGCGGCAGCAAGGCCTACCAGATGGTCAGCGGCGACACCGTCGGCAGCAACTGGGGGTTGAAAGGCACCGAAGACCTCGGCGGCGGCCTGAGAGCGCTGTTCCAGCTCGAAAACGGCTTCAACGCAAGTACGGGTGCGCTCGGCGTGACGTCCCGGATGTTCGGCAGGCAGGCTTATGTCGGACTCGATTCCGACCGGTTCGGCACGCTCACGCTCGGCCGCCAGTACGACCCCACGCTCGACATGTGGAGCCCGTTCACGGCCACCGGAAACTGGCTCGGCGACTTCGGTGCGCACCCGTACGACAACGACAACGCCGACTGGGACTACCGCATCCAGAACAGCGTCAAGTACGTGTCGCCCGCGTATGCCGGCTTCAAGGGCGAAGTGCTCTACGGCCTCTCGAACCAGGCGGGCGGCTTCGCGCGAAACCGCGTCTACAGCGCGGCCGTGCAGTACCAGATGGGCGCGTTCTCCGCCGCCGTCGCCTACCTGAAGGCGAACAACGGCGGCGCGACCGCGGGCGGCGCGCTGTCGAGCGACGACACGGTATTCAGCGGCCGCTCGCAGCAGAACATCGATGCCGGCGCGTCATACAAGTTCAGCGACACGTTCACGCTCTCCGCCGCGTATTCACACGTTGACGTGACCCACCCCGAGTCGAATCTCTACTTCGCGAACCCGCCCGCGGCAGGCACGCAGAACGCCTGGAAATTCGACAACTTCGAGGTCAACGGCCAGTATTTCTTCCGGCCGGACCTCTGGCTCGGTGCCGCCTATACGTTCACGCACGCGCATGTCGCCACGACGGCCGGCGACGCATCGCCGAGCTGGCACCAGTTGTCGATGATGCTCGACTACGACCTCAGCAAGCGGACCTCGACCTACATCCAGGGTGCGTACCAGCATGCGACCGGCAACACCGGTACCGACTTCGACTATG
This sequence comes from Burkholderia seminalis DSM 23518, assembly GCF_902832885.1. Lineage (GTDB taxonomy): Bacteria > Pseudomonadota > Gammaproteobacteria > Burkholderiales > Burkholderiaceae > Burkholderia > Burkholderia seminalis. Next base: position 545,634 of record NZ_CADFDK010000003.1, read on the forward strand.
CGCACGTGCTCGGCACGGCCGGGCAGTCGTCGGGCCGCAACCAGCTGGCGCTGCGGATCGGGATGATGCACCGGTTCTGAGCGCGGCGACCCGCGGGCCGGGCTGCCGCACGCGGCAACCCGGGCTTTCCCGTGCGGTCAGAACTGATGCCGCACCCCGACGCGCACCGCCGTCTGCGACGCGCCTGCCGCCGCTGCGCCGAGCGCGGCCTCGACCTGGGCGCCGTAAGCACTGTCGTGCCCGCGCGCGAACACAGCGTACAGCGCGGTGCGCTTCGACAGCGAATAGTCGGCGCTCAGCGTGATCTGGTTGGCCGAGCCGATGTCCCCGCCGCGCTGCTGGTACTGGAAACCGCCGCCGAGCTGCAACGAGGGCGTGACCGCATAGGTCAACCCGGCGTCGTAGGTGGTGGCGCGCAGCGGCGCGGCGGCGCTGATCCGGACGTCCGACACCATGCCGAAGACGCGGAACGCCCCGACGTTGTAGCCGGCCCCGCCCGAGAAATTGCGTAGATTGCCGCCGGCCGTCACGTCGTGCTGGCCGAAATAGGCGAGCGCGGCGCTGAATGCACCTTGCGTGTAGGACAGCATCGCGCTTTGCACGCTGCCGCGCGCGACCGTGCCGGGCACGTTGCCGAACCCCCACATGCCGCCGAACGCGACACCGCCGAACGTCGGACTCACGTACTTCACCGCGTTGTTCACCTGCACACCCCACACGCGGTTGTCGAGCGCGCCGCCCGCCGACGCGTTCGCCGGCAAGCCCCACGCGAGCAGCCCGGCCGGCGTGTTCGCGCCGATCGCGAACGACGGCATGAGATCGCCGACGAAATCGAACTGGCGCCCGAGCGTCACGGTGCCCCAGTCGCCGCCGAGCCCGACGTAGGCTTGCGAACTGAACGCGGAGCCCGGCACGGTCAGCGTGCCGTCCGATGTCTGGAACTGGCTTTCGAGCCGGAATACCGCGAAGTTGCCGCCGCCGAGGTCTTCCCTGCCCGTCAGGCCCCACACGTCGTTGCGCGACACGCCCGCCTGGAGCGCGAGCTGGCGGCCGCCGCGCGGCGCGGATGCGACGTCGCTCGTATAGGTGATGCCGGTGTCCAGCGAACCGTAGAGCGTCACGCTCGACTGCGCGAACACCAGCGAAACGGCACCGCAGCCGCACAGCGCCATCATCTTCAACCACGTTCCCATCTTCTTCTCCTCATCGAGTTTTCGCGCGTCGCGTCCGCGAGCCGGACCGCACGCAGGCCGTACCGGGTTGCGTCATCTTCATCGTCAACATAGGATTCCATATCGATTCGACGCGGCGCGATCTCGGGACCGTCAGTGGCATGTGTCACGCGCATTCCTTGATGCGTGTCCCGTTGCCGCCGCCACGACTTAAGTTAGACTACGGCCCTGCCGTCGCCGATGTGTCGCGTCACCCGCGACCGCGGCGCGGCGCGAGCCGTTTCCGATCCTCCCGTTCCATTGCCGCAAGCCGCCTGATTTCCGGATCACGTCATGTCGAGCCTCACCAAAATGCTGTCCATCCTCGACGTCTTCTCTTCGTCCGCGACGTCGATGACCGCCGAGGAAATCGCCGAACACCTGGGTTTTTCACGCACCACGTGTTATCGCTACGTGAAGGAACTGGCTTCCGTCGGCCTGCTCGTCGGCACCAACGGCCGCTATACGCTGGGCCCGCGCATCATCCATCTCGACTACAACATGCGGCAGTCGGACCCGACGCTCACCGCCGCGAAGCCCGTCATCCAGAAACTGGTCCAGGTCACCGGCGGCGATGCGCTCGTGTCGACGCTGTTCGACGAACAGATCATCAACGTCATGCACGAAACCGGCGCCGAGAACCTGCAGCTCGGTTTCGGCCGCGGCCGCATCATGCCGCTGTTCCAGGGCGCGTCGTCGAAAGTGATCGTGGCCGCGATGTCGCGCGCGCGCCTGAAACGGCTGCACGAACGGCACAATGCCGCGTTCGGCGAGTTCGCGGCCGACTGGACGCAGTTCTGGCGGCACTGCCAGCAGATCGTCGAGACCGGCTACTGGATCTCGCGCGGCGAACTCGACGCCGGTTTCGTCGGCATCGCCGCCCCGATCCGCACCGCCAGCAGCGGCGAGATCAACAGCAGCCTGTCGCTGGTCTTCCGCGCCGAGCACTTCGCGCTGTTCGACGAGCACGTGCTCGGCAAGCTGCTGATCGACGCCACCGCGCAGATCGGCGAAGCTACCTGAAGGCTGGCGCGACGCCGCGCGCGGGCGCCGGCATGCGCACCGTCAGTTCAGTTGCGTGATGAATTTGGTGACCAGATAACCGTCGAAGGTCTCCGTGCCTCCCTCGCTGCCGAAGCCGCTGTCCTTCACGCCGCCGAACGGGATCTCCGCCGGCCCCATGCCGAAGTGATTGATGTTGACCATGCCGGCCTCGAGCGCGCGGCCGATGCGGTGCGCGTTGCGTGCCGATGTCGTGAATGCGTACGACGCCAGGCCGAACGGCAAACGATTGGCCTCGGCGAGCGCATCGTCGAGTGCATCGAACGGCACGATCCCGACGATCGGGCCGAACGGCTCGTCGTTCATCAGGCGCGCCTCGCGCGGCGGCGCCACGACGACCGTCGGCGCGAAGTAATGGCCGGGCCCCGGCAAACGCGTGCCGCCCGCGACGATCGCCGCGCCGTTCGCCTTCGCGTCGGCGACGAACGCGTCGATCTCCGACACGCGCCGCGCATGCGCGAGCGGCCCCATCGTGACGCCCTCCTCCAGTCCGTAGCCGACGCGGATCTTGCCGACCGCTTCCAGATACGCGGCAACGAAGCGGTCGAACACCGCGCGTTGCACGAAGAACCGCGTCGGCGACACGCACACCTGCCCGGCATTGCGAAACTTGTACGCGGCCAGCATCGTCGCGGCGCGCTCGATCTCGGCATCCGCGCAGACGATCACCGGTGCGTGTCCGCCCAGCTCCATCGTCATGCGCTTCATGTGCGACGCGGCGAGCGCCGCCAGCCGCTTGCCGACCGGCACCGAACCGGTGAACGAGATCTTGCGCACCTGCGGCGCCTCGATCAGCTGCGTCGATACGTCGCCCGGCACACCCCACACGATGTTCAGGCAGCCCGGCGGCAACCCCGCATCGTGGAAGAGGTGCGCCAGCGCGACGATCGCGCTCGGCGATTCCTCGGGCCCTTTCAGCACCAGCGTGCACCCCGACGCAAGCGCGGCCGCGATCTTGTGCATCGCCTGGCTGAACGGGAAATTCCACGGCGAAAACGCCGCGCACACGCCGATCGGCTCCCGCAGCACCGTCTGCATCACGTCCGGCGAACGCGCGGGCACGACGCGGCCGTAGGTGCGACGCCCCTCCTCCGCGTGCCATTCGAGCTGTTCCGCGGACGACACGACCTCCGCGACCGCCTCGCGAAGCGGCTTGCCCTGGTCCATCGTGATGTGGCGGCCGATCGACTCGGCGCGCTCGCGCACGAGCGAAGCGGCGCGGCGCAGGATGTCCGAGCGCACGAGCGGCGACTCGCGGCGCCATGCCGCGAACGCGCGATGCGCGGCATGCACGGCGGCGTCGATATCGGCCCGCGTCGCATGCGGCAGGTCGCCGAGCACGCGGCCGTTGCCCGGATCGACGACGGGCTGCGTGCGCCGGCCGTCGGCCGGCAGGAACCGTCCATCGACATACAGACGAAGCGGCGGATAATCGGCGCACGCATCAGGCACCATGCGCGAAGTCAGCGGCGTAAACGGAATCAAGACGGTATCCTCGGTTGAAAGTGCGCGGTGGGCGCGAACGGTGCGACGGTCGTGTCACGCCGCCTGTTGCGGCGCTTGCAGCAAGCCGCCGATTTCCTGCCGGAGAATCTGGTTTTCCTGCCTGACGAGCAGATGCCGGACCTTGCCGCGGAACGTCCCGAACTCGGGATCGGCCATCAGCGCGGCCCGCCGCCGCGCACGCGTGTCGAGCGAATCGAATGCCCATAGATAGACGAGCTGGTTCAGCGGCCCGACTTCCGTCGCGAAACAGCCGATCATCGTGCCGAGTGCCCGCTCCTGCGCGGCGCGCCCGCATTCCGCATACAGCCGCAGATATTCGGCGACGCCGCCCGGCACCAGCGTATAGGTGCGTTGCTCAACAAACATGCGCTTCCTCCCGTTGTCGCGGCGCGAACGCCTGAAAGGCCGCGGTCGCGCGCGCCATCCCCGCGACGTCCGTCTGCGCCGCCACGTAGCGATCGGGGCGCACCACCACGAGCGGGCCGGCATGCCGGTCGAACCATGCCGCCAGCGCGTTATCGACGTCCTCGACGCAAGCGCTGCCGTGCACGCTGGTCACGCGCCGGGCGCGACTCGTCCCGCTGCGCGAACGGCTGACCTGCACGAAGGTCGCGCCGAGCGACGTCCAGTACGCACGATCGTCGTCACTCAGGCACGCTTGCGGATCGCACTGCCAGCCGACGATCGAGAACCACGGGCCCAGCACGTCGTCGAGTTTGCGGCGCAGGCCATCGGCCGTTTCGACGTCGGGCTGCACGATCATCCTGCCGACCGCATCCGAGCCGCCCGGCAGCACGATGCCGCGCGTGTAGCTCGGCATCGGCTTGAACCGCATCTGCAGGATGTAGTCCTTCAGCCCCGGTGCGAAGCGGACGAGCCCGAGGACGCGATCGCGCAGAAACGCGACGAGCCGGTTGGTCGGCATCAGCATCGCGCCGAAGGTGTCCGCGAGGTCGATCATCGCCTTCGCGTGATCGCGCCGCTCGGATTCGTACGTCGAGATCACGCCGGGATGCAACGTGCCACGGACGATGCCGGCCAGCTTCCACGCGAGGTTGCCCACGTCGCGCAGGCCCGCGTTCAGGCCCTGGCCGATCCACGGCGGACTCAGGTGCGCGGCATCGCCGACGAACGCCACGCGACCGACGACGAAACGCTCGGCCACGCGCGAATGGTGCGTGTAGGTGCGCGCCCGCACGATCTCGACGCGCTCGATGTCGTCGACGTACGGCGCGATCAGCGCGCGAATCGAGTCGGGCTGGGCGATCGCCGCTTCCTCCTCGTGCGGAAACACGAGAAATTCCCAGCGCCGGAAATCGAACGGCAGATAGATGCAGACGTTCGGGCGGCGCGGGTCGCAGTTCAGCGCCGTGCAAGGCTGGTCGAGGCCGGCGTTCTTCACGTCGACCACGACCCACTTGATCGGATGCGTCGTGCCGGCGAGCATGACGCCGAGCAGCTCGCGCATCGGGCTGCGTCCGCCGTCGGCCGCGACCACGTAGTCGGCCTGGAGCGCGTACTGCCGGCCGTCCGCGCGGCGCACCTGCAACGTGACGCCTCCGTCGTCCTGTTCGACATCCACCACTTCCTGACTGGTCCGCAGCGACACGTGCGGATAGCGGGCCAGCCCGGCGCGCAGCGTTCGTTCGGCCAGTTGCTGCATGAAGATGTTGCGCCGCCACCAGCCGAATTCGCGGATCGACGGGCGGATATCGGCAAAGCATTCGCCGTTCGCCTTGAACATGCGCAGCGGCACGTTCTGGATGATGTCGCGGCTCAGTTCATCGGCGAGCCCGGCTGTCTGAAACATCCGCAACGCTTCGTCGTCGATGCCGACCGCGCGCGGAAATTCGACGATCTCCGCGGCCTTCTCGACGATCACCGTCGCGATGCCGTAGAGGCCGAGCAGATTCGCCATCGCCACGCCGTTCGGCCCCGCGCCGACGATCGCGACCGAGGTCCGCTCCGGATTGTTCGCCTTCATGCGTCGGCCCCCGTCCGCCACGCCGGATCGTCGAGACGATCGAGCCATGATCGCAGTGCGCGATTGAATGCATCGGGCTGGTCGTCATGCACGTAATGCGTCGCGCCGGGCAGGTCGATCCGTTCGATTCCCGCATTGGCGGCCGCCATTTCGGCCGCCACTTCCGCGGACAGGAAGTCCGACGCGCCGCCGCGCAACAGCAGGGTGGGCACGTGCAGGTTGAGGACGAGCGGCCACAGATGGACGAGCTGCTCCGGCGTCGCGGCCAGCCGTGCCGCCGCGATCCCGGCGGCGTCGTGCCGCCACACGATCCGTCCGTGCGCGTCTTCCTTCAGCGAGTGTGCGACCCGCGAATCGAGCGCGGATTCCGCGATGTTCGGCCGCTGATGCCGCCAGAATGCGCGCGCGTCGTCCCACGACGCGAACGCGTCCGGCGTTTCCTTCAGCTCGCGCTTGATGCGCTCGGCACCTTGCGAGCCGGCCGACGCGCCCGGGCCCATGTCCTCGATCACGAGACCGGCAAGCCGGTCCGGATTCGATGCCGCGTAGACGAACGCATTGGCGCCACCCATCGAATGCCCGGCCAGCACGAATCGTCGCAGGTCGAGCGCGCGCACCAGGGCATCGAGATCGCGCACGTAGGCCGCCGCGTAATAGTCCCGCCGCGGATCCCAGTCGCTCAGCCCGCGCCCGCGCTGATCGAGCGCAACGACCCGGTAGCGGTCGGCCAGCGCGTCGGCGACGGGCTCCCACGTCCGCGCGTAGCTGCGCAAGCCGTGCAGCATCACCACGGCCGGCGCATCGTCGCGCCCCCAGCTCACGTAGTGCAGCCGCAACCCGTCGCTCTCGACCCATCCATCCTTGACGGACACCGTATTCATCATTCGCTCTCCGGCAGCCCCTGCTTTCACACCAGGCCGTCGCGACCGACGATCTCGCTCGCCTTCAGGCCGCCGAGCCGCGCGTGCAGGCGGCCGCGCGTCGCGAACGCGAAGATCACCAGCACTTCGTCGTCGTTGGGCGCGTCGGGAAACAGGCAGGTCACCGTGTCGTAATGCGAGCGCACGTAGAGCGCATCCTTGTGCGCGAGCGGCACGTCGATCACCGTGTTGATCGGGCCGCGCTTGCCGCTCGACGGCACCCACGACTTCCCGCCGCCGAGCGCGGCACGGATCGGCTCCGCGAAGATCGACGTGAGGAACGCGTTGCCGTGTTCGTATTCGCCGGCCGAGCCGACCAGGCACGCCTTGCCGTAGCTCTCGATCGCCTGGCCCGCCGCGAGCGACGCGATGCGTCGCGCGAATTCCTGCCCGAGCGCCGGCGACGGGCGTACGAGATCGTCAAGATTTTCGCTGTACCGCCCCGCATACGGGTTGTGCACGGCCGCGGCGATCACGATCTTGCGCAGCGGCTCGCCGTCCGCGAGCTGGCCGGACTCGTTCGCGAGCGAATCCTCGATCTGCGTATACCACTTGCGGATATGAAAGCCTTCGAAATTGGCGATCTTGCTCATCAGTAATCCTCTATAAAGTATCGATGATGTCGGAATGAATGGACGGCGCGTCAGTCGAACAGCGGTTCGAGCTGGAAGGGATCGCTGGGCGCGTTGTACCGGTGCAGCACGCGCTTGCCTTCCTCGTCGTCCGTGACGGTTTCGCAAAAGAATTCGAGCCGGTTGCCGTCCGGGTCCGGAAAATACACGCCGATCCCGACCTTGTGATCGGTGATCTTCACGATCGGCACGTCGCGACGGATCAGCATCCCGTACAGCCGACGCAGTTCGGTCAGGCCGCCCGCGATTTCGAGACCGTAGTGCTGCAGGCCGATCGTGCCGAGTTCCGCATCGGACGCCGCGCGAATCAGCGCGATGTCATGGTGTTTCTGGCCGAACGACATGAACACCCACTGCTCGCCGCGAGCGGTTTCCGTCATGCCGAGCACGTCGGCATACCAGATGCTCGAGCGCACCGGATCGCGCACGAACAGCGACAGGTGCGTGCGCTGCACGCGCGGTACCGGCAGCGGCAGCCCAAGCGCGTTCGCATGCGCCGCCCGTTGCTGGAGGTCAGGCTGGGTCATCGCTCGCTCCGCTCAATGCGTCGACTGCGCGTGGGCGACGAGCGGCGCTTCGAACGGCGTCCACGCCACGGCCGTGATCTCGCTGAAATCGCGCCATTCCTTGGTCCAGCTCCGGCCGCCGTCGTGCGAACGGAACAGGTGCCCGTACTTGGTCCCCGCATAGACGAGCCCGGGCCGCGCCGCATGGACGCCGAATGCCCAGAACGTCGAATTCGGCGGCGTGTGCAGATCCGTCTCGTGCCATGCACGGCCGCGATCGGGCGAGCGGTAGATACGGCTGCGCGTGCCAGGCGTGCCGTCGCCGATCGCCATCAGCAGGTCGCCGCCGGGCGCCGCCAGCTGGACGACCGTGCGCGTGTAGTACAGCCCGTCGAAGCGGTCGCGCGACAGCTTGCCGTCCCAGGTCAGGCCGTCGTCGTCGCTCACGTGCACCGCGTTCACCGTCAGCAGCACCGTGGTCTTCGGCTGGTGCGGCCCGGCGGGCAGCACGGCGATCGCATGAATGTCGCTGTTGCGGATCGCCGTGCCGGGGCCGTCCACGCGCGTCCAGGTCGCACCGGCGTCGCGGCTGCGCCATGCGCCGCCTTCCTCCACGCCGTACCACACGTTGCGGCCGTCCTCCGGGTCCACGCAGATCGTCAGCAGCCGCGGACGATTGACGCCCGAACAGAACTCCGGGAACTCGGGAGCCGTTCGCGCCCAGGTCAGACCCGCGTCGCTCGACTTGTAGAGCGCGGCGCGCGACGGCGCGCCGGTGCCCGCATACAGCACGGCCGGATTCGCGGGATCGATCGCGACGGACCAGACTGTCTGCCCGTTCAGCAGGTTCTCGGGGCGAAACCAGTGCGCGCCGCCATCCTCGCTGATGCACAGCCCCGAATCGGCACCGGCATACACCCGCGACGGCGTCGCGGGGTCCACCGCGAGCGCGCGCACGATGCCGTCGAACTCGATGGGCTCGTCCAGCCCGAGGCGATGCCAGGTCTTGCCGTCGTCGTTCGAGCGCAGGATGCCTTGTCCGGCGGTGGCGACCAGTACGGTTGCAGTCATGCGATGCTCCTTGTGTCAGAGAAAAATGCCGCGCGTGAGCCCGCCGTCGCAGCCGATCGACTCGCCGGTGATCGAGCCGGACTTCGGGGACGCGAGAAACGCCACGATCCATCCCATTTCCTCCGGCTGCAGCACGCGCCGGATCGGCGTGACCTTCACGTAGTTGGCCTCGACCTCCGCGGCCGTCAGCCCCTGCTTCCGCGCTTCCTTCTCGTAGAGCTCGTGAATGTGCGGGGTCTCGACGACGCCCGGGTGAATCGTGTTGACCGTGATGCCGAACGGGCCGAGCTGGTCGGACAGCGTCTTGGTCAGGTGCACGATCGCGACGTTGCGCATGCCGGACAGCTGCTTGCTGCCGCGGCCCGTGAGCCCGCCAACATTGACGATCCGGCCGAAACCGTGGCGCCGCATGTAGGGCGCTGCCGCCTTCGCGCAACGCAGGTAGCCGACGACCTTGATGTCGATGTCCTGGAGCAGCCCCTGCGGATCCGCGTGCTCCAGCTCCGCGCGCACGAGGCCGCCCGGATGCGCGGCGCCGTTCAGCAGGATGTCGAGCCGGCCGAAACGTTCGACGCTCGCCGCCATCGCCGCTTCGACGGACGCCATGTCGGTCGTGTCGAGCGTGACGGGCAGGATCGCGCCGGCCGCGTCGCCCAGCGGCGCGAGCGTCGCGCGAATCTCGGCGGCGGCGGCCTCGAGGTGTTCGAGGCGTCGCGCGGCAATGGCGACGTTGACGCCTTCGCGCGCCAGTTCGAGCGCGACCGCCTTGCCGATGCCCATGCTGCCGCCGGTGATGAATGCGGCTTTTCCGTGGAGTTGCAGGTCCATAACGATGAAAGATCAGAGTCGGGAGTGAAGAAGTCGGCGGGCGGCGCGATCAGGGCAGGCACATTTCGATGAGCCGCGGCCCGTCGGTGTGCGCGAGTGCGTCGTCGAGCGCCTGGGACAGCGCCTGCACCGTGCTCGTACGCTCGGCCGGTACGCCGTAGCCGCGCGACAGCGCGAGCCAGTCGATCGGCGGATCGTCCAGCAGCGTCAGGCGGCTCGCGTGCGGCGTGTCGGCCGGCAGGCCGCCGCGTGCGAGCTCGGTCTGCAGGATGCCGTAGCGCCGGTTCGAGGCGATCAGCATGACGATCGGCAGACGCTCGCGCGCCATCGTCCACAATGACTGGATCGTGTACTGCGCGCTGCCGTCGGACTGCAGCGCGAACACGCGGCGTGCCGGGCACGCGACGGCGGCGCCGAGCGCCACCGGCAAACCCTGGCCGATCGCGCCGCCGGTATTCGTGAGGATCGTGTGACGGCGCGCGCGCGCCGACGCGGTCACGAACGGATAACCGCACGTGCCGCCCTCGATCGACACGATCGCGTCGTCGGGCAGCGCATTCGCCAGCACGCGACCGACGGCTTGCGGCGTCAGCGGCCCGCTTTCCACCTGCCAGCGCTCGACGGGCACGCCGCCGGCGCCCTCCGGCGCGCCGATGCGCGCGGCCAGCGCGTCCAGCGCGTCGTCCGCCGCGTCGCCCGGCTCGGCCAGCGTCACGATGTCCTCGGGGCGCGCGAGTTCGCCGGGAATGCCTTCGTAGCCGAAGTAGGTGACGGGAGCGAGCGCCCCCGCCAGCACCACGCGCCGGCCGGCCAGCGCGGCGAGCGCCGGCTCGGGGAAATACGGCAGGCGGTCGATGTCCGGCAGGCCGCCGCCGCGCTCGGCGCGCGCCGGAAACGTCTCGCCGAAGCAGGTCGCGCCGGTCGCCGCCGCGATGCGCGCCGCCGCGCGCTGCCCGCGTGCCGACAGCGCGCGGCCGCCCAGCAGCAGCACGGCCGGCCGGCCGCCGAGCAACTGATCGGCGACCCGCTCGACCCGGGTTCGGTCGAACGACACCGCGGCCGCGCGAACGACGGCCGGCGACACCGAACCGCCGCGCACCGCGACCGACTGCAGATCCACCGGCAGCACGAGCGTCGCGACGCCGCGCCGCGCGGCCATCGCGGCCGCAATCGCGTCGGCCGTATCCGTCGCGAGATCCGCGGCGCGCGCCACGCTGCGATACCACACCGACACCGGGCGGGCGAGGGATTCGATGTCGGACGTGAGCGGCGCGTCGTACTTCAGATGATCGCGCGTGTGATCGCCGACGATGTTCAGGATCGGCGTGCGGGCGCGGCGCGCGTTGTGCAGGTTCGCAATGCCGTTCGCGTGCCCGGGCCCGAGGTGCAGCAGCGTCATCGCGGGTTTGCCGGCCATGCGGCCGTAACCGTCGGCCGCCCCGGTGCATACGCCCTCGAACAGCCCGAGGATCGGGCGCACGCCCGCCACGGTATCCAGCGCACCGACGAACGGCATCTCGGTGGTACCGGGGTTCGCAAAACAGACGTCGACGCCCGCGTCGCGCGCCGTGGCGAGCACGACGCCCGCCCCGCTTCGTGTTCCGGCATCGATGTCCAACTGTGGGATGTTCATGCGTCCGCTCGACGGGTTGAATGAAGTGGAGATCACTTTAATCCCGAATTACGGGATTTGTCAAACTCGCCAGTGCGCGAATAACGCCAAACCGATCCTCGTTTACCCGGAAAAAATTCGACTGGATAGTGCTATCAAGGCTCAACCCCGGCGATTTCCCAGTTCCTGAGCTCGTCGCAAATTCCCGCCATTCGGAATTCACGAAATCCACCGATTGCGCCAACTTCCATGGCCGCGTGCCTGTGGCGAGCCGCATCGCGTCGCACACAAAAATGCGAGCTTACGATTGCAAATGCCTCTCATTTGCATTAAATTTCCGCGCAAATGTACCGTTTGGAACACAGATGCCGATGCGCAACCGTCAGCCCTGCCCGAACGCCAACCACATCAAAGGACAGGGTATGAGCAGGAAGAAATGGGCGGCCGCACCGATGGCCATCGTCGTCGGCGCGGCCGGCGTGGGCACCGCCGACGCGCAGGAGGCGACGCTGCCGACCATCGAGATCGCCGGGCAGCGCGCGAGCGCGCCGTTTCGCACGCGTGACTCGACGAGCGCCACGCGTGGCGACGCGGACGTGATGGAGATCCCGTTCGCGGTCAGCAGCGTCGATGCGCAACTCGTGCGGACCGTCGCGGCGACACGCGGCGAGGACCTGTACGACTGGGTCGCGGGCGTCGCGCGGCAAAACAGCTTCGGCGGGCTGTGGGACAACTACGCGGTGCGCGGCTTCGCCGGCGACGGCAACACGTCCGGCACCGATTACCTCGTCAACGGCTTTTCGTGGAATCGCGGCATCGGCGTCCCGCGCGACACCGTCAACCTCGAGCGCATGGAAGTGCTCAAGGGGCCGGCGTCGGCGCTGTACGGGCGCGGCGATCCGGGCGGCCTCATCAGCTACACGACGAAGCAGCCGCAGTTCACGCGCGCGAATGCCGTCGGCGTGTCGGCCGGCAGCTATGGCGCGTTGCGCGAGACGCTCGATTCGACCGGCCCCGTGACGAAATCGCTCGCGTACCGCTTCGTCGCGATGAACGAGAACAACGGCAGCTTCCGCGATACGGTGTCGAGCAAGCGCTACCTGTTCGCGCCGTCGTTCACGTGGGACATCGGCGCGGACACGACGCTCCATTACGAATTCGAGAGCGTGCGCCAGCGCGCGCCGCTCGATCGCGGCGTGGTCGCGGTGGGCGGGCAGCTCGGCGCGATTCCCGCGTCGCGCTTCCTCGGCGAGCCGCGCGACGGCGACTTCGACGTGCGCAACACGGGCCATCAGTTCACGCTCGAGCATCGCGTCGATGCGAACTGGTCGGTCAACGCCGGCTTCGCGCAGCGCACCACCGACCTGTCCGGCCGCTCGTCCGAGGCATTCGCGCTGCAGCCGGACGGCCGCACGCTGTGGCGCCGCTACCGGCAAGTCGCGTTCCACTCGAACGACCTGCAAGGCCGCGTCGAAACGGCCGGCAAGTTCCGCACCGGCGGCATCGGCCACACGCTCGTGCTGGGTATCGACGCGTACCGCTTCAACTACGACCAGTTCGTCGCGCGCTCGACACCCACGGCCGCCGCGCCGTATGCGATCGACATCTTCGATCCCGTCTACGGCCAGCCGGCGCCCGTGCCGCGCACCGCGACCAACCTGCTCGAGCGCGACGACGGCCAGGGCGTCTATGCGCAGGACACGCTCGCGTTCGGGCCGCACTGGAAAATCCTCGCGGGGCTGCGCTGGGATCGCTTTCATCAGTCGGTCGAGAACCGCCTGAAGGGCACGACGAGCCACCAGTTGCAGACCGCGTTGAGTCCGCGCCTCGGCATCGTGTACGAGATGAGCCCCGCGCTGTCGCTGTATGCGAACACCGCGTATTCGTTCCGGCCCAACAACGGCGCCGACGTAAACGGCCGCGCGTTCGATCCGGAGAAGGGGCATGGCTACGAAGTCGGCGCGAAATGGGCCGGCGCACGCTGGCTCGCCACCGTCGCGGCATTCCACGTCAACAAGCGCAACGTGCTGACCGCCGATCCGGCCAACGCCGGCTTCTCCCGCGCGGCGGGCGAGGTGCGCAGCCGCGGCGTCGAATTCGAATGGAACGGCGACCTGGGTCACGGCGTGCGCGGCCTCGTCAACGTCGCCTACGTCGATGCCGCGGTCACGCGCGACGCGGTGCTGACGCCCGGCGCACGCCTCGTCGACATTCCGCGCCTGAGCGGCAGCGCGCTGCTCCTGTACGAAACCGCGGTGCCGTTCGCGGACAAGGCCGGCGCCGGCGCCGGCGTGATCTACGTCGGACGCCGGGCCGGCAATACCGCGAACACGCAGGACGGGTTCGACCTGCCGGCCTATGCGACCGTGCAGCTGAACGGCTATGTGCAGATCGACAAGCACCTGCGCGCGTCGGTGGTGCTGAACAACCTGTTCAACCGCACCACCTACGTCAGCTCCTACAACAGCCTGTGGGTCACGCCAGGCGCACCGCGCAGCCTGTTCGCGTCGCTCGCCTACGCGTTCTAGCCGGAATCGGCCGGCCGCCGCGTACCGCGGTCACGCGCCGAGCGCGAGCCGTGCGGCGAGCGCGAGCAGCAGGGCCGGCAACATCACGCACGCGCCGACCGCAAGGAACGCGCGGAAGCCGACCTGCAGCCCCTCGCGCCGGATAGCCGCGAGCCACAGGATCGTCGCGAGCGATCCGGTCACGGACAGGTTCGGCCCCAGGTCGACGCCGATCAGGATCGCGTCGATCACCCGGTGCGGGCTGCCCGCGGCGTCGATCGTCGAGCTCGCGAGGAGTCCGGCCGGCAGGTTGTTGACCAGATTCGACGCCAGCGCGATCGCGACGCCCGCCACGGCCGCGGCGGTCTGCTCGCCGCTTGCCGTCAGCGCGCGCAGCAGCCCGGCCAGCGCACGCACCGCGCCGCTCCGGTCGAGCGCCTCGACCAGGACGAACAGCCCGGCGACGAGCGGCAACACGCTCCATGAAATCGCGCGAACGATCGGCACGGCGGCCGTGCGATCCCGAACCAGCACGCACGCGACCGTGACGACACCCGCCGCCGCGGTCGGCAACCCGAGCGGAAGATCGAGCGCCGACACCGCCATCAGCGCGGCGGCCGTGACCGCGATGCCGGCCAGCGCGATACGGCCGCCGCCGGTGAGCGGCCGCGTCGGCAGGCCCGATTCGCAACGACCGCGCAGCGCGTGTCGCTGGGTGATCCGCAGCATCCCGTACGTGCAGGCGATCGACACGACGGACGGAACCGCGAAGTGGGCCAGCCATGCGCCGAGCGGCGGCATGCGCGCGCCGTACAGCACGAGATTCGCCGGGTTCGAGATCGGCAGCACGAAACTCGCCGCGTTCGCGACGAACGCGCAGATGTACAGCAGCGGCAGCGGCTCGGCCTTCGCGCGGCGCGCGGCCGCGACGACCGCAGGCGTCAGCACGACGGCGGTCGCATCGTTGGACAGGAAGACCGTCGTCACCGCGCCCACCAGGTAGACGAGCGCGAACAGGCGCCGGGGCGAACCCTGCGCGCGATTGACGACGCGCGTCGCGACCCAGTCGAACAGCCCTTCGCGCCGCGCGACCTCGGACAGCAGCATCATGCCGGTCAGGAACAGGTACACGTCGCCGCCCTTCGCGACGGCCTCGAGCGCCGGATGCACGGGCAGCAGGCCGCATGCGACCAGCAGCAGCGCGCCGCTCACCGCCCAGGTCGCCTCGGGCCAGCCGAACGGACGCGCGATGACGCCCGCCGTGGCGAGCGCGGAAATCAGCCATGCAAGCGAAACGGAATTCATGGACAAGTCGGAAATGACATGGAGAGGACAGGCACGTTCATGACGACGTGGCCGGCAGATCGGCCGGCTTGCCGCACACGCTGCTCAGCGCGCGCGCATGGCCGAGCCAGAGCGCGAGCGACCCGGTCGACACGGCGCCCAGCACGACGAATGCGGCCGGATAACCGAAGTGCTGCGCGAGCACGCCGCCCAGCGCGGGACTGAGCGCCGCGCCGATGCCCTGCGCGGTCGCGACGGCGCCCTGCCCGGCGTTCACGCGGCCGGAGCCGTGCAGCAGGCGTACGACGAGCGCCGGCACGACGACGCTCTGCAGGCCGGCGCCGATACCGTCGAGCACCTGCACCGGCCAGACGCCCGCCTCGCTCATCAGGACGGCGGCGAGCGCGCCGCGCACCGGCAGCACCAGATAGGACAGCAGCAGCACGCGCCAATAGCCGTGCGCGCGGATCAACCGGGGTGCGAGCCACGCGGCCGCGATCATCACGAGCTGCGCGATGACGATGGTCTGCGCGGTGAACATGCTCGCGTTGCTGCGATGCGTGGCGACCACGCCCATCCCGTAGAGCGGCAGCATCGCCGCGTTGCCGAGATGAAACAGCGCGAGCGACGCACCGAGCAGGACCAGCGGCCGGTTCGAGGCCAGCGTACGCATGCCGCCGACGCGCATCGTCGGCGCGCCCGCGGGCCGGTCGTCGTGCGCGGCAAGCGTTCGCGGCGCGGCAGGCTCGGTGTCGAGGCCACGCGCGCACGCATGGTCGATGGCCTGCCCGGGAATCGCCAGCGTGCTCGCGATCGCGAGGATCGTGAACACGGCGACGAGCGCGAACACCGCGTCGAATCCCGCATGCCAGCCGAGCCAGCCGGCGAGCGCCGCGCCCACGACGTTGCCCGCGTGGTTCGCCATCTGGTTGCGGCCGAACTGCCGGTCGAAACCCTGCCGGCGCGCGATGCCGAGCGTCACGCCCGCGACGGCCGGCGCCAGCGCCGCGCCGCCGACGGCGGCCAGGATCTGCGACGCCGCCACCGCCGGATAGCCGTCGGCGACCATCAGCGCCAGCGAGGCGAGCGCCGTCACGGCGGTGGCCACGATGATCAGCGCGCGCTTCGCGCGCAGCGCATCGACGAGCGCGCCGGCCGGCGGCGTCGCGGCCATCGCGGCGAGCCCGGCCAGCGTCATGACCGAGCCGATCGCGTCGGCGCTCCAGCCGCGCGACAGCAGGATCACGCCGACGAACGGGCCGATGCCGGCCTGCACGTCGGCCAGGAAAAAGTTGAGCGCCTCGAGCGCGCGCGTCGGTTTCATGGTCGACGGGCGGTCATTCGTCTTCCGCATCGACGAGTTCGGCGATCTCGCTGACATCGAGCACGGCGCCGTATCGCGTGACGACGCCTTGTCCCCACGCCATGACATGGACACCGGCGCGCAGATAGTCGCTCAGTTCGGCCGCCGCATGGGGCGGCACCCGCAGCACGGCACCGTTCGCCAGCAACGCGCCGTTCAGCTCGCCTTTCGGGCCGTGCAGCGCGAACGCGACCTCGCCGCTCATCTCCATCGGCTTGCGGCCGCCATGCGGCGGCTTCGGCGCACCGTGCACGGGCCCGTCGTCGACGATCTCGACGCCGTGGCGCCCGGTCAGTTGCACCGCGGCGATCGTCTCGGCGCCGCGCATCTTGACGCCGCGCACGCGAATGCGGTCGCCTACCTCGATGTGGCGAACCAGTTCGCGGCCCAGATGCGGCGGCACGTGAACCTGCAGGTCGCCGTTCAGGACCAGGCCGTCGATGTCGCCGTGCGGGTTGAGCAGGAACTGCGTGACGCGGCCGCGCGTTTCGGGCAGGCAGGCGGGATCGATCCAGTGCATGGCAGGACTCCTTATTGGATGAAGAGAAAACGACGCGCGATCAGCGCGCGACGTCGTCATAGAGATTCACGACGCGGCCCGGCGCACCGAACGCGGTGGCCTGCAGCGCTTCGCCATAGGCGTTGCGCGTGCCGTACCCGACCGCGGCCACGCGCGCGCCGGGCACGAGCAGCCCGCCGAATTGCTGGGCGGCCGGCACGGTCAGCTTGACGATCGCGCCGTCGTCGAGCATCACGCCGTCCGGCTCGCCGCGCGGCGCGCGCATGACGCGCCGCACGACGCCGGACACGCTGATCCGGGTCAGATTGACGCCGCGCAGTGCGGGCGGCATCGGCGCGGCAGGTGCCGGCGGCTGGTCCGACAGCGACGCGCCGGTGCGGTCGTTGCGCACGACGCGCGCGTGGAGGTCGTCGCCGAGGCGGCGTTCCCCGGCCACCGTGACGCGCTCGCCCGGCCGCGCGAGCGCGACCAGTTGCGTGCCGAGATGCGGCGGCAGGCGGACGAGCGTGCCGTCGGTCAGCACGAAACCGTCGACGTCGCCTTCCGGGTTGATCGTCATGCGTGCCAGCGTGCCGGACACGAGCGCGTCGGGAGCGATGCCGCCGCCGGGCACGCCGACCGGCGGCGCCGGGTCGAGGCCGGCGCGCGGCGGTGCGCCGGGCGGCTCGTCCGCACGCGGCGCGGGCGGAATCTGCGCGGCGCAGGCGGTCGCCGCGGCAAGCAGCGCGACGGCGCACAGTCCGACAGCGGTGCGGCGAACGGCGGCGCGCCGCGGCGGCCGCGAACGCGCGGCAAGTGGGGTCGACATCATGGCGGGCTCCGGCAACGGGTTGCGATGCGTCGATATTCGCAACACGCGTGCCAGCACGCGCGCGCCCGCCGGGCGGTGTTCCGGACGACGGACCGTGCGGGACGTGTCGGGATTCCCGACATGTTTCACCCGCCGTTGTCGGAGATTCCGACAGTCACATCGGCGCGGCTAGTCGTCGCGCTCGATCCCCAGATGAGCCATGCGCGCGTAGAGCGATTGCCGGCCGATACCGAGCTGCCGCGCGGCCTCCGCGCGATTGCCGTTCGCGCGCTCGAGCGCGCGCAGGATCGCGGCGCGCTCGACCGCCGCCAGCGCATCGGGCAACGGCAGGTCGAACAGCGAGGCCGGTAGCGCGAGCGTGTCGCTGCCGTTCTGAAGCGCGGGCACGACGGCCAGCCCGAGATCGGCCGCACCGATGGCCGGCCCGGGCGCCAGCGCGGCCGCCCGCTCCATCACGTTGCGCAGTTCCCGGACGTTGCCGGGCCAGCGATGATCGAGCAACGCCCGCTGCGCGTCGTTCGTCAGGTGCAACGCACGCGCGCCTGCCGCCCCCGCCAGGAAATGCGCGGCCAGCGGCAGGATGTCGGCCACGCGCTCCGCGAGCGGCGGCAAGTGCAGCGGAATGACGTTCAGGCGATAGAACAGGTCTTCGCGAAACGTGCCGTTCGCGACCGCCGCGGCAAGATCGCGGTGCGTCGCGGCCACCACGCGAATGTCGATCGCCGTCGGACGATCCGCACCGAGCGGCGTCACCTGGCGCTCCTGCAGCGCGCGCAGCAGCTTGGCCTGCATCGCGGCGGGCATGTCGCCGATCTCGTCGAGAAACAGCGTGCCGCCGTCGGCCTCGACGAGCCGTCCGGCGCGATCGGCATGCGCGCCGGTAAACGCGCCGCGACGATGCCCGAACAATTCGCTTTCGAGCAGATCGGCCGGAATCGCCGCGCAGTTGACCGCGACGAACGGCTGCGCATGCCGCGCCGACGCCGCATGCAGCACGCGAGCCGCCACTTCCTTGCCGGTACCCGTCTCGCCGGTGACGAGTACGGTCGCGTCGCTCGTTGCGGCGCGGCCGATCTGCTTTTGCACGTCGCGCATCGCGGCGCTCACGCCCAGCAGCCGGGGGCGGGTCGACACGGGTTCGCGCGCGAACCCGTCGCCGTGCGGCTCGGCGGCCGCCGGCGGCGTGTTCGCGGACACGACGCGCGTGAGCAGTTGCGCGATGTCGCGACGCCCGATCGGCTTGGTCAGGTGATCGAACGCGCCAAGCCGCATCGCGTCGATCGTGTTGTCGCTGGTCGCATGGGCGGTCAGCATCACGACCGGAATCGCGGCCAGCGCGGGATCGTCGCGCAATTGCGCGAGCACCGCGAGCCCGTCCAGGTCGGGCAGGCGGTAATCCAGAAAGATGCAATCGACGCGGACGCCATCGCGCAGCACGCTCAACGCCGCTTGCCCGGCCTCCGCTTCGACGACGCGATGGCCGAGATCGGCGAGCGTCTCGGCCAGGCCATCGCGAAACGCCGCGTCGTCGTCGACTATGAGGATGGTTGCCATGGGATTTCAATGACGAAGGAGGCGCCGCGCGGCACGTCGTCGAGCCAGGCCTGGCCGCCGTGCGCCGCGGCCACTTCGCGGACGACCGCAAGACCGAGGCCCGTGCCGTCCGCCCGTCCCGTCACGAACGGCTCGAAAATGCGGTCGCGCTGCTCGGCGGGAACGCCGGGGCCGGTATCCGACACGGTGATCCTCAGCCAGTCGCGTCCGGCATCGGTGCGACGCGCGGCGGTCAGCGTGACCGCGCCGCCGTCGCCGGCATGGCGCAGCGCATTGAGCACCAGGTTGTCCAGTGCGCGGCGCATCTGGTCGGGATCGAACACGGGGAAACCGGCGGGCTCCGCCACGCGCTCGCGAGGCTCGCCGCGCGACCATGCGAGCTCGATCGACCGGCGCTGCGCCAGCTCGCGGTGCGCGTCGACGACCTGCGCGAGCCACACGTCGACATCGACCCGCGTCGCATGCGGGCTGACCGGCTGCGTCAGCGCAAGCAGGCCGGACAGTTGCGCATCGATGCGTTCGATCTGCGCCAGGATCACGCGCAGCGCATCCTGCTGCCGCCCGCTGTCGCCGGCCAGCGCGTTTTCGGCTTTCAGCCGCATCGCGCCCATCGGGTTGCGAATCTCGTGCGCGACCTGGGCGGCCAGCTTGCCCAGCATCCCGAAGCGTTCCGCCTGCGCGAGCCGCGTGCGGAGTTCGGCGGCCTGCTGCTGCAGGTGTTCGGCACGCCGTGCGCGCGCGTTGAACGCCTCGATGATCCGGTCGAGATCCGACTCGCCGACGTAAGGCAGGTGCGGTTCGCGACCGTCGGGCCCGAGCCCGGTCTCGATCCGCGCGAGATTGCGCTTCCAGCGGCGCAATCCGATGGCCAGCGCCGCCGCGATCGCGAGAATCACCGCGAGCACGCCGGCGAGGCCCAGCGCCAGCAGCTCGCCGTGCCGGCCGAGCGGCGGGCGCGCGCGCGTCAGCATCCAGACGAACAGGCCCGATCCGGCGCGGACGGGGCACGCCGCCGCGATCACGGCATCCTGCGCGCCCTCGACGGCGTTCGACGTCGCGGCGCGCGTCGCGGCGGCCGCGCGCAGCGTGCGGAGAATCAGCGGCGTTTCCGCGTCCGGCACGTCGCGCTTGATGCCGCTGCCCTGATAGGTGGGAAAGGAATACGCGAGAAAACCGCTCGCCGCGGCGCCGCCGCCCGCCGTCCAGAAACCGCCTTCCATGTCCGGCGCGCGCGCGAGGACGATATCGAGGATCGCATGCATCAGCGCGGCATCCGGCTGCGCGCCGGCCGGCGCGGACGTATCGTAACGCGACGCGACCGCTTCGCAGGCCGCTGCGCCCGCGGCCCGCGCACCGGCGATCTGCTGCCCTTCGGCGGAACTGGCCATGACCCAGACGACCGCGACCAGCGTCGCGCAGAGCGCCGCGACGAGCGCCCAGAGCATGACGAGTTGAGTGGAGAACGGCGGACGCTTCATCGGATCGGGCATGCGGTCGAGGGCGACAGGATAACGTAAAGCATGCGACGCCGGGACCCGCGCGAATACGACGCGTCGCGCCGGACGGCAACGGTCGCCATCGGGAAAGGCCGCTGAAAGAACCAAGCGCTAGACTGCCTGCGGCTCGACACTCCCGCCCCTTCCCCTCGAGGACAGCATGCGCGCCATTGCCTTCCGAAGACTCTCCGTCGCCTTGTTCGCCGCCGGTGCGCTGTTCGGCGCCGCGTCCGCGAGCCGCGCCTGCGACGTGCCCGCCCCGGTGCGGACGATCGATCCGCCCGGCTACTACGACGACCCGACCGGCTACGCGCGCGACGTGAAGCCGATGCGCGATTTCGTCGCGAAGCTGAACGCCGCGGCGGAACGCGCCGACTGGTCGTGCGCGCTGACGCTGCTCGACAGTTGGGCGCAATCGGATGCGCTGATGGGCAAGATCTCCGGCTATCAGGGATATTTCGAGCGTTCGTGGGCCGGCACCGACTTCGCGATGGTGATCCTGCGCATGCCGCCCGGCGTGCGCGAAGCGAACCGCGCGCCATTCAACGCGATCGACCCGTGGCTCGAACGCATCGCGATCGCCACCCGCGATTCGGAGGCAATCAACCGCCTGCACAACAACCTCGTGTACTGGGCGGGCCTCGACCTGATCGCCATCGGCACCGTGACCGACAACGCGAGCCTGATCGACTCGGGCCTGCTGCGCGTGCGCGAAGGAATCCGCGACATCGCCGCGGACGGTTCGCTGGCCCGGGAAGTCAAGCGCGGCAACCGCGCGCTGCACTATCACACCTTCGCGCTGCTGCCGCTCGTGTTCGCGGCGGAGCTCGTGCACCGGCGCAAGATCGACCTGTATCGCGAGAACGGCGGCGCGATCGGCCGCCTGGCCAACCTCGTGATCGACGCGGTGGAGAACCCCGACAGTTTCAGGAAGATCACGCCGGTCAGGCAGGACCTGTTCCCGTGGACGTTCCGCGACGAACTGAGCTGGGTCGAGCCGTACTACGCACGCTTCGGCGATCGCCGGCTGCCCGCGATCATCGCGCCGCGCCGCCCGTTCAGCGAATGGCGGCTCGGCGGCGACGTGACCGCGGCGTGGGGTGCGCCGCTGCCGTAACGGCCCGCGCACGATGCGGAACACACGCGGCGCGAGCGCATCGAGTCATGCCGACCGCGCGAACGGTGTTGCGCCGCCTCTTCCGCGCGTCAGCGCACGCCCTCGTGCGCAGCCTCGTTCACGGTACCGCCGACGCGCTCCGCGCGCTCGACGATGCGCGCGAGCCGGATGATGTCGGTCAGCGCGAAATCGTTCGCGTCCGGCGTCGGCCGATCGTGCTCGCGCGCGACGCGCATCGCGAACGCGAGCGCTTCCGAGCGCTCGCGCAACAGCGTGCGCAATGCATCCGCGATGATCCGGCGGTCGCGCGGATCGCCCAGGCCGAGCACCGGCCCGCGGCCCGGTTCGACGGCCGGCGCTCCGTGCGCCGGCGCCGCCAGCATGGCGATGCCGGGCATCGGCACCGTGTTCCGTTTCATGTCCCTCTCCCGTTGACGGGCGGCCGCACGCTGCGTCACCGCCGGTTCGACCGCGACACCACGTCGATCCACACCGCCAGCACCAGTACCGCGCCCTTGACGATCATCTGCCAGTACGCGTCGACGTCCAGCATCGACATGCCGTTGTCGAGGCTCGCCATCACCAGCGCGCCGATCAGCGCGCCGTACACGGTGCCCGAGCCGCCGCGCATCGACGTGCCGCCGATGAAGCACGCGGCGATCGCGTCGAGTTCGCCCATCGTGCCCGCGGACGGCGAGCCGGCCGCGAGCCGCGCGGTGTTCACGATGCCGGCGAACGCGCACATCAGCCCCATCAACGCGAAGATCGCAAGCTTCACGCGGTCGGTGTCGACGCCCGACAGTCGCGTCGCCTCGAGATTCGAGCCGACCGCGTAGATGCGCCGCCCGAACACGGTCTGCGTCGCGATCCACGAGAAGACGCCGAGCAGCGCGAGCAGCAGCAGCACCGGCACCGGGATGCCGCCGTAGCGGTCGAGCGTCGCGACGAACGCGAACAGCACCGCGCCCGCGCCCACGATCTTGACGGCGTCCTGCCACGGCGGCGCGACCGCGAGGCGATAGCGTCGCCGCGTGCCGCGCTGGCGCACGACCAGCAGCGCGACGAGCGCGAACAGCAGCAGCGCGAGGCCGTCCCCGGCCATGCGCGGCAGGTAGCCCTGCCCGAGGAACACGAAGCCGTCGGACACCGGCGCGATCGTCGAGCCGCCCGTCACGCCGAGCAGGATCCCGCGAAACGCGAGCATCCCGCCCAACCCGACGATGAACGACGGCACGCGCCGGTAGGTCGACCACCAGCCGTTGAAGAGCCCGATCAGCACGCCGAGCGCGAGCACCGCCGGCACCGTCGCGGCGACCGGCCAGTGGCGGTTCACGTCGAGGATCGCCGCGACGCCGCCGAGCAGCCCGAGCAGCGAGCCGACCGACAGGTCGATCTCGCCCGCGATGATCACGAACACCATCCCGCAGGCGAGCATGCCGGTGATCGACATCTGCCGCAGCAGGTTCGACACGTTGCGCGGCGTGACGAACGCGCCGTCGGTCAGCACCGAGAAGAAGGCCCAGATCGCCGCGACCGCGAGCAGCAGCGCGAGGATCTTGTAGCGCACGAAGACCTGGCGAAGCTGGCTGCCGGTCGGGCGGCCCGCGGCGTGCACCGCGTCGTGGCCGCTTGAACGGCGCGCCTCCGCGTCCTGCGTCGCCGGGGTGGAAGAGGAAAGTTCTGGATTCATGTCGCACTCGCTGCGGTGGGTTCGGTCGGCCGCCGGCCGGATTTCAGCGCGGCGCCGAGGATCTGTTCCTGCGTGAGGCCTTCGTTGACGAAATCCCCGCGCAGCTCGCCTTCGCCGATCACCAGCACGCGATCGGCGAGCCCGAGCACCTCCGGCATTTCCGACGACACGACGATCAGCGCGACGCCGCGCTTCGCGAGCGCGAACACGAGCCGGTAGATCTCGGCCTTCGCGCCCACGTCGACGCCACGCGTCGGCTCGTCGAGAATCAGCACCTGCGGCTCGGCCAGCAGCATCTTCGCGAGCACGGCCTTCTGCTGGTTGCCGCCGGACAGGCTCGCGATCGGCAGGAACGGATGCGCGGCGCGCACCGACAGCCGCTGCATCTCGGTGCGGATCGCATCCAGCTCGGCCGCCGCGTCGATCCGGCCGCGCACCGCGAAGCGCCGCAGCACCGCCAGCGTGATGTTGTGGCCGACACCGAGCTGCGGCACGATGCCGTGACGCTTGCGGTCCTCGGGCACCATCGCGATGCCGGCGCGGATCGCATCGGCAGGCGTCCGGATCGACAACGGCCGACCGTTCATCAGCACGGTCGCCGTGCACGCGCCCGGGTACGCGCCGAAGATCGCCTGCATCAGCTCGGTACGGCCCGCGCCGACGAGCCCCGCGACGCCGAGGATCTCGCCGCGCCGCACGCTGAACGACACGTCGTCGACCCGCTTGCGGCGCGGGTTCGTCACGTCGCGGCAGGTCACGTGGCGCGCCTCCAGCACGACCTCGCCGATATCGTGCGGCTCGCGCGGATACAGATCGCGTATCTCGCGGCCGACCATCATCGCGATGATCCGGTCGGTCGTCAGCGCGCGCATCGGCTCGGTCGCGACGTGACGGCCGTCGCGGATCACGGTCACGGTGTCGCACACCGCCTCGACCTCGTCGAGCTTGTGCGAGATGTACACGCACGCGACGCCGCGGCGCTTCAGGTCGCGCACGATGTCGAGCAGGATGCGCGTTTCGGACGCGCTCAGCGACGAAGACGGCTCGTCGAGAATCAGCAGCTTCGCGCGCTTGTTCAGCGCCTTCGCGATCTCGATCAGTTGCTGGTGCCCACCGCCGTAGTTCATCACCGGCTGGGCGACGTTGATCGAGTCGATCCGCAGTTCGTGCAGCAGTGCCTCGGCACGCTGCACCATCGCCGCGAAGTTCATGCGTCCGCCCGGCAGCGTGATCTCGTTGCCGAGGAAGATGTTCTCGGCCACCGACAGCTCGGGCACGAGCATCAATTCCTGGTGGATGATCACGATGCCCGCACGCTCGGTGTCGCGCACGCCGGACGCGACGAGCGGCGCGCCCTCCCAGCGGATCTCGCCGTCCCACGTGCCGTACGGATACACGCCCGACAGCACTTTCATCAGCGTCGATTTGCCCGCGCCGTTCTCGCCGCACAGCCCCACGCACTCGCCCGGCCGCACCATCAGGTCGATGCCGTCCAGCGCCTTCACGCCGTCGAATTCCTTGACGATGCCGCGCATCGTCAGCAAGGGTTCGGTCATTCGCTCATGCCTCGCAGTGTGCGCGCGGACGCGCCGGTGGGCCGCCCGCGCACCGCGCCGTTACTGGCTCGCCAGCTGTGCCTGGGTATAGAAGCCGTCCTTCACGACGACGTCGACGTTGCGCTTGGTCAGGAGCGTCGGCTGCAGCAGCACCGTGTCGACCTTCTTCCTGCCGTTGTCGTACTGCGCGTTGAACGCGGGCTTCGTGCCCTTGGCGAGATCCACCGCGAGCTTCGCCGCTTCGCTCGCGATCAGCTTGAGCGGCTTGTAGACGGTCATCGTCTGCGTCCCGGCGATCACGCGCTTGACGGCGGCAAGATCCGCATCCTGCCCGGACACCGGCACCTTGCCGGCCAGATGCTGCGCGGCGAGCGCCTGGATCGCGCCGCCCGCGGTGCCGTCGTTCGACGCGACGATCGCATCGATCCGGTTGTTGTTCGCGGTCAGCGCATCCTCGACGATCCGCAGCGCGGTCGACGCGCTCCACTCCGGCACCCACTGCTGGCCGACGACCTTGATGTCGCCGCGATCGATCGCCGGCTTCAGCACCTTCAGTTGCCCTTCGCGCAGCATCTTCGCGTTGTTGTCGGTCGGCGCGCCGCCGAGCAGGAAATAGTTGCCCTTCGGCTTCGCGTCGACGACGCCCTGCGCCTGCAGTTCGCCGACCTTCTCGTTGTCGAACGAGATGTACGCATCGACGTCGGCGTCGAGGATCAGCCGGTCGTAGGACACCACCTTGATGCCGGCCTTGCGCGCCTCGGCCACCACGTTGCCGAGCGTCTTCGAATTGAACGGGACGATCACGATCACGTCCACGCCGCGCGAAATCAGGTTCTCGATCTGCGAGATCTGCCGCTCCTCGCTCGCATCCGCGGACTGCACGGAAACTTTCGCGCCGAGCTTCGTGGCGGCGGCCACGAAATAGTCGCGGTCGCGCGACCAGCGCTCGACGCGCAGGTCGTCGATGCAGAAGCCGATTTCCGGCTTGTCCTTGCTCGCATGCGCGAGCGGCGCGCCCAGCGCGAAGACCGCCAGCGCGGCGGCGCCGGCCAGCGCATTCAATACGGTACGACGTTTCACGGATTTCATGTCTCCATTCCTCTCTTTATTGGACAACGTCACGAACGCCGGGCAGCCGCCGAAGCCGCTCGCCCATCGTCTTGCCACCGCGCGGCACGGCTTCGTGCGGCGCGTTACGCGCCTGCCGCGAACACCGGTTCGAGCGCCCGGTACAACGCGCGAAACGTCGGACGCCGCGCGTCGCGATACCACGCGTGGCGCGCCATGTCGGGCTCCCGTACCGCGACGACGGGCGGCTGCGGGCACACGGCGTCGAGCGGCGCCTCCGGTTCGAGCGCGAGATGCGCGAGCCGCGCGGCGCCGAGCGCCGGACCGACTTCGCCGCCCGCGCGCAAGGTCAGCGCGCGGCCGCTCAGGTCGGCGAGCATCTGCGTCCAGTACGCGCTGCGCGAGCCGCCGCCGATCACCGTAATGCCGTCGGGCGCGAGCCCGGCCGCATGCAGCGCGTCGATCCCGTCGAGCAGCGCGAAGCCGACGCCCTCGAGCGTCGCGTTCGCGAGATCCGCGCGCCGCGTATCGGGCGTCATCCCGTAGAACACGCCCTTCGCGTTCACGTCGTTGTGCGGCGTGCGCTCGCCGCTCAGATAAGGCAGGAACCACGGGCGCTCCGCGCGCGCGTTGTCCTGCGCGTCGGCGAGCAGCGCGGCCACGCCGTCGTACCCGGCCAGTTGCGCGGTGAAATCGATGCAGCCGGCCGCGTTCAGCATCACCGACATCAGGTGCCAGGTGCGCGGCAACGCATGACAGAAACTGTGCACCGCCGATTCGGGATTCGCGCGAAACCCGTCCGACACGGCGAAATAGACACCCGACGTGCCGAGCGACAGCAGCGCGTCGCCGGGCCGCACGATGCCCACGCCCACCGCGCCGGCCGCGTTGTCGCCCCCGCCCGCGACGACCGGAATCTCGCGCAACCCGAGCGAGCGTGCGACGCCCGGCAGCAGCGTGCCGGCGATGCGGTTGCCCTCGAACACGGCGGGCACCTGCGCGCGCGACAGCCCGCATGCGGCCAGGAGCCCGTCGTCGTAGTCGCGCTTCGCGACGTCGAGCCACAGCGTGCCGGCCGCATCCGACGGGTCGGTCGCGAACATGCCGGTCAACCGGTAGCGCAGATAATCCTTCGGCAGCAGCACGTGGGCGATCCGCGCGAATACGTCCGGCTCGTGCCGGCGCACCCACAGGAGTTTCGGCGCGGTGAAACCGGGCATCGCCAGATTGCCGGCGACGGCACGCAACGTGGGCGCCAGCCGCTCGAGTTCCGCGCACTCGACGTCCGCGCGGCCGTCGTTCCACAGGATCGCGGGGCGCAGCACGTCGCCCCGCGCATCGAGCAGCGTCGCGCCGTGCATTTGCCCGGTGAGCCCGAGCGCGCCGATGTCGTGCGGATCGATGCCGGCCGCGCGCGCGTCGGCGACCAGCGCCGCCAGCGCACCGCACGCCGCGTCCCACCAGTCGCGCGGCGCCTGTTCGGACCAGCGCGGCCGCGGCCGGCTCACCGTCAGCGCCTGGCTCGCGCTGGCCCGCACCACACCGTCGCGGTCGAGCAGCACGGCCTTCACGCCCGACGTACCGAGGTCGACTCCGATATACATGGCGTCAACGCAGCCCGTAGATGGCCTGGTTCACGATGTTCTCGAGCCGCTCCTGCCCGCCGCTCGCATGCTGCGGATTCACGCCGCGCGCGAGCGCGTCGGCGGCGAGCGACTCCAGCGTGTAGCCGCCCGCCAGGATCTCGCGGCCGAATGCGCTGTCCCATTGCGCGTAGCGCTGCCGGCGCAGCGCATCGAGCCGGTCGTTCTCGACCAGCACGGCGGCGCGCTCCAGCGCCAGCGCGAGCACGTCGATCGCGCCCACGTGGCCGTGGAACAGGTCTTCCGGATCGACGCTCTGGCGGCGCACCTTCGCGTCGAAGTTCATGCCGCCGGTGGTGAAACCGCCGTGGCGCAGGATCTCGTAGAACGCGAGCGTCAGTTCCTCGACGCTGTTCGGAAACTGGTCGGTGTCCCAGCCGTTCTGCGGATCGCCGCGATTCGCGTCGACGCTGCCGAACACGTCGAGCGCGAACGCGTTCGCGATCTCGTGATGGAACGAATGGCCGGCGAGCGTCGCATGGTTCGCCTCGATATTCACGCGGATCTCGTTCTGCAATCCGTATTGCGTGAGGAAACCGTGCACGGTCGCGACGTCGTGGTCGTACTGGTGCTTGGTCGGCTCCTGCGGCTTCGGCTCGATCAGCAGTGCGCCGGTGAAGCCGATCCGGTGCTTGTGCTCGACGACCATCGACAGGAAGCGCGCGAACTGCTCGCGCTCGCGCACGAGATCGGTATTGAGCAGCGTCTCGTAGCCTTCGCGGCCCCCCCCACAGCACGTAGTTCTCGCCGCCGAGCCGGTGCGTCGCATCGAGCGCGTGACGCACTTGCGTCGCCGCCCACGCGAACACGTCGGGATTCGGGTTGGTCGCCGCGCCCGCCGCGAAGCGCGGATGCGAGAACAGGTTCGCGGTGCCCCACAGCAGCCGGACGCCCGTGGCCTGCTGACGCTCGCCGAGGTAGTCGGTCATCCGCGCGAAGTTCTCGACGTACTCGCGCAGGCTGTCGCCCTCCGGCGCGACGTCGGTGTCGTGAAACGTGTAGAACGGCGTGCCGAGCTTCGTGAAGAACTCGAACGCCGCATCCGCCTTCTGCCGCGCCCGCTCGAGCGCATCGCCCGGCTGGTCCCACGGCCGCCGGAACGCGCCCTGGCCGAACATGTCGTGGCCCGGCCACACGAACGTGTGCCAGTAGCACACCGCGATGCGCAGATGCGCCTCGAGCGTCTTGCCGAGCACCTGCTTCGTGCGGTCGTAATACCGGTAGGCAAGCGGATTGTCCGATTGCGGACCTTCGTAGCGAATCGCGGGAATCTGTTCGAAATACGACATGGCGTCTCCGTGCGGTTTCTTGTTGCAGTGCGGCGCGCGGCGCGTGGGCACGCGGGCCGAATTCGATCTGGCTGGATCGTGCCCGTGCGCCTGCCCGCCCGCAATTGCGAAATTGCGCAGTACGCTTAACGTTTCTTGCCAGCACGCTGCGCACGGCATGCGTTCCGTCCTACAATCGCCGAACACCCAACCATCGCGCGGCACGCCCCGCGCCCCCGGAGACAACGGCGCGACGCCCCGCACTGCGCGCGCTTCGAGACCGAGATGACCCGCGCCCCTTCCAGCCAGACACCGCACCGCATCGCGCTGCTGTTCAACGCCAACAAGGTCTACGACCGCGAGATCATCAGCGGCATCGGCCAGTACCTGCGCTCGACGCGCGTGGTGTGGGACCTGTTCCTCGAAGACGATTTCCGCTGCCGGCTCGCCGGCATCGAGCACTTCGACGGCGACGGCATCATGGCCGACTTCGACGATCCGGCCGTGGCCGACGCGCTCGCCGGCTCGCCGCTGCCGATCGTCGCGCTCGGCTCGTCTTACGAGGATCCGGCGCAGTATCCGGACGGCGTGCCGTATATCGCGACCGACAACGCGAAGCTCGTGTCGCTCGCGTACACGCACCTGATCGGCGCCGGGCTCGCGCACTTCGCGATGTACAGCCTGCCCGTCGCGCAGCAGAACCGCTGGGCGCAGCAGCGCGAGCTGGCGTTCGACCGGCTCGCGCGCGCGGACGGGCTCGACGCGCCGATCTACCGCGGGCTGTCGACGAGCGCATCGGCCTGGAACCACGCGATCGAGCAGTTGATCGGCTGGCTGCACGCGCTGCCGAAGCCCGTCGGCATCATCGCGGTGACCGATGCGCGCGCGCGGCACCTGCTGCAGGCCTGCCTGATCGCCGGCCTCGCGGTGCCGGAACAGGTCGCGATCATCGGCATCGACAACGATCCGCTCACCCGCACGCTGACGCGCATCCCGCTGTCGTCCGTGATCCAGGGCACCGAGGAAATGGGCCGGACCGCCGCGCACCTGCTGCACCAGATGCTGCGCGGCGCGCGTTTTCCCGACCGGCGGATTCTCGTGCCGCCCGTCGGGATCAACGTGCTCGAATCGACACGCCACCAGCCGCTCACGAGCCCGTACGTGATGCGTGCACGCCATTTCATCCGCCAGTACGCGTGCCAGGGCATCAAGACCGAGCAGGTCGCCGACTACGTCGGCGTGTCGCGCTCGCTGCTCGAGGAACACTTCCGGCGCGAACTGCAGCGCACCGTGCACCAGGAAATCCTGCGCCACAAGCTCGAAGCGGCACAGGCGCTGCTCGCCGGCCGGCAGGCGTCGAGCGCCGAAGTCGCGATCCGCTGCGGGTTCACGTCGCTCCAGTACATGTACGCGGTGTTCCGGCGCGAACTCGGCTGCACGCCGCGCGAATACCAGGAACGCGCGATCGCCGCGCATTGAAGCCGCCTTTACCCATCGAATCCGCCCATGCATATCGATACCGACTCTCTCCACCGGGCGCCCGGCGCCGCACGCGTGCATGCCGAGCCGTGGGGCACGCTGCCCGACGGCGACGCGGTGCGGCGCTATACGCTGCGCAACGCGCACGGGATGCGCGTGGTCGTCAGCGATCTCGGCGCGACCGTCGTGTCGTGGCTCGCACCCGACCGTGCCGGACGCTTCGCCGATATCGTGCTCGCGCACGACACGCCCGCCGAATACGTCGATTCGGGCGTCTACCTCGGCGCGACGATCGGCCGGTGGGCGAACCGGATCGCCGGCGCGCGCTTCACGCTCGACGGCGTCGACTACCGGCTCGATCGCAACGAGCGCGACAACCTGCTGCACGGCGGCGCGAACGGCTTTCACCGCCAGCGCTGGGCGGTCGTCGACGATGGCGGCGGGCTGACGCTGCAGCTCGATTCGCCCGAAGGCGACGCCGGTTTTCCGGGCAACGTGAGCGTGCAGGTTCGCTACGCGCTCGACGACGACGGCACGCTGACGATCGACTACACCGCCGTCACCGACGCGCCCACGCCGCTCAACCTGACGAATCACAGCTACTTCAACCTCAGCGGCCGCGCGGGCAGCGACGTACGCGGCCACGTGCTGAGCATCGACGCGGACGCGTTCCTCGAAGTCGACGACGCGCTGATCCCGACCGGCACCGCCGATGTGACCGGCACGGCGTTCGACTTCCGGCAGAGCGCGCCGCTCGGCGCGCGCCTCGACTGGCCGCACGCGCAACTCGCGCGGGCGCGCGGTTTCGATCACTGCTTCGTGCTGCGCGACGGCGCGCGCGCGGTCAGGCCGGTCGCGACCATCTACGATCCGGAAAGCGGCCGCGAGCTGATCGTGTCGACCGATCAGCGCGGCCTGCAACTCTATACGGGCAACTATCTGGATGGCGTGCGCGTGAGCGGCGGCACGCGCTGCGCGCGACACGCCGCGCTGTGCGTCGAGGCCGGCGGCTTTCCGGATCAGGTCAACATGGCCGACCTGCGCGACGACGTCATCGTTCAACCGGGCGCCGTCTATCGGCAGACCACGCAATACCGCGTCGGCGTTCGCGCATGACGCGGCGTGCGGCGTCGACCTGTCGAGCCGCCGCGCCGCACGCATTGTCGCGCGATCCGCTACACGCGCCGCATCGTCGCCGATACCAGCGCCGCATCCTCGCCCGTCCCGGCCGGCCGTGCCGCCGGCGCCGCATCGGCCGGCCGCGCACCGAGCCCCGTGCCGCCCGCGCGCCGCCGCGTCGCATGCCGCTCGATCACGCGCTGCAGCACGCAGAACACGCACAGCAGCGCGCCGATCACGATTCGCGTCCACCACGAACTCAACGTGCCGTCGAACGTGATCAGCACCTGGATCGTACCGAGGATGCCGACGCCG
The DNA here is from genome assembly GCF_902832885.1 of Burkholderia seminalis DSM 23518. Lineage (GTDB taxonomy): Bacteria > Pseudomonadota > Gammaproteobacteria > Burkholderiales > Burkholderiaceae > Burkholderia > Burkholderia seminalis. Next base: position 577,756 of record NZ_CADFDK010000003.1, read on the forward strand.
AACACCGAGCCGATCACGTAGCCCACGCCACCCGTCAGCAGCGTGCCGCCGATCACGGTCGCGGCGATCGCGTCGAGCTCCATCCCCTGCGCCTGCAGCCCGTAACCCGACAGCACGTACAGCGTGAACACCACGCCGCCGAGCGCCGAACAGAAGCCGCTCAGCGCGTAGACGCCGATCTTCGTGCGCGCGACCGGCAGCCCCATCAGCAGCGCCGAGCGCTCGTTGCCGCCGATCGCATACACGTTGCGGCCGAAGCGCGTGAAATGCGCGACGTAGATCGCGACGGCCAGCGTCGCGAGCGCGATCAGCGCGCCCGCGCTCAGCATCCCGCCGCCGACCGGCACGCTGATGCCCGCGATCGCATGGAACACCGGTTCGTTGATCGTGATCGACTGCGTCGTGATCAGGAAGCACGCGCCGCGCGCGAGAAACATCCCGGCCAGCGTGACGATGAACGGCTGCAGACGGAAGTAATGGATCAGCGCGCCCATCGCCGCGCCGTACAGCGCGCCGAACGCGAGCACGAGCGGCACGATCACCCACACGGGCCAGTGCAGCCGCTCGGCGCCGACCGCGCAGAAGATCGTTGTCAGCGCAACGACCGAGCCGACCGACAGATCGATGCCGCCCGACACGATCACGAAGGTCATCCCGATCGCGACGATCAGCAGGAATGCGTTGTCGACGAGCAGCCCGGTCAGCACCTGCATCGAGAAGAAGCCCGTGTACATCACGGACCCGAAGCCGAACAGCGCGGCGAACAGCACGATCGTCACGACGATCGGCAGCGTGCGCGGATCGGCAAGCCGTGCGAGGAATCGGTTCATCGCGGCGTCGCTCCGGTGGTGGCGCGCGAACGCGCGGCAGGCAGCAGTCGCGACGCGAACCGGACGACGAGCGCACGCGCCGCGTCCGACTGGATCAGCGTCACGACGATCACGACGACCGCCTTGACGACGAGCGTCGCCTCCGGCGGCACGCCGATCGAATAGGTCGTGTAGGTGAGCGTCTGGATGATCAGCGCGCCGAGCACCGAGCCGGCGAGGCTGAAGCGGCCGCCGAGCAGCGACGTGCCGCCGAGCGTCACCGCGAGGATCGCGTCGAGTTCGAGCAGCAGGCCCGCGTTGTTGCCGTCCGCACTGCGCACGTTCGAGCTCGCGAGGATGCCGGCCAGCGCCGACATCACGCCCGAACACAGATAGACGCCGAACACGACCGCGCCCGAGCGCAGCCCGACGAGCCGCGTCGCGACCGGGTTCACGCCGATCGCGCGAATGAACAGCCCGAGCGCCGTGCGGTTCACCAGCAGCGCGGTCGCCGCGATCGTCGCGGCCGCGATCCACACCGCGCACGGCACGGTCGCGAGATAACCGCCGCCCAGCGCGAGGTAGCCCGGCGCGCCGATCGGGATGATCTGACCGCCCGTCAGCAGTTGCGCGACGCCGCGGCCGGCCACCATCAGGATCAGCGTCGCGATGATCGGCTGCATCCCGACGAATGCGACGAGCAGCCCGTTCCACGCGCCGGCCAGCAGCCCGACACCGAGCGCGGCCGCGAGCGCCAGGCCGACCCGCGACGGGTCCGCATCGAGCACGATCGCCGCGGCCGCGCCGGCAATCGCGACGATCGCACCGACCGAGATGTCGATCCCGCGCGTCGCGATCACGAGCGTCATCCCGAGCGACACGAGCACGAGCGGCGCCGCGCGGTTCAGGATGTCGATCGGCGCGCCGAACAGGTGACCGTCGAGCAGCGCGATCGACAGGAAACCCGGACGATACGCGACGTCGAGCGCCAGCAGCAGTACGAGCGTCAGCACCGGCCACGCGAGCGGATGACGAAACAGCGTGCGCAGCCGCGTCATGACTGGCCTCCCGCGATCAGCCGGTACACCTGCTCCTCGGAAGCGTCGGCGCCGGTCAGTTCGGCGACCTTGCGCCGGTCGCGCAGCACCGCGATCCGGTGGCTCACGCGCACCACCTCGCCGATCTCCGACGAGATGAACAGGATCGCGAGCCCTGTCGCGCACAACGCGAGCACTCGCTCCATGATGTCGAACTTCGCGGCGACGTCGATGCCGCGCGTCGGCTCGTCGAGGATCAGCAGCTTCGGGGCCGTCGCGAGCCAGCGCGCGAGCAGCACCTTCTGCTGGTTGCCGCCCGACAGCAGCCCGATCGGCTGCTCCGCGTCGCGCGCCTTGATGCCGAGCCGGGCGATGTACGTCTCGGCGATCTCGCGCTGCCGCGCGCGCCCGATCAGCCGCCACCAGCCGCGTCGCGCCTGCAGCGCGAGGATGATGTTCTCGCGGATCGACAGCGCGGCGACGATGCCCTCCTTCTTGCGATCCTCCGGACAGTACGCGATGCCGTGCCGGACCGCATCGTGCGGCGACGCGAGCCGCGTGCGCGCGCCGTCGATCTCGATCGCGCCGGTGTCCGCGCGCTCGGCGGCAAACGCCAGCTGCGCGGTTTCGGTGCGCCCCGAGCCGAGCAGCCCGGCCAGCCCGACGATTTCGCCCGGACGCACGTCGAGATCGAGCGCACTCATCATCCCGCGCCGGCCGACCTGCTGCATCGACAGGAACGGCGCGGCGCCGCCGGCCGTGCGCTCGACGGCCGCCGCGCCGGCTTGCAGCGTGTCGGACATCCGTTCGCGGCCGGTCATCTTCGCGACCAGCGCGTCGACCGGCAGGTCGCGTGCCAGATACTCGCCTTCGCGCTCGCCGTTGCGCATCACGGTGATCCGGTCGGACACCGCATAGGTCTGCTCGAGAAAGTGCGTGACGAACAGGATCGCGATGCCCGACGCCTTCAGCCGGCGCAGCACGTCGAACAGCCGCGCGACCTCGCCGTCGTCGAGGCTCGACGTCGGCTCGTCGAGAATCAGCACGCGCGCGTCGACGGACACGGCGCGCGCGATCGCGACCATCTGCTGGACGGCGATCGGATACGCATCGAGCGAGCGCGTGACGTCGAGCGACAGGTCGAGCTCGCCCAGCGCCGCGCGCGAGCGCGCATGGATCGCGTTCCAGTCGATCGCGCCGCGCCGCATCGGCTGCCGGCCCGCGAAGATGTTCTCCGCGACCGACAGGTTCGCGCACAGGTTCACTTCCTGGTAGAGCGTCTGGATGCCGGCCGCCTCGGCCTCGCGCGGCGCGGCGAAGCGCACCGGCCGGCCGCCGACGCGAATCTCGCCTGCATCGTGCGCATGCACGCCGGTGAGCACGTTGATCAGCGTCGACTTGCCCGCGCCGTTCTGGCCCATCAGCGCGTGGATCTCGCCCGGAAACAGCCGGAAGTTCACGCGCTGCAGCGCGCTGACGCCCGGAAACGACTTGTCGATGCCGATCATCTCGACCACCGGCGGACTCTCCATGCAGCCTCCCTCGAAGCGGTTGCGATCCTCGGGCGGCCGCGATGCGGCGGCCCGAGCCGGACCTGCCCGGCCGGTCAGTACTTGCGGGTCGGCATCACCTGCGCGGCGACGCTCATCGGGAACACGGTCTCGTTCGTGACGATGCGCTTGGGCAGCGTCTTGCCGGCGACGACGTCCTTCACCGCGCTCATCAGTTGCGGGCCGAGCAGCGGGCTGCATTCGACGTCGACGTTGATCTTGCCGGCGATCATCGCCTGGAAGCCGCCCTTCGTCGCGTCGAACGACACGACGCTCACGTCCTTGCCGGGCTTGATCCCGGCTTCCTCCATCGCCTGGATCGCGCCGAGCGCCATGTCGTCGTTGTGTGCGTAGACGACGTTGATCTGCTTGCCGTAGGTCTTCGCGAACGCTTCCATCACCTGCTTGCCGCCGGCGAGCGTGAAGTCGCCGCTCTGCGACGCGATCACCTTGAATTTGGGATTGTTCTTGATCACTTCGAGCAGGCCCGCGCGCCGGTCGTTGGCCGGCGCGGAACCGACCGTGCCCTGCAGCTCGACGATGTTGATCGGGCCCGGGTCGTTCTTGTAGCGCTCTTCCATCCAGTGGCCCGCGCGGCGCCCTTCCTCGAGGAAGTCCGAGCCGATCATCGTCACGAACAGCGACGGATCCTTCACGTCGACCGCGCGGTCGGTCAGGATCACCGGGATGTGCGCGGCCTTCGCTTCGGTCAGCACGGGCTCCCAGCCCGATTCGACGACCGGCGAGAACGCGATCACGTCGACCTTCTGCGCGATGAACGAGCGAATCGCGCGAATCTGGTTCTCCTGCTTCTGCTGCGCGTCGGAGAATTTCAGGTTGATGCCGGCATCCTTCGCCGCGCTCTTCACCGACACGGTGTTCGCGGTGCGCCACGCGCTTTCCGCGCCGACCTGCGAGAACCCGAGCGTGATCGGCTTCTGCTGGGCGAACGTGTCCGGCGCCCATACCGTCGCCGCGGCGACGAGCGCACCGGCCGCCAGCTTCCTGATGAATGTCATGGTCCGTCTCCGATGATGTAATTGTCTGCCGCGGCGCTGTTCTGATTCTGCATGGCGCGAACGCGGTGCGGGGCCGGTGCCGGCCGGCGCGTTCGGCCGGCCCGGTCTGCATGCCCCGCATCAGTCTAGGAACAAGTCCGATAACCTTCCAATGAAATATTGGATTGAGGCGATATCGGAATCGGCATACGTATAAACACCTAAACGCACACCCCGCCCGTTACAGCCGGCCCTGGCCGCGTTTGCGACGCCCTCGCCCGCCACGCCATGTTCCGTTCGGCGAATCCGCCGAATGCCGCCTTCGTCATCGTGTGTTCGTTCGCACGCGTGGTATCGCGGCCGCAGCCGGGCCGGGAACGGCGCACGATTCTTGCTCCCCGGGGCTCGAACCGACGAACGAGCAGGAGCAGAACATGCGTGCAGGATGTCCGCCCGGAACACGGCCTGGCGATACGCGGATCGGCACACGCGTCGATCGACGCGCCGCGGCATGACGAAGCGCACGCCATCGCGGCCGAATACGCGCATGCCCGGCGGGCCCCTGCGTCATGTCGACGACCGTCGCCCCGGCTATACGCGCCGGCGGCTCCGCCACGGCTTTGCCTATTACGGACCTGACGGTGCGCGGGTTCGCGACGCCGACGAAATCGCCCGCATCGACGCGCTTGCGATTCCACCCGCGTACACCGACGTATGGATCTGCATGGACCCGCGCGGACATCTTCAGGCAACCGGCCGCGACGCGCGCGGGCGCAAGCAGTATCGCTATCACCCGCTGTGGCGCGAGACGCGGGACGCGAACAAGTACGCGCGGATGGCCGCCTTCGCGCGGGCGCTGCCGCGCATCCGCGCGCGCGTCGCGCGTGATCTGGCGTTGCCGGGCATGCCGCGCGACAAGGTCGTCGCGACGATCGTCCGATTGCTCGACACCACGCTCGCACGGATCGGCAACGCCGAATACGCGCGGGAAAACGGCTCGTACGGGCTGACGACGCTGCGCAAGCGCCATTTGAAGATCCAGTCCGGCCAGGTGCGGCTGCGCTTCGCCGGCAAGAGCGGGATCGAACACGACGTGACGGTCGACGACGCGCGGGTCGCGCGGATCGTGCGGCGCTGCGCGGAGCTGCCCGGTCACGAGCTGTTCCAGTACGTGGACGACGACGGCGCGCGCCATCCGGTCGGCTCGTCCGACGTGAACGACTACCTGCGTGACGCCGGCGGCGCCGATTTCACCGCGAAGGATTATCGGACCTGGGCCGGCAGCGTGCACGCACTCGGCTTGTTGCGGCGCGTGGAGCACCGCGGCATCACGCACGCGCGCAAGCAGATCGTCGAGACCGTGCGCGCGGTGGCGGACCTGCTGCGCAACACGCCGGCCGTGTGCCGGCGCTGCTACATCCATCCGGCCGTGCTGGACGCCTTCGAGGCGGGTGCGCTCGCCGCGCTCGCGGTCGAGCGGACGCCGCGCGGCCTGCGTGCGGACGAAGCGGCCTTCGTGGCGGTGCTCGGCGCCGTCGGCCGGCGCGCGGCGAAATGACCGTGCGCATCGTGCCGCCGCCCGTTTAGCGACCGGCACTGCCCGGAACCCGTGTCGTCTTCAACCGGGTTCCGGGCGCATGACCGACAGCCGGATCTGCCCGTTTCCCCGAACTCGTTCACACCACAGGCCCGCACGACGCCGCTGCATGCCAGCCCGGCCGCCCCTAGACGCGGCCCGCCAGATGAAACCGCGATGCCGGATGCCAAAGCTGCACCGACGTCGCGACGTGATCGCCCACCCAGGTACGGCGCCGCAGCAACAGGCACGGCTCGCCGATTTCCATCACGAGGTGCCGACGCACCTGCGCATTGGGCTTCTCCGCGTAGATCCTGAACTCGGCACGCTGGATCGGTGCCAGTCGCACCATGTAGTGATTCGGCGTCTCGAGCGTGAAATCCTGCTCGAGATAGTCGGGAAACAAGACCGGATTGACGTAGCGATCCTCGAACTGGATCGGCTCGTCTTCCTCGAAATGCACGATGCGCGAGTGAAACACCGGCCCCGACCGCAGCCCGAGCGCATCGATCGCTTCCGGGTCGACGCTGCGCTCGATCAGCAGCACCCGCGCGCTGTGCCGATGGCCCCGCTCCGCGATCTCGTCCGCGATGTTGCGGATTTCGAGCACCGTCGATTCGTAATGCCGGCGTTCGACGAACGTGCCGGCTCCCTGGATGCGGGTCAGCACGCGTTCGGCCGTCAGTTCGCGCAGCGCGCGCGACACCGTCATCCGGGCCACGCCGAATTCCTTGACCAGTTCGGCCTCGGTGGGAATCGCGCCGCCGGGCTTCCAGTCGCCCTTCGCGATCCGTTCGACCACGTAGCGCTTGATCTGCTGATAGGCCGGCAGTGCACGCGCCGGCCGGGCGGAAAGTTCGCGTTCCGTTTCGTTCATGCGCCCTCGACCGAATGAAAATTGGATGATTCGCCGCGCCCGGTCATCGTCACTGCAACGACGGCGGCACGCCCGCGACGATGCCTGCCGCGATCGCGATATCGTCCGCGAGCGGCCGGTCGTCGTGATACGCCGGCACGCGTTCGCGCACCTGCCGCCACAACGCATCGGTCGACGCGGCCCGCCCCGTTTCGCCCGATTGCAGGTCGTATGCCTGCGCGGCGGCCAGCAGCTCGATCGCGAGCACGCGCGTCGTATTCTCGATGATGTCGAGCGCCTTCAGCGCGGCCGGCGTCGCATGACACAGGTGATCTTCCTGCAGCCCCGACGTGATACCGCCGTCGAGGCTCGCCGGCGCCGCGAGACGCTGGTTCTGCGCGACCAGCGCGACCGCCGTGTACTGCGCGATCATGAAACCGGAGCAACTGCCGCCCGGCGTCGCGAGAAACGCCGGCAGCCCGCTGACGAGCGGATTCACGAGCCGGTCGAGACGTCGCTCGGCGATCGCCGCGACCTGGGCCATCGCGGCCGCGAGGCTGTCCATCGCGAGCGCGATACCCGCACCGACCGCATGGGCCTGCGAATGCGCGACGGGTGCCTCCCGCGTGCCGGCGACGATCGGATTGTCGGTGACGGACGCGAGCTCGCGATCGACCACCTCCGCCGTCACGGCGAACACGTCGCGCGCCGCGCCATGCACGTGCGGAATCGTGCGCAGGCTGAGCGGATCCTGCGTATGCCGGCCGCTCGCCGCGCACAGCATCCCGCTGCCCGCCAGCAGCGCACGCAAGCGCGCCCCGACCTGCCCGATGCCCGGCGAAATCCGCAGCGCGAGCGACGCCGGATCGAATGACGCGAGTTGCCCGCCGAGGTTCTCGAAGCTCATCGCCGCGATCCAGTCGGCCCAGTCGAGCAACCGTTCCGCGCGCGCGAGGGCGAGCGCGGCCAGGCCGGTGACGCACGGTGTGCCGTTGACGAGGCTCAACCCTTCCTTCGCGCCGAGGACGAGCGGCTCGCGACCGATACGGCGCAGCGCCTCGTCGCCGCGCATGCGCTCGCCGCGATGGCGCGCATGACCGTGACCGATGCAGACGAGCGCGACGTGAGCCATGTGGGTCAGATAGCCGACCGACCCGTGCGCCGGCACTTCGGGCAGGCAATCGTGCTCGAGCAATGCGACGAGCTGCTCGACGACGTCGACCCGCACGCCTGAATACCCGTGCACGTAATTGTTGATCGCCGCCGCGATGATCGCGCGCGTTTCCGCCGCGCCGAGCGGCACGCCGACGCCCACCGCGTGGCTCATCAGGATGTTGCGCGACAGCTCGCTCTGCTGGGCCGGCGATACGATCACGTTGCACAGCGCGCCGACCCCCGTGTTGACGCCGTACGCGCGAATGCCGCGCGCGACGATTTCGTCGACGAGTTCGCGAGCGGCGACGACGCGCGCGCGGGCGTCGTCGGTCAATGCCAGCGGCGCGCCTGCCGCCACCGCCGCAACCTGGCGCCAGTCGAGCGGCCGTGCCGCGCGGAATACGGTCATGACGGCCTCAGTTGGTGGTGCGGTCGTGGTGGCTCGACACGAATTGCCGGAAGCGCTCGGAGGTCTGGCCGCCGAAGACCGCGTCGGGCGTCCCGTCCGTGTCGACCTCGCCCTGATGCAGGAACATCACGCGATTCGACACGTGCCGCGCAAAGCCCATTTCATGCGTGACGACCAGCATCGTGCGGCCCTCTTCCGCGAGCGAGCGCATCACGCGCAGCACCTCGCCGACCAGCTCGGGGTCGAGTGCCGACGTCGGTTCGTCGAACAGCATCACTTTCGGATGCATCGCGAGCGCGCGGGCGATCGCGACGCGCTGCTGCTGCCCGCCCGACAGGTGGGCAGGATAGTAGCCGCGCTTGTCCGCGAGGCCGACGCGCGCCAGCAGCGCCTCGGCCTCCTCGACCGCTTCGGCGCGGCTGCGCTTTTGCACGCGCAGCGGCCCTTCGACGAGGTTGTCGAGCACCGTCATGTGCGACCACAGGTTGAAGTTCTGGAACACCATGCCGAGCTGCGAACGGATCCGGTCGACCTGGCGGCGGTCGCTCGGGTGCAGCTTGCCGTCGCGCGCGCGCTTCATCGCCAGTTCCTCGCCCGCGAGCGCGACGGAGCCGTCGTCGGGGGTCTCGAGCAGGTTCAGGCAGCGCAGGAACGTGCTCTTGCCCGATCCGCTCGCGCCGAGGATCGAGATGACGTCGCCCTCATGCGCGTCGAGCGAAATGCCCTTCAGCACATGATGATCGCCGAACGACTTGTGGATGTTCTTGACCGACAGCGCAACGGGAGCAGCGGTGTTCATCGAATTCTCCAGGAAGGAATGGCGCGCTCAGGAGGCGACGCGCCGGGCATTGCGGGCCGACGCGGGCGCACTGGACGGCTTCGGCGCACGCAGGTGCGCCGAGAGCCGCCATTCGAGCGCGCCGAGCAGGCGCACGACGATGAAGTTCAGGCCCAGATAGATGACGGCGGCGCAAACGAACACTTCGGTCGTCCGATAGGTTTGCTGAATGATCTGCTGCGCGACGCCCGTCACCTCCCACACGGTGACGAGGCTCGCGAGCGCGGTCGACTTGACGAGCAGCACGGCCTCGGTCGAATACGCGGGCAGGCACTGGCGCAGCGCGATCGGGCCGATCACGCGCCGCAACAACGCGAAACCGGACAGACCGATCGAGTAACCGGCTTCGATCTGCCCGACCGGCACGGCCATCAGCCCGCCGCGCAGGATCTCGGCCGTGTAGCCGGCCGTGCACAGTGCGAGCGACAGAACCGCGCAGACATAAGGTTCGCGCAGCAGCGGCCACATGAAGCTCTCGCGGATCACGCCGAACTGGCCGAGCCCGTAATACACGAGAAACATCTGGATCAGCAGCGGCGAGCCGCGAAACACCAGGATGTACGCGCGCGCAAAACGGTTCGGCAGCCAGTGCGGCGACACGCGCATCGTGACGATCACGAGCGACAGCAGGCCGCCGAGCACGAGCGACGCGAAGAACAGCCCGAGCGTGGTCGGCACGGCCGCGAGCAGCTGGCGCAGCGTATCGAGGAGAAAGCCGAAATCGATGGACATGCGCGTTCTCCGTCAGTTGCGCGCGAAATTGCGGCGGAACGACCGGCCGACGATCGCTTCCGCCCGGTTGAACACGCGGTTCGACAAGCCCGTCATCAGCAGGTACAGCGCACCGCCCGCGACGAAGAACACGAAGTACTGGTGGGTCGAATTGGCGGCGATCTGGCTCGTGCGCAGCAGCTCGGCCAGGCCGGTGACCGAGATCAGCGCCGAGTCCTTCAGGCTCAATTGCCATACGTTGCCGATACCGGGCAGCGCGAAGCGAAGCACCTGCGGAATCAGGATGCGGCGCAGCACCATGCTGCGGGGCATGCCGATCGAGCGTGCCGCCTCGAGCTCGCCCTTCGACACCGCGAGCACCGCCGCGCGATAGACCTCCGCCTGGTAGGCGCCCGAAATCATTCCGACCGCGAGCGCGCCGATCACGAACGGCGGCACGCCGATGAATCCTTCCGCGCCGAACCACTGGCCGACGGCCGTGACGAGCGTCGAGCCGCCGAAGTAGAACAGATAGATGACGAGCAGTTCGGGCACGCCGCGAAATACCGTCGTGTACAGGTCGCCGAGCAGCCGGGCGCTGCGGTAGCGCGACAGCTTGGCCGCCGCGATCGCCGCGCCGATCACCGCGCCGACCGCGAGCGCGGCGAGCGTCAGCGCCACCGTCATCAGCGCGGCGAGCAGCAGCACGCCGCCCCAGCCTTCGGTTCCGAAGCCGAGCATTTCAATAATCGCCATGCGTGCCTCCCGGCAAGCGTTGAGTGAATCGGCAGGATGCCGGCCGCCGCGCGTGTCGCTTACGCGGCGGCGGCCCAATGCGCGCTTACGGCGTGACGTCGGTCTTGAACCACTTGTCGGCGAGCTTCTTCACCGTGCCGTCCGCGAGCGCCGCGCCGATCGCCGTATCGAACTTCGTCTTCAGGTCGGCATCCTGCTTGCGGAACGCAAGCCCTTCGCCCGGCCCCCAGATCGGCCCGCCGAGCTTCGGACCCGCGAGCACGATCGACGCGTTGTCCTTCTTCGCGTTGTTCGCCGCGTAGTACGTGACGTCGTCGAACGATGCGTCGATGCGCCCGGCGACGAGGTCGAGATCGCGCTCGGGGGAGGTCTTGTACACGCGAATCGACGCGATGTCCTTGAAGCTGTCGTTGATGAATTTCGTGTAGACGGTGCCCGACTGGATGCCGATCGTCTTGCCCTTCAGCTGCTTGCGCAGCGCGTCGACGGTGGGCTTGTCCGCGTTGGCGTCGCCCGTCAGCTTGACGATCGGCGCGCCGGGCGCGGCCTTCGGCAGGATCTTGGTGTCGGTGACGGCGAACGTCGCGGGCGTCGCCGCGTACGGACGCGAGAACAGCAGGATCTTTTCGCGGTCCGGCGTGATGGAAATCGCATCCATCAGGATATCGAACTTGCCGGCCTGCAGGCCGGGGATCATCCCGTCCCAGTCCTGCGCGACCATGTTGCACTGCACCTTGATCCGTTCGCACACGTTGGCGAGCAGCTCCGGTTCGAAACCGCCCAGCTTGCCGCCGGGCAGCGTGAGGTTCCAGGGTGCGTAGCCGCCTTCGAGCGCGACCGTCACCGTTTTCCATTCCTTGGCCTGCACGGGAGCCGCGAGCGTTGCCGCCGCGGCCGCGATGATGCCGATCGTCCTGAGTGCCCAGTTGATGCGCTTGCCGTTCACGAGATTTCTCCTTGCGTTGAAGTTCGCCATCCCTTCGGTGCAGCAAGCCGCCTCAGGAATTTGTCTATACAAGCATGCAAGAAGAAAAACGGCGATACAAGCGATGATCAAAAAAAACCGGGGAAACGCGGGAAATCCCCTAATTTCAAGGCTTTCATGTGCCCCATCGAAGAGAATTCGGGCACGGGTTTGGTGCAGTTCGTGCAGATCAATCGCAAGGATGACTAGACAAATTCCGGATTCGATCGGCATCGCCGCTGCCGCGCGACGAGCCATTTCCGTCGATCCGATTCGCTATGCGCGCGCGATTAAAAGCAGTTGGTCGCCAGGGCTGACGTCACGCGTCGAATGTGCGCCAACGCTCACCCCGTGTATCAACACGGCTTCGATCCAGTGCCGCTCGTTGTCGGGTTGTGTGCATGCCGATGCGGAGCGGTCCGGGCTCCCGAAGGTGGAAGCCTGAACCGGCCCGACTGCAAATCCTTCGATCGCTCGATCGGCTTGCGCTTGCCGATCGATCCGGCACGGACGACATCGCGTACCGGACGGCACATCCGTGAACAGGCTTCCGGAAAACCTCGGCAGCGGGCATTTCAATCCCGGTATTTCGTTGCACTCGCCCGTGAATGGCCAGTTTCACGTCCTCCCGTTCGGGACGGGCACACCCGCGTTGCCGTCACGATGGTCCGGGGCCGATGCGGACCGGCATTGCGCCCCATCAGGCGCGCGCGTCGGGTTCAGTTCACGCAGCACGCTGGCGCGGCTGCCGTCGTCATTCGGCAATTGGGGCTGCCCGCGCGCGAACGCGGGCGCGACCGCCGCCGCGAGCAGCGCGGCGATCGCCAGTCGGGAAAAGCTTTTCATCGCCCGACTCCCCGCTTACTGCGCGCTGGCGGCCGGTACGGACACCGACGCGGTCGCCGTGCTCTGCTCGCCATGCGCAATTGCATAGAGTTCGCGATTGCGCGCGATCGTCTGCGTGCTCGGCGGATAGTCCCAGTTCGACGTCGGCACGGTGCCGTCACGCTGTGCCTGAACGAGATCGGCGATCACGTCGGCGCGGGTCGGACCCGATGACGACGTCTGTGCGAAAGCGGCCATCGGCGTGCCGATGGCGAGGGCGAGCAGCGCGGCAGCTGCGATCAATCTGCGATTCATGATGAAACTCCCCAGAACGGTTCGATGAGGACGCATCGTCGATGCGCCGCCGGCGGAACCGCGGATGCGATTCGCCGCCTGACGCTTTCATTCTGGTGATCGCGACCGGCACGACGCTGACGCCCGGATGACAATCCTGAAATCCGCCGCATCGCGCGCAGGTTCACGACGACGATAATCGACCTGCGCGGGCTGGCCGATCGGCGGCGGTACCCGAACGCGCGCCAATGCGAAACCGGCACCCGCCCGAAGACGGCCTGTCCTTCGTCACGCCGTCCGCCCGGGCGCGGCCGGCCAACGTCGGCGTGCTGGCCGAGTTCTTCGTCGCGAAGCTGACCGCGACCGGGTGGCGCGCCGGCAGCGTGTCGGGCCGCCCGACGATCAGCCGGCCGAGCGGGACGATCGACTGCCGCAGCCGGTCGGCGGGCAGGCTCGCGAGCGCGGCGCGAGACGCGGCAGGCACCGGGTCCACGAAATTGACGTCCGGACGGAAGCACGGCGACACGATCGCATCGAAGATGCGGTGGCACGATGCTGCCGGCCGCGCAGGCGCGCTTCGAGAATGCGGCGCCCGCGCGCCGCCCGTTCGACCATGGCGCGTTCTTCGCGACCGGCATCTTCGTGATGGCGTTGACGGCGATCGGCCTCGACTCGACGACCACCGCGATCGCGTCGCTGCGCGAACGCAATACGTTCAAGCTGTACGTGTGCTTACCCGTCTCGCGCGGATGGCGATGATCGCGCTGCAGGCGCTCGTGCTCATGACGGTCGCGCGCAGTCGCTCACGGCCGCCGAACTCGCGTGCAACGTCACCGACTACCCGCTGCCGTTCTTCAGCGACCTGACGATCCCGATGCACGACGCGTCGCCACGCTGTTTCGACGAAGGAAAGACACCAATGACATCGAGCAATCCCATAACCGGCTACCTGCTGCACGCAAGCAACCTCCTGCCCTCGATCGTGCTCCTGTTCTACGGGCGGCTCCGCCCCGCCCAGCCGGACCTGCGCGGGACGCACGCGTTCCTGATCGGCGACATGCTCGCGCTCGTGCACGGCGCCTGGCCGATCCGTCGCGCGAAACGCAACAGCATCGCGATCGGCATCGACCTGTTCTTCGTGATCGGCGCGGCGCTGGCGCTGGTGTCGCCGGCAGGTAGCCGTCTGTGGGGCGACTGTGGAGCGAGGAACTCGGGCTGGCCGCGACGCCCGTCCGCGTGCTGGTGGTCGGCATCATGCGTACCGCGTGGCCGGACGGCGGTTTCGTCGACGGCACGTTCGTCGACCATGCGCGTGCACGCTCGCTGTCGCTCGTGCTGCTCGCCGTCACGGCCGTCGCGCTCGCGGTGTCGATCACGATGCGGCACAGCCCGCTGTGGGGCGGCGTCGGGCCGGTCAATATCGCGTACGCGCAGCGGCAGCTTGCCGCCGCCGTCCCGCACGCCGTCGACCCGCCGGGCCTGATCGGACGGGTCCGCTACTGACACGCCGGTTCGCGGCGCCACGGAGAATGTCGCATGACGTTTCGACAGCCGCGCGGCCCGGGCACCGCGTCCGAACCGGACGCCGATCCCCGGCTTGCCGGCATCCGGGCCACGCTGTCCGATTCGGGGCGGTCGTGAACGTGCGCGGCGTGGCTGACGTGATCACGCCGCCGCCGCACGATCACGCGCGTCAGAACACCGCGTGCCCGCTGATCAGGCTCGGCAGCCAGGTCGAGAAAAACGGCATGTACGTGACGATGTTGATCGCACTGAAGATCGCGAGGTAGTACGGCCACGCCATCTTCGTGGTCTCGCCGATCGACACGTTGCCGATCGCGCAGCCGACGAACTGCACCGACCCGATCGGCGGATGCACGAGGCCGAGCGAGCAGTTCAGCAGCAGCATGATCCCGAACTGCACCGGCCCGACGCCGCACGCCATCGCGATCGGCAGGAACAGCGGTGTCGTGATCAGGATGTGCGCGGCCATGTCGACGAACGTGCCGAGAAACACCTGGATGATGTTGATGTACAGCAGCATCAGCCACGGCGCGGCGGTCGACTGCTTGAGTAGCCCTTCGATCGCATCCGGAATCTCCAGGTACGACATCTGGAAGCGCAGCATGTTGGACACCGCGATCAGCAGCAGCACGACGCCCGTCGTGCGCGCCGCATGCGACAGCGCGCGGCGCAGCTTCGCGGCCGTCAGCGTGCGGTAGACGAGCGCGGTCAGCACGAGCGAGTACACGACGGCGATCGCGGCCGCTTCGGTCGCGGTGGCGATGCCCTTCGCGACGCACACGAGGATGATCGCGATCACCATCAGCCCGGGCACCGCGCCGACGAAGCTGCGCAGCACCGCATACCAGCCGGGAAACGCGGGCAGCGCGGACGAGCCGTCCTCGCGGCGCGGGTAGCCGTGACGCACGGCCTGCCAGTACGCGGCGGCGAGCACGAAGCCCATCACCCACAGCACCGGCAGCAGCCCCGAGAACAGCAGGTCGCCGATCGACACGCCGCTCACCGGCTGGCCGTGCAGCATGCCGGTGATGCCCTGCGCGGCGAACGCGTAGATGATCATGTTGGTCGACGTCGGCATCAGCGCGCCGGCGAGCGACGCGTGCGTCGTCACGTTGACCGCGTACGCGGCGCTGTAGCCTTCGCGCTTCATCAGCGGAATCACCACGCCGCCCATCGCGGACGTATCGGCGGTCGGCGAGCCCGACACGCCGCCGAACAGCGTGCACGCGACGACGTTCGCCATCCCGAGGCCGCCGCGGAAATGGCCGACGGTCGCCTGCGCGAAGCGCAGGATCCGGTCCGCGATGCCGCCGTGCAGCATCAGTTCGCCGGAGAAGATGAAGAACGGCACCGCGAGGAACGAGAACGCGTTCATCCCCGAGATCATCGCCTGCATCGCGGTCGCGATCGGCAGGCCTTCGACCATGTAGGTCAGCACGCAGGCTATCCCGAGCGCGAACGACACGGGCACGCCGAGGACGAGAAAAATCAGAAAACTGACGGACAGGATCGCGAGTTCCATGGCGTTATTGTCCCGACGAAGAACGACGAAGCGCGAGCAGGTGCTCGAGCGAGAAGAGGATGATCGCAACCGCCGCGGGCATCGCGATCAGGTAGCGCACGCCTTCGGGCAGCCCGATGATCGGGATGCGGTCGCCCATCGTCTCGGCGGCCATGCTGCCGCAGCCGACCATGATCATCACCGCGAACGCCATCAGGCTCAGGTGCTGGATCCCGATGACCACGTTGCGCGCCTTCGGCGACAGCCGGCGCACGAGCGAATCGAGGCCGATATGGCCGCCGTCGCGCACCTTCATCGCCGCGCCGAACATCGCGATCACGATCACGAGCAGCAGCGCGATCGGCTCGACGAAATCCGGCGCGTTCTCGAACACGTAGCGCATCACGACCGCGTAGAACACCAGCACCGTGAGCACCGCGAGGCACGCCGACGCGATCACGGCCAGCACGCGGAACAGCACGTCGTTCACGCAGCGCAGGAGTGGCGCGGCATGCGGCCGCGCCGGCCCGGCGCCGTCCGGGGCCGAGGCCGACGAGCCGCCGGCCGCGGCGCCGTTCAGGGAAGTGCGACGCGTCACTTGGTGGCCTCGATCTCGTCGACGATCTGCTTCATCTGCGGCGTCTTTTCATACTTCGTCCACAGCGGCTGCATCGCCTTCACGAACGCCGCGCGGTCGATCTGCGCGGCCGGCAGGATCTTCGCGCCGCCCTTCGTCACCATCTGCTGCGCGGACGCCTCGCGCGCGGTCCACAGCTTCTGGTAGTACGGCACCGAATCGGCCGCCGCCTTCCGGATCGCCACCTGCTCCTGCGGCGACAGCGTGTCCCAGATCTTCTTCGAGAACACCAGCACTTCCGGCGTCATCGCGTGCTGCGTCTCCGAGTAATCGGGCGCCACTTCGTAGTGCTTGGTTTCCTCGTACGACGGCAGGTTGTTTTCCGCCGCGTCGACGAGGCCCGTCTTCAGGCCCGTGTACACCTCGGCGAACGGCATCGGCGTCGGCGTGCCGCCCATCGCCTTGATCTCGTCGACCATCAGGTCGGACGGTTGCACGCGCACCTTCAGCCCCTTCATGTCGGCCGGCGTGCGCACCGGGCGCTTCGCGTAGATCGAGCGCGCGCCGCTCTCGTAGAACGTCAGCGCGATCATCCCCTTCGCGCTGAACGCATCGAGGATCTTCTGGCCGGCCGGGCCGTACATCGCCTTGCGGAAATGGTCGACGTCGCGGAACAGGAACGGAAACGACGGGATCAGCGATTCCGGCACGATCTCGTTGAACGACGCGCCGTTCACCCGCGCCATGTCGATCGCGCCGATCCGCACCTGGTCGACCGTGTCCTTCTCCGAGCCCAGCGCGCTGTTGCCGAACACCTTGATCGAATCCTTCCCGCCCGTCGCCTTCGACAGCTCGTCGCCCATGAACTTCACGGCCATGTTGGTCGGGAAGTTGTCGCCGTGCACGTCCGCCGAGCGGAACACGCGCGCCTGCGCGGACATCGCGAAGCCGGCCATCAATGCGACGGCCAGGACGGTACGAGAGCCGGTGAATCGGTGCTTCATGGTGAGTCTCCTTGATGGTCGATCGTTGTTGTGCGGCGATCCGTCGGCAGGCACATGCGTCGGCGAGACGCTCCGCTGAACCGCAGAGTCATACGTCGTATGACGTGTCGAGCGAATGTACGTCGGTTAACCGTTTAACTCACTTGGTGCATACCCCTATGACCGTTACCATCAAGGGTTTTTGGCGTGAATCGGGGAATCGTTTCCTCTGTTTTTGCGCGTTTTTGGCGAAACGTTTTCCGGAAACGGGGCGGGATTCGGATCGAACAGGGGCGGGGCGATTTCCTGACGGCCAATCGCCTTCTTTCGTAGTGCCCCGTCTTGTTATAGGATGACTGACCACGGTGCGACCACGTCGACGCACTTTGCCGACCAAGTCCGAGCGTGCTCGGCCGGCTTGCCGCCTTGCCCGCGACGGCGGCGGCGGCGGCACTCACCGCGTGCGGCGGCGGCGATTCGAGCGCCCGCCGCGCGCCAACCGGGCGTCAATGCCCGGTTGGCGAATACCCCTTCAACGTGATCGGGCTGTCGACTGCCTCGACCTCGCGCCTGCCGTCACGGCGAGCGCCTGAAATAATGCTGCGCCAGCGCGACCCAATAGAGGACGCCCGCCGGAATGATGTCGTCGTTGAAGTCGTATTTCGGGTGATGCAGCGACGGGGCATCCGTTCCGGCCGGCGCATTGCCGATCAGCACGTAAGCGCCGGGCCGCTCTTCCAGCATGAAGCCGAAGTCTTCGGACGTCATGTTCGGCGGCACGTCGCGCAACAGGCGGTCGTCGCCGAACGTGTCGCGAACGACCGTTTCGCACAGCGCCGTCTCGGCCGGCGTGTTGACGGTCGCCGGATAGTACTGGAAGAACTCGACATCGACCTGCGCCCCATGCGCGGCGGCCAGCCCTTCGCATACGAGCCGGACATCGCGCTGCAGCCGTTGCTGCAATTCGGACGACAGCGTGCGAATCGTCCCGCGCAGCTCCGCGCTGTCCGGAATGACGTTGTCCGTCGTGCCCGCCTGGAACATGCAGACGGAAATGACGGCCGGATCGACCGGATCCTTGTGCCGCGCGGCGATGGTCTGGCACTGCAGCACCATCGCGCACGCGAGCGGCACCGGATCGATGCCCAGGTGCGGTTGAGCCGCGTGCGCGCCCTTGCCGGTGACCGTGATCCGGAAACGGGAACCCGCGGCCATGATCGGGCCGGTGCGCATCCCGAAATGCCCGGCCGGCAGGCCGGGCCAGTTGTGCATGCCGAATACGGCTTCCGTCGGGTAGCGATCGAACAGCCCGTCGTCGATCATCTTGCGCGCGCCCGCGCCGCCCTCTTCCCCGGGCTGAAACACGAAATGCACGGCGCCCGGCAGCTGCGGCAAGTCCTTCAGGATGCGCGCGGCGCCGAGCAGCATGACGGTATGGCCGTCGTGCCCGCACGCATGCATGATTCCGTGCGTGCACGACGCATGCGCGAAGTCGTTCGCTTCGTGAATCGGCAATGCATCCAGATCCGCGCGCAGCACGATGCCGCGGCGCGGGTCCGCGCCGGGCAGGCTCGCGACGACGCCCGTGCCGCCGAGCCCGCGCGACACCGCGTAGCCGAGCGCCTCGAGCTCGCGGGCGACGACGTCGGCCGTCCGGTGTTCCTCGAATCGCAGTTCGGGGTGCGCATGCAGATCGCGGCGCAATGTCGCCCAGTGCGCGTGATGCAGGTCCAGCGACGTGTCGGGGATGACGATGTTTTCCAAGTCGGCACCTCTGCCAGGCAAACCGGTTCAAATCGGGACCGCCGCCGCATCGCGTGCGGCGACAGCTTCAGTCGTCGAATCCGAGGATCGACTTGATTTCCATGTATTCCTCCATCCCTTCGATCCCGTACTCGCGGCCGTTGCCCGACTGCTTGTATCCGCCGAACGGCGCCTGCGGATCCCACGCCGGGTAGTTCAGGTGTACCTGGCCGGCCCGGATGCGCGCGGCCACCGCGCGCGCCTGCGCCTTGTCGGTGCCCTGCACATGCGCGCCCAGCCCGTAGACCGTGTCGTTCGCAATGGCGATCGCCTCGTCCACGGTATCGTAGGGAAGAATCGCGAGCACCGGACCGAAGATCTCCTGCTGCGCGATCGTCATGTCGGTGCGAACGTCGGAGAAAATCGTCGGCCGCGCATAAAAGCCCTTGTCGAACCCTTCCGGCCGGCCGGGACCGCCGGCGATCAGCTTCGCCCGTTCGTCGAGGCCCACGTCGATCATCTGCGCGACCCGGCCGAATTGCGCGCGATTGGCAAGCGGCCCGTGCGTCGTCGTCTCCGCGAACGGATCGCCGACCACCAGTTTCTGCGCGGCCGCGAGAGCCAGCGCCTCGACCGTGCCGAGCAGGTTGCGCGGCACGATCATGCGGGTCGGCGCGCTGCACGACTGCCCCATGTTCCGGAACGCGGCGGCCACGCCGGGCGCAATGGCCCGCTGCAGGTCCGCATCCGGCAAGACGATGTTCGGCGACTTGCCGCCCAGCTCCTGCGCGACGCGCTTGACGGTCGGCGCCGCCGCCTGCGCCACCAGCACGCCGGCACGCGTCGAGCCGGTGATCGACACCATGTCGACTTCCGGGTGCGAAGACAGCGCGGCGCCCACCACCGCGCCGTCGCCGCTCACCAGGTTGAATACGCCCACGGGCACGCCCGCATCGGCGATCACTTCCGCGAACAGCAGCGCGCTGAGCGGCGACAGCTCGCTGGGTTTCAGCACGACCGTACAGCCGGCCGCGAGCGCCGGGCCGACCTTCGCCGTGATCTGGTAGATCGGCCAGTTCCACGGCGTGATCAGCGCGCACACGCCGATCGGCTCGCGCACGATCGCGGTCGTTCCCCGCCGCGAGACGAACGGATAACGCGCGAGATTGTCGCGCGCGACGCGGATATGCTCGGCCGCGAGCGGCACGTGCGCGGCGCGCGCATAGCTGATCGGCGCGCCCATTTCCGTGGCCAGCGCCGCGGCGAACAGCTCCGCGCGCTCCAGCATCAACGCATGCACGCGATCGAGCAGCGCGGCGCGCGCCTGCGGCGACGTGGCCGCCCACGGTTCGAAGGCCCTGCGCGCGGCGCTGACGGCCCGGTCGGCGTCACGCGCGTTGCCGAGCGGGATCTCGCACAGTCCGTCTTCGGTGGACGGGCTGACGACCACGAACCGGTCGCCGCCGTCGGGCACGACCCAGTCGCCGTCGATGAAGAGGCGATCGAGCCTTCCGTTTTGCATCAGGTGAACAACAGGAGAATTCATTGCAGCGTGTCCTTGAGTCGATACCAGGCACCGACGAACGGCAGGAACCAGGGTTTGCCGAAGTGCCCGGGAATGGCCGGCCAGTCGAAGTCTTTCCAGGGGTTGAGATCCGCGCGCCCGTCCATGATCTCCGCCATCAGCGTGCCCATCAGCGTGGCCATGTGCGTGCCGTGGCCGCTATAGCCCATCGCGTAGTACACGCCGTCGCGCTCGCCCGCGCGCGGTAGTCGGTTGGCGGTCATGTCGACCATCCCGCCCCAACAGTAGTCGATGCGTACGCCGGCCAGTTCGGGAAACACGGCGGCCAGCTGCTGCCGCAGGATCGCCCCGCTCTTTTCGTCCGAACGCGGGTTCGACGCGGCGAACCGCGCGCGGCCGCCGAACAGCATCCGGTTGTCGGGCGTGACGCGAAAGAAATTGACGAAGTTCTTCGTGTCGGTGACCATCCGGCGCGTCGGCAACAGCCGGTCGAGCAGGTCGTCCGGCAACGGCTCGGTGACGATGATGAACGCACCGACCGGCACGATCCTGCGGCGAATCCAGCCGAACGGGCCGACCTGCGAAATGCCGCTCGCGAGCAGCACCTGGCGCGCACGGATCTCGCCGAGCGGCGTACGCGCCGCGTAAGCGCCGCCCGCTTGCCGCTTCAGCCCGAGCACCGGCGCATGCTCGAGGACGTGCGCGCCGCGCGCTTGCGCGGCGCGTGCCAGGCCGCGCACGTAACGGCCGACGTGCATCCCGGCACTCTTGCCGAACAGCAGCCCGCCGTGATAACGGTCCGAGCCGATCTCGTCACGCAGCTCGGCTTTCGTCACCATGCGCGTGTCGGGGTCCACGCTCGCCGCGAGCAGTGCCTGACTTCGCGCGAGCTTGTCGTAATGCTCAGGTTTCGCCGCGAGCTTGAGCTTGCCGCGGCGCACGAAATCGCAATCGATCGACTCCTCCCTGACCAGCCGCTCGACCGTGTCGACGCCTGCGTCGAACGCGCGATAGAGCCGATTGGCCAGTTCCGTGCCGATGCGCTGCGATAGCGCCGCGTAATCCTGCGCGAAGCCGTTGTTGCACATACCGCCGTTGCGTCCCGATGCCGCCTGCCCGACGGTGCCCGCCTCGCAGACGATCACGCGCGCCCCTTTCCTGGCCAGCGCCAGTGCGGCCGCCGAGCCGGTGATCCCGCCGCCCACCACCAGCACGTCGCAACTGCCGTCGCGCAACGCCGACGAGTTGCTCGCGAATGGCTCCGACGTATCGAGCCAGTAGGAACCGAAACGCATCCGTCACTCCCAGGTGGCCGCGCCGGACGGTCAGGCCGGCGAAGGTTCGCCGCGCCGGTCCGGCCGCTCGCGTGCGAGCGTCGCGGCCTTGCATCAGAAATCGGCGACCTTGCCCCATGCGGAATCGCTGAACCGGGCCGGCTGGTACGGCACCGGATCGACCAGCGGCGGCGCGCCCGTCGCAAGATCCGCGATCAGGTGCCCGGCGCCCGGCCCGATCCCGAAGCCGTGGCCGGAAAAGCCCGCCGCGAGGATCAGCCCCGGCACGCCCGGCACTTCGCCGATGCCCGGCACGCCGTCCGGCGTGCTGTCGACGAACCCGGCCCACGCGTGCGTGATCTTCGCGTCGCGAAGTTCGGGCATCAGTTCGACGGCGCGGCGGTAGGTTTCGTGGACCGTCGACATGTCCGGCTTCGGATCCAGGATGCGGACCGCCTCCATCGGCGTCGGCGCATCGAGGCGCCAGCGCTTCAGCGTTTCATGACCACCGCGCAGCCCTTCGAGCCCGCCCGGCAGCAGATTGCGCCAGCGCTTCGCGAACATCGGCACGAATTGCGGCGCGAATCGCAGGAACTGCGGCGTCAGGTCCACCCGAGCGCGGCCGCTGATCGCCAGCGCGTAGCGTCCGTCGCTGCGGCGCGTCACGGACACGCCGGACGTGTACATCGCATCCGGCAGCGGATGCTCGACCGGCGACACGCTCAGGATCGACTGACGGATCGACGCCTGCGGAAAACGGATGCCGAGCTGGCGGCAGAACGACGACGCCCAGGCGCCGCCCGCGAGCACGACGGTCTTGGTCTTGATCACGCCGGACTCCGTGACGACGGCGCTCACGCGTCCGCCCTCGCGTTCGATGCCGCGCGCCGCGCAGTACTGGTGGACACTGCCGCCGAGCTTCATCAGCGCGGCGGCGACGGCCGGCGCGGCCTTTTCCGGGTCGGCCGTGCCATCGGTCGGCGAAAACACGCCGCCTTTCCACGGCCGCCCGGTCGCGTGCCCGCGCTCGGTGGCCTGCTTGCCGTCGAGCATGTACGTCGCCACGCCCGCCGTCTTCGCGAACTCGCCCCAGCTGGCCCAGCGGGCCAGCTCGGCCTCGTCATTGCTCAGGTACAACAGGCCGCAGCGATGAAAACCCGTGTCCTCGCCCGATTCGATCGCGAATCGTTCCCACAGGTCGATGCTCTTGCTTGCCATCGGCAACTCGCGCGCATCGCGGTTCTGCTGCCGGCACCAGCCCCAGTTGCGGCTCGACTGCTCGGCGCCGATGCGCCCCTTCTCGACGAGCGCGACCGATACGCCGCGCCGGGCCAGATAGTAGGCGGTGAAGACGCCGATGATGCCGCCGCCGATCACGACGACATCGGCCGAAGCCGGCAGCGTGGCCGGGGTTTCGATATGGCGTAGCGGAGGAGTCATGCTCAGGCTCGCTCGGTGGATGCGTTGACGTTTTGCACGACGTAGAACTTCGCCACGCGTTCGCTGCTTTCCCACCCGATCGGCGTGCCTTGCGGCACGAACAGCGCATCGCCGGCGCCGAGCGACAGCACGCTGCCGTCCGGCGCGGCGAACCGTACGTCGCCGTCCAGCAGGAACATGAATTCGTTCACGCGATGCGGCCGGACGATCCGGTGATAGGGCGTCGAATCCCATGTGCCCGCGCAGTACGCGGCGCCGTCGTCGACGAACACGTTGTCGCTGCGGCACTGCGGCGCCGGGCCGAGCAGCACCTCCGCCGGCAGCGTGGCCGACGGCTTGAAGTCGGCATCGGCTCGCAGCGCGAACACGCCGCGCCGGGTCGGTGCCGCGCACGCGGCGGCGCAGAACGTGAACAGCACGCGCGATGCCGCGGTCACGCGCAGCGCCGTGCCGCCGCCGATCACGGCCCCGTCTCCCGGGCCCAGCACCAGCGGCGCGGCGCCGGCCGCTTCGAGCGTCAGCTCGCCCTCGATGATCGCGATGGTTTCGATGTGCGGAAAGCTCGCCACGTCGAGTTCGCCGGTGAACGCGACACGTCCGGCGGCCATCGCGTCGGGACCTTCCCACGCGATCTCCCGGGCTTGCGCGAAAGGATCGTTCGCGCCGAACGCCTGCTGGCGAAATACGGTTGACGAAGGCGCGCCATCGGCGCGGTGCAACACGAAAACTGCGGTCATATCTGCTCCTGTGCGGCGCGCGGCGGTGCGGTTAAACACTGCCGCGCGATATCGGAAATCGTCGTTCGCCGGCTCTGCTGCCGGACCTCCCCGGCATGCGAACCGTGCGTGTGTGCGCCTACGCCGCGTGACACGACGCTTCGCGGCGCTCGGCATGCCTGCGCGTCGAAGACGTGCGCGCCGTCGCACCGCCTGCCCGCGCGACCACGTAATCGCGCGGCGTGATCCCGAGCACCCGCCGGAAATGCCGGCACAGATGGCTCTGATCGAAGAAACCGACGTCGGTCGCGACGACCGACGGCGCCAGACCGGCGCGCAACAGGTCCTGCGCACGGCGTACCCGCACCAGGCACAGATACCGGTGCGGCGACAAGCCGGTTTCGCTGCGAAAGCGCGCGGTGAAACGCGACACGCTCAATCCGGCCACCGCCGCGAGCGTGTCGAGGTTCAGCGGCTGCGCGAACGATGCATCGATCGCGCGCAGCACGTCGCCGATCGCCGGCGAGACGGGCCGCGCGACACGAGACGAGCCAACGAGTTGCACTGTCATGTCGTATCCTCCCGGGCGCTCGCTTCAGTGCAGGAAATCCTGCATCCGGTAATACGCGCCGACGAGCGGCAGGAACCACGCGTGCCCGAAATGGCCCGGTATCGCCGGCCATTCGAGCTCGCGCCACGGGTTCGACGCGGCTGCGCCATACAGCACGTCGGCCATCACGCGGCCCATGTGCACCGACATCTGCACGCCGTGGCCGCTGTAGCCCATCGAGTAATAGAGCCCGTCGTGCTGGCCCGCGCGCGGCAGCCGGTCGGCGGTGATGTCGACGAGGCCGCCCCAGCAGTAGTCGAGCCGCACGTCGGCCAGTTCCGGGAAGTAGCCGGCCATGCCGGCGCGCAGGACGTCGCCGCTTTTCGTATCCGAGCGCGGGCTCGACATCGCGAAACGCGCGCGGCCGCCGAACAGCAGCCGGTTGTCGGGCGTCACGCGGAAGTAGTTGCCGATCTGGCGCGACGTCACGTAAGCGCGGCGATGCGGGAACAGCCGGTTCAGTTGCGCGTCGGCCAGCGGCTCGGTGACGACGATGAAGCTGCCGACCGGCGCGATGCGCCGCCGGAACCACGCGAACGGGCCGTGCTGCGATGCGCCGGTCGCGACCAGCACGCGATCGGCGACGATCGTGCCGCGGGTGCTGGTGATCGAGTGACGCTCGCCGTCGAGCCGGTCGAGCTGCGTGACGGCCGCCTGCTCGTACACGCGTGCGCCGGCACGCACGGCCGCTTGCGCGAGGCCGACGCCGAACTTGCCCATGTGCATCTGCGCGCCGTTGCGCTGCAGGAGCCCGCCGTAGAAACCGTCGGATGCGATTTCATCGCGGATCCGCGACGGCTCGATCAGCTCGATGTCGGGATCGACGTCGCGGCGCAACGCATCGAAGGTCTTTTCGAGCCCGGCGAAGTGCTGCGGCTTCGCGGCGAGCTTCAGCTTGCCCGCGCGCCGGAAATCGCAATCGATCGCCTGTTCGGTCACGATCGTCTCGACGCTCTTCACCGCGCTTTCGTACGCGAGATAAAACTGCTTCGCCTGCGTGGCGCCAATGCGCGCGGCCAGCGACGCGTAGTCCTGCGCGACGCCCGTATTGCACTGGCCGCCGTTGCGGCCGGACGCCTCGCCGGCCACCTGCGCGGCTTCGAGCACGACCACCGACACGCCGCGCTGCGCGAGCGCGAGCGCCGCCGACAAGCCGGTGAAACCGCCGCCGATCACGACGACGTCGGCCCGCCCTTCGACGGGACCAACGCTTCCGGCACGAAACGCGGGGCGGGTATCCAGCCAGTACGATTCCAGTTTCATTGGATCCTTCTTGTGCATGCCGGCAATGTCGATCGGCGAACGTTCAATGAGAATCATTTAATCACCGTCAAAAACCGCAGTTGCCGCGTATTCGCGCGCGGCACGCGTGCAAATTGCCGTTTTGCGCGACCGCCGCAGCAGACTATGCGGCGGGCCGTCCACCGCACCGCGCGATGAACGGTTCGCGCGCCTCGCACTACAGCTGTACCGGCGCGACGCCAGCGGAAATCGGCTCCGCCTGGAAGCGCGCGAGATCTTCCTCGCTGCGATGGCACAGCACCTGCGCGCCGTTCCCGAGCGTGCGCAGCGACGGGGCCGTGCGGTTGCACACGCCGTCCACACGCATCGCGCAGCGCGACAGGAACGGACACAGCTCGGCCTCGTTCTCGCGCTCGCCGATCGGCACCAGCGGCCGGTGGCAACGCTCGGCCGCATCGTCGAGCCAGCCCGCGCGCAACTCCGGCGCGGACGACACCAGCAAGTGCGAATACGGGTGATAAGGCGGCGCGCACAGCGCGTCGCGGCTGCCCGTCTCCACGCGGCGGCCCGCATACAGCACGACGATGTCGTCGCTGATCGCGCGCACCTTCGCGATGTCGTGCGTGATGAACACGTACGACACGCCGAGCTTCGCCTGCAGGTCGCGCAGCAGCTCGATGATCGCGGCGCCGACCACGGTGTCGAGCGCCGACGTGACCTCGTCGCACAGGATCAGGTCGGGCTCGGCCGCGAGCGCGCGCGCGAGGTTCACGCGCTGCTTCTGGCCGCCCGACAGCTCGCCGGTACGCCGCGAGGCCACCGCCGGCGGTAGCCGCACGAGTTCGAGCAGCTCCGCGACGCGCTGCCGCGCACGCGCGCCCTTGATGCCGTGATAGAACGCGAGCGGCCGTGCGAGCGTGCGCTCGACGGTATGCACCGGGTTGAGCGCGGTATCGGCGTTCTGGAACACGATCTGCACGCGGCGGTGCTGCTCCTTGGTGCGCTTGACGATATCGAGCGCGAGCGGCTCGCCGTCGAGCAGGATCTTGCCGCCCGTCGCCGGCACGAGGCCCGCGATCACCTTCGCGAGCGTGGTCTTGCCGGAGCCCGATTCGCCGATCACGCCGACCGTCTGGCCGCGCCCGATGCGCAGGTCGACTTCGTGCAGGATCACCTTCGCGGGCCACCCTTTGGCGGTACGGCCGCCGTAGCCGGCGATCGCGCCGCGCACGTCGAGCAGCGGCGTCGGCGCGGCCGGCTCCGGTGCTTGCCCCTGCGCGTCGCGTTCGGCATCGTTCGGCGTGACCGCCGCGATCAGGCTCTGCGTGTACGGGTGCGTCGGCGCATGCAGGATCTGTTCGGTGTCGCCCGCCTCGCGGATCACACCGTCGCTCAGCACGACGATCCGGTCGGCCATCTGCGCGACCACGGCCAGGTCGTGGGACACGTACACCGCACTCATCCCGTAGCGCCGGATCACGCTCTTGAACGCCTGCAGCACGTCGATCTGCGTGGTCACGTCGAGCGCGGTGGTCGGCTCGTCGAGGATCACCAGCTCCGGATCCGTGATCAGCGCCATCGCGGCCATCAGCCGCTGCAGTTGACCGCCCGATACCTGGTGCGGATAGCGCTTGCCGATCGTCTCCGGCTCCGGCAGCGCGAGCGCGCGAAACAGCTCGATCGCCTTCGCCTGCGCGTCGCGCTTCGTCATCGTCTTGTGGATCAGCGCGCTCTCGATCACCTGGTCGAGAATCGTGCGCGACGGGTTGAACGCGGCGGCCGCGCTCTGCGCGATATACGCGACCTTGCGGCCGCGCAGCGCGGTCAGCGCCGCTGCGGAAAGCGTGCACACGTCGGTGCCGTCGAGCTTCACCGAGCCGCCGGCGATCCGGCATCCGGCGCGCGCATGGCCCATCAGCGACAGCGCGATCGTCGTCTTGCCGGAGCCCGATTCGCCGATCAGCGCGAGCACCTCGCCGCGCGCGATGTCGAAGTCGACACCGTGGACGATTGTCGTTTCCTCGCCGCCCGGCCGGCCGCCGACCACGCGCAGCCCGCGCACCTCGACGAGCGGGTTCGATTCGTGTCGCATCAGTGTCCTCCGGCGGCGCCGGCCGCGCCCTTGCGGCGGCCGCGATGCGGCAGGCCGTCGATCATCAGGTTGACGCCCACCGTCAGGATCGCGATCGCGACCGCGGGCACGATCGCGACGGCCGAGCCGTCGCCGAGGCTCGCGATGTTCTCGCGCACGAGCGAGCCGAGGTCCGCGTACGGCGGTTGCACGCCGAGCCCGAGAAAGCTCAGGCCGCTCAGCAGCAGCACGACGAACGTGAAGCGCAGCCCGGTGTCCGCCAGCATCGGGTGGATCATGTTCGGCAGCATCTCGACGCACGCGATGTACAGCGCGCTTTCGCCGCGTGCACGCGCGACCTGCACGAATTCCAGTGTGCTGATGTTGACGGCGAGCGCGCGCGCGATCCGGTACGAGCCGGGCATGTAGCTGACCGCGGCGGTAAGGACCAGCAGCGGCAACGACGAGCCGAACGCGGCGACGAACATCAGCGCGAACATCTTCGACGGAATCGACGTGAGCGCGTCGAGCAGCCGGCTCATCGTCTCGTCGACCGCGCGGCCCGACACGGTCGCGAGCAACCCGAGCGTCGTGCCGGTCACGGCGGCGAGCAGCACCGCGGCCAGCGCGAGCAGCACGGTCAGCCGCGCGCCGTACAGGATCCGGCTCAGCATGTCGCGGCCGAGGAAGTCGGAGCCGAACGGCAGCTTCGCGCTGAACGGCGCGAACACGTCCGGCGTGACGATCGCGCCGACGTCGTGCGGCGCGAGCAGCGGCGCGAACACGGCGATGAACAGCATCAGGCCGACCATCGCCAGACCGACGCGGCCGCCGGTCGTCAAGGCGATGCGCGCGGTGCGGCGCTTGCGCGGCTGGTCGGGGGCAGGCGCGGCCGGCGGCATGCTGCCCCGCCCCAGGGGCGGGTCGTCGGATGGCGGCAGCGGGCTGCTGCGTTGTACGGGTTCGATCGGTTGCATGGGCGGCATCTCGGAAGGAAGACGAAACACTCAGGTGCGCAGTCGCGGGTTCGACACGATCGAGCACAGGTCGGCGAACAGCACGAGCGTCAGGTAAGCGACGCAGAAGATCAGCGTGCACGCCTGGACCAACGGGAAATCGCGGTTGCTGACGGCGTCGACCATCAGGCTCGCGAGGCCCGGATAGTTGAAGATCGTCTCGACGACGATCACGCCGCCGAGCAGATACGACAGGCTCAGCGCGATTGCATTGGCGATCGGGCCGATCGCGTTCGGCAGCGCATGGCGCAGCACGACGCGCGCGGGGCTTGCGCCCTTCAACGTGGCCATCTCGACGTACGACGCGCTCAGTTGCTCGATCACCGCGGCGCGCGTCATGCGCGCCATCTGCGCGATCACGACCGCGCACAGCGTCAACACCGGCATCGCATACGCACGCAGGAAATCGTGCAGGCTCTCGATCGGGCCGCTGTACGACAGCGCGGACAGCCAGTGCAGCTTCACCGCGAACACGAGCACGGCGACCGTCGCGATCAGGAATTCCGGCGTCGCGACGAGCGACAGCGTGCCGAGGCTGATCACGCGGTCGACCACCGTCTCGCGCTTGACCGCCGCGAGGATGCCGAGCAGCAGCGCGATCGGCACCGACACGGCGGTCGTGATCGCCGCAAGCGCGAGCGACTTCGGCAGGCGGCCGCCGATCAGCTCCGACACCGGCATGTCGCCGGACAGCGACCGGCCGAAATCGCCGTGCAACAGCCCGGCGAGCCAGTGCACGTAACGGACGTGCGCCGGCATGTCGAGACCGAACTGCTGGCGCAGCGCGGCGACCGTCTCCGGCGTCGCCGACTGGCCGAGCGCGGCCTGCGCGGCGTCGCCCGGCAGCAGGTTCGTGATCGTGAAGATGATCGCGGACACGATCAGCAGCGTCAGCGCGGTGACCGCGATGCGCCGGCCGATCAGCCCGATGAGAATTCGGTTCATGGAGCAGCACTCCCGAAAAAACCGTGCGTGGCCGGCGCGGGGGCCCGCACCGGCCGCGCGACGGCGGCCAGCCACGACGTCACGCGTTCCACCACACGTTCTCGGCGAACATGAAGCCCATCATCCCGCCGGTCGGGATCGAACCGAGGCCCGCGAGCCGCTTGTCGTACCCGTCGAGGAAGCTGATGAACGCCGGAATGCCGACCCGACCCTGCTGCGCCACGATCACCTGCATGTCGCCGTACATCTGCTTGCGCTTCGCGTCGTCGGTTTCCGAACGCGCGGCGAGCAGCAACTGGTCGAACTTCGCGTTCTTCCAGCCCGATTCGTTCCACGGCGCATCCGACTTGAAGAACTGCGTGAACAGCACGTCGGCGCTCGAACGCGGGTTGATGTTGCCGAACGTGAGCGGGTGCTTCATCCAGTGGTTCGACCAGTAGCCGTCGGGCGACGCGCGGTTGACCTGCAGGTTCAGCCCGATCTTCTGGCCGGCCTGCTGCAGCAGCACGGCCATTTCGATCGACCCGTTCGCGTCGGACGTCGCATAGATCGGCGGCAGCGTGGTGCCGAGCGCGCCCGCCTTCTGGAGCAGGAATTTCGCCTTGTCCGGATCGTGCGCCCGCTGCGGCAGCGACGCGTTGAAGTAGCGATGCCCCGGCGGGATCGGCTGGTCGTTGCCGATCACCGAGTAGCCGCGGAACACCGCCGTGCGGATCTGCTCGCGATCGAACAGGTACTTCATCCCTTCGACGAAATCGGGATTCGAGACGATCGGGTTGTCGCTGCGCATGATCAGGTCGGTATAGAGGCCCGACTTGGTTTCCTTCAGCGCGTAGCCCGGCGTCGACGAGACCCGCTGCGTCGAGCGCGGATCGATCGCGTTGATCAGGTGCACGTCGCCCGACAGCAGCGCGTTCAGGCGCGCGGCGCTGTCGCCGATGCCGATCAGCTCGATCTCGTCGAGATACGGCCTGCCCGGCTTGAAGTAGCTGTCGTTGCGCACGCCGATGGTCGCCACGCCCGGCTTGAACGACTTCAGCTTGTACGGGCCGCAGCCGATACCGGTGCTGAAGTCGGTCGTGCCGTCCTTGACGATCACGAGCTGCGGCGTCGCGAGGATCACCGGCAGATCGGCGTTCGCGCTCACGAGCGTCAGCGTGACTTCGTCGGGGCCGGTCGCCTTCGCATCCGCGAACTGTTCGGCGAGCGGCTTGACCTTCGACGCGGTGGCCGGGTTCTTGTGGCGCATCAGCGAAAACACCACGTCGGCCGGGCCGACGGGCTTGCCGTCGTGGAACGTGACGCCCTTGCGTAGCTTGATGATCCACGTCTTCGCATCGGTCGTCTGCAGCGACTCGGCGAGGTTCATCTGCGGCGTGAGGCTCGCATCGAGCTGCGTGAGACCGCTGTAGAACATGAAGAAACGGGTGTAGTCCGCGCCCGTCGAGCCCTTGGCCGGATCGAGCGTATCGGCCGTCGAGCCGGCTTCGTTCGCGACCCGGATCTTGCCGCCGCGCTTCGGCGCGGGCGCGGCGAATGCCGACTGCGCATCCATCAGCAGCCCGCCGCCGCCGACGGCCATCATGCCGCTCGCCGCCATGACCCGCATCATGTCGCGGCGCGTGAAGCCGCCCTTGCCGTCATTGTCGATATCGTCGCTCATCCGAACTGCTCCTGACTGTGGGAAGTGGGTCCAAGGGTCCAGCGTGGTTGTTCAATCCCGCCGCGCCCGCTTGCTGGTGGCGGGCGCGACGTCGTACACATGCAGTTCATTTAAGCATCGCCAAAATGCGGTTTGTCGCGATTCGGGCGGCCCGCACGATACGAATCGACCGTTTTGAGCCGCCCGCGCAGCATGAATTGCTGCGTGCGCGCATGTGTCGTCGTGCGCCCGGCGGCGTGTCGCGGCGGCTGCCCGACCCGTGTCGATACGGGAAATCGTAAGGCCGCAGCCGCCGCAGATTGCGCCGACAAAATTGCCCGTTCGGCATCCGGCGCGCGTTTGACTCACGCAAACCGCACGTTTGTGTCGAATGTGTGTGTGCGTGCCCAAGACGGTCGAAACGAGCGGCACGTTGCGGCGGATCGCCGCACGCACGAGCGGCGACGATGGGGATCGCGACGGGACGTCGCGCAGGAAAGTTCGGAAGAATGCCGCTCGATCGGAACGGCTTGGCGGGAAGACGGGAAGATGACGGGACTGCCCGGAAACCGGGCCCGTGCAGCCGTCAGGCGCCGCGGCCGCGAGCGGCGATGCATGCGTCACCGGGCATGTCGGCGCGCTCGCCGGGCGGGCGCCGGCACGGCGCCCAGGCGGCAGGATGATGCGCCCCCGCGAGCGGACGGCGCGAAGCCGTCACGCAGCGAGCCGGAATACCGATACGGCGGCCCGCAGGCGCGCCGCCTGCTCGTCCAGCGACGAGGCGGCGGCCGCTGCCTGCTCGACGAGCGCGGCGTTCTGCTGGGTGACTTCATCCATTTGCGCGACGGCCAGCCCGATTTGTTCGATGCCGGTGCTTTGCTCCGCCGATGCCGCGGAAATCTCGCCCATGATGTCCGCCACCCGGTCGATCGACCGGACGATCTCGGTCATGCGCTCGCCGGCCGTCTCGACGAGCCGGCTGCCGCTGCCGGCCCGCTCGACCGACGCGTCGATCAATCCCTTGATGTCCTTCGCGGCCGCCGCGCTGCGCTGCGCGAGCGAGCGGACTTCCGATGCGACGACGGCGAACCCCCGCCCCTCCTCGCCGGCCCGCGCGGCTTCCACCGCGGCGTTGAGCGCGAGAATGTTGGTCTGGAATGCGATGCTTTCGATGACGACGGTAATGTCGGCGATCCGCACCGATCCGTCCGAAATCTGCCGCATCGTTTCGACGACCGCGTGCACGGCGGCGCCGCCGAGCTCGGTCGCATCCTTGGCCTGGGCCACGAGCGCATTCGCCTGGCGCGCGTTGTCGGCGTTCTGTTTGACCGTGGACGTGATCTGCTCCATGCTCGCTGCCGTTTCCTGCAGCGACGCGGCCTGCTGCTCCGTGCGCTGCGACAGATCCAGGTTGCCTTGCGCGATCTCGCCGGTGCCGGTGGCGATCGAGTGGGTCGTGGTCTGGATCTCGGCGATGGTGTCGGTCAGCCGCGCCTTCATGTCGCCCAGCGCGACGAGCAAGCTGCCGGGCGCGGCGTGCGCCGTATCGAACTGCACGTCCAGTTCACCGGCGGCGATGCGGGCGGCGATCTGCGTCGCATGCGCGGGTTCCCCGCCCAGCGTGCGCCTGACGCTGCGCAGCACGCCCCATGCGATGGCCGCGAGCGCCGCGGCGATGACGAGCGCGACGGCGCCCAGCACCATCGCGAGCCGGGCAAACGCCGCGTTGATGTCGTCGTAGAAAAATCCCGTGCCGATCCACCAGTTCCAGTCCGGAATCGCGACCACGCCCTGCAGCTTCGGCTCCAGGTCCGCGTCGGGGCTGCGCTTGACCAGCACGTCGACGAGCGCGAAATGCGCCTGCGCCATCCCCGCGCGGTACGCCTCGCTGTCGGTCATGCCGCTGGTCGTGCGGTTGCCTTTCGCGCGCGTGCCGATGAATTTCGCGTTCGGGTGCACGAGGTTGACGCCGTCGGACGTCGTGACCCAGAAGTAGCTCTTCGAATTCGCGTTGAGCGCCGCCAGCGCGGCCTTGGCCTGCTGCTGCGCCTGCTCCTGCGTGAGCGTGCCGCTCGTCTGCATCGCGCGATACGAATCGACCAGATGCTCGGCCTTGGTCAGCAGAATGACGATCTCTTCGCGGCGGCTGTCGATCAGCGCGTCGCGCAGCGTGTGCAGCGACAACGCGGCCAGCAGGACGACGCCGAGCAGCGCCGCGGCGACGAGCATCAGCAGTTTGGTGGACAACTTCATGCGGGGGCCTCGAAATATTAACCGTTCGGTACATATATCGGCCCGGGCGGCCCCGCCTTGAACGACTCAATATCGGTAATTACCCTCATTTCGTGCGCTGACCGAACGCGCCGGGACGCGACGGCATCACGGCCGCGCCCCGGCGCTCGACGAATCGGCCGGCGCGGCCGGCTTACAGCCCGAGTTGCGTCGCGAGCTGACCGATGTCCGACACTTCGTAATAGTTGTAGAACGGCGTGCCCGGCTCGTGGCCGCGGTTCACGAATGCCTTGTGCTTGATGCCGAGATCCTCGGCCGTCATGAGGTCGTAGCGCAGGCTCGACGACACGTGCAGCACGTCCTCGGGCTTGCAGCCGAGCTTGTCGAACATGTATTCGAAGCCCTGCATCCGCGGCTTGTACGATTGCGCCTGCTGCGCGGTGAACACGGCGTGGAACGGCGCGCCCAGCTTGTCGACGTTGCTCATGATCTGCTCGTCCATCGCATTCGACAGGATCACCAGCTTGTACTTCGACGCCAGCCGCGACAGCCCGGCCGGCACGTCCGGATGCGGGCCCCACGTCGGCACCGCATGATAGAAAAGCTCGGCCTCGGCCTCGTCGAACTTCACGCCGAGCCGCGCGCAGGTGCGGCGGACCGCGTTGACGACGACGTCGCGGTACGGCTTCCACGCGCCGAGCACCTCGTCGAGCCGATAGGCGGCGAACGCGCGCACGAATGCCTCCATCGCGGCCGGCGACAGCCGGTCCGCATAGATTTCGCGCGCCGTCTCGGCCATCCGGAAATGGGTCAGCGTGCCGTAGCAGTCGAAGGTGATGTACTTCGGTTCAAACTGGATCATGGTGACGTCCTGTCGGTGTGAAGCCCCGGCAGGGCCGGGGACGGGCTGGATTTAACGAAATTGAATCAGGGCAAAAAGTCGTCCGCGCATCGTTCGGCGCCGCTCAAAACGCAGAATCGCCGCGTGTTGCCCGCCACATGCAGCACGATCTGCGGCACGATCGGGCGCGGCGCGGGCGGCGGGCGCCGATGGGCGCCGCGCTACCGCGGCGAGCCCGTCTGCCGATGCGGCCCTTCGGCAGGCGGCAGTGCCGCCGTGCCATTGATCGTAGTGGTATTCCACAGCACGCGTGGCCGGATTGACCCGTCTCGCCAGCACGATCCGGGCGTTCGTTCGCGCCGATCGAGCCGGTTTGCATCGAATTCGCGGGCGCGCCCGCCGCCGCCGGAAAACAGGCGAATCGTCCTATCCGCCCTGCGGCCTCGCTGGCACAGTGATGCGTCATTCCCACCCCTCCGGAGTCCGGCGTGTCCGACCTCAATCCTTCCAGCACGCTTACCTATCGCCCGTTCGCCGAAACCGACCTGCCCGCCGCGCACCGGCTGTCGGAAGCCGTCAAGTGGCCGCACCGGCTCGACGACTGGCGCTTCGTGTTCCAGCTCGGCGGCGGCTTCGTCGCCGAAGACGAAACCGGCGTCGTCGGCACCGCGCTCGGCTGGCGCTTCGGCGAATCGCACGCGTCGCTCGGCATGGTCATCGTGTCGCCCGAGCGCCAGGGCCGCGGCATCGGGCGCGAGTTGCTCGCCCGCCTGGTCGACAGCTTCGGCCCGCGGACCGTGTTCCTGCACGCGACGCCGGCCGGCGAGCCGCTGTACGCGAAATTCGGGTTCGAAGCGATCGGCACGATCGATCAACACCAGGGCGCCGCCTTCCAGCCGCCGCTGATATCGCTGCCGCCCGGCGAGCGCCTGCGGCCGATCGGCGCGAACGACGGCCCGCGCCTTGCCGCGCTCGCGTCGCGCGCCGCGGGCTATCAGCGCGACGAAGTGATCGGCGCGCTGCTCGACGTCGCGAACGGCATCGCGCTCGATCGCGACGGCGAGCTGCTCGGCTTCGCGCTGTTCCGCCGCTTCGGCCGCGGCCACGCGATCGGCCCGGTGGTCGCACCGGACGCGCAGCGCGCGCAGGCGCTGATCAGTCACTGGCTCGCCCTGCACGAGGGCATGTTCGTGCGGCTCGACGTGCCGGGCGACAGCGGGCTGTCCGACTGGCTGCAGGGGCTCGGGCTGCCGCGCGTCGATACCGTCGTCGCGATGGCACGCGGCGCCGCGCCCGAGCGCGATCCGGCGCTGCGCGCGTACGCGATCGTGAACCAGGCACTCGGCTGAGCGGAACGAAGATGAGCTTCCTGTACAAGGCCGACCCGGTGCGCGGCGCGCAATGGGCACAGCGCTTCGCGCAGCGCGCACCCGATCTCGCGTTCCGGATCTGGCCGGACATCGGCGACCCGGAGGCGGTCCGCTATCTCGCCGCGTGGCAGCCGCCGGACGATCCGGCCGCGCTGCTCCCGAATCTCGAGGTCGTGTTCTCGGTCGGGGCCGGCATCGATCAGTTCGACCTGTCGCGCGTGCCGCCGCACATCCCCGTCGTGCGGATGATCGAGCCGGGCATCGTCGAGGGCATGGTCGAATACGTGACGCAGGCGGTGCTGACGATTCACCGCGACCTGTTCGACTACGCGGCGCAACAACGCGCGCAGGTGTGGCACGAGAAACCGGTGCGCGCCGCCGCGTCGACGCGGATCGGCGTCCTCGGGCTCGGCACGCTCGGCCAGGCGGTGCTCGACATGCTCCGGCGCTTCGGCTTCCCGTGCGCGGGCTGGAGCCGCACGCCGCGCACGCTCGACGGCATCGCGTGCTACGCCGGCGACGACGCGCTCGAACCGTTCCTCGCCCGCACCGACATCCTGATCTGCCTGCTGCCGCTGACCGACGGCACGCGCGGGCTGCTCGGCACACGCGTGTTCGATGCGCTGCCGCCCGGCGCGTCGCTCGTGCAGGTCGGGCGCGGGCCGCAGCTCGATGCGGCCGCGCTGCTCGCCGCGCTCGACAGCGGCCGGCTCGACAGCGCGATCCTCGATGTAACCGACCCCGAACCGTTGCCGGCCGGTCATCCGTTCTGGGCGCATCCGCGCATCCGGATCACGCCGCACATCGCGAGCGCCACGCGGCCCGACACCGCCGTGGACGCCGTGCTCGCGAATCTCGCGCGCCATCGTGCAGGACAACCGATGATCGGCGTCGTCGACCGCACACGCGGCTACTGACGCGCGCGTCCGGCACGGCGGGGTGCGCAGCAGAAAATGCCGAAGCGCCCCGTGCAAACGCCGCGCCCATACGTTTCGGGGCGCAAATTGAAAGCGCATGCGGATCGTTCGCCCGGTAGCATGAACTCACCGCTGACACCTGACGAGAGTCCTGCCCTGCCATGAACCACGCCGACCACGCTGCGCTGATCGAAGCCGATCGTCAGCATCTGATCCACCCCGTCGTCAACTATCGCGCACACGAGGCGCGCGGCGCCACCGTGCTCGAATCCGCGGACGGCGTGTTCCTGCGCGACGCCGACGGCCACACGCTGCTCGACGCGTTCTCGGGCCTGTGGTGCGTGAACGTCGGCTACGGCCGCGACAGCATCGTGAAAGCGGCCGCCGACCAGATGGCGAAGCTGCCCTACGCGACCGGCTATTTCCATTTCGGCTCGCAGCCGGCGATCGAGCTGGCCGAACGGCTCGCCGCGCTCGCGCCGCCGTCGCTGAACCACGTGTACTTCACGCTCGGCGGCTCGGATGCGGTCGACTCCGCGGTGCGCTTCATCACGCACTATTTCAACGCGACCGGCCGTCCGTCGAAAAAGCAGATGATCGCGCTCGAGCGCGGTTATCACGGCTCGTCGTCGATCGGCGCCGGCCTCACCGCGCTGCCGGCGTTCCACCGTCACTTCGACCTGCCGCGCGCGGACCAGCATCACATTCCGTCGCCCTACCCGTATCGCCATCCGCTCGGCGACGATCCGCAGGCGCTGATCGCCGCGTCGGTCGCCGCGCTCGAAGCGAAGGTCGCCGAACTCGGCGCGGACAACGTGGCCGCCTTCTTCTGCGAGCCCGTGCAGGGTTCCGGCGGCGTGATCGTGCCGCCGGCCGGCTGGCTGAAGGCGATGCGCGACGCATGCCGTCGCCTCGGCATCCTGTTCGTCGCCGACGAGGTGATCACCGGCTTCGGCCGCACGGGGCCGCTGTTCGCGTGCGAGACCGAACAGGTCGATCCGGACCTGATGACCGTCGCGAAGGGACTGACCGCCGGTTATGCGCCGATGGGCGCGGTGCTGATGTCCGATGAAATCTACGAAGGGATCGCGGGCAGCCGCGCCGAATCGGCCGTGGTCGGCCACGGCCATACGTATTCCGCGCATCCGGTCAGCGCGGCGATCGGCCTCGAGGTGCTGAAGCTCTATCACGAAGGCGGGCTGCTCGCGAACGGCCAGGCGCTGGCGCCGCGCTTCGCGGCGGGCCTCGACGCGCTGCGCGCGCATCCGCTCGTCGGCGATGCGCGTTCCGTCGGCCTGCTCGGTGCGCTCGAACTGGTGACCGACAAGGCCCGCAAGACGCGCTTCGACCCGGCGCTGAACGTGCCCGACAAGATCGCGGCGGCTGCTTACGCGAACGGCGTGGTGTTCCGCGCGTTCGGCGACGGCGTGCTCGGCTTCGCGCCGGCGCTGAGCTTCACCGCGGGCGAGTTCGACCTGTTGTTCGAACGCGTGCGCAAGACGCTCGACGACGTGCTGGGCGATGCCGGCGTGCAGCGCGCGCTCGACGCCGCGCACGCGCAGCCGGCCTGACCGGCCAAGGGAAAGCCGGGCTTGTGGCGGCCCTCGTTCGACTCTAAAGTAACCGGACATTCCATTTTTTCGCCTCTCACGTGAACATGACGGACAGCAAGCTGGATCGCATCGACCTGCGCATCCTCTCCCAGTTGCAGAAGCGCGGCCGCATGACCAACGTCGAGCTGGCCGATGCGGTCGGGCTGTCGCCCAGTCCTTGCCTGATCCGCGTGAAGCGGCTCGAGAAGGCCGGCTACATCGGCGGCTACGGCGCGCACATCCAGCTCGAGAAACTCGGCGACGTGCAGGTCGTGTTCACCGAGGTCACGCTGGCCGACCACCGGCGCGAGGACTTCGACCGCTTCGTCGCGGCGATCCGCAACGTCGACGAGATCGTCGAGTGCCATCTCGCGAGCGGCGGCTACGACTACCTGCTGAAGTTCATCACGCGCAGCGTGAGCCATTACCAGACGATCGTCGAGGGGCTGCTCGAGCAGAACATCGGCATCGAAAAGTATTTCAGTTATGTGATCATCAAGTCGCCGTTCGTCAAACGGCACTATCCGCTCGAATCGCTGTTCGGCGACCGGCACTGACGCACGGTGCCCGCCTGCCTCGAACGCGGCAGCGTGCTGTCCGCGCGGGGTAGTCGCGCGCCCGCGCCGCCGCCGAACCGCTTCATCCAAGGACCTGTCATGCCGCTTACGCTGTCCCGAACCGAACTGCTGCGTACCGCCAACCTGATCGATGGTACCTGGCGCGATGCGCTCGACGGCGCACGCTTCGACGTCACCGATCCGGCGACGCTCGAGACCGTTGCCCACGCACCCGACAGCGGAGCCGCCGACGCGCGCGCCGCGACCGACGCGGCGGCACGCGCGCTGCCCGCATGGCGCGCGACGCCCGCTCGCGAACGCGCCGCGATCCTGCGCGCGTGGCACGCGGCGATCATCGCGCACACCGACGATCTCGCGAAGCTGATGTCGCGCGAACAGGGCAAGCCGCTCGCCGAAGCGCGCGGCGAAGTCGCCTACGGCGCGTCGTACGTGCTGTGGTTTGCCGAGGAAGCGACGCGCACGTACGGCGACCTGATTCCGCAGCAGCAGCGCGGCAAACGGCTGAGCGCGGTCAAGGAACCGATCGGCATCGTCGCCGCGATCACGCCGTGGAATTTCCCGCTCGCGATGATCGCGCGCAAGATCGCGCCCGCCCTCGCGGCCGGCTGCACGGTCGTCGCGAAGCCGGCGGAAGACACGCCGCTGACCGCGCTCGCGCTCGCCTTCCTCGCGCAGGAAGCCGGCGTGCCGCCCGGCGTGCTGAACCTGATCGCCGCCTCGCGCGAGCGCGGGGTCGCTGCCGTGGCCGATTGGCTCGCCGACGGCCGCGTGCGCAAGATCACGTTCACCGGATCGACGCCCGTCGGCAAGCTGCTCGCGCGCGAATCGGCGGCGACGCTGAAGAAGCTGTCGCTGGAGCTCGGCGGCAATGCGCCGTTCATCGTGTTCGACGATGCCGAGCTCGATAGCGCGGTCGACGGGCTGATGGCGTCCAAGTTCCGCAACGGCGGCCAGACCTGCGTGTCGCCGAATCGCGTGTATGTGCAGCGCGGCGTCTACGACGCGTTCGCCGCGAAGCTCGCGGCACGCGTCGCCGCGCTGAAGGTCGCGCCGGCGACCGACCCGGCCGCGCAGATCGGCCCGATGATCAACGCGCGCGCGGTCGACAAGATCGCCCGCCACGTCGGCGACGCTGTCGAACGCGGCGCGCGCGTGCTCGCCGGCGGCAAGCGTCTGGCCGAACTCGGCCCGAACTTCTACGCCCCGACGGTGCTCGCCGACGCGACCGCCGACAT
Organism: Burkholderia seminalis DSM 23518; assembly: GCF_902832885.1. Lineage (GTDB taxonomy): Bacteria > Pseudomonadota > Gammaproteobacteria > Burkholderiales > Burkholderiaceae > Burkholderia > Burkholderia seminalis. Next base: position 618,108 of record NZ_CADFDK010000003.1, read on the forward strand.
GCAACTGAACTGCGAGGAAACGTTCGGCCCGATCGCGGCGCTGTTCCGCTTCGATACCGAGGACGAGGCCGTCGGCGCAGCGAACGACACGCCGTTCGGGCTCGCCGCGTATTTCTACACGCAGGACGTGCGGCGCATCGCGCGCGTGTCGGCACGGCTCGAAACGGGCATCGTCGGCATCAACGAAGGCGCGCTCGCGAGCGAGGCCGCGCCGTTCGGCGGGGTGAAGGAATCGGGCTACGGCCGCGAAGGCTCGCGCTACGGCCTCGACGATTACCTGTCGATCAAGTACCTGTGCCAGGGCGGGCTCGAGTGAATCCGGCCGGACGCGACGGCCTGCCGCGCACCGCAGGGTCGGGCCGGCCGTCACGCATCGTCACGTCTGCATGACCAGCGACGTCAGCTGCGCCGCGCGCGCCACGTCCGTCTTCGTGTAGATCGACTTGATCTGCGCGCGGACCGTACCGATCGACACGCCGCGCAGCGCCGCGCATTCCTGCGGCGAGCGCCCGTCGCAGCACAGCAGCACCGCGAGGTCGGCTTCGGCCGACGACAGCCCGTAGAACACGCGCAATCGCTGCGCGCGCGCCGACGGCGAGCGCAGGTCCGCGGCGGTCATCAATGCCGTCACGCCCGGCCGTTCGCGCGCGAGGTGCGACTGTTCGGGAACGGGGATCAACGCCAGCGGCAGCGGCTCGCCCGTCGTCCGCCGCAGCAGCAGCCCGCCGCGCGCGAACGCATGCCGCCATTGCGCGTCGTCGACGCATCCTTCCGGCGCGAAACGCCCGTTCACGACCCGCAGCGCCGGTTCGGCGGCGATCAGTTGATCGGCCGCACGGTTCGTGTAGCGCAGTTCGCGCCGCGCGCCGAGCAGGAACACCGGCACCGGAATCGCGTCGAGCGCCGATTCCGCGGCGGCCACGCGCGCTTCGAGTTCGCCGATGCGCGCCTGGATCCGCAGCGCGCGGCTGATGTGCGCGCCCATGATTTCGATCATGCGGCGCTGATCGTCGGACAGCCCCTGCGAGTCGGGGCCGCCCTGCACGCTGAGGAACGCGCCCGAGCCTTCGCCGCGATGGATGTACAGGCCCGAGATGCTGCCGAGCCCGAACGGGTGCATGAATTCCTGATAGAACACGCTGTGCGCGCGCTGGTGCGCGGACAGGTGCTTGACGTCCTCGAACCAGCGCCCCGTCGGCCAGTCCGCGGCGATCGGCACGACCGGGTCGTACAGGTAGAACTCGGTGTTGTAGCTGTGGTAGCACGCGGCGACCCACGACGCGTCGTCGCCGGCCGCCTGCTCGATCGCCGGCACCCTCGCCTTGTCGTCGAACGACAGCAGCGTGGCCATGCGCACACCGACAGACGATCGCAGCCCGTCCAGCACCGCTTCCCATCGTTGATCGCCCAGTGCCGCCGCGTAGATGTCGTCGATCCACGCCGATTGAATCAATCCGTTCAGTTGCATCTGGCTACCCCGCGCCGTGCGTTTCTGTCGAACGTCTTCAGCGCATCTTACTCAATGAACGAGATCGTTCAAATTAACCGGGTACGTTTGGTCTGAAATACCACGTTTGTTACCGTTTCTCGTCTGATGTATTGGCAATCCTGGCAAGACAGCGCGGCCGACGCCGGCACGAACCGCGCCGCGGCCGGCTTTTCATCCGGATCAGGGTATGCCATGATGCAGCGCATGACGATCCGAAACGCCACGTCCTCGCTGCACCATCACCACGGCCGCCCTCCATTGCGCCGTGGGTCGTTTCGCATCCAGTCATCGATCGGGTAGCTCCCCGGTCAACACGACAACCAAGGCGCCTCCGGCGCCTTTTTTGTTTTTTGCCGCCGAAAAAGCCCGCTGCGCCGCCCCATCGATAACGTCCGGAGTGTTTTCAATGCAACAACCGTGGAAAGACATTGCCCTGTCGGATTTGCCGCTGCGGGACGATCTGACGTTGCGGCATGCGTACGGCGCGCCGCAGCTCGACGTGCCGGTCCGCCTGAACGTCAACGAGAATCCGTATCCGCCGTCGCCGGCGCTCGTCGAACGCATCGCGACCGCGGTGGCCGATGCGGCGCGCGACGCGAACCGCTATCCCGATCGCGACTTCGCCGAACTGCGATCGCATCTCGCCGCCTACCTGACGCACGACACCGGCGTGCCGGTCGACGCGAGCCGCGTCTGGGCGGCCAACGGGTCGAACGAGGTGATCCAGCAGATCCTGCAGGCATTCGGCGGCCCGGGGCGCTCGGTGCTGGCCTTTACGCCCGCGTATCCGATGTATGACGAATACTGCCGGACGACCTTCACGCGCCTGCACACGTTGCCGCGCGACGAGGATTTCGCGCTGGACCTCGATCGGGCGCTCGACGGCATCCGCGAACACCGGCCGAGCGTGATCCTGCTCACGTCACCGAACAACCCGACGGGAACCGCGCTGCCGATCGACGACATCCGCGCGATTCTCGACCTCGCGCCGGGTGTGGTCGTCGTCGACGAAGCGTATGCGGAATTCCGTCGTCACGGCGTCCGCAGCGCGGTGACGCTGCTGCCCGACCATCCGCGGCTGATCGTGACGCGTACGTTGAGCAAGGCATTCAAGTTCGCGGGGGGCCGCATCGGGTATTGCGCATGCGCGCCGGCGATCGTGGACGCGCTGAAGCGGGTTCGCCTGCCGTATCACCTGTCCGCGTTGACGCAGGCGGCGGCCTGCGCGGCGCTCGCCGCGCGTGACGAAATGCTGTCGCAGGTCGACGCGATCAAGGTCGAGCGCGACGCGACCGTGTGCTGGCTGCGCGGCCGGGGCCTCGCGGTCGCCGATTCGGATGCGAACTTCGTGATGTTCGGCAAGTTTGCGGATCGCCACCGGATCTGGAGCGGACTCCTGCGCCACGGTGTCCTGATTCGCGAGTCCGGGCCGCCCGAGTACCTGCGCGTCTCGATCGGCACCGCTCTGGAGATGGCTGCGTTTCGCGCGGCGCTGCTCGACGTGATGGCGCGCGAATAAGCAATGGGGTGCTTACTTCATCGTCGCGAGCCGCGATTCCAGTTCGTCGATCTTCGCGAGCACGGCTTCGCTGAGCTTCCTGACGTGACGCGGCACGTCGGGCGCCGACAGCAGTTCCTCGATGCGCCCGCGCCAGTAGCTCGGATGCCTGACGCGCGCCGCGCCCGACATCGATACGTCGTCAGCGATCGCATCGCTGTCCAGGAGAGCCACCATTCTCTGGATGTGAGAAAGCTCTCGTTCCACGTAGTCTCTTGCCAGCATATTGATTGCCATTCCCCGAAATACGACATCAGGCCTTCCGTCGTCAGCGCCATCGTGCCGCGATGCCAACGATGCACCGCCCACGCCGTGCGTCGTCCGCATGCAACGGCCGTGTCGTTCAACTGCGCGGACGATCGCATGCAATCGACACGGAATGGCAGGCCTGTTCGTTTGTTTTCGTTACATCCGCTCCCCGGTGCACTGTCGTCAATCGTAGGCGCACCGGCCCGCGCCGGCATCCCCAAAAATGGGGATGCCGGCCGATATCGTTTGCGCGACGGGTTACGGAAATGCCGGAGGCGGGGCACCTCCCGCCGATAAGACGGCGGTGCGAATTCGACCGGATCGGGGTTCAGGCGCGATGCGGCCCGCAATTCGGACGCGTTTGCCTTGCACCGTCGCGGCATGTCAGGTTCCGGGCACCGGTTGCGTCCGCAACGCCTGATGCCAGGTCTGCTGCGGGCCGTCCGCGACGGCGATCGGCGACCGTCCGTCGTGGAGCCGGCGGCACGTCAGACAGCGCATGGAGCCGGTCCAGCGCGCCACTGTCCATGTCGACGCGGGCAGCGGGCACGCGCCGCCTGTCGCACCTTGCATGTCGATTGGCGCGCTTTGCAAGTGAATTGGCGCGTAAAAGGCGGCATCATGACGCATCGCCTCTGCCACGGAACCCACGCCCATGAATATCGATACCGACCTCCCCGTGATGGTGACCGGCGCCACCGGATACGTCGCGGGCCGGCTCGTGCAACGGCTTCTCGAGGCCGGCCTGACAGTCCACGCGGCCGTCCGCGACCCCGACAGCCCGGACAAGCTGAAGCACCTCCGGCGCATCGCGGCGGGCACACCCGGCACGATCCGTTTTTTCCGCGCCGATCTGCTCGAACCCGGCTCGTACGCGGCTGCGATGGCCGGTTGCGGCATCGTGTTCCACACCGCGTCGCCGTTCACGGTCACCGTTCGCGACCCGCAGAAGGAACTCGTCGATCCGGCGCTGCTCGGCACGCGCAACGTGCTCGAAACGGCCAACCGCACACCGTCGGTGCGGCGCGTCGTGCTGACCAGCAGCTGCGCGGCGATCTACGGCGACAACGCCGATCTCGCCGCGACGCCGAACGGCGTGTTCACCGAGGCGATCTGGAACACCAGCTCGTCGCTCGCCCATCAGCCGTATTCGTATTCGAAGACCGTGGCGGAGCGCGAAGCGTGGAAAATCGCCGGCGCGCAGCACCGCTGGGATCTCGTGACCATCAATCCGTCGCTCGTGATCGGCCCCGGCATCAATCCGTACGCCACGTCGGAAAGCTTCGAGATCGTGCGGCAGATGGGCAACGGCACGATGAAAGCGGGCGTGCCGAATCTCGGCCTGGGCGCGGTCGACGTGCGCGACGTCGCCGATGCGCACGTCCGGGCCGCGTTTCTGGCGAGCGCCAACGGCCGCTACATCGTGTCCGGTCACGATACCAGCCTGCCGGCGATGGCCGCCACGCTGCTCGAGCGGTATGGCGCCGACTACCCGATTCCGCGGCGCATCCTGCCCAAATGGCTCGTGTGGCTGGTCGGTCCGCTCGCGAACAAAGGCGTGACGCGCCGCGTGATCGCGCGCAACGTCGGGCTTCCCTGGCGCGGCGACAACAGCCGCAGTCGCAACGAACTCGGCCTGCGCTATCGCCCGCTCGCCGAGTCGATGAACGACTTCTTTCAGCAGTTCGTCGAAACCGGGCAATTGCGGCGATGAACCGCTTCGCGATTTTACCGGGCTACCAGATCGTGATGGCCGACCTCGGCCTGCGTACCGACGAACTGCTGCGGCGCGCGCAATTGCCCGCCGATCTGTTCGCGCGGCCCGGGAACGGGCTGACCACCCGCGAGTACTTCCGCATGTGGCAGGCGGTGGAGGAGCTGGCCGGCGTGCCGGCCGTCGCGCTGCGCCTCCTCGACCTGCTCTCCGTCGAGGCCTTCGACCCGCTGTTGTTCGCCGCGCTGTGCAGTCCGGACCTGGAGGTCGCCATCCGGCGCATCGGCCAGTTCAAGCCGCTGATCGGCCCGATGCGCGTGCACGTCACGCACGATGCCGACGCGCTCGTGCTCGCCGTCGACTTCCTCGAACGCGAGGTGCCGCCGCCCGGCATGCTGCTCGCGGCCGAACTGGGCTTCTTCGTGAAGCTGGCGCGGCTGGCAACCCGCACCGCATTGCCCGCCCGCGCCGTCACGCTGCCGCGCGGCCTCGCGCCGCATCCCGGCTATGCGCGTTTTTTCGGCGTGGCGCCGCAATACGGCGACGCGCCCGCCGTGAGCTTCGCGCTGCAGGACGCGCGGCGCCCGTTCGTGACGGCCAACCATGCGATGTGGGCAATCTTCGAACCCGATCTGCGCCGCCGCCTCGACGCGCTGTCGGCGGGCGCGGGTATCGTCGAACGCGTGCGCGCGGCACTGCTCGAATTGATCCCGGGCGGCCTCGCCACCGCGGACGACGTCGCACGGACGCTTGCGATCAGCAAGCGCACGCTGCAGCGCCGGCTCGGCGACGACGGCGCAACCTTCAAGACCATCCTGGCCGATGTCCGCGAGAAGCTCGCGTGGCACTACCTCGATCGCTCGGATCTCCCCTACAGCCAGATCGCGTTCCTGCTCGGCTACCAGGATCCGAACTCGTTCTTCCGCGCGTTCAACGAATGGACCGGCATGACCCCCGACGCCGCACGCTCGCGGACGATGCCACGCTGACGCACAAGGTTGCCCCATCGTTGGACCGGCGGGCGATCAGCGTGTGGCGTCGTCGCGGTTCAGCCCGAAAATGAAATCGGCTTCCACCGCCGCGCCTTTGGGCAACTGCAGCACGCCGACCGACGAACGCGTGTGGACGCCGGCATCGCCGAGCACGGCGTACAGGACGTCGGACGCGCCGTCGGCCACTTCGCTTTGCATCGTGAAGCCGGGTGCACTGCGCACATAAACGGTGATGCGCGGCACCGTCGCGATCGCATCGAGCGTGCCGCAATGCTTGCGAATCAGCGACAGCGCACGCAGCGCCGATATGCCGGCCGCACGGCGGCCGTCGTCCAGCGAAACGGATTCGCCGACGATACCGACGAAATGCACGACTTCCCCGATTCGCGGAATCTGGCCTGAGATATAGGCCGTCCTTCCATCGACCAGAACGGGCGTGTACTTTCCGCCGATCCTGATTTCCGCGTCCGGATCGAATCCGAAATCGGCCGCGATCTGTTTCAGCTTATCGTCTCTGTTCATCCGTGAATTCCCCGATCCTTCATAAAAAAGATAAAGAATAATTGAGTCCCCGAATCTTGTCCCGAAGGCACCCATCCGCCGAAAATGACGCAATTGACACACTTATCAGGTGTTCGAAGCAGTCCCGCGCGCGATATCGACACCGTAATTCGTAGTCGGCGAGATTTTTTTCATCATTTCCGGTTGAAACCGCTATCATGTGAACACACAACCTGATGAGCGATATATGGCGACTTACAAGGAACTGAAAGCCCAAATGGACGCTTTGGCCGAAAAGGCCGAAGCCGCGCGCATCGCCGAATTCCAGGCGATCGTCGACGACATCCGTGCCAAGGTCGCGGAATACGGCATTACCGAAAAGGACATTTTCGGCACGCGTCGTGGTCGGCCGGCCAAGCAGGCAGCGGCGCCCGTGCAGGCGAAGTATCGCGACCCGAAGACCGGTGCAACCTGGTCGGGCCGCGGTCGCGCGCCGGCATGGATCAAGGATGCGAAGAACCGCAATCGATTCCTGATCCAGGAATAAGATTTTCGGCGCGTACCGGCGCGCGGTTCAGCGCGCTGTCCGGCGAGTGGGGCATCGATACCGGCGGGATTCAAAGACCGCTCCGGGTTAATACCCATTTGTCTCATTCGGCCCGCCGCACGCCAATTCCTTCCTCATCGTTCGTAATAAATCGCAAGCCAGACGGTTTGCGTTTCTTCATGCGTCCACGCAACACGATGGCGGCAATGCGGTTCGATCAGCACATAGTCGCCCGGATGCATCTCGTGCCGCGTCGAACCTTCTTCGAATTCGAGCACGGCCGCGCCCGACAGCAAGACGACCCATTCGGCACGCGCATCGTCATACCAGAATCCATCGGGGCTCGTATGTCCCATCGACACGATCCGCTCGACATTCAGGCGCTGTGCCGTGACGAGGAGATCGATCCGCTCGTCGCCGCCGCGTTGCCCTTCGACACTGAACAGGTTACCGGTTTGAAGTTGCATCGCTCGACCTCGTGATTGTCCTTCCGATGAAGGAAGCGGGTTGAAAGGCGCCGCGAAATGTTCACTGCAGTCCAGCCGTTACCGCGCCGCATCGGACGCTCGCCTGTCAATCAGTCTTCTCGCGCAAGTCGCAGCAAGATGTCGGCGAGGGCGCGAATTTTCGGTTGTGCCGCACGTTGAGGCGGATAGACGAGGAAGTAGGACAGGCCGTCCGGAACCACGTCCGCAAACGGCGTCACCAGCGATCCGGCACGGAGTCGGTCTCGTGCCATTCGCGGGTCGCCGATGGCCACGCCGTGCCCTTCCACCGATGCCGCGAGCGTCAATTCGAGGGTATCGAATACCAGTCCGCGTCCCGCATCGATCTGGCGCGCCCCGACATGATCGAGCCAGCATCGCCACTCCGCGTGGCTGGGCCCGGGATGAAGCAAATCGACCTGCGCAAGGTCGGCAACGGATTGAAGCGATGCGGCCAATGCGGGCGCGCACATCGGCGTGAGCATCTCGGAAAAGAGCGGTACCGCTTCCATGCCGGTCCACTGCCCCGTGCCGCGCACAATGACGGCATCGACGTCGGGCGTCGTGAAATCCGGCGTATCGTCCGCGGATGTCGAAATACGAAGTTCCGTACCGCTCATCGCGCGATGAATGTCCGGCAGCCGCGAGAGCAGCCAGCGAATGGCGAACGTGGACGGCAACTTCAACGTGAGCACCGAGGTCGCCCGTGCATGCACGTCCGCGTGCTGAACCAGTTGCGTGAGCACGTTGACCGCGACCGTCAGCAGCTCGCTTCCTTCCGCCGTCAACGTGAGACCCGATACACGGCGCACGAAGAGTGCGCATCGATAATGCGTTTCCAGTTGCTGTATCTGGCGGCTCACCGCGCCTTGCGTACGGCACAGGTGATCCGCGGCCTTGCTGACGCTGCCGAGCTGCGCCGCGGCGACGAACGACTGAATCGCCGCCAACGGCGGCAGGGGCCGCGTCAGGTCGGCCAGCGGGTATGCATGCGCCGCATACCCGGCTTGCAAATTTTTCGATTGTCCAGTCATCGGTGCGTCGCTATCGTGCGTCTACCGGATGCCCCGTTCACGCGAATGAACGGGGTTGTCAACGAATGATCGGAGGATAATCTTGGGCTCAACGTCGGCCTCACTATATACGGAACAGGTTCGCGCTTACCTTCGGGAACTGGAGCGAGGCGATGTCGATGCCATCTGCGCGCTCTTTACGCCGGACGCGCAGATTTTCTCGCCATTTCTCGGCTGGATGCACCCTGAGCGCTTCTTTTCGAAGGTTGCCGCCGCGTCGGGAGCAAGCAAGATTACACCGATCGATATCTGCGTCAGCACGAGCGGGGCTCGACGTGCGACAGGCTACTTCATCTACGACTGGGCGCTGAAAGACGGCTCGGTGGCGCACTTCGAGTGCGTCGACGTGTTCGAGTTCGACACCGCGGGGCGCATTGAACGAATGATCATCGTCTACGACACCCATCCGATTCGCAGTACGGTCGGCGACAAATACGCGTAGCCGAATCGATGTCGGCCAATCCCGACGGCTGGCGTGTGCGGTGGGCTGCTCCGCATGAAGTCGCACTTCCGCGCACGCTGGAGCCCCGCCGAGCAGCCGGCGTTCCGGGACGAGACGGAACGACCGTTTGACCTCGGACCCTGCCGTCAGGGCCGGAATGGATCGACACCCCCGATCGAGTTCGCCACGCACGGCCCATTTCCGCTCCCCAACTCCCCCCATCACACTACCGCCCGCAACCACCTCAACAACGCCCCCGGTACGCTCCCGTCCACCACCGGCGCCGGCGTCAGCAGGCAGTAATGCGAGCCATCCTCGACGAATCCCATCGGCGCGACCAGCACACCGCTTTCGATGTCGTCGCGCACGAGATGCCACGGCCCGATCGCCACCCCCAGCCCCGCAACGGCCGCCTGCAGGCTGAAATAGAAATGATCGAACGTCTGCCCGCGCCTGCTCGCGGCCGGCAGACCGGCCGCCACCGCCCACTCCTTCCACGCATTCGGCCGGGTCCGCGTATGCAGGAGCGGCGCCTCCTGCTTCAACGAACGCTGGCCGCGGCGCGCGGCAAACCACGCACCGGCTTTGTCCGGTCGACAAACCGGCCCCACCTGCTCGGCGAACAACGGCTCCGCGTGATACCCCGCCGGCCACGTGAAATCGTTGCGGCGAATCGCCATGTCGATCCCGCTGTCGAACGAAAACGGCCCGCCCGCGGCAACCAGGTGGATATCGACATCCGCCTGTCGCGCCTGGAAATCCGGCCAGCGCGGGATCAGCCAGCGCATCAGCAGCGTCGGCTCGCACGACAGTACCCACCGCCGGGCACGCTCAGCCTCGCCACGCAATTCCTGTGTGGCTCGACGCATCAGGCCGAGCCCGTCGTGAACGGCCTGCGCCAGCTTGCGTCCTGCATCGGTCAGGAATACGCGACGACTGCGCCGCAAAAAAAGCGCCACGCCGAGATCCTCCTCGAGCAGACGCACCGCGCGGCTGACCGCGCCGTGGGTCACGCAAAGCTCGTCCGCCGCACGGCTGAAATTCTCGTGACGCGCCGCCGCCTCGAAACAGCGCAGCGCCATCAGCGACGGCAGGTTCGCACGGGTCGATTGTGAGTCAAACTCACGATCGTCGTCAGAAATCATCGTTTTTCCTGATGGAATACGGTGGCTACGATTGTGCCATCAAGACTCCAACCGAAAGGAAAAGCGATGACCGAATTGATAGTTGTAGTCACCATCACGTTGCTGGCCGTCATCAGCCCGGGCCCGGACTTCGCGATGGTCACGCGCAACAGCCTCATGCTGTCGCGCCGCGCCGGCGTGCTCACCGCGCTCGGAATCGGGCTGGGCGTCACGGTTCACGTGAGCTACACGCTGCTGGGCATCGGGCTGCTGATCCGTCAATCGCTGTGGCTCTTCAACGCCATCAAGCTGATCGGCGCGATCTACCTGGTCTACCTGGGCGTCAAGATGCTCATGGCCAAGGCCCACGCCAGGCAACCCGACACGCCGGCGGCCCCGCTGTCCGATCTCGCCGCATTACGCACCGGTTTCCTGACCAACGCGCTGAACCCCAAAACCACGGTGTTCATCGTCAGCCTGTTCATGCAGGCCGTGCGGCCCGACACGCCGCTGATCGTACAGATCGGCTATGGCGCGTTCATCGCGGTCGCGCATGCCGGCTGGTTCAGCCTGGTGGCCGTCTGCTTTTCGGCGACGGCCGTCCGCGATCGCCTGCTGTCCTTGCGCCACTGGATCGACCGCACCTTCGGTTGCCTGCTCGTGGGATTCGGCGTCGCGCTCGCCGTCGCGCGCGGCGGGCGCTGACCTGACCGCCGACCATGCGGCAACGTCAGAACGTGCGCGCGATCGTCCGGGCTTCGTCGAGCGCGCGACTGCGATCGATCTTCCCGTCCGGGCCGAACAACGTGCGCTCCACGACAATCCCGGTGAGGTCGGTCACGCCCACGAACTTGAGCCACGTTTCCATGTACGGACGCTGCAGGTCGAACGCGGCGGCCGGCGTAAACGAACCCGGCGCCTCATAGCTGAGCCCGCGCGCATACACGACCGCCGCCTTCTTGCCGGCCAGCTTGCCGCTGAAACCCGTGCCGTCGAACGTGAACAGCACGTCTTTCTGCGAGATCACGTCGATCAGGTGCTTGAGCTTGTACGGAATGCTGAAATTCCACAGCGGTACGCCGAACAGGAACTTGTCCGCTTCGTGGAACGGCGCCGCGAGCCGTTCGATCTGCTGCCACGCCGCCGCCTGTTCCGGCGTCAGCGCCGTGCCGCCCAGTCCGGCATACTTCGCGGCCAGCGCGGCCGCATCGAATTCGGGCAACGCCACGTCCCAGATATCGAGTTTCTGGATGTCATGATCGGGATGCGCATGCCGGTACGCATCGAGAAATGCGTTGCACACGTCGATGGACGCCGAATATGCCTTGTTGGGGGAGCCTTCGATATAGAGCACGCGTGTCATGGAGCCAATCCTTGCGACGAGTGACGGCGACGCGCGGGATGCGCGATCGCCCACTGCGACTCGCAGCGTATCGGGTCGGCTTATAATCCGGAAACGATATTAATTGATCGAATTAACCTGGATTGATGATCAATGAATCCTCCCCTCGACACGGCATTGCTTCATACGTTTGTTGCGGTCGCCGACATACGAAGCTTTACCGGTGCCGGTCATCGGCTGAACCTCAGCCAGTCCGCGGTCAGCGCGCAGATCGTTCGGCTCGAGGAGCAGGTCGGCCGCGCCCTGTTCGTCCGCAATACGCGCAGCGTCACGCCCACCGCGCATGGCGAGACACTGCTCGGCTATGCACGCGCGATGCTCAACCTGAGCGAGGAAGCGCGGGCGAAACTGGGAAAAGGCGACGCCGTCGACATCAAGTTGCGGATCGGCGTGTCGGAGGATGTCGCGGAAGGCTGGCTGCCGGACCTGATGCGACGCCATGGCGCCGCGCGGCGCGGCCTGCGGATGGATCTGGTCGTCGACATCGGCGACAGCTTGTTCCAACGGTACGCAAACGGCGAGTTCGATCTCGTGATCGGCAGCCGGTGCTCGCATGCCGGCCAGGGCGCGACGTTGTGGCAGGAGCCGCTGGCCTGGGCGTTTGCGCGCCACGAGCCGCTTCCGGAAGGCGACGTGCCGCTCGCATGTTTCCCCGATCCGTGCCCTTACCGCGGCGCCGCGATCAAGGCACTCGCGCTGGCCGGCATGGACTACCGGATCGCGTGCGAAAGCCCGAGCGTGACCGGCATCCGGGCCTTCGCGCGAGCGGGTGTCGCGATCGCCCCGGTGCCGCGCAGCGCGATCGACGACACGCTCCGCGAGCTGGGCGTGGCCGAGGGTTTGCCGGCACTGCCGGACATGGCATTCGTGATGATGCATGACGCCCGGATGCCGGCCGCCGCCGAATTCGCCGCGACGATCCTGGACGAGACGACCGCCCGCACGGGCGCCGGCAAACGCGACCGGGCGTCGTGAGCGGCGCGATCTTTACCCTGCTTCTTCAATCGCAGGTGGATTACGCTCAGATCACCTCGAAGCGCAACCCGGCATGGCGAACCAGGCGCTCGATATAGCGCTCGTCGAACATCGTCGCGGGCGTCCAGAAGCCGCCGCCGCGCCCGCGCTTGACACCGTCGGCGCTGCCATCCAGCGCGAGGCTGAGGGCCGCCTGCCCGAGCATCTTGCCGGTCGACCCGTAACCCGGATCGCGATCGCCGGTGACTTTCACGCGCAAGATCCGCCCGTCGTCGGCCCGACCGAAGAAACGCAAGTCGTAGCGGCCGGCCTGCCGGGCCTCGACGCTCGGTCCCTCGCCGGGCTTCGGCAGCAGGAAGCGCTCCATCAGGCTGCGCACCGGCTTGACGAGGACGCCCACCATGAACGCGCCGAGTCCCGCGACGATCGTCAGCGCGGTCAGGCGGCCCCTGAGGCCCGCGCCCGTCATCACGGCTTCGTCATAGGTGAAGCGGCTGCCGTACGCATTGCCGGCCAGCGCATTGGAGCGATGCACGACGCGCTCGTTGATCGCCGCCATCACGAACGGGGCGATCCACGCATCGCAATCGCGATCGAATTCGGCGGACCGAACCGCATGCTGCCGCGCCGTAAAGCCATGCCCTTTCGGGCACAGCGAATAAGGATCGAGCAATTCGCGGCGCAACGCGGGATCGGCCGCCGCTTCCCGCACGACGTTGATCACGCTCGCCACGGTGCCGCCCGACGCGCCGCCCTTCAGCGTGCGGACGCGCATCTTCACCTGCCCGGCCGGCATGCCCCACTGCCGCCGCGCGTGTTGCTGCAGGAAGAAAACGCCCATGTCCGACGGCACCGAATCGAAGCCGCAGCAATGCACGATGCGCGCGCCCGATTGCCGGGCCGCGGGCTCGTACCGGTCGATCATCCGCCTGATCCACTGCGTCTCGCCGGTGAGGTCGCAGTAGTCGGTGCCGGTTTGCGCACAGACCCTGACGAGCGGTTCCCCGTAAAGGGCGTACGGCCCGACGGTCGACACGACCACCCGCGTTTGCGCGCACAGCGCCCGAAGCTGCGCTTCGTCGGCCGCGTCCGCCACGATGATCGGCACCGACTGCCCGGCCGCGCCGAGCGCCTCCCTGACTTGCGTGAGCTTCGCCTCCGAGCGGCCGGCGATCGCCCAGCGCAGCGTCTCGCCGGCGTCCGGCAGGTAGTCGGACAGATAGCGGGACAGGATCTGCCCGACAAAACTGGTGGCGCCAAATACGACGAGATCGTAGGCGGGTTGCTGCATGAGTGGCTCCTTCGGTGCGTGCGCGCGCGTCGCGCATCCCTATCGTCAGCGTGGCATTCCGGGGGCATCGAAGGTTTTCAGGGGCGTCTGTAGGTTCAGGACCCGTTGCGCATCCTTGACCACGTCGAGCCGCATGACCGTCGACGCACCGAGCCCGACCTGCGTCAATCGCCGGTCCATGCTCGTCGCCTCTCGTCGATGATCGACCGCGGCAGTCGACACCCGACGCCGCTGATTCACTGTCGTCAGCAAGCACTCTAAGCTTTAAGTCGACTTCAAGGTCAAGGCCCGGAATAGAGGAACACGTCGGACTTCGTTCGTGCGGCGCTCCGGCGCTCGGCGCCGCGCCGGGCGATCATGCGGCCGTCGTGCGAAAGCCGCTACCAAAGTTCGCGCAGAAACCCGGGAACGGCTTCCCCGATCGAAGCAAGATACGCCGCCATCGCACCGGCCACCTTGCGCACGGCGGGGCGAGCCGTCATCCGTTCGCGCCACGCGAGCAGGTTCGGCGTGTCGTCGGTCATCGGCGCGCCCTTGCGTGCGCCGAACAATTGCGCCATGTAGAACGCGATGTCGGCATAGGAGTAGGCGCCGGCCAGAAAATCCCGATCCGCGAGCACGCGCTCCATGCGTCGATAGTATTGCGCCGCCTCGGCACGCGCGGCCTGCGCCGCCGGGTCGTCCGGCGTGCGCTCGAGCCCCATCAGCCGGACGACGTGCGGGGAATAGACTTCGTCGCTGCCGTGTTCGAGCTGACGCGCCACGGCGCGCGCCGCCGGTTGCGCGGGCCACAACGCGGGCTGCGGCTTCAGGTCCTCGAGATACTCGAAGATTTGCGTGGAATCGAAGATCTCCAGATTGCCGTCGATCAGCACGGGCACCTGGCGCTTCGGGTTGATACGCAAGACGTCCGGATGCTTCGGTTCGTAACCGCGCTGTTGACTGAACGGCACCATCACCCGCTCGAAATCGATGCCTTTCTCGTGCGCCGCAATCTCGACCTTGGCGCCGAACATGCTCAGCGGTCCTGAAATGATCTTCATGGTTCGTCTCCGCTACAGTGGAACGGGTTCAGTGATGCGACGAAGCATATGCTTGAAAACATGACATCCAGTGTCAGGTATTTGAGGTAACGTGTCGCGTATGAAAGCGAGCCGCCTGTTGTCGATCATGATGATGCTGCAAGCGCGCGGCCGAATGACCGCGCCGGCGCTTGCCGAAGCGCTGGAAGTGTCCGAGCGCACGATCCTGCGCGATATCGACCAGCTCTCGACGGCCGGTGTGCCGATCTGGGGCGAGCGCGGCCGCAACGGCGGATTTCAATTGCGCGACGGCTGGCGCACCGATCTGACGGGGCTCACCGAACACGAAGCGCGCGCGCTGATCCTCGCGGGCTTGCCCGGGCCGGCGAGTGAACTGGGGCTCGACGGCATGGCGGCTTCCGCGCGGCTGAAGATGATCGCCAGCCTGCCGCCGGCCTCGCGCGAGCAGGCCGATCGCGTCGCGAGCCGGCTGCACGTCGACACCGTGGACTGGTACCGCGCGCAGGAAACGCCCGCGTTCCTGCGTGAAGCCGCCGATGCGGTGTGGGGTGCGTATTGCATCGACGTGACGTACCAGAGCTGGCACGGTGTGTCCCGCCGCGCGCTCGAACCGCTCGGCCTCGTGCTCAAGGGCGGGGCCTGGTATCTGATCGCGAGGGTAGTCGGCAAACCCGCCGCGCTCACTTTCCGGCTCGCGAACATCCGCGAATTCAACACGACGCGCCGCCGTTTCAGGCGCCCCGCGCGATTCGACCTGGCCGCGCACTGGCGTGACGCGATGAACCGGGTCGAAGCCGATCTCCACCGGCTCACCGCCCATGTCGCCCTATCGCCGCGCGGCGCAACCTGGCTGGCCAATGCGCGGATCGAGGCCGCGCCGGCCGGGCATGAGGCCGGCAACGCGGACGTACCGCCGGGATGGAACGCATTCCTGATGCCCGTCGAATCGATCGAGCACGGCGCGCGCAAGTTGCTGGGCTTCGGCGCGCACGTGAAGATCCTCGGGCCGCAGGCGCTCAAGGACCGGTTCCTCGACGAGTTGTCGCAGCTGAACGCGCTGTATCGATCCGTCGGCGATTGAAGCGGCGCCCTCAGATCTCGTCGAAAAACGCGTCGAGAAAGCGTTGCAACCGCTCGCGACGAACGTTCGCCATGCGCGTACCGGTGACGGTCTGGAAACCGGTTGCCAGCTTCAGCAGCTTCGTGCGGAAGTGGTCGATCGCGAATCGCGTGTCGTCGAGCGCCCGATTCGCGGCATGCGGATCGGCCGGGTCATACAACGCGCTGCCCATCCGGCCCGCGACATAAAAGCAGCGCGCGACGCCCACCATGCCGATCGCATCGAGCCGGTCGGCATCCTGCAGCACCTTGGCTTCCAGTGTCCTCGGCGCGATACGGGCAGAGTAACTGTGCGCTTCGACCGCGTGCGCGACGGCGTCGATCTTCGCATCCGGCCAGCCAAGCGACTTCAGCACCCGACGCGCCTTTTCCGCCGACAGCCGCGACGCCTGTGCGCGCAACGGGGCATCTTTCTCGACCGCGACGCAGTCGTGCAACAGCGTTGCCGCACACAGCACTTCGGCGTCGCCGCCCTCCTCGGCATGAATCGCGGCGGCATTCTTCCACACGCGCTGCAGATGCGACGTGTCGTGGGCGCCGTCGCCATGAGCGTCGGACCACTGAGCGAGCAAGGTATGAGCCAGATCCTGAAAGGGGGCGAACGCAGAAGTCGTCACGGGCGCGGAGGGTCGAAGAGGGGACGCCGATTATCCCCCATGCTCGGCACGTTCACGACCCGACGTCGAGTCCTGTTGCCTCGCCGCCCGCGCATCAGGCAAACGACTGCCTCCATCGGCAACGGCCGGCACGCGTACCGCTTCGGCCATGCATTACCCGGCAACGCGCAGTGTGGCGCTCACGGCGATACCGCCACACGATCCCGCCTCACGCGACGGCCTCGTCGCGCAGACGGAATTGCGCGACCGCCGCGCTCAGCCGCGAACCCTGTTCATCGAGCGACAGCGCCGCGGCGGCGGCCTCCTCGACCAGCGCCGCATTGCGCTGCATCGTCTGCTCCATCTGGATGACCGCGGCGTTCACCTGCTCGATCCCCGCCGACTGCTCTTCGAACGCATTGCTGGTCTCCCCCATGATCGCGTTGACACGCTCGACCGCGGCGACGAGCTCGCTCATCGCCGAGCCGGCCAGCGTGACGAGGCCGCTGCCGTCTTCGACCCGCCGCGCGGCACTGCCGATCAGGTCGCGAATTTCCTTCGCCGCCGACGCGCAGCGCTGCGCGAGCCCGCGCACCTCCGTCGCGACGACCGCGAACCCGCGCCCCTGCTCGCCCGCGCGCGCGGCTTCGACCGCCGCGTTCAACGCGAGGATGTTGGTCTGGAACGCGATGCTTTCGATCGTGCCGACGATGCCGGAAATCCGCGCGGAGCTGGTCGAAATCGCGGACATCGTCTCGACGACGCGCTGCATCGCCTCGCCGCCGCGCGACGCGATGCCGGCCGCCCCTTCGACGTAAGTCCGCGCATCGCGCGCGTTGTCCGCGTTCTGGCGCACGGCCGCCGTCAGTTGTTCGACGCTCGCGGCCGCCTGCTGCAGCGACACGGCCTGTTGCTCGGTGCGCGCGGACAGGTCGACGTTGCCGCTCGCGATCGTGCGGACGTCGCCGACGATCGTCTCGGTGCTCGCGCGCACCTGGTTCACGGTGTCGACCAGGCCGTCCTGCATCCGCTTCAGCGCATTCAGCAGGTAGGCCATTTCGTTTTCGCCCGCGACGACGACGGTGCCCGTCAGGTCGCCTTTCGAAATTTTCTCGAACTGGCCGACCGCGAGATGGATCGGTTCGATGATCGCCTTCGCGAGCAGGCGTTGCGCGAAAAAGCCGACGACGAGGGCCAGCCCGGCGACCGCCGCCATCCCCCACACGATCCGGTGGAAACGCACGCCGGCCGCCTCGTAGCGGGCCTTCTGGCGCGCGACCTGGAACGATTCGAGCGCGTCGATCGCATCCTGGTAGGCGGCGAACAGCGCCGGCGGCGCGGTGCGCTGCGTGTCGAGGAAGTTGAACGCGTCGTCGCCGTCGAGCTGCGACAGCGCTTTCAGGAACACCCGATCGAGCAGCGCGCGCCGGCGGCTCTGCAGCGCGTCGAACAATGCCTGCTCGTTCGCGTCGCGCGCATGCAGGCGCGTGTACGCCTCCAGTTCGTCATTGCTCTGCTTGAGGAGCGTGTGAAGCTGCGCGGTGCCCTCCTTGCCCGATTGACCCGCGCTGATGATCTGCGCCACGTCGCTCATGCGTTCGCGCAACACGAGCATCCGCTCGGAGCTGGTCTTCAGGTGCAGCAGCGAAGCGGTGTCGTCGCGGTACATCGCCTCGAGCGAATCGTTACCCATATAAAGGGCCGCGATACAGGCGCCGACCACCAGCACGAGCAGCACGGTATAACCGGCGATGGTCGCGACGAGTCCACCGCGGATGGTGAGTTGTTTTCGCATGACGTTCCCTTGCGCGGGCCGGGTGCGGGCCGCGGCGGATGTGGATTCCGGATCACGAACGACGAGCGCCGCGTCACGGCTCGTGAGCACGCGGCGCGGGGCTACGAACCGGATAACGGCGTGGGGAACGAGAAGGTTTTACCTGGACGCGACATGAATCTTGACGATTGCGACAGACTAGGCAGCAAAAATTGCGGCTATTCCCCGCCGGCGAGCCTTGCGCGGATCTCGTCGGCCGACAGGTCGCGCCGATGCGTGGCGATCTGCCAGAGGTTTCCCCACGGATCCTTCACCATCGCGCGCCGGTCGCCGTACGGCATGTCGGCGGGCGCTTCCAGCGAGATCGCGTGCGCCGCGACCGCTCGCCGATGGATCGCGTCGGTATCCTCGACGTACACGTACAGGAACGCCGGCATCGGATCGCGCAGACCGTCGCCGCCGCTGATCATCACGACCGAATCGCCGATGCGGATGTCGGCCGGCAAGCCGGCACGGTATTCGCCGCGGGCGTCGAACACCGTCCGGACGAATGCGATCAGGTTTTCCGGATCCGCTACGACGATCCGTGGCGTGACGGTATGCCATCCGCCGGGCTGGAATGTGGCCATGGTGCGCAACCTCCGATGCGTGCGTCAGCGGTATTGTCCTCCGCGCACCGGCAGCCTGCAAAGGAATCCGAAAGGTTGATCAGATACCGTCCGCTCTCTTCTCCGCTCGTCAAAGGCCGACGTTCGAATCCAGCCACCGCGGTTCATACGCGCCCAACGCGCGTGCCGGATGGAACCACGCGAGCGGCGCCCCCTCGATCCGCAACGGCGGGAGCAGCCGTGTTGCGGGGCCCCACGACGTCGCTTCGACGTGATTCGCGCGATCGTGCTCCGTCTCGGGAACCAACGCAACCACGTCGCTCATCGGCTCGGAACGCAGCTGCAACACGGCCGACGTACGCGCCAGCGAAGCGCGAACCTCGGTGCCCGCACCGTCCTTCAGTCGCGCCGTCAGGCCGCGTACGGCCGACGCCGCCATCAGGTAACCCGTCGCATGGTCGATCGCCTGGACGGGCAGATTCACCGGCGCGTCGCTTCCCGCCGCGCGCATGCCAGCGTCGGCGATTCCCGCGCTCATCTGGATAAGGCTGTCGAAGCCGCGCCGGCAACGCCAGGCGCCACTCCAGCCGTATGCATCGAGCGATACGTCGACGAGCGCGGGATTGAGCTCGCGCCGTCGCGCGGCATCGAGACCAAGACGCGCGAGCGCGTCGGAGCGGTAGCCGTGGACGACGATATCCGCGCCGCGCAGCAGCCGCTTGAGCGTAGCGAGATCCGCGGGCTGCTTCAGGTCAAGCCGGGCGCAGCGCTTGCCCAGAACGACGTCGGGCACCGTGCCCGGCTCTTCCCAGCCATACGGATCGATGCGCAGCACGTCGGCGCCGAGCCCTGCCAGAAATCGCGTCGCGACGGGACCGGCGAGAATGCGCGTCAGGTCGAGCACGCGAATGCCGCGCAACGGCCGGTCTCGCGCCGGCTGCCAGTCGCGCGACGCTACCGCCTTCGTGGCGTGAACGTGCAGCAACGGTTCGGCAGCAACGGCCTTGCCTTGCGGATGCGCGGCCCATTCCTCCCGCGAGTACATCACCGCCGCGCAACCGCCGCGCCCGACGATCGCGTCTTCGAGCGCCTCGGCGTCCCAGCGGCCGACCGCCCGGGCAACTGCCTGTGCATCCGCCGCGCAGCCGAGCACCGTCAACGCGGCTTGCCGGTGATGCGGTGCGTTGGTGTGCAGACGGATCCAGCGATCGCGCGCCCGATAGTTGCCGGCCACCGGATCCCACTGAGGCGGCAGCGTCCATCCCGACGGGCGCAGCGACGTGCCGAACCACAGCGACGCCATGCGCCGGTCGACGTGAACGGCCGGCGATGTGCCGGTCGATTCGCACACCAGTTCGGCAACGGCCGCACCTGCCGCGCCAATCGCCGCACTGGCCAGGTCGGTCACGCGAAACGCGGACGGCAGTTCGCCCGACCCGCTGAAGCGGCAACGCTCGAGAAAGTGCGGCGCGCCACCCAGCGCGGCCCAGAGTGCCTGCAGATGGCGCGATATCGGCCCCTCGCCGGCCGTCGTCGCAACACGGGAAATTTGATCGGCACGCATGTTCGCCTCGAATCGTTTCGGTGACGCAACGATCGGCTCGCTCGCATTTGTTGTCAACGTTGATTATCCTGATCAACCTGTCGAACGATTCGAGCCTGATGCCATGTCGCCCTACCTGAATTCGATCGAAGCGGCCGCAAAGCTGGGCGTCTCGCGGCAGACGCTTTACGCCTACGTCAGCCGCGGCCTGCTTCGCGCGGAGCCCTCGGGCAATCCGCGCGAAAGCCGCTACTTCGCGGCGGACGTCGACCGGCTCGCGGCCGAACGTGCGCGCGGCCGCAAACCGAAGGAAGTCGCGAAAGCCGCGCTGAACTGGGGGGCGCCCGTGCTCGAATCGAGCATCACGTTGATCGAGGGCGGCCAGCTTTTCTATCGCGGCGCGAACGCGCTCGATCTCGCCGGCCACGCGAGTCTCGAGGAAGTCGCCGCGCTGCTCTGGCAATGCGACGAGCGCACCGCGTTCGGTCCTCGCGTTCCCCGCGCACCCGCGGTGTTGCGCACCCTCTTCAAGCACTACGGCGATCAACGCGCGGAGCAAGCGCTCCTGCCGCTGTTCGCCGTCGCCACCGACGACGCACCGACGGCGGTGTGGCAGCAAGCGGCCGACAGCCGGGCGCAGGGTTGCGGCGATCTGGTACGGATCCTCGCCGCGTGCCTGTTGCGCACCGGGTTCGATGCGGCGCCCGTTCACGAGCAATGCGCGCGCGCATGGGGCGTGGGCCCGGCGGGCGCGGAACTCATCCGGATCGCGCTCGTCCTGTGCGCGGATCACGAACTCAACGCATCGAGTTTCACGGGCCGATGCGTGGCATCGACGAATGCGAGCCTGCGAGCGGTCGTGATCGGCGGCCTCGCCGCTCTGTCCGGCGGGCGGCACGGCGCCACCACCGCGCGGGTCGAGGCGATGTGGGATGAAATCGGCAACCGGGACGTCGCGCGCACGATGCGCGAGCGCCTGCACCGCGGTGACGACCTGCCGGGGTTCGGACATTCGCTGTATCCGGGTGGCGACGTGCGGGCGGCGGCCCTGTTGTCGCGCATGCTGCCGCGCCATCCGCAATGGAAAACGATGATCGAGGCGGGCAGTTCGCTGGTTGGCCAGAAGCCTTCGGTGGATTTCGCGCTCGTCGCGCTACGCCGGCATTTGCGGCTGCCTGTCGGCGCCGCGTTCGGCCTGTTCGCGCTGGGCCGCTCGATCGGCTGGATCGCGCACGGGCTCGAACAGCGCGAACATCCCGACCTGATCAGGCCTCGCGCGGTTTATACGGGAGTGCGGTCAAGCGAAACGCATGCCGGCTCGGGTCCGCTTCGATCGCGCGGGCGGCCGGAAAAGCGCACCGTGTCGCGGCAAGGGGCGCCGGAAAACGACATCCTTGCCACGTTTTTCAGCGCGCGATAGCGGAGCGTGTGACGCGGGCGTGGCGTGCCATGACATGCGCAAGCCCGCACTCTTCGCGGGAGCGGTCGCCGGCGCCGGACCATGACAAACCGACCTCGAAGCGGAGGATGGTTCGACGACCTTCTGTCAAAATATCAGCCCGATCCTTCTGACCAATCGCGGAATGGAACTCAGACAACTGCGCTATTTTCTCAGCGTCGTGGAACACGGAAGCATGGGCAAGGCAGCGCTGGAGCTCGGCGTGGTGACCTCGGCATTGAGTCAGCAGATCAGCCGCCTCGAAGGCGAGCTGTCCACGCGTCTGCTGCAACGCACCTCGGCGGGCGTCGTCCCGACCGACGCAGGTTTGGCGTTCTGGCGTCAGGCGCAACTCGCGCTGCGTCATATCGACGATGCCGCGCTAGCTGCACGCTCAGCCCGTCTGTCGGGCCACGTCAGCGTCGGCATGGCGCCGAGCACGGCGAGCGTGATGGGTGTCGCGTTCATGCAGGCCATGCGCGCGCGCTATCCCGATGTCCGGTTGCACATGGTCGAAAGTCTCTCCGGCTATCTGGCGTCCATGTTGAGCGCGCGTCAGATCGACCTCGCGGTGCTGTTCCGCGAGGAGTCCGCGCAACGCTGGAGCGTGCTGCCGCTGCTGGACGAGCGGCTGTTCCTGATCGGCGCGGGCGATCTCGATGGCATGCCGACGAGCGCATCCGTCCGGCTCAAGCATCTCGGCAGGCTTCCGCTGATTCTCCCCAGCGGCACGCACGGGCTGCGTTCGCTGCTGCTGTCCGCATTCAGGCGCGCCGAGTACGAGCCGAACATCGTCGCCGAAGTCGACGGCCTCGCGCTCCTGATGGACTTCGTCCGCGCCGGCATCGGCGCGACGATACAGCCGGGCGCGGCGCTCGCAAGGCCCGAGAACGTGATACTCACGAGCGTGCCCGTCGCCGAGAAATACGCCACGCGGCCCAACATGCTCGCCAGCATCTCCGATGACGAACTGTCTCCCGCCGGTCTCGCCGCGCGCGTGGTGCTCGCCGATGTCGCCCGTCAACTGGTGCGGGAAGGCCGTTGGCCCGGCGCACGGCTGCGGGAACCGCAGCCTTCACAAAAAGTGAACACCCGTTGACGGCTGGCTGGTAGCGGCGCGTGCACGAGGCCTTTACGATTTGCCCAAAAGGAGGCAAGTCTGATGGTCGATGTGCTCGTAATCGGAGGAGGCAATGCCGCGCTGTGTGCCGCATTGATGGCGCGCGAAGCGGGCGCCTCGGTCCTGCTTCTCGAATCCGCGCCGCGCGCATGGCGCGGCGGCAACTCGCAACACACGCGCAATCTGCGCTGCATGCACGATGCCCCCCAGGACGTTCTCGTCGATGCCTATCCGGAAGAGGAATTCTGGCAGGACCTGTTGAAAGTCACGGGCGGCATCACGAACGAGCATCTCGCGCGGCTGACGATCCGCGCGTCGTCGTCGTGCCGGCCGTGGATGCGGAAGCACGGCGTACGGTTCCAGCCGCCGCTGTCCGGTGCGCTGCACGTGGCCCGCACCAATGCGTTCTTCATGGGTGGCGGCAAGGCGCTCGTCAATGCGTATTACCGCAGCGCCGAAGCGCTCGGCGTCGATATCCGCTATGAAACGCCCGTCGATTCGCTCGAACTCGACGGCAGCCGCTTCATCGCGGCGCGCAGCGGCAGCCAGCGCTTCGAGGCGCGCGCCTGCGTGCTGGCGGCCGGCGGTTTCGAATCCAATCGCGAATGGCTGCGCGAAGCGTGGGGGCAAAACGCGCGCGGCGAATGGCCCGCCGACAACTTCCTGATTCGCGGCACGCGCTTCAACCAGGGCGTGCTCATCAAGCATATGGCCGACGCCGGTGCCGACATGATCGGCGACCCGTCGCAGTCGCATTGCGTCGCGATCGATGCACGCGCTCCGCTGTATGACGGCGGCATCTGTACGCGCATCGACTGCGTGTCGCTGGGCGTCGTGGTGAATCGCGACGCCCAGCGCTTCTACGACGAAGGCGAGGATTTCTGGCCGAAGCGCTATGCAATCTGGGGACGGCTCGTTGCGCATCAGCCGGGGCAGATCGGCTATTCGATCATCGATTCGAAAGCCATCGGCCGCTTCATGCCGCCGGTGTTTCCGGGCGAAAAGGCCGACACGCTGCCGGAACTCGCACGCAAGCTCGGGCTGCCGGAAGCACGCTTCATGGAAACGCTCACGCGCTATAACGATGCGTGCCGCGACGGCACCTTCGATCACACCGCACTCGACGACTGCCACACCGAAGGGCTCGCGCCGCCCAAGACGCATTGGGCGCGCCGCATCGAGACGCCGCCGTTCTACGGTTATGCGCTGCGGCCGGGCATCACGTTCACGTACCTCGGACTGAAGACCAACGACCACGCGCAGGTTCACTTCGGCGGCACCGCCAGCGAGAACCTGTTCGTGGCCGGCGAAATGATGGCTGGCAACGTGCTCGGCAAGGGCTATACAGCGGGCGTCGGCATGTCGATCGGCACGGCCTTCGGGCGCATTGCCGGGACGCAGGCCGCGCGCGCCGCACTCAAAACAACGGAGGCAACCCGTGCAGCAGTCTGACCCGCTCGCGCCCGAACACACGCGCACGGCCTTTTCGGTCGAGACGAAAAAAACGCCACGCGACAGCACGGCGCGCGTGATTCCCATTGTGCCGATGAGCGCCGGCGAAACCGAAGTCGCCCGGCAGATGCAGATCTGCAACGCCTGCCGCTACTGCGAGGGCTTCTGTGCCGTGTTCCCGGCCATGACGCGCCGCCTGGAATTCGGCAAGGCGGACGTCAACTATCTGGCGAATCTCTGCCACAACTGCGGTGCGTGCTATCACGCGTGCCAATATGCGCCGCCGCACGAGTTCGGCGTGAACGTGCCGAAAGCGATGGCCGAAGTCCGGCTCGAAACCTACACCGAATATGCGTTTCCCGCGTCGTTCGGCGCGCTGTACAAGCGCAACGGCCTGACCCTGTCGGTCGCGCTGGCGGCCGGACTCGCGCTGTTTCTGCTGCTCGGTACGGCATTGCACGGCGGCTTGCCCGGCGGTGTCGCGCCCGCGAACTTCTACGCGATCTTTCCGCACAACCTGCTCGCGGCGATGTTCGGCATCGTTTTCCTGTTCGCCATGCTCGCGCTCGGTATCGGCGTCACGCGCTTCTGGCGCGATGTGTCGGCAGGAACGGCGAGCGCGAGCGCGCCGGCCGTCGCGGAAGCGGCCCGGAACGCGCTGACGCTCAAGTACCTGGACGGCGGCCATGGCGACGGCTGCAACGAGGAGAACGATACGTTCACGCTGGCGCGGCGCCGGTTCCATCACCTGACGTTCTACGGCTTCATGCTGTGCTTCGCGGCGACCGCCGTCGCGACGCTCTATCACTACGCCTTCGGGCTGGAAGCGCCGTATCCGTTTCTGAGCGTGCCGGTGCTGCTGGGAACCGCGGGCGGCATCGGACTGATCGCCGGACCGGCGGGACTGCTGTGGCTGAACCTGAAACGCGCTCCGGCGCGCGGCGACGCCCGTCAGCGTCCGATGGACCGCGGCTTCATCGCGCTCCTGCTTCTGACGAGCACGTCCGGTCTCGCGCTGCTCGCACTCCGCACGACCTCGGCGATGCCGTCGCTGCTCGCGATTCATCTCGGCATCGTGATGGCGCTGTTCGCCACGCTGCCTTACGGCAAGTTCGCGCACGGCATCTTCCGTTCGGCGGCGCTGCTCAAATCGTCGATCGAGAAGCGTCAACGCAGCACACTGAGCCTCGGTTCGGATTAGCCAGTCACCCGGGCGCCCGTTGGGCGCCCATCACTACAGACAAGAAGCAGGAGACGCAATGAACCGTACCGAACCGATCGCCGCGACACCCGGCGTTTCGCCCACGACAAGGGCCGCCGCCGTGTTGCGTGTGACGAGCGGCAATTTCATCGAACAGTTCGATTTCTTTCTGTTCGGCTTCTACGCGACGTCGATCTCGAAGATCTTCTTCCCGTCCACCAGCGAGTTCGCGTCGCTGATGCTCACCTTCGCGGTGTTCGGCGCGGGCTTTCTGATGCGTCCGCTCGGTGCGATCTTTCTCGGCGCGTACATCGACAAGGTCGGACGGCGCACCGGGCTGATCGTTACGCTGTCGATCATGGCGAGCGGCACCATTCTGATCGCCTGCGTGCCCGGGTACGCGACCATCGGCCTGCTCGCGCCGGCGCTCGTGCTGCTCGGGCGTCTGTTGCAGGGCTTTTCGGCAGGCGCCGAACTCGGCGGCGTATCCGTCTATCTCGCGGAAATGGCGACGCCCGGCAACAAGGGTTTCTACACGAGCTGGCAGTCGGCGAGCCAGCAGGTGGCCATCGTCGTGGCGGCGGCCATCGGTTACAGCCTGAACGCGTGGTTGTCCGCACAGCAGATCGCCGCATGGGGCTGGCGCGTGCCGTTCTTTATCGGTTGCGCGATCGTGCCGTTCCTGTTCGTGTTGCGCCGCTCGCTGCAGGAGACCGCGGCATTCGAAGCGCGGCGGCATCATCCGCAGGCACGCGACATTTTCGCGATGCTGCTCGCCAACTGGCGCACCGTGATCGGCGGCATGCTGCTGACCGCCATGACCACCACCACCTTCTATCTCATCACGGTCTATACGCCGACCTTCGGCAAGTCGGTACTGAAGCTGTCCACCTCCGACAGCTTGATGGTGACGCTGCTCGTGGCTGCATCGAATTTCATCTGGCTTCCGATCGGCGGCACGATCTCCGACCGCATCGGCCGCAAGCCGGTGCTGCTCGCCATTTCCGTGCTGGCGATCCTCACGGCTTATCCGGCGTTGTCCTGGCTTGCCGATGCGCCGAGCTTTGCGCGCATGCTGATCGTGCTGCTGTGGTTCTCGTTCTTCTTCGGCATGTATAACGGCGCGATGGTCGCCGCGCTCACCGAAGTGATGCCGGTCGAAGTGCGCGTCGCGGGTTTCTCGCTGGCGTTCAGTCTCGCGACGGCGCTGTTCGGCGGCTTTACGCCGGCGGTATCGACGTATCTGATTCAGGTCCTGCACGACAAGGCCGCACCCGGCTACTGGCTGAGCTTCGCCGCGCTCTGCGGCTTGTGCGCGACGCTCGGGCTGTACCGTCGCCGCGCCGACGGCAACGCGTCGGCGGCATCGTCGGCCTGACAGCGATTGCATCGGCGCGTGCCGGTCACCCCGGCTTCGCGCCGGGCTTTCGTTTTTCCAGCGGCGGCAAGAACGGGCGACGCGCGCCCGCTTGCGCGGCAACGCAGGCCGCGCCCGCTTGCCGTTGGAGCGGCATGTCCGGGCGCGGGCAAGCCGGTGTGATACAGGTTGCTTCAACCGCCGTTGGGAAACACGCCCCTGCTCATCGCATCGAGCTGGCGCACGATCTCCGCGCGCAGCTCGGCCGATACCTCGACGCTGTCCAGCAATTCCGAAATCCACAGCCCGTCGGCCGCGAGCCGGCAGATCATCAGCGTCGCAGCCTGCTCGAGCGGCACCGGATCGGGCCGCGTCCATTCGCGCATCGGCACCGACCATCGTTCGCGCGTGTCCTGCTCGGTAATCATCGACGCGACCAGCACGCGCAGCACGTCGGTACTCGCGGCCGGATTGGCCGCATCGAGCACCGCATGCAGATAAGCGCGCGCCGCCGCGCCGTCGCCGCTCGGATCCGCCGCCATGCGCGCGTCCATCTGCGCGCCGAACCGCGCGGTCGCCTGGCCGAACAACGCATCGAGCAGCCCCTGCTTGTTCGCGAAGTGATATTGCAACGCGCCTTTCGTCACGCCGGCACGCTCGGCCACCGCATCGAGCGTCAACGCGGCCACGCCGTGATGTGTCGCGATTTCCGATGCGGCCGCCAGCAATTGCGCGCGCACCTGATCCGGCGCTTTTTTTCGCCGCACGCCGGCGGCGACGGCGGCGGGCGCTGACGATCCTTCAGACGCCCGCACACCGGCCGTTCCAGCCGGTTCGACGGGCGCGGACACATCGTGCGGCGCGGGTTCGAGACGTTTTTTCATGGTGCGGATGGTAGCACCCGGGTGTCTCGATATAAACATTCCGGCTGGATGGTATGATCCGCCGCATGAACAAAACCGCCCCCTCTTCCTGGTCCGCGCTCGACACCGCGATCGCCCGTGGACGCGATGCGCTCGCGCGCCTTCAGCAGCCCGACGGCAGCTGGTGTTTCGAACTCGAATCCGACGCGACGATCACCGCGGAATACATCCTGATGATGCATTTCATGGACAAGATCGACGACGACCGCCAGGAGAGGATGGCGCGTTACCTGCGCGCGAACCAGCGGCTCGACACGCATGGCGCCTGGGCACTGTACGTCGACGGCGCGCCGGACGTGTCGTGCAGCGTGAAGGCGTATTTCGCGCTGAAGGCGGCCGGCGACAGCGAACACGCACCGCACATGATCCGTGCGCGCGAGGCGATCCTGACGCTCGGCGGCGCGGCGCGCGCGAACGTGTTCACGCGCATCCTGCTCGCGACGTTCGGCCAGGTGCCGTGGCGCGCGGCGCCGTTCATGCCGATCGAATTCGTGCTGTTCCCGAAGTGGGTGCCGATCTCGATGTACAAGGTCGCGTACTGGGCGCGCACGACGATGGTGCCGCTGCTCGTGCTGTGCTCGCTGAAGGCCCGCGCGCGCAATCCGCGCAACATCTCGATCCGCGAGCTGTTCGTCACGCCGCCGGACGAGGAGCGCCGGTACTTCCCGCCCGCGAGCGGCATGCGCAAGGTATTCCTCGCGCTCGACCGCACGGTCCGCCATGTCGAGCCGCTGATGCCGAAGCGCCTGCGGCAGCGCGCGATCCGGCACGCGGAAGCCTGGTGCGCGGAACGGATGAACGGCGAGGACGGGCTCGGCGGCATCTTCCCGCCGATCGTGTACAGCTACCAGATGATGCAGGTGCTCGGCTACCCGGACGACCATCCGCTGCGGCGCGATTGCGAACACGCGCTGGAAAAGCTGCTGGTCACGCGGCCGGACGGCAGCATGTATTGCCAGCCGTGCCTGTCGCCGGTGTGGGACACCGCGTGGAGCACGATGGCGCTCGAACAGGCACGCGGCGTCGCCGTGCCGGACGCCGGCGAGACGGCGTCGGGCGCGCTGCGCGAACTCGACGCACGCATCGCACGCGCGTACGACTGGCTGGCCGAGCGTCAGGTCGACGACCTGCGCGGCGACTGGATCGAGAACGCGCCGGCCGATGTCGAACCGGGCGGCTGGGCATTCCAGTACGCGAACCCGTACTACCCCGACATCGACGACACGGCGGTCGTCACCGCGATGCTCGATCGCCGCGGCCGCACGCACCGCAACGCGGACGGCACGAACCCGCACGCGCCGCGCGTCGCACGCGCGCTCGACTGGATGCGCGGGCTGCAATCGCGCAACGGCGGCTTCGCGGCATTCGACGCCGACTGCGACCGCATG
Organism: Burkholderia seminalis DSM 23518; assembly: GCF_902832885.1. GTDB lineage: Bacteria > Pseudomonadota > Gammaproteobacteria > Burkholderiales > Burkholderiaceae > Burkholderia > Burkholderia seminalis. The sequence continues at coordinate 647,512 of NZ_CADFDK010000003.1, forward strand.
TACCTGAACGCGATCCCGTTCGCCGATCACGGCGCGCTGCTCGATCCGCCGACCGAGGACGTGTCGGGCCGCGTGCTGCTGTGCTTCGGCGTGACGAACCGCCCGGAAGAACGCGCGTCGCGCGCGCGCTGCATCGACTACGTGAAGCGCACGCAGCAACCCGACGGCAGCTGGTGGGGCCGCTGGGGCACGAACTACATCTACGGCACGTGGAGCGTGCTGGCCGGCCTCGCGCTCGCCGGCGAGGACAAGTCGCAGCCGTATATCGCACGCGCGATCGACTGGCTGCGCGCCCGGCAGCATGCGGACGGCGGCTGGGGCGAGACCAACGACAGCTATCTCGACCCGAAGCTGGGCGGCACGAACGGCGGCGAAAGCACGTCGAACTTCACCGCGTGGGCGCTGCTCGCGCAGATGGCGTTCGGCGACCACGAATCCGATTCGGTGAAACGCGGCATCGCGTACCTGCTGTCGGTGCAACAGGACGACGGCTTCTGGTGGCACCGCTCGCACAATGCGCCGGGTTTCCCGCGCATCTTCTACCTGAAGTATCACGGCTATACCGCGTACTTCCCGCTGTGGGCCCTCGCGCGTTACCGGCGGCTGGCGGGCGCCGCCGCCCCGGCTCGCGCCGCGGCGGAAGCCACCGACACGGCAATCGCTTGAACGATCACGCGCCGCAGTGCCCCGGGGTACCCGGCGCGGTCGTGACGGATCATCCTCCGCCCTGCTCCCGCATCCTGACGAACGCGTCGCGCAGATCCGCGCAGAACGCGTCGCCGACCATCGACAGCGGCTGCGACGCAGACGTCACCAGATAGAAGTGATCGGGCACGGCCGGCTCGAACGGCTTGACCGCCACGCGCCGGCCCGCGTACGCGGCCGTCACCGGATCGATCAGCGCGACGCCCGCGCCGTTCGCGACGAACGCGACGATCGTCTGCGACAGTTGCGCCTCGATCGACAGCACGCGCGGCACGCCGGCCTCGACGAACACGCGGTCGATCGCGCTGCGCGCCTCGAAGCTCGGCGGAAACGAGATGAACGATTCGTCGCGCAGGTCGGCCGGCTGCACGATGCGCTTGCGCGCGAGCCGGTGCCCGCGCGGCACGATGCAGCACATCGCGCTTTCCGCGAGCCGCTCGCCGCGCACGGCCGGATGCGGGACGGGTTCGGCGATCAGCCCGACATCGCACTGCCCTGACGCGACCTTGTCGACGACGGTGGATGCGCTGTGCGCGAGCAGCGTGATGTCGACGCCCGGATGCGCATGCGAGAAACGCGTGACGAGCGCCGGCAGCAGGTCGAGCGCGACGGCCGGCGAGCCCGCCACGCGCAGCGTGCCGCGCCGCATCGCGCGGATCTGTTCGGCGGCCTGCGCGACGCGATCGAGCCCGACGAACGCGCGCTCGACCTCCTCGTACAGCACGCGCGCCTGCGCGGTCGGCGTGAACCGCCCCTGCTGCCGCTCGAACAACACGAAGCCGATCCGGTCCTCGAGATCGGCGATCAGCCGGCTCACGGCCGGCTGCGAGATATGGAGATCGCGTGCGGCGCGCGTGACGGTATGGCGCTGCATCACCGCACGGAACGCTTCGATCTGACGGATTCTCAGCGATGGCATGGTCATAACACTGGATTATGGAGCATTGATCAAGCTGTATTGGACAGTGCATTTTGCCTGCCCGAACATCGGTTCCACAACGTATTGAACGTAGGGAGCCGCACCGTCATGGGATATAACACGGAACCGTCTTGCCCACGACACCGGAGCCGCGCATGACCGTGCGCCGCTTCGACGTCGTGGTGGCCGGCGGCGGCCTCGTCGGCATGGCCATCGCGTGGGGCGTCGCGCGTCTCGGCAAGCGCGTCGCGGTCTGCGACGGCGACGACATCGCGTTTCGCGCGTCGCGCGGCAATTTCGGGCTCGTGTGGGTACAGGGCAAAGGCAGCCGTTGCCTGCCGTATGCGCGCTGGTCGCGCGAATCGTCCGAGCGCTGGCACGCGTTCGCCGCGCAGTTGCAGCGCGCAACGGGCGTGAACTGCGGTTTCGAACGCCCTGGCGGCATCGAGCTGTTCGAGCATCGCGCCGAGCTCGACAGCGCAACGGCTCTGCTCGAATCGCTGCACCGGCAGGAAGCGGCGCTGTCGTACGAAGTGCTCGATCCGGCGGCGCTGCGCCGGCGCATCCCGTCGGCATCGCGAGCGCTGGCCGGCGCGCTGTGGTCGCCGAACGACGGCCACGCGAATCCGCTCTACACGCTGCGCGCGATGCTGCAGGCATTCCAGCAGTGCGGCGGCGTCTATCTGCCGCGCAGCGAAGTCACCGAGATCCGCCCGCGCGCCGGGCGTTTCGAGATCGACACGCGCGACGCGCGGCTCGACGCCGGGCGCGTGGTGCTCGCGGCCGGCCTCGACAATGCACGGCTCGCGCCGATGGTCGACCTGCTCGCGCCGATCGCGCCGTTGCGCGGCCAGATCATGGTCACCGAGCGCCTCGCCCCGTTTCTCGACTACCCGACGCTCGTCGTCCGTCAAACGCCGGAAGGCACGGTGCTGCTCGGTGACTCGGCCGAAGACGTCGGCTTCGACGACGGCCAGACGCGCCCCGCGATGGTCGACATCGCACGCCGCGCGCGCACCGCGTTCCCGGCGCTCGTGCATGCGCGCATCGTGCGCGCGTGGGGCGCGCTGCGCATCATGACGCCCGACGGGCTGCCCGTCTACGAGGCGTCGGCCACGCATCCCGGCGCGTTCATCGCGATCTGCCACAGCGGCGTGACGCTCGCGGCGGCCCACGCCGATCTCGTCGCGCCGTGGATCGCGGGCGGCGCCGCGCCGGCCGACCTGTCCGCCTTTACCACCGCGCGCTTCGCCGCGCCCACGGAAGTCCGGCATGTTTGAATCCCTCATTCCCGCCGCCGCGACGGTCGAACGCGTGCGCATCCATATCGACGGCACGCCGCACGAGGTGCCTGCGCACTACAGCGTCGCGGCCGCGCTGCTCGCCACCGGTCCGGCCGCGTGCCGCGCGAGCGCCGTGAGCGGCGCGCCGCGCGGCCCGTTTTGCATGATGGGCGTGTGCTTCGACTGTCTCGTCGAAGTCGATGGCGTACCCAACGTGCAAGGCTGCATGACACCCGTTTCCGACGGCATGCAGGTGCGCGCGATGCAAGGCAAGGCGAGGCTCGCATGACGCGCCGCCAGTGCGACCTGCTGATCGTCGGCGCCGGGCCGGCCGGGATGGCGGCGGCTGCCGCCGCGCGCTCGGCCGGACTGTCGGTCGTCGTCGCGGACGAAGGCCGCGCGCCCGGCGGCCAGATCTACCGCAACGTGGCCGATGCGCCGGCGCCGCTCGCGCAATGGCTCGGCACCGACTACACGGCCGGCCGGCCGCTCGTCGACGACCTGCTCGCGAGCGGCGCGCACTACCTGCCGCGCAGCGTCGTCTGGCAGGTCGCGTTCGAGCCTGAACCCGTCGCGATGCTCACGCAAGGCGGCCCGTCCGGCGGCACGCTCGAAGTCGGCGCGCGCGCCGTGCTGATCGCGACCGGCGCGCAGGAGCGTCCGTGGCCGGTGCGCGGCTGGACGCTGCCCGGCGTGATGGGCGTCGGCGCCGCGCAGACGCTGCTGAAATCGTCGGGCCTCGCGCCGTCGGCCGACGCCGTGCTCGCGGGCAGCGGCCCGCTGCTGTGGCTGTTCGCCGCGCAATTGCTGAATGCGGGGCGGCGCGTGCGTGCGCTGATCGACACGACACCGCGCGACGCCTGGCGTCGTGCGCTCCCGCATGCGCTGCCGGCGCTGCGCGGCGCCGACTATCTGCTCAAGGGCTGGCGCATGCTGCGCGCGATACGCCACGCCGGGATTCCCGTCTATCGCGGTGCGACCGATATCGGCATCGACGGCGACGAGCGCGCCGAACGCATTCGCTTTCGCGATGCTCGAGGCGTCGTGCACATGCTCGACACGTCGCTCGTGCTGCTGCATCAGGGCGTCGTTCCGTCGACGCAGCTCGCGCGCGCGCTCGGGTGCGCACACGAATGGGACGAACGGTCGGCATGCTGGCGGCCGCAATGCGACGCGCGCGGCCGCAGCAGCGTGCCGCACGTCTGGATCGCGGGCGACGGCGCGGGCATCGGCGGCGCGCGAGCGGCGGCACTCGCCGGCGAAGTGGCGGCGCTCGGCATCGCCGCGGAACTCGGCACGCTCGACGCGCAGCGGCAGGCCGCACGCGAGCGCCCGGTACTGCGCGCGCTGCATCGTCATCTCGCGGTGCGCCCGCTGCTCGATGCGCTGTACACACCGCCCGCCGCGCTGCGCCGCCCCGACGACGATACGATCGTGTGCCGCTGCGAGGAGATCACGGCCGGCGAGATCCGCCAGCTCGCCGCGCTTGGTTGCCAGGGACCGAACCAGATGAAGGCATTCACGCGCTGCGGCATGGGCCCGTGCCAGGGCCGCTGGTGCGGCACGACGGTCGGCGAGCTGATCGCCGAGGTGCAGCGGCGCAGCGTCGGCGACGTCGGTTACTACCGGATCCGCGCGCCGATCAAGCCCGTCACCGTCGGCGAGATGGCCGACGCCCTCGAACTGTCGAACGATTTCCAGCGCGGCGATTTCCCAAGCTGATGCGCATGCCTACTCTTCCTTACACGAACGGAGCCTGACCATGAAGACGCGCCTCACGATTCTCCTTTCCGCCGCCGCGATGGCCTTCGCGTCGCTGGCGTCGGCGAAGGAATGGACGACCATCCGCATCGGTGTCGACCCGACCTACCCGCCGTTCGAATCGACCGCGACCGACGGCAGCGTGCAAGGCTTCGACATCGATCTCGGCAACGCGCTGTGCGCGAAGCTGAAGGCGAAATGCGTGTGGGTGTCGAGCAGTTTCGACGGGCTGATTCCGGGGCTGCAGGCGCGCAAGTTCGACGTGATCCTGTCGTCGATGGCCGCGACCGAACAGCGGCGCCAGCAGATCGACTTCACCGACCGCCTGTACCGCAACCAGACGCGGCTGATCGCGCGCACCGGCTCGGGGCTATTGCCGGACGCGGCGAAGCTCGCCGGCAAGCGCGTCGCGGTCGAACAGGGCACGATCCAGGAAACCTATGCGCGAGAGAAGTGGGCGGCCGCGAAGGTCGAGGTCGTCCCGTATCCGAGCTACGACCAGGCGTATGCGGACCTCGTCACCGGGCGCGTCGACGGCGTGCTGATGGATGCCGTGCAAGGCCAGCTCGGGTTCCTGTCGACGCCGCGCGGCAAGGGCTTCTCGTTCGCCGGCGGCGTCGTGTACGACCCGAAGATCATGGGCAACGGCGACGCGGCCGGCGTGCGCAAGGCCGACGGCGACCTGCGCGACGCACTCAATCGCGCGATCGCGCAGATCCGCAGCGACGGCACCTACAACACGATCCAGTCGAAGTATTTCGATTTCGACCTGTACGGAAATTGACGAGGCGCGCCGGCGGCGCCGCGCATGCGACGCCTGACGCGCGATCGGCGGCATGTCGTCGAGGCTCGCACGCCTCCCCGGGTTTGAAGGAAAATTGCATCCGGCCAGGTTGCACGAATAAGTCCACCAGGGACATAATTACAAACACTTGAGTCCCCGAAGGTCTTATATGCTCGACATCCGCCAGCTTCAGTATTTCATCGCGGTCGCGGAAGAAGAACACGTCGGCCGCGCGGCCGAGCGCCTGCACATTTCGCAATCGCCGCTCAGCCGCCAGATCGCGCAGCTCGAGGAAAAGCTCGGCCTGACGCTGTTCGAACGCAGCCAGCAGCGCATTCGTCTGACGCGCGACGGGCGCACGTTCCTCAGCGAAGCGCATGCGTTCCTGCGCCATGCGAACCGGCTCGAATCGCTCGCGCGCCGGCTCGGCCGCGGCGACGAAGGCGGCCTGTGCATCGGTTACCTCGAAACGGCCACGCACTCGGGCGTGCTGCCGCGCGCGCTGAAGACGCTGCGCGCCGATCGTCCCGCCGTTCATATCGCCTTGTACAACTATCAGTCCGCCGCGCAGCTCGAAGGCTTGCGCGAGCGCAGCCTCGACATCGCGCTCGTCACCGAGCCGCCCGCGCCCGACGATCCCGAACTCGATTCGGCGATGGTGCTGAACGATCCGATGCTGCTCGCGATGCCCGACGGGCACCCGCTCGTGAAGAAGAAGGCGCTCGTCGCCGGCGATCTCGCCGCCCAGGCGTGGATCGGCGTGACGCAGCAGGAAAGCGCGCCGCGTCACGGCGCGTTCGTCGCGGCCTGTGCAAAGGCCGGCTTCTCGCCGGACATTTCGGTGGAAGCGACCGAGCCGCTCGCGGCGCTCGGCCTGGTTGCCGCCGGGCTCGGCGTGACGATGATCCAGCAGAGCCTGCGACACCAGGTACCGGAAGGCGTCGTGTTGCGCGAGCTGCCGTGGTTCAGCTACCGCACGCCGCTGTGGGCCGCGTGGCACAAGGTCAACCTGCGGCCGCTGGTCGGCATCTTCCGCGAGATCCTGACCGGCGAGGACGTCGTCGCGGCGGTTGAGAAATAAGACCGGCACCCCGCGCGCAGGTGGCGGGCGCGCACCTGCTTCGCATACCGAACGGCATGGACGCGCCCCCGCCTTCACACACGATGCGACACACTGCCGTCAGTCCGCCGCGAACCGCTTCGCCAGTTCCTCGAGGCCGTCTTCGTAGATCCCGCGGAACAGCCGGATGGTTTCGTCGTCGGTCGCGCCGCGTGGCGTAAACGTGCCCGACCACTCGACGGTCGACGCGTTCGATCCGTTTTCGCGCACGCGCAGCGTGGCGCGATAGTTCACGACCGGGAACGGCGCTTCGAGGATCGCGTACGTGTAGCTGCGTGCCGCTTCGTCGAACGCGACCAGCCGCTCGACGATCGTCTCGCCGACCGGGTTCGCGAGACGCCTCACGCGCCCGCCTTCGCCCAGCTCGCTGGCAGGAATGTACGACAGCCAGTCGGGCAGCGACCCGAAGCCGCCGATCAGTTGCCAGACGGTTTCGGCCGAAGCCGGGAGTTCGATGCTTGCATTTGCCTGTGCCACGTCATCACCCGTCAGGATCAACGACCGGTCGGTAGCGGCGCATTGGCCGCGATCAGGCCTTGTTCACGCATGTCACGCCAGAAATCGGCCGGAATCGCCACGTTCAGCGCAGCCTGGTCTTCCGCGATCCGCTCCGGACGGCTCGCGCCCGGGATCACCGCGACGGTAGCCGGATGCGACATCGAGAACTGCAGCGCGGCGGCCTTGATCGGCACGTCGTGGCGCGCGGCGATCGCCTTGATCCGCTCGACCTTCGCGAGGATTGCCGGCGAAGCCTTCTGGTATTCGAAGTGCGTGCCGCCTGCGAGCACGCCCGAGCTGTACGGGCCGCCGACGACGATCCCGACGTTCTGCGCGGCAGCCGCCGGCATCACGCGTTGCAGCGCACGTTCGTGATCGAGCAGCGTGTAGCGGCCGGCCAGCAGCATGCCGTCCGGTTGCGGTTCGGCGAGGTCGAGCACCAGCTCGATCGGTTCGACGCGGTTCACGCCGAGGCCCCATGCGTCGATCACGCCTTCTTCGCGCAGCTTGCTCAGCACGCGGAATGCGCCCTTGCGCGCGACCTCGAATTGCGCGAGCCATTCATCGCCGTGGAAGTCCTGGGCGATGTCGTGCACCCAGACGATGTCGAGGCGGTCGGTACGCAGGCGCTTCAGGCTGTCCTCGATCGAACGCAGCGTCGCGTCGGCCGTGTAGTCGTTGACGATGCGGTTCGGCCGGCCGTGTTCGAACAGGCCGCCCTTTTCGCCGAGATCGCGCGCCGACACGTCTTCGATTTCATCGAGGATCACGCGGCCGACCTTCGTGCTCAATACGTATTCATCACGCGCATGGTTCGCCAGCGCGTCGCCGAGGCGGATTTCCGCGAGACCGGCGCCGTAGAACGGTGCCGAATCGAAATATCGGATGCCGTGTTGCCATGCCGCTTCGACGGTGGCCGCGGCTTCCGCGTCGGGAATGTTGCGGAACATGTTGCCGAGCGGGGCAGTACCGAAACCAAGGATCTTGTTGCCGGGCAGCTTGTCTTCGAGACTCATGATTTTCTCCAGGGAGTATGGGAAAGCGAGTTCAGTCTAGGGACGCCGGTTAAGTCTGTCCAAGACGGAATTCGACACACTTGAGTCCCACGAGGTCTGATCGACCTGTTTGACGCGCGTACCGATGTCCCTCCCCGCCCCCGTTCCGGCGAAACGCCTGACCGGCAAGGCCGTCGACCGAATTCGCTCCCGATTCGTGATTCCAGCTCAAAAATCAATTGGGCCGGAGGCCGTTTTTCCCGGGCGTGGCGATACCTATATTGGCTGCACTCGCAACGACATCGACGTGGTTGCGGTTCACCCAACCTGACAGGGACCCATGATGAAAACGCTGATTTCTTCCACGCTTGCCGCACTGATCCTTTCCGCACCGGCGCTGTCGTTCGCGCAACAGGCCGACCGCCCGCTGACCCGCGCCGACGTGAAGACCGAAATGGCCCGCCTCGCGGCCGTCGGCTACACCCCGGCGCTGGACCACAACCGGTATCCGGTCGCGATCCTCGCCGCCGAAAAGCGCGTGCGTGAAAATATCGTCGCACCGGAAGCCGACCAAGCGGGCTACGGCAGCGAAGCCCGCACCACCGGCGAATCCGGCCGCGCGACGACGATCGACAGCCGCCACTCGATCTATCGCGGACATTGAGCCGCGGCGGCGCGCAGGAGAGCACGCCTCCCGACACGCGCAACGGTTCGCCCCTCCCCTGCGCCTTGCCGGCCCGAATCGCCCGAACAGGCATTCGGGCCGCGCGTCATTCGGGTTTCGAGCGCGACGGGACGATCGGCCGCGTCAGACGAACCCTTCTTCGACCAGCGTGCAGCCATGCGCGGTGATCTCGTGTCGCTGGCCCGACCCGCCGACCACGCGGCTCCAGCTCTCCGACACGAGCACGGTCGTCTCGCCGTCCGTGCGCAACGCATAACCGAAGCCGCCGTACATGCCCGGCACGGCGAACCACGTGTTTCCGGCCTGCGCGTCGAGTTCGAGCAGCGGTTCGAGTTCGGGCAGGCGCAGTGCGTCGACGCGCAGGTGAGCGATGCGGCCGAGAATCATCTCGTGGAAACGGCGCTGGATGGCGCGCAGCGTATCGTCGGGCACGAAGCGCTGCGGCTGCGGCGTCAGCAACTCGACCAGGTGCCGATGCCCGAACCGCGTGGCGATGTCGACCGCACGCTCGCGTCGTGCATCGCGCAGCATGCGCGATGCACCGAGGCGCAGCAGCTCGGCAACGACCGTTCGCGGCGCGCCGCCGAAAGCGGCCTGATGCAGCGGCGTGTAAAACGACGTGCCGCCGAGCCGCGTCGCATTGACGAGGTCGGGCTGGCGTGCCACGAAGTCGAGCACCGTCGCCCATTCGCCGCTGCGCGCCGCGTCGGCCAATGCGTGCCGGCTTTCGACCTGCGCGTCACCGAGCACATCGGCGCCCGTGATTCCATCCCAGACCATGCTCAACGGGCGCTCCTTGCGTATCGCGGGTGCGTCACGGCGGCGCCGTCACGCGTCGCTCCTGCGCGCCGCCGACGACGCGTCGAGCGCATCGTGATCGACCAGCAGGTTCAGCAGCTGGCGCCGCGATTCGATGCCGAGCTTCGCGAACGCGCGCCGCGCGTAGGTGTCGATCGACGACGGACGAATGCCGAGTTCGTGCGCGATATCCTGCGTCTTCCGGCCGCGAATGAGGCGGGCACACACTTCCGACTCGCGCGACGTCAGCTTCTCGAACACGTCGTGCAGTCGCTGCGTGACGACGCCCTCGCGCGCACGCGCCGCGCCTGCATCCGCCGGCCGGTCGCCGACGATGCGTCGATGCGCGACCGCCAGCGGCAACACGATCAGCGCGACATGCCGGACGATGCTCAGCTCCTTCAGCGAAAACGGCGGCAGCCGGCGCGCGCGGCATACCGACAGCGCGTAGGTCAGCTCGTCCACGCGATACGTGACCACGCATTCGTCGTGAATGTCCTCGGTATCGTAAAACGCGCGCCGGATCTCCGGGTTCAGCCGCAGCGTCGACAACTGCAGCAACTGCGTATCGCGCTCGCCGCGGATGCAGTCGAAGGTCGTGTCGATCCGCGCGAAATCGCGGTAATAGCGCGTCATCGTGCGCTCGATCTGGTCCGGATACGTGCCGTAGCTGCCGATCCAGCCGACGCGCCGCTCGAGCAGCGACTCGTCCTCGTAATCCAGATGAATGGAATCGCAATCGACGATGCGCGTGAGGTTCTCGAACACGACCGCGACGAAATCCGGCGATCCGATCGCGCCGGCCACGGCTGACAGCGCGTCGGACAGGAACACGAGCTGGTTCAACTGGATATCGGTCGCCGCGGCGGTGTCATGGTCGGTCATACGATGCACGGGAGAAGGAGACGACCACCGTTACCACGCCAAAAGTGCGTTGCCAATTCCCTCGCGCCGGGTTCCGGTGCACGCGGCCGCCCGGCTGTACGGATTTCATGGACAGACATCCGGCCGGCCGCCCCCTACAGTCATCTCCGATATCCGGCGAGGTCCGTCGGCGCGTTCGCGGTTCGAAGCGAACCGGCGCGCGCCTCGCCGACCGTCCCGCGGCGCGCATGCGCCACGCAGTGCGCCGCCCTCGTTCCGAAAGGGAGTGACCATGATCGTCCGCGTTTTTCGTCTCGCCTTCCCCGTTGCAATCGCGACCGTTGCGTGCTTCGCGCCGCTGTCGGTGTCGCCGGCCCGCGCGGCCGACGCCGAACTGAACGTCTACAACTGGTCCGAGTACATTGCGAAGACGACGATCCCGGACTTCCAGAAACAAACGGGCGTGCACGTGCGCTACGACGTCTACGACAGCGACGACACGCTGCAGTCGAAGCTGCTGGCCGGCAGTTCGGGCTACGACATCGTCGTGCCGACGTCGAACTACATGGCCAAGCAGGTCCAGGCCGGCGTGTACCAGAAGCTCGACAAGACGAAGCTGCCGAATCTCGCGAACCTCGATCCCGCGCTGATGAAGAAGATCGCCGAATCGGACCCGGGCAACCAGTACGGTGTGCCGTGGGCCTACGGCACCGACGGCGTCGGCTACAACGTGCAGGCGGTCAGGAAGGCACTCGGCGACGGTGCGCCGCTCGACAGCTGGGCGCTGGTGTTCGATCCGGCCAACGTGTCGAAGCTGAAAAGCTGCGGCGTGTCGTTCCTCGATGCGCCGGACGACGTGTTTGCGGCCGCGCTCCAGTATCTCGGCAAGGACCCGAACAGCAAGAACCCGGCCGACTATCACGCGGCGTTCGACATGCTGAAGAAGGTGCGCCCCTACATCACGCAGTTCAACTCGTCGGGCTACAACAACGACCTCGCGAACAACGACGTCTGCGTCGTGCTCGGCTGGTCGGGCGACGTCAGCGTCGCGCGCCGCGAAGCGGCCGCGGCGAAACGCGGCTACGAGATCCGCTACGCGAACCCGAAGGAAGGCGGCATCCTGTGGTTCGACGTGATGGCGATTCCGAAGGATGCGCCGCATCCGGAGGCCGCGTTGCAATGGATCAACTACATCCAGGACCCGAAGGTCAACGCGGACATCACCAACGAGATCTACTACCCGAGTGCCAACCGGGCGGCCCGTCAGTACGTGACGCCGGCCGTCGCGCACGACCCGAACGTGTACCTGTCCGCCGACGTGCTCGACAGGATGACGCTCTCGAAGCCGCGTTCGGCCGACATCGCGCGCCTCGAGAACCGCCTGTGGCAGCAACTGAAAACCGGCAACTGACGCAACCGCCCGCAAGTATGAAATCATGCGAACGCGCCGACGGCGCGTTCATTTCAATTCGACGCAACCTGACCATCATGATCGACGTTTCATTGATTACCGACGCGCTCCGCCCGAGCGGTGCGCCCACGCAGTACCGCGTGTCGCCCGAGAAGCTGATCTCCGGCGATCCGCTGCAGACGCTCACGCCGGGCTTCGCGAGTCCGTGCGGGCGGTTCTCGACCGGCATCTGGGAAAGCACGCCGGGATGCTGGCATGTCGCCTATACGGAAGCGGAGTACTGCGAGATCCTGGAGGGCACGTCCGTGATCACCGACACCGAGGGCAACCGGAAGACCGTGCGCGCGGGCCACCGCTTCGTGATTCCCCCCGGCTTTCGCGGCACCTGGGAAGTCGTCGAACGCACGCGGAAGATCTTCGTCGCCTACGACGAGCAACCGGCCGGGTAAGCGACGGCGACACGGCTCGCACGCGCCATCGCGCCCCACCCCTGTCGCCGCCGCTCGCGGAAGCGTTACCGCCCGGCGCCAAGGGACCCGAGAATCCCGTACGCGGCCTTCACGCGGTCCTCGATGGGCACGCTGCCGTTCGCGAGCATCACGATCGCGATCCGCTTCGACGGCACGAATGCGACATACGTGCTGAAGCCGCCGGTCGAGCCGGTCTTGTTGATCCACGTATCGGGGTTCGGCGCCAGCGGCGGCTTGATCGCGCTGGCCGGTACCGCGTCGTACAGCATCTTCGGTGCGTTGCCTTCGAGCAGCGTCGGCAGCGCGACCGGGTACGGATACTGTTCCCAGATCAGGTCCTGCGTCAGCGGCCCCGCGCGGAAATAACCGGCGTGCGTGCGGTCGATCGCGCGCTGCAGGCGCGGCGCCGTCTGGATCATCCCCATGTTCGCCTGCACGAAGCGCAACAGGTCCGCCGCCGTGGTCCGCACGCCGTAGGCCGGCTGCCACAGCATGCCTTGCGTCATCCGGACCGGCCTGCCGTCCTTCGTATAGCCCTGCGCGTAATCGGCCATGCGTGCGTCGGGCACGTTGATGTACGTGTGCGTCATGCCGAGCGCGGGAAAGAGCCGCTGCTCCATCAGCGCCGCGAAGTCCTTGTGCATGGCCTTCGCGGTGAGCCACCCGAGCATGCCGATCGCGACGTTCGAATACTTGCGGTGCGTGCCCGGCGCATACTCGGGCCGCCACGCGTCGAGATAGCGGATCAGGCCGGCGTCGTCGCGAATGCTGTCGGGCACCTGCAGCGGCGTCCCGCCGGGCGTGTGCGTGCCGAGCTGGAGCAGCGTGACGACGCCGAACGGCTTGCCCTGCAGTTCGGGCAGATACTTGGCGACCGGGTCCGCGAGCGACAGCTCGCCGCCCTCCTGCGCGTCCGATGCGAGCGTCGCGGTCAGCGTCTTGCTGACCGAGCCGATCTCGAACAGCGTGCCGCCGGTGACGGGCTTGCCGGTCTGCTTCGACATCACGCCGTAGTCGAACACGTAAGGCTTGCCGTCGGCGACGATGCCGATCGCCATGCCGGGAATCGCGTACTGCTTCATCAGCGGGGCGACGTGGCGGGTCACGGTGTCGCGGATGTCGTCCTGCACGGCGGCGGCCGCGCGGCCGGCCGCGGTGGTGGCGCAGGCGGCGACGAGCAGCGTCGCGGCGAAGCGGGTCATGGTGAATCGCATCGTTGCGGTTCCTTTGGTATCGGATGGTTGCATGAGCAACAGGCCGCTACGCGCCGCACGGCGATCGTTCTGGCCGGCCTGTCGATGCAGGACTATCCGCCGCCGGCCGGCCGCCAACAATCGACGATATGTTGCGCGAGCCTAAAGAAATTCTTATGAGACCCGCGGCATCACGCATCGTCACGGGTGCCGCCGCGCCTGCCGCGATCGAGGCTCGACCGCGATGCGGGTCAAGGCTGGTGTGCGGAAGGAAAGCCGTGATGCTCGAGAAATTCGGACACGACGGGTTGCCAGAGGTCGATGCCACGCGAGAACAGCAGGTGTCCGTTGTCGGAAAACGGCGGCAGCAGCCGATAATCCGCGTCGCCGCCCGCACGGACGAAGGCCTTGTACCACGCGCCGCTGTAGGTCGGATCGAAGTACCGGTCGTTCTCCGTGTAGATCCACAGCATCGGGACACGCGCCGTGGTTCCGAAGCTTGAAAACATCGCTTCCATCAGTTCGCCCTGACACGGCGCCCCGGGGTGCTGGACGGGATCGCCGCCGGCGCCGCCGGCGAAATTGATCGCCGCGACCACGCCGTCCGGATTGTCGGCCGCCATCGCCGTCGTGATGAGGCCGCCTACCGATTGACCGACGATGACGATGCGATTCGGGTCGACGTTCGGTTGGTGTTTCGCGTAGTCCAGTACCGCGCGCTCCTCGGCGCGTGCCGCGTCGACCAGCGGGTGATAATCCTTGTGGCGACATGCGCCGCTGTATTCCGGATCGAACTGCGTGCCGAATCGCCCGTATCCGATCCGCGTCGGTTCGAATACGGCAAATCCTTTGCTGACGAAGAACCTGGCCTGTTGCGTATAACGAAATCGCGCCGGTGAGACACGATCCTGCGCATTGCGCCCGTGATTGAGAAGCAGGATCGGGAATGGGCCGTTCCCGCTCGGCATGAACCGCGTGATCGCGACCGTGCCGGTATCTTCCTTGCCGTAGAAATCCTTCACCTTGACGTCGACCGTATCCACCGATTCGTGCAGGTCGGATGCAAACGGCCCGGCGTGGGCATCGCCAATCAGGAATGCAAGGCAAATCAGGATGACGCGCATGATCTGAGTCCCGAACGATTGTTTTTCTGGAACGACGGAGTACGACGGCCGGCGAGAAGAATCCGCATCGGCCGGACGACGCATGCGGCCCGGCGGGCGCGTACGATCACCGCGGCAGCCGGTCGAGAAACGCCAGCATCGCCGCGTTGAATTGCGCGGGGCGCTGCAGCGGCGCGAAATGGCTGACGCCGGGCAGGATCGTCAGCGTCGCGCCCGGAATCGTGTCCGCCAGATACGCGGCATGCTCGGGGCGGATGAATTCGTCGTGCTCGCCCTGCACGATCGCGACCGGCACGGCAATCGCCGCGAGATCCCCCGCCGTGTAATTCGGTTGCGTGCGCATCATTTCACTGACGGCCGCGACGAATGCGTCGAACTGATCGGGTGTCGCGGACAGTTGCGCGTAGTCCTTGCGGTGCCGCACGAAACAGCGGTCGATCAGCGGGCCCGGCACCACCTCCTTCGTGCCGCTCGGGTCCATGTTGCACGCGAAGAAAAACACGCCGGCCGCGCGGGCCGGTGCACGGGCCGCCAGCACGAGCGCGACGCACGCACCGTCGCTCCAGCCGACGAAGCGCGCGCGGTCGACATGCAGCGCGTCGAGCACCGCCAGCACGTCCGACGCCATGCGTTCGTAGGAATAGGGTTGCGCGTCGCGCGTGCTGCGGCCGTGGCCGCGGCTGTCGATCAGGATCGCGCGGTAGCCGGCCGCGAGCAGCGCCGGCACCTGGTTGCCCCAGTTGCCGCCGTGACCGAGGCCGCCGTGCAGCAGCACGACCGGCGGCCCATGGCCGAACGACGCGTGCCAGATGCGCGCGCCGTCGTGTTCCAGCCAGCCTTCGACCTCGGCCGCCGGCAGCGGCGTGCCGCCGTGGGCGTCGAAGCGGACGAGTTCGTCGTCGTCGGGTTCCGCATGCATCGTTTTGCCGTCCTTTCGAGGGAGACGCGCTTGCGATTGTAATGCGTGCGGGCCGCGCGGCCCGAAGCCGTCAGGCTTGGGTCGACACCAGCCCGCCCGACGACGCGTTGCCCGACTTCTGGAGCGCCGCCGCGAGTTGCGAGATCGCCGTCGACAGCGCCGCCGAGATCGAGCTGGCTTGCGCGCCCAGCGTCTGCTGCTCGATGACGGCGGACGGATCGTCCTTCGCGCGCCGGGCCGCGTCCGCCATCTGCCGTTCCAGCGTCGCGAGCTGCTTCTGCAGCCGCTCGATCAATGCCTTCAACTGCGTGACGGCCGGGTCCTCCGCCGACGACGCACCCGATGCGCCGAGCGTTTCGCCGGTATCGCCGGCCGCCTTCGCGCCGGTGGTACTGCTCGTCCCCGTCGTGCCGGTGCTGCCCGGGGCAGCCGTCGTGCCGTCGGCGGACGAGGTCGCGGCCGCGGCGGCCGATGGGTTTGCGCTCACGCCGCTGTCCGCCAGCGAGGCGCGCGCGGTCGTGGAGAAATCGATCTGCATCGTGTCGGTCCCTGGGTCGGTAAACGAATCGTGACGGGGCGGGAAATGCCTTCCAATTCGTTTACGGCATTCGTCACACGAAACTTGAGTATCGGGGTCGGACGGATGCGCCGACCGATCGCCGTTTCAGTCGCGAAAGGGCCAGAATGGCACCACCGCGGCGCTGGTAAAATCGCGGCTTCGCCGGCCGGAACCGCGCGTCGACCGCCTTCGGGCGTTCGCGTGCTACCGCGCCGGTATCGACTCCCGCCCTGTCGGGCGCGGCATGCCACGCGTGCCGACGCCGCCATCGCGGCGCAGCGGGTCGCCTGTTCCGCCTGCCTCCGTGACCCGCTCGCCGGTTCGAGCGGCGAGCGCCGTGCGGCGCGCGCTTCATTCATCATGTATTCGAGGAACACACGATGGCCCGCATCGGCGCCTTCTGCATCACGACGTGGCTTGCCGCCGCGATTCTCTACTTCGGCCAGCACTCCGTCGCGATGATCGCGCTCAGCGGTGTCGTCGTGTTCGGCGGGTTCGATCTGCTGCGTCCGTAACGCCCGTCGGCACGCCGGCGGCACACCGCCGAGCCCCGATCCGCGGTCGGGACGGTCGAGCCGCCACGCGCACTCCGTGATGGCGCCACCGTCAGTGCGCGCCAGCCGTCATGCGCGTGTAGTCCGCGTTCGGCCCGGACGGCGGCGTCAGGTTGTCGGCAGCCGCCCATTGCGTCGGCGTCGCGGACAGCGTGTAGCGCATCGTCCCGCCGTTGGCGATCGTGCCGAGCGGCAGCCACGACCCGGCATAGTCCGCACCGTTGACCTTCAGCGACTGGATGTACGCGAACGACGGACGACCCGACGCGTCCATCGCGACCTGCTTGTCGCTGTCGAGCCGCAGTGTCTTGCCGTTGCCGAGCCAGACGGTGATCCCGCTGAATTGCGGCGTGGACAACGCGAGCCCGGCTTCCGACGGAATGACCGGGAACATGCCGAGCGCCGCCCACACGTACCAGCTCGACGTCGCGCCCATGTCGTCGTTGCCCGGCAGGCCGTCGCGCGCGGTCGTGAACGCCTTCGACATGATAATCGGCAGGACGTACTGCGCGCCGCTCGGCTGGCCGGCCCAGTTGTATCCCCACGGCGACTGGAACGACGGTTCGTTGCCGATGTACAGGCGGGTGGACGATTCGCCGCCGTTCAGGTCGGCGGAGCCCGGCACGGTCGAGAATGGCGTCGTGATCGCAAACAGGTTGTTCAGCCGCGCGACGGCCGCCTGCTTGCCGCCGATCGCGTTGATCAGCGCGGTCCAGTCCTGCGCGAAGGTCCAGAAGTAGTTCGGCTCGGTCGACTCATGGAACGCGCCCGGCACGAGCGTGCCCAGCGTGCCGGGCGCCGAACCGGACGGCGGTGCGTTGCGCGCGGCGATCACCTTGTTCGTGTAGTCGAAGAGGTTGCGCCACCATCCGGCTCGCGTGTACAGCGCGCCGATGTTGTCGGGCGTCACGCCGACCGACGGCGCGTTCAGCACGCTCGCCGGTAGCGCCTGCAGGAACGCGGCGGCCGAACGATCGCTCAGCACGCGCTCGATGGTCGCGGACGACGAATGGCCGTCGTCGCTTTGCGACAGGTAATGGGCGGCCAGGAAATTGGCGAGCCCCGCCGCGCTCGTGCGGTCGTTGCATGCGCTCGAAGGATCGAATACCGACTGCTTCGTCAGCCGCGCGGCCGACACCAGGTCGAAATCGGTCGCGCCGAACTTGTACGCGCCGGCAATCACGTTCAGTGCGTTGTCGCCGGCCATCGGCGTCGAGTCGTCGCTGCCGTCGACCCAGTGCGGAAAGGCGCCGCACTGCAATGCGTCGACGACGAGCGACTGCATCATGTCGCTCGATTCCTTCGGCGCGAGCATCGCCAGCAGCTGCACCTGCGACCGGTAGGTATCCCACAGCGAGAAGCCGGTGTAGTGTGCGCCTGCGCCGCCCTGTGAGCCGTCGGCGCGCCGGAACGCGTAGTCGCCGACCTTCGCCGTCGCGCGCGGCGGAATCGTGCCGGTCTGGTCGACCGATTTCGGATAGCTGCCGTCCGCGTTCCTCGGCTGACGCATGCTGCGGAATTCGCCGTTCGCGTCGCTGTAGAGCGTCGGTGTGCCGAACACGCGGTAGAGCGCGGTGTAGAACTTCGTGAGGTTGGCCTTCTGTGTCGCATCGAGCGAGGACGGATTCGCGGCCTGGTCGATCTGGATCGTGTTGAGCCGGTCGTTCCACAGGCCGGACGCGTTCGCCCGCGCGTCGTCGAACGTGAGCTTGTCACCCTCGCCTTTCAGGTTCGCCCGCGCATTCCGGAGGCTGACGGACGAGATCCCGATCTTCACGGTCACCGTCCGGTCCGCGTCGGTCAGGTCGAACTGCAGCGTCGCCGCGCCGTTGCTGGCCGTGTTCACCGACGACGTGCCGGTCTGCCTGCGCAGCGGCTTGTCGAAGGTCGCGTGGAAATACACGGGCGCATTCCAGACCGTACCGTACGGCGTGCAGAATGCCGGCGCCACGGCCTGTCCGCTCAGCGACTTGCCGTCGCTCGCGACCGCCAGCGCGACGTTGTTCGCGGTGACCTTCGTGCTGCCCGAATCGCTGTTGCCGTTCAGCTTCGCATCGATCGAGAAAAAGCCCTTGTCCTTGTTCGTGTACGTGAAACGCGCGATGCCGGCGCGCGCCGTCGCGCTCAGCTCCGTCACGATGCCGTTCGCGAGGCGCACCTTGTAGTAGCCGGGCTGGGCCGTTTCATCGGCATACCTGTACCCGATACCGATCGGCCGGCCGCCCGATGCCACCGCCGTCGCCGCATCGGTCGGCAGCATCGCGACCGCGCCCTGCCCCGGGCAGCCGACGCCGCTCAGATGCGTCACGCTGAAGAAGTCGATCGTGCCGCCCGAGCCGCCCGACGACAGATAGCCACCCGAGCCGTTGAAGTCGCGGCGCGGCGTGTTCGGCCCGAAGTTCACCATGCCGAACGGCACCATCGCGCCCGGGCTCACGTTGCCCGCATAACCCGAATCCGGGTTGACCTGCGTGCCGATGAGCGGGTTGACGAACCCGGTCAGCTGCATGTCGGTACGCTTGGGCGCGGTCGATCGACCGGGCTGCGGCTGCGGGGACGGCACCGAAGTCGCCGGCGGCACCATCGACAGCGTATCGCCGGCTGTGTTCGTGGCCGTCGAAACACCGTTCACGTCGTCGCCGCCACATGCGGCAAGCGCTGCACAGGCCAGTGCAGCGACAAGCATGAGTCGCGAATTTTTCATTTTTTTGATTAGTACCGTTGATTAAAATGATTAATCCGGCGATGGAGATCGTTGCTGTCGCAACCGTCGCGCCCTCCAGTTTCCGGGAATGCCACCCGCTTCCCGAGGGCTTACAGTGCCGCAACGACTGTTTATGCACTACAGGAAGTTTCCCGAATTTTCAGTTTGTTTAACTAAACAATCTGAAGCCAAGTGCTTCGGGCATGAATTGCCGCCATTTGTTGCATTGCGGCGGCGGCGTGAACGAGTGTGGGCGACGGACGCCCGGCGAAGCCGGGCGCCGCATGAACTCGCGGAGAAGAACGAGCGGGCATGCCGCGCGCGTCAGCGCGGCAGCGTCCTCAACGACGACGGCCCGCCCGTCAGCGCGATCCGCTTGCCCGTGTCGCGCAGCTTGCCGCCTTCGACCACATACAGCGCAAGCTGCCGTTCGATGTTGAACTGCACGATCACGTGCCGGCTGTCGGCGGTAAACGCGATGCCCTGCGCGGCTTCGCCGCCGGGCACCTCGTTCACCTTCACGGCCTGGCCGTCGCGGATCGCGAACAGCAGCACCTTGCCGTGCGCGTGGCGGCCCGGGTTGTCCGGTGTCAGGTTCGAGCCGTCCATCGCCTGCACGGCGATCCATTTGCCGTCCGGCGAGATCGCGACGCCTTCCGGCAGCGACGGCACCGTCAGGTACTGGACCGTGCGGAACGGCACGCGCGACACGTCGACCAGTGCGACCGAATCGGCGTCGCCCGCGAGCGTGCCCGTATAACCCGGCAGCCCCGCCAGCCCCACGTTGCTGACGACGGCCCAGCGATTGTCGCTCGACACGTCGATCGTGTAAGGCGCGACGCCCGTGCTCAAACGCGTGCCGCTGTCGGTCACCTTGCCGTCGTCGACGTTCAGCACCGCGACGCCCTGCTCGTCGCGCAGCGACACGAGTGCATGCTTGCCATCGTGCGTGAAGCTGATCCCGGCCAGCCGCTTCTTGCCGATCTTCAGGCTGCCGTCGAGCGTCACCTGCGTGCCGTCGATGCGCAGGATCGACACGCTGCCGTCGACATTGGCGACGAGCGCGAGCCGGCCCGAGCGGTCGATCGCGATCCCTTGCGGATGCGTGCCGAGCTCGATGCGCGTGATCGCGGGCGGTGCGGCGCCGAGATTCACGACCTGCAGGAACGTGTCGAACACGAGCTGCTTCGCGGCCGTGTCGTAGCGCGTCGGTGCGCCGACGAGCGCGAGCTTCGCGTCGGGCGTGATCGCGACGGCCTGCGGCGGCCCCTGGATGCCGTTCTCGACGTCGACCTGCAGCGCGACCTTCGGCGGGAACGTGCTCGCATCGAGCAGCGTCAGCGTGTCGGCCGGCGGAGACGGCAGATAGGTGTCGCGGCCCTCGACACGCTGGTACTTGCCGTCGTTGCCGGACACGATCCAGTCGGCGGCGTGCGCGGCAACGGCCGTCGTGGCGAAGGTCAGCGCGGCGAGCAGGCGCGCGCTGCGCAGGCGGAAGGGATTCGAATGCATGGCGGTCGGTTCTCCGGATCGGTTGCGGACGCAATGGATTGCCCGGCCCTGCTGCTCGACGGGCCGGAGCCATCGCATGATGCCCGAAAGCGCGCGAATCCGGCGTCTCGCGCGCCGGCCCGTCACGCAGCCGATCGCGCGCCCGACTCCCACCGTGCCACGTCGTCGAGCGGATACACCGGCCGCGCGAGCCGCTCGTAGCGGAACAGCCCGTAGTCCGAGCTCGTCACGCCGCGGCTGTCGCATTCGACCAGCGCGGCCGCGATCGGCACGAATACCGGCCGGCAATACATCCGCGACTTCAGCAGCAGGAAGCGGGCCCGGCGCGGATCGACGCCGACGCTCTCGAACACGCCGAGATCCCACGGCTCCTGCGTACGCTCGGTGACGACGAGCGTGGCCGCGCCGATGTCGAGCACGGCAGCCCGCCCCATGTATGCGCGCTGCCCCGTGTACGTCGGCCCCGTGATCACGTATTCGCCGTCGGTGATCGCGCGCACGACGCCCGTCGCACGGAACGGCTCGCGCCGCACGCCGCCGTGCGACGGCAGCCGGTTGCCGACCGGCACCGTGACGGTTGCGCCGACGCCCGCGTCGATCAGCGCCGCCACGGCTTCGGGGTCGCACAACGGCCCGCTGACGATGCCGTCGAGCCCCTGCGCGAGCGCGGCCTCGAGCAGGTCCATCGTGTCGCACGGGCCGCCCGACATGCAGTTGTCGCCGTGATCGAGCAACAGCACGGGGCGGTCCGCGCCGCGCGCGAGCGCCGCGGCCTGCGCGACCGAGTCGGCAAGCGGTGCGCTGCGATAGACGAATTCGTCGCGCGCGTCCCAGATCTGCCGCGCGATGCGCTCGGCAACCGCGTCGGCCGCGGCACGGTCGCCGTCGGCCACCACCACGACGCTGATGCACGGTGCGGGAATATCCGCGAGCGAAAAGCCGGGCAGCACCGATACCGCCAGCATCCCGTCGGCTTCGGCCGCACGCGCGGCCTCCACCGCGCGCCGCATCGCGCCGTCCGCGCTCGCGCTGCGCAGCGTCGACGTCATCAGCGGCGGCTGCCGCCATGCGAGCACAGGCCGCGCGCGGCCGTGAAGCCGGTCGAACAGCAACCGTGCCGCATGCTCGCCGGTCTCGTACATGTCGACGTGCGGATAGGTCTTGAAACTGACGATCACGTCCGCGTGATCGACCATCTTCTGCGTGACGTTCGCATGCAGGTCGAGCGCGACCGCGATCGGCGCATCGGGCAGCGCCGCGCGCACGCGCGCGAGCAGGTGGCCCTCGCCGTCCGCGCTCTGCTCGGCGACCATCGCACCGTGCAGGTCGAGCATCACCGCGTCGCAACCGGGCGCGGCCGCGACGATCGCATCGCAGATCGCCGCATACGCGTCGGCCGCGACCGGCCCGCTCGGGTTCGCGGCCGCCGACACGGGCGTCACGATGTCGGCGCCTTCGCGCGCGGCCGCGTCGATGAACGCGGCCATCGCGGTGCGCATCCCGCGGTTCGCACGATACGCGTCGTCGCCCCAGTCGGGGCCGTTGCGGCCGAATGCGGCGAGCGGCGTCGGCACCGGCGAGAACGTGTTGGTCTCGTGGTTCATCCGGGCGATCAGGATCTTCATCGCGCAGCGCCCTCCGCGATCCCGGCAGCGCCCAGCATCGCCTGCAGCAGCACGTTGCAGCCGGCTTCCAGATGCGCCGGATCGGCGTCCTCGATCTCGTTGTGGCTGATCCCGTCCTTGCACGGCACGAAGATCATCGCGGTCGGCGCAACACGCGCGAGATACACGGCGTCGTGGCCCGCGCCGCTGATCACGTTCATCGACGACAGCCCGAGCGCGCTCGCACCGGCGCGAACCTGCTCGACCAGCGCCGCGTCGAACGGCTGCGGCGGAAAGTACACGACCTGCTCGACGTCGATCCGCATGCCGGTTGATGCGTACAGGTCCGCGCATGTCGCACGCAGTTCCGCATCCATCGCCGCCAGCGTCGCGTCGTCGGCCGCGCGCAGGTCGACGGTCAGCGTCACCCGGCCGGGAATCACGTTGCGCGAATTCGGATGCACGTCGACCCAGCCGACCGTGCCGCGGCCGTGCGGCGGATGTGCGCGCGCGATGCCGTTCACCGCACGCACGAGATCGGCCGCCACCAGCAGCGCGTCGCGCCGCAGCTCCATCGGCGTCGGGCCCGCATGCGCTTCCATGCCGTGTACGGTCACGTCGTACCAGCGCTGTCCGAGCGCGCCCTCGACCACGCCGATCGTCGTGTCGTGCGCCTCCAGCACCGGCCCCTGCTCGATATGCGCTTCGAAATACGCGCCGACCGGATGCGCGCCGGTCGCATCGCCCGCATAGCCGATCGCGGCCAGCGCGTCGCGCACCGACACGCCATCGCGGTCGCATTGCACGAGTGCATGATCGAGCGTGAATGCGCCCGAGAACACGCCGGACCCCATCATCACCGGAACGAAACGGGAACCTTCCTCGTTGGTCCAGACGGCCACCTCGAGCGGCGCGCGCGTACGCACGCCGGCGTCATCGAGCGTACGCAGCACCTCGAGGCCGGCAAGCACGCCGTAGTTGCCGTCGAACTTGCCGCCCGTCGGCTGCGTGTCGATATGACTGCCCGTGGCCACGGGCGGCAGGTCGTCGCGTTCGCCCGCCCGCCGCGCAAAGATATTGCCGATCGCGTCGACACGCACCGTGCAGCCGATTTCCTTCGCCCACGCGACGAACAGGTCGCGTGCGTCGCGATCGAGTTCGGTGAGCGCGAGACGGCACACGCCGCCCTTGTCGGTCGCGCCGATCCGCGCGAGCCGCATCAGGCTGTCCCACAGCCGTGCGCCATCGACGCGCAAGCCGGACGCCGCGACGCCCGGAGTCAAATGCTCTACTTGCATCGTTGCCATTCCTCGCATTGAAAGGGTACGGCGTTCATGCGACGCCGACGCCCAGGTACCGGTCCTTCACGTCATGATCGGCCGCGAACGCGGCATTGCTGCCTTCGTAGACGATCACGCCCTGCTCGATCACGAAGTGGCGGTCCGCGAGCTGCGTGCACACTTCGAGGTTCTGTTCGACGAGCAGGATCGCGACGCCGGCGGCCTTGATCTGCTTCAACTGCTCGACGATCTCCTCGACGATCACCGGGGCGAGCCCCTCGACCGGCTCGTCGAGCATCAGCAGCCGCGGATGATTCATCAGCGCGCGGCCGATCGCGAGCATCTGCTGCTCGCCGCCCGACAACTGCCCGCCGCCGTTGCGGCGGCGCTCCTTCAGGCGCGGAAAGATCCGGTAGATGTCGTCGAGCTGCCACGGCGAATCGCGGCGCGCGCCGAGCCGCAGGTTTTCCTCGACCGACAGCAGCCGGAAAATGCCGCGATGCTCGGGCACGAAGCACAGGCCGCGCGCGGCGATCCGGTGCGCCGGCTGCCCGGACACCGGCCGGCCGTCGAACGTCACCGTGCCGGCGGTCGGCACGACGACGCCCGCGATCGTCTTGAGCGTCGTCGACTTGCCCGCGCCGTTGCGGCCGAGCAGCGTCACCGTCTCGCCTTCATTGACGTTCAGCGAAATACCCTGCAGCACGTGGCTCTTGCCGTAGCAGGCGTGCACGTCCTTCACGTCGAGCATCATGCGCGGCCTCCCGTGATCATGTTGCCGAGATAGGCGCTGCGCACGCGCGCGTCGCCGCGAATCGCATCGGGCTTGCCTTCGACCAGGACGCGCCCCTGCTGCATCACCGTGATCGTGTCCGAGATGTCCATCACGATGCCCATGTTGTGTTCGATCAGCACGACCGTGTAGTCGTCGCGCAGGCCGCGGATCAGTGCCTTCATGTCGTCGAGATCGTCGATCCCCATGCCCGACGTCGGCTCGTCGAGGAAGATCGCACGCGGCCGCGCCGCCAGCGCCATGCCGACCTCGAGCCTGCGCTGCTGGCCATGCGACAGCACGCCGGACGCGGTGTCGGCGAACCGCTGCAGGCCGAGCCGCTCGAGCACCTCGTCGACGATGCCGTCGTGCGCGAGCGCACCGCGCGGCGGCGTCCACGGATTCAGCGCGCGACGCGAATCGACGCCCTGCGCGGCAACCCGCAGGTTCTCGCGCACGCTCAGGTTCGGAAACAGGCTCGTCACCTGGAACGAGCGTGCAATCCCGCGCCGCACGCGCTTGTGATCGGGTTCGCGCGACACGTCGTGACCGTCGAACAGGATCGAGCCCGACGTGATCGGCAGCGTGCCCGTCAGCGTATGGAACAGCGTCGTCTTGCCTGCCCCGTTCGGGCCGATCACCGAATGCACAGTGCGCGGCATGATCCGCAGGTCGACCCCGCCCAGCGCGGTGAACTTGCCGTAGCGCTTGACGACGCCGCGCGCTTCGAGAATCGCTTCGCTCATGGCTGCTCCTTGACCGTGGCCGCAGTGCGATCGTTACGCCGCAGCGATGCGATGACGCGTTCGCCGAGCCCCCACAACCCGCGCTGCATGAACAGGCTGACCGCGATCAGCACGAGGCCGAGCAGCAGCAGCCAGCGCGGCCACAACGTCGACAGCCAGTCCGCGAACAACACGTAGAACGCCGCGCCGAGCACCGACGCGAACAGGTTGCCCGTGCCGCCGATCACCGTCATCACGAGGATCACCTCGCTCGTGTGGTAGTCGATGTTCGACAGCGGCGCGATGCCCGTCATCAATGCATGCAGCGCCCCCGCGAGGCCCGTGACCGCGCCCGAGATCACGAACGCCGCGAGCTTGAAGCGCTTCACGTCGTAGCCGGCCGCCGCCGCGCGCGCCTCGTTGTCGCGAATCGCGAGCAGCGTCCGGCCGAACACCGAGCGCGACACGCGCAGCAGCAGCCAGAACACCGCGACGAACAGCACCGCGACGAAACCGTAGTAGCGCCACGGCGAATCGAGCACGACGAGCGGATGCCCGAACGCGGACAGCGCGGGGCGCGGGATGTCGAGCAACCCGTTGTCGCCGCCCGTCACATCCGGCGTCGTATACGCGAGGAAGTAGAACAACTGTCCGAACGCGAGCGTCAGCATCACGAAATAGGTGCCGCGCTGCCGGATCGAGAACCAGCCGACCAGCGCGGCCGCGACGGCGCCGAGCACCGCGGCCGCGGCCAGCGCGGCCGTCACCGACTCGACGCCGCGCGTCAGCACCAGCCCCGCCGTGTAACTGCCGAGCCCGAAGAAGATGCCCTGCCCGAACGACAACAGTCCCGTATAGCCGAGCAGCAGGTTGCAGCCGAGCGCGGCAAGCGCGAACACCAGCACTTCGGTCGCGAGCGACCCCGAACTCAACACGAGCGGCAGCACGCACGCGGCGATCACCGCCAGCCAGCCTTCCGGCCGCTGCAGCATGCCGCGCCACGGCTGCGGGCGTTGCGACGCCGCCGCGCCCGGCGGCAGCGGTTTCGACGACTGGATCATGCGGCCCTCCCCAGCAAACCGTTCGGACGCAACAGCAGCACGGCCGCCATCGCGACATAAATCATCAACCGCGCGCCTTCCGGCCACAGCGTGCTCATCAGGCTCTGCACGATGCCGACCAGCAGCCCGCCGACCAGCGCGCCGAGAAAATTCCCCATCCCGCCGACGACGACCACGACGAACGCGACACCGAGCGCCTCGATACCCATGAACGGATCGACGCCGCGGATCGGTGCGGCTAGCACGCCGGCCAGCGCGGCCGTCGCCGCACCGAGCGCGAACACGAGGCTGAACACGCGCGTCACGTTGATGCCGAGCAGCGACACCATCTCCGTCGACTCGCTGCCCGCGCGCACCGTGCTGCCGAGCCGCGTGCCTTCGAGCACCCACCACAGCAACGCGGCGAGCACGGCCGTGAACCCGATCACGAACAGCCGGTACTTCGGGTAGACGAAGCCGCCCCAGATCACGACGCCGTTCAGCGCGTCGGGCGGCGGCACGTTGTCGCCGAGCGGCCCCCACGCGAGGATCGCGCACTCCTGCAGCACGAGCGCGAGCCCGACGGTCGCGAGGATGTGGAATTCGTGCTGCTGCGCGTACACATGGCGCAGCACGAGTTTTTCGACGCCCCACGCGAACGCGCCGACGACGAGCGGCACGATCGCGAGCGCGACCCAGAAATTCGCCGACCATTGCAGCGCCTGGTAGCAGAGATACGCACCGAGCAGGTAGAACGCGCCGTGAGCGAAATTCACGAAGCGCAGCAGGCCGAACACGATCGACAGGCCGACGGCGAGCAGGAAATACAGCATGCCCACGCCGATGCCGTTGACGATCTGCAGCAGATAGACGTTCATGGCTTCCGTGTCGGAAAGGAAGGTAACGGACGCCCGCGGCACACGAGGCGCCGCGAACGCATGCACTGCGTCACGCGAGCTTGCAGCCCGTCTTGTCGACCGGCAGGAACGACTGGCCCGAGCTGACGATGTCGGCATAGTCGTCCGCGTTCTTCATCCGGCTCTTCGGCTTGCCTTTCAGCAGGTAGTAGTTCTTCAGGACCTGGTGATCGCCCTTGCGGATTTCCTCCGGCCCCGTGAGGCCGTCGTACTTCATCCCTTCCATCGCCGCAACAACCTTCTTCGGATCGGCGCTGCCGGCCTTCACCATCGCGTCGATCAGGATCTTCGTGCAGATGTACGAACCCGCGAGGCTGTAGTTCGGGTTCGCCTTGAACGCGTCATTCGCGCGCTTCACGAGATCGCGGTTCAGCGGCGCATCGATGCCGTGCCAGTACTGCGCGCCGAAATACACGCCGTCGCAGATGTCCGGACCGAGCGCCTCGAACTGCTCGAGGCCCGATGCCCACGCAAGCAGGATCGTGCAGTTGCGCTTCATCCCGAAGCTGACGGCCTGGCGCAGCGTGTCCGACGATTGCGAGCCGAAGTTCAGGATCAGCAGCACGTCGGGCTGCGCGGCCGCCGCATTCGTCAGATAACCGCTGAACTCCTTTTCGGCGAGCGAGTGGTAGCTGTTGCCGACGTGCTCGATGCCCTTCTCCTTGAAGATCGCCTTCGCGGCCGACAGCAGGCCGTCGCCGAACACGTATTGCGGCGTGATCGTGTACCAGCGCTTCGCCTTCGGCAGCATCTGGACCAGCGGGCGCACCGTCTGCTCGATCGCGCCGAAGGTCGGCACCGACCAGCGGAAGGTCGCCGCGTTGCAATCCTTGCCGGTGATCTCGTCCGCGCCGGCCGTCGTGATGAACACGCCGCCCGCCTTCTGGACTTCCTTGCCCATCGCCAGCGATTCGGACGACAGGATGCCGCCCGCGAAGAAACGCACGCCCTTCTGCTGCGCGATCTCCTGCACGCGCCGCACGGCGGTCGCGGGCTTGCCCTCGGTGTCGAGCGACGTATAGGCGAGCGGCGCGCCGAGCACCTTGCCGTATTGCTTGACGGCCAGTTGCATGCCGAGATCGGCGTACTTGCCGTTGGCCGCGAACGGGCCGGACATCGGCACCGGGCACGCAAGCTGGATGGGCGAGCCCTGCGCGAACGCGACACGGGACGACATGCTGCCGAGCGCGCCCGGCACGGCCGACAGCGCGGCCAGTTTCAACAGTTCTCGGCGATTCAAGTTGACGCTCCTGATAAAGGGGGACACACGATGCGACCGACTGCCAAACCGTACCCACGCCCTGCAGGATGCGCGTCGCCGGTTGATCCTATTTATCATGATAAATAGAATGAACCTGATGCTAGAGTTGATCAAAATTGGTGTCAATCAGGCAAAATTCCGTACCCGCGCCGGGACCGATCGTCGACGATGACCCGGCGCGCAGTCAGACAAAGGAGTCGTGAAGATGGTCATGGACCGAGCCAGGGCGGGCCTCGCGGTCGAAATCAAGCAGCCGAAGCGGGCCGATCTCGTCGCCGAGGAGATCAAGCGGCTGATCACCGAGAAGGACCTGAAGCCCGGTGACCGCCTGCCGCGCGAGGCCGAGCTGCAGCAGCTCTATGCGGTGAGCAAGAGCACGATCCGCGAGGCGCTGAAGTCGCTCGAGGTGCAGGGGCTCATCAAGGTCACGACGGGGCCGTCGGGCGGCGGGATGGTCGTCGAGGTGCCGCTCGACCGCACGCTGCAGCTCCTGCAGAACTACCTGTTCTTCAAGGACGTGTCGATCGACGACATCTATACGGTGCGCAAGCTGCTCGAACCCGAGCTGGCCGCCGGCGCCGTACCGCACCTGACGGAGCGCGACTTCGCGGCGCTGGAAGCGAACATCGCGTGCTGCGACGGCGGCTCGGGCGTGCACGATCGCGGCCACATGCTGCGCCAGCGGCAGGAGGACACGACGTTCCACGACATCCTTGCGGCCGCGAATCCGAATCCGTTCCTGCGCTTCAGCTGCGAACTGATCAACGAGATGATCCGGCAGTTGATCGAGTTCCGGAACGATACGCCGCTCGTCGAGCACAAGCGCTTCGGCGAGGCGAACGTGTCGATTCACAAGGCGATCCTGCAGGCCGCGCGCGAGCGCGACGTCGAGCGCGTCCGCGCGCTGATGGTCGAGCACATGACCGAGGCGCCCAAGCATGTGAAGCGGATGAAGGGCAAGCTGCGCGGGCGGTTGATCCTCGATTCCGAGATTCGCCGGCGCGCCGCCGCTCCCGTTGCGGGCGCCGATGCGGCCGTGGCCGATCCCGAAGACCGCTGAGCGGCGGCACACGCGGCGTGGAATCAAGGCCGACCGCTTCGTGGCGGCCCGGGGACTGCTGCCGCACCCGCGGCGGGCGGCCACGTGCCGTTCCGATCGAACGCCACGCGAGGCGCCGCCATCGGCAGGAACCGGTTCGCCGCCCCGGTCCCCAGGGCGATCAGGGCATCATCACGCGCTGCCGTCCGTGTACCCCGTCGTCCCCTTCGTTTCCAGATACTCGACGAGGCCGAACTCCGCATACTCGCGCCCGTTGCCCGAACGCTTGTAACCGCCGAACGGCGCGGCCGGGTTCCACGCCGGATAGTTGATGTGAACGTTGCCGACCCGCAACCTCGCCGCGACGCGACGTGCGCGATCGAGATCCTTCGACTGCACGTAGGCCGCGAGCCCGTACACCGAATCGTTCGCAAGCGCGATCGCTTCTTCCTCGGTCCGGTAGGTCATGATCGACAGCACCGGCCCGAAGATTTCCTCGGTCGCGATCGTCATGTCCGGCGTGACGTTCGAGAATACCGTCGGCCGCACGTAGAAGCCGTCGCCTAACCCTTCCGGCCGGCCGGGACCACCGGCGACGAGCGTCGCGCCTTCGTCGATCCCGAGCCGGATGAAGTGCTGGATGCGGTCGAACTGCGTGCGGCTGACGACCGGCCCGATGCCTGTTTCCGTCGAACGCGGATCGCCGACGACGGTACGCTCCGCTTCGCGCCGCGCCGCCTGCTCGGCCAGCGCCAGATGATCCGCATGCACGAGCATGCGCGTCGGCGCATTGCACGACTGGCCGCTGTTGCTGAAGCAGCTGCGCGCGCCGCGCGTGACGGCATCCTCGATGTCGGCATCCGGCAGGATCAGGTTCGGGCTCTTGCTGCCGAGCTCCTGGTGCACGCGCTTCACGGTATCGGCGGCCGCCTTCGCGACCTCGACACCCGCGCGCGTCGAGCCCGTGAACGACACCATGTCGACATCCGGGTGTCGCGACAACGCATCGCCCACTTCATGCCCGTAGCCGTGCACGAGGTTGAACACGCCGGGCGGCACGCCTGCCTCGTGCAGGATTTCCGCGAACAGGATCGCGCTGAACGGCGCGACCTCGCTCGGCTTGAGCACCATCGTGCAGCCGGCGGCGAGCGCCGGTGCGACCTTGCACACGATCTGGTTGATCGGCCAGTTCCACGGCGTGATCAGCGCGCACACGCCGATCGGCTCGTGCGACACCAGCAGCGAACCGGTCTGCGTGCTGAAGCGGAACGACTGCAGCGCGCGGATCGTCTGTTCCAGGTGCGCGGTGCCGACCGCGGCCTGCGCCGCGCGCGCAAACGCGATCGGCGCGCCCATTTCCCGGCTGATCGTCCGTGCGACCTCTTCGTAGCGGCGCTGGTAGATCTCGAGCACGCGCCGCAACAGCGCGACACGCTCGTCCACCGGCCAGCGCGAATACGTGTCGAAGGCCCGTTTCGCCGCGCCGACCGCGCGATCGACGTCGGCCGCGGCGCCGATCCTGAGCTGCGCATAGGGCCGCGCGGTGGCCGGATCGATCACGTCGATCGACCGGGCGTCGGCCGGATCGAGCCACTGGCCGTCGATATAGGACTGTTGTGACGTTCGCATCGGTTGCTCCTTCTGAAATGAACGACGCCGCGCTCAGCGCGTCGCCCGGGCATAGGTGTCGGCGAGGATGTCGCGGATCTGCGCGACGAACCACACGATCTCGTCGCGCGACATCACGAGCGGCGGCGAGAACTGCACGATCGGCGTGCCTTCGTGATCGACGCCCGCACGGCACAGCAGCCCCGCGTCGAAGATCGCGGGCGCGAGCATCGTCGACACGAACGCCTGCGCGCTGATACCGGCCGCCCGGCGGCGCGCGGCCTTGTCCGTCACGAGTTCGAGCGAGTAGTGGTAGCCGTCGCCGCGCACGTCGCCGACGCACGGCAGTTCGAGCAGCCCGTCGAGCGTCTGGCGGAATACGGCTTCGTTGTCGCGGACGTTCTCGAGCACCCCTTCACGCGCCATGATCGCGAGGTTCGCGAGCGCGGCCGTGCAGGCGACCGGATGGCCGCCGTACGTCGCGCCGTGCAGGAACATCTGCTGCGGCCCGTCGAGCACCGTGTCGACCACGGCGTCGCTCGCGATCACGCCGCCGAGCGGCACGTAGCCCGACGCGATGCCTTTCGCGAACGTGATGATGTCCGGCTTCAGCCCGTAGCGCGCCGACCCGAAGTATTCGCCGAGCCGGCCGAACCCGCAGATCACCTCGTCCGCGACGAGCAGCACGCCGTGCCGGTCGCAGATGTCGCGCAGCCCGGCCGCATAGCCGGCCGGCGGCGTCAGGCTGCCGCCCGCGTTCTGCAGCGGCTCGACGACGAGCGCGGCGACGGTATCCGGCCCCTCCTGCACGATCAGCGATTCGATCTCGTCGAGCAGATGGCGTGTGAACTGCGCTTCCGTCTCGCCCGCCGGGCGGCCGTAGCGCTTCGTGTTGCTCACGTGCCGCACGCCCGACATCAACGGTTCGAAGTGCTTGCGGAAATTCGTCATCCCGTTCAGCGCGAGCGCGCCGAACGACGTGCCGTGATACGCGACGCGCCGCGCGATGAACTTGCGCCGCTGCGGTTCGCCGCGCGACTGGTGATACTGGCGCACCAGCTTGATCGCCGATTCGTTCGACTCCGAGCCGCTCGACGTGAAGAACACGCGGTTCAGGCCTTCGGGCGCGAGCGCCGCGAGCTGGTGCGCGAGCCGGATCGCCGGTTCGTGGCCATAACCCCAGTTGGTCGCGAACGGCAGCCGGACCATCTGCTCGCGGATCGCATCGCCGATCTCCGCACCGTGGCTGTAGCCGACCTGCACGCAGTACAGCCCGGCCAGCCCGTCGAAATAACGCTTGCCGTAGCGATCGACGAGCCAGCAGCCTTCGCCGCGGTCGAACACGGTGAGCGCGTTCTCGCGGTACGCATCGGCATGCGTGAAATGCATCAGCAGGTGGCGCTTGCCGAGCACCTGCAGGTCCGCACCGGGATTGACGTCAACAGCGTTCATGGGTCACTCCTCCTTCAGGGTTTCAGAACCGGCGACATGCCGCCGGTCATTCAATGCATCGACAGCGTCGGCGCCGGGCGCGTGAAGCCGCGCGTGAGCCACACGAGCTGGCAGAGGCCGAGCACGAGCCAGCCGAAGCCGACGTAGAACGTCTGGCGCGACAGTCCCGACCAGAGCCATACATTCATCGCGAAGCCGATCGCCGGCATCGCGCCGAACGTGATCCAGCCCGCGACATGACGGTGCCCGCGCTGGCCCAGGTAGCTGCGCATCACGCACAGGTTCACGACCGCGAACGCGACGAGCGCACCGAAACTGATCATCGTCGACGCGAGGTCGAGCGTGACGAACAGCGCGGACAGCGACACGACGCCGACCGCGAGCGTCGCGCGCACCGGCGTATGCAGCCGCGCATGCAGGTGGCCGAACACGCATTCGGGCAGCACGCGATCGCGGCCCATCGCGAACAGCACGCGCGTCACGCTCGCCTGCCCGGCCATCGCGCTCGCGAAGCAGCCCGCCACGTACACCGCGACGAAGAACGCCGACAGCGTGCCGCCGCCAATGCGCCGCATCAATTCGAAGCTGGCCGAATCGAGATCCTTGAACGCGTGCCAGTCGGGAAACACCACTTGCCCGGCATACGCGATCAGCATGAACAGCAGGCCGCTCGCCAGCGTGCAGAGCAGGATCGCGCGCGGCACCGTGCGCCGCGGCTCGCGCGTCTCTTCCGACAGCGTGGTGACCGCATCGAAACCGAGAAACGACAGGCACAGGATCGCGGCGCCCGCGAAGATCGCGCGCGCGTCGCCCGACGACGGCAACGCGACGGTCATCGACAGCCCTTCGCCGGCCGCGACGCGCGCCGATGCGACGACGAAGATCGCGATGAACACGAACTGGCTCGCGATCAGGATCAGGTTCACGCGGTTGACGAGCCGGATCCCGACGATATTCAGCCCGGTGACCAGCGCGATGCTGCCGACGATCCATACGCTGGCCGGCACGCCGGGGAAAATCTGCTTCATGTAGATGCCGATCGCGAGGTAGCTGATCATCGGGATGAACAGGTAGTCCATCAGCAACGCCCAGCCGACCATGAAGCCGGCCGAGGTGCCGAAGTTGCGGCTCGCGAACGTGTACGCGGAACCGGCGCTCGGCATCAGCCGCGCCATGTGGCCGTAGCTGCGCGCGGTGAACAGCATCGCGACCAGCGTGACCGCATAGGCGGCCGTCAGATGCCCGTTCGTCTCGCTCGTGACGAGGCCGTAGGTCGTGAACACCGTCATCGGCAGCATGTACGCGAGGCCGAAGATCACCAGCGTCGAGAGGCCGAGCAGACGCGGCGTGCGGCGCTCGTCCGGGTCGCCTCGATGCGCGCTCGCGCCGACGTCGTGCGTCGCGGCGGCCGATACGGTTCGGCCTGGCCTGTCGTTGTCCATGCTGTCCTCACGTGGGTGGGTGGCGTTCATGACTTCAACTCTCGATCGCCCGGCGCCGACGGCGGCGCGCGATCGGAAGAAAGTGTGGTGCGCCAAAAAATCCCGGACGAATGAGAAATACGGACGTAATCGGGGGATATTTCAGGACACAGCGTCACGCATCGCATCGTCCGGCCATGCATGCTGCTGTGCCGCACTGGCATTTTTCGGACATTCCGGCTATGTTCCGTGCACGCCCGTCACCGTATCGGCACCATGGACAGCCGCTCCCAACGCAACCAGAGCCGGGCCGAGCGCAGCCTGCGCACATCGCTCGGCCTCGCCCGCCCGGCCGGACGCCAGGAAGATATTCCGGCCACCGTTCACGCGATCGCGGTCGCGCTGGACGAGTGCCGCGTGCGGCACATCGACGGCGCCGCGCTGCTCGAAGGCACGGGGCTCGGCGCGGACGAGGTCGCGTCGCCGAACCTGCACGTGAATCGCGGCCAGGAGCAGCGCTGCTTCCGCAACCTGCTGCGCTGCAGCGGCGTACCGTCGATCGGGCTGTCGATCGGCGCGCGGCTGCACGTGTCGACGCTCGGTCTCGCCGGCTACGCGATGCTGATCAGCGGCTCCGTGACGCAGGCGTTCCGCTGCATGGGCCAGTTCCCGCTGTTCATGGGGCTGTATTTCGACGTGCGCGTCGACGCGCACGCCGGCGGCATGAGCGTGACCATCAGCCGCTACAACGGCGAACCCGATCTCGAGGTATTCCAGGTCGACATGTGCCTGTCGAGCCTGCGGCTGATCGTGTCCGATCTCGTCGGCAAGCCGGTATGGCCGGAACAGTTGCAGCTCGCGCGCCGCACGCCGCGCAATGCAGCCGACTACGCACGCCACTTCGGCTGCCCGGTCGCGTTCAATGCGGCCGACAACCGTCTCGTGTTCACGTCGGTGAACGGCACGGAAACGCCGCGTCTCGCGAACGAAGTCAGCTTCAATGCGCTGCACGGCCAGTGCGAGGTGCTCGAACGGCAGTGGGCCGCGTCGGTCGGCACGCGCTTCGCCGATCGGGCGAAGGAGCTGATGGCGCGCGACCTCGTGCGTTTCAAGTCGATGACGGCGCTCGCGAATGCGCTGCACCTGACGGAGCGCACGCTGCGCCGGCGGCTCGACAAGGACGGCATCACGTTCCAGTCGCTGCTCGATGAAGTCCGTCACGACGAAGCCGTGCGGATGCTCGACGACCACACGCTGACGGTCGCGGAGATCGCCGAACGGCTCGGCTACAGCGAGCCGCGCAGCTTCCGACACGCGTACCGGCGCTGGACCGGCAAGACGCCGCGCGCGGACGCCGGTATCGACATGTAACGTCGATCGCGCATGCCGATTCCGAACGGCGCCCCCGCCTGTTGGTTTGGAATTCGAATCATTTCCACGAAAGCCGCCGGCGGCGTCCGTCTCGACGCCGCCGCACGACCGCGTGCCGTGCCCAAGCTGGACGCGCTCATTCGATTGCTCTATACTCGCTCCAACTTCATCACAAAACGCATGATCTCGTGCGCAACGTGATGTCATTTCGCACTTTGTTGCGCATGCATCCGTTTCGCCACGTCAAAGGGGCCACCGGCCCCAGCGGTCGGCGCCAAGCCGCCCGCATCCATGCCGTCTTCGCAGGACGGTGCCCTGCTCGAACGCGCCTTGCCGTTACGGCGCCGCCGGGCTGAACCTGACAATCAGACGAACGCAACATCGCGTTCACCCGACCGCCAGCCGCACTTCGGTGCAGCCGGCAGCACTGTTTCCGTCAGTTCAATCGCGGCCATGCCGGGATCACGAACTTCCATCGCGACGCCATCCGGCGTCATCGCGGCGCGTGCCTGCGCGCGTGCCGCATCGGGATCGAGGAGGGGTATCTTCATGACTCGACGCACTGTCCAGCTGGTGGGCAGCCTGGTAGCCATCATCGCGGTCGGATGGGCGCTGGCGCGCGGCATCGGCGCCGACACGTTCCGCCAGCGCGCGGACGATCTCGCGTACTACGCGGGCCAGCACATGCTGCTGGTCGTCTACTCGATGACGCTCGCGATCGTCGTCGGCGTACCGGCCGGCGTGCTGCTGAGCCGGCCGCGGTTTCAGCACCGGGCCGAGCGCTTCATGCAGGTCTTCAACATCGGCAACACGGTCCCGTCGCTCGCGGTGCTGGCCATCGCGCTCGGCATCTTCGGCATCGGCGACGTACCTGCGATCATCGCGCTATTCCTCGCATCGCTGCTGCCCATCACGCGCAATGCCTATGAAGGCATGAAGAACGTGCCGGCCGCGCTGCGCGAAGCGGCCAAGGGCATCGGCATGACGGGCTGGCAATCGCTCGCCCGCG
This sequence comes from Burkholderia seminalis DSM 23518, assembly GCF_902832885.1. Classification (GTDB taxonomy): domain Bacteria; phylum Pseudomonadota; class Gammaproteobacteria; order Burkholderiales; family Burkholderiaceae; genus Burkholderia; species Burkholderia seminalis. The sequence goes on from NZ_CADFDK010000003.1 coordinate 683,869, forward strand.
TCGAACTGCCCCATGCGGTGCCGATCATCGTCGGCGGCGTGCGCACCGCGCTCGCGATCAACGTCGGCACGGCGCCGCTCGCGTACCTGATCGGCGCGGACAGCCTCGGCTCGTTGATCTTCCCCGGCATCTATCTCGACAACCAGCCGCTGCTGCTGCTCGGCGCGTCGCTCACCGCGATCCTCGCGCTCGTGCTGGACGGCATCGTCGCAACCGGCAGCCGCCGCTGGCTCGCGCGCCACGGAGGTGCCGCATGATGCGCCCGCTTCGATCGATCGCCCGCCTGTGCGCCGCCCTGGCCGTGTGCATGGCAGCCGGCACACCGGCATTCGCCGCCAGGCTCGTGCTCGGCGCGAAGAACTTCACCGAGCAATACGTCCTCGCGGAAATCACGTCGCAATACCTGCGCTCGCGCGGCTACGACGTGGACGTCCGCGCGGGGCTCGGCAGCACGCTCACGCGCAGCGCGCTGGAAAACGGCCAGTTCGACCTGATGTGGGATTACACGGGCACCGCCGCGCTCGTCTACAACAAGATCCAGGACAAGCTCTCGCCCGAGGAGATGTACCGGCGGGTCAAGGCGCTCGACGTACCGCGCGGGCTCGTGTGGCTCGACGCGTCGCCGCTCAACGACACCTACGCGATCGGCCTGCCGAGCCAGCTCGCGCAGGCCACCGGCATCCGCACCGTGTCGCAGCTCGCCGAGCACCTGAAGACCGATCCGGCCGCGAAGCACTACGTGTTCGGCATGGATGCGGAATTCGCGAACCGTCCGGACGGCCTGAAGCCGCTGCTCGCCGCGTACGGCATGCAGTTCAGCCGCGCGCAGTTGAAGCAGATGGATCCGGGGCTCGTCTACACGGCGCTGCACAACAACCAGCTGAAGATCGGCCTCGTCTACACGACCGACGGCCGCGTGAAGGGCTTCGGCATCGTGCCGCTCGAGGACGACAGGCATTTCTTCCCGCCGTACAACGCGACGCCCGTGGTGCGCAAGGACACGCTCGAGCGCAATCCGGGACTCGCGACGCAGCTCAACGCGCTGTCCGCCGCGCTCGACAACGACGCGATGCAGGCCATGGCCAAGGCCGTCGACCTCGACGGCAAATCGCCGCGTGACGTCGCCGACGCGTTCCTGCGCACGCATCCGCTACCTTGAAGGAGACCCGATGAGCGTATTCGACTATCTCGCTTCGAGCTGGCCCGAGCTGTTGCAGCTCACGCTGCAACACATGTGGCTCGTCGCGATCGCCGTGGGCTGCGCGATCGTCGCGGGCGTACCGCTCGGCATCCTCATCAATCGCCACGAATGGCTCGCCGGGCCGCTGCTCGGCATCGCCACGATCGTGCTCACGCTGCCGTCCATCGCGCTATTCGGCCTGATGATCCCGTTCTTCTCGCGCTTCGGCCAGGGCATCGGCGCCGCGCCCGCGATCACGGCCGTGTTCCTGTATTCGCTGCTGCCGATCATGCGCAACACCTACCTCGCGCTGCGCAACGTGGATGCGGGCATCAAGGAAGCCGGCACCGGCATCGGCATGACCGCGTGGCAGCGCCTGCGTCTCGTCGAGCTGCCGCTGGCGGTGCCCGTGATTCTCGCGGGCGTGCGCACCGCGGTCGTGATGAACATCGGCGTGATGACGATCGCCGCCGTGGTGGGCGCGGGCGGGCTCGGCACGCTGATCCTGCGCGCCATCGGACAGAGCAGCATGATGAAACTACTGGTGGGCGCGGTGCTCGTGAGCCTGCTCGCGATCGTCGCCGACCGGCTGCTGCAGAGGCTGCAGCGGGCATTGACACCGAAGGGAGTGCAGAAGACATGATCGAACTCGACCAACTGACCAAGACCTTCACGCGCAAGGACGGCCAGACCGTACGCGCGGTCGACTCCGTGAGCCTGTCGGTGCCCGAGGGGGAAATCTGCGTGTTCCTCGGCCCGTCGGGCTGCGGCAAGACGACCACGCTCAAGATGATCAACCGGCTGATCGCCGCGACATCGGGTCGCGTGCTCATCAACGGTGAAGATACGGCGCGGCTCGACGAAGTCGACCTGCGGCGCCACATCGGCTACGTGATCCAGCAGATTGGGCTGTTCCCGAACATGACGATCGAAGAGAACATCACCGTCGTGCCGCGCCTGCTCGGCTGGGACAAGAAGCGCTGCGCCGAACGCGCACGCGAGCTGATGTCGATGGTCGCGCTCGATCCGAAGCTGTACCTGAAACGCTATCCGCGCGAGCTGTCGGGCGGGCAGCAGCAGCGTATCGGCGTGATTCGCGCGCTGGCCGCCGATCCGCCCGTGCTGCTGATGGACGAACCGTTCGGCGCGGTCGATCCGATCAATCGCGAGTCGATCCAGAACGAGTTCTTCCAGATGCAGCGGCAACTGAACAAGACCGTGATCATGGTGAGCCACGATATCGACGAAGCGATCAAGCTGGGTGACCGCATCGCGGTGTTCCGGCGCGGCCAGCTCGTTCAGTACGATCACCCCGACACGCTGCTCGCACGCCCGCGCGACGAATTCGTCGCGCAGTTCGTCGGCCAGGACAGCACGCTCAAGCGCCTGCTGCTCGTGAAGGCCGGCGACGCGGCCACGCAACCCGACACCGCGCGCGTCGATACGCCGCTCGCGCACGCACTCGCGGTGATGGACGAAGCCGACTGCCGCTACCTGACCGTGCTCGACGACGCGGGCCGCGCGCTCGGCTACGTGACGCGCCGCGCGGCGCGCGGCGACGGCGGCACATGCGGCGAACGCGTGACGCCGTTCCCGGCCGGTGTCTCGGCCGACGACAACCTGCGCATCGTGCTGTCGAAGATGTACCAGTACAGCGTGTCGTGGATGCCCGTGCTCGACCCGGACGGCGTGTGGCTCGGCGAGGTCACGCAGGACTCGATCGCCGCGTACCTGAGTTCGGGCCGATCGCGCCGGCAAACGGGGCAGCCGCCGGGCAGCCCGGTCGATCGGGTTGAGGCGGCCGCGCCGCATTGATGCATCGTCCTCGTCACGCCGGTGCGCGATCGGCGTGACGCCGTTCTTGACCAACACACCGTGGGCGACGAGCGCAATCGATCCCGCCGCACCCCGGCTTCCTGTCACTGTCTTCCGTTGAATCCTGCCTGGCGGATTCCAGTGGCTTGATCCTGCGTTCCGCGCTCGCGCGACAAACGCGCAGCGAAAAATCCGGCCCCGGCAATCAAGCGCGAATCGCACGGAATCGACTCGCGTAAAATGCCCGCAACCATCCATCCGAGCGGGCTGCCCTTCCATTCCACTCGCATCGGCATAACACCCATACCAACGAGAGCCGTGGCATCCGCCGACGTCGCCGCCCCGATCGGGTCGACCGCGACCGCGACGATCGTCGACCGGCGAAGCATCGATGAGCAAACCGATCCTGTACCTTCTCGCCGGCAACGGCAGCGCGGCCGACTGGTGGGACGATGCGCTGCCCCACTTCCGGCGCTACCGGCCGGTGCCGCTGGAACTGCCGGGCTTCGGCGATCATCCCGCGCCGCCGTGCGAGGATCTCGCCGCGTACGCGCAGGCGCTGCTGGACGCCACCGAACCGGGCCACGCGATCATGGCGGTCGGCGTGAACGCGCTGCTGGTGCTGCACGCGTTGCAACGGCGCCCCGGCCACTTCGGCCGCAGCGTGCTGCTCGCGCCCGTCGGCGCATTCCTGTGGGAACGTCGGCTGCCGAAACTGATGGCGCCGAAACCGCTGCGCAAGACGATCCACTGGCTGCTCGCGCACCATCCGACGCTGTTCGCCCGCCAGTTCTCGAACCAGACCTGGACGCCCGCGCAATATCGCCGCATGGGCGCCGGCTACGCGCGCTGCCGCGCGTTCCTGCCGCACTGGGATCTCGTGCGCGCCGATACCGCGCTGCCGCTGCTCGAGTGGGTCACCGACCGCATCGAGCTCGTATGGGGCGACCAGGATGCCGTGCTCGGCGTGCGCCAGGCCGCCGCGTGGTCGGCGATCCTCGCGCGCGCCGACCTCACCGTCACGCTGCAGCGCGGCTGGGGACACTATCCGTGGATCGATGCGCCGGCCGCGTTCGCGCAGTGGCTCGAAGCCGGCGACACGGGTTTCGTCGCGCACACGAAGGGCGGACGTCTGGCACTCGCCGTGATGGCCGGCCTGCCGGTGCCGCCCGCCTTGTCGCTGACCCGCGCCGACGATCCGCGCCTGCCCGCCTTTCTCGCGAGCCAGCCCGGCGCCGAGTGGGCGGTCCGCTCGTCGAGCCACGGCGAGGACCAGGCCGACGCAGCCAACGCCGGCCTGCACACGACGTTCCTGCGCGTGCCGGCATCGGATGCCGCCGCACGCGTGGCTGAACTGCTCGACGGCGGCCTCGAGGAAGCGGTCGTGCAGCGCTTCGTCGCGCCCGTGCTGTCCGGCATCGCGTTCGTGCGCCATCTGTCGGTGGAAGTCGAATGGGTGGAAGGCCACCTCGAATCGCTCGCCGACGGACAGGCAAGCCCGCGGCGCGCGATCCTGTCGCGGCTCGGCGAGCCGTGGCGGCGCGGCACGTTCGCGGCCGCGCACGGCCTGACTTCGCAACGGCTGTGGGCGTTCCTGCAACGCGTGCTGCGCGCGTTCCACTACGTACCCGGCGATGTCGAATGGGCATGGGACGGCACGCAGCTGTGGCTCCTGCAATATCGCCCGATCAGCAGCTACGGCTGGCACCGGCACCTGACCTCGGCCAACATCGCCGAGATCCTGCCGCCGCAGCCGAGCCGGCTCGTCGAATATGCGCAACGGCGCGCGGCCGGCAGCATCCCGGCCATCATGGCGCGCTGGGATGCGCGCGTGCTGCGCGACAACGAGCCGTTCACCGCGCTGTACGGCGGCGCGTCGTACATCAACAACGACCTGTTCCTCGCGCGTCTCGCGGACTGGGGCGTGTCCGCCGCGAACTACAGCGGCGAGATCGGCGGCGCGACGCCGCCGCTGCGCTGGCGTCCGCTGCGCCTGCTGCGCGCACTGCCGGTGTTCTGGCGCATGCTGCGCGTCGCGCGCGGGCACCTGCCGACGCTCGCGCGCGGCTTGCAGCGCTTCGACCGGGAACTCGCGACGCTCGTCGAACGGCGCGCGGACGGCCAGCAACTGGCCGACTGGTTCACGCGCTTCTACGTATTCGTCGTGCAGGGCAACCTGTGCATCGCGTCATCGCTCGCCAGCAGCGGCGGCACACTGTGGGGACGTCCGCCGACCGCCTATGGCCAGCTCGACGACAGCCCGCACCGCTTGCCGTGGGAAACCGATCCGGGCACCGCGCGGCCCGCGGCCGCCGACCTGCCGCTGCAGCCCTTCCCCGCCTGGCCGCTGCCGGTCCGCGTGCTGCACGCGCTCGGCGCGCCCGGCATGCGCGGCTGGTATCTGCAGGTACGCGAGTGGTATCGCGACAACCTGATGCGCGTGTTCTTCCGCCTGCATCACGCGATGCCGGCCGCCGACCGCGACACCTGGTTCGCGCCGCATCCCGAACGCCGCGACCGCAACGGCAGCTTCTGGCAGGACGGCGGCGAAGGCACCGACGAGGCAGCCGGCTTCATGATCTATCCGGGACACGCGCAGGGCGTGCTCGGTCGAGACATCCTGCTCGAAGACGCGCTCGACCCGGGCCGGCACGCGCAGTACCAGGCCGCCCGCGCGGTGATCGCGCGCATGGGCGGCCGGCTGTCGCACGGCGCAACGCTGCTGCGCGAACTGCGCAAGCCGTCGGCCGTGCTGCCGCGCGTCGATGCGGCGTGGATCGGACGCGAAGTGCGGCTCAGCGACGGCCGGCTGACGCTGGCCGACTGAGCGGCCGGCGGCGTGTTGAAGGGGGTACCCCGGATCGCTACACTGGTCCGGCGAATCCCGGAGACCTCACATGAAAGAAACGCTTGCCGGACTGTCGGCGGACCTCGAGCGGCTGCTCAAGCTGCGCAGCATCCCGTTCGGGATGAAGCTGTTCGAACGGCGCGAGGACATGGAAGCCGTCCCGCGCATTCGCCGCCCGAAGGCGATTCACTCGCTGGACCAGATCGTCGGGCAGACGGCGCGGCTCGGCTTCACGGTCGGCATCACGGCCGACGACCTCGTCGGCGCGCAGTGCCGGTCGGTCGTCGGGCTCGGTCACGCGAAGGACGCGGAGTGGGCATCCGGCCAGCAGATGGCCGGCGTCTGGTACGCGACGCAGGAAGATTCGCGCGCGCACCAGGCCGCGATGCACTGCGTGGCCGACGGCCAGTACGAAGCGCTCGTCGTGTCGCCGCTCGCGGCCGGCCGCATCGTGCCCGACATCGCGCTGTTCTACGCGACGCCGGGCGCGATGATGTACTTCATCAACGGGCTGCAATGGTCCGGATACAAGCGCTTCGACTGGAGCGTGGTCGGCGAATCGGCATGCGCGGATTCGTGGGGCCGCGCGCTGTCGACCGGGCAGCCGAGCCTGTCGATTCCGTGCTACGCGGAACGCCGCTACGGCGGCGTGCTCGACGACGAGATGCTGATGGCGCTGGCGCCCGACGCGCTGGAACAGGCCGTTGCCGGAATGGAGGCGCTGTCGCGCAACGGGCTGCGCTATCCGTTCGCGCAGTACGGCATCCAGCAGGACGTGCGCGCGGGCATGGAAGTCAGTTACCCGAAAGCGACGTGACTTGACGCGTCGCCGCTGCGGCGCGCTGGAAGCAGCACTCAGCGCAGCGGCGTACGGACCTTGCCGTCGACCTTCAACGTGCGCCTGTCGCGCGCGGCCTCGTATTCGACCGTCTGCGCGGGCGTGACGGCGCCGTACGACCGTCCGTTCACATAGACGATGCCGTCGCGCAGTTCGATCCGGTCGCCGTTGACCGTCGCGGTGGCGCGGTCGCCCTGCAGCACCGCGCCCGAACACCCGGCGGTGGAGAAGCCGCGGACCGACGCGCCCGGCATCGCCGCGTTCCCGCCCGGGTCCGCCGCATGCGCGGCACTGCACGGCGGCGCATCCATGCCGCCGGCGGCATGGAGCGGCCCGGTACTGATGCCGCATCCGGCAAGCAACCCGATCGTCATCGGCAACAGCTTGTTCATGGTGGCCTCCGTGGTCCGCGAACCTGGATCGATGCCCGGGCACGCGCTCGCCCGTCGCCCGATACGCGCAGTATGCGTCCACGTGCCGGCACACCGCCATCCGCGCCAATACCACTTCTACTCGCCACACATTCGCCTTGACAAGTTGCGATCCGCAACTATTATCGATTGCGATACGCAACCATTTGGGGCAAACCATGGACCTCATCGACGCGCCCGCGAAGCCTCGCGACGCGACCATCCTCGAATTGCGCGACTTCTCCCGCAAGCTGGTGCGCGAGCTCGGCTTCATGCGCGCGACGCTCGCCGACAGCGACTGGGCGCCGTCGGCCGTTCACGCGATCCTCGAGATCGGGATGGCGCCCGGCATCAACGCGAAGGATCTCGGCAACATCCTGCGGCTCGACAAATCGAACACGAGCCGGCAACTCGCGCGGCTCGAGGCGGCCGGTGTCGTGGAGCGCCGCGTATCGAGCGAGGATGCGCGGGCGATCGAGCTGTACCTGACCGCCGAGGGGAAAAAGCTGCAGAAACGAATCGACACGTTCGCGACCGACCAGGTGTCGAATGCGTTGCGTCGCATGATTCCCGCCGACCAGCAGGCGTTGCTGCGCGCCCTCGCGCTGTATGCCGATGCCCTCGCGCAAGACAACGCCGCCAGGGCGCCCGCGACGACCCTCGATGCGCCGCCGATCCGCGAAGGCTACCAACCGGGTTGTATCGGCGACATCGCGAGCCTGCATGCACGCTTCTATGCGGAGCACTGGGGGTTCGGCGTCTTTTTCGAAAAGCGGGTGGCGACCGAGCTGGCCGAGTTCGCGGGCACGTTGCCGGCCGACGGCAAGGCGCTGTGGCTCTGCCAGGAAGACGGGCGGACGCTCGCGTCGCTCGCGATCGACGGCGATCCGGCGACCGGCGTCGCGCACCTGCGCTGGTTCATCGTGAACGACGCGCTGCGCGGGTCCGGCATCGGGCGCCAGATGATGACGCTGGCGATGCGCTTCGTCGACGAGCACCGGTTTCGCGAGACCTACCTGTGGACCTTCAAGGGACTGGATTCGGCACGCCACCTGTACGACGCGTTCGGCTTCACGCTGACCCACGAGTCCGCGGGCACGCACTGGGGCACCGAGGTCGTCGAGCAGCGGTTCAGCCGGCCGGGGCCCGCCGCCAGCTGACGTTCGACGCACCCGATTCACACTGAAGGGCGTCATCACGCTCACCACGACAAAGGACGCTGCCCATGCTCGAACGTCTCGCGGCCCTCGCGCTTTGCGCGGTCGTCACCGCGCCTGCCGCCGTTGCCGCGCAACCCGACGCCGCGACCGGCATCGATCCGATCGACCGGACGATGACGCAGTGCCTGAACGATCCCGAACATGCGTCGACGGCAGGCCAGGACGAATGCGTCGTCGACGCGGGTCGCGCATGGGACGCACGGCTCAACGCGAGCTATCGCGCGCTGCAGGCATCGCTGCCGGCGGCGGACCGGCCCGCGCTGCTGCGCGCCCAACGCGCGTGGCTCGCGCGCCGGGATGCCGACCTGAAGCTGATCGGCGCCGTCTACGCGACGACACGCGGCACGATCTACGCGCCGATGAATGCAAACGACGTGATGGAACTGACACGGCAGCGCGCGCTGTCGCTGCAACGGTTCGAAGCGGATCGCGCGGCGCACGGCTTCAGCCTGGCCACACGCCTGCCGCCCGCGACGGACGACCGTCCCGAACGCGTCGACGCCGTACCGCGACGCGGCGCACGCTTCGAACGGGCGCACTGCGCGGCGCTCGCCGATCTCGACGCAAAGGGCCGCTGCGCGGCGCAGGCCGCGCCGCTGTACCTGCAGGATATCGACGACGTGACGGCCGCGATCGAACGCCGCCTGCCGCGTGCATCGCGCGAAGCGATGCGCGCGTCGTCGCAGAAATGGCGCGCGTTCATCGCCGCCCAGCCGCCGCTGATCGGCGCGCTTTACGCGCCAGCGGATGTTTCCGGCGTGCCGCCGCAGGTTTCGATCGAGATGCGCGATGAAGCCGCCGCGCGCCTGCAGCAACTCGTGTACGCCGAAGACAAGATCGGCGCCGATTGAGGCGGCGGTGCACGGCCGCCGCGTTCTTCAGCGCCAGCGTCGCGGCATGGAGGGCTTCGGCCGTCATCGGGTCGCTGCCGAATTGCTCGGGCAGTTCAGCGGGAATGGCCGGTAGCTCAACCGGCGGGGTCTTCGGTTGACGAGGCTTATTCAATGAGCGCCACCGATACCGGGATCACCCCGGTGGCGCTCGTTCATCGCGATCGGCCCCGAAAAGTCAGCACCGCGTCCCTACCGCTCCCCCAACCCGCTCCACCAACTTCACGAAATCACTCGCCCCCACCGGCAGCGTTGTGCCGACGGCCAGACCTCCTGCGTCGAGAAACACCCTCTTCACGCTCACAGCTCACGCGCTGGCGATGCCTGGGGCGCTGACGTCACAGCGGGCGGCAAGGGACGATTCGCAATCTCCATCGCTTCAGTTCGCGGCACACCGAGCGTCTGCAAAAGGGATGACGCTGCGCGCTCGGCAAAGCCGTTCTGACTGTACCCGATCATGTTCAACATGTCGGTGACGGGCTTCTCGTCTGCATCGAATCGTAATTCGATTGCAATGGCGGTCAGTACCGCGCCGCCGACCGTGACAACGCTCATCAGCGGGTCATTTGCCGAGAATCTCCCGGCGAGGATCCCTTTCTGGATATCCCTCAACAACCGAGGTCCGAGGCCGCGGCTGAGTGCTCGCATCGACAGCCCTTCGCGGAGGAGAAATTGTCCCCAAACCGGTTCACCTCTGGCTCGCAGCAAAGTATGACGCAACGACACCGAAATGATCTCGGCAGGGTCGGTGAGGTTGGCGGCGATGCGGTCCAGGGTATCCGCGAACTCCTCGAACACGATTTCCAGAACCGCGGCATGAATCGCTTCTTTCGATTCGAAGTGGTTATAGAACGAGCCGAACCCCACGTCCGCGGCTTCAGTAATTTCATTGATCGCGACGCCTTCCATCCCCTTTTGCGCCATGAGTACGAAGGCGGCATCCAGCAGGCGCGCCCGCGTCTCGCGCTTTCGACGCGCGCCTCGAGGCTCGCGAACCTCGGGGCCTGACGGCGCTTGCCCGTTCGAGACGGCCGGCGACGGTGTTCTGGTGCGACGGGAAGAAGTGCTGGGCATCGGCGTGCGCGTAGGTTCGATGTTTCGAGTATACGTTCGAACATCAAAATTGACAAAATAATCAGTTATGATTTTAATGTCATCAAAGCAGTCTGCAGCGGCCTGCCTGAAGAATGGGAGACAGAACGGTGGCGGAGACAAAACTGACGTGCGAGTCGGGCGTCCATGAAGGCAACGACACCGCGAGCCGTGCCGGCGGGCGCGACTTGCCGTCGGACGTCGACGTGCTGGTCGTGGGCTGCGGTCCCGTCGGCGCGACGATCGGCGCGTTGCTTGGCCGGGACGACGTGCGCGTGCTTGTCGTCGACAGGGCGGCGGAGATCTTCATGGCGCCGCGTGCGATCGCGCTCGACAACGATGCGCTTCGCATCCTGCAGTACGTCGGGGTGAACGAAGCCGACCTCGATACGGTGGCGATTCCGTACGTCCGGATGCGCTCGCCGTGGTTCGGCGAGTTCGGGCGCATCAATACGCTCGGGAGCATCGATGGCCATCCGAAGCTTGTGACGTTCTATCAACCGGACCTCGAGCGATGCTTGCGTGCCCGACTGACCGCACACCGCACCGCCCGAATGGCGCTCGGTGTGACGCTCGTCTCGCTCGACGAGAACGCCGATCACGTCGCCGCCACGCTCGACAGCGCGCAGGGCGTGCGGCACGTCGTGCGCGCCCGCTACGTCGTCGGTGCCGACGGTGCCAGCTCGATCGTGCGCCAGTTGATCGGACAGGAGTTCAAGGGCAAGACGTTCGCGGAAGACTGGTTGATCGTCGACGCGCGAAACGTGCGCCGACCGATCGACCATGTCGAGTTCCTCTGCGACCACCGGCGGCCGACGCCACATATGACCGCTCCCGGCGGGCGCGAGCGTTGGGAGTTCATGCTCCATCCCGACGAGACGCGAGAGGAGATGGAATCCGACGAACGCATCCGCGAACTGCTCGCACCGTGGGGCGGCATCCAGGACATGGTGATCGAACGCAAGGCCGTGTACCGTTTTCATGCCCGAACCGTCAGGACCTTCAGCAAAGGACGCGTTTTCCTAGCGGGCGACGCCGCCCACATCACTCCGCCGTTCGTCGGCCAGGGGCTCGTCGCCGGCCTGCGCGATGCCGCGAATCTCGGCTGGAAACTGGCGTGGGTCGTCAAAGGCCACGCAACCCCTAAAATTCTGGACTCCTATGATCAGGAACGCCGACCTCACGCCAAGGCAATGATCGGCGTCGCGAAATTCATGGGGAAGCTCGTGATGCCGCGAAATGCCGGGATCGCGTTGTTCACGCACGGTCTGATGCGATTGACGCGGCTCGTTCCGCCGCTACGGAATCACTTCGACGAGCTCGGGATCAAGCCGAAGAATGCGTTCCGCAGAGGCCTGTTCGTCCCCGGCTGCTCGACCACGCGGCTCGTGCGCGGCGCCGTGCTTCCGCAGGGATGGCTGCGCAAGCACGATGGGGCGATCCGCCTGAGCGACGACGTGTTCGGCAGCGGTCTTGCGTTGATCGGATTCGGGCGGGATCCAGACGTCGAACTCGACGCCGGCGCGCGAGCCGCGTTGATTGCGGCGGGTGGTGTCGTGGTGCAAGTCGTGCACCGCGGGCAGCGCCTTCATCGCATCGAGAACGACGGCTGGGAGGACCTGGACGGTACGTTCATGCCGGGTGTCGTGCGGTTTGGCTGGGCGGCCGTGATTCGGCCGGACAAAACGGTCCTGCACGAAGGCCCGGTGGCCAACTCGACCCGCCTCGTTCTCGAATCCCTGCAATTGCTGGGTGCGCGCACCTCCTTGTCGTCGCTATCCGGTCACATTGCCCAGCCGACTTCCTGAGGCCCCCATGAAGCTCACGACTGCACAACCCGCACGGAACCCCCGACCAACGACGAAGGCTCGGGCACTGTCCTATTTGATGTTCGAGCGTCCCGATCTCGAACGGGCCGAACGATTTCTCAACGATTTCGGCCTGCGGACCGTATCCCGTGACGGCGAATATCTGTTCCTCCGGGGCACCGCCGCCACGCCGTTCTGCTACGTCGTCCGGCGCACTGAAAAAAACCGTTTCGTCGGCTTCGGGCTTGAAGTTGACGACATCGACGCACTGCGAAAGCTTGCCCACGTGCCGGGCGCATCGGACGTGGAGCCGTCACCGTGGCCCGGCGGCGGGCATCGAGTCACGCTCGTCGATCCATCGGGTTTTCGTGTTGACGCAGTCGCGGGACAAGCGCGGGCCGGCGCCCTGCCGCACCGGTCGGCGTTACCGTTCAACTCACCCGATTCCATCGTTCGTGTGAACGATACCCAGCGTCCGCCGCCGGAGGTGCCGGAAGTGATTCGCCTCGGTCATGTCGTGCTCGAACTCGCCGACTTCCAGGCGACCTGTGCGTGGTACACGTCTCACTTCGGCTTCATCCCGAGCGACGTTCAGGTGTTGCCTGATGGATCGCCCGCCGTCGCGTTCCTGCGACTCGATCGCGGGGCGATACCCGCGGATCACCATACCCTCGCGTTGGCACAGGGATTCGCAGCGCTCTACAGCCACTCGGCATTCGAGCTGGTTGACGCGGACGCGGTGGGGATCGGGCAGCGTCTGCTGAGCGAAAAAGGATGGACGCACGCATGGGGGATGGGGCGCCACATTCTCGGTAGCCAGGTCTTCGACTATTGGCAGGATCCTTGGGGCGACAAGCACGAACACTATTGCGATGGGGACATGTTCACGGCGGACGTGGCCACGGGCATCCACGAAGTCAGCCGCGAAGCGATGTCGCAGTGGGGCCCCCGGATGCCGCGCAGCTTCACCAAACCGAAGATCACTGCCGCAAGCATCGCATCGCTCATCCGAAACCTCCGGACCAGTCCGGACGTCACCTTCGCGAAGCTGCGCACGCTCGCGAAACTGTTTGCGTGACTTTCATCTTCACTCAGACCTGTTCGAGGCATCTTCATGGCATTGCACGTCTTGCACTATCGGCATCAGGGGCGCGCCCAATGGGGCGTGGTGAGGAATCACCGGATCACACCGATACCGGGCGACTACCCGACGACCGGCGAATTCGTGCGGGCACATCGGATCGATGAACTCGCCGCGCTCGGCGGAGAAACGATTCCCGAGTCGGACGTGGAGTGGCTGTCGCCGGTCACGCACAATCAACAGTTCGTTTGTCAGGGCGCCAACTATCGCCAGCACATGATCGAGTCCGGCATGAATCCGGACGCGAAGTCATTCAACATGATCTTCACGAAGGCGACCAACTGCATCGTCGCCGCCGATTCCGACGTCATCCGGCCGCAACATGTGCAGTTTCTGGATTACGAGATCGAACTGGGGCTCGTGCTTCGCCGCGATATCACGTCCCGGCAAGCCATCACGGAACAGAACCTGCACGAGTACGTGGCCGGCCTCGTGATCGTCAACGACTATTCCGCACGCGATATCCAGATTCCCCAGATGCAGTTTTACAAAGGGAAAAGCTATCGAACGTTCGGGCCGGTGGGGCCGTATCTGTGCCTGCTGGAGGCAAGCGATATCGCACGGCTGCGCACGCTGACGCTGACACTGACCGTGAACGGGGAAGTCCGGCAGAGCGATTCGACCGGGAACCTCGTATACGGTCCAGCCGAAACACTCACCGAGCTTTCGGGTGTTCAGGATCTGAACGCCGGTGACTTGCTTGCAACGGGCACGCCTTCCGGATGCGCGCTCAGCATTCCGTCGCCGGCGAAGCAACGAATTGCCGCGTTGCTGCCCGAGCACGTGAAGTGGCGGATTTTCACGAAGGTTCAGGCCGCGCGTCCGCAGTATCTGAAGGCCGGGGATCTGGTCGAATCACGGATCCGGAGCAGGGACGGGGCGATTGACCTCGGTGTGCAACGCAACCGAATCGTGGACCAGCTCGCATGAACGCCATCGCAACCGAAGCGGACGTGCTGCGGATCGAAAACCAGGGGCCGCCCGCCGACCTCCCGGCCAGCACCTACGAGATGATCGGCCGTGGTGCGACGATCGACCCGACCGCGCCGGCCTTGTCGTTTTTCCTGCGCGCCGACGATCATCGCAAGCCATCGCGCTGGACTTATTCGGAGCTTATGCGGGATATCACCCGGACCGCGAACATGTTTTCGCGCCTGGGCATCGATCGCCACTCGGTGGTTGCCTACGTGCTGCCGAACTTGCCGCAGACGCATTTCGTCATCTGGGGAGGCGAAGCGGCCGGGATCGTATGCGCCATCAATCCGTTGCTGGAGGGGCCGGCAATCGCATCGCTGCTCAAGGCCGCACACGCAAAAGTGCTGGTGACGCTGACGCCCTTTCCGGGAACGGATATCTGGTCGAAGATCCAGCCCATCCTGAGCCAGGTGCCGTCGCTGCAAAGCCTCGTCCTGATCGATCTGGCCGAGCGCGTGCAGGGTTGGCGCCGAATGGCGGCGCGCGTGATGGGGCGCCGCGAATGCAAACGGCTGCACGGGCGCGCGGGTCTGCGCGGCGCCGTTCCGCGCCACATCGCGATCCACGATTTCGACGCTGCGATGGCGCGCGAATCCGGTGATGCGCTGCTGGCCTCACGGCGTTTCGAAGCCGACGACATATCGTCCTACTTCTGCACGGGCGGCACGACGGGATTGCCGAAAATCGCGATTCGCCGGCACGGCAACGAGGTGGCCAATGCCTGGAGCGTCGGGCAGGTCGTCGGTGCCGGGATGGGCCCGGGGAAGACCGTTTTCTGCGGACTACCGCTGTTCCATGTCAATGCCGTGCTGGCAACCGGCCTGGTGCCGTTCTCGCGCGGCGCACATGTGGTGCTCGGTACGCCACAGGGCTATCGCGGCGACGGAGTCGTCAAACGATTCTGGGAAATCGTCGAGCAACACCGGATCAATTTCTTCAGCGCGGTACCGACCTTGTATTCGGCATTGCTCGACGTGCCCGTCGACGGCTGGAATATCGACTCGCTCGAGTATGGGCTCTGCGGTGCCGCGCCGATGCCCGTGGAAGTATTCCGCACGTTCCAGGATCGCACCGGGGTCCGGATCCTCGAAGGTTACGGGCTCACCGAGGGCGCATGCGTAAGCAGCGTCAATCCGCCAGGCGGCGAACGGCGTCTCGGTTCGATCGGTTTGCGCATCCCCGGCCAGATGATGAAGGCGGTGATACTCGACGACGCCGGCCGCTACATGCGCGATTGCGTCGAGAACGAAGTCGGTGTGCTGACGATTTCCGGGCCGAACGTTTTCGCGGGCTATCTTCAGGAAGATCAGAACAAGAGCTTGTGGCTCGATCTCGACGACGGCCGGCAGTGGCTCAACACCGGGGATCTCGCGCGGCGCGATGCGCAGGGCTACTTCTGGCTCACGGGCCGCCGCAAGGAACTCATCATCCGGGGCGGTCACAACATCGATCCGGCGACGATCGAAGAGCCGCTGCACCGCCACCCGGCAGTGCAAATCGCTGCGGCAATCGGACGTCCCGACGTGCATGCAGGCGAGCTGCCCGTCGCGTACGTGCAGTTGAAAGCCGGCGCAACCGCAACCGAGACGGAGCTGGACACATTCATACGCGGCTTGATCGGCGAGCGTGCCGCGCTACCGAAGCGGATTCATATCGTCGAGGCAATGCCGCTCACGGCGGTCGGCAAGATCTTCAAGCCCGAACTCAAACGACGGGAGACGCTCGACGCGCTGATCGCCGCGCTGAACGATGCCGGCATCGAGGGTGCCCGAGTGAGCATGGCGGACGACCCGTCGTGCGGGCTCGCCTTGCATGTGGCGCTGAGCGATCGCGCGCAGATAGCGAAGACCCATACGGTGATGGGTCGCTTCCCGTTTGCCTTTTCGACGTCGGTCGAACCCGAACATCAGTGACTGTCGATTCTCGGAATGCTTGACGTTGGATTAAACAAATATGTTCGGAATCCGAAATTACTGAAAGATCTTTTGATTACCGAAGAAGAACCCGATGCCCTTGGCGTCGCGCTTCATCCGCGCAGGACCCGCCCGCGCGTCACGTCTGGCGCACGGGGATGAAGACAGGTTTCACGATTCCTGAACACAAACACCAAAATCTGGAGACAATCATGAAACGAATGAGCGCAGGAACCGTCGTACTGCTCGCGGCCATCTCTGGCGCGCACGCGCAATCAGCCGGCCAGTGGGTAGTCAATGCCGGCTGGTCGCACTTTGCCCCGCAGGGGTCGGCTGATCCGCTGACCGTCAATGCGCTCGGCCGGTCACAAGTGATGACCGGCAGCGGTGGGGAGATCGCAAGCGGCGATACGTTCGGGCTGACCGCAACGTACTTCTTGACCGACCATATCGCGGCGACGATGGTCATGGGCGTTCCGCCGACATGGCGCCTGAACGGTGCGGGCACGCTCAGCGGTATCGGGGAACTGGGCACTGCACGCGCGTGGAGTCCCGCGATCCTCTTCAACTACTATTTCGGCCAGCCGAATGCGCGGTTCAGGCCGTATCTGGGCGCCGGCGTCACCTATACGTGGTTCAGCAACATCAAGCTGAGCAATCCTGTCTCCACCGGGCAGATCTATTTTTCGCCGACCGCTGGGACAGCGCTCGAGGGGCCGACGTCCGTGTCGCTCAGCAAGTCCTTTGCGCCCGTCGTCAGCGGCGGCCTGACCTACAACATCGACTCTCGCTGGTCGATCAACGCGTCGGTGGCGTATTCGTGGGTATCGACACGCGCCACGCTGACGACCCGGTCGTCCGTCGGCACGGTCACGAGCACCAGCAAATTCCGGGTCAATCCGATCGTGACGTTCCTTTCGGTCGGATACCGCTTCTGATCGCGGGCGACGTCGGCGGCCGAACGCGTGCTCCGGTCGGTACCGGCCTTACCCGACTTCACATTGCGGAACACGGCGGCCTTGTCGCTGTGGAACGCCCCAGATTTGCCGTGCCATTCGATGTACGCTCGTGTCGCTTCGAAGTAGCCGAAGGTCGATTCGGTTTGCGTAAAGTGCAACATCGTCAGCCGGCTCGTCGCGTCGTCGACGTACACCAGCAGCGTGCAGGCCGGCGCCCGTTCCTCGCACCATCGATGATCGCAGCCGTCGATCTGGATCAACGCCCCCAGGCACCCGCCGATAGCCGCTCGGGATTGGACACTTTCTCCCCTCGCACTGGACTCGGCGACTGCATATTGAGCCGCCCCATCATCATCTTGCCAGGCAAGGTCGAGCTCTTTAGGACGTCGCCTCACGCGCAAGCAAGTCCTGCCGCGCCGCGCGCCAGTCAGAGCAGCTGCGGCGTGCCGGCCCAGACCAGCACGGCTTCGTCGTCGCGCGTGTTGGTCCAGAGATGCGGAATTGTCGATTCATAGTGCGCGCTGTCGCCTGCGCCGAGCACGAACGATTTGCCTTCGAGCGTGATCGTCACTTCACCACTGAGCACATGCACGAATTCCTCGCATGCGTGCGTGGTCACTTTGCTTGGTCGCTCGCCGGGCGGCATGCGCACGAGAATCGCTTCGAGTTGGCGGCCGCCCGACTGATTCGACAGGCGCGCGAGCAGATCGGCTGAACCGGCGAAGGCGAAGTACTGCAAATCCTTATGGCGGCGCACACGGCCTTCCTCGGTCGGCGTATCGACGAAATAGCTGACGGACACGCCCAGCGCTTTCGCGATGCTCGCGAGCGAAGTGATCGACGGGCTGGCGTGATCTCGCTCGACCTGAGAAAGAAAGGATTTCGAAAGATGTGAGACGATCGCGATGTCATCCAGCGTGCGGCCCTGGCGCTGGCGCAGCGATCGGATCTTGCTTCCGACGGAGACGACGCTCCGAGTTTCGACGGGTTTCGATGCCATGACCAGCCTCATTTCTTCGGTGACCGTATCGCCGCTTAACGCGTTGCCGTCCACCGATACCGACCGCCCTCAGTTAGTCGGGCCTAGTGCGACCATGCATCCGTTTGCTCGCCCAGCAACAACCTCCGCGCCAGGGCCAGCGCCTCGTCTTTCGTCGCAACCGTGAGCATGGGATAGCCCCAAAATTTTTCGTAGACCAGAGCGAACGCCTTGGCCGCCAGTCGCTTGGCGGTATTCGGTTCGATGTAGATCCCTGCCTTGACGAAGGTTCGCAATTCGCTCTTGTGGCGTTTCATCCAAAGCGAGGTTTGCTTCCTTTCTTCCGGCGAATGTTCGTGTTCGCCTTGATCAAGCCCCTCGTCGTTGAGTAAAACGAAAACTTCCTTCCGTGCGAGCAATCCCTCGAACTCGGCAAAAGGCGAGGCTGCGGGGTCGGTGCCTGGCGCGTTCAGCCGCATCCAGACCAAGGGGAACTTCGAGGCGTCAATCAACATGCCAATACTCCTTCGGCGCTTCACGGGAAATAGCTGGCGGCCCTACCTCGTCAAGAAAATGGGATACCCCTCCGGACCGGAAGCGCAATAGCCCTGGCGAGCAGAACGACCAGCATGGTCAATCACACGATACCGACGGAATGGCTGGACGTCATTGCACAAGTTGGCCATAATGTTTTTCAATTAGGCCAGCGCCTCATCTTGGATCCGAAGCCCGATACGCATCATGTCAAGCATTGCCATCACCGATCCGACCGTGGCCAAGGACGTGGACAACCTGCCCCGTCCCGTTGTCGCCCTGAGTGCCATGTCGGTAGCCAAGGGCTGGGAACATGCGAGGCATCGGCACCGCAGGGCGCAACTGCTTTACTCCGTCCGTGGCATCCTCAACTGCGAAATCGAAAACGGTGTCTGGATCGTGCCGCCGCAATGCGCGGTATGGATACCGGGAGACTTGCCCCACTCGGCACGGGGATCCGGTGAAACCGAATGTCATTGCCTGTTCGTGGAGCCTGATGCCGCACCGGATCTTCCGAAAACCTGCTGCACGATCTCCGTCTCGCCATTGTTGCGCGAGTTGCTTCTGAAGGTGGCCGGCTTCCCCGCGTCATACCCGTCGGGCGGCCGGGAGGACCGACTGATTGCCGCGTTGCTAGATGAGTTGGCGGCGGCGCCGGTAGAAGACCTGCATTTGCCGATGCCGCGTGATCCGCGATTGCGCCGACTCGCGGAAATGCTGTTGGCCGATCCTACCGACAAAACCTCAAAGGGCGATTGGGCTACCCGCATTGGCATGAGCGAACGAAGCATGAGCCGGCTTCTGCTGCACGAAATCGGCATGAGCTTCGGACGCTGGCGCCGGCAATTGCATGTGATCCTTGCGCTTCAACGCCTGACCATCGGCGAAAGCGTGCAAACGGTGGCGCTGGAACTGGGCTACGAAAATGCCAGCGGATTCATCACCATGTTCCGCAAGGCGGTAGGCAAGCCGCCAGCACGATACCTTTCCGATCGAACGACAACCGCGCAGTCTGCCGCCGTACGCGGCATCATGCTTCCCGATTAAGTCTCACCTTGACGGGAGCGTGCCGTCGTCCACCGAGCATGGACGCTTGGCAGCAAAAAGCGGCGAGCCGCCGTCAGATCGGGCGACCTCGGTTTAAAGTCGCCTACTCTCTTCTCCTGCGGAACGACCGACATTCCGCACACGTCACGGTGATGGTAAAAGCTGGCTCCTTGTCGAGATCGAAGCCTTCCTTGGTCGCCAGCGATCGAAGATGCTCGTGCAAAGCCCGGTCCTCGATAAAAACCAACCGCGCGCCACAGTGGCAGCGCACGGTGTCGTTCTGAAGGTTCTTCCTGTCCGGCTTGAGCGCGTAGAGTGCGCGGCCTTGTGCGCCCTCCGTACGGACCAGCAAGCCGGAGGTCCATAAATCATTCAGCGCACGGTAGATCGAGGCCGGTTTGAGGCTGTCGAGTTGCGTGCAGAGGATGCGATACATTTGACTGGCATCGAGACAGCGCGGCGCCGCCTGTTCCAGTACGGACAGGACACGGGTACGAGCGATCGTCGGTCGCAGTCGGCTGGCCGCCAATCGTTGTTCCTGAGACGACATCGGCGGTGTGGTCGCCGGACAGGCTGCTGTGGTGTGCTTCATCGTGTGTTTGCCAGACGGCGGGCTCTTGCCGCCGAATGATGTAATCAGGTCAATGATCCGAGGCGGGTCGTCGTGCGGGTCCATATCCGTCTTCCTTCGCTATGCCGGACCTCCGGTCGTTCGCGACAACGCGGAGCCGCGTGGCTAATGGTTGGCATCAGACATCGGCGCGACGGTGAGATCGCCCACGCGCCGATGCCCTCGAGCATTACTGCGTACTGGCCTGTTCCCAGCCACCGCCGAGCGCCTTGAATACGCTGACTCGCGCAGAACCGACTCGCTGGTCAGCAGCGGCCACCTGGGCTTTCGCGTCGATCAGACCGGTCTGTGCCACGATCACGTCGAGGTAGCTGATGGAGCCGGCGCGGTAACGCTGGTCGGCCAGCCGGAAGGCATTCTCGGCACGGTCACGCGCCTCTGCCAGCGCATCGCGCTGCTGCATCGCCGCGCCATAGGCGCTCAACGATTGCTCCGACTCTTTCAGTGCATTCAGCACGGCACCGTCGAAGCTGGCCAGCGACGCCGCGCTTTGTGCCTTCGCCTGCGCAATGCGACTGCGAGCCACCATCATGTTGGGGAACGTCCACGAGATGAGCGGCCCGAAAGAGAAGGACAAGGTGCGATTGCCTTTCAGGTAGTCGTTGCGCAGGTAGTTACCCGAGGTGCCCAGCGTGACACGTGGATAGAGATCCGCCACGGCCACGCCGATGCGGGCGGTATCCGCCGCCAGTTGGCGCTCGGCCTGCCGCACGTCGGGACGACGGCGCAGCAGCGCCGTGCCATCGCCGACCGGCAACGCACCGGAAATCTCGGGAGCCTTGGTGCAGGCACGCGCCGGTTCCGGCACTTGCGAGGGCGTGCGCCCCGTCAACGCGGCCAGCTCGAACAGTGCGGCTTCGCGCTGGCCTTGCAAGGGCGGCAAGGCGGCCCGGGCCTGGGCCAGCGTGACACCCGCCCGTTCGACATCCAGATACGACGCCGAGCCCGCGCGCGCCTGGCTGTCGATGAGATCCAGGCTGCGCTGTGCCAGTTCGACGGACGAGCGCGCCACGCCGATGGACTCACCGTAGCTGCAGGCGTCCACATAGGCCCGCGTCGTCTCCGCAACAACAACTACCCTGGCGGCATCGTAGGCGGCGGCGATTGCATCGGTGTCGTCGCGAGCAGCCTCGATGTCGCGCCTGACCCGACCGAACAGATCGAGTTCATAGGAGACGTCGAGGCCGGCGCTGTAGCTCCATTGCGCGGGGGCCTGGCCGGTGCCGGACCACGCGGTCTGATCGCGCCCGTATCCCACGCCTCCTGACATACGGGTCGAAGGGAATTGCCCGCTGCGCGCTTCCGTGTAGATGGCCCGCGCGCGATCGAGGTTGGCCATCGCCACGCGCAGGTTGGGATTGGCCGACAAGGCCTCCTGCACCAGCTTGTCGAGCGCGGGGTCGTCATACAGCTTCCACCAGTTCGCGGGCAGTGCTTCGGCAACATCCGTATTGGACGGGTGACTGACGAACGGGCCTGCTGCGGTTTCCGGTAAGGCCGGCGCGTGGTAATCGGGGCCGCTGGCGCAACCTGCGGTGATAAAGGCAACGGCCATCGCCATGAAGGCTGCGCGTGGAGAGAGAAGCGTCGCCGGACGCGACACAACAGGCATCGCGGGAACCGGTTTAAAGAGCGACATCGGGAGCCTCCGCAGTAGCGAGTTCACGGGCGCGAGAACTTTCCGCTGTTCCCCGGTGATCCTTGGCGATGAAACTGTAGATGGTGGGGAGTACGAACAGCGTGAAGAAGGTGCCGACCATCATGCCCATCACCACCACGATGCCGATGGAGAACCGGCTGGCCGAGCCTGCGCCGTCTGCAAACAACAGCGGCACAAGGCCGGCGACCATTGCCGCGGTGGTCATCAACACGGGACGCATCCGCACCGCCGCCGCCTTCTCGATCGCCTCGATGCGGCTCAGGTTTTCGTGGTGCTGGATATGGTTGGCGAAAGTGACCATCAGGATGCCGTGCTTCGAGATCAGGCCGATCAAGGTGACCAATCCGATCTGCGTGTAGATATTGAGCGTGGCAAAACCCAGCCACAGCGGCACCAGCGCGCCGCAGACCGCCAGCGGCACCGTCACCAGGATCACCAGCGGATCGCGCAGGCTCTCGAATTGCGCGGCCAGCACCAGGAAGATCACCACCAATGCGAAGCAGAAGGAGACCAGCAGGCGGTTGCCTTCCTGCACGAACTGGCGGCTGTCGCTGAGCCAGTCCACACTGGTGCCGGGCGGCAGCGGCTGCGATTGCAGGAACTTCACAGCCTCGCCCATGCTCACGCCCGGCGCCGGCAGCATTTCGAGCGTGGTCGAATTCATCTGGCCGAACTGGGTGAGCTGGTTCGCTTGCGGGCGCATCTCGACATGCGTCACGGTCGACAATGGCACCAGTGCGCCGGAGGTCGTTTTGACATAGAAGCGCCCGAGGTCTTCCGGTGTCATACGCTCGGCGCCGCGCACTTGCGGGATCACGTCGTAGGAGCGGTCGTGGAAGTTGAAGCGATTGACGTAGTTTTCGCCGACCAGCACGGCAAGGGTATCGGCGACAGACTGCATGGTCACCCCCATTTCGCTGGCCTTCGCATTGTCGATCGTGATGTGTGCCTGCGGGCTGTCGTAGGACAGGTCGTTCTGCACGTAGAGGAACAGACCGCTGGCATAGGCCGCTGCCTTGATCTTCTCGCCGGTCTCGTACAGCGTCTTGAAGTCGTCAGGCGAGCGCAGCACCATCTGCACCGGCAGGCCGCCGCTGGAACCCGGTAGCGGGGGCAACTGCACGGCGGTCAACGTCTCGCCGTCGATGGCGCCGCCGGCGGCTTGAATCTGCCCCTGGATCTCGGTGGCCGACCGCTTGCGCTTCGACCAGTCCTTGAGGATCGCGCCACCGAGCATCATGTTCTGGCCACCGGCGGAGTCGCCGATGTTCATGAAGCTGCTGTCGAACTCGGGAATCTGCTCGAACAGCTTTTCGATCTGCTGAGCATAGCGGGCGGTGTAGCCGACGCCGGCATATTGCGGGGCCTTGGTGACGACGATGACGGCGCCCTGGTCCTCGGTCGGCGCCAGTTCGCGGCGGGTGCCGGTGAACAGCACCGCGATGGCGGCCAGCACGGCCACACCAACCAGCAGCACCGCACCGCGAGCGGCGAGCGTGCGGGCCAGCAGGCGCCCGTAGAACGCCGTCAGCCCTTCCATGTAGTGTTCGACCCGCTTCGCCAGCCGCCCCTCTCCCTGCCTGGAACTGAGCAGCATCGAGCTCATCACCGGCGAGAGCGTCAGCGCGACCACGCCGGAGACGATGACCGAGCCGGCCAATGTGAAGGCGAACTCCTTGAACAGCGCGCCGGTCAGTCCACCCATCATGCCGATTGGCGCATAGACCGCCGCCAACGTGATAGTCATGGCGATCACCGGCCCGACGATTTCGCGTGCGCCGAGCAGGGCCGCGCGCACCGGCGTCAGCCCCTCCTCAATGTGTCGATGGATGTTCTCCACCACGACGATGGCATCGTCCACCACCAGACCGATCGCCAGCACCATCGCCAGCAGGGTCAACAGGTTGATCGAAAAACCGCAGACCAGCATCAACGCAGCGGTGCCGACCAGCGACAACGGAATGGTGACGACCGGAATGATCACCGCGCGGAACGTGCCGAGGAACAGGAAGATCACCGCGATCACGATCACGATGGCTTCCACCAGCGTGTGTTTCACTTCCTCGATCGAAGCATTGACGAAGCGCGCTACGTTGTAGTTCGGCGCTACCGTCAGTCCCGGGGGCGCCATTGCACGAATCCTGGTCAGCAGTTCGTTGGCCTGCTTGACGATCTCCAGCGGGTTCCCGGCCGGCGTGGGCTGGATGGCGACGAAGATCGCGGGTATGCCGGTAGCGAACGAGAGGCTATTGTAGTTTTGGCCGCCTATTTCCACGGTGGCGACATCCGACAACCGCACGACGCCACCGCCGGGGCTCGACTTCACGACCATCTGGCGGAAGTCCTCGACGCCGCGCAAATCGGTGGCGGCGCTGATGTTGGTGACGGTCAGCGCGCTCTTGAGCTGGCCCGGCGCGGCCTGCACGTTGTTGGCGCGCAGCGCGGCCGATATCTCGCCGGCCGACAGCCCGCGCGCGGCCAACCTCACCGGGTCGATCCAGATGCGCATGGCCAACGTCTGGCCGCCATAGACGTCCGCCGAGGCCACCCCCGGAATGCTGGTGAGCAGAGGCTGCGCAACCCGCGATGCGAAATCCGTCACTTGCGGGATCGACAGCGTCTTGCTGTAGAAGGCGATGTACTGCACCGCTGTACCGCCCTCGGTGGACTTGCTGATGACCGGATCGGTAATGCCCGCCGGCAACTGGTACTTGACCTGCTGCACCTTGGCAAGGATTTCGGTCATCGCGCGATCGGCGTTGGCGTTGAGCACCAATCGCGCCTTGATCTCGCTCTTGCCTTGCGTGGTGGTCGAACTCAGGTATTCAATACCGCTGGCCGTGGCGATGGACCGCGCGATCGGCGTGGTCACGAAACCCTGCATCACGTCCTGGGTTGCCCCGGGCAGCGTGGTACTGACCGTGATGGTGGCGTTTTCGAGATAGGGGTATTGCCGCACCGGCAACAGGAAAATCGACGTGGCACCCATCAGCAGAATGAGCAGGCTGACGACCAGTGCCAGGATGGGTCGACGGATGAAGATGTCTGTAAAGCGCATGGCGTGGTTTCCTTTACCGCGCGCTGGCGCTGGAGGACACAACGGCCGGGGCGTCAGGTGTCGCCGTTGCCGAAGGGGGCGTGCCGTTGATTTTTACGGTCGCACCGGGCGGAAGACGGTTCTGGCCAGCCATCACCACGATGTCGCCAGGCTTGACGCCTTGGGATACGAGAACCTCCTCCCCGAGCCGGCGGCCGGTGACGACCGGCACGGCAACCGCCTTGCCGACTCCCTGCGCGTCGGCCCCTTTCACGACCACCACGCTGTCACCAGAGGCCGAAGTCTGGATCGCCGTCAGCGGCAATACGATATTGTCGGTCGTGGCAGGCAATACCAGCCGCGCCGTCACGTACATGCCGGGTTTCAGCACCCGGTCGGCATTGGGCAACAGCGCCTGAACGGCCACATTGCGGGTTTCTCCATCGATACGCGGTTCGATGGCGCTGATCCTGGCGGTGAACACCCTCCCCGGCACAGCATCCACCGTGACCTGAACCGGTGCGCCCGACGTCAGCCTGGGCATGTCCTGCTGCGGCAACGTGAAGTTGACATAGAGCGGGTCGAGCTGGGTCAGCGTGGCGATCGCGTCACCGGCATTGAGATACTGACCCAGGTTGATCCGTCGGATACCTAACTGACCGGAGAACGGCGCGCGAATCGCCTTTTGCCGAATGCGTGCGTCCAGTTGCCGGACTGCCGCGGCAGTCTGGGCAGCGTCCGCCTTATGTTGTTCGAGCAATTCGCGCGGTTCCGCGCCGGTAGGTGCCAACGCTTGCGAACGCCTGAGTTGCAACTGGGCGAAATCGGCTTTGGCCACGGCGGCGGCACGATCCGCTTGTTCGGGGGCATCGTAGAGCTGAATCAGCACCGCCCCTTCCTTCACGGACTGGCCTGCGTTGAAATTGACGGCGGTCACCCGCCCCGAGGTATCGGGAGCCAGCAGCACTTCATGCACGGCTTGCAGGCTGCCAACGGCCTGCCACTCGTCGGCCACACTGCGTGGCGCTGCGCGGATCGTCGAGACAGGCATCGGCGGCATGGCCTGTTGTTCCGCGCCGCCGCTTCGAACAGCGCGCCAGGCATACAGCAGGCCGAAGACCACGGCCAGCCCAACAACGCTTATGACAATGGGTTTGGTACGGGAGAGAGCGGCGGTGCTCATGCGCGCCCCGCTTGAGCAAAGGGGCTCGAGATGGCGCTTGAACGGCCGCGCATGGCCGATCTACCGATGATATGTGAGTGCACGGGTATTCCTCGGGAAGGACGAAGTACTCGGCCGGCCAGAGAACAGGCATGGCAGGCCACGATGAGGCGCAGCCTACCCGTGCAGCCACACTTCTACATTGCGAAATCTAGTCAATTTATTTCGCAATACGGCCATCTCGATGGAAAGACATCCACTTGGCCTGATTGAACAAGGAATTGGCCAAATCTCGCTACGGAGGTGTGTCGGCGAATCGGTAAATTGACGGTCCCGATAATGCAAATGAGTCTCGTTTAATGTCTAGCACGCCTCATATTGAAGGGCAATGCGCGGTACGTCGCTCTCCCTTTCATCAATCCCTTGGCAGAAGTTCAGGCTCGATCGACGCGATGCGCGAAAGGCTCCCGGCGTGTGGCTTGCGTACCGTCCGACATACATTGCTCAACGCAACGATTGCCGCAGCCGTCGCCGTCGCTGCTCCGGACGTGTTCGCTACCGAGGGAAAGCAAGCGCAATCAACCACTGAGTCGCCGGATGGCGGCACGTCGGCATCGAGCGCAGAGAGCACCGTCCTTGAGCCCGTCACGGTCACCGCCCGGAAAACGACCGAACGCCTTCAGGATGTGCCTGAAAGCATCACGGTTCTGCAAGCGAAGACCTTGAAGGAATCGCCCTTCGATCCAGGTGTGGCTATCGCCGGCCATTCGCCCAATGTGCAATGGGTCAGCCGCGCCACAGGCTCCCAGTGGTTCTCGATTCGCGGTGTCAGTTCACTTGGGACGCCTGCCAACTACGCCGATGGCACGATCGCATTCAATGTCGATGGTGTGCCGAACAGCATGATGAGCGCGTCGAACATGTTGCTCGACGTCGACCATATCGAAGTGCTGCGCGGTCCCCAAGGCACGCTATGGGGAACCAATGCGCTGGGTGGCGCCATCAACGTTGTCACGAAGCAGCCTGACGGAACTCGGGATGTTCACGTGACAACCGAGGTCGGCGAACACGGCTATCGCATGGGCGAGGCAGTTCTTGGCGGCAATATCGTGCCCGGACAACTTGACGGACGGATGGCGATCCGTTACGGCCACGAGAATGGCGATATACGCAGCCTATACACCGACAAGCTGGGCAAGCGCGACATCGGTGCATTCCGTGGAGGACTACGCTTCACGGGGCTGGACGACACGCTCATCACAGTGACGGGCAACTATCTGCATGATCAGGCCAACTCCCCGCTCTATATCCTGCGTAGCGCCAGTCAGTTTCCGACCAGTGGCATCCTGACCGAGCCGGACTTGAAGACAACGCAAGCGGGCGCCACCGTGACGGTCGAGCATTTTTTCAAGAATTTCCAGCTCACGTCCATCAGTTCCTACCAGCACAACAAGCTGGAAAGCGAACTCGATCTCGTGGACAAACTTGTCTATGACGCGATCGGGTTTCCCGCATCCAGTAACGTGGGCCACTCGACGGATCAGGAGAACATCTTCAGCCAGGAGATTCGGCTGAATTCAATCGAGGGTGCCCCGGTTCGCTGGGTCGTCGGTGCCAGTGCCATGCGAACCAACGGCATACGCTGGTGCAGCAGTACGCAGTGCGCGCCGCCTCCGTATTCCGGCTCAGTCGCGATGAAAAGCAATCTCGACACGACCAATCTAGGACTGTTCGGGGACGTTTCGATCCCCTTTGCGAACCGCTGGGAGTTCTCGATCGGCGGTCGGGTAAGCCATGACAATATCGAGATGAAGCAGGACAACTCCCTGGGCTTCGCTTCGCTGACCGGCTCCAACTCCACGTCGCAAACCTATCCGACAGGTCGGGTAGCCCTGTCCTTCAAGTGGACGAACGACATTCAAAGCTACGTGTCGGTGGCTCGTGGTCACGCGTCAAGGGTGTACCCGCTCTTTAGCTATCCGGTCGACGGCATCGTGGGCAACCCCTATCCGGCCGCTTTGGGGTGGACTTACGAAGCGGGCGTCAAGGCCGATCTTCTTGACCATCGTCTTCAGATCGATGCCAGCGTCTATCACAACGACATCAAGAACGGTGTCATGTCCTATCTCGATCCTTCGCTTGGCGCCTTTCGGACGACATACCAGGACTACAAGACCAGTGGTTTCGAGTTGCAGGCGCGCGCGCTCGTCGCTGAAGGCTTGAGCTTCTCCGGGGGCGTCGGCTACATCCATAGCGAACTCGGCGCCAACGGCGCCGCGGTCAATACGGTCACCGGCAATCCCGTTCCGAACACACCGAATTGGACGGCGACGGCCGGGCTGCAATACGAAACCTCAGCCAAGGCAATTCATTTGCCGGGCACGCTCTCCGCCGACCTTCAATACCAATATACAGGCAAGCGCACCGCAGATATCGACAAATCTTATTACCTTGACGCCTATAGCCTGGTGAATGCCCGGATTGGATGGAAGAACAAGGATCTCGAAGTCTATCTGTTCGGCCGCAATCTTTTCGACAAACGCTATGAAACCTTCGGCAACCTGTTCAACGGCATGCAACTGGTTTCGGTCGGTCGCGGCCGCACCTTGGGGGCAGGCCTGACAAAAAACTTTTGATTGCCGCCAGGATGGGCATCTCGTCATCTAGCCGCCGCAGCTCATCATCTGAGTACGTTACTGACCTGATCTTGAAACGCTCACCTCGGATTGGAACCATTCCGAATCTTTCCATGGCATATCTCGCCGATTTGTTGATTCCTTCTCGCGACCGGACCCGTTCAATCAGGTCTCTCGTTGTTGATGCCCAAGCAGAACTGATCCACCTCGACGCGGCGCTGAAATGGATCAACTTACGGCAGGATCCGAAGGTCAACGCGGGCATCCCCAACGCGGCGTTCTACGCGACCGCGAACAAGGCTGCCCGCCAGTACGTCAAGCCGGCCGTCGCGCGCGATCCGTTGGTGTATCCGGCCGACGAGGTGCCGGGCAGGATGACGCGGCTCAAGCCGATGCCGCACGAGATTCGCCGGCTGCGGAACCGGCTGTGGGCGCGGTTGAAAACGGGACGTGGACGGCACCGAACCGTGCCTGCGGCCGCATGCGCCGCAGGCACGCCCGCATCGAAAGCGCAACCCGCCGCCGTCGAAGCCGCTCGCGCGAGCTATCTCGTCGCCCGCGCGCGCTCCGCCGCAAACGCCGCCTCCACGAACCGGATCACGTCGTCGAGCGACGACGTGCATACGGCATCGACCGCGAGCGCCTGAAACGCGCCGTCCGGCCCGAAGCAGACGAGCGGCTTGCGCCAGTGTTGCGCCAGCGAGATTTCCTGCGCCGTGCCGGGCCCACCCGGCAACGCGACGATCAGGTCGCTGCTCAACACGTTCACGTGGTTGCGGTTGATCGTGTGCGGATCGGCATCGGGTTCGCGGCGCGGCAGCGGCGTGAGGATCGGGATGTCGACGAATGGATGCGGATAGCCGTCGAGCGGCACGAAACCCGCGACCGGATCGGCCTGCGTCGGCAGGATGCCGATCGACCGGCCGGCCCGCCCCGGCACGCCGGCGAACGC
This sequence comes from Burkholderia seminalis DSM 23518, assembly GCF_902832885.1. Taxonomy (GTDB): domain Bacteria; phylum Pseudomonadota; class Gammaproteobacteria; order Burkholderiales; family Burkholderiaceae; genus Burkholderia; species Burkholderia seminalis. The sequence continues at coordinate 713,596 of NZ_CADFDK010000003.1, forward strand.
GCGCGCGACGGCCAGCATCACGCCCTGCCCGCCGCCCGTCAGCAGATTGAAGCCGGCCTGTGCGAGCCATGCGCCGAGCGGCTCCGAAAACGCCAGCCACGGCTCCTTGCCCGAGCCCATCACGCCGATCGTCCTGTTCTTCTGTTGCATCGTGGTTTCCGGTGAAATCGTCGCGGTGCGCGCGAGCGCCACGCTCATTCGAGTTCGACGCCCTTGAGCTCGGGAATCAGGAACAACGTCGCGACCATGTCGAGCACGTAGAGCCCGGCGAGCAGCGCGATGGCCGTCTGGAACGAGTAGTGCGCGGCGAGCGCGCCGACCGCGACCGGGCCGAAGCCGCCGACCGCGCGGCCGATATTCCACAGCACGTTCTGCGCGGTGGCGCGCGCGGCCGTCGGATAACCTTCCGACATCAGCGTCCCGTAGCCGCCGACCATCCCGTTGACGAACAGGCCCATCAGCGCGCCGGCCCACAGCATCGCCGTCGGGTCCGTCAGCCGCGCATACGCGATGACCGTGACGACTGAACCGAGCTGGTACAGCAGGAACGTCGGCTTGCGCCCGATGCGGTCGGCCAGCTGCCCGAACACCCACACGCCGATCATCATCCCGACGACCGTCGCCGCCGTCCACAGCCCCGACTTCGTCAGCGAGAAGCCCATCTGCTTCGACAGGAAGGTCGGCAGCCAGATCATGATTCCGTAGTAGCCGAAGTTCTGGACCGAACAGAGGATCACGATGCCGAGACTCGTGCGCGCGGTGCGGCCGTCGGCGACGAGCATGCGGAACGCATTGGACGTCGGCTGCGTCGCGCGCTGCACGAACGCTGCCGGCTCGTGCAGCTTGTTGCGCATCGCCCACGCGAGCAGCGCGGGCAGCACGCCGACCAGGAACATGCCGCGCCAGCCGAGGTGGAGCAGCAGGAGTGGCGTCAGCAGCGCGGCCAGCAGCACGCCGGCCTGCCAGCCGAGCGCGACGTAGCACGACACGCGGGCGCGCTTGCTCGCCGGCCACGCTTCCGCCGCGAGCGCCATGCCGATCCCGAACTCGCCGCCCAGCCCGATGCCCGCGATGGTGCGGTAGGCCAGCAGATCCCAGAAGCCGCGCGCGAACGCGCACAGGCCGGTGAAGATCGCGAACAGCAGGATCGTCCAGGTCAGCACGCGCACGCGCCCGTAGCGGTCGCTCAGCGCGCCGAACAGGATGCCGCCCGCGACCGCGCCGATCAGCGTCCACGTGACGAGCGCGCCGCCCTGCCCGGGCGTCAGTTGCAGCGCCGCCGTGATCGCCGGCAGCATGAAGCCGAGGATCAGCAGGTCGAAGCCGTCCATCGCATAACCGATCGCCGACCCGGCCAGCGCTTTCCACGCGTACGACCCGACCTGCTCCACGCGCGGGGCCGACGGGCCGTCGAGCGTCGAAGATTTCATGTTTGCTGCCATGGTGTCCTGCCACGAATGTCCGGCGACATTCTAAGGCCTGTGTGCGCCGACGACGGGCGCGGGCGCGCATCGGCGCCGCTGCCGCAACGGCAAGCGGGACATGGCAGGCAAGGCGGGAAAACGGAGGAAACGTCGATCCGGTGTCGGCGGCGAGGCCGGCGATGTCGCGGCCAGGCCGGACACCGGATGAAAAAGATTGACGGACGGGGGTTACCGGCGGGCCTGCCGGCCCGAGCCGGACGGCGCCGCGCCGCCGGGCGGCTCGACCGGCTTCAGCCCTGGTCGTCGCCGGGCCACCAGGCCTTGGCCTCGCGGTCGACGGCGAGCGATTCGAGATCCTTGCCTTCGAGCCATTTCGGCCGCGGGCCGCGCCCCGACCACGAGCGGCCGGTCGTCGGATCGTAGTACTTGGCAGGCGCCTTGCGTTTTCGCTGGACGATGTAGCCGAGCGCGCTCAACACTTCCTGCTGCGAAATGCCCAACAGCTCGACTTGCTCCTTGAATGCCGCGAGCGCGGCCTGCTTCTCCTTCTGCTTCGCATCCGACAGCTTGATGTTCAGGTCCCGAAGTTGTGCTTCGAGTTCCTGCAGGGCCTGGGTCATGTATTCATCCTCTTTGGGCATGTTTTTGCAAAAAACTCCGATGGTCGAACCTATCACGAAGTTCCGCCGATCGGTGCTGTCAAATATGTGAATCGTCCGCCCGAGCCGGCATGCTTTGCGCGATGCGCACTAAACGACGTCGCGCGTCATTGACAGGCAGGACCGGGCCGGCGTCGCGCACGAACAGGCACGGCGAACGGCTGCGGCAAGTCAGGCGCCGCCCCTGGCACGGGTGCGGCATGGCGCGAATGATAGCAGTGCGCGACATCGTATTGCAGAAGTCGCGTAACGGAATCGATGCGCAGCGAGCGGCTTACCGCCCGGCGTCGTGCGCATCCCAGGCGATCCGGTCGAACAGCGCGCGCAGCTTCGCGCCGCGTGCCGCATTCAGCGCGGCGGCATGCGCGACGCGCCCGGCGAGATGCGCGCGGAAATCCGGATGCGCGTCCCGATTCTGCGAGGCCGGGCCGTGCCGGATGCAGTTGGTCAGGATGGCCTTCAGCCGATCGAACTCGTCGCGCGCCAGATTCGGATGACGATTGACGACCACGCCGGCCAGTTGCTGTCGCGCCCCGCGCCGCATCACGCGCGTCTTGCGCAGTTGCAGCGCGAAGCCCTCCTCGAGCGCGATCGCGGCAACCCTGATTTGCAGCCGCTCGATGTCGCGCGCAAGCGCGCCGCCGCCCGAGAACGCGAGATCGTCCGCATAGCGCGTGTAGGTCGCGTCGAGCGAACGCGCGAGCGCGGCGAGCCGCATGTCGAACCGGAACGCGCTCAGGTTCGCGAGCGCCGGCGACGTCGGCGCGCCCTGCGGGAGATGCCGTTCGCGATAGCGCTGGCGGCCGATCCAGTCGAACCGGTCGCGCAGGTCCGGCGCGAGCAGCCGCGCGGAGGGCACGCGATTCGTGCACAACCCGGTGAGCGTGCGCGCGACTTCGACCGGATACCCGAGCGTGGCGAACAGCGCATGGACGCGTGCGGCGCGTACCGACACGAAGAAATCCGCGAGATCGAAGCGGACGACGACATCGCGGCCGGCATGCGGCGCCGCGAACGACACGATCCCGTGCCCCTTGCGAAAACCGTGCACCGCGCCGTGCGGCGCGATGCGATCGAGCAACCCGTGCAGGATGCGGCGCTGTGCCTCGCGCAACCTTCCCTTCGGGATCTCGACCAGCCGGCACCCGCCGCTGCGCTTGTCGACCGCGACGTACGTGTAGTGATGCAGCGGCGTGGCGCCGCTGCGCGCGTCGACGCGCCAGTGATCGGACAGCCAGTCGAGCGCCGGCACGCTCACGCCGAGCCAGTCGGCGAGATCGCCGGGCGTCGCCCATGGCGGTACCTCGCAGCCGGCGAGCGGCGCCGGCAACGGCCGCTGGACTGGCGGCCGCCGCACGACGCGAATCACGGCCGGCCGAGGGTCGCCATACCACGCGCGCACGAATCCGGGCGCCTCGGCCACGACGGCCGCAAGTGCATCGATGGCGGTGTCGGCCCAATGCGCGCCGAAGCGCGCGAGCGATGCATCCGCGACTTCATCTGCCCAGACCGGCGCGCCGCCGAGCACGGCCGCCACCCGCGCGACGACGCCGTCGCGTTCGGGCGAACCGGCGAGCATCGCCTCGGCAATCGTGCGGGTCGTGTCGCGCAGGGATGCATGCATGGCCGGGAATGGGCGAGAATGGGCGGGACGATGAGTCAACGTGGCTGGTGCTGCGAGGGGAGGCGTTGCGCCGCGCGCAACCGGGCCCCTTGCGACGCATCGGTGTGTCGATCCGATCCACGGGGTAGCCCCGTGGTCCTGGAACATCGGCTGCCTGTTCCGGGTGTGTGCTTGACCCACCGGCCCGCGTCGCGACTGTAATGGGCGCACGCGCCGGGTGTCAAATCAGGGGGACGACGCGCGATAGGCGGCGGGCCGAGCACGTCGCCGGCCCGCGTGCCTCACTCCGTTGCCGCGCTTACACGCCCCGCGCGAACAGCGCGCTGTATGCGATCGGCGCCACGCCGATACCGGCCATGCCGTTCAGCATCGTCGCCCAGGTCGCGTCGGCCACGCTCACCGGAAACGACCGCACGTGATTGGCGAGCAGCCAGAAGGTCCGCGTCATGCCGTCGCTCATCGCGACTTCGTACCCGCTTCCCGCGGGCCAGTAGCCGACCGGCGGCAGCGCCACCGGCGCCTCTCGGCCGCCCCTGAACCCGGCGGCAGCCATTGCGAACTTGCCGTCGAGCGGCATGGCCCGGCGCGGTACGCAGTCCTGCGAATCCTGTTTCGGGAACGCGGGGCTCGTTTCGAGCCAGCGGCGATAGAACGCGTCGGCGTCGAGATGGACGACGAAACGCTCCACCCCGGCCGGCTCGGCCGCCAGATAGCAGTCGGCCTGACCGGGCACGGGAACGCGCCAGATCGCGCGTTTCGCGCTCAGGTCGACCAGTTCGCACGCCGTCGGCCGGTGCGCAAGGGTTGAAGCGGGTCCGGATCCGCGCAAGTCGCGCGCGCGGTCGAGTCCGTTACGAAGACGTGTCAGCATGGGCCCTCTCTTTCTCTCTCTCTCGATTTGTTCGAATGAGTCAGGGAATGTGGCGCGATCCGCGCCATCGCTGCCGGTTTGCCCGGTGCCCCGACGCTCCCGGCTGGGTCGGGAACCCGCGCAGTGTATCGCCTTTCGATGACGGCACGACAGCGCATGCCGCCCTCTGCCGGTGGGTGCGGAACCCGCCCCGTCGAACGAAAACCCGCTTCGTCCCGGGCTTTCCGCGCCGGTGGCACGGCCCGCCGCAGCACATCGTCGACGGCCTTACGGAATCGGCGGCGCGCCGCGCAGGACCGTGCGCAAGGCCACGTCGAACGGCGTCGCGTGGTCGATGCCGAGCGCGCGCAGGCTCGACGCGTCCAGATGGCAATCGTATGGGCGCGGCGTCGCGTCGGTCGGCTGCTCGATCGGCGTGAGCGACGCGGCGACGCCGAGCGCGGCGGCGATCCGTTGCGCGATCTCGTATTTCGTCATCGGCTCGTCGCCGGACCAGTGACGGATGCCCGTGACGGTCCGGCCCGACAGGTGACGCAGCGTCAGGTCGCGGATCACGTCCGCCACGTCCGGCGTGTAGGTCGGATAGCGGATCGCCCAGGCGTCCATGCCGACCGCTTGCGCGCCCGTGCGCGCCGACGCCGCGGTCGCCGGAACCAGGCTCGTGACCGCCGATTCGCTCCAGTCGGCGATCGGGCCGTAGAGCAATGGCAGGCGCAGCACGCAGGACAGCGACGACGCGGCGAGCAGCGCCGCCTCGCCTTCGAGCTTGGTGCGGCCGTAGATGTTCAGCGGGTTCGGTGCCGCGTCTTCACGGTACGGGGCGGCCTTGCCGTCGAACACGTAGTCCGTGGAAATGCCGAGCGTCCATGCGCCGTATCGGGCAGCCAGCGCGCCGACGCGGGCCGGCGCGTCGACGTTGATCGCGCGGGCGGCGGCCGGGTCGCGTTCGCAGATGTCGGGCCGGCGCTCGGCCGCGCAGAGGATGACGGCGGCCGGCCGATGGGTCGCGAACGCCTGCTCGAGGGCCGGCTGGTCGAGGACGTCGAGCAGCGCGAGGTTTTCCGGCGGCAGCGCGAGCAGTCTTGCGCCAGCGGTGTGCGGGTTACGGCGGGTCGCGATCAGGTTCAGCGACGGTTCGCGGGAGAGGGAGGCGGCGACGGCTCGGCCGAGCAGGCCGGAGGCGCCGATGAGGAGGATGGTGGGGAGTTCGGTCGGTGACGTCGTGCTTGGCATCGGATACGAATGGCTTGGAGGTTTGGAAGCATGAGGTTACAACGAGTACCCGGATGCCATTCTCGAAAATTCGGATGCCTGCGCTGCCGGCCCGCGGTTTCGTGCAATGCCTGCGGCCGCGAACGGGGGCCGCAAAAGTCCGCAACAAACAAGGCCCGGCGCACCTCGGTGCACCGGGCCCATGAGACCGGGCAAAACTTCGCCCTGCGTTACTTCCGGTCCACCGAGTACCGCCCCGGCCCGGTCAGCGCGAGCAACAGCAACCCGCCGATGATGCTCACGTTCTTGTAGAAGTTGATCATCGCCATGTACTGCTCCATCCCCTGCAGCGCCCAGTAGCGATGGCCGATCAGCGCGGTCGCGAGCGTATAGGCGGCGAACACCAGCGCGAGCGGACGCGTGTAGAAGCCGATCGCGATCAGCACGCCGCCGGCCAGTTCGACCGCCACCGCGATCGCGGCCGCCAGTTCGGGCGCCGGGTTCCCCGTCGACGCCATGTACGCGACCGTGCCCGAGAAGCCGGTCAGCTTCTGCCAGCCGAACAGCACGAACAGGATCATCATCAACACGCGAGCCGCCAGCAGCAGCTCGTCCTTCTTCGACTCCAGCGAAACGTAACGCATAACAATCACCCTTGAATTGACGGTTTGATGCGGCCGCCGCCGATGCACGCCGAAGCGGCGCGCGTGGCCGGCAACGGACCACGCCTCGCCCGACCGGATCGCCGGCCGATACCGTGGCCGGTTGCCGAAGAATCCGTCCGGTCGCGCCGTTCGCGGCGCGCTGCGAACCGGTTCTGGCGAAGCACGGGTGCAGTCTACTGTCTCGCCGCAAATCATCAATCTGTCAAAATATGATTCGCTGTCTCGATTTAGTGGACAATTGAGTCAAACAAGGGCTTGTTAAGCATCAAGGTGCGTGCAAAACGGCACGGCAAGCGGTGACGCCGGGCCGCACATGCGGCCCGAATGCATCGTCCGACCCGCCACCCCGGGCGCCTACGCCGCGATCCGCCGGCGGAAATGCTCGGTTCCCGCGACGATCTTGTCGAGCACCGCGTCGAGCGCCCAGAATCGCTCGCGCACGTCGTAGTCGATCGCACGGCACTTGATCGACCCGAACGTGCCGATCCGCTGATGGTAGAGCTTCGCGAGTGCCGGGTAGCCGAGCGCCTCCGACACCGCCGACACGACCAGGAACGTCGACAGTTCGTCGGCCAGCGCCGGATTCGTGTCGCCTTGCGTGCGCAACCACCGGTAGAGGTCCGGGTGGAAATTGGTGAACACGCCATTGAAGCCGGCGGACCCGGCCTTCATCGCGTCCCACGCAATCGCGGCGTTGGCGTTCAGGATCTTCAGCGGCGATCCCGCAGCGATCCCGACACGCCGCTTCACCGTCTCGAGATCGCAGCTCACGTCCTTGAGCATCACGAACCGGCCCGTGTCGATGCACGCACGCAGTTCGTCATCCGAGAGGAGCCGCCGGTAAGGCGCCGGACATTCATACAGGCCGAGCGGAAGATCCGACGGCAGTCGCGCGAGCAGCCGGTGCAGATGATCGAGCAACGCGGCGCTGCCCTTGCGCTGCGGATCGAGGCGGTTGGTCACGAGCACGACGCCCTGCGCGCCCGATTCGGCCGCCGCGCACAATTCGGCGACCTGCGCATCGAGATCGTCGCTGATGTGCCCGGACGCGACGACGGGCACCCGGCCGGCCACCCGATCGACCACGAAACGCGCGAGTTCCGCGCGTTCGGCCGGGCTCAGGAACTGCATCTCGCTCGATTGCGCGACCGCGAACAACGCATCCGAGCCGTGTGCCAGATACCATTCGATGAGCCGTTCGAGCCCGGCGTAGTCGATCGCGCCGGCGTCGTCGAACGGCGTCAGCATCACCGGCACGATCCCCTCGATGGTCACGTTCGATTGCTGCGGGTGTTGCATCTGTTTCTCCTTGCTTCAGTGAATGCGGGGGGCAGGCCGCGGGTCATGCCGGCAACGGTCCGGGCGCGGCGTTCGCGGCCTGCTCGGGAATCGGCTTGCGCACCAGCAGCAGGTACGCCATCGCACCGGCGAACGCAATCGCCGCGGCCGTCAGCAGCGCCGGCACGAACGACCACTTCTGCGCAATGATGCCCGTCAGGATCGGCGCAAGCGCGCCGCCGATGAAACCGCCGAAATTCTGGATCGCGCCGAGCGACGCGATGCGGCTCGGCGGCGCGGCCGCCGTCGCGAGCGCCCACGAGCTGGCCGACGCGGCGTTCGCGAGAAAGATCACGACCGATATGCATGCGAGCGCAACCGTATTGCTCTGCACGAGCGCGGCCGGGATCGTGAACGCGACCATCCCGAGCATCGCGACCACCACCGCGTTGCGTCGGCTCACGACCGGCGAACGGCTGCGGCGCGTGACCAGGTCCGACAGCCAGCCGGCGACCAGCGAACCGACGAACCCGCACAGAAACGGCACCGACGCGGCGAAGCCGGTGCGGATCAGGCTCATGTGCCGCTCCATCGTCAGGTAGCCCGGCAGCCAGGTCAGGTAGACCCAGTTCAGGTACACGGATCCGAAGAAGCCGATCAGCATCCCCCAGGTCGTGCCGTGCGAGAACAGGCTGCGCCAATCGGCGAAGGTCAGTTTCGGCGCCGCGGCCACGTTTTGCGCGTCGGCATCGAGATAGCCGCGCTCGGCGGCGGACAGTTGCGCACGCACCGGATCGCGATACAGCGCGAACCAGACGACCGCGACGACGAGACCGAGCGCACCGGTCACGATGAACGCCCAGCGCCAGTTGAACGATGCCACGAGAATCGACAGCAGCAACGGCGCCAGCGCGGTGCCGAGCGGCGACGCGGCGTTGAAAATGCCGGTCGGCGTGCCGCGCGCACGCAGCGGAAACCAGTTGCTCACCACGCGCGCGGCCGACGGAAACTGCGGCGCCTCGCCGATACCGAGCACGATGCGCGCGACGATGAACCAGCCGAAGGTCGACACGATGCCGCCCGCCGCCTGCGCGAACGACCAGACGATCAGCCCGATGCCGAGCAGCCGGCGCGGGCCGATCCGGTCGACGAGGCCGCCCACCGGAAACTGGCACAGCGCATAGCTCCACGAGAACGCGGACAGCAACAGCCCCATCTGCGCGAGCGACAGGCCGAGATCGCCGCGGATCGCCGAACTCGCGACGGCCAGCGTGCCGCGATCGAGGTAGTTGACGATCCCGCTCGCCATCAACAGCGCGAGCGCGATGCGTTGTCCGCGCCGGATGCGTGGCGGTGCGGGCGGAACAGGTTGGTTTTCGTTCATGTCGGTTGTCTCCATGTCACTGGTGTCGGCCGGTGATGGCCGTTCCGTCGTGTGCGGAATTCAGGTATCCCCGCGCATGACTTCGTCACGCGTCGGGATCGAGGTTTGCGCGCCGTGGCGCGTGACGCTGATGGCCGCCGCGCGCTGGCCGAAGCCGATCGCATCGTCCATCGATGCGCCGCCGGCGCGGGCGGCCGCGAACCCGCCGACGAACGTGTCGCCGGCCGCGGTCGTATCGACGGCCACCACCGTCATCGCCCGATGCCGGCCGTTCCCCGCGCTGCCGCGCCAGCAGACGCCGCGCGCGCCGAGCGTGACCAGCACGTTGCCGACGCCCTTCGCGCACAACGCATCGGCGGCGCGCACGGCCGACGCGTCGTCGCCGACGGCGATGCCGGTCAGCGACTCGGCCTCGGTTTCGTTGACGACGAGATAGTCGACCCGTGCCAGCAACGCGTCGGACAGCGGCTGCGCGGGCGCCGGATTGAGCAGCACCGGTGTGTGGTGCTCAGTGGCACAGGCAATCGCGCACGCGACGGCGGCAACCGGCACTTCGAGCTGACACACGAGGAGTGCCGCCTCCGCGATCGCGTCGCGCGCCGCGTCGATCCGGCCGGCATCGAGACACGCATTCGCACCGGGCACGACGACGATGCTGTTCGCACCGCCGTCGTCGACGGTGATCGCCGCCACACCGGTCGCCGCCCCGCCGATCCGATGCAGGTGCGTCACGTCGATGCGCTCCGCCGCGAGCGCGCCATGCAGGCGCGCGCCGAACGCGTCGTCGCCGACGCAGCCGATCATCACGACCGATGCGCCCAGGCGCGCGGCCGCGACCGCCTGGTTCGCCCCCTTGCCGCCGTGAACGGTCTGGAATGCCGTGCCGAGCAACGTTTCGCCCGGCACCGGCAGGCGCGGCGTGCGTGTGACGAGGTCGATGTTGACGCTGCCGACGACAGCGATACGCGACGAGGCGATGTCGTTCATGCTCGAATGTAATCGCTTACATTTGAGATCGACATAATGGCCGAACAGGCCGTCGTCTCTGAAAATTTCGCGATGCGGGTGAAATCCATGTCTGACATAATACGAAGCAGCAATAAGATAGCGCTTACATTCTCACAGGATCGGATGAGGATGCAAGCGGGACCACCATGAATCGAGGGTAAACAATGACGCGACTGGCAACGCATGCCGCAGGCAGGCCCCGCCCGCCGGGAGACGGCCGATGAGCACGCCCCCGTCCCGCGGCGGCGCGTCGCGCACGCGCCGCGGCAGCGGCCGCTCGGTGCTCGGCGACGTCGCGAAGCTGGCCGGCGTGTCGACCGCGACCGTCTCGCGCGTGTACAACGATCCCGGCAAGGTGTCGGCCGACGTGCAGCAGCGCGTGCGCGACGCGGCGCGCACGCTGAACTGGATTCCGAATGCGGCCGGCCGCGCGCTCGCGTCCACGCGTACCCACATCACCGGCGCGATCATTCCGACGCTCGACGACCAGGTGTTCGCGTCGCAGGTCGCGGGCATGCAGGCGGTCATGGCCGAACACGGCATCACGCTGTTCCTCGGCTGCTCGAACTACGATCCCGCGCAGGCGCTGGCGCAGGTGCGCGCGATGCTGTCGCGCGGCGTGGAAGCCGTGTCGCTGGTCGGCGAAGCGTATCCGCCGGAACTGTTCGAACTCCTCGCGATGCATCGCGTGCCCTACGTGGTCACCTACGCGTATCGCGACGACAGTCCGCACTGCTGCATCGGCTTCGACAACCGCGCGGCGTTCGCGCGGCTCACCACCCACCTGCTCGACCTCGGTCACCGCGATTTCGCGATCATCATGCAGCCGTCGGCGGACAACGACCGCGTACAGGCGCGCCTGCGCGGCATTCACGACACGCTGGCCGCGCACGGCCTCGCCGTGCGCCCCGTGCATCAGCATGAAGGCGCGGCCACGATCGCGTTCGGGCGCGCGAGCCTGCGCGCGATCGCCGGCAGCGACGCGGCGACGCGGCCGACCGCCGTGATCTGCGGCAACGACGCACTCGCGCTCGGTGCGCTCCTCGAGGCGCAGGCGCTCGGCATCGACGTGCCCGCGCAACTGTCGATCACCGGGTTCGACGACATCGCGCTCGCGCGCGAGATCCAGCCGCCGCTGACGACGATGTGGGTCGATACCGACGCAATCGGGCGCCAGGCCGCGCATGCACTGCTCGACGCGCTCGAGAACGGCGCCACGGGGCCCGGCCGGGCCGTGCTGCCCGAGTTGCGCACGCGGGAATCGGTCGCGCCGCCGGCGCCCGTGCGCGCGGCGCGCCGGAAGTGAAGACGTGCCGCGCGGCGGCGCCCGCTCACGGCATCACGTCGATCGGCAGCGCCTTGTCGAGATTGTCGTGCCAGGCCTTGATCGTCTTCGGCACGGTTTTCTTCCACGCCGGCACGTTCGTGTAGTAGCGCATCCGGACGGTGTTCTTCGCATCGAACACGAGCAGCCCGATCCACAGATCGGCGCCGCGGCGCATCACGATCGCCGCGTTGGTCGTCGCGATGCCGCGCACCCAGTAGGATTTCACACGCGCATCGAGCCCGTCGAGATCCTTCTCGTCGGCGCTGTAGTTGACCATGTCGACGAGCGTCTGATAATCGCCGCCGAGCAGTTTGTGCGCGGCCGCATTCTGCGTCGCGTCGGTCACGACCTTGAGGGTCAGCAGGTCGGCCGGCGGTTTGGCCTGGAACTGCGACGCCGTCACGTAGTCGCCCGCGTAGACGACACCCGCGCCGGCACCGCAATCGAAATCCGCGCCCTGCTGCGTGACGCGGATGCGCCCGCCCTTGCGGTCGAAATCGAGCCGGCATGCGTCCCGGCGATAGGTGCCGCTATCGCCGTGCAGCACGATGTCGCCGTCGAGGCCGCCGTCATTCGCGCCGTTGTTGCCGCTCAGTTCGAAATGCAGGCGCGGCGCCGTGCCGGTGAACGTCAGCACACCACCGAACGACGGGTTGTCGCTCGTCAGGTACCACGTCTGCTGCCAGCGGTCGGCGGCGAGCGGCGTGCCGTTCAGGCTCGCGAGCCGTTCGCGGTAGCGGTCGCCGAGGCAGGGTGCATCGCTGCCGCACTGGTCGCGCTGCTTCAGCCACTTCAATTGCGCGGCCTTCAGCGCGGCCGTATCGCCGCCTTTTGCGAGCGCCCGCTTCCACGCGGCCGACAGGTCGCCGTCCAGCTTCGACAGGGCGGTATCCGCACAGATCGTCTTCTCGGCCGGCGAGGCGGCCTTCGCGCAGTCGAAGCCGGCCGCCTGCGCGGCAATCGGCAGCAGCGTCAGCAGCGCGGCCGCCGCGACGAATGGCAGAGGCGTGCGTCGCACGCTGGATGCGGAAATCGCGGCGTGTTCGCGCGGATTCGATCGGTTCTGGATAGTCATCGGCTTGATCGTCGCTGGGTCGCGCGCCCGTAGAAGCTACCTGCACGCGACATTCGAGGTAAAAACGCCCGGCCCGGCATGCGGCGCATGCCGCCGCCCGCCGAAGCGTAACCCGGATGCGCGACGCCGATCAATCGACGTTCGATGTCATTGCAACCGTTCCGGCAGCCACGCTGCGTTGCACGATGCCGTCGCGCAATACGGCTTGCGTCGCGCGATGGAAGATTCCGATGAACACCATCGCGCCCGCCGCTTCGCGCGGCGACTGCCCCCCCCGCGCACGATCCAGCGCGCAAAAGGCATCGTGCGCGGCGACGCCTTCAGCCACGCGCGCAGCCGGACCTTGTCGAGCACGCCCGGCGCGGCGACGGTGATGCTTGCGAACGCCGGCAATCAGGAACAGGATCGATGCGCACGCAACGACCTGTTCGAGCGCGCGGCTACAACAGTGGCCCTTGAACAGGTCGGGTCGCGTGATCGCGTTGTGGCGCTTGCCGGCCTCCCGGATCCTCGGTCCGACGAAATAGCCGATCGGATTGGCCCGCGGGATGAGCCGAGAAACCACACGCCATAAGTCGGCCTTTTCGCGTAGATGCCGTGCCGTCGAGCGCGCGAACGGGTATCAGCCGTCGAACGGCGCCAGCTCGTAACTCGTGCTCCGGCCGCCGGACGACGAACGGCGCAGCACGCCGCGCTCGACGAGTTCCGCGATGTCGCGCAGCGCGGTGTCCTGCGAGCACTTCGCGAGGGCCGCCCACTTGGTCGTCGTCAGCTTCCCCTCGAAACCGTCGAGCAGGCGATTCATCACCTTGGCCTGGCGCGCGTTCATCGCGAAGCCCGCACAGCGCTGCCAGAAGCGCGCCTTCACCAGCACCGCGTCGAGCGTCGTGTGTGCGTGATCGATCGCCCTGCCGAGGGTATCCAGGAACCACGCGAGCCATTCCGTGACGTCGAGCGAACCGCGCTGCGTGCGCTCCAGCACGTCGTAGTACGCATTGCGCTCGCGCTGGATCTGCGCCGACAGGCTGTAGAAACGCTGCGGACTCCGGTCGGCGCGCGCCAGGACCAGATCGCCGAGCGCACGCGCGATACGGCCGTTGCCGTCGTCGAACGGGTGGAGCGTGACGAACCACAGATGGGCCAGGCCGGCCTGGATCAGCAACGGCTCGGCCGGTTCGGCATTGAGCCACGCGAGAAAGCGCGCGATCTCGTGCGTCAGGCGCGCGGCCGGCGGCGCCTCGAAATGCACGCGCTGCCGGCCGATCGGGCCGGACACCACCTGCATCGGCCCGCTCGCATCCGTGCGCCATCCGCCGACCGTGATTCGCGACAATCCCGAATAGCCGGTCGGGAACAGCGCCGCATGCCACCCGAACAGGCGCGCCTCGGTCACCGGCGCCGCCGCATGGATCGTCGCGTCCAGCACCATGTCGACGACGCCCTCGACGTGGCGGTCGACCGGCGCCAGCGCACCGATGTCGACCCCGAGCCGGCGCGCGATCGACGAGCGGACCGATGCGACGTTCAGGGTTTCGCCCTCGATCGCGCTGGTCTTGACGACGTCCTCCGTCAACGCGGCCAGGCTCGCCTCGTCGCGCAGCGCGAGGCCGATGTCCGCCAGCCGCCCGGCCAGCATGCCTTGCGCGCGGCTGACGTCGGCCAGCGGCGTGGCGAGTGCCGGAAGGTCGAAGCGCCACGCCGGCCAATCGGCCGATTCCCAGATGAAAGTGTAATCTCCGCTCATGATGCGGAGATTATCCCACCGATTCGCCGCATGGCTCAGTATTCTCCGCATATTTTGCGGAGAATATGCGCGCTATTCACCGCACGGTGGCCTGCTATCGCGTCCGGCCCGCGTCGCGCTTCCCGGGCGGCGGCGCGTCGCCGAGCCGCTCGGCAAGAAATCCGATGAACGTGCGCAGCGTGACGAACCCTTCCCGATGCTGCGGGAACACCGCATTGAGCGTGATCGGCGGCGGCACGTACGCGTCGAGCACCGGCACGAGCGCGCCGCTGTCGAGCGCCGCGCCGACGATGAAGTGCGGCAGCAGCGCGATGCCGAGCCCCGCGATCGCCGCGTCGCGCACCACTTCGCCGTTGTTCGCGACGAGCGGCCCCTGCACGTCGAACGTGCGTGACGCGCCGTCGATGCGGAATTCCCAGCCGACGCGCCGCTCGCGCCCGTACAGCAGGCAAGTGTGACCGGCGAGATCGGCCGGTGTCTGCGGCATGCCCTGCCGCTTCAGGTACGCGGGGCTCGCGCACGCGATCATCCGCCATGCGCCCAGCGGGCGCGCGATCAGCGTCGAATCCTCGAGCGAGCCGATACGCAGCACGAGGTCGAACCCTTCGCCGATCAGGTCGACGCGCCGGTCGGTCAGGTCGAGGTTCAGCCGCACGGCCGGGTGCGCGGACAGGAATTCGGCGATCAGCGGCGACACGTGGGTGATCCCGAACGACAGCGGCGCGCTGATCTTCAGCGAGCCGTGCAGCTCGGTGCTGCGCACCGACATCGCCTGCTCGGCGTCGGCGATCTCCGCCAGGATGCGCTGCGCGCGCGCATAAAACTCCTGCCCCGATTCGGTCACCGCGAGATTGCGCGTATTGCGGTGCAGGAGCCGCACGCCGAGCGACGCCTCCAGCGCCATCGTGCGCCGGCTGACGAACTGCTTGGACAGCATCAGCTGGTCGGCCGCCGCCGTGAAGCTGCCCGCATCGACGGTCGCGACGAAGATCCTCAGGTCGTTGAGTTCCATATTGTCCACTCCATAGCGACAGTCATTATCTCTACAGCCATTTATTTGTCAAATCGATTGACCTAAGATTCATCTCAACGAACGGCCGGGCCCACTTCCGAGGTCCGGCGACTTCAAGGAAAAAATCATGATCGAAATCCGTGCAGCAAACCAACGTGGCCGTGCGGAGCATGGCTGGCTCAGCTCCCGTCATACGTTTTCGTTCGCGAATTACTACGATCCGAAGCAAGTCGGCTTCTCCGACCTGCTCGTGATCAACGACGACCGCGTCGCGCCGGGCCGCGGCTTCGGCACGCACCCGCACCGCGACATGGAAATCCTGTCGTACGTGCTCGACGGCGCGCTGGAACACAAGGACTCGATGGGCACCGGTTCGGTGATCGTGCCGGGCGACGTGCAGTTGATGAGCGCGGGCACGGGCGTGCGCCACAGCGAGTTCAACCACTCGCCGGACACGCCGGTCCACTTCCTGCAGATCTGGGTCGGGCCGGCCGAAAAGGGTGCCGAGCCGCGTTATCAGCAGACGAATGTCGCGGCCGACGACAAGCGCGGCAAGCTCGCCCTCGTCGTGTCGCCGAACGGCGACGCCGGTTCGCTGAAGATCCGGCAGGACACGCGGATTTACGCGGGCCTGTTCGACGGCGATGAGCGCACGACGCTGGAACTTGACCCGAGCCGCTTTGCTTACGTGCACGTGGCGCGCGGCAGCGTGACGGTCAACGGCGTGACGCTCGGCGAAGGCGACGGCGCGCGCATCCGCGGCGAACAGGCGCTGACGATCGCCGACGGCCAGGATGCCGAAGTTCTGGTGTTCGACCTGCGTCCGGTCGAAGTGACGGCCGAGTGGGCATGACGCCCGTTCGGGAAACCGGGCCCCGCTGAATGCGGGGCCTTTTTAATCGGAGATTCGCAACATGGCCAAGGTTCTGGTTCTTTACTACTCGTCCTACGGGCACGTCGAAACGATGGCGCAGCACATCGCCGAGGGCGCGAAATCGGTGCCCGGCGTCGAGGTCACGCTCAAGCGCGTGCCGGAAACGATCCCCGTCGACCAGGCCCGCGCGATCGGCGTGAAGGTCGACCAGGCCGCGCCGGTCGCCACGGTGGACGAACTCGCCGACTACGACGCCATCATCTTCGGCACGCCGACCCGCTTCGGCAACATGGCCGGCCAGATGCGCACGTTCCTCGACCAGACGGGCGGCCTGTGGATGAAGGGCGCGCTCGTCGGCAAGATCGGCAGCGTGTTCGCATCGACCGGCACGCAGCACGGCGGCCAGGAAACGACGATCACGTCGTTCCACACGACGCTGCTGCACCACGGGATGGTGATCGTGGGCGTGCCGTATGCGTGCAGCGGGCTCGTCAACATGAACGAAATCACCGGCGGCACGCCGTACGGCGCGACGACGCTCGCGGGCGCGGACGGCAGCCGCCAGCCGAGCGCGAACGAACTCGACATCGCGCGCTACCAGGGCAAGCACGTCGCGGAAATCGCCAGCAAGCTCGCGTCGTAACGCGGCGGCCTCGCGCCGCTGCCGTTGCGCGCACGAACGAACGGCGCCGGTTCGACCGGCGCCGTTCGTCCTGTGCAGGGCTGGCGGGCGTTACTGGCCCGAAGCCGGCGCGGCCGGCGCCGCCTTCGTCGCGGGCGCCTTCTGCACGGCGTTCTGCGGATAGTTGCTCTGGTCGTTGGTCAGCCGGTAACCGCTGCCGGTGCCGATCGCCTTCAGGTCCGACGCGTGCCGCGCACGGGCCGCCTTGCGCGCCGCCTTCTTCTGCGCCTTGTCGAGCTGCTTCTGCGTCGGCGCGGACGCCGGATCCTGCGCGTATGCCGCCGGCACGGCGGTCAACAACAGACCGCACGACGCCGCTACTGCTGCTGCCACCGAAACCACGCGAGACTGCTTCATGGCCGGATCTCCTTGTCGAGTGTTGATTGTGGATTATCGGACACCGGCGCGCACGCGACGGCTTGCGACAACGGCGCCGATGCAACGTTAGCCGATCGCCGCGCAAATGTCCGTGTGCGTTCCTGAATTCTCCTGATAACGACAACGATACGTGCAAGCGGCACGGGCCGTCCTTTCGGCCTGCCATCCGCGCCATCAGGGAAACCGATAGCCCGCGGCCGACCGGCGCGCGTTCAGATCCAGCGCGACAACACCGGCAGCAGGATCGGGACGACGAAGGCCGTCAGCACGCCGTTCAGCCCCATCCCGAGCCCGGCGAACGCGCCGGCCTCCTCGCTGACCTGGAACGCGCGCGCGGTGCCGATCCCGTGCGACGCGACGCCGAGCGCGAAGCCGCGCACGGCCGGCTCGTCGACCCGCAGCAGATTGAGGATGCCACGCGCGCACACCGCGCCAAAAATCCCGGTCGAAATCACGAGCACGGCGGTGAGCGACGGAATGCCGCCGATCTCGGCGGCGACCGCCATCGCGATCGGCGTCGTCGCCGATTTCGGCGCGAGCGACGCGATCGTCTGGCCCGACGCGCCAAACAGCGCGGCGATGCCGACCGCCGACACGATCGCGGTCAGCGAGCCCGCGAGCAGGCCGACGAGCAGCGGCAGCGCGGTGCGCCGCAGCTTCGACCACTGGCGGTACAGCGGCAGCGCGAGCGCGACGGTCGCGGGGCCGAGCAGGAAGTGGACGAACTGCGCGCCTTCGAAATACGTCGGATACGGCGTATGCGTGATCGTCAGCAGCACGACGATCAGCGCGACCGCGATCAGCACCGGGTTCGCGAGCGGGTTGAAGCGCGCCCGCGCATAGACGGCCTGCGCGAACAGATACGCGACCAGCGTGATGGTCAGGCCGAGCAGCGGGGTCGCGGCGAGATAGACCCAGATCGCGCCGAGTTTCGGGAAGGCCGTCATTGCACGCCCTCCGCGTTGCCGCCCGCGCGGCGCTGGCGCCGCAGCAGCGCACGCGTGACGAGCGCCGTCACCGCGATCGCCAGCGTGGTGCTGACGGCCAGCGCGACGACGACCGCGACCGCATCGCCGCGCACGCGATCGGCCGACACCATGATGCCGACGCCGGCCGGCACGAACAGCAGCGACAGGTGGCGCAGCAGCTCGAGCGCGGTCGGCTCGATCGCATCGGCCACCTGCGGGCGCAGCATCACGAAGCCGAACAGCAGCAGCATGCCGATCACGGGGCCCGGCACCGGCAGGCCGAACAGATAGGACACGCCTTCGCCGAGACACTGGAAAATCAGCAAGACCGCGAACGCCTGCAACATGAACCGCTTCTCCCGAATGGTTGCGCCGGGCCGGCGGCTTGCCGCGCCGGCATGGACGATACGCGCGATCGTACCAACATTGCCGGCCGCCAGTCGCGACTGGCGCAATCGCCCGATCCCGGCTCGACCGTGTCACCCCTGCGGACACCGTCGTGCTTCACCGCCCCAACCGCGCGCCGGTCGCATGCAAAAAAGGCGGGCATACGCCCGCCTTCGTTCCGTTCGCACACGCACCGCGACGCTTGCGGCGCGCGTACGCGCCCGCCGCGTTACTTCAACCGCGTCGCGATTTCGTTGGCCATCGCCTTCGTCGCGGCCTTCGTCGGTGCATCGTCGGCCAGCGCGTTCAGCAAACCGAAATCGTGGATCGTGCCGTCGTAGCGCGTGGTCGTCGCATCCACGCCGGCCGCGTCGAGCTTGCGGCCATACGCTTCGCCTTCGTCGCGCAGCACGTCGAACTGCGCCACCTGGATCAGCGCGGGCGGCAGGCCCTTCAACTGCGCGGTGCTCGCGCGCAGCGGCGACGCGTAGATCTCGTTGCGTTGCGCTTCGTTCTTCGTGTAGGCGTCCCAGAACCACTTCATCATCGGCCGCGTCAGGAAGTGGCCCTGCTGGTACGCGTTGTACGAGCCCGTATTGAAGTTGTGGTCCGTGACCGGCCACATCAGCCCCTGGAAGCGGATCGCGGGGCCGCCCTTGTCCTTCGCCATCAGCGCCACGACGGCCGCCATGTTCCCGCCGACGCTGTTGCCGACCACCGCGAGGCGGCTGCCGTCGACACCGATCTCGGCGCCATGCGCGGCCACCCACTTCGTCGCCGCATAGGCCTGGTTGATCGCGACCGGGTAATGCGCTTCCGGCGACGGCGTGTAGTTCACGAACACCGCGACGGCGCCCGACTGCACGACGAGATCGCGCACGAGGCGCTCGTGCGTCGGGAAGTCGCCGAGCACCCAGCCGCCGCCGTGGATGAACACGAAGACCGGCAGCGTGCCCGTCGCGCCTTGCGGGCGCACGATCGTGACGGGTACCGACAGGCCGTCCTGCTCGATCGTGCGGTTCGACACGTCGATGCCGGACAGGTCCACCTTTACGCCGTTCTGCGCATCGACCAGCACCTGACGCGCCTTCGCGGGGCTCAGCGTTTCGAGGCCCGGGCCCTTCTGGCCGTTCAGCACGGCGAGGAACGCACTCGTCTTCGTATCGGGACGGATGGTATCGGCGCCGGCCGCGAATGCGGCGGGGGCGGTGGACAGCGCGGCCGCAACGGCGGCGGCGATCAGCAGCGGCTTGACGATCTTCATGATGGTGTTCCTTGGCGTTCGCGGTTGAATGACGACAAATGATTCGTAGTGCGACTGATTAGAGAAGCGTGAGCGTGACGTCGATGTTGCCGCGCGTCGCGTTCGAGTACGGGCAGACGACGTGCGCACGGTCGATCAGCGTTTGCGCGACGTCGCGATCGAGGCCCGGCAGCGAGATCTTCAGTTCGACTTCGATGCCGAAACCGTTCGGGATCGCGCCGATGCCGACGCTGCCTTCGATGGCGGCGTCCGCGGGCATCGCGATCTTGTCGCGGGCCGCGACGAACTTCATCGCGCCGATGAAGCACGCGCTGTAGCCGGCGGCGAACAGCTGCTCGGGGTTCGCGCCTGCGCCGCCCGCGCCGCCGAGTTCGCGCGGCGTGGTCAGCTTCAGGTCGAGACCGCTTTCGGGCACCGTCGCACGACCGTCACGGCCGCCGGTGGCTTTTGCATGGGCGCGGTACATCACTTTTTCGATCGACATGACAGACTCCTTTGCAGTAAATGAACGAAACAACCTTCGAACCGGGGATCGCGTGCCGTCGGCTTTTTCCGCCGGTCCCGCGCTTGTTTATCTACTCATAGATAGACAAGCATCCCCAAAAAAATACAGAAGCATTACCCTCTGCGCCGATTGTCTATCTATCACTAAATAGACAACAAGAACCAATAAAACGGCGGCGAACCGCCCTGCTACCCGCGCGGTCCGTCAGGACCGCGCCTTCCAGACGGCCTCGACATCCTCGAGGCGCGCCCGCGTATGAAACAGCCGGCTGGCCAGCACGCTACCCTGAAACGCCGCGTACAACGTGCGCGCGGCCGTATCGGGTTCGCCGCTGAACTGCAGCGTACCTTCCTTCGCGCCCTGCGCCAGCAATGCCGCCAGCCAGCTTTCGTTGGCCTTGAAGAACGCCTGCACGGCCTGCCGCACGTTCTCCGGCAGCGTTTCGATATCGGCCGCGAGCATCCCGCACAGGCAGATCAGGTTGCCGTCGCCGAGCGTGCGGCCGAACATCTTCGTGTACAGGCTCAGCTTCACGTCGGCCGGCAATGCCGGATCGATCGTCCGCATGGCCGCGAGGACTTCGTCGCTGTACACCGCCACCGCTTCCAGCACCAGATCGTCCTTCGACGGGAAGTAGTAGTGGATGCTCGACGTCTTCACGCCCACCAGGTCGGACAGGTCTCGATAGCTGAAGCCGTTGTAACCGCGCAGCATCATCAGCGTGATCGCGTGATCGAGAATCTGTTCGCGGACGGTCGGTTTCGTTTCCATGGATCGAACTTTATCTACTCATAGATAGACAGTCAAGGACTTTTTTCGGGGCACCATGAAAAATCTGAAAATCTGGCACCCCGGCGAGCGCACCGGCCGGCTCGTCGCCGCCGGCCCTCAGCCCGGGACGGGTTCGGCCAGCGTCTCGCGGTTCGCGCTTTCCGCCGCGTCGCCCGCCCCGGCCACCGGCAAGCTCAGCACTACCGTCGTGCCCTGCCAGGCCGCGCTGTCCACGCGAATCTCGCCGCGATGCCGATCGACGACCGCCTTGGCGAACGCCATTCCGAGCCCGACGCCCTTCGTGTAGGGCTGCCCTTGCAGGCGAAAGCGCCGATAACGCTCGAACAGATGCGCCTGCTCGCTGGCGGCGATCCCGTAACCGTGGTCGCGGATGATGCAGCGCACCGACGCGCGATCGTCGGTCAGTTCGACCGTGCACTCGATACGAGTATCGGGTGCGCTGTACTCGACGGCGTTACCGAGCAGGTTGGCCAGCGCGCGCGACAGCAGTGCCGGGTCGCCGTACACGAGCGCTTCGTCGCAACGCGGCACGTCCTCGACGGCAATCCGCTTTTCCTGCGCGCGCGGCCAGATTTCATCCCGTGCCTGATTCATCAGGTCAGCGACGTTGACGAGCTCCGACACGCACTCGCCCGCCTCCGCCCTCGAAACCTGCGCGAAACCGTCGGCCATCGCCAGCGTATGGCACGCCAGCCTGCCGATTTCATGCAGGCGCTCGCGCAGGGTGCAGCCGGACGGGCATTCGGCAGGCGCATTCACCAGCACGACGACCGACGTGAGCGGCGCGCGCATGTCATGCGAGAACAGCGTCAGCATGTCGCTGCGCTGCCGCTCGAGCACCGAACGGCGAACGTAGGCGCCGCGCAGCATGTCCAGTGCGTCGTTCACCCGCCCGATCTCCGGGCTCGCGCCCGGCACTCGGGCGATCGGCGACACATCGCCCTGGCTCAGCGCGACGATGCGCCGGCTCAGCTCGGCGAGCGGCTTCGACAGCGTCCGCTGCGTGCCGCGCACGAGCAGGAACAGGATCAACGTGCACAGCGCCGCTTGGGCGACGGATAGCGCCATCCTGACGCGGGCGGCATCGCGCAACTCGACGGTGCGCGCGCTCGTCATTTCGATCACGCGGTCGCGCAGTTGCTCCGACGCCCCGAGATCGCGCATGATCCGCCGCGCGAAGTCCTCGACGCTCATCGCATACGCACCCGTCCGGCTCGCGCGGATCGTCGCCGCGACCAGCGGCAGGAAGCTGCCGTCCAGCGTGTCGTTCAGTCGTGCGAAGTCGTTTGCGAGCGTCGTGTCGGCGAGCAGCGGCGCGATCGCG
This sequence comes from Burkholderia seminalis DSM 23518, assembly GCF_902832885.1. Classification (GTDB taxonomy): domain Bacteria; phylum Pseudomonadota; class Gammaproteobacteria; order Burkholderiales; family Burkholderiaceae; genus Burkholderia; species Burkholderia seminalis. The sequence continues at coordinate 736,053 of NZ_CADFDK010000003.1, forward strand.
CCGGCGATCAACGCGCGCAGCTGCATGATGCGTCCGCGCATCTGGATGATGCTCGCGAGCCGCTCCTCGCCGATCGGCTCGCGCTTGATCAGCGACGCGACGAACAGCGAGCCGAGCCGGCCGGTATATTCGCGCAGGTCGCCAAGCAGGTGCGCGAGCATCAACAAACCCGACGTCGCCGGATTGCGCATTGCCGTGCCGGCCATGACGTCGTCGGCCAGTGACGCGAGATCGTCGGCGACCGCGAACATCCGGTCTTGCGCCGCCTGAACCTGCCACACCGTGCGCGCCGTCAGCGGCTGCGCCGCGAGCGCGTCGACTTCGCCACGGGCGCCGTCCAGTTCCGCGCGGATCGACTCGAGCGCACGCAACGCGATCCGCCGCTCGGGTGCCTCGAGGGTCGCCGCCTGCGCGATGTCCGTTCGAAGCGCGTCGAGTGCCAGGTTCGAGCGCATCCGCGCATCGCTTACGGCCTCCACGTCCGCCGCCGGGTCGCGCGGCTGCAACGCAAGCAGCGTGTTGGCCGGCCAGCGTTCGGCCGAAATCAGGTTCGCCGCGACCATCGCGCGCTCGACCCGCCCGAAATCGCGCAAATCGAGGCTCCCCTGCCGGTATTGCCGGTAGCTTTCCAGGACGATCGTTCCACACGCCACGATCGTCAGCATCACGACGAGCACGAAGCCGATGCCCATCCGCTGTTGGATCGAGAGGCCATCGAAGCTCATGGCGCCCGTCCGCTTCGGCTACGGAGCACACCCGATTCGGCATCGCCGGTGGGACATGGATACGTCACGTTCGATTCCTGAATTACGTCATTTCCGTTGACAACACTCATCGCCGGCATCAATTGACGCACAATCGAAATCAATGGCCTCGCCATCGAATGACACATGGAAAAAAATACGCCGTTTCATCATGCTTATTTCATCGTGAAATATCCGATTCAACGGCTCCCGTGCGGCGAATTTCGACGGCCTTCCGCCGCACGCTTGCTTCGCACTGCGATACACCTGGGTTTCAGTCGGCATTCAGCGGCAGACGTACGCCGACGATCGCAGCACGGCGCCGCCTGAATCGCCGGCCATTAGCCACTGCCGCGATGGAGTCTCGACCTTTTCAAACGGAATGTAAACGCGACATTCGACGCAGGGGAAATACCGGATAAGCAGGACGTTAGTATTACGACTTTCGTCTTGTACAATCCTGTTCTTTCCTATCGGATAGGCGTCGGCTTTCCCACAGCCCATCGCGCCCATGAAAATACTGATCGTCGACGATCACGCGCTCCTGCGTGACGGCGTGGAGATGCTGCTGCGTCGGGAAGACGCCGACATGATCGTCGTTCAGGCGAGCAGCGCCGATGACGCGCTGCACCTGCTCAACCTGCACGCAGACCTCGACGCCATCGTGCTCGACTTGAAGCTGCGAGGCATGGACGGGATCGACGCGCTCGCCGAGTTCGCGAAGATGCGCCCGGGGCTGCCCGTCATCGTGCTGTCGTCGTCGGAAGATCCGGGCGCCGTGCGCGCCGCATTCACGCAAGGCGCGATGGGCTACGTGCCGAAATCGGCCAGCCCGCATACGCTGCTGTCTGCCATCCGGATCGCGCTCAGCGGCGAGCGTTACGTGCCACCGCTCGTACTCGACGAACACGCGACACAGCAGCCGGACAGCGCCGGGGCGACGACGCTTTCGCGCGACGAGTTGCTGACGCACCGCCAGATCGAAGTGCTGCGCTATCTTGCGGAAGGCATGCCGAACAAAGTCATCGCCCGCAAGCTCGGCCTGTCGGAAAAAACCGTCAAGGCGCACATCACTGCGATCTTCAAGGCGTTGAACGTAATCAATCGCACGCAGGCGGCTGCCGTCGGCAGGAAGGCCGGACTCATCTGACCGGAAGCGCGAATTGCGTTGCCGGCGGGGATCGCCTAAATTTTTTCTGCATCCTCAACGCAAACGGGGGCGTTGATGACAACCCCGCCCCGAGACACGAAGCGTGGCGCGATCCTCCGACTCCCCGATGCACCCGCGTGCGACGCGCGCGATTGCAATTCGCCTCACACGCAATGAACGACACTTGGCGGACATTCATGTGCATTCACGTGGCAATGAACGGGCGCGGCACCGACGCCGACCGCCGGGCCCGGTCGCGATACCGCATGCGGGCTCCGGGTCCGGGGCGTGATACCCGAGGAGCCTGCGCATGACGCGCGCCGACGAATCACCCGAAGCCCCGCCGCCGATCGTTTCGGCAGCCTCGGACGTCCCGTTCGACCTGGCCGCCGACGTGATCGCGCGCTGGCAGCGTCTCGTCGACCTGATGGCGGAAATCGTCGGCGTGCCGGCCGCGCTGATCATGCGCAACGTCGGAAAAGACATCCGCGTGCTGGTGGCGAGCCGATCCGAAGGCAATCCGTTCTATCCGGGCGAATCGGCCGAGCTGCACGGATCGGGGCTTTATTGCGAAGCGGTGATCGAGAGCGGCCGCTCGTTGGTCGTGCCGAACGCGCGACGATCGGAACGCTGGCGAAACAATCCTGATCTGCGCGTGAATATGGTTTCGTATCTCGGCCTGCCGATCCGCTGGCCGGACATGACGACGTTCGGCACGATCTGCCTGCTCGACTGCAAGGAAAACGCCTATTCGGAGCGGTACATCCGGCTGGTCGAAGAGCTGCGCAACCAGATCGAGATGCAGTTGCAGCTCATCCATGCGCAACGGACCGCCGAACACGCGCGCCAGCAGGCCGCTCAACTGGCCGAAAACTTCCGGCAGCAGAAGGATCTCGCCGCGGAAGCCGTGCGCGTCAAATCGAGCTTTCTCGCGGCGGCAAGCCATGACCTCCGCCAGCCCGTCCATGCATTGAGCCTGTTCGTCGGCGCATTGCGGCACGTGCCGATGCCCGTCGATGGCGCGCTGCTCGTCGAACGCATCGACCAATCCGTCAATGCGATGGACGAGCTGTTCACCGCGATCCTGGACATCTCGCGGCTCGATGCCGGTGTCGTGCCCGTGCATCGCAGGCCGTTCGCGATCGATTCGGTGCTGGAGCGGGTGTGCCGGGACGTAGCCGTCGACGCGCGCGCGAAGGGGCTGCACCTGTCGTACGTGCCGAGCACCGTGGTGGTCGACTCCGATCCGGTGCTGATCGAGCGGATCGCGCGCAACCTGCTGTCCAACGCGGTGCGCTATACCGACGCGGGACGGATCGTGGTGGGCTGCCGGCGCACACACACGCATGTCCGCCTGCAAGTGATCGATACCGGGCGCGGCATTCCCGCCGATCAGCAAAGCCGCGTGTTCGACGACTACTACCAGTTGCCCCATCGCGACCGCGGCCACGAACAGGGCGTGGGCCTCGGCCTGGCGATCGTGCGGCGCCTGGCGGAGCTGCTCGAGTGCCCGCTGGCACTGCGCTCGGCGCCCGGGCAGGGCTCGTGCTTCGAACTGCGCCTGGTACGAGTGGACGCGGTCGTGAAACCGCCCGCGACCGCCGTCGACGAGTTCGCCTTCGACGAGGCCGCCGCGGCCGCGGCGCACCTCGTCGTGGTGATCGACGACGAAGCGGCCATCCGCGCGGGCATGTCGATCCTGCTCACCCGCTGGGGATACCGCGTCGTCGTGGCGCCGTCGGTCGACGACGCGATCGCGCTTCTGGCGACCGGCGACGTACCCCCGACGTTGTTGATCTGCGATTTGCATCTGCGCGGCGACGAGAACGGAATCGGCGTGATCGCACGGATTCGCGAAGAATTCAACGCGGCCATTCCCGCGATGCTGATCACCGGCGACACCACCGCGCGCCGGCCCGGCCGATCACAGCACGGCGGCTTCATGCTGCTGCACAAGCCGGTGCCGAGCGACAAGCCGCGCTCGGCAATCATGCGCTGCCTGGGTGCGCCGAAGGGCAGATGAGACCAGGACCGAAACGCGCGACGACGAGGGTGCCGCGCGGTATCGGGACAGCGATCGTCACTGCGGCCGCAGCATCCGCCGGATGATCGTCCGCAGCATCGCGCGATGCGCGCGCGGCTTGAATCCCGGCTCGAATACGACCCGCCCGACCGCGCCTTCCGTGAGCGCGAGCAACCACGTCGCGACGAGATCCGGCTTCAGGTTCCCGTCGATCGTCCCTTGCGCCACACCGCGCTTGATCAGCGCGACCATCCGCCCTTTCACCTGCGCCTCGTTCGCCGCGAACAATGCCGCGACCTCCGGATTGCGCGTCGCCTCGGCCGCGGTCTCGATGCTGATGCGCGCATAGACGGGATCGCTCGACAGTTCCATCAGCGCCAGCGCGATCTCCTCGATCGCGGTCAGCGCATCGTCGGCGTTCGCATGCCGCGCGAACAGCTCGGCCATCTCGCGCTGGTCTTCCTTTGCGACGGCCTCGACGATCGCCGCCTTGGTCGGGAAATAGTGAAACAGGTTGCCGGGGCTCATCCCGGCCGCCTTGCAGATCGAGGCCGTGGACGTCGCATGAAAGCCGTCGCGCGCAAAACAGTCGATGGCGGCATCCAGAATCTGGCGCCGCTTCGCTTCCACTCTTTCAGGATCGATCTTTCTCACCGGGAACTCCGTGCATGACGATCGCTCTAATATTTATTAGACTGATCAGTCGATCTATTATCATGGCGATGGGCTGCGGGCGTCAAGGCGGCCTGCAATCGGACCGGATCGATGCGACACTGGCCGCCGAGCGCGGCTATCTGGAAGATGCATCGCAGGCGCTCGCGACGAGGCAGGGGCCCGTGCTGGCCGGGTGGGGCGCGCTGGATAGCCACGTCGATCCGGCGCTTCGTCGTGGTGCCGGGCGCGACGCACGGGCTGCCGCGCGCCGGCTGGTTCGATTACCCGCTCGAGTCGGACTGGCCGCGGTGGAAGATCGGTCCGTACACGGCGCTCGGGCGCCATGTGTATGCGCCCGGCACGCTCGGCCCGATCGAAGCATGGATCCGGTCGCAGTGAACACATGTGCAACACGGCAGCGCCGCCAAAGGCGCGCTAGATGAAACGGGCATCAGGCAATATCGGTCGCACCGCCCCGCGCGGCCGCTACAAGGAGGAGTTTCAATGTATTCGTGGTTCGAACGTCGCCTGCCGACTTTCCCGCTCGAAGATCCCGTCACGCCGCCGAAGGGATTCTTCTCGTTCGTCTGGGCGTGCACGAAAGGCGCGCGCGGCTGGATCCTGCTGATCGCGCTGACGTCGGCCGCGCTCGCCGCATACGAAGCCGCGCTGTTCGCGATGATGGGGCACGTGGTCGACTGGCTGTCGACGTCGACACCGGCGGAATTCGGCGGCCGCCACTTCGGCGCGCTCGCCGGCTTCGCGGCGATCCTCGCCGGCAGCACGCTGCTGATCGCGCTGCACACGATGGTCAAGCACCAGGTGCTGGCGATCAACTTCCCGATGCGGCTGCGCTGGCTGTTTCACCGGCTGATGCTCGACCAGAGCCTGTCGTTCTACGCCAATGAATTCGCGGGCCGCGTGACGACCAAGATCATGCAGACCGCGCTCGCGGTGCGCGACGCGCTGTTCATGTCGGTCGACGTCGTGATCGGCGTGACCGCATACCTGATCGGTATCCTCGTGCTGGCGGCCAGCTTCGACTGGCGGCTGATGATTCCGCTCGTGCTGTGGGCGCTCGGCTACGGCGCCGCGTGCGCGTATTTCGTGCCGCGCCTGGGCGCCGTCGGCAGCCGGCAGGCCGACGCGCGCGCGCTGATGACAGGCCGCATCACCGATGCGTATTCGAACATCACCACCGTGAAGCTGTTCTCGCACACGCGGCGGGAAGCCGACCATGCCCGGCGCGCGATGGAGGCGTTCAAGGCGACCGGCGACGCGCAGATGCGGCTCGTCAGCGCGTTCGAGATCGTCAATCACCTGCTGTCGACGCTGCTGCTGGTGGGCTCGGCCGGGCTCGCGCTCGCTCTGTGGATGCACGGCGAGGCGAGCGCGGGCGTCGTCGCGGCCGTGATCGCGATGGCACTGCGACTGTCGAGCTATTCGCACTGGATCATGTGGGAAATGACCGAGCTGTTCGAGAACGTCGGCACGATCCAGGATGGCATCAACACGCTGACGAAGGTGCGCAGCGTGGTCGACGCGCCCGATGCGCGGCCGCTCGCGGTGCAACGCGGCGAAATCGTATTCGACAACGTGCAGTTCGCGCACGAGGACAACGACCGCACGGTGTTCGACGGGCTAAACCTGACGATCAGGCCGGGCGAACGGATCGGCCTGATCGGCCGCTCGGGCGCCGGCAAGTCGACGCTCGTGAACCTGCTGCTGCGCTTCTACGACGTCGGCGGCGGCACGATCCGGATCGACGGCCAGGACATCGCGCATGTGACGCAGGATAGCCTGCGCAGCGCGATCGGGATGGTCACGCAGGATACGTCGCTGCTGCACCGGACGATGCGCGAGAACCTGCTGTACGGGCGGCCCGACGCGACCGAGCGCGAGATGCAGGAGGCCGCCGTGCGGGCGGAAGCGTCCGAGTTCATCGACCGGCTGCGCGACCGCCACGGGCGCAGCGGCTACGACGTCGAGGTCGGCGAGCGCGGCGTGAAGCTGTCGGGCGGCCAGCGGCAGCGCGTCGCGATCGCGCGCGTGATGCTCAAGGATGCGCCGATCCTCGTGCTCGACGAGGCGACCAGCGCACTCGATTCCGAGGTCGAAGTCGCGATCCAGCGCAGCCTCGACACGCTGATGAGCGGCAAGACGGTGATCGCGATCGCGCACCGGCTGTCGACGATCGCGGCCATGGACCGGCTGATCGTGCTCGACGAAGGGCGCATCGTCGAGGAAGGCACGCACCAGCAGCTGCTGAACGCGGGCGGTATCTATGCGGCGCTGTGGGCGCACCAGAGCGGCGGGTTCCTCGGCGAAACGGCGGAAGCGGAAGGCGCGGAGCGGTAGGCGGGGATGCCGCGGCAACGTGGCGGCACGGATGGTTTTGCACGGAAGTGCTCGCCGAAGGCGACGAACCGGGTTTCTCGTTCACGACCGGGTTGTGGGTCGACCACGGTTTCCCGGAAATCATCGTGTTCTCGTTGCCGGTGCGCATCGCCCACGATGTACCGGGAGACGCATACCGGATGGCCGCTTGCCAAACGCCGTCTCCCCTGCACCTCGTGCGTCACGACAACGGCCACGAGCGTGCCACTGTCATGACGCGCGCCGCTTGCGTGTCAGAAACGGTGGCGAATCCCGACGATCGCAAGCTCCTGGGTGGCCTTGCCGCCATCGACATACGCATCCGCAATCACCGCCTGCGCCGGGCCCGCGCCGTTGCTGCCCGACGCGTGCCCGTAGCTCATCGTTGCATAGAGATCGGTACGCTTGCTGATCGCGTAGTCGGCCGCGAGCGTGACCTGCTGGTAGGTGGCCGACGAATCGCCGTGCGATTTCAGATAGTTGTAACCCGTCTCGAACAACAGTGCCGGCGAAGCCTGCCATGCGACGAACACCGAGCCGTTGTTGTAGCGCTCGGCCGCCCCGAACGTCGAATGCCCGTCGCGCAGGTATTCGGCATAGCTATAGTGGCCGCCCAGCGTGAAGGCACCGAGCACGTAGCTCACGCCGGCCCGCGCGATATTCACCGCACTCGCCGTCGCGTATGCATTGTTGACCGGCGACAGGAAGATCGTATCGGCGCTGCTTGCGCCACGCGTCGACAGCACCGCGTTACCGTTGTCCAGATGCGCATAGCCGGCCGCGACGGTCACCGGCCCGGCCGTGTACGACATCGCGGCGTTGTACGCCTGCCCGGAGCCGACCGAGCCCGCCACGCCGCCGAACCCGTACATCGCGGCCACCTGCAGGCCACCCCACGACGGGCTCACCCATTTGACCGCATTGCTGTTGCGGACCGAGCCGTCTGCATTGTCGACGTCGCCGGGCGCCGTGAAGTACTCGAGGAAATTGTTCCCCTGCACCGGCAACACCAGGTCCTGCAACGTATCCTGCTGGCGGCCGGCCGTCACCGTACCGAATCCGCCCGACAGCCCGACGAACGCCTTGCGTCCGAACAGCAGGCCGCCGCTCATCTTGCCGCTGTTCACGTTGAAACCGTTCTGCAGGTTGAACAGCGCGCTCAGGCCGCCGCCCAGATCCTCCGTGCCTTTCAGCCCCCACTGGCTGACCGACATCTGTCCCGATTGCAGCTTGACCTGGTTGCTGGCGCCGCCGGTGTTGTGCGTGTACTGAATCGATTCGTCGATGACGCCGTACAGCGTGACCGAGCTTTGCGCAAATGCACTGCCGCACATACCGGCCGCGCATGCAAGTGTGGTCGATGCGATCCATTTCATTGCCGTGCTCTCCTGTCGTTGCGTGGTTGATCCATCTATTGACATGTTTTTGGCTTCATTCGTCATTCAATTCGGACACCGAATTGATACGAGCGAAATCGATGCCGTTTTCCCGGGCCGCACCGGCGACGCGAATCGCCGGCGCGCCCAGGCCCTACCGCGCCGCGCGAGCGCGGTGCCTGAACAGGCAGACCAGCTCGCTCGCCACGTGCGCGGCGGCCAGCGCGGTAATGTCAGCGTGATCGTAGGCGGGCGCGACCTCGACCACGTCCGCGCCGACCAGGTCGACCGACGTGAGCCCGCGGATGATCGACAGCGCCTGCGCGCTCGACAGGCCGCCCGGCACGGGCGTACCCGTGCCGGGCGCGAACGCCGGATCGAGCCCGTCGACGTCGAAGGTGAAATAGGTCGGCCGCGCGCCGACGATCTCGACGATTCGGGCAATGGTCGCGTTCACGCCGTGCTCATGCACCCACGCCGCGTCGAGCACCGACACGCCCATGAAATCGTCGTTCCACGTCCGGATACCGATCTGCACCGAGTGGGCAGGATCGATCAGGCCGTCCTTGATCGCCTTGTAGAACATCGACCCGTGATTGAGGCTGTCCGGCCGATCGTCCGGCCAGGTATCGCAGTGCGCATCGAAATGGATCAGCGAAAGCGGCCGGCCGTATTTTTCCGCATGAGCGACGAGCAGCGGATAACTGATGTAGTGATCGCCGCCGAGCGTCAGCATCCGTGCACCGGCGTCGAGTATCGTGCGCGCATGCGCGACGATCGTCTCCTTGACGGTCGACGGATTGTGTACGTCGAGCCAGCAGTCGCCGTAGTCGATTACCGCATAGTCGTCGAACGGATTGATCCCCCACGGATACGGCAGCAGCACGCCGAGCTGGCTGCTCGCCGCGCGGATCGCGCGCGGGCCGAGCCGCGCGCCCGGACGGTTGGTCGTCGCGATATCGAGCGGCACGCCCGTCACGGCGAGATCGACGCCGGCCAGTTCCTTCGTATACAGACGCCGCATGAACGACACCACGCCCGCATAGGTATTCTCCTTCGACGAACCGTATGGCGACTCGCGGCGGATCGCGCCGTCTCCACGTACGACCGACTGCTTCTGCATGATGTCATCCTTGTTTCGTGTGCCGACAATGCGGACGCCCGGGTCAGATGCCCAGCGCGCAGCCGTCCTTGCGATGGTCGGACGCGCCGATCAGCGTGCCGGCCTCCCAGTCGATCCGGATCGCCTGCGCGCCGCCGATCGCCCAGTTCGGCGCGACGAGGTTGAAGCCGCGTCGCGTGAGCGCTTCGCGCACCGCCGCGGGCATCGTGCATTCGACCTCCACTTGATCGGTACCCGGCCGCGGAAAGATGCGCGGCAGGTCGATCGCCGTCTGCAGGTCCAGATCGTAGTCGAGCACCTTCGACAGGAAGTGCGCATGTCCCATCGCCTGGTAGTGGCCACCCATCACGCCGAACGTGATCTGCACCTTGCCGTCGCGGGTCACCATGCCGGGGATGATCGTATGCATCGGCCTCGCGTGCGGCGCGATCGCGTTCGGGTGGCCCGCTTCGAGCGTGAAGCTCTGGCCGCGGTTGTGCAGCATCACGCCCGTTTGCGCGGACATGATGCCGCTGCCGAACGGATGAAACAGCGAATTGATGAAGCTCGCGCAGTTGCGGTCCTTGTCGACCACGCAGATGTAGACCGTATCCTTGTGCTCCACCGGCGCCGCGACCGGCGCGCCGAGGGCATGCAGCGCCGCGATGCGCGTGCGCAGCGACTCGACCGACGCCTCGGACAACAGCGTATCGACATCCAGCGGCCGGTAGCGCGGATCCGCGAGCAGCACGTCGCGCAACGCATACGCGACGCGCGCGGCGTCGATCTCCCGGTGCAGGCGCTCGGCGCCGAGCGGATCGTCGTTCGCGTCGAATCCTTCGAGCAGCTTCAGCATCAGCAGCGCGATGACGCCCTGTCCGTTCGGCGGACACTCGTGCACGTCGTAGCCGCGAAAACGCGCGGTGATCGGCGTCACGTATTCGCCACTGAACGCCGCGAAGTCCTCCATCGTATGCAGGCCGCCCATGCTACGCAGGCGAGCCACGATGTCCTCGGCGACCGCGCCTTCGTAGAACACGCGCGGGCCCCCTTGCGCGATCGCGTCGAGCGTGCGCGCGAGCAGCGGCTGCCGATGCACGCTGCCCGCGCGCGGCGCATGGCCGGCAACCAGCATCTGCGCGCGGCTCGTGTCGTCCAGCGACAGCAACTGCGCCTGATGGGCCCAGTCCGCGGCCGCGCGCGGCGCGACCGCATAGCCGTCGCGGGCGAGCCGGATCGCCGGCGCAAGCAGCGCGGAAAGCGGCAGCGTGCCGTGGTCGCGCGCGAGCGTCGCCCACGCGTCGACCGCGCCGGGCACCGTCACCGCGTGCGGCGAGTGCCGCTCGATCGACGTGATGCCGAGCGCGCTCAGCCGCTCGACGCTCGCAGCGGCCGGCGCCCAGCCCGACCCGTTGAAGCCGACGATATCGTCGCCGCCGCCGCGCGAATAAAGCGCGAAGCAGTCGCCGCCGATGCCGGTCGAGCCCGGCTCGACGACGCACTGCACCGCGCACGCGGCAATGGCCGCGTCCATCGCATTGCCGCCCGATTCCAGGATCCGGATGGCGGCCAGCGTCGACGCGGGATGCGACGTCGCGGCCATCGCGCCGGTCGACATCACCAGCGAGCGGCCCGGTTGTTCGAAATTCCTCATGGTGTTCTCCCGATTCAGCGTGCGGCCAGCGACCGGCGCCATGCGAGTGTGTCGTCGAGCGCCTGTTTCGACGCGTCGAACAACCGGTCGATTTCGTCGTGCGTGATGATCAACGGCGGGCAGAAATTGAACGTATCGCCCAGCGCCCGCGTGATCACGCCGTACGTCAGCGCCCGCTCGCCCGCATGGATCGCCACGCCTTCGGCGGGCGGGAACGGCGCTTTCGTCGCCTTGTCGGCGACCAGCTCGACAGCCGCGAGCAGCCCGGACCCGCGTGCCTCGCCCACGAGCGGATGCGCGGCGAGATCGGCCACGCGCTGCTGGAAATGCGGGATGACGTCGCGCACGTGGTCGAGCACGCCGTCCTCGTCGTAGATGCGCAGCGTCTCGAGCGCGACGGCCGCGCAAACGGGGTGGCCGCTGTACGTGAAGCCGTGGCCGAAGGTGCCAATCTTCTCGCTTTCGGCCACGAGCGCGCGATAGACCCCCTCGTTGACCATCAGCGCCGAGATGGGGAGGTAGCCGGCCGACAGCTGCTTGGCGACGACGATCATGTCGGGCTGCATGCCGAACGTTTCCGAGCCGAACATGTTGCCGGTCCGACCGAAACCGCAGATGACCTCGTCGGCCACGAGCAGGATGTCGTACCGTTTCAGCACGCGCTGGATCTTTTCCATATAGGTGGCCGGCGGGACGATCACGCCGCCCGACGCCATGACCGGCTCGGCAAAGAACGCGGCGATCGTCTCGGGCCCTTCGCGAAGAATCAGTTGCTCGAGCGAATCGGCGCAGCGCGTCGCGAACTGCTCCTCCGATTCGCCCGGCAGCGCATGACGATAGTAGTGCGGGCAGTCCGTATGCAGGATGCGATCGATCGGCAGGTCGAAGTCGCGATGGTTGTTCGGCAGGCCGGTCAGGCTCGCCGACGCGATCGTCACGCCGTGGTACGCCCGCGTGCGCGCGATGATCTTCTTCTTCAGCGGCCGCCCGAGCGCGTTGTTGTAGTACCAGATCAGCTTTACCGCGGTGTCGTTGGCTTCGGAACCGGAGTTCGCGAAAAACACCTTCGACATCGGCACGGGCGCCATCGCGATCAGTTTCTCGGCCAGCAGGATCGACGGCTCCGACGATTTGTGGCCGAACGCGTGATAGAACGGCAGCTTGCGCATCTGCCGGTCGGCTGCATCGGCCAGCCGTTGTTCGCTGAATCCCAGCGACGCGCAGAACAGGCCGCTCAGCGCTTCGATATAGCGGTTTCCTTCCGTGTCGTATACATAAACGCCCTCGCCACGCTCGATCACCATCGGCCCGACATCGCGATGGCGGCTCAGGTTCGTATACGGATGAAGGACGTGGTCGATGTCATTCTGCTTCAGCATGTGCATGGGTACCTTCCTGGTTTCGTCTCTTCCATGGTCGTGTCTTGCGTGTGCGGACCCGGCCGGAACTGGCCGTCGAATCCTGCTATTTGAGCCCGCCGGACAGGAATTTCTGCAACCGTCCGCTTTTCGGCATCCTAAATATGTCTCGCGGATGACCCTCTTCCTCCACAACACCCTGGTGCAGGAACATGACGTGGTTCGATACCTCGCGTGCGAAGCCCATCTCATGCGTGACGACGATCATCGTGCGGCCTTCGCCGGCGAGATCGCGCATCACCTTGAGCACGTCGCCGACCAGCTCCGGATCGAGCGCCGACGTCGGTTCGTCGAACAGCAGCGCGTCCGGCTCCATCGCGAGCGCGCGTGCGATCGCGACGCGCTGCTGCTGGCCGCCGGACAGATGGGCCGGGTACGCATCGGCGAAATGCGTCATGCCCACCTGTTCGAGATAGCGCTCCGCCCGCTCGCGCGCCTCCGCGCGGCCGAGCTTCAGGACGTGCAGCGGCGCTTCGACCACGTTCTGCAGCACCGTCATGTGTGCCCACAGATTGAAATGCTGGAACACCATCGCGAGCCGCGTCCGCATCCGGCGCAACTGCACAGGATCCGAAATCCTGATCCGGCCGTTGCGGTCGACCGACGTCCGCACTTCCCCGCCGCCCAGCGACACGCGGCCCGACGAAGGCGATTCCAGAAAATTGATGCATCGAAGCAGCGTGCTCTTGCCCGATCCCGACGAACCGATCACGCTGATCACGTCGCCCGGGTTCGCTGCGAGCGAGACGCCCCTCAGGACCTCGTTGTCGCCGTAGCGTTTGTGGAGATTGTCGACAGACAGTGCATTCATGTGGCGTGGCTCCGCGATTGAGCAAGCGTGGAAAGCGGCAGCGGCCGCAGGTGGACGAGCAGACGCCGCTCGGCGGTCCGGATCAGCAGCGCGACGAGCCCCGTCAACGCGAAATAGACGGTGCCGACGGAAATGAACGCCTCGAACGGCGCGTAGTAATTCGCGTAGGCATCCCGTGCGGCGCCCGTCAGGTCGATCAGCGTGATCGCGCTGACGAGCGATGTGCCGTGCAGCAACAGGATGATTTCGTTGCCGTAGGCGGGCAGGAACCGGCGCAGCGCCGACGGCAGCACGATGCGGCGCCACGCGGTCGCGCGCGACATCCCGTAGGCTTGCGCCGCTTCGATTTCGCCGTACGCGGTGGTGCGAATCGCTCCGGCCAGGATTTCCACGGTATACGCGCAGGTGTTCGCGGTCAGCGCGATCAGCGCGCACCCGAACGGGTCGCGCAGCGGCAACAACAGCGGATTGCCGCGCTGCCACGCGTCCTGGACCCACTGGAACTGACCGAATCCGTAATACACGAGCATCAGTTGCGCGAGCAGAGGCGTGCCGCGCATGAACCACGTGTAGACCGCCACCGGGCCGTGCACGACGCGGTTCGGCGACACGCGCAACACGGCCAGCGGAATCGCGAGCAGCAACCCGAGGGCCAGCGAGCCCACGGTCAACTGCACGGTGACCCACAGCCCGCCGGCGTACGCGCCGAGCAGCGCGATCCATTGTTCATGGCTCATCCGTGCAGCCTCCCCTCGCGCATGCCGCGGTTCAGGCGCACGCGGGCACGCGCCAGGCATGCCGTCGATCCCGACGTCACCAGCAGATACACCGCGCAGGCGGCCAGGTAGAACGTCATCGGCGCCTGGGTCGTGCGGCCGGCCTGGTCGGAGATGAACATCACGTCGTGCAGGCCGATCAGCGACGCGATCGCCGTCGTCTTGAGCAGCACCAGCCAGTTGTTCACGGCGGCGGGCAACGCGAGCCGCGCCATCTGCGGCAACAGGATGCGTCGAAAGGCGAGCCATCCCGAGAATCCGTATGCGCGCGCCGCCTCCATCTGGCCGCGCGGCACGCCGAGCATCGCGCCACGGAACGTCTCCGTGTAGTACGCGCCGAAAATGAAGCCGATCGTCAGCACGGCGGTGACGAACGCGTCGACGTCGGGCGCATGCAAGCCGAACGCGGCCGACAACTGGTTCAGTAGAATCTGGCCGCCATAAAACACCAGCAGCATCATCACGAATTCCGGCACGCCGCGAATCAGCGTGGTATACGCGGTGGCGGCGGACACCAGCACACGCGAGCCCGACAGCTTGGCCATCGCGCCCGCGATGCCGATGCACACGGCGAGCGCGACGGACAACACGGCGAGCACGATCGTCACCTCGGCGCCGCGCAACAGCGCCGGCAGGTATTGCTGCAATTCGGACATAACGCTCCTTTCCAGCGCGCTCGGGGTTCATATCGGCCATGCCGGCGCATCCATGCGCGTCGGCGCGGCGCCGATCGACACGCGATCAGTAGATGTCGAAATCGAAGTACTTCTTCTCGATGGACTGATACACGCCATTGGCGCGAATGGCCGTGATCGCCTGGTTCAGTTGCTGCCGGAGATCGTCGTCGGTCTTGCGCACCGGGATGCCGTAACCCTCGCCGAGCAACGCCTTCTGCTCGGGCGTCGTACCGACGATCGGCGTGCCGACGAACTTGAAGTTCGCGCCTTCCGGTTTCGTCAGAAATGCCGAATACGCGGCGGTCGCGTCCTGCAGCGCGGCATCGATGCGGCCCGAGCGCAGGTCGAGGTAGACCTCGTCCTGGGTCGGGTAGCGCACCAGCTGCACGCCGTTCTGCACCCAATACGCGCTCGCGTACTTGTCGGCCAGCGTGCCGCGTTGAACGCCGACGCGCTTGCCCTTCAACTCCGCCGGCGTCGCGTCCTTGACGGGGCTGTTTTTCGCGACGACCAGCCGGCGCGGCGTGTTGTAGTACTTGTCGGTGAAGGCGACCTTCTGCTTGCGCTCCGCGGTGATCGCGACCGACGCGACGATCGCGTCGACCTTGTCGGCCATCAATGCGGGAAGCAGGCCGTCCCAGCCGATCTGCACCAACGTGCAACGGGCGTGCATCTGCGCACACAGTGCATGGATCACGTCGATGTCGAAACCCACCGGCGTGCCGTCCGGCTGCATCGACGAAAACGGCGGATAAGCGCCTTCGTAGCCGATCCGGATGTCCTTCCACTCTTTCGCCTGGGCCTGCGCGGCCGCCAGCATGACGGCGGCGAGCACCAGGAATCTCATCATGTGTCGTTTCATGTCGATACTCCGTAACGTGTTTCGGTGGAAATGACTGCGTGGTCGTGTTGCAGGTCTCTCGTCTGACGATTATTTCGGATGCCTTATCGATAAGCACGAGGCGTCGGCGACCGCCTCGCCGCGTTCCGTCAGTCGCCGCCCGTCATCCAGTCGCGCAATGCCGGCACGGTCGCTTCGATGTGCTCGCGTACCGCCGCCTCGAGCGCGACAGGATCCCCGCACCGGATCGCCTCGATCAGCGACATGTGGTCGTCGCGCGACGTCTTCGGCTTGTACGCCAGCTCGAGCCACAAGCGCATGTGCGGTTCCACCATCGTATGCAGCCCGGCAATCTGCGTAATCAGGCGCTGGCGGCCGCACAGCTGGCACAGATACTCGTGAAAGCTGCGATGCACGGTCACCCACTGCTGGCCGTCCGGCTCGGCGCGCTCCATCGCGTCGATCAGGCGCGTCAACTCGTCGACATGCTGCGGCGTGATGTTCGGCAGCGCCATGCGCGCCGCCAGCCCCTCCAGCACGCCGCGCATGCCGAATACCACTTCCATCTCGTCGACGTCGAGCCCCCGCACGACCGCGCCGCGATTCGGCCGGATCACGACCAACCCTTCGCTGGCGAGCCGGCGAAACGCTTCTCGCACCGGCATGCGGCTCGTATTGATGTCGGCGGCGATGTCCTCCGGAATCAGGCGATCGCCCGCCTTGTACGTCCCCATCCGGATCCGGTAGAGCACGTACGCGTAGGCTTCCTCTTCCGCCGTCGCGGGAAATTGCGGATATGGCGAGGGTGTCTGTCCGTCCATGTTCATGTCATTGCCCTGTGTCGCTACGCTGGCTGAGCGTGCGTCGATCCATCCGCCGGGGAATCACCATCGCCCCCAATCGGAAAGTATTTTGTAAGACTGGATATTTGTATCCGTGGCTGCACTATACGACGCCAAAAATAACCGACGATACGGGTTTACCCGTTGGCAATCGCAACGCGCGTATCCGGTCACATCCCCGCGAGCCGCGCCGATCCGGCGGCTCGAGATTCGATCGCGCATGTGTTGCCGCCCGGCAAAGTTTGCTGATTCGCTCAAGCGATCTAATGAATGATCGACCACGCGTACAAGATCGAATCGAGGTGTCGTCGATGCGCGGGGTCGCGCGCGAGAATATTCAACGCACGCCCGTCCGCCAACGGGTCGCGCGCACAGCCGTAGCGCCATACCGGATCGGCTTGTGTCGCACCAGGCAGGCGAATGTTGCAGTCGCAACGACGGCGGCGTGGCCACCGCCGGGTCAGGGCTTCCAGCGCGTCGCGCCGTCCCGTTGGATGACTCGTTTTTTCGGCTGCATTCCTTCAGGCCGTCGATGACCAGCCATTGCAGCGATCAAACGTCCGAGCCGCTCGCGCTCCGACTCCCGGCCCCTTGAGCCGGCCGGCATCGGCCACATCCACGCCGCCGAACCGGTTGCGCCAGCGCTCGAACGTCTGTTCCGAGATGTCGTGGCGCTTGCCCGGATCATTCATGGGTTCGTCCCGACTCTCGGCTACGCGCGGAGTCCGGACGATCTGCTCGTCGGTCAACCACTTCTTCATCGAGTTCTCCTTGCCTCCGGGAAAAGAGAACCCGCTTGCCGAATGACTACGAGAAACGTCTCAGGCCCATGCCTGCTGGTTCGCCTCCAGCCGGAAGAAAGACACTGCGTGGTTCAGCTGTCGCCCTTGGTCTTCCAGTGATTTCGACGCGGCCGCCGCTTCCTCCACCAGCGCGGAGTTCTGCTGCGTGACATCGTCCATCTGTGTGATGGCCTGATTGACTTGCTCGATACCCCGGCTTTGTTCGGTCGATGCCGCGGCGATCTCGCTCATGATGTCAGTGACGCGAGCAACCGACTGCGTGACCTCGGTCATCGTTTTTCCTGCTTCACTCGCAAGGGACGAGCCGTCCTGGATCTTCTGCACGGATGCATTGATCAGATCCTTGATCTCCTTCGCGGCGATGGACGATCGCTGCGCGAGACTGCGCACCTCGCTTGCGACCACGGCGAACCCACGCCCCTGCTCGCCCGCGCGGGCCGCCTCCACCGCGGCATTGAGCGCGAGGATATTCGTCTGGAAAGCAATGCCCTCGATGATCCCCGTGATCTCGGCAATCTTGCTGGAACTTGCGCTGATATCGCCCATTGTGTCGACCACGCGGCTGACGACATGATGGCCGCGCCCTGCCACTTCCGACGCTTTGGCAGAAAGTGAGCTTGCCTGCTGCGCGTTCTCGGCATTCTGCCTAACGGTCGACGTGAGTTCCTCCATGCTCGCGGCCGTTTCTTGCAGGGAAGCCGCCTGCTGCTCGGTGCGCGCGGAAAGATCGACGTTACCCGACGCAATCTGGCTCGAACCGGTGGCGATGCCGTCCGCGGACGTCCGGACTTGACCAATCAGGCGCACGAGGCTCGCCTGCATCTCACCCATCGACGCGAGCACGCTGCCCGCGGGCGCGGCTTGCGCACCGGGTACCGGGCCCAGATCTCCGCCGGCCACGCGTTGCGCCACCTTGCCCAGGTCGGCCGGCTCGGCCCCGAGCGCGCGCAACACGCCCCGTGTAATGATGGCGCCGGCCAGGACGGCGATTGCAACCGCGACAAGGCAGATGATGATCAGCACGGCTCGTTGGGTCGAAAACTGTTCGCCCGCCTCCTGCACCATCTGCGCCGCGTGCTGACGCGTGAAGTCCGCATAGTCGTTGGACGCCTTGATCAGCGCCGCCAGCAGCGGTCTGCATTTCGTATTGATTTCGGCGATCGCTGCATCCCGCTGGTTGCTCACTGCCAACCGGTCGATATCCAGCGCCACCGGGCGGTAGAGCGCTTCGATCCGCGGGAGTTCGGCCGCGAGACTGCGCCCCTTGTCGTTCATGTCGGAAGCGCTGGCCACCATTGCATTGAACTTCTCGAGGTTGGACTCGACGCGCCGTTCGGCGTCGATCACGGCGGCTTTTTCCAGTTCGACGTCGGCCGGTGTCGTCACCAATACGAGGTTGCGCACCGCCATCGCCCGATCGTCGACCGCGGTACGTACGGCTTCGGCCATGTCGGCTCGTGCATTGATGCCGCCGATATATCCGGCGAAGCGGCTGTTGGCCTCGTTCAATTCCTTGAGAGACAGCCCGGAGACGACCAGCACGATGACTGCCAGTATCCCGAACGCTCCGGAGAGCTTCGTCTTGACCGGCAGGTTGTTCAGATTCATGTCTTCTACTCCAGGGGCAACAAGGCCGGACGATAAAGAGCAGTCCTTGCGATGTTGGATAATTGAAAGGTGTGCGCAGCAATTGCGACAGACTGACGAGAACGCGCCTGTATCTGCTTTACGGCGGCTCAGTCGGGCGCTGAAGTGCGACAGTCGCTCGTTTGGCATCCGCAAACGTTGGCGACTGATTAAATTTTTTTGAAGGAAAGGCGTAAATCTCGTGAAACCACGCTCATTCACGCGCCGCCCGCCACCGAACCCCCTTGGTCGTCCGGCCGGTGTCGGGGAGGCGCGCCCGTTGCGTGTCGCGCAGGCAATCCCGTGCATCGACCTCCTTGCCGCGCTCTACGCCTGCAGCAGGACAGTAAACCGCGCGCCCTTCCCTGGACTGCTCACCGTCAACTGCCAGTCGTGCGCGAGCGCGATTTCCTTGCAGATGGCGAGTCCGAGGCCGGCACCATCGTGCCGCGCATCCGGGGCGCGCCAGAACCGCGTGAAGAGAAAGGGAAGATCTTCCTGCCTGATGCCGGGCCCCTCGTCCTGCACGTGGATCGAGGCGTCGTCGACGATCAGCGTGACGACGCTATCGGGCGGCGAAACATTGATCGCGTTCTCGACGACGTTCTTCAGCAGGATGAACAAGCCGCTGCGGTCCGCCCAGATCGGAGATGGCGCCTTCGGTATGTCCAGCTGAAGCTGTACGCGTTTCCGGTCTGCCCGGCGCTCCAGATAGCTGACGACGTCCTGCGCGACGACCACACTGCTCACCTCGCCGAAACTGAAACTCTGCAATTCGCTGACCTCCGCCAGATGCAGCAACTGCCGAACCTGACGCGCCATCAGATCGATCTCGCGAAACAGCAGCTCCTTGCCCTCGATCTCCGGCTGGAGTTCGATCTGACCTCGGATCAGGGTGAGCGGCGTTTGCAATTCGTGCGCGGCCGAAGCAAGAAACTGTTGTTGCACCATATAGCCTTTTTCGAGTCTGCCCAGCGCCTCGTTGAATGCGTTGATCAGCGGCTTGATCTCGCTCGGAATGCCGTCGGAAGACAGCCGTGTCGTCAGATTGCGCGGCGTAATCAGAGCGGCGGCGCGCGACGCCTGCCTGAGCGGCTTGAGTACCCGGCGCACGGTGAAGGTCAGCGTAAGCCCGAAAATGATCGTCGCAACGAAGAACGTGACCCGGACGATTTTCGGAATCGGCGCGATCTTCACGCCGATCAACGCTTCGTTCAGACGCTTGCTCGTGGCGGTCTGAACGTAGTAGACCGCCTGCCCGTGCGGAACCTGCTGCGTCATGATGTCGAACGGTTTGCCGCCCATGCTCACTTGCAGGATCTTGCCGCTTGCGGCGGCAAGATCCCCCGCGAGCCAGGGTCGGCCGTCACGCGTGTCGCCCGACGCGAACAGCACGCGGCCCCGCTCATCGAGCACGCGATATTTGAGCTCGGTCTGCAATACGTCGAACAGCCACTGCGCGTGCTCGGGAAGCCGTACCGATGCCAGACGGCCGGTCTCGTCGAAGACAAGCCCGTCCACGACATGCATCACCTTCTCCAGTTGTTCGCTGCGGCCGAGCGTCTCCTCCGGAAAGTGACTGAACACGTGGATGACGAAGGCCGCCAGCAAACCCAGACACACCGCCAGCGCGGCAACGCTGGTCAGCCACAAACGTGCGGACAGACTTCGAATCCAGTGATCGAGCATATCGACAAGTACGGTTGGCTGCCGCTTCCGAAAATTTGCCCCGTCACGCAACTGATCCGGAGCCGGTACGATGCGGCGGTTCATCGCCGATCAAACACCGCGTACCCGGTTCGAGGGAGCGGCACCCACTCGCCGTCGAACATGAGGATGCGCGATGCGTCGCGACACGCGGCGGCGCCGTCCACCGCCGGAATCCGCTGCTTCATACGCCCTTCTTTCGTGATGCAGGTTGGTCAAGCAAACCACCCGGTTCGTCTTCGTTCGCGGCTTGCAGCGCGAAACCTGCGCCACGGGTGTTCGCGAGCCGCGTGGTCGCGCCGAGTGCCGCCAGCTTCTTGCGCAGCCGATACAAGGTCACTTCCAGCGCGTTGGGCGTGACCGCCTCGCCCAAGCCCCAGGCGGCATGCTCGAGTGCAGCGTGCCGCACGGTCCGGCCAGCCGCCTTCATGAGGCACAGCATGATCTGCAATTCGGCCGGCGCGAGCGTGATCGTTTCGGGACCGCAATGCATCGCGCGCTGCTGCGGGTCGACCGTGATGTCGGCGAACGACAGAACCAGTCCCGCCAGCATCGGCGGCCGGCGCATCAGCGTGCGCACCCGGGCGACCAGTTCGCTCATCGCAAACGGCTTGGTCACGTAGTCGTCGGCGCCGCTCTCGAGGCCGTCCACGCGGTCATGCAGTGCATCGCGTGCGGTCAGCATCAGACAGGGCGTCATCACGCCTGCCGCACGCAATGCGCGCAGTAACGCGAGTCCATCCCCGTCCGGCAATCCGCGGTCGACGATCAGCACCGCGTAGTCACCCCGGTTCACGCCGTAGCTGGCCTCGGAAACCGTGGAAAACAGGTCAGCTTCGATTCCGGCAGCCGACAGCGCCTGGCGCACCATCTCGGCCAGGCGCTGGTGGTCTTCGATCAATGCGACTCGCGACATGACGCTGCGCTCATTTGAATTGATAGAGGTAGCCGATCCTGACCGCCGGAATGTACCGCCTTCCGACGATCGGGCTGTCGGTAATACCGTTACCGAGACGCGATACGCCGAGGTCGAGGCTCACACTCTGATGGCGAGTGAACATGTAGTCGACCCGCGTGCCGATCGACGTGTCGTAGACCGCCTTGCCCGAATATTCGGGTCGGCCGGCGCGCACCTCGGATGGTCGCACGCCGTAATAATAGTTGACGTATTTGCTGCTCAACCAGTCGATGCCGGCATGCGGCTCGATGGACCAGTTGCCCAGATCGAAGGACTTGCTGAACGCAAGATTCGCCATCTGCCCCTTGTTGCCGCCCAGCAGGTAGTCGGCCGACAGCGTGCCGAATGCGGTTTTCCAGGCGAGTGCCGGTCCATACCAGAACGCACCGCCGCGATCCGCCATGCCGTTCAAGACGGCCGCATCGGACCCTTTGTATCCGTCGAAGATCGCGAATTTGCCGCGCAGGGCGACGGTCACGTCGTTCCACTTGCCGACCTTCAGGTCGACCGTCGTGCCAAACGCGTGCACCCATTTATCGTCGAAGGAGATCAGCGGAATCGGCGCTACCCGGCTGCCGTCGCCTCGGTAGGGCGACGACTCGATGCCGACGCCCGCGCCGAGGCCCCAGTGGGTCACGTTGGTCGCGTTGCTCAGGATGGTGAAGCCGTTGTCGTCCGCCTGGAGCGGCTCCGCGCCGACACCGTCCGCACAGGCCGCGCCCGAATACAGAACGATCGAGGTGAAAGCCACCAACAGTGGACGCTTGCGGCAAAGGGTTCTTTTCACGGTTGTTTCTCGAAGTAGAGGGGCAACGGAGCCGACTCTAGGAGCGATCGACTTACTCGTTACTTACTCACCGGGAAACAACGAATCGAGCGAGACACGGCGCAGGCGCCTCGCGGAAAACCGATGCCGACACCGAACGCGAACAGCGGCAATGCCCGCACGGTGATCGCCGCCGCCGTCATCACGACGGCGCTCGTGCTTCATGCAGACATCCGCGAGTACTTCCCCCGCGGTACCGGCCTGGGTTGAAGATTGCGGATCATGTCAGTGTCGGGTAAGCCATGCACGCTCAGCA
The DNA here is from genome assembly GCF_902832885.1 of Burkholderia seminalis DSM 23518. Taxonomy (GTDB): domain Bacteria; phylum Pseudomonadota; class Gammaproteobacteria; order Burkholderiales; family Burkholderiaceae; genus Burkholderia; species Burkholderia seminalis. The sequence continues at coordinate 758,672 of NZ_CADFDK010000003.1, forward strand.
TGACGATCACGTCTATCCCGCGGAGAACCTGCGCATCATGAAATCCGGCACCGCAACGGCGCTGCGCACAAACATCGTGCTCTTCTCGGTTTCGACGAGCATGGCCAGCCTCCCCTGTCTGAGCGTCGGCCTGCTGTTCGGCGTGCCCGAAAGCGGTGCACCCACGTTGCTCTATCAGGGCGGCACCTTCACCCTGACGCTTCTGGTGATGATGCTGCTGCGGCGGTGGGCACTGCGAGCGTTCGATGCCGCCGTGGCGGAGCACAAGATCGACTTGAGCGAAAACCCCGGCGTCAACGTGCTGATCGCCGACGACTGCCGCCGTGCGTGGCTGGTCCAGTTGCACCTCGAGCTGCATGGCCGCCAATGCGGCGACTGATTTCGCCCGGCGAACCGGCGGCGACACCCGTTCATCCCGACGTGCAGGTCTCACGCCACGGAATGCGGTCCGAGGGGGGGCGAATCATTCAAGACACGGGAACCGTCGTGGAAACACACGGGCATTGTCTGCTCGTCGGATTGCCGCGGCATCCCGTGCTCGTCAGCGTGGTTGGCACACCGATCATCGATCTGCTCACCCGGCACGTGCTTGACAAGGCGATCGATCGCGCGATCAGGCTCGCCGCGACGACCGCGTACGAGACTGTCCGCGAAGTACCTACAGCCTGGCCGGCGGCTGCAGGATGGCACGCGGAATCAGCGCGATCAGCACGCAGCTGACCAGCAGGCAGGCGCCCAGCGCATAGGTGCCGTTGTTGATGTTGCCGGTCATTTCCTTGGCGATGCCGGTAATCATCGAGCCCGTGAAGCCGGACAGGTTGCCCACCGAGTTAATCAGCGCAATGCCCGCGGCCGCGGCCGTGCCGGACAGGATCTGGCCGGGAAAGGTCCAGTAGATCGGCATCAGCGCCAGAATGCCGCAGGTGGCGATGGTCAGGAACAGTATCGACAACGCCACGTGCTGCGCGCACGCCGCGCTCATGATCAGGCCGACGCCGCCGATCAGCGCGGGAATCGCCGCGTGCAGGCGGCGTTCGCCGGTCTTGCGCGAGTGCGATGCATTCCACACCATCGCGAAGATCGCCGTCAGATACGGAATGGCGGTAAGCAGACCGATATGCAGCGGGCTCTGCACGCCCGATGCGCGAATGATCGACGGCAGCCAGAACGCCAGTCCGTAGAAGCCGGTATTGAAGGTGAGCAGGATGAAGGTCAGCAGCCAGACGCGCGGGCTGCGCAGCGCGGCGCCGATGCTGTGCGACTTGTGCGCGGCCTCGGATTCGAGGTTGCGCGACAGCACGGCCTTTTCGTCGGCGGACAACCACTTCGCCGACTGCGGGCCATCGCCGAGGCAGGCCAGCACGATGAACGCCACCACGATCGACGGCAGCCCTTCCAGCAGCAGCATCCATTGCCAGCCGCTCATGCCCGCCAGGCCATGCGTCTGTTCCATCAGCCAGCCGGACACCACACTGCCGAGCGTCAGGCTCAGCGGGATCGCCACCAGAAAGCCGGACATGGCCACGCTCTGGCGGCGCGCCGGAAACCAGTAGTTCATGTACAGGATCACGCCGGGGAAAAAGCCGGCTTCGCACAGGCCCAGCAGGAAGCGCAACGTGTAGAACATCGTGGACGTCTGCACGTGGAAGAACTGCGCGAGCGGCACGATGAAGGCCATCGACGATGACACGATGCCCCAGGTAATCATGATCCGCGCAATCCAGAAGCGCGCGCCGTAGCGGTGCAGCAGCAGGTTGCTGGGTATCTCGAACAGAAAGTAGCCCCAGAAGAATATGCTGGCGCCGAACGCATAGACGCCATCGCTCAGGCTCAGGTCGTCGAGCATCTGCAGCTTGGCGAAGCCCACGTTGACGCGATCCAGGTACGCCACGACGTAGCACAGCAGCAGCAATGGCAGAACGCGCCGCATGACCTTGCGATACAGGGCGTCTTCCGAAGAGGCGGCCGCGGCCGGTGCGACAGCGGTCTGCGTAATGGACGGCATCGGTTTGTCTCCTGATTGTGTAGGTCTTCTTCGTACCTGCGAGTTCGATGATGCGTGGATGTTACCGATAACAATCCGTCGCAAAAAAAACGCCGACGCGGCAACGGGAACCATCGGCGATCTGATACCGGTAACATAACCAAGTTAGCATGTCGGGACAGGCGAGTTCAAGTGCTGGTGAACGGGGAGTTTCCCTAGTGGAACCACGGTCGCAACGGACGCCGGCGGCCTGCACGGTATTTCGCACCGGTATGATGTAGCCTTGACTGATTTCTCTCCCGGATCGCCATTCCGATGCCCAGCCCCACCGCCGTCCGGCCTGCCGGACCGCCCCGCATGTCCGACGTAGCGCGCCTGGCCGGCGTATCGAAGATGACGGTGTCGCGCGTGCTCGCCGGCCACAGCGTGGCTGCCGAAACGCGCGCGCGGGTCTGCAAGGCCATCGACCAGCTCGGCTACGTGGCCGACGCGGCCGCGGGTGCGCTGTCGTCGGGACGCTCGGCGTTCGTCGCGGTGCTCGTGCCGTCGCTGTCGAGTTCCAACTTCTCCGACACCGTGCGCGGCCTCACCGATGCGCTCGAACCGCATGGCCTGCAACTGCTGCTCGGCGACACCGACTACGACCTGGAACGTGAAGAACGGCTGGTGCGCTCCATGCTGCGTCACCAGCCGCGCTGCATCGCGCTGACCGGTGCGCAGCACACCGATGCGACGCGCCAGGTGCTGCAACGCTCGGCCATTCCCGTCGTCGAAATGTGGGACCTGCCCACGCATCCCATCGACACCGCCGTGGGCTTCTCCAACGTGCGGGCCGCGCGTGCGATGGTGCGGCATCTGGCGGAGCGCGGCTACCAGCGCATCGGTTTTCTCGGCGGCGCCAGCGAACTGGATCGCCGCGGCCTGGACCGGCTCAAGGGGTATCAGGCGGAGATCAAGGCGCTGGGACTCGGTGAGCCGCGCATCGTGCGGCTCGGCGAATCACCGATCACCATGAGCCACGGTGGGCCTGCGATGGCCGCCCTGCTGGAGACGTGGCCCGACACCGACGCGGTGATGTGCGTGAGCGACATGTCGGCGTTCGGTGCCATCATGGAATGCCATCGGCGCGGGCTGTCCGTGCCCGCGGACATGGCCGTGGCCGGCTTCGGGAACTTCGAGGTGGCCGCATGCTGCCACCCGAGCATTACCACGGTGTCGGTCGACGCGTACGGCATCGGCCTGCGCACGGGCGAAGCGTTGCTGGCCGCATTGCAAGCTCGCGATGGCGGCGAGCGGAGCGCGTCGCAACGCATCCGGATCGACTACACGATCGTCGCACGGGAAAGCGCGTAACTGGCCGAAAGCACAGGCTGGCCGGCTCGTGCGGGAACAGCTGCGTATCGAGGCGCGGCGGTAGTGCGACGTGCGAGACCGCATACACACCCTGCCGATCACGCGCACCTGCGCCGCATCGGAGAGCAGCCCTTGCGAGGATCGACGCGTATCGGCGCACGCGGTTCTCCGCCCCTGAAACCGGTGCCCGTGCGTCGCACGATCTCCATTGCCTGCACCATTCGCTCGAGAATCCCCTTACGCAACGCGAAAACCCCGTGCTAACATCGCCGTCATGTTACCGGTAACTATCCGGCACGCAAAACCAAGCAAATCCTTCGGAGACAGCCTGCCATGACCCAAGCCCCTCGCCGTCTGCGCAGCCAGGAGTGGTTCGACGACCCCGCGCATGCGGACATGACCGCGCTCTATGTCGAGCGCTTCATGAACTATGGGCTCACGCGCGAGGAGCTGCAGTCGGGACGTCCCGTCATCGGCATCGCGCAGACGGGCAGTGACCTGGCGCCGTGCAACCGCCACCACCTCGAGCTGGCCGAACGCACCAAGGCAGGCATCCGCGACGCGGGCGGCATTCCGATGGAGTTCCCCGTCCATCCGCTGGCCGAGCAGAGCCGCCGGCCCACCGCCGCGCTCGACCGCAACCTCGCCTACCTGGGGCTCGTGGAAGTGCTGCATGGCTTTCCGCTGGACGGCGTGGTCCTCACGACCGGATGCGACAAGACCACGCCCGCCTGCCTGATGGCGGCGGCCACCGTGGACATGCCCGCGATCGTCCTGTCGGGCGGACCGATGCTCGATGGCTGGCACGCAGGCAAGCGGGTCGGATCGGGCACCGTGATCTGGCACGCCCGCAATCTGCTGGCTGCCGGCGATATCGACTACGAAGGCTTCATGCAGCTGACCACCGCATCGTCGCCGTCGATCGGCCACTGCAATACCATGGGCACGGCGCTGTCGATGAATAGCCTGGCCGAGGCGCTCGGCATGTCGCTGCCGGGGTGTGCGAGCATCCCCGCCGCCTATCGCGAACGCGGTCAGATGGCTTACGCCACCGGCAAGCGCGCCGTCGAGCTCGTGCGCGAAGATCTGCGCCCGTCGCGGATCATGACGCGCGCGGCGTTCGAGAATGCCATCGTGGTCGCCTCCGCGCTCGGCGCATCGACCAACTGCCCGCCACATCTGATCGCGATTGCGCGGCACATGGGCGTGGAACTGAGCCTCGATGACTGGCAGCGCTTCGGCGAATCCGTGCCGCTGCTCGTCAACTGCATGCCGGCCGGCGAATACCTGGGGGAGAGCTTCCATCGCGCCGGCGGCGTGCCCGCCGTGCTGCGCCAGCTCGATTCGGCCGGTCTGCTGCGGCGCGACTGCCTGACCGTGTCCGGCCGCGCGATCGGCGAGATCGCCGACGCGGCGCAGGACGCCGATCGCGACGTGATCCGTACGCCCGAAGCGCCGCTCAAACACGGCGCCGGCTTCATGGTGCTGTCAGGCAATTTCTTCGACAGCGCCATCATGAAGATGTCGGTGATCGGCGAAGCCTTCCGTCAAACCTACCTTGCCGAGCCGGGCGCGGAGAACACCTTCGAGGCACGCGCGATCGTCTTCGACGGCCCCGAGGACTATCACGCCCGCATCAACGACCCGCAGCTGAACATCGACGAGCGCTGCATCCTGGTGATCCGGGGCTGCGGTACGGTCGGCTATCCGGGCAGTTCGGAAGTCGTGAACATGGCCCCGCCTGCCGACCTCGTGAAGCGCGGCGTGACGTCGCTGCCATGCCTGGGCGACGGACGCCAGAGCGGCACGTCGGCCAGCCCGTCGATCCTGAACGTGTCGCCGGAGGCTGCGGTCGGCGGTGGCCTGGCCCTGCTGCGCACGAACGACCGCGTCCGCGTGGATCTGAATCGCCGCAGCGTCGACGTGCTCGTCGACGAAGAGGAACTCGCACGCCGCCGCGAAACTGCCCGCTTCACCGTCCCGCAGGCGCAGACGCCCTGGCAGGAACTCTATCGCCGGTTCGTGGGCCAGTTGTCCACCGGCGGCTGCCTCGAACCGGCCACGCTGTACCTGAAGGTCATCGAGCAGCGCGGCAACCCGCGCCACTCCCACTGATCTCGTTGATCCCGCCGATCCAACCGTCCACGACTCCCACCGAGCTGACCATGCGTACACTTTCCGTTTCCGACTGCCTGCCGCACGACCTCGCACACGCGCTGCTGATCGGCCGCGTCTGGCGGCACGATGGCGCCCACGCGGGCCCGAGCGTCGTTGCCGTGCGCGGCGGCGAGATGTTCGACATCACGCGCACCGTGCCGACCACCGCGGACCTGTTCGACTGCCCCGACGCAGTCGCCATCGCGCGCGCGGCCCCCGGCGAATCGCTGGGCCGCGTCGAGCCGCTGCTGCAGGCGGCACTGGACGGCACGTCCGGCGCCACGCACCTGCTCGCACCGTGCGACGTGCAGGCCATCAAGGCTTGCGGCGTCACCTTCGCCGTCAGCCTGATCGAACGCGTCATCGAGGAACAAGCCGGCGGCGATCCGGCCAAGGCGCGGGACGTGCGCGACACCCTGACCGCGACCATCGGCACCGATCTGTCGAGGATCGTTCCCGGTTCGGAAGCCGCCATGCGCCTGAAGGCCGAACTCGAGCGCCGCGGCGCGTGGTCGCAATACATGGAAGTCGGAATCGGCCCGGACGCCGAGGTGTTCTCCAAATCGCAGCCGATGTCCGCGGTGGGCTTCGGCGCGGAGGTGGGCCTGCTGCCCGTGTCGGTGTGGAACAACCCGGAGCCCGAGATCGTGCTCGCGGTCAGCAGCGCCGGCGCGCCGGTCGGCGCCACGCTCGGCAACGACGTGAACCTGCGCGACATCGAAGGCCGCTCGGCGCTGTTGCTTGGCAAGTGCAAGGACAACAACGGCTCGTGCGCGATCGGCCCGTTCGTGCGGCTGTTCGACGACGGCTTCACGCTGGACAGCGTGCGGCAGGCCAGCGTGTCGCTGCGCGTCGAAGGCGCGGACGACGGTTTCGTCCTCGACGGCATCAGCCACATGCGCGAGATCAGCCGCGACCCCGCCGACCTCGTCGCGCAAACCTGCGGCGCGCATCACCAGTATCCGGACGGCTTCATGCTGTTCCTGGGCACGATGTTCTCGCCGATCCAGGACCGCGACGCGCCCGGCGGCGGGTTCACGCATCACCTGGGCGATCGCGTCACCATCTCGACGCCCACGCTCGGCGCACTCGTCAATACCGTACAGCTTTGCACGACGATTGCCCCCTGGACCTTCGGCGTGCGCGCCCTGTACGCCAATCTGGCCGCACGCGGCCTGCTCGGCGCCTGACGCAGCGAAACTCGACGGCGCGCGGCCGCGCGAAAGCGTACGCGAACCCGATCGACGGGCAGCAGGGCAACGGCAAGACCGCGGCCCCGCCACCTCGGTGCGCGGCGCCCGGTCGCGGTCGGCCCCGACAAGTCAGCACCGCGTCCCTACCGCCCCAGGACCCGCTCCACCAACCTCACGAAATAACTCGCCCCCACCGGCAGCAACGCATCGTTGAAATCGTAACTGGCGTTATGCAGCAGGCAAGGCCCGCCGCCGTGCCCATGCACGCGATGATCGCCCGCGCCATTCCCGAGGAATGCATAACAACCCGGCTTCTCGCGCAGCATGAACGAGAAATCCTCCGCCGCCATGGTCGGATCGACGGCGGCGTTCACATGCGCGTCGCCCACCAGTTCACGCATCACCGCCACCGCCACCGCCGTCTGCTCGGCATCGTTCACGGTAGCCGGATACTGGCGCTGGAAATCCACCTCGCTTTCGCAATCGAAGGCCGCGGCCGTCGCAGCCACCACGGCGCGCATGCGCGTTTCGATCAGGTCGAGCGTCGCATCGGAGAAGGTCCGCACCGTGCCGCCGAGCCAGGCGTCGGTCGGCACCACGTTCATCGCTTCGCCCGCATGCACCTGGGTGACCGACAGCACCGCGCCGTCGACCGGATTTCGGTTGCGCGTGACGATTCCCTGCAGCGCGCTCAGCACCTGCCCCGCCGCGAACACCGGATCGCGGCCCAGGTGCGGCATGGCCGCGTGGCAGCCGGCACCGCGCAAGTTGATCCGGAACAGGCTGGTCGAGGCCATCAGCGGCCCCGGCCGCACCGCGAAATCGCCCGCCGCGATGCCGGGCCAGTTGTGCAGCCCGAACACGGCATCCACCGGGAAACGCTCGAACAGGCCGTCCTCGATCATCGCGCGCGCGCCGCCGCCCGCCTCCTCGGCCGGCTGGAAAAACAGCTGCACGGTGCCGTCGAACTCGCCATGCCGCGCCAGATGGCGCGCGGCCCCCAGTAGCATGGCGGTGTGCCCGTCGTGGCCGCAGGCATGCATCGCGCCGGGCACCGTCGAACGATGCGCGAAGGTGTTGGCCTCCTGCACGGGCAGCGCATCCATGTCCGCGCGCAGGCCGATCGCGCGCGCGCTGCCGCCGCGCTTCAAGGTGCCGACCACGCCGGTGCGGCCGACACCGCGCGTGACGGCATAACCCCATTGCTCGAGCCGCTCGGCGACGAGTTCGGCGGTGCGGAACACGTCGTAGCCCACCTCGGGATGGGCATGGATGTCGCGGCGTATCGCCGTCAGTTCGTCGGTATGCGCGACGATGGAATCGATCAATTTCATGCAGATGGGTACGTGCTTGTCGGTCGTCGCGGCTTGGCGGCGGGCTGGTCCATGGCGCCCGCCGCCACGCCGCGAGGCATCAGATATGGAACAGCTGCGCCACCAGGGTCGCGCCGATGAAGGTGCCGGCATTCGCCACGAAGGACACCAGCACGATACGCCAGCCGAGCCGGCGGAAGGCCGGGATGTCCTTGGCGATCGACAGCCCCGCGAACACCAGCATCGGCGTGGTCACCCCGAGGAAATCGTTGTGCGAGCCGAGCGCGGCGATCTGCGAAGCCCACGGGCACCACGGCGAGGTCAGGAACATCGCCACCACCGATACCCAGCAGACGGCCGGAATCCGTCGCCCCGTCACGCGCGCCAGCGCATCGCCGACGATCGTCGCGCACACCATGATCGCCATTCCCGGCAGTCCCACCAGCGGTGTGGTGCCGTGCGCGATCCAGTCGCACACCAGCGCCATCGCGGCCGTCACGATCCAGGCGAGCAGCTTGCCGCCGTAGCCGAGCGCGGGCGCCTCGGTCCGCACTTCGCCCAGCGACGGGCTGGCCGCCTCGGGCTGTGCCGAAGCCTTGGTGGTGCGGCCGATCAGCGGCTCCAGCACGCGATAGCCCCAGACCGCGAGCGGCAGCGAGATGAACAGCGTGAAGTAGGTACCGATGGTGGTGGTGATCAGGTTGCTGGCCGCGGCGAAGGCGAGCACCGATTTCGCCGTCTCCGGGTCCTGCTGCGCGGCGATCGCGCCCGAGGCGGCCGCCATCATGCTGCCCGAGCCGACGCCCGAGCCCATCGCCAGCGCAAGCGGATCGAAGATGCCGAGGCTGCTCACGAAACCCGCGAACACGGCGATGAACACCGCACCGAACACGGTGCCGGTCAGGTACTCGGCCAGCACGCCGCGGCCCTCGGCCGAATCCATGCCGTACTTCTCGCCGATGATCGCCAGGCTCGGCTCGCGGCCCACCGAGAAGGTCGCGCCGATCGCTTCGCGCTTGATGCCGAGCAGCAATGCGAGCGGCAGGCCGAGCAGGATGGTGCCGACGAAGTGGCCGAATTCCTGGAAGGCCAGCGCCCATCCCGCCGAAGCCAGCTTGGGCAGCGCGCTGCCCACCATCAGCCCGAGCTTGGAGACGAACAGCAGCAGCGCCGGCTGCAGGATCGCGGCCGCGAAGAACTGGTCCGGCACGCTCAGGCGCGCGCTGCTGTTCCAGCGCGCACTGGCCAGCCCCACCGCGGCGCCGAGCAGCAGCGCCCAGATCATCGGCAGCAGCACGACCTTGCCCGGTCCGAGCTTGAACGTGAACGAGCCGATCCATTCGGCGATCAGCAGGATGCCGGCCGCATAAAGCAGGACCTTGGCGGTGGCCGCGCCGCCCAGCTCGCGGCGTTCGATACCCAGTGCGTGTTCCATGACGAATCTCCCCTTGAAGCCCGGCTGCCGTCGAATGCGGGCCGGTAGTTACAGATAACCGAACGCGGTGGGCGGCGCTTCGGCCGTCTCGACCCACACGCTCTTGGTCTGCGTGTATTCGTACAGCGCCTCGACCCCGCTCGAGCGGCCGTAGCCGCTCATGCCGTAGCCGCCGAACGGGGAGGCCACGTTGATGGTCTTGTAGCCGTTGACCCAGAAGGTGCCGGCATTCACCTGCGCGGCCACGCGATGCGCGCGCGCCACGTCGGTGGTCCAGGCCGCGCCGGCCAGGCCGAAGTCGGTGTCGTTGGCGATCGCGATCGCCTCGTCCTCGGTGTCGAACGGGATGGCGGCCACCACCGGCCCGAAGATCTCGGTGCGCGCCACCTCCATCGCGTTCGACACGCCGGCCAGCACGGTGGGCGCCACGAAGTAGCCGCCGCGACCCGCCTCGACGCGCTCGGCCGAGCCGCTGGCGAGCGTGGCGCCCGCCGCCACGCCGCGCGCGATCATCGACATCACATGGTCGTACTGCTTGCGATTGTTGATCGGGCCCACCTCGGTCGCGTCGTCGAGCGGCGCGCCGACGCGGATCTTCTTCGCGCCGGCAGCCACCATCGCAACGAATTCGTCGTAGACGGCGCGCTGCACCAGCAGGCGCGAGCCGGCCACGCAACTCTGGCCCGCGCCGGCGAATATCGCCGCCTGCGCGGTCAGCGCGGCGCGCTTGAGGTCGGCATCGGCGAACACGATATTGGCCGACTTGCCGCCCAGCTCCAGCACGCAGGGCAGCACACGGCGCGCGGCGGCCTCGGCAATGCGCGCGCCGGTGGCCGGCGAGCCGACGAACACCACCTTGCTCACCACGCGATGCGCGATCGCGGCCTGCCCGACGGTGTGACCGAAACCGGCCAGCACGTTGACCAGACCGCGCGGCAGCCCGGCCCGCTCGCCGAGCCGGGCAACCGCCAGCGAGGTGAAGGGCGTCAGTTCCGACGGCTTGAGCAGCACGCCATTGCCCATCGCCACCGCGGGCGCCACTTGCCAGCCGCAGGTGAACACCGGCGCGTTCCAGGGCGTGATCTGCAGCACGACACCGGCCGGCTCGCGGCGCGTGTAGTTGAGGTGCGAGGTCGGCACCGGGATCACGCTGCCGTAGAACTTGTCGGTCCAGCCCGCGTAGTACTCGAACATCTCGGCGACCTTCGCCACCTCGCCGCGGCAGTCGCGGATCGGCTTGCCCGAGCCCAGCGCCTCCAGCCGCGCGATCGCCTCGGCCTCGGCGCGGATCGCACGCGCCACCTCCTGCATCACGCGGCCGCGCGCGGCATGCGTGAGCGCCCACCATTCGCGCTGCGCGCGGCGCGCGCTTTCGGCGGCATGGTCGATCACGGCCGCGCCGGCGTCGCGATAGGCGAGCGTGGCCTCGCCCGTCGCCGCATCGTAAAGCTGGATCGTGTCGCCCTGGCCGGCGACGAGTTCGCCGTCGATATACGAGCCGATCGTGGCGGCACCGGGGAAGAAATGCGCGAAGGCGGCGAGCAACTGGTCTGCGTGCTGGGTCATGTCAGGTTTCCGTATAGGGGTCGAGCGGGATCGCGGCGCGGGCTACCCGGCCTCAGGCAGGGTCGACGAAGTCGACGATGCGGTTGAAGTCCTCGCCGTCGGCGACGGCCACCTCGCTGGCGGCCCACACACGCGCCGCCTCGCGCGCCACCGGCGCGACGCTGTCGAACTGGTCGAGCAGGCCCAGCGCGAGCCGCACGTCCTTGCGCATCAGCTTCATGGTGAAACCGGAATCGAACTTGCCGTTGAAGATCCAGGTCGGGTAGTTGGTCAGCGTCGCGCTGTTGCGGCCGGAGCCGCCGTTGAGCGCCTCGACCAGCTTTTCCGGATCGACGCCGGCCGCGCGCGCGGTGCGCACCGCCTCGCTGGCGGCCAGCAGGTGCACGCCGGTCAGCAGATTGTTGAGCAGCTTGGTGACGTGGCCGGCGCCCACCGGGCCCACATGCACGCGCTTCGCGCTGATCGCCGCGAGGATCGGCTCGATGGCCGCGATGTCGCTGTCCGAGCCGCCCAGCACCATGGTCATGGTGGCGGTGGCCGCGCCCTTCGGGCCGCCGCTCACCGGGCCGTCGACGAAGCCGATGCCGCGCTCGGCCAGGGCCGCCGCCACGCGCCGCGTGCTGTCCGGATCGGCCGTGGTGGTATCGATCACGATGCTGCCCGGCCTGGCGTTCTCGAGCACGCCGCCCGCGCCCAGCACCACCGCCTCGACCACCGCCGAGGTCGGCAGCGACAGCAGCAGCACGTCGGCATCGCGCGCGATCTCGGCCACCGAATCGCGCGCCGACAGCACCGCCTGCCCGGCCAGCGCGAGCGCCACGCCAGGCGCCGCGTCGTAGCCGAGCACCGTGTAGCCGCCGCGCCGCAGCGAACCCGCCATGCCGCGCCCCATGTTGCCCAGACCGATCACGCCCACCGTTTTCATCCGACGACTCCTGATAGCTGTTGGTTCGAGGCCGGCGCGCCAGCGTGCGCCCGCCTTGCATGGCCACGATGTTCGGTCCGGCGACCCGTATAATCAATCAACGCCAATATTGATATTGTTCTCTTTTTTAGAACACCTGGATCATGAGCGACACCCTTACCGACAGCCGGATCGTCTATTTCTACGAGGCCGTGCGCTGCGGCACGATCCGCGCCGCGGCCGACTGGCTCGACGTGGCGCCCTCGGCCGTGAGCCGCCAGATCGGGCTGCTGGAGAAGGAGCTCGACGCCACCCTGGTGGAGCGCCACGCGCGCGGCGTGACGCCCACCGAGGCGGGACGCTGCGTGATCGAGTATTTCCGCGAGCAGCTCGCGCACCGCGACGACCTGCTCTCGCGCCTGCAGGAACTGCGCGGCCTCAAGACCGGCGAGGTCAGCCTGGTGCTCGGCGAGGGCTTCGTCTCGGACCTGTTGGCCGGGCCGATGCAGCAGTTCTGCCGGCAGTTCCCCGGGATCCGCGTCAACCTCGACGTGGGCAGCACCAACGACGTGATCCGCAAGATCTCGAACGACGAGGGCGAGATCGGCCTGGTCTACAACCCACCCGCCGAGCCCAAGCTGGTGTCGCGCGCCTCGAAGCGGCAGCCGATGATGGCGATCGTCGGCCCCGACTTTCCGCGCCGCACCCACAAGGTACTGACGGTGCAGCAGCTCGCCACCTACCCGCTGGCGGCCACGCACCCGTCCTACGGCACGCGGCAGATGATGGAGGCCGTGGAGTACGCCGAGCGCGTGCGGCTCGGACCGGTCGTCACCACCAATTCCTTCGCAATCCTCAAGGAGTTCGTGAAATCGGGACTCGGCATCTCGGTGATGCCCGCCTTCGCGGTGGCGGCCGAGCTGCAAGCCAAGGAGCTGTTCGCGATCGAGATCGCGCATCCGATCCTCGAGAACGCCGAGGCGCATATGGTCACGCGCGTGGGCCGCAAGCTCTCCGTGGCCGCCAACAAGATGCTGCAGATGATGATGGGGCAGATGCGGGCGTTCCGCTAGTTGTGCAGCGTCACGAGGTTGTTTCTCGACGCAGGAAGTCCGGCCATCGGCGCAACGCCGCCGCGGTTACAGGACATACGCGTCCCCGTCCGATTCGATCGGCAACCTGTCGCCCAGGCAGTTCGCCCGCGCGCACGGTGCCAAGCAGCGGGTTTTTACCTCGGACTCCACGCCGGTTCGAACAAAAATAGGGGTACGTCATCCCGGCCTCAATCGGGCCGGGACTGAAAGGCAGCGACCTTGTTCCGGCCGGTTGCCTTCGCGTAGTACAGCGCCTCGTCCGCTGCCTTGATCACGGCGCCAGCCTCCCCTTCCTGCTCCGGTGTCCAGCTTGCCAGGCCAATACTGGCCGTGACGCGCCCGTATTCGCTGCCAGCATGCTCGAGCGCCAATTCATCGATGGCCGCACGAATGCGCTCGGCGATCTGCGCGGCGCCCGTTGGCGGCGTATCGGGCAACAGCACGACGAATTCTTCCCCACCGTAGCGAGCCGCGGTATCTGCCGGGCGGCGGATGTTGTCGCCGATGCAGCGGGCAACAGCCGCCAGCGCGTCGTCGCCCGCCTGATGGCCGTACGTGTCGTTGTACGCCTTGAAGCGGTCGACGTCGACAAACAGCAGGGAAAAAACGGAATGAGCGCGGCGGGCGCGGCGCCATTCGCGGTCCAGCACTTCCCCGAAGCTGCGCCGATTGTTCAAGCCAGTGAGCCCGTCCGTGCGTGCCAGGAGCACCAGTTCGGACTCCGCCCGCATACGACGCCGCAGTTGTGCACCGAGCATGATCGACACGACGATAAAAGCGACGCCGAACGTGGCCACCAGCGCGCCGATCGTTACCGCGCGGTGCCGCCAGCCTGCATAGATGTCCTGTTCCGCCTCCGCGACCATGATGATCAGCGGCAGCTTCGGCAGGCGCTTGAAATAATAGAGACGACGCACCCCGTCGATCGACGCCGTTTCGGAAAAAGAGCCCTCCGATGCCGTCTGGAAGCGCCGGAATGTCGCTGCCTTGCTGATGTCGCGGCCGATGAGGTGCACGTCGTACGGGTAACGCATCACCAATATGCCGTCTTTGCCGATCAGGGACATCGAGCCGTGCTGCCCGAGCGACAGCCCGGCAAACAGCTGCCGGAAGTACTCGAGGTTGATCGCAATCAGCGCGACGCCGCCAAACGAGCCGTCGGGGTTCGAGATTCGCCGCGACAGCACCATGCTGAGCAATCCGCCCCGCAACCGCGATGCGAATGGGTCACTGACGTAAAGCCCTGCATTGGGATTGTCGCGATGGACGGCGAAGTACTTGCGATCCGCAAAATTTCCCTGGCGCGGCACGTCGTTGGCGGAATCCAGGACGATGTTTCCGCCAGCGTCGAGCACCAGCATCGAGCCAAGAAATTGCGCAGTCATCGCATGATCGAACAGCACGGCGCGGCGCAGGCTCGCGGAAGAATTCATCACGTCCGTGCGCTGCAGACCGTGAAGCACCGCCTGCAACGAAAGGTCGTAGAGTTCGACGTTGCGCTCGATGTCGCGTTCGGCCATCAGGCCCAGATTGCGGGAGGTTTCGCGGGCCCGGTCGAGTGCATCATTACGGCTCTGCAACAACTGCAGCACGCACAGGCCCATCAACGCGCAGGCGATCACGATACCAATAACGACGACAGTATAGGGAGCAGTCGACCTGGATTGCATTGAGGCCCTCGGAAGTGGTTTGGGCGCACGTGCGGGCGCGTTTCCCTCATAGTAAAAAACGGATGGGGGCACATCAAGCCCGCGATGACCCGGGTGGATCGCCTTTTTCGACGGGAGCGCGACGGACACTCGTCAGGCGCGCACCGCGGTGCACGCCCGCGGCGTTTACACTGTCCGACTTCCGATTCCACACGACGCAAGGAGACCGGCATGCTGACGGTATGGGGACGACGCAACGCGTTCAACGTCCAGAAGGTGATGTGGCTCGTCGACGAACTCGCGCTCGCGCATCGGCACGTGCCGGCCGGCGGCCGGTTCGGCGTGCTCGACACGCCCCAGTTTCTCGCGATGAATCCGCATGGACGCGTGCCGTTGATCGACGACGAAGGGTCCGTCGTATGGGAATCGCACAGCATCCTGCGCTACCTCGCCGCGCGTTACGGGCGCCCCGGCTTCTGGCACGACGACCCGGCCGAACAGTCGCGCGCCGACCGCTGGATGGACTGGGCGCAGACGACGCTGCAGCCCACGTTCCTCAACGGCGTGTTCCGCGGCTACTTCCGGACGCCGCCCGAACAGCGCGACACCGCGCGCGTCGAGCAGAGCATCGCGCAATGCGCGCAGTATTTCCGGCTGCTCGACGCGGTGCTGGCCGGGCAGCCGTTTCTCGCCGGCGACACGATCACGCTCGCCGACATCGCGGCGGGCACGCATCTGTATCGCTACTTCGAACTCGACATCGCGCGGCCGGACATCCCGCACGTGCAAGCGTGGTACGAACGCCTGAAGGCGCGGCCCGCGTATCGCACGCACGTGATGATTCCGTTCGACGACCTGCGCGGGAAACTCGACTGACCGGGTACCGCACCAGCGGTAAAACGGCTTGTTGGAAGGTTGTAAGCACAACGGCGTAGGGTACGGATCTGTACGCCCGCCGGATGCGCACGTGTCGTCGCGACAACGATCGTCGTCAGGCGGGTCATGACGGACCAACCACGCAGGCGAGGCGATGAGCGCTCACGACGTTCCGGTCAACCTGGCGTTTCAGCAAGACGGGGCAGTTGCCGTGCATCGAAATGCCGGCCTCGACGCACTGCGGGCCTGCCTGACGTTGCTGGTGGTCTTTCACCACTGCGCGATCACGTACGGCGCACTCGGCGGGTGGTACTACCACGAAGTGGCCGCCGGGCCGTCGGTCGAATCCGCGCTGTTGACGCTCTTCTGCGCGATCAACCAGGCATTTTTCATGGGCCTGTTCTTCTTCCTGGCGGGCTATTACACGCCGCCGTCGATCGCGCGCAAGGGCACCGTCCGTTTCCTGGCCGACCGGTTTCTCCGGCTCGGGCTGCCGTTGCTGATATACGGCGTCCTGATCGGCCCCGTAACGATCGCCCTCGCACAGTCTGGCGCGGGCCACCCGTTCGCGAAGACGCTGGAACATCTGTGGCGAACCGGCACGTTCGAGAACGGACCGATGTGGTTCGCCGAGGCGTTGCTGATTTTCAGCGTGGCGGCGGCCCTGCTGTACCCCCCCTTCCCGCGCGCTGTCGCACACGATATGAACCGCTCCGCCCGCGGCCCTTCCGACAGGACGCTGGCCATCGCAGCGTGGTTCACGGGTATCGCGGCACTGGCGCTGCGGTCCCGGTGGCCGATAGGTACCAACGTATGGGGACTGCAACTCGGCTACTTCGCGAGCTACGTCGTGTTGTACGCGGCCGGTTGCCGGGCAGCGCGCGTGCACTGGATCGCGCATCTGCCGGCACGGCAGGTCCGGCTGTGGTCGCGCATCGCGCTGCTGGCGCTGCCCGTGCTGCCGCTCGCCTACCTGCTCGCGAAACACGTTCCCGCGTGGCGCGGCCGCCCTCAGGCGGTGATCTACGCGTTCTGGGAACCGCTGGTCGCATGGGGGGCGATCCTGTTTCTCGTCGACCGCTTTCAGCGGTGCTTCGACCGGCTGACGGGCGCATGGCGGCCACTGTCGCGACGCGCGTATGCCATCTACATCATCCATCCGCCCGTGCTGGTCGGTGTCGCCCTCGCGTGGCGGCACGTGCCCGCGAACCCGTTCCTGAAATTCACCGTGACCGGCAGCGTCGCCTGCGTCGCGTGCTACCTGGTTGCCGGTCTCCTGCTTCGCGTGCCCCGGTTCGCGTCGATCCTGTAAGCGCCTCGGTCGTCTCGCGCGGAGCGGAATACCGCACCGCGCTCCCGGCTACTACACTGATTTCAGGGTTGTCCGCGTCGCTTCGTCGATCGATACCGGCTGTCCCGCACGGGAGCACGAACATGGCACATCTGCGGTGGTCGCAGCACAGGATGGCTACTGTCTGGGTACTGGCGTCGCTGATGCTTGCGACTCCGCACATGGCGCTGGCCAGTGACGAATCGGACGCCAGCGTCGGCAAGAGCGCGTCCGAACCGCAACCGAAGGTCACCTGGGCTGACCGCATTCGCGCAGCAGACGTGCACGAGCACGAACCGATCGTCCTGATCGTGCACGCGGCAAAGGATTGCGTTTATTGCCAGCGGTGGGCAGGTTCATTGGGCGGAAAAGGCGAATTCGAATCCTGGGCCAACGCGCACCCGGACGTGCATCTTTTCATCGTGGAACGCGATACCATTGCGTCCGCCGAAACGGTCGACGACTATCCGCCGATCGTCCGATGGTTGTTCGAGCGGCGACAGCGCCTCGAAAAATTGTCGCCACCGACGCCCACGTTCGAAATTTTCGTCAAACGGAAAATACTGTGGCAGTCGTACGGCCTTGGTTCATGGGACCGCAGCGTCTTTCCGGCACTGAAGGACCTGGACAGTCGCCGCACACCGTCCAGGGTCGAATAGGCATCGCGACACCGGTCAATCGCCGTCTAATGTCGTCGCATGCCGCCCGATCCGCGAGTCGCACCGACCGGAAACGAGCCATGGCGGAACCCCGCGCCCATCGGGGCGCCGAAGCGGCGATGCTCGATCGGATTGAAGTGATCGACGTGATCGAAGTGGTGGAAACGCCGGAAACGATCGACGAAGATGAAGCTCACGCCCGCTCCGACGAACAGCGGCGGCCCCCAGTACCACGGATCGGCATAGGGGTAGGCCGCCGCCGGATACCACAGCACGCTGCCGTCGGGGCTTTGCACGATCTGCCACGTACCGTCGCCTTGCAGGCACGCGCGCCCCACGATCTGCTGCCGCGTGCCGTCGATGTCCGCCTGCGCGACGATCGCACGGCAGTTCGCGCCGTTCTCCGCCGGATCGTCAGCCATTTGCGCGAAGACGGACGCGGCAAGGCCGAGACAGACGATGCCTGTCGCGGATCGAAACAGGTTGCACATGATCGGCTCCTACGTTGCCCCCGACCATTTGATCCCGAGCGTCGCCAACGACGCCCGACACACCGTTTTGCTTGCGCACGATTCGTCGCGCGGCGATCACCGCTCGCCGCTACTTCGCTTCGCACCGCGGTCTCCTGACGGCTAAACGACACGGCGCGCCAGGTTATTCCAGGGGTCGGGATACGGATGACGGGGGCAGGCACCCTCGGCAATCGATGCCGGGGTCAGCGACCCGTCTCGCGCCGGGCGACGCAGTAGACTGCCGCAGCCGTGACCCCGAATACCAGATGAGCGATCAGCGTGATCGCGCCGCGAACCGGAATGAACCACGGGAAGATTGCCGTGAAGGCGTACAGGTTGACGCCGTACAGGACGAGGCCGAATGCGCCGCCGGCAAGCGGCGTGGCGCGAAGCGACAAGCCGTAGGCCAGCCGTGCCAGCACGGCCGCATAGACCAGCGAAAGCGCCGCATGCACGAGCGTCGCCACGCCCATGACCAGCGGATCGAAGCCGCCGGACGAACCGAGCACGCTGCACCCCATCACGATCGCGGCCGTGAGGCGTGCGTCGCGCAACAGATTCCGGACGGCATCGTCACCGGCAATTGCCCACAGCAGCAACTCGATGACGGTCGATCCGACGGCCGCGCCGAAGGCTGCCCAGAGAATCGGGACCGGACTGATTTGCTTCAATGGTCGTCCACCATGGCAAGCGGCGGATGCGTCGCGCCGCCGTGCAACCTTACAGCGCGCGGTCGCAATCCGACCAGTATGCAAACGGGTCGCGATGTTTCGGATAGTGCTCGTCGAGCCACTTCAGCAACGTCGCGCGGGCGTTGTCCATGTCGGCCTTCAGCGACGACGTCGTCAGTTCGTGCACCTCGACGGACTTTTCGCGGTCGATCACGAAGCAGTTCCAGTCGGGACCGTCCAGATCCGGATCGTCGGACGCCTTCGACGACTTGCTCCAGCCGAAACGCTTGCGTGCATCGATGTAGTAGCGCGGGTGCACCTTCAGATACGACATCTCGCCGCCCTGCAGGCTGCTCTCGGCGCGCAGCACGTCGTGTTCGTCGACGATCTGCGTGACTTCCGGAAGGCGGCGCGAGCGCCATCCGGCCGGCAGCGTCGCCACGGCCCGGATGCTGTCGTACGTCCCCCATTCCAGCCCCCACGCTTCGGCCATGCGCTTCATGAACGCGTCGGCGCTCGGATAGCCGCGCAGCTGGATTCGGGTCGACAGCGTGACTTCGACGCGGCCACGGCCGCCGGATGCACTGGACACCTCGTCGTCCGCCGCCTCGAACGGATTGCCGGGGCGCGGCGAAGTACGCGTCGCGTCCGCGGGCGCCATGCCCGAAAACAGCTGGTCCAGCGCCGCACGCGCTTTCGACGACTTGTCTGGTCTATTCATCGGTTCCCTTTTCAACAGATTTGAACCCGTACTGCAATGATTGAAGAGTGGCCCGCCACCGGCCGAAGGCACGATTCTGCCTCACCGTGGCGATCTCACCGTATTCCGCGGCTGCATTGTAACGATCTGGCGACGACGGTCGAGCTGGCAGAAATGGCACCGCACGGTCGATCGCATCCACGGCAAGGCGCGTGCCTACCCCAACGCCTTCACCATCCGCTCCATCAACGCCAGCACCTCCGGCCGACTCTCGCCCTTCGCATGCACGAAGTGATACCTGAGCTGCGAATCGACTTCATGCCGGCTGACGCGAACAAGCGCGCTGCGCGTCAGGTACGTATCCGCGAGCGGGGTCCGCGCCAGCGCCACGCCGAGGCCCGCTTCGGCCGCCGCGAGGACGAGGTTGTAATCCTCGAACCGGCGATCCTGCACCCGCGGCTTGAACGGAATGCCCAGCCCGTCGAACCAGGTGCGCCAGCCCGTCACGTCGGAATCGTGCAGCAACGGCATGTCGAGCAGCGCGGCGTCCCCCGCCCGGCGGCGCGCCTTCGCCAGCTGCTCGGCAAGCCGCGGATGCGCCACCGGGTACAGCCGTTCCGGCATGAACGCACGGGTTTCGAGCTGACGCCAGTTGCCGCGCCCGTACCGAATCGACAGATCGGCTTCACCGCCGGCGATATCGACGTTGCGCAGTTCGATGCCGAGCTCGATACGCAGCGCGGGGGCTTCGCTTTCGAGCGCATGCTGCCGCTCGAACAGCCAGAGCTGCGCGAACGCCGGCACGACGCTCATCCGGACCAGCCGCGGCGTACGCGGCGAGCGCCATTGATCGGCCGCGCCGTCGATGATCGCGAACGCCTGCTCGATCCGGCCGACGAAGCGCTGCCCGTCCGGCGTCAGGCGCACGCCGCGCGCATGCCGCTCGAACAGCGCCATCCCGAGCCAGTTTTCGACGGCGGCCACCCGCCGGCTGATCGCACCGTGCGTGACGCCGGAAACATCGGCGGCCGCGAGAAACGAACCCTCGCGGGCCACCGTGCAGACGGTCTCCAGGCTCGCGAGCGGCGGCCGCGGGCCGGGCGCCGACGCGGCAACCGGCAGCACGTCCACGACCGGACGCGCACGCGCCAGATCGTCAGCCCGACGCGAACCCGAGCTGTGAACCATATTCATATCCGCGTGTTGATCTGTGCGCTAGCTTAACATCTCGCGACGCCGCACCATGGCTGCATGAATACCCTTTCCTCATCGACGTCGCGCGGCACGCGACAACCGCTCGTCGCGGCAGGCGCGGTCGCGTTCACGATCGTCTCGTGGGCATCCGCATTCCCGTTCATCCGGATCGGCCTGCACGGCCTCGCACCGCTGCAGCTCGCGTCGGCACGTTTCGCGACCGCGGCGCTGCTGGTGATCGCGTGGCTCGCGTGGCGGCGGCCGCCGCTGCCGGCGAAAGGCGACGCATTGCGCTTCGTCGCGTGCGGTTTTCTCGGCATCGCGCTGTACAACGCGCTGCTCAATACCGGCGAGCAGACCGTGTCGGCCGGCGCGGCGAGTTTCATCGTGAATACGCTGCCGATCTTCACCGCGCTGCTGGCCGCCGTGTTTCTGCGCGAGCGCTTCAACCGCTGGGGATGGCTCGGTTCGCTGGTCAGCCTCGCCGGCATCGCGGTGATCGCGCAAGGGCAGCCGGGCGGCCTCGTGCTCGGCTCGGGCAGCACGCTGATCCTCGGCGCGGCGCTGTGTTCCGCCAGCTATTTCGTGTTGCAGCGGCGGCTGATTCCCGTGTACGGCGCACTGGCCTGCACGGCATACACGCTGCTGGCCGGCGCGGTGCTGCTCACGCCCTGGCTGCCCGGCGCGCTCGGGTCGCTCGCCGGCGGGTCCCGCGACACGGCGCTGGCCGTCGTGGTGCTCGGCGTGTTCCCCGCCGCGCTGGGGTATGCGACCTGGACCTTCGCACTCGGCTACTTCGGCGCGGCCCGCGCGGCCAACTTCCTCTACCTGACGCCGGCGGTCGCGACGCTGCTGTCGATGGTACTGACGGGCGAGCGGCCCGGCATCGCGACGGCCTGCGGCGGCCTGCTGGCCATCGCAGGCGTGGTCTTCGTCGCACTGCGCGGGCGTTCGTAGATCGCCACCGCTTCGGTTGGCCGTGCCGGCCCGTCGATGCGGCAGCAGGCGGACCGAAACGCACCCCAGCTTCTGCGAAGCGGAATGGATCGTCCCGGGCAGGTGGTCGACACCCATTCGCCGACACAGGCGGGCTTGACCGTTAGTTGCATTAAGACGAACACCACCGTTGATGAAAGCCAGCCGACGAAACCGGATAGGCGATCGCAAGTGCCCAAACTGTGCAGACAAATCGACCGAACAGTTCCGGATTGACCGCGCGTCAGTGTCCATGGCTTCGCCCCGTCGCCCGGCCGAATAATGGATGCATCCGTAAGGACATCGACAGCGAACCGCAGCCGGTGGCCCGCCGCAGCGCACGATTTCCGGCATCCGGAGGCTTCGACATCCGGGCGTCCGCCCTTGCCGCGCGAGCCGCTACGCGATTCGCCGCGGCGCGCAAAATCGCCTTCGTATATATTCATACGAATTGCATGACGGCCGGCGACGATTCGCCCGCTCGTCCGGGCGAGCCCGTCATACCGCCGGACGCCATGCAAGTGACGCCCATGATGGGTATGGAGACTCGTCCGACCGCCCCGGCGCCTCGCCGGCCGGTCGAGACGTCAATAGAAAGACATTCAATTCGGAGATGGCAGATGGAACGAAGCACTGTCGGCATGCGCTGCAAACCCCTGATCACCGTTGCACTGGCTGCCGCCGCATTCGCGGCCGCGTCGACGGCAATGGCCGACCAGGTCGTGAAGATCGGCAGCGTCGAACCGACGACGGGCGGCATCTCGCACCTCGGCAAGGACAACGAGAACGGTGCACGCCTCGCGGTCGAGGAAATCAACGCCAAGGGCCTGACGATCGGCGGCAAGAAGATCACGCTGCAGCTCGACGCGCAGGATGACGCGGCCGACCCGCGGCAGGCCACGCAGGTTGCGCAGAAGCTCGTCGACGACAAGGTCGTCGCCGTCATCGGCCACCTGAACTCGGGTACGTCGATCCCGGCGTCGAAGATCTACAGCGACGCGGGCATCGTGCAGATCTCGCCGTCGGCCACCAACCCGACCTACACGCAGCAAGGCTTCAAGACGACCTACCGCGTCGTCGCGACCGATGCGCAGCAGGGCCCCGCGCTCGCGAGCTACGCGCAGGCGAAGGGGGTGAAGAGCGTCGCGGTGATCGACGATTCGACCGCGTACGGCCAGGGCCTCGCGAACGAGTTCGAGAAGAAGGCGAAGGCGCTCGGCCTGAAGGTGCTGTCGCACGACGCGACCAACGACAAGGCGGTCGACTTCCGCGCGATCCTGACGAAGGTCAAGGGCGAGAATCCCGACGCGATCATGTACGGCGGCATGGACGCGACCGGCGGCCCGCTCGCGAAGCAGGCGAAGCAACTCGGCCTGCGCGCGAAGATCCTGTCCGGCGACGGCGTATGCACCGACTCGCTGGCCGAACTGGCCGGCCCGGCGGCCGACAACGTGCTGTGCTCGCAGGCCGGCGCGGCGCTCGAGAAGATGCCGGGCGGCGCGGACTTCCTCGCGAAGTACCAGAAGCGCTTCAACCAGGGCATCAAGTTCGATGCGCCGTTCGCGTACGACGCGGTCTACATCGCGGTCGATGCGATGAAGCGCGCGAACTCGACCGACCCCGCCAAGATCCTCGCCGCGATGCCGTCGACGAAGTACAACGGCGTGATCGGCACGACGACGTTCGACGCGAAGGGCGACCTGACGCACGGGATCATCTCGATCTACGGCTACAAGAGCGGCAAGAAGACCTTCCTCGATCAGGTGAAGATGTAACCCGCCGCGGCGCCGGCACGACGGGAACGCCACCCGTCGGCGCCGGGCGGGTCGAATGCCGATTCACGGAGACGAAGCATCATGTGTGCAATGGCGTATGCCGAATTCCAACAGGAGCTGAAGAAAGCGCAGTTGACGGCGCGCGAGTTCGCCCGCCTGATCCGGATGAACGAAAGTTCGATCACGAACTATTCGAGCAAGGGCACCGTCCCGTCCCACCTCGCGGTCATCGCGAAACTGATCGGCACGCTGGCCGCGCACGAGATCGATTTCCGGCGCGTGATCCGGCAGATGCGGATCGAGCCGAAACGCCCGCGCGGCGGCGGCGTGTTTCCCGCGGCGGAAAAGCCGCGCGCGCGGAAGGCCGCGAAAGCCGACGCCTGAACCGCGGCATGCGTCGCATGCGGCAACGCAGAGGGCCGCTCGATGCATCGATCGATGCCCCCTTGCGCGCCGCGCAAACCGCGCCGCCCGATCGTTACCCCGCCGCCCGCACGTGATCGAGCAGCGCCTGCAACGGATGGCGCACCTGCTTCGACGACAAGCGCTTCACCTGGCTGCGACATGAATACCCGGTCGCCAGCGCCTCGCCTTCGTCCGCGGGCCCGTCGACGCGCGCCGCCCACGACTGCGCATAGATCGTCCTCGACGTCGCGAGATTGCGCGCCTCGTGCCCGTACGTGCCCGACATCCCGCAGCATCCGGTCGACTCGACCTTCAATCGCAAACCGCGCCGCGCGAATACCTGCATCCATTGCTTGCCGCTGTCGGGCGCATTGGTCTTCTCGGTACAGTGCGGCAGCAACCGGTACGAACCGGTCACGCCGCTCGCGCCGGCTTCCGGCAGTGCCTGCAGCAGCCACTCCTGCGGCAGCGCAACTTTCGGTACCTCGGCGAGCCCCGTCACCTTCAG
The DNA here is from genome assembly GCF_902832885.1 of Burkholderia seminalis DSM 23518. Classification (GTDB taxonomy): domain Bacteria; phylum Pseudomonadota; class Gammaproteobacteria; order Burkholderiales; family Burkholderiaceae; genus Burkholderia; species Burkholderia seminalis. The sequence continues at coordinate 782,925 of NZ_CADFDK010000003.1, forward strand.
GTATTCCTGCCGATACGTGAGCGTCATCGCCGGATCGAGGCCGACCAGCGATACGCCCGAACGCGCCAGCGCGGCCAGTTGCGTCGCATTGCGGATCGCGGCCTTCTCGAACGCGTGCAGAAAGCCCTGCACGTGCAGCGCCTTGCCGTTCGGTGCAAGCGGCGCGAGCCAGACCTGAAAGCCCGTACGCGCCGCCAGCTCGATCAGCGTCGCCAGCTGCTCGGTATCGAAATAGCGCGTGAACGTGTCCTGCACGATGACGACGCTGCGAACGCGCTGCGCGTCGCTCAGCGCGGCAAGCGCGCGCGGGTCGGCCGGCTTCACGCTCCATTGCCGGATCACGGCCGCGAGATCGAAGCGGCTCAGCAGCGGGCTGTCGACCATGCCGACCTGCCGTTCGAGCAGCGTGCGTACCCATCCCGCACGCATCAGCCCGTTGTACAGCGCCGGCACGCGCGCCATCCACGGCATCGTGACTTCGAGCGAGCCGATCAGGTAGTCGCGCAGCGGCCGCAGGTAGCGCTGGTGATACAGCTCGAGAAAGCGCGAACGGAACTCGGGCACGTTGACCTTCACGGGGCACTGCCCCGCGCACGACTTGCACGCGAGGCATCCGGCCATCGCGTCGTACACCTCGTGCGAGAAATCGGCGTCGCCGCCGCGCGCCGCGCGACTGTTGCGCCAGCGGGCGGCCAGGCCGCGCAGGAACGGCTGCCGCGCACGCGCCGCCGCGACGACGTCGATGCCGGCCTGTCCTTGCAGGCGCAACCATTCGCGCATCAGCGACGCGCGCCCCTTCGGCGACTGCACGCGTTCGCGCGTCGCCTTCCACGACGGGCACATCGCGTCGTCCGGATCGAAGTTGTAGCACGCGCCGTTGCCGTTGCAGTGCATCGCGGTGCCGTAGGCCTGCCACACGCGCTCGTCGATCTGCCGGTCGTGGTCGCCGCGCGTCGGCACTTCGTCGATCTTCAGCAGCCGCATCGTATTGTCCGGCGGCGTCGCGATCTTGCCCGGGTTGAACTGGTTGTGCGGATCGAACGCGGCCTTCAGTTGCTGCAGCGACGGATACAGCTCGCCGAAAAACGCCGGCGCGTACTCGGAGCGCACGCCCTTGCCGTGCTCGCCCCACAGCAGGCCGCCATGACGCTGCGTGAGTTCGGCCACTGCGTCCGACACGGGCCGCACCAGCGCGGCCTGCTTCGGGTCCTTCATGTCGAGCGCCGGCCGTACATGCAGCACGCCCGCGTCGACGTGACCGAACATCCCGTACTGCAGCCCGTGGCCGTCGAGCAGCGCGCGGAATTCGGCAATGTACGCGGCGAGGTTCTCGGGCGGCACCGCGGTGTCCTCGACGAACGGCTGCGGACGCGCCTCGCCCTGCACGTTGCCGAGCAAGCCGACCGCGCGCTTGCGCATCGCATACACGCGCTTCACCGCATCGTCGCCGGCCGCGAGCGTATGGCCGAGGCGCTCCACGCTCGTATCGGTGCGCAGATGCTCGACGAACGCACGCACGCGCGCATCGACGTCGTCCGCATCGTCGCCGCTGAATTCGACCAGGTTGATGCCAAGTGTCGGCCGCCGGTCGTCCTGCGGGAAATACTCGGCCACGCTGCTCCACACGAAATCCTTCATCGCGAGCATCAGTACCGTCGAGTCGACGGTCTCGATCGACAACGGCCGGTGCCCGAGCAGCGCGCGCGTCACGCAACGCATCCATGAAGCCCGCATAGCGCACGTTGACCAGCACCGAATACTTCGGGATCGGCAACACGTTGAGCTGCGCCTCGACGACGAAGCCGAGCGAACCCTCCGCGCCGCACAGCACGCTGTTCAGGTTGAAGCGGCCGTCGGGTTCGCGCAGGTGCGCGAGGTCGTAGCCGGTCAGGCAGCGGTTGAGCTTCGGAAGCTTCGCGTCGATCAGCGCGGCCTGGTCGTCGCTGATGCGGCGCGCGGTGCGATAGACCTTGCCGATGCGGTCCTGCCGCGCGCAACGGCGCGCCAGCTCGTCGTCGTCGAGCGCATCGCTGTGCAGCCGCTCGCCGCCCATCAGCACGAAATCGAGTGCGAGCACGTGATCGCGCGTCTTGCCGTACGTGCAGCTGCCCTGCCCGCTCGCGTCGGTATTGATCATCCCGCCGACGGTCGCGCGGTTCGACGTCGACAGCTCCGGCGCGAAAAACAGTCCGTGCGGCTTCAGCGCCGCATTGAGCTGATCCTTGACGACGCCCGCCTGCACGCGCACCCAGCGCTGCTCGACGTCGATTTCGAGGATCCGGTTCATGTTGCGCGACAGGTCGACGACGACGCCGTCGGTCAGCGACTGCCCGTTGGTGCCCGCGCCGCCGCCGCGCGCGGCCACCGCGACGTCGCGGTGCGCGGGTTCGGCCAGCAGCCGCGCCAGCAGCCGGACGTCGTCCGCATGCGCGGGGCAGATCACCGCCTGCGGCAGACGCTGGTAGATCGAGTTGTCGGTGGCCTGCACCGTCCGGTTCGCGTGGTCCGCGTGAATCTCCCCGGCGAATCCCGCCGCTTGCAGCGCGGCGAGGAAATCGCGGTAAACGTTCGCGGGCGGGCTGGCGGGACGGGGCAACGGGGCGATCGACATGGGTAAAAACGCAGTGTGGGTGGAGCCGGCCGGCTCGCGCGCACCGAAACATGATTTTTTAGCAAGTTTCCGCGCGACCGGGAATTCCAGTATCTTTGGATATTCCGCGAGAAACAAACGAATTCTTGCCCGGCGAATATTGCATAAAACTCATGAATTACCGTCGCCTGACCCCGTCGATGTCATTGCTGCTCGTGTTCGAGGCCGCCGCGCGGCATGAAAGCTACACGCGCGCGGCCGAGGAGCTGTCGCTGAGCCAGAGCGCGATCAGCCGGCAGGTCCAGACGCTCGAGGACCAGCTCGGCGTGCCGCTGTTCCGGCGCGAAGGCCGCTCGGTGAAGCTAACCGAAGTCGGCCGCCGCTATTTCGCCGAACTGAGCGGCGCGCTCGGGCGCATCCGCGGCGCGACGCTGCAGGCGATGTCGCACCAGGCGGGCGCCGGCACGCTGCGGCTCGCCACCTTGCCGACGTTCGGCTCGAAATGGCTGCTGCCGCACCTGCACGACTTCTACGCCGCGCATCCGGGCGTGACCGTGCACCTTCATTCACGGATCGGCACGATCGATTTCCTCAACGACGACCTCGACGCGGCCATCACCGTCGGCGCGGGCGACTGGCCCGGCCTGCACGCGCACCGGTTGTACAACGAGTTCCTGATCGCGATCGCGCCGCCCGAGGCGGGCCGCGGCCGCAAGGCCGACGCGCGCACGCCGGCATGGGCCGCGAAGCAGACGCTGCTGGGCGTGACGAGCAACCAGCAGGCATGGGCCGAATGGTTCTCGCACTATCGGCTCGACCATCGCCAGATGCGTATCGGCCCGAGCTTCGAGCTGACGTCCCACCTCATCCAGGCCGTGCGCGCCGGGATGGGGATCGGGCTGGTGCCGAAGGTACTGGTGGAGGATGAATTGAGCCGCGGCGAACTCGTGTCGATCGGCGACGCGATCACGAGCCAGCGCAGCTACTACCTCGTCTATCCGCCCGGCAACGAGACGCTGCCGTCGCTCGCCGCGTTCCGTGAATGGCTGCTGGCGTCGTGCTGACGCGCGCCGGCCGCCGGCCGGTCAGGTGCGCCATTCGCCGAGAATCTGCTCGGCCAGGTAATCGCACGGCGGGCGCGCCGACTGCGCGCTGCGCGCGAGCACGACCTCGATCTCGCCCAGCGGCGGCAGCCCGTGGCTTTCCGAAAGCTGCACGAGGTGATCCGGAATGCAGCAGCGCGCCAGCGGCGCGACCGCGAGCCCGGCCTCCACCATGCTCAGTATCCCGAGGTGGCTCGGGCTTTCGTACGACATCCGGTACGGGATCTTCCGCCGGTTCAGCGCCTTGACCGCGTGATCGCGCGCCATGCTGCCGCCGTGCGTGAAAAACGCCACCGGCAGCGGCCGCTCCTTCCACACGTCGCGTTTCGGCGACCCGACCCAGACGAGCGGCTCCATCCGGATCAGCTCGCCGGTCACGCCCTTGATCCGCGTGAGACACGCGAGGTCGACCGTGTTGTCCTTGAGCATCGGCACGAGCGCGCTGCTCGGCTGGCCGATCACGCGCACTTCGACGCGCGGATGCATCGCGGCGAATTTGCCGAGCACCTGCGGCAGCAGCGACGAAATGTAGTCGTCCGGCACGCCGATCGTCACGCGGCCGCGGATCTCCGGGCGCACCACCGACGCCCATGCCTCGTCGCGCAGCGCGAGCATCCGGCGGCCGTAGTCGGCGAGCATCGTGCCGTCGTCGGTGGCCGTCACGTTGCGCGTGTCGCGGATGAACAGCGGCTTGCCGAGCGCGTCTTCCAGCGCCTTGATCTGCATGCTCACCGCCGACGGCGACCGGTGCACGGCCTGCGCGCCCTGCGCGAACGAGCCGGTGTCGGCGACGGCCACCACCATCGCGAGTACGTCGAGGTCGAGCTTTTTCATGTCGATTCAGGAAATCTGATCAATCGATTCAGTTTATCCCGTTTTACTGCTCTCCTCCACGGCCGGACAATGAATCCCGTCAGCACTCACTCGATGCAGGAAGCGGAAAAATGCACACGTCCGGATCGCTCTACGGATTTCTCGCCATCGGCGGCATGCTCGCGGTCACGCCCGGGCCGAACATGGTCTACGTGATGTCGCGCTCGATCGCGCAAGGCCGCACGGCCGGACTCATTTCGCTGGCCGGCGTGATGATCGGCTACCTGTTCTACATGTTCGGCGCGGCATTCGGCATCACGACGCTGTTCATGAGCGTGCCCTATGCGGGCAGCGTGCTGGGCGCGGTCGGGGCGGTCTACCTGCTGTATCTGGCATGGCAGGCGGTGCGGCCCGGCGGCCGCTCGCCGTTCGAGGTGCAGGCGTTGCCGAACGAGCAGCCGATGCGCCTGCTCGCGATGGGTGCGACGACGAGCGTGCTGAACCCGAAACTCGCGATGCTGTTCGTGTCGCTGCTGCCGCAGTTCATCGACTACCGGCAGGGCAGCGTGTTCGGCCAGTCGCTGTTTCTCGGCTCGCTGCTGATCGCCGCGTTCGCGTCGGCCAACGGGCTGGTGGCGATCTGCTCGAGCGGCATCGCGAAATTCCTGCGCGGGCGCCCGACGCTGCTGCTCGCGCAGCGCTGGGCGATGGGGCTCGTGCTTGGCGGCCTCGGCGTGCAGATGGTCCGGGAAGCATCGAAGCTGGCGGGCGTGGCGTGACGGCGGCGCGCGGGTAACGACATCCGCCTGCCGACGCGCGCGTGATGCCGTACAGCACGCACCGGCGCGCGTTGCGTCACTTCGCCGGCAGGTCGGCCGCCAGTTCGCGCAAGCGTGGGGGAAACCGGACGCGCAGCGAACGGCAGCTTCCGTTCGCTGTCGCGCGACGGCACATGTGCCACGAGCCGCGCCGCGACGCGGTGTGCGACCTCGATCGCTTCCGCATCGGAACCGATGAATCGATCGACGGATCCCCCAGGCATCCGTCGCCCCCTGTTTCGCTATACGAAGCGTCAGATCGGAACGGCCCGCGACAGCCGTCGCAGGCAACCTGCCTCGATCGGCCGGCGCGTCACGCCGCGATCGCCTGCCGCTGCGCCTCGAGTTCGCGCACGAGCGGCAGCACCTTCTTGCCGAAGTACTCGACTTCCTCGATGAAATGCAGGAACCCGGCCAGCACCAGATCGACGCCGATCGCCTTCAGCGCGACAATGCGCTCCGCGATCTGCCGCGGCGTGCCGATCAGGTTCGTGCGGAAGCCGTCGTTGTACTGCACGAGATCCTCGAACGTCGATTTCGCCCAGTTGCCCTCGCCTTCCGGCGACGCCTTGCCCGCCTGCTTCACCGCGTCGCCGAACGCATTGACCGCCTCGACGTGCGCGTGCGCAATGATGTCGTCGAGCACGGCCTTCGCCTCTTCCTCGGTGTCGCGCGCGATCACGAACGCGTTCACGCCGATCCGTACGCGATGGTTGTTCGCGGCCGCCTTGGCACGAATATCGTCGATCTGCGCCTTGAGGTTCTCCGGCGTGTTGCCGTTGGTGAAATACCAGTCCGACACGCTCGCCGCGTTGTCGCGCGCCGCCCGCGAGCTGCCGCCCTGGAAGATTTCCGGGTGCGGCTTCTGCACCGGCTTCGGGCTCAGCGTGTAATCGTTGAAGCGGTAGAAGTCGCCCTTGAACGTGAAGTTGTCCTGGGTCCAGATGCCCTTGAGCGCCTGGATGAATTCCTTCGAGCGCCGATAGCGTTCGTCGTGCTCAAGCCACGGCTCGCCGATCGCGGTGAATTCGCCCTTGAACCAACCGCTCACGACGTTGATCGCGATGCGCCCGTTCGAAATGTGGTCGATCGTCGCGAGCTGCTTCGCGACCACCGCCGGATGCCACGGCCCCGGCAGGATCGCGGCGAGCACCTTGAGCTTCGTCGTCGCATGCAGCAGCGCCTGGCTGAACGACACCGACTCGTGCTGGTATTCGGCGCCGTAGCCGGCCGTGAAGCGGATCTGGCTCAGCGCGTAGTCGAAGCCGGCCGCCTCGGCCGTGCGTGCGAGCTGCTGGTTGTATTCAAGGCTCCAGTCGGTACGCTGCTCGATCGTGCTGACGACGAGGCCGCCGCTGACGTTCGGCACCCAGTACGCGAATTTGACGCCGTCGGCGGAAGGGTCGTGAAGGCTCATGGAGGTGTCCTGGTCGAAGGGGAAACGGAAGCGGCCTACGCGGCCGCGGCGGAGAATGCGTGCGCACGCAACTGCGGTACCGCGCGATCCACGGCGAGCGCGATGCGCTCGCGCAGCGCCGGGTTCGCGATCCGGTACGCGTCGAAATCGCTTTCGGACGCGGACACGCCGACCGGCAGCGTGCGCGTCTGAAAGAAGCTGAACAACGGCCGCAGTTGATGGTCGATCACGAGCGCATGACGTTCGCTGCCGCCGGTGGCCGCGAGCAGCACGGGCACGTCGACGAGCGCGTCATGGCGCACGAGGTCGAACAGGTGCTTGAACAGGCCCGTATACGACGCGCGATAGACCGGGCTCGCGACGACGAGCGCATCGGCCGTCTCGATCGCGCGGATCAGCGCCTCGAGATCGGCCGGCACCTGCGCGCGCGTCAGCGCACCGGCCAGCCGGCTGCCGATCTCGCCGAGTTCGATCAGTCGCGGCTCGATCGGCAGCGCGGCGCCGAGTGCCGCGACGATCTCGTTGGTCAGCGCCAGCGTACGCGACGGTCGTTGCAGGCTGCCCGATATCGCGACCACGTTGAGGGTGTTGCTCATGCGATGCGTTTCCGTTGTCGAGCCGCGTGTCGATGCGGCGATACCGCTTCGGATCAGCAAGGAGCGTGCCATTCGGGCGGCCGGGTCGCGTCGCGATCGTCTGCATCGCGAAGTTTCGTGCGTTCGTCCGCCTGGCACGGGATTCGCACAAATGCGCGAGCGCGGCAAGCGTTCCGCCGCGCGTATCACATCGATATTCCACGACGTGATGAACCGGGCGAAGCGACCGTGCTGGCGAACTGCTGCCCAGGAAGCAGCGCGGCGCGCGATGGCATCGAATTCGACGCCCTGACGTCGGGGCAACCCCGCTCGCCCGCACCATTGCAGGTTTCTCAGCAATCGCGCTTTGGTTATCAGAAATCGATGCTTTTCGCGCGCGGCGAAACATTGAACACTCTGCTGACCACGCAGCAGCCGGACCCCGGCGCTTGTCGGCACGGGTCCGTCTCGCCCGGCCATCCAACGGTTCATCGCCATGACTTCCATTTCCGCTTCGTCGCGCCCGCTCAACCTTCGTGTCGTCGTCCCGTCCCGCGACGCATCCGACACGCGCGATCCGGCCGGCCTGCCCGCTGCGGCACGCACCGCCTCCGTCCTGACGTTGCCCGGACGCCCGGCACAGGTCCGCGCGCGGACGCAGGTGTTTGCCGATCCACGCTCGCTCGCGCTGCTCGAGGAGGTGCACCGTGTCGCACCGAGCGACGCGAACGTGCTGATCGTCGGCGAGACGGGCACCGGCAAGGAACTGATCGCGCGTCACGTGCACGATCTCGGCAATCGCCGCGACGGGCCGTTTGTCGCGGTGAATTGCGGCGCCTTCTCCGAAACGCTCGTCGACAGCGAACTGTTCGGCCATGAGAAAGGCGCATTTACGGGCGCCGTCGGCGCCAAGCCCGGCTGGTTCGAAGCCGCGCACGGCGGCACGCTGTTTCTCGACGAGATCGGCGACCTGCCGCTGTCGATGCAGGTCAAGCTGCTGCGCGTGCTGCAGGAGCGCGAGGTCGTGCGGCTCGGCTCGCGCACGGGCATTCCGGTCGACGTGCGCGTGGTCGCGGCGACCAACGTCGATCTGCAGCAGGCGGTGGCGGCCGGGCATTTCCGCGGCGACCTGTACTACCGGCTCAACGTCGTGCAGCTTGCGGTGCCGCCGCTGCGCGAGCGTCCGGGCGACATCCTGCCGCTCGCGCGTCACTTCTTCGACGACTACCGCGCGCGCCTCGGTGCCGGACCGCGCGGTTTCGACCCGCGCGCCGAGCGCCGGCTCGTATCGCATCACTGGCCCGGCAATATCCGCGAACTGGAGAACGCGATCCATCACGCGCTGCTCGTGTGCCGCCACGATGTGCTGCACGACACCGACCTGCACCTTGCGTCGCCGTGCGTGCCACCGGCCGCCGTGCCTGCGCCGGAACCGTCCACCCATGCTCAGGCTGCGTTCGAGCACGCGTTGCGCGACCTGCTCGACGACGGACACGGCAACCTGTTCGAGCATATCGAGGACACCGTGATGCGCGTCGCGTTCGACTTCAGCCACCGCAACCAGATCCGGGCCGCGCAACTGCTCGGCATCAGCCGCAACGTGCTGCGCGCGCGGCTGATCCGTGCGAAGGAAATTGCGGCGCTGAAATAATCTCGCCCAACGGCGCGATCGCGCCGCAATCCGTGCATTGACGTCCGAACCTGATGTATCGTGGCGCGACGCTCGTGCTTCGTTGCCGCTCGCGCATCCGGTCATCCGTCATGCGACCGGCTGCCCCCGGCGACCGGGCACCCGCACGATTCTCCGCAATACGAAGCCGACCGACGCCCATGCAGGCCCGGCCGCGCCCCCGTTCACCCGTCCGGAATCCGTCGCCATGAAAAAGCTTGTGAATCGTCCGTCCGATGTCGTGCGAGAAATGCTGGAAGGCATCGCGCGGCAGTCGCCGCATCTCGCGATCCTCGGCGACGAGCACGTGCTCGTCCGCCAGCCGCTGCCCGAACCGTCTCGACGCCCCGTCGCGATCCTGTCCGGCGGCGGCAGCGGCCACGAGCCCGCGCACGGCGGCTACGTCGGCGAAGGGATGCTGAGCGCGGCCGTGTGCGGCGAAGTGTTCACGTCGCCGTCCACCGACGCCGTGCTTGCCGCGATCCGCGCGAGCGCCGGCCCCAACGGCGCGCTGCTGATCGTGAAGAACTACACCGGCGACCGGCTCAATTTCGGGCTCGCCGCCGAGCTTGCGCGCGCGGAAGGCATTCCGGTCGAGACGGTCGTCGTCGCCGACGACGTATCGCTGCGCGGCCGTGTCGACCGTGGCCAGCGGCGCGGGATCGCCGGCACCGTGCTGATCCACAAGCTCGCCGGCGCGGCCGCCGCGCGCGGGCTGACGCTTGCCCGTGTTGCAGCCATCGCGCGCGACGCGGCGGCCGAGCTCGGCACGATGGGCGTCGCGTTCGACGGCTGCACGATCCCGGGCGCCGACAAATCGGGCTTCAGCCTCGGCGATCAGGAGATCGAGCTCGGCCTCGGCATTCACGGCGAGAAAGGCGTCGAACGTCGCGCGCCGCTGCCGGCCGACGCGCTGGTCGACACGCTGCTGTCGAGCATCGCCGCCGATCTCGTGCTCGACCGCGGCGAACGCGTCGCGCTGTTCGTCAACGGTCTCGGCGCGACGCCGGACATGGAACTCGCGATCGTGCTGCGTGCCGCGTACGACAATCTGACCCGGCGCGGCATCGTCGTCGCGCGCGCGTGGGCCGGCACATTCCTGTCCGCGCTGAACATGCCCGGCTGCTCGATCTCGGTGCTGCGGCTGAACGACGAACGCGCATCGCTGCTCGACGCACCGACGCAGGCGCGCGCCTGGCCGGGCGGCGGCGCCGTGAATGCACGGATCCGCGTAGCCGCGGCCGCGTCGCCGGACGCACCACTGCCGCCGCTCGACGCGGCCGGCCGCGCCTGGGCCGCGCGCCTGCAGCCGGCGCTGCACGCGGTCGCGCAGACGCTGATCGATCACGAGCAGACGCTGACGGACCTCGACGCGGCGGCCGGCGACGGCGACCTCGGTGCGAGCATGCTGCGCGCCGCGCACGCGATCCTCGCGTTGCCCGATACCGCGTACGCCACGCCGGCCGGCGCACTCGCGGCGCTCGGCGCGGCGTTGCGCCGCGCGATCGCCGGCAGTTCCGGGCCGTTCTATGCAACCGCGCTGCTGCGCGCATCGCGCCGGCTGGCCGACCTTGCCGAACCCTCGGCGCGCGACTGGGCGGCGGCATTCCGCGCGGCAGTGGATTCAATCAGCGAACTGGGGGGCGCGCATGCCGGCGACCGGACGATGCTCGATGCACTGGTGCCGGCCGTCGAGGCATTCAGCCGCGCGCTCGACAGCGATCGCGACAACGCAAGTGCATGGACGGCGGCCGTGGAAGCGGCCGTGGAAGGCGCGGAAGCCACCGCGCACATGACGCCGCGCGCAGGGCGGGCGAGCTATCTCGGCGAGCGCGCGATCGGCACGCCGGATGGCGGCGCGGTAGCCGTGTCGTACTGGTTGCGCGCGTTGCAGCCTCACGTGCGCTGAACGGCAACGCGCGGGATGCGGGTGGGCGGCCGCGCCGCCCGCCTCTCAGCCTGCGTTCATCCGCCCGGGCGACAGCATCGCGCCGACGCGCAACACTGTGGTGAACATCGCGGCGAGACGACGCTGCACGCCGGCGGCGAGCAGCGTGATGGCCGCGCGGCCCATCGGCGGACGGACGGGCGCGGGGGAAGATGTCATCGCAAACATGACAACGTCAATCACGACATCGCGTCGCGGTGAACGGCAGAAACGCCGCGCTCAAACACCTTCGACCAGCACGGCACGATAGCGCGCGCCCTTGAACCGGTGCTGCACGACGGCCTGGTATTCGGGGCCGTGATACCACGCATGTGCGGCCTCCTTCGACGGAAACTCGACGATCACCACGCCTTCCGGTCCTTCGCCTTCCAGCGTTTCCTGAGCGCCGTAAGCCGCGAGCACCTTCACCGGATGACCAGCGAGCGTCGCGCCAACCTTGCTCGCGTAGGTATCGAGTTCGTGCTGATCCTGCGTGCTTTCCCGTGTAAAAACGATGTAAGTTGCCAAGATGCGTGCCCCTTTGTCCGGTGGATGGAAATCGCGCGCGTATCGCTGCTTTCCGACGATCGCGCCGCCCCCGGCCGCGTGCAGTGCGAACGGGTGTGCGGATTATAGGCGGTCGCGGCGCAAGCCGCCGCGACGCTGAAAAAACCGATCCCCACATCGTCCGATCACATCGGGCATCGCAAATTGGCGGGATGACTTGCCCGGCGTGCGACGTGTCGACACCGCTGTTCGGCGGTACCGTTCCGATCGCCAACGACCGGTTGATCGGCGAGACCGGCAACGCGCTGATTCCCGCGTATCACATGCTGGCCGCTGCGCAACCGGGCTGATCCGCGCGCCGGCGGCGCCCGGCTTTCCATCAACGGCATCCATTGCATCGCCCGCCGTCCGGCGACGGACAGCGGGCGACGCAGGTCGGGCGGCTGAAGCCGCGGCGGGATTGTTGTCGCCCGGACAACACGATGTGCACACGTGCGGCGCTGTTGGCGTGTATCGGCCGTCACTACAATCGCTGACACGCTCGACCGGAATCCGGGCGAACCGAAGCGCGCGACCTTCACGATCGCGCTCGCGAACCGCGCCGCGCCGCGCGGCTCAATCCATTCGACGAACAGGACTACTGAACATGAACGCACCACTCCGCAACGTCCAGCCGGTTATCGACCGCCTGGGAAAAGAAGGTTCGGGCGAGCTCGTTCCCTCCCGCTACGCCGTGCGCATCGGCGATGTCGATGTCGTGCTGATCAGCGACGGCGTGCTGCCGCTGCCGACTTCCACCATGTCCACCAACGTGAGCGAGGCGGAGCGCAACGCCTGGTTCGACGGGCGTTTCCTGCAACGCGACCGATTCGACTGGGCGCTCAACATCGCGCTCGTGCGCAGCGCCGATCGTCTGATCCTGATCGATTCGGGCGTGGGTGACGGCTTCGAATACTTTACGCGCGCCGGGCGATCGGTGATGCGTCTGGAATCGGCCGGTATCGACCTGGCCGCGATCACCGACATCGTGATAACGCACATGCACATGGATCACGTCGGCGGGCTGAACACCGACGGCGTCAAGGCCCGGCTGCGCCCCGACGTACGCATTCACGTATCGGCCGCCGAAATGGCGTTCTGGAAGAATCCGGACTTCAGCAAGACGGTGATGCCGGAAACCGTACCGCCCGCACTGCGCAAGGCGGCGGCCAGGTTCGTGACGCTCTACGGCGAAAACATCGTGACGTTCGATCGGACCGTGGAAGTCGCAGCCGGCGTGACGGCGCGCGTGACGGGCGGACATACGCCCGGGCACTGCGTGGTCGACGTCGCGTCGAACGGGGAAAAGCTGACGTTCGCGGGCGACGCGATCTTCGAAGTCAACTTCGACCATCCCGACTGGCAAAACGGCTTCGAGCACGATCCCGAAGCGGCTGTCGACGTGCGCATCGCATTGTTCAACGAAGCCGCCGACACCGGTGCGCTGCTGGCCGCCGCACATGTCGCGTTCCCTTCCATCGGCCATGTTGCGAGGGACGGCAGCGGCTTCCGCTTCGTTCCCATCGTGTGGGACTACTGATCGAGGATCGGCGGCCGGTGCGTGCTGCGGCAACGCATCGGCGGTCCTCCCGAACGGCACCACCATAAAAAAGCGCCGCCGCATTTCATGCGGCGGCATCACGTCACGCGCCAAAGCGCATCACGACCGCCCGAACCTCACGCGAGCGCCGACATGTTCCGCTCCGCGACCTCGTCCGCCGCCTCCTTCACGATACCGACGCTCTCGTCGGCTTCCGCACGCGTCACGAGCCGCTTGTCTCTCGACTCGATGCCGGGCACCGCGCCGATCGCGTCGCGCCAGCCCGCCGATACCTCGGTCTTTCCCGTCTCGATGTCTCCGTCGTGACATCCGCCTCGTCGCTCGGCAAGACACCCTGAAAATATTGTCCCGGTGGAATCGCGCACGTCAGCAGGGCGCTGCGGGTCGAGTCGATGCGGACGGTCAGGCCACCGGCGCGCACGGCATGTGCCGTGTCTTCGAGGTCCCCGGCACATCGGTCGGAATCGCGTCGCAACGCAGTTGCGGCGGGACCGTCGCGAGCGTGAGACCGCGACCGGGAACCGCGTTCGTCGTGGGTTGTGGAAACGAAATCGGGTCGCGCCGTTCGCGCGGCGCGTCAAGCCAGCGTCGCCGTCGCCTGCATCGTCAGCCAGCCATCGCGATCCTTCGCCCACAGCTCGATCGTACTGCCGTCGTCCGACGGCTTGCCGCACAGCGTGAACGGCTCCCCGTCGAAGGTCGGGCGCACCGCGCGAAACGCAAAGCTCGCGAGCACCGCGTCCGGCCGTTCGCGATGCACGAGATCGACGAGCAGCGTCGCGATCAGCGGGCCGTGCACGACGAGCCCCGGATAGCCTTCTTCCTGCGTCACGTAGCTGCGGTCGTAGTGGATACGGTGACCATTGAAGGTCAGCGCCGAATAGCGGAACAGCATCACGGCGTCGGCCGTGACGGTGCGCGCCCACGTTTCACCCGTGGGCGCCGCGACCGGCTTCTGCGCCGGCGCGCCCGGCTGCTGCGCGTCTCGATAGACGATGTCGTGCTCTTCCTCGATACACGGCACCCCATCGGATTCGATGCGGTGCTGCACCGTCACGAACACGAGCCGGCCGCTGCGGCCCGTCTTGTCCTCGATGTTCGCGATCGTCGATTCGCGCGTCGCGCGCCGCCCCGCGCGCAGCGGCGCGTGAAACGTCAGCCGGCCGCCGGCCCACATGCGGCGCGGCAGCGGCACGGGCGGCAGGAAGCCGCCGCGCTTCGGGTGGCCGTCGGGGCCGACTTCGGCCAGCGGCGCGATGGGCAGGAAATAGAGCCAGTGCCACATCGGCGGGACGACGTCGCCGGGCGACGGGCGGTCGAGCGTGGCGGCCAGCGCGTTGAGCGGGAACGCGGTGATGTCGTCGCCAAGCGTTTCGGTCTTGCCGAGCCACGCGTCGAGTGACGCGGGTGCGGCGGGCTGCGAGGATGAGTTCGACACTGATGGAGTCTCCGGTGCGTTGGCCAGGGCCCAAATATGCGCGCCGCACGGCGTTTCGCGAAGTCGGCATTCCCGAACCCGGGCTTCGAATTTGCTCGACCCCTGCGGCCCTGCCGGTCCTGCGCGACGATTTTCGTCTGACCATTCGATACATTCGACAATATAGCCGCCTCGCGTGCCGCGTGCGATTCCTGGCGCGGACCTTACAGCTTGACCACCGCCGGCACGCTGCCTAAATTGGTTCTGACGGACCGGCCGCGCGACGAGCGACATGTCATCCGGGTGACAAGAAAACGATAGTTTGCTATCGAATGTTTTTACCCTATCATCTCGGCCATGACCAATCTGCACGACCTCCGCCTCGCCGTCAGCAGCCTGCTCGTGCTGTCCGCGCGCAAGTGGCGCCGCACCAGTGACGGTGTGCTGAACACGTACAACGTGTCCGAGGCCTGCGCGACGCCGCTCCTGATCGCCGGCCGGCTCGGCGAAGGTGTACGGCAGGGCACGCTCGCCGAACACGTCGGGATCGAAGGGCCGTCGCTCGTGCGCCTGCTCGACCAGCTGTGCGCGGCCGGCCTTGCGCGCCGCGACGAGGATCCGCACGATCGTCGCGCGAAAACGATCTCGCTGACGGCCGCCGGCCGCGCCGTCACCGCGAGGATGGAAGAAGACCTGCGCACGCTGCGCGCTCAGGTGCTCAAGGGCGTGACGCGCACCGATCTCGAAACGACGCTGCGCGTGCTCGAAGCGTTCAACGCGTCCGAGTCGCACCCGCCCGCCTCGCGTATCTCCCCCGCCGACGACACCGCGTCATGACCTATCCGAGCCTCCGCGACTGGCTGTTCTCGGGCAAGACGTTCGCCGCGTCGATGCTGGCGCTGTACCTCGGCCTGTATTTCCAGCTGCCGCGCCCGTACTGGGCGATGGCGAGCGTCTACATCGTGTCGAACCCGTTCGTCGGCGCGACGCGCTCGAAGGCGCTGTACCGCGCGCTCGGCACCGCGCTCGGCGCAGCCGCCGCGATCTTCTTCGTGCCGCCATTCGTCGAGACGCCGCTCCTGTTCAGCATCATCGTCGCGACCTGGTGCGGCACGCTGCTCTATCTCGCGATCTCCGACCGCACCGCGCGCAGCTACGTGTTCATGCTCGCCGGCTATACGATGCCGCTGATCGCGCTGCCGACCGTGACCGACCCGTCCACCGTGTTCGACGTCGCGATCGCGCGAACCGAGGAAATCGTGCTCGGCATCGTCTGCGCGAGCGTGGTCGGCAGCACCGTGTTTCCGAACCGGCTCGCGCCGACGCTGATCGAACGCACCGACGCGTGGTTCAAGGACGCCGCGTTCTACGGTCGCGAGACTCTGTCCGGGCAAATCGCCGGCAAGGCGTTGTCGGCATGCCGCCAACGGCTCGCCGCGACGATCACCGGCCTCGAATTCCTGCTGAGCCAGCTGAGTTACGACCATGCGCACCCGCGCATCCTTGCCCGCGCGCAGGCGCTCGCGGGCCGCATGCAGTTGTTCCTGCCGCTGATGTCATCGCTCGCCGATCCCTTGATCGCGCTGATGCGCGACCTGCACGTGCGCCCGCCCGCTCTCGATGCGCTGCTGGCCGATGCCGCGAAATGGTTCGACGCACCGCTGCCGTCCGTGAAGGCCGACGGCGACATGGCCCACGACGCGGTCGCGGACAACCTGCGCGAGCGCATCGCCGCGCTGCAGCCCGCCGACAGCGCCCTGGCGAGCTGGGAGGGCGCACTGCTGTCGAACGCGCTGTGGCGGCTGCGCCAGGTCGTCGACATCTGGCAGGACTGCCGTTCGCTGCGTGCGCTGATCGCGAACGAATCGGGTGTGTGGCAGCCGCGCTACCGGCACTGGCGGCTCGGCGGCACCGAACGCTTCTTCGATCGCGGGATGATGCTGTTCTCGACGCTGACCGTCGTGTTCGCGATCGTGTTCGCGTGCTGGCTGTGGATCTCGTCCGGCTGGCACGACGGTGCGGCGGCCGTCACGCTCGTGGCCGTGTCGTGCAGCTTCTTCGCCGCGCTCGACGAGCCGGCGCCGCTGGTGTTCAAGTTCTTCCTGTCGACCGCCGCGAGCGTCGTGTTCGCGGGCCTGTACCTGTTCGTCGTGCTGCCGCACGTGCACGATTTCGCGATGCTCGTGCTGATGTTCGCGGGCCCGTTCATCCTGATCGGCACGCTGCTGCCGCGCCCGCAGTTCAACATGGTGACGATGCTCGTCGCCGTGAACACGGCGACCTTCATCAGCATCCAGAGCGCGTACGAAGCCGATTTCTTCGTGTTCCTGAACAGCAACCTCGCGGGTGTCGCCGGGCTGCTGTTCGCGTACGTGTGGACGCGGGCGACGCGGCCGTTCGGCGCGGAGCTCGCGGTGCGGCGCCTGTTGCGCTCGGGCTGGGAAGACGTCGCGCGCTCCGCGTCGACGCAGCCGCTCGACGACCAGCGCAACCACGCATCGCGGATGCTCGACCGCGTCACGCAGCTGCTGCCGCGCCTGGGCGCATCCGACGATCACCGCCACCCGTCGATCGAGAGCTTCCGCGACCTGCGCATCGCACTGAACGCGCTCGACCTGCGCCGCTCGCGCCGTCGCCTGTCGGGCGACGTACCCGACGCGATCGATCGCGTCCTCGCCGGCGTCACCGATCACTACGCGCGCTGCGCGGCCGCGAACGCGCGCCAGCCGGCACCGCCCGCGCTGCTCGCGACGATCGACGACGCACTGCACCGCGTGGGCAGCGGCGGCCTGCCGGGTGCCGCGCCGGCCGAGGGCGGCACCGCGCCTGCCGCCCCTGCCACGCACCGCCGGCTGCGCGACACGCTGCACGCGCTCGTCGGGCTGCGTCTGTCGCTCTATCCGGCCGCTGCCGGCCAGGCGCCTCGGGCCTCGGACGGAGCACGCGCATGATCCGGCTTTCCAACCCGTCCTTCCGACCGCGACCATGATCGGCGAAATCGACATCTTCGGCGTATTCGTGCCGGCCCCGCTCGTGCTGATGCTGATCGCCTACCTGATCAACATCGTCGTGCGCGCCGTGCTCGAGCGCGTCGGCTTCTACCGCCTCGTCTGGCACCGTTCGATCTTCGACCTCGGCATCTACGTGTTCGTGCTTGCCGCCGTCGTCATCGCTTCCCACCATCTCGTGGCTTCCTAACGTGAAAAAAACCTGGCTCTCGGCAGGGCAAATCCTGCTCACCCTGATCGTCGTCGTCGTGGCCGGCCTCGTGCTGTGGCGGATCATCAACTACTACATGTTCTCGCCGTGGACACGCGACGGGCACGTGCGCGCCGACGTGATCCAGGTCGCGCCGGACGTGGCGGGCCTCATCACGTCGGTGCAGGTCGCCGACAACCAGGAGGTCAAGCGCGGCCAGGTGCTGTTCGTGATCGACCAGGCGCGCTACACGCTCGCGGAACGGCTCGCCGAAGCGACGCTCGCGCAGCGCCGCGCGACACTGGCCCAGGCGAAGCGCGAATACGCGCGCAACCTGCAGCTCGGCAACCTGGTCGCGAGCGAGCAGGTCGAGGAAAGCCGCACGCGCGTCGAACAAGGCGAAGCCAGCGTCGCCGACGCACAGGTATCGCTCGACACCGCGAAGCTGAACCTGCAGCGCACGACGATCGTGAGTCCCGTGGACGGCTACCTGAACGACCGCGCGCCGCGTGTCGGCGAATACGTGCCGGCCGGCCGCGCGGTCCTGTCGGTCGTGGACCGCCATTCGTTCCGTGTCGACGGCTACTTCGAGGAAACCAAGCTGCGCGGCATCCATATCGGCCAGCCGGTCGACATCATCGTGATGGGCGAGCAGCATGCGCTGCGCGGCCACGTGCAAAGCATCGTCGCCGCGATCGAGGATCGCGACCGCACGCAGGGCGCGAACCTGCTGCCGAACGTGAACCCGGCGTTCAGCTGGGTGCGGCTCGCACAGCGCGTGCCGGTGCGCGTCGTACTCGACGAAGTGCCCGACGATTTCCGGATGATCGCCGGCCGTACCGCGACCGTGTCGATGCGCGACGCCGACACGCGCCGAAACGACAACACAAAACCGGCTGCCGGTGCCGGCTCGGCCCCGGCACCGGTCACCGCGGCGTCCGGGGCGTCCGGGGCCGCCGCCAGCGCGGCGGGAGCATCGCAATGAACCGGCACGGTCTGCGCGTCGCGGCCGCACTCGCGCCGCTTGCGCTCGCACTCGGCGCATGCAAATCCGTCGGCCCCGATTACACGCTGCCGCAGCAGGCGTACGTGAATGCGCCGCTCGCGAACCATGCGCTCGACGACGCGAACGGAACGCTCGTGTCGCGCGACGCGGTGCCCGGCAACTGGTGGCAGCTGTACGACGATCCCGTGCTCGACGCACTGGTGCGCGATGCGCTGAAGTCGAACACCGACCTGCGCGTCGCCGCGGCCAACCTCGCGCGGTCGCGCGCGGCGCTGGAAGTCGCGAGCCAGCAGGGCGGCTTCTCGGGCGGCGCCGAAGCCGCGGTGCAGCGCGCGCAGGAATCGGCCGAGCAATACCTGCTCGAGAACAAGCTGCCGGTCGTCAACGAAGGCGCGGTCGGCATCAACGTGTCGTACGAGATCGACCTGTTCGGCAAGCTGCGGCGCGGCGTCGAAGCCGCACGCGCGGACAGCGAGGCCGTCAAGGCGGCCGGCGACCTGGCGCGCATCACCGTCGTCGCCGACGTCGTGCGCGCGTACGTCGAATCGTGCTCAGCCGGCGACGAGCTGGCGATCGCGAGGCAGTCGCTCGCGCTGCAGAAGCAGCGCGTCGCGCTGTCGCAGCGGCTGCGCGATGCCGGGCGCGGCAACCAAACCGACGTGACGCGCGGCGTGACGCAGGTGCGCACGCTCGCGGCCGACATCCCGCGCTTCGAAGGGCGCCGCAAGGTCGCGCAATACCAGCTCGCCGCACTGCTCGCGCGCGCGCCGGCCGACCTGCCGAAGGCCGTCGTCGAATGCGAACGGCTGCCGAAGCTGCGTCAGCCGATTCCGATCGGCGACGGTGCCGCGCTGCTGCGCCGCCGCCCCGACGTACGCGAAGCCGAGCGGCAGCTCGCCGCCGCGACCGCGCGGATCGGCGTCGCGACCGCGGCGCTGTATCCGTCGATCAGCATCGGTGCGTCGGCCGGCTCGGTCGGCGTCGCCGCCGACCTGTTCTCGTCCACCACGAATCGCTGGTCGTTCGGCCCGCTGATCAGCTGGTCGTTCCCCGTCAACGGCCAGCGCGCCCGCGTGCGCGAAGCCGAGGCGTCGACGGGCGGCGCGCTCGCGCATTTCGACGGCGTCGTGCTGAACGCGCTGCGCGAAACACAGTCGAGCCTCGCGACCTATGCGGCCGACGTGCAACGTACGGACGCCTTGCGCACCGCGTACGAATCGGCCCGCAATTCCGCCGACGAAACCCATCGTCTCTATGCGGCCGGCCGCGAGTCGTTCATCTCCGATCTCGACGCGACGCGCACGCTGACGAGCGTGAAGGCGCAGGTTGCGGCGGCCGAAGGCCAGGTCGCGGCCGATCAGGTGCGGCTCTTCCTCGCGCTGGGCGGCGGGTGGGACGGCGACGGTACGGCGGCCGCGCGCGGCAGCGCCGCCGCCGCCGCGCGTGCCGCCGCAACGATCAAGGACGGCGAGTCGCCACGGTAGCGTCATCGCCTTCAATACATCACACCGGTGCGGCAAAACGCACAGCGGTGGCGGGTTTTACTGATTCGCGCCATAGCATCCGGATGGCGACGCGTCCCTGCGTTGACGGTAGACTGGGCGATGCATTTCCATTCATCCGCGGCTGCCGATCCGGCAGCCGCCTTCATTCGGAGCGTCATCATGCGAACCAGTGCCCGCAACCATTTCGCCGGCCAGGTCGGCGCCGTCAAGCCCGGTGCCGTCAACGACGAAATCACGCTGCACACGCAGGACGGCCTCGACATCGTCGCCGTGATCACCCACGGCAGCGCGGCTTCGCTGGGCCTCGCGGCGGGCACGAAGGCGTTCGCGCTCGTCAAGGCATCGTCGGTCATCGTGATGGTCGACGTCGACAGCAGCAAGGTATCGGCGCGTAACTGCGTCGCGGGCACCGTCGCGACGGTCACGAAGGGCGCGGTCAATTCGGAAGTCGTGATCAAGGCCGCGGGCGGCGCCGAAATCGTCGCGATCGTCACCAATGACAGCGTCGATCGCCTCGGCCTCGCGAGCGGCTCGGCCGCATCCGCGATCTTCAAGGCATCGAGCGTGATCGTCGGCGTCGAGTGAGCGCGTGACGGTCGCGACGGAGCACCGCCCAGTGCCGCGCGTTCGCGCGGCCCGGCTGCCATCCGGCGGCACGCGATGACAGCCGCGCTCGATCCCGCGCGGGAAAGCGCGCTGCACGCGCTCCGATCGGCGGCCGCGCATGCCGACACGCCCGACGCACGGCTGTTCGGCGCGCTCGTCGCGGCTCGCGCGTGCCGCAACGAACTCTCGCTGCTGGGGCTGTCCCCCGGCCAGTTCGCCGGCTTGCTCGCCCGGCAGTTTCCGTATCTGGCGCCCGGCGCTGCACTGATGCCAATGGTCACGTTGGCAGTGTTACCAGCCAACCATTCTGCGTTCGTCGCGACGCTGCGCTCGCGGCTGATGGACGACGCGAATCCCAGCGTCGCCCGCGACGATGCCGACTGCCTCGCGTCGATCATCGCGCATGCGTGCCTGCGCCCCGACCATCTCTGGCGCGATCTCGGGCTCGACGGGCGCGACGCGGTATCCGCGATGCTCGATCGTTATTTCCCCGCGCTGGCCGCGCGCAACGTCACCCACCTGCGCTGGAAGAAATTCCTCGCACTGGAAGTGGCGGCCTCGCTCGGCGCGCCGCCGGGCCCCGCACCGGGGTGCCCGGGCTGCGAAGATTTCGGTTTCTGCTTTCCTCACGCGCGATAGCCATCGCGTCGACCAGCCTGTCCACTTGCGTCATCGACGTCATGGACCAGTGCGCGACACGCATCCCATAAACGGTCACCTGGCGGCGCATGTTGTCCGCCGTCCATGACCGCGGTCAATGTCGATGCCGGTGATGAATGTCCGGAAAGTGCGCGTGACTGTGCGTGATCGGCAAATGCACGTGCGAATGCGAGTGCGGCTCGTTGCCGTCGTACGCAAAATCGTGCGTGTGCTGGTGATGTTCGTCGTGCCGGTGCCGGTGCGCATGCTCGAGCCGCTCGTGCTCGTGCATGTGCTCATGCCGCTCGCGCACGTGCAGCAAGATACCGAATGCCATCAATGCGGCGGCGACCCAGAACGTTGCCGGCGGCAGCGCAGGCCAGATCAGCAGCGACAGCACGACGCCGAACAGCGGCGCGATCGAGAAATACGCACCGGTCCGCGCGCTGCCGAGATGGCGCAGCGCGACGACGAACAACACCAGGCTGATCCCGTAGCCGCCGAGCCCCGTCAGCATCGCAGCAGCCGTGACCGGTACGGCAGGCAGCGGCGCGCCGGTCGCCAGCGCAATGCCGATGTTCACGGGCCCCGCGATCAGCCCCTTGACGCACGCGATGACCATCGCGTCGTTCGCGGCGACCTTGCGGGTCAGGTTGTTGTCGATCGCCCAGCACAGGCAGGCGCCGACGATCAGCAACGCACCGACCGGCACGCCGGCCCGACCCGGCACCCACGACAGCAGCGTGCCGCCGGCGACGATCGCGACCATGCCGAGAAACACCTGCGTATCCACGTTCTCGCGAAACACGACCCATGCGATGACGGCCGTCAGTACGCCTTCGAGATTGAGCAGCAGCGCACTGGTCGCCGCCGGCGTGCTCGACAGCCCGAGCATCAGCAACGCCGGGCCGGCCACACCGCCCGCCACGATCGCACCGGCCAGCCACGGCAGGTCGGCGCGCTGCAGCGGCGCGGCATCCGCGGCCGGTGCGCGGCGGTTGTGCAGCCTGCGCAGCAGGATCCCGATGCCGAGCCCGACCCCGCTGCCAAGATAGAACAGGCCGGCGACCATGAACGGCGACATCGCGCCGATCAGCGCCTTGGCGAGCGGTGTTGCCGCGCCGAACAGCGCGGCGGCCGTGAGCGCGACCAGAATCGCGGAATGTCTCGGGTTCATGATCCGGTTTGAATGGACGTTGAAAATCGGTGGACGCGACTCCGGATCGCTTGGGCGCGGGTTTCCCGCACCTTTCGAAATGCAAGCTGCGTCGTGCAATCAGGAGCCTGTCGGGATTATCGCGCGTCGCCCTGTCGCGATGCGCCCGACCAGATCGCTCACGTCCCGGCCGGCGATTCCGATATTACTATTTCAGGAAACCGAATTATCAAGCGACGACGCCGATAAATTAAGGTATGCAAATCGTTTTCCTGGAAATGGAAAAGCATGCAGTCCCGATTGACGAGCGTGCCTCGTCCGGTTGCATTGCCTGGTTGACGCGGGATAGGTAGGTGCTGGCCGGCAAGCGCCGGGGGAGGCAGTCCTGACCTGCCTCCGTCGAGGCAGGTCAGTCCGTCGTGTCATGCGCCGCGTGCGACATGCATGCGGGTACGCGCCGTGCGGCGGACGGCGGTGGCGTTACTCGTTGCCGGCCACTTGCTGCTCGACCTGCGGCGTGGCGTCGGTCTGAACTTCTGCTGCATCCGCCGCCTGCGGTGCGGTCGCGGCCTCGGCCTGCTGCTCGGCCTTCGGCGGCTGCTGTGCGCCCTTGGCCACTTGCGCGGCGCCCTTGCCGGGACGGCGCGACTTCAGCCGGCGTGCCCGTGCCGCGTCGTCATGCGTGACGCGCCCTGCTTCGTTACCCTGCAGGTCAACGCGCACCGCGTCTTCGACGAGGCACGACCAGTAACGGTTGCCGCGGCACCACGTCGACATGGCTTCGCGCAGCTCGGCCTCGGTGAGGCCAACGGCCTGAGCTTCGCGCGCCAGGTCGTCCCAGATGCCGACCTTGAGCGGCACTTTGGGGGCCGGATTCTTCGGGAACGCGCTCGGAAACTTCCGCTGCAGTTTGCCGATCGCGACGATGACCGGATCGACCGGTGCCGACGGCTTGGCCGAAGCGGGCTTCGCGCGATGCGGTGCCTTCGCACCGGCCCCGGCCTTGGCGCCAGCGCCCGGTTTGGCACCGCGGGACGGCCGGTCGCCCGACGTCGGCTTTGCGCCGGTGTCCGCCGGTGCTGCCGGCCGCTTCGCGTTGCGCTCCTGCTTGGCCTTCGCTGCGAGCTGCGCCCGCAATTCGGCAAGTTGTTCAAAACCCATAAATTCAATCCACCAGGAATATAAGGTGTGGTTCGTGCGGCCATGCCGCGCGGCTCGAAAGCTCGCCGCCGTGCGGGCGGCCCGTCTGCCGCCGATGCGGGACACTATGGGGCCGCATCGCGCACGCCACGCTGTTTTCAGGCACCCGGCCACGATGCCGGACAAGGCAGGGGTGGAAGTATACCGGTACGCGCGGTGGCCGGTTGACTCGCCGGTCTGCATTTGCCCGCCCCCGGAGGCCGGAAAGGCGTCCGCGCGGTCATGTTGCGCATTATATGGATACGCTCCCGGATGTCACGCCATTCGAGGACGTCGCGGAAATCGGGCCGAAGCCCGGCCCGGCTTCGGCAGCGGCCCGCCTCTCCCGTGCGGCATTCCGCGTGACGCGCGTCCTGTCAACGTCACGCGACAGGCCGTCCGACAGCCCACCGCCGCACCGGACGCCCCCTCGATTCGTTGCGTTCGCATCGATCTCGTCGTGTACGAAGATGCCGGAAAATGCGTAGTATGGCCGGATTGACGTCGTCGGCAGCGCATCTCGGTCCGTTTCGCTGCACGCCCGATCAACCGGCGATGTTCTCCTTTGCCTGCGAAAAGAACCGGTTGTACGAAACGGAGCGGATACATGGTTCCCCGACACGACATCGCGCACGACGGCATCACGCGCGAGGAAATTCACCATCGGCACATCGACATGCGCGGCTATCGGCGCAGCGACGGCCTGTTCGAAGTGACGGCCTGCCTCGCGGACCGCAAGACCAGCGATTTCACGCCACCGGGCGGTACGCGAACGGTCGCGGCGCTGTCGCCGATCCACGACCTCGGCGTGACGCTCGTCTTCGACGCCGACATGGTCGTTCGCGCGGTATCCACGTTCATTCGCTCGCATCCCTATGCGCAGTGTCCGGGCGGCGGCGACTCGCTGCAGGCGCTCGTCGGCCTGAGCATCGGCGCCGGCTGGAACAGCGAGGTTCGCAAGCGCCTGCCGTCCTGCGACACGTGCACGCACTTGAAGGAATTGCTCGGCCCGATCGCCACCACCGCCTATCAGACGATGGTCGGCATGCGGCGCTCGTCGCTGGACTACCGCGACAGCGAAGGAAAGCCGCTCAAGATCGACAGCTGCCACGCGTACAGCGCCTCGCGCGATCTCGTGAAACGTCTTTGGCCCGAATACCATCGGCCTTCGTCAACGGCAAAAGACGGCTAGGGTTTCGGTATTCGACCGGTTGTACGTCCGCACGACCCGCGCCGCAAATCGCCACAACCACAACGCCGTCAAAAGACGCCCAGCGCGAGTCCCGCGGCAAGACCCGCACCCAGTTCCGCGCAGCGTGCGAGATCGTCGCCGTCGATCGTCTTCGCCGCGAGGATGCGCTCCGTTGTCTGCGCGTGGGTACAGACGATCAGGCCGGGCGCCACGTTCTTCAGCCGCCATCCGGTCGCGATCCGGTCGATCTGGCGCAACGCGTTCTGTCCGTCGCTTCCCGCGCAGATCATTGCCGCATACGGACGGCCGTTCACGCGATCGAGCGCCGCGTAGTAGCAGCGGTCGAAGAAGTCCTTCATCAGCCCGGACATCGCCGCGAGATTCTCCGGCGTCGCGAACAGGTATGCGTCGGCGGCCAGCACGTCATCCGCGCTCGTCGCATCCGCGCGCTGCAGCCTGACGTCGATGCCGGGTTGCTCGCGCGCCGCGCCGGCAGCCGCTTCGGCCATCTGTTGCGTGCCCCCGGTCATCGTGTGATAGACGATCAACAGCGTCTTCATGGGTAGTTGCTCGCGTTCGGCTTCAGGTGCGCCGGCTTCGCTGTGCGCAGGGCATCCCGACGCACGGTCAGTCCGGTGTGGCGCGCACGGCATCGCCGTCATCCGGCCGCGTGTAGTACGCGAGAAACATGTCGGCCGCGGACTCCGCGACTTTCCGCTGCTCCTGCGCCGTGAGCGGCGGCTGACCCATCGTGATCTGCGGCCAGAACGCAAATGCCTTCACGACGCCATGCAACTGGTGCGCGGCGAACACCGGATCGGTGACCGACAGGCGGCCGGCCGCCGCGGCCGCACGCACCCAGACCGTCACGTCTTCCTCGCGCTCGCCGAGACGCTCGACCATGTCGCGCGCGCGATCCGGCGAATGGATCGCCGCCCCGATCGCCACGCGCGCGAGTGCGAGAAACGCTTCATCGTTCAGCAAGCGCAACTTGCGGTCCAGCAACGCGAGCAGTTGCTCGCGCAGCGGCACGTCGGCGCGATAGGTCGGCGAGCCGCCGGTCTGCGTCGCTTCCCACAGCTTGTGCAGGATCGCCGCGAACAGCGTTTCCTTGCCCGGGAAGTGGTTGTAGACCGTGCGCTTCGAGACGTCCGCGCGCGCAGCGATACGATCCATGCTGGTCGCGTCGTAGCCTGCCGCGAGAAATTCCTCGATCGCCGCATCGACGATGGCCGCGCGCTTTCGATCGGTCAGGCGCAAGGGGGGAGTGCTGGTTTCCATACGAAAATTTTACACCGGGCAGTTTACTTATCCAAAAAATAAACTACACTGTTTAGTGTACTTTATTCTCCGGACGCCCCGACATGGCATCGCCTCTCGTTTTGATTCACCGTATTCTGGGTTTCGCCGCCGCCCGGCGCGGCCGCGCGCTGTCCGGCGGGTCGCCGCAGCACAACGGCGAGCGTTTCACCAATGTCGCGCCGCGTCCTGTCGAAGGATTCAGCAAGACACTCGGGATCGCGTGGAACATGCTGGTCAACAAGCCGCGCGACACCGTACCCACCGGCCCCGTGCCCGTCGATACGCTGACTCGCGCGACGCTCGATGCCGCCCCCGATCGCAGCCTGTACCGGCTCGGCCATTCGACGCTGCTGCTCAAGCTGCGCGGCGAATTCTGGCTGACCGATCCCGTATTCGCCGAGCGTGCGTCGCCGTTCCGACGCATCGGCCCCAAGCGCTTCCATGCCCCGCCGATCGCGCTTGACGATCTCCCGCCGCTGCGCGGTGTGATCCTCTCGCATGATCACTACGATCACCTCGACCGCGATACGGTGCTGGCGCTTGCCGCAACCACCGATGTGTTCGTGACCACGCTGGGCGTCGGCGACCGCCTGATCGAATGGGGCATCGACGCAAAGAAAGTTCGTCAGCTCGACTGGTGGCAGAGTGTCGATGTGGCCGGCCTGACGTTGACGGCGACACCCGCGCAGCACTTTTCCGGGCGCAGCCTGTTCGACGGCAACAGCACGCTGTGGGCGTCGTGGGTCATCGTCGACGACGACCTGCGCATGTTCTTCAGCGGCGACACCGGTTACTTCGACGGGTTCCGGACGATCGGCGAGCGCCTCGGACCGTTCGACGTGACGCTGATCGAAACGGGCGCCTATGATGCGCAATGGCCGTACGTGCACATGCAGCCGGAAGAAACCGTGCAGGCGCATATCGATTTGCGCGGACGCTGGCTGGTCCCGATCCATAACGGCACGTTCGATCTTGCAATGCATCGCTGGCAGGAACCGTTCGAGCGGGTCACGGCGCTGGCGCTCGTGCGTGGCATCGAGTTGTCAACGCCCAGGATCGGTGAGCGCCTCGATCTCGACGCACCGCATCGCGGCGAGCGGTGGTGGCGCACGGTCGACGAGCATGCGACGGCGCCGGCAACGAAATCACGCCGCTGGCAACTTTGCGCGTCGCAGGCGACGAAGTAGCCGCTCCACCGATCGTTGCGCTTTCCGGCAATGCGGCCATGCCGCGATTCCGGATGGCGCATGCGTTGCCGGAGCATCTGCATATCGGCGGCCTGCCCGCCCCCGATTACCTGAATAGAGAAGTCATGCATCCGGCACCCGTCCAATATACCCCCGGCCAACGAGACGACGACGTCGCCGTCGCTGCATTCGACGGTGCAGATCAACGACCAGCCGGCCGCAGCCCCATGTGCGCTCTGCGGCAAACGCTCGCGGCACGTGTCGCGAAGTGGACCGAAGGCGCCGACCACGTCACCACGCCCATTCCGAACCTGAGCTTCCACCGCCGGGAAGCGCCGACTCAGCCGATGGACTGCATGGTCGAGCCGAGCTTCGGTCTTGTCGTTCAGGGCACGAAGCGGGTCATTCAGAGCGGCGACGCCTACATCTACGACGCCAACCGCTTTCTGATCACGTCGCTCGATTTGCCTGGTTCGACCCAGGTCATCGAGGCCAGCCACGAGAAGCCGTTTCTCGGGATCGGTCTCAAGCTCGATTTCCGTGTCCTGACGGAATTGATGATGCAGGTCGCACCAGATCGCGACGAAGCCCCCGTGGGCCGCGGCCTTGTCGTCGGCGACATGACCGAATCGCTGTACGATGCACTGAACCGTTTGCTGGCGTTACTGGACGACCCGAACGCCATTCCCGTTCTCGCCCCGTATGTCGAGCGGGAAATCTACTATCGCCTGCTGACGAGCGACCAGGGCGTTCGTCTGCGTCAGATCGCGTCTGCCGGCAGCCAGGGCAACCGCGTGTCACGTGCGATCCGGTGGTTGCGTGCCCACTATGACGAGTCGCTACGAGTCGACGATCTCGCAGCGCAAGTCCAGATGAGCAGTTCGACGTTCCATCACCACTTCCGCCAGCTCACGGGCATGAGTCCGCTGCAGTACCAGAAATGGATTCGGCTCAACGAGGCACGTCGGCTGATGCTGTCCGAGCGTCTCGACGCTGCATCGGCATCGTTCAGGGTCGGGTATGCGAGCCCGACCCAGTTCAATCGGGAATACAGCCGGTTGTTCGGCAATTCACCACGGCGAGATATCGATAACCTGCGGGGCGGGATGGATGTCGTTCTGTCGATCGCAGCAAGTTATTGATCGCGGGCAATGATGGGGAGAGAGGCGTGTGCTCCGTTTTGGCCGAATCCGCAGAACACCAGTATCGGCTTCACCCGTATTTGATCGAGCCGGTTGAATCGGGGGAGCGCGACAGAATGCGCGCGTCGTGCCCACTCAGGATCAAATTGCTCAACATCTGTCCGGGGAACTCCCTTGGCTGTCTTGCGCGTGACAACGATCGCGCTCGCGGGAGCGCGCATCCTGCACCCATAGCCGGACCCGTGGCGGACTGGCGGGCCCTCCCCCCTTCCTGAAGGTATCTGGGCTTCCCCCTCCCAACAACCGCGGTGCCTGTTTCAGCATTCTGGTCCTTGGGCGCATATGCCCATCTATCGACTTCTATCGAGGCGCCACGCATCACCAAATCGTGCGACTGACATGACGCGTTGTCACGTGACAACTCGCGTTGAATATCAGCACTGCGCGTCGGGCCAGAGTGTCGACATGATCTCAAGCTGACCACGACTAGCAACGAATTCGCCGCCCGCAGGCCTGGGTCACCCAAAAGCATTTCATTAACCACAAATTACGTATCAAAAGATACATTCTGTATCGATCATCTGTGCATCGATGGCAACGGCAGACGGAAACGCCATGCGCCCCCATTTCCACGAGTCATTTCGCTCATTTTGCGTGAAACAACATGAAGAATGTGGCGCAAGCCATTGCCAGACAAGGATTTCCAAGAATACCCCATTTCTCGAAAATGTTTCACGACACGATCCGCCTGCGTTGTCACGCGCCGTTTGGCGCGTGAATTCTCACCTATTCAGCCGGTTTCTCGGTGTCGCGGTCGCAGATGCGCGCCGGGATGCATCGATGGCAACATCGGCGTTCGACGAGACCACACCCCTCCCCTGCCGACTGGCGGACGAAATGAAACCACGGAGAGTCCCCAAATAAATAGGGACACATCACCGACATTCGATACACCTGCAACGGATCCATATTATTCCAGGCAGTCCCAAGGACTCATGCAAGGGCAAGTGCGCGCTTGAGCAGGGAGTCAGCAGCGGTTCGTTCAGAGCGATAAGCCGCTCTCCATAACTCGCCATCCTCAGGCGCTTGCTCACGGTGATACCCGAGCGGCTTCTCTCGATCAATCCATCAAGCGGCCAAGTCAGGAGTTTTGGTTGTCACGTGACAACTCACCAGCTTACCGTGCAGCGAGCCACATCGAGAGGTTAACCACCGCCTGTGAAAATCCGCCTTGGTAGACAACGCCTAAGTATCCCGATGCTGTTCGCTTCACTGCTCCAGGAAGATGCCGCGAAGGCACTCCAGGCGCATCTCAACAACTCGTTTGTCACGTGACAACTCGCCTCATCAGATAGTCGAGCAAGGTCAAGAGCCGAATATCGGATACAAAAATGGAATAGTCGAGGGTCGACACCAGGGCCTGGTCAGAAACCTCCTGGCGATGTACCGCGATGCCCGGGACCGATTTCCAGCGACTTGTCACGTGACAACTGGAGCTTCTTCGATATCCAAGATCCTAACCAATCGAAATCGCTACGAGTAAAGCGAGAGATGGAGATCTGTCGCGGCAGCCGGTTTTCACGCTGCGTCTTATCGTCGACATGAAACCGAGCAAATCTTTTCCTGGCTCTAGTGATCGCATTGGTGAAGCGATCGAAAGTTATATTTTTACTGTAATATTTTTGTTGATAACAAATAGACCATTTGGCCTACTTGTCACGTGACAACCACATAGACCGTCAAGATATGCATTGCATAGAATGCTTTTCTGGACATTTTTCCAATAACTACATATATTACGCAAAACTCCTTGGAGGAATTTAATGGCTTTCAAGATCGCCGTCAGTAATCAAAAAGGTGGAACTGGGAAGACAACCATCTCCGTCAACATCGCGGCCGCGTTCGAGGCCGGCGGCAACAAAGTCGCGTTGATCGATGCCGACCCTCAAGGCACATCTGTCCGCTGGGTCACGAGTGGCGAGAACACCCTGCCGATGACGGTCCTTTCGCTGGCGCCCGCCGGCCGCGGCATTGGTGGCGAGATCAAGAAGCAGGATGCGAACTTCGACGTGATCGTCGTCGACTGTCCCGGCAACCTCGAAGATCCGCGCATCGCATCCGTCCTTGAAGTCGCCGACTTTTGCCTGGTGCCGCTGTCGCCGTCGCCGGCCGACCTGTACAGCACCGTCGCGATGATCCGTATGATCGAATCGATGCGCGCCGTTCGAAACCCTAATCTTTCTTCCGCATTAATGCTGAATAGCGTCAATGGAAAAACTAAAATGCGTGAAGAAATTTTAAAAATTCTAAGGGCTGAAGAAATAGGGGAGCATCTGCTCGACAGCCAGATCGCGCAACGCGAGGTCTATCGTCAGACATTCGCGCTCGGCACCACGATCCACCACCACAATCGATACCTGAAGGGCCTGAAAGAGGCCCGCGCGGAAATCGAAAAGCTGGTCACGGAAATGGCCCAATACATCGCGTCGACGCGCGCTACCGGAGCCGCCCATGGCTAAGGACACTTCGAAAGACAAGAAACCCACCGGCAACCTGCACCTCGCTGCCGGCCTGTTGCGCGGACTCGCGCAGGAAAATGCGGCCCTCGAAACGCGGCTGCCCGAACCCGCGGCCGTTACAAATGTTGCCGCCGAGGCGACGCCTGCTGGCACGCCCCCCGCAGTCACGCCCGCCGGGACGCCGGATCTTGGCGCACCTCAGAAGGTGCTGGTCAAGGACTGCATCCCGAATCCGTTCAACCCGCGCGTGTTCTACTCGGAGTCGAGCCTGCACGAACTCGCGCTGACGTTGAAACGGGAAGGGCAGATCGAGCCGATCAAGGTCACGCGGCTTCCCGAGTTTCCCGGCAAGCTCGTCGTGATCGACGGGCAACGCCGGCTGCGGGCGACGAGCATCAACGGCGACGAGACCATCAACGCCACGTTCCGCACGGACCACACGCCCGAGCAGCTCTATACGATCGCGTACCGCGCGAACCACGACCACGAACGCCAGACGATCTTCGACGACGCGGTTGCGTGGAAGCGCCTCCTCGACGAAAAGGTCTTTTCCGACCAGAACACGCTGGCAGAAAAGATCGGCAAGGACAAGGCATCGATCAGCAAGACGCTGTCGCTCAACGCACTGCCCAACACGCTGCTGGAGCGGATGGCCGGCGCGAACGACGTGGTCGGCCTGCAGGCGGCGTACTTTCTGAAGCTGATTTTCGAACGCCTGGGCGAACCGACGGCCGACCGGCTGCTGACGGCCGTGATCGACCGGAAAAAATCGGTCCGCGATCTCGAGAATTTCCTGCGTGCGCAGAGCGACGGCAACAAGAAAACGGGCCGCACGCGCTACAGCGTCCGTCACGACTTCGCGCTCGAATCGCGCGCGATCGGCCAGTTGAAGACCTACCCGGACGGCCGTCTCGATCTGCAGCTCAAGGGCGTCGACGCGTCCCATCAGGAGGCGCTTGCCGACCAGCTCAAGATCGTCATCGATGCTTACGTCGCCGAGCTGGCGACGGCCGCGCAAAAGTAACTAACGCGCCCAAAGCAGAAGGCCTCGCATCCGCCTTGCACCGCGAAGCCGGACGACCGCAAAGTCCGGCGCGCGATGCAGCTCGGCTGCGAGGCCTGGATCAGTTGCCTGCGAGACTGCTTTTGAGCAGGAATTCCAGCAGGTCGTCCGAGGTCGGTTCGCCCCAGGTATCCAGTGCCAGCCATCGGAAGAAGCTGGTCTGCGCGAGCTTGCTCGCCTTCTTCTTCGGCGACAGCGTCAGGTCCTTCGAGCCCACTACCGTCTCGTTGTAGCGTTCGAGCAGCTTGGTCTGGTCATCGATCTCCAGTTCGCGGAAATACGCGCCAGCTTCCTCGACCTTCGCCGCCAGATACTTGTCGCGAATCTGCTCCTGCTTGCTCTGCGCGGATTCCTTCGCCGGTGCGACCGCCTCGGTTCCCTGCCCGTCAGCCAGCGTATAGCCGTGCGTCAGCGCCTTGCGGAAATACGCGGCCACGTTGTCGACCGGCGCCGCATTCTTCTTCGTTGTCCGATTGAGCGTATAGGCGATCGCCGCCTTGATGCGCTGCACGCCGTATTGCGTGATCAGCCGGCGCGCTTCCGAACGCGGAATGCCGAACTTGGCGACTTCCTCGACCAGCGCTTCGTTCTTGACGTCGCCGTCTTCCACCGTATCGGCGCTCTGCTTGCGCGTCACCTTGAACTGCACGGCTTCCACGCTGCGGCCGGACTTGTGTTCGATCAGCTCGAGCGTGTGATCCGATACTTCGTTCACCTCCTGAATGCACGGCACCAGGACCTTGCTCTTGAACAGCTTGTATTCCTTGTACGACTGCGACGCCTTGTCCTGGCCGAGAATGAGGTCACGGAATTTCGGCAGCGGGATCTTTGCGGTGATGCCGATCCCTTCGTAGCGCACCGTGTTTTCCCACAGGGCGAGCGAGTGCGACCGCCGGAATTCGCGAGCGATCCGCATATCGATCAGCGCGTAGATTTCGGGGTTCAGCAGTTCGCTGCGAATCTGGTCCGAGAAACTGTACTTCAGCACCGATTGCTCGAGCTCCGCGCCGGCGAGCAGGCCCGACGCTTTCCAGACCGTCGAACGGTCCGCGGCCAGGTAGTCCCAGTTGACGACGGTACTGATCAGCGAGTTGACCGTGTCCTTCACGTACTTCGTGTTGTTGCTGTTCAGCCCGCTTTCGTGCGAAAGCGACGCGATCGAGATCGAGAAGCTGGTCCGGCCAGGCTCGAACGCCTCCTGCCGAAGTGCGTTCTTGATCAGCGAGCTGAACATCTTGCGCTGCTGCAGCCCGATCTTTCCGGACTTGGGCGCGATATGGATCGCCTGGACCGCCTTGCGCAGCAAGTCGGGAGGCTCGGGTGTCTGAAACAGTGAAACCTGTTTGTCTGAGCCTTTGCTTGCGGGCTTGCGCGGCATCGTGATGTCCGGATAAGGTGACCTTGTTGATAGCAGACTTTATACCTTTTCTCGTCCGGGAGCAACGTCATTGCTCCAGTATCACTTTCACTATCACGTCTAACTATCAGATAAAAAAGGGGAAATTTCGATTATTTGGTTTGCAAGGAGCCCCATATCCATCTACCTTTGGAAAAAAATGCTTCCCAAAAGCCGCTACCTTTCGTGTCCGGACACCGAAACCCGGCACGAGATTTGCCCCCACGAAGGTAACCATCCATGGGAGACAATCGACCGCAATCGAGATCGTCGGCGGAATTCGTGGTGCCCTGCAGCACAGCACGTTTTTCCTCCCATAACTTGCTACCTTCATCGATTCCCACAGGAGGGTACCTTTCAGCGTCATCGATTTCATTGTTTTCGATCCCGCCCGCGGAAATCGCTCCCATAAATGGCAACCTGCCATTTCCCCCATAGCAGGTAACCTTTATGCTCCAACGATCCAGTCCATGGGAAAGGTTTCCGGAACACCACGGTGAATTTCAGCCAATCGGCCCGAGCAGGTTCCCATAAAAAGGTACCTTCGAGATACCCCATAACTGGCTACCCAAAGAAAATCGCTGTGCCTTGAGGGACTCATGGATCGAGAAAAACGCCCCATAAAAGGCTACCCTCAAGCATCCCCATAGACGACTACCCAGCGCGATTTACGACCGATTTCCCATAACCGGGTACGCTCGCCCCATATCCACAACCCCCAAACCCCACAACTCGGTACCCCATTCCCCAAATCCACAGACCTGAAACCCCAGACCCTTCCACCTGTGCTCCCATAAATGGGTACCGAACACCGCTCAAACCCTTGTGGCACAAGGCTGTGAGCCGTCTAAAAGTAGTTAAAGAAGTAAACGTGGTTTACAAAAGATGTAAACACACGTGTGCTCCCACAGAAAGACGAACCCCATAAACCGCTACCTACGGTAGCCGTCTGTGGTACGGAAAACGCGCGGAACGACTGATCCAGCCGTGCAGAACCTGAGATTGGGCCCCTGTCCTGCGAGGGTTTCAGGCCCGACAAGGCTTTCCGGAGGGGTGAGTGCCTACTCACAAACGCCGAAACGTAGAAACCTATGGGAGGAAACCACGAGGAAATCCCCCGATTCGGCGTACAGGTTCCCGTTTATGGGATCGACGAATCCACTTCCTGATCACCCGCGCGCTTGCGTTTGGCCGACAGAGCAGGTCCACGGCCACCGCGGTGGCCGTCTTCGGAATCGCCGGCAGCAGTTCGAAATCATCGTGGATTGCAGGCGAGTGGATTTTTGTCCTCGTGATCCCGCGTCCGTGGACAACTTTTTACCGGTCGCCAACCGGCATGTTTCGAACAAATTCAGCCTGTGGACTGTGCGCAGAGGCAATCGTCCCGGACTGCGTGTCCACGCGGCGGCCTCCCGATTTTCTACCTTTGGACCAACCGAGCCGTCGCACTGTGGCTCTGGCAAGCCGCCAAAAGCCGCACGACCGACCGCGAGCGATCGTCATGGCGAACTACCTTCTGCACAGGTCGCCGGCTCCAGGACCGATCCGAAGATCGTTCCGATCCGACGTGAAAATCCGGTCTATGACGAAGCTCACCGTCGCCAAATCGCAAGTGGCTCCCGGAAAGGCTCTCACCTTTCGGTACCGCACTGGGTTCGGCAAACCGTGTCGATCGCGATACCGCTCAACGGGCAGGCCACCTGAGCGATCAAATAAAAAGTCTGTGGCAAAGCTCACGGTGTGATGTATCCGCAAGCACAGTCACTTGCGCTTTCTCGACGCATGCGTGAAGTGACGCCGATCGACGTCTTCACCACACAGTGTTCGGCTTTTCGTCATACGTACCCGTCAATGACGACCTTCACCTCGACAGGTCACCCAAGCCACAGGTGACTGCCAACATCACGGCGCGGCGACTCGACGCGATCGTCCTGATCGCCGGAGGAACCGAATCGTGACCGTTTATGGGAGGAACCGTCGCTCGAGCCGCGTCGAATGGCAACGTGACGCACAGATCGACTGCTGCTGCGGGGATCATGGATGAGCATGTCGACATCACCACCTGTGAAACAGCGGCCTATCGTGCGTGCCCAATCCGTCGCCGTTCCCGAACCGGGCGATAAGCGTCGCGGTCTCTAGCACATGACGCCTGTGCGGAGCCCCATCTTCTCCCATACATGTATCCCGATTCCGTCATCACGTTCACGCCACATTTTTCGCGACACGGTTATGATGCACAGGTCCTGATCGCGACATGACAACCGATCAGGACAGGGGCGGTATCTCGATGGTTGTTCAATCCGTGATAGTCATCAAAAAAGAGAGTTCAGCGATGCAAATCCAGATCAGAAAACTCGCGCTGGCTGCTACCGCAGCCGCTTTCCTGTTCGGCTCGGCAGCTCCCGCGTTTGCACAGACCGACGCCGCCAGCGCGCCTGCCGCACAGGATGCGAAGGCAGCGAAGAGCGAAGCACGCAAGGCGGCCAGGGCCAAACGCAAGGCCGAGCGCAAGGCTGCTCGTGCGAAGAACACCGCCGAGCTGAAGAAACTCGAAGATGCCGGTTACAAGCCGGCGGCCAATGATCCGAACTATCCGCAGAACCTGCAGAACGCGGAGAAGAAAGCCGGCGCTGCAGCAAGCCAGTAAGCGTCGTCCGACGGCAAGGCGCGGTGTGAGCCGCGCCTTGCCGTGTGCATCACGATCACGCGGTGCACGCCTGAAATCACGTTCCGTGCATTTCCGTTGTTTGATTCGGAATCCTGCCTTTCTCGTTACGCACGACCGACTCCTCGACGCGGTCAGTGCCGTCCGTCCCGCGCGGTCGCGTTCCCCGTCGTTTTCAGCCAGTCCTTGAATGCACGCACGGCATCGTCGTTTGCCCGCGCGGACGCGACGTACGTGAAGTAGCGCCACGGCGGCAGCGCCGGTTCGCTGAACGGCTGCACGAGCCGCCCTTCGGCGATATCGTCGGCGACGAGCGCGATCGGCCCCATGGCGACGCCCAGCCCGTCGAGCGCGCCTTGCAGCGTCAGGTAGAAATGCTCGAGCGTGAGCGAGTGCCGCGGTGCAAGATTCGGATGCCCGGCCGCCGCGAGCCACTCGGGCCACATGCCGGGATAGGTGGCCGCGTGCAGCAGCGTGAAGCCCGCGAGATCGGCCGGCGTGTCCAGCGGCCGTCCCTCCAGCAGCTTCGGCGCACACACAGGCAGCCGAACTTCCGACAGGAATTCCTCGGCAACGTAACCGTCGATGGCTTGCGGGCCGCCGCGAACGATCAGGTCGACCTTGTCGCGCAATTTCTCGATCGGCTCGTTCGACGTCGACAACCGCACCTCGATGGCCGGATGGGCGACCTGGAACGATGACAGCTTCGGCACGAGCCAGCGTAGCGAAAACGTCGCGGGCGCGCTGACGCGCAGCACGCGCTGCTGCGCGTGACCGAAGTGCTGCGCGGTGGCGAGCGCGATCCGGTCGAACGATGCGCCGACCTCGGCGAGATACGCACGGCCGGCGTCGGTCAGTTCGACGCGCCGGTTGTGGCGTTCGAACAGCGGCCGCCCGAGCCACGCCTCCAGTTGCTGCACGTGCCGGCTGATCGCGCCGTGCGTCACGCACAGCTCGTCGGCGGCCAGCGTGAAACTGCCGAGCCGCGCGGCGGCTTCGAACGCGCGCAGCGAATTCAACGGGGGAAGTCGTCGGGCCATTGCTTCGTTTCGCGTGATTTTTACTCACACGAATGTTCAGGTTTAATCGTTTGATCGGGCGATCGAGCTCCTCCAATATGGCACACAAACGGCCGGCACGGCCGAACGAGTGTCTGAATTTCTCACATGGAGTGCGGAGCATGCCGAACGTGGTGGTAGTAGGCGCCCAATGGGGCGACGAGGGCAAGGGGCGCGTCGTGGACTGGCTGGCGGCCCAAGCCGATCTCGTTGCGCGCTACAACGGCGGCCACAACGCGGGCCATACGCTGGTCGTCGGCGACAAGACGTACAAGCTCGCGCTGCTGCCGAGCGGCATCGTGCGCGGCAAGCGCGGCGTGATCGGCAACGGCGTCGCGCTCGATCCGGAAGCGCTGCTCGCGGAAATCGGGCGGATGGCCAGGCTCGGGCTGTCGGTGACACTGGACAATCTGTCGATCGCCGAGAACGCGACGCTGGTGTTGCCGATTCACCGCGCAATCGACCAGGTGCAGGAGCGCCAGCGCCGCGAACCAATCGGCACCACGCTGCGCGGGATCGGGCCGGCCTACGAGGACAAGGTCGGGCGCCGCGGTCTGCGCGTCGGCGATCTCGCGGAGCCTGGCCGGCTTGCCGCCAAGCTCGACGTGCTCGTCGATCATCACAACGCGTGGTTCCGGGGCCTGGGGCTCGACGAATACGACCGCGACGCGATGCTGGCGACGCTGGTCGGCCTCGCGCCGAAGATCCTGCCGTTCGTGCGCCCCGTCTGGGCCGATCTGAACGACGCGACCGATCGCGGCGAGCGCATCCTGTTCGAGGGTTCGCAGGCCGTGATGCTGGATATCGACTGGGGCACGTACCCGTTCGTGACGTCGTCGGGCACCGTGGCGTCGGCCGCCGCGGCCGGCACCGGCCTGGGCGCGTCGAAGCTCGGCCATGTGCTGGGCGTGACCAAGGCGTATGCGACGCGTGTCGGCGGCGGCCCGTTCCTCACGGAGCTGAACGACGTCACCGGCGAAGCGCTGCGCGCGCGCGGGCAGGAATTCGGTGTCAATACCGGCCGGCCGCGACGCTGCGGCTGGCTCGATGCCGCACAACTGCGTCAGGCCGTCAGGATCTCGGGCATCGATTCGCTCGCAATCACGAAGCTCGACGTGCTCGACGGCTTCGAGTCCATCGCGCTGTGCGTCGGTTACGAACTCGACGGTGCGCGTGTCGACCATCTGCCTGCGAGTCTCGATGCGCAGGCGCGCGCGAAGCCTGTATACGAAAGATTCGACGGCTGGCATGGCACCGTGAAGGGCGTGCGCGAGCGCGCGGCGCTGCCGCGCGCCGCTCAGGATTTCATCGCGCGCGTCGAAGCGGTCGCGGGCGCACCGGTGTCGATGATCACGACCGGTGCGGAGCGTGACGACACGATCGTGTTGCGCAATCCTTTCGACGTGGCGGCCGCTGCGTGACGCGCGAAACGGGGAGGGCGTAAATTGCGCCGCGGCATCGCGGCCGGCGGGGCGTTTTTGCCGGCCCGATGCCCAATGCCCGTTGATGCTCGGGTGCGTGCACGCGCGGCCCGGATGCCATGCGACAAGCGATTCCACGGCACGATTCGGCATCCGGATTACGCCGCGTACGGCGAACTGGACACGCCTGCAGCGCTGCTGTACTGTTCCGCACAATTCGCGCCAGACCGGCCTGTGCCGGAGCCGCCGGCACCCAGGCCGCACGGCGGCGCGACGTGATCTCAATCCCGGGGACAGGTCGATGGACACGTTACAGATGATGCGCATTTTCGTCCGGGTTGCGGAGGAGGGCAGTTTCACGAGCGCGGCCCATCGCCTGGACATCACGACGGCCTACGCATCGCGTTCGGTCGCACAACTCGAAACGCATCTGCGCACGCGCCTGCTCAACCGCAGCACGCGCCGCATTGCGCTGACCGACGCCGGGCAGCGCTATCTCGACCGCTGCCAGCGGATCCTCGGCTATATCGACGAAGCGGAAGCCGAGGCGGCCGACGCACAGGCGAAACCGTCGGGGCGGCTGCACGTTCACGCGACGACGAGTTTCGGCCAGTCCTACGTGGTGCCCGCGGTCGTGCGCTACCGTGAGCGTTATCCGTCGGTCGCGGTCGAGCTGACGCTGTCGCAGCACGTGCCCGACATCATCGACGAAGGCTACGACGTATCGCTGCAGTTGAGCACGACCGAACTGCCCGATTCAGGGCTCGTGTCGCAGCGGCTCGGTGACGTGGGCAGCGTGCTGTGCGCGTCACCCGCGTACCTGAAGGCGCGGGGTACGCCGCACACGGTGAGCGACCTCGAAGGTCATGCGTGCCTGCAGATCGTCACGTCGCTCTTTCCGCGCGACCGCTGGCATCTCGACGGCCCCAATGGTCGTGAAACGTTCGAGCTGCCGTTGCCGGATTTCCAGGTAAACATCGCCGAAGCGCTTGGCGCCGCGCTGCGTGCCGGCCTCGGGATCGGCTCGCTGCCGATCCCGGCCGCCCTGCCCGGGCTCGCGAGCGGTGCGCTGGTGCGCGTGCTGCCCGAATACCGGTTGCAGAAGCTGACGGTCTATACGCTGTACGCGTCGCGTCAGTATCTCGACGCGAAGATCCGCACGTTCGTCGATTTCCTGCGCGAATGCGTGCCCGAGTTGCTGGCCGCCGACGAGGCTGCGGTGACCGCGTCCTGCGCGTCACGCAATTCCTGATTCAGGTACGGTGCGGTGCGCGAGCGCCGCATACCGATCCTTACTAGCTTAAATAATACGTATTCCTATATTTACTGGCGGCGCTGGCTACTGGCGCACACCCTGCGCGCCACCTGTATCTTTTGTTTCGCGACAGTGTGGTGCCCACGTCGTCGGCCGAATACTTCGCCCGCTGCATCGACGAAGCCGTGCTGGCCGAGCGGGCGAATGAGAACGGGAAGAAGGGCGGGGCACGCACGCGCATCCGGCCCGCGTGAAGCGGCTTATGGCGCGGCGCGCGACAGCGGCACCGCTTCGCCTCGCAGCCTCGCGACGTCGCGGCCCGGCGCGTCGCCGAACAGCCGCGCGTATTCGCGGCTGAACTGCGACGCGCTGACGTAGCCCACGCTGCGGCACGCCTGCCGCGCATCCATCGCCGACAGGCACATCAGGCGGCGCGCCTCCTGCAGTCGCAGTACCTTCTGGCATTGCAACGGGCTCATCGACGTGACCGCACGGAAGTGGTGATGAAAAGTCGACGGGCTCATGTCGACCTGCCGCGCGAGCGAGTCGACCGTCATCGGATCGCGGTAGTGGTCGCGAATCCACGCGACCGCGCGCGAAATGCGCTGCGCCGTCGAACCGGCCTCGCCAACCTGCGCGACGCGTGCACCCGACGGACCGCACAGCAGCCGAATGAGGATTTCGTCGACGATCAGCGGCGCGAGCAGGTCGAGCTCGACCGGTTGCGCCATCAACTGCATCAGCCGCGCGACGGCGTCGACGATTTCCGGCGTCGCGTCGTGCGTGTCGAGCGCGCCGCAGTCGACGGTTTTCGGCAACCCGCGCGGGAACACGCGTGGCGTGAGCGCGGCGATGCGCGCAGGATCGAGTTCGAGCTGCGCGTAAAGGAACGGCTCGGCGGGCGTTGCGCGCGTCACGCGGCCGGTGACGGGCACGTCGGCCGTCGCGACCAGCATCCGCGCTTCGTCGATCGTGTAGGCGTCGTCGCCGACCCGCATCGACTTCGCGCCTTGCCCGACGATGCTCATGCACGCGTGGTGCACGCCGTGGTTCCACTGCGCCGGCGCGCCGGACGCGCGTGAGATGCGCATGCCGCGCACCGGGAGGTCGAACCACCCGTCGTGCGGCGCGTAGGCGGCGATCAACGCCGCGAGCCGGGCCGCGTGCGGCCGTGCCGGCGACCGCGGGGCGTGATCGGGCAGGGGGCGCGGTTGCGGTGGCGTTCGGGCGTCGGTTTCCATGTTGCGTGAGCGGATGGCGGAGTGAGCGAGGCGAGGTGCGCGGCGGCGATTCCCCGTCGAGAAACAGGCAGGGGCGCCGGCACGGCGGTCACATCGTACGACCAGTTGCGTGCGCCGGATTGCCCAAACCTGTCGGAAATTAGCCCGATCATCCGGACCTGCATGGTCGGTGGTCGTATCGCCCGTCGTTGCGAGGTGTGCAGCGCACAAATTCGGAAATTAAGGCAAAACAATCGCAGGATCGGGCAAGCTATTTCCCGGTGGTTTTCATACCATTGCACCTGCTGAAAGAAATGTGTTCCAGTGCGTTCGTGTGACGCAGGCAAAACCGTCGCATGATCCGCGGCCGCTGCCGCACGTGTTGCCGCCGCGAATCGCTGGAAAAGACTCAGGACTGCTATCGAATGATCGTACATCGGGCCGGCCGAGGCTGGCTTGCGCCCGTTGTATGCCGGCTCGCGCCCGTCGCGAGCGTGCCGACCGGCCCGGCGTGGCCGGCGTCGGCGCCGCTGCATTGGCCGGGCTGATGCGGATCGGCACGCGACGTGCCGGCGGGTGCAGGTGGAACGGCAGCCGTCCGCGCAGGGGAATCCGGACAAATGGACCAACTTCAATCGATTCGGGCATTCGTGACGGTGGCAAGAGAAGGCGGGTTCCGCCGCGCGGCGACGCGGCTGCGCGTGTCGACGGCGATGGCGAGCCGGTTGGTCGATGCGCTCGAAACGCGGCTCGGCGCGCGCCTGCTTCAACGCAGCACCAGCCACCAGTCGCTGACGGAAATCGGCGAGCTGTATCTCGCGCGCGTCGAGCGGATTCTGGGCGCGATCGACGAGATCGACGGCCGTTTCGTCGCGATGGGCAGCAAGCCGGAAGGGGCGTTGCGCGTGGCCGCGCCGGTCGCGTTCGGGCTCAGCCAGTTGAGCGCGTTGCTCGATCGTTTCGTGCACCTGTTTCCGGACGTGCGGCCGACCGTGACGCTGACCGATGCGTACGTCGACCTGACTGCCGAGGACATCGACGTTGCATTCCTGATCGACGGTATGCCGGTATCCGGTGCGCACGCGCTGCATACGCTGGCCGCGTACGAATCCGTGCGCGTCGCGGCGCCGGGTTACGTCGCCGCACAGGGCGGCGCGGCGGCATCGGGCGGCTGGCCGGATCTCACGACCGTCCGGTTCGAACCGCCGGCGGCCGACGACGACCCTGCGGCCGCGATTCGACCGGGCTCGGCACCCGGCAATGCGGGCGTCGGCCATCTCGAGATGGCACGACGGCTGGCCGTGGCCGGCATGGGCGCGGCGGTGCTGCCCGCGTATCTCGTCGACGCCGATCTGGCGGCCGGCACGCTGGTGCGCATCGCACCGGTTCGCCCGCTCGCGCCCGTCACGCTGAAGCTCGCGCATGTGCGTGCCGCGCGTCTGTCGGCCGCCGCGCGCGCGTTCATCGAATTCGCCGGCGCCGCGTTCCGGCCCGCGCGCTAGCGTCCCGGCTGGCCGCCGCGGCAACGCGTGCCCGTCGGGGCCGCGGGCTCGCCGTTCCTTTTTACGGAAGCAGTTCGGCAAACGAACGCTCCGCAGGGTGCACCGCACACCCGAAGCACGTGCCCGCATGCGTGTCGGACGGAAGCGAGAGCATTCCGCCCGCGCATGCAGGCCGCGAGGAGATCTGGTGATTCCCATTGAATGTCGTCTATTTGTGAGAGGTCGCTCCATGCGCGTCGAACGGGTTCCATACCGCTTGATCACTGTCGCGGCAGCCGCGGTTTTCCTGGCTGCCTGCGGAAAA
Organism: Burkholderia seminalis DSM 23518; assembly: GCF_902832885.1. Lineage (GTDB taxonomy): Bacteria > Pseudomonadota > Gammaproteobacteria > Burkholderiales > Burkholderiaceae > Burkholderia > Burkholderia seminalis. Next base: position 825,876 of record NZ_CADFDK010000003.1, read on the forward strand.
AAAGAATCGGCACCGCCGCCGCAAACACCTGAAGTCGGCGTCGTCACCGTCCAGCCGCAGGCCGTACCGGTCTTCACCGACCTGCCGGGCCGCACCAGCGCGTTCCTCGTCGCGCAGGTGCGCGCGCGGGTCGACGGCATCGTGCTGCGCCGTGAATTCACCGAAGGCAGCGACGTCAAGGCCGGTCAGCGTCTGTACAAGATCGACCCGGCGCCGTACGTCGCCGCGCTGAACAGCGCGAAGGCGACGCTCGCGAAGGCGCAGGCGAACCTCGTCACGCAGAACGCGCTGGTCGCGCGCTACAAGGTGCTGGTGGCCGCGAACGCGGTCAGCAAGCAGGACTACGACAACGCGGTGGCCACGCAGGGCCAGGCCGCGGCGGACGTCGCGGCCGGCAAGGCGGCGGTCGACACCGCGCAGATCAACCTCGGCTATACGGATGTCGTGTCGCCGATCACGGGCCGCGTCGGCATCTCGCAAGTGACGCCGGGCGCGTACGTGCAGGCGAGCCAGGCGACGCTGATGTCGACCGTGCAGCAGCTCGATCCGGTGTACGTGGACCTCACGCAGTCGAGCCTCGAAGGGCTGAAGCTGCGCCAGGACGTGCAGAGCGGGCGCCTGAAGACGAGCGGCCCGGGCGCGGCGAAGGTGTCGCTGATCCTGGAAGACGGCAAGACCTATTCGGAAGCGGGCAAGCTGCAGTTCTCGGACGTGACGGTCGACCAGACCACCGGCTCGGTGACGATCCGCGCGGTGTTCCCGAACCCGGGCCGCGTGCTGCTGCCGGGGATGTTCGTGCGCGCGCGGATCGAGGAGGGCGTGAACGAGAACGCGTTCCTGGTGCCGCAGATCGGCGTCACGCACGACCAGAAGGGGCAGGCGATCGCGCTGGTGGTGAACGCCAGCAACAAGGTCGAGCCGCGTCCGCTGAAGACGACCGGCATGCAGGGTCAGAACTGGATCGTCGAAGGCGGTCTGCAGGCGGGCGATCACGTGATCGTGCAGGG
>NZ_CADFDK010000004.1:0-95637 GCF_902832885.1 Burkholderia seminalis DSM 23518
GTTGATAGGTCAGGTGTGTAAGCGCAGTAATGCGTTCAGCTAACTGATACTAATTGCCCGTAAGGCTTGATCCTATAACAAGTCTGCCTTGTGGATCGGCGCCGTGTGAAAGCACTGGCTGCAAGATCCAGAGCGACATGTTGGATTCTCGTGTGTGATACACACAACCTAAATTACTGCTTCTTCCAAGATTAGTTCTGTTGGCCACGCCAGCAGAACAACCCCCTTTGCCTGATGACCATAGCGAGTCGGTCCCACCCCTTCCCATCCCGAACAGGACCGTGAAACGACTCTACGCCGATGATAGTGCGGATTCCCGTGTGAAAGTAGGTAATCGTCAGGCTCCCTAAGCCAAGAACCCCCGCCCGACCAGGCGGGGGTTTTTGCATTTCGGCGACGGAAATGCACGTGCGCGGCCACGTGCAATGCGGCCGAAACCGAGATGGCCAATGATCTGGAATCTGGCATCTGCCGGGCTCGAGCAATCCGCCCGCCAGACACCTCTCGAATCCCCCCCGGCACGTCCTTCTACGGATCACGTCAATCCATCCTCAGTCAGCGCCCGGTCGATGTCGCTACACCAGGCGGCAATGTCTGATGGCCGATGATGGGCGAAATTCGTCGACAATAATCGACAAATACCGCTTCTGGTGAAAAAAGCCCCGCTTCATCTACCCACTTTCGACTCGCCCCGTCGAATTGATCGTGTGCGCCCGTCGGCGAATACATCACGAACTCGTCATAAAAATCTATGCGCATAAAGTCCATTTTCGCGACATGCGTTGCAGAGCGGAGAGCAGGCCCTTCGGGGTAATATCGCCATTCGTCCCGATCGGCTGCGCTCGTCCGCATCCGCTGGCGATCGGGGTCTCCCGCATTCCGTTTCCTGCATCGTTCATGACTGACAGCCCTGCTCAAGGTGGTCGGACGACCGACTTCTTGCCGTATCTCGTGGCCGCAACGTTCTTCATGGAGTACCTCGATACGACCGTGATCGCGACCGCGCTGCCGCAGATGGCGCGCTCGTTTGGCGTCGGGCCGAACGCGCTGAGCCTCGGGATGACGGCCTACATGCTGGCGCTGGCCGTATTCATTCCGATCAGCGGCTGGATCGCGGACCGCTATGGATCGCGCACGGTATTCGCGAGTGCGATCGTCGTCTTCACCGGTGCGTCCGTGCTGTGCGGGCTGTCCGACGGCGTCGGGACGTTCACGGCTGCGCGGTTGCTGCAGGGCGTCGGCGGGGCGATGATGGTCCCGGTCGGACGGATGATCGTCGTGCGCAGCACCGAGAAGGCCAAGCTGATGCGTGCGATCGCGACGATCACGTGGCCGGGCATCGTCGCGCCTGTGGTCGGGCCGCCGATCGGCGGCTTCATCACGACCTATGCGTCATGGCGCTGGATCTTCCTGCTGAACGTCCCGTTCGGCATTGCCGCGCTCGTCTGTACCTGGCTGATCGTCCGGAATACGCGGGCCGACGAACAACGGCCGCTCGACTGGGTTGGATTCGTGCTGGCCGGCGGCGCCTTGACTTGTCTGCTGATCGGCACCGAGGCGGCTGGGCAGCAGGATGTCGACTTCACGCGTGCGGGCGTCCTGGTGGGTGCAAGCGTGCTGTTCGGCCTGGCCGCATGGCTGCATGCACGACGTTACGCACATCCGCTGCTCGATTTCACGACGCTGAAGGTGCCGACATTCTCGGTGACGGTGATCACCGGTTCGGTCACGCGGATGGCGATCAATGCCGTGCCGTACCTGCTGCCGCTGCTGTTCCAGATCGGCTTCGGGCTGTCGCCGTTCCAGTCCGGCCTGCTGCTGCTCGCGAGCGCGCTCGGCAATCTGGGCATGAAGGCGGGAACGTCGTGGATTCTCGACCGATACGGCTTCCGGCGCGTTGCACTCGTCGACGTGACGATCGTCGGCGTCTTCACGATCGCGTGCGGTTGGCTGACCGCGTCGACGCCGCTGGCGATCACGCTGCTCGTCGTATTCGTCTACGGGCTGACGCGGTCGATGCAGTTCACGACGCTCGCGACGCTTGCCTATGCGGATATCCCGGCTCATCAGACGAGCGCGGCCAGCACGCTGTGGAGCGCCGCGCAGCAGATGACGATCGGGATGGGGATCGCGTTCGGTGCGTTGTCGCTGCGGGTCGCGGCGTTGGCGCGCGGCGATGCGGCCGGCATGCATTACGTGCTCGACGACTTCCGCTGGGCATTCGTCGCGGCAGGCGTGCTCGCACTGTTGACGTTGCCGGGCTATGCGCGGCTGGCCTCGGACGCAGGCGACCGGCTGCGGGCGAACGTGGCGCGAGGATAGGCCCGGACTTCAAGTCGCATTGCGTTGCGACAGGTGAGCATGCCGGTTCCCCGTCGTTCACCTCGAGTGCCGATTCGTCATGGCTGAGATGGCCTGACGGTTATCACAATCGATCGTCTGTCGCCGAGGGTGAGTGAGCGGACCGAGGAGCAATGCTGGATCGTGACGCGGGCGGCAGGGTAACGCGGATAGCCGGGTAACGCTGCACATCACACGCATTTACGCCGCCGAAATGCAAAAGCCCGCGCCGGATCGGGCGGGGCCTGGCTTGGCGGCGCAGGGCAATGGCGCGCGGCGTGTCCGGTTTGAATCCGGTGTGTGGCGATCGGCACGCCCTCATCAGCGTCATCCCGATTCTTGCTACTGCGCGTCGTGAAAGATGAGGCCCAACGTGTGACGGTGGCCGCTGCGAATCCGGCTCACGCCGTGGCGCAGGTTGACGCGATAGACGCCGCGCGTCCCCTGCACGGGCCGGCCATGCACGGCGAAAATCACCGCATCGCCTTGCATCAACGGCACCACTTCCGCGCGTGATTGCATGCGCGGCCGCTGTTCCGTCAGCACGAATTCCCCACCCGTGAAATCGCGGCCCGGCGCCGACAGCAGGATCGCGACCTGCAGCGGAAACACGTGCTCGCCATAGAGATCCTGATGGAGACAGTTGTAGTCGTCGGGACCGTATTGCAGGATCAGCGGCGTCGGTCGCGTCTGTCCTGCCGAGTGGCAGCGATCGAGGAAGGTCGTAGAGTCTTTCGGATAGCGGACGTCGATCCCGAGTGCCTGGTTCCAGCGATTCGCGATCGGCGCGAGATGCGGGTAGAGCGTCGCGCGCAGCTCGGCGATGACCGCTGGCAGCGGATACGCAAAATACTTGTATTCGCCGCGACCGAACCCGTGCCGCGCCATCACCACGCGTGAACGATAAAGTGCATCCCGCGGATACAGCGCCGCGAGCGCATCGCACTCGTCCGTCGAAATCAGGCCCGGCACATGCGCGCATCCGTACCGATCGAGTTCGGCGCCGACAGTCGGCCAGTCGAGGGTGTCGACGCGTCGAGCGATGTCCGGCGATGCGATGGCAGGTTGCAGATCGGCGATGTTCACGGGCGTCCCTCGGTTCGTCAGCGATGTGGCGCCGGGTCGCGCGAAACGCCCGGAAGCATTGCGTGCATGGTTGCGGCCACGGAGAAAGTCGACGAACCCAGTCTAACGACGTTCGTGTGCGGATGCGCTCCAGATCTTGCGCTTCAATTCGGAACGAGGAGGGGACGGCATGGTGCGCGCACGGACATTCGAACGCTGCGGCGGATCGGTGCGGAGAGGCGCGGAGGCGAGCGGTGAATCTTCCATGACAGGCGGCCGGCTGATACCGGCCACCCGTTGCAACCCGAATCAAGCCAGCGACCGGAACAACCAGTAGAGCCCGCCGGCAAGCGCGATCGACGCCGGCAGCGTCAGCACCCACGCGAGCACGAGGCTGCGCACCGTGCTCCATTGCAGTCCGGAGCCGTTCGCCGCCATCGTGCCCGCGACACCCGACGACAATACGTGGGTCGTCGACACGGGCAGGCCGTACACGTCGGCGGCGCCGATCGTCAGCATCGCGACGAGTTCGGCCGATGCGCCCTGTCCATACGTCAGATGCTGCTTGCCGATTTTTTCGCCGACGGTCACGACGATCCGCTTCCAGCCGACCATCGTGCCGAGGCCCAGCGCGATCGCGACGGCGACCTTCACCCAGGTCGGGATGAACTTGGTCGCGTGGTCGAGCTGCTTGCGATAGTTGTCGATCGCGAGCTTGTCGTCGGCGGCGAACGCGGGCTGACCGGACTTCTCGATCAGGCGGATGGCTTCGGAGACGAGATACATCGTGTTGCGCACGTTGTCGACGTCGCGCTGCGGCACGGCCGCCATCGAGCCCGACGCGCCGACCGCGGTCGCGAGCGACGTCGACAGTTGCTGCACGGCCGGCAGCACGGCGGGCGTCAGTTCGCGATGCTGAACGTAGTGCTCGACGTCGGCGCGCGGGTTCGCGGACGGCGCGACGCCGTTCGTGTACTTGCCGAACGTCGCGGCCGCCTGGTTCGCGACCGCCACGAAGGTTTGCGATTCGGCCGGCGTGACGGCCTTGTTCAGCGCATACGCGGTCGGCACCGTGCCGATCAGGATCAGCATGATGAGGCCCATCCCTTTCTGTCCGTCGTTCGACCCGTGTGCGAACGACACGCCCGTGCAGGTCAGGATCAGCAGGCAGCGAATCCAGAACGGCGGCGGCTGATCCTTCGGCGGCTCCTTGTACAGCTCGGGAATCCGCACGAGCGCTTTCAGCACGAGCAGCAGCAGCGCCGCGCACAGGAAGCCGACGATCGGCGAGACCAGCAGCGACTTGCCGACGCCGAGCGCTTGACCCCAGTCGACGCCGCTCGTGCCGGACGGCCCGTGCATCAGCTGGTTCATCAGCCCGACGCCGATGATCGACCCGATCAGCGTATGCGAGCTCGACGAGGGCAACCCAAAATACCAGGTCGCGAGGTTCCACACGATCGCGGCGATCAGCAGCGCGAACACCATCGCGAAGCCCGCCCCGCTGCCGACCTGCAGGATCAGCTCGACGGGCAGCAACTGCAGGATCCCGAACGCGACGGCGCCGCTCGAGACCATCACGCCGAGGAAGTTCCACATGCCCGACCAGATCACCGCGACGTTCGGCGTCAGCGAATGCGTATAGATCACGGTGGCGACCGCATTCGCGGTGTCGTGGAAGCCGTTGACGAATTCGAAGCCGAGCGCGATCAGCAATGCCGCGCCGAGCAACAGGTACGGAAACAGCGAGCCTTCGCGGACCGGCGACAGATCGTCGAACAGGTGCGTGCCGATATAGAGGGCGCCGAGCACGAGCACCAGCAGGAACACGGCATAGCCGATCTGCCTGGTACGTTCGATGGAGCCGGCGTTGTTCGGGGCGGACGAAGCAGGTTGATTCATGACGGCATCTCGTGAGGGAACCGCGTCCGATCCTAGCGGTGACCAGCAGTCAGTTTGATGACAGTCGGGACCACGAACGGCGTGTCTTACGGGATGTAAGCTGATTGGCCGAATGCTCGGCGCTGCATCGCCCTGATCGCTCACATAGTGGGCGCAACGGTGGTTGACGCACCGGCATCGCGTCGGTCGTCATCCGGCGCGACCCATGACCAGCCGTCCGGCGAAGCGGCGAACGTCGTGCATGACAGCGGCGCGATGTCGAGACGCACGGCCGCCGCCGGATCCATCCGCAGCACATGCGCGAGGGCCGCACGGACGAGCGGCGCGTGCGTGATCGCGATCACGTCGCGACCGGGCGGCAGCGCGTTCAACCATGTGCCGACCCGATGCGCGGCGGCTGCGAACGATTCGCCGCCGTGCGGCGAAGCGGACGGATCGCCGATCCACGCGGCAAGTTCGCCCGGCAGATCGCGTGCGAGGTCGCTCAGGCGCTTGCCGCGCCAGTTGCCGTAGTCGATGTCGCGCAGCGCGTCGTCGACGTCGGCGCGCAGCCCGAGCGCATCGGCGGTCTGCCGCGCACAGCATGCGGGGCTGCACAGCACGACGAGCGATCCGCCGGCGCGTGACCACCGGCCGCGCCACGCGGCAGCTTCGGCGCGCCCGCGCGCGTCGAGCGGATCGTCGTCGGGGAACGTGCCGGTGCGCATCGCCCGGGTCGATGCGTGTGCGATCAGGCGCAGCGAGGCATGCAGGGTCATGTCGGTGGTCGGATGATCCGGAACGGGACGTGATTGTCACCGCGCGATCACTTCAATACGCGCCCGTTCGCGCGTACAATTCGCCCGATACGAAACGCGGAAGCCGGTGCAATTCCGGCGCGGTCGCGCCACTGTAACCGGAGAATCGACGATCCCGGAAGCCAGACCTGCCTTCGTACCCATCCATCATTTGTCGGGGCGCGATTCCCCTGAGGTGCATCCATGAGCGAAGCAGTGCTGAAGCCGGCGGTCGTGCCGGCCCCCATCCCCGTCCGTGAACTGTTGCCCTGGGCCGTATTCGTCGGCCTGATCCTGTTGCTCGCCCTGTATTTCGTCGGCGCGGAACAAGGCGCGACGTCGCTCGTGCCGGGCATGTATGTCCACGAGTTCGTCCACGATGGCCGCCATCTGCTCGGCTTTCCCTGCCACTGACGCGGAGCACACGATGGTCGGAAAGCTGCTCATGCGCGGGATGCTCGCAGGCATCGCCGCGGGCCTCATCACGTTCGGTTTCGCGAAAATCGTCGGCGAACCGCAAGTCGATCGGGCGATCTCCCTTGAAGAAAAACTCGATGCCGCCAAGGGCGACGAGCCCGGGCACGATCACGAGGTCGAACTGGTCAGCCGCCACACCCAGGCCGGCCTCGGCCTGCTGACGGGCGTCGTGACCTATGGCGCGGCTTTCGGCGGACTGTTCTCGCTGGTCTTTGCCTATGCGTACGGGCGCGGCGGCCGCCTGCCGGCACGGCAACTCGCCGCGTGGCTCGCGCTGGGGGCGTTCATCGCCCTCGTGATCGTGCCGAACATCAAGTACCCGGCCAATCCGCCGGCGGTCGGCGACCCCGATACGATCGGCCAGCGCACGGGCCTGTTCTTCCTGATGATCGCGATCTCGATCGCGACGATGGTGTTCTCGGTCGGCGTGCGCCGCCACCTGCTGGCGAAGCTCGGTCAATGGAACGCGTCGATCGTCGCGGGCCTCGTGTTCGTCGCGATCATCGCGGCCGTGCAGCTGGGGTTGCCGTCGTTCGACGAGGTACCGGCCGCATTCCCGGCTGCCTTGCTGTGGAAGTTCCGCGTCGCCGCGCTCGGGATGCAGGCGATCATGTGGACGACGATCGGCCTGCTGTTCGGCGCCTGGGTCGAACGCAGCGAACGCATCGCGATGCGCGCCGCCTGACGCGCATGCCGGACGAGCGCGCCTAGCGCAGCATGCGCGGCGCGCTCCACGTCGATTCGCGCGCCAGCGCGACGAACGCGGCCAGATAGTCGATCGATGCATCCGCCTCGCGGATGCCGAGGAAGATCTGCTTCGCGATTCCCTTCTTGCCGAGCTTGACCGGCACGACCGGCATCCGGTCGGCGTACTCGTCGGCCAGCCATCTCGGCAGCGCGGCCACGCCGCGCCCGCTCGCCACCATCTGCAGCATGATGTCGGTCGTCTCGATCGACTTGTGCCGCCTCGGCACGATGCCGGCCGGCGTCAGGAACTGGTTGTAGATGTCGAGCCGGTCGGTTTCGACGGGGTACGTGATCAGGATCTCGTCGGTCAGCTGCTCGGGCGTGACGTAGTCGGCGTTCGCGAACCGGTGCGAGTCGGCGACCACCAGCACCTGCTCGTAATCGAACACGGGATCGAAGCGCAACCCCGGCTTGTTCAACGGGTCGGGTGTCACGAGCACGTCGACGTCATGGCCGAACAGCGCGCCGATGCCGCCGAACTGGAAGCGCTGCTTCACGTCCACGTCGACGTCGGGCCAGCGCGACAGGTACGGCGACACGACCTTCAGCAGCCACTGGTAGCACGGGTGGCATTCCATCCCGATGCGCAGCGTGCCGCGCTCGCCCTTCGCGTACTGCTTCATCCGCTCCTCGGCGAGTTCGAACTGCGGCAGCAGCCGGTTCGCCAGTTTCAGCAGGTAGTGCCCGCCCTGCGTGAGCCGCAGGCCGCGGCCTTCGCGGTCCCAGATCGGCGTGCCGAGCTGCTGCTCGATCTTCCGGACGGTATGGCTGAGCGCCGATTGCGTGAGGTGCAGCGCATTGGCGGCCGCCGTCAGCGAGCCCTGGCGCTCGACTTCACGAATGACGACGAGATGGAATCGTTCCAGCATGGATGGGGGTCACGCAATGAATGCATGAACAAATTTGATGGATGAATGAAATAATGCCATTTTATTTCATGTGTTGAAATCCCTATGATGACTGCCGGATCTTCAATTTTTCTCTGGACGGCAGCTTCATGGTCACGACACACAATCTCGGTTTCCCGCGCATCGGCGCGAAGCGCGAACTCAAGTTCGGTCTCGAGCGCTACTGGAAGGGCGAATCGTCGCGCGACGCGCTGAAGGCGCTCGGCGCCGAGCTGCGCCGGCGCCACTGGCACGATCAGCGCGACCTGGACCTGGCGCCGATCGGCGATTTCTCGTTCTACGACCAGGTGCTCGACATGAGCTTCACGCTCGGCAATCTGCCGAAGCGCGTGCAGGACTTCCACGGTGATGCGCTCGACAACGCCTTCCGCGTCGCGCGCGGCCGGTCGGCGCAATCGGCTGAAGAACACGCGGCGTGCTGCGGCGGCGTCGCGGCCGGTGAAATGACGAAGTGGTTCGATACGAACTACCACTACATCGTCCCGGAATTCCACGCCGACACGAACTTCTCGCTCGATCCGTCGCGCCTGCTGCAGCAACTGGCCGAGGCGACCGCGCAGGGCGTGAACGCGAAGCCGGTGATCCTCGGCCCCGTCACGTACCTGTGGCTCGGCAAGGCGAAGGACGATTCCGATCGCCTCGCGCTGCTGCCGAAGCTGCTGCCCGTGTACGGCGCGCTGCTCGACACGCTGACCGCGCAGGGCGTCGAATGGGTGCAGATCGACGAGCCGATTCTCGTGACCGAACTCGATGCCGAATGGCGCCAGGCCTTCCGCACCGCCTACGCGGTGCTGGAAACGCGCCGCATCAAGCTGCTGCTCGCGACGTACTTCGGCCAGCTTCAGGACAACCTGACGCTCGCGGCGTCGCTGCCGGTCGACGGCCTGCATGTCGACGCGATCAACGCCCGCGCCGAAATCGACGCGCTGGTTCGTGAGCTGCCGGCCGAACGCGTGCTGTCGGTGGGCGCGATCAACGGCCGCAACATCTGGAAGACGGACCTGAATGCGACGCTCGACTGGCTCGAGCCGCTCGCGAAGCAGCTCGGCGATCGCCTGTGGCTCGCGCCGTCGTGCTCGCTGCTGCACGTGCCGGTCGATCTCGCGAGCGAGGACAAGCTCGATGCGGAAATCCGTTCGTGGCTCGCGTTCGCGCTGCAGAAGCTCGATGAGCTGAAGGTGCTCGCGACCGCGCTGAACGAGGGCCGCGACGAGGTGGCCGGGGCGCTCGCCGCGAACGCCGCCGCGATCGCTTCGCGCCGCCGCTCGCCGCGTGTGAACAACCCGGCGGTGAAGGCCGCGATCGCGCGTATCGATGCGCAGCTCGGCAACCGCGCGAGCCCGTATCCGCAGCGTGCGCCGAAGCAGTCGGCGCGCCTGAACCTGCCGGCCTTCCCGACGACGACGATCGGTTCGTTCCCGCAGACCGCCGAAATCCGCCACGCGCGCAGCCGGTTCAAGGCCGGCGCGCTGGACGAAGCCGGCTACCGCACGGCGATGCAGGCCGAGATCGAACGCAGCGTCCGCGAACAGGAATCGCTCGAACTCGACGTGCTCGTGCACGGCGAAGCCGAACGCAACGACATGGTCGAATACTTCGGCGAACAACTCGATGGCTACGCATTCAGCCAGTTCGGCTGGGTGCAGTCGTACGGGTCGCGCTGCGTGAAGCCGCCGATTCTGTTCGGCGACATCAGCCGCCCGAAGGCGATGACGGTCGAATGGATCACGTACGCGCAGTCGCTGACGGACAAGCCGATGAAGGGCATGCTGACCGGCCCCGTGACGATCCTCAACTGGTCGTTCGTGCGCGACGACCAGCCGCGCTCGGTGTCGTGCTACCAGCTCGCGCTCGCGATCCGCGCAGAAGTGCTCGATCTCGAGAAGGCCGGCGTGCGCGTGATCCAGATCGACGAGGCCGCGCTGCGCGAAGGGCTGCCGCTGCGCCGCGCGCAGTGGGGCGAATACCTGAAGTGGGCGGTCGAGTCGTTCCGCATCACCGCGAACGGCGTGCGGGACGATACGCAGATCCACACGCACATGTGCTATTCGGAGTTCAACGACATCATCGCGTCGATCGCCGACATGGATGCGGACGTGATCACGATCGAGACGTCGCGCTCGGACATGGAGCTGCTCGACGCGTTCGACGATTTCAGGTATCCGAACGAAATCGGGCCGGGCGTGTACGACATCCATTCGCCGAACATCCCGACGCAGGATCATATCGTCGGGTTGATGAAGAAGGCGGCCGAACGGATTCCGGCGGAACGCCTGTGGGTGAACCCGGATTGCGGGCTGAAAACGCGGCAGTGGGCGGAGGTGATTCCGGCGCTGACGAACATGGTCGCCGCCGCGAAGACGTTGCGCGCCCAGGCGCGGTAACGTAGCGCATGCTGCGCGCTTGCCGCCGGGATCGATGACCCGGCAGGCAACCTGCGCGCCGCGATGCGCCGCGCGCGCCGTCACGCGTGTTCGTGACGGGGCGTGTCGGCGAGCGTTTCGGGAGACCGTGCGTCGGCGATCACGCGTCGTTCGCGTTCGAGATCGAGCGAACGCGACAGCACCGCATACACGGCACCCGCGACGGCCAGCCCGACGAGCCATGCGATATCGACGCCACCCAGCATGCGTGCGAACGGGCCGACGAAGACCTCGCGGTTCGCTTCGGCATCGAAGATGGAGAAGAACGGCACCATCGCGGCGAAGCCGGCCAGGTACGCGACGATGCCGCGCGGCTGCCACGCGCCGTAGAGTCCGTCCGGCGTGAAGAAGTGCGCGATCGCGTAGCGGCCGCGCCGCACGAAGAAGTAATCGACGAGGTTCACCGCGGTCCACGGCACGAGGAAGTAGAGCATCAGCGTCAGGAACGTCTGCAGCAGTGCGATGCCGTTGCCGCGGATCGCGAACACGCAGGCGAGCACGAACGTGCTGATCGCGACGATCGACGCGACGCGCGCGCGGCGTGTCGGCCGGATCGGCACGATCGAATCGGCGGCGGTCAGGACGGTCAGCATCGCGCTGTATGCATTGAGCGCGATGATCGGCAGGAAGCCGACCAGCGACACGATCGCGATCAGCTTGCCGAGGCCCGGCACCAGCGACGAGCCGACGTCGTTCATCGCGACCAGCGCATCGGCCGCGTGCAGCTTCTGCGCGAGCCATGCGCCGAGGCCGATCATCCAGGTGCCCGACAGCGACGCGCCGGCGAAGATCACGGCGATCAGCTTCGCGCGGCTCGTGTGCTTCGGCAGATAGCGCGAATAGTCCGACACGTACGGCGCATAGGAGATGTTGTAGCTCGCGGCAATCGCGAACTGTGTCGCGAAGGCGATCCCGTTGAAGCTCGGCGCGGCCGGCGCAACGGCGGCATGGGGCGGCGCCGCATGGCCGAACACGAGCGCGAGCGTGACGAGCGCATAGAGCGGCAGCGTCGCGATCAGCGCCCACGTGAAGGTCCGGTGCATCAGGTCGTGGCCGTAGATCGCGAGCAGTGCGCCGGTTACCACGGCCGCGACGGCGACGAAGCCGCCGTCGATTCCGAATACGCTGTGCACGCCGTCGACCATCAGCGATACGTTGACGACATTGAAGCCGACGAACACGAACAGCGTCGCGAGCAGCGCGACGATCACGCCGCGATAACCGAATTGCGCGCGCGACTGGATCATCTGCGGCAGGCCCATCTCCGGCCCCTGCGAGCCGTGGAACGCCATGAAGATCGTGCCGAACATGATGCCGAGCGCGCCCGCAAGCGTCGTCCAGCCCGCCGACAGGCCCATGCCCGGCCCGACGAAGCCGATCGAGATCGTGAAGAAATGGAAGTTGCCGAGAAACCAGAACGGGCCCTGGCTGGCGAGCTTCGCATGGCGTTCGTGTTCGGGGATGTAGTCGATCGAATGGTGCTCGATCGTGAGGCCGGCCGGTTCGGCGCGGCCGACATCGAGGGTGTCGGGGCGGTTCATGACGGCAATGTCTCCAGGGTCGCGCGGTCGTTCGATGCGACCGCGTGCGCGTGCCTGCCGCGACGCCGTTGCGGCAGGCAATCAAGGGCGGGGAAAGCAGCGGGCGGTGCGACGCGCCGCCCGATGAAAAACGGGCAGGCGAAGCGCCTGCCCGTCGTGCGGACGCTACGCGGTGCGCGCGCCGCGCGGCAGCGCCGCGTTCGTCTTGCCGGGCGCGCCGACATCGTCGATGCCGACGCGGCGCGAGATCAGCCACACGCACAGCGACGACAGCACGGCCGCACTCGTGTACTGGAGCGCCAGCGGCCACCATTGCGGCGCGGTGTTCTGCGCGATGATGGTCGCCACGAGCGGCGTGAGGCCGCCGGCGAGCGCGCCGCACACCTGGTACGCGATCGAGATCGCCGTGTAGCGGATCCGCGCGACGAAGATGCCGCTGACGAAGCCCGCGACGACCGCGTAGTAGCCCGATTCCGCCAGCGTCGCGAGGCCGACGCCGACCGTGATCGACAGCGGCGTACCCATGTGCACGAGCGGCAGCATCACGAACGGGACGAGGGCGGCCCATGCGCCGGTGATCAGCAGCACGCGCGTGGTGCCGAAGCGTTGCGCGAGAAACGCGGCCGCGAGCTGCACGACGAACTGCAGCACCGCGACGATCGTCATGCAATGCAGCACCATCGACCGGTCGAGCGACAGGAACTGCGTCGCATAGCTGATCATGAAGATGTTGCTGAAATACACGCCGGCGATGCCGTATACGTTTGCACCGATCGCGAGCAGCAGCAACGGCCAGTACTTGAGCGCCTCGCGCAGCGGTTGTTGCGCGATGTTGCCGCTCTTCCTGACCTCCTCGAACTCGGGCGACTCGGACACGCTCGCGCGGATCACGAAGCCGACGATCAGCAGGACGGAACTTGCGAGGAACGGCACGCGCCAGCCCCAGCTCATCATGTCGTCCTTCGACAGCGTGCTGATCGCGCCGAACGCGAGCATCGACAGGATCAGGCCGCTGGCGCTGCCGAGCTGCGCGAACGACGCGAAGAACGTGCGCTTGCCTTCGGGCGCGTGCTCGCCGGCGAGCAGCACCGCGCCGCCCCATTCGCCGCCGACCGCGATGCCTTGCAGCACGCGCATCAGCACGAGCAGGACCGGCGCGATCACGCCGGCTTGCGCGTGGGTCGGCAGCAGGCCGATCGCGACGGTCGACACGGCCATCAGCATCAGCGTCGCAAGCAGCGAGCGCTTGCGGCCGAAGCGGTCGCCGAGATAGCCGAACATCACGCCGCCGAGCGGCCGTGCGAAGAAACCGACCGCGAACGAGCCGAACGACGCGAGCAGGCTGATGAAGCGGTTTTCGCCGGGAAAGAACAGCGGCCCGAACACGATGGCGGCGGCGGTCGCGTAGCTATAGAAGTCGTACCACTCGATCGTGGTGCCGACGAACGAAGCGAGCGCCGCCCGCTTCGGTTGCTTGACGGAAGTCCCCATCTTTATATGTGCTCCTCTGGAATCCTCTGATTTGGAATAGGGGGGGGCGGGATCAGTCCCGGTACGCGACGCCCGGCAGCACGCACAGCAGCTCGTACGCGAGGTTCGCGCCGAGCAGCGCCGTGGTGCCGAACGGGTCGTACGGCGGCGCGACTTCGACGAGGTCGCAGCCGACGATGTTCAGCCCCTTCGCGCCGCGGATGATCTCGAGCGCCTGCGGCACCGTGAGGCCGGCGATTTCCGGCGTGCCGGTGCCCGGTGCGTAGGCCGGGTCGATGCCGTCGATGTCGAAGCTGATGTAGACGGGCGTGTCGCCGACGCGGGCGCGCACTTCTTCCATCAGCGGCGCAAGCGACTTGTTCCAGCATGCCTCGGCCTGGACGACGCGGAAACCCTGCTCGCGGCACCAGTCGAAATCCTCGGCCGCGTAGCCGGTGCCGCGCAGGCCGATCTGCGTGACCTTGTCGCCGTGCAGCAGGCCTTCCTCGACCGCGCGGCGGAACGGGGTGCCGTGCGCGATCTTTTCGCCCATCATCGTGTCGTTCACGTCGGCGTGTGCATCGACGTGGATCAATGCAACCTTGCCGTGCTTGCGGTGGATCGCGCGCAGGATCGGCAGCGCGATCGTGTGGTCGCCGCCGAGCGTGATCGGCTTGCAGTCGTGCTCGAGGATCGCGTCGTACGCGGCTTCGATGCGCGCGATCGAATCGTGCAGGTTGTACGGGTTGATCGCGACGTCGCCGATATCGGCCACCTGCAGCGAATCGAACGGCGCGGCGCGCGTGGCCATGTTGTACGGGCGCAGCAGCACGGATTCGGTGCGGATCTGGCGCGGGCCGAAGCGTGCGCCGGTGCGGTTGGACGTGCCGAGATCGAACGGCACGCCGACGAAACAGGCGTCGAGGCCTTCGGCGCTCGCCACGTGCGGCAGGCGCATCATCGTCGCGATACCGCCGCAGCGCGGCATTTCATTGCCGCCGAGCGGCTGGAAATGGGGGTGGTCGTTCATGGCTGTCTCTTCCGGTGTGGGGTTGCCGTATCATGCGACGCGGCCTGGCGCACAGTTTTACGCGCTCCGCCGGGAAAGAAGAATGCGAAGATATCGACGTAAACATCGATTTTCATCGATGTATGGAAGGGGATGAACGTGCTGGGGAATCTGTCGACCCTCGATCTACGGTTGATCCGCGTGTTTCTCGCGGTCACGGACGCGGGCGGCGTATCGGCCGCGCAGGCCGTGCTGAACGTCGGGCAGTCGACGATCAGCGCGCAGCTGTCGTCGCTCGAGACGCGGCTCGGCTACCGGCTCTGCGAGCGCGGCCGTAGCGGCTTCCGCCTCACGCCGAAGGGCGAGCGGTTCCACGCGATGAGCCGCAAGCTGCTCGCGGCGCTCGACGAATTCGGGATGGCCGCGCGGCACATGGGCCGCCAGCTGGTCGGCACGCTGAACATCGGCCTGATCGGTCATACGCCGGTGAGCCAGAATGCGCGGATCGCGGAGGCGATCGCCGCGTTCCGCACGCGCGACGAAGCCGTGCGTTTCTCGATTTCGGTGCGCGCGCCGGGCGATCTCGAGGAGAAGCTGCTGAGCGACGAGATCCAGATCGCGGTCGGCTACTTCTGGCACCGCGTGCCGTCGCTGCACTACACGCCGCTGTTCATCGAGCGCCAGGTCGCCTATTGCGGCCGCGGCCATCCGCTGTTCGACGGGGCCGGCATGCTGACGCCGGCCGACGTCGCGGGCTTCGAATGGGCGTGGCGCTCGTATCCGCTGCCGGAGGCGCAGTTGTCGACCACGCCCGACCGCGTGACCGCGACGGCCGACAACATGGAAGCCGTCGCGCTGCTGATCCTGTCCGGCCACCATCTCGGCTACCTGCCGCAACACTTCGCGGCGCCGTACGTCGCGCAGGGGCTGCTTGCCCCGCTCAATCCGGAGGCGCTGCGCTACGACGTGACGTTCCACATGGTCGTCGCGCGCAACGGGCGCGGGAATCCGCTGGTCGAGGCGTTTCTCGAGGATCTCGAACGCGCGCATCAGGCGCCCGACGCGGCATGACGCCGCGGGCGCCAACCATGTGAACCAGCGTTACGCCGGGGCGGCTGGCGCAGCCGCGCCTCACGGTACCGGCAAGCCCGCGTCGTGCTTCACCTCGCGTAGCGACAGCGCCGACTCGATCGAGGTTACGCCCGGCAGCATCCGCAGCGAGTCGCGCAGGAACGTGCCGTAGTCGTCGAGGTCGCGCGCGACCACCTGCAGCAGGTAGTCGGCCGTGCCCGCGACGTTGTGGCACGCGAGGATCCGCTCGATGCCGAGCACTTCCCGTTCGAACCGGTCGGCGACCTTGCGGTCGTGCGTCGCGAACCGCACGAGCACGAACGCGACGACGCCGAAGCCGAGCGCCTGCCGCGACAGCTGCGCGCGGTAGCGCTCGATGTAGCCGTCGCTTTCGAGCCGCTTGAGGCGCCGCGCGCAGGGCGTCTCGGACAGGCCGACGGATTCGGCGAGGCGGGCGATCGGCATGCGGCCGTCGCGCTGCACCGCGGCGAGGATGGCGCGGTCGGTTTTGTCGAGCTCGGTCATGTTGGCGGAATTCTTGTATCGATTTCGTGATTGTGGCGGATTCCCCTAAGGATCGCCAATCCTGAGCCAAAGATGGCCAATAATCCCTCCTTCTTCAGCGGCAACATATCGTCATTGAAGGACGGGGCAGACCATGATTTCCACGCATTTGCTGTTGATTTATCTCGCCGCGCTGGCCGCCATATATGCGGTGCCGGGGCCGGACATGGCGCTCGTGCTGCAGACCAGCATCGGCCGTGGCGTGCGGCCCGGGATGGCGGCGGCAGCCGGGCTGTCGCTCGCGCGCACCGCACATGTGACGCTGTCGGCCTGCGGCGTCGCGGCGCTGATCCGCGGCGCACCGTGGCTGTACGAGGTGATCCGCTATGGCGGCGCGTTGTACCTCGCGTATGTGGCGATCCAGGTGTTCCGCTCGCCGGTGTTCGCGCTCGGCGACGGCGATGCGGCGACGGCCGGCGAGCTGCGGCAGTCATTCGTGAAGGGGCTGCTGACGAACCTGCTGAACCCGAAGGCGCTGCTGTTCTGCTCGGTGCTGCTGCCGCAGTTCGTGCGACCCGAGGCCGGGCCGGTCGTCTGGCAGATGTTCGAGCTCGGCGCGCTGCTGGTCGCGGCCGGCGTGTGCTTCGATCTCGCGTGCGTGTTCGGCGCGTCGCGCATCGCGGCGTGGATGCGCGCGCATCCGCTCGCACAGACCGTGCAGCGCTGGACGTTTTCGGCGGCACTGATCGGATTCGCGCTGCGCCTTTCAATGGACTGAACGAGGCCCCGCGCCGTTGCCGCGCAGCCCGACTGGCCGCGCGCAATGCCGGCCTTCGCGCGCGTGCCTTGCTGTAGAAGGGGGGACGCGCAAATCGTCTGACTGTTCTAAACTTCCTCTAACTTCGCGCAAGCGAATCGACTGACCGAACGGAACCGACTTCCGCCGGCTGTGTCCGATTTCCTGGCTGTTCCGTGCAACGCGGTACCAAGGAGGGTCTGAACATGGCAAGGCATCTTCACGCCGACCGTGAACCCCGAATCGTCGCCGAGTCCAAATGTCTCGGCGCGTGCGATCCGGCAGAACGCATCCACGTCACGATCATGTTGCGGCGGCAGGAAGAAGGGCAACTCGATACGTTGGTCCACCAGCTCGCCACCGGCGACGCACAGGCGAAGCCGCTGTCGCGCGAAGCGTTCGCGCAGCGTTTCTCCGCCAATCCCGACGACATTCGCAAGACCGAGGATTTCGCGCATCGTCATCAGCTGACGGTCGATCGCGTCGATCCGGTCGAGAGCGTCGTCGTGCTGTCCGGGACGATCGCACAGTTCGAAACCGCATTCGGCGTGAAGCTCGAACGATTCGAGCATCGGTCGATCGGCCAGTATCGCGGCCGCTCGGGCCCGATCGCGCTACCCGACGATCTCGGTGACGCCGTCACGGCCGTGCTCGGCCTCGACAGCCGCCCGCAGGCGCGGCCGCATTTCCGGTTTCGTCCGCCGTTCAAGCCTGCGCGCGGTGCCGCGGGCGTGACGTTTACGCCGGTCCAGCTGGCGTCGCTGTACGATTTTCCGGCCGGTGACGGCGCCGGCCAATGCATCGCGATCATCGAACTCGGCGGCGGCTATCGCGCGGCCGACATCCAGCAATATTTCCGCGGGCTCGGGCTCAAGACGCCGCCGACGCTCGTCGACGTGAACGTCGGCACCGGCCGCAATGCGCCGACCGGCGACCCGAACGGCCCGGACGGCGAAGTCGCGCTCGACATCGAGATCGCCGGCGCGATCGCGCCCGCCGCGACACTCGCCATCTACTTCGCGCCGAACAGCGACGCGGGTTTCATCCAGGCCGTGAACGCGGCCGTGACCGACAAGACCAACCAACCTTCCGTGATCTCGATCAGTTGGGGCGGCCCGGAAGCCATCTGGCAGGCGCAGTCGGCGCAGGCGTTCAACCGCGTGCTGCAGGCGGCCGCCGCGCAGGGCATTACCGTGTGCGCGGCGTCGGGCGACAGCGGCTCGGGCGACGGGCTGCAGGACGGCACCGATCACGTCGATTTCCCCGCGTCGAGCCCGTACGTGCTCGGCTGCGGCGGCACGCAGCTCGATGCGCCGCCGGGGCAGGGCATCCGCAGCGAGGTCACGTGGAACGACGAGGCGGCCGGCGGCGGCGCGGGCGGCGGCGGCGTCAGCACGCTGTTCGACGTGCCGGCGTGGCAGCAGGGGCTTGCCGTGACGCTCGCCGACGGCAGCCGCACGCCGCTCGCGAAACGCGGCGTGCCCGACGTGGCCGGCGATGCGTCGCCGCAGACGGGCTACGAGGTATCGGTCGCGGGCACCGCCGCGGTGATGGGCGGCACGAGCGCGGTCGCACCGCTGTGGGCCGCGCTGATCGCACGGATCAATGCGGCGGCCGGCGCGTCGGCCGGCTGGGTCAATCCGGTGCTGTACAAGCATCCGGGCGCGCTGCGCGACATCACGAAAGGATCGAACGGCACCTATGCGGCCGCTTCGGGCTGGGACGCGTGCACGGGGCTCGGCAGCCCGAACGGCGCGCAGCTCGCCGCGATCCTCGCGCGCAAGCCGTCGAGCTGACGCGCGGGCCCACGCCTTTCCGTTCGACGCGGGTGTCCTGCCCGCGTCTTTTTTCACCTCCAGGAGCAGCACGATGGGCATCGATTCCGCATCTTCCGGCGGCGTGTATCCGCTGCATCACGGCGACCACAATTCGCATGGCGTGCCGCCGACCGTCAACCCGGTCGCGCTGAGCCACGGCCGCGACCAGCCGTTCTTCGACCCGGTCGCGTACGGCAACGGCCCCGACGACTCGGTGACCGACACGACCGAGGCGGCCGCGATCACGCATCACACCATCCTGATCGACGGCAAGCGCATCGCGTACACGGCGACGGCCGGCCATCTCGTGACGGTCGACCCGAGCAGTTCGCAGCCGGCCGCGAAGCTTTTCTACGTGGCGTTCACGGCCGACGGCGCGAAGGAAGAAACGCGCCCGGTGACGTTCTTCTATAACGGCGGCCCCGGTTCGTCGTCGGTGTTCGTGCTGCTCGGCTCGTTCGCGCCGAAGCGCATCAAGACGTCGATGCCGGGTTTCACGCCGCCCGCGCCGTACCAGATCGAAGACAACCCGGACAGCATGATCGACCACAGCGACCTGGTGTTCATCAATCCGGTCGGCACCGGCTATTCGGCGGCCGTCGCGCCGAACAAGAACCGCAATTTCTGGGGCGTCGACCAGGATGCGGATTCGCTGAAGCAGTTCATCAAGCGCTACCTGACGAAGAACAACCGCTGGAATTCGCCGAAGTACCTGTTCGGCGAATCGTACGGCACAGCGCGCAGCTGCGTGCTCGCGTACAAGCTGCACGAGGACGGCGTCGACCTGAACGGCGTCACGCTGCAGTCGTCGATCCTCGACTACCGGCAGGCCGGCAACCCGGTCGGCGCGCTGCCGACCGCCGCGGCCGACGCGTGGTATCACAAGAAGCTCGGCGTCACGCCCGCGCCGACCGATCTCGGCGCGTTCGTCGAGGAGGTCGCGCAGTTCGCGCGCACCGACTACCTGAAGGCGCTGCGCACGCTTCCGCATGCGGATCCGGCGGCCGTGCAGAAACTGTCGCAATACACGGGCATCGATGCGGCGACGCTGCAATCGTGGAGCCTCGATATCGCCGGCTACGACACGCGCGGCAATTCGCTGTTCCTGACGACGCTGCTGCATGCGCAGGGGCTCGCGCTCGGTTCGTACGACGGCCGCGTGACCGGAATCTCGTCGGGCATCGCCGGCAAGATCGATCCGAATTCGGGCGGCAACGATCCGACGATGACGGCCGTGACGGGCGTCTATACGGCGATGTGGAACAGCTACCTGAACGAGCAGCTGAAGTTCACGTCGAATTCCGCGTTCACCGACCTGAACGACCAGGCGTTCCGGAACTGGGACTTCGGCCACATCGACCCGACCGGCGCGCAGCAGGGCATCGATGCGCAGGGGAACGTGATTCTCTATACGGCCGGCGATCTCGCCGCGGTGATGGCGCTGAACGTCGACCTGAAGGTGCTGTCGGCGAACGGCTTGTACGATTTCGTCACGCCGTTCTACCAGACCGTGATCGACCTGCAGCAGATGCCGCTGGAGGACCCGAAGGTGCGGCAGAACCTGTCGGCGCGGTTCTATCCGTCGGGGCACATGGTGTATCTCGACGGCGGCTCGCGCACCGCGCTCAAGCGCGACCTCGCGACGATGTACGACGCGACGGTCAGCGATACGGGTGCGCGACTGCGGATTCGCGCGTTGCAGGCGAAGAAGGCGGGCGGGCACGCATAGCGCTGCCCGTGGTGGGCGTGCCGCGCGCGGCCTCGACGGCTCGCGCGCGGTATGCCGGTTGCGGCGGCCGGCTTACGCGGGCCGCCAGTCGAACGGCGTGTACGGCAGCGCGCGCTTGTGGCGCGAACCGTCGAAGAAGCGCAGCACCGTTTCGTACACGCGGTCTTCGACCGGCTTGCCCTCGAGGAAATCGTCGATCTCGTCGTAGGTCACGCCGTACGCGTGCTCGTCGGGCCGCAGCGGACGCAGTTCCTCGAGGTCGGCCGTCGGCACCTTCATCACGATCGTTTCCTCGCCGCCGAGCGCACGCGCGACCGCGCGCACGCGCCGCTTGCTCAGGCCCGCGAGCGGCAGGACGTCCGCGCCGCCGTCGCCGAACTTCGTGAAGAAACCCATCAGCGACTCGGCCGCATGGTCGGTACCGATCACGATGCCGCGCCGCGCGCCGGCCACCGCGTACTGCGCGATCATGCGTTCGCGCGCCTTGATGTTGCCGTGCACGAAATCCTGCTGCGCCGGCGTGTCGAATGCGTGGCCGGATGCGACCAGCGAGCGCAGCATCGCATCCGCGGCCGGCTTCACGTCGACCGTCAGCACCTCGTCCGCGCGCACGAACGCGAGCGCGCGCTGGGCATCGGCTTCGTCGTTCTGCACGCCGTTCGGCAAGCGCATCGCGATGAAGCGCGCATCGTAGCCGTCGGCGCGCAGGCGCTCGACCGACAGCTGCGCGAGCCGGCCGGCCGTCGACGAATCGACGCCGCCGCTGATGCCGAGCACGTAGGACCGCAGGCCGGTCGAACGAAGATAGTGCGCGAGGAAATCGATGCGGCGGTCGATCTCGGCCTCGGCGTCGAAGTGCGGGGCAACGTTCAGTTCGGCAATGATCGCGCGCTGGCGGCTGGCGTAATCGGCGGATGTCATGAAGAAAGTTCCGGAACGAAATGCAAGGCGCCCATCATAAGCGCAATCGCGGCGCGGTGCCGCGCCGGGCGTGCGTTCCGGAGGCTTCGCGTTGCTTCGGCGAGACGCACTGCGTCGCCGTGGTGCACGGTGCGCCGGGCGGGTGCGGGATGCCGGGCGAACGGCATGCGCGCTCGCCCCGCCGACGGGATGCGCGCCGGATGGCCGGCGTCAGCGCCGCGCGAGCACGACGCCCACCAGCGCGAGCGCGAAGCCGGCGAGCTGGATCGCCGCGAGCGTTTCGCCGAACAGCCAGTAGCCCTGCAGCGCGGCCAGCGGCGGCGCGAGGAACAGCAGCGACGTCGCGCGCGCCGCGTTGCCGCGGCGCAGCATCCACATCAGCATCGTGACCGCGCCGCCGGACAGGAACACGACGCCCCACACCAGCGACACCCACAGCGCCGGCGCGCCGATCCAGCGGGTTTCGTGAAGCAGCGCGACGAAGCCGGCCGCGACGATCGCCGCGCCGAAATTCTGCACGGCCACCGCCGTGCGCAGGTCGCTCTGCGCGAGCTTGCCTTTCTGGTACAGCGAGCCGGCCGTGATCGATCCGACCGCCAGCACCGATACGGCGACGACCAGCCACTCGGGCGCCGCACCCGGCGGCGACGCGACGCCGCCCGCGACCTTCGGCGCCAGCACGAGCGCGACGCCGACGAGCCCGAGCGCCATCCCGAGCCAGCCGCGCGCGGGCAGGCGCTCGTTGAACAGCGGGACCGCGAGCACGGCGGTGGCGAGCGGCTGCAGTGCGCCGAGCAGTGCCATGACGCCCGCGTTCAATCCTTGCGCGACGGCCCAGTAGCTGGCGCCCAGATAGACGCCCTGCAGCAGCGCGCCCGCGATCAGATGGCGCGGCCATTCGCGGCGGGCCGGCCACGGTGCGCGCGCGGCGAGCGCCACGACGCCGAACAGCGCGGCCGTGCCGGCGAAGCGCGCGAGCAGGAACAGGTTGGGATCGGCGTAGGGTTTGATGGCCCGCGCGACGATGAAGCCGGTGGACCACAGCGCGACGAACGCGGCGGCGACGATCGAGGTAAGCATGCGTAACGGGCCACGAACTGGCCGGACAGAATCGGAAAGTCGGCCAGTATCGGGGGAAGCGGGGCCGGCGTCTTGTCGAATCCTGCACTCATGCCGGGCGTGAAGCCGCGGCGATCGGCCGGATCAGTCGATCGAGAACGTGTCGAGCGGCTGGTTGGCGCGCGCATCCGTCGCGAAGCGCGCGGCGAGCTGTTCAT
The DNA here is from genome assembly GCF_902832885.1 of Burkholderia seminalis DSM 23518. Lineage (GTDB taxonomy): Bacteria > Pseudomonadota > Gammaproteobacteria > Burkholderiales > Burkholderiaceae > Burkholderia > Burkholderia seminalis. The sequence continues at coordinate 22,774 of NZ_CADFDK010000004.1, forward strand.
AGAGCCGGCGTGCCTCGTCGAGCGTCAGGTCGATCCAGTACGGATCGCCGGCCGCGTCGTTGAGGCGTTCGGGCGGAAACTGGATTTCGATCACACTGCCTTTGCGATACATGGCGCGAGCCCCTTTGCTTGATCCGTCATTCGGCGAAACGCAGAGTGTAGCAACCGGCGTCGCGCCGATTCGCGCGCATGAGGCAATACAGAATTTCGCTTTCGGGAAACGCGGCCGGCCCCGTTTCCTGCCGCCGTCAAATGCCGGTCAAACGGCCGTAATACAATGGCCGGCTCACCCATTACAGTCGCCTCGGGCGCACACGCGATGCTGGCGGAACAACGTCATCAATACATCCTGTCGGAGCTCGGGCGGTCGGGCGCGCTGTCGGTCGCGGAACTCGTCCGTTCGCTCGACGTGTCGCGCGAGACGGTAAGGCGCGACCTGAATGCGCTGGCCGCGCGCGGCCTGCTCGTGATGACGCACGGCGGCGCGCTGGCCGCCGATCGCCGCGAGCCGAGCCTGTCCGAGCGCGAAGCCGCGAATGCCGAAGCGAAGCGCACGATCGGGCGGCGCGCGGCCGAATTCGTGCCCGACGATGCATCGGTGCTGATCGATTCGGGCAGCACGCCGCATGCGGTCGCGCTCGCGCTCACCGACCGGCACCGGCTGTCGATCTACACGAACGACTGGCGTACCGCGTTCGTGCTCGCGCGGCGCAACGGCAACCGCGTGACGCTGCTCGGCGGCGAGCTGTCCGACGACGAGGATGCGACCTTCGGGCTCGACACGATCCACCAGCTCGCGCAATACCACGTCGATTTCGCGTTCGTCGGCGCCGGCGGCATCACGCCCGACGGCGAATGTACCGACTACTCGCGGCTCGCGGCCGAGGTGCGCAGCCGGATGATCGCGGCGGCCGGCACGGCGATCATCGTCGCCGACCATTCGAAATTCGGCCGCGTGACGCCGGTGCGCATCAACGGCACGGCCGCCGCCCGCTATCTCGTGACCGAGCGCGCGCCCGACAAGGCCGTGCGCCGTGCGCTGACCGCGCGCGGAATCGAACTGCTCGTGTGCGACTGACGCGCGTCCGACATACAAGGTTCATCGAAGCGTCATTCCACGGGAAGAACCGCCGCCGACACTGACCCATTCACCTCGACCGGCCGTCAGGCCAGGGAGCAATGAATGACCGTCAGCGTGCGCAGCTATCTTTCCCCCACCCTGGTCCTGCTGGCCTTCGACTGGCCCGATGCGGCGGCGCGGCCCGATTTCCTCGGCTTCGCGATCCGGCGCACGCCGGGCTTCTGGTCGGCCGACGGCAAGACGCGTGCGTCGGACAGCTGGTTGCCGAACCGCCTGACGTTTGACGGCCCGGCCGCCGACACGCAGGGCGATGCGCCGACCGATCAGGCGCCGATCCAGAAATTCATGTGGTGGGATGCGCGCATCGATCCTCAGGACCGCGATGCATCGTTCCGCTACGACGTCTATCCGGTCGTCGGCACGCCGGCGAACCTGCAGGTGCTCGACGCGGAGGCCGGCGTATGCGACGTCGTGCTGCCCGCGCACATCGAGGACGGCATCGGCACGTGGTTCAACCGCGCGGTGGTCAGCTCGCAGGCGTTTGCCAGGCAGGTCGCGGCGCTGGGTCTCGCGCCGAACGAGGCGCCGAGCGACGCACAGGCGCTGAAGTTGCGCACGTGGCTCGCGAACGACATGGAGCAGGTGTTCGCGGAGATGCTCGACCCGGCGTCGCGCGCGGCGTCGGCCGTCTATCACCTGACCGACACGCTGTGGGCGCTGCCCGCATTCGAAGCGTTCGGCCGCAAGCACGGCGAAGCGTCGCTCGCGATCGTCTACGACGCGCACACGACGGCGCGCAAGGGCAAGCCGCCGCTGCCGTCGCCGAACCAGCCGGCCGTCGACGCGCTGCAGGGCCTCGCGACGCTCGCGCCGCGCGACAGGACGCACATCATGCACGACAAGTTCATCGTGACCGACGCGCCGTCGAACCCCGCGCCCGCGCGCGTGCTGACCGGTTCCGCGAACTTCACGACCGAGGGGCTGACCGAGCAGGCCAACGTGCTGCACGCATTCGACTCGTCCGTGCTCGCCGCGCTGTACAACGACCGCGCGCATGCGCTCGCGAGCAATCCTTCGATTGCCGAGACGGCGCAGCTGACATCGGGCTGGTCGGCGCCGATGACGATCGGCAGCGCGCAGGTGCGCGTCGCGTTTTCGCCGGAGCCGGCGGGGCAGCGTACGGAGATCGACACGATCGTCGCCGCGATCGCGGCTGCGAAGCATTCGGTGTCGTTCTGCCTGTTCATGCCGACCGACGCGGCGCTGCGCGATGCCTGTTTCGCGGCCGGCGACCGCGGGCTGATGATGTTCGGGCTGGTGAACCGGATCAGCGTCGGCAGCGCGACGAAGGCCGATACCGCGCGGCAGGCAGGCCAGACGCTCGATGCGGCCACGCTCGCGAACCTCGAGTTGTACCATCGCAGCCGCGACAACCGCGACGTGATCGATGCCGCGTATTTCTCGCCGGCCACCGTGCCGCCAGGCTTCACGCCGGAACTGCGGCTCTTTCCGGGCGAGCCGGCGCCGGCCTTTCCGCCCGTCGTGATTCATCACAAGTTCATCGTGATCGATGCGGAAGGCGCGAATCCGGTCGTGTACACGGGCTCGGCGAACATGAGCCGCAATTCCGAGCAGTACAACGACGAGAACCTGCTCGAGATCCGCGACACGCGGGTCGCGGCGATCTATCTCGCGGAATTCCTGCGGCTTTACGAGCACTATCGCGCACGGGCGCTGGCGATCGATGCGCAGCGGCACGGCCCGGACGCGGGGACGGGCGCGCATGCGCGGCTCGCGCTCGCGCCCGATTCGCGCTGGGCGAGGAAGTATTACGTGCAGGGAAGCCCGGAAGAAAAGGCGCGGATCGCACTGGCGTCGACCGCGCCGACCAACTGACGCACCGAAGTGCGAAGGGCACGGCAGGTGCGTGCCCCGGCCGGCCGCCGCCGCTTACGCGGCGACGTAGCGCAGCACGGCGTCGGCGATCGTGTCGCGATGCCGCGTGCGCAGGCGCGGCGCCGACGGATCGCGGCCGAACGCGGCGCCGAACGTGTAGCGGTTCGACACGCGGTGGAAGCAGAACGAGCTGATCAGCAGGTGCAGGTCGAATGCATCGATGTCCTTGCGGAACGCGCCGCTGGCCGCACCGCGCTCGACCAGTTCCTCGAGCGTCTTGATGATGCTGACGTTGCGGTTCTTGAACGACTTCAGCTGTTCGAGATACTTCGCGCCGTGGATGTTCTCGATCGACACGAGGCGGACGAAGTCGCGATGCTTGTCGTGATAGTCGAACGTGAATTCGACGAGGCGGCGCATGCCTTCGCGCGGCTCCATGTCGCCGACGTGCAGTTCCTGCTCGAGCGCGCGGATGTCGCCGTACACCTTCTCCAGCACGGCCTCGTACAGGCCTTCCTTGCTTTCGAAGTAGTAATAGAGCATGCGCTTCGTCGTGTTCGTGCGCTCGGCGATCGCGTCGACGCGCGCACCGGCGAGGCCCATCGCGGAGAATTCCTGCGTGGCGACGTCGAGAATGTTGCGCTTGGTTTGCTCGGGATCGTATTTGCGCCGCGCTTCGGACGCAAGCGCTCGGGTGTCGGACGTGGCGGCCTTGCTTCCTGCTTTCATGTGACTTTGTTTTGGGTTCGCGGCGGCTAGGAAAAGGCATTCTAGCATGTGGGAAATGCCCGCCCGGCCGACCTTCCGCTCTAATCGGCCAGGCCGTCCGGCGGGGCCGTTTCGGCCGCCGCGCCCGCTCGGCGGCGGCAGGATGCGAGCGCGTCGCGGGCCTGGTAGGCGGTGTACGTGAGCTGCGCGGCGGCGAGGCCGGCCAGCCCGAACGTACGCGTGAGCCCGAACGCGGCGAAGCCGTCCGGCACCGGCCGGCCTTCGGCCAGCGCGGCGGCGAGCGTTTCGCCGGCCACCGTGGTCGGCGCCATGCCGTGGCCGCCAAACGCGATCGCGTGCCATACGCCGTCCGTGTCGCGGCCGATCTGCGGCATCTTGTGCCGGGCGTAACTCATCAGCCCGCCCCACGCGTAGTCGACCTTCACGCCTTCCAGTTGCGGATACACGCGCAGCAGGTCGCGCCGCAGCAGGCGCGCGATCGCATCGGGGCCGCGGTCGAGCACCGAGATCCGGCCGCCCCACAGGATGCGCGTGTCCTTCAGCGGCCGGTAGTAGTCGAACGCGAAACGCGTGTCGTAGATCGCGTACGGCGCGTCGATCGCGTCGGGCAGCCGCGTGCCGAGCGGCTCGGTCGCGATCACGTAGGTCGCGATCGGCAGCACCGCGCGCTCGATGCGCGGCGACACGCCGCGCGCGTAACCGCCGCCGGCGAACACGACGTCTTTCGCGCGCACCGCGCCCTGCGCCGTGCGCACGACGTACCCGGCGCCTTCGCGCGCGATGCCGAGCGCGGCCGAGCGTTCGTACACGCGGGCACCGCCGCGCGAGGCGGCCGCCGCGACGCCGAGCACGTACTTGAGCGGATGGAAGTGGAAGGCGTTCGGCTCGAACAGGCCGCCGTAATAGCGCTGCGTCTTCAACCGCTCGCGCAGCGCGCCGGTCGGGACGGGTGCCCAGTCGACGCCGAGTTCCTGCTTCATCAGCGTGCGCACGCCGTCGAGCCGCGACGGATCGTCGAACCAGTTCGCGAGCATCACGCCCTGGTCGACGATGTCGCAGTCGATCCCGTAGCGGGCGATCCGCGCGCGGATCAGGTCGACCGCATCGACGGTGAGCCGGTACAGCCGGCGCCCTTCGTCGCGGCCGAGCGTGCGCAGCAGGTCGGCATTGTCGAGGCTGTAGCCGCCGAACACGAAGCCGCCGTTGCGGCCCGACGCACCGAAGCCGACCCGTTCGCCGTCGAGCACGACGACGTCGCGCACGCCGCGCTCGACGAGGCCGAGCGCCGTGCACAGGCCGGCGAGGCCGCCGCCGACGATGCAGACCTGCGTGTCGATCGTGCCGGTCAGTTGCGGGTAGGGCTGGCGGGTAACGGTGGCTTCGTAGAAGTTCTGCATGCGATTTCGTTGATTCGTGACGACGGGAAAACGGACGGCGCGCGTCGATCTTGCCTGAACGCGTGCGCCGCGTCGAATGGCGCTTGTCAGGGCGCCGGCCACCGCGCTCGGGCGGCAGCCGGCGCAATGCGTGACGTCAGGCTTCAGGCTTCAGGCGCCCGGCGTCGGGTTGGCCGGGCGCGCGACGTAGCCCGCGTAGCCGATGTCGGCCTGCGGGGCCGCTTCTGGCGTGGCGTTGCGTTCGATCCACGGCGCGATCTCCATGTCTTCGTAGCGTACGAGGCGGCACTTGCGCACCAGCGCGTAGCCGAGCCAGATCGCGACGAAGAACGGCAGGCCGATGTAGGTCGCGGCGACGCCGGCCCAGTCGATCTTGTCGGAGAGGAACGCCTGGTAGTCCTGGCCGAGCGCGACGACCGCGCACAGCGCGAACGCGAACAGCGGGCCGAACGGGAACCACTTCGACCGGTACGGCAGCTGATCGAGCCGGTAGCCCTGCTTCAGGAAACCCTTGCGGAACCGGTAGTGGCTGACCGCGATGCCGAGCCACGTGATGAAGCCGGCCATGCCCGACGTGTTCAGCAGCCACAGATACACGGTCTTGTCGCCGTACAGCGACGTGAAGAAACACAGGGCGCCGACGGCGGTCGTCGCATACAGTGCATTGCGCGGCACGCCGCCCCGCGACAGCTTCGCGAAGATCTTCGGCGCGCGGCCTTCGGTCGCGAGGGTGTAGAGCATGCGCGTCGACGCGTACATGCCCGAGTTGCCGGCCGACAGCACGGCCGTCAGGATCACCGCGTTCATCACGCCGGCCGCGAACGCGAGGCCCGCGTGGCGGAATACGAGCGTAAACGGGCTTACGCCGATGTCGGTCACGTCGCTCTTCAGCAGGCTCGGGTCGGTGTAGGGAATCAGCACGCCGATCACGAAGATCGCGAGCACGTAGAACAGCAGGATGCGCCAGAAGATCTGGCTCACCGCGCGCGGGATCGTCGTGCGCGGGTTCTCCGATTCGCCGGCCGCGACGCCGATCATTTCGGTGCCCTGGAACGAGAAGCCCGCGATCATCGCGACGCCGAGCATCGTTGCCCAGCCGCCGGCGAACGGCGCGTCGCCGATCGTGAAGTTGCTCCAGCCGGCGCTCGGGCCGCCCTGCATGATCCCGAAGATCATCAGCAGGCCGACGCCGACGAACGCGAGCACCGTCAGCACCTTGATCAGCGCGAACCAGTATTCGGCTTCCCCGAAACCGCGCACCGACAACGCGTTGAGCGCGAAGATCAGCGTGAGGAACAGCGCGCTCCACCAGACGCCCGGCACATGCGGGAACCAGTAGTGCATCACGAGCTGCGCGGCGACGAGTTCCACCGCCAGTGTCACGGCCCAGCTGTACCAGTAGTTCCAGCCGAGCGCGAAGCCGAAGCCTTCGTCGACGAATTTCGCGCCGTAGGTCGCGAACGAGCCCGACACCGGCATGAACGCGGCCATTTCGCCGAGGCTCGTCATCAGGAAATAGACCATCAGGCCGATCACCATGTACGCGATCATCGCGCCGCCGGGGCCGGCCTGCGAGATCGACGCGCCGGATGCGACGAACAGGCCCGTGCCGATCGAGCCGCCGATCGCGATCATCCGCAGATGACGGGCCTGCAGCGCACGGTGAAGGGACGGCTTCGCGGGCGGCGAGCCGGACGGACGGGGCGAATCGGGGCGGGCGTCTGAATGCATGGCGGGCGCTGGGCGCTGTCTCCGGGATTGTTTTTTCGGTGACGAAGCGCGACGCGTTGCCGGACGCGGGCCGGGGCAGCGGTGATGCGGTGCGAAACGGGCCGCCGGGGGCCCGATGAGCCGGGCCGCGGGGCGTGTCGCCTTCGTCGGGCGTCCGGCCGCTTGTCATGGCGGCCGGCGGCGCGCCGGGTGCATGGCACCTCGACGCCGCCCCGATTGTGGGTGCCCGATGTACGGGCGGCAAACGATATTTCCGAACAGGGTGATGCAGCTTTGTCATCAACTCGCGCCACGTCGGGACGCGTCCCGTGGCCCGGTCACGAGCCTTGGAAAAGTCTCGTATCGGGACGGGAGCGCACGCGTTCTTCCTGCCAGGGTGTTGCGTTTTGGGAATGAAGTCGTGAGTTAATATCAATAGCGGCCCGACTTGTGGCCACCGACAATGTGTTTCATGGATCGTGCCTCGCGAGGCTGGGGCGCGCCGTCCGGCCGGGCTTCCGGCGGCGGCGCGGCGCGATGCGCCGTACGCGGCGCACCGGGCCGGCCACGCGGCGCATCCGCTTGCACAGGGCGCGCGAACGCGCTCCAATCGAATCACGCGGGCGGCGCTGCCGCCGCACCGATCAATCTGTCCCTGAAGAGGAAGTGATGCAATTCAACGACATTCTTGCCGCGCTCGATATCGATCTCGCCCAGTGGAAAGGCAATGCGCTGACCGCGCGTTCGCCGCTCGACGGCGCGACGCTCGCGACGCTGGCTGTCGACACGCCGGCCGACGCGGAGCGCAAGATCGATGCCGCGCACGACGCATTCCTCAAGTGGCGCACGGTGCCGGCGCCGGTGCGCGGCGAACTCGTGCGCGTGTTCGGCAATGTCCTGCGCGAGCACAAGGCCGAACTGGGCCGTCTCGTCACGCTCGAGGCCGGCAAGATCACGTCGGAAGGCCTCGGCGAAGTGCAGGAAATGATCGACATCTGCGATTTCGCGGTCGGTCTGTCGCGCCAGCTCTACGGCCTGACGATCGCATCCGAGCGCCCGGGCCACCGGATGATGGAAACGTGGCACCCGATCGGCGTGTGCGGCGTGATCTCGGCGTTCAACTTCCCGGTTGCCGTGTGGGCATGGAATGCGGCGCTCGCGTTCGTGTGCGGCGATTCGGTCGTGTGGAAGCCGTCGGAAAAGACGCCGCTCACCGCGATCGCGTGCCACGTGCTGCTCCAGAAGGCGATCCGCGAGTTCGAGAAGACTCATCCGGGCGTCGCGCCGGCGGAACTGAGCCAGCTGGTGCTCGGCATGCGCGATGTCGGCGAGGTGCTGACGGCGTCGAAGAAGGTGCCGGTCGTCAGCGCGACGGGCAGCGTGCGGATGGGCCAGGAAGTCGCGAAGGTGCTGAGCCAGCGTCTCGCGCGCGGCATCCTCGAACTCGGCGGCAACAACGGGATGATCGTCGCGCCGAGCGCGGATCTCGATCTCGTCGTGCGCGCGGTCACGTTCGCGGCGGTCGGCACGGCCGGCCAGCGCTGCACGACGCTGCGCCGCCTGATCGTGCATCGCAGCCTGGTCGAGCAACTGCTGCCGCGCATCGAGAAGGCCTACACGTCGGTGAAGGTCGGCAACCCGCTGGAAGAAGGCACGCTGGTCGGCCCGCTGGTCGATCGTGCGTCGTTCGACGCGATGCAGAAGGCGCTGGCCGATGCACGCGAGCAGGGTGGCGAAGTGAAGGGCGGCGAGCGCGTCGACGTCGGTCATGCGGATGCGTACTACGTGCGTCCGGCAATCGTGCGGATGCCGAAGCAGTCGGCGGTGGTCGAGCGCGAAACGTTCGCGCCGATCCTGTACGTGATGATCTACGACAACTTCGACGATGCGATCGAACTGCACAACGCGGTGCCGCAAGGGCTGTCGTCGGCGATCTTCACGAACGACATGCGCGAGGCCGAGCAGTTCATGTCGGCGGCGGGCAGCGATTGCGGGATCGTCAACGTGAACATCGGCACGAGCGGCGCGGAGATCGGCGGCGCGTTCGGCGGCGAGAAGGAAACGGGCGGCGGCCGCGAGTCGGGTTCGGATGCGTGGAAGGCCTATATGCGCCGCGCGACGAATACGATCAACTACAGCCGGCAATTGCCGCTGGCGCAGGGCGTGAAGTTCGACGTTTGACGTCGGTTGCCCGAATGGGCGCCATGTACGAGTGAGGAGGGCCGGTTGCCGCGGATGCGGTGACCGGCCCTTCGTGTTTCGGCGCGGGCGGCGCCATCGTCGATGACAAGCCCGCTCAGGCGATGCTCACTGCTCCGCCGCCGGCATGTTCTGCACGACCAGCATCTGCGGGCTCGACAGCGTGATCCCCGCCGCGCGCAGCTGCTTCAGGATCTCGAACAGCAGGTCGCTCTTCGTCGAGCTCGCGATCCGCGGGCTCGACACGTAGCCCGTCACGCTCAGCGTGATCCCGTCCGGCGTGAGCTGGCTGAACGTCACCGACGGCGCCGGCTTCTCGAGAATCGCCTGATGCTCGCGATACGCGTCGAGCAGCAGGTCGCGCACCTGCTCGGGATCGGTGTTCAGCGGGAACGTCAGCACCAGCGTCGCGACGCCCTGCGTGCTGTTGCCCATCGTCACGTTGCGCACGTTCTGCGAGATCAGTTGCGAGTTCGGCACGATCACGGTCGAGCGGTCGCTGAGCTGGATCTCGGTCGCACGCACGTTGATGCGGCGGATGTCGCCTTCGACGCCCGCGATGCTGACCATGTCGCCCACCTTGACGGGGCGCTCGGTCAGCAGGATCAGCCCCGACACGAAGTTCTTCACGATCTCCTGCAGGCCGAAGCCGATCCCCACCGACAACGCGCTGACGATCCACGCGAGGTTGCTCCACCGCACGCCGAGCAGCCCGAGCGTCATCAGCACGAGCAGCACGTAGCCGACGTTGGTGAACAGCGTGATCAGCGACACGCGCATGCCCGTATCCATGCCGAGCGCGGGCATGAACTCGCTGTCGAGCCAGCGGCGCAGCGAGCGCAGCAGGTAGAAGCCGATCGCGAACCCGATCACGGCGTTCAGGATCCGGTCGGGCATGATGTTCAGGCTCTGCAGCCGCTGGCTGCCGATCATCGCGACCGCGCTGTCGAGCAGGTCGCCCGGCGTCGTGCCGAAGCCGCCCGTCACCAGCGCGATGGCCGCGATCAGCATCAGCAGGCTCGTGCCGAAGCCGGACAGGACCGTGCGCGCCTGATCGAGGTGGCGGTCCTCGAGCGCGAACAGGTGCTTGATCTGCTGGCCCGTCGACAGGCCCGACGAGAACAGGCTTTCGCTCGCATCGCGCGTCAGCTGGATCAGGATGTAGGTCGCGCACAGCACGATCTCGAACCACACGAGTTCGTACGTGATGAAGCGTGCGACCGTGATGTAGCCGATCAGGAGTGCGATCAACGATACGACGATCGCCAGCGTGACGCCCGCATGGATCAGCCCCGCGAGCGTCGAGCGCTGCTCGGGCGCTTCGCCGGCCGCCGCGAGCGCGCTGCGTGCGCGGTTCGCGCGCAACAGCGACGCGCCGACCGTCAGCGCCACGACGAGCGAGACGATGCCGCGGCCGAACAGCGTGACCGACAGGCTCGTGTCGACGATCCGGTTGATCGATTCGAGCGTGCCGGACACCAGCAGCAGCGCGGCCAGGATGCTGGGGAACGGTTTCATCGCGAGCGCGACGGGATCGGCGAGCGCGGGCAGTCGCCACGACGGATGCTTCGTACAGAGCAGGGCGCGGCCGAGTCCGGCGATCAGCGCGCAGGTTGCGGCGAGCTTCGCGAACTGGTCCCACAGATCGGTCAGCGACGGCGTGAGCTCGTAGCGGCGCGCGACGGCGAGGTAGAGGATCTGAACGGCGATGGCCGTGGCCAGGAACGTCGACAGCACGGTCGACAGCGCCAGCGCGCTGCGGCGCAGGCGCGTGGGCGGCAGACGGTTCAGCGCGATCCACGCGAGCCCGCGCTCGATGAGCCGGCGGCCGCCGAGCCACGCCGCGAACGAGGCGATCAGCAGCACCGTCGTGAGCGCCCGCTGCCCGGGTACCCATGACGAATGCAGCATGTCGAGCAGCTCGTCGTCGAAATCCTGGAGCCGCTGGCGATCGTCCGGCGAAAGGTGGAACAGCGGCAGCCAGAACTGCGCGCTGAAGATGCTGCCCGAACGGAACGCGAGCTGGTTCTTCAGCAGGCTGCGATGCAGTTTCGCGAACTGCTCGGTCAGGTTCGTGAGGCTGGCCTTCTGGTCGGCCGCCTGCTTCAGCGCCGCATCGATCTGCGTCTTGCGTGCGTCGAGCGTGGCCCGTTGTTTGGCGACGGCCGCCGTTTCCGGCGCGGCGCCCTCGGCAGGCGGCGGCCCGAGCACGTCGAGTTGCGCCTGGATCTGCGCGCGTTGCGGCGTGAGATCGCTTTGCAGTTTCGCGATGTCGGTGCTCAGCTCCTGGGCCGAGTCGTCGAGCGCGTCCAGTTCCTTGCTGTTGGATGTCGTCGAGGTCTGCTGCTTGATGCGGTCCAGTTCGACCTGCATCTGCTTGAGCTGCGCGATGGCGTCGTTCAGCGAGATGGCCGGGACGGGGGCGCCGACGCCGCTTGCGCCCGGGGCCGAAGCGGCCGCCGGAAACGCCGACGCGGTTGCGATCGCCGCGAACTGCAGCAGCGCGATCAGCGCGATTCGGCAGGCGTACGTGGATAGTCGTTGTATGAACATGGATTCTTACGATTTGCCGACAATGCCGGATGCCGAAAAGCAGCCGGAAGCCGGTGGTTGGCCCGACTGCATGTTACCGGGGCGCGGGCCATCGATTTCCGAATCCGCATGGGCGACGTTTCGGCGCCGGGCAGGAGGGGCCGACCGCGGGAAATCCTGCTCGCCCCTGTCTTGTTAAGGGTGTGCCGACCGAATCGCGTCCGAAACCGCGCGATGTTGTCGTTCAGCCGCGGCAGGCGGCCGGACAGATGGTTACGAAATTTACATGAAGTTGGCCCGACGGCGGTTCGTGCTAATTGGGGCGCGAGTCATGGCGGCATACGCTGCCGATGCTGAGCTTTCATTTTCCTGTCGCTTCATCGTCGGTAAAATGCCGCGGGTCGCTGGCAGGCGTCCGGGACATGAGAAGGGTGGGCCGCCTGCCGCGCGGCGAAAAACGAACAACGAAAAGAAATCCTGAGAGCATGGCTGACCGATGTTCATCCGGACGACGTCGTCGCATCCGGTGAAGGTTTCAACGCGTGGCTGATCAGCGTGACGCATGGCTACGTGGACGTCGATCGATTGAAAACGGTCGCGAGCATGATTCGGGTGCTCAACAACCTGATGGCGCTGGTCGATGCGCTCACCGACATCGTCTCGATCATCCGCAAGCGAGGCGGCGAACTGCTCGACTATCTCGGACTCGCGATCAACCTGATCGGCGTGATTCCATTTCCGCCCGTACTGGCGCCCATGCGCCTCACGGCGCGGCCGCTTCTGGCAACGTCGATTGGACGATAGGGAATCTTGTTCGACGTTGTGCCCGGTCAGCCAGCTATAACGAACCGGCTCGCTACATCTGTTCCAATGCGGCCGATGCGCCCGTGCGTCAATTGATTGATGTGCTCAGCCCCCCGCCTCGCTAAAATGCGCGAAGCCGCTCGCCAGTTCCCCTCTGCTGGCGCCAACGACAATCAAGAATCCGGAGACTCGCCACCATGGCATCCACCCAGCCCGACCCGCTCACGGCAGCAGGCGCCGCCCGCCCCGCGGCGATCGACCCCGGCTCCATCTCGGCGCGCCTCGACCGCCTGCCGCCGACCCGCAGCGTCTGGAAGCTCGTCGTGCTGCTGAGCCTCGGCTTCTTCTTCGAACTCTACGACCTGCTGTACAGCGGCTACGTCGCGCCCGGGCTCGTGAAAAGCGGCATCCTGTCGGCGACGACGCACGGCCTGTTCGGCACCACGGGCGTCGCGAGCTTCATCGCCGCACTGTTCTCCGGGTTGTTCATCGGCACGATCGCATGCGGCTTCCTTGCCGACCGCTTCGGCCGCCGCGCGATCTTCACGTGGTCGTTGCTGTGGTACACGGTCGCCAACGTCGTGATGGCATTCCAGGACACCGCGGCCGGGCTGAACTTCTGGCGCTTCGTCGTCGGTCTCGGCCTCGGCGTCGAGATGGTGACGATCGGCACGTACATCTCCGAGCTCGTGCCGAAGCAGATCCGCGGCCGCGCGTTCGCGTGCGAACAGGCGGTCGGCTTCGTCGCGGTGCCGGTGGTCGCGTTCCTCGCGTACCTGCTCGTGCCGCATGCGCCGCTCGGCCTCGACGGCTGGCGCTGGGTCGTGCTGATCGGCGCGCACGGCGCGCTGTTCGTGTGGTGGATTCGCCGAGAGTTGCCGGAAAGCCCGCGCTGGCTCGCGCAGCAGGGGCGCGTCGACGAAGCCGACCGCATCATGCGCGCGCTCGAGGCGAAGGTCGAAGCCGAATACGGGCGGCCGCTGCCGCCGCCCGCGCCGGCCGAACCCGTGCCGCCGCGCGGCAGCTTCCGCGATATGTGGGTGCAGCCGTATCGCAGCCGCACGATCATGATGACGATCTTCAACGTGTTCCAGACGGTCGGCTTCTACGGCTTCGCGAACTGGGTGCCGACGCTGCTGATCAAGCAAGGCATCACGATCACGTCGAGCCTGATGTATTCGAGCGTGATCGCGCTCGCGGCGCCGATCGGCCCGCTGATCGGCCTCGTGATCGCCGACCGCTTCGAGCGCAAGTCGGTGATCGTCGCGATGGCGGCGGCGATCGTCGTCTGCGGGCTGCTGTTCAGCCAGACGACGGTGGGCGCGTTCCTGATCGTGCTCGGCATTGGCCTCACGCTCGCGAGCAACATCATGTCGTACAGCTTCCACGCATACCAGGCCGAGCTGTTCCCGACGTCGATCCGCGCACGGGCAGTCGGCTTCGTCTATTCGTGGAGCCGCTTCTCGGCGATCTTCTCGTCGTTCGTGATCGCGGCCGTGCTGAAAGGCTTCGGCACGTTCGGCGTGTTCGCGTTCATCGCGGGCGCGATGGTGATCGTGATGGTCGCGATCGGGTTCATGGGCCCGCGCACGAAGGGCATCGCGCTCGAAACCATTTCGAAGTAGTCGGCAGGTACGCACGCGTGTCGCTTCGTTTGTGCGACATGCGTGCAATACGGTTTCGATGGGGACAACGCGTCGCCGGGATGATTTGGCATGCAAATTGATTTGACGGGGAGTCGTTTCATATCGAACGCGCCGAACCGCCGAATCCACAAGCGTGACACGCAACGAAGCCGCAAACGGCAACGAGTTGAAACAAAGCGTGACGAAGCGCAAATCCACCGCCAAACCACGACTTCCGTCGCTGCCGATTCTTCCGTCGGCGCGTAAAATGAAGGGCCTGACGACTCATTAGCCGCCATCGGACCGCACGCGTTGCATCAGCGAACGGCTCCGCCGCGAAGAGGCGTCGGCGCCGGGCGCGCATGATGCGCCAGACGTGTCGATGGCTTGCGCGGAAGATGCGCCGCTCGCAACAGCACCACGCGGCGGCCGGATCGGCCGATGGCTTCGAACGTATGATGCTTTCCAGCTTGTCGCGGCGAATTTCGAAGTCGCGCCGTCGTACCCGCACAGTCGCCGCGTATGCGTCGCTCGCTGTCGTGCTGCCCGTTTCCATTCTTGCCGGGTTGCCTGCCTTCGCCGCATCCGACGCTTCGTCGTCCGTTGCTCCGTCATCCTCATCAGTGGCATCGCCCGCGTCGACGGCTTCTCATGCGCACCCGGGCTCGTCCGTGCATGCGTTGCCAGGTACATCGCCCGCACCGTCCGCCCCCGCGGCATCGCACGTGCATCATGCAGCGCCGGCCAGCGCGGCATCGGCCGCTTCCGGCGCTTCTTCCGCAGCTTCTACAGCCGAACCCGCATCGGCTGCATCCGCCACCACCGCCAGCGAGGCCGAAGCCCCCGCGCCGACCCCGCCGCGCCGGCATCCGCCCCTATCGGCCGAGGAAGCGAAGAACGCGACGGCGCGCGCCGTCGACATGCGCAAGCGCTTCACGCAGGAAGTCACCCGCCGATTGAGCGTGCCCGCGAGCGAACAGCGCGCCTACGGCGAGCGGCTCCAGAAGGCGCTCGTCGACGCGGACCTCGGCGACCTCGCCGGCGAATACGTCGCGATGGTCGACCGCGCACCGAACGTGCAGGCGCTGTTCATCTACTTCCGCGCCACGCCGGCCAATGCGTGGCTGATGATCGGCGCCTCGCCGGTCGGCACGGGGCTGCCGGGCAAGTACGACCATTTCCTGACGCCGCTCGGCGTGTTCCATCACTCGCCCGACAACATGGATTTCCGCGCCGAAGGCACGACGAACGAGAACGGCATTCGCGGTTATGGCCGCCGCGACATGCGCATCTACGACTTCGGCTGGGTGGACGGAGAACGCGGCTGGGGCAAGGGCGGCGTGTCGCCGATGCGCTTCCAGATGCATGCGACCGATCCCGACCGCCTCGAAGCGCTGCTCGGCATCCGGCATTCGAAGGGCTGCGTGCGGATTCCCGCGTCGCTGAACGCATTTTTCGACCGCCACGGCCTGCTCGACGACGATTACCAGGCGCGTGTCGAAGCCGGCAAGTCGCTGTGGGTGCTGCCGCGCGATCGCGACATCACGCCGATCGCGGGTCGTTATCTGGTCGTGATCGACAGCGCGCGCAAGGCGCGCCCGGCCTGGGCGCCGATGCCGGGGCGCAACGCATGGTCGAAGGTGCCGAAGGGCGGCGACACGGCGGACTGATCGCCGGCCGCCGAACGCGGAGGGAATGCAGGGATGAGAATAAATCCGTTTTATTAATACATAAGAAAAGCAAACTTTTATTATCCGATCCGGGTTCGTATAGTCGAGTCCAGTTTCGCGGAACCCCGCCGCGCCTGGCCCACCACCGACCACACGACCCGCATGAAAACTCTCTACAAGCTCGCTCCGCTCGCGATGCTCGGCGCCTTCGCGACCCATGCCGGTGCGCAAAGCAGCATCACGCTGTACGGTCTCATCTCGGCCGGCGTCGGGTTCGCGACCAACCAGGGCGGCAAGAACGCCTGGCAGGCGCTGTCCGGCACGAACCAGAACCCGCGCTGGGGGCTGAAGGGCAAGGAGGATCTGGGGCAGGGGCTGTCCGCGGTCTTCCAGCTCGAGAACGGCTTCAACGTGATGACGGGCACGGCCGCGCAGAACGGCCGCGAGTTCGGGCGCATGGCCTATGTCGGCCTCGCCGACCGCACCTACGGTTCGCTGACGTTCGGCCGCCAGTACGATGCGATCCACGACTACATCGGGCCGGTGATCATCGCGAGCAACGGCGTGAACATCGGCGACAACGACAACGGCTACAACGACATCCGCGTGCAGAACTCGGTGAAGTACGTGAGTCCCGTCTACTACGGCCTGAAATTCACCGCGCTGTACGGCTTCAGCAACGCGACCGGCTTCGCGAACAACAGCGCGTACAGCTTCGGGCTCGGCTACGAGCAGGGCGCGCTGCGCTGGAGCGCCGTCTATGCGCAGTACAACCATCCGTACAGCGCGACGAACCAGGACGGCGCGATCGCGAACGACTATGCGTCGCCGCTGCTGATCTTCAGCAAGAGCGCGATGTCGCCGGCCGCGTATGCCAGCCGGCAGCGGATCGCGGGCACGGGCGGTTTCTACACGATCGGCCGCGCGCAGTTCGCCGCGATGTTCACCGACGTGCGCTACGATTACCTCGACAATTCGCATCTGCACCTGCAGAACCTGGGGGTGAACGTCGTCTACACGATGACGCCGCAGCTCTTCCTCGGCGCCGCGTACGCGTTCACGAACGGCAAGTACGACGTGATCGACAAGCGTCCGAAATGGCACCAGGTGAACCTGCAGGCCGACTACTTCCTGTCGAAACGCACCGACGTCGCGCTGACGGTGATCGCGCAGCAGGCGGCCGGCGACGCGGACCACGCGCAGATCTTCGCGTACGCGCGCTCGACCGGCACGCGCCAGATGATGGCGACGCTCGGCGTCCGGCACGTATTTTGAGCGCCCCCAATCCTGCCGCCTCGCGCCTGGCCCCCCGGAGGCAGGAAAACGTGGGGCGGCCCGGCGTTTTCTCGAGAGCCCGACCATGACTCATCCGATCGCATCCCGCCGCACCTTCCTGAAACTGTCCGCCGCGCTGGCCGGCACCGCGCTGCTGCCCGAGGCGGGCGCGTTCGCGGCCGGCGGCGACGCTGCGCGCCGCACGGTGATCATCGATACCGACCCGGGGCAGGACGACGCCATCGCGATCCTGCTCGCGCTGGGCGCGCAGGACCGGCTCGACGTGCGAGCGCTGACGGCCGTCGCGGGTAACGTGCCGCTCGACCTGACCGAACGCAACGCGCGGATCATCCGTGACTGGGCCGGCCGCACGAAGACGCTGCCGGTCTATGCGGGCTGCCCGCGCCCGCTCGTGCGCGATCTCGTGACGGCCGCGAACGTGCACGGCAGGACGGGGCTCGAAGGCGTCGAACTGCACGAGCCGCGCGCGCCGCTTGCTGCCGGCCACGCCGTGTCGTACCTCGTCGATACGCTGAGCCGCGCGGCGCCGAACAGCGTGACGCTGTGCGCGCTCGGCCCGCTGACCAACCTCGCGACCGCGCTGGTCGAGGCGCCGCGGATTCGCGGCGCGCTGCGCGAAATCGTGCTGATGGGCGGCGCGTTTTTCGAGCGCGGCAACATCACGCCGGCCGCCGAGTTCAACATCTACGTCGATCCGCAGGCGGCCGAAGTCGTGTTCGGCAGCGGCGTGCCGATCGTCGTGCTGCCGCGCGACGTCGCGGTGAAGGCGCCGATCACGCCGGCGCGCGTCGCGCCGTTCCGCGCGCTCGGCAACCGCTGCGGCGCGATCGTCGCGGACATCATGGATGCCGAGCTCGCATACAACAAGAAGCGGCGCGGCGTCGAAGAGGCGCCGATGTACGACCCGACGGCCGTCGGCTATCTCGTCGATCCGACGCTGTTCGGCGGGCGCAAGGTGAACGTGGTGGTCGAGACGACCGGCCAGTGGACGCTCGGCGAGACGATCGTCGACTGGAACGGGCGCAGCGGCCGTGCGGCGAATGCAACGTGGATCAACGAGGTCGATGCGGACCGCTTCTACGCGACGCTCGTCGAGCGCATCGCGAAGCTGCCTTGAGCCCAGCGCGCAGGGCGCCGCGCGGTGAACGCGATCAGATGTGCTTTGCAATCCACTCGCGGCACGCGCGCACATGCGGACCGCGATCGTCGGCGGCGAGCGAGATCAGCGAGATCGCTCGCGTGACGCGCGGTTTGTCCACGCGCAGCGCGACGAGTTCGGGATCGTGCAGATGCATCGTGTAGAGGCTCGGCAGCACGGCGGTCGCGAGGCCGTTGCGCGCAAGTGCGTAGAGCGGTTCGGTGTATTCCATCCGGTACGTGACGTTCAGGCGCAACTTGCCGGCGCCGCCGGTGCGATGCAGCGATTCGCTGACGCTGCCGCGCACGAACACCGCGAGCTCGCGATCGACGAGCTTCGCCCACGTGACGCTCTTCGCGCGGGCGAGCGGATCGTCGTGCCGCACGACGATCACGATCTCGTCCTCGAACAGCTGCTGGTAGCGCAGCGTGCCGTCGTCGCTGTCCGGCTCGCGCACGCCGATGCCGAGATCCGCGACGCCGTCGCGCACGGCTTCGACGAGCGCGCTGTTCGGCAGGTCGGTGAGCGTGAAGCGCAGCGTCGGACGCGTGCCGCGCAGCGTGTTGAGCGCGGGCAGCAGGCGGCCCGCGACCGACGGGATGAACGCGATGCGCACGGTCTGAATGCGTTCGCCGATGAGCCGCGTCATGTCGTCGAAGGTGCCGCGGGCCTGGTTGAGCAGTCGTTCGGCGAGCGGCAGCACGGCTTCGCCCGCGGTGGTGAGCGTAAGGCGATGCGCGGTACGCGCGAACAGGCGCCCGCCGAGCAGGAATTCGATCTGGCGGATCGACGCGGTGAGCGCGGGCTGGGTGAGCGACAGCGCCTGCGCGGCCTGCGTGAAGCTGCGTGCGTGGGCGAGCACGACGAAGTGCTGGACCTGCCGCAGCGTGAGCGCGGGCAGCAGCGACGAGCGGTCGGACGACATCGGGCAATAACGGTCGGGATGCGGTACGCGGCAGTATAAGACCGCGCCGCGGGAACCGACACAGGACAATATTCGGAATCACAGGAGAACCACCATGACAGCGACTGACACGATCCCGGCGCGTGCGCCGGCCAACTGGCTCGAACGCCGCTTCGCGCTCGCCGCGCGCGGCACGAGCGTGCGCACCGAGACGATCGCCGGCGTCACGTCGTTCCTCGCGGCCGCGTACCTGCTCGTCGTGATTCCGTCGCTGCTCGCGACCGGCGGAATGGAGCGCGGCGCGGCGACGACGGCGACCATCGTCGTGTTCGTGTTGTTCACGACGCTGATGGGGCTCTACGCGAACCTGCCGTTCCTCGTCGGCCCCGGCATCGGCGGCTCGGTGATCATCGGCGTGACGCTCGCGACGACGGAACACGTCGGCTGGCAGACGGGCCTCGGCATCGCATGCGTGTCGGGCGTGCTGTTCTTCCTGCTGACGATACTCGGCGCGCGCGGCGTGGTGGTGCGGCTGATTCCGGTGCAGATCAAGCTCGGGCTCGGCGCGTCGATCGGGTTGTTCGTCACGATGCTCGGGCTGCGCAACGCGGGGATGGTCGTCGCGAATGCGAAGACCAACGCGTTCGCGCTCGGCGACTTCTCGCGGCCGGGCGCGCTCGTCGCGCTGACCGGCCTCGCGGTGGCGATCGTGCTGCAGGCGCGCAAGGTGCCCGGTGCGATCCTGATCGCGATCCTCGCCGCGGCCGCGGCCGGCGTGCCGCTGGGCGTCACGCACCTGCCCGCGTCGTTCGTGTCGCTGCCGCACAGCATCGCGCCGATCGCGTTCAAGCTCGATATCGGCAGCGCGTTGAGCCTTGCGGCCGCGCCGTACCTGTTCGCGTTTTTCGCGGCGGAATTCTTCTCGACGCTCGGCACCGCGCTCGCGGTCGGCGCGAAGGCAAACCTGCTCGACGAGCAGGGCAACCTGCCGAACATCAACCGGCCGTTCCTCGTCGACTCGCTCGCCGCGACGCTCGGGCCCGTGTTCGGCATCCCGGCGCTCACGGCGCTGATCGAATCGGCCGCGGGCGTCGAGGCCGGCGGCCGCAGCGGGCTGTCGTCGCTGGCCGCGGCCGTGCTGTTCGCCGCGATGCTGCTGTTCGTGCCGGTCGCGCTCGCGATCCCGAAGGAGGCGACGGCGCCGGCGCTGATCCTGATCGGGCTGTCGATGTTCGCGACGATCCGCCATACGCATTTCGACGATTTCACCGATGCGCTGCCCGTGATGTCGATGGTGCTGCTCACGCTGATGTCGAACAGCTTCGGCACCGGCATCGCGGGCGGGCTGCTGTGCTACGTGCTCGTCAAGCTGCTGGCCGGCCGCTGGCGCGACGTGTCGTGGGGGCTCGTCGTGCTCGCGATTCCGCTCGGCTATTACTTCTGGACCGTCGTGAAGCCGCACTGAGGGACGGCTTTCGCGACGCACAGGCACTACCGAAAAAAGAGACTGACATGAAGGGAACACCAGGCAACGTCCCGCCCGCGCGCACGGGCATCGAGATCACGCCGGCCCACCGGGCCTTCTTCCACGCGCTGCCGAAGGTCGAGCTGCATTGCCACCTGCTCGGCGCGGTGCGGCACGACACGTTCGTCGCGCTCGCGGCGCGCAGCGGCGCGCCGATCGAGCGCGCGGAGATCGATGCGTTCTACGCACGCGGCGAGAAGCCGGTCGGCGTGCTGCACGTGCTGCGGGCGCTCGACAAGTATCTGCTCACGCAGCCCGACGATTTGCGGCGGATCGCTTACGAGTATCTGGAAGATGCGGCCGCGCACCATGTCCGGCATGCGGAATTCTTCTGGAATCCGACAGGTACGGTGCGCGTGTCGGGCATCGCGTATGCCGATGCGCAGGCCGCGATCGTGACGGCGATCCGCGATGCCGCGCGCGATTTCGGGATCGGCGCGCGCCTGATCCCGAGCATCGACCGCGAGCAGGATCCCGACGAGGCGGTCGAAATCGTCGAGTGGATGAAGGCGAATCGCGCGGACGAAGTCGCGGGGATCGGCATCGACTATCGCGAGAACGACCGGCCGCCGGAACTGTTCTGGAAGGCGTACCGCAATGCACGTGCGGCCGGTTTCCGCACGACCGCGCACGCGGGCGAGTTCGGGATGCCGTGGCGCAACGTCGAGACGGCCGTCGATCTGCTGCAGGTCGATCGCGTCGATCACGGCTATACGATCGTCGACAACCCCGACCTGTGTGCGCGCTATGCGGAGCGCGGGATCGTCTTCACCGTCGTGCCGACGAATTCGTACTATCTGCGCACGCTGCCGCCGGAGCAATGGGCGGAACGGCATCCGATGCGCAAGATGCCGGGCCTCGGGCTGAAGATCCATCCGAACACCGACGACCCGACGCTTCACAAGGTCAATCCGAGCGAAGCGTGGGAACTGATGCTCAGCCATTTCGGCTTCACCGTGGCCGACCTGAAGCAGTTCATGCTGAACGGGATCGACGGCGCGTGGGTCGATGACGTGACGAAGGCTGCGTGGCGCGCCGCATGGGCGCCGGAGTTCGACGCGCTGGCCGCCACGCTCGCGGCGGGCTGAGTACGCGCGCGCACGCTGTTCGGCCGGTAGCTCGACCGGTCGGCGCTTCGTCCGGATGGGTTCAGGCCGTGCCCGGCCGAAGCAGGATGCCGCGCACGTGTTCCGGCGTCTTCCCGCTGTGCGCCGCGGGCTGGCATACCTCGGTCGCGTTCGCTATATTGGCGCCCGGCGGCGCCCGATCGTGTCGCCGCCGCCGCGCGCGCCCGCGCCGGCATTCCGACAACAATACGAACGCTGAGAGGCCCGCCGTGCGCATTCCCGTTTTCTGTCTGATGTTGTGCGTCTCGCTGTCCGCGCGAGCCGGCAGTGCCTGCGATGGGCTGCTCGGCGATTACGCGCGGGCCGCCGGCAAACCCGCGACCCTGCGCGTCGAGAAGGCGGGTGACGACTTCGTGCTGCGCGCGCGTGAAGCCGGCCGCTGGAGCGTCGAAACGGCCCCGGCCCAGGTGGCGGAGCTCGATATGGACGGTCCGGAGAAGCCGCCCGCCGACGCGTGCGTGCTCGACGTGCCGGGCGGCCAACTGATCCGGATGCCGATCGGCTCGCCCTATCAGGTCACGTCGATCACCGGCAGCAGTTTCACGACGAAGCATTCGACCACGGGCGTCCTGCTGCTGATCGTGCAAGGCTTTCAGGTCGACGGCATCGAGCTTCATCCGGTCGCGCGCAGCGGCGAGTCGCCACCGGCGCCGTGACGCCGGTCGCCGGTCGCTGACGACGCGCCGGTAAAACGGGCCGCGGGCGCCGCGATCAGCGGAAGAATCTCAGCCAGTCGAACAGGCCCGGATGCTGCACGCGCCGTCTCGGCGCGGGCGCGCTGCGTGGCCGGAAATCGGGCGAGAACTGCGCGTGCGGATCGATCGCGCGCGCCCGCAGCGCCGCCTCGTAGAACGAGCCGACGATCGGCAGCGCACTGTGCGCGCCCGCGCCCCAGTAGTCGCTGCGCAGCGTCACGCTGCCGTCGTCGAAGCCGACCCACGCGCCGGCCACGAGCTGCGGATGCATCAGGATGAACCAGCCGTCCGCGTTGTCCTGCGTCGTGCCCGTCTTGCCGGCGACGTCGACGCGGATCCCGTAGCGCGACCGGATGTCGGCGCCGGTGCCGCGATCGACGACGTCGCGCATCACGTCGACGAGCGTCTGCGCGGCCGGCGCCGGCAGCGCGCGTTCGGGCGGCGCGCTGCCGAACGCGGCCAGCACCTTGCCGTCGCGGTCCTCGATGCGCGTGATCATCTGCGGCGCGACGTACACGCCGCGGTTCGCGATCGTGCCGTATGCGGACACCATCTCCTTCAGCGTCACGGGGCTCGTGCCGAGCGCGAGCGACGGCACCGCATCGAGCGGGCTGTCGCGCACGCCCATCGCGCGCGCCAGCTGCGCGACCTTCGCGGCGCCTTCGTGCTGCATCACCTGCGCGGTGACGCGGTTGCGCGACAGCGCGAGCGCGTCGCGCAGCGTCATCGGCTCGCCGGTCGGCGGTTCCGCATCGGTCGGGCGCCACACGGCGCGCCCGTCGACCGGAATGGCGACGGGACGATCGACGAACGTATCGTCGGGCCGCATGCCGTCCGCGAACGCCGCGCCATAGACGAACGGCTTGAAGGTCGAACCCGGCTGGCGCCGCGCCTGCACGACGTGGTCGAACGGCTCGCTGCCGAAATCGGGGCTGCCGACCCACGCGCGGATCGCGCCGTTGCGCGGATCGATCGCGACGAAACCGGCCTGCACCTGCGTCTTGCGTTCGCACAGCGCGCGCATGAACGCGCGGTTGGCACCGAGCTGCTTCAGCGCCGGCACGTCGGCGAGCCCGGTGTCGCGGGCCTGGCGATACTCGGCCGTCTGGCGGATGAAGCTGCGGAACAGGTCGTTGCGCAGCCCGCAGCCGGACGGGCCGCGCCATGCGCCGTCGGCGACCGCCTGCAGCCGCTCGGTCTGCCGCGTCAGCGCCTGCGTGGCCATGTCCTGCAATTGCGCATCGAGCGTCGTGCGCACGACGAGGCCGTCGGCGTAGAGATCGTAGTTGTTGCGGTCGGCCCACGCGATCAGCCACTTGCGCAGCTGTACCGCGAAGTGCGGCGCGAGGCTCGGCTGCGCCGTCTGCGGTTCGAAGTCGACGCGCAGCGGCTGGCGCTGCAGTTTCGCGAGCTGCGGCGGCGTGAGCATGCCCATCTGCGCCATCCGGCCGAGCACGATGTTGCGCCGCTGGACCGCGCGCTCCGGATTCAGCACCGGGTTGTAGTAGCTGTTGCCCTTCAGCATCCCGACGAGCGTCGCGCTTTCCGCGATGTCGAGCTGGTCCGCCGACTTGCCGAAGTAGGTGCGCGCGGCCATTTCGACGCCGTACGCGTTGTACAGGAACGGCACCGTGTTCAGGTAGGTTTCGAGGATCTGGTCCTTGCTGTAGACCGCCTCGATCTTCAGCGCGGTGATCGCCTCCTTCACCTTGCGGGTGAGCGTCGGCGCGCGGCCGATCTCGTCCGGATACAGGTTGCGTGCGAGCTGCTGCGTGATCGTCGAGCCGCCCTGGCGGTTGCCCGAGAAGGTATGCAGCCCGGCGGCGAGCGTGCGGCGCAAGTCGATGCCGTGATGCGAATAGAAGCGATGGTCCTCGGTCGCGATCAGCGCGTCGACCATGTGCGGCGAGATCTGCTTGAGCGGCACCCATTCGCGGTTCACGGGCCGGAACTCGGCGATCAGCTGGCCGTCGGCAGACAGCACGCGCGCCGGGCGGTCGATGCGCGCCTTGCGGATGTCGCCGATGCTCGGCGTGAACGGGACGAACGCGAGCAGGACCAGCAGGCCCAGCACCGGTATCGCGGCGAGCGTCAGCGCCACGCCGCGCCGCGTCGGATGGCGCAGGCGATGCAGCACGGCCGCGCACAGCGTGCGCAGGCGCGCGCGGCAGGCGGCGGCGAGCGGCATGACACGGGCGCGGCAACGGAGCCACGCATCTCGGAGAAACGGCACGAAGCGATTCAAGGCGGCAAGGGCGGATGGAAGACGCGCGATCCTAGCAAACGGCGCCCGCACGCCGGCGGCAGAAACGGCCGTTTGCTTGCAGGATTTACAGACGATTACGTTTGTTGCCCGCCGACAACCTTTTAAGGTGCGCGCGGCCGCGATTGCGCCGACGAAACCACGTCCGCGAGCCGTTGCGCGGCGGCTTCCATCTGCGCGCGGTCGAACCCGCCGAAGCCGAGCACGAGCCCCGGGCGGGCCGTGCCGGGCGCGAACATCGGCGACACCGCGCGCACCGCGACGCCGGCCTGCGCGGCACGGGCGACCACGTCGAGATCGTCGATGCCTTCGGCAAGCCACAGCACGACGTGCATGCCCTGGTCGCCCGGCTGCACCCACGCGCGTTCGCGCGGCAGCCGCGCGCCGAGCGTGTCGATCAGCAGCGCGCGCTGTTCCGCATACACGCCGCGCACACGGCGGATGTGGCGGTCGAGATGGCCTTCCGCGATGAAGGCGGCCAGCACGTGCTGATCGGCGGTCGGCGCATGGCGATCCATCAGCACGCGCGCGCCGCAGAACGCGGGCACGAGATCCTCGGGCGCGATCACGTAGCCGAGCCGCAGCGACGGAAACAGGATCTTGCTGAACGTGCCGAGGTAGATCACGCGATCGGGGTCGAGCCCTTGCAGCGACGGGAACGGGTAGCCTTCGTAGCGCAGCTCGCTGTCGTAGTCGTCTTCGACGACCCACGCGCGCTGCGCGCGTGCCCAGGCGAGCAGCGCGTTGCGCCGCGCCATGCTCAACGGCATGCCGAGCGGGTACTGGTGCGACGGCGTGACGAACGCGGCGCGCGCCTCCGGCGCGAGCCGCATGCCGGCGTCGACGTCGAGGCCGTCGGCGTCGACCGGCACGCGCACCATCGCGTCGCGCCGCCCGGTGCTTTCGAGCAGCGCGGTGATGCCGCGATAGGCGGGATTCTCGACCCATGCGCGGTCGTTGTCGCCGAGCAGCACCTGGCGCGCGAGATGCAGCCCCTGCTGCGTGCCGCTCGTGATCACGACCTGGCCGGCATCGCAGCGCACCGAGCGCGACCGGCGCACGTAGTCGGCGATCGCTTCGCGCAGCGGCAGCGCGCCCTGCGGATCGGCATAGCCGGACGGCGCACCGGCGCCGCGGGCGCGCAGGCGGTTGCCGAGCCGGCGCCAGATGTCGTCGGGGGCGGTGAGGCCGACCGGCACCGAGATCGCGAACGGCATGGCCGGCAGCGGGCTGAATTCGCGGGCGATCCGCGCGAAGGTGGCGGCGGGCTCGGGCAGGCCGGCGTGCGCCGGGCGCTGGCGTCGCGCGGGCGGTGCGGGCGCGTCGCCGGACGGCGGTTCCGCGAGCGCGTTCGCGACCCGCGTGCCCGCGCCGCCGCGCGACTCGAGAAAGCCCTCGGCGACGAGCTGGGCATAAGCATCGACCACCGTGCCGCGCGCAACCTGCAGCGCCGCCGCCAGCAGCCGCGTGGACGGCAGCGCGTCGCCCGGCCGGACGTCGCCGCGCCGCACGGCGTCGCGCAGCGCCTGCGCGAGCTGACGGCTCAGGTCGCCGGCCGCGCGGTCGAGCGTGCCGAGCGACGGGATTTCGACGATCCGGGCCGTTCTTGCCATGATTCTGGTCTGCTGAAATTGTTCCAAACCGGCTCTACAGCATAAACCAGTTTGGGGTCACAATCGCCGCATGACGGGCCTGCGCCCGCGCCATTTCCCATCCCGTTCGACCGTGGAGCCGACATGTACGTCCCCGCCGATTTCAACGAGCCCGATCCCGACGCGCTGCGCGAGCTGATCGTGCAGCATCCGTTCGGCAGCCTGATCACGCAGGGCAAGAACGGGCTCGACGCGAACCACCTGCCGTTCGAGCTGTTGCCCGACGATGGCGGGCTCGGCGAACTGCATGCGCACGTCGCCCGCGCGAATCCGGTCTGGCGGGACGTCGCGGACGGCGACGAGGTGCTCGTGATTTTCCGCGCCGGCGACGCGTACATCTCGCCGAACTGGTACCCGAGCAAGCACGTCGCGCACCGGCAAGTGCCGACGTGGAACTACGTGGTCGTGCATGCGCACGGCCGCATCACGGTGCGCGACGACGAGAAGTTCGTGCGCGGCGTGGTCGCGCGGCTGACGCGCACGCACGAGGCGTCGCAGCCGGTGCCGTGGAAGATGGGCGACGCGCCGAAGGACTACATCGACACGATGGTGCAGTCGATCGTCGGGCTGCGGATCGAGATCACGCGGCTCGTCGGCAAGCGCAAGCTCGGGCAGAACAAGGCCGGGGCCGATATCCGGGGCGCCGGTGAAGCGCTGATCGCGGACGGCAACCTCGCGATCGGCGAGGCGATGCTCGCGGCGGCGGACGCGAAACGCACGTGAGCGAGTGAGCGCATGACGGGCGTGCACGCATGTGCAGATGCGCGCCGCGCCCGCCGCGCCGGTCACTGGGTGCGCGTCGCATCCTTCGCCGGTGTGCCGGCCTGCGCGAGCGCCCCGCGGATCGCGGCCTCGGTCTTGTCGTAACCGCCTTCGCCATAGCGCGTATAGACGACCTTGCCGTTCGCATCGATCAGGTACAGCGCGGGCCAGTACTGGTTCCCGTACGCGCGCCACGTGTCGTAGCGGTTGTCCTGTGCGACCGGGTACGAGATGCCGAAGCGCTTGACCGCCTCGGCGACGTTCTTCGCATCGCGTTCGAACGGATATTCGGGCGTGTGCACGCCGACCACGACGAGCCCCTGGTCGCGATACTTCCGGTCCCATTCCTTCACGTACGGAATCGTATGAATGCAGTTGATGCACGAGTACGTCCAGAAATCGACGAGCACGACCTTGCCGCGCAACTGGCCGAGCGTCAGCGGCGCGCTGTTGTGCCAGCGGTCGATGCCGGTGAAATCGGGGGCCGGCGTGCCGGCCAGCGACGCCGGCATGCCCGCATCGTCGCGGGTGCCGGCGAAGGCGGCGAGCCCGGCCGTGGCGGCGAGGGCGATGACGACGGCGGCGGTCTTGAGTCGGGGCAGCATGGCGTTCTCCTGAGCGGGGTGGCCGCGGCTGGACGGCGGCGGCCGGACGGGTTTCGACAGGCCCCATTAGGCGGCGCCGACGTATCCGCGATGTGTCCGGCCGGCGGCGCGTGTGCAATGTTGTGTGTCGCCGCGGCCGCGCGATACATTGGGATACAAACGCGCGCCTGCCATGCGGTATAACAGCGGACATCGCCTGCCCGAACCACGACACCGACCACGACTCATGGACAAGATCGACCACGTGCTGATCGTCGACGACGATCGCGCGATCCGCGAACTGATCGCGGACTACCTGGAGAAGAACGGCATGCGCGTGTCGCTGGCCGCGAACGGCCGCGAGATGCGCAACGTGCTGGACGACGGCGCGCCCGACCTGATCGTGCTCGACCTGATGATGCCGGGCGAGGACGGTCTCACGCTGTGCCGCGACCTGCGGGCCGGCAAGTTCCGCACGGTACCCGTGCTGATGCTGACCGCGCGCGGCGAGGAAACCGACCGCATCATCGGCCTCGAGATGGGCGCCGACGATTACCTGGCCAAGCCGTTCGCGGTGCGCGAACTGCTCGCGCGGATCCGCTCGGTGCTGCGCCGCGCGCGCATGCTGCCGCCCGGCATGCAGGTGACGGAAACGGCCGAGATGCTCGCGTTCGGCGAATGGCGGCTCGACACGACCGGGCGCCACCTGCTTGACGCCGAAGGCACGCTGGTCGCGCTGAGCGGCGCCGAATACCGGCTGCTGCGCGTGTTCCTCGACAACCCGCAGCGCGTGCTGACGCGCGACCAGTTGCTCAACCTCACGCAGGGGCGGCAGTCCGACCCGTTCGACCGATCGATCGACCTGCTCGTGAGCCGGTTGCGCCAGCGGCTGCGCGACGGCGCGCGCGAACCGCGCTACATCAAGACGCTGCGTAACGAGGGCTACGTGTTCTCGTCGGCCGTGACCGCCGTCGACGGTACGCCATGAGCGCGCGTACGCCGTGGCACTGGCCGCGCTCGCTGTTCGCGCGGCTCGCGCTGATCCTGTGCGTGGGCCTCGCGCTCGCGCAGACGCTGTCGTTCTGGCTCACCGTCACCGAGCGCGATCAGGCGACCACCAACCTGATGATGGGCTATATCGAGCGCGAGGTCGCGAGTTCGGTCGCGCTGCTCGACCACTTGCCGCCGGCCGAGCGCGCCGCGTGGCTGCCGCGTCTCGCGCGGCGCAGCTATGCGTTCATCCTCGGGCCCGGCGAGACGGGCACGCCGCCGGAAGCGCGGCTGTCGGCGCGCGTCGAGCGTTCGATCTCGGACGGCATCGGCGGCGACTACCCGCTGACCGCGAACGCGATCCCCGGCGATCGCGAACATCTGCAGGTGCACCTGCGCCTGACCGACGGGTCGCCGCTGACGATCGACATTCATCCGATGTCGACGGTGCCGCTGTCGGGCTGGCTGCCGGTCGTGCTCGTGCTGCAGCTCGCGGTGCTGGCCGCGTGCTGCTGGCTCGCGGTGCGGCTCGCGACGCGGCCGCTCAAGCAGCTCGCGCAGGCCGCCGACGCGCTCGGCCCCGACCTGAAGGGCGAGCGGCTGGACGAAGGCGGGCCGTCGGAGGTCGCGCGTGCCGCCCGGGCATTCAACGCGATGCAGGACCGCATCGCGCAGTACATGGCCGAGCGCATGCAGATCCTCGCGTCGATCTCGCACGACCTGCAGACGCCGATCACGCGCATGCGGCTGCGGGTCGACGTGATGGACGACGACACGCAGGGCGCGAAGCTGCGCCAGGACCTGATCGAGATGGAGCACCTGGTGAAGGAGGGCGTCGCGTACGCGCGGACGCTGCACGGCACCGAGGAAGCCGCGCGCCGCATCGATCTCGACGCGCTGCTCGACAGCATCGTGTGCGACTACACGGATGCGGGACAGGACGTCGCGCTGCACAGCCGCGCGCCGCTCGCGCTCGTCACGCGGCCGAAGGCGCTGCGCCGCATCGTGGGCAACCTCGTCGACAACGCGCTGAAGTTCGCGGGCGCGGCCGAGATCGACGTGCAGGCCGCGCCGGACGGCGGCGCGGTGATTGCCGTGCTCGACCGCGGGCCCGGCATTCCGGCCGATCAGCTCGACGCGGTATTCGAGCCGTTCCGGCGCGTGGAGACGTCGCGCAACCGCGACACGGGCGGCACGGGGTTGGGTCTGGCGATCGCGAAGCAACTCGCGCTCGCGATGGGCGGCACGCTGACGCTGAACAACCGGCCCGATGGCGGCGGGCTCGAAGCACGGCTCACGCTGAGGCGCGCGGGGTGAGCCGACGCCGCGCGTGAGCGTCGCGGTGCCGGGTGCGCGCCGAAGCTGAAGCGCGGACGGAAGCGGATGCCGGCGCGCGCGACGTTACGTGCGCTGCAGATGCGCGTCGACGAGCGGGGCGAGCGCTTGCGCATGCACGGCCGCGAGGTCGTGCCGGCCGCCCGCCACGACATGCAGCCGCGCATCGGGCAGCCGTTCGAGCAGGCGCCGGCCGGCCGCGACGGGGCTGATCGGATCGTCGTCGCCCCACAGCAGCAGCGTCGGTTGTGCGATGCGGCCGATGTCCCGCGAGAAGTCCGCGCGGAACGTCAGGAACCAGTCGGGCAACTGCGGGTTCGCTTCGGCGAAGCCGGCCCGCCAGTCCTGCGCACCGAGCCCTTCCATGTCGAGCCCGCCGGACGTGACCGTCAGCACGAGGTGCGTGACGAGCCCGGGCTTGTCGAGCGCCGCGCGCATCGCGATCACGCCGCCCATCGACTGGGCGATCACGGCGGTCGGCCGGTCGATCTTCTCGAGGACATCGCGCACGAGGCCGTCGAAATCGTCGACGGCCGGATCGCGCGGCGTGTCGCCGAAGCCCGGATAGGCGACGATGCGCCGTTCGGCCGGATGCGTGAGCAGGCCGGCCAGCGGCTGCCAGAAAGCGGTGCTGCCCGATGCGCCGGGCAGGAAGAGCAGTTGCGACGGAACGGGCATGGCGTTCGGTTTTCCTGAAAGGGACGTGAAGCGGGGCGGCGGCGCGGCGCGTGCGTCTCAGCACCGGCCGGTGCGCAGCGCGACGGTCCAGTCGTCGCGCCCGCGCGAGGCCGCGGTGACGGCGGCCGTGTGCCAGTCGTATTCGACCGCATGGAATTCGACGCTCCAGCCGGCCGCCGTGCGCGACACCATCGCGTAGCGCGCATGCGGCGAGCCTGTTTCGATGCGGTGCGGATGCGGCAGGTCGTCCTCGTACGCCTGCAGCCCGACGCTGCCCGGGTTGACGATCAGCCGGCCGTCGTCGAGCTTCGCGGTACGCGGCACGTGCGTGTGGCCGCACAGGATCAGCGACGCCGCTTCGTGGCCCGCGCGCCGCGCGACTTCGTCGGGCGTGGCCGCGCGGCAGCCGTCGGGCGTGACCGTCTCGAGGAAGTAGACGAGATCGCTGGCCGGCGTGCCGTGCACCATCAATACGTCGTCGTCGAGCATCATGCGTTCGGGCAGCGCGGCGATCCAGTCGAGCTGGTCGTCGCGCAGCGTGTCGTGCGCCCAGCGATCGGACAGCCGCATCGCTGCGCGGTCGCAGGTGAGCAACTGCCGCTCGTGATTGCCCTTGATGGTCGGCAGATCGAGCGCGATCAGGCGGTCGGCCGTTTCGGCCGGATGGAGCGCGCCCGACACGATGTCGCCGAGATTGACGATCACGTCGGCGCCGCGGCGGCGGACGTCGTCGAGCACCGCGTCGAGCGCGGCGAGGTTGCCGTGGATGTCGGAAAGCGCGGCGATCTTCATGGCGGAGCGTCGATGAGGGGAACGGCGATTGTCGCCAATTCGGCGCGGGTCGTCCAACAATCGCATCATGGCACCGGCGCGCGATGCCGCGTACGGTGCGTCAGTCGGTCGCGAGGCGCGCGTACATCGCGAAATCGCCCGGCGTGCCGCGCACCATCTTGTAGGCGCGCAACAGTCCTTCGTAGCGGTAGCCGCACTTCTGCAGCACGCGCGCGGAGCCCGCGTTGCTGGTCAGCACGACGGCCTGCATCCGCATGAAGCCGCCCGTGGTGAACGCCCATGCGGTGACGGCTTCGCACACGGCGCTCGCGATGCCGCGCCCCCAGTGCGACGGCGCGAGGTCGTACGCGATCTCCGCCGAGCGGTTCACGGTGGACACCGTATGCAGCCCGACCGTCCCGGCGAGCGTGCCCGATGCGGTGTCGACGATCGCGAGACGCCGGATCGAATCCGGGTCGGCCGATTCGATGTTGTCGAACAGCGGCAGCAGATCGTCGGGTGCGCGCAGGTTCCAGCTCGTGTCGCGGAAGACGTCGGGGTTGGACAGGTACGCGTACCACGCGTCGAGGTCCGCGCGGTCGAGTTGCCGGAGCGACAGGCCGGGGAAGCCGGAGCGGGGCGGTCGATCGATTTTCATCGCAACCGGCTTCTATGCCGCATGGCGCCGGTACAGCGCGAGCGACCCGGCGAGCGCGAGCAGCATCGCGCCGCACGTGCGTTCGAGCCACAGTGCACCCGCGCGTTTCAGCAGCCGCACCGCGCGGGCGCCGAGCAGCGCGTAGCCGAACATCACCACGCCGTCGAGCAGCGCGAACGTGACCGCGAGCGCGACGTACTGCGGCGCGAGCGGCGCGGACGGATCGAGGAACTGCGGCAGGAACGCGGAGAAGAACAGATAGCCCTTCGGATTCGTGACAGCGGTCAGGAAGCTCTTCGCGAAGATCGACGCGTTGCGATCGGGCGCCGCGCCGGCGGACGCGGCGGCGACGTCGAGCGAACCCTTCGACATCAGCAGCCGGATGCCGACATACGCGAGGTACGCGGCGCCGAGCCATTTCACCACCGAGAACCAGAACGCCGATGCCATCAGCAGCGCGCCGAGGCCGAGCGCGACCGCGACGATCAGCACGACGTCGGACAGCATCGCGCCCGCGAAGCCATAGGCCGCGCGGCGCACGCCGTAACGCGAGCCGTTGGTCAGCGCGAGCAGCACGGTCGGGCCGGGTGTCGCGATGCCGACGAACGCGACGGCGGCGAAGATCAGCAGGGTCGTTTCATGCATGACGGCACTCCTGGGGAAAGGGTGCGTTCGATTATCGGGGGCGCCGCCCCATGCTGTACAGGCGCGGCAGCGATCAACGACGGCCGTGTCGCGACTATCTCGATTTTGGCAAAAAACTGTTGTCATTATTCCGCTTTGGGTCGGAACCGGTTCCAACTACCATGGCGGCCGCAGCGGGCATGCCCGCCGCGTCGTCGCGCGCGGACGCGGCCGGCCTCGCACCGCCGGCGGATGTCGGCGCCCGTGCGCGCTACTCGCAACAGTCAGCCAGAACAACGGGTTCGACGCCCGGAGACATAACATCATGAACAAGCAACTGATCGCAGCGCCGCTGCTGCTCTCGCTCGCGGGTATCGCCGCCGCGCAAAGCTCCGTCACGCTGTACGGCATCGTCGACGCGGGCGTGACCTACCGCAGCAACGAACGGGTTGGCTCGGCGGGTGCGTACACCGGCCATTCGAGCGTCGGTCTCACGACCGGCAACCTGTCCGGCAGCCGCTGGGGCATCAAGGGTTCCGAGGATCTCGGCGGCGGCATGCGCGCGCTGTTCGTGCTCGAGAACGGCTTCGACATCGCGAACGGCACGTCGGGCCAGGGCGGCCGCCAGTTCGGCCGCCAGGCGTTCGTCGGCGTCGGCAGCAACCGCTACGGCACGATCACGCTCGGCCGTCAGTACACGTCGCTCGACGATTTCGTGAGCCCGGTCGGCCCGTCGTCGTTCATCGGCGGCTTCGGCGCGCACCCGGGCGACATCGACGATCTCGACCAGACCGCCCGCGTCGACAGCTCGATCAAGTACACGAGCGCGAACTACTCGGGCTTCACGTTCGGCGCGCTGTACGGCTTCGGCGGCCAGCCGGGGAGCATGAAGCAGCGCAACACGTGGAGCGTCGGCGCCGCGTACGCGGCTGGCCCGCTGCGCGTCGGCGTCGGCTACGAGCGCTCGGACAACAGCAAGACGGGCGCGACCGACCCGACGGCCGGCAAGTGGCAGAGCACCGACGACGGCCTGTTCAATTCGTCGATCAACGAAGGTTATGCAAGCGCGCAATCGCAGCAGGTGATCGCGACGGGGGCGACGTACGACTTCGGCCCGGCCGTCGTCGGCGTGAACTACAGCAACGTGCAGTACCGCGGCGGCGCGCAGTCGCTGTTCTCCGGGCATGCGACGTTCAACGTCGCCGGCGTGTTCACGCGCTGGAACGTGCAGCCGCAGACGCAGCTGTTTGCCGGCTACAGCTACACGCGCGGCAGCGACGTCGACGGCATCGACAACCGTGCGCAGTATCACAACGTCACGCTCGGCGCCGTGTACGACCTGTCGAAGCGCACCAGCGTGTACCTGCTCGGCGCGTACCAGCATGCGTCCGGCACGACGCTCGACGCACTCGGCCGGCCGGTGGCCGCGACCGCGTCGGTGTCGGACAAGGCGAACGGTCATTCGTCCGATTCGCGATCGCAGGCGATCGTGAGCCTCGGGCTGCGCCAGAAGTTCTGACGCGGCGATCGTTGCGCGTGCAACGGGGCCCGCTGCTGCTGCGGGCATCGTTGCCGGCATGCTCCTATACCGTCGCCTCCCTTTTCGAGGAGACGACATGACCCGAACGCTTTCCGCGCGCTGCCTGTGCGTGCCGTGACGGTCACGCTGTGCGGCGAGCCGGCGGCGCGCGCGAACTGTCATTGCGCGACGTGCCGCGATTTTTACGGCACGCCGATGCTGTCGGCTACTGCATGGCCGCCGGAGCAGGTGACGATCGACGGCGGTCACGCGACGTTCCCGCATCCGTCGATGTCGATGTCACGGGCGTGGTGCGCATCGCGCGGCGAGATCGTGTTCGGGACGAACCGGCCCGGCATGCGCGTCGTGCCGAACAGCTTGACCGCGGGTGCGCATGGCGGGCCGCTGCCGGACCACTTGCAACCGTCGATGCCCCTGTTCTACGGGCCACGCGTGATCGACGTCGCCGACGCGCTGCCGAAATACGTCGACGGCTGGGGCGGCCCGACGCTCGACCCGGCAAGTTGAGCGATCGCCGCCGCGTGCCGGTCCTGCCGGCGCGCGGTTTTTCCCGCCGCATTCCTCCTTTCCCTCCCGCTTTCCCTTCCGCGCGCGAAATCGCGAACAGCCGATCGCGTCGAATAATATTTTTCTCCTTTCATTTTAATTTCCATTTGTAATAATCGAAAAGAATTCCGGGATGAAAAGGCAATACGGTCATATAAGAAAAAATGACGCATTTGTATCGGATGACCCGGAAGAAAATGCCGGCGTATACGTCGAGATCGCGTGACCGTCAGGCCGTCGTGGCGCGGTTTTGCAGATTTTGCGATCGTTGACGAAAAAGCGCCGGACGGCAAAAGGCGTGGAGTGAATAATTCGGAGTAACGGCGAATGCGCATTTGCCTGAATCACCAATATTTCATGCGCCGCGATTTACAGTGTCGACCATTGTTCGTCTGGGAGCATTATTCATGTCAATGAAACAAATCCGCGCGGCGTTGCTGGGAATGTGCATGGCGCTGCTGGCGCCGGCGGGCCACGCGCAGGCGCAATACTCGACCGACTGGCTTGCGAACACGTACGGCACGCTGGCCGCCCACGTCGGCAACGGCGCGCGCTCGATGTGGGTCGCGCCCGAAGGCGTGATCTACACGGCGTCGCGCTGGGACGAGAACGCGGGCGGCGTCGCGATCTACCAGAACGGCCAGCCGCTCGGCACGATCGGCATCCACGACGAATTCCAGGGCGGAGCGATCACCGGCAATGCCACGTCGCTGTTCGTCGCGCTCGGCTACAACCGCACGTTCGGCAGCGGCTCGGTGGGGCGCTACAACCGAAGCTCGAACCAGCGCGACCTGCGCATCCCGGTCAGCACGTGGACGGGCATCCAGTACGCGGACGTGATCACGGGCCTCGCGACGGGCGGCAACCTGCTGTACGTGAGCGACTTCTACGGCAACCGCGTGCGCGTCTATACGACCGACGGCGTGTGGCAGCGCGACATCGGCGTATCGGGGCCGGGCGCGCTGGCGCTCGATGCGGCCGGCAATCTGTGGGTCGCGCGCAAGAGCGCGGGCGTCGTCGCGCAGTTCAGCGCGGCCGGGGCGGCGATGAACACGCTTCAGATGGCGGCCAGCGCGCGGCCGGCGTCGTTGTACTTCGATGCGTCGATGGGCCAGTTGATGGTGGGCGACGAAGGGCCTGACATGAACATCAAGGTGTACGGCGGGCTGCCCGGGATGCCGGTGCAGGTCGGCACGTTCGGCGTGCAGGGCGGTTATCTCGACACGACGACGGGCATCAAGGGGCAGGTCGGCGACAAGCGCTTCACGCGCGTCGCGGCGCTCGGCAAGGATGCGGCCGGCAACCTGTACGTGCTGAACAACGCGTGGGGCGGCGGCTGGGATCTCGGCCGCAACGGCAGCACCGATCTGCATTCGTACAGCCCGGTCGGCACGCTGCAATGGAAGCTGCAGGCGTTGAACTTCGAGGGAATCGCCGCGCCCGATCCGGTGACGGACGGCACGTTGTTCTTCAGCGGCAACAACGTGTACACGGGCACCGCGGGCGGCACGTTCGTCGCGAACACGGTCGACCCGTTCACCTACCCGAAGGACCCGCGCCTCGACATGAACGACTATCAGCGCGGCCAGCACTTCGGCCAGCTCGTGAACGTCGGCGGCAACCGGATCCTCGTCGCGTCGGGCCAGAACCCGGGCAACTTCAACTTCTATTACTTCAACACCGCGAGCGGCTACATCGCGATCCCGGCCGGTTCGCTGCCGGGCAAGCCGTTCAACACGACGCTGCAGGTGACGGCCGGTTTCGACATCGACGGCAACGGCGACGTGTGGGCCGGGCTGAACGGATCGAACGTGATCGCGCGCTACCCGATGACGGGCTTCGACGCGACCGGCAAGCCGTCGTGGGGCAAGCCGACGACGACGCCCGTGCCGACCGGCGTCGCGCCGGTCACGCGCATCATCTACCAGGCCGACAGCGACACGATGATCCTCGCGCAGGGCCTCGCGGGCAATTGGGACTGGACCGCGATGAACGGGCACATCGAGGTCTATCACGGCTGGAAGAGCGGCAACACGAGCGCGCCGAATCCGGTGATCAACCTGACGAGCGCGAACCCGAAATCGATCGCGGCGGCCGGCCACTACCTGTTCGTCGGCTACGTGCACACGGTGCCGAACATCGACGTGTTCGACCTGAACACCGGCGCGCTCGTCACGACGCTGATGAATTCGAACACGTCGGCGATGGACGTCGGCAACGACGTCGATTCGATGTACGGCGTGCGTGCCTACCTGCGCTCGACCGGCGAGTACGTGATCACGAAGGACAACTACAACGGGTCGAACATCGTCGTTTATCGCTGGCGCCCGTGACCGCGCCGGCCATCCCGTTGCGTCAGAACGATACCGTCGTCGTCAACGTGACGAGCCGCGGTTCGCCGACCGCGACGATCAGGTTGTTGTTGCTCGACGGGTAGTAGGTCTTGTCGAGCAGGTTCTTCACGTTGAGCTGGAAGCGCGTCGGGAATTTGCCGATCGTCGTTTCGTAGGCGGCGAACGCATCGACGGTCACGTAGCCGGGCAGCGTGAAGCTGTTCGCCGTATCGCCGGGGCGTGCGCCGACGAGGCGCGCGCCGCCGCCGAAGCGCCAGCGGCCCGGCAGGTTCGCGATGGCCGTGTCGTACACCGCGAACAGGCTGCCCGTGTGGCGTGCGACGTTGACGAGCGGTGTGTTGCTGTCGCGATCGTTCGCGTTCGTATACGCATAGCTGCCGATCACGCTCAGGTGACGCGTGATCTGCCCGGCGACGTCGAGCTCGATCCCGCGCGAGCGCGCGGTACCGATCGTCGACGTGAGGTCGCCGACCGTGACCGCGACGTTGCGCTTGTCGATCTGGTAGACCGCGAGCGTGCCGGTGATCGCGGGCTTCAGGCTGAACTTCAGCCCGGCCTCGAGCACGCGGCCGTATTCCGGCGCGAGCGGTGCCGCGACGTTCGATGCGACGTTCGGCTTGAACGAACGGCTCACGTTCGCATACGCGGTCAGCTCGGGCGTGAGCGCATAGGCGAGCCCGAACTGCGGCAGCCAGACGCTGCCGCGCGACCGGTCGGCGAACACGAACGGGCGCCCCATGCCCGATTCCTGCTGCCAGTTTTCCCAGCGCAGCCCGCCCACTGCCGTGAGGCGGTCGGTGATCTTCACGGTATCCTGAACGATCGTCGAATACGCATGCACGACCGAGCGCGAATCGCTTTGCTTCGCGTTGGGCGTGCCGCCCGGTGCGAGCAGGCCGTACACGGGATCGTAGAGATTGAAACCGGTCGTCGCCTTGCCGCGGATCGTGTCGCCGCGGAAGCTGCGCTGCCGCTCGTATTCGCCGCCGATGTAGAGCGCGTGGTTCATCCCCGCCAGCGTCACGTTGCCGAGCAGGCCGAGCGTCGCGATCTGGTCGGAATCGTTGCGCCCCAGGTTCGCGTCGGACGAGCGCGTCAGCGCGCCGGTCCTGCTGTTGAACGCGGTGGCGCGCGTAATGTACTGATCGTAGCGGTCGCGGCCCCAGCCGTAGGTCGCGCGTACACGCCATGCGTCGGAGAAGCGGTGCTCGATGCGCGTACGCAGCGTTTCCTGGATGCCGCTGCTTTGCGACCACGCTTCCTCGTAGCGGCGATAACGCAGCGTATCGTCGAGCTGGCCGTTCACGAGCACGGTGCCGCGATCGAACGGCGTCGTGTAGTCGACGTACTGGTAGCTGACGTCGATCGACGTGTTCGCGTCGTGCCACGACAGCGCGGGCGCGATCAGCGCATTGCGTTCGCGGCCGAAGCTGCGCCAGTAGCGGCTCGTGTCGTATTCGCCGGTCAGCCGGAACGCGAGCGTGCCGCCCGCGACCTGGCCCGGCTTGCCGAGCGGGCCCGTGAGGTCGAACTGCGCGCTGCTGCCGCCATGGCTCGTGCGCGACGCGGAGATCGAGCCGCCGAACGTGTCTTCCGGCTTGCGCGTGACGAGGTTGATCACGCCGCCCGGATCCTGCATCCCGTACAGCAGCGACGCGGGCCCTTTCAGCACTTCGACGCGATCGATCGTCGCGAGATAGCTGTGCAGCACCGGCGTGCGCACGCCGTCGACGAGCACCGAGCCGTCGTTGTTCGATCCGAAGCCGCGCTTGATGAACGCGTCGCGCGTGCCGCCGAGCGTGTTCGTCTGCGTGACGCCGCTGATGTTGCCGAGCACGTCGTCGAGCGAGCGCGCCTGCTGGTCCTGCATCACGCTGCTGCTGACCACCGCGACCGATTGCGGAATCTCCTTCAGCGAACGGTCGTCGCCGCCCGCGATGCGCGTGGTGCGCGGCTGATAGCCGACCGTCGGATCGGCCGTTGCCGACGCGCTGACGCTGATCGCCGGGAGTTCATGTTCGGTTGGCGTCGCGGGAGTCGATGCGGGCGTGACGGGTTCGGCGTTGGCCGCATGCGCGCCGCTCGCGACGCAAAGGGTGAGCAGGGCAGGCAGGCGGGTGCGCCACGGACGCTGGGTCCGGGCACGGCGAGGCGTTCGACGGGATGGCATGAATCGAGGCAGGAGGAATACCAAGGATCGTGTTGCGGGCCGCGGCGTTTGGTTGCGGCCAGGTTGCGCATGATATATTTAATGAGAATCATTTGCAATTGTAATGGGATGGCCGGCAACGCACGGGACCCAGTTGCCGGGCCATCGACCGTCTGCTACCGTAGCGGCCAAAATCAGACGCAGTAAAAATCAACGAGAGAGCCGGGGGCCGCACCATGTCATCTTCCAGTCACGTCGCGTTCCGCGCGGCGCCGTGCACCGCGCACGACCCTGCGCGTGATGAAGTGATCGCAGCCGTGTTCCGCCATTCGAACGATTAAAGCAACGAAAGCGAATGCAACCGGCGCAAGCGCCGGGCTTCGACGACTTCAACCACCACGCTGGACGGGAGACCACCGATGAAGAAGATTTCCGCGCCGTTCGCGGCAGCCGCGCTTGCGGCCTGCGCGCTGCTGGCGGGCGTTCACGAGGTCGCTTGCGCGGCTTCGGCCGCCGAACCCGCGATCGATGCGCATTACGGCGCCGTGATCGAGGCCTATACGCAGGACATGGCCGCCGCGAAGACGAAATACGACGGCCGGCGCCTCGTGTTCGTCGGCGCCGTGATCCGGATGGGCAGCGACCCGGCCGGCACGTACTTCGGCGCGCTGACGGCCGACGGCGAGCAGTTCGATACGCATTTCGACGTGGCCGACCAGGCCGCGCTGAAGCCGAAATTCCCCGGCGGGGAGATCAAGCCGTTCGTCACGTCGGCGGCGTTCCGGTTCAGCTGCGTGAACGAAGGCTATATCGATGCGCCCGTATTGCCGGGGTTGAAGCTCTCGCACTGCCGGCTCGCCGATTGACGAGGCGCCGGTGCGGCGTCCGGCGTTCAGAACTTCTGCTGGATGCCGGCCATCACGCCGAGCTGGTTCATTCCGGTACCGACCGTCCCGCCGGCGGCGACCGCGTTCGCGGCCAGCGCGCTGTTGAACATGTAGCCCGCCGACGTATAGACGGTCGTCCGCTTCGACAGGAAATAGTTCGCGCGGCCGACGAGCAGCGTCGCATTCGTGCCGCCTTCGCTGTTTTCGCGGCGTTGCAGGTAGCGTACGCCCTGGAGATCGAGCGCGAGGTAGGGCGTCGCGTAATACGTCCCGCCGGCGAACACGATATCGGCCTGCAGGTGCTCGGCCGCCGCGAGGTTGCGGCGGATCCACCCGGCGCCCAGTTTCGCGGGGCCGATCTTCACGTAGCCGGCGACGATGTCGCGCGTGTCGGTGTACGCCGGATTGCTCAGCGGCGCGAGTGCGCCGCCGCCGCCGCGCATCACGTCGTGCGATGCGGCGAGCCCGAAATGGCTCGCGTCGTACGCGAGCATCGCCGTGTATTGGCGGCAGGCGACGATGTCGCCGGGCACCTGCCCGGCGCAGCCTGTCGCCGACGGCCCTGCCGGCCCGGCCGCGTCGCGGCCGAAGCTGTAGGTGGCGCCGAGCGTCACGCCGTGGAACGTGCCCTTGTAGCCGATCGCATTGTCGCTGCGCGCGTTCGGCAGATAGGAGTCGAAATCCGCCATGGAGTGAATCGACGGGCCGATCACGTCGGCATTGGTCAGCACGATCATCGACATGTTCATCTGGCGGCCAAGCGTCAGCGCGCCGAACGGACCGCTCACGCCGACGTTCGCCTGTCGCCCGAACAGGCGCCCGCCGTAATTCAGCGCGCCGTTGCCGGGCTGGAAACCGTTCTCGAGCACGAAGAAGGCCTGGTAGCCGCCGCCGAGATCCTCGGTGCCTCTCAGCCCCCACCGTGACGGCACCTCGCCGGTCAGCGTCGGCATGCCCGTGAACGATCCGCCGTGCGCGGCGTTGTTGTAGTAGGACACACCGGTATCGATGATCCCGTACAGCGTGACGCTGCTTTGCGCGCAGGCCGGCCCGGCCAGCGCCATCACCGTCGCGAGTGCGACGCCCAGTTTCGTTTTCATGGCTGTCTCCAAACAGTATGTAGATATGCTTATCGATTTTTTTGAGTGCCCCGGGCGTGTCCGGGAGGCCGACGGGTATCGGCAGGACTGCGGGCGTTCCGTGTTACGACAGCGCCGGGTCGCGTTGCCGGCGTGGTGCCGCGGCGCGCGTGCCCGCCACGGCGACGGCGATCGCCGCGCCGGCCATCGGTACGAGGAACGCGAGGTAGAGATGGGAGACGGACCAGCCGTCGTCCAGCAGCGCACCGACGGTCATCGGCGACAGGATCGCGCCGAGGCGGCCGATGCCGACCGCGAGGCCGATGCCGGTCGTGCGGATTTCCGCGGGGTACGGCGTCGGCGACAGCGCATACATGCCGGCCACGCACGCATTGATCACGGCGCCGAGGAACACCGCGACGATCATCCCGATGCCGAGCGAGCCGGTGTTCGCGCCGAACACGACCATCAGCGCGCCGCCGAGCAGCAGGGTCGCGGCGAGCAGGTTGCGCAGGCCGAACCTTGTCGACAGCAGGCTGAAGAGCGACGCGCCCGCAATGCCGCCGAGGTTGAGCAGGACGCCGCCGGTGACGCCCTGCGATGTCGACAGCCCGGCCTGGACCAGCAGCTTCGGCGTCCAGCTCACGACGAAGTAGAAGCTGCCCATCACGAGGAAGAACGCGATCCACAACGCGATCGTGCGGCGCGCGAGCGGTGCGCGCAGCACGGCGGTCCAGCCCGACGCGGGGCTTGCCGTGTCGATGGACGAGGGCGGCAGCGCGGCGATCGGTGAGCGCTTCATTCGCGCGAGGATGCGGTTGATTTTCCGCAGCGCGTCGTCCGGACGCCGTGCCAGCAGGAAGTCGAGCGATTCCGGCAGCATCGCGAGCACCATCGGGATCGCCAGCAAGGTCAGGATGCCGCCGAACGCGAACACGCTGCGCCATCCCCACGTCGACAGCAGGTAGCCGGCGACGACGCCGCCGGCGGTGGCGCCGATCGCATAACCGGTCGACTGCATGCCGATCGCGGCGCTGCGCCACTTGTTCGACGCATACTCGCCGCTGATGACGGTCAGGCTCGCCAGCATGCCGCCGATGCCGAGCCCCGTGTACGCGCGCGCGACGGCGAGCTGCAGCGTGCTGTGGGTGGCCGCGCAGGCGAGCATCCCGGTCGAGATCACCGTGAGGCAGAGCAGGATGATGCGGCGGCGGCCGACGCGGTCGGCCAACGGCGCGATCAGCACCGAGCCGATTCCCATGCCGGCCAGCCCGGCACTCAGCAGCAGGCCGATTTCCTTGCCGCTCAGTTTCCATTCGGCCGCCAGATGCGGTGCGGCAAACGCGATGGCCAGCACATCGAAGCCATCGAGCATGTTCAGCACGACGCAGGCCGTGACCGCCATCGTCTGGAACACGCTCATCGGGGATTCGTCGATCGTATTGCGGATACTTGCGCTCACGTCAAAGATCCTTGAAAAATAGTATGACTAATTAAATGGGATGAAATCGAAACCGGCGGCAACGAATGGGACGAAAGCGAATGCCTGGGCGGACGAGCCTTCCGGCGAACGCCCGTTGTGTCCGGCAGGCGTGATTCGCGCGCCGGCGCGACGCTTACGCGGGTTCCGGTTGCAGCAGCCGCTCGATCACGCGCCGCGCGCGATTGGGGCCCGCGTCGACATGAATGTCGATCTGGCGGCTGCCCGGAAAGCGCAGCTGATTCCGGTATTGCGCTTCGATCACGGTCTTGTCTTCGTCGAACGTCGCCGCGGACTGCTCGATGACCGTTTGCGCGACGCGCTCCACGTCGTGTTGCGGGTTGGTCGCGACGGTCCAGAAGTAGTGCGTCGTCGTTTCCGTCTCGGGCGTGATGCCGTGGAAGCCGCGCATGTGAAAGCCGCCGCGCGCCGGATCGTGCAGGTCGCCGGTGCCGGCGTCCATCGCGCCGGTCCAGATCCGGATGTGCGACACGTGGAACTCGATTTCCTGCCAGCGATCGACGCGGCCCGTGAACGGCCAGGCGGCGGTGTAGGTCGGCGGCGGGTCGGAATCCGGCATCCGGCGAACCAGCGTCACCGTGTCGCCGTCGCTGCTGACGCGGGTTTCCGCGCCCATGTGCAGCGACGCGTTGCCGCCGATCGTTTTCAGATGGACATAGCCGAGGTGGCTTAAGTCCATCAGGTTGTCGTGAATCAGTTGATACGGCGCATCGTAATGGTAG
Source organism: Burkholderia seminalis DSM 23518 (assembly GCF_902832885.1). Classification (GTDB taxonomy): domain Bacteria; phylum Pseudomonadota; class Gammaproteobacteria; order Burkholderiales; family Burkholderiaceae; genus Burkholderia; species Burkholderia seminalis. The sequence goes on from NZ_CADFDK010000004.1 coordinate 66,197, forward strand.
TTGCCGCCGCCGAACCGGTATTGCGGATCCGCGTGGAACGCGTAGCGCGGCGGCGCGCCGGCCGGTTTCGCGTGCGCGTCGGCGCCGATCCAGATCCACACGATCGCATCCTGCTCCTGCACCGGATACGACGACACGCACGCTTTCGCCGGAACCCGGTCCTGGCCGGGGATCTCGATGCATGCACCGCCGCGGTCGAACAGCAGGCCGTGATAGCCGCAGCGCAGGCCGCGTGCTTCGAGCGAGCCGCACGACAGCGGCAGCGACTTGTGGCAGCAGCGATCCTCCAGCGCGCCGACTTCCCCGGACGGCAACCGGAACAGGACGACCGGACGGCCGAGCAGCGTGCGGGCAACGGGTTGGTCCGTCAGTTCGGACGACAGCGCGGCGACCCACCATCGGTCGAGCGGGAAGGGCGTGGTAGTGACCGGTGGCCGGGCACGTTGCTCCATGGATCGTCTCCAGTATTGTGGTTGGCCGCCGCGGATCGGGCGGTCCGTCTACAGATCGAGTACCAGCAGGTCGCTTCGCGATCGCGAACAGCACGGCATGAACTGGTCGCCGGCCGCCTGTTCCTCTTCGGTCAGATACGAGTCGCGATGATCGGGCTCGCCTTGCAGCACGCGCGTCACGCAGGTGCCGCATACGCCTTGCTCGCACGACGTCAGCACGTCGACGCCGTTCGCCGCCAGCGCCGCGACGACCGTGCATTCGGCCGGCACGTCGATCACCTGGCCGCTGCTCGCGATCCGGACCTGGAACGCGCGGTCCGCACCGGACGACGCAACCGCGCCGCCGAAGAACTCGTAGTGCAGCCGCGCTTCGTCCCAGTGGCGCGCGCGCGCGGCGTTCAGTACCGCGTCCATGAAGCCGCGCGGGCCGCACACATACAGGTGGGTGCCTTCCGGCGCGGCGGCAAGCACGGTGGCCAGATCGACGCGTTGCGCGGGGTCGCCGTCGTCGACGTGGAAGCGGGTGCGATCGTGAAACCCGGCTGCGTGGATTCGCGCGACGAACGCCATGCGATCGGTCGAACGCGCGCAGTAGTGCATGTCGAACGGCTGGCCCGACGAGAACAGCCGTTCCGCCATGCTGAGGATCGGCGTGACGCCGATCCCGCCCGCGAGCAGCAGGTGGTGCGGCGCGTCGGGCGCGAGCGGAAACTGATTGCGCGGCACGCCGATCCGTACGATGTCGCCTTGGCGGACTTCGTCGTGAATGGCGCGCGACCCGCCGCGCCCGTCGGCGTCGCGCAGCACGGCGATCTGATAGCGATCACCGTGCTCCGGGTGGTTGCACAGCGAATACTGGCGCACGAGGCCGCCCGGCAGATGCACGTCGATATGGGCGCCGGCGTCGAAGCGGGGCAGCGGCGCACCGTCGTCGCTGACGAATTCGAAGCCGCAGATGTCACGCGCTTCCTGCCACTTGCGCGCGACGCGCACCGTCAGGGTCGCGACGCTCATGACGCCGCCTTGACGGGCGCGACCGGGATCACGGGCCGCTGCGGGGTCGACGCGTTCTCGTCGGCGAGCAGCCGCTCGATCACCTTGCGCGACATTACGCCGCCGGCGTCGATGTTGAGCTTGAGCAGCTTGCGATCGGGCCACTTCTCCAGGTTGCGCTGCTGGCGCTCGAGCATCTCGAGATCCTCGGCGAAGATCTTGCCCTGGCCTTCGCGGATCTCGGCGGTCAGCGCGGGGTCGTCGGGCCGGAAGTTGCGCGCCATGCCCCAGAAGTACCAGATCGAGGTGTCCGTCTCGGGCGTGATGAAGTCGACCACGATCGACGACGCCTTCCGGTCGGCCGGCGCGTCGTAGCCGCCGTGGCCCGCATGCGCGACGCCGACTTCGATCATCACGTGGCTCGGCGGCGAGAAGCGGCAGATCTGCCAGCGGTCGACCGGCACGTCGTCGGCCAACCCGTTGCCGCGCAATGCCATCCGCCAGAACGGCGGCGGCATCACGTTCTCCATGAAGCGGCTCGTGACGACTTCGTCGCCGTGGCTGGTCGTCTTCGGCGGCGCTTCGTCGATTTCCTTCTGGCCGATGCTCGTCGCATGCACGTAGGTTTCGTGCGTGAGGTCCATCAGGTTGTCGATCATCAGCCGGTAGTCGCAACGGATGTGATACAGGCCGCCGCCGTGGGCCCAGGCCGGATCCTCGGCCCACGCCAGCGCGGGCAGCTTGGCCGGATCGGCCGCCGCCGCATCGCCCGGCCAGACCCAGATGAAGCCGTACCGCTCGACCGCCGGAAAGCTGCGAATCGGCGGGAAGCCGCCGACGCGCTGGCCCGGCATGCCGGCCGCCTTGCCGTTACAGCCCATTTCCAGCCCGTGATAGCCGCACACGAGTACCCCGTCGCGCACGAAACCCAGCGACAACGGCGCGCCGCGGTGCGGGCAGAAATCCTCGAGCGCGGCGACCTGGCCGTCCGCCGCGCGGTAAAACACCATCGACTCGTTGCAGATCGTGCGGCCCAGCGGCTTGCCGTCGATTTCATCGGGCGTGCACGCCACGTACCAAGCATTCTTGAGAAACACGTTCGTCGTCTCCTTCAGGTCGATGCCGCCGGTACGCGGCATCTCTTCATTCCGTGTACTGAATGAGATTCAGTGTACTCATCGAGCTTGGCTGGAGCAAGGCGGGCGGTATACTGGTTTTCCCGGGAAATGGCGCGAGGCAGCGCCATGCCGTCGGCGCGCGCAACCGGCGCGCGTCGCCTATGTCATCGACTCATTCATGGAAAAAACGAATCCCGCCGTCGCGCCGGCTTTCCCGCTCGATCTGTACGACGAACCCGGGCACCTGATCCGGCGCGCACACCAGATCGCGGTTGCGATGTTCTACGAGAAGCTGGGCCGGGACGTGACGCCGGTGCAGTACGCGGTGCTGCGGATGCTCTACGAGAGCCCGGGGCTCGATCAGGTGACGCTCGCGCAGCGGGTGGCGCTCGATACGTCGACGACCGCGGATCTCGCGGTCCGGCTCGAAGCGAAAGGATTGATCGTGCGCGAAGTGCTGCCGCGACGTCAGCGCCGCCTGTTGCTGACGCCGGCGGGCGTCGAACTGCTCACGCACCTGATTCCGTCGGTGAAGGAGCTGCGGGCCGGCCTGTTCGACGGAATGGGAGAGGACGATTCGCAGGAACTGATGCGCCTGTTGCGCAAATTCGTCCATTTGAACAACGAGCAAAGCCGGGCGCCGCTGCGCGTCGGCGAGGAGTCGTAGCGGCGCCGAGCTCGCCCGGCAGCGCGCGGCACCGGGGGTGGCGGGCGCGCCGCCCGCCGCGCGTCACGCGCGCGCGTTTTCGTCTTCCAGCCGCCGCACGGCTTCCGCGACTTCATTCCTGAAACGCACGAGCGCCGCCTGTTCCGGCGCCGGCGGCTGCATGGCGGCCCACAGCATGTCGATCAGCTGCGCGGCCGTCGTTTCCGTATCGAGCTTGCGGTGCCCGAGGATCGCATCCCACAGCACGTGCTCCATCGGCCCGAACACCATCGAACGCAACAGGCTCAGCGGAAGGTCCGCACGTACCTGCCCGGCCGCCTGGCCGCGCGCGAGCACGTCCATCAGCGGCGCCGTGTAGCGGCGCTGCAGTGCGGTCAGCTCGTCGCTCAGCGCATGCTGCTTCGCGCGGCCTTCCGACAGCACCAGCGCGCACAGCCCCGTGCCGTTCACCAGCATCAGCCGCAGGTGGGTGCGCACGATGAACGCGAACTGCTGCTGCACCGATGCATCCCGCGGCATGCCGTGCTCGAACGCCGCGATGATTTCGTCGTACCAGTCCGCGATCACGCGCGCGCACAGCTCGCGCTTGCCGCGGAAGTAGCTGAACACCGTCGCCTCCGACACGCCCACGCGCTGCGCGATCTCGGCGGCCGTCGCATGCTCGTAACCTTTTTCGGCGAACACTTCACGGCCGGCGCGCAGAATGTCCTGCACGCGCTGCTGGGATTTGCGCCCGGCGGGCGCGCGTGGCGCGTCGGCGCGATCGGCTTTGGCGGTGTCGGTCATGGTGTCGGCGGGAGCGGCTGTCATGTCCACATGATATCTGAGTGTCACTCAAAAAACTATTGACGCCGAACCCGGCGAGGCGCGAAACTGTGCAAAATTTCAGCTTTATTGGTTAATGAATTGGTGCATTCATTCGATTTGAGCGAAACTCAGAAATAGATGAGTGCGACACACTTTCTGGAGACGGAGGAGACATGATCAACCTGCCCGGCGTGCAATTCATGCTCGGTGAAGACATCGAGATGCTGCGCGACGCCGTCGCGACGTTTGCGGCGAAGGAAATCACGCCGCGCGCGGCGGAGGTCGACCGCACCGACCAGTTTCCGATGGATCTGTGGAAGAAGTTCGGCGATCTCGGCGTGCTCGGCATGACGGTCGCCGAGGAATACGGCGGCGCGAACATGGGCTACACCGCGCACATGGTCGCGATGGAGGAGATCTCGCGCGCCTCGGCGTCGATCGGCCTGTCGTACGGCGCGCACTCGAACCTGTGCGTGAACCAGATCCACCGCAACGGCACCGAAGCGCAGAAGCGGAAATACCTGCCGAAGCTCGTGTCGGGCGAACACATCGGCGCGCTCGCGATGAGCGAGCCGAACGCCGGTTCCGACGTCGTCAGCATGAAGCTGCGTGCCGACAAGCGCGGCGATCGTTACGTGCTGAACGGCACGAAGATGTGGATCACCAACGGCCCGGATTGCGACACGCTCGTCGTTTACGCGAAGACGGACGTCGAAGCCCACTCGCGCGGCATCACCGCGTTCATCGTCGAGAAGGGGATGAAGGGCTTCTCGGTCGCGCAGAAGCTCGACAAGCTCGGCATGCGCGGCTCGCACACGGGCGAGCTGGTGTTCCAGGACGTCGAGGTGCCGGAAGAGAACATCCTCGGCCAGTTGAACGGCGGCGTGAAGGTGCTGATGAGCGGTCTCGACTACGAGCGCGCGGTGCTGTCGGGCGGCCCCACGGGCATCATGGCCGCGTGCCTCGACGCCGTGGTGCCGTACATCCACGACCGCAAGCAGTTCGGCCAGTCGATCGGCGAATTCCAGCTGATCCAGGGCAAGGTCGCCGACATGTACACCACGTTCCAGGCGTGCCGCGCGTACCTGTACGCGGTCGGCCGCCATCTCGACTCGGCGGGCAGCGACCATATCCGCCAGGTGCGCAAGGATTGCGCGGGCGTGATCCTCTACACGGCCGAGAAGGCGACGTGGATGGCCGGCGAGGCGATCCAGATCCTCGGCGGCAACGGCTACATCAACGAATATCCGGTCGGCCGCCTGTGGCGCGATGCGAAGCTGTACGAGATCGGCGCCGGCACGAGCGAGATCCGCCGGATGCTGATCGGCCGCGAGCTGTTCGCGGAAACGATGTAACGCCCCACGTCACGCGAACGGAGCCTCGTCGATGCCGATCATCGAATCGAAACTGAACCCGCGTTCGGAAGACTTCCGCGCGAATGCCGCCGCGCTCGAGGCGGTCGTCGCCGACCTGCGCGCGAAGATCGAACAGCTCGCGCAGGGCGGCGGCCAGGCCGCACGCGACAAGCACCTGTCGCGCGGCAAGCTGCTGCCGCGCGATCGCATCGCGCAACTGCTCGATCCGGGCGCGCCGTTCCTCGAGCTGTCGCAGCTCGCGGCGAACGGCATGTACAACGACGACGCGCCGGGCGCGGGCGTCATCACCGGGATCGGCCGCATCGCCGGCCGCGAATGCGTGATCGTGTGCAACGACGCGACGGTCAAGGGCGGCACCTACTACCCGATCACCGTGAAGAAGCACGTGCGCGCGCAGGAAATCGCCGCGGAAAACCGGCTGCCGTGCGTCTACCTCGTCGATTCGGGCGGCGCGAACCTGCCGAACCAGGACGACGTGTTTCCCGATCGCGACCACTTCGGCCGCATCTTCTTCAACCAGGCGACGATGTCGGCGGCGGGGATCGCGCAGATCGCCGTCGTGATGGGCTCGTGCACGGCCGGCGGCGCCTACGTGCCGGCGATGAGCGACGAGTCGATCATCGTGAAGGACCAGGGCACGATTTTCCTCGGCGGCCCGCCGCTGGTGAAGGCCGCGACGGGCGAGGAAGTGAGCGCCGAGGATCTCGGCGGCGGCGACGTGCACACGCGCCTGTCGGGCGTGGCCGATCATCTCGCGCAGAACGACGCGCATGCGCTGTCGATCGCGCGCAACATCGTCGATCATCTCGCGCCGAAGATCGCGTCGCCGGTGGCGCTGCGCGAGCCGAAGCCGCCGCGCTACGATGCGAAGAGCCTGTACGGCGTGATCCCCGTCGATACGCGCAAGCCGTTCGACGTGCGCGAGGTGATCGCGCGCATCGTCGACGATTCGGAATTCGACGAATTCAAGGCGCGCTACGGCACGACGCTCGTCACGGGCTTCGCGCACATCTGGGGCCATCCGGTCGGGATCGTCGCGAACAACGGCATCCTGTTCTCCGAATCGGCCGTGAAGGGCGCGCATTTCATCGAGCTGTGCTGCCAGCGCAAGATCCCGCTCGTGTTCCTGCAGAACATCACGGGCTTCATGGTCGGGCGCAAGTACGAGAACGAAGGCATCGCGCGGCATGGCGCGAAGATGGTGACGGCCGTGTCGAACGCGAAGGTGCCGAAGTTCACGGTGATCATCGGCGGCTCGTTCGGCGCCGGCAACTACGGGATGTGCGGTCGCGCATTCGGCCCGCGGTTCCTGTGGATGTGGCCGAATGCGCGCATCTCGGTGATGGGCGGCGAGCAGGCCGCGTCGGTGCTCGCGACGGTGCGTCGCGATGGCATCGAGGCGAAGGGCGGTTCGTGGTCGACCGACGAAGAGGAAGCGTTCAAGCAGCCGATCCGCGACCAGTACGAGCGCCAGGGCCATCCGTATTACGCGAGCGCGCGGCTGTGGGACGACGGCGTGATCGACCCGGCGCAGACGCGCGACGTGCTCGGCCTCGGCCTGGCCGCATCGATGAACGCGCCGATCGAAGACACGCGCTTCGGCGTGTTCCGCATGTAACGCCCGGGAGGACCGACCGATGCGATACGAAACGATCAAGGTGAGCGAAGCCGGCCGCGTGGCGACCGTCACGCTCGCACGCCCCGACGTGCGCAACGCGTTCAACGAGACGACGATCGCCGAGCTGACCACCGCGTTCGAATGGCTCGATGCGCACGAAGGCGTGCGCGCGATCGTGCTCGCGGCGGAAGGCGCCGCGTTCTGCGCGGGCGCGGACCTGAACTGGATGAAGAAGATGGCCGGTTACTCGGACGACGAGAACCGTGCCGATGCGCGCAAGCTCGCGCGGATGCTCGAGGCGATCCATCGCTGCGGCAAGCCGGTGATCGCGCGCGTGCACGGCGACGCCTATGCGGGCGGCGTGGGCCTCGTCGCGGCGGCCGACATCGCGATCGCCGCCGACGGCGTGAAGTTCTGCCTGTCGGAAGCGCGGCTCGGGCTGATCCCCGCGACGATCGCGCCATACGTCGTGCGGGCGATGGGCGAGCGCGCGGCGCGCCGTTATTTCACGACGGCCGAGGTGTTCGACAGCGCGCGGGCCGCGTCGCTCGGCTTCATTCACGACGCGGTACCGGCCGATGCGCTCGACGAAACGGTCGCGAAGCTGGCCGCGACGCTCGTCGCGAACGGTCCCGACGCGGTGAAGGCGTGCAAGCGGCTCGTCGCCGACGTGGCCGGCCGCCCGCTCGATGCGACGCTGATCGAGCAGACCGCCGACTGGATCGCGCGGACCCGTGCCGGCGCGGAAGCGCGCGAAGGGATCGCGTCCTTCCTCGAAAAGCGCACGCCGTCGTGGCGTGAATGATCGCGTGACCCCCACTCTCCGGACGACATCGAAGCCATGTTCGACAAGATTCTGATCGCCAACCGCGGCGAAATCGCGTGCCGCGTCGCCGCGACGTGCAAACGTCTCGGGATCGCGAGCGTCGCCGTCTATTCCGACGCGGACGCGAACGCGAAACACGTGGCCGCGTGCGACGAAGCCGTGCACATCGGCGGATCGGCAGCGGCAGACAGCTACCTGCGCATCGAGCGCATCATCGAAGCCGCGCGCGCGACCGGCGCGCAGGCGATCCATCCCGGCTACGGTTTTCTGTCGGAGAACGAAGATTTCGCGCACGCGTGCGAAGCGGCCGGCATCGTGTTCATCGGGCCGCCGGTCGACGCGATCGCGGCGATGGGGTCGAAGGCCGCCGCGAAGGCGCTGATGCATGCGGCTGCCGTGCCGCTCGTGCCCGGCTATCACGGCGACGACCAGGATGCCGGCAACCTGCATCGCGAAGCCGACGAAATCGGCTATCCGGTGCTGCTGAAGGCGAGCGCGGGCGGCGGCGGCAAGGGGATGCGCGTGGTCGAGCGCTCCGACGATTTCCCGGCGGCGCTCGCGTCGTGCCAGCGCGAGGCCGCGAGCAGCTTCGGCAACGACCGCGTGCTGATCGAGAAATACCTGACGCGCCCGCGTCACGTCGAAGTGCAGGTGTTCGGCGACACGCTCGGCAATACCGTGTACCTGTTCGACCGCGACTGCTCGGTGCAGCGCCGTCACCAGAAGGTGCTCGAGGAAGCGCCGGCGCCGGGCCTGCCCGACGACGTGCGCCGCGCGATGGGCGAAGCGGCCGTCGCGGCGGCGCGCGCGGTCGGCTACGTCGGCGCGGGCACCGTCGAATTCATCATGACGGGCGACGCGTTCTACTTCATGGAAATGAACACGCGCCTGCAGGTCGAGCATCCGGTCACCGAAATGGTCACGGGGCTCGATCTCGTCGAATGGCAATTGCGCGTCGCGTCCGGCGAGCCGCTGCCGCTGCAGCAGGACGATCTGCGCGTGCGGGGCCATGCGCTCGAGGCGCGTCTTTATGCGGAGAATCCGGCGCGCGGGTTCCTGCCGTCGACGGGCACGCTCAAGCACCTGCGGCTGCCGGCCGGCGTCGAGTTCGACATCGGTGCGGCGGTGCGCGTCGACAGCGGCGTGCGCGAAGGCGATGCGATCACGCCGTTCTACGATCCGATGATCGCGAAGCTGATCGTTCACGGCGCGGACCGTGCGGAAGCGCTGGGCCTGATGCTGCGTGCACTGCGTGCGTGCGAGGTGGTCGGCCTGCATACGAACGCCGCGTTCCTGCAGCGGATCGTCGCGTGCGAACCGTTCGCGACGGCCGATCTCGACACGGGGCTGATCGAGCGCAACCACGATGCGCTGTTCGCGCCGCAACAGCCGCCGCGCGCGGCGCTTGCACTTGCGTGCGCGGCATTGCTCGCGCGCGAACGCGGCGCGGCCGCGCAAGGTGCATCGCCGTGGGGCGCCTTGCCGGACTGGCGGCTGAACGGCGGCTATCGCCGCACGCTCGAATGGCATGCGGCCGATCGCGAAGCGGACGTGACGGTCACCTACGAGGACGACGGCGCCGGCGCGCGACTCGCGACCGGCGATGACGCCGCGCAACCGTTCGCATGGACGCGCGGCGCCACGCCGCTCGATTTCGACGTGATAGTCGGTGGCGTGCGCGGCAGCGGCCGCGTGTATGCGGACGGCGACACATTCCATGTGTTCACGCAGGGCACCTCGGAGACGTTCGAATGGCGCAACCTGCTCGCGCATGCGGGCGATGCGGAGCAGGGCGGCGGACGTTTGACCGCGCCGATGCCGGGCAAGGTGATCGCGGTGCTGGTCGAACCGGGCCAGAAGGTCGAAGCCGGTACGCCGCTCATCGTGATGGAAGCGATGAAGATGGAACACACGATCGGCGCGCCGAGCGCGGGCGTCGTCGCGGAAGTGCTGTACGGCGTCGGCGACCAGGTCGCGGATGGCGCGCAGTTGCTGATGATGGCGGAAGGCTGACGCCAGTCTGCACGCCGTGTGCAAGCCGGTGCGCTGCGGCCGGCATTGCACAAGAATGCTTCGCGAATCACGGTGCGCGCGCCGTTTCGGCCGCGCCGCCCCGATGTCGTCGGCCCGCGAAGCCGTACGTTCAGGCAACATCAATCTTTCGAACGACTTACGAATCGCGTCGTTCCGGCCAGGCCACCACGTGCCGCGCTCCGCGTGCGCGTCGATCTCCCTTTACTCGACACCGTCGTGTAACAAGTCGAACATAGCATCTCGGCGTCGATATGACCGACGCGGGTTCGCGTCCGTGTCACGTCATCACCCCCACGGAGAACCGTTATGCGAAAGTCGGCCCTGCGGCCTTTCGCGGTCGTTGGCCTGATCGCGCTGACAGCCCTCCTCGGCGCCTGCAACGACGACCTGACCGCACCCGCCGCGCCCGTCGCGCAGCAGAAGGCCGCGTGCGGCGGCGCCGTCGTCGCCACCGCGCAGATGCATTGCCCGCCGGGTTTCACCGCACCGGCATCGTCGCCCGCTTCCTGATACCGGCTGTTTTCACCAGAAATCCAATCACGAGCAACCAGCATGGCCAACCATTCGCGACGCGATTTTCTGAAGTTCTCCGCCGGTCTCGCCGGCGCGACCGCCGCCACCGCACTGCTTCCCGAGTCGATCCGCAAGGCGCTGGCGATCGAGCCGAATTCCGTGACGGGCACGATCCAGGATGTGCAGCACATCGTCGTGTTCATGCAGGAGAACCGCTCGTTCGATCACTACCTCGGCCACCTGAGCGGCGTGCGCGGCTACAACGATCGCTTCCCCGTCACGCTGCCGAACGGCAAGCCGGTGTGGTTCCAGCCGCGGCAGGAGGACAAGACGAGCGTGATCGCGCCGTTCCGCTACGACACGACCAACCCGGGCGTCAACGCGCAATGCATTGGCGGCCTGCCGCATACGTGGGCGACGACGCACGGCGCGATCGACAACGGCCGCGCGGATCAGTGGGCCGTACAGAAGTCGAACATGACGATGGGCTATCACGTTCGCGACGACATCCCGTTCCATTACGCGCTCGCGGATGCGTTCACGGTGTGCGACCACTACTTCTGCTCGATTCCGGGCAACACGCACCCGAACCGCATGTACCTGATGACGGGCATGGTCGATCCGCTCGGCACGGGCGGCGGCCCGCTGCTCGACAACACCGACTACATCGACAACCCGTTCGACAAGGTCCAGTTGCCGCCCTTCAGCTGGACGACCTACCCGGAGCGGCTCGAGAAGGCCGGCATCTCGTGGCAGATCTACCAGCAGGGCACCGGGTTCGACAACTTCACCGGCAACTACGGCACGAACATGCTCGCGTGCTTCAACAACTTCGTGAATGCGCCGGCCGGTTCGTCGCTGCAGACGCGCGGGATGAGCACGCGCCCGATCACGCAGCTGAAGGCCGACGTGCAGGCCAACGCGCTGCCGCAGGTCTCGTGGCTGCTGCCGCCCGCCGCGTATTCGGAGCATCCGAAGTTCACGCCGCTGTACGGCGCGTACTACCTGTCGACGATCCTCGATGCGCTGACGTCGAACCCGGACGTATGGAGCAAGACCGTCCTGCTGATCATGTACGACGAGAACGACGGCTTCTTCGACCACGTCGTGCCGCCGTCGGCGCCGACGCTGCCGGGCTCGGGCATGAGCACGGTGGACGTGTCGCTCGAGCGGCACAATGTCGTGACGTCGACGCAGGCCGGCACGTATACGGCCGACAACCTGCCGTACGGCCTCGGCCCGCGCGTGCCGATGTTCGTCGTGTCGCCGTGGTCGAAGGGCGGCTTCGTGTGCTCGCAGGTCTTCGATCACACGTCGGTGCTGCAATTCATCGAGAAGCGCTTCGGCGTGATCGAAACCAACATCTCGCCGTGGCGCCGCGCGATCTGCGGCGACCTGACGTCGGCGCTCGATTTCTCCAGATCGGATGCCACGCTGCCGACGTTGCCGAGTACGCAGGCATATGTCGCGCAGGCGGACCTGCAATGCTCGCGCGCGTCGTCGCAGACGGCGCCGGCCAGCACCGCGCAGCAGGTCGTGACGGCGCAGGAACCCGGCACGCGGCCGGCTCGCGCGCTGCCGTACGAGCTGCACGTGACGGGCCGGCTCCAGGCGCAAGGTTATGCGGTGACGTTCGCCAATTCGGGCACGCAGGGCGCGCACTTCTGGGTCTATACGGGCGATCCGACCGCGATGCCGCGCCGTTATACGGTCGAGGCCGGCAAGCAGTTGACCGACACGTGGGCGCTCGACGCGAACGGCAACTACCTGGTGAGCGTGTGGGGGCCGAACGGCTATTTCCGGCGCTTTGCGGGTTCGGCCGCCGCGGATGCCGCCGCGAAGCCTGAAATCACGCCGTGCTACGACGTGGCGAACGGCGACGTCTATGTCACGATCGCCAATGCGGGCACCGGCACGCTCACGGTCACGGCGACCGATGTCGCGTACGGCGGCGCGGCGCGCACGTTGACGATTCCCGCCGGGCAGCGCATCGAAGCGCGCTGGGACCTGTCGTGCAGCAGCCAGTGGTACGACCTGCAGTTCGCGGTGGCCGGCAACGCGGGCTGGACGCGCCGCATCGCGGGGCACGTCGAAACCGGCAGGGCCAGCGTCACCGATCCGGCGGCCGTCGCGCCGACGATCACGCCGATCTGACGGTATCCGGTGCGACGACGCACCGGCCGGCAGGAGCCGGCCGGCGCGTCGTCCTTGCGGGTTCGATGCCGAAGCGGCGGTGTCAGCCCGGCAGCCCGTCGTCATGCGCCATCATCAGCGCGCGCATCGCCGACCACATGCCGTAGTAGTGCACGATGTAGCTGTCCGCGCGGCGGAACAGCCAGGGCGTGTTGAAGCTGACGAGATCGGCCACGCCTTCGCCGTGCAGTTGCCCGTCGCGCTCCATCGCGCGAATGAAATGCAGCTGGTCGCCGTCGCTCGCGTAGACGCTCGACCGGTCGTGCAGCGCGGCGATCGTCGTCATCAGGTCGCGCAGCATCGCGTCGTTGCGTTCGGTGCGGCGGAACGCCATCACGCCCGAGTTGAACGCCCACTGGCCGATATCCTGCGCGAGCAGCCAGTCGCGCCCGTCGAGCAACGGTTCCAGCGGCTGCTGCTGATTCGCGATCAGTACGTCGGCATCGAGCCACACGACCCATTCATGATGCTGCAGGTACGCGTGCAGCAGCCACGGCTTGAACCAGTTGCCCGTTGCGTTCAGCCCGATCTCCGCGGGGATGTCGCGATGCACGTGGAGCGTGTAGCCGTGCGTGTCGCAGTAGCGCCGGAAATTGCGTTCGGCGACGCGGGCGTAGCTGCCGATGTTCGGCGTGTACAGCATCATCAGCGCGATCGGCCGGCCGGGATTGTACGTGCAGCGCTCGGCGGCTTCGTCCGGTGCGGCCGCGGCATGATCGAACGAGAACATCGGCCGGCCGGTGGCGCGGCAGCGATTGACGTACGCGACGAGCGTGTCGCGAAAACGCGGCGTCGCGCCCTTGCGCGCGGGATCGTGCGGCGTGTCGTCGATGCTGATCGCGAAGGTGGGCTCGCGGCTCCACATCGGATCGAGATGGGGGCCGCACGGCATGACGGCGTACAACCCGTCGATCAATTCCAGGTAGCGATGCGTGTCGAGCCCATCGAACAGCGCGGCCTCCGACGTCAGCTTCGGCTCGCTGCCGAGCTTGCAGCGCTGCACGAGCTGCGTCACGATCGCGCGCACGTCCGCCGTGTTGCGCCAGATCTGCACGTCGACCTGCGGCAGCGGCGGCGCGAACGCGTCGACCAGCAGCATGTCGCGCCCGGCCATCAGGCGTTCGAGCGCGACGGGCTCGATGATCGCCGCGTCTTCGCCGAGCAGCAGCACGAGTGCGTCGGGCTGCGCGCCGCGCAGTACGTGGAGCAGCGATTCGTAGCGATACAGCGGCCGCAACGGCAGCGCCTGCGGCATCGCGGACGCATCGACGATCTCGTGACGATAGCCGTGCGCCTGCGCGTACCAGCGGTGATTCTCGAGACTGGCGGGCGCGGGTTGGCTGAAATGGCTGAGGACGATCATCGCGCGCTCCGCAGGCCGGGAAGCGGCCTGCGCCGCAAGCGTTCGCGAACGCTCTCCATGTTCCAGAGCCCGAGGCAGCGATCGGACATCGGCACGGTGCCGATGTCGCCCCCGTAGATGATGCATTCGTTGCTGCCTTCGACGAGCAGCGTCAGCGGCGGGGCGAGGTCGAACGGCGGCATCTCGAGGTTGATGGGCGTCCACTGGCCGGTCGCGATTGCCGCGTTGCGCGGATAGCTGCGATAGATGAAGGTCGTGGTCAGCAGATAGCGCGCGCGGGTCGCGGCGAAACGCTCGAACGCGCGGAACACGTCGGCGTGCGAAAAGTGGAACAGGCAGTCGCGGCAGAGGATCAGGTCGGCATCCGGCAACGGATCCCGCAACAGGTCGAGATGCACGAACCGGCGGTTCGGCGCCGCCCACGTTGCCTGGTTGGCCGCCACGAGGTTTTGCACGATGTCGGCGCCGATGTAGTCGATGCCGTCGAGGTCGACATGGCGCATCCAGTTGAAATCGCCGCACGGCGCATCGAGCATCGAACGCACGCCGAAGCGGCGCAGCAATCCCGGCAGCTCGCGAATGACCTGCACGGTGTTTTTCAGCTCCGAACCCCACCCGGACACGCTTTCCTGCGAGTGCCACCCCTGTTCGTCGTGGATCTTCTGGAAGACTTGCGCGGCATCGTGGTCCATTCTGTCAGCCTTTCTTGTCATCGAGGTGCGGCGTGGTCGTGTGCGTGCCCGCTCGAATACCCCGGAAAAGCCTGCCGGCCGGTGGCGCAGCGGGTGGCATGAGTATCGCATAACGATCCGGCGGATTTGCACGGCCGCGGCGGGCGCTGACCATGTCTGACAGTGTGCGGACGGCGCTCCGCTAGAATGCCGGGTTGGCCGCCGCCGCTTGACGCGGGCGGCGCTTCGCGCGCTACACTGCGCCATGCCGCTCCCATTCAACCTTCCATCCTGCCGACGATGACGTCTCCTGTCCTGAACGGCCTGCGCATCGGTATCACGATCGGACTGCGTGCCCCTGACGAAAGCCTGTGGATCAACGGCATCAAGCAGAACGCGCTGTTTCTCGCGAAGCTGCTGATGGCGTCGCCGCACGGCTACCGCGTGACGCTGGTCAACACCACCGACGTGCCGCTCACCGACGCGCTGCCGTGGGACCGCAACGTGTACGACACGCGCGCGTTCGCCGACATGAAGGATGCGCTCGACGTGGTGATCGAGCTCGGCGGCCAGATCGACGGCGAGCAGACGGCCTACCTGAAAGCACGCGGCGCGAAGCTCGTCAGCTATTGCTGCGGCGTCGAGTACATCAACGCGATGGAGTCGATGCTGTTCGGCCGCCGGCTGTGGGATTCGCTGTTCATCAACCGCGGCTACGACGAGGTATGGGCGATTCCGCAGATCGCGCCTTCGTCGCTGCCGTTCCTGCAGTCGCTGCGCCGCTGCCCGGGGCGCGTCGTGCCGTTCGTGTGGGATCCGATGTTCCTCACCGCACGCGCGCAGACGTTGCCCGAGCACGGCGAATACCGGCCACGCAGCGAGCCCGGCAAGCGGCTGACGGTGATGGAGCCGAACCACAACGTCGTGAAGTTCTGCGTGTATCCGATGCTGATCATCGACGAAGCGTATCGGCGCGACCCCGACGCGATCTGCTTCACGCACGTGACGAACGCCGATCGCCTCGCGCACGACAGCCCCGAGTTCGTGATGCTGATGAATTACCTGGACATCGTGCGCGCGGGCAAGGCGAGCTTCGTCGGTCGCTTCGACACGCCGGTGTTCCTGGCCGACCTGACCGACATCGTCGTGTCGCACCAATGGTCGAACCCGCTGAACTACTTCTATTTCGACGTGTGCTGGCAGGGTTATCCGCTCGTGCACAACGCGAGCCTCGCGCCCGACCTCGGCTACTACTATCCGGACAACGACGTGCAGCAGGGCGCCGACGCGCTGCTGCGTGCGCTGCATACGCACGACGACGACTGGGAAGCATACACG
Organism: Burkholderia seminalis DSM 23518; assembly: GCF_902832885.1. Lineage (GTDB taxonomy): Bacteria > Pseudomonadota > Gammaproteobacteria > Burkholderiales > Burkholderiaceae > Burkholderia > Burkholderia seminalis. Next base: position 82,166 of record NZ_CADFDK010000004.1, read on the forward strand.
CGGCGCCAGCGGGAGATCCTCGGCCGCTACACGTCGGCGAATCCGGCGCTCGTCGCCGAGTACGACGCGCTGCTCGCGAACCTGATCGGCACGCCGGCCGCATAAGGCTCGATTTTCCACGGCGTACTTTCATGGCGCCGTCGGCCGCCATCGGGGTTGTCCCGCCCTAATGTCTGACGAAATGGTGCCGTTAAAAAAGAAACCGCCGAACCCGATCGGTTCGACGGTTTTGAAGGCACGAAATTGACGGCTCCGAGGGAAGTCCGTCGGAAACAATTTTATAGGTTAACAAGTCTTTAAGATTGTTAAATATGGTTCAATTCATAATCATCATATAAATAAAACTTGATATTATTGATTTGACGCGGTGAATTCTGTTTCGAGATTAAATAATGTCGTTTGCAGCGAGAAAATTGAATGCTGCGGTGATCGAATGATGCGCGGCGGCCGGTTTCCGGCGGATGGCGGGCCGGGTCGAGGGCTTGCGTCGCGGGCTTGCGTCGCGGGCCCGTGCATCAATGGAAAACGGTGATTCGTGCATCTGCTTTAGTCTGATCAATTAACGATTTTTCGATTTGCAGTCCCGTAATGTCGTGAAAGAAATCGATTCGGATAAAACTGTCCGGGCGATGAAGATAAGCGAGCTGGATTCGAGGTTCCGTATTTTGTGTTGTGTAACCTGTCGCACTGTCGGCATGATGCGTGCATGGTGTATTGGCAGTAGTTGAATATCACTGAAAATATCGAATTTGACGGCGCGCCGAAGCGAAAAGTACGCTCCCGGAAAAAATCGTCATAACAGGATGGGCCGGGTAGGCGGCGGAGCGCGTCAGGGTAGGTTTGCTCCGCGTGTTTGTTGAGGTCGAGCCGCGATCGGCGGCTCGCCATTTGCCGGAGCGCCGGATGAATGCGGTCGAAGCTCGCCTGGAGGCGAATCGGGAAGCGAATCGTGACGAAATCGATCTCGTGTTCGGCGCCCCCGACGATCATGCCGACCTCGCGTCGGTACGCAGTTTCGTGGAAAGCCGGCTCGGGTTCGCGCACGAACCGGTGTGCCGGGCCGACCTGTCGGGCGGTGTGCTGTATCAGGAGCGTCTGGCGCGGTTGCGCTGGGGCGAGCGCGATGCGCTGCCGCCGCTCGCATTCCTGCCGCGCCTCGAGGCGCTCGGGCTGATGCGCTGGTTCGACCGGCTCGTGGTCGGCCGGACGATCGACGCGCTGCGCGCCGATCCGGCCGCGGTGCTCGGTTGCAACGTCGCGGCGGCGAGCGCGGTCGTCGACGACGCGTGGCTGGCGATTTTCAGGCGGCTCGAGCGCGAGCCGTCGGTGGCGGCGCGGCTGGTGGTCGAGATCACGGAGACGGGGCCGCTGAACCCCGTCGCGGGCCGGTCGTTCGTGAACCGCTTCCGGCAGGCCGGTTGCCGGATCGCGATCGACGATTTCGGCGTCGGTTTCAGCGCATTGAACAATCTGGTGGTCGGCAATCCCGACATCGTGAAGCTCGACCGGTCGGTCTTGTCGATGATCAAGCGCAACGCGATCGGGCGTTACCAGTTCCGCAGGCTGATCGCGTTCGCGCACGAAGGCGCGCGGCACGTCGTCGTCGAAGGCGTGGAGAGCGAGATCGACCGGCAGATCATCGTGGATGCCGGTGTCGCCTGGGCGCAGGGCATCCGCTTTTCATGGCGGTCGCCGGCCGCCGTGTGACGGCGCGGGAACGGGCGGGGCGGCGCGCACGACGCGCCGGTGCCGGGCGAGGGTGAGACGAATCGCAAAGGGGTGTGGCATGGCGGGGACGAAGGCCGGAGCCGGAACGGGCACGCAGGCAACCGATGCGCGCGACCTGGTCGCGATCGCCGAACTGGCGGACATGCTGTGGCAACTCGGCGCCGAGTCGACCGATGTGCCGATCGATGTCGCGCCGTACCTCGACGGCCTGAAGGCCGTCGCGCGCCGCATTCAGCGGATGAAACCGATCGATGCCAACGGCCGCGAGCTGGCGGCGCGGCACTATTACGCGGGCGTCATCGCCGGCGCGTGCGGCGACGATTCGGCGATCGCGCGCGGCGTGTCCGACAGCCTCGCCAGGCAATCCGGCAGTGCAAGCGGGCAGGCGATCCGTTGTTTTGCCGTGCTCGCCCGCATGGGGCGGCGGCATGGCCGCGTGTTCGCCGCGCAAAGCGGCGATCGCGTGCCGGTGTAGGGCAGCCGCCGCGCGTGCGGGCCCGCTGCGCCGCGGCGGCTCGGTCACGCGGCCAGTCAAGCCGGTCAATCCTTTCCGAAACCGCCCAGCACCAGCACCATCGCGCGGTCGACTGCATCGTCCCATCGGCCGACGTGCGCGGCGCGCACGATCCGGATGCCCGGATAGAGTGCGCTGCGCGAACCGGTTTCCCAGCGGGCGTCGGCTTTCGGGCTGAGCAGCAGCACGGCCGGTACGCCGAGCGCGCCGGCGAGATGGATGTGCGCGGTGCAGGTGGTCACCACGGCGTCCATCGCGAGCATCAGCGCGGCCAGATCGCTGAAATCGCCGATCGCCTGATGCGGGAAGGTGACCGGCAGGTCCGACTGTTCGGATTGTGCGGACAGGTCGCGGTTGATGCAGTACGCGGCGTAGCCGTGCATCCCGGCAAGCGGGGCGAAGTCGCGCAGGCTGGCCGCGCGATGGAAGCGTGCGTCGCTTTCGTCGCGTCCGCGCCAGTTGAGCCCGATGCGGCGCGTACCGGCCGCGTGGCCGTCGCGCGCCACGCGCTCGCGCCATGCGTCGGCATGCGCGGGCGGACACGCCAGGTAAGCGGGTGGCGCACCTTCCGGCGCCGGCGCGTAGCCGAACTGCGCGGCGAGCATCAGGAACGAACACCAGTAGTCGTGTGCGATCTGCGATGTGTCGACCCACGCGCCGTGCGCGCCGACGAATTCGATACGCGGGAACGTATGGCGCAGCAGGCCGGCCAGCGCGTCGGGCACGACCACGGTCACGCCGGCGCAACCGAGCGCGTCGAGCGCATGCAGGTAGCGGGCGTACTGAAGCTGGTCGCCGATGCCGCCGTAGCTGAGCACGAGCAGCCGCTTGCCGTGCAGCGGCTGGCCCTGGTAGAGCCGCTCCGTCGGCAGCCCGAACTGTGCGGACGTCAGCACGTTTTCGCTGTCGATGGTGGCGCGCGCGGCCTCGTCGCGCCGGCCGGCGCGCAGCAGCAGTGCCGAGCGCGCCAGTTCGATGCGCCCGCGCACCGCGTCGGGCAGTGCGGCCGGGTCCCCGAAATGGTCGAGTGCCGCAAGCCCGGCCTCGGGTGCGCCGGCGAAGCCGTAGCACGACGCAAGCTGCAACGCGATCGCATCGTCGTCGAGCCCGCGGCCGCGTGCGCGTTGCCAGCGATCGATCGCATGCCCCCACTCGCCGCGCGACTCGTGGTCGAGTGCGCGGTTCCAGTTCGTTTCGGGCGCGTCGGCGTCGGCGGGCGCGGCCGCCGCGCGATCCGCGCCGTTTCCGGTTGCCGATCCGACGGCGAGCGGGTCGCCCGAGATCAGCAGGCGCTGCCGGTCCCAGCGTGCGTTCGGCACGCACAGCATGTTCAGTCCGTCGATCCGGTAGAACGTATAGTCGAGACCGGCGAACGTATCGATGATCGGCGCCTCGCCGACTTTCCAGTATTCGATCCAGCACCACGGCAGATGCGTCTCGATCAGCCGCCGCGCGCCGCGCAGCGCGTCGATCTCCATCCCTTCGATGTCGAGCTTCAGGAAATCCAGGCGCGGCAGGCCGAGCGAATCGAGCCGGACGACCGGCGTCGGCGTGCCGCCCGATGATTGCCCGTCGACGAGCGACACCGAACCGAAATCGGCATCCTGCCCGTAGTCGACATCGGGCACCTTCATCGTGCCGTTGGCGGCGGCCAGCCCCATGTTCAGCAGGTGGAGGTTGTCGAGCTCGTTGAGCGCGATGGTGCCGCCGAGCGCATGGAACAGCGTGCGCTGCGGCTCGAATGCGTACACGCGGCCGCCGCGCGCGCGCAGCCGGTGCGCGACCGGCACGCACACGAGCCCCGCGTTCGCACCGCCGTCCACCGCGATCGCGCCGTCGGGCAGTTGCTCGATCACGTGCAGGATCGTGTCGAGTTCGCCCTGGATATGTGGCCTGCCGGTCTTGATCAATGCCTCGGCCTGCAGCGCGCAGTGCCGGTTGATGAGAAACGGGCCGTGGATCGAATCGATCACGACGAAGTTGCGGATGGTCTGGTTCATGGACGTGAACGCGAGCGAAGGCGGTCAGCCGAGTGCACGGTCGGCGAACAGTTTCCGGATCTGCTCCGAGTACGCGCGGACGTTGTGCTCGGCGAGCGTGTCGACGTGGTGCAGGCAGCGGCGAGCCGCTGCCGCGTAGTCGTCGAGATGCGCGTCGTGCGTCTGTGCGGCGGTCGCGATCGCACGCGCCGCATCGAAGATCTCGAAGTCCGGATAGTAATAGCCGACGTCGCGCAGGAACGGCGAGTTGTGCACGAGCGGGTAGTTGCCGTACAGCGCGTCGTACAGCAGGTAGTTGAGGCCGTTTTCCCAGTGGTGCGACACGACGATGTCGGTGTGATGCGCGGCCCATGCGACGAACGGCGCGCGCACGTCGGCGGTCGCCTTGCCGTCGCGCACCATCTCGAGTCCGAGCGCGAGATGCTTGAAGGCGACGTTTTCCTTCTTGTCGAACGTGTTGGTCATGTACACGTGCTCGACGAGCTCCGGATGCGCGACGTAGCACGCGTTCGCGGCGAGCATCGGCACGATCGCACTCTTCACGACGTTCAGGTTCGGCTCGAAGAACGCGATGCGCTTGGCCGTGCCGTGATTGCGGTAGCCGAAGCGCGCCTTCAGTTCGGGATCGGCGTCGAGGCTGCGCTCGATGAAATACGGCGACCAGATGTGCGGCAGCTCGATCACCGGCGCGCGGTACACGGCCTGGAAATAGGCCGCGCACGTGTGCATGTGCTGCGGGTTGGTCCAGATCTCGTCGAACTGCACGCGGTGCGGGTTCGGCTTCCAGTCGTTCTTCTCGAAGTTGATCGTCTCGACCGCGATCACGTAGTCGTTGCCGAAGCGGTACGACACGCACTTGCCGCCGCGCCGGCGCACGGCGTCCGTGTGCGACGGATCGACGAACGCATTCATCTCGATCAGCAGGTCGGTCTGGTGGACGACGGCCGACAGCGGCCGCAGCGCGTCGCCGAACGCGTCCATCATCAACGCCTGCGGATACTCGGTGATGCCGTTGTCGTGCGCGAGCCAGACTTCGCCGATCAGCGGCGACTGCTTCAGCAGCATGTACAGGTACACGCAGTGCTGGTTCGCGCCGTTGTACCAGATCGACTGCGTCGCGTCGCGCTGCACGTTCATCGTAATCGCGACATTGAGTTTCATCGGGGCGGCTCCGTGGGGCGGGCGGCTTATTGCGCGAAGTTCTGCGACTGGCGCGGCACGTAGCCCGTCAGGTGCCAGCGGCCGTCGTCTTCGAGGCGGAAGCTCAGCTTCTCGTAGACCGTTGCGCCGCTCGTCAGCGTGGTGGTGTAGTCGACGTTCGCGTAGAGGCCATCGGGCGTCGTCGACGCATTCGTGTAGCGGATCCGCGTGACCTGCGCCCAGCCGCGACGGCTGACCGCGCCGACCGACTGGCGCGCATGCTGCATGTCGGCCGCGAACTGGTCCTGCTTGATGCGCGCCTTCACGAACGCGGCGGCGTCGGTCCACACCGCGCCGTACTGGCCGGCGTCGAGCTGCTTGAACACCGCATCCGAGTCGCGGAGCAGCGCGTCGGCGGATTCGCCGGCCGATTGCGCGTGCGCGCCGATCGCGATCGAAGCGGCGGCGCAGCCGATCAGCCATCTGGCGCGGGTAAGAGGCAGGCGTGCGTTCATGTCGGAGTCCGGAAAGGGCGGCGCGTCACGCGTCGCGGTAGAGGGTGGCGATCGCGTCCGTATAGGCCGCGACGTTCTCGGGGTTGTAGATGCTGACCGAGTCGAGCACGTGCTTCGACTGCTCGCGGTACGCGTCGAGATTCGCGTCGTGCTCGGCGAACGCCTGCAGCAGCGCGCGGCCGCCGGCCTGGCAGTCGAAGTCCGGATAGAAATACCCGGCCTTGCCGAGGAACGGCGAGTTGTGGATTAGCGGATAGTCGCCGTACAGCAGCTCGTAGTACAGGTAGTTCTGCGCGTTTTCCCACGTGTGCGACACCACGGCATCGCCGTACGCGGCCATGAACTCATACACTGCGTAACGACTTTCGAACGTCGTGATGCCGTGGTTCACGATGTCGAGGCTCTTCGCGAAGTGGACGAACGTCGTATGTTCCTTCAGGTGGATCGTGTTGCACACGCGCACGAACTCGAGGAAATCGGGCTTCGCGCGATATGCCTCCTCGGTCACCAGCATCGGGATGACGCTCGTCTTCACCATGCAGATGTTCGGCTCGAACATCGTCACGCGCCAGCGCGGCTTGCCGGGCTGATAGCCGAACGACAAACCGGCGCCGAGCGTCGCCCGCGCCTTGTCGAACAGCATCGGATGCCAGATGTGCGGGACGATCGTGACGGGCGCGCGCAGGCCGGTCTGGTAATAATGCAGGCACGAGCGCTCGAACTCGGGAATCGTCCAGACCGCGTCGTACGGCGCGCCCGAGAACAGGAAGCCCGACGGCTTGTTGAACATCGCACGTTCGATGTCGATCACGTAGTCGTTGCCGACCCGCATCGTGACGACCGTGCCGCCGCGGTCGCGGAACGCGCGCAGGTAGTCGGCACCGAACTGCGCGCTCATTTCGATCAGCACGTCGCAGCGTTCCAGCGCTTCGTCCATCGACAGCAGCGGCACGTCCCACTCGCCGAGCATCATTTGCGGATCGGCGACCTGTTCGCCGCCGTTCACCATCACGGCTTGCGCGACGAGCGGCGACTGGCGCAGCAGCAGGATCAGCAGCAGGCAGTTCTGGAAGATGCCGTTTTCCCACAGCGACTGGCCGGCGCCGCGCACGAACAGCGACACGCCGACGACGAGACGCTTGCCCTCGCCGGGCGCTTGACGGGCATTGGAGTCCGACATGCGTATGCTCCGGTTCAGGCGACCAGACGCGAGACGAACGCGTCGAGGTTCGCGGGGTTGTCGATCGAGACCGACTGCAGCAGCCGGCCGGCTTTCGCGCGGTAATCGTCGAGGCGTTCGTCGTGATGCAGCCACGCCTCGAGCAGTGCGCGGCCGCCCGCGGCGGCGTCGAAGTCCGGATAGTAATAGCCGGCGTCGCCGATCAGCGTCGAATTGTGGATCAGCGGATAGCCGCCGTACAGCACGTCGTAATACAGATAGTTCTGTCCGTTTTCCCAGTGGTGCGACACGACCGCATCCGCGTGGCGCGCCATGAAGCCCGGCAGATCGAGTCGCGGTTCGAACGTCGCCTTGTGCTGGCGGACGAGGTCGAGGCTGTTCGCGAAGTGCACGAAGGTCGGATGTTCCTTCATGTGCATCGAGTTGACGACGAACATGTGTTGCACCGCGTCCGGCCGCGCGCGGTAGAACGCGTCGCACGCCAGCATCGGGTAGTGGCAGGACTTGGCGACCGAGATGTTCGGCTCGAGCATCGCGAGGCGCCACGGGCGCTGGCCCGGCCGATAGCCGAACGATGCGCCTTCGCCGGCGAGCACGGCGGCGCGGCGCTCCAGGAAGTATGGGGACCAGATGTGCGGCATCAGGTGGACGGGCGCGCGCAGGATCGTCTGCAGCATTGGCGCCGCGGTCTTGTCGTATTGCGGCAGCAGCCACACTTCGTCGAACGGCGCGCCGTTGAACACGTGTCCCGACGGTTTTCCGAAGATTGGCGTTTCGCACAGGCCCGCATAGACGTGCCCGCAGAAGAACGCGGCGATCTTCTTGCCGAGCGCCTTCATGTGCCTGAGCCATTCGACCGGCAGCTGCGCGCCCATTTCGATCACGACGTCGAGTTCGTGCGTGACGTCGGAGGGCTTCACGAGCGGGATGTCGAGGCCGTCGAGTTCGAGGCCGGCCGGCAGCGCGTTCGCGTCGCCGCCGTTCAGGAAATAGACGGGACCGACGCGATCCGAGCGCTTGAGCATCATCGCGAGGAACGCGATGTTCTGGTGAATGCCGTTTTCCCAGATCGCCTGGCCGTCGCGCGCAAACAGCGAGATGCCGACCGCCGGCCGTTGCTTGCGGGTGCCGCGCGCGGCGGCTTCATTGATGTCCGTCACCGGTTGGTTTCCTCTGCGGCGTCGTGCGTCCGGGCATCGCGTCGAGCGTCTGGCCTGGAAGCGGCGCGCCGTGGGTTGTCATGGTTGGATTCGCGCCGGTGCGCCGCGGCACGCGAATCGGGCGACGTGGTTCGCGAGGGCGGCAGCCGGATTCCGGCGTGTCGTCGGGCACGCCTGGCACGGCGCGCGATTCGGGCAGGCTGCCCCGGCGACTGTCTGCGGCGATTGTGGCATGGAAATCGCCGTTTTTGGCAGGCCGTGACGAACTTTGACATACCCGCCGGCCCACGGGGGCGGGGCGCCGGCGAAGCGGCGCCCGCGTTGCCCGGCGCGGCCCTGGCGGCCTGCCGGACCGGGCCGCCGCACGTGCGGCGGCCGGCTGCTCAGTGCTGCAGCCGGATTTCGACGCGGCGGTTGCTCGCGCGGCCTTCGGGCGTCGCGTTCGACGCGACCGGATCGGCCTTGCCGCGGCCCGACACCGTCATCGAGTCGGCCTTCAGGCCGTGTGCCTTCAGATAGGCGGCGACCGATTCGGCGCGGCGCTTCGACAGCGCGAGGTTGTAGTCGTCGCTGCCCACCGAATCGGTAAAGCCGGTGACCGTCACCTGCGAGTACGTGTGGTCCTTGCGCTCGTTCAGCAGGCGGTCGAGCGATTCGCGCGCCGTCGGTGCGAGCGTTGCGTGGTCGGTGGCGAACAGCGCGTCGCCTGACAGGTTCACCTGTTCGACAACGGCGGCGGTGGCCGGCGTGGCGGCCGAGGCCGCTTCGGCCGGTGCGGCGCCGCACTGGAACACGAGCGTCGCGGGATCGGACTTGTCGCGCAGCGCGCGGGCCGAGTCGACGGCGCGTACCGGCTCTTCGCCGCAGATCTTGCGGGCGGCCTTCATGCAGGTCTGCGGGCCCGACAGCAGGCCGTGGCAGTCCACCTGAAAGGTACGCACGCCGTCGCGCGGCTGCAGTTCGGAGGCGCTGAAGGTCGGGCCGGATGCGGTCGAGCATGCGGCCAGGGCCGTTGCGGAGAGCGCGAGCGCAAGAGCGAGTTTGTTCACGGTTACATCCTCAATGCTTGGGTTGACTGAAGCCTGCCACGGGTTGCGCGGCGGGTTCGTCTGGCCGTCGGGGCTGCCACGGGCCGTCCGGCTGGCGAGCCGGACGGCCGCGTGGCGCGACGCGTTACTTCCACTGATAGAGCATGCCGGCGCCGATCACCTTCTGACCGCCGCTGAAGCCGCCGTTGATCGACGCCTTCAGGTTCTCCGTGATGCGCGCCTGCATGTTGACCGCCATCGCCTTCTGGCCGAGGAAGGTCGACGTGCCCACGCCCATCCCGAAGTTGGCGTCGCGATCAAGCTGCGGGATCGACGCCATCGCGCCGACGGCCGCGATACCCTGCTTCGCCATCTGGTCGGTCTGCTGCAGTTGCGAACCCAGCGAGTTGATCTGCGCCTGCTGGCCCGACAGTGCCGTCGACAGCGTCGTTTGCACCTGCGTCAACTGGTTCACGTTCACCGCGTCGGTGCCTTGCGTACCCGGCGCGACGTTCGTGATCTGGCGCTGCTGCTGGTCGTTGCCGACCGACACCACGTTCGAGCGACCGCCGTCGTTCGAATTCGCGCCGATCGCCACCGAGTTCGAGCCGGCGGTGACGGTCGGGACGTCGGTGCCCTTGCCGTTCATGTCGGCCGCGACGCCGTTGTTGTTGTTGGCGCGGGTCGTGTTGTTGTTGATCGACGTCGACAGCGAGTTCAGCGTGTTGTTGATGTTCGTCACGCCGGTCGACAGCGAGGCCACGTTGCTGTTCGTCGTGCTCAGGCCGGTGGACAGCGAACCGATGCCCGTCGAGGTCGACGTCGACAGCGAGTTGACGTTGCTGTTCGTCGTGCTGAGGCCCGTCGACAGCGAGTTGATCGCGGTCGAGGTCGACGTGGACAGCGATGCCACGTTGCTGTTCGTCGTGCTCAGGCCGGTCGACAGCGAGTTGATGCCGGTCGACAGCGACGCGACGTTCGACGCGGTGGACGTCGACAGCGTGTTGATCGCGTTGTTCGTCGCGTTCAGCTGGCTGCCGTTGATCGCGTCCGTGCTCGTGGCCGAGATCCGGCCGGCGGCGACGTTCGTGATCTGGCGTTCCGCGCCCGGTGCACCGACGCTGACCACGCCGACCGGCGAGCTGCCCGCGAAGAAGTACTGGACGCCGCCGATCGTGGCGCTCGACGTGCCGACGGCCGCGGCCGTGACCGAGTTGGCGCCGAGTGCGATCGAGTTCGCGACGTTCGCCTGGGCGTTCGTGCCGAAGGCGAGCGCATCGGCGGCCGTGGCCTTGGCGGCCGAGCCGTAGGCCTGGGCGCCGGTGGCGCTGGCCGTGGCCTGGTTGCCCAGCGCGATCGTGTTGTCCGCGGTGGCCTGGTTCGAGCTGCCGAGGGCGAGCGCGCTGGCGCCGGTTGCGGTGTTCTGGTTGCCGAGGGACACCGCGCCGTCGCCGGTCGCCGTGTTGTTCGCACCCATCGCCACCGCGCCGGTACCCGTCGCCACGTTCGGATCGCCGATCGCGACCGCGCCGTCGCCGGACGCGGTGTTGCCGGAGCCGATCGACACGGCCTTGCCGCCCGTTGCCGATGCGTTTTGGCCGATCGCGACCGAGCCTGCGGTCTGCGCGTTCGAGCCGTCGCCGACGGCCACGCTGCTGGCGCCCGCCGCGCTGGCGTTCACGCCGGCGGCGAGGGCGTTGGTGCCGGTTGCGCCCGTGTTGTCGTAGTTGGCTTGCTGCGTGCCGTTGTCGTTGACGCTGTAGTAGTGCGTCTTCGCTGCGTTGATCGCGGTCGACGTCGAGGTCGACAGCGACGACACCGAGCTGTTCGTGCTGCTCAGGCCGGTGGACAGCGAGCCGATGCCGGTCGACGTCGACGTGGACAGCGACAGGATCGTGCTGTTCGTGCTGCTCAGGCCAGTGGACAGCGAGTTGAGGCCGGTCGAGGTCGAGGTCGACAGGGACGTGATCGAGCTGTTTGCCGACGAAAGGCCGGTCGAGGTCGAGGTCGACAGCGAGGTGATCGAGCTGTTCGCCGAGGACAGGCCCGTCGACGTGGAAGTCGACAGCGACGACACCGAGCTGTTCGTGCTGCTCAGGCCGGTGGACAGCGAGTTGATGCCGGTCGAGGTCGAGGTCGACAGCGAGGTGATCGAGCTGTTTGCCGAGGACAGGCCCGTCGACGTGGAAGTCGACAGCGACGACACCGAGCTGTTCGTGCTGCTCAGGCCGGTGGACAGCGAACTGATACCGGTCGAGGTCGAGGTCGACAACGACGTGATCGAGCTGTTTGCCGACGAGAGGCCAGTCGAGGTCGAAGTCGACAGCGAATCGATCGAGCTATTTGCCGAGGACAGGCCGGTCGAGGTCGAGGTCGACAACGAATCGATCGAGCTGTTGGCCGACGACAAGCCCGTCGAGGTCGATGTGGACAGCGACGTGATCGAGCTGTTCGCCGACGAGAGGCCCGTCGAGGTCGACGTGGACAGCGACGTGATCGAGCTGTTCGCGGACGACAGACCCGTCGAGGTCGAGGTCGACAGGGACGTGATCGAGCTGTTTGCCGACGAGAGGCCGGTCGAGGTCGAGGTCGACAGCGAATCGATCGAGCTATTTGCCGAGGACAGGCCGGTCGAGGTCGATGTGGACAACGACGTGATCGAGCTGTTCGCCGACGACAAGCCGGTCGAGGTCGAGGTCGACAGCGAATCGATCGAGCTATTTGCCGAGGACAGGCCGGTCGAGGTCGATGTGGACAACGACGTGATCGAGCTGTTCGCCGACGACAAGCCGGTCGAAGTCGAGGTCGACAACGACGTGATCGAGCTGTTTGCCGACGAGAGGCCAGTCGAGGTCGAAGTCGACAGCGAATCGATCGAGCTATTCGCCGAGGACAGACCCGTCGAGGTCGAAGTCGACAGGGACGTGATCGAGCTGTTTGCCGACGAGAGGCCGGTCGAGGTCGAGGTCGACAGCGACGTGATCGAGCTGTTCGCCGACGAGAGGCCCGTCGAGGTCGACGTGGACAGCGACGTGATCGAGCTGTTCGCGGACGACAGACCCGTCGAGGTCGAGGTCGACAGGGACGTGATCGAGCTGTTCGCCGACGAGAGGCCCGTCGAGGTCGACGTGGACAGCGACGTGATCGAGCTGTTCGCGGACGAGAGGCCCGTTGAGGTCGAAGTCGACAGCGAATCGATCGAGCTGTTGGCCGACGACAGACCCGTCGAGGTCGACGTGGACAGCGAAGTGATCGAGCTGTTGGCCGACGACAGACCCGTCGAGGTCGACGTGGACAGCGACGTGATCGAGCTGTTCGCCGACGAGAGGCCAGTCGAGGTCGAAGTCGACAGCGAGGTGATCGAGCTGTTAGCCGACGACAGGCCGGTCGAGGTCGAGGTCGACAGCGACGTGATCGAGCTGTTCGCCGACGAGAGACCGGTCGAGGTCGAGGTCGACAACGAATCGATCGAACTGTTGGCCGACGACAAGCCGGTCGAGGTCGACGTGGACAGCGACGTGATCGAGCTATTCGCGGACGAGAGGCCCGTTGAGGTCGAAGTCGACAGCGAATCGATCGAGCTGTTGGCCGACGACAGACCCGTCGAGGTCGACGTGGACAGCGAAGTGATCGAGCTGTTGGCCGACGACAGACCCGTCGAGGTCGACGTGGACAGCGACGTGATCGAGCTATTCGCGGACGAGAGGCCCGTCGAGGTCGACGTGGACAGCGAAGTGATCGAGCTGTTCGCCGACGAGAGGCCAGTCGAGGTCGAAGTCGACAGCGAGGTGATCGAGCTGTTAGCCGACGACAGGCCGGTCGAGGTCGAAGTCGACAGCGAATCGATCGAGCTGTTAGCCGACGAGAGGCCGGTCGACGTCGACGTGGACAGGGACGTGATCGAGCTGTTAGCCGACGAGAGGCCGGTCGAGGTCGAGGTCGACAGCGACGTGATCGAGCTGTTCGCCGACGACAGGCCGGTCGAGGTCGAGGTGGACAGCGAAGTGATCGAGCTGTTCGCCGAGGACAGGCCCGTCGAGGTCGACGTCGACAGCGAAGTGATCGAGCTATTTGCCGACGACAGGCCGGTCGAGGTCGACGTGGACAGCGAGGTGATCGAGCTGTTCGCCGAGGACAGGCCGGTCGAGGTCGAGGTGGACAGCGACGTGATCGAGCTATTCGCCGAGGACAGGCCGGTCGAGGTCGA
>NZ_CADFDK010000004.1:95654-630658 GCF_902832885.1 Burkholderia seminalis DSM 23518
GTGATCGAGCTGTTCGCCGACGAGAGACCGGTCGAGGTCGAGGTCGACAGCGACGTGATCGAGCTGTTCGCCGACGAGAGACCGGTCGAGGTCGAGGTCGACAGCGACGTGATCGAGCTGTTCGCCGACGAGAGACCGGTCGAGGTCGAGGTCGACAGCGACGTGATCGAGCTGTTAGCCGACGACAGGCCGGTCGAGGTCGAGGTGGACAGCGAAGTGATCGAGCTGTTGGCCGACGAGAGGCCCGTCGACGTCGAGGTCGACAGCGAGGTGATCGAGCTGTTGGCCGACGACAGACCCGTCGAGGTCGAGGTGGACAGCGAAGTGATCGAGCTGTTCGCCGAGGACAGGCCCGTCGAGGTCGACGTGGACAGCGACGTGATCGAGCTATTCGTGGACGAGAGGCCCGTCGAGGTCGAGGTGGACAGCGACGTGATCGAGCTGTTAGCCGACGACAGGCCGGTCGAGGTCGAAGTCGACAGCGAATCGATCGAGCTGTTAGCCGACGAGAGGCCCGTCGAGGTCGAGGTCGACAGGGACGTGATCGAGCTGTTCGCCGAGGACAGACCCGTCGACGTCGACGTCGACAGCGAAGTGATCGAGCTGTTGGCCGACGAGAGCCCCGTCGACGTCGAGGTCGACAGCGAGGTGATCGAGCTATTGGCCGACGACAAGCCGGTCGAGGTCGAGGTGGACAGCGAAGTGATCGAGCTGTTCGCCGACGAGAGGCCAGTCGAGGTCGAAGTCGACAGCGAGGTGATCGAGCTATTGGCCGACGAGAGACCCGTCGAGGTCGAGGTCGACAGGGACGTGATCGAGCTGTTCGCCGAGGACAGACCCGTCGACGTCGACGTCGACAGCGAAGTGATCGAGCTGTTGGCCGACGAGAGCCCCGTCGACGTCGAGGTCGACAGCGAGGTGATCGAGCTATTGGCCGACGAGAGGCCCGTCGACGTCGAGGTGGACAGCGAGGTGATCGAGCTATTGGCCGACGACAAGCCGGTCGAGGTCGAGGTGGACAGCGAAGTGATCGAGCTATTGGCCGACGAGAGGCCCGTCGACGTCGAGGTGGACAGCGAGGTGATCGAGCTATTGGCCGACGACAAGCCGGTCGAGGTCGAGGTGGACAGCGAAGTGATCGAGCTGTTGGCCGACGAGAGGCCCGTCGACGTCGAGGTCGACAGCGAGGTAACCGAGCTGTTGGTCGAGCTGAGGCCCGTCGACAGCGACGTGATACCGGTCGACAGCGACGCGATGGCGCTGCCCGACGTCGACACCGTCGTCGACAGCGAGTCCACGACCGAATTGGTAGCGTAGAGTTGCGAGCCGTTGATCGCATCGGTGCTGTTCGCGGCGATCCGACCGGCCGCGACATTGGTCACCTGACGCTCGGCGCCAGGCGCACCCACGCTGACCACGCTGGTCGGATTGCCGCCTTGGAACGTCGCCGTCACGCCACCGACAGTGCCGGTCGGCGTCGGGTTCGGCGCCGCCGTCGTGGAGCCGCTGCCGAGTGCAACGTCGCCGGCGTTGTTGGCCGTCGCGTTCTGGCCGATCGCGACTGCACCGTTTGCCTTCGCGTTCGCGGTGTCGCCGACTGCGACGCTGCTCGTACCCGCGGCGCTGGCGGCCACGCCGGCGGCGAGCGAATTGACGCCGGTCGCGCCGTTGTTGTTGTAGTTGGCCTGTTGCGTACCACCGTCGTTGACGCTGTAGTAATGCGTCTTGGCGGCTTCGATCGCGGTCGAGGTCGACGTGGACAGCGAGGTGATCGAGCTGGTGGAGGAGCTGAGACCGGTGGACAGCGACGAGATACCGGTCGAGGTCGACGTGGACAGAGACAGGATCGAGCTGTTGGCCGATGACAGACCCGTCGACGTGGAGGTCGAAAGCGACGTGATCGAGCTGTTGGCCGACGAGAGGCCCGTCGACGTGGACGACGACAGCGACGTAACCGAGCTGTTAGCCGAGCTGATGCCCGTGGACAGCGAGTTGATGCCGGTCGAGGTTGAGGTCGACAGCGAGGTGATCGAGCTGTTGGCCGACGACAGACCCGTCGACGTGGACGACGACAGAGACGTGACCGAGCTATTGGCCGAGCTGATGCCCGTGGACAACGAGTTGATGCCGGTCGAGGTTGAGGTCGACAGCGAAGTGATCGAGCTGTTGGCCGACGAGAGGCCGGTCGACGTGGACGACGACAGAGACGTGACCGAGCTATTGGCCGAGCTGATGCCCGTGGACAGCGAGTTGATGCCGGTCGAGGTCGAGGTCGACAGCGAAGTGATCGAGCTGTTGGCCGATGACAGACCCGTCGAGGTGGACGACGAAAGCGACGTGACCGAGCTATTGGCCGAGCTGATGCCCGTGGACAACGAGTTAATGCCGGTCGAGGTCGAGGTCGACAGCGAGGTGATCGAGCTGTTGGCCGACGACAGGCCCGTCGAGGTGGACGACGACAGCGACGTGACCGAGCTGTTAGCCGAGCTGATGCCCGTGGACAACGAGTTAATGCCGGTCGAAGTCGAGGTCGACAGCGAGGTGATCGAGCTGTTGGCCGACGACAGACCCGTCGACGTGGACGACGACAGAGACGTGACCGAGCTATTGGCCGAGCTGATGCCCGTGGACAACGAGTTGATGCCGGTCGAGGTTGAGGTCGACAGCGAAGTGATCGAGCTGTTGGCCGACGACAAGCCCGTCGACGTGGACGACGACAGCGACGTGACCGAGCTATTGGCCGAGCTGATGCCCGTGGACAACGAGTTAATGCCGGTCGAGGTCGAGGTGGACAGCGACGTGATCGAACTGTTAGCTGACGACAGACCCGTCGACGTGGACGACGAAAGCGACGTAACCGAGCTGTTTGCCGAGCTGATGCCCGTGGACAACGAGTTGATGCCGGTCGAGGTCGACGTCGACAGCGAAGTGATCGAGCTGTTGGCCGACGAGAGGCCGGTTGACGTGGAAGTCGACAGCGAACGGATCGAGCTATTCGCCGACGAAAGGCCGGTCGACGTGGAGGACGAAAGCGACGTAACCGAGCTATTGGCCGAGCTGATGCCCGTGGACAGCGAGTTGATGCCAGTCGAGGTCGAGGTCGAGAGCGACGAAATCGAGCTGTTTGCCGACGACAGGCCGGTCGACGTCGAAGTCGACAGGCTGCCGATCGCGCTCGTGGTCGTGCTCATGCCGGTGCTGAGCTGGGCGACGGTGACCGCGTCCTGCGGTGCCGAGCCGTCGGCGACGTTGGTGATGCGGCGCAGTGCCGTCGAACTGCCGACGGACACTTCCGACAGCGGTGCGGCGCTGCCGGTGAGGTAGCCCGTCCCGCTCGGTGCCGTAGCGCCGGTCACGCTGCCTGCACCGATCGCGACGCTGGACGCGTAGTTGGCCGTGCCGCCGAGTGCCAGGGCGTTGGTGCCGGTTGCCGTCGCGGCATTGCCGATGGCGGACGCGCCGGAGCCGGCCGCGGTGGCCGCCGAACCAAGTGCCGTGCCGTTGGTGCCTGCCGACGTGACGACCGCGTTCGAGCCGATCGCGATACCCGACGTCGTTGCCGAGTTGACGTTGGAAAAGCGGCCCAAAGCAATGGCGTTGGTGCCGGCTGCAACGGCACCGCCCGAGCCCGAACTGTTGCCGCCGCCGATTGCGATCGAACTGCTGCCCGACGCCGTGGAGTCGTTGCCGACCGCCGTCGCCCCCGTGTTCAGCGCCTTTGCGCCCGAGCCGATACCGATCGCGCTTGCGCCGGTCGCCGTCGTGGCCTGACCGAAAGCCTGCGAATAGTTGCCCGACGCCGTTGCGTTCGCGCCGATTGCAATCGACGTCGAACCACTGGCCGTCGTGGTGCTCCCGTTGTTACCGCCAATTGCGATCGCCTGTGCGCCCGTTGCGGAGACGCCGCCCCCGCCGTTGCCTGCTACATACTGCGCATGCGCGACGCCCGCCCCCGCGACGAGAACGGCGGCTGCAACGGCCTTCACGACGGCCGACTTGTTCGGCTTGCCCCGGGCCGAATCGTGTTCCGATGCCGCGACCCAGGCGCCAAGAGCTTCGTTCCAGATCGAGCGGTATGTGCGGTTCATGTCCTGCTACCTCCAAATGTGCACGCCACACACCGGTCTCTTTTGTTAGAGGAATGCTCCGTGCGCTCGCGCGAATCTCAAAATTGATGGGCGGAGTTTATTGGAGGTGGTTTTTATAGATTGATAAAAAGTGATAAATAGACGGTTTTGAAAGTTAAAGGATGGTTAATGAACCGCGTTTCCGTGTGTCAATGAAGAATGATTTTGAAAGATGTAAGAATGTGTCTCGTTGGGTTCTGGCTTGCTTGGGGCTATCATTATTTTGGTATGAAAATCATGTACTTACACTTGTTGTGTGGGCTGGGTTACACAAGCGAACGCCTCAAAAGTAAGACAAATGAAATAGCAAACGTTTGCGCATCGGAAAATTCTTTCAGCAATGTAAGGTTAATTTGCCGGCCGATGGATAATGTCTTTGAAATCTTGTTAACCTGTTAATTTGAGATTTATATCAAATTGATTTTTATTTTAATTGATTTCGTGAAAATCAATTTAATTGAATATATTGAATATCCGACTGTGCTGAATTGCGCATCCTGGCCGACGCCGGTGCCCGTCTGACGGGCGTTCCGGGCCGGCAGGTTCGCCAAAGTTGTAAAAAAGTGCTACGGAGCAATTGATCAGCGCCCAAGCATTCTTTTTCGGATTTGTCCTATTGACGATATCGGCGTGTAAGTGGAGCGGGATGGGCGGGACAATCGGCGGGAGGCCGCCCTGTGGCGGGGTAACGACAGATTGTTGAACGCGCCGGCAGGGCATGTCGGCAGGGCCCCCCAAATTGTCAGATCAGGGGTGACAATTGGCCCGTGTGCCGCATAAAAAAGGGCGGGTACAACTGTGTCGGGGACGCGACATATGGCGGCTACGCGCGCTCGACGCGTCGAAGCTTCAAACCGACAACTGCTGGCCAAGGCGGAACAACGCGGGTTCGATGCCGTGCCCCGTCCCGGAAGCACGGGCGATCCTTTGTGTCTACATGCCGACTTGCCGAACGAGCGCGGCCGCCGTCACGGTCTCACTGCGGGCGTACAGTCGATGGCCACGGTGGCGGACGGCCCCTGCGTCGCACTCGATCCGGCCAGCGCGGTCAGCAACCCGGCCTGATTGGTCAGGCACTGAACGTTGACCGTATGCGCGTCGATTGGAGTCATCGTGATATTGCGGCCTTGCCACATGAAGACAAGGTTCGTCGACGGGATGTTCAAAGGCGTTGTCGTGCCGGTGGCGGTGCATTGGCCACCGGAGGGCGAACTGCATTGCAACGAGATGGAGGAGCCGGCGGCGAATGTGGTGCCGGCGGCGCCGGCAAGGACGATCCCGGCCACGGCATGGGAAATCGATTTCATTTGGAATCCTGAGTAGTATAGGGGAGGCTTGACGATCCGGCCGCGCCATGGCCTGACTCACGAACCGTCAGCCCTGTCGCGACGCGTGCGGCGACATCCCCGGTACGGCCAACGCCGGCTTGTCATCGCGGAACATAACCTACGTTGGCGTGACGACGCATGTCAAGAAAATGCAGGGCCTGAAAGCGATTCGGTCGTAGCGGTAGCGAGTGCCGGCCGAGGGGCGGCATTTGCGAACCTCGAGCGTGCCTGTGACGGTGTTCCGCAGACGCGGCGATCGCCGGTTGCCGGACCCGGCAACCGGGCAATCCTCCGGTCTTACTTCTTCAGAAACCGCAGCGCGAACCGCGCCATGCGTGGCACGAACATCGGGCGCAGCAGGCGCTCGTCGTACCCGGCCATCCGCCGGTCGTTCTCGGCCAGACACAGCTCGATCAGCTCGCGCGGGTTCAGCGCGTCGCCGATATCCGCAGTGCCGGTCGCCGGGAAGTTCGCGTCGCGCGCGGCGCCATTCGCATCGATGCCGCGCGCGATGTTCATGCGGTCGCGAATCAATTGCACCCACACCGCCGCGACACGCGCGAAGAACCACGGCCGGCGCCACCACGGCATCGTGCGCCAGTACCACGCATACCAGTTCACGAAGAACAGGATATGGCGGCCTTCTTCCTGGATCACGGGCTCGAAGGTGTCGACGAGCTCGGGCGGGAAATAACCGGAGCGCTGCGCGGAGCGGAACAGGCCGAATGCGAAGAAGCTGTCGATGCATTCGCTGAAGCCCGTCATCATCCACGACCATTCGGGATCGGTCGGCGCCGGGTAGGGCGGCTCCGGCGCGAGCCGGATGCCGTAAGCCTCGACGAGCTTCGACAGCACGACCTTGTGGCGGGCTTCCTCGTTGCCGTCCATCTCGAGCGCGCGGCGCAGCAGCGGATCGCCGACCGTCGCCGCGTAGGTCGCGACGCGGATCGACGCACGGCCTTCGGTTTGCACCGCGATGTCCCAGATCGGCAGCGACGTGAGCCGCCGAAGTTCGTCGGGCTTGAGCGGCGGCCAGTCGATCACGGCCGGCTTGTACGGATTGTGTGTGTCGAGCAGCATGCGGCAGAACATCTGCATGTGCGCATCGGAACCGATCCGGACCGGACCTTGCCTCTCGAAGGTCCAGTTGCGCATTGCGTGATCTGCGGCTGCGTGCTCTTCCTGCAGCGTGTCACTCATGGCTATTGTTATGCGATTGCGGATCGAAAGATTCTTGCACAGCTTCCGTAATCGCGTATTTTCGAGTGGCCATGTGCACACCGGCCCGGCGGACGTCACGCGTTGGTGTCGACCCAGAGGCGGCCCCAGCGCGACGCATAGGCGAGCGCGTGCTCCTCCTCGAAGAAGAAATCGATTGCATCGAACGACACGGAGCGCGGCGACGGCCCGCCGCTCGCCCGCTCGATCGTCAGGTTGGCGGCGAACAGCCCGTTCGGCAACCGGGCAGCGGCGGGAGCGACTTCATAGCCCTTGTAGCGGATCGTACGGTTCATGGCATGCGCGGAGAAAGTTCGGACTTTCAGCGTACGAAAACCTGCCGGCGCCGTGAACCAATCTTTCGGCCAATGCTAATCACGCGGCAGGCCGAATCGTTATCGAGGGGGGACGCGGGGGAAGGGCGACGCAGGGGAGACGACGGCGTGCGCGGCCGGCGGTCGCGCATCGGAAAACGCGCCGCGCGCGCCCGTCGAACCTTGTCGGCCGGGCGCGCGCGACGTAATGCGGCGGAGATTACTGGTTGGCGATCTTCAGCACGGGGGCGAGCGCATCGACCGATGCCGCGTGCGACGCCGCCCGATGCGATGCGAAGGCGAGCGCAAACTCGGCCGCTTGCGCGCCGACCGTCTCGAGCTGCGCGGCGACTTTCGGATCCGAGCAGTCGTCGGCGCTTTCGAAGCGTGTTTCGAGCGTGTTCACGGTCGCGCCGAACGGCGTCGGCCAGCCGCGCAGCGCATGGACGATCGACCGCACCGACGTGAGCACGGTGCCGGCCGCCTGCCAGCCGTAAGCGGTGACGATCAGGCCGACCGCGCGGCCGTCGAGATAGGGGCGTTCGTCGGCGCGCAGTTCCTCGAGCGTGTCGAGCGCGTTCTTCACGAGACCGGAGACGCCGCCGTGATAGCCGGGCGTCGCGATGATGATCGCGTCGGCCTGGCGCACGGCGTCGATCAGTTCGCGCTGCGCGTCGGTCAGCGTTTTGTGTTCGGGGGCGTAGTGCGGCAGCGTATGCAGGAACGGGCCGTCGAACAGGCGCGTTCGTGCGCCGGCAGCCTGTGCACCGCGCAGCGCGAACGTCAGCGCGCGTTCGGTGGACGACGCGGCTCGGGTGGTGCCGCCGATACCGACGACGAACGGGCGGCGGTGTTGATCGAATGCAGTCAAGGGGCGCTCCTGGGGGATGGCTTGCCCGGCTAAGCACAGGCTTAAAACCAGATGGTAACGACCCCGCCGCCACTCTGAAAACGACTTTTCGTTCTATCGATATGCCGCGCGACGGGGCAAACGTGTGCGAGGCCGCGCAAATCGATAGCAGAAATGCTTGGTTGGGACGGTGCGCCAAGGTCGATAAGATGAATCCGTCTCCTCCATGATGTCTCTACTGACATGGGTTGGCCCCGCCGCGCGGATGCAGGCGGGGCTTTTTTTTGGTTCATCGAGGATGGCCGGAAAACGGGGCGCGATGCTTTCGGTCGTGACGCGTTATTCGAATACCGGCCGGAAGAAGCTGCGCTCATAGCGGACGATGCAGCGCGTTTCCTCCGCGTAGCGGAACGCGGCCTGGCAGGCCGGATCCTCCATCGAGCGTTCGCGGTAGCGCTCGTATTCGGCGAGACTCGGGAACGAGAACATCGCGAGCGCGATGTCGTTCGCGCCTTCGGACGGCAGGAAGTAGCCGTGATGCGTGCCGCCGAACTTTTCGACGAGCGGAATCCACATCTTGCCGTAGGTTTCGAACTCGGCGAGCTTGTACGGATCGATGACGTAGCGAAGGAAGCAGGTGACCATGAACACTCGCATTGCGGTATGGGAGCAGCGAGTCTGGAGCGCGTCGCCGCACGTGTCAACGGCATGCGTGCCCGGCATCGATATCGCCGCGTGACGGGGTGCTTGCGCGAACAACGATCGGTGTGATTTCAGGGGTTTGCAACGACACGTGCGGCGTTGCGGGACGTACCTTTTTCATCGCGTCCGCCACGCCCGCTTCCCCAAACTTTTACGACATTTTTTCTTGCGACAGCGGCTGGCGCGCTCATAGACTTCGGGCATCCCCATCACGGAGCATGGCCATGTCGATACCCTGGAACGCGATCGCCGAACGTCCTTCCGTCGCGCCGCCTTTCGTGAGCGCCGACCGGGTGGTCGTACGGCGTTTCGATCCGGCATTCGACAGCTATGCGCAACTCACGCCGATGCTGCATCGCGCCTTCGCGCGGCTCGGCGCGATGGGGCTGAACTGCACGTGCGTCGATCAGGACGAGGACGTCACGCGCCGCCGCGCGGAAGCCGGCGAGTGCTACGTCGCCGTCCGTGGCGGGCGCGTCGTCGGCACCGCGACGCTGTATGCGACCGATCCGTCCTCCGCATGCTCGCTGTACCGGCGCGAAGGCGTCGCGAGCGTGCGCCAGGTGGCGGTGGACCCCGATTGTCAAAGCCGCGGGATCGGCGCGTTGCTGTTGTCGTTCGCGGAGCAGTGGGCCGCGTTGCGCGGCTACACGCTGCTCGCACTCGATACGCCGCATCCCGCCGCGCACTTGCTGGCGTTCTACGGCGCGCAGGGCTTCGAGGTCGTCGACGTGATGCGTTTTGCCGGCAAGCGCTACGACAGCGCGATTCTCTGCAAGCGGCCCGTCGCGCACGTTGCGCGGCGTGTGTCGCCGGTGTCGCGGCTGGCCGCACGGGTCGCGGCCGTGCGGCGTCTTGCGTATGGGTTGCCGTCGCGCGTGGCCGCGGTGGCCCGGCGCGATCTGCACGTGCGCCGCGGCGCGGGCTGGGCCGCGCGTCGTGCGGCCGGTGCCGCAAGCTGCCGCTCGTCGCCGTGGCGGCCGCGCCAGCACGGGCGCTACACGTTCGGCTGAGCGCCGCGCCCCGGTTCCCTTTCCGGTTTTTGCCGCGTAGGCGTCACGTGAGCGGAGTGTGGCG
Source organism: Burkholderia seminalis DSM 23518 (assembly GCF_902832885.1). Lineage (GTDB taxonomy): Bacteria > Pseudomonadota > Gammaproteobacteria > Burkholderiales > Burkholderiaceae > Burkholderia > Burkholderia seminalis. Next base: position 105,271 of record NZ_CADFDK010000004.1, read on the forward strand.
CTCCCGCTCGTGTACGGCCCTCGATACACCCCCGCCGCGTCGCGGCGAACGGACGTTTACGCGCTTTTTATGCGCTGGCGTGATCCTTTGCCGCGGTCTTCACGCGAACCTTCATAAGATGGTCGTATGGAACCCGGACGCGGCTCGTGCGGTTGCACGCAGGCAGCCGTCGCGCGACGCACCGGCAAGAGGACGCCCACCATGCCTCTCGCTCATGTGGCTCATGTGGCTCATGTGACATGACTCGCGCCGCGTGCGCTGTTCCGCCATCCGGTGATGTTTTGCACGTACGTCGGCAGCATCCCGCCGACGCTTGCTCGAAGCGCCGCGCTGTTCATCCAGGTCGAAGCGCCGGCTGCATTACCGCACAGCGCGAAACACGGCGGGGCCGCGAAGACGCTTTCGGCGCCCCCTGGTGTCGCGCGTCGCGCTCAGGGATTCGCGGCCGTCCGCAGTGCATCGGCCGGGGTGCCGTTCGACCGGCGCAATTGCGCATCGAATTGCTGCACGCGCAGCGCGACGCGCCGCGCATAGCGTTTCGTGCCGCCGTTGTAGCGCACGAGCGCGGTTTCGACGTCGCCGTCCGCATCGTCGAGATAGCCGCGGAAGATCGCCGCACCGATCCGCACATTGGTCGCCGGATCGGACAGGTCTTTCACATGCGCGACGAGGTCGCGGTGCGCGGCGGGCAGCACCTGCATCAGCCCGCGCGCACCCGCGACGCTGGTCGCGTGGCGATCGAAGCCCGATTCGACCGCGATGATCGCGAGCAGCAGCGCCGGTGCGAGCCCGTAGCGGTCCGATTCGGTCTGCACCGCGCGCGCGATCGTGCAGGCTTCGGCATACGCGACGTGAAAGCGGTTGCGCAGTGCGGTGACGATCGTGTCGAGGGTGGGCGACGGCGACGCGGCGGGCGTGCTGGCGGCGGTCACGGGCACGGCCGGCGTGTCGTCGGCGTGCGCGGGCAGCGCGACCGACAGTGACAGCGCGAACGGGAAAAGCAGCGCAAGCCGTTTCAACGGCAGCGTCGGGCACGGACGTGTGCGCAGTGCCGGCCGGTCGTGCGATGGACAGGTTTCCTGCATGTCGTCGCGTCGTGGTTCCGATGCGACGACTGTACGCAGTTACGCGTTGCGACCTTCGAAAGAAACGGGCGTGCCTAATAAACGCTGCATAAAGACGCGCGGCGTCACGCGTCGCGGCCGCGCGAGTCGCCGCCGCCTTTCGCGAGTCGCCACGCGATCGTGCCGAGCACGCCGACCGCGACGACCAGCGCGCCCCACAGCACGAAGCGGCGAGTCGCGTCGGTATCGGCGGGCGCCGGTGCGACCGCCGATACCGGCAGCGCCGCGCCGACCCGTGCGGGCCGCACTTCGGGCGCCATGCCGACCAGCAGCGCCTCGCGGCTCACCGCCGACGACACGAGCGACGCGTCGCCGACACCGAGCGTAAACGGCGGTGTGCCGCGCGCGACGAAGGTCAGCGCGGCCGGATGCCAGCCGATCGCGACGGCCGGCTGCCCGCCGCCGAACCCGCCGTTACGCATGTCGACGACGATCCGCCATGCACGGTCCGTATTCGCCGCGAACTCGAGCGGCGGATTGCGCTGCTCGCCGGCCTTGCCCTGCAGCCGGAACAGCACGGCGCCCGCGACGTCGCGCCACGGCGCCTGCGCGTCGGAGCGGCTCTGCAACGTCGCGCGCGCAACCGTATTCGGTTGCGGCAGGTCGATGCGCACGCGATCGACCGGATAGGCGCCATCGGTGTCGAACAGATACTCGCCGGGCGTATCGCCGGCGCGCACGCGCACGGCGTTGCGCCATTGGCGCGGCACGGACGCGGTATCGGTTCCGCGAGCGTCACGCGGATGCGTCTCCACGTCGATCGACGCGATCGCGGGTGCGTCGTCGAGCCAGTCCAGCCGCAGGTAGCGGGGCGCCGCGCCTTCGAGTGCGATGCGCTCCTGCACCAGCATGTCGTCGCCGTGGCCGACTTTCAGCAGTTGCGTGCTGCCGAGCGACCGCCAGCTGCGCAGGTCGTCGCTCGCTTCGATCGCGACACGTCCCTGGTAGCGGTCGTCGCCCACATGCACGAGCAGCGCGTCGATGGTGCCGTCCGTATGCGACAGGTCGACGAGATCGGCGCCATGTTTCGTGCGCGCCGGCGCGGTGCTTGCCGCGCGCAGCGCGCCGTCCGGGCCGACCGTCACGCCGAGCGGCGCGCCGCCGTTGTCGGTGCGGGCCGGCGGCAGCGGAAACCAGTGCACCGGCGTGCGCGTCGGTGGTACCGCGAGCGCGGCCGCGATGGGGGCGTCGAGCGAATACGGCACCGGTTCGCCCGCGCCGTTGAAGATGCGCACGTCGCCGAGATCGTCGCGCCGGCTCGCCGCATACACGAGCTGCGGCACGGTGAGCTGGTAATACGCGGCGCTGCCGTCGAGGTCGAGCGCGAAGCGTTGTGTCACGCGTGCGACGTCCGGCATGCCGTCGGCCGCCGCGAACGACGCGAGCAGGCCCAGTCCGAGCAGGGCGGCGAGTCGCTTCATGACTGCTCGTCCTGTTGTGCGGCGGCTTTCGGCGGCATCGGCGAGAAATAGCCGATCAACAGCAGCAGCACGCCGATGCCGATGAACGACACGATGCGCTCGATGCCGGTCACGTGCGACAGGTCGAACAGGAACAGCTTGACGACCGTGAGCGCGAGCAGCGCGGCGCCGACGAACCACAGCGGACGCAGCCCGCGGCGCGTGGCCCAGATCGCGATCGCGAGCGCGCAGAGCGTCCAGTACACGGATACCGAGGCCTGCACGAGCGTCGATTCCGCCATCGCGCCGAATTCGTACGGCACGCCTGCCCAGTGATGCAGCGTGCGCAGCAGGATCGCGTTCAGCCACAGGAACGCGGTGGCGCCGGCCGCGCTCAGCAGCGCGACGCGATACTTGCCGAACGACCCGCCGAGCTTGCGCGCGCGGATGAACCACGACGCGGCGAGCGCATAGACGACTGCTAGCACGAGATCGAGCGGGTTGAAGAGCGGCACGCGCGCCCAGCTTCCGCCGTCCTGCGTGAAGTTCGCATAGAAGGTCCACATCCACATCACGACGATCAGCGGCAGCGACGCGAATGCGCAGATACGGGCGATGCCGTCGCGGCGCGTCAGCCACATCCCGGCGAACGCGAACAGGCTCCAGCCGACCATGAACACCTGCTGGATGCCGAACGACGACAGCACGGTGTCGAGGTCGTAACCGGTGTGGAAGCGGTGATGCAGCGTGCGCAGCATCAGCGCGTTGAACCACAGGAACACGGTCGCGATCGCCGCATAGTCGACCACGCGCGGATGCCACGCGATGCCGAGCGCTTTCAGGCGGCGCAGCCACGCGGCGAACGCGACGAAGACGAGACACTGCGCGATGTCGAGCGGATTGAGCAGCGGCAGCCAGAAGAGGGGGGCCGCGCTGCCGTCGCTGACCGTGCTCGCGATGCTCCATAACCACAGCAGCGCGGCGAGCGGCGCGGCGCCCCACACCTGGTACGCGCGCGGGAACGCCGCGACCGGCCAGCGCAGCCGCGCGCCGGGGCCCGACACGAGCAGGAGCAGCGCGCCGAAGCCGTATGCCCATGCGCTCCAGCTCCATGCGCCTTCGGGGACGAACGCGCGCAGGCGCCAGAAGCCTTCGAGCGACAGCAGCCCGCACAGGGTCCAGAACATCAGCGTATGCAGCGGCGCGACGATGCCGGCGGCAATCGATGGCACCGTGCCGCTCCCGGCATCGGCGCGAGCCGGGCCGCGCGCCTGCCGCCACAGCAATGCAAGCCCCGCGCCGACGGCAACGGGCCACGCGAATGCGCCGATACCCGACAGCGGGGCTTCATGCGCATCGAACGCGCGCAGCGCGAGCAGCGCCAGCACCGGCGTGAGCGCGAGCGCGGGCCATTCGGCGAGCGGCCACGCGAGCTTGCGGCGCGCGACGTGCGCGAGCCACGCGGTGCCGGCCGCGAACAGCGCGGTCGTGTCGACGACGAAGCGGTCGGCATGCAGATCGACGTGGCGGCTTGCATGGACGAGGATCTCGTGCAGCCCGCCGCTGACCCACCACAGCAGCCCCCATGCAGCGGCCGCGACGCCGATTTCCGGCATCCACGCGTGCCACGCGCGCGCTTCGTCGCGCCCGTGCAGCCACCAGCCGGTGAACAGCCCGGCGAGCGCGATCAGCAGCATCGCGATGTACGGGCTGTTGAGCACCGGCAGCGCGGTGGCGTCGGCCGGCCCGAGCAGGCTCGTGAAGAACGCGCCGGCCGCGGCGATCTGCATCAACAACCCGAAGCCGAACGGCAGCAGACGCTTCTGGCGCACGCCGAGCCACACGATGGCCGCGCCTTCGATCGCCCACGCGGCGCTCGTTGTCGGCCCCGAAAACGCGAGCGGCACGGCCAGCGTCGCGAAGATCACCGCGAGCGCGAGCATCGATTCGAACAGCAGCCCGAGGCGGTCGCGGCGCCGCGCGAGCCAGGCCGCGACCGCAACGTAGAACGCCGACAGCGCGACCGCGCTCCATGCGAGCCCGAACGGCATGCCTTTCACGAGCGACGCCTGCAGCGCGGTCGCGACGATCGGCGTGCCGAACACGAGCGTGCCGTCCACGTAGTGCCGCAACGCGATTTCGCGTTTCAGCGCATACAGCAGCGCGATGCCGACATACATCAGGAAGAACAGGATCAGGAACGGTTCGGTGCTCGCGAACAGCGCGGGACGGTAGGCCGTCACGCCCCAGGCCGAGCCGATCGTGAACGTGAAGACGAAGCCGAGCAGGTTCAGCGGACGCCATGCCTTGAACCACGCGATCGCGAAGATGCCCGCGTTCAGCAGCGCGTAGTAGCTGAACAGCGCGACGTGGTTGCCCTGGCCCGTCGACAGCAGCACCGGTGCGAGGAAGCCGCCCGCGCTGCCCATGAACGCGAGCGGCAGCGCGTTCTGCCGCACCGCGAGGAACGCGCTCAGCGCGCAGACCGCGACCATCAGCGGAAACGCGGCGCCGACCGGAAGCAGCGCGTAAAGCTTGGTCGCGGCGAAGATCGTCAGGTACAGGATGCCGATGCCGCCGCCTTGCAGCACGAGGCCGTACGCGGCGCGGCGTGCGCGCACGCGCCAGCCGATCGCGAGCAACGCGGCCGCGGCGAGCGCGGTGCCCGCGAGGCGGAATTCGATCGGCAGCATGTTGTTGTCGGCCGCGTACTTGAGCAGGAACGCGACGCCGAAGAACAGCACGATGATGCCGACGCGCACGACCGTGTTGCCGCCGAGCAGCCAGTCGCGCGCGGCGCCGAATGCGCGGTCGACGAGGCCGGGTTCGCGCGGCGCGGGCGGGGCAGGGCGGGCGGGTGCGGCGGCGGGACTTGCCGTCGGGCCGACGGGAGCCGACGCGGGTACGGCCGGACGCGCCGCGGTGGCCGGCGCGGGCGTCGCGGCAGGCGCCGGGATCGAGGCGGCGGCCGATGTGTCTGCTCGTGCGGCGGCAGGTTGTGCGGACTGTACCGGCGGTGGCGGGACGGGCGTCGACGGCGGCGCGGTTGCCGCACCGGCCGGCACCGTTTGCGCGACGTTTCCGGCGGTCGCCGCACCAGCCTTCGCGCCGGCCAGCTGGGCGCGCAGCGAGTCGAGTTCGCGCGTGAGCGTGTCGACGGTCGCCTCGAGGCGCGCGACGCGATCGGCGAGCGGCAAGGGCGCGGAGGGCGATGTCGCGGACAGCGCGAACGCATCCCGAGCGGCGGGCGTGTTCCTGGGATGGCGTTGCTGAAGTGCGCGACCGATGGCGAACCCGGCGGCGGCTCCGAGCAGCGCACCGCTCGCGGCCGAGAAATCCCCGATCAAGGCGGCGATGCCGCCCACGACGAAACCGATTACGGCGAATGCCCAGTTCAACGCCTTGCTCCCTCTCGCTATCGTTATCGTCCTTCGATCGAGGATCGCACCGGATCGAGGCGGTTTCAGCGCGGCCGGCAGGCGAACCGGCAGGCGCGTGCCGCGTGGGTGGCCTCTCGTGCGAAAGGCCCGCGGCGACGTCGCGCTCAACGTGCTTGCGGGGAATGTAACACAGCGGACCGTCGCGGATTTCCGGGGTAGGGGCGGTATCGCGGCGTGCGCCGTCCGGTGTCGTCGCGCGGCTTTTTGCACGGTCATGCTTTTTACCGGTGAATGCGATGGATGTTTTCGTCTGAACAGAGCGCCGCCGGATCGGACGCGGATTTGTCGCAAAGCGACGCGCGGCCGAGGCGCGTTGGCGCAAAAACTCATGCGATGCGTGCCGCGCTGCTGCGCACAAGTCCGGCGGGGGATGCCCGTCGTTGCTGGGTGTGCGCGTATTGCACCGCCGCAATCGGGTGCCGCCGCGCGGCGCGGCCCGCCAGGCGGGGCTGGAGGGTGTGTCGTATTTGCGCAAGCGTTTGTCGTAATTCGTCGGCAGGTCGGGGTTTTTTCTGGCAACTATGTAGGCACGCTATGACAAGCGCGAGTCCCCGCTACACGAGGAGAAGGTTTCGATGGATGCCCCCAAGGTCGTGGTCGAAGGTCTGTGCAAGGTGTTTGGAAGCAACCCGCAGCAGGCGCTCGACATGCTCGCCGCCGGCGCGACGAAAGACGATGTGCTCAAGCGCACCGGTCAGGTCGTCGGCGTGCACAACGTCTCCTTCGATGTGCAGGAAGGCGAAATTTTTGTGCTGATGGGCCTGTCCGGCTCCGGCAAGTCCACGTTGATCCGCCTCGTGAACCGGCTGGTCGATCCAAGCGCCGGCAAGGTGATGATCGACGGGCTCGACGTCGCATCGGCGCGCCGCTCGGCGCTGACCGCGCTGCGCCGCAAGGACATGAGCATGGTGTTCCAGTCGTTCGCGCTGATGCCGCATCGCACCGTGGTGTCGAATGCCGCATTCGGCCTGGAGGTCGCCGGCGTCGGCAAGAAGGAGCGTGAGCGCCGGGCGATGGAAGTGCTCGAGCAGGTCGGCCTCGCGCCGTTCTCGCACAAGCTGCCGTCCGAGCTGTCGGGCGGGATGCAGCAGCGCGTCGGCCTGGCCCGCGCGCTGGCCGTGAACCCGTCGCTGATGATCATGGACGAGGCGTTCTCCGCGCTCGATCCGCTCAAGCGCCGCGAAATGCAGGACGTGTTGCTGCAACTGCAGAAGGAACAGCGCCGCACGATCATGTTCGTGTCGCACGATCTGGAGGAAGCGCTGCGCATCGGCAACCGCATCGCGATCATGGAAGGCGGCCGGCTCGTGCAGGTCGGCACGCCGCAGGACATCATCGCGAACCCGGCCGACGATTACGTCCGCGCGTTCTTCGACGGCATCGACACGAGCCGCTACCTGACGGCCGGCGACCTGATGCAGACGGGCGCCGTGCCGATCGTGTCGAAGTGCGATGCCGCGAACGTCGCGGCGACGCTGAACGGCAGTGCCGACTATGCGTTCGTGCTCGACGCCCAGCGCAAGATCCGCGGCTTCGTCACGCGCGAAGCGATCGGCCAGGACACGCCGTCGGTGCGGCCGATCGAAAGCATCCGGCACGACGCGTCGCTCGAACATGTCGTCGCACGTGTGGTCGCGAGCCCGAATGCGCTGCCCGTCGTGGACGACGACGGCTGCTACTGCGGCTCGGTCGATCGTGCGCTCATCCTGAAAGCCATCACGCGTTCGCGAGGTTCCCATGTCTGAAATGATTCCGCTCGGTACCTGGGTCGACCAGTCCGTTCACTACCTGCTCGACCACGACGCGAAGACGTTCGACGCGATCGGTCAAGCGATCGAGGGGCTCGCCGCATTCGTCGAGCATGGCCTGCAGGCGATCCCGATGTGGCTGATGATGGCGATCTTCATCGGCGTCGGACTGTGGCGGGTGGGCTGGCGCTTCGCGCTGTTCACCACCGCGTCGCTGCTGCTGATCTTTGCCACCGGCTTCTGGGATCAGACCATCATCACGCTCGGCCTCACGCTGTCGTCGACGATCATCAGCCTCGTGCTCGGCATTCCGCTCGGCATCTGGGCCGCGAAGAGCAAGTGGGTCGCCGCGATCGTGCGCCCGATCCTCGACCTGATGCAGACGATGCCGGCCTTCGTCTACCTGATTCCGGCCGCGATGCTGTTCGGTCTCGGTCGCGTGCCGGGGATCCTGTCGACGGTGATCTTCGCGATGCCGCCGGCGGTGCGCCTGACGAGCCTCGGTATCCGCCACGTGAACCGCGAGATCGTCGAAGCCGGCCAGGCCTTCGGTTGCACGCCCTGGCAGCTGCTGTACAAGGTGCAGTTCCCGAACGCGCTGCCGTCGATCATGCAGGGCGTGAACCAGACGATCATGATGGCGCTGTCGATGGTGATCATTGCGTCGATGGTCGGCGCGGGCGGCCTCGGCAACGACGTGCTCGCGAGTATTCAGCGCCTCGACATCGGCCTCGGTTTCGAAAGCGGTCTGTCGGTCGTGCTGCTCGCGATCATTCTCGACCGCATCACCGAAAGCTTCGGCCGTGCGCCGGGCACGGTGAAGGCGCCGCTGTTCGCCGGTCTCAAGCAGCTCTTTCGCGTGAAGACCGCGCCCGCACAGGCCTGATCTCCGGCGGCCGGTACACCCGCCGGCCGCTCACCCTGAACAGATAACGGCTTCCGCGGCCCGAGCCGCGGGGCTGGCCCCCTGCAACCTCCTCGCCAGGAGACCGATGTGACGTCTGCCGTCGCTGTGGCGCCCGCCGCCTGCGTTTCACCGGTTTCGTCCCTCGCCCATTTCGGCTTCCTGACGCTGCCGAACTTCTCGATGATCGCGTTCTCGAGCGCGGTCGAGGTGCTTCGGATGGCGAACTACGTCGGGCGTGCCGACCATTACCAGTGGTCGATCTACTCGCTCGACGGCGCGCCCGCGCATGCCAGCAACGGCATCGCGGTGCGGCCCACGCAGGCGCTCGACTACGAGAACCTGCCCGACGTGATGATCGTGTGCGGCGGCATCCGCATCCGCGACGTGGTCGACGAGGGCGCGCGCGATACGCTCGCGGCGCTTGCCGAGCGCGGGCTGCCGCTCGGCGGCATCTGCACGGGCGCGTACGCGCTGATGTCGAGCGGGCTGCTCGACGGCTATCGCTGCACCGTGCACTGGGAGAACCTGTCCGCGCTGCATTCGGAGTTTCCGCAGGTCGGTTTCGCCGACGAGCTGTTCGTCGTCGACCGCGACCGGCTGACCTGCACGGGCGGCACCGCGCCGCTCGACCTGATGCTGAACCTCGTCGGCATGCGCTTCGGCCAGCAACTGGCCGCGCAGGTGTCCGAGCAGTTCATCCTGGAGCGCATCCGCAGTTCGACCGACACGCAGCCGATTCCGGTCGATGCGCGCGTCGGCTTCTCGCGCGCGGAGCTGATCGAGGTCGTGCGGCTGATGGAGGCGAACATCGAGGAGCCGCTGTCGCTCGAGGAACTCGCGCGGCTCGTGCGGCTGTCGCAGCGGCACCTGCAGCGGATGTTCAAGGTGTACCTGAACGTGTCGCCGACCCACTATTACCTGACGCTGCGCCTGAAGCGCGCGCGCGACCTGCTGCGCACGACCGACGCGTCGATCGCGCGCGTGACGACGGTCTGCGGCTTTCATTCGCCGTGTCATTTCAGCAAGGCCTACCGTGCGCAGTTCGGCCATGCGCCGAGCTACGAGAGACGGTTGCCGGGGCGCTGAACGGCGCCGCCACGCAACATTCGGTCCGCGACGTCGCCGGGATCGCGGCGCGCGGCTTCAATAAACGATCCCGCATTCAAGCAAACGACATCACTTTGAGGAGAAGCAAGATGAAGCGCCTATTGATCGCAGCGGTGTGCGGAATCGGGGTAACCGCGCCGATGTCGGCCGTTTATGCGGCCGATCCGCCCGTATGCAAGAACGTGCGCTTCGCGGATGTCGGCTGGTCCGACATCGCGGCGACCACGGGCCTCGCGTCGACGATGCTGCAGGGCCTCGGCTACAACCCGACGAAGACGATCGCCTCGGTGCCGATCACGTTCGCCGGGATCAAGAGCAAGCAGATCGACGTGTTCCTCGGCTACTGGTCGCCGACGATGGACCCGATCATCCAGCCGTTCACGAAGGCCGGCACGATCAAGGTGCTGTCGACGCCGAACCTGACCGGCGCGAAATACACGCTCGCGGTGCCCGACTACGTGTACCAGGGCGGCCTGAAGTCGTTCGCGGACATCCAGAAGTACGCGGACAAGCTCAACGGCAAGATCTACGGGATCGAGCCGGGCAACGACGGCAACCTGCTGATCAAGAAGATGATCGACGGCAACAAGTTCGGCCTCGGCAAGTTCAAGATGGTCGAGTCGAGCGAGGCCGGTATGCTGGTCGAGGTGAATCGCGCGATCCGCGACAAGCAGTGGATCGTGTTCCTGGGCTGGGAACCGCATCCGATGAACGTGCAGATGAAGATCGACTACCTGAGCGGCGGCGACGACGTGTTCGGCCCGAACTACGGCGAAGCGAAGGTGCTGACGGCCACGCCGCCCGACTATGCGCAGCGCTGCCCGAACGTCGCGAAGTTCGTGTCGAACCTCCAGTTCACGACGACGATCGAGAACCACGTGATGTTGCCGATCATGAACAAGGAAGACCCGAACAAGGCGGCCGCCGAGTACCTGAAGGCGAACCCGCAGGCGCTCGACAAGTGGCTCGCCGGCGTGACGACGCTCGACGGCAAGCCGGGTCTGCCGGCGGTGAAGGCGTATCTCGGCGTGCATTGAAGGTGGTTTGCAGGTTCGGGCTGCAAGCGCCCGCCTCCGGGAAACCGGGGCGGGCGTTTTTTCGCATGCGCGGCACCGTGACGATCCGGTCCCGCGGCGCCGCTTCCCGCGTCCAGTGACGTTTTGCGAAGCGTCCGGTTGACCGTTACCCGCGTCAAAAAATAAAACACGGCAATCCGCCGATCGACGCGTGTTCCGCCCGCGCACTTTGTCGCGATATTTCTGACTTGTCCGATTGGCTTCGACGTAGCCGGGCACGAGAATAACGCCTAGCTCACAAGGCGGACGGCAACATGACTCGGTCGATGCTTGCGGGCGCCTTGTGCAACCGGCCATGTTCCTGTCGAGGATCGGGTAGCGATTTCGTTTGCAGTCGACCGACGAAGATCGGACGGGCCGCATCTTGTCGTGCGTCGGAAAAGACGCGAAACGACATCACACGCTGGGCTGCGGCGAACGACATACATGGTCCCTGAATATCTTGGCGAGGCTGACGTGGCAGTGGCGTCGGCGGCTCGCGGAGTCGATCATGCATCGAAGGGGAATTGCAGTGAACGACGAAAGTCGTGGTAACACGCTGAAGCGTATGTCATTTGTCCCGGCGGCGTGCCGCTGCCTGCCCGGCTTCTGCGCCGGCGTGGCGCTGCTGGTGTTTGCATGCCTGCCGTCGCGAGCGATGGCCGCCTGCGAACTCGGCACGGGCGGCGTCTATCGCGTATCGCTGTCGCTGCCGGCGAGCGTCACGGTGCCGCGCGATGCGCCAGCGGGTACCGTCATCACGAGCGCGCGATACACCTATTCGTTCAATCAGTCGAAGCCGGTCGGCGTCTACTGTACGACGGGGACAACCGTCGAAAACCAGAGCGGATCGGGGGTGCAATCGTCCAACGGCATCATTCCGACAGGTACCCGGGGCATCGGCTACCGGTTGCGCCTCGAAGCGGACGGCTATGCGCCGGACACCGGTTCTTACACCATACCGGTGTCGGTCTTCAATACCGCGTCGCGGTGCGGCTATCCGGCGAGCGGCAAGTGCTACGTCTATCTGGGCACGCCGGTCGTGCTGGAACTCGTCAAGACGAGCGACGTGCCGCCCAACGCGGTGATTGCCGGCGGGCTGCTCTTCACGCAGCGCATCGGCGGTCTGGCCGCGTCGACGGTCACGCTGTCGACGCCGCAGGTGAGCGTCGCATCTCAGAGCTGCACCGTGACGTCGAGCAAAGTGAACGTACGCTTCGGCCGGATCGGCGCGCACATGTTCGGCGGGGTCGGCAGTGCGGCGTCCGCGGTTCCGCTCGGTATCTCGATCGATTGCCGGGGCGTGTCGTCGAGGATTGCGGTGACCTTCACCGACGTCTCGTCGCCGAACAACCGTTCGAATGTGTTGTCGCTGACGAGCGATTCGACCGCGCGCGGCTTCGGCATCCAGATATTGTCCGACGCACGGCCGATCTCGTTCGGCCCCGATTCGTCCGTCGCCGGCAATCCGAACCAGGTCGTGATCGGCACGGTCAGCAACACGATTTACGAAGTGCCGTTCTCGGCGCGCTACATCCGCACGGCGTCGGACATCAAGGCCGGCACGGCCAACGGTCTCGCGACGTTCACGATGTCGTACCAGTGATGTGCCGCGCCCCGTGGCCGCGGCATGGTTGGCCAAATCGCTTTCAACCCAAGGAGCAGGGAAGATGAAAAAAATCGATCGCACGACGCTCGCGCAATCGCAGCTGGCGGGAGGTTGCTGCAAGCGGCGGAGCACGCCGACAAAGAACACACGCTCGGCGCCGCAGCCTACCGCCACGCCGCCCACCACGACGCCGCCGACCACGACGCCGCCCACCGGCGGTGGCGGCGTGACGATTCGGCCGTAGCGCTGATTCCCGGCTGTCGCGAACCGGTCGACGGTTCGCGCAGTTCCGCTGCCACTCCGTCGCCGGCATCACGCCGGCGCGTTCATGCACGGCACGTATGCCGCGTGATGCGTCGCACCGGGTTCCGCCCTGCACGCGGCCTGTCGCCGCGAGTCGGTCGGCAGGCTACCGGGCCGCGCAGACGGCCCGACATCCGGAACATCGAAATTGGATTGGGAAGCTGGAAAACTGCCGCGCTTCGCGGATGTGTCGTGGCGCTGGATCGCATACTGCGCGTCGGCCATCGTCGGCGCGGGCATTGTCTTTGCATGTGTCCAGGAGATCGAACTCAAGCGGGACGTGCCGTGCGAAATCGTGTCGCCGTTCGACGTCCGGATTACGGGTCATGAAGGGCTCGTGACGGCTGTGTACGTGGCGTCGGCCACCCCGGTGCGAAAGGGGCAGCCGCTGTTCCGGCTGGCACGCGACCTGACGTTGTCCGCCGACGGCCGCCCAAGGCCGGTCTTCGACGAAGCGTCGCGCGACAGGCAGACGGCCGCGACGAACGCGCAATTCGACGATCGCATCGCCGCGCTGCAGGCTCGCATGCAGGCGGTCGGGCGCACGGAGGCGGCGCGCACGCGCGAACTCGACGCACTCGGCGATCGGCAGCACCGCTTGCGGCAGATGGCCGACGACGCGCGGCGCAGGCTTGCCCGTGTCGAAGGCGCCGCCGACTACGTCATTGCCGATCGCATCGAGCAGGCACGCATCGAGGTCCGCCAGAACGAAGCGGAGATTGCCCAGGGAGATGCCCGGCATCAGGCGCTGCTTGCCGATCTCGAAACCTTGCGCGGTAGCCGCCGCGAACTCGACGCGCAGGTCCGGGAACTGCATGCGCAGCGCGATCGTGAAGTGCAGGACATTCTGGTGCGTTACGAGGCGGCGCGGCGGGACATCACCGTATCGGCGCCGAACGACGGCATCGTGACGTTTTCGGGCCTCGTGCCGGGGAATGCGCTCGCGTCCGACGACGTCGCGCTCGTGATCTCGACCGGCCCGAAACCGTCGCTGTCCGCCGCACTACGCATTCCGTCGCGGCAACGCGGGTTTGTGCGAGAAGGGCAGACGGTCCGCATCAAACTCGACGCGTTCCCCTATGCCCGCTTCGGCAGTGTCGCCGCGCGCATCGACTCGATTTCCGGCACGACGATGACCGCGGCCACGGCTTCGTCGCCGTCGTCGGCGCCCACCGGCGCGCGACCGACCGATTACATGGCGTGGGCGACGGTGCGCAGCGCGACGTTCGGCTCGCCCCGCGAGCCGCTGCGGATCCTTCCGGGCATGCATGGCACCGCGAGCGTCGTCGTCGAGCGCCGTTCGATCGCCGAGTGGGTATTCGAACCGCTGTTCCAGATGATCCGGAGTTGACGCGTGCGCGTGATTTACCAGAATGAAGTCGCGGACTGCGGATATGCGTGCCTGGCGATGGTGCTGAGCCATCTCGGGCGCGCGACCGAAGTACGCGTGATTGCCGCGCATCGTCCGGTGTCGTCGCACGGGCTGACGCTGATGGACCTTTACGACGTCGCGAACGATTTCGGGCTGGCGGTGCAGGCGTATCGGTTCGACGCCGGCGATCTGGCCGACATCCGGCCCGGCTCGATCATCCATTTCGGCGGCGCGCATTTCGTCGTCTTCGAGCGCGTTCGCCGCGGCCATGTGCAGGTGATCGATCCGGCAGTCGGGCGACGCCGCGTCGCGCTCGACATGTTCCTGTCGAGCGTGTCCGGCTACTTGCTCGAATGTGCGCCGACGCCGGGCTTGCCGCGCATTCGCGCACGTTCGCGCGTGCCGGCCGCGCTCGAGCGCGTGAGGGCGCTGAACCCGCAGTTGCGCGGGCAAATCGGCAAACTCCTGTTCGTTGCGCTTGGAAGCCAGTGCGCGATCCTGGCCATGCCGTATTTCGGCAACCTGGTGCTCGACCAGATCGTGACCAGCGACAACCGGAATCTGCTGCGGATTCTCACGCTGACATTCGCGAGCATTTTCGCGATCGGGACGTTCAGCCGCTTCGTGGAGTCGTATCTGACCGCGCTGGTTCATACGCTCGTCAACGTGAACATGACCGAAGGGCTGATCGGGCAATTGCTGCGCCACCCGATTCCGTATTTCGAGAAGCGCAACGTCGGCGACCTGTTCGCGCGCGTCAAGTCACAGGATGAAATCAACGAATTCGCAGTGCGCACCGCGATCTCGCTGCGGATCGATCTCGCGGTCGGCGGCATCGCGGTGCTGCTGATGCTCGCGCAGAGCCCGCTGCTGGCCGGCGTCGCGCTTGGCATATTCGCAACGTATGTCGGCGCGGCATTCGCGCTGTATCGGCCGATGCGTGATGCGCACATGCTGGTGCTCGAACGGACGGCCGAATGCGAGGACTTGCTGTTCGAGACGATCCGGGGAGCTCCGGTGATCAAGCTCGCGTCGGGCGAAGTGCGGCGCACGGCGATTTGCATGGCGAAATTCAAGGCGTGCGCGGCGACGATGCTGCAGAGCGCGAAGCTCACGGCCTGGCGCGACGCAGTGTTGAAATTCGTCGACTATGCGGACGTCGTCGCGATTACCTGGCTGTCGGCCGGACTGATGCTCGACGGCAAGATTTCGGTCGGCGTGTTCTATTCGTTCATGATCTACAAGTCGCTCGCGTCGGAGCGGCTCGCGCAGGCGATCAACGCGCTGTTCGCGCGCCTGATGCTGACGGTGCCGGTCGCCCGGGTCGCCGATATCGTCGACGGCGAGCCGGAGCGCTATACGCCGCTGGAGCAGATCGGCCGCGCGGCCGAGACGCGGTGCTTCGAATCGATCGAGATGAGCAATGTTTCGTTTGCATATGGGGCGTCGGACCGTCGCGTGTTGACTGGCGTGAGTCTCGATATCCGTCGCGGCGACCGCATCGCGATCGTGGGGCCGTCCGGATGCGGGAAGTCGACGGTCTTCAAGCTGCTGTGCGCGGCCGAACACGCGCAGCATGGCGACGTATGGCTGAACGGCGTGCGCTACGCGAATCTCGAGGTCGACGAGATTCGCCGTCACATGACGCAGATGCGGCAGGGCGACTTGATCCTGCGCGGATCGATCGCCGACAACGTGTCGCTGTTCAGCGCAAATGCCGACCCTGCGCGCATCAACCGTCTGCTCGACGAGGTCGGCCTGCTGGACGACGTGATGCGCTTGCCGATGCGCACGCGCACGATCATCAGCGATTCGATCGCGAACATCTCGGCGGGGCAGCGGCAGCGCCTGCTGCTCGCGCGCGCACTGTATCAGCCGGCCGAGCTGATGCTGCTCGACGAGCCGACGTCGAACCTCGACGCGGTGTCCGTTCAGCGTATCGCGGCGTTGTTGCAGCGTATCGATCGAACGGTCGTCGTGATCACCCACGATCGCTCGCTCGCCGCCACGTTCGAGCGCTGCTATGAACTCGTGGATGGTGTGCTAGTGCCGGGCGTGGCCAATCGCGCGGGGGCGGCATGACGATCGGACGGATCCTGCTCGCGGCGGCGCTCGCTTGCGTGTCGCAGCACGCGCTTGCGGATGACCTGATGTCGGTCGTGACCAGCGCGCTCGATTACGACGCGGAACTCGCCGGCGTGCGCTCGGATGTCGAAGTCGGCCGTCTCGGTGTGCCGCGCGCGCGCGCCGCGCTGTTGCCGCGGATCGATGCGGGCTGGGGACGCACGTACAACCGGATCGCGACGCGGGACGTTCCGTCGATGCATTACTGGCAGAACGGCTGGACGGTATCGTTGACGCAGCCGCTGTTCGACTGGGAACGCTGGATCGCCTATCGGCAGGCGGGAACGGCGGCCGCCAAGGCGGAACTGACCTATGCGCGTGCGCAGCAGGCGCTGATGCTGCGCGCCGGGCGTGCGTATTTCGACGTTCTGGCGGCGACCGACGAATTGATGCGCGCGACGGAGTATGTGGCGGCGGTTGCCGAACAGCACGAGATCACCGTGCACCGACGGGCGGCCGGAGAGGCGACGCTGATCGACGTACGCGAGGCGCAAGCGCAGCTCGATGCGGCGCGGCTGCAGCAGATCGACGCGCGGCAGGCCGTCGATTCGCGCCGCCGGATTGTCGAAACGCTGATCGGCCGGCCACTCGGCCCGTTCGCGCGCGTGCCGGACGAAACGCCCGCGTTGCTGCTCGATCCGGACGACGCCGGGTATTGGGTTGCCCAAGCGGAGCAGAAGGGCTATCCGGTCCAGATCGGCGAACTCGCCGTGCGCGACGCGCGGGATGAGGCTCGCCGAGTACGCGCGCAACGGTATCCCGTCGTGAATCTGACGGGCAGCCACACGCCGGCGGGTGCGGCATCGGGTTTCGCGCAGCCGACGACCACGACGACCGCGATGGTGACGATATCGATCCCGCTGCTGACGGGCGGTGACATCCAGGCGCGCCTCGGGCAAGCGCTGGCGGGTGAGGACAAGGCGCGCAGCGCGCTGCAGGCAGCCACCCGGCAGGCGGGGGCCGACACGCTCGACGCCTTCCAGCGGCTGCACTGGGCACGCGAGCGCGGCGAACTCCTTGGCCGCCTCGTGCGGGCCAACGAGCGAACGCTCGACGCGACGCGGATCGGCTACCGGGTCGGCAGTCGTTCCAACCTCGATGTGCTGCGCGCGAGCGAGGCACTTTTTGCGAGCCGCAAGGCGCGGCTGGGTGCGCACTACGACATGCTTGCCGCGTACCTCGCGTTGAAATCCGGTGTCGCGTCGCTGGATTTCGACGACGTCGCGCGGATCAACGGATGGTTGACCAACGATGGCCGATAAGCGGCAGCGACGCCTCGGTTGGCGCGATCGATGGCTGCTGCGCCTGTCGGGCCGCGGGCTCGAGCGGTTGGCGCTGGCTGTGTGGGTCTTGCGGAGTCTCGGCAGCCCACGCACCCGCTGGGCGGGCCGGTTGCGCTACGAGTGGGGGCGCGACCACGTCGCGCTCACCCGTGCGCACATCTGGCGGACGATGGCGGCAGGCGAATTCGAGCGCCTGATGGATCGGCGCCTGCATGCCGAACGCGCTGCCGGCCGCGATGTCGAATGGCCGGGCCTCGAAGCGGCCACGCAAGCGCTGGCTCGAGCGATCGCCCGGATTCGCGACGAATCGGGCGGCCGTCCCGTGATCGTGTCGCCGTTTCATTACGTGTCGCAGTTTGCGAACGTGATCGTGATCGATGCGTTGCGCGACGCGCTGCAATTGTCCGAGATCGCAGTCGTATCGGGCATCGCGCGGGATACGTATGGCGGTTTCGAGTCGACGCTGATGCCGAACGTGCGCGTGTTGCACACCTACGACGAAGTCAATCGCAATGCGCTCGGGCTGCGCGTCTTGCACGCGCTGCGACGAAACGGCGTTGCCGTGGTGTTCGCCGATGCGCCGCCGTACCTGATGCAGCGCTTTCCGATGGAGACGATCGAGGTCGCGATGTTTGGGCGGCCGGCGCGGATTCACCGTGGCGTGTTCAGGATCGGCGCGCGCGCCGGTGCGGTGCTGGTGCCGTTCCATCTCGAATTTGCGGCTGGCCGGTTCGACCACCGGATCTTCCCCCCGATTGATCTCGAGCAGGCCGACGCGCCGCAACGCGTGTCGGATTGCATCGAGCGCGCGTGTATCGATGCGTATCCGGACTGGATTCTGGCCGGGCATCCGTCGCAATACGGGTTCGCGCCGCTCAGGTAGGGCGTCGTCGCCGTCTACTCGAGCAAGGCCGCCGCCGCATGGCTGAAGGCGAACCCGCAAGCGCTCGGCAAGTGGCTCGCGGGCGTGACGGCGCTCGACGGCAAGCCGGGTCTGCCTGCCGAAGGCGTAGCTCGGCGTGCCTTGAGCATGACGCGTCGGGCTTTTTGCTGCCCGCGCCGCGAGCCGCCAGACGGTTGCCCGACGATGCGCTAGACTGCTCGATCCCCGATCGAGGAGACGGCAATGATCCGTACTGCGCCTGATGCATCCGGATGGCAATACGCGGCCGGCACACGGCCGAACGGCGCGGCCGCTTCGGGCGACACACGCTGCAACCGGACGATGCAGCGCTTCGGCCATTCATTCGCATGAAGCGCATCGAGCACATCGTGCTCGCCGCCGACCTCGCGGGCACGGCGGTGTTTGCGATCGAGGGCGCCAATGCGGCGATCGGCGCGGGACTCGACCTGTTCGGCGTGATGGTGCTGTCGCTCGTCGTCGCGCTCGGCGGCGGCGTGATCCGCGACCTGCTGATCGGCGCACGGCCGCCCAGCGCCGTCAGCGACTGGCGCTATCCGGCCCTCGCGTTCGCGTCCGGGCTGGTCGCGTTCGTCTTTCATGCGCGGGTCGCCGCGTTCTCGCCGTCGCTCCTCACGACGCTCGATGCGGCCGGCCTGGCGTTGTTCGCGGTCGCGGGCGCGGTGAAGGCGCTCGAATTCCGCGTCCATCCGTTCATCGCGACGCTGATGGGCGCCGTGACCGGATGCGGGGGCGGTGTCGTACGCGATGTGCTGCTCGCGCGGATACCGGTCGTACTGGTTACGGATATCTATGCGAGCGCGGCGCTGCTCGGCGCGGTCGTCGTCGTGTCGTGCAGGCGACTCGGGTGTCCGCCCGTCGTGGCGGCCGTGCTCGGCGGCCTTGGCTGTTTCGCGCTGCGGATGGCGGCGGTGCGCTTCGGCTGGCAACTGCCGAAAATCGCGGCCGGTGCGTAAGCGTCCGGCTCACGACGCCTTCGTCGCCGCCGGCACGTCGAACACGCGATCGAACGCCCACTGGAACACGAACGCGTAGCAGAAGAAGAACGCGAACAACCCGATATCGACGACGAACGCGTCGAACCACGAGATGTCGAGCCACCACGACACGACCGGCACGAGCATGAAGATGAGCCCGCCTTCGAATCCGGTCGCATGCAGGAGCCGCCGCCCGAGCGTACGCGACGGCTGTCGGCGCGACGCTTCCCAGCGCTCGAACAGCGCATTGAAGATCATGTTCCACAGCAGCGCGATCGCCGACATCGTCGCCGACAGCGCGCCCGAATAGACGAGGTCCTGCCTGAAGATCGCGGCGATCGCGGGCGAGATGCAGGAGATGGCGATCGCTTCGTAGAGCACCGCCTGCGTGATTCTGCGCGGTAGGCCTTGCACGGTGTTTCTCCGGTTGGACGGTAATCGTCGGGGCGGTGTGCCGCGACGTCCCGCAAGGCTAGCCGCGTTGCACACCCGCTTCAATTCACCTAATCTCACCCGGATTGAATCGAATTCAACCCGGCCGTATCCGGCCCGCGAGGCCCCGTGTTCTCGAAAATCCCCCTGACCGCATTGCGTGTATTCGAGTCGTCGGCGCGGCTCGGCACGTTCAAGGCCGCCGCGGACGAACTGTCCGTGACGCCGGCCGCCGTGTCGCATCAGATCAAGTCGCTCGAAAGCCGGCTCGGCGTGCTGCTGTTCGAGCGCGGCGCGAGCGGCGTACGGCTGACGGAGGAAGGCGCGCAACTGTTTCGCGCGAGCCACGATGCGTTGCTCGCGCTCAGCCGCGGGCTGGATGCGTTGCGGCCCGATACCGCCGGCGAGCGCCCGCTCGTGCTGACCACCACGCCCGCCTTCGCGGCGATGTGGCTGATCCCGCGTCTCGGCGCGTTTCGCCGCATCGATCCGCACCTGCACATCAAGGTCGAGACCGGCAACACGCTCGTCGATCTCGAACGCGAGGCGCGGATCGATCTGGCGATTCGCGCGACGTCGCGCACGTTTCCCGCGCTGCACGAGATCGCGTTGATCGACGAGTATTTCGGCGCGTTTGCGGCCACCGGCTTCGATGCGCATCGCACCGACGAGCCGCTCGACTTGATCGAGACCGTGTGGGATACCCCGCTGCCCGTGTCGGTCGACTGGGCGTCGTGGTGTCGCGCGGCCGGCCGCGAAACGTGGCTCGAACGCGCGGTGTTTCGCCATTACGACGACGAGCATTACGCGTTGCAGGCCGTGCTGCACGGGCAGGGTGTCGCGTTGCTGAGTTCGGTGCTGGCCGCCGAGCACGTCGAGCGCGGTGCGCTGATGCCGATCGAGCCTTCGGTGCGGCTCGACGGCGCGCGTTTCGTCGCACTGTGCCGCCCCGGGCGCGAGCGCGAGCCGCAGATCGCTCGGTTTCTCGACTGGCTCGACGCGGAAATCGCGCAGACGCGCGCGGCGGTCGCGCGGATGGCGCCCGGCGACCGTCGCGTCGTTACCCGAAGCTGACGCAATAGACCGGCGGCAAATGCGCGGATACCTGGCGCCAGTGGTCGCCGCCGTCGGCGGAGGTCCATAACCCGCCGGTCGTCGACGCCATCGCGAGGCGCATGCCGGTATCGTCCACCGCGAGCCCGTGCCGGTACACGAGGTCGTAGGCCGGCGCGGCCGGCAATCCGTTCGAGAGGCTTTCGAAACTTTGCCCGCCGTCGCGCGTGCGCGTGACGACGAGCCGGCCGTTCACCGGAATGCGGCACGCACCCTTCACGGCCGGCACGAACCACGCGGTGTCCGGTTCGCGCGGATGCACGGCCACCGCGAAGCCGAAGCTCGACGGTTGCGCGTCGATTCGCCGCCAGTGCTCGGCGCCGTCGGTCGAGCGGAAGATCGCGCAGTGGTGCTGTGTCCACAGCACGTCCGGATCGGCCGCGCATTGCACGACGCGGTGCGGATCCTGCGCGTTCGGCTCGCCGCGCCGCTCGGGCGGCATGTAGTCGGCTTCCATGCCTTGCGCGGTCACGCGCCACGTCGCGCCGCCGTCCGCGGTCTGCCAGACGCCGCCGCACGAGATGCCGACCGTCACGTGCCGGCTGTCGCGCGGATCGACCATCACCGAGTGGATGCCCGGCGCATCGTACCCGCCGCCGCCCCATTCGGCGCGCTCGGGGCGATCCCACAGCGCGCGGTTGAGTACCCACGAATCGCCGTGGTCGTCGGAGCGGAACAGCCCGCCGGGAATCGTGCCGGCCCACAGCACGCCCGGCTCGTCCGCGCCGCCGGCTTCGAGCGACCAGATCTGCTGAAGCGTCCACGGCGGCTGCGGCGTGCCGGACGGCTCGTCGTCCGCGTCGCCGGTGCCGGTGGGCACGGCGTCGGCCGGTCGCGGCGGGTAGACGGGGACCGCGCATTCTTCCCAGTCGGCGGCGCCGGCGCGCAGCCGATGCAGCTTCACGCCGAAGTGGCCGAGGTTGAGCGCCGCATACAGCGTGCCGTCGCGCGGGTCGGCGAGCACCATGCTGACGGGTTCGCCGATGAAGTGCGGTTCGCCGGGCGTCCAGCCGCCGCCCCCGTCGGGATGCAGGATGAACAGGCCCTTGCGGGTGGCGACGAGCAGTCGATCGTTCATGTGCGATGTCTCCTGAGCGGGCGGCCCGGCGTTCGGGCGCCGGGTCCGGTTCGATGCATCCGTCCCTTTATCCGCCCGTCAGCGCCTGGACGACATACACGCGGCTGGCGTCGTCGAGCACATCGGACAGGCGCTGCCGGTCGCGTATCGGCTGGCCGTCGATGAACACCGACAGATGCTTTCGCAGCGCACCCTGGTCGTCGAGGATGTAGCCGCGCAGCCGCGGCTGCTCGCTGAAAACGGTGTCGAACGCTTCGCCGACCGTGCGCGCGTCGAGGTCGCGTTCGGGCGTTTCGATATGCCGCTGGATCGACGCGGCGAAGAAGAGGTGCGCCATGGCGGTGGCTGTCAGGAGCCGTGCGGAAGGGACGGTCTGTAGTGTAGGCGATCCGCAGGAAGCCGAAAGTCGGGGGAGGGGGCGCTGCGCCGGCATGCGCGCGCCGCTTGCGCGCTGGAACTAGACCGGAATCGACCGCCCGCGGATCCGGATCCCGAGCCGCACGACGCCGATCACCGCATTCGACAGCCACGTGAGCAGGCGCGGCATGCCGCGCCGGCGGATGTCGAGCAGCAGCACGATGCGCACTGCCTCGCTGTCGTTCCACACCTCGTGCGTGAACGTGTCGTCCCACAGCAGGAAGCGGCCTTCGTCGAGCCGGTATTCGCGACCGTCGACCTTCAGCACCGCGGCCGGCGAGCCGTCCGCGCGCTTCGGCATCGACAGCACGAGATAGCCGCGCAGGATGCCGCGAAACGGCCCGCGATGCGGCGGGATGTGCTTGCCGGGCGCGAGGAACGACAGTGACGCCGACAGCACGTCCGGCGAGGCCGCGACGATCGATGCGATGGTCGGGCAGCGCGCCAGGTTGCGCGGGAATCGCTGGCCGTACGCCTGCATGATGAACATCCGCCAGTCGCGTGCGTCGTTGGCCGAGATGTCGTACTGCTCGCGCATGATTTCGTGAAAGCGCGGGATGCGCGGCATGTCGCGCGCGACGGCGAGCGCTTCGGCCCGGATCGCGGGCCATGCGCGCACGAAACGTTCGGCGTCCGGGAACGTGGCCGTGTCGAGCACCGCGCCGCCATCGAGATGGCGGTCGTACAGGGTGCGCAGCAGGCCGGCTGCATAGTCGTAAGCGACGGACATGGTCGATCGGGGTGCGATCCGCAGAAGGTGACGTCAGTCTGCCCGATCCGCAACGGGCGCTGCGTTACGTCAGGTTACGCCGGCTGACGAATGAATGACAGTTTGACGGACGCCCGTCGCGCGGATCGACCGGCAGGGAATAAACGCAGCCCGGCCGTCGTCATACGGGTGTAGCACGTCGTCTCGTTGACTTCTGAAGGAGTGAAACATGAATACGCATTGGCTGGTGGCCGCCACGGTGGTGGCGATGTCCGTCGCGGGTGTCGCGACGCAAGCGTCGGCACAGGCGCTGACGCGCGCGCAGGTCACGCAACAACTGATCGACGCGGAACACAACGGGTTGCGCTTCGTGACCGACACGTCGTATCCGGACGTGAGCCCGCTGTTCCGGCAACAGGCCGAACGGATGCCGCAGCGCCAGGCGAGCACCGCGATCGGCGGCGATCCGGCCGTGTCGTCCGAAGCCGGCAGGCCGGCGACGATGCCGTCGCATCCGCGCGCGGCCGCATGCGTCGGCCCCGCGAGTTTCTGCACGATCTATTTCGGCAGCTGACGTACCGGCCTGCCTCCGCAGGTCACGCATTCCCCGCGGTTGATCGATACGCAACATCGAAGGAGTTCATGATGAGAACATATATCGCACTACTGACGATGATCGGCGCGATCGTCGGTCAGTCGGCATTCGCGCAAGCGGCCGCGCCGCTGACGCGCGCGCAGGTTCGCGACGAACTGATGCGTCTGGAAGCGGCCGGGTACGACCCGGCGAAGGGCGACGACGGCGAGTATCCGGCGGACATCCAGGCCGCGGAGGCGAAGCTCGCCGAGCAGGATCGCGCGCGAATGGCGGCGTCCGCCGCGCATGCGCCGGCTCCCGGCATGCCGGTGCAAACCAGCAATTAGGTGCCGACGTGATCGTGTGTGAGGTCCGGCCGTCGTGTTCACGGGGCGGCAAGCCGCATGCCCTTCTGCGCGCCACGCGACGTGGCCGAAGGGCGCCGGTTGTCGTGCCGCCGATTGCACGCCGCTTCGCGCGGCGTCGCGATCAGCGGGTCGACCGGCTCCGATGAGCCGGCAGGTCGATCACCAGGGCATCATGCGCTGCACGACCTGGTCGCGCAGCACGAAGCGGTGCAACAGCGCGGCCGCCACGTGCAGGCAGATGCCGGCGAACAATACCCACGCGAGGACGCCGTGCACGTCGCCCATCGCGTGCCCGAATCCGGAGCCGGCCGCCGACAGCGCCGGCAACGGAATGACGCCGACCAGCGTCACGGCCCACGCGCGCGACGACGCGTTGATCCAGCCGAGCAGCGGCACCGCGATCAGCAGCGCGTAGAGCGCGCCATGCGTGGCGCCCGACAGCACGCGCATCGCGGGCGACAGGTCGCTGGCAGGCGGTCGATGCGTCGCGCGCCACAGCACGCGGCACGCCATCGCCGCGAGCAGTGCCGTGCCGACGATCAGGTGCGCGGCGATCAGGCCGACCGGTTGCGTGTCGCGATGCACGTCGGGCATCGTCCAGCCGATCGCGTATTGCGCGACGATCAGCGCCACGATCAGCCAGTGAAGAAAACGGGCGACGGCGTCATAACGGGCGGGTGCGGACATGGAGACTCCGGACGGATGAAAGGGGACACGGTTTTGGGGGGATTCTACGGTCGAATCCTTAACGAAACGTTAAGCACGCGGCGTCGATCCGTCCGCATCCGCCGACGGCAGCGCGATCGCCACGCCGAGGCCCTGCCCGCCGATGCCGGACTCGAACTGCACGGTGCCGCCGAAATACTGCGCGATGCGGGTGACGATCGACAGCCCGAGCCCGCTGCCGGGCGACTGCGCACCGCTGCCGCGATAGAAACGGTCGCCAAGCCGTTCGTGCTCGCCGGGCGCGACACCGGGCCCGTCGTCGCGCACGACGATGCGTTGCCATGCGCCGTCGTCGTACACGCCGATGTCGATGCGCCCGCCACGGCGGCCGTACTTGACGGCGTTGTCGACGAGATTGTCGAGCAGGATGCCGATCAGGATCGGATCGGCACCGATTGCGCGCGTGGAGAGGCCGCCGGCCGCGATGGCGATGTCCTTGTCGGCGGCCTTCGCCAGATGGCGGTCGATGGCGGCGTCGACGAGTTCGCGCACGACGACCGCGCGCGTCGGAATGCGTTCGTACTCGTCGAGCCGGGCGAGCAGCAGCAACTGCTCGGCGAGCCGCGCGCTGCGGTCGACGCCTTGCACGACGCGCTGCATCGCCAGCTGCTTGTGCGCCGGATCGTCGGTCGCGATCGCCACCTGCGCCTGCACCTTGATCGCGGCGAGCGGCGTCTTCAGTTCGTGCGCGGCGTCGGACGTGAACGCGCGCTCGCGCACGATCGATTGTCGCAGCCTCGCCATCAGGCGGTCGATCGCGTCGACCAGCGTGCGCACTTCGTCCGGCACGGTCGCGATGCCGAGCGGTTCGAGCGAGCGCGCATCGCGCGCGCCGATCAGCGCGGACAGGGTCTTCAACGGCGCGAGGCTGCGGGCGATCGTGACCCAGAGCAGCAGCGCGAGCACCGGCAACGCGACGATCAACGGCAGGACGATGCCGCGCGCGATGCCGGTCGCCAGGTCGCTGCGCGTATTGACGGTCTCCATCACGCGCACGCGGCGCCCCGACGTGCTGTCGCGCAGTGCGTACGTGCGCCACGGCGTATCGCCGATGACGATCGTCCGCGGCGCACCGAGCGGGTCGCGCGCATCGGGCAACGCTGCCGCGGTCGCGGGCAGGCTCGACGCAACGACGTTGCCTTGCGCGTCGCGCACGTCGAACAGCACGTCGCGCGGCAAGCGATCGCCGTCGTTGGCGGCGCCGTGCGCCGACGCGCCGAACGCGAGTTCGACCCGTGCGTCGGGCGGCACGCGGGCGAGGCGGTCGAGGTCGGCCGGCGCGAGATTGACCAGCAGCGACGCGTATTCGGCGAGACGGGCGTCTTCCCATTCGCCGATCTCGCGCGTCGCGTAGTGGATGCTGCCGAACACGGCGACGAGCCAGACGACGGTCACGCAGCCGATCGCCATCAGCGACACGCGGCGTCGTATCGAGCGCGCGATCATCGGAGGTCGACGACGTAGCCGATGCCGCGGACGGTGCGGATCAGTTCCGCGCCGAGCTTCTTGCGCAGGTTCGAAACATGAACCTCGATCGCATTGCTTTCGATGCCTTCCTGCCAGCCGTACAGGCTGTCCTCGAGGTGCGCGCGCGACTGCGGAACGCCCGGGTGACTGACGAGCTGAACGAGGATCGCCCACTCGCGCGACGTGAGCGCGATGCGCGCCGCATCGCGCGTCACCGTATGCGCGGTCAGGTCGATCGTGATGTCGCGCCACACGATTTCATCGCCGGCCCGGCCCTGCGAGCGTCGCACGAGCGCGCGGCAGCGGGCGAGCACTTCGGACAGCTCGAACGGCTTCGCGAGATAGTCGTCCGCGCCGTCGTCGAGGCCGCGCACGCGGTCGGCCACGGTGCCGCGCGCGGTCAGCACCAGCACGGGGACCGTCTCGCCCGCCTCGCGCAGCGCGCGCAGCAGTTCCGTTCCCGATTTGCCGGGCAGGCCGAGATCGAGCACGACGAGCGCGAAGCGCGTCGTCGCGAGTGCGGTGGCGGCGGCATGACCGTCGCGCAACCAGTCGACGTGATAGCCGGCCTGGCTGAGGCTGATCTCGAGGCCGCTGCCGATCAGGTCGTCGTCTTCAACAAGGAGGAGTCGCATGGTCGATTCGTGTACGGACATGCGCGATTGTACGAGCCTGACCACGCGCGCCGTGCAACGGAATGTAATCGGACCCCGTGCGAATGTCGCGCGATTCTGAAGAACGCTTAAGGTTTGGCGCCGTTAATCCCGCTACCATCGGCCACGACATTTCTCGGGCGGTTCTCCGTTTCCCCAGATCCCGAACCGGGCGGGTGCGTGCGGCGCGAGCCGGACGCACCCGCCCGTCAATCCGCGATCCTTTCGATCGACCTACGGTCGATGCGTGTCGCCCGTACGGGAGGTTCAATCCTGATGGCATCCTCGACGATCGAGCGATGGCGTGCCTACCTGCTGATCGCCGCACTGGCCGGCATGTTCATCCAGTGTTTCGTGCTGGTCTCGTTGCTTGCATGGCGCGTACCGGAAGCGTTTTTTACCACGATGACGTTTCGCCTCTCGATCGTCGTGGCGCTCGCCGCCGCCATTCTTTCGGTTCGCAAGCTTGCCGGCGCGGCGTTCAGGTCCGCGCTGGCATGTGGCGATGTGCGCATGACCGGTATCGATCGCCGCACGGTAGTTGTGTCATCTGATTGCGCGTACCGTCGCTGGGTCGTCCTTCATATCCGGCTCAACGGGAACCGATACGGCGGCGTGCACGGGTGAGCCCGCGTGCGCGCCGCCGTTCCCGGGCGTCGCGGTCGTACGGGTCACCACTGGGGAGAAGCATGATTCTGCTGCATGTGCTGCACGCGCTGGCCGGGGCAATGTCGATCGTCTGCGGGCTGGGCGTGGTGCTGGGCATTGCGTATACGATCACGGCCAGCGTGCTGGTCGGCCGGTTCTTTTCCCGGGCGGCGGCGGAGCCGCGCGCGTATCCGGGCGTCACCGTCGCGAAGCCGCTGCACGGCGACGAATGGAATCTCGTCCAGCATCTCGAAAGCGGCTTCGTGCAGAATTATCCGGGACCCATCCAGCACCTGTTCGGCGTGCACGATGCCGGCGACGCGGCACTCGCGGCCGTCGAGACGCTGCGCGCACGCTACCCGGACGCGAACATCAAGGTCGTCGCCGATGCGCGGCTGTACGGGCCGAACCGCAAGATCGCCAATCTCGTGAACATGCTCGAACATGCGGAGCATGCGGTGCTCTGTCTCGCCGATAGCGACGTGGTGGTCGAGCGCGATTATCTGCGCGCCGTCGTCGGCGCGCTACAGCAGCCGGATGTCGGCATCGTGACGAGCGTGTATCGCGGCGTCGCGTCGCCGGGCTTCTGGCCCGGCGTCGCCGTCGCGATGACGAACTACCATTTCCTGCCGGGCGTGATCACCGGGCTCGTCATCGGGCGCGCGCGGCCGTGCTTCGGGCAGACGATTGCGATCACGCGCGAGACGCTTGAACGCATCGGCGGGCTGGCGCGTTTCGCGCATCACCTGGCGGAAGATCACGCACTCGGCGAGGCGGTGCGGCAGGCGGGCGCGCAGGTCGTCATTCCGCCGTTCGTCGTCGGGCACGCGTGTGTCGAGGAGACGTTCGCGCGGTTGTACGCACACGAGTTGCGCTGGAGCTGCACGATTCGCGCGGCCGACCGACTCGGTCATGCGGGGTCGGTGCTGATGCACCCGCTGCCGCTCGCGCTGCTGGCGCTGCTGTTTTCGGGCGGCGCGGCCGCCGCATGCGCGCTGACGATCGCGGCACTCGCCGCGCGGGTGCTGCTGATGGTGAAGACAAGCCGCGCGACCGGCGCGGGCCTGCGCGGCGCGTTCCAGCTGCCGTTCGTCGATCTGCTCCAGTTCGTCGTGTTCGTATCGAGCTTCTTTTCGTCGCATGTCGTGTGGCGCGGCACGCGCTTTCGCGTCGACCGGGAAGGCCTGCTGTCGCCGGCCGCTGAATCGTGACCACCGGCACCAACACCGACGCCGCCCGTGCGGAACCGGGCGCCGCGCGCGGCGACGCCCGGCTGCGGCAGGCGGGGCGCGCGGCCGCGCTCGGCGGGCTGGCGCTCGCGGTGTGGCTGATCTGGCGCGAACATCCGCTCGATATCCTGCATCGCCTGCGGATCGCCGGCGCGGGGCTGCTGGTCGCCGCGCTCGCGCACATCCTGCCGATGCTCGCGAATGCGTGGGACTGGCGGATGCTGATCCGCGGCCCGCGCCGGCCGTCGTTCATGACGATGCTGAAGCTCGTGTGGATCCGCGAATCGGTCAACGGGTTGCTGCCGGTCGCGCGCATCGGCGGCGAGATCGTGTCGTTCGGCCTGCTGCGGCAGGCGGGCGTGCGTCCGGCGACCGTCGTGGCGAGCCTCGTCGCCGACATGCAGCTGACGCTGATCAGTCAGCTGGTCTTCGCGCTGGTCGCGATCGGCTACGTGCTCGAACGCGTGTCGTCCGATGCCGCGCGGGTGGCCGCGCACCTCGCGATCGGGATGGCCGCGCTGGTGCCGGTGCTGCTGCTGTTCGCGCTGGTGCAGCATGCGCGGCCGTTCGAGCGCGCGATGCGCGTACTCAACCGTGTCACGAGCGGCAAGGTGGTGGCGCTGGTCGGCGAATCGGCGCGGACCGATCAGTCGATCCGGTTGATCTGGAGAAAGACGGGCGTCGTCGTGCGCTACCTGGCGATCTGGCAGACGCTGCAGTTCGCGGGTTACACGCTGGAAATCTGGCTGGCGCTGTATTTCCTCGGCGCCGATCCGACGTTTGCGCAGGCGCTCGCGATCGAGGCGCTGATCCAGCTGGTGAGCAGCATCGCGTTCCTGATGCCGGGCGGCCTGGGGGTGCAGGAGGGCGGGTTCGTGTTGATCGGCGGGCTGCTCGGGTTCGACCCGCCGACCTGCCTGGCGCTGGCCGGCGCCCGCCGCGTGCGCGACTTGCTGTTCTATCTGCCGGGCCTGCTGGCGTGGCAATGGGCGGCCGGTTCGTCGAACCGGCCGGGCGGCACGACACCCGCGTCTTTGCCCGCCGGAGAATCCGCCCGGCCGCGCTGACCCGGCCGCATGAGGCGCGACGCGCGAGTCAGCGCTGCGCGTCGGCGATATGACTGCGGATCACGTCGGCGAACGACGTATCGCCCTTCAACCCGAGCGCTTCCGCGCGCGACGTGTCCCAGCGGCCCGGCCAACTGCCGACGATCTTCTCGATGCGTTCGTCGGGCGCATGACGGATCAGTTTCACGACCTCGTTGCCCGCGACCTCGCGCAGCGCTTCGATCATTTCGTCGACCGAGACCGACAGGCCCGGCAGGTTGATCACGCGCTTGTTGCCGAGCGCCGTGCCGTCGAGCTCGCAACCGGCGACGAGCGCGTCGATCGCGCCGCGCGGCGACAGCAGCCACAGCCGCGTCGAGCCGGGCACCGGGCAGACGCTTTCCTCGCCGTTCAGCGGTTCGCGGATGATGCCGCTCGCGAACGACGACGCGGCGGCGTTCGGCCGGCCCGGCCGCACGCTGATGGTCGGTAGCCGCAGCACGCGGCCGTCGACGAAGCCGCGCCGCGCGTAGTCGCACAGCAGCAGCTCGGCGATCGCCTTCTCGGCGCCGTACGACGATTGCGGGTTCAGCGCGGTATCGTCCTGCACGACGTCGGGCAGCGTGCCGCCATACACCGCGACGGAGCTCGTGAACACGACGCGCGGCCGGTGGCCGCGTGCGCGGCACACTTCGAGCAGCGCGCGCGACGCGTCGAGGTTGATCCGCATGCCGAGATCGAAATCGGCTTCGGCCTGCCCGCTGACGATCGCCGCGAGGTGGAAGATCGCGCCCGTCCGCGCGTCGATCGCGCTTTCGAGCACGGCGCGATCCGCGATGTCGCCGACGATCGACGTCACGCGCGCGTCGCCGAAATCGCTGCCCTTGACGACGTCGAGCAGCACCAGCTCGTCGATCTTGCCGGTCCGGCCGTCCGGGCCGGTCAGCTCGCCGCGCTCGAGGAGCTTGCGCGCGAGACGCTGGCCGAGAAAGCCGGCACCGCCGGTGATCAGTACTTTCATGTTCGTTGCCCTCTGAGGAATGCGTGAATTACAGGTACGGCCTGAGCCAGCCGAGGCCTTCCGACGTGCCGGCCTTCGGGCGGTATTCGCAGCCGATCCAGCCGTCGTAGCCGAGCGCGTCGATCAGCGCGAACAGGTACGGGTAGTTGAGTTCGCCGACATCCGGCTCGTGGCGCTCGGGCACGCCGGCGATCTGGATGTGACCGATGCCCGCGAAATCGCGCTTGAGCTTCATCGCGAGATCGCCTTCGACGATCTGGCAGTGGTAGCAGTCGAACTGCACCTTCAGGTTCGGCGCGCCGATTTCCGCGCGGATCGCCTGCGCGTCGTCCTGGCGGCTCAGGAAATAGCCGGGCATGTCGCGCTGGTTGATCGGCTCGATCAGGACCGTGATGCCGTGCGCGGCGGCGGCTTGCGCCGCATGGCGCAGGTTCGCGAGGTAGGTGTCGCGATGGCGCGCGCGGTCGGCGCCCGGCGCGACCATGCCGGCCATCACGTGCAGTTTCTTGTTGCCGAGCACGCGCGCATAGTCGAGCGCCTGGTCGATGCCGCGCCGGAACTCGTCCTCGCGGCCCGGCAGCGACGCGATGCCGCGTTCGCCCGCGGCCCAGTCGCCCGGCGGCGCGTTGAACAGCGCCTGTTCGAGATGGTGCGCATCGAGACGCGCGCGGATGTCCTCGGCCGCGAAGTCGTATGGGAACAGGTACTCGACGGCCTTGAAGCCGTCGTACGCGGCAGCGGCGAAGCGTTCGAGGAACGCATGCTCGGTGTACATCATCGAGAGGTTGGCGGCGAAGCGTGGCATGGCAGCGGGTCCTGTGAATGATTGGGGCGGGGCGCCATGCGCCCCGCGTCGAATGAAGGCAGCCGGATCAGCGGTTCACGAGTTTCGCGGGCGTGAGCCACACGGCGAGCGCGCCGATCACGAGCATCGCGGCCAGCACGTACATGCCGGACGACGTGCTGTGCGTGACGTCCTTCAGGTAGCCGATCACGTACGGGCTCGCGAACCCGGCGAGGTTGCCGACCGAGTTGATGATCGCGATCCCGGCCGCGGCCGCGGAGCCCGCGAGGAACGCGGTCGGCAGCGACCAGAACAGCGGCGCGCAGGTCAGCACGCCGCCTGCCGCGAGCGACAGGAACACGATCGACACCGCCGTATTGTGCGAGTACGACGCGGCGACCGCAAACCCGACCGCGCCCATCAGCGCCGGCACGATCAGGTGCCAGCGGCGTTCGCGGCGCTTGTCCGCGCTGTGGCCGAACAGGTTCATCACGACGATCGCGACGACGAACGGAATCGCGGACAGCAGGCCGATCTGCAGCGTGTCGGTGATGCCGGTCGATTTCACGAGCGTCGGCATCCAGAACGTGAGGCCGTACTGGCCCGTGACGAACGCGAAATAGATCAGCGACATCCACCACATGCGCGGGTCCGAGAACACGGCCTTCAGCGAATGGCCGTGCTGCTGCCGTTCCTGCGGCTGAGCGGCGATTTCGTCCTCGAGGAGCTGCTTCTCGCGCTCGTCGAGCCACTTCGCGCCGCGGATGCTGTTGTCGAGATACAGGATCGTCGCGATGCCGACGAGCACGGCCGGCACGGCTTCGATCATGAACATCCATTGCCAGCCGTGGAAGCCCGAGCCGCCGTGGAAGCGCTCCATGATCCAGCCCGACAGCGGGTTGCCGAAGATGCCCGACACGGGAATCGCGGACATGAACACCGCGATGATCTTCGCGCGCCGGTGCGACGGGAACCAGTATGTGAGGTACAGGATCACGCCCGGATAGAAGCCGGCTTCCGCGAGGCCGAGCAGGAAGCGCAGCACGTAGAACTGCGTCGGCGTCTTCACGAACGCGAACAGCGCGGACAGCAGGCCCCACGTGATCATGATCCGCGCGATCCAGATGCGCGCGCCGATGCGGTGCATCAGCAGGTTGCTCGGCAGCTCGAACAGGAAGTAGCCGAGGAAGAAGATGCCCGCGCCGAGCCCGAACACGGTTTCGCTGAACGCGAGATCCTGCGACATCTGCAGCTTGGCGAAGCCGACGTTCACGCGGTCGAGATACGCGACCACGTAGCAGAGCATCAGGAACGGCACGATGCGCCAGAACACTTTCTTGTAGGTGCGGTCGAGTTCGGCCGCCTGGGCGGGCGCGGCGGGCGAGCGGCTTGCGGCCGCGTCGAGAGCAGTCATCGTCGTCTCCTTGAATATCGTGTGCCGGCGGCGCGTACGCCGCCGGGTCGTGTGTGTGCTGACGGAAAGGCCCGCGCACACGGCGGGCATGGGAATCGGTGCGTGACGCGCGCGGTGCGCGGCGTTACCAGCGTGCGCCGAAGCGCTGGCGCAACGCGTCGAGCGCCGCGTCGGACAGCGGCTCGGGCTTCGGGTTCGTCATCAGCCACAGCCGCGCCGTTTCCTCGAGCTCCTCGAGCGCGTACGACGCTTGCGATACCGACGGCCCCCACATCACGGGGCCGAGGCGGTCGAGCAGCACGCCGCGCACTTGGTCGGCCAGCGCCGCGACCTCGGTCGCGACGGCCGGGTCGCCGGGGCGGCGGTAGCGGATCAGCGGGACGTGGCCGACCTTCATCACGTAGTACGGCGTGATCGGCGGCAGCACGTCGGTGTCGCGCCACACGCCCGCGAGCGTCAGGGCGACGAGGTGCGTCGAATGCGTGTGGACGACGCCGTTCGCTGCCGCGTTGCGCGCGTAGATGCCGCGATGCAGCGCGAGCGTCTTCGGCGGCGTGCCGCCCGAGACGGGCTGGCCGTCCGGGCCGACCTTCGCGATGTCGTTCGGGTCGAGCCGGCCGAGGCAGGCGTCGGTCGGCGTGATCAGCCAGCCGTCGGGCAGGCGCGCGCTGATGTTGCCGGCGCTGCCGACCGCATGGCCGCGCGCATACAGGCTCGCACCGACCACGCAGATCTCTTCGCGCAGTTTCGCTTCGTCGCTCATCGTGCGGCTCCATCCAGCGCGCGCAGCGCCTTGTCGAAAAAGTCCGTCGTGCCGAAGTTGCCGGATTTCAGCGCGAGGCCGAGCGGCTCGGCGTCGATGGTGGCGGTGGCCGGCACGCCCGGATCGATCTGCGCGCCGATCTGCAGCGATTTCACGTCGAGCGCCTGCACGACCGCGCCGGACGTTTCGCCGCCGGCGACGACGAACTTGCGCACGCCGAGCGCGCGCAGGCCGCGTGCGATCGCCGCGAGCGTGCTTTCGACGAGATGGCCGGCGGCCTCGACGCCGAGTGCCTGCTGCACGGCCTTCACTTCGTCGGGCGTCGCCGTTGCGTAGATCAGCACGGGTTGCGGCAGGTGCGAGCGTGCAAAGGCGAGCGCCTGGTCGACGACGGGCTCGCCGCGCGCCGCCGCGAGCGGATCGATGCGGAAGCTCGGCCGCGTCGCGCGCCACGCGGCAACCTGCGCGTGGGTGGCTTTCGACGCGCTGCCGGCGAGCACGGCCGACAGCCCGTCGAGACGCGGCAGCGACGCCGCGTTGTCGCGCTCGGGCAATTGCTCCGCGCGGCGGAAATTCGCCGGCAGGCCGAGCGCGATGCCCGAGCCGCCGGTAACGAGCGGCAGGCCCGCGCACGCTTCGCCGAGCACGTAGAGGTCGCGGTCCGACAGCGCGTCGGCGATCGCGAAGCGCGCGCCTTCCGCGCGCAATTGCTCGATCCGCGTGCGCACGGCGGCCGCGCCGAGCGCGATCGTGTCGTAGCGGATCAGGCCGACCGCCGACTTCGTCTGCCGCTGCAGCACGCGCACGAGGTTCGCGTCCTTCATCGGCGTGAGCGGGTGGTTCTCCATCCCCGATTCGTTCAGCAGCACGTCGCCGACGAACAGGTGACCGCGGTAGATCGTGCGGCCGTTCTCCGGGAACGCCGGGCACGCGATCGTGAAGCCGCCGCCGGCCGCGTCGAGCAGCGCGTCGGCCACCGGCCCGATGTTGCCCGTGTCGGTCGAGTCGAACGTCGAGCAGTACTTGAAGAAAAACTGGCGGCAGCCCTGCGCGCGCAGCCACGCGTACGCGTCGAGCGATTGCGCGACGGCGTCGGCCGCGGGGATCGTGCGCGACTTCAGCGCGACGACGATCGCATCGGCGTCGAGCGTGGCACCGCCGGCGGGCACGCCGATCGTCTGCACGGTGCGCATGCCGCTCTTGACGAGCATGTTCGCGAGATCGGTCGCGCCGGTGAAATCGTCGGCGATGCAGCCGAGCAGGGGACGGGAAGCGGAAGCGGTCATGGCAGGAACGTCGTTCGAATCAGCGGGCGGGCGGCAGCGTGATGCCGGGGAAGGTCTTGATCACGGCGGAATCGTCCTCGCCGCCGTGGCCGGCGCTCGACGCGCTCATGAACATCTGGTGCGCGGTGGCCGACAGCGGCAGCGGGAACTTGCTGCGGCGCGCCGTATCGAGCACGAGGCCGAGATCCTTCACGAAGATGTCGACGGCCGACAGCGGCGTGTAGTCGCCGTTCAGGATGTGCGGCACGCGGTTCTCGAACATCCATGAATTGCCGGCGCTGTGCGTGATCACGTCGTACAGCGCGTCGGCGTCCACGCCTTCGCGCAGGCCGAGCGCCATCGCCTCGGCCGCCGCCGCGATGTGCACGCCGGCCAGCAACTGGTTGATGATCTTCACTTTCGAGCCGATGCCGTGCGCGTCGCCGAGGCGGTAGACCTTGCCGGCGATCGCGGCCAGCACGTCTTCGCAGGCCGCGTACGCGGCGGCCGGGCCCGACGTCATCATCGTCATCTCGCCGGAGGCCGCGCGTGCGGCGCCGCCCGACACGGGCGCGTCGAGCATCTGCAGGCCGGCGGCCTCGATGCGTGCGCCGAGCGCGACGGCGAACTCGGGCGCGACGGTCGCGCTCGCGATCACGACGCCGCCCGGCTTCATCGCCGCGACCGCGCCGTGTTCGCCGAACAGCACCGTTTCCGTTTGCGCGGCATTGACGACGAGCGTGACGACGACGTCGCACTGCGCGCCGAGTTCGGCCGGCGTCGCGCAGGCCACGCCGCCTTCGGCGGCGAACGCCTGCAGCACGGTGTCGCGCACGTCGCATGCGTGCACGCGCAGGCCGGCGCGCAGCAGCGAGCGTGCGACGCCGAGGCCCATCGCGCCGAGGCCGATGACTCCAACATTTCGTGACATGGTCAACCTTGATCGATTCGGGAGAGGTTCGTGACGGCGGCGGCGCCCGTGCGGGCAGCGGCCGCCGGCTTCAGCAGATGCCGGCTTCCGCGAGACGGCGGGCGGCGTTGTACATGTGCGTGCGCGCCGCGTTGCGCGCGGCCATCGGGTCGCGTGCGCGGATCGCGTCGGCAATCGCCGCATGCTCGTCGCGCACCTGGCGCGAGAAGTCCTCGCGCGTCGCTTCGTTGCGCCGCGTGACCTTCACGCCGGCTTCGAGGTACTGGTTCAGGAACTGCAGCGTCTTCAGGAAATACGGGTTGCCGGTGACGGCCGCGATCGTGCGGTGGAACGCGACGTCTTCCGCGACGCCGTCGCGACCAACGGCTACCGCATCGTCGATCTTGCGCAGCGCGTCGTCGATGTCGGCCATGTCTTCATCGCTGTGGCGCAGCGCCGCTTCGGCCGCGACTTCGGCCTCGATCGCGCGGCGCACCGCGAGCAGGTGCGGCAGCGACGTGGCTTCGACCGCTTCCGCGTAGTCGATCCGCAGCGGCCGGATCGCGCCGTGCTGGTTCACGAACACGCCGCTGCCCTGGCGCGGCTCGACCACGCCTTCGTTCTTCAGCCGCGAAATCGCCTCGCGGATCACCGTGCGGCTCACGCCGAACTCCTGCGCGAGCACGGCTTCCGTCGGCAGCTTGCCGGTGGCCGAGAAACTGCCGACTTCGATCTGCTTGAGCAGTTGCTGCGCGACGTGGTCGCTCATCGCACGGGCGGGAATTTTCTCGAACATGACGCTCTGGTTTGTAAGGTGATGTGGTCATCATACAAATTTGAGTGAGTATCAGCATCCGGGATAACCCTCGATTTTGGGCGGCCAACTTCGGCTAAGTTGACTGAAACCGGTTCCAACACCGTCTAAACCGACCCGAACGTGTGGGGTTGCGTGGTCGATTGGAAAGAGGGGCGGTGTGCGTCGCCGTCAGTCGGCGACGTCTTCGACCGGATCGGCCGCAGCCAGCTCGCCGGCTTCGACCCCTTCGCCGCCGCGCTCGCGATAGGCTGCCGGCGGCACGCCGAACTGCTTGCGGAATTCGCGCCCGAGGTGCGATGCGTCGGCGAATCCGCAGCTCGACGCGATATCGGCGACCGTGCGGTCCGAACTCGTCAGCAGCCACGCGGCGGTGCGCAGCCGCACCTGCTTCGCGAATGCTTGCGGGCTTTTGCCGGTCTCGGCCTTGAACAGCCGCTCGAGCTGCCGTGTCGACAGGTCGAGCTTGCACGCGAGTTCCTCGAGCGGCAGCGCGCGGCCCACGTGTTGTTCCATCAGGAGAATCGCGCGCTTGACCTTCGGGTGCGTCGCCGGTTCGAGGCCCGGCGGGTGCGGCTGCGGCGCGTTGCCTTTCTGCATCTCGCCGACGAGCAGGATGCGCAGCGCCTTCTGCACGGTGGCGTGATCGAAATGGCGCAGCAGGATCGCCGCCGCGACATCGATCGACGCGCGGCCGCCCGAACAGGTGATCCGGCGCCGGTCGATCACGAACAGGCGGTCCGCGATCAGCAGGTCGGGATCGGCCGCGGGGAACCGCTCGATGAAATCCCAGTAATGGAACCAGCTCACGCAGGTCCGGTAGCCGTCGAGCACGCCGGCGCGCATCAGCGTGAACACACCGGTGCAGATGCCGACGACCGTCGCGCCGCCGGCCGCCGCGCGGCGGATGAAGTCGAGCGTTTCAGGGCCGGCCTGCGGCCCCGAATGCAGCAGCCCGCCGACCACCACCACGTAATCGAACGGCTCGGCCGCGTCGAACGTCTCCCACGGCGTGATCTGGATCCCGCAGCTCGCGCGCACCGGCGCGAGCGTCTCGCCGATCACGCTCCACGCGCAGCGCACGGGCTTGCTGTAGTCGCCGTCGTCGGCCGACAGACGCAGCATGTCGACGAAGCCCGAGAAGGCCGTCAGCGTGAAGTTCGGCAGCAGCACGATGCCGAAGCGGATGCGCCGCGGCGCGGGTTCTGCGAGGGGGGAAGCGGGTACGTCGGGGGTCATCGCGGCCAATCTCGTCACGCCGGGCGGGCGGTCTCACTCGTTTCACACTGTTTGCGGGTTGCGGCTGCCGGAGGCGACGCGGATGCAGCCAGCGTCGCCGATCGGCCGCGGCCGGACTTGTGGTTTTTCGTCGCCAACCATCGCCAAAACGCACTTTCGGGGTAGCCGGCGCGGCGCTTGGCGGCGGTATCCCACGCCGATGCCGTTTTTGTTCTATCGGCCGATTTTACGCTTTGATGTACTGAGGCCCAACGACATTTCACGACCGCCCATCCAGAGGAAGCCAGATGAACGTCAGCGCGTTCGACCTGTTCAAGATCGGCATCGGCCCGTCCAGTTCGCATACGGTCGGCCCGATGATCGCCGCGTGCCGCTTCGCGTCGCACGTCGAGGACGCGAACCTGCTCGGCTTCGTGCGCCGCGTGCGGGTCGAGCTGTACGGCTCGCTCGGCGCGACCGGCAAGGGCCACGGCACCGACAAGGCCGTGCTGCTCGGCCTCGAGGGCCACCTGCCCGACACGATCGATCCCGACCTGATCGAGCCGCGCCTCGCCGTGATCCGCGCGGAGAAGACGCTGTCGCTGCTCGGCAGGCAGACGGTGCGCTTCGACGAAAAGGAGCACATCGGCTTCTATCGCAAGCTGATGAGCGGCACGAGCATCGTGCACCCGAACGGCATGCGCTTCCAGGCATTCGACGAGCACGGCCAGCTGCTCGTCGAGAAAGAGTATTACTCGGTCGGCGGCGGCTTCGTCGTGAACCGCGACGGCGATCGCGTGAACGGCGTGCGCGCGGCGGTCGAGGTGCCGTACCCGTTCCGCACCGGCGACGACCTGATGCGCCAGTGCCGCGAGCACGGCCTGTCGATCGCCGAGCTGATGATGCGCAACGAATGCGCGCTGCGCCCCGCCGACGAAGTGCGCGCCGGGCTGCTCGCGATCTGGCGCACGATGGCCGCCTGCGTCGAGCGCGGCTGCAAGGTCGAGGGCGACCTGCCGGGCCCGATGCGCGTGAAGCGCCGCGCGGCCGAGCTGAACGGCCGCCTGCGGGCGCGTTCGGAAGAGTCGCTGCGCGACCCGCTGTCGATGCTCGACTGGGTCAACCTGTATGCGATGGCCGTGAACGAAGAGAACGCGGCCGGCGGCCGCGTGGTCACCGCGCCGACCAACGGCGCGGCCGGCGTGATCCCCGCGGTACTGCACTACTACGTGAAATTCGTGCCGGGCTCGAACGAAGCCGGCATCGTCGAATTCCTGCTGACGGCCGCGGCGATCGGGATCATCTACAAGGAAACCGCGTCGATTTCCGGCGCGGAAGTCGGGTGCCAGGGCGAAGTGGGCGTCGCCTGCTCGATGGCCGCCGCCGCGCTCGCCGCCGTGATGGGCGGTACGCCCGACCAGGTCGAGAACGCGGCCGAGATCGGCATGGAGCACAACCTCGGCATGACCTGCGATCCGGTGGGCGGGCTCGTGCAGATCCCGTGCATCGAGCGCAATGCGATGGGCGCGATCAAGGCGCTGAACGCATCGCGCATGGCGCTCAAGGGCAACGGCCAACACTACGTGTCGCTCGACTCCGTGATCAAGACGATGCGCGAGACCGGCGCCGACATGAAGACGAAATACAAGGAAACGTCGCGCGGCGGTCTCGCCGTGAACGTCATCGAATGCTAACGAAGGACCACAACATGAGCCGCTACTCGATATTCAGCCTGTTCCGCAACGGTCTCTCGTATCACGAGAACTGGGAAAAGCAGTGGAAGAGCCCGGAACCGAAGAAGGAATACGACGTCGTGATCGTCGGCGGCGGCGGCCACGGCCTCGCGACCGCGTACTACCTCGCGAAGGAACACGGCATCACGAACGTCGCGATCCTCGAGAAGGGCTGGATCGGCGGCGGCAACACCGCGCGCAACACGACGATCGTGCGCTCGAACTATCTGTGGGACGAGTCGGCCGCGCTGTACGAGAAGGCGATGAAGCTGTGGGAAGGGCTGTCGCAGGACCTGAACTACAACGTGATGTTCAGCCAGCGCGGCGTGATGAACCTGGCCCACACGCTGCAGGACGTGCGCGACACCGAGCGCCGCGTGAATGCGAACCGGCTGAACGGCGTCGACGCCGAATTCCTGACGCCCGCGCAGATCAAGGAAATCGAGCCGACGATCAACCTGAACAGCCGCTACCCGGTGCTCGGCGCATCGATCCAGCGCCGTGCGGGCGTCGCGCGCCACGATGCGGTGGCGTGGGGCTTCGCACGCGGCGCCGACCGCGCCGGCGTCGACATCATCCAGAACTGCCAGGTGACGGGCATTCGCCGCGAGGGCGGCGCGGTGGTCGGCGTCGATACGGTGAAGGGCTTCATCAAGGCGAAGAAGGTCGCGGTGGTCGCGGCCGGCAACACGACGACGCTCGCCGACATGGCCGGCGTGCGCTTGCCGATCGAAAGCCACCCGCTGCAGGCGCTGGTGTCCGAGCCGATCAAGCCGGTCGTCAACTCGGTGATCATGTCGAACGCGGTGCACGCGTACATCAGCCAGTCCGACAAGGGCGACCTCGTGATCGGCGCGGGTATCGACCAGTACACGGGCTTCGGCCAGCGCGGCAGCTTCCACATCATCGAAAGCACGCTGCAGGCGATCGTCGAGATGTTCCCGGTGTTCTCGCGCGTGCGGATGAACCGCCAGTGGGGCGGCATCGTCGACGTGTCGCCGGACGCGTGCCCGATCATCACCAAGACCGACGTGAAGGGCCTCTATTTCAACTGCGGCTGGGGCACCGGCGGCTTCAAGGCGACGCCCGGCTCGGGCTGGGTGTTCGCGCACACGATCGCGCGCGACGAACCGCATCCGCTGAACGCGCCGTTCGCGCTCGACCGTTTCTACACGGGCCACCTGATCGACGAGCACGGCGCTGCCGCCGTCGCGCACTGAACGAGGAGAAACAACATGTTGCTGATCGAATGTCCGTGGTGCGGGCCGCGCGCCGAATCCGAATTCTCGTGCGGCGGTGAAGCCGACATCGTGCGCCCCGTCAACAACGAGAACATGACCGACCGCGAATGGGGCGAGTACGTGTTCATGCGCGAGAACAAGCGCGGGCTGCACAAGGAGCAATGGCTGCACACGCAGGGTTGCCGCCGCTGGTTCAAGGTCACGCGCGACACGGTGACCTACGATATCAAGGGCTACGAAAAATTCGGTGGGGCTGCCATCAGCGGCGCCGCTGCCGGCAACGCACACGAAGAGGGCACGAGCAAATGAGCCAGAAAGACCGCCTCGGCACCGGTGGCCGCATCAATCGCGCGATTCCGTTGACGTTCACGTTCAACGGCCGCACGTACCAGGGCTTCCAGGGCGACACGCTCGCGTCCGCGCTGCTCGCGAACGGCGTGCACTTCGTCGCGCGCAGTTTCAAGTACCACCGTCCGCGCGGCATCGTGACGGCGGACGTGGCCGAACCGAACGCCGTCGTGCAACTGGAGTCCGGCCCGTATACCGTGCCGAACGCGCGCGCGACCGAGATCGAGCTGTATCAGGGCCTCGTCGCGACGAGCGTGAACGCCGAGCCGACGCTCGAGAACGACAAGTACGCGATCAACCAGAAGTTCTCGCGCTTCATGCCGGCCGGCTTCTACTACAAGACGTTCATGTGGCCGCGCAACATGTGGCCGAAATACGAAGAGAAGATCCGTGAAGCGGCCGGCCTCGGCAAGGCGCCCGACGTGCTCGACGCCGATCGCTACGACAAGTGCTACGCGCACTGCGACGTGCTCGTGGTCGGCGGTGGCCCGTCGGGCCTCGCCGCCGCGCATGCGGCCGCGACGGCCGGCGCGCGCGTGATCCTCGTCGACGACCAGCGGGAATTGGGCGGCAGCCTGCTGTCGTGCCGCGCGGAGATCGACGCGAAGCCCGCGCTGCAGTGGGTCGAGAAGATCGAGGCCGAGCTGCGCAAGCTGCCCGACGTGACGATCCTGTCGCGCAGCACCGCGTTCGGCTACCAGGACCACAACCTCGTGACGGTCACGCAGCGCCTGACCGATCACCTGCCGGTGTCGATGCGCAAGGGCACGCGCGAGCTGCTGTGGAAGGTCCGCGCGAAGCGCGTGATCCTCGCGACCGGCGCGCACGAGCGTCCGATCGTCTTCGGCAACAACGACCTGCCGGGCGTGATGCTGGCGGGCGCGGTGTCCGCCTACGTGCATCGTTTCGGCGTGCTGCCGGGCCGCAACGCGATCGTGTTCACGAACAACGACCGCGCATACCAGACCGCGCTCGACCTGAAGGCGTGCGGCGCGAAGGTGACGGTCGTCGATTCGCGCGCGTCGTCGAACGGCGCGCTGCCGGCCGCCGCGAAGCGGCAGGGCGTGACGGTGATGAGCGGGGCGGTCGTCACGGCCGCGTCGGGCAAGTGGCGCGTATCGTCGGTCGACGTCGCGTCCCTCACGAACGGCCAGGTGGGCGGCAAGCTGCAGACGATCCCGTGCGACCTGGTCGCGATGTCGGGCGGCTTCAGCCCGGTGCTGCACCTGTTCGCGCAGTCGGGCGGCAAGGCTTGCTGGAACGACGAGAAGGCCTGCTTCCTGCCGGGCAAGCCCGTGCAGGCGGAAGCGAGCATCGGCGCGGCGGCCGGCGAATTCGGGCTGGCGCGCGCATTGCGGCTCGCGGTCGATGCGGGCGTGGAAGCGGCGAAGGCCGCGGGCTTCACGGCCGCGCAGCGCCCGGTCGCGCCGCAGGTCGCGGAAACCGTCGAAGGCGCACTGCAGCCGCTGTGGCTCGTCGGCAGCCGCGAGGCAGCCGCACGCGGGCCGAAGCAGTTCGTCGACTTCCAGAACGACGTGGCGGCCGCCGACATCCTGCTCGCCGCGCGCGAAGGCTTCGAGTCGGTCGAGCACGTGAAGCGCTATACGGCGATGGGCTTCGGCACCGACCAGGGCAAGCTTGGCAACATCAACGGGATGGCGATCCTCGCGGGCGCGCTCGGCAAGACGATTCCCGAAACGGGCACGACGACGTTCCGCCCGAACTACACGCCCGTGTCGTTCGGCACGTTCGCGGGGCGCGAAACGGGCGATTTCCTCGACCCGATCCGCAAGACCTGCGTGCACGAATGGCACGTCGAGCACGGCGCGCTGTTCGAGGACGTCGGCAACTGGAAGCGGCCGTGGTATTTCCCGA
The DNA here is from genome assembly GCF_902832885.1 of Burkholderia seminalis DSM 23518. Lineage (GTDB taxonomy): Bacteria > Pseudomonadota > Gammaproteobacteria > Burkholderiales > Burkholderiaceae > Burkholderia > Burkholderia seminalis. The sequence continues at coordinate 148,488 of NZ_CADFDK010000004.1, forward strand.
AGAACGGCGAGGACCTGCATGCGGCCGTGAAGCGCGAATGCCTCGCGGTGCGCAACAGCGTCGGCATCCTCGACGCATCGACGCTCGGCAAGATCGACATCCAGGGCCCCGACGCGGTGAAGCTGCTGAACTGGATGTACACGAACCCGTGGAACAAGCTCGAAGTGGGCAAGTGCCGCTACGGGCTGATGCTCGACGAAAACGGGATGGTGTTCGACGACGGCGTGACCGTGCGCCTCGCCGACCAGCATTTCATGATGACCACCACCACCGGCGGCGCGGCGCGCGTGCTCACGTGGCTCGAGCGCTGGCTGCAGACCGAATGGCCCGACATGAAGGTGCGGCTCGCGTCCGTCACCGACCACTGGGCGACGTTCGCGGTGGTCGGCCCGAAGAGCCGCAAGGTCGTGCAGAAGGTGTGCCAGGACATCGACTTCGGCAACGAGGCATTCCCGTTCATGAGCTACCGGAACGGTACCGTCGCGGGCGCGAAGGCGCGCGTGATGCGGATCAGCTTCTCGGGCGAGCTGGCCTATGAAGTGAACGTGCCGGCGAACGCGGGCCGCGCGGTGTGGGAAGCGCTGATGGCGGCCGGTGCCGAGTTCGACATCACGCCGTACGGCACCGAGACGATGCACGTGCTGCGCGCGGAGAAGGGCTACATCATCGTCGGCCAGGACACCGACGGGTCGATCACGCCGTACGACCTCGGGATGGGCGGGGTCGTCGCGAAGTCGAAGGACTTCCTCGGCAAGCGCTCGCTCGCGCGGTCGGACACCGCGAAGGAAGGCCGCAAGCAGTTCGTCGGCCTGCTGACCGAAGACGAACAGTTCGTGCTGCCGGAAGGCGCGCAGATCATCGCGAAGGACACGCAGGTGTCGGCGGTCGATCCGACGCCGATGATCGGTCACGTGGCGTCGAGCTACTACAGCCCGATCCTGAAGCGCTCGATCGCGCTCGCGGTGGTGAAGGGCGGCCTGAACAAGATGGGCGAGAGCGTCGTGATTCCGCTGGCCAACGGCAAGCGCATCACCGCGACGATCTCGAGCCCGGTTTTCTACGATACCGAAGGGGTGCGCCAGCATGTGGAATGAAACGAGAAACCAGACGCAGGTGGCGGGCGCGGGCGGCGTGACGCTTGAATCGCCGTTCGTCGGCGCGGCCGATGTGCTGAAGCCGCATCAGGCGCGCGCATCGAAGAAGTTCACGCTGCGCGAGCGGCCCTTCCTCGATCTCGTCAACGTGCGCGGCGAGTTGAGCGATCCGGCGTTCGTCGCCGCGTTCGAGCGCGTGGTCGGCTGCCGGCCGCCCGCGGAGCCGAACACGGTTGCGCGCGGCGCCGAGTACGACGTGCTGTGGCTCGGCCCCGACGAGTGGCTCGTGCGCTCGAACGGGCCCGTGCCGGCCGGCGTGCTCGAGGCGAAGCTCGCGGAAGCCGTGCAGGGTTCGTATGCGGCGGCCGTCGATGTCGGCAGCGGTTATACGGTCGTCGAGATCAGCGGCGAGCGCGTGCGCGACGTGATCGCGCGCGGCTGCCCGCTCGATCTGCATCCGCGCGTGTTCAAGCCGGGCCAGTGCGCGCAGTCGCACTACTTCAAGTCGCCGATCACGCTGATCCCGACCGGCGACGACACGTTCGAGATCGTCCTGCGTCGCAGCTTCGCGGACTATTTCGTGCGCATCATGCTCGACGCCGCGGCGCCGCTCGTGTCATGAAGCCGTTCGACGAACCGTTCGTGGCGATCGACGCGCCGCGCCTGCGCGGGCGCGGCTGGAGCGTGTTCGTCGACGAACTGAAGGTGCCCGCGCGGATCGGCATTCATGCGCACGAGCATGAAGCGCCGCAGCCGATCGTGATCGACGCGCGGCTCGGGTATCGCTGCGAGCCGAGCGAGCAGGGCGAGTGGATCGATTACGACGGTTATTGCGCGCGTGTCGCGTCGTTCCTGTCGCACAAGCCGCATACGCGGCTGCTGGAGACGCTCGTCGCCGATATCGCGGTGTTGTCGTTCCGCGAGTGGCCGGCGCTGGAGTCGCTCACGCTGTCGGTGTACAAGCCGAAGATCCGGCCGGGGACGAAACGCGTCGGCGTGTCGCTCGACTGGACGCGGGGGGATTACTTGCGGTGGACCGGGGCGGCCGGGCAGCTTTGATCAAAGGGGGCTGGATCAAGGCACGAGAGAGGTGATCCGGAGACTCCACGGGGCGGCGGCGCGAATGCGCCGCCGCACGCGTTTATCGTTCCTGAAATATGCGAAGAATGTGACGTTGCCGCCCATTGGCGCTTGTGTTCCTGAAATACCGGAACAATTGATGGTTCGGCCTGTGAATCGCAATATGTCGGATCGTCGACGCGCGAACGCGGGTGCGCATTGCTTACTTCGCGGTGCGGTTCGCGGCGGGCGCAGGGCCGGACGGATCGCTGACCGGCACCATCTGCGCCTTCCCGTCGTTCGCGGTATTCGCGGCTTGCGCATCGTCATCGGGTTCGAGCACGAACCGGAACGAATCGACCCGTTGCATGACCTTCGCCGCATACGCGCTGGATCCGCCGCTGTAGCTCTTCAGCCCGGCCTGGACGTTGCCGCCGGCCGCTTTCACGTAGCCGGAGAGAATCCGGGAGCCGGCCTCGACGTTCGCATTCGGTTCGGTCAGGTCCTTCACGTTGCGCAGCATGCCGCGGTGCGCGGACGGCACGACCTGCATCAGCCCGGTCGCGCCGTGCTGGCCGCGCGCCTTTTCCTGGAAGCGCGATTCGATCGAGATGATGGCGTAAACGAGGGCGGGAGGCAGCGAATATTTCGTCGCGGTGACGCTCACGATATCGGCGAGCTTCGCGGCCTTTTCTCTTGCGACGCCGAATTTCTTCGTCAGGTAGGACGTGATGCGGCGGTTTGCTTCGTTCGGCTGATCGTTGGCGTTCGCGAGCGGCGCGGAGGCGACAGCCGGCGCCGATGCCAGCACGTCGGGCGCGGTGGCGGGCATAGCGGGCGTTTGCTCGGCCGATACCTGTTGCGCAATGCCGAGCAAGAGCACGATCAGCCAGAAAAACCGTCGTCGCATGGTCGAGTGCGGGGAAATGGGAGGCGCACAGTATATCGGCCAATCGCGCCAGACGGTCGAGCGCCGGCTCGAATGAAAGCGATGTGTAGGCTTGTGACGTTCGCAACGATCGACGCGGCGATCGTTGCGCGGACACGCATCGGAGTCCGGATGACCGCTAGTTGATGATCTCGCCGATGCCGGCTTCGATGCGGATTCTCAGCTGCTGAATGAACGCCGGATCGTACGGTTCCCAGTGATCGAGTTCGCCAACGACCTTCAAAGGCGATGTGCTTCGATACGAGCGCGTCGGATTGCCCGGGAATTTCTTGTCCGTGACGTTCGGGTCGTTTTCGAATGCCCCGGTGGGCTCGACGATATAGACCCGCGGCTTGCCGTCGCCTTTGGCCATTTCCGCAGCCAGGCCAGCGCCCTTGGGCAGGGCCGTGAAATAAACGTGATTCATCACGACGTCATCCCGATAATTCGATCTGAAGCCCGCCGTCAGCAAGTCGCCGATCCGCAAATCCGCTTTCGTGCCATGAAAAAACGGGCCGGTGTCCAGGACGCCCATGGCTTCTCCTTCGAAAAATGTCGCCGTGTTTTCTAGGCGCGCCGCGCGCTCGCCACTCGCGCAATCGACCCGATCGCATCGCTGACGAGCACCGCGAGCAGCCCGACGATCACGCCACCTTGCAGCACGAACGCGGTGTTCGACGTCTGCAGGCCCGCGATGATCACGTCGCCGAGCCCGCGCGCGGCGACCGTCGAGCCGATCGTCGCGGTGCCGAGATTGATCACGACCGCGAGCCGGATCCCGTTGACGATCACCGGAAACGCGAGTGGCAGTTCGACCGACACGAGTTGCTGCCAGCCGCTCATCCCCATCCCGCGCGCCGCGTCGACGACGTCGCGCGGCACGTCCTCGAGCCCTGCGATCGTGCTTTCGAAAATCGGCAGGAGCCCGTACAGCACGAGCGCGATCAGTACGGGCTTCAGGCCGAAGCCGACGGCCGGCACGGCCAGCGCGAGCACCGCGACCGGCGGGAAGGTCTGGCCGATATCGACGACGCTGCGCGCGACCGGCAGGAAATCCGCGCCGGCCGGCCGCGTGACCGCGATGCCGGCCGCGACCGCGACGATCGTGCCGATCAGGCTCGACAGCGCGACCGTGCCGAGATGCGCGAGCGTGAGATCGAGCAGGCTCGCACGATCGTAGATGACCGGCGCGCCGTTGTCCGCGAACGGCGCGAATACCCCCTGCAGCCACGCGGGGCGCAACAGCAGCACGAGCAGCAGCGCGAGCGCGGCCGCGCGGGCGACGTACGCGGGAAGCGCCGAACGCGTCGGCCGCACGCTGCCATGCGCCGTCATGCGGGCTTCCTCGCATGCGCGCGGATCGCATCGAGCGTGATGCGGCGCGCATTGCGCTCGCCGCCGTCGTCGACAGGCAGCGCGTCGACGCCGCGCCACAGCAGCTCGGACACCGCATCGCGCAGCGTGCGCGTCGCGGCGATCGGCTCGCCGTCGGCGTGGCCGGGTTCGGCCACCGTATCGATCGGCGTCAGCGCGAGCAGGCGCAGCGGCCGGTCGACCCCCGCGACGAGCTGCTCGACGACACCGGCCGCCGGCTTGCCGAGAATCTCGGCCGGCGGCGCGACCTGCAGCAGCCTGCCGCCGTCCATCACCGCGATCGTATCGCCGAGCTTCAGCGCTTCCTCGATGTCGTGCGTGACGATCACGACCGTGATGCCGAGGCGGCGCTGCAGCGCGAACAGGTCGTCCTGCGCCTTGCCGCGAATGATCGGGTCGAGCGCGCCGAACGGTTCGTCCATCAGCAGCATTGCGGGCTCGGCCGCGAGCGCGCGCGCGACGCCCACGCGCTGCTGCTGGCCGCCCGACAGTTCGTGCGGCAGCTTGTCCGCGAACTCGGCCGGCGCGAGATGGAACAGGTCGAGCAGTTCGTTCACGCGCGCGTCGATGCGCCCGGGTGGCCAGCCGAGCAGGCGCGGCACGGTCGCGATGTTGCGCGCGACGCTCCAGTGCGGAAACAGCCCATGCCCCTGGATCGCGTAGCCGATGCCGCGCCGCAGTTGCTCGGGCGCGACGGTCGCCGTATCGACGCCATCGATGCGGATCGTGCCGGTGGTCGGAGCGATCAGCCGGTTGATCATGCGCAGGAGCGTCGACTTGCCGCTGCCCGACGCACCGACGAGCGCGGTGATCGTGCCGCGCTGCATCGTCAGCGACACGTCGTCGACGGCGATCACGTCGCCGAAGCGTTTGCCGACCCGTTCGATCTCGATCATCCTGCACGCCCCTTCGCGAGCGATGTCGCGGCTTCGAACACGACGGCGGCCGCCAGTGCGAGCGCGATCGTCGGGATCGCGCCGAGCAGCACGAGATCGGCGGCCGATTGCCCGATCCCCTGGAAGATGAAGGTGCCGAACCCGCCGCCGCCGATCAGCGCGGCCACCGCGGTCAGGCCGATGTTCTGCACGAGCACGATGCGCACGCCGCTCAGGATCACCGGCAGCGCGAGCACGAGATCGACGCGCAGCAGCCGCTGCGCGCGCGTCATGCCCATCGCGCGTGCCGCTTCGGTCACGTGCGGCGGCACCTGCCCGAGCCCGACCACGACGCTCGAGGCGATCGGCAGCAGCGAATAGAGGAACAGCGCGAGCACGGCCGGCGCGACGCCGATCCCGCGGATGCCGAGCGCGGCCGCGAGCGGCACGTGCGCGGCGAGCAGGCCGAGCGGCGCCATCATCAGCCCGTACATCGCGATGCTGGGGATCGTCTGCACGACGTTGAGCACGGGCATGGCGAGGGTCCGCACGGACGCGACGCGCGCGCATGCGATGCCCAGCGGCAGGCCCGCGACGAGCGCGGCGGCCACCGAGCCGCCCGCGAGCGAGACGTGACGGATCGCCTCGCGCCAGAAATCGTCGCTGCGCACCGCGTATTCGCGCATCACCGAGAGGCCGTCCCACCAGCCGCTGGCGAGCGGCACCGAAATCGCCGCTATCGCGACGACGAGCGCGACGAGGCGCCGCCACGGGCCGAACGCGAGTCGTGCGAGCGCGTCGGCGACGAGCACGGCCCACGCGAACAGCAGCAGCCAGACGCCCGCGTCGGGCGACACGCGGGCCAGCATGTCGTCGGGCGCGACGACATGCCGCGCGGCGGCGCCGACCGCATACGCGAGCGTCGCGAGCCCCGCGCAGCCGGCCGCGAGCCGCCAGGCGGGGCGGCTCGCCGTCATCGCCCACAACGCGCCGGCGGTCCACAGCGCGGCGAGCGCGGCGCCCTGCATCGCGGGCAGCGCGGCGAACACCGACAGCCCGGTGCCGGCCGCGATCCGGTTCGGCCGCAGCACCGCGAACGACAGGCCGAACACGGCGACGATCGTCAGTACCCCGATCAGGATGCCGACCTTGTCGAGTGTCACGCGCCGCGCGGATGCGGCCGCGCGATCCGTCATTTAACGAAGCCCTTCGCTTTCAGGTAGCTTTTCGCGACGCCGGCGGCCGGCTCGCCGTTGATCTGGATGCGGGCGTTCAGCGATTGCAGCGTCTTCAGGTCGAGGCTCGCGAACACGGGCTTCAGGTAGTCGGCGATCTGCGGATGCGCTTTCAGCACGGCTTCGCGGATCACGGGCGCCGGGGCGTAGACGGGCTGCACGTGCTTGTCGTCGTCGAGCACCGCGAGGCCGCTCGACGCGATGCCGCCGTCGGTGCCGTAGACCATCGCGGCATTCACGCCGTCGGTCTGGTTCGCGGCGGCCTTGATCGTCGCGGCCGTGTCGCCGCCGGACAGCACGACGAGCTGTTCGGGCTTCATCTTGAAGCCGTACGCCTTCTCGAACGACGGCAGCGCGGACGCGCTGTTCACGAATTCAGCCGATGCCGCGAGCTTCACCTTGCCGCCGCCGGCCACCCACTTGCCGAAATCGGAGAGGGTCTTCAGGTGCTGCGACTGCGCGACGGGGGCGAGCAGCGCGACGCCCCACGTGTTGTTCGCCGGCGCCGGCTCGAGCCACACGAGGTGGTTCGCCGCATAGTCGAGCTTCTTCGCGGTGTCGTAGCCTTGTGCGGCGTTCTTCCACACGGGGTCGTCGGCCTTGTTGAAGAAGAACGCGGCGTTGCCGGTGTATTCCGGGTAGATGTCGATCTCGCCGCTCGTGAGCGCCTTGCGCACGATCGGCGTCGTGCCGAGCGCGATCTTTTCGGTGACCGGAATGCCGTGGGCCTTCAGCACCTGCGCGACGAGATTGCCGAGCAGGTTGCCTTCGGTGTCGATCTTCGACGACACCACGACGGGCGTGTCGGCGTGCGCGCCGGGCGCGACGACGGCGGCGGCGAACACGAGGCCCAGGATCCGGGCGGGCAGGGCGAGCTTCATTGGGCCGATCTCCAGGACGGGGGCGTACGCCGAAAGTTACTTGACTGAGCCGGCTTTGGCAAACCGCGTGCGGCGGTGTGTCCACAGCCCGTGTGGGGATAACCCGCATCCGTCGCGTGCGCTTGTTACACTGAAATTCGTTCCCTGCCTGCGGACACTTGCCGACATGAAGCCCGAGTTGCTGGTCCTCATCGCATTGCGCGGCGACGCGCAGCGCAAGATCGCCGCGTCGTTCGACGTGCGCCATGCTCCGACGCCCGACGAACGCGCACGCGCGATCGCCGAACACGGCGGCACGATTCGCGCGGTGCTGACCAACGGCAGCACGGGGCTCACCGCCACCGAGATCGACGGGCTGCCGCAACTGACGTTCGTCAGCGCGCTCGGCGCGGGCTACGAGCACATCGACGTCGCGCATGCGAAGGCGCGCGGCGTCACGGTCGTCACGGGCGCGGGCACCAACGACGATTGCGTCGCCGATCACGCGTTCGCGCTGCTGCTCGCGGCGGTGCGCAACGTCGTGCAGCTCGATGCGAAAACCCGCGCGGGCGTGTGGCGCGAGGGGTTGCCGATGCCGCCGAACGTGTCGGGCAGGAAGCTCGGCATCGTCGGGCTCGGCAAGATCGGCGAGAAGTGCGCGCGCCGTGCGGCCGGCTTCGACATCGAGATCGGTTATCACAACCGGTCCGAGAAGCCCGTTCCCTACCGCTATTTCGACCGGGTCGACGCGCTGGCGCAGTGGGCCGATTTCGTGATCGTCGCGACGCCCGGCGGCGCGGGCACGCGGCACCTGATCGACCGCACCGTGCTCGATGCGCTCGGGCCCGGCGGTTTTCTCGTCAACGTGTCGCGCGGCAGTGTTGTCGATACCGCTGCTTTGGCGGATGCGCTGCGCGAACGGCGCATCGCCGGCGCGGGGCTCGACGTGTACGAAGGCGAACCGGAGCCGCCGCGCGCGCTGACGGATCTCGACAACGTCGTGCTGACGCCGCACATGGGCGGCTGGTCGCCCGAGGCGCTCGATCGGTCGGTGCAGCAGTTTCTCGACAACGCGGCGCGGCATTTCGCGGGGCAGCCGGTGTTGACGCCGGTGTGAGTGCCGAAGGGCGGGCGCGAATCAGCCCGCCTGCCTGCGGAATGCCCAATAGAAATCCGGCAGGTTCGCCGGTTTGTCGGCATCGAGGTCGATCCAGCCGAACGGGTTGTGCTCGTCGCTCAGGACGATTTCATGACGATCGACCCGGCACTCGAAGCACACGATGAGCACACGCTTGCCCGGCACGACCTCGCACGAGCGGCTCGCCACGTGGCGGATCGCCGAGGCGACGATCCCGCATTCCTCCCGCACTTCGCGCGTGACGGTTTCCTCGAGCGATTCGCCGGCTTCGGGCCAGCCGCCCGGCAACGCCCATTCGTCGCGTGGATTACGCAGGAACAGGACCGAGCTGCCGTCACGGACGATCGCTTTCGCGCTGAGGGGGATCATGGGAGGGCACCGTTGGCGTTCGATTTTCGCAGCCTGGCGCAGGCGTGCCGTTCCTGCAGCGATCCCCCGCCCGCGCCGACGGGCGCGCAGGCGGGGGCGGCCGTGCCGTCATGCCGGCAGCCGGCGTGCGACTACACGCCCGCCGACGTCGAAGCCAGCGGCACCGTCACCGACGTGCCGGCCGGATCGAGCGTCAGGCCCGTGCCGGGCGCCGGCCGCAGCGTCGCCTCGTAGTCGCTGGAGAGGACGACGAGCCCGAGCCGGTGGCCGGCTTCCAGCTTGTAGTCGCGCGGCATGAACGTCAGCTTCAGGTCGTACGGCAGGCCGGGCAGCACGGGTTCCGTCAGCCACTCGGACAGCCGGTTGCGTGGGTCGGTCCAGGCACGCGTGACGATCGTGGCCGTGCCGTCCGGCGCGCGATCGACCAGCAGCGCCGTCACGTTGGCGACGCCGGTGAAGGTCAGCCTGACGCGTGCGGTCGCGGTGCCGGACAGGCGCGCCGCGGCCGTCAGCGGCGCGGTTTCGAAGCGGCTGCGGTTTTCGCCCGTCGACGTGTTCGCCAGCGTGAGCGCTGGAATGCGCGCATCGTCGGTGAAGCGCGCGAGCGGGCCGCCGCTCGGCAGCCGCAGCAGCGTGCCGGTGCTTGCGCCGTCGCCGCCCGCGAAGTACGTGACCGGCGTCGCACGGCGCGCGGCCCAGTCGGCTTCCTTCAGCAGCGTGCCGTCGGCCTGCTCGATCACCGCGCGCGGATCGCGCTCGACGCCGTTGTTGTAGCCGATCAGGTAACGCGTGAACCAGCGGTTCACCTCGGCGGTCCACGCTTCGCCCATCGCCGGCACGCGCGTCGGGTCGGTGTGCTTCAGGCGGTGCAGCCACAGCTGCGTCGGCACGCCCTGGCGCCGCATCGCGAGATACCACGATGTCGACTGGTCGACGCGCACGTTGTCGTCGGTGAGCCCCTGCGCGACGAGTGCCGGCGCGACCGCGAACCCCGTCGGGATGTCGCGCGCGGCCCAGAACGGCGAATAGTCGCCGGTCTTGCGGTCTTCCTGCTGCAACGCTTCGTCGATCAGGTGCGTGCAGCGTTCCGGATGCGCGTTCGTCAGCAACGCCTTGATGTACACGTCGACGTCCTCGCCCTGATAGCCTTCCGGCGCGCGCACGAGGCCGCCCGAGCGGTAGTAGCCGTACATGTTCGTCAGCCCGGCGATCGGCACGATCGCGTCGAGCCCGCGTGTGCGCAGGCTCGCGACCATCTTCGGCAGCGTGCCGTCGTACGACACGCCGTACATGCCGACGTGGCCCGTCGACCAGTTCGCGACGACCGTCTTGCCGTTCGCGTCCTTCGCGGTCGCGTCGCGGCCGAGCCAGCGGATCACCGACGCCATCGCGACCGATTCGTCGCGCGTCAGGATCGTCGGGCAGCCGTCCGAGCCGGCGGTGCCGAGCGAATCCGCGTAGACGATCGTGAAGCCGCGCGGCACGAAGTAGCTCTCGATCCACGAGCGGCCGGCGGCGGCCGCTTCGACCTGCTGCAGCATCCGCGACTGCGGCGCGGCGGCCAGGATGCGCGTGGATGCCGATGCCGGTGCGCCGGCGTTCGCGGCCGGATGCGGCGTGCCGTCGAGTTCGACGTCGACGTCGTGGTCGGGGCTGTCGGCGAGCCCCGCGTAGTACGGGCTCGCGAGCACGATGACGGGCGTGCGTGCGCCGTTCGCGGTTTCGGACGGCCGCACGATGCGCACGTGGATGCGGTCGCGCGTGCCGTCGCCGTCGGAATCGACCGGCGTGTCGACCCACGCGTTTTCCTCGATCGTGCCGCCCGACAGCGACGGCTGCACCTGGCCGTTGCTGATCACCGGCTTGTAGCGTCCGTTGCTGGCCGGATTCGCGTACGGGACACCGGACGGCGACACGTGCGACGCCAGCGACTGCGCATCGGCCGCCGTTGCGGCGGCCCCCTCCTGTTGGCCCTGCGCGAGTGCGGATACCCCCGCCGCGCTGCCGCCGTCGTCGCCGCCGCACGCGGCGAGCGTCGCGGCTGCCACGAGCGCGGGCAGCCACGCGCGCCGGAATCCGGTTCGATGAATGTTCATTGGATCGACCTCGTCTCTTGTGATTGTCTGGAACCGGCGCGGCTCGCGATACGCCCCCTGCGGCCTGGCCGGGTACTGCATCGGATGAAGCGGAACTGCACCATCAAAAGCGGCGGGCGACGCGCACCGGCGTCTCGCCCCGAACGGAGCGCGAATGGCGCGTCAGCGCGGCGGCGGCACGGAATGAATGCAGGAGTGCGAATCAAACGCAGGCATGACCGGGCTTCCTTCAGGTTTCGGATGAAACGGAACGGCGCGATGCGGTGACGCGGGAATGTTGCGAACGGCGGTGCGGCAATGGCAGGAAAGCGCGAAACGAGCCGGCACGGCGGGCCGGATTGCTTTCCGGAAGCTTGCGCAAAAGTTATCTCAGTGAAATGTCTGTGTCAAACTTTTTTAGCTTTAGTCAAACAAAGTTTGCATGTGTTGACGCGATACCGTCTCAACTTTCGTGGAATCCGTCCGTAAACCGTGAAAAACAGTCTGAAAGGAGAGAGAGGGCAATGACGATTTCGGTTACGGCTGCGGGCGGCCTGTCGCTCGCGCAGATGGCACAGGCGGCGCTCGACGGGCGCCAGGGCACGGATACGGCGGATTCCGGGAACCCGCCCGGCCAGCCGCTCACGGTCAGGGCGCTGGATCCTGAAGCGATGCAGGCGGCGCTGACCAAACAGTTGTCGATGGTCGGCGACCTGACGATGAAGCTGCGCGGCGTGACCGACCCGCTCGCGGCGAGCATGCAGGAGATCGTCGCGAAGCGGCCGGATCTGGCCGACGCGTCGTTCGACTTCACGACCGACAACGGGCAGATCAAGGTCGACTCGACGAGCCTGCCGGAGAGCGACCGCGCGTGGATCGAGTCGACGCTGAACGCGAATGCCGGCCTCGTGGCCGCGGTGAACGCGTTTCACGACCAGGCGGTCGACCTCGCCGCGCAGGGCGCGGCCGTGCGCGGCGACACGTTCACCGACAGCGACCGCGCGGCGGCCGGCCGGAACGCCGATGCGCGTTTTCATTTCATGAGCCTGCTCAACGCGTCCGTCGCGCGCAACCAGCCGCTGACGTCCGGCCAGCGCCTCGTCGCGGAAGACGGCACGCCGCTGACGGTCGGGCAGTCGGCCGGCACCGCGCGCGGCACGCTCGCGTTGCTGAATACCGTGCGCCAGTTGTCGTCGGGCACCGCGATCCTGGTCGACCCGTCAGGCCACGAGACGGCCGGCATGCGCGCGGAACTCGTCGACGTCGGCCTCGACGTGCTCGCCGCCTACACGCCGGACGGCAGCCACAGCGTCGGCTTCCACGAGACCGCGTAACGCGCGGCCTATTCGTCGCGCAACGCCTCGGCCGGCTGTACCCGGGCGGCGCGCCAGCTCGGGTACAGCGTCGCGGCGCACGACGTCAGGAAGGCGGCCGCGGCGATCTCGATCACGTCGATCGCCGACAGCTTCGACGGCAGCGAGCTGAGGAAGTACACGGACGGGGTGAGGAAGCGGATGCCGAGCACCTGCTCGATCGCCGGCAGCACCCACGGGATGCTCACCGCGATCGCGCAGCCGGACGCGACGCCCGCGAGCGTGCCGGCGAGGCCGATCGTCATCCCCTGGATCGCGAAGATCTTCATGATCGAGCGCGGCGGCGCGCCGAGCGTGCGCAGGATCGCGATGTCGCCCTGTTTCTGCGTGACGGTCATCACGAGCGACGACACGAGATTGAACGCGGCGACCGCGACGATCAGCATCAGGATCAGCGACAGCATCCGTTTCTGCAGCCGTTCGGCTTCGAACCACGTGCGGTTCTGTCGCGTCCAGTCGCGGATGTACAGGTCGCCCGACAGCGTGCGCGACAGCGCGAGCGCGATCTCCGGCGCGCGCTGCAGGTCGTCGACGCGCAGCCGGACGCCGGTCGGCGCGGGCACGTTGAACAGCTTCCGCGCGTCGCGGATGTGGATGTACGCGAGCGCGCTGTCGTACTGGTAATGGCCGGACTCGAACGTGCCGACCACGTTGAACTGGCGGAACCGCGGCAGCGCCTCGCCGATGCGCGCGCCGTGGCCGGGCGCGAAGAACGTGATGCGGTCGCCGATCTTCACGTGCAGCGCATCGGCGAGCGCCGCGCCGAGCACGATGCCCATCTCGCCCGGCACGAGCGCGTCGAGGCGGCCGGTCTTCAGCTTGCGCGCGATTTCGGACACGCGCGGTTCGAGCACGGGGTCGATGCCGCGCAGCGCGACGCCCGTCACGCTGCCCGCGTTCGTCAGCAGCGCCTGCGCGTCGACATAGGGCGCGACCGCGCGCACGGCCGGGTTCCGCAGCGATTCGTGCGCGGTCAGCCGCCAGTCCGGCATCGAACCGGTCGGCGAGAAGATTTCCACGTGCGCGAGCACCGACAGCATCCGGTCGCGCACCTCGGTGCGAAAACCGTTCATCACCGACAGCACGACGATCAGCGCGGCGACGCCGAGCGAAATGCCGGCCATCGCGGCGCCGGCGATGAACGACACGAAGCCGTCGCCGGCCGAGCGCCGGCCGCCGCGCGCGTAGCGCAGCCCGATCTGCCATTCGAACGGGAGTTTCAAGCGGTTTCCTTTCATTTCGATTCGATCCTGCCGAGCCGCGCATTCTAGCGAACGCGGCGCGGCCGTGTCCCGAGGTCGGGGCGGAGAGCCGAAACCTGCCCGTCCGGCCGGTCGTCGGGCGGCGTTGCGCGCCGGCACACCGATATTTCCATCCTTTCGGGTCTGATCGATAATGGCGGCCAGCATCCGGTCGAACACAACATTCCAAGCATTACGGCGCAACCAGGGCCGCGCCGCCACAGACCGATAAATCTCGGGGAACGCCGCCGAAGCCGGCCGCACGTCCTTGAACAAGGAAATAACAACATGGATTTGCTGCGCTTCCTGCTGCTCCTGCCGATTCGCGTGGCGGGCTTCGTCTGGTGGCTGCTCGGCTGCGCGCTGCGGCCGCTGGTCGGCGACGTGTCGTGGACGGCGCCCGCGTGGATGGGCATCACCGCGGCGGCCGTGCGCCGCCGTCCGTGGCATGCCGGCGGCCTGGTGCTGCTCGCGGCCGCGCTCGGCTACGGCGGCTACTGGTTCAAGCATCGCCCGAAGCCGCCCGAGCCCGAAACCGTCGGCTTCACCGTGAAGGCGCCGGCGATCACGACCTACGAGGTCGACGACACCGACAAGCCGAAGATCACCGTGCATCCGCTCGAAGTGGCGTTCGCGCAGTCGGCCGCGCCGATCGAGCGGGTCGGCAAGCCGGCCGGCGACGGCATCGAGATGACGCCCGCGCTGAAGGGCGCGTGGGAGTGGGTCGACGACAAGACGCTGCGCTTCACGCCGGCGGCCGACTGGCCGGTCGGCGCGCACGTCGAGGTGCGTTTCGCGGTGCACCGCGTGTTCGCGCCGCAGGTGATCATGCGCGACGATCGTTTCGCGTTCGACCTGCCGGCGTTCGCCGCCACCTTCGGCAACAACGAGTTCTACCAGAACCCCGACAACCCGGCGGAGAGGCAGGCCCTGCTGCAGTTGCGCTTCAACTACCCGGTCGATCCGGCCGAGTTCGAGAAGCGCATCGGCCTCGTGCTGGTCGGCCGCGACGGCAAGAGCGCGTCGCCGCTGCGCTACACGGTCAACTACGACAAGATGAAGACGAGCGCGTGGGTCTACTCGCAGCCGCTCGAGATCCCGCGCGATCCGCTGTCGGTGCGGCTGGACGTCGACAAGGGCGTGAAGAGCGCGCGCGGCGGCAACGGCACGCCGGACGTGCTGCATGCGTCGGTCGGCGTGCCGGGGCTGTACAGCCTGTCGATCGGCAACGTCGCGCCGACCCTCGTCGACAACGAGCGCTACGAGCCCGAGCAGGTGCTCGTCGCCGAAACGTCCGACGGTGTGCGCAGCGCCGATCTCGCCGCGCGCGCGAAGGCGTGGGTGCTGCCGAAGCGCAAGCCGGGCGTCGAGCAGTCGGACGACGATCCGCCGTACGAATGGAACGTGGCCGACATCAGCGACGCGGTGCTGAAGCAGTCGAAGCCGCTGCCGCTCGAAGCGGTGCCGACCGAGAACGATTTCGCGACGCTGCAGAGCTTCAAGTACCACGCGACGCCGGGCGAGCGCGTCGTCGTGCGGGTCGAGGGCGACCTGAAGTCGGCCGGCGGCTACCTGCTCGGCAAGCCCGTGACGAGCGCGTTCACGGTGCCCGACTATCCGAAGCTGCTGCGTTTCATGGCGGACGGCTCGCTGCTGTCGATGAGCGGCAGCAAGCGGCTGTCGGTCGTGTCGCGCAACCTGCCGGGGATGAAGGTCGAGATCGGCCGCGTGCTGCCCGACCAGATCCAGCATCTCGTGAGCTTCAACAACGGCACGTACGCGCGGCCCGAGCTGTCCTATTCGTTCAGCGAGGATCACATCGTCGAGCGCTTCGTGCAGACGCGCGCGTTCCCGGCCGGCGAGCCCGGCAAGGCCCATTACGAAGGCATCGATCTCGGCCAGTACCTGAAGGGCGGCAAGCGCGGCGTGTTCCTGCTGCACCTGTCGAAGTTCGATCCGGCGGCCGCGAAGAAGCAGACCGACGACGCGAAGGATGACGATGCATCGTCCGCAGACGGCAGCCAGGATCAGTCCGACAACGCCGATGCGGGCGACAGCAGCGGCAACGGCAATGGCGACGATGGCGACAGCGCGCTCGGCGACACGCGCCTGATCGTCGTGACCGATCTCGGGATGCTGGTCAAGAAGGCGCTGGATGGCAGCCAGGACGTGTTCATCCAGTCGATCCGCACCGGCAGGCCGGTTGCGGGCGCAACCGTGTCGGTGCTCGCGGTCAACGGCCAGGCACTGTTCACGCAGACGACCAGCGCCGACGGCGTCGTGCATTTTCCCGCGTTCAAGGGGCTCGACCGCGAGAAGCGTCCGCAGCTGTATGTCGTGAAGAAGGACACCGACCTGTCGTTCCTGCCGGTGGCCGGGCGCGACCGTCAGCTCGACTTCTCGCGCTTCGACGTCGACGGCGAGCGCAACGCGACGGGCCAGGGGCAGCTGTCGGCGTACCTGTTCTCGGATCGCGGCCTGTACCGGCCCGGCGATCCGTTCCACATCGGCCTGATCGTGCGCGCGGCCAGCTGGGCGCGCAGCCCGGCCGGCGTGCCGCTGCAGGCGGAAATCGTCGACCCGCGCGGGATCACCGTCGAGCGCAAGCCGGTGACCGTCGATGCGACGGGCTTCACCGAACTCGGCTACACGACCGCCGAAACGGCGCCGACCGGCACGTGGACGGTCAACCTGTATATCGTGAAGGACGGCCAGCCGGGTGCCGAGCCGATCGGCAGCACGACCGTCCAGGTGAAGGAGTTCCTGCCCGACCGGATGAAGGTCGACGCGAAGCTGTCGCAGCAGGTCGTCGAAGGGTGGGTGAAGCCGAAGGGGCTGAAGGGCATCGTCGATGCGCAGAACCTGTTCGGCACGCCGGCCGAGAAGCGCCGCGTCGCGGCGACGCTGACGCTGCGCCCCGTATGGCCGTCGTTCCGCAGCTGGCAGGGCTATCACTTCTTCGATGCGCGGCGCGCGAAGGAAGGCTACACGACGACGCTGCAGGACGGCACGACCGACGACAAGGGCCATGCCGAGTTCGACCTCGATCTCGACAAGTACGCGGACGCGACCTACCAGCTGTACTTCCAGGCGAAGGCTTACGAAGCGGAGGGCGGGCGCAACGTCGCGGCGAACGCGCAGACGCTCGTGTCGAACAACGACTGGCTCGTCGGCTACAAGTCGGTCGACGATCTCGGCTACGTGAAGCGCGGCAGCCCGCGCTCGGTGCGGCTCGTCGCGATCGATCCGGGCGCGAAGGCGATCGACGTGAAGGACCTGCGTGCGCAGCTCGTCGAGGAGCGCTACGTGTCGGTGCTGACCAAGCAGGATTCCGGCGCATACAAATACGATTCGCGGCTGAAGGAAGTACCGGTGGACGAGAAGCCGCTGTCGATTCCGGCCGCGGGGCTCGACTTCGCGCTGCGTACCGACAAGCCGGGCAGCTACGCGCTCGTGATCCGCCGCGCGGACGGCACCGCGGTGAACCGGATCGAGTATTCGGTCACGGGCGCCGCGAACGTCACGCGCTCGCTCGACCGCAACGCCGAGCTGCAGGTGAGCCTCGCGAAGCACGACTTCAGGCCGGGCGAGCAGGTCGAGATCGCGATCCGCGCGCCTTATGCGGGCAGCGGGCTGATCACGATCGAGCGCGACAAGGTGTACGCGCACGCATGGTTCCATGCGGACACGACGAGCTCGATCCAGCACATCACGGTGCCGGCCGGTTTCGAAGGCAACGGCTACATCAACGTGCAGTACATCCGCGATCCGTCGTCGGACGAGATCTTCATGAGCCCGCTGAGCTACGGCGTCGTGCCGTTCTCGGTGAATCTCGACGCGCGCCGCAACGCGGTGAGCGTCGAGGCGCCGGCGCTGGTGAAGCCGGGCGATACCGTCAACTTCACCGTGCATTCGGCGAAGCCGGCAAAGGTCGTCGTGTTCGCGGTCGACGAAGGCATCCTGCAGGTCGCGCGCTACAAGCTCGGCGATCCGCTGAAGTTCTTCTTCCGCAAGCGGATGCTCGAGGTCGGCACGTCGCAGATCCTCGACCTGATCCTGCCGGACTTCGAGAAGCTGATGGCGATGGCCGCGCCCGGCGGCGACGCCGACGACGCGATCGGCCGGCAGCTGAACCCGTTCAAGCGCAAGCGCGACAAGCCGGTCGTCTACTGGTCGGGGATCGTCGACGTGAACGGCGACACGCGCCTGAGCTACACGGTGCCCGACTACTTCAACGGCAAGCTGCGCGTGATGGCCGTGTCGGTGTCGCCGGACCTGGTCGGCACGTTCGAAGGCGCGACGACGGTGCGCGGCGATTTCGTGCTGTCGCCGAACGTGCCGACGACGCTCGCGCCGGGCGACGAGGCCGACGTCAGCGTCGGCGTCGCGAACAACCTGACGGGCGTGGGCAACCAGCCGGTGCCGGTGGCGGTCACGCTGAAGACGGGCCCGCAGTTGCAGGTGATCGGTCCGGCGACGCAGAGCGTCGCGCTCGCGCCGCAGCACGAAGGCGTCGCGATGTTCCGCGTGAAGGCGACCGATACGCTCGGTTCGGGCACGCTGTCGTTCGGCGCGCGCTACGGCGCGAAGGGCGCGCAGCAGCGCGTCGACGTGTCGGTGCGGCCGGCCGCCGCGTTCCGCACGCAGCTCGACATCGCGCGCGTCGATCCGGGCAAGAAGGCGAGCGTGCCGAACCTGCGGTCGATGTACGACGCGTACGCGTCGCGCGACGCGAGCATCTCGACCGCGCCGCTCGTGCTGTCCGAGGGGCTGTCGTCGTATCTCGTGAACTTCGACCACGCCTGCAGCGAGCAGATGGTCAGCGCGGTCGTGCCGCGCGTGTTCGCGGCGAAGTGGCTGTCGGTGCGCGCGCTGACGAGCGCGATGCATGCGCCCGAAGCCGGCGCCGACGCGGCGAATGCGAGCGCGATCGCGCAGTTCCTCGGCGTGCTGCGCGGCCGGCAGAACGCGCAGGGCGGCTTCGGGCTGTGGAGCGCGACGCCCGACGCCGATCCGTTCGTGTCCGCGTATGCGATGCACGTGCTGCTCGATGCGCGCGATCGCGGCATCGCGGTGCCGAAGGACATGCTCGATGCCGGCAACGCCTATCTGCAGAAGCTCGCCGCGAACGATGCGCTCGGCTCGCTCGACCTGCTGCGGCAGCGCGCGTACGCGGTGTACCTGCTGACGCGTCAGGGCAACGTGACGACCAACAGCCTCGCGGCCGTGCAGAAGCGGTTGCAGGATGCGTACCCGAAAGACTGGAAGAACGATCTCGCGGCCGCATGGCTCGCCGCGTCGTATCAGCTGCTGAAGCAGGACAAGGAAGCCGCCGCGCTGATCGCGGGCCCGCAGGCGTTGCTCGAACGCAAGCGCGCGTCGGACGGCGATTACGTGACGGGCTACTACATCGACCCGCTGACGCGCGACGCGAGCGTGCTGTACCTGCTCGCGAAGCACTTCCCCGAACGCGTGAGCAAGCTGTCGCCGCGCGCGATGGACAACCTCGCCGCGCCGCTCGTCGACAACCGCTACAACACGCTGTCGTCGGCGATGACGATTCTCGCGCTCGACGCATACGCGGCGTCGAACGCGGGCCAGCTCGACCGGCTCGCGATCGACGAGGTGCGTGCGGGTGCCGGCGCGAAGGACGTGTCGTCGATCCAGGCGGGCCTCGTGCGCTCGGGCACGTGGGCGGCCGGCGCGTCGCGCGTCGACTTCGTGAACGGCAGCACGCTGCCGGCGTGGTGGGTCGCGAGCCAGTCCGGCTACGACCGCGGCACGTCGACGAAGGCGATCAGGAACGGGCTGGAGATCGTGCGCGACTACACCGACACGAACGGCAAGCCGCTCGACAGGATCACGCTCGGCCAGGAGATCGACGTGCACCTGAAGATCCGCGCGACGGGTTCGGCGAACGTCGGCAACATCGCGATCGTCGACCTGCTGCCGGGCGGCTTCGATCCGGTGATCGCGCCGCCGCCCGCGACCGACACGCAGGATGGCGACGGCAACGGCGGCGCGTCGGCGCCGGTGGCCGATGCGCCGTGGCGGTCGCCGATCGGCGTGACGGGGTCGACCTGGCAGCCGCAGTTCGCGGATGTGCGCGAGGATCGCGTGGTGATCTACGGCACCGCGACGACCGACGTGCGCGAATTCGTCTACCGCATCAAGGCGAGCAACGCGGGCCGCTTCGTCGCGCCGCCCGCGTACGGCGAGTCGATGTACGACCGCCGGGTGCAGGCGCAGGCGCCGGGCGGCACGGCGCTGACGGTGGAGCGCGCGCGATGACGAGGCGGGTGCCGCGGCGTTGCGCGCCACGTCGAAAGCGGGGAGTGCTCGCGCGTGGCTGAAGCCTCTGCCGTCCGGCGCGCGCTGCACGGTGCCGGCCGCTGGCTGCACCGCTGGCAGAACTGGCTCGTGGGCGTGCTGCTCGTGGTCGGCGCGCTGGTTGCGTGCCGGCTGTGGCCGCATCCGCCGCTGCGCGACTGGAAGCCGTCGTCGGTCGCGGTGACGGACGCGCGGGGCCGGTTGCTGCGCCTGACGCTCGCGAAGGACGAGCGCTACCGGCTATGGGTGCCGCTCGACCGGATGTCGCCGCAGCTCGTCGAAGCCGTGATGCTGCACGAGGACCGCTGGTTCTGGTGGCATCCGGGTTTCAACCCGTACGGGCTCGCGCGCGGCGCGTGGATCACGTACGTGCGCGGCGGCAATCCGCAGGGCGGGTCGACGCTGACGATGCAGCTCGCACGCTCGCTGTGGAAGCTGAACACGCGCACGCCGGCCGGCAAGCTCGCGCAGGTCGCGCGTGCGCTGCAGCTCGAGCTGTTCTATTCGAAGCGGCAGATCCTCGAAGCCTATCTGAACGACGCGCCATACGGGCGCAACGTCGAAGGCGCGGGCACCGCGAGCGTCGTCTATTTCGACCGGATGCCCGATGCGCTGACGTTGCCCGAAGCGCTCGCGCTCGCGGTGATTCCGCAGGACCCGGCGCGGCGCGTGCGCGGCGGGCAGGACGAGATCAACCGCGCGCTGGCCGCGTCGCGCAACCGGCTGTTTGCGCGCTGGCTGACGACGCATCCCGGCGATGCTGCGCTGAAGCCGCTGTTCGCGTTGCCGCTCGCGATGCGGCCGCTGTCCGCGCTGCCGTTCGACGCGCCGCATGCGGTCGACCAGGCGCTCGCCGCGCGCGGCGCGTGGCGCACGACGTCGGGCGGTGCGGCGGACGACAGCGATGCCGGCGCGCGGCTCGTGACGACGCTCGATCTCGACCTGCAGCGCACGCTCGAACGACAGGTTGCACGCTATGTCGCGCGCAACGACACGCGCGGCGTGCGCAACGCGGCGGCGATCCTCGTCGATACGCGCGACATGGGCGTGAAGGCGCTGGTCGGCTCCGCGAACTTCTTCGATCGCACGATCGACGGGCAGGTGAACGGCACGCTCGCGCGGCGCTCGCCGGGCTCGACGCTCAAGCCGTTCATCTATGCGCTCGGCTTCGACCAGGGCGTGCTGCATCCGCAGACGGTGCTGCGCGACGTGCCGACGTCGTTCGGCCCGTACGCGCCGGAGAATTTCGACGGCCATTTCCTCGGGCCGATCACCGCGACCGACGCACTGAACCGCAGCCGCAACGTGCCGGCCGTATGGGTCGCGTCGCAGCTCAAGTCGCCGGATCTGTACCGGTTCCTGCAGGAAGCCGGCGTGCGCCGCCTCGCGAGCGCGCAGCACTACGGGCTCGCGCTCGTGCTCGGCGGCGGCGAAGTGACGATGCAGGATCTCGCGGCGCTGTACGCGATGCTCGCGAATCGCGGCGAGTTCCGGCCGCTGCGATTGCGCGCGGACGAGCCGGCGCGGCCCGCCCGGCGCCTGCTGAGCGCCGACGCGAGCTACGTGACGATGGACATGCTGCGCCAGCACCTGCGCCCCGACGAGACGAGCGGCGCGCAGCCGTCGAGCGTGCCCGTGTACTGGAAGACCGGCACGTCATGGTCGTTCCGCGATGCGTGGACGGCCGGCGTGTTCGGCCCGTACGTGCTGGTCGTGTGGGTCGGCAATTTCGACAATTCGGCCAATACGGCCTTCGTCGGCGTCGATGCGGCCGCGCCGCTGTTCTTCCAGGTCGTCGATGCGATGAACGCCGAGCGCCCGCTCGCCGAACCGCCACGCGCGATGCCGCCGCGGCTGAAGCGCGTGCGGATCTGTCTCGCGAGCGGCGATCTGCCGAACGAATGGTGTCCGCAACAGGGCTGGACGTGGTTCATTCCGGGCACGTCGCCGATTCGCGTGAGCAACGTGCACCGGCCCGTCGTGATCGACGATGCGACGGGGAAGGCCGCGTGTCCGCCGTACGACGGCAAGCGCACGCATACGGAGATCTTCGAGTTCTGGCCGTCGGACCTGCAGCAGGTGTTCGCGCAGGCCGGTATTCCACGCAGGCGGCCGCCGCAGAATGCGGACTGCCGCGATGCGGGGCAGGTGGAGGGCGACCCGCCGCGGATCACGTCGCCGCTGCGCGGCAGTACGTATGCGATGCGGGTGACGCGCACCGGGGAGACGCGCATCGCGTTCAACGCGACGGCCGATGCGAGCGCGCATGCGTTGTACTGGTTCGTCAACGATGCGTATGTCGGCCGCAGTACGCCGGGCGACGCGCTGTTCTGGCAGCCGGGGACGGCCGGCAGCTATACGGTGCGGGTGGTCGACGATCACGGGCGCAGCGATCAGCGGCCGCTGGGAGTGGGGCTGGAGCAATAGGCGCGGCCCGCACGCCCCGGTTCAGACGCTGTAGCCGATTCGCAGGACGCCCCACGGCCGTGCGCCGACGACGATCGGCGCGGAGACGTCCTTCATCAGCGCGAACTGGCCGTTGCCCATGTCGCGGCGATAGGTCTGCAGCAGGAACGGCTTGTCATGCGATACCGACATGCGCGCCGTCCGGTCCGTGTAGATCCGGCGGTTCCGGCAATTCGCGGCGTTCCAGGCGGCGTCCGCGCGCTGCGGCAGCGAGAACTTCCGGTTGTGGGTCGGCAGGTAGCACTGCCGGTCGAAGCTCGCGCAGTAGACGATGCGTTCGTCGAGGGCGAGGACCGGCTCCTGGACGGCCGGCAGCACGCGATCGGTGAATGCCGTGAAGCGTGTCATGAACTGTTGCGGGTCGGTGCCCGGAATCGGTTCGTAGTGCGTGTCGAACAGCGCGTCGAGTGCGATATCGCCGCGGCTTACCGCTTCCTCGAAGAGTTTGCCGATCGCGGCGGCCGTGCTCCGCGCGGTGTCGATCAGGCGCGTGTCGGGCGATTCGATGCCGGTCGCGGCGGTGAGCTCGATGAGCGTCTCGGAAACGGAGAGCAGATTGCCGAGCCGGTCCTTGGCCTGCGAGAAATTGTCGGCCGAGTTCTCGACGCCGGACGCCATCTCGCCTACCTGCTCGTCGAGTCGGTGGCACTGCGCCTCGATCTCGTCCGTCAGCGACGCGATCTGTTCGGCCCCGCCGGCAAGCTCGGTGATCGCGTGCCCGGTCGCGTGCACGACCTCGCCGATCGTGCGCGTGCCCTCGCGCACGCGATGCGCGCGCGCGGCGTTGTCGGTGCCTTCCGCGAGCAGGCGCTCGGTCTGCTCGGCGAGCCGCGCGAGGGTCGTCTCGATCTGAGCCGTCGCCTGCCCGGTTTTCGCGGACAGGTTCTTGACCTCGGCCGCGACGACCGCGAAGCTGCGGCCCGACTCGCCGGCCCGCGCGGCCTCGATCGCGGCGTTCAGCGCGAGCAGGTGGGTCTGGCGCGCGATGACGGAGATTTCCTCGGACACGGCCCGCACGTGATCGAGCGCGTCACGCAGCGCGCCCATCTGGTCGCCGATCGTGGTGACGCCCTCGACGAGGCCGTGAATGTCCGCGAGCGATGCCTCGATCGTCTGCTGCGACTGCCGGACCGCATTCGACGCATTGGCGCTGACGTCGCGCACCTGCTGCGCGGCCTCGGCGATCCGGTGGTTGCCGCGCAGCGTGAGGGCGGCCGATTCGCGCAGCGTATGGCATACCTCGGCCTGCCGGGCGACGCGGGCCGCGACTTCCTCGACGTGGCCCGATACGTCGCAGATCTCGATGCCGAGCCTGCCGGCCTGTTCGGCGATGTCGCCGACGAGCGCGCTCGTCGAACGGCGGCCGCGGCCGATTCCGAAGAAGTTCACGTGGGTGGGTCTCCTTGAAAGACGCGCGCCGGGTTCCCGGCGGAGGTTGGGCGTGCGTTCCTGACTTGACGGCCGCCCGGCCGCGGACTTGAGGTCGGGTAAACATCGAGATCGGCGTGCCGGACGACCGGACCGGCACCGGGCGGGGCGCGTTTGCGTCGGGTTTGCGCCGCGTTGCCGTGCCGGCCTTGCCGACTTGCGCAGCCGAACGGGCGGCGCGTGCCGGCCGCCCGTTCGCGAGCGCTGCGTCAGAACACGTGGCGGATGCCGGCGTTGACGCCGACCGTCGTGCCCGGCAACCCGTACAACGCGCCGCCCGTGATGCCGAGGCCGGTATTCATCGCGCCGTGGTTGTTGACGACGCCGACCTGCGCATACAGGCCGGTTCGTTTCGACAGACTGTAGTCGGCGCCGACCGCGGCAAGCAGCGAGTGATTGTGCGAATCGTTGCGGTCGGTCGTGTACCACGCGCCGGTATTCAGGTCGAGGGCCGGCGTGACGCGATAGTCGAGGCCGGCGCTATACACGTTGTTGCTGAACGAGCCGGCGACCTTGTAGCTCGTGAACGACGCCTTGCCGGTCACGGGGCCGAACGTATAGGCGGCACCGATCGTGCGGCCGACGAACGCGACCGTGCTCGCAACCGGCGTCGGGGACGTGCCGCCGTTGCCGTCGTAGAGCGCCGCGTTGAGCATGAAGCCGCCGCTCGTATAGGTGACGCTTCCGGAATACTGGCGTCCTGCCTGGAAGTCGCCGGCCTTTCCGCCGAAGCCGAACATCGCGCTGGCCGTCAGCCCGGCGATCGTCGGGCTCGTATACGAAATCGCGTTCGGGTTGAAGAGGCCCGTGACGAGCACGTTGTCGACGTACGGCACCAGTGCTGCGCCGAAGTGGGAGACGTTGCGCGGGTCCGATCCGAGTATCGCGAGCACGAACGGCGAGAACTGCAGGCCGACCTTCGTTTCGCCGAATCCGCCGTCGATCCCGACCCACGCCTGGCGGCCGAAGAAGTTGCCGTTCGAATGGCCGAATGCGCCATCCGTGACGTTGAAGCCGCTCTCCAGCTTGAACTTCGCGTGCAGCCCGCCGCCGAGATCCTCGCTTCCGGTGATGCCGAAGTTGGTCGGCGTCATGCCCGTGTCGGTCAGCGCGAACTGGCGCCCGGCGTTGCCGCCGGTTGCCGAATCGAGCGATCGGCTCGTATAGAGCAAGGCGGCGTCGAGGTCGCCGTACAGCGTGACACTGCTCTGCGCGAAACCGCTCGTGCTTGCCGCCGCGCCGAGCAGCGCCGTGCAAATCGTCCATGTCCTGCTCTTCATCGTCTGTCTCCGTTTTTTTGAGTGTTGTAATACGTATTACTAATTAAAAGCGCCGTAACGGAATCGATGTGAGCCGCCTGCATGCCGTGCCGTCGGGGAACGCACGGCGATGCTTGTTGCCGGCGCGAATGTGATTCCTGACGGCGCTCGGGAAAATGCAACATGCATGCCAGGCGCGCGACCGGTGCGTGCAGGCGGGGAAAGCCGCGACAGCCGGGCGCGTGGCGAACCACCTGGTCGACCCAGTGACATCGCGGACGGTAACGCGACACGAGGAAGCGTTCAGAAATGCAGCAGATCGTGTTGCAGTCCTGATCAGTTTTCGTGCGAGCGGAATGATGGTCGCCCGGCGCGGCCGCGTCAGGCGATCAGCGAGCGCAGCGCCGGTGCGTGCCGGAATTGCCGGATGCGTTCGAGCGCGGATACCTCGAGCTGACGGACGCGTTCGGCCGACAGGTTCAGTTGCCGGCCGATCTCGCGCAGCGAATACTCGCTTTCGACATCGATGCCGTACCTCAGGCGAAGAATCCACGCTTCGCGTACCGGGAGGCAGTCGATCAGCGCGGCAACCGCGGTGCGCAACTGGCCGGCGCTCGCCGCTTCTTCCGGCGTCGGCGCATCCGCGTCGATCGTGACGTCGCCCAGCGTGAGGTCGTGATCGGGCGAAACCGGCAGGTCGGCGGAGATCGGTTCCCGCACGATGCTCATCAGTTCGCGCACCTTGTCGACGGGCAGCCGCATCTGCGTGGCGAGCGACCGTGCGTCCGCGACGTCGCCGGTCCGCTGCCGGTGCAGTCGTGCGAGCCGCGACAGCTTGTTGAGCGAATCGACCGTATGCGTGGGCACGCGTATCGTGCGTCCGAGCTCGGCGAGCGCGTGCGTGATCGCCTGGCGGATCCACCACGTCGCATACGTCGAGAATTTGAAGCCGCGCCGATGATCGTAGCGATCGACTGCCTTCATCAGGCCGATATTGCCTTCCTGGATCAGATCGGAGAAGGGCAGGCCGCGATCGGCATAGCGTTTGGCGACCGAGACGACGAGCCGCAGATTGCTCTGGAACAGCTTCGTTCTCGCGGGTTGCATCGCACGCTCGATACGCGAAAGCCTCCCATCGAGCGCGATCGCGATGTCGAGCGGCAGCGTCGACTGGGCAGCCAGGCGAGCGAGCGCGCTGCGCGCTTCGAGCAGCGCCGGCGCATGACGGGCGAGGGCGGCCGCGCAGCCGGGATGCGCGGTGCTGCATGCGTGTAGCCATGCGCGTACGTCGTCGCATCGCGTGAACAAATCGTGGCGCGCGGATTCGATCCGTATGCCCGAGGCGGCCAGCGTATCGGCGAGCCGTTTTTCGACCGTGCGCGCCTGAGTCGCGCGCGCGCCGTTCGCTTGCGCGATACGTTCGATCGCGCGCGAGGTGAAGCGAATTCTGCCGGTCGATGCGGCTGCGTCGCGCAGCAGTGCCCGGTAAGCGGCCGACGCGAAACCGTTCGCATGCAACGCGTGCTGCATCGCCGATGCCGGCGCAGCGGCGCGCTCGAGCGCGTCGACGATCGTATCGCGCCACGCCGGGCTGTCGAGGGCAAGACCGGCGCCGTCGTCGGAAACCGGCGATGCCACGGTCGGATCGCCCGGCAACATCGTCGGCGCACGCGCTGACGGCTCGGCATCGCCGACGAACCCCGTCACGTAAACCGACGCCGCCACCTTGCCGGCGCGGATGTCGTCCGCGATCGCCGCGATGACGGCGAGCGCCGCCGGATCGCGGCTCAAGGCGCCGATGCATGCCGCGCGGCCGTTTTCCAGGCGAAGCGCGAGCGCGATTTCTTCGTCGCGTTCGAGCAGCGGCGTCGCGCTCAATTCCCGCAGATAGAGGCGGATCGGGTCGTTGGTCCGGCCCGCGGGCAGGTCGTCGGCCGCGAGCGGCGTCGATGCGTCGGCGAGCGGTGCCGCGACTTCCGACACCCGCGCGAAATGGCGGTCGAGCGTCCATGCGGTACGCGCGTCCGCATGCTCGCGCACGTCGATGCCGAGCTCGCGCAGAATCGACGCGGCTGCATCGAAATCCGGACCGTCGGCCGCGTCGCCGGGCGACGCATCGGCGATTTCGCCGCGTGTCACGTATCCGCGGTCGATGCCCAGCGCGATCAGCGCATGCAGACGGACCGCATATTCGGCGTCCGTGCCGCGACGCGGCGCGCCGTCGCGCCCGGGCCCGGTGTCACGCGAGCTTTGCATAGACGTTGCACCAGCCTTCGGCGGCAACCGCCTTGCCCGCGAACATCGGGCACGTACCGAAGGATTCGCCCGCGGCAGCCTTGTAGAAGCGGCAGTTCGAACACGTCTGGCCGGCCTGGTACTTCGGGAACTTGCCTGCGTCGACGGTCGTCGCCTTTGCGCGGTAGCCGAGCGTCTTCGCTGCCGCGTCGTTTTCGTCGACGGGCGGTGCGGCGGCGAATGCGCGCGTGCCGGCCGCGAGCGCGGCGCACAGGCCGGCAGCCTGAACGAAGAAGGTCCGGCGATGGCGGGAGATCATGATGTCGTCCTGAATGAAATGAAGGAAAAAAGTCCGGCCCGCGCGCCGGGCGTGCATCCCGGCGCGACGGTCGATCGAAGCGAAGGTGGGCGGGGAGCTTACTTGCGCGGCCCGGCGATGAGCGGCGCCTTCGAGGCGTTGGCGATATCGGCGGTCAGCTTGCTCTTCGACGTGTCGTAGCCGTTCGAGTAAAGCAGGAACGCCATCAGGTCCTCGTATTCCTCCGCGGTCAGCTTGCCGGGGCGATCGGCCGGCATGTTGCTCGACATGTACAGGAAGATGCCGCCGACGGTGATGTGCGACTTGCCCTCGGGAGCGAACGCCTCCCCGCTCAGCGCGGGCGCGGTATTGCCCTCTAGCTGGTCGCCGTGGCATTTCGCGCACGCATCGGCGTACAGCTTCTTGCCGTGCTGCACCTGCGTCTGGTCGAACGACGGGACGCCGCTGCCTTCGCCCGTCGACACCTTGATGAAACCGCTCCTTGCCGGCCGCTGCGCGGACGCGAGCGCGCCGTCGAGAAACCGGCCGGGCGCGGTCGTGGCAGCGGCTTGCGCGATGTCGTCGGGAAGCGTCCAGCCGCGCGTGAGCGATGCGAGACGACCGTTACCGCTCATCTGCGACAGCGCGGCGTCGATGCGCTTCTGCAGCGCGTCCTTGCCCGGCCCGAAGGCGAACGACAGTTGCCAGTCGGAGTATGGCGACGACGTCGCCGCAACCTGGAACCGTTGTTTCGGATGCGCGCGCGCATAGGCGACGACGCTCGGATACCAGACGATCGCGCGCTGCGCGCGGCCGGCGGCGAGCGCGCCGATCGTTTGCTCGCTCGTGTTCTCGAGGTCGAAGCGGGCGTTCGCCTGCTGCGCGGCGATCAGCTGCGACGGGCTGCCGTACGTGGCCGCGATCGTTTCCTTCGTGCCGGCCGGTGCGTGCGCATCGCGCAGCGACACGCTGACGTAGCCGGAGCGCAGATAGCCCTGCGAGAACGTCATTTTCGATCCCGACGCATCGGCGATCGCCGAACGCGGGAAGCCGGCGATCACGTCGCAGTCGCGTTCGAGCGACTTCGTCAGCTCGCTGGCGGAGATGCCGTCGTCGTCGCCATTGTCGTCGACGCCGCGTTTGTTGAAGGTCGCGGCGATGCCCGCGGTGCGGAACACTTCGCGCGCAACGGCGCGGTCGAGCGCCGTGGTCGGACTGCCGGGCAGCGTGCAGACGCGCACGCCGGCCGACGCGGCTGCCGGTGTCAGCGCCACGCCCACGGCGAGCAGACTGGCGACGGTAACGGAGGTGAGACGAGTATTCATGGTCGTGTGTCCGGTTGAGGCGGGTGGGGCGTCGCGCCCGCATCGGGCGCATGCGGGCGCGACTCGGGGCTGGCGCGCGTTCAGTCGAGCGCGAACACGTAGAGCGTGCCGCCGCGCGGAACGTCCTTCGCGATGTCGGCCATCGGGCCGCCCCAGATCGGGTTCGCGCCGCCGTAGCCGGCGAGCACGGCGACATACTCCTTGCCGTCGACCTCGTACACCGACGGTTGCGAAATGATGCCGCTCGCCAGTTGCGGGCTTTCCCACAGCACCTTGCCGGTCGCCGTGTCGAACGCGTACAGGTGGCCGTCGAGCGAGCCGCTGAACGCGAGGCCGCTCGCCGTGGTCGCGACGCCGCCGTTCCACGGCTTCTTCGACCAGTGGCTCCACAGCTTCTTGCCGGTGTTCACATCGATGGCCGTCAGTTCGCCGTAGCCTTCGCTGCCCGGTTCGGGCTTGATCTCGAAGCCTTCGCCGAGATACGGCAGGCCTTCCATGTAGCTGACCGACTTGCCGGTCAGGCTCATGCACGCGTGCAGTGCCGGCACGACCGCGATGTTGCGTTCCTGGTCGTACGAGATCGACCACCAGTTCTTGCCGCCGAGGAAGCTCGGGCACGTTTCGATCGTCGTGCCGGCCTTCGGGAACTTCGATGCGTCCTGGATCGGTTTGCCGTCGGCCGTGTAGCCGGTGACCGACAACGCCTTCACGAACGGCGTCGCGTAGATCAGCTTGCCGGTCGTGCGGTCGATCGCGTGGAAGAAGCCGTTGCGGTCCGCGTGGATGATCGCGTCGTAGTCCTTGCCCTTGTACTTGATGTCCGCGAGGACGGCCGCATTCACGCCGTCGTAGTCCCACGTGTCGTTGTTCGTGTACTGGTAGTGCCACTTCAGGTTGCCGTTCTTCGCGTCGAGCGCGAGCAGCGAGTCGGAATACAGGTTGTCGCCGGGGCGCAGCGCGGCGAGCCACGGGCCGGGGTTGCCGACCCCCCAGTACAGCGTGCGGGACGCGGCGTCGTACGTGCCGGTGAGCCACGCGGCGCCGCCGCCGTGGCTTTGCATGCCGTCGGGCCAGGTTTCCGCGCCCTTTTCGCCGGCGGCGGGAATCGTGTAGCGCTTCCAGACCTGCGAGCCGTCCTCCGGGTTCAGCGCGGCGATGTAGCCGCGAATGCCGTATTCGCCGCCGGACGTGCCGACGACGATCGCGCCGTCGATCGCGAGCGGCGCGAGCGAGAACGCGTAGCCGAGGCCCGGCTCGAACATCTGCTTCTTCCACACGAGATTGCCGGTCTGCGCGTCGAGCGCCGCGATTTCACCGCTCAGCATCGCGATGTAGACGTTCTTGCCGTACAGCGCGACGCCGCGGTTGACGACGTCGCAGCACGCGGTCTTGAACGAGGCCGCGCCGAGCTTCGGCTCGTATTTCCACAGCTGGCGGCCCGTTTTCGCGTCGAACGCGTAGACGTTGTCCTTCGGCGTCGTCACGAACAGATAGTTGCCGTTGACGATTGGCGTGGCTTCGAAACCCTGCTTCAGGTCGGCGGGGAACTTGTACGCCCAGACCTGCTTGAGATCCTTCGCGTTCGACGTGTCGATCTGCTTGAGCGGCGAATGCGAGCGGCCGTCGTAGGTGCGGTAGTAGGTCAGCCAGCCGGGGTCGCCGTGTGCATCGGTCAGGCGCTGGTAGGTCACGGCCGGGTAGTCCGCGGCCGCTTCGACGAGGCCGGGGTTCAGTGCGATGGCGGCGGCCACCGCGACTACGGTCGTCGCCAGCCGGCTCGCTGAAGCCGAGAGTTTCTTCATGGTTGTCTCCTGAGTCATTGTGGTCGCACCGCCGCGAACGATTCGTCGCGCCGGCACGGTTGGGGTGTCCGGGCCGAGTGCACTGCCCTTTACGCAAGTCGCATGCCATCGCGGCGGGATGCCGGTGCGGCGCGGTGCACCGGCGGATCGCGGGTGATGTGCCGATCGGCGAGACGCGCCATGACGTCGACGCAGGTGTTGCATTCAGGTACACCGTCGCGCGCGAAGTGTTGCCAAACATGACAGGTGGCGCAGTCCGCGGTGCAGCGGGCCGCCGGTTGCACGCATGCCGTTCCGCAGCGATGCGCGGCGCGGCACGCTGCGCTCGTCCGCGCTGCGCTGGCACGGTTCTCGCACGCCCGCTTCGCGACAACTCGTCGCCGCACGGTGCATCGCCCGCGCCGGCGGAATAGGAATGCGGAGACAACGTAAATGATCAGGAGACCAAAGGCCGCCGGGTGTGACGGCGCGACACGACGTGGCCGGCGTGCGCGATGCGTCGGCACGACCCTCGGCGCGCTCGCGCTGTTCGGCTTGCCGCCCGGCGGCGTGCGCGCGCAGCAGCAGCCGGACGCCGCCGCGATCGTGCCGCCCGCGCCGGCCGTCATGCTGCCTGCGGTGGTGGTGGTCG
The DNA here is from genome assembly GCF_902832885.1 of Burkholderia seminalis DSM 23518. GTDB lineage: Bacteria > Pseudomonadota > Gammaproteobacteria > Burkholderiales > Burkholderiaceae > Burkholderia > Burkholderia seminalis. The sequence continues at coordinate 179,883 of NZ_CADFDK010000004.1, forward strand.
GCACCACGCCGCTGCTCGGGATCGGCACGCCGCTGTCGAAGGTGCCGGCGAACGTGCAGACGGTGCGCGCGGCGGAACTCGAGATCCAGCACCGCGCGACGCTCGCCGATTTCTTCGCCGCGAACCTGCAGAGCGTGACGATCTCGGATGCGCAGGGCAATCCGTATCAGACGGACGTCAACTATCGCGGCTTCACCGCGTCGCCGCTCCTCGGCACGCCGCAGGGATTGTCGGTGTTTGTCGACGGCGTGCGCATGAACGAGCCGTTCGGCGACGTCGTGAACTGGGACATCCTGCCGGTGCAGGCGATCGACCGCGTGCAGCTGATTCCGGGCTCCAACCCGGTGTACGGGCTCAACACGCTCGGCGGCGCGCTCGCGATCACGACGAAGAACGGCAAATCGAGCCCGGGAGGCGAGGCGGAGGTGTCGGGCGGCGCGTGGGGCCGCAAGACCGCGAGCATCGAGCAGGGCGGCACGATCGGCCCGAACCTCGACTACTATGCGACCGCGAACCTCGCGAACGACAGCGGCTGGGCGGACCATAACGCGAGCCGCGTGCGGCAGGCGTTCGGCAAGCTGCGCTATACCGATGCGGACACGACGCTGTCGATCGCCGCAGGCGGCGCGGACAACACGCTGTCCGGCACCCAGACGATCCCGCGCTCGTTCGTCGACAACCCGAAGCAGGCGTATACGTATCCGGACCGGAACCACAACAGCGCCGGCTACCTGACGCTGTCGGGCGATCGCTTTTTCGGCGAGAACGTCGAGCTGAGCGGCAACGCATACTACCGGCACCTGCGCAACGCGAACACGAGCAGCAACAACAATACGGATTATGGTTCGGTGAACGACGACGGAACGGTCGACACGGTGCAGGGCAGCAACGCGCAATCGACGATCGTCACCGACAGCTACGGCGGCAGCGTGCAGCTCACGCTGCTCGGCAAGCTCGGCGGAATGGCGAACCGGCTGGTCGCGGGCGTCTCGGCCGATGTCGCGAACTCGAGCTACGTCGCGTCGTCGCAGGACGCATCGTTCACCGATGCGCGCGAGGCGATCGGCATCGGCGATTTCGTCCGGCAGACCAGCGCGAAGACGCGCAACGCGAGCGTCGGTGCATACCTGAGCGATGCGCTGTCGCTGACGCCGCACTGGACGCTCACGCTGTCGGGCCGCTACGACTGGTCGAAAGCGCGAATCGGCGACGAGAGCGGCGTGCAGCCGCTGCTCGACGGCAACCATGTATTCTCGCGCTTCAACCCGGCGGTCGGGCTCAACTGGAATCCGGTCGCGGGATTCACCGCGTATGCAACCTACAACGAGGGCATGCGGTCGCCGACCGCGATCGAGCTCGCGTGCGCGGACCCGTCCGCGCCGTGTTCGCTGCCCAACGACTTCATCGCCGACCCGGCGCTCAAGCCCGTGATTTCGAAGACGTTCGAAGCCGGCGTGCGCGGCCGCGTCGGCGCGGCGACGACCTGGAGCGCCGCGGCCTATCGCACGACACTGAGCGACGACATTCAGTTCATCAGCAGCCCGGCCAGCGCGCAGGGCTATTTCCGCAACGTCGGCGATACGCGGCGGCAGGGGATCGAGCTCGCCGGCCGCACGCGGTTCGGCCCGCTCGGTGTCGGGCTGTCGTACAGCCATGTCGAGGCGACCTACCGGTCTTCGTGGACCGAACACAGCCCGGCGAATTCGGCGGCCGACGCGAACGGCAACGTGACGGTCAAGCCGCGCGACCGCATCCCCGGCATTCCCGCGCATACGGTGAAGCTGCGGCTCGACTACGCGGCGACGTCCGCGTGGGACATCGGTACGAACGTAACGTGGCGCAGCGGCGTGTATGCGCGCGGCGACGAGAACAACGAGGACGTCAACGGCCGGATCGCAGGTTACGTGCTGGTCGATCTCGACATGCGTTACCGGATCACGAAGCGGTTCGAGGTGTTCGCGAGCGTGACGAACCTGTTCGACAGGCGCTACGCGAGCTTCGGCGCACTGGGCCAGAATTTCTTCAACGGGCCGAACCACACCTTCGACGGCGCGAATCCGGTGAACGAGCAGTTCGTCGGGCCCGGCGCACCGCGCGGCGCATGGGTCGGCGTGCGCTACGCGTGGGATTGAGCGCGGCGCGTTCGCTCGTGTCGTCGCGCGGCGTCATGCCGCGAGCGGGCGCGGGGCCGTCAGGTCAACGGCACCGTCGCGAACATCGCATGCGCGGCGCGTGCGACGCTGCGCGCCAGTGCCGGGTCGCTGGCCAGATGCCCGGCCCGCACGCGTTCGATTTTCGCCTCGGGTACGGCCCGCGCGAGGCGCTCGACGTTGCGGACCGGGCAAACGGGATCGTGTATCCCGTGCGCGGCGAACAGCGGCACCTGGGCCTGGGCGGCGCGTCGCGCGAGCGCGAGCACGCGGCGCTCGCCGAGCCAGCAATCGCGTTGCAGGTAGTGCGCCTGGATCCGGTATTTGTCGATCAGCCGCCCGACGGTCTCGTTCGACCGGATCGTGCGGACGGGCGAGCGGCGCGTGCGCGCCGATGCGAGGAGGGCGTTTTCATAGGCGTGCCACGCGAGCGCCACCGCGCGCTGTCGGGCTGCGCTTGCGCCGCGGCGCAGCCGCTGCGCGCAGCGCGCCAGCAGGCGTTCCGGCTGGCCGCCGCCGGCTGCCGCATGCAGGCGGCGCCATTCGCGCGGGGCACGTGTGCGGGACGTCACGAAGAGGCCGCGGACTTCGCGTCGCGACGTCAGGAACAGGCCGCGCAGCACGACCCCGGTCACCCGCTCCGGATGCGTGCCCGCATACGCGAGCGCGAGCGCGGCGCCCCACGATCCGCCGACGACGCCCCAGCGTGCAATGCCGAGCTGCGCGCGTACCGCCTCGAGATCCGCGATCAGCCGCGCGGTGTGGTTGTGACGCGTGCCGCCGCGCGGCCCCGACGCGCCCGCGCCGCGCTGGTCGACGAGCACCACGCGCATGCGCGCGAGGTCGAACAGCCGCAGGATGCCGGCCTGGCTGCCGCTGCCGGGCCCGCCGTGCAGCACGACGACCGGGTGGCCCTGCGGGGCGCCGGCCACGGCGAACGCGATCGATTGCGCGTCGCGATGCAGGCGCCGGCGAACGGGCATGGCCGGCGAGGCGGGCGATGGCGTGGAGCGAAGCGGGCGGCGTGTCATGTCGATGGGGTTCGCGCGGAATAGGAACGGTAACCGTCGGCGGCCGGGCAGTCGCCAGGCCTGCCCTGCGACCAAGCGAGAAGCGAGCCAGCGGCGCGCCGGCCGCGAAGATCCGGATTCGCACGGGTAGTCACGCGGCGGGAAATCACGGTATCACGCAGGCAGGCCGTCGCGCGACGCGACACGCCCGGCCGTGCCCGGACGACTGATTACATTGTCCTTTCATGAGGTTGAGCGGCGTCGGCGTGGCCCGATGCTTGCTTGCAATGACGGCAAAGAGTCCGGCAGTTGACCGGAAGGATCCCCCGGAGGAGACAATGCGCGATGACGTAGAGCAGGCGGCCGGGTCACGGGCCGTGCATCCCGCTGGCTGGCCCGCGCCGTCGATCCAGAAGGCCCATGAGCGCTCGGAGACATTCGGCCTGCAGGTATCGGCGCGGCCCGATTACGACGTGCTGTCGACCTCGGCGCTGGTGCTCAAGCGCGAGCAGAGCCGGGTGCTGTGCGTGCACGCGATGCCGGTGATGGAGACGCTGCACGAACAGATCGTCAATACGCAGAGCATGATCGTGCTCACCGATGCGGAGGGGCTGATCCTGCACTCGATCGGCGACGACGATTTCCTGCGCCGCGCGGAAAAGGTCGCGCTGCGCCCGGGCGCGAACTGGGCGGAGAACCGGCAGGGCACCAACGCGATCGGCACGGCACTGGCCGAGCTGTGCCCGATGGTCGTCCACGGCGACCAGCACTTCCTGGCCGCGAACCGCTTCCTGACCTGTTCGAGCGTGCCGATTCTCGATCCGTACGGGGATGCGATCGGCGTGCTCGACGTGACGGGCGATCACCGCAGCTATCACCAGCACACGATGGCGCTCGCGAAGATGTCGGTGCAGATGATCGAGAATCACCTGTTTACGACGACGTTTCAGGAAACGCTGCAGGTATCGTTCCATGGCCGCCCCGAGTTCCTCGGCACGCTGATGGAGGGGATCGTCGCGTTTACCGCCGACGGGCGCTTCCTGTCGGCCAATCGCAGCGCGCAGTTCCAGCTCGGCATGCCGCTCGCCGTGCTGCGCGCGCACACGCTGTCGTCGCTGTTCGACGTCACCAGCGCGCAGTTGATCGACCGCATGCGCGCGAGCACCGACCGGCACCTGATGCTCAATCTCGGCAACGGCGCGGTGGTCTGCGCGCGCGTGCACTTTCGCCGCGCGACGCTCGCCGAAGGCAGCCGGCCGACGGACGTTCACGATGCGGGGGCGCCGGCCGCGCGCGCGAACGCGGTGCCCGCGCCGGCGGCGGGCACGTCGGCCGGCCTGTCGCGGCTCAACTATCTCGACACCGGCGATGCGCAGGTCGCCAGCGTGATCGCGAAAGTGCGCAAGGTGATCGGCAAGGACATTCCGATCCTGATCACCGGCGAGACCGGCACCGGCAAGGAACTGCTCGCGCAGGCGATCCACAACGACTCGCCGCGCCGCGACGCGCCGTTCGTCGCGGTCAATTGCGCGTCGATTCCGGAGACGCTGATCGAGTCCGAGCTGTTTGGCTACGAGGAGGGGGCGTTCACCGGCGCGCGCCGCAAGGGGGCGATCGGCAAGCTGCTGCAGGCGAACGGCGGCACGCTGTTTCTCGACGAGATCGGCGACATGCCGTATCCGCTGCAGGTGCGGCTGCTGCGCGTGCTGCAGGAGCGCCTCGTCAACCCGCTCGGCTCGACGAAGACGATCGCCGTGGATATCGCGATCATCTGCGCGACGCACCGCGACTTGCGCGACATGATCGCGCAGAACCGTTTCCGCGAGGATCTCTACTACCGGTTGAACGGCCTTGTGGTGCGCCTGCCGCCGTTGCGCGACCGCACGGATCTCGCGGTCGTCGTGCAGAAGATGCTGCAGCGCGAAGCGTTCGCGGGCCCGGGGCGTCCGCCCTTGTCCGTCGCGCCGGACGTGATGGCGCTGTTCGTGCGCTGCACGTGGCCTGGCAACTTCCGCCAGCTCGGCAACCTGCTGCGTACGGCGGCGGCCATGGTCGACGACGACGGCGAAATCCGCCGCGAGCACCTGCCGGACGACTTCTTCGACGACCTGCGGCGTGGCGATGCGCAGGCCGTGCAGGCCGCGCCCGATTCGTCCGCCGCGGCGGGCGCCGGGCCCTGTATCGCGGATGCGTTGCCGGCCGCCGACGCGCGGCTGCAGGACGTCGCCGCGTCCGCGATCGCCGCCGCGCTCGCCCGTCACGGCGGCAACGTGTCCGCCGCGGCGCGCGCGCTCGGCGTCTCGCGCAACACGATCTACCGGAAGATGCCGGCAGCCGACGCGGGGCGCCCGCCGTCGGACGAAAGCTGACGCGCAGCCGTCGCGCCGGGCGCGGCCTGTCACAGCCGGTGTGTCAAGTTGCAACACCGGTGTTCAACGATTCAACACCTGTCACCACTCGCGGACATCGCGCCGCCGGGGTGGCGGCCCGCATTCGCACGAATCGTGTCGGCCATTCGTAAGGATTGCGCCCCGATGGCCGGACGAGGGCCGTCTGCCGCCGCCGCACCGCCGAAATACGGCTTCGGCACGCTCCTTGCTGAAGAGTAACCGACCGCGCGATTGCCGCGGTCGTTCGACTCATCCGGCAACGCATCAATCCTCAACTCGACAGGAGACACACCATGCAGTGGACGACACCGTCTTACACCGACCTGCGCTTCGGCTTCGAAATCACGATGTACATCGCCAACCGCTGATCGCCGCGCGTGCCGCCCGCTTCGCCGTGGTCGGCGCGGGCGGTCTCGGGAGCTGACGCCCATGAAGATCAAGATACTCGGCTCGGGAGCCGGCGGCGGCCTGCCGCAATGGAACTGCAATTGTGCGAACTGCCGCCGTGCGCGCAGCGGAAGCGGCCACGTGCTGTCGCGCACGCAGTCGTCGATCGCGGTCAGCGACGACGGCATCGACTGGGTTCTGGTCAACGCGTCGCCCGACATTCTTTCCCAGTTGCGCGCGGCGCCGGACCTGCAACCGGCGCGCGCGATCCGCGACAGCGGCATCGCCGCCGTCGTGCTGTGCGACGCGCAGATCGATCACGTGACGGGCCTGCTGATGCTGCGCGAGCGCTCGACGCCGCTGCCGCTCTACGCGAGCGCGCCGGTACTCGACGACCTGTCGACCGGCTTGCCGCTCGTGCCGCTGCTCGGCCATTACTGCGGCGTTGCCGCGCACACGATCGTGCCCGGCGAGCCGTTTGCGGTGCCGGCGGCGAGCGGGATCCGTTTCACCGCGATTGCCGTCGACAGCAAGCCGCCGCCTTATTCGCCGCGGCGCGCGTCGGCCGCGCCCGGCGACAACATCGCGCTGTCGATCGAAGACGTCGCGAGCGGGCGGCGCGCCTTCTATGCGCCGGGACTCGCGTCGGTCACCGACGACGTACGCGCGGCAATGGACGGCGCCGATCTCGTGCTGGTGGACGGCACCTTCTGGACCGGGACCGAGATGATCGATCTCGGCCTGTCGGGCAAGCACGCGTCCGACATGGGACATCTCGCGCAGTGCGCGGAACACGGGCGGCCCGGCATGATCGACTGGCTCGACAGGTTGCCCGCGCGAACGCGCAAGGTGCTCACGCACATCAACAACACGAACCCGATTCTCGATCCGCATTCCGTCGAACACGCGCACCTGCGCGCGCATGGCATCGATGTCGCGCACGACGGCATGCAATTCCAGGTCTGACGATGAACGCACCGATCCCCGCTACGGCGTTGCACGCGACGCCCTGGACCGCGACCGAATTCGAGGCGCGCCTGCGTGCGCTCGAATCGCGCTATCACATCCATCATCCGTTCAACCGGCGGCTCAACGGCGGCGCCTGTTCGCCCACGCAGATTCGCGGCTGGGTCGCGAACCGCTTCTACTACCAGATCTGCATCCCGCTCAAGGATGCGGCGATCCTGTCGAACTGCCCGGATCGCGAGACGCGGCGCCGCTGGATCCAGCGGCTGATCGACCACGACGGGCAGGGCGACAACGCAGGCGGCATCGAGGCGTGGGTGCGTCTCGGCGAGGCATGCGGTCTCGAGCGAGACGAACTGTGGTCGCTCGAACACGTGCTGCCCGGCGTGCGTTTCGCGGTGGATGCGTACGTAAACTTCGCGCGGCGCGCGCCATGGCAGGAGGCGGTGTGCTCGTCGCTGACCGAGATGTTCGCGCCGCAGATCCATCTCGACCGGCTCGCGGGCTGGCCGTCGCATTACCCGTGGATCGAGCCGGCCGGGCTGCATTACTTCCGCAGTCGCGTGCCGCTCGCGCAGCGCGACGTCGAGCACGGGCTCGCGGTCACGCTCGCGCATTTCACGACACCGGAAGCGCAGCAGCGCGCGCTCGGCATTCTGCAATTCAAGCTCGACATCCTGTGGTCGATGCTCGACGCCGTCGAAAAGGCCTACCCGTTATGAATGCGATCGAAGCCGCCAGCGGCGTGCCGCTGCGCCCCTGCCTCAGGGGCATGTACCGCCTGCAATGGGAGGCGGCCCAGGAGGCGTACGTGCTGCTCTATCCGGAGGGCATGGTCAAGCTGAACCCGAGTGCGGGCGAGATCCTCGCGCGCTGCGACGGCACGCGCGAACTGGACGACATCATCGGCGAGCTCGAGCGCCTGTTCATGCAATCGGATCTCGCGACCGACGTCTACCGTTTCCTCGATCATGCGCGACTGCGCGGCTGGCTCGACTGACATGACGTCCGACACTTCCCGTCCGTCCGCGCCGCTGTGGCTGCTCGCGGAACTCACGTACCGCTGTCCGCTGCACTGCGCGTTCTGCTACAACCCGGTCGACTTCGCGACGCACGGCGCGGAACTCGACACCGACACGTGGCGCACGGTCATCAGCGATGCGCGCGCGCTCGGCGCCGCGCAAATCGGGTTCTCGGGCGGCGAGCCGCTGCAGCGCGGCGACCTCGAGACGCTCGTCGCGCATGCGCGCGGGCTCGGCTTCTATACGAACCTGATCACGTCGGGCATCGGGCTGAACGTCGCGCGCATCGAGCGGCTCAAGGCCGCCGGGCTCGACCACATCCAGTTGTCGCTGCAGGATTCGACGCGCGAGCTGAACGATTTCCTGACCAGCACGCGCACGTTCGAACTGAAGCGCGACGTGGCGCGGCTGATCAAGGCGCACGGTTACCCGATGGTGCTCAACTGCGTGCTGCATCGCTACAACCTGCCGCACGTGGGACAGATCATCGAGATGGCGCTCGACCTCGGCGCCGATTACCTGGAGCTCGCGAACACGCAGTACTACGGCTGGGCGATGCTCAATCGCGACCAGTTGATGCCGACCGTCGAGCAGGTGCGCGAGGCCGAGGATACGGTCAACCGCTATCGCAAGCTGATCGGAGAGCGCTGCAAGATCCTGTTCGTCGTGCCCGACTATTTCGAGCGCCGCCCGAAGGCCTGCATGAACGGCTGGGGTTCGGTGTTTCTCGGCGTCGCGCCGGACGGCACCGCGCTGCCGTGCCATGCCGCGCGGTCGCTGCCGGGGCTCGCGTTGCCGAACGTGCGTGACCGGTCACTGCGGGAAATCTGGTACGACAGCGACGCGTTCAACGCGTTTCGAGGCGACGACTGGATGCGCGAAACGTGTCGCACGTGCGACGAGCGGCATGCGGATCACGGCGGTTGCCGGTGTCAGGCATACCTGCTGACGGGTGATCCGAACGAGGCCGATCCGGTGTGCGAGAAGTCCGCCCATCACGGCCAGGTCGAACAGGCCGTGCAGTTCGCGCGACGTCGCGCGCCGCGCGACGAACGACCGCTGGTGTTTCGCAGCAAGGAGAATTCGCTCGCGCAAGGCGGCGCGGCGTGCGACGGCTGACGGGGCGCGGTCAGGACGAGCGCGGGTGAGGCAGTGCGACGCAATGGATGTCTGAACGATCGATACGCAGTCCTCCGGATATATCTGGCGCAATTTCGCGCGCAACGAAGGCTGAACGCGGGACGGAGTGCGTGATGCGTGCGGCTGATGCGGGTATTCGAAGGATGAACGGGGCGCGCGGCGCCCTCCACGATCGCGTCGACCCTGGCGGCGTGCGTATCGCGTTGGCGATCGCCGCGACCTGTGTGCTGCATGTGGGCGTATTGATCCTGCTCGCCCGCGAACCGGCCGTGCGCGGCGTGACCGTGCAACGCCGGGTGATGGTGGCGACGCTGATTGCGCCGGCACCGGCAGTGCCGACGGCGGCGGCTGCCGCGGCGAATTCGAGGGCTGCGTCGCACGCGATGCATCGCACGGTGTCCGCGCCTCGCTCGCCGATGAGCAGCAAGCTGCCGACGATCCAACCCGCCGCACCGGATCGAACCCGGCCGCCGGCACGCGATGCGGCGGCGCCGTCGCCGCCCGTGCCGTCCGCGACGGCAAGCGAGCGAAGCGTCACGCCGCACGACGACGCGCGTCCCGACACCAGGCAGGCACGATCCGAATCGCAGACCTTACCGGCGCCCGCGACGCCGCGCTTCGTCGCGCATCCCGACTGTGCGCTGGCCACCCCCGGCTACCCGCCGCAGTCGTTGCGTACGGGCGAGCACGGCACCGTACTCGTCGAACTGGTAACCGATGCGGCCGGCCGGGTGGTCGCTGCGCGTGTCGTGACCGGCAGCGGTTTTCCGCGCCTCGATGCGGCGGCGCGCGACGCGGTGCTGGAGAGCCGCTGCGCTGCGCAGGTCGAGAACGGCACGCCGCTGCCGATGCGGGCGCGCGTGCCGATCACGTTCACTCTCGATGAATGACCGGGCACTCTGGCGACATCACCCGTCATCCGCCTTCGCCTGCAAATCCTTCAGCCCCTGGATCACGACCAGCAGCGCGCGCCCGTGCTCGTCCGACCCGTCCCACGCGTCGACGATCGCGTCGCGCAGCAGGTCGTTGTAGCGCCGGCGCGACGGCTCCGTATCGACGCCATAGAAACTGCATAGCTTGTTGAATGGCGCGCTGCGGCGCAGCCGCCGTCCGTTCGACAGCCGCAGGCGCGACACGGTCGGCTGGCTGACCCCGGAAAGTCGCGCTATTTCGCTGGACGAGCGTGTGTCTGCCAGCAGGCGGCGCAACAGGTCTTGAACGGGAAAATCTTGGTCCGGGGCTTCCATGCGATGCATTATACCTATACAGTTACGGCTGTTGAATGGGCTTGCTGTCACCAGCGAGGCTGTATCCCGAGAAAGTTGATGACACTGAAACACCTCCCTCCCACGTTCTGCTGGACCAAGATCGGTACCGAGTCCGGCGAGGAACTGCCGACCGTCGTGCTCCGCAAGGAATGGGAGCGCCGGCTCGGGGGCGGGCGTTTTCTGTGGGGCATCAACCAGCCGCTCGGCAGCAGCGCGCAAGTCGCCGCGCATCGCACGGGCTCGTTGCTCGCGTTGTTTTCGCCGGTCGCGTCGCGCCCGCGCGCGGGCGAGCGCAAGGACGCGCTGCTGTGGAATGCATGGGTCGACGCAAGCGGGCAGGTGCGGCCGTTGCCGCCGCATACGTTCATCGCCAGCCGCTCGACGTTGCCGTCGGGCCGTCGCCGCGAACAGCACTACGCACTCGTGTGTGCGTCGTCCACCGCGCTGACGGTCGGCACGCAGTTGCGCGTGTTTCCCGATCATCTGCGCAGCGTGAGCACCGGCAAGCCGCTCGGCGCCGCACAGGGTGCGGCCGTGGTCGATTGCGTCGGGCGGGCGAGGGAGCAGACGGGCAAGAGTTATCCGCTCGCGTTGTCGGTCGAGCTCGAAGCGCCGTATTTCGTGCGGCTCGCGCAGCCGTGCGTGCTGAAGGCGCGCGATCTCGCGGAAGTGAACAAGGCCACGCGCGCGGGCGATTTCGATCGCTTCGTCGAGCTCGTCGCGCGCCTGCGCGGCCGTTCGCCGACGGACGCCGTGCGCGGCGTCACGCGCGATCTGTTCGACGTGCCGCCGATCGAAACGGCGGCCGCGTATGTTGCGCCCGCCCATGTGGCGCGTATGCGCAACCGGCCGGCCGTCGAGCATCCGCGCGATCTCACCGGCGATCTGTTCGACCTGTCGCCGGGCGACGCGGCTGCGTTTGCAGGGCTTGCGCATCCGCGTATCGGGCGCGCGTGACGCCAGGCGCGCGGCAGGCCGCGCAAGAATTTGTTGCAATCTCGCCGTGGCGGATCGGCGAGCGCAGAGGGACAATCGGCACGAAGCGCGCTGCGCGGCGGCCGATGCGTCGATACGCGATGGGTCGTGGTTCACGCCACCGACATGCGCACCACGTACACTGAGCGTCGGCGTGCTTCACACTGCAATCCTGAGGGAGGAGTGTCGATGTCGACCCACATCTGTTCGCGGGAAGCGCAGGCCGCACAGCGCTTCGTCGAAGCCACGCGCAACGTCGATCAGGCGTTTCGCGCGGTGCGCGGCGAAAGCGACGACGACGGTTCGTCGGCCGAATACGCACGTGCGATGTCGCGCCTCGATCGCGCGCTCGACGAACTGGCGCGTGCACAGGAATGCTTCGATCGCGTCGTCGGCGCGGACGCCACGCACGGCAACTGACCGATTCGTCTCCGCCGTTGTCCTCGCACGCCGGGCCGCGTGCGTACCGCTTCATGCGAGCGGGTTGCCCGGCCTGTCAATCCATCATCGTGTAACCGAGTGCCGATTGCGGCACGCCGAGTCGGGCGGCCGCACGCGTGAAGCTGCGCTCGCGCGCGACGGCGACGAAGACAGGCAGGCCTGCCGGGTTGTCGCGCGGCGCGTGCGTCAGCCCGCGCGCGTCATGCCCGGCGCGGCAGGCGCGGGGCGGTACGCGTAGCCGCGATGCTGGAACGACGTCGCGAAGAACCGCATCTGGTAGCGGATCGCGTTCGCCCAGTAATCCCAGGTATGACCGCCGGGCCGTTCCGTATAGTCGTGAGGCACGCCGAGCGCGACGAGCCGTTCGTGCAGCGTGCGGTTCGAGTCGACGAATGAATCGTCGCGGCCGCAATCGATCGTCAGGTCGAGATGCGCACGGACGAACGCGCGCGCGCTTTCGACGATCACGTTGCGGTTCCAGAACGACGGATGGCGCACGGGATCGCCGAACACGTGGTCGATGCCCGGCTCGTCCGCGCAGCAGCGCGGATCGACCGCGCCGCTGATGCTGCCGACCGCGCCGAACGTGTCGGGCCGGTCGAGTGCGATGCGCAGCGCGCCGAAGCCGCCCATGCTGAGCCCGGTGATCGCGCGCGCGTGCTGCGTCGCGATCGTGCGGAAATGCAGATCGACGTAGGACACGACTTCGTCGCCGATGAAGGTTTCGTAGCGGCTGCCCGAATCGAACGGACTGTCGATGTACCAGCTTTCGTGTCCGCCGTCGGGCATCACGAGGATCGCGTGATAGCGGTCGGCCAGCGCGGCGATGCGCGTGTTCGACGTCCAGTCGGTATGGTCGCCGCCGGAGCCGTGCAGCAGATAGACGACCGGATAGCGTTCGTCGCCGCGGTTGCCGTGCGTGTAATCGTCGGGCAGCACGACGGTCGCCTTCAGCGTCTCGTGCATCGCGGCGCTCGGGATCGCGACGACCCGCGCGTGAAACGCGAACGCAGGGCTCGTGACGGCGAGCAGCAGAAGCAGCCAGAAGGTACGTGCCAGGTTCATCGATCCTCGCATGTGTCGACTCGGTCCGGCGCCGGGCACCGGGAAAACCCTGTTCAGGCGACTCTAGCAACCGTGCCTTTCAGACAAATTTCGGTGAATCCTACGGGTTGTCAGGTGGGCGGCGCGGCGACGATGCGCTCGATGGCGGCGCGAAACGCATCGGGCTGCTCGGCCGCGATCAGGTGACCGCAGCCTGCGATCGTGTCGAAGCCCGCACAGCGCGCGAGCGCCCAGTCGGGCACGTGCCAGCCCGCGCGCGAGCGTTCGCCGGCGACCAGCCAGACGCCGTGACGCTCGAAGACTTGCGCGAGCGCCTGCAGGTAGCCGGGAGCGCCGGTAGTCGCGACCACCGAGCGGCCCATCGCGCGCAGCGTCGATGCCGGCTGATGCGCGAGCCAGCGGCGTGCGGCGTCGAGCTGGCTCGGCGACGGTGCGTCGATCGCGCCGCGCAGCCAGTCGAGCGGGGCGGCGCGCAGGCCGTCGAGCATCGCGTCGGCCTCGTCGGGCGTCATGCGGCCGACCGCCGCCGACCAGAACGCATCGTCGAGCGTGAAGTTGCCTTCGACGTTGACGACATGCCGCACGCATTCAGGATGTGCATGCGCGAACAGCATCGCGATCGCGCCGCCGACCGAATGGCCGACGATATCGACCGGCTGCGCGCCGAAATGCGTGGCGACGGTCCGGCGCACGTGTTCGACCTGTGCGGCAAGCGAGATCGCATCGAACGGGGTTGCGCGATGCGCGCCGTAGCCGAGCAGGTCGGGCGCGAGATGCGGGCCGTTCCATCCGCGCACGTCGAACGTGCCGATGAAACCGTGAATGAAGACGACGGGCGCGGGCTGGGTCATTCGGCGGATACGGAGGGCAGGGGCGGCAACGCGAGTTCGGCGAGCAGTTCGTCGAGTTCGAGCATGTGCGTGCGGTCGTGGTCGAGCAGTTCGCGCACGAGTTCGTCGAGCGACATCCGGCGGATCCCGTCGCGCAGCCCGCAGCGCGCGCGTTGCGACGGTTCCAGCGCGGCGGCCGTGGCGCACAGCGCGGCGCGACCCGATCGGAATGCGTCGACCGCGGGGGCGAGCGGCTGCGCAAGATAGTCGCGCTGCGCGGCGAGGGCGGTACCGTCGACCGACTCGATCACGGGCAATTCGGCCGTACGCACGACGTCGATGCGCTCGGCGAACACGGCGTCGAGGTCGCGCAGGTGGTACGCGTGTTCGACGAGCGAGAAGCCGGTACCGGTCGGGCGGCGCGTGCGCAGCGCGACCGGCACCCGCGCGGCATACGCGGCGAGCCGGTCGGGCATGCGGGCCAGCGCGGCGACGACGTCGGCGAACGGCAGCCGCCGCGGAAACGGGCTGAACACCGCACCGTAGCTGAACAGCGCGCCGCCGAGCCGCCCGCGCGCCTGCACGACCTCGTGACCGTGACGGCGCATGACTTCCGCGACCATCGCGCCGCAGAACTGGCGAGCCGTCGTGTCCGCTTCGATTTCGGGGAATTTGCGCGCGATCTCGTCCTGGATCGCGCCGATCGCGGCGACGCCGACGCGCGACAGCGCGGCGAACTCGAGATAGCGCTCGGGCTGTTCGATCAACGCTTCGAGCTGGGCGCCGAGCGCGGTCGTGCGGAAACGGTCGAAACGGGAATGCATGACGAACGGGTTTCGATTAGTAACGTATCAAAACGATACGTTACTAATCGGGTGCTCGTCAACCGGCGTCTCCGGACACGCGCGAGGCGCGTGCCCGCCTGCTGCTCAGGACTTCTGCCGCGCGTCGACTTCCGCGCGCATCCGCGCTTCCTGTTCCTTCAGTTCGGGGGTGAGCGCGTCGCCGAAATCCTCGGCTTCGAACAGCGGGCGGATCTCGATGTCGGAGTCGCCCGGCATCGGGTTCGGGCAGCGCTTCACCCATTCGACGGCTTCTTCCATCGATTTCACCTGCCATAGCCAGTAGCCGGCGACGAGTTCCTTCGTTTCGGCGAACGGGCCGTCGACGACGGAGCGATGCGTGCCGGAGAAATGCACACGCTTGCCGTGGCTGCTGGGGCGCAGCCCGTCCGCGTCGAGGAGGATGCCGGCCTTGACCAGTTCCTCATTGAAGCGACCCATTTCGGCCATGCTTTCGGTGTCGGGCATCCGGCCGGACTCGGAATCGGCGGTGGCTTTGACGATGACCATGACGCGCATTGTCGTATCTCCTGAAAAATGAATGAGGGAACCGCCGGCCGCATCGACGGCAAAACGATCGGTTACGACAACACGACGTACGAGAAGGACGCGTATCGACAGCGCGCGCGAAGCATTTTCCGCGAAGGGCGAACTGGCGGCCGCCGCCGCGGAGCGCATCACCAAAACTGGTATGCTGATCTTCACCACGTTGACGCGGAGGGTGCCATGGCTGCTAAGGAAGTCTCGAAGAAGAAGTACCTGAAGATCCTGAACAAGCGCCTGCGTGCGGAACCGGCCGCGCCGGCCGGCGCGTCGTTTGTGTTTTTCCCGCTGGGTGCGAAGGCGAAGCACGCGACCGGTGTCGTGTCCGGCGACACGCGCAGCAAGCGCGAACTGGCCGTGATGGCCGCGGTCCAGCGCAAGGCGGCCGAAGAGTTCGTCGTCGCCGGTGCCTGACCGGCACCGGCCGCACCCTCATCGTTGAATTGCCGCCTCCGCGGCTTACGCGGCGGCGGCTTCGCAGTGCGCGATCGTCGCGCCGGGTATCGGCAGGAAGAGGCCGAGATCGGGTGCCGGGATCCGCCGCGGCGCGTTCGCCACGTGCGCGAGCGACGGCAGGTCGTCCGGGCGCCGGATCGATTCGAGGATGACCGGCCACGGGCGCGAAGCCTGACGGTTGACGCAGCGGCCGGGAACGGCGCTGAACGCGTTCCCGGCCTGAAAGCGAACCCCGGCGATCACGACACCTTGTCCGCCGCCGCCGCCGGATACCGGCCGCTGCCCCCGGCCGCGTCGCCGGCCGCCAGTTGTTCCAGCGCGAGGCCCTTCGTCTCGATCCCGAGCGTCCACACGGCGATCGCCGCCGCGACGAACGACAGCGCGCCGAGCGTGAACACGCCGCCCTGGCCGAAGATCGGCAGCACGATACCGACCACGTAAGGCCCGATCAGCGAACCGACGCGTCCGATCGCCGACGCGAAGCCCGACCCCGTCGCGCGCGCGCCGGTGCCGTACAGTTCGGGCGTGTACGTGTACAGCGCGGCCCACATCCCGAACAGGAAGAACTGCATCGCGAGGCCCGTGACGATCAGCAGCGTCGTGCTGCCGCCGTACAGCGCGCTCTGGCCGTAGGCATACGCCATCGCGCCGCCGCCGATCAGCGACGCGATGCAGGTCGGCTTGCGCCCCCAGCGCTCGACGAGCCATGCGGCGCACAGGAACCCCGGCACGCCGCCCAGCGAGATCAGTACCGTATAGAACACCGATTTCGTGACTTCGAAGCCGGCTTGCTGCAGCAGGGCGCCGAGCCACGACGTGAGGCCGTAGAAGCCGAGCAGCGCGAAGAACCACAGCAGCCACACCATCACCGTGCGGCGACGGTACACGCCGCTCCAGATCTCGCGCAGCGCGCCGTGGCCGCGTGCGACGACCGGTTCCGCGAGTCGCGACGGCGGCGGCAGCGTCGTGACGCCGGCCGAGCGCATCACTTTCGCCTCGATCGCGTGCATCACCGTGTCGGCTTCCGCGTGCCGGCCCGCGTGCTCGAGCCAGCGCGGCGATTCGGGCACGATGCGGCGCACGACGAGCACGAATACCGCGGGAATCGCGAGCAGCGCGAACACGGTGCGCCAGCCGAACTGCGGCAGCACGAAGTACGCGACGACGCCGGCCGTGATGAAGCCGAGCGGCCAGAAGCCGTCCATCAGCGCGATCAGGCGGCCGCGCTTCTCGGTCGGCACGAACTCGGACAGCAGCGTCTGCGCGACCGGGAATTCCATGCCCATCCCGATGCCGAGCAGCACGCGGTAGACGATCAGCGCGTCGACGCTCTGCGCGGTCGAGCACAGGTACGACGCGGCACCCCACAGCACCATGCTCCACTGGAACACGGGCCGGCGGCCGAAGCGGTCGGCGAGCAGGCCGGCGACGGCCGCGCCGAGCACCATCCCGAAGAAGCTCGCGCTCGCGACGAGGCCGGCGGCCGCGGTCGACAGCCCGAACTCCTTGCGGATCGAGCCGAGCACGAACGTCATCGTGCCGAGGTCGACCGAGTCGAAGAAGAACGCGATCGCGATGATGAAGAAGATGCGCTTGTGATAGCCGGAGAACGGCAGGCGTTCGAGCCGGGCGGCGGCGGAGACGGGAGCGGTGGCGGCGGGCATGGCGTCCTCTGAAATGAAAAAGGGGCCGCGCAGCGCATGCTCCAGGGCCCCGATGCTTCACGTTCAGTAGACGCGACCACAAACTGCCGCATCAGAGGAAAAACGCCGCCTGCTTGCCCAAATGCGTCATCGGCGCGGCGGCGCGTGCGCCGTCAATTCTTCAGCTTGTATCCGGTGCGGAACATCCACGCGACGATCGCGAGCAGGATCACGAGGAACAGCCCGGTCGCGGCGAGGCTGATCCACACGTGCACGTCGGCCAGCCCGTAGAACGACCAGCGGAAGCCGCTGATCAGGTAGACGATCGGGTTGAACAGCGTGACGACGCGCCATGCGGGCGGCAGCATGTCGACCGAGTAGAAGCTGCCGCCGAGGAACGTGAGCGGCGTGATGATCAGCAACGGCACGAGCTGCAGTTTCTCGAAGCTGTCGGCCCAGATGCCGATCACGAAGCCGAACAGGCTGAACGTGATCGCCGTCAGCACGAGGAACAGCACCATCCAGAACGGATGCAGGATGTGCAGCGGCACGAACAGGCCGGCCGTGGCGAGGATGATCACGCCGAGCAGCATCGACTTCGACGCGGCCGCGCCGACGTAGGCGATCACGATCTCCCAGTACGACACGGGCGCGGACAGGATCTCGTAGATCGTGCCGGTGAAGCGCGGGAAGTAGATGCCGAACGATGCGTTCGAGATGCTCTGCGACAGCAGCGACAGCATCACGAGCCCCGGCACGATGAACGACCCGTAGCCGATCCCGTTCACGTCGCTGATGCGCGAGCCGATCGCGGAGCCGAACACGACGAAATACAGCGACGTCGAGATCACCGGCGCGATGATGCTCTGCATCAGCGTACGGCGCGTGCGGGCCATTTCTGCGCGGTAGATCGCGCGGATTCCATGCCAGTTCATGCGTCAGGCTCCTTGCACGCCGTTGCGGCGGTTGTCGATCAGGCTGACGAAGATGTCCTCGAGCGAACTCTGCGTCGTGTGCAGGTCGCGAAAGCCGATGCCGGCCGAGCCGAGCGCGCCGATCAGTTTCGCGATGCTCGCGTCGTCGCGCTGCGAGTCGTACGTGTAGACGAGCGCGGCGCCGTCGTCCGCGCGTTCGAGCCCGAACGGCGCGAGCGCGGGCGGCACCTCCGCGAGCGGGTGCTCGAGTTGCACGGTCAGCTGCTTCTTGCCGAGCTTGCGCATCAGCTCGCGTTTTTCCTCGACGAGCACGAGCTCGCCGCCGAGGATGATGCCGATCCGGTCGGCCATCTCTTCGGCTTCCTCGATGTAGTGCGTGGTCAGCAGGATCGTCACGCCGCTTTCGCGCAGCGAATCGACGAGCTTCCACATGTCGCGGCGCAACTCGACGTCGACGCCGGCCGTCGGCTCGTCGAGGAACAGGATGCGCGGCTCGTGCGACAGCGCCTTCGCGATCATCACGCGGCGCTTCATGCCGCCCGACAGCGTCATCAGCTTGTTGTCGCGCTTGTCCCACAGCGACAACGCCTTCAGCGTCTTCTCGATATACGCGGGATCGGGCGCCTTGCCGAACAGCCCGCGGCTGAACGACACGGTCGCCCAGACGCTTTCGAACGCGTCGGTGGTCAGCTCCTGCGGCACGAGGCCGATCATTTCGCGGGCCGCGCGGTATTGATCGCGGATGTCGTGACCGCCGACCGTCACGCGGCCTTCGGTCGGCGTGACGATGCCGCAGATCGAGCCGATCAGCGTGGTCTTGCCGGCGCCGTTCGGCCCGAGCAGCGCGAAGATTTCGCCGGGGCGGATGTCGAGGGTCACGTGCTTCAGCGCCTGGAAGCCGGACGCGTAAGTCTTGGAGAGGTCGGAGACGGAAAGGATCGGTTGCATGCTCACGGATGGTACGGCCGGCCGGCGCGACGCCGCGCCGCGCGTGCCCGGCGTCGCCGCCGCTGCGAAGCGGCCGGGACCGGGGACGGCATGGCGGTCGGGCGTCATGTCGAACGACGTTGTGGTGCGGGATCGCAGGACCGCCATATTAGCAATCGGTAGATCGAAATGCATTCCGGTGGAAAGGCCGCGTATTGCCGGCGCCGGATTTGCATGAATCGGCCGTACATCGATCAGCAAATACGTGTTTTATTTAAATTGAGCGAACAATTTGCCGTATTTCTCATGATTCCCGCCGCGACCGTGGTTCCGCCGTTGCGGCACGTCGACTGTGCTGCCGGAAGACCCTTGCGCCGTACCGGGACGGCACGCATCGCGCTCGCGATAATGCGTTCCTTTCATCGTTCATGGAGCGGGCGCATGTCTTTGGTCGATTTCAAGTCCGTGGCCGCCGCGCAGGCCGCCGCATGGAAATCCACGATCGTCGGCGAGGTCGGGCCGGCCCGGATCAAGGTACTGCGCATGGATGCGCAGCCGTACGACGCGGAAGTGCACGACTACAACGAGGGGCTGCTGGTGCTCGACGGCACGCTGATGCTCGAGGTTGACGGTGAGACGGTGGTGGTCGGGGCCGGGCAGATGTATCTCGCGCGCGCCGGGATACGTCACGCGGTGCTGCCCGGCAGCCACGGCACGCTCGCGATCATCGACGTTTGAGGTTGCGCCGCAACATGCGTGCGGGCCGCTGAAGGCCGCCTGGCCTGGCTCGGCGCGGATTGCGCGAGTGCCGTTCAAACGCGTGTTCCACAGCCCGGGTATTTGTCTGAGCAAATAAAATGAAGGCTGTTTGAAAATCTGTTAAATACCGTGTAAACGCTAGGATCGCGCGGGTTCATTCGTTTGGAACTCTGCATCCATTTACTTGTTTGAATGGTCCGATCATAGTCTCGACAAACGACGCATCACGATAACGAATCAAGCGTACGTATGGAGACCACACCATGAGACGCCCATCCGCGGGGCCAGCCGGACTGCCGTTTCCCGATTTTTCGCTGCATGCAGGCGCGACGCAGGTCGCGTGCCTGCGTCGTCACCTCGCCGTGTAGCGCGGCGAACCACTTTCCGTTCCGATCGTTCCGACGGCGCCGTGCCGCATGACGGCGCTGCGGGACCGCGCTTGTCTGCCGCCGCGGCGTGTGCCGCACATGCCTGACCGGCATCGCGGCCGTCTGGCGCGCATTGTCATGCGCCGCGCGTTCGGGCGGCGGCGCGATACCAACCGGCGGGCCATGCAGCCTGGCCGGACGAGACTTGTCGTACCTCAAAAGGAGGGGTTGATGATTTGCATTCCTGAATGGCGGAAGGCGATCCTGTCGTGCGCGGTGCTGGTGCTGCCGTTCGTCGCCGGTTGCGGCGGCGGCGACGATCCGGGGCCGATCAACGTGCCGCAGTGCTCGGGCAGCGCCTGCGGACCGAGCGGCGCCGAAACGACGCCGCCCGTCGTGGCGAAGCTGTGTCCGGACGCGCTCGATTACATGACGACGTATACGGGCGGCGCCGGCAGCGGCGAGTACGTGAAGGTGAAGTTCGACACGACGAAGCTCACCTACCAGATGCAGTTCATCGAATCGTCGGTGCCGACGTCGGCAGGGCAAGTCAACAACACGCGCGCGGGCCTGACGATCAGCGGCGCGTTCCATCATCCGACCAACCTCCCGACGGCCGAGCAGAACCGCTGCGCGTTCGTGCTCGACAGCGGCGCGACGAGCGACGGCGCGTATGCGGTGACGATCAATCGCGCCGATCCGCCGATGCTGTTCGTCGGCAATGGTGTCGTGGGCGGCGGGATTCCGGGGGCGACGATCGCGTTCAAGGGCATCGACCTCGGCGCTCCGTTGCCCATCGGCTACGTGCCGTCGCGCACGTTCGATTTCTATCCGTTCATCGGCTTCATCGAAACGGAAACCGATTTTTCGAAGGTTGCGGGCAATTACAACGAGGTAGGCATCCATCTGTCGCCGCTCGGCGGGGGCGGGCAGAGCGCGCCCGGGCCAATCGGCTGGGAACCGGACGTCGTCAACTGGAACCAGACGCTCAATGCGGACGGTTCGTGCACGATCACCCCGGGCAGCGACTACTCGTGCCAGACGACCGGGACGCCGTGGACGCTGCGCAAGAATGCGGACGGGTCGGCCGACAACGTGTTCGTGAGCAACGGGCTGCCGAACGCGTTTGGCGTGCTCTCGTATCCGATCGCGGGGCAGGGGTCGTCGCTCATCCTTCTTGCGTCGAGCCAGGCCAAAGGCATCATGATCGTCGGCAAGCTGAATGGCGTACGGATACCGGTCGTGATTCGCGTCGGCTACACGTATGTCGATGCGACCAATCTGCTCGCCTCCGTCGCCGATGCCGAAGTCGGTATCTCGATGCTGTCGTCGACCACCGCGATCGCCGCGAATTCGCTGAAAGGCGGCTACATCGGCGCGACCAGCGCCTCCGCCTGCGGCATCGTGACGTCTCCCGGCACGACGACCTTCTTCCCGACGGCGGGCCCGAGCTTCAATCCGAACGTGCCGCATCCGGAGCTGCCCGGCAGTTTCGTCAACGGCACCTTCCTGACGGAAGCGGGCACCTGCAACGACGGTACCGCCGTGTCGACGCTGGCTGCGAACTATACGTCCACGCTGTTCCAGGGCAATACCGCGGCATTCATCGATCCGCAGACGTCGTCGGTCACCTCGCAGTTCGCGCTCGACTATACGCAGGCCACGCCCGGCAAGATCAAGGTGACCGCCACGCAGGACTTCAACGCGAAGGGCGCGAACGGCAACGTGGCGATCTTCAGCAAGGGCGACACCGGCTGGCTCGTGACGGCCGGCAACGTCTACGCGATGGTCGTCAACAACAACAAGGTCAACCCGTTCTTCACGGTCGGCGCGTTCGTCCAGTAACCCTGCATTGAACACGTAACACCGGCGGCGCATGCGTCGCCGCCGGCGAATCGAATTTCAAGAGGATTCCTATGAATGTGAAGCAATGGATGGCCGCGGCATCGCTCGCGCCCGTGCTGGCCGCATGCGGCGGCGACGGCGACCCGCCGCCCGCGCCGGTGGTCCGGCTGTGTCCGCAGACGATCGACTACAACACGGTATTCATCGGCGGGTCGGGGTCGGGCGAGCTCGTGAAGGTGCAGCTCGACACGACGAAGATGACGTACCGGATGACCTACCTCGCGTCGCCGGTGCCGACCACCACCGGCACCGTGCAGCCGACGCGCGACACGGCGCCCGCCAATGTGGTCGACGGCACGCTGGCCGACGAAACGGGGCTGCCGACGGTGAAGCTGAACCAGTGCACGTTCCGGATGCAGAACGCGAGCCTCGACCCGAGCCGGCCCGCGCGGCTGTTCCTCGGCGAAGGCGTGCTGGGCGGCGCGATTCCCGGCGCGACGATCCAGTTCGACGGCGTGATCGGCGTCGGCAAGATCCCGAAGACGACGTTCCCGTATTACCCGTTCATCAGCTTCTCGTCGCTGGAAACCGACCTGACGAAGATCGCCGGCACGTACAACCAGCTCGGCTATCACCAGGTGCCGTCGCAGAACTTCCAGCCGGTGGCGCTCGACCAGAAGGTGACGATCAACGCGGACGGCAGTTATACGGAAACCGACAACTTCGGCAAGAAGAACGGCGGGTTGCCGCTCGCGTCGAGCGCGACCGTGAACCAGCCGTTCACGCTGCGCCCCGATGCGCCGGCGTTCCAGTCGCTCAACTATCAGCCGCAGATTCCGCCGACGCTCGCCGCGCTCGATCCGGCGAAGGCCGGCAAGGGAATCCTGATCGTCGGCAAGCTGCGCAACCAGCTCGTGCCGATCTTCATCCGCACCGGCGCCGCGAACGCGGACCTCACGCAAGGCCCGCCGAGCGCGGACGACGAATCGGGCATCTCGTTCCTGAGCCCGCAGACGGCGATCGCGCAGGGCTCGCAGGACGGCGAGTACACGGGCGTCGACAGCGCGTTCAACTACCGCGCGACCGCGCTCGTCGGCGCGCAGGCCACGCTGCTCGATCCGTTCAACGCGTCGCAGGCCGCGCTCACGCGCGCGCTGAACCTCGACTACACGCAGAAGGTGCCGGGCGTCGTGACGACCGTGCACGCGGATGCGGCGTCGGGGCCGGCAACCGGCAAGTTCGTGTTCACCGGCGGCGTGTTCGGGTTCCTCGACATGGCCGATACGAGCAACCCGTACTTCACGGTCGGCGCGTTCGTGCAGTGACGCACGCCTGGATGGAGACACGGTGGCGCCGCGCGCGGATGCGCGGCGCCCCGACAGAACGAGGGGGAGACTTCATGAAGAAGCTGATTGTCGCGGGTGTCGCCGCAGTCGCGTCGACGCTCGCATCGGCCCAGCAGGCGGGCGACAACGTCGCGACGCTGGGCTGGCTGCACATCATGCCGCAGGATTCGACCAACGGGTTGACGACGAATCTCGCGAGCATGCCGATCAACGGGCCGCTTCGCCTGCCTGGCTCGTTCACGTCGCCGGGCACGAGCCTGACGGTCAACAATGCCGATACGGTCGGCCTCACGCTCACGCACTTCTTCACCGACCACATCGCGGTGACGTCGGTGCTCGGCGTGCCGCCCGAGTTCACGCTGACCGGCCACGGCGTGATCAAGCCGCCGGGCCCGGCCGGCGCGCTTGGCAACGTCGACATGGACAAGTCGGCGAACCAGCCGGCCGTGAAGAACGCGCGGCAGTGGAGCCCGACGATCATCCTGCAGTACTACTTCAATGCGCCGACGGCGAAGTTCCGCCCGTTCGTCGGGATCGGTGTGGCCTACAGCTGGTTCAGCAACATCGAACTGAACGGCAACTTCGCGAAGGACATCAACGAGAACCTCGGCAGCGTGCTCGCGGCCGGCGCCGGCAAGCCGGGCGCGACGTCGGTGGAGGGCAAGGCGTCGTCGTCGTTCACGCCGGTCTACAACGTCGGCGCGAGCTATGCGATCGACAAGCACTGGGGGCTGACGGCGACGCTGACCTATATGCCGCTGAAGACCTACTCGTCGCTCGTGATCAAGGCGGCCGACGGCTCGACGCTCGCGACCACGCGCACGCGGCTGAAGGCCGATCCGCTGATCACGTTCGTCGGGATTTCCTACAAGTTCTGAGCCGACCGGCGCGCATGACGCGTGCCGGCGGTTTCCTGCGCCCGGCTGGCCGGATCGTTCCGGCCGGAAGGTCGCGTTCCTGGCGGCGTGCCGCCATTTGTGAAGAGAGGGGGCAGTTCAAATGAGCATTCGCAAAATCGTATCGCTTGTTGCTGCAGTGGCTTTCACCGCGGTTTCGGCCGCGCCTGTTTTCGCCGTCACCGTTTCGCGTGCCGACGGCCAGCCGATGAATCCGAACGGCGAGCCGTTCTCGGCGTCGGGGCTGACGGCGCTGGCCAAGGGGTCGATCAACGCGAACTGCAACGCGACCTTCAACGGCACGATCACGTCGACCGGCATCGTCAACATCACGTCGACGACGTTCTCGGGCGGCGCGACGTGCGGCCTGATCAGCGGCAGCGCGAGCAGCACGTCGCCGTGGACGGGCCAGGCCGACAGCACGACGCAGTTGTCGATCAACAACGTGAAGGTGAACGTCACGTTGCTCGGTACCTGCGGGCCGAGCAAGGTCGTGACGGCGTGGAGCGATTCGAACTCGTCGCTGACCTTCGACAAGTCCGCGCTGACGCCGGATTGCACGGTGAGCGGCACGGTCGCCACGTCGCCGAAGTTCCACGTGCAGTAAACGCCGGGCGATCGAAGCGGAACCCGCCGCGCACGAGGGCCGTGCGGCATGTGCGGCGGGTTTCCGCGGCTTCGATGGGTTCGTGCCGTCGCGTGTATCGGCGCGGCGGCCGGATTCATTCGGCGGCGCGGTCGTTTCTGCCGGTGTGCCGCCATTCATATCAAAAAAGAGAGAGGGCAATGCAGATGAACATTCGTCCAATCGCATCGCGTGTCGCTGCCGTGGTGTTCACCGCGGTTTTGGCCGCGCCCGCCTTTGCCGTGACGGTTTCTCGCGCGGACGGTCAGCCGATGAATCCGAACGGCGAACCGTTCTCCGCGACGGGAATGACCACGCTCGGCAAGAAGGCGATCAACACCAACTGCGCGGTGACGTTCAACGGAACGATCACGCCGGCGGGCGTGATCCGCATCACGTCGGCGCAGTTCGGCGGAGGCAACTGGTGCCCGCTGATCAGCAGTACGGCGAGCAGCGCCGCGCCGTGGACGGGGCAGGTGGACAGCGCGACACAGCTGTCGATCAACGATGCGCAGGTGACCTTCACGCTGCTGGGTTCTTGCGGTCCCGACAAGCTCGTGGCGGCGTGGAACGATTCGAACGCGTCGCTGACCTTCAACCAGGCCGAATGGGCGCCGGACTGCAGGTTGGCCGGCACGCTCGTCGCGTCGCCGAAGCTCCACGTGCAGTAACCGTCGCGGAGCGCCAGCCGTGCGCGAGGATCGTGCGGTTCGCACGCGGCCATGTTCGCTTCCTCGATGTATTCGCGTCGTCGCGCTTATCCGCGTGCCGGCCGAGCCGCCCGTGTCGCGATCCGGCATGGGCGGACCCGCGGGGCGGGCGTGACGTACTGCGCTTCCCCGATTCGATCGAAACAAAACGATTCCAATTGGCCGGAACCATGCTTACCGATCCAGCAAAGTATGGCGATGCCCGCGACGCGACGCCCGACCGGCTGCGCACCGCCGCGTGGCTGCAATACCTGATCGACCATCTCGACACGGCGTCCTGCACGATGACCGCGCGCGATGCCGGCGACACGGCCGTCGCCGCGTCGTACACGACGCGCGCGGGAACCGGCACGCGCCTGTCGCGCGAAGCGGCGGCCGCGCTCCACCGGCTCGTCCCGTGGAGCGCGTCGGACGGCGGCGGCTGCGCGTGCGACCCGGCCGATCCGCTCGGCGCGTGCTCGCATGTGCCTTCCGTCCGTCAACTCGCCGAGGCCGAACGTTGCTGCCCGGGCTCGCGTGCCGTATTCGACTCCGCGCACGGCGTGATCGAGGCGTGCGCATTCGACGATCCCGACATCGGCTGGGCCGCGCTCGAACGCATTGCCGGCGGCGTCGAACGCCACGGCGAAGACGCGCGAGAACGCGTCGCGAACCCACCTGACGGGCCGCGCGAGATGCCGCCTGCGAAGAACCCGAGAGAAAGGCTGACCGCTATCGCGGCAGCGAACGGGGAAACGCCGACCCACCCCGGTGCCGTCATCGACGCGATCGTGCTGCGCGCATGCGGCCCGCGAGACGACGCGGCGCGCATCGACGAGATGGCCGCGCTCGCGATGTTCTCGGCCGGGCTCGCGGCCGGCAACGGCGTGTCGGTTCAGGCGTACGGCGGGCAGCACAATCTCGTCGCGCGGGCGATCCGTACGCATCGCGCCGATCTCGCGTCGATGGACGGGCTGCTTGCCGCGCTCGCCGTTTGCCGGCTCGATCGACTCGTCGGCGCGGGCAGCTTCTGGGCCTGCTACCTGCTGGCGGGCATCGCGATCGCCGCACCGGATACGGTGCGGGAAATCGGCGGTCGCTTCCACGGCGATACCTGGCAGGCGTGGCTCGACCACGTGCTCGCGTGGCCGGCGGTCAGCCGCTTCGGGTCGACGGAGGATATCGCGTTCGACCGCCTGCGCGACGCGATGAGCCTGACGTCGCGCTGGAATCCGATCGTCCGCGGCAAGCGGGTGCGCACGCGGGGCGTGACGATTTCCCGCTCAGGCGAAGACGGGAGCAAGGCCGGCTGACGGGGGGCTTGGCCTGGATGAAACGGCCGGCACCGCCTCGCGCGCAGGCGCTCGCCCCGGGGCGACATCCCGGGCCGCGTTGGCACGTGCGGGCGCGGCGTCACGCCATGGGCCGCGTCGTGCGACCGCACGACTGCCGCGCCGACCGGCCGCGCAACGCCTCGGTTCCGCGCTCCATCGACCGGACGCAGTATGTGATGCCGCCGACCATCGCGATCGGCGGCGTTTCATCAGGACACCATCCAGGTTCGGGCAGCGCGCCCGCCGTCGTCAGACCGTCTCGGGCTGCCGCACGGCCTTCGCGACGTTTCTCGCCATCGCGCCGTTCGCGACGAAGTAAGGGACGTCGACCCGCGCGAGCGGCTGGCGGCCGCGGATCTTGTCGGCAATCTTCTCGGCGATCATGATCGTCGGCGCGTTCAGGTTGCCGGTCGTGATGATCGGCATGATCGACGCATCGACCACACGCAGCCCTTCGAGCCCGTGGACGCGGCCTTCTTCATCGACCACGGCCATGTCGTCGTAACCCATCTTGCACGAGCACGACGGATGGAACGCGGTCTCCGCGCGGGCGCGCACGAACGCGTCGAGTTCCTTGTCGCTCTTGCAGTCGGCACCCGGGTTCAGCTCGCGGCCGCGATAGCGGTCGAGCGCGGGCTGGCGCATGATCTCGCGCGTCGCGCGGATCGCGTCGCGGAACTCGCGCCAGTCGAGCGCTTCGGCCATGTAGTTGAACAGGATGCTCGGATGGTCGTTCGGGTCGCGCGAGCGCAGCTTCACGCGGCCGCGGCTCGGCGAGCGCATCGAGCCGACGTGCGCCTGGAAGCCGTGCATCTCGATCGCGTTCGAGCCGTTGTAGTTGATCGCCACCGGCAGGAAGTGATACTGGATGTTCGGCCAGAGGTCGTCGTCGCGCGTGCGGATGAAGCCGCCCGCCTCGAAGTGGTTGCTCGCGCCGAGGCCCGTGCCGTTCAGCATCCATTCGAGGCCGATCTTCGGCTGGTTCCACCACTTGAGCGCCGGGTACAGCGAGACGGGCTCCGTGCACTCGTACTGGATGTACATCTCCAGGTGGTCCTGCAGGTTCTGGCCGACACCCGGCAGGTCGAGCACGACCGGGATGTCCAGTTCCTTCAGCCACGCGCCGGGGCCGACGCCCGAGCGTTGCAGCAGCTGCGGCGACGCGATCGCGCCGCTGCACACGAGCACTTCGCGGCGTGCATGCGCGCTCGCGCGCTCGCTGCCGCGCAGGTACGTGACGCCCGACGCGCGCTTGCCGTCGAACAGGATGCGGTCGGCGAGCGCATGCGTGACGATCTCGAGGTTCGGCCGCACCTTCGCCTGGTCGAGGTAGCCGCGCGCGGTGCTCGCGCGGCGGCCCTTCGGCGTGACCGTGCGGTCCATCGGGCCGAAGCCTTCCTGCTGGTAACCGTTCAGGTCGTCGGTGCGCGGATAGCCGGCCTGCACACCCGCATCGACCATCGCCTCGAACAGCGGGTTCACGCCCGGCTTGCTGGTCGTGACCGACACGGGGCCGCTGCCGCCGTGATAGTCGTTCGGGCCGACGTCGCGCGTCTCGGCTTTCTTGAAGTACGGCAGGCAGTCGAGATACGTCCAGTTCTCGAGGCCCTTGTGCGTCGACCAGTTGTCGTAGTCGAGCGCGTTGCCGCGGATGTAGCACATCCCGTTGATCAGCGACGAGCCGCCGAGCCCCTTGCCGCGGCCGCATTCCATCCGGCGGTTGTCCATGTGCGGCTCGGGGTCGGTCTCGTACGCCCAGTTGTAGCGGCGGCCCTGCAGCGGGTAGGCGAGGGCGGCCGGCATCTGCGTGCGGAAGTCGAAGCGGTAGTCGGGGCCACCGGCTTCGAGCAGCAGCACCGTGACGTCCGGATCTTCCGTCAGGCGCGTTGCGAGCACGTTGCCCGCGGAACCGGCGCCGCAGATGATGTAGTCGTATTCGCGTGTCGTCATGACGGTCAATCTCCTTTCGTGATCCTCAAAACACCGGGTTGTAGCGGCCGAGCTCGACCTGCACCGACTTGATTCGAGTGTAGTGCTCGAGCGTCGTGATGCCGTTCTCGCGTCCGACACCGGATTGCTTGTATCCGCCAACCGGCATTTCGGCCGGCGATTCGCCCCACGTGTTGATCCAGCAGATGCCGGCTTCGAGGCGATGGATCGTGCGGTGCGCGCGCGACAGGTTCTCGGTCACGACGCCGGCCGCGAGGCCGTAGTGCGTGTCGTTCGCGCGGGCGATCACTTCGTCTTCCGATTCGAAATCGAGGATGCTCATCACCGGCCCGAAGATTTCCTCGCGCACGATCCTCATGTCGTCGCGGCAATCGCCGAACACGGTCGGCGCGACGTACTGGCCGTTCGCGAAGTGGCCGTCGGTCAGGCGGGTGCCGCCCGCGAGCAGCTTCGCGCCTTCGGCCTTGCCGCTCTCGATGAAGCCGAGCACCTTGTCGAGCTGCGCGGCCGACACGAGCGGGCCGAAGTTGGTGTCGGCATCGGTCGGCTTGCCGACGCGGATGCGCTTCACGCGTTCGAGCACCTTTTGCGTGAACGCATCCTTGATCGAGCGGTGCACGAACACGCGCGTGCCGTTCGTGCAGACCTGGCCCGAGCTGAAGAAGTTGGCGGTCACGGCGATGTCGGCCGCACGATCGAGGTCCGCATCGTCGAACACGATCAGCGGCGACTTGCCGCCGAGTTCCATCGTCACTTCCTTCAGCGACGAGGCGCCGGCCAGCGACATCACTTTCTTGCCCGTCTCGACGCCGCCCGTGAACGACACCTTCGCGATGTCCGGGTGGCCCGTCAGCAGCGCGCCGACCGAGCCGTCGCCCTGCACGACGTTGAACACGCCGGCCGGCACGCCGGCTTCCGTATAGATTTCCGCGAGCTTCAGCGCGGTCAGCGGCGTGACCTCGCTCGGCTTGAACACCATCGCATTGCCGGCCGCGAGCGCGGGCGCGGTCTTCCAGCACGCGATCTGGATCGGGTAGTTCCACGCGCCGATGCCCGCGCACACGCCCAGCGGCTCGCGGCGCGTGTAGACGAACGACTCGGCGCGCAGCGGCACCTGCAGCCCCTCGATCGCGGTCGCGAGGCCCGCGTAGTACTCGATCACGTCCGCGCCGGTGACGATGTCGACCGCGAGCGTCTCGCCGATCGGCTTGCCGGTGTCGCGCGTTTCGATCGCCGCGAGTTCGTCGTTGCGTTCGCGCAGCAGGTCGACCGCGCGGCGCAGGATGCGCGAGCGCTGCATCGCGGTCATCGCGGCCCATTCGCGCTGGCCTTCCTGCGCGGACGCGACGGCGCGCTCGACGTCGGCCGCGCTTGCCTGCTGCACCTGGGCGAGCAGTTCGCCGGTGGCGGGATCGAAGGTGTCGAAAGTCTTGCCGCTCGTGGCGTCGACGTAACCGCCGCCGATGTAGAGGCGCTGCAAACCGTATACGGACATGAGGATCTCCTGGTAGGCGACTGCGTGACGCGTCAGGCGGACGCGAGCAGCAGGTCGATGTAATCGTGGGCGAGCTTCAGTGCAGCCCGGGTGTCGATCGGGCCGCCGGCGAGCGCGCCGCGCAGCCACAGGCCGTCGATCAGCGCGGCGAGGCCGCTGGCGGCTTCGCGCGCTTTCGTGCGCGGCAAGGCCTTCGCGAACTCGGCGCACAGGTTCGAATGGAGGCGCCGCGTGTTGACGTGCTGCAGGCGCTTGAGCATCGGGTCGTGCATGCTCTGCGACCAGAACGCGAGCCACGTCTTCATCACGGGGGCGCTGACCTGCGTATCGTCGAAGTTCGCGGCGACGATCGCGCGCAGCCGCGAACGCGGATCCTTGCGCGCGGCCGTGCGGCGGCGCGTGGTGGCCGACCACAGGTCGCGCAGCACGTGCCGCATCGTCGCTTCGAGCAGGCCGTCCTTGTCGCCGAAGTAGTGGCTGACGATGCCCGTCGAGATGTTCGCGCGTTGCGCGACCGAGGCGAGCGTCGTGCCGGGCAGGCCCGCTTCGTCGATCGAGCGCAGCGTGGCATCGATCAACTGCGCGCGGCGGATCTCCCGCATTCCGACTTTCGGCATCGCGACTCCCTTCGCCCGGACGGGGCCGTTCATGGAAGTCGAAAGCTTAGCGGTTTTTTATTGATCGTTCAATCAACAAAAAATCAGGGTCCGACGGCGAAACAGCACGCCGCGACGGGTGCCGCGTCGCCTCCGCGGTCATGTGCGGGTGCGGAAAAATGCATTGAAAGAAGGTTAATTAAATTGAAATCTGTTTAAAACGGATTCCGAAAAGATGACGCAATGCGAGGGAAAATTTCCACTTCCTGTGCATTACAAAACGAAAGAGTGTCGAAATATGTAAGATTATTCGCAATGTGAAATCGTCAATTCGGATCGTGAATACGTGCAGCTTTCATGAAACCGTTTTAATCAGGCGATTAAAACATATTATGTATTTGAATTAAAACAAGAATATCGATTTTTCGAGCGCTTCTCCGGATTGCTCGCAAACGATTGCGTCCGCCCGCGTGGAGAATCCGCATACCATAGAAATTGACGAAAAAATTTGAATCATGGGCATTTTCTAACAGAGTAGAGGGGATCGTTGGAATGACTTGAGTAAGTAATATCGACCGTATTAGTATGGCGCCGCACCATCAGGAATCAATGAGCGCCGCCGGCATTTGCCGCGGTGCGTCGGCAATGGGCGCGATGACGGATCGCGCACGGGGCCGTCACCTGTCATTGCGCACCTGCAGCATGCCGCGACGTCGAGACGCCGCATCCACCGGAGAACGACGATGCCGACCGAAAAACACGTAGTCCCGCTACCGAATGGCCTGAAGGTCTACGTCGAACGGAACGTGTTCGACCCGGCGTTCGACACCGCGATGCTCGTCAACGGCGCGCTCGCGACGACGGCGTCGTTCGGGCAGACCGTCCAGTACCTCGGCGAGCGGATGAACACGATCTGCTTCGACCTGCCGTATGCGGGCCAGTCGCGTCAGTACAACCCGGGTTGCTGCATCCTGACCAAGGACGACGAAGCCGCGATTCTCCAGTACCTGGTCGAGCATTTCGCGCCGGCGTTCCTCGTGTCGGTGTCGTGGGGCGGCGTCGCGTCGCTGTTCGCGCTCGCGCGCGGCTGCCCGAGCGTGCGTCGCGCGGCGATCTGCTCGTTCTCGCCGTTCCTGAACGACGCGATGGTCGACTACGTGACGCGTGCCCGCGATCACATCGCGGCCGGCGAGAACCTGAAGGCCGCGCAGCTGCTGAACGACACCGTCGGCCGCTACCTGCCGCGCATCATGAAGCTGTACAACTACCGGTATCTCACGCGCCTGCCGCGCGACGAGCAGGACCAGGTCGCGTTCCACGTCGACCAGATCCTGTCGCTGCGGCCCGAGCGCTACTTCAGCGAGTTTTCGAACATCGGCTGCGAGCTGCTGTTCCTGAACGGCGAGCGCGACGAATACACGACGCCGGCCGACGTGCGCCAGCTCGGCGCGCACGTGTCGCGCGCACGGTTCGCGACGGTGCCGGACGCCGGCCATTTCCTCGACATCGAAGGCCGCGCGCAGCGCGAATGCACGCGCACGGCGCTGCTCGAGTTCTTCTGCGGCGATGCGAGCGTCGCGGCCGGCATGGCGCGCGCCGCCGCGCATGCGTGCGTGCCCGCGCCGATGCACGCGCTGTCGTCGTGACGCCAACCGTCGTGCACCGGGTTCGCCCCGCACATCCGAATTCCCATCCCAACGAGGCAGGCCAGCCGTGAATATCGTTCAGACCATCGCCATCGTCGTTCCGTGGGCCGCATGGCTCGCTTACTGGATCGCCACGTCGCAGGGCGTGAAGACGACCGTGCGCAAGGAAGCGTCGCGCTCGCGTACGCTGCAGTCGATTCCGCTGATCGTCGGCGGCGCGCTGATCATCCTGCCCGATCCGTCGTGGCAGGCGCTCGTGCCCGACTGGCAGCGCTTCGGGCTGCAGGCGCAGTGCGGGCTTGCGGTGCTGGCGGCCGGTCTGTTGTTCTCGGTGTGGGCGCGGTTGCATCTCGGCACCAACTGGAGCGTGTCGGTCACGCTGAAGGAGAACCACGAGCTCGTCCGCACGGGGCCGTACGCGTTGGTGCGCCACCCGATCTATACGGGCTGCCTGGTCGCGCTCGCCGGCGCCGCGCTGATCGGCGGCGAATGGCGCGGTGCGGTCGGCGTGCTGCTCGTGTTCGCGTCGCTCGCGTACAAGGTGCGCGTCGAGGAGAGCTGGCTCACCGGTCATTTCGGGCCGGCGTACACGCAGTACCGCCGCGAAGTGGCGGCGCTGATCCCCGGTTTCTACTGACCTCCGCGAGGCGCGCGATGGCGAAGATGATCGTGACCGCGATCGGCTCGGCGGGCGACGTGCATCCGCTGCTCGGTGTCGCGCGCACGCTCGCGGCGCGCGGTCACGACGTGGTGTTCTGCACGCACGCGCCGTTCGAGGCGGCCGTGCGCCGCTGCGGCTTCGCGTTCGTGCCGGTCGGTACCGCGGCCGAATACGACGCCGCGATGGAGAACCCGGCACTGTGGGATCCGCGCGCGTCGTTCCGCACGCTGTGGCAGGTGATCGCGCCGACGCTGCGCCCGCATTACGACGCGCTGCATGCGCTGACCGATGCCGACACGGTGCTCGTCGGCACGCTGTGGGCGTTCTCCGCGCGCTTCATGCAGGAACTGCATGGCACGCCTTACGTGTCGGTGCAGGTGTCGCCGTCGACGCTGCTGTCCGCGCATGCGCCGCCGACGCACCCGCGCCTGACGATTCCCGCGCGCTGGCCGCTGCCGGTGAAATCGGCGCTGATGACGCTGATCGAGCGCCAGGTGCTCGATCGTGTGTGCGGCCCGGCGCTCGACGCGGTGCGCCGCGAGCTCGGGCTCGCGCCCGCGCGGCGCGTGCTCGGCCGCTGGCTGCATTCCACCGACGGCGTGCTGTGCCTGTTTCCCGCCTGGTTCGCGCCGCCGCAGCCCGATTGG
This sequence comes from Burkholderia seminalis DSM 23518, assembly GCF_902832885.1. Taxonomy (GTDB): domain Bacteria; phylum Pseudomonadota; class Gammaproteobacteria; order Burkholderiales; family Burkholderiaceae; genus Burkholderia; species Burkholderia seminalis. The sequence goes on from NZ_CADFDK010000004.1 coordinate 213,730, forward strand.
CCGTCGAACCATCTGCAGAGCGGTTTTCCGCTGTTCAACGATATTGCGACGCCCGACGATGATGTGGCACTCGATGCGTTTCTCGCGGCCGGCGAGCCCCCGGTCGTGTTCACGGCCGGTTCGACACGCGTCGATCACGCGGCCTACGCGCGCGCGGTGGCGGACGCGCTGCGCGCGACCGGCGCGCGCGGGATCCTGCTGACGCCGCACGATGCGGCGCCGGGCGACGAGCGGCTGCTCGTGCGCCGCTTCGTGCCGATGCGTACGCTGCTGCCGCGTTGCCGCGCGCTCGTGCATCACGGCGGGATCGGCACCGCGGCGCTCGCGTGCGAGGCGGGGATCGTGCAGGTCGTCACGCCGTTCGCGCACGACCAGTTCGACAACGCGCAACGCGTCGTCGCGAACGGCTGCGGCGTGCGCGTCGACGGCCCGGTCGACGGTGCGCGGCTCGGCGCGGCGCTCGCGCGCGCGCTCGACGAACCGGCGTTCGCGGTGCATGCGAAGCGCACGCGCGCGCTGCTCGCGGCCGCGCCGGACGGTTGCGAGGCGGCTGCCGATTTCATCGAACGATTCGTGCCGAAGCGCGGCCGGCTGGCCGCGCGGGCCGATCTCGCGGCGGCCGGCGCATGAGCACCGCGTCGCCGCTTCACGACGGGCCGGTCGCGCCGTCCGCGTTCGACACGCCCGCGCCCGCGCCGGCCGCGCAGCCGGTGCGCGGCATCCGCCTCGCGCTGCTGACGTTCGCGCTGTCGCTCGCGACCTTCATCGAGGTGCTCGATTCGACCGTGACGAACGTCGCGGTGCCGGCGATCTCCGGCAGTCTCGGCGTATCGAACAGCCAGGGTACGTGGGTGATCAGCTCGTACTCGGTCGCGGCGGCGATCGCGGTGCCGCTGACGGGCTGGCTCGCGCGCCGCGTCGGCGAGCTGCGGCTGTTCGTCGGCGCGGTGCTGCTGTTCACGCTCACGTCCCTGCTGTGCGGGCTGGCGCGCGACCTGCACGTGCTGGTGATCTGCCGCGCGCTGCAGGGGCTGTGTTCCGGGCCGATGGTGCCGCTGTCGCAGACGATCCTGCTGCGCACGTTCCCGCCGGACAAGCGCACGATCGCGCTCGCGCTGTGGGCGATGACCGTGCTGCTCGCGCCGATCTTCGGGCCGGTGGTCGGCGGCTGGATCGTCGACAACTTCTCGTGGCCGTGGATCTTCCTGATCAACCTGCCGATCGGGCTGTTCTCGTTCGCGGTGTGCACCGCGATGCTGCGCCCCGATGCGCAACGCGGCGCGGCCGGTCCGATCGACGTGCCGGGCATCGTGCTGCTCGTGATCGGCGTCGGTTCGCTGCAGGCGATGCTCGACCTCGGCCACGACCGCGGCTGGTTCGATTCGCCGCTGATCGTCACGCTGGCGGTGGTCGCGACGCTCGCGATCGTGTCGCTGCTGATCTGGGAAGCGGGCGAGGCGCACCCCGTCGTCGATCTCAGCCTGTTTCGCGACCGCACGTTCTCGTTCTGCGTGCTGATCATCTCGCTGGGGATGATGAGCTTCTCGGTGGTCGGTGTCGTGTTCCCGCTGTGGATGCAGGCCGTGATGGGCTACAACGCGTTTCATGCGGGGCTCGCGACCGCGTCGCTCGGCGTGCTCGCGCTCGTGTTCTCGATTCTCGTCGGGATTCACGCGCACCGCTTCGACGCGCGCGTGCTCGCGACCTTCGGCTTCCTCGTGTTCGCGGCCGTACTCGCGTGGGATGCGCACTTCACGCTGAAGATGACGTTCGCGCAGATCGCGGCGCCGGGGCTGATCCAGGGGATCGGGCTGCCGTGCTTCTTCATTCCGCTGACCGCGGCGACGCTGTCGCGCATTCCGGACGACCGGCTCGCCGCCGCGTCGAGCCTGTCGAACTTCCTGCGCACGCTGTCCGCCGCGTTCGGCACCGCGATGAGCGTCACGCTGTGGGAAAACCGCGCGACCTATCACTACGACACCGTGTCGCAATCGGTCACGCACGCGTCGGCGAACACGCAGCGCTTCGTGCACGCGCTGAACGCGATGGGCGTGGACGGCGTGCGCGAGTTGTCCACGCTGCACCACGTCGTGATGCAGCAGGCGTACATGATGGCGACCAACGACATGTTCTGGATGGCGAGCATGACGTGTCTCGCACTCGCGGCGATGATGTGGCTGACGCGGCCGAAGCGCGGCGCGGCCGCGTCGTTCGGGCATTGAGGAGAAGACCATGACGACACTCGGCGCACTCGTGATCCTGTATCACCCGAGCGATGCGCAGCTCGACGCGCTTCGCGCGTGGCGGCACGCGTGCGATGCGCTGCTCGTCGTCGACAACACGCCGCGGCCCGATGCGCGGGCGCGCGCGCTGTGCGACAGGGAAGGCATCGCGCTGCTGCATCACGGCAATCGCGGCGGGATCGCGGGCGCTTACAACGCGGGGCTCGCGGCGCTGTTTCGCGATCGCATCGACGCCGTCGCGCTGTTCGACCAGGATTCGTCGGTGCCGGCCGCCTATTTCCCGGCGATGCGCGACGTCTGTGCGGGGCTCGCGGGGCGCGCGTTCCTGGCCGGCCCGCGCATCTTCGACGAAAACGCGCGCAGCTTCCTGCCCGAACTCGCGACGAACGGCATCGGCCTGCGCCGCCTGCGCATCGAGCCAGGCGCGCCGCTGCAGCGCTGCGCGTTCCTGATCTCGTCGGGCTGCGTCGTGTCGCGCGACGCGTTCGACCTGCTCGGCCGCTTCGACGAGACGCTGTTCATCGATCACGTCGACACCGAATACAGTTTCCGCGCGCTGTCGCGCAACGTGCCGCTCTATGTCGTGCCGTCGCTGGTGCTGCCGCACCGGATCGGCGCGAAGCAGCGGCACGCGATCGGCCCTTTTGAAATGACGTCGATGAATCATTCGTGGCAACGGCGCTACTACAGCGCACGCAATGCGGTGCAGCTCGGGATGCAGTACGGGCTGCGCTTTCCGGTGGCGATCGTGCCGAACCTGCTGACCGTGTGGCAGGTCGTGCAGATCGCGCTCGTCGAGCGCGACAAGCGCGCGAAGCTGGCCGGCATCCTGTTCGGCGTCGCGGACGGCCTGTTCGGCCGGCTCGGCCCGCTCGAACGCACGCGGCCGCGTCTGGCCGCGCGTGCGCAGCGCGTTCGGCAGGGGTGACGATGCGGCGTTCGAGGAAAGCGGCGGGACCGGCGCGCGGCGTGAGGGGCGGCGCGACGATCGCGGCGGCCGCCGCGCTGCTCGCGTTGAGCGGATGCGTGCCGTCGGGGTTCCTGCCTTCGCTGTCGCTGCGTGCGCCGGCCGACGACGCGCTCGCGCATACGGCCGGGCCCGGTGCGAACGGCGCATGGCCGGCACCGGACTGGGTGAAGCAGCTCCAGGATCCGCAGCTCGACGAGCTGGTGGCCGAGGCGTCGCGGAACAGTCCCGATGTGCAGGTCGCACAGGCGCGGTTGCGGATCGCACAGGCACAGCTTCAGCAATTCGATTCGCTGACCGGGTTGACGGGCACGGCCGGCGCCACGATCAGCCGCGCGCGGATGCCGAAGCCGGGCGACATCGCCGACGTGACGGCCGGCGGCTATCGCGTGCCGGTGCAGATCTTCGGCGATCCGAACGTATCGCCGTCGTCGATCTTCGTCGGGCTGAACTACCAGCTCGACCTGTGGGGCAAGAACCGCGCGGCGACCAGGAGCCTGATGTCGCTGCGCGACGCGGCTGGCGTCGAAGCGGAGCAGGTGCGGCTGACGCTCGCCGTCGCGATCGTCACCGTGTACTGCCAGCTCGACCAGGCGTACGCGGTGCGCGACCTGTTGCAGCAGAAGCTCGCGATCAGCCAGCGCGTGACGGCCGTGCTGCGCGAGCGCACCGCGCGCGGCCTCGACAACGCGTACGACGCGAGCGACGCGTCGATCAAGCGCAGCCGCCTGCTCGAACAGATCGCGCTGAACGACGAGCAGATCAAGCTCGCGCAACTGCAGCTCGGCGTGTTGTCGGGTCGCGGCCCGGAGCGCGGGCTCGCGCTGCAGCGGCCGCGCGTCGGCGCGTTCGCGGGCGGCGCCGTGCCCGCCAAGCTGCCGGCCGATCTGCTCGGCCGCCGGCCCGACATCGTCGCCGCGCGGCTGCGCGTCGAAGCCGCGTTCGCGAATGCCGATTCGACGCGCGCGCAGTTCTATCCAGACGTGAACCTCGTCGCGCTCGGCGGCGTGTTCGCGCTGACGCCCGCGTCGCTGTTCTCGCGCGATTCGCTCGCGGGCTCCGTCGGCCCGGCGATCTCGCTGCCGATCTTCGATCGCGGCCGGCTGAAGGCGAAGCTTGGCGCGGACGTCGCGCAGGCCGACGTCGCGATCGGGCTGTACAACAAGACCGTCGACGACGCGCTCGGGCAGGTCGCGCAGCTCGTCACGTCGTTGCAGACGTCGCAGACGCTCGTCGCGCAGCAACAGGACGCGGTCGCGGCCGCGCAGAAGATCGTGCAGATCGCGGCCGACCGCCACCGGCGCGGCGTGCTGATGCAGAAGGACGTCGATGTCGCGGATCTCACGCTGATCGACGAGCGCACGCAGATGATCGCGTTGCTCGGCCGGCAGCGGGCGTTGCGCGTCGGTCTGATCGGCGCGCTCGGCGGCGGGTTCGATGCGGGCGCAACGGTGGCGCAGGCGCCGGCCGTGCATCGGGCGCGCAGCGGGGCGGCCAGGCGCGGGGCGCCGGCTCCGGTGGCGTCTGCCGCGGCGGGCGCACCGTCGAGCGATGCGCGTACGGGGAGCGCGTCCCCGTCGCCGGCCGCTACCGTCGCAAGTGTCGCAAGTGTCGCGGCCGTGCCTGCAACCGCACCCGTGCGGCGTGACGACGCGGCGTTGCGCGGCACGCCGGTTCTGGCGCGCACGGCAGCGACGAACTCGGCGCCGGCCCCGTCGGTTACCCAGCCGATCCCCTTGTTCCAGCACGATCGACTGATCGTTACGCAAAGCGACTGATGCACCACGACAACCTTCATACCGCCGCGCCGCCGGCCGCACCGACCGATCCGGCCCTCGATGCGCGCCGCGCGACGCGCCGCAAGCGCTTCACGGTGTTCTTCGCGATCGTGCTGCTGGCCGCGATCGCGTGGATCGCTTACTGGCTGTTGAGCGACCGCTACTACGAAGACACCGACGACGCATACGTCGCGGGCAGCATCGTGCAGGTTGCCGCGCAGATCCCGGGCGCGGTGACCGACGTGCTGGTGGCCGATACGCAGGCCGTGCGTGCCGGGCAGACGCTCGTGAAGCTCGACGACACCGAAGCGTCCGTCGCGTTCGCGCAGGCGAAGGCGCAGCTCGCGCAGGCCGTGCGGCAGGTTGCGAACGCGAGGATTTCGAACACGATGTACGTCGAGGCCGTGAATGCGCGGCGCGCCGATCTGTCGCTCGCGCAGCGCGCGCTTGCCGCCCGCTCGGGCGCGTCGGTCGAGATCGTTGCGCCCGAGGAACTCGCGCGTGCGCGCGCGGCGGTGGCCGGCGCGCAGGCGAACCTCGCGGCCGCGCAGGCCCAGCTCGACGCGGCGCGCGCGCTCGGCAGCAAGCTGCCCGTCGACGAAAGCCCGGCCGTCGTGCAGGCGGCCGCGCAGTTCAAGCTCGCGTACCGCAACCTGAAGCGCACGACGATCGTCGCGCCCGTCGACGGTACGATCGGGCAGCGCTCGGTACAGGTCGGCCAGCAGGTCGGGCCCGGCGTGCCGCTGATGTCGATTGTGCAACTCAACCGGCTGTGGATCGAGGCGAATTTCAAGGAAGGGCAGATCCGCCACATGCGCGTTGGCCAGCCGGTCGAGGTCGTGTCGGATCTCTACGGCTCGCGGATCACTTATCGCGGCCGCGTGCAGGGCTTCTCGGCCGGTACGGGCAGCGCTTTCTCGATGCTGCCGTCGCAGAACGCGGCCGGCAACTGGATCAAGGTCGTGCAGCGCGTGCCGGTCGTGATCGCGCTCGATGCCCGCGATCTCGCCGCGCATCCGCTGCGCGTCGGGCTGTCGATGCGTGCGACGGTCGACACGCACGACCGCAACGGCCATGCGCTCGACAGCGAGCCGCCGACGCCGGCCGTCAGCACGCGCGTGCACGATGGCGTCGCGAGCGACGCGGAGGCGGCGGCCGCTTCGATCGTCCGCGAGAATCTGGGCGGGTAGCGCCCGTCGCGGAAAGGGGTAGAGCCGGCCGCGAGGGCCGGTCCGACCCCCGCGCGTCTGGTCCGGATCCTGCCCGGCGGTTCCCGTCCGACTTTCGTATTTCCGCCATCGATGTCGGCGTCGATCAAACGCATGTCGCGTTTGAGACATCGGCGCCCCTGCCTCCGGGACTACTCTCGAACAGCACGTCGCGCGTGCGCCGCACGAGCCGGCGCGCCGCGGCGTCATCCAACGAGACATGGAGACAATACGATGAGCAGCAATCGAGGTGTCGTCTATCTTGGACCGGGCCAGGTCGAAGTCCAGAAAATCGATTATCCGAAAATGGTCGACCCGAGCGGCCGCGCGATCGGCCACGGCGTGATCCTGAAAGTCGTCAGCACGAACATCTGCGGCTCCGACCAGCACATGGTGCGCGGCCGCACGACCGCACCGGTCGGCCTCGTGCTCGGTCACGAGATCACCGGCGAAGTGGTCGAGGTGGGCCGCGACGTCGAGACGCTGAAGCTCGGCGATCTCGTGTCGGTGCCGTTCAACGTGGCCTGCGGCCGCTGCGCGATGTGCAAGGACACGCATACGGGCGTGTGCCTGAACGTGAACCCGTCGCGCGCCGGCGGCGCTTACGGCTACGTCGACATGGGCGGCTGGATCGGCGGCCAGGCCGAGTACGTGCTCGTGCCGTACGCCGATTTCAACCTGCTGAAATTCCCGGACCGCGACCAGGCGATGGCGAAGATCCGCGACCTGACCTGCCTGTCCGACATTCTGCCGACCGGTTATCACGGTGCGGTGAGCGCGGGCGTGAAGCCGGGCTCGACGGTCTATATCGCGGGCGCGGGCCCGGTCGGCATGGCCGCTGCGGCGTCGGCCCGCCTGCTCGGCGCGGCCGTCACGATCGTCGGCGACATGAACGCGGAACGGCTCGCGCATGCGCGCGCGATGGGCTTCGAGACGGTCGACCTGTCGAAGGACGCATCGCTCGGCGAGCAGATCGAGCAGATCCTCGGCGTGCCCGAGATCGACTGCGCGGTCGACTGCGTCGGCTTCGAGGCGCACGGCCACGGTTCGTCGGGCCACGCGGAGGAAGCGCCCGCGACGGTGCTGAACTCGCTGATGGAAATCACGCGGCCGGCCGGCGCGATCGGCATCCCGGGCCTGTACGTGACGGACGATCCGGGCGCGAAGGACAAGGCCGCGCAGCACGGCAGCCTGAGCATCCGTTTCGGCCTCGGCTGGGCGAAGTCGCACTCGTTCTTCACGGGCCAGACGCCGGTGCTGAAGTACAACCGCAACCTGATGCAGGCGATCCTGTTCGACCGGCTGCCGATCGCGAAGATCGTCAACGTCGAGGTGATTTCGCTCGACCAGGCGCCGGAAGGCTACAAGAAGTTCGACGGCGGCGCGCCGCGCAAATTCGTCATCGACCCGCACGGGTTGCTGGCGGCCTGATGCGCTAGCGTTCGTTCGCTGCGCATCGAAGGAAACGGGCGGCTCCGGAAACGGGCCGCCCGTTTTTGTTGCGGGCCCGAGGCGATCGAGGGGGGCGGAAGATCGGTTCGGAACGCGAATCGTCCAGCGCGAGCGACGAGGCCCGCGCTCAGTGGCCGCGATAGAGTTTCGCGATCTCGGCGTGGCCGGATGCGGTGTACCGCCGGTGGCGAACAGGCAGGCTCACGCGACGCATCGGATGCGTGCGATGCGCGGCATCGCGGCTGCTTTTCCAGTCCGCCACGCGAACCGTGTCGGCGCGTTTCCGGTCGGGGGCGCGCATCGACGGCGCGGCTTGTGCAACCTGCATCTTGCTTGCCGGCGGAGTGGCGTTCGCATCGCCGCGGGGCGGAATGGCCGCCTGCTGCGCGCCGTCAGTCGAATGAAACGGATAGGCCGGCGCCGGCAACACGGGCAGCACCGGATCGTTCGCCGCAAGCGGATGCGTCTCGGTCGCCGACGCGGACGGTGCGCCGGATCCTTTACAGACGGGATCGGTCTTGCAGGTGCGGTCGACCATCACATAACCGCCGACCAGCAGCACGAGTGTCACGATGCTCAGGATCGGTGCGCTCGACGCGCTCGGCTGCCGGAAGGCCGCGTCGCGCAACGTACGCGCGATGCGCGACGGCCACGTGTGTAAGGATCGCCGCGCATGCATCGCGTGTGCGTGGCGGGGCGTGCGGCGAACCGGATCGAACGGCCAGTCCCATTGGCCGCAGACGGGGCAATGCTCGAGTGCGTGGAGAGCCACGAAACCGCATTCCCTGCAGCGGCAAGCGGTGCACGGTCGCGATTCGACGCGCGCATTCAGCACGGCGCGCCACGCATCGCGCGCGCGAACGTGCCGGTTGGGCAGGACGCGCATCGTCAGCGGCGGGCGGGCGCCGCCGCCGGAGCACATGCTGGCCGTCGCTCGCAGTCGGTGTTCATGCGATTCTCCATAACATCGGACTTGTGGAACCCGTTCGTCCGCGGCTGCCCGACGTTCATTCTTGGCCGGTTGCACGCGAAACGCAAGGGCGATGTCGGTCGTCGCGGGCCGCATGTTTCGCGCTAACCGTCGTGTCGTTGCCGGGCCGCGAGCGTTCCGACGGTCTCCATCGCGCGCTCGACGGCCGGCGTCCACGGCCGGCCGTAGTTGAGCCGCAGGTAGCGGCGGAATCCGCCGGTCGCGGAAAAGATCGGCCCCGGCGCGATGCTGACGCCGCTTTCCATGGCAGCGTCGAACAGGTGCATCGCATCGACGTGCGGCGGCAGTTCGATCCATAGAAAATACCCGCCGCGCGGCGCGAACACTTCGGTGTCCGCCGGAAAATAGGCCCGTACGGCCGAGAGCATCTGCGCCTGGTGCGCGGCGAGATTGCGTCGCAGCTTGCGCAGGAAGCGGTCGTATGCGCCGTCGCGCAGGTAGCTCGAAATCGCCAGTTGCGCAGGGACGTCGGCAGCCGGCGCGCGCGTGATCTGGGCCTGCCGGATCTGCTGCGCGAAGCGTCCCGCCGCGACCCAGCCGATCCGGAACCCGGGCGCGAGGCACTTCGAGAACGACCCGCAATGCAGCACGAGCCCGCTGTCGTCATACAGTTTCGCGGGCCGCGTCGGCGACGGGCCGAAATGCAGCTCGCCATACACGTCGTCCTCGATCAGCGGCACGCCGCGCGACGCGAGCAGGTCGATCAGCGCGCGTTTGCGTTCGTCGGTCAACGTCGCGCCGGTCGGGTTGTGGAACGACGTCATGAACCAGCACGCGCGTACCGGATGCGCGTCGAGCGCCGCGGCAAGCGCATCGAGGTCGAGGCCCGCGCGCGGGTCGACCGGAATCTCGACGGCCTTCAGGTGCAGGCGCTGCACGGTCTGCAGCACCGCGTGGAACGCGGGCCGTTCGATCGCGACGAGGTCGCCGGGGCGCGTCAGCGCCTGCAGGCTGAGCGTCAGCGCTTCGAGCGCGCCGGTCGTGATGACGATTTCGTCCATCGGCAATGCGGCGCCCGCGTTCAAGTAACGCAGGGCAATCTGTCGTCGCAATGCATCGTTGCCGGGCGGCAATCCCGACAGCAGTTTCGTGAGGTCCATGTTGCGGGCCGCGGACGCGACGTGACGCCACAGGCTGCTCATCGGGAACAGCGAATAGCTGGCGAACGCCGAGCCGAGCGGCACGACGTCCTCGCGTCGGAGGGAGTCGAGCAGGCGGAACAGCACGTCTTTTTCGCCGGTTGGCGCGGTGCCCGGCTTGCGCGGCGGATCGTGGCCGAACCGCACGTGCTTGTCGTCGAGGTCCGCCACGAAATAGCCGGACCGTGCCCGCGCGACGATCAGACCCTCGCTTTCGAGCGCGTAGTACGCGCGAAACACGGTGGATGGACTGACCCGATGCGCGCGGCATGCCGCGCGCACGGTGGGGATACGCTCGCCGGCTGCCAGGTCGCCGCGCCGGATCGCGTCGGCGATCGTCTGTGCCAGCGCCGCATATCGCTTCATGCCTGCCCCCCGGCCGCTCGAAGCCTCGCTGAAAAACAGAGTAGGGCACGGCACCCGTCGCGTGCAAGCGCGCCCCCAATCGCTGATCCGCATGTTTTTTGAGTGCTCTGATGCTGTTCTTTCGTCTGATAAACGGGCATTCTCCAGCACGTTCCATTCCCGATGACCGACCGAGACGGAATCCACGCCGTACGGCCGTGGCTCCATGACCCAGTGGCGTGCGCGGGTTCTCGTCCGCGGCATCCTGACCCTACTCGGAAGCATCCAGCGTGAAATTGAAAACTCTCGTCGCCGGTCTCGTGGCCGGCCTCGCCCTCAACCTGTTCAGCGGCGCCGCAGCCGCAACCTGTACCAGCAATCCCGCCGCCCAGCCGAACGCGACGTTTCCCGCCGCGTTGACCGGCAAGCTTGTCTATCACAGCTATGTCAAGTACGGAGACGGCACGAGCCAGCTGTTCCTCTACGATTTTTCGGCGCATACGCTGACGCAGTTGAGCAAGAGCACGTGGGGCATCACCGATCCGATGAACGGCGTGTTCAGCCCCGACGGCAAGTGGCTCGCGTTCATGGGCATCAGCAACGGCGCATGGAACGTCTTCATGCTGCAGCTCGGCGCCGGCACGCCGCCCGTCAACATGACGAACAGCACGGGCGCCACGCGCAACGAAGACCCGAAGTTCAGCGCGGACGGCAAGACGCTCGTGTTCAAGCAGAACGGCGACATCAAGCAGGCGACGCTGTCGTATACGAGCGCGGGCCCGGCGTTCACGTCGGTGGTGAGCCTGACGAACGCGCTGGCCGGCGCCGAGTATTCGATGCCGTTCCTCGCGCCGGACGCGAGCGCCGTGTACTACGCGACCGGCACCGGCTCGAGCATGGGGCTGATGAAGCGCACGATCGCGACCGGCGCGACCGCCGTGTTCGATCATCCGGCCGGGCTGCAGACGTACTACCCGATCGTGCGTGCGGACGGCATGGTGTACTACGCGCGCTGGAAGGACAGCGGCGGGGCCGACCAGATCTATGCGAAGACGGCCGACCCGGCGTCGGTGCCGAATGCGCTGGCGCTCAACGACTGCATGAGCAACAACTCGGATCCGGCGCCGGCGAGCGGCACGAACTACCTGTTCTTCTCGTCGACGACCGCGGGCGGCTATCAGCTTTATGTGGGCGACGTGACGACCGGCCAGCGCTGGAGCCTGTCGCAGTTCGGCGTGAATGCCGACACGACGAAGGCGAAGCTCGGGTCGAGCTATTACGGCGGGCCGTCCACCGCCCAGATGACGCTGCTGTCGCAGGGCCGTCCGGCCGCGGCGTCGGCGAGCTACAACGCGTCGTTCACGGCGGACAAGGCGTTCGACGGCAACGCGACGGGCACGCGCTGGGATTCGCCGGAAGGCGCGGGCGTCGATCCGCAATGGATCTCGGTCGATCTCGGCGCGACGAAGCACATCGATCACGTCGACCTGTACTGGGATGCGGGCGCGCTTGTCTATCAGATCCAGACATCGAACGACAACGTCAACTGGACGACGCTCTATTCGACGAGCAACGGCGGTTCATATAACCACGTCACGCTGCCGAATCTCAACGGAAGCGGTCGTTACGTGCGGATGCTCGGCACGAAGCGCGCGACGCAGTGGGGCTATTCGCTCTACGAAATGCAGGTGTGGGGATCGTAAGCGCGGGAAGAAATCAGTCTGGCAAACCGGATGCCGTTCAGTTGATGAAACTGAACGGCATTTTTGTTTTTTGAGATCGTGACCTGCGGTGAAGACCCGCGCAGGATTCGCGTAAAAACGCCGCCCGACACTTTGCGATCCTGCGTCGCATCTGCCGGAACCTGTTCGAAGCGGATACGACGACCAGGTCCGGCATCAAGAACCGACGGCCCGAAGCGGGTGCGGGCGACGGTTACCGTGCTCCGTTTATAACGTTTCACGTAATGGCTCGGGAGTGCAGCCGGAAATTTCAAATATCGTACTTGTACTATTTATTTTCAAGAAAATATAGTTCGAGTTCCATAGATCGCAGATAGAGCGATCCCTAAAATTGCATACAAGAAATCGATATCGCTGTGCGACGTCTTCCGGAAAGCGGGACGACGATGGGGGATGGGGTTTGACGCAAGCTGTACGAATGTAATCAGGGCGTTTCCGTGCTCGCCACCAACGAGAACGGATGATCGTTCGCTCAACGCTTTCTCGGGGCCTGTCGAGCATCATCAGCAAGTTCGACGGCATCGGCCACATCGTCACGACGATTCACTGGAGTGATGGGTCGACAATTATTTGTCGACGGTAATCACACGCGTGTTCGATGACGAGATCGAGCCGCGCGGCGCTCGGCACGTTCGACATCCGCGAGTTGTACGTTCGCGGCGGGGCCCTGTCAGACGGGTAGGGATTCCATTCACTCATTTTCAGCCGGTGGAGGAAACGAAGGAATTGTAAATCTTCATGAAGTTAGTTGTACATATGATTGAGCGACGCGTATCCGATCGGAACGAGGCCGCTCAAGATTCTCATTTAACGATTGAGTGAACCAGAAATGAAAAAGATTGCAATGATGATGTCGGCAGCGGGGTTGGCATTCGCGGCGATGAACGCGGCTCACGCGGCGGACGGCACGATCAACTTCACGGGCGAGATCGTGGCCGCATCGTGCGGCATCACGGGTGGCAACGGCACGTCGGTGACCGGCGGCAAGGGCGAGCAGTCGATCGACGTCAAGCTGGGCAAGGTCAGCACCGACGCGCTGGGCGGCACGGCCGGCGGCGGCATCGCGGCCGGCACCGCGATCAACCTCGTCCTCGATTGCGGCTCGACCGCGAAGGGCCTGACCACGGTGAAGGTGCGTTTCGACCCGGCCAGCGGTTCGGGCGTCGACAGCACCAACAACAAGCTGCTGAAGACCACCGGCACGGCCGCGGGCGTCGGCATCGGTATTTACAACACCGCCGGCACGCTGCTGAACCTGAACGCCAACGAGACGTTCGACGCACCGCTGGTGAAGGGCGGGACGGATGCGGCGCCGACTTACACGGCGAACCTGGCGATGCGCGCCGGCTACGTGAAGAACGGCGTCGACATCGTGGCCGGCACCGCAAACGGCACGCTGCCGTTCACGCTGACCTACGAGTAATCCACCTCCGGGCGGGGAGGCGCTGCTTTCCCGCCCGATCAACGACTTTCTGTTCGACATGAAACGATTCCACTTTGCAGGACTGGCGCTGGCCGGCTCCCTGCTGTTGTCTTCGGCGGCTTCGCTCGCCGGCGTGACGCTCGACGGAACCCGCGTCGTGCTGGCCGCGCCGAGCAAGGAGGCGTCGATTCTGGTTCGCAACCGCGCGTCGGCCGACGTCATGATCCAGTCGTGGATGGACACGAGCGACGGCAAAGGGGACGTGCCTTTCGCGATCACGCCGGCATTGAACCGCCTCGGCGGCGAAAAGCAGCAGACGCTGCGCGTCCTTTACTACGGTCAGGGCCTGCCCGGCGATCGCGAGTCGGTGTTCTGGCTCAACGTGCAGGAGATTCCGCAGAAAGCGAGGGACGACAACACTTTGCAGATTGCGGTGCGTCAGCGCATCAAGTTCTTCTACCGGCCCGCCGGACTGCCCGGCAAGGTCGAGGAAGCGCCCGCGCAACTGCGCTGGAAGGTGGTTCAACGCGACGGCCAGACACAACTCGAAGTCAACAATCCGTCGCCCTTCTTCGTGTCGCTGGCATCGGTCAAGGTGCAGAGCGGCGGTCGTGACTATGACGCGCAAGCCGAGATGGTGCCGCCTTCCGCCACGCGTCATTTCGCCGTCAAGGGCCTGCCGGCCTCCGCCGCGGAAACCGGCGTCAAGGTCCACTTCGAATCGATCAACGACTACGGTGCCGTCGAAGCCCATGACGGCACTGCCGGCTGACATCGCCGGTTCCGCAGGTCGTATTGCTCCTCAACTTCGTCATCCCCGGGCCCTTGCCGTGGGGAGTGGACCGTTCGCGCCTGCGATGCCACTCGGGAGGTGAATCAACATAGAGAAAGGGTATGGAGAACGTCAGGAAGGAAGTCGATGTCAGGACCGCCGCGCAAATCGGCGCGCCGTGCCTTGCATTGATCGGTTTGGTACTGCCTGCGACCGGCCACGCGGTCGAGTTCAACGAGTCCTTTCTGCGCAAGGGCGAAGGGCCGGTCGAGCTGAGCTACTTCGAGAAGGGCAGCGCGGTGTCGCCCGGCCGCTACGACGTCGACATCTACCTGAATCACACGCTGGCCAAGCGCCAGGACGTCGCGTTCCGCGCGGACGCCGACGGCACCGTCAAGCCGATGGTGACGCTCGGGTTGTTGCGCACGGCCGGCGTCAACATCGCGAGGCTGGAAAAGGACGGGCGTATCGCTGCAGGCGCGGACGACGAGACGATCGTCGACTTGCCCGCCGTGGCGGATGGCGCTTCGGTGGAGTTCGAGTCCAATACGCTCTCGCTGAACATCAGCTTTCCGCAGCTCTACGTGTCGCGCACGTCGCGCGGCTACGTCGACCAGTCGCTGTGGGACGACGGCATCCCCGCGCTGTACACCGACTACCAGGCCAACTACAGCCGCAACGATGGCAGCGGCTACGGCAACGAGTCTTACTTCGTCGGTTTGCGCAGCGGCTTCAATGCCGGCGGCTGGCGCTTCCGCAACGAATCGACGCTTACCGGCACCAAGGGCGCGAAGAGCAGCTTCACCAGCAACCGTACCTACGTCGAGCGCGACATCCGGCGTCTGCGCAGCAAGGTGGCGGCCGGCGAACTGTATACGTCGGGCGACATCTTCGACAGCGTGCGCTTCGTCGGTGCGCAGGCCGGCACCGATCTCGGCATGTTGCCGGACAGCGAAGTCGGCTTTGCGCCGATCGTGCGCGGGATCGCCGAGAGCAACGCGGTCGTGGAGGTGCGGCAGAACGGCTACGTGATCTATTCGACGCCCGTGCCGCCTGGCGCGTTCGAAATCACAGATATCTATCCGAGCGGTTCGAACGGCGACCTCGAGATCCGGATTACCGAAGCCGACGGCCGCGTGCGCCGGTTCACCCAGCCGTACTCGTACCTGCCGGTGATGGTTCGGCGCGGCAGCCTGCGGTACGCGTTTTCCGCCGGTCAGTATCGCGTCCAGGGCCAGTCGAGCCCGAAGTTCACGCAGGGCACGCTGGTGTACGGCATGTCCGACAACTTCACCGGTTATGGCGGCATCATCGCCGCGGAAAACTATGTGGCGGCCGCTCTCGGTATCGGCGTGAATACGCGCATCGGCGGCATGTCGCTGGATGTCACGACGAGCCGGTCGCGCACGTCGTCGGGCACCCGGCAAGGGCAGAGCTTGCGGTTCCTGTATTCGAAGACGCTCCATTCGACCAACACGACGTTCACGATGGTCGGCTACCGCTATTCGACGGATGGCTACCGCACGCTGAGCCAGCACGTCGAAGACACGGATCGCACCTACGGGCCGCGCATCGCGCGTCAGAAAAGCCGGCTGGACGTGAACGTCAACCAGCCGCTCGGCAGTGGCTCGATGTTCGCCGGCATCGGCGACACGACCTACTGGAACGGTGAAGGACACAGTCGGCGCCTGCAGGTCGGCTACAGCAACAGCTACAAGAACGTCAGCTACAGCGTGTCGGCGTCGCACATCCAGGAGTCGGGGCCGTTCGGGCGCCCGGACACGCAGTTCAACGTGTCGGTGAGCATTCCGCTGGGCAAGGCGTCGAGTTCGCATCGCCTGTACGCGAACGCGGTGTCGTCGACGCGCGGCGAATTCAACGTGCAGACCGGCGCGTCGGGTTACCTGAACGACAGCAACACCATCAACTACGGCGTGCAGACCGGCTACAGCCGCAGCGGCGGCGGCTCGGGCGGCGTGAGCGCGGGCTGGGATACGCGGAACGCGAAGCTGACCGGCAACTTCACGCAGGATCGTTCGGGCCGCCATTTCGACGCGGGCGTATCGGGCTCCGTCGTCGTGCATGGCGGCGGCATCACGCTCGGCCAGCCGCTCGGCGAGACGTTCGCGGTGGTGGAGGTGCCGAAGGTGCGCGACGTGACGTTCGGCGGAGCGTCGACGATCCGCACCGACCGGCGCGGCTACGCGGTCGTGCCGTATCTGCAACCGTATCGCCAGAACTGGCTGAACATCGATCCGTCGAGCATCGGCACGCAGACCGAGATCACCGACAACGCGAAGTCGGTGGTCCCGACTCGCGGGGCCATCGTGAGGACCCGCTTCGAAGCGGAATCGGGGCGCCGGGTGCAGTTCGAGCTGGGTCAGGACGGAGGCGGCAAGGTGCCGTTCGGCGCGCAAGCCTACGACGCGAAGGGCAAGCTGCTGGGCATGGTGGACAACCAGTCGCGGTTGCTGGTGTTCGGCATCGAGGACAAGGGCAGCATCGACGTGCTGTGGGGCGACAACAGCTGCAAGCTGTCCTATCAATTGCCGATGCAGAACAAGGAACTGGCCTACGAGCGGCAGGCGGCGATGTGCATGCGTGCCGGTACGGTTGTTGGCGCAAGGTGATCGGCCTCCGGAAAGCCTCTGCTTTGTCGTTCACCCAGGGCAGCGATGGCGAAGGGTCTTGTCACCTTCGTTGTAGCGATTCAAGATCGAATGGAAATGTGGATGATTATCCGAAATAAGGTATTTATTGCACTTTGCTTGGCGCTTGCGCCGGTGTGCGCTTCGGCGGCTTGCCAAGCGGATACGACGGATGGAAAGGATTACTATGTTGTGTCGGTAAGTGGATTTAATCCCCCTCCCTTTGACCCCACCCAGACTTACGTCGGCGGGGTGATCTATACGGCAGAGGCGACGGGGATGCAGTTCACGAACGTTAAAGGTTTCCTCCCTTTTACGAGCTGCTCTTCCGCGACAAGGGAGGTTTACACCGGCATCGGCGTTCAGGGAAACAACAACGTCTACCCGACGGACATCCCGAACATCGGGATACGGGTACGGTCCCCAATGGGGCAGCCGTACCCCTTTATTACTAATGGTAATGGATGGACCAATAAGACCTGGGAGTTAATTTTCGCCCCGAAGATATTCGAGTTGGTGAAGACAGGAGACATCACCGCGGGCGGCATATTGACCGGCGCCTACGCCCGCTACACTGCGGACAGCGCCGCCGGCCAGACACTTGTCGAATTCCGATTCGCTTCGCCACTCATCATCAAGCCCAGGGTTCCATCCTGCACCGTCCAGAGTCCCTCCAACATTCCTGTATCCATGGGGCGCGTGATGGCGACGAGTGCCTTCTCGGGCGTCGGATCGACGGCTCCTCCCCAATCGTTCTCGATCAAGCTGCAGTGCTCGGGGGGCGCCGCGGGAACCAGGACCCGGGCTTTCGTCACGTTGACGGACGCAACGAATGCTGCAAACACTTCGAAGACCCTCTCGCTGTCGAAGAGTGCGAAGGCGGCCACCGGGGTGGGCATCCAGATCCTCAAGGATGATGTCGTGCTGGGATACGGGCCGGATTCCAGTGCCGTCGGCAATACCAACCAATGGTATGCAGGTACCGTCAAGCAGGGTCAGGACGGCATGTCCATTGACCTAAAGGCGCGCTACGTACAGATCAGCCCGCGTATTACACCAGGGAGCGCGAATGCCGCCGCGACCTTCACCCTGAGCTATCAATGACCGATCCAGACCGAGAGCGCCGCTCATGCCGAAGGGACCCTCGATTGTGTTGGGTTGCCGTTTGTGAAAGAGCGGGCATGGGCGATGACCTGGACGTCCAGTGGCACCAATAGCGAGTTCCACCGATTTCAGGGCAAGGCTCGCTACGTCGCCAGCGGTGGCGAAATCAAGGCAAGGAAGGCGGACGCGACGCCGACACATGTGCTTCAGTACAACTGATTTTGATAGACGAAGCGGTGAACGACAGCGACTCGCCCGCGATACCTGATTCAAACATTCCTCACGCCGACGAACCAAGGTGCCAAACGATATCGCCCTTGAGGCGCCATGCCGTCACTGTCCAACCGTTGCGTGACGCATTTGGCACGTTTCAACATCACGGATTTTGTCGAAATGAATGGCATTTTTGATAAAAAGCTTCGCTGGCTTCGAGCGGCAATGGTTGTCGGCTCGTTGATCTGGTCGGGGACCGCATTGGGCTATTGTTTAAACGACGGCAATTGGGCCGGGGGCACCTACAACGTGACGTTTCCCGCAACGATGAACGTCGCGGCGGCGCCTGTTGGCGACGTGCTGGCGCGCGCCGAGGTTACGTTTGCGGCGGCGGGGACCGGAATCAGCACCGCGTGTTGGGACACCAAGGCTACATTGTCGATGACGGTACCGGATGGTCAACTGGTTTCCGGATACAAAGGCGTATACAAAACCAGCGTGGACGGCATTGGCGTGAGATTTGTATTTGTCGACTTCGGTAACGCGGCAGGAGATATTCCGCCGATGACCTATCCCAGTGGATCCACGATTCTGGGAGGCGGTGCGCCCGTTTTGTATCCGCCGCACAAGGTGAGAGCGGAACTGGTCAGAACGGCGAAGAATGTGGGGCCGGGCGGCACCGTATCGCTCGCGTTCAATGCGGTCTTCGATGCCGCCAAGGATCCGTCCGGCAAGATCCTCCGTCGCCTTATCAATGGGAGGGGCACGACACAGGTGACGAACAACATCTATTTCGGCGGCTGCCAGACCACGACGCCCGTCACCAATGTGCGGATGGACAAGGAGCCGATCGAACGGATCAAGGGCGGCCGGGCAGCGGAACATCCGTTCTCGCTTGAAGTCGCGTGCGGGACCAACAAGCCGAGCAATCCGCTGCCGGTGAAGGTGTACTTCGAAGGCGACAAGGAGGCTGCGGGCCTGTTGCGTCTGACTGGACGCGGCACGCCGGGTGTCGCCGCCGGTGTCGGCATTGCGTTGACGAGCGACAAGGGCGTGAAGCTGCCATTCACCCAGGCCGACGCGCTGACGATGGACTGGAACCGCTCGAGCCCGGACGGCGAGGTCTACCGCTTTTCGGGCAAGGCGAAGTATGCGCCCACGACAGGCACGATCACCGCAGGCAGCGGCAATGCCACGCTGAACTTCGTGATCCAGTACAACTGAGCGAGAGCGACAGGCCGGCCGGATGTACCGGCAAGGTAATCGGCATCGCAAGCCGCGGCGGCAGCGCGCGCTCGATGTCGTCCGAAAAATCCGGTTCAACCGCCTGATTGCACACCCGGCTCGGCTCCGGCTTCAGGCATGGAGCGAATGGACCGGAAAACTCGACCCGCCGCTCGCGGCACCCTGCGACAGCGGCGCGACCTGCTTGCGGCGCTCGCGCGTCGGCGCGACGCCGAACGCGTCGCGATAGCTCTTGCTGAAGTGGCACGCCGACTGGAAGCCGCACGCCATCGTGATGTGCATGATCGACATGTCGGTCTGCAGCAGCAACTCGCGCGCGCGGCGCAACCGCAGCGTCAGGTAGTAATGCGTGGGCGTCATGCCGAGGTGCTCGCGGAACAGGCGCTGAAGTTGCCGCTGCGACATGTTCGCGAGCCGCGCGAGTTCCTCGCGCGACAGCGGCTCCTCGATGTTGTTCTCCATCAGCGAGATCACTTCGAACAGCGACTTGTTCGCCGAGCCAAGCCGCGCGACGAGCGGCATGCGTTGTTGCGCGCTCGTGTCGCGCACGTGTTCGACGATGAATTGCTCGGCGATCTGCGTGACGCGCGCGGTGCCCACGCGCGCGGCGATCAGGTTCAGCATCATGTCGAGCGGCGCGACGCCGCCCGTGCACGTGATGCGGTCGCGATCGATCACGAACAGTTCCTTCAGGAAGCGCGTGTCCGGAAACTCTTCCTTCAGCGCCGACATGTTCTCCCAGTGGATCGCGCACGCGTAGCCCGCGAGCAGTCCCGACTTCGCGAGTGCATAGGTGCCCGTGCACAGGCTGCCGAGCGGGATGCCCGAGCGCGCGAAACGGCGCAGCGTCGACAGATGGGCCGGCGTCGTCGCGCGCTGCACGTCGACGCCGCCGCACACGAACACGATGTCGGGCTGCCCCGCGCATTCGGCCGGGCCCGTGTCGACCGTCAGGCCGTTGCTCGCCGTGACCGGGCCGCCGTCCGGGCTGATCACCGACCAGCGGTAGAGCGGCTGGCCGCTCAGGTAGTTCGCCATCCGAAGCACCTCGATCGCAGTGGTGAACGCGATCATCGTGAAATTCGGTAACGGCATGAACGCGAAGTGGGACAGCGACGCTGTGCGGTCGGGCGACATGGGGAGCGTTCCTAGAATCTCTAATAGCTTTATGCCCGAAGGGCACGCATCGGGCTGCGGTATTGTGTGAGCGAGCGCAACAAGCGTGCCATACGGCTAAACCCTAGCTCCATACGTTGCCTGGGCGTCAGGCCCATGCTGCACTGCACCGTAACCGTGACATGCCGCACCCCGACCGGGCGGCAAACGCACTGCCGGTGTGCGTATCCATAGGTGAACGGCCGATACCGTTTGGGTTGGTCATCCCGAAAAGCACGACCGGTCACTTGTACAAAACGGACGCGCATGGCGGAAAAGGCAAAGAACGCGTCTAAATTCATCAATCCGCCGAAAATCCGAACGACAAGAATAGAGCCGTCGGCAGCCTTGCACTGGCGTAGCGGGAAACCCAGGCAGGGCGGGCCTTGAGCTTCGGTTGCAGCCCTTTATTCTTCGTCACGGACGCACTATGTCGAACACCCAGCCTTTCTTCTCGCAGCCCCTTGCCGAGCGCGACGCGCCGGTGCGCAGCGCCATCCTGAAGGAACTCGAGCGTCAGCAGTCGCAGGTCGAGCTGATCGCGTCGGAAAACATCGTGTCGCGCGCCGTGCTCGAGGCGCAAGGCTCGGTACTGACCAACAAGTACGCGGAAGGCTATCCCGGCAAGCGTTACTACGGCGGCTGCGAGTTCGCCGATGAAGTCGAGGCGCTGGCAATCGAGCGCGTGAAGCAGATCTTCAACGCCGGTTATGCGAACGTGCAGCCGCACTCGGGCGCGCAGGCGAACGGCTCGGTGATGCTCGCGCTGGCCAAGCCGGGCGACACGGTGCTCGGCATGTCGCTGGATGCCGGCGGCCACCTGACGCACGGCGCGAAGCCGGCGCTGTCGGGCAAGTGGTTCAACGCCGTTCAGTACGGCGTAAACCGCGACACGATGCGGATCGACTACGACCAGGTCGAGGCGCTTGCCCACGAACACAAGCCGAACCTGATCATCGCCGGTTTCTCGGCCTACCCGCGTGCGCTCGACTTCGCGCGCTTCCGCGCGATCGCCGACAGCGTCGGCGCGAAGCTGATGGTCGACATGGCGCACATCGCCGGCGTGATCGCCGCCGGCCGCCACGCGAACCCGGTCGAGCACGCGCACGTCGTCACGTCGACCACGCACAAGACGCTGCGCGGCCCGCGCGGCGGCTTCGTGCTGACCAACGACGAGGACATCGCGAAGAAGATCAACTCGGCCGTGTTCCCCGGCCTGCAGGGCGGCCCGCTGATGCACGTGATCGCCGGCAAGGCCGTCGCGTTCGGCGAAGTGCTGCATGCCGATTTCAAGACCTACATCGACAACGTGCTCGCGAACGCGCAGGCGCTCGGCGAAGTGCTGAAGGCCGGCGGCGTCGATCTCGTCACGGGCGGCACCGACAACCACCTGCTGCTGGTCGACCTGCGCCCGAAGGGCCTGAAGGGCGCGCCGGTCGAGCAGGCGCTGGAACGCGCGGGCATCACCTGCAACAAGAACGGCATCCCGTTCGACACCGAGAAGCCGACCGTCACGTCGGGCATCCGTCTCGGCACGCCGGCGGGCACGACGCGCGGTTTCGGCGTGGCCGAGTTCCGCGAAATCGGCCGCCTGATCCTCGAGGTGTTCGACGCGCTGCGCGCGAATCCGGAAGGCGACCCCGCGACCGAACAGCGCGTGCGCCGCGAGATCTTCGCGCTTTGCGAGCGCTTCCCGATCTACTGATCGATCCCACAAGAACAGACCCACGAGCGAGAGCGGATATGAGCACGCTGCATCAGGACAGCATCATCATCGACGGACTGAACATTTCGAAGTTCGAGAAGCCGGTGTTCGAGGACATGCGCAAGGGCGGCATCACGGCCGCGAACTGCACGGTGTCGGTGTGGGAGAACTTCACCAAGACCGTCGACAACATCGGCGTGATGAAGAAGAAGATCCGCGACAACGGCGAGCTGCTGACGCTCGTGCGCACGACGGACGACATCTTCCGCGCGAAGAAGGAAGGCAAGACCGGGATCATCCTCGGCTTCCAGAACGCGCATGCATTCGAGGACAACCTCGGCTACATCGAAGCGTTCGCCGACATGGGCGTGCGCGTGGTGCAGCTCTGCTATAACACGCAGAACCTGGTCGGCACCGGCTGCTACGAGCGCGACGGCGGGCTGTCGGACTTCGGCCGCGAAGTGATCACCGAGATGAACCGCGTCGGCATCATGGTCGACCTGTCGCATGTGGGCGGCAACACGTCGTCGGAAGCGATCGCGTTCTCGAAGAAGCCGGTGTGCTACTCGCACTGCCTGCCGTCGGGCCTGAAGGAGCATCCGCGCAACAAGAGCGACGCGCAGCTCAAGGAGATCGCCGATGCGGGCGGCTTCGTCGGCGTGACGATGTTCGCGCCGTTCCTGAAGCGCGGGATCGAAGCGAACATCGACGACTACATCGAGGCGATCGACTACGTCGTGAACCTGATCGGCGAAGACGCGGTCGGCATCGGCACGGACTTCACGCAGGATTTCGCGAAGGAGTTCTTCGACATGCTGACGCATGACAAGGGCCGCTATCGCCAGCTGACGAACTTCGGCAAGGTGATCAACCCGGACGGCATCCGCACGATCGGCGAATTCCCGAACCTGACCGCGGCGATGGAACGCCACGGCTGGAAGGAGTCGCGGATCCGCAAGATCATGGGCGAGAACTGGGTGCGCGTGTTCAAGGACGTGTGGGGCGCGTAAGCGCCGCATCGCGCCGAACCGCTACCCGCGATTCAACATTAGAAAAATCGGGACGCGCCCGCGCAAGCCGCGCGGGCGCGCGGACGATGTCGCGCCTGCGCGCTGAACCGCGCGGCCAATTTCCTCACGGAGTCACCACGATGCAACCGCAACTGCCGATCAACGTCGATCCCGATACCGGCGTCTGGACCACCGACGCGCTGCCGATGCTGTACGTGCCGCGCCACTTCTTCACGAACAACCACGTCGCCGTCGAGGAAGCGCTCGGCGTCGACGCGTATGCCGAGATCCTCTACAAGGCCGGCTACAAATCCGCCTACCACTGGTGCGACAAGGAAGCGAAGCTGCACGGCCTGACCGGCATGGCCGTGTTCGAGCACTACCTGAAGCGCCTGTCGCAGCGTGGCTGGGGCCTGTTCTCGATCATCGAGGCCGATCCGGCCGCCGCACGCGCGAAGATCGAGCTGCGCCACTCGTCGTTCGTGCTCCAGCAGCCGGGCAAGGAAGGCAAGCTCTGCTACATGTTCGCGGGCTGGTTCGCGGGCGCGATGGACTGGGTCAACGACACGACGCCGGAAGGCAAGGGTGCACCGCGCGCGCAGTCGAAGGAAGTGCAGTGCGCGGCCGAGCATCACGACCACTGCGTCTTCGAAGTGTCGCCGATCGCGCACTGACGCCTCGTTTCACTGAAGCAGAACAACACCCGCAACACGAGACATTCGAACGCCAGAGGTCGCCAGCGATGCGTTATCCCCACCTGTTCAAACCCATGCAGCTGAACCAGCTGACGCTGCGCAACCGGATCGTCAGCACCGCGCACGCGGAGGTGTATGCGGAGCCGGGCGGCCTGCCGGGCGACCGCTATATCCGCTACTACGAGGAAAAGGCCAAGGGCGGCGTCGGCCTGGCCATCTGCGGCGGGTCGAGCCCGGTGTCGATCGACAGCCCGCAAGGCTGGTGGAAATCGGTGAACCTGTCGACCGACAAGATCATCGATCCGCTCACGCGCCTGGCCGACACGATGCACAAGCACGGCGCGAAGATCATGATCCAGGCGACGCACATGGGCCGCCGCTCGTCGTTCCACGGCGAGCACTGGCCGCACCTGATGTCGCCGTCGGGCGTGCGCGAACCCGTGCACCGCGGCAACGCGAAGATTATCGAGATCGAGGAAATCCGCCGCATCATCGGCGATTTCGCGGCGGCCGCGAAGCGCGTGAAGGCGGCCGGCATGGACGGCATCGAGATCTCGGCCGCTCACCAGCACCTGATCGACCAGTTCTGGAGCAAGCGTTCGAACCATCGCACCGACGAATGGGGCGGCAGCCTCGAAAACCGCCTGCGCTTCGGCATCGAAGTGCTGACGGCCGTGCGCGTGGCGGTCGGCAAGGATTTCTGCGTCGGCCTGCGCATGTGCGGCGACGAATTCCACGAGGACGGCCTCGATCACGAAGCGCTGAAGGAAATCGCGCAGGCGATGTCGGAGACGGGCCTGATCGACTACCTGAGCGTGGTCGGCTCGGGCGGCGACACGCACAACACGATCGCGAACTGCATGCCGCCGATGGCATTGCCGCCGGAGCCGTTCGTGCACCTCGCGGCCGGCATCAAGTCGGTCGTGAAGATTCCGGTGATGCACGCGCAGAGCATCCGCGACGCGGGCCAGGCCGAGCGCCTGCTCGCGACCGGCATGATCGACCTGGTCGGCATGACGCGCGCGCAGATCGCCGATCCGCACATGGTGATCAAGATCCGCGACGGCCGCGAAGACGAAATCAAGCAGTGCGTCGGCGCGAACTACTGCATCGACCGCCAGTACAACGGCCTCGACGTGCTGTGCATCCAGAACGCGGCGACGTCGCGCGAAGCGACGATGCCGCACATCATCGAGAAGTCGCGCGGCCCGAAGCGCAAGGTCGTGGTGGTCGGCGCGGGCCCGGCGGGCCTCGAGGCGGCGCGCGTCGCGAAGCTGCGCGGCCATGATGTCGTGCTGTTCGAGAAGAACGCGGAAGTGGGCGGCCAGGTGATGATCGCCGCGAAGGCGCCGCAGCGCGAGCAGATGTCGGGGATCATCCGCTGGTTCGACATGGAGACGAAGCGCCTGGGCGTCGACCGCCGTCTCGGCGTGGCCGCCGACGAGAAGATGATCATGGCCGAGAAGCCGGACATCGTCGTGCTCGCGACGGGCGGGTCGAGCTTCACGTGGCAGGTGCCGGGCTGGGGCGTGGCCGAGGGGCTCGCCGTCAGCTCGTGGGACATCCTGACCGGCAAGGTCGAGCCGAAGCAGAACGTGCTGCTGTTCGACGGCGTGAGCACGCATGCGGGTGCGGGCGTGGCCGACTTCATGGCGAGCCGCGGCTCGAAGGTCGAGGTCGTCACGCCGGACGTGAAGGTCGCCGACGATTGCGGCGGCACGACGTTCCCGATCTTCTACCGACGCCTGTACGCGTTCGGCGTGATCCCGACGCCGAACACGATGCTCGACCGCGTCTATGAAGAGAACGGCAAGATGATCGCCGTGCTGCGCAACGAGTACACGGAAGAACTGGAAGAGCGCGCCGTCGACCAGGTGGTGATCGAGAACGGTTCGTCGCCGAACGACGAGCTGTACTGGAAGCTCAAGCCGGAATCGGTGAACCGCGGCCAGATCGATCCGCACACGCTGTTCGCGGCCGAGCCGCAGCCGTGCCTGTCGGAAGAACTCGGCAACGGCCGTTTCCTGCTGTTCCGTGTCGGCGACTGCATCTCGATGCACAACGTCCACGGGGCAATCTACGACTCGCTGCGTCTCGTGAAGGATTTCTGAACGATGAACCCGTCCTTCCTCATTACCGCCCTGTTGTGGCTGTCGGTGGCGGGGCTCGCGTTCGCGGTCGCGAAGCGCTCGTCCTACTGGCGCCTGGGCCGCGCCACGGCGCCCGGCTCGTTCGGCGTCGCGAACCTGTTCGCGATTCCGAAGCGCTATTTCGTCGACCTGCACCACGTGGTCGCCCGCGATCCGTACATCGCGAAGACGCACGTCGCGACGGCCGGCGGCGCGATCGGCGCGCTGGCGCTGGTGTTCGTCAACTACGGCCTCGCGATCTATTCGCCCTGGCTCGACAAGCTGATTTTCCTCGCGGCGCTCGCGATGCTGGTCGGCGCGGTGTTCGTGTGGCGCCGCCGCGCGGCCCGGGACGTGCCCGCGCGACTGTCGAAAGGCCCGTGGAACACGCTGCCCTGGCTGCTCGGCTCGTTCGCGCTCGGCCTCGTGCTGTTCATGCTGGTGCCGACCGGCGCGATGTCGGGTGCGTTCGCGGTGCTCTGCGCGCTGCTGATCGGCGTCGGCGCGTTCACGATGACGATCGGCGCCGCGAAGGGCGGCCCGATGAAGCATGCGATCGCCGGCCTGCTGCACCTCGCGTTCCACCCGCGCCAGGAGCGTTTCGCCGCCACGCGCGAATCGTTCACCGGCAACGGCACGGCCACGCCGCCGACCGCGCTGAAGCTGCCGGACATCGAGCATCAGGAATACGGTGTCGCGAAGCCGGTCGAATTCCGCTGGAACCAGCTGCTGAGTTTCGACGCCTGCGTGCAGTGCGGCAAGTGCGAGGCCGCATGCCCCGCGTTCGCGTCGGGCCAGCCGCTGAACCCGAAGAAGCTGATCCAGGATCTCGTCGTCGGGATGGCCGGCGGTACCGATGCGGCATACGCGGGCAGCCCGTCGCCGGGCCTCGCGGTCGGCCAGCATCGCGGCGAGCCGAACGGCCCGATCGTGTCGGGGCTGATCGAGGAGCAGACGCTGTGGTCGTGCACGACCTGCCGCGCGTGCGTGCAGGAGTGCCCGATGCTGATCGAACACGTCGACGCGATCGTCGACATGCGCCGCAATCGCACGCTCGTGCACGGCACGGTGCCCGGCAAGGGCCAGGAAGTGCTCGCGAACCTGCGTGAAACGGGCACGATGGGCGGCTACGACACGGCCGCGCGCTACGACTGGTCGGTCGACCTGAGCGCGCCCGTCGCGCAGCCGGGCAAGCCGGTCGACGTGCTGTTCGTCGCGGGCGAAGGCGCATTCGACATGCGCTACCAGCGCACGCTGCGCGCGTTCGTCAAGGTGCTGAACAAGGCGGGCGTCGACTACGCGGTGCTCGGCTCGACCGAGACCGACACGGGCGACGTCGCACGCCGGCTCGGCGATGAAGCGACCTTCCAGCAGATGGCGAAGCGCCTGATCGGCACGCTCGGCACGCTGTCGTACAAGCAGATCGTGACGGCCGACCCGCACGTGATGCACAGCCTGCGCAACGAATACCGTGCGCTCGGGCTGCGCGTGACGGTCAAGCATCACACGACCTATCTCGCCGAACTCGCCGACAGCGGCAAGATCGCGCCGAAGGCCGTCGAGTCGCTGCAGGAAAAGCGCACGACGTATCACGACCCGTGCTACCTCGGCCGCTACAACGGCGAGACGGAAGCGCCGCGCAAGCTGTTGAAGACGATCGGCATCCAGGTCGTCGAGATGGAGCGCAACGGCATGCGCGGGCGCTGCTGCGGCGGTGGCGGCGGCGCGCCGCTGACCGACATCCCCGGCAAGCAGCGCATTCCCGACATCCGCATCGCCGACGCACGCACGATCGGCGCGGACGTGGTCGCGGTTGCATGCCCGAACTGCACGGCCATGCTCGAAGGCGTCGTGGGCCCGCGCCCCGACGTGCTCGACGTCGCCGAACTCGTCGCCGCCTCGCTGGAGTGAATCGATGAATACGATCAAACGAATCGATCCGCGCCGGCCGTTCATCATCACGGCCGCCGGCCTGAAGCGCATCACGCTCGGCGAGGAAGGCAGCGCCGATGCGAACGCCGCGCACGGGTCCGTGCACGGCCATGGCGCGGTGGTCGCGAAGCCGCGCCGCGCGCTGCAGGATCCGAAACACGTGATGCTGGTGGTCGCGCACAGTGAGCGCGGCGCACTCGACGACCATGCGCGGCAGGCGATCGCCGCCGCCGCCGTGCTCGCCGATGCGCAAACCGAAGTCGCGCTGCTCGCGTTCGGCGAATTGAAGGACGATGCGGCCGAACTCGGCGTCGACAAGCTGCTCGAGCTGACCGGCTTCGATCGCCGCGCGTTCGATCCCGAAAGCGAATTGCAAGCGTTGCAGGCCTGTGTGGCCGCGCTCGCACCGAAACACGTGTTCGTGCCCGACAACGCGACGGGCGACGGCGATCTTGGCCGGCGTTACGCGGCGGCCGCCGGCGCGAGCGTCGCGACCCACGTCGTCGAGATCGACGCGAAGCATGTCGGCGCATATGCGCAGGCCGGGCGGGCGTTTGCCACGCGTGCGCTGCCCGACGTGATCCTGCTTGCGCCGAACGCGGCCGACGCGAAGCTGCCGTTCGTCGGTGCGGGCGAACGGCTGGCCGCCGATTTCATCCGCCCGGCGCATGACGCCGCGCAGCCGTACCGCGATCTCGGCCTGGAAGAAATCGACGCGGCCCAGGTCGCGCTCGAGGAAGCCGACTTCATCGTGTCGGCCGGCAACGGCGTGTCGGACATCGGCGCGTTCGAGCAGCTGGCCGGTGCGTTCGGCGCGGCGATCGGCGCGAGCCGTGTCGCGGTCGACAACGGCCACTTCACGCGCGACAAGCAGGTCGGCGCGACCGGCAAGACGGTCGAGGCAAGCGTGTACATCGCGTTCGGCATCTCCGGTGCGGTACAGCACTTGCAGGGGATCAAGGACTGCCGCCACGTGATCGCGGTGAACCTCGACGGCAGTGCGCCGATCGCGAAGCGCGCGAACCTGACGGTGGTCGGCGACGCGCAGGCGACGATCGCCGCGCTGATCGAACAGGTACAGGCCGCGCGTGCTGCGCGCGGCGAATCGCCGGCCGCGGTCGGCGCCCGTGAACCGGAAGGAGTGGCCGCATGAACGCCCCCCGCCTCTTGCAACGCATCGCGGTGCTCGTGTCCGTCGGCCGGCATCCGGTCAGCGGCGTCGCGCGCTACAGCCGTAACGACGCGGCCGCGCTCGAAACCGGTCGCCAGCTCGCCGAGCAGCATCGCGCGACGCTCGACGTGATCCATGCCGGCGATCCCGCGAATGCGGCGCTGGCCGAATATCTCGCGCTCGGCGCGCGGGAGGTCGAAGTGCTGGCCTGCCGCGACGGCGACGATGCCGTCCACGCGCTCGCCGCGCGTATCGAAGGCTACGACCTCGTGCTGACCGGCACGCGCGCCGAGGGCGCGTACGACACCGGGATGCTGCCGTACCGCATCGCCGCGGCGCTCGGTTATCCGCTGGTCGGCTCGGCCGTCGACGTGACGGTCGAAGGCGGCCGCGCGGCTGTCCGGCAATTTTTGCCGAAAGGGTTGCGGCGGCGCGTCGATGCCGCGCTGCCGGCCGTGATTGCCGTCCATCCGCTCGCCAATGCCGAGCCGCGCTACGCGTATGCGCGGCTGCGCGCCGGCGCGATCCGGCCGGCGCTCGCGGCGCCCGGCGCGGACGCCGACGCGGCCGCGTGGACGGTCGGCCCGGTCGAGCGTAAGCCCGTCAAGCTGGTCGCCGCCGAGAAGCGTTCCGGGCATGCCCGGATGCTGTCCGCGACGACGACCGAAAGCCGGGGCGGCAACGTCGTAAATGAAGGGAGTTCGGTCGAAAAAGCACAAGTGATCCTCGCGTATTTGCGCGAGCATCAGCTCATCGACTACTGATTTTGATGCCTGTCGGCAAGAACCCAGGGATGCAAGGAATCCGGAGCAAACGATGAAAGTATCGGCAGACATTCGTGCACTGATCGAGCGGCGCAAGGAAGGGCACAGCCTCGAGGCGCCGTTCTACACGAGCGAGGACATCTTCGCGCTCGACATGGAGGCGATTTTCCGCCAGCACTGGATCCAGGTGGCGGTCGAACCGGACATTCCCGAGCCGGGCGACTACGTGACGGTCCAATTGGGGAGCGATTCGATCCTGATCGTGCGCGACGACGACATGGCGATCCGCGCGTTCCACAACGTGTGCCGTCACCGCGGCGCGCGCCTGTGCAACGAGGACAAGGGTTCGGTCGGCAACATCGTGTGCCCGTACCACAGCTGGACCTACAACCTGACGGGCCAGCTGATGTTCGCCGAGCACATGGGCGAGAAGTTCGACCGCTGCAAGCACAGCCTGAAGTCGGTGCACGTCGAGAACCTCGCGGGCCTGATCTTCATCTGCCTCGCCGACGAGCCGCCGGTCGACTTCGCGCAGATGCGCGCCGAGATGGAGCCGTACCTGCTGCCGCACGATCTGCCGAGCACGAAGATCGCCGCGCAGATCGACATCATCGAGGAAGGCAACTGGAAGCTCACGATGGAGAACAACCGCGAGTGCTATCACTGCGTCGCGAACCATCCGGAGCTGACGATCTCGCTGTACGAATACGGCTTCGGCTACCAGCGTTCCGACGCGAACGCGGAAGGCATGGACGCATTCGCCGAAACGTGCGTGCGGCGCGGCAAGGAGTGGGCCGAGATGGGCCTGCCGTCCGCCGAAATCGAGAAGCTGCTCGACGTGACGGGTTTCCGCACGCAGCGCCTGCCGCTCGACCGCAGCGGCGAATCGCAGACGCTCGACGCGAAGGTCGCGTCGAAGAAGCTGCTCGGCGGCTTCGACAAGGCCGACCTCGGCGGCCTGTCGTTCTGGACGCAGCCGAACTCGTGGCACCACTTCATGAGCGATCACATCGTGACGTTCTCGGTGATCCCGCTGTCGGCCGGCAAGACGCTCGTGCGCACGAAGTGGCTCGTGCACAAGGACGCGAAGGAAGGCATCGACTACGACGTGAAGAACCTGACGGCCGTGTGGAATGCGACCAACGACCAGGATCGCGCGCTCGTCGAGTTCTCGCAGCGCGGCGCGAACAGCAGCGCGTACGAGCCGGGCCCGTATTCGCCGTACACGGAAGGTCTCGTCGAAAAATTCTCGGCATGGTACATCGGCCGGCTCGCCGAAAAAACCGGCGAATAGGTCATAGCAGCGGACAAGCGGAGCAACTGATGAAACGATCCCCACGCTCACTGCGTTCCCTGCCCCCCACGGGGGCGGTCAGCCTCCTTGGGGCGGCCCTGCGGAGGCTGACATGATGCGAGACGCGGCCAATTTCGAGCCGACGGACAGCCGGGTCACGCGCCCGGCGTTCTGGAACGGCCTGCCCGAGCGCTGGACGAGCGACGTCGAGGAAACGCTGGTGTGCTGCCACGTGCGGCAGGAAACGCACGACGTGAAGAGCTTCTTCTTCCGTTCGCCGCAGGGCCGCACGTTCTCGTTCGAGCCCGGGCAGTTCCTCACGCTCGAGCTCGACATCGACGGCGAAACGATCAACCGCTGCTACACGATCTCGTCGTCGCCGGCGCGACCGCACACGGTGTCGATCACGGTGAAGCGCGTGCCGGGCGGCAAGGTGTCGAACTGGCTGCACGACAACCTGCAGCCCGGCGCCTCGGTGCGCGTGCTCGGCCCGGCCGGCGAGTTCACGTGCGCCCGGCATCCGGCGCGCAAGTACCTGTTCCTGTCGGCCGGCTCGGGCGTCACGCCGCTGATGTCGATGAGCCGCGCGCACCACGATCTCGCGGAAGATCGCGACATCCTGTTCGTGCACAGTGCGCGCACGCCGGACGACATCATCTTCGCGCGCGAGCTGGACCTGATCGCGTCGAACCATGCGAACTTCCGCACGTCGTTCGTCGTCGAGCGCGTGGGCGCGCGCACGAACTGGCCGGGTGTCACGGGCTTCCTGACGCTGCCGCTGCTGAAGCTGATCGCACCGGACTTCATGGAGCGCGAGGTCTTCACGTGCGGCCCCGCGCCGTACATGAAGGCCGTGCGCGACCTGCTCGACGAAGCCGGTTTCGATCGCAAGCAGTATCACGAGGAAAGCTTCTCGTTCGAGACGCTCGCGCAGACCGCGAGCGACGAGCTGCTCGCCGATCTCGTACCGCCGGCCGAAGGCGGCGACACCGACACGAAGCAGTACACCGTCAGCTTCGCGAAGAGCAACCGCGAGATTTCGTGCGGCTCGGAGCAGCACGTGCTCGACGCGGCGCGCCAGTCGGGCGTGCGGCTGCCGGCCTCGTGCACGCAGGGCATGTGCGGCACCTGCAAGGTGAAGCTCGTGTCGGGGCAGGTCGAAATGAAGCACAACGGCGGCATCCGCCAGCGCGAGATCGACCAGGGGATGGTGCTGCTGTGCTGCAGCAAGCCGCTGTCGGATCTCGTGATCGACAAGTAGTCGCGATGTGTCGGCGCTTGTCCGGACACGTCGCGTCCGGACAAGCATCCGTCGGAAAACAACGATACCGCGGATTTGTGGTTGAAGAACCTAGAGAGACAACGCGCACGGTGCGCTTATCAAGGAGATCGACCATGAAACTGTTCGGAAAACTGTTGTGGACCGGCGCACTGTCGGCGATGGTGGCGCTGAGCACGTCGGCACTCGCCGATACGAAGCCGACGCTGAAGATCGGCTACGTCGAAGGCTGGGACGACAGCGTCGCGACGTCCAACGTCGCGGCTCGCGTCATCGAGAAGAAGCTCGGCTACGAGGTGAAGCTCGTGCCGGTCGCGGCCGGGATCATGTGGCAGGGTGTCGCGCGCGGCGACCTCGATGCGACGCTGTCCGCGTGGCTGCCGGTCACGCACGGCTCCTACTGGGATGAATACAAGGCCAAGGTCGTCGACCTCGGCGCGAATTTTCCCGATGCGAAGATCGGCCTGATCGTGCCCGCGTACGTGAAGGCGAAGAGCATCGACGACCTGAATGCGGAGAAGGCCAGCTTCGGCGGCCGGATCGTCGGCATCGATGCGGGCGCCGGCGTGATGCGCAAGACCGACGACGCGATCAAGAGCTACGGGCTGAACTACACGCTGATGCCGAGTTCGGGCAGCGCGATGACGGCCGAGCTGTCGCGTTCGGTCGGTGCGAGCAAGCCGGTCATCGTGACGGGCTGGGCACCGCACTGGATGTTCGCGAAGTGGAAGCTGCGCTTCCTCGAGGATCCGAAGAAGGTGTTCGGCGGTGCCGAGCACGTCGACAGCGTCGTGAATCCGGGGCTCGAAGCCAAGGCCAAGCCGGTCGTCGCGTTCCTGAAGAAATTCCAGTGGAAGCCGGGTGAAATCGACAGCGTGATGCTGGCGATCCAGAACGGCTCGAAGCCGGAAGCGGCCGCGGACGCGTGGATTGCCGCGCATCCGGACCGCGTGAATGCGTGGACGGAAGGCGCGCAGTAAGCGTCACCCAATACGTCGTACGAATCATCATAAAAACATGCCGGGAATGGTTTGCAGGAATCCGAAATAATCGAGATGCCATGCGGCCATATCCCGGAATTCTTTTTCGGATTCTGCAAAAAAGCCCGTAAATTGTTACACTACGGCGCTTGTGCAAAATCATCACAGCTTGCATCGAACCAGAGTAAGCGCTAAAGCGCCAACTCCGATCGAGAGGAGGAATTGGATGAGTCAGGCAGGACTGCGTGCGAATCGCACCAGTGACGTTGAGGCAACCATCTCACATGATTCGACGGGCCACACGCTGCATCGTGGCCTGACCTGGAAAGACGCATTTTGGGTGACGAGCGGCGTGCCGGCAGGCGTGCTGTTCACGATCGGCGGCGTATGCGCGACGATCGGCCAGCCCGCGTGGGCGATCTGGATCGCCGCGATCACGATGGGGCTGATTCAAAGCGCGACTTATGCGGAAATCTCGGGGCTATTTCCTCATAAATCGGGTGGCGCGTCCGTATATGGCGCGATCGGATGGGTCCGTTACAGCAAGCTGATTGCCCCGGTTTCCGTGTGGTGCAACTGGCTCGCGTGGTCGCCGATGCTTGCGCTCGGCTGCGGCCTCGCGGCGAGCTATGCGCTCACGAGTCTCTTTCCCGCCAACGCGGCGGTGCTGCAATGGCAGCTCAAGATCGCGGATCTCGGTTTCATCAAGCCGGGTTTGTCCCTGCGGATCAATGCGACGTTCATCATCGCGACGATCCTGCTTCTCATCACGTTCAAGCTTCAGCACAGCGGCGCATCGAAGGCGGCACGCACGCAGCGCATCCTCGGCATCGCGTCGCTCACGCCGCTGCTGATCGTCGGCATCGTGCCGTTCGTCACCGGCGACGTGCCGATGTCGAACCTGCTTCCGCTGCTGCCGCTCGGTCACGACGCGCAAGGCAACCTCACGACCGCGACGTTCGGTTCGTGGAACGGGCAGGGCGTCACGATGGCGCTCGGCGCGATGTTCATGGCCGGCTGGGCGTCGTATGGTTTCGAGACGGCCGTCTGCTACACGCGTGAATTCCGCGATCCGCGCCGCGATACCGCGAAGGCGATCTTCTGGTCGGGCGCGCTGTGCCTCGTCGTGATGACGCTCGTGCCGATGGCGTTCCAGGGCGCGCTCGGCACGCAGGCGATGCTCGATCCGTCGATCGGCGACGGCACGGGTGTCGCGGCCGCGATGGCGAAGATCGTCGGCGGCGGCGCGTGGGTCGCGAATGCGGTCGTCGTGATGCTGATGCTGTCGATCCTGCTGATCGTGATGACGTCGATGATGGGCTCGTCGCGCACGCTGTACCAGGCATCGGTCGACGGCTGGCTGCCGAAGTACCTGTCGCACGTGAACGAGCACGGCTCGCCCACCCGCGCGATGTGGACGGACCTCGGCTTCAACCTCGTGTTGCTGATGATGTCGGACTACATGACGGTGCTGTCGATCTCGAACGTCTGCTACATGCTGTTCGTATTCCTGAATCTCCAGTCGGGCTGGATCCACCGGATGGATCGCGGCAACTGGGATCGGCCGTTCCGCTGCCCGACCTGGCTGCTCGTCGCAGGCTCGATCTGCGGCTACGCGAACCTCGTCTACGTCGGCGCGGGTGCGAACCTGCAGGGCGAAGGCACGTTGCGCAACGGACTGATCGCGATGCTGCTGATCGTGCCGGTCTTCCTGTATCGCCACTACTGGCAGGATCGCGGCCGCTTCCCCGAGCAGATGCAGCGCGACATGGAGCTCGAAGTGCCGAAGCGCGCGATGTGGCTGAACCTGATGCCGTATGCCGCGCTGATCGGCGCGGGGCTGACGATCTGGCTGTCGTATTACCTCGCATGGGTGAAATGACGCGTCAGGCCGTGTAACGGCGCCCATCACCCGGAAACCGCACACGGCGGTGCGATCTCGCCGCCCGCAACGAAGCCCGACCGGCTGCAACCGGCCGGGCTTTCGTCATTCAGGGCCGGCGGCATGGCCGGCGTGCACGGCGCCCGCCCGCGAGCGACGACGCTTGATTTTGAGAATGATCGGTTCTAATATCCTGACTCATGAGTCCAACTTCTCCCGGCTCCCGTGACAGGGGGCGCCCACGCGAATTCGACACCGACGAGGTGATCGACGCCGCGGCGCGCGTGTTCTGGGCGCAGGGATATCACGCGACGTCGATCGATACGCTGTGCGAGGCGACTGGCGTGTTTCGCGGCAGTCTGTACCGGACGTTCGGCGACAAGCACGGGCTGCTGGTCGCCGCGTTCGACCGTTATGCGGAAGGCGCGATCGCGCGGCTCAAGGAACGTCTCGCGGCGGACTTGCCGCCGCGTCAGGCCCTCAGGGAAGCGCTGCTGTACTACACGGAAATCGGCGTGCGGCTGTCGGAGCGCCGCGGCTGCCTCATCACGAATTCGGCCGTCGAATTGCTACCCGGCGACGACGTGTTGCGACCGTACATCGAATCGACGCTGCTGCGCATCGGCACGCAATTCAGCCTTGCGGTCGCACGCGGCCAGCAATCGGGCGATTTCGACCGGAACCTCGATCCGGAAGAGGTTGGCCGGTTCCTGCTGTGCCTGATCCAGGGTATGCGCGTGCTGGGCAAATCGAGTGCGTCGGAGGCGGAACTGGCTTCGATCGTCGAAATCGCGATGCGGGCGCTGACCTGATTTTTTTGATTATTTTGAGAATGATCAGTTTCAAATGATGCGTGTTCCACGGACGGCAGTCGAAACCTTGACGGGCAAGCCGATTCGAAAAAGCAGCTGAAAAAACGCCGCCGCTGCGCGCAGCCGCACCGGCCTCATTGTTCAATTAATTTGGGAATGATTGGTCATGAATGGCGCAAATAACGCAGTGCCGGCCGCGGGCGCGTACGGGAAGGGGATCGCGGCATGTGTCGGTGCGACGATCCTGATGGGCGTGATGTTTCCGGTGATGACCGACGCGTTGCGACACATCGATCCATTCACGTTCACGTCGCTGCGCTACCTGATCGCGGGCAGCGCATTCCTCGTGTTGTTGCGGGTCGTCGAAGGGCCCGGCGCATTCCGCGCGGCCGGCGAATCGGTGCCGCTTGCATGGCTGCTCGGCTCGATCGGCTTTTGCGGGTTCGGGTCGTTCGTGTTCCTGGGCCAGCAGCTGGCCGGCGACGAAGGCGCGCTGACCGCGTCGGTCATGATGGCGACCCAGCCGATGATGGGGCTGCTGCTCAACGCGCTGGTGCGGCGCGTCCCGCCCGCGCCGGTGTCGGTGCTGTTCGTGGTGCTGTCCTTCACCGGCGTGGTGCTCGTCGTCACGCGCGGCGACGTGGCGGCCGCGCTGCACGAACCGCAGCACTATGCTGCCAATGCGCTGATCGTCGTCGGTGCGTTGTGCTGGGTCGTCTATACGTTCGGCGCGGCGCGTTTCTCCGGCTGGTCGGCATTGAAATACACGACCTTCACGACGTGGCTCGGACTGACCACGATCGTCACGGTCAATCTGATGCTGGTCGCAACGCACCGGATCGCGGCGCCGTCATGGGCCGCCGTGCACGCGGTGCTGCCGCATCTCGCGTACATGGGGCCAGTGGCCGGCTTCGGCGCGATCCTGCTGTGGATGACGGGCAACCGGATCCTGGGGCCGATGAACGGCGTGCTGTTCATGGACGTCCTGCCCATCACCGCGTTCATCGTGTCCGCCGCCACGGGCGTGGTGCCCACTCGCGCGCAAATCGCGGGCGCCGGCTTGACCGGCGCGGCGCTGATTCTCAACAACCTGTATCTGCGGCGCCGGGCGCGGGGAATCGGCACGGCGCCGGCGCGCGTGCCTTCCGCCTCGGCGTGAGGCACGGGGCGAGCCGGCCGCCGTTTCGCATGCCTACGAAAACACCACCGTCCTATCGCCGTTCAGGAACACGCGCCGTTCGATGAACGCCTTCACCGCGCGCGCGAGCGTGAGGCTTTCGACGTCGCGCCCGACCGCGAGCAGTTGCTCGGGGCGCAGCGCATGATCGACGCGCTCGACGACCTGCTCGATGATCGGCCCTTCGTCGAGATCGTCGGTGACGAAGTGTGCGGTTGCGCCGATCAGCTTCACGCCGCGCGTGTGCGCCTGGTGATACGGCTTCGCGCCCTTGAAGCCGGGCAGGAACGAATGATGGATGTTGATCGCGCGGTTCGCGAGCTTCGCGCTCGTTTCCTGCGACAGCACCTGCATGTAGCGCGCGAGGATCACGAGTTCGGCGCCGCTCGATTCGAAGAAGTCGAGCCACTGCGCTTCCTGCTGCGCCTTCGTGTCGGCCGTGATCGGGAAGTGCCGGAACGGCAGCCCGTGCTGGGCGGCGAGCGGCTCGAAATCGGGGTGGTTCGACACGATGCCGACGATGTCCATCTTCAGCTCGCCCATCCGCCAGCGGAACAGCAGGTCCGCGAGGCAGTGCTCGAGCTTCGACACCATGATCAGCACCTTCGGCCGTGCGTTCACGTCATGGATCGCCCATTGCATGTCGCCCTGCGCGCCGCCGAGGCTCGCGGCGATCGGCGTGAATTCCTGGCGCAGCGCGTCGATCTGCAGCGTTTCATCCGTCGGATGAAACACGCAGCGTACGAAGAAGCGGTTGCTGAGGTCGTCGTCGAACACGTTCAGCGCATCGACGTAGCAGCGATGGCGATCGAGAAAGCCGACGACGGCGGCGACCTGGCCGGCCGCGCTCGGGCACGACAGCGTCAGGACGAATTGATCGGGGCGGTGCTCGGCGGTCATGAGACTCCTCGGTTGGCATGGGCGCACGGCCGTGCGGCGGCGCACGACGGCGCCGCACCGCGCGGGTAGCGGGAGGCTCAAGTAAATCAGGACGATTCCGGGGCGGATAGAACCAACGCGCCGTGTGGCTGGTATCGGCGCGCCAGCGCGTGCGGGCCGGCCGGGCCCGTCAGGCGCCGGCGCAGGCGTCGAGCAGCCAGCGCCGGAACACGTGGGTCGCATCCGGCTCGGGCCGCTGCGGCGGGCGCACCAGGAAGTAGCCGCGCGACGTGACGACGGGCGCGTCGACGAGCTTCACGAGCTGGCCGGACGCGACGAGCTCGTCGACGAGCGGCGACCAGCCGAGCGCGACGCCTTCGCCGAGCAGCGCCGCATGGATCACGAGCGCGTAGCTGTTGAAGGTCACGCCGCGCGCGGCGGGTGGCGGCTCGAGGCCATGCGCGTCGAACCAGCCGGACCACGACAGCCAGCGCTCGGGGCGCGTCGGCTGCACGTGCAGCAGCGGCAGTGCGAGCAGGTGGTCGGCCCGCGCGACGTCGCGGTGCGCGGCGCGGAACGCGGGCGAGCACACGGGCGTGACCGATTCCGGAAAGAGCCGTGCGGCCGTGCACGACGGCCAGTGACCGTCGCCGAACAGGATCGCGATGTCGGCGTGGTCGCGCTGCGGGTCGTAATCCTGTGACGTGACGACGCGCACGTCGACGTCCGGCATCACGCGCTTCAGGCCGGCGAGCCGCGGCATCAGCCAGTAGGTCGCGAAGCCGAAGTCGGTGACGATCGTGAGCGCGCCGTGCTCGCGGCGCGCGCGCAGCGTGGCGGTCGCGCCGCGCAGCGTGTCGAGGCTCAGCCGCACCGCTTCGTACAGGCACTGGCCGTCGGCCGTCAGCGTGACGCCGCGCGGGCTGCGCTCGAACAGCGGCACGCCCAGTTCG
Organism: Burkholderia seminalis DSM 23518; assembly: GCF_902832885.1. Taxonomy (GTDB): domain Bacteria; phylum Pseudomonadota; class Gammaproteobacteria; order Burkholderiales; family Burkholderiaceae; genus Burkholderia; species Burkholderia seminalis. The sequence goes on from NZ_CADFDK010000004.1 coordinate 252,817, forward strand.
GCTTCGAGCTGGTACACCTGCTGGCTCACGGCCGGCTGCGTCGAGCCCAGCTCGCGCGCGGCGGCCGTGAAGCTCGCGAGCCGGGCGGCCGATTCGAACGCGCGCAGCGCCTGCATCGACGGTAACGGTTCCGGTTTCGACATAAGTCTCTCTAATGGCCCCATAAGGGCCGGACGCCTACCCGCGCGAATTCGGGCGGGCGATAGTGCATCGGACGGTGCGGCACACGCGCTTCGCGGCCGCCGGGCAATGCGTTCCGCGATTCTAGCCAGCGCGGCCCGCGTGCGCGGCGGTTTCTGCGGGCCGTCTCCGTCATGCCGGACGTCCCGCCGCCGGAGCGGCGCGCCGCTCCGTTCGAACACCGCTTTCCCCACGACCGCTCATGACGAACCCGACACCCAACATCCTGATCCTGATGGCCGACCAGTTGACGCCGTTCGCGCTGCCGGCCTACGGCAACCGCGTCGCACGCACGCCGACGCTCGACCGGCTCGCCGCGCAAGGCGTGGTGTTCGACGCCGCCTACTGCGCGAGCCCGCTGTGCGCGCCGTCGCGGTTCTCGCTGCTGACCGGCAAGCTGCCGTCGGGGATCGGCGCCTACGATAACGCCGCCGAGTTGCCGGCGCAAACGCTGACGTTCGCGCACTACCTGCGCGCGGGCGGCTACCGGACGATGCTGTCCGGCAAGATGCATTTCTGCGGGCCCGACCAGTTGCACGGCTTCGAGGAACGGCTCACGACCGACATCTATCCGGCCGATTTCGGCTGGGTGCCCGACTGGGACCAGCCGGGCGAGCGGCCGAGCTGGTATCACAACATGAGCTCGGTGCTGGAGGCGGGCCCGTGCGTGCGCACGAACCAGCTCGATTTCGACGACGAAGTCACGTTCGCCGCGAAGCAGAAGCTCTACGACGTCGCGCGCGAGCGCGCGGCCGGGCACGATGCGCGGCCGTTCTGCATGGTCGTGTCGCTGACCCATCCGCACGACCCGTACGCGATCACGCGCGAATACTGGGATCTGTACCGCGACGACGAGATCGACATGCCGGCCGTGCGGCTCGATGCGGCGGAAAGCGATCCGCATTCGCAGCGGCTGCGCGTCGTCTGCGAGAACGATCGCACGCCGCCCACCGACGCGCAGATCCGCGCCGCGCGCCATGCGTACTACGGCGCGACGTCCTATGTCGACGCGCAGTTCGGCAGCGTGCTGGCCGCGCTGGAGCAGTGCGGTTTCGCCGACGACACGATCGTGATCGTCACGTCCGACCATGGCGACATGCTCGGCGAGCGCGGGCTCTGGTACAAGATGACGTTCTTCGAGGGCGGCTGCCGCGTTCCGTTGATCGTCCATGCGCCGGGCCGCTTCGGCGCCGCGCGCGTGCGCGGGCCCGTGTCGCATCTCGACCTGCTGCCGACGCTCGTCGACCTGGCCGGCGCCGCGCCCGCCGGCGGCTGGCCCGACCCGGTCGACGGTGCGAGCCTCGTGCCGCACCTGCACGGCACGCCCGCGCACGATGTCGCGCTCGGCGAATACCTCGCGGAAGGCGCGCTCGCGCCGGTCGTGATGATCCGGCGCGGCGACTGGAAGTACGTGCATTGCCCGCTCGATCCCGACCAGCTCTACAACCTGTCGGACGACCCGCGCGAGCTGACGAACCTGGCCGGCGTGCCCGAGGCCGCCGACGTGCTCGCCGCGTTCCGCGCGGAAGCCGCGGGGCGCTGGAACCTGCCCGAGCTCGACCGGCAGGTGCGCGCGAGCCAGCGGCGCCGGCGCTTCCATTACGCGGCGACGACGCAGGGCCGCATCCAGGCGTGGGACTGGCAGCCGTTCACCGACGCGAGCCAGCGTTACATGCGCAATCACATCGAACTCGACACGCTCGAGGCGATGGCGCGTTTTCCGCGGGCCGGGCGCTGAGTGTCCCGCCTCGCGAACATGAACGAACGACGGAGGAAGCGGACGATGAAACGGCAATGCAATGCAGCAATCCGGATCGGCGCGGCGCTCGCCGCGGCCGCGTGCCTGGTGACGACGCAGGGCGCACGGGCGGCCGACCCTCGGACGTGCGGCGACGTGAAGATGGCGGCGCCCGGCTGGACCGACATCGACGCGACGAACGCGATGGCGGGTGTCGTGCTGAAGGCGCTCGGCTACCGGCAGGAGGTAGCGAACCTGTCGGTGCCGATCACGTACCAGGGGCTGAAGAAAGGGCAGGTCGACGTGTTCCTCGGCAACTGGATGCCCGCGCAGGCGCCGCTCGTGAAGCCGTTCGTCGACGACAAGTCGATCGACGTGCTGCACGCGAACCTGAGCGGCGCGAAGTTCACGCTCGCGGTGCCCGACTACGTGGCGGCCGCCGGCGTGCATACGTTCGCCGATCTCGCGCGTCATGCGGACCGCTTCGGCGGCAAGATCTACGGGATCGAGCCCGGCGCGCCCGCGAACCAGAACATCAAGCGGATGCTCACCGACCACGCGCTCGGCCCGTCGAACTGGTCGCTCGTCGAATCGAGCGAGACGGGCATGCTCACGCAGGTCGAGCGGGCGGTGCGCGACAAGCGCTGGATCGTGTTCCTGGCCTGGGAGCCGCATCTGATGAACACGAAGTTCCATCTGACCTATCTGTCCGGCGGCGATGCGTACTTCGGCCCGAACTACGGCGGCGCGACGGTCAACACGGTCACGCGTGCCGGGTTCGCCGGCCAGTGCGCGAACCTCGCACGCCTGTTCCGGCAGATGACGTTCTCCGTCGACGTCGAGAACCGGATGATCGCCGACATGCTCGACAACAAGACGTCGCCCGCGCTCGCGGCGCAGCATGCGCTGAAGGCCGACCCGGCGCTGGTCGCCGGCTGGCTGGACGGCGTGACGACGGCGGCCGGCGCACCGGGCCTGCCGGCGGTGCGCGCGGCCCTCGACGGCCGCTGATTCCCTCCCGCCGGGCGGCCGTTTTCGCCGTGCCGCCCGTCTACGTGTTTTCCCGACCGGTCGCATCGTGACCATTTAGTGTCGCCTTCAGACGGGTGGCGAGAAATATGGGTTTGTATTTTTCGCCAATGGCTGCGTTATTGCGGAAAACGAAATGCCGAAGCCAGCTGGCGGTCTGAATTCGAATCCGCCGGCGCATCGCGGCACGCGCCGGGACGAGATTCTATCCATCGAACGGTTCAGGGAGGGTGGTCGACAATGAAGCACACGAAAGTTGCCGTAGCCGCCGCGCTTGCATGCGCGGCCTGCATTCCCGCCATCGGGCACGCGCAGAGCAGCGTGACGCTGTACGGGATTCTCGACGCGGGCATCACGTACGTGAACAACACGGGCGGCTCGCACGTCGTCAAGTTCGACGACGGCGTCGCGTACGGGAACCGCTTCGGGCTGAAGGGCACCGAAGACCTGGGCGGCGGCCTGAAAGCCGTGTTTACGCTCGAGAGCGGCTTCCGCCTCGGCAACGGTCAACTCGGCTTCGGCGGCGCCGAATTCGGCCGGCAGGCGTATGTCGGCCTGCAGAACGACTGGGGCACGCTGTCGTTCGGCAACCAGCTCGACATCACGAACGAACTCGTGTCGATCTACAACATCTCGGCGTGGGGCAGCGGCTATGCGATCCACCAGGGCGACTTCGACCGCTTCAACGGCGACCGCCTGCCGAACTCGGTGAAGTTCCTGTCGAACGACCTCAACGGCTTCAAGGTCGGCGCGATGTACTCGTTCGGCAACGTCGCGGGCAACTTCCATCGCAACAGCGCATGGAGCGCGGGCGCGAGCTTCACGAAGGGCGACTTCTCGATCGGCGCCGCGTACACGCGCCTGAACAACCCGAACGGTATCTACGCGTTCGACCCGTACGCGATGATCGGCACGCACACGTTCCTCGGCCAGCAGACCGTCACCGTCGACCCGGCGACCGGCGCGCGCACCGACCTGTTCGCCAACACGCCGATGGACGTCGACAGCCAGGGCACGTTCGGCATCGGCTCGAGCTACACGATCGGCAAGCTGACGCTCGACGCCAACTTCTCGTACACGACGATCAAGGGCTTCGGCCAGTCGTCGCACATGCAGGTGTATGAAGGCGGCGGCCTGTACCAGTTCACGCCGGCGCTCAGCCTGATCGCGGGCTACCAGCACACGCGCTTCGAAGGCCATCACTGGAACCAGGGCACGGCGGGCCTGCATTACCTGCTGTCGAAGCGCACCGACGTGTATATCTCCGGCGACTACCTGCGCGCGTCGCAGGGCGTCGATGCGGTGGTCGGCTACAGCTTCACGCCGTCGACGACGCAGACGCAGGCCGACGTGCGGATCGGGATGCGGCATTCGTTCTGAGCGGGGTGGAGCAGGGCAGCGACGTCTTCAGCGAGATCTCTCTTTGGCGCGAACCGAGGTTCGCGCTTTTTTTTCATGGTGCGATTCGATGCGGCGTCGCGCGGCGCATGCCGGCCGCGCCTGCCTCGGCCGGGTGTGCGGCAGGGTTTCGGCGGTTGAAGCTATCATCGCGGTTTGGCCGCATCGCGTATCGGCGATCGCCGGCCTTCCTTCGATGACGTCTCGCCGATGACCGCCCCGTTACCCGACTCCAGTTCGCCGTCTCCGTTACCCGCCAACCTGTTCCGCCACGCACCGTTCCAGCGTTTCTGGGGCACGCGCGTGATGTCTTCGCTGGCTTTCCAGATCCTGTCGGTTGCGATCGGCTGGTATGTCTACGCGCTCACGCACAGCGCGTTCGCGCTCGGCCTCGTCGGGCTCGCGCAGTTCGTGCCGATGTTCGCGCTGACGCTCGTCGTCGGGCAGGTGGCCGATCGCTACGACCGCCGGCGCATCGCGACGATCTGCCAGGGTGTCGAGGCGCTGGCCGCCGGCGTGTTCCTGCTCGGCGCCGTGCAAGGGTGGCTGGCCGCGCCGGCCGTGTATGCGCTCGCGGCGATCGTCGGCACGGCGCGCGCGTTCGAGTCGCCGTCGGTGTCGTCGCTGCTGCCGGCCGTCGTGCCGCGCACCGACCTGCCGCGCGCGACCGCGCTGTCGACGTCCGCGAACCAGGCCGCGCAGATCCTCGGGCCCGCGTTCGGGGGGCTCCTCTATGGCGTCGGTGCGCCCGTCGCGTTCGGGACGAGCGTCGCCGCATTCGCGATCGCGGCCATGCTGAGCAGCACGATTCCGTTGCGCGGCGCGCCGCCTGCCCGCGAGCCGGTCACGCTGCGCTCGGTGTTCTCGGGGATCGCGTTCATCCGGCGCGAGCCGGCGATCCTCGGCGCGCTGTCGCTCGACCTGTTCGCGGTGCTGTTCGGCGGCGCGACCGCGCTGCTGCCGATCTACGCGCGCGACATCCTGCAGGTCGGCCCGTGGGGGCTCGGCGCGCTGCGCGCGGCGCCGGCGGTCGGTGCGCTCGCGGGCACGCTGTGGCTCACGCGCTTTCCGCTGAAAGGGCGGCCGGGCCGCGCGATGTTCGGCGGCGTGATCGCGTTCGGCATCGCGACGATCGTGTTCGGGTTGTCGCGGCACTTCGCGCTGTCGCTCGTCGCGCTGGCCGCGCTCGGCGCGTCGGACGTGATCAGCGTCGTCGTGCGCCTGTCGCTCGTGCAGTTGCGCACGCCCGACGACATGCTCGGTCGCGTGAGCGCGGTCAACGCGCTGTTCATCGGCACGTCGAACCAGCTCGGCGAATTCGAATCGGGCGTGACGGCCGCGTGGTGGGGCGCGCCGACGGCGATCGTCGTCGGCGGCGCGGCGACGATCGCGGTTGCGCTCACGTGGATGCGGCTGTTCCCGCAGCTCACGAACATGAAATCGCTCGAGCGCGACGCGTGACGGGCGTCACGCGTCCTGCGTCACGCGCACGGCCGTGCCGTAGCAGATGACTTCCGTGACACCCGAGCCGATTTCGGTCGAGTCGTAGCGCATCGCGACGATCGCGTTCGCGCCGAGCTTGCGCGCGTCGGTCAGCATCTTGTCGAAGGCCTGCTGGCGCGCTTTCTCGCACAGCGACGTATAGAGCGTGATGTTGCCGCCGAAGATCGTCTGCAGCGACGCACCGAACGAGCCGACGATCGAGCGCGAGCGTACGACGATGCCCTGCACGACGCCGAGCGAACGAACGGTCGTGTGGCCGGGCAGGTCGAACGCGGTCGTGACGCGCGCGGGCGACAGATCGTCGACGGAGCGGGAAAAATCGGTCATGGCGGAGCACCGGGGTGCGGTAGTGGTCGAACGGCGATTCTATCCGGAAGGGCCCGCGGCATCGGAACGGGGGCGCGCGGCGCCACCCGTTCCGGCGTGACGGTGAACGGCCGCGCGCCGCGGATCGGTCAGGGCTTGGCCGTCGTTGCGGCGTTCCCGCCGAGATCGACCGCATAGGCCAGCGCCAGCTTGCCGAACTTCAGCGCGTGGTTCGCCTGCCGGTCCGAGTTCTCCAGCGTGTCGTTCACCGTGTGGATATACGGGCTGTCGTTCTGGTCGGCCTCGAACGGGAACGATGCCGGATAACCCTGCGCATTCCACGACGCGTGATCCGAGCACGCGTACCCGCACTGCGACGTGCCGATCGCGAGTTCCGGCAGGTAGGTCTTCGCCAGGTTCGTCAGGTAGGTGTTCTGCGCCGCGCTCGTGTAGTCGGTGATCAGGTAGATATCCTTCGGATCGCCCTTGTAGTTCGTCATGTCGAGCTGCAGCACGCCGACCACGTTCGCGTTCTGCGTGCGGAACTGCTTCGCGATCGCCTTCGAGCCGAGCAGGCCGGCTTCCTCGGCCGCATACCCGACGAACTTGATCGTCCGTTTCGGCCGGTAGTCGTTCGCGATCAGCACGCGCAGCGCTTCGGTGAGACTCGCGATGCCCGATGCATCGTCGTCCGCGCCGGGCGAGCGCGTGTTCTCCGTCGTGCGGCCGACCGTCGAATCGAGGTGGCCGCCGAGCACGATCGTGCCGGCGGCGGGATCGCTGCCGCGAATCGTCAGGATCACGGATTTCTGCGGAAAGCCGGTGTGCGCGAACTGCTCGACGGTGATGTCGGCGCGTGGGCCGGCCAGTTGTTTCCACTGCAGCGCGAGCCAGTCCGACGCGGCGACGCCGTGCGACGTCGTGTAGTAGCGGTTCGTGAAGCCGGACAGCGACGTGATCGTGCCGACGATGTTGCTGGCCTGCAATTGCTGGATCCAGGTACCGATCTGCGGCGCGTTCGACACCTTGTACGCAGGCGCCGCCGCCTGTTTCGCGAGCGTCAAGGGCAGCGGCTGCAGTGCCTGCCGCGCGTCGTCGAACGAATCGTGCACGACGTAGCCGGGCCCGTGGCCGCGCGTATGGTGGACGGCATGGGCGAGGTCGCCGAGCCGTGAATCGTCGATCTCGACGACGTGAACGGTTTCGCGGCGCGCGGCGCCGTCGGCCGTCTTGCCGGCATCGACGGTCGTGCTGTATTGCACGGTGACGCTTGCATCGATGCGCTGAAGCTGGCGCAACGCGGTGTCGCCGAGCGTGATCCAGACGGGGGTCGCGTGCGCGGCGGCGGTCAGCAGCATGCCGCCCAGCGCGGCGCTCAGGCGGGTCGGTTTCAGAGTAGGCATGTTCGATCTCGTGAGGATGGCGATGTCGATGTCGATGAAGGGAGCGCGCCGCAGGTCGTGCGCCGCACTCCCGCCTGCTGCGGAATTACGACTTCTGCGGGACGGTCACGCCGTACGTGCAGCTCTTGTTGTACGCGTTGCCGATCGCGGTGAGCTGCGCGTTGCTGTAGCCGAGCGCGGATGCGGCCGTCAGCACGGCCTGCGCGGCGGCCTTCTGGTTGGTCGAGCTGTTGGTCATCGACAGCCCCTTCAGGAACGCCTTGTCCATCGCCTGCGCGCCGATCGCGTCGCGCGCGACGAGGTTGCACGACGCCCAGTACTGGCCGGCCGTATGGATCTCCGCGCCGCGTGCCTGCGCATAGGTGCGCCCGACGTTCCAGTTGGTCACGCGGCCGCCCCAGTATTCGTTGTGGCCGTCCCAGTTGTAGACCCAGTGGTACTGCGCGTCCGACGGGCTCCACTGGTTGAAGTCGCGGCTGTACGCGGCGGCGAGATAGTCGCCGGTGCCTTCGGACAAGCCTTCCTGTTGCGACAGGCCGCCGTTCGTCACCCAGTCGTGGATGCCGTGGCCGAGTTCGTGGATCACGACGTCCGCATCTTCCGCGTCGTCGACGCCGCCCTGACCGAAGGTCAGCCGGCCGCTGCTCGACGAGTACGACGAGTTGTCGTCGCCCGATTCGCCGTGCGGGTCGTACTGCACGCCGCCGGTGTACTGGTACGGGAGCGCCTTGATGCCGAGCGTCTGGTTCACGTAACGCAGGAACGTGTCGATGTGGTAGTACGCGTTCACGGCCTCGAAGTACAGGTTGCCGCGCGTGAACTCGAACGTGGGCGTCGATTGCGACGGGCATGCCTTGTCGAGCGGCGCATCGAAATCGATGCACGCCGCGTACGGGCCCGTCAGCGTGTAGCGCGAACCCGACTGCGCGAGATCCTTCAGCGTCACGCGCACGCGCGCGGCCGTGAGCTGCGTCGAATCGGCGTCGTTGTTGTCCTTGTAGCCCGTGCTGCCGTAGCTGCTCTTCGTCGGCGACAGCGGATCGGGCCGGAACACGAAGCCGGTGCCGTCGGTTGCGTAGAACGCCTTGTCCTCGGCGCGCAGCACTTCGCCGCTGCCCGAATCGATCAGCAATTCCCAGTCGCCCTTCGGCCCGTCCTGCGGGCGGCCGCGCACCTTCCACGCGGTGTGCGTGCCGGCCTGGTCGACGAACGCGACGAGCCGCGCGTCGAGATGCGTGAAGCCGCTCACGCCGAGATACGCACGGGCGCGGTCGAGCGCCTGCTGCTGGTCGACGGCCTGCGACTTGCGCGTCGTCGCGACCACGCCGTTGATCGTGTTGCTCGCGACGTACAGGATGCGGCCATCCTTCGCGACCGTCACCGCGATGTCGCTGCCGTACACGGGCAGTCCGGCGGCCTGCTGCTGCAGGCGTACGACGGTGAAGTCGGCGTCGTTGCGCTCGGACGTGACGACGAGGCTCGCGAGCGCGGTCGCGTCGAGCCCGAGTTGCGCCGCCTGCGATGCGACGAAGTCGCGTGCGGTCGCGGCGGGCGTCGCGGCGGCCTTCCTGGCGCGATAGGCCGGGTTGTACAGCGTGACGGCGACGCCGTCCGCGCGGAACTGCCCGCCGGCCGTATCGGATTTCGCGGCCGGCGGCGCGACGCCGCGCGTCAGGCTTTCGCGCAGGCTCGCGGCCTGCGGGTTCGACACCTTCGTATCGGCCAGGGTGCCGCCGACGATGCCGAAGCCGAGCGCAAGACCCAGGGCGAGCGGCAATGCGTTGCGTGATGTCTGCATACGTGATCCTCATCTCAACGGTTGGACACGCCCGCGCGTTCGTGGCGCGCAGGCACGACACGGCCCGCGCGCCGGTTCGATGGAACCGGTGCGGCGAAGCGGTGTTGGGAGTGTCGACTGACTAAGGAAACCTAAATGTCAGGTCGAAAAGAAACAGGCGGAAGAGGCGATGGAGAAGCGAACGGCAGGCAGGTGCGGCGACGGCGAATCGAGCATCGTCATGTCTTACCCCTCGGATCGATATTGATATCGGTGGCGGCCCGTGCGGGACGAGATGCGTCGCGCACGTCGCGCGCCTCGTTAGGCTGCCTATCTAATTGCGAGGTATGTTACAGAATATTTTCAGCGACATTCCAAATTATTTTCGATGATCGCCTCGGTTGGCCGATCAATCGCCGGCATTGTTCAGCGAACGGCGGGAAACGCTGCCGGAACGCGTAATACCGCGCCGGATTGTGATTAAAAGCCGCGACGATCAGCGCGTCGCGCGGCGATCGCTGCGCGGGCTGACGCCGAACCGTGCGCGATACGTGCGCGAGAAATGCGACGGCGATTCGAACCCGCAGGCGACGCACACCGACGTGATGCTCATGTCGGTCTGCTGCAGCAGTTCGCGCGCGCGATCGAGGCGCAGGTTCAGGTAGAAGTGCGTCGGCGTGTCGTTCAAGGTCGCGCTGAACAGCCGTTCGAGCTGGCGCCGCGTGATCGACACATCCTGCGCGAGCGCGTCGGAGCCGAGCGGGTTCTCCATGTGCTGCTGCATCGTGCCGATGACCTGGATCAGCTTGCGGTTGTGCACGCCGTAGCGTGCGGCGATCTCGAGCCGCTGGCTGTCCGAGCGCTGCCGGATGCGGCTGACGACGAACTGCTCGGAGATCGCCGCCGCGAGGTCGCCGCCATGCCGGCGGCCGATCAGGTCGAGCATCATGTCGATCGACGCGGTGCCGCCCGCGCACGTGATGCGCCGGTCGTCGATCTCGAACAGTTCCTGCGTCGCATTCAGGCCCGGATAGCGCTCGCGGAATGCGGCGAGCGCTTCCCAGTGCAGCGTGAGCGGTTGCGACGCGTCGAACAGCCCGGCTTCCGCGAGCACGAAGCTGCCCGTATCGATGCCGCCGAGCGTCGCACCGTGGCGGTGCTGGCGGCGCAGCCAGTCGCCGAGCGCGCGCGTGTAGCACACGAGCGGATCGAAGCCCGCGACGACGAACACCGTGTCGACCTGCTCGACGTCCGCGCACGCGGCTTCGGCCGCGACCGGAATGCCGTTGCTCGCGGCGACGGGCGCGCCGTCGGCGCTGATCACGTGCCAGCGATAGAGTTCGGTGCGAAAGCGGTTCGCGACGCGCAGCGGTTCGACCGCCGACATGAAGCCGAGCGCGGAGAAACCGGGCAGCAACAGGAAGTGAAAATCCTCGGGCATCGGGGCAGGGGATCGAATCCGGTGGTCGTCTCGCGTCGCACGGGGAGGCGATCGGGCGGGCCTGCGCCGCGCCGGTTCGCTCGCGCCGAACGGTCAGCGGGAGATTATCGCGGGTTTTGCGCGCGTCAGCGCGTTTTTGTGCCGCGCATGGAACGGCGCGCGGTGGTCGACGGCAGTTCGCCGAATTGCGCCTTGTACGCGTTCGCGAAATGACCGAGATGGATGAAGCCCCAGCGCGCGGCGGCATCGCTGATCGGCACCTCGGCCTGCCGCGTGTCGAGCAGCATCCGTCGCACCTGCGACAGGCGCAGCGAGCGCACATAGTGCAACGGGCTCGTCTGGACGACCGACTGGAAGCTGTTCTGCATCGTGCGCCGGCTCACGCGCAACTGCGCGCACAGGCTCAGCACGTCGACCGGCGCTTCGGGGTGCCCGATCACGTAGTCGTGCACGCGGCGCACGATGTCGGCGCGGCATGCATGCGTGAGCCGGTTCGACGGCTCGGGCATCCGGTACGTGAGCAGATCGACGAGCACGTTGCCGACTTCGCCGCGCAGCTCGCGCTGCACGCGTGCGTCGGCGTATGTCTCGGGGGAGGACAGCACGCGTTCGAGCTGCGTCGCGATCTGCACGCTCGCGCGCATCAGCACGGCCGTCGGCATGTCGACGACGCCGCGCCGCAGCGTCGCTTCGTCGAGGCGCACATCGGCGGCATCCTCGACCTGCTGCAGCAGGTCGGCATCGGCGACGACGCCGATCAGCGACATGTCGTCGGGCGAATGCAGTTCGAACGGGACGCCGCCGCGTGCCACCACCATCGTGCCGCGTTCGATCCGTGCGCCGCCAAACGCGAACGCGCCCGCGCCGGTGAGCGGCATGCCGAACACCGTATCGCCGGGCGGCAGCCGGCCGCGCTGGATGATGCGCACGTTCGCGGCTTCCTGGAACAGCTGCAGGCCGTCGAGCATCGCGTGCTTGACCGCGCTGCGGTACGAACCCGGGCCGATCTGGTCGTAGCGCTGGTTCCAGCCGCGCAGCGCCTCGGCATGCCGGTCCGCGTCGTCGAACATCTCGTGAAACACGAACACAGCGCCTCCGGGGGTGTCGAGCAGGACCGCGAAAGATTAAACCGGCCGAGCGGTCGGCGCAATAAGGGGGAGCGCGATTCCGCGCGCATTCTTCAGAGGGTCGGAAGGCGTCCCGCCGCCGAGGCTTTCACGCGCATTTCCAATATCCCGAATCGGCACGCACGCGTTGCCGGTCCGGGTGCTGACCGGATTTATTGTCGAACTACAGTCGCCCCACATTACGTGAATCCCCAACTGGAGGCGACATGAGGACAAGGCGACGAAGCGCGGCGCTCGCGGCGACGCTGGCGTGCGCGGCGGCGTGGGCCGGCAGCGCGAACGCGACGGAACAGCCCGAGGAGCTGGTCGTGCAGAAGATGCCGCCATGGCATCCGCACGAGGTCTATATCGTCGACATCTCGATGCCGTCGATGACCGACGGACGCATCTACGTGTACGACGCCGATGCGAAGAGGCTGCTCGGCCAGATCGACGGCGGCTTCGGCCCCGGCCTCGCGATCTCGCCGGACCACAAGACGAGCTTCGTCGCGACGACCTACTTCTCGCGCGGCTCGCACGGCACGCGCACCGACGTCGTCGAGATGACCGACAACACGACGCTCGATCACGCGGGCGAGATCGTGATTCCGGCCAAGCATGCGCAGCATGTGCCGTCGCCGTGCAACACCGCGTTCAGCGCCGACGGCAAGCGGCTGTACGTCGCGAACATCACGCCGGCCGCGTCGGTGACGGTGATCGACGCCGTCACGAAGAAGGTGCTGTCGGAGATCGACACGGCCGCCTGCGTGCTCGCGTATCCGTCGGGCAACGACCGCTTCACCGCGCTGTGCGAGAGCGGCAAGGCGCTGAGCGTCACGCTCGACGCGAACGGCAAGGAAACGAAGCGCACGATGTCGGACGCGTTCATCGACGTCGACAAGGATCCGGCCTTCGTGAACGCGTCGCGGTACAACGGCGGCTATCTGTTCACGACATACGGCGGCAACGTGCGCAGCGCGGATTTCGGCGGCGACCAGCCGGCGTTCGGCAAGCCGTGGCCGTTGCTGACGGACGCCGAGCGTACCGAAGGCTGGCGCCCCGGCGGCATGCAGCAGACGGCCGTGCAGGCGAGGCAGAACCGCTACTACGTGCTGATGCACAAGGGCGCCGACGGCTCGCACAAGGATCCCGGCACGCAGGTGTGGGTGTACGACCTGAAGTCGAAGCAGCGTGTCGCGCGCTGGGATCTCGCGCAGCAGAAAGTCGATCCGCTCGTGTCGATCCAGGTCAGCGAGGACGACAAGCCGCTGTTCTACGGGCTGACGGCGACGTCCGACCTCGTCGTGATGGATGCGCGCACCGGCAAGCTGCAGCACGTCGAGAAGCAGATCGGCAATACGTCGTCGCTGCTCGTCAACCCGTGAGGCCGCGATGACCCTCGATCCCGTACTCGCCACCAGCGCGCAAGCCGGCGCGGCCGTCGTCGTGCTGCTCGGCGCCTTCGCGAAGATGCGCCGGCCCGCCGCGTTCCGTCGGGCGCTCGCCGGCTACCGGCTGTTGCCCGATACGCTGACAGCGCCCATCGCGTTCGCGATTCCGCTCGCGGAAGCGATCGGTGCTGCAGCGCTGCTGTTTCCCGATACGCGCATGGCCGGTGCGCTCGGCCTGATCGCGCTGCTGCTGGCCTTCGCGGCCGGGCTCGCGATCAACCTGCTGCGCGGCCATACCGACATCGACTGCGGCTGTTCCGGCTTCACCGCCACGCGCGCGGACGCGCCGCGCGGCATCGGCTGGCTGCATGTCGGCCGCGTGCTGCTGCTCGTCGCGCTGGCCGCGACCGCGTTCGTCGAACCGGGCACGCGCGCCGTCGTGTGGTTCGACTACCTGACGCTGTTCTTCTCCGCGCTGCTGATCGTCTGCGCGCTGCTCACCGTCGACGTGCTGCTCGCCAACGTCCCGCGCCTTGTCCACTTGAGGAATTCATGATGCAAACCGCTCTCACCGTTTCCACCGCCCTGCTGTGGGTGGCCGCCCTCGCGCTCGGCGCGATCTGCCTCGCGCTGGTGCGCCAGATCGGCATCCTGTACGAACGCATCATGCCGGCCGGCGCGCTGATGATCGACAAGGGGCCGGCGGTCGGCGCGATCGCGCCGACATTCGAACTGACCGACATTCGCGGCGCGCAGGTGAAGGTCGGCGGCTTCGATGCGACCGGCAAGGCGACGCTGCTGTTCTTCCTGTCGCCGACGTGTCCGGTCTGCAAGAAGCTGCTGCCGCTGCTGCCGTCGCTGCAGGCGAGCGAAGCGACGCCGGTGAACATCGTGCTCGCGAGCGACGGCGACGTCGACGAACACGCGCGCTTCGCGCGCAAGCACGACCTCGGACGCTTCCCGTACGTGCTGTCGCAGGAACTCGGACTCGCCTACCAGATCGGCAAGCTGCCGTACGCGGTGCTGCTCGACGAAACCGGCACGGTGCGCGCGAAGGGGCTCGTCAACACACGCGAGCATCTCGAGAGCCTGTTCGAGGCGAAAGAGCGCGGCGTCGCGTCGCTGCAGGCGTTCGTGCACGGCGATCACAGCCACGACGCGCATGCGCAGCACGCATGACCGGCCGACCCACTTACAACGTCATGGGAGAACAACGACATGGGCCTGTTTGATTCATGGTTCGAGCGGTCGGCGCGCGGCGTCGCGCAGCACAGTTCGCGGCGCAGCGCGATGGCGAAGCTCGGCAAGGTGCTGGTGGGATCGGCGCTGCTGCCGTTGCTGCCGGTCGACCGCACCGCGTACGCGGCCGATGCGGCATCGGGCGCGTCAGGCGCCGCCGCGGGGGCGAGCGACGACCCGATGAGCTGCGACTACTGGAAATACTGCGCGATCGACGGCTGGCTCTGCAGTTGCTGCGGCGGCACGTCGAGCAGCTGCCCGCCCGGCACGACGCCTTCGCCGATCACGTGGATCGGCACCTGTCGCAACCCGCACGACGGTTCGGACTACATCGTGTCGTACAACGACTGCTGCGGCAAGACGTCGTGCGGCAAGTGCTTCTGCAACCGCAACGAGCGCGAGAAGCCGCTGTACAAGCTGTCGCTGAACAACGACATCAACTGGTGCATGGCGAACGGCAATTCGAATTACCACTGTTCGGTTTCGGTTCTGCTGGGAGCGGCAAAACAATGAACGTGATGCAGGCAGGAAAGATCGTCTTGACATGCATGACCGCGATGGCGGCCTTCGCGCTGCCGGGTGCGGCCGGCGCGCAGGAAACCGTGCATGACCCGGCCGGGAAAAGCCTGTTCGATGCGCAGTGCGCGGTGTGCCACCAGGCCGGCGGGAAAGGGCAGGACGGCCTCGCGCCGCCGCTGACCGAGTATCCGGGCAAGTACGCGGCGGCCGAGCCGGGGCGTGCGCAACTGATCGCGACGCTGCTGCACGGGATGTTCGGCGAGATCACGGTGCACGACAAGCGCTACAACTTCAAGATGCCGTCGTTCGCAAGCGCGAGCGACGACGACATCGCGCACCTGCTCAACTACGTCGTGTTCGACCTCAACGCGCAGCACGGCGACGCAAAGCCGTTCACGGCGGCCGATATCCGCGCGGCGCGGGCGAAGCAGATGGACGGCACGGCCGTGCATGCGCAACGCGCGGTGGTGATCAAGGGGCTCGGCCTGTGAACGGCGCCGACGCGTCCCGCGCGCACGCCGGTGCCCCGGGAAGGCGGGGCGCGTCGGCGCGGCTCGGCGGGGTATCGCGTCGCCTGTCGTCGTGGCTGCTGCTGGCGGGTGCCGTCGCGTCGGCGGTCGCACCGCCCGCGCATGCCGACGGCGCGGCCGACGCGACGCGCGCGCGACAGCACTGGGTGCTCAACTGCATGGGCTGCCATACGGCGACGGGCGGCGGCATTCCCGGCAAGGTGCCGCCACTCGCGAATTCGCTCGGCTATTTCACGCATCTGCCGGCAGGGCGCGAGTACGTGATGCGCGTGCCCGGCGCGTCGAATTCGGCGCTGTCGGACCAGGATCTGGCCGACGTGCTCAACTGGGTGCTCGTGACGATGAACCGCGATGCGCTGCCGCGCGACTTCCGGCCCTATACGGCCGCCGAAGTCGCCGCGCATCGCCGCCCCGCCTTCGCCGACGTCGCGACCGTGCGCGCCGGACTGGTCCGTGCGCTGCAGGCGCGCGGGATCGACGGCGTCACGGACCGTTACTGACCGGCTCATTCGACGAATCAAGGAAACGTGGACATGGAGACGAACGAAACCTTTGCGTTGCTCGACGCGACGCGCGCATTTCTCGCGAAGCCGAAGAAGATGCTGATCGGCGCGGAGTGGAGCGATGCCGCGTCGGGCCGCCAGCTCGATGTCGTGAACCCGGCCGATGGCACCGTGATCGCGCGCGTGCCCGCAGCGGACGAGCGCGACGTGCAGCAGGCGGTGGCCGCCGCGCGGCGCGCATTCGATGCGGGCCCGTGGCGCACCGCGAAGACCACCGACCGCGAGCGCCTGCTGCTCGTGCTCGCCGACCTGATCGAAGCGAACGCGCGCGAGCTCGCCGAGATCGAGTCGCTCGACAACGGCAAGCCGGTCACGGTCGCGCAGGGGCTCGATGTCGCGATGGCCGCGCAGTGCTTCCGCTACATGGCCGGCTGGGCGACGAAGATCGAAGGCAGCGTGATCGACGCCGGCATGCCGTACCTGCCGGACAGCGAGATCTTTACCTATACGCGCAAGGAGCCCGTCGGCGTGGTCGGCGCGATCATCCCGTGGAATTTCCCGCTGCTGATGGCGGCGTGGAAGATTGCGCCGGCACTCGCGACCGGTTGCACGGTCGTGCTGAAGCCCGCCGAAGACACGCCGCTGAGCGCGCTGCGACTGGGCGAACTGATCCAGGCGGCCGGGTTCCCGGACGGCGTCGTCAATCTCGTCACGGGCGACGGCCGCACGGCCGGCGCGGCATTGTCGCGCGATCCGCGCATCGACAAGATCGCATTCACGGGTTCGACGCAGACGGGCAAGACGATCGGCCACGCGGCGCTCGACAACATGACGCGGATGTCGCTCGAACTCGGCGGCAAGTCGCCGGTGATCGTGCTGCCCGACGTCGATCTCGACAAGGCCGCGCTGGGCGTCGCGAACGCGATCTTCTTCAACCAGGGGCAGGTGTGCACGGCCGGTTCGCGTGCGTATATCCACTCGAAGGTGTTCGACGGCGTGATCGAGCGCGTCGCGCAGATCGCCGCGAGCCTGAAGATCGGCCCGGGGATGGACCCGTCGACGCAGATCGGCCCGCTCGTCTCCGCGAAGCAGCGCGAACGCGTGTGCGGTTACATCGATTCGGGGTTCGGCGAAGGGGCGCGCGCGGCGGCGGGCGGCCGCGCGATCGACGGCCCCGGCTTCTTCGTCGAACCGACCGTGCTGGTCGATGCGACGCAGGCGATGCGCGTCGTGCGCGAGGAGATCTTCGGGCCGGTGCTTGTCGCGATGCCGTTCGACGATCCCGATACGGCCGTGCAACTCGCGAACGACACGCCGTACGGCCTCGGCGCGAGCATCTGGTCGAACGATCTGTCGGCGATCCACAAGCTGATCCCGCGTATCGCGGCCGGCACGGTGTGGGTCAACTGCCATTCGCTGCTCGACAACGCATTGCCGTTCGGCGGGATGAAGCAGTCGGGCTTCGGCCGCGAACTCGGCCGCGCCGTGATCGACCAGTACACGGAAAGCAAGTCGGTGATGATGAACTACGCGTGAGCGTCGTCGCGGGCGCGTGCGTGGCCGGCGGGTCGGCACGCACGCGCGCGCCGACGGCCTTGCGTTCACGCGCGGATCAGCACGACCCCGAGGATCAGGCACGCCGCGCCGGCCATGCGGACCGGGCTGGCCGAATGCCGTTCGATGCCGAGCACGCCGAAGTGGTCGAACACGAGCGCGCCCGTCATCTGCCCGACGACGATCAGCGCGAGCGTCGTGGCCGCGCCCAGTCGCGGCACCATCAATATCGCGATGCCGACGAATAGCGCGCCGCAGAATCCGCCGGTCCAGCTGAACCACGTGCCGGCGCCGGGGAAGGGGCCGTTCAGGCGCGGATGCGGCGACAGCAGCGCGACGGCCAGCATCGCGGCCAGGCCGACAAGGTAGCTGACCGACCCGGCCCACCACGGCGAGCCGAGCTGCGCGCGGAGGTTCGCGTTGAGCACTTGCTGCAACGCGACGCTGATGCCGGCCGCCACGACCAGCAGATAGGACAGGAGGGTAGTCACGTCGATGAACGCTCCGTATCAACGGCCGGAACGGGGATGCCGGCACGGAAGGCTTTCATTCTGCGGAGCGCGCCGGTATAACACAAATATCGAATTCGGCGCGTATCCATCTCGTTTCGGCATGCCATCACTCCGGCAAATCCAGTATTTCCTGACCGTGGCCGATCTCGGCGGCTTCACGCCGGCCGCGGGCGCGCTCCATGTCGCGCAGTCGGCGCTCAGCCGGCAGATCGGGCAGCTCGAGGAGGAACTCGGTTTCCTGCTGTTCGACCGGGAGCCGAGAGGCGTGCGGCTCACGCCCGCCGGCGCGATCTATCGTGAACGCGTGGCATCGATCCCGGCCACGCTGACGGCCGCGGCCGAAGAGGGTTCGCAGCTGTCGCGCGGAGCGGCCGGCGTGCTGCGGCTTCTGCATTCCAGCACCGTTCCCGTCAGCAGCCTGATGCCCGATCTCGAGCGTTTCATGAGCGATTGCCCGGGCGCGCGCATCGATCTCGATCGCGCGTCGTCCGAGGATCAGGTATCGGAAATCGCGAGCGGCCATGCCGACATCGGGATCGTCCGCTTGCCGGTGCTGCGGCGCGACGCGCGTGTGCGTTTCGTCGAATGGGCCGCGGAACGCCTGTGCGTGGCGGTGCCCGCCGATCATCCGCTCGCGGGCCGCAAGCGCGTCGCGATCTCGCGGTTGCGGCGCGAGCCGTTCGTGTCGGCGGTGTATCGGGAGCGAGGCGGGCTCGCGCGCGTCGTGATCGATCTGTGCCTGAAGCGGGGCTTCGTGCCGGCCGCGGCGCGGATCGTATCGCCGAAGACGTCGATGCTGAATCTCGTCGCGGCGGGGCACGGCGTGGCGATCGTGCCGGAGCGGATGGCGAGTCTCGGGATCGACGGCGTCGTGTTCGTGCCGATGTCGGACGAAGACGCGAGATCGGCGTGCGCGCTGCTGCTGCCGGTCGAGCCGACGGTGCTGGCGGCGGCGTTCGTGCGAGTGGTGACGGCCGGCTGAGCGCGGCACGTCGCCACCGTGACGGCCAGCGCGGGCTCAGACGCGGTATCCCGATTCACGCATCAACCGGCGCGAGGCATCACTGCGCGGGCCTTCCGCGTCGAGCCGCGCGCGCAGCCGCGTGTCGGCCTTGACGAGCACGGCGCGGTGCATGACCGCAACGATGGCGAAAACGGTCACGACGAAAAGAGCGGTAAGGATCATGGGGTTCCTGAGTGGCCGGACACGCTGACGGCACCAGCATAGAGCCGATCCGCGGCACCCGGCGAGGCGTCGGAAATCTGTCAGCGTCGCCAGCGCCGAATCGAAAGCCGCACGCCGCATCGGGGCAACCCGGTTTCGCCCCGAATCCGCGTCAAACACCCGCCCACCAAGCCTTGGGCAAAACCTAGTGGTTTCCACTCATAGTCGCAAACAGTCAAGAACAGGTCGCCGGCGGTCTTCTCGCGGCGAATATGGCTCGTTACTTTTACTCCCACGATGCAGGCCGGCGCCACTCCGCGCACCGGCTGCCGCGAGACCAACCGGGAGAACCGAACCATGAAGTCGACGAAGATCGCCGCGCTTGCCGCGGCCGTGCTGGCGACCGGCGCGTTCACGAACGCGGCGCTGGCCGAGACCGAGGCCGCGACCTGCCGCACCGTGCGTTTCGCGGATATCGGCTGGACCGACATCACGTCGACCACGGCGCTCGCGTCGACCGTGTTCGAGGCGCTCGGCTACAAGCCGACCACGACGATCGCATCGGTGCCGATCTCGTTCGCGGGTCTCAAGAGCAAGCAGCTCGACGTGTCGCTCGGCTACTGGTGGCCGGTGCAGCAGAAGCAGCTCCAGCCGTTCCTCGACAGCAAGTCGATCAACGTCGTCGAGCCGCCGAACCTGTCCGGCGCGAAGGCGACGCTCGCGGTGCCGAGCTACGAATACCAGGCCGGCCTGAAGACCTTCGAGGACATCGCGAAGCACCGCGCGGAACTCGACGGCAAGATCTACGGGATCGAGCCGGGCAGCAGCGCGAACGCGACGATCCAGAAGATGATCGACACGAACCAGTACGGGCTCGGCGGCTTCAAGCTCGTCGAATCGAGCGAGGCCGGGATGCTGGTGACGGTCGAGCGCGCGATCCGCGAGAAGAAGTGGGTCGTGTTCCTCGGCTGGGAGCCGCACCCGATGAACATCCAGCTCAGCATGAACTACCTGTCCGGCGGCGACGCGGCGTTCGGGCCGAACTACGGCGAAGCGCGCGTGTACACGCTGACGGCACCCGACTTCATCGCACGCTGCCCGAACGCGGGCAAGCTCGTGACGAACCTGCGCTTCTCGACGCAGCTCGAGAACCAGCTGATGCAGTCGGTGATGAACAAGACGAAGCCGGCCGAGGCCGCGAAGGCCTACCTGAAGAAGAATCCGCAGGTGCTCGATCCGTGGCTCGCGGGCGTCAAGACGTTCGACGGCAAGGACGGCCTGCCCGCCGTGAAGGCGTATCTCGGCCTGTGACGGCCGGCGCCCGCGCCACCCCCGCAATGCGACACAACTTGAATCAAGCGAGGCACCCAGCATGAACCATGAAGTCATCATCACCTGCGCCGTCACCGGCGCGGGCGATACGGTCGGCAAGCATCCGGCGATTCCGGTCACGCCGAAGGAAATCGCGGCAGCCGCGATCGAAGCCGCGAAGGCCGGTGCGACGGTCGCGCACTGCCACGTGCGCGATCCGCAGACGGGCCGCGGCAGCCGCGACCCGAACCTGTACCGCGAAGTGGTGGACCGCATCCGCTCGGCCGACGTCGACGTGATCATCAACCTGACGGCCGGCATGGGCGGCGATCTCGAGATCGGCCCCGGCGAAGACCCGATGCGCTTCGGCAAGGGCACCGATCTGGTCGGCGGCCTCACGCGCCTCGCGCACGTCGAGGAACTGCTGCCCGAGATCTGCACGCTCGATTGCGGCACGCTGAATTTCGGCGACGGCGACTACATCTACGTGTCGACGCCCGCGCAGTTGCGCGCCGGCGCGAAGCGCATCCAGGCACTCGGCGTGAAGCCGGAACTGGAGATCTTCGACACGGGCCATCTGTGGTTCGCGAAGCAGTTGCTGAAGGAAGGGCTGCTCGACGATCCGCCGCTGTTCCAGCTCTGCCTCGGCATTCCGTGGGGTGCGCCGGCCGATACGGGCACGATGAAGGCGATGGTCGACAACCTGCCGCCGGGTGCGCATTGGGCCGGTTTCGGGATCGGCCGCATGCAGATGCCGATGGTCGCGCAGGCGATGCTGCTCGGCGGTCACGTGCGCGTCGGCCTCGAAGACAACATCTGGCTCGACCGCGGCGTGCATGCGACCAACGGCACGCTGGTCGAGCGCGCCCGCGAGATCGTCGAACGGCTCGGCGGCCGCGTGCTGACGCCGGCCGAGGGCCGCCGCAAGCTCGGCCTGCCGGCGCGCGGCGAGCGTCTGCTCGAACGTCGTGCGATCGCCGAATTCGCTTGAGGTTTCTTGCAAACCGACTGACACGGCGGCGCGCACCCAAGCGCGGCCGCCCACCGATTTCCCCTGATTTGAAGGATGCGTTGACATGGCTGTGAAGACCGACATCAAGACGTTCGCCGCCATCGGCACCGGCGTGATCGGCAGTGGCTGGATTTCCCGCGCGCTCGCGCACGGTCTCGACGTGGTCGTGTGGGACCCGGCGCCGGGCGCGGAGGAGCGGTTGCGCGCGAACGTCGCGAACGCGTGGCCCGCGCTCGAACGCGTCGGCCTCGCGCCGGGCGCCGATCCCGCGCGGCTGCGTTTCGTCCCGACGATCGAGGCATGCGTCGCCGACGCCGATTTCATCCAGGAAAGCGCGCCCGAGCGCGAGGCGCTGAAGCTCGAGCTGCACGAGCAGATCAGCCGCGCGGCGAAGCCCGACGCGATCATCGCGTCGTCGACGTCGGGGCTGCTGCCCACCGATTTCTACGCGCGGGCGACGCATCCGGAGCGCTGCGTGGTCGGTCACCCGTTCAATCCCGTCTACCTGCTGCCGCTCGTCGAGGTGCTCGGCGGCGCGCGCACGTCGCCGGAAGCCGTCGAGGGCGCGATGGAGGTTTACCGCAAGCTCGGCATGCGGCCGCTGCACGTGCGCAAGGAGGTGCCGGGCTTCATCGCCGGTCGCCTGCTCGAGGCGCTGTGGCGCGAGGCGCTGCACCTGGTCAACGAAGGCGTCGCGACGACCGGCGAGATCGACGATGCGATCCGCTTCGGCGCGGGCATCCGCTGGTCTTTCATGGGCACGTTCCTGACCTACACGCTGGCCGGCGGCGATGCGGGCATGCGACACTTCATGCAGCAGTTCGGCCCCGCGCTCGAACTGCCGTGGACGAAGCTGGTTGCGCCGACCCTGACCGACGCGCTGATCGACAGCGTCGTCGAAGGCACGACCGAACAGCAGGGCACGCGCAGCATCAAGGAACTCGAACGCTATCGCGACGAGTGCATCACCGAGGTGCTGAAAGCGATCGCCGCGGTGAAGGCGCGGCACGGCATGCGATTCGAGGACTAAAGGACAGGCGATGACGGGCGATACCCCGCTGACGATTTACCGCGACGTGGTGCGGCCCGAATGGGTCGACTACAACGGCCACCTGCGCGATGCGTTCTACCTGCTGATCTTCAGCTTCGCGACCGATGCATTGCTGGATCGCATCGGGCTCGACGACGCCGCGCGCCGCGAGCGGGGGCGCTCGGTCTACACGCTCGAAGCGCACGTGAACTACCTGCACGAGATCAAGGAAGGCACGCCGGTGCGCGTCGATGCGCGCGTGCTCGCGCACGACGCGAAGCGCCTGCACCTGTATCTCGAACTGTTCGCGCCAGGGCATGACGATCCGGTATCGGCGAGCGAGCAGATGCTGCTGCACGTCGACACGCGCGACGGTGCGAAATCGGCGCCGTTCGACGACGACGTGGCCGCGCGCGTGGCCGACTTGCATGCGTTGCAGCGCGATTGCGCGGCGCCTGCGTATGCGGGCCGCGTGATCGGCTTGCCGCCGCGCCGCTAGCGGCGACTTGCGTCCTTCAACGTTCGATCGCGGAGCGCGCACGATGCTCGAACCGGAAATCGCGGCGTTCGTCGCAGCCGTCGACGCGTGGTATCCGGCCGATGCGGCGGTGCGCTCGCCCGACGAGCAGCGCCGCCTCTACGACCGCTTCGCGGCCGCGTGGACGCCGGCCGCGCTGCCGTCCGGCATCGTGCGGCAGGACGCCGTGTGGCGCGCGGCGGACGGGCGCGCGATCGCGCTGCGGCGCTACACGTCCGCGCGCGGCGCATCGCGCGGCACGGTGCTGTTTTTTCATGGCGGCGGCTTCGTCGTCGGCTCGCTCGACAGCCATGCGCTGATCACCGCGCAACTCGCGGCCGACACGGGGCTCGACGTGATCGCCGTCGACTATCGTCTGGCGCCCGAACACCGCGCGCCGGCCGCGCTCGAGGATTGCCTGGACGTCACGCGCGCGGCGCGCGATGCCCGCTGGCCGTTCGGCGTGTGCGCGTATCCGCTGACGCTCGCGGGCGACAGCGCGGGCGGGATGCTCGCGGCGGCCGTCGCCACCGCGCTGCGCGATGCGGGCGAACGCAACGTCGACGGCATCGCGCTCGTTTATCCGATGCTCGGCTTCGAACCGCAATCGCCCGCGCGCGAGATCGAAGCGCGGGCGCCGATGCTGACGCTCGACGACGTGCATCGCTATCGCGCGCTGTACTGGGATGGGAACGTGTCCGACGTGCTGCGGGGCGGCGACCCGCTATTGCGCGCGTCGGTGCCGCTCGAAGCGGCGCGTTTCGACGGCTTGCCGCCGGTGCTCGCGATCGGCGCGGAACACGATCCGCTGCGCGACGACGCGCGCGTGTACGTCGAACGGATTCGCGCGGCCGGCGGGGTCGCGCGCGACTGGATGGGACAGGGGCTGGTGCACGGCTGCTGGCGCGCGCTCGGGACGAGCCCGCAGGCCGCGCGCATGCACCGGATGGTCGGCGGGTTTTTGCTCGCACCACACGCGTAGCGGGCGTTTCCGGGAGGCAACGATGCAGGCAGCAGCGCAACACCGTATCGAGGACTGGCGGACGTTTTCGGCCGACGCGGCCATCGCGGCGGCGACGATCGGCGAGGGGGCGGTCGAGGTCGAATGGCGCGACGCGCGACGATCGCCGTTCCATTTCGACTGGCTGCGCGACAACTGCGCGTGTTCCGCATGCGTGCATGCGCTCACGCGTGAACAGGTGTTCGAGATTGCCGATGCGCGCGACGATTTGTCGGCGCTCGCCGTGCACGTCGAACCCGATGGTGCGCTGCATGTCGAGTGGAACGACGGGCATCGCAGCGCGTGGTCGCCGGGCTGGTTGCGGGCGCATGCATACGACGATGCGTCGCGCGCCGAGCGGCTGGCCGCGCACGAGCGGCACATCTGGGCCGGCGACGATGCGACGGCGATCGGCCTGTTCGCGTGGCGCGACGTGATGGAGGACGACGGTGCGCTGCTCGCGTGGCTCGCCGCGCTGCGGCGCACGGGGCTGACGCTCGTCGAAGGCGTGCCGGCCGAGCGCGGCCGCGTGGACGAGATCGCGCGTCGCGTCGGCCTGATCCGCGAAAGCAATTTCGGCGTGCTGTTCGACGTCGAATCGAAACCGCGCCCGGACAGCAATGCGTATACGTCGCTGAACCTGCCGCCGCATACCGACCTGCCGACACGCGAACTGCAGCCGGGCGTGCAGTTCCTGCATTGCCTGGCCAACGAGGCGACGGGCGGCGACAGCATCTTTCTCGACGGCTTCGCGCTCGCCGATGCGCTGCGGCGCGAGCATCCGGCCGATTTCGAACGACTGGCGTCGACGCCGTTCGAGTTCTGGAACAAGAGCGCGAACAGCGACTACCGCTGTTCGGCGCCGGTGATCGGGCTCGATGCGCGCGGCAACGTGACGGAGGTGCGTGTCGCGAACTTCCTGCGCGGGCCGCTCGATGCGCCGGCCGGCTCGGTCGCGGCCGTCTATCGCGCGTACCGGCGGTTCCTCGCGCTCGCGCGCGAGCCGCGTTTCCGCGTACACCGCCGGCTGCGGGCGGGCGACATGTGGGCGTTCGACAACCGACGCGTGCTGCATGCGCGCACGGCGTTCGATCCGTCGACCGGCCGCCGGCACCTGCAGGGCTGCTACGTCGATCGGGACGAGTTGCTGTCGCGGTGGCGCGTGCTGTCGCGCTCGGTGCCTGCCGCCGTTGCGGCGCGCTGATCGGCGCACGCGGTTTCTTTTCGCCTGCCCGCCGGGAAGGGAAAAAGCACCCGGACGCCAGGCGCCCGGGCGAAGCCACCCGCTGCCGGGAGGCGGAGGTATGCGTTTCACAAACAAGACGAGCCCCGCGAAGGGGCTCGTCCGGACTGCGTTGCTTCATCGCGCGACGCGCGGCGCCCGCCGGGGGCGCATCGGCTTACTGGCCGAAGAAGATCGAGTCGCGTGCGTTCGACGATGCGGCTGCCGGGGCGCCCGAGTGGACGAGCGGAGCCGGCTGGGCGCCGTAGCCGCTGGTGTCGGCACCATGAATACGCGCTTCGGCGCTCTGGATGTCGTTCGGGTAGTACGGGCTCGACACGCCCGGCTTGTAGCCGGCTTGTTCGAGCTGGACCAGTTCGCCACGCACCTGGGCGCGGGTCACGGTGCTTTGAGCGAATGCGCCGAACGAAGCGGACAGGGCGACAGCGGCGACGACTGCGGAAACGAGCGATTTCATGGTGACCTCCGGTGTTTTATTGAGTTCGCTCTCGACACCATGTCTTGAGCGATTGATCAAATCTTAGTCACCGGCGTGTTCAGGGTAAACGCTGATTTTGACGATAGATTGTTTCCGGCTCGGTAACAGTGGCGCGATGAATCAGTCTTTCAACGGGCTTTCTTTTCGACTTGCGCAATAAGTATGAAGAATATGGCGGGTAGCGTCGTGCGGTTCAGCGCGCTTCGGCCGCCGTGTCGAGCGGCCGGCCGGGCACGCATCCGGCGGGCGCGCCCGAACTGAGGAAGCGCACGCCTGTCGCGGCTTCCGACGCTTCCCACAGCAGCGCCGCCGAGGCGACGTCGCGCGCCGCGCGCGGCACGCTCGCGGGCGCCGGCAGCCCGCGCGACTCGAACCAGCCGGACGGCCCGATGTATGCGCCGCCCGCGAGATCGGGCGACGTGGCGGCATGGATCGCGGGCAGCGCGCCCTGGTCGGCCGGTTGCGCGAGATAGCGGTTCGCCGCGCGCATCAGCGCGGCGCGCGCGGGCGAACGGTCCATCGCGGGGCCCGCGAACTGCAGGTTGGTCGCCGCATAGCCGGGGTGCGCGGCCACGCTGATTCCCGCGAACGCCGCGCGCTCGAAACGGCGCTGCAGCTCGATCGCGAACACGAGGTTCGCGAGCTTGCTGTCGCAATAGGCGAGATAACGGTTGTAACGATGCTCGGCACGCAGGTCGTCGACGCGAATCCGGCCGCCGCGGTTGAAGCCGCTCGACATCGTCACGACGCGCGCCCGTCGCGCGGCGCGCAACGCGGGCAGCAGATGGCCGGTCAGCGCGAAATGGCCGAGGTGGTTGGTGCCGAACTGCATTTCGAAGCCGTCGTGCGTATGCCGCAGCGGCAGGAACATCACGCCGGCGTTGTTGCAGAGGATGTCGACGTGGCCGTGGCGTTCGGAGACGTCGCCCGCGAAGCGGGCGATCGAGGCGAGATCGGCAAGGTCGAGCGGATCGACCTCGACGCGGGCGTCGGGATGGAGCCGGCGGATCGCGTCGGCCGCCCGGGCGGCGCGCGCGGCGTCGCGGCAGCCCATCACGACCGTCGCGCCTTTCGCGGCCAGCGTTTCCGCGAGCTGCCAGCCGAGACCGCTGTTGGCACCGGTCACGACCGCGACCTTGCCGCCCTGCGCCGGGACGTGGCGCGCGCTCCATGCATGCATGTCTGTCTCCATCGGCACGGCCGACCGGCCGCGGCACGTAATCGTTACATTGCGTGGTGTAACGATAGTGCGGGCGGGCGTGACAGACAAGCGGGGGAATTAGACCGGCGCTTCTAGGGCGGGCGCAGTGCGTGGCGCGGCCAGCCCCGGCGCGCGGCCGGCAGGTTTTACCTGCTTCCGGCCAGCGCGAGCACCTCGGCGGCGGAGATCATCGCGGCCGCATTCGCGGGTGCCGGACGTTCGGCCGGGCGGAACACTTCGTCGCCGCGATGGATGACCTGGCGCGACAGCGCGCAGGTGCCGGTGCGTTGCGCGAAGCGGCGGCGCCAGCGCTGTTCACCGTAGTGACAGCGGCCGGGCTCGACCCAGCGGACGACGAGCAGCGTATCGGAACGTTCGAGGATTTCGACGTGGACGTCGGCGGGATCGAGCACAGGCAGGGATTTGGAGGCCTTCATTTTGCCGTTTCCTAAAGCTCGTGCGGTTTCGGCCTTGGCAGTGGATGTCACTACCCGATGGCGAATCCGTAGCGGTTTCCATGAGTGGTGCGCTAAATGTAAGCGTCTGTGACCGGAAAAAACATCCTGTCTGGCTCAAATTACCTTTTGCCGATTTAGAAACAATCCACGCTTATTTTCGTGGAAACCACAGACAAAAACGCCCCGGACGGGAAGTCCGGGGCGGAAAATCGGCCCGCGCACCGTGTCTGCTCGCCCAGTCACGGTGTCCATCGCCGGGGGACGGAGTGCCCGCAGGGATCGAAGGCGGGCGGAGAGGCGATGGGTGAAAAGCGCGGTCCGGCAACGCCATGATGGCGTGCTGATCCCGTTGAGACCCTGACGCGAACATGACTTTTTTGTCAGTTTGGCGAAGTAGCTGCGCGGGACGAGCCCGAAGATTCGGCTGAGAGGCCTGTCAGTATTGGGTTTGTACGATTTACGGGCGGGATTTTTAGGACTTGTCTTCGCCGGATTTTTCTTCGTCCGCCCGATTTCTCCGCCCGGGTAAATACTGAATCCCGATTTCGTGACAAACGCGCGATTGCTTTCTATGATTGGTTGGACCTTTAGTCCTTTGTGCCAATCGGCCGACGGGTGGCCGGTTTTTTCGGGAGACGTGCTCATGAGATTGCAGGGCAAACGCGCGCTGGTGACGGCGGCCGGGCAGGGCATTGGCCGCGCGACCGCGCTGCGGTTCGCGAGCGAGGGCGCCGACGTGCTGGCGACCGACATCAACGAAGCCGCGCTCGTGCGGCTCGAGGCCGACGCCGAACGCGCGGGCGCCCGGCTGGCCACGCGGCGGCTCGACGTCACCGGTGCGAACGACGTCGCGGCGCTCGCCGCGGGCGAACGTGCGTTCGACGTGCTGTTCAACTGCGCGGGCTACGTGCACCACGGCTCGATCCTCGACTGCGACGACGACGCGTGGGCGTTCTCGATGAACCTGAACGTCACGTCGATGTACCGGCTGATTCGCGCGCTGCTGCCCGCGATGCTCGAAGCCGGCGGCGCGTCGATCATCAACATGGCCTCGGCCGCGTCGAGCGTGAAGGGCGTGCCGAACCGCTTCGTCTACGGCACGTCCAAGGCGGCCGTGATCGGGCTGACCAAGGCGGTCGCCGCCGATTTCGTCGAGCGCGGCATCCGCTGCAACGCGATCTGCCCGGGCACGATCGAATCGCCGTCGCTGGAGCAGCGCATCGCGGACCAGGCGCGCACGCGCCACGTGTCGACCGACGAGGTGCGCCAGGCATTCGTCGCGCGTCAGCCGATCGGCCGCATCGGCCGCGCCGACGAAGTGGCCGCGCTCGCGCTGTACCTCGCGTCCGACGAAGCGTCGTTCACGACCGGCGCGATCCACCTGATCGACGGCGGCTGGTCAAACTGACCGTCTCAAACTGACCGCGCCTTCCCATTCACTTTCCGTTTCCGTTCCGACGACGCTATGAAACTGCTCAGATTTGGCGACAAACACCATGAAAAACCGGGCCTGCTCGATGCGCAGGGCCACCTTCGCGACCTGTCCGGCGTGATCGACGACATCGCCGGCGATGCGCTGACCCCCGCGTCGCTCGCGCGGCTGCGCGACATTCCGCCGTCGTCGCTGCCGCGCGTCGAGGGCGCGCCGCGGATCGGCGCGTGCGTCGGCCGCGTCGGCAAGTTCATCTGCATCGG
Source organism: Burkholderia seminalis DSM 23518 (assembly GCF_902832885.1). Classification (GTDB taxonomy): domain Bacteria; phylum Pseudomonadota; class Gammaproteobacteria; order Burkholderiales; family Burkholderiaceae; genus Burkholderia; species Burkholderia seminalis. The sequence goes on from NZ_CADFDK010000004.1 coordinate 282,056, forward strand.
GCTCAACTATTCGGACCACGCGGCCGAGTCGGGCATGGAGGTGCCGAAGGAGCCCGTCGTGTTCGGCAAGTGGACGAGCGCGATCTCGGGCCCGAACGATGACGTCGAGATCCCGCGAGGCTCGCGGAAGACCGACTGGGAAGTCGAGCTCGGCGTGGTGATCGGCCAGGGCGGCCGCTACATCGACGAAGCCGATGCGCTGTCGCACGTGGCCGGCTACTGCGTCGTGAACGACGTGTCGGAACGCGAATACCAGCTCGAACGCGGCGGCACGTGGGACAAGGGCAAGGGCAACGACACGTTCGGCCCGCTTGGGCCGTGGCTCGTGACGGCCGACGAAGTGCCCGATCCGCACGCGCTGCGGCTGTGGCTCGACGTCGACGGCCACCGCTACCAGAACGGCACGACCGCGACGATGGTGTTCCGCGTGCCGCACCTGATCAGCTACCTGAGCCGCTTCATGAGCCTGCAGCCGGGCGACGTGATCTCGACCGGCACGCCGCCGGGCGTCGGCCTCGGGCAGAAGCCGCCCGTCTATCTGCGCGCCGGACAGGTGATCACGCTCGGCATCGACGGGCTCGGCGAGCAGCGCCAGCGCACCGTGCAGGCCTGATCTCCTTTTACGGACGGTTCGTCATGCCTATCATTCGATCGATGCGCGTCCTCGACGTGCGCTTCCCGACCTCGCGCCAGCTCGACGGTTCCGATGCGATGAATCCGGACCCCGATTATTCGGCGGCCTACGTCGTCCTCGAAACCGATCGCGACGGGCTCGAGGGGCACGGGCTCACGTTCACCATCGGGCGCGGCAACGAAATCTGCTGCGCGGCGATCGACGCGATGCGTCACCTCGTCGTCGGCCTCGACCTCGACTGGATTCGCGAGGACATGGGCCGCTTCTGGCGTCACGTGACGTCGGACAGCCAGTTGCGCTGGATCGGCCCCGACAAGGGCGCGATCCACCTCGCGACCGGCGCCGTCGTCAACGCGGTGTGGGATCTGTGGGCGAAGGCCGTCGGCAAGCCGCTGTGGCGGCTCGTCGCCGACATGAGCCCCGAGGAACTGGTACGCACGATCGACTTCCGCTACCTGACCGACTGCCTGACGCCGGATGAAGCGCTCGAACTGCTGCGCCGGCAGGCGCCCGGCAAGGCCGCGCGGATCGCGGCGCTCGAGCGCGACGGCTACCCGTGCTACACGACGTCGGCCGGCTGGCTCGGCTACAGCGACGACAAGCTGCGCCGGCTGTGCCGCGAGGCGGTGGACGCCGGTTTCGACCATGTGAAGCTGAAGGTCGGCGCGAACCTCGAGGACGACATCCGCCGCGTGACGATCGCGCGCGAAGTGATCGGACCCGATCGCAAGCTGATGATCGACGCGAACCAGGTGTGGGAAGTCGACGAGGCGATCGACTGGGTGCGCGAGCTCGCGTTCGCGCGGCCGTGGTTCATCGAGGAGCCGACCAGCCCCGACGACGTCGAAGGGCATCGCAAGATCCGCAAGGCGATCGCGCCCGTGCAGGTCGCGACCGGCGAGATGTGCCAGAACCGCGTGCTGTTCAAGCAGTTCATCGCGCGCGGCGCGATCGACGTCGTGCAGATCGATGCGTGCCGGCTCGGCGGCGTGAACGAGATTCTCGCGGTGATGCTGATGGCCGCGAAGTACGGGCTGCCCGTATGCCCGCATGCGGGCGGCGTCGGGCTGTGCGAGTACGTGCAGCACCTGTCGATGATCGACTACGTGTGCATTTCCGGCACGAAGGAAGGGCGCGTGACCGAGTACGTCGATCACCTGCACGAGCATTTCGTCGAGCCGTGCATCGTGCGCGGCGCGGCGTACCTGCCGCCGACGGCACCCGGCTTCTCGATCGAGATGAAGCCCGAATCGCTGGAGCAGTACCGGTTCCGCGGCTGACACGCATCGAGCGTGCCGACAACATGAACGACGGAGACGCGAAGTGGATCTGAATCTGCAGGACAAGGTCGTGATCGTGACCGGCGGTGCGTCGGGCATCGGCGCCGCGATCTCGATGCGGCTGGCCGGCGAAGGCGCGATACCGGTGGTGTTCGCGCGGCACGCGCCCGACGACGCGTTCTGGCGCGCGCTCACGCGCGAGCAGCCGAACGCCGCGTGCGTGTCGGTCGAATTGCAGGACGATGCGCAGTGCCGCGACGCGGTCGCGCGGACCGTCGCGCGATTCGGCCGGCTCGACGCGCTCGTCAACAACGCCGGCGTCAACGACAGCATCGGGCTCGATGCGGGGCGCGACGCGTTCGTCGCGTCGCTCGAACGCAATCTGGTCCACTACTACGTGATGGCGCATTACTGCGTGCCGCACCTGAAGGCGGCGCGCGGCGCGATCGTCAACATCTCGTCGAAGACGGCCGTGACCGGGCAGGGCAACACGAGCGGCTACTGCGCGTCGAAGGGCGCGCAGCTCGCGCTGACGCGCGAATGGGCCGTCGCGTTGCGCGACGACGGCGTGCGCGTGAACGCGGTGATCCCGGCCGAGGTAATGACGCCGCTGTACCGGAAATGGATCGACGGCTTCGACGATCCGGAGACGAAGCTCGCGGCGATCGCGGGCAAGGTGCCGCTCGGCCGGCGCTTCACGACGGCCGACGAGATCGCCGACACGACGGTGTTCCTGCTGTCGGAGCGCGCGTCGCACACGACGGGCCAGTGGCTGTTCGTCGACGGCGGCTATACGCATCTCGACCGTGCGATCAGCTGAGGGCCGCGAGCGATGCAACCCGACCTCCACCCGAACCTCGCGCCGCCGCTGATTGCATTGACCGGCATCGGCAAGCGCTTCCCGGGCGTGCAGGCGCTCGATGATTGCCGCTTCGACCTGCGCGCGGGCGAAGTGCATGCGCTGATGGGCGAGAACGGCGCCGGCAAGTCGACGCTGATGAAGATCCTCGCGGGCGTGTACCCGCGCGACGACGGCGAGATCCGGATGGACGGCCATCCGGTCGAGATCGCCGATCCGCGCGCCGCGCAGGCGCTCGGGATCGGCATCATTCATCAGGAACTGAACCTGATGAATCACCTGAGCGTCGCGCAGAACATCTTCATCGGCCGCGAGCCGCGCGGCCGTCTCGGCGTGTTCGTCGACGAAGACAAGCTGAATCGCGATGCCGCCGCGATCTTCCGGCGGATGCGGCTCGATCTCGATCCGCGCACGCCGGTCGGCCGGCTGACGGTCGCGAAGCAGCAGATGGTCGAGATCGCGAAGGCGCTGTCGTTCGATTCGCGCGTGCTGATCATGGACGAGCCGACCGCCGCGCTGAACAACGCGGAGATCGGCGAGTTGTTCCGCATCATCCGCGACCTGCGGGCGAACGGCGTCGGCATCGTCTACATCTCGCACAAGATGGACGAACTGCGCCAGATCGCCGATCGCGTGACCGTGATGCGCGACGGCAAGTACGTCGCGACCGTGCCGATGGCCGGCACGTCGATGGAGACGATCATTTCGATGATGGTCGGACGCCAGCTCGAAACGGAAACCCGCACGCCGCCCGATACGTCGTCGAACGACGTGGCGCTCGAGGTGCGCGGGCTGTCGCGCGGGCGTGCGATCCGCGATGTCGGCTTCACGCTGCGGCGCGGCGAGATCCTCGGCTTCGCGGGGCTGATGGGCGCGGGCCGCACCGAGGTCGCGCGCGCGGTGTTCGGCGCGGACCCGATCGATGCCGGTGAAATTCGCGTGCACGGCCGCACCGTGACGATCCGCACGCCGGCCGACGCGGTGAGGCACGGGATCGGCTACCTGTCCGAGGATCGCAAGCACTTCGGGCTCGCGGTCGGCATGGACGTGCAGAACAACGTCGCGCTGGCGAGCATGCGCCGCTTCTTGCATCGCGGTGCGTTCCTGGATGCGCGCAAGATGCGCGACACCGCGCAGTCGTACGTGCGGCGGCTCGCGATCCGCACGCCGTCGGTCACGCAGCCCGCGCGGCTGCTGTCGGGCGGCAACCAGCAGAAGATCGTGATCGCGAAATGGCTGCTGCGCGACTGCGACATCCTGTTCTTCGACGAGCCGACGCGCGGCATCGACGTCGGCGCGAAAAGCGAGATCTACAAGCTGCTCGACGCGCTCGCCGCCGACGGCAAGGCGATCGTGATGATCTCGTCGGAACTGCCCGAGGTGCTGCGCATGAGCCACCGGATTCTCGTGATGTGCGAAGGGCGCGTGACCGGCGAATTGCGTGCGGCCGACGCCACGCAGGAGAAGATCATGCATCTCGCGACGCAGCGCGAGTCGACCGTATTGTCCTGATTCAGACGCTTACCATGTCCAACGATACGCATCCCGTCCCGCCCCTCGCTTCCGGCGACACGCCGGCCGCCGCGCCCGGTTTTCGCGCGCGCTTCTTCAACCCCGCCGCGCGCCAGAAGCTGCTCGCGTTCGCGAGCCTCGTGCTGCTGATCGTGTTCTTCAGCTTCGGTTCGCCGAACTTTCTCGAAGTCGACAACCTCGTGTCGATCCTGCAGGCCACCGCGGTCAATGGCGTGCTCGCCGTCGCCTGCACGTACGTGATCATCACGTCGGGCATCGACCTGTCGGTCGGCACGCTGATGACGTTCTGCGCGGTGATGGCCGGCGTCGTGCTGACGAAATGGGGGATGCCGCTGCCGTTCGGCATCCTGGCCGCGTTGTGCTTCGGCGCGTTGTCGGGCTGCGTGTCGGGGTTCGTGATCGCGAAGATGAAGGTGCCGCCGTTCATCGCGACGCTCGGCATGATGATGCTGCTCAAGGGCCTGTCGCTCGTGATCTCGGGCACGCGGCCGATCTACTTCAACGACACGCCGGGCTTCACGTCGATCGCGCAGGACTCGCTGATCGGCAACCTGATCCCCGCGCTGCCGATTCCGAACGCGGTGCTGATCCTGTTTCTCGTCGCGATCGGCGCGTCGATCGTGCTGAACCGGACGATCTTCGGCCGCTACACGTTCGCGCTCGGCAGCAACGAGGAAGCGCTGCGGCTGTCCGGCGTGAACGTCGATGCGTGGAAGATCGCCGTCTACACGTTCAGCGGCGCGGTGTGCGGGATCGCCGGCCTGCTGATCGCGTCGCGGCTGAACTCCGCGCAGCCGGCGCTCGGGCAGGGTTACGAGCTCGATGCGATCGCGGCCGTCGTGATCGGCGGCACGTCGCTGTCGGGCGGCGCGGGCAGCATCGTCGGCACCATCATCGGCGCGTTCATCATGAGCGTGCTGACCAACGGCCTGCGCATCATGTCGGTCGCGCAGGAATGGCAGACGGTCGTGACCGGCGTGATCATCATCCTCGCCGTGTACGTCGACATCCTGCGCCGGCGCCGCCGCTGACGCACGCCTGCACGCAGGCATCCGCTTCACCGCCGGCCCGGCCGGCGTCCAGAAGAATCCAACCAAGGAGACGCGAAGTGATCAGGAGCAAGGTGTTGAACGCGATCGTCGGGCTGACGTTCGCCGTCGGCGTCACGGCCGGCGCGCAGGCGCAGGAAGCCTATATCCCGCTGATCTCGAAAGGCTTCCAGCATCAGTTCTGGCAGGCCGTGAAGTCGGGCGCCGTGCAGGCCGCGAAGGACTACAAGGTGAAGGTGACGTTCGAGGGGCCGGAAACCGAGGCGATGGTCGACAAGCAGATCGACATGCTGTCGGCCGCGATCGCGAAGAAGCCGGCCGCGCTCGGCTTCGCGGCGCTCGACAGCAAGGCCGCGCTGCCGCTGCTGAAGAAGGCGCAGGCCGAGAAGATCCCGGTGATCGCGTTCGACTCGGGCGTCGACAGCGACATCCCGGTGACGACCGCCGCGACCAACAACAAGGCGGCCGCCGCGCTCGCCGCCGACAAGCTCGCCGCGCTGATCGGCGACGAAGGCGAGGTGGCCGTGGTCGCGCACGACCAGACGAGCCGTACCGGCATCGACCGCCGCGACGGTTTTCTCGAGCGGATGAAGGCGGCGCACCCGAAGGTGCAGGTCGTGACCGTGCAGTACGGCGAAGGCGACCAGCTGAAGTCGACCGAGGTGACGAAGTCGATCCTGCAGGCGTATCCGAAGCTCAAGGGGCTGTTCGGCACCAACGAAGGATCGGCGATCGGCGTGGTCAACGGCGTGCGCGAGATGAAGCGCAAGGTCGTGATCGTCGGCTACGATTCCGGCAAGCAGCAGAAGGACGCGATCCGCAGCGGGCTGATGGCCGGCGCGATCACGCAGAACCCGATCGGGATCGGCTACAAGACCGTCGAGGCGGCCGTGAAGGCGATCAAGGGCGAGAAGCTGCCGAAGGTCATCGACACCGGTTTCTACTGGTACGACAAGACCAATATCGACGATCCGAAGATCGCGGCGGTGTTGTACGACTGAGCGTTGCGCGCGAGCGGCGGCGATGACGCGCGCCGCCGCGACAGCGGCGACTGAACACGAGGGCACCATGGGCGCAGTGCGCATCGATTCCCATCAGCACTTCTGGCGTTATCGCGCGGCCGACTATCCGTGGATCGGCCCCGGGATGGGCGTGCTCGCACGCGACTACCTGCCCGACGTGCTGTGGCCGCAGATGCATGCGCAGGCGCTCGGCGCGTCGATCGCGGTGCAGGCGCGCGCCGGGCGCGACGAGACGGCGTTCCTGCTCGATCTCGCGCGCGACGACGCCCGCATCGCGGCGGTGGTCGGCTGGGAGGATCTCGGCGCGCCCGGGCTGGCCGAGCGGGTCGCCGCGTGGGGCAGCGCGAAGCTGCGCGGCTTTCGTCATCAGGTGCAGGACGAAGCCGACGTGGCCGCATTCGTCGCCGATCCCGGTTTCAATCGGGGCATCGCGTGGCTGCAGGCGAATGGTTACGTGTACGACGTGCTCGTGTTCGAGCGCCAGTTGCCGGACGTGCGCGCGTTCTGCGCGACGCACGATGCGCACTGGCTCGTGCTCGATCATGCCGGCAAGCCGGCGCTCACCGAGTTCGAGCGGGACGACACGGCGCTCGCACGCTGGCGCGCGTCGCTGCGCGAGCTGGGCGCGTTGCCGCACGTGGCATGCAAGCTGTCGGGGCTCGTGACCGAGGCGGACTGGCGGCGCGGCCTGCGCGCGCGGGACATCCGGCACATCGAGCAGTGCCTCGACGCGGCGCTCGACGCGTTCGGGCCGCAGCGGCTGATGTTCGGGTCGGACTGGCCCGTGTGCCTGCTGGCGGCCTCGTATGACGAAGTGGCGTCGCTCGTCGAACGCTGGGCCGAATCGCGGCTGTCGGCGGCCGAGCGCAACGCGCTGTGGGGCGGCACGGCCGCGCGTTGTTACGCGGTGCCGGGCGATGTGAGGCGCGGCATATAAAATAGGCGCGAACGGTCTGTGCGATTCGTCAGACCGTCCGGAACGAAACCGATTACCGGCGTCAACGTATGTCCATCCAGCCGATTCAGAACCGCCGCCTCTACCAGCAGATCGCCGACAAGCTCAGTGCGATGATCGAGTCCGGCGATTTTCCGCCGGGCAGCTATCTGCCGCCCGAGCGCGAACTGGCCGAGCAGTTCGGCGTGTCGCGCACGTCGGTGCGCGAGGCGCTGATCGCGCTCGAAGTGAGCGGGCTCGTCAGCGTGCGCGTCGGCGACGGCGTGAAGGTGCGTCATCCCGAAGCGGTCGCGGCGCCGGAGCCCGCGCCCGAACCCGCATCCCGTGCGACGGTCGCGCCGTTCTCGATCGTCGAGATCGATCCCGAACTCGGCATCGCGCTCGACCTCGATACCGAGGTCCCGCCGTTCGCGCTGTTGCAGGCGCGCCGGCTGATCGAACCGGAAGCGGCATCGCTCGCGGCAAAGCACGGCTCGGACGCGCAGATCGAAGGGATTCACGAAGCGTTCCTGCGCAACCAGGAAGACAACCGCAGCGGCTCGCTCACGCACCCGGGCGACCGGCTGTTCCATATCCGCATCGCGGAAGCGAGCGACAACGCCGCGTATGCGCTGATGATCAAGCAGCTGCTCGCGCACAAGTACGACCTGATGTTCCAGCGGCTGCAGTCGCTGTACATGCCGAACGACATGCCGCACCGTTCGGAGCTGGAACACCGCGCGATCCTCGACGCGATCCGCGCGCGCGATCCCGACGCCGCGCGCCGCGCGATGGCCGAGCACCTCGACGAAGTCATCCGGATCTTCGGCCGCGCGCTCGACTGAGCGCGCGGTGACGGGTCATCTGTTCAGAAACGATCGGCGCGATACGGCGCCGGATCGGTGAACGGCGCTTCGCCCGTCATCATCTCGGCCAGCAGGCGGCCGGTGACGGGGCCGAGCGTGAGCCCGTGGTGGTTGTGGCCGAACGCGAACCACAGGCCGCGATGCGCGGGCGCGGGGCCGATCACCGGGCGCATGTCCGGCGTGCACGGCCGGAAGCCGAGCCACGGCTGCGGGTCGAGCCGTTCGCCGAAACCGAACACGGGCCGCGCGACGCGTTCCGCGCGTTCGAGCTGCACGCCGGTCGGCGGCACGCGGCGCCGCGCGATCTCGACCCCCGTCGTCAGCCGCAGCCCGCGCCGCATCGGCGCGATCACGTAGCCGTATTCGCGATCGACGATCGGCGCCGACGGCACGCCGCGCGCGGACGGCGCGTAGTGCATGTGATAACCGCGCTTCTCGCGCAGCGGGATCTTGTAGCCGAACTTGCCGAACACGATGTCGGACCACGGGCCGAGCGCGACGACGACGGCCGGTGCGGCGGCCGGGCCGTCCTGCGTGTGAACCTGCCAGCCGGGCGACAGTGCGTCGAGGCTGGCGGCGTCGCCGCCGAGCAGCGTGCCGCCGCCCTGCACGAACAGTTGCGCATACGCTTTGACGAGCGCGGACGGATCGACGACGCTTTTCGGATCGAGCCAGTGCAGCGCGCCGCAGAAGCCGGGTGCGAGGCTCGGCTCGTGCGCGTGCAGCGCGGCCGCGTCGAGCGGCGTGATGCCGAGCCCGTGGCGGCGCGCGGTGAGGCCGGCCTCGGCCACGCCGCGTTCGAAGGCGGCCGGCGTTCGGAACGCTTCCAGCCAGCCGGTCGCGCGGATCAGTTCGCCGGCGCCGGCCCGCGCGATCAGCGCGTCGTGCTCGACGATGCAGCGCTCGATCAGCGGCAGCATGTCGCGCGAAGCGGCCGCGTGGCGCAGCGGCGCCGATTCCCACCAGAACCGTGCGAGCCATGGCGCGAACGCGGGCAGCGATGCGCTGTGCCAGTAGAGATCGGTCGAGCGGTTCAGCGCATAACGCATGAGCGTGAACGGGCTGCGCGGGAACGGATACGGCTCGACCGACGAGCGTTCGATCAGCCCGGCGTTGCCGAAGCTCGTGCCTTCGCCGGGCGCGCCGCGATCGACAAGGGCAACCTTGCGTCCGCGATCCTGCAGATGCAGCGCGGCGGACACGCCGACGATGCCGGCGCCGAGAACGATTACGTCGAAATCCATCGATGGTGAAGGGCGGTTGGCGGGGCAGGGGGCGTGGTGTCGCGATCGTCGTGCCGCCGCGTGTTGGAGAACGTTCGATGTACAAGCATACTCGCCGCGGCGTGAAGGACCAAGCCGGCGGCGGTGCCGATACGCGGAACGTGGCCCGTGCACGATGATTCGCGATCGTCGCGGCGAGGCGGGCAGCATGGGTCGACGACTCGGCCACTCGTGTCGTGCCGACGATTGCCGACGGCGATTCCGCGAAGGCGAAAGCGGCCCGCGCACGTACGATCGAGGCGTCGTATTCGATGGCGCACAAGGTCACATCCGCTGGAGCCGATCAACATCATCGTGTGCACGCGTAACGGCGGCACTCCCGCGCATCGCGTGACGCTGCACGAACGCGTGTCGGGCCGCAGTTTCGGTGCGCACGAATCGACGTACTGGCTGTTCGAGGCGGCATGGTGTGCGGTGAAGGCGAGCAGGCCCGTGAAGCTGATGAACAGTCGCAAGGACGGCGCGGTGAAGATGGAGAGGCTCACGTGCGTGGCCGACTGCGGGAGCGCGGTGTCGCCGGCCGGGGGCGACGAGTAATGGTACGGCGGGCTGATGTGGGGGCTCGGCCATGCGACGGTCGATCGCATCGATTTCCGGCACGGCCGCGTGCTGCAGTCGAACTTCGACACGTATCGCGTGATGCGGATGAGCGACATGCCAGAGACCGACATTCACATCGTGCCGGGCGGCGTCGGCGAGCTGTCGAGCCCGGCGGTGACGCCGGCGATTGCGAATGCGGGGTTCAGGCTGACGGGGACGCGCCTGCGGGAGACGCCGTTCGATTTGTCGGCGATCGCATAGCGCGCATGAACGTATGAAGTTTGCCGCCCGCGGGCATCCAATCCGCTGACCAATCTACCGGCGTCGACACCGGATCGACGCCGGTCATCGCCTTCGCTCGCATCGTCGTGACGCAGTACCGATTCCGCATACTTTCCGACGTTTTATCGGGTGTTTCCCACTGCTTGGTCATCCGAATTTTTACCTAAGATGAAGCCATCATGCGCGTAATTCGGTGCCTGCACGCGCATGGGAAGAGGCGAGGGGCAGCGCCGGAGCGACGCCAGCGGATGTTGCCATCATGGATGCGAAAGTGTGCGCGTCGGCTGTCGGTCTCGCGACTGCAGCGACGTCAGCGGGCGCGGCGCCCATCGCCGCGCGGACGGTGTCCGGCCGTCTCGGCCGAGCCGCTTCGTTGCGCCACGCGCTGTTCGCAATCGTTTGCTGGTTGGGCGCGGCACCCGCCGTGCTCGCAGGGGCGCCCGTCGATACCGACGTTCCGGTCGATCCCATGCACCTCGCCGCCGCCGCAAGCCCTGCCGATCATGTCGATCACGCCGACCCGGCCCATTCCTCACACGACTCCGCCGTGCGCCAGGTCGTGCTCGGCATCGTCAGCTTCACGCGCTGGCCGACCACGCCCGTTCGCCTGCATCTGTGCGTCACGGGCCGGCCCGACTACGCGCGCGGCCTGACCGACACGCTGGAGGCCGGCTCGACGCTGGTCGACGTGCAGCGCGTACGTCCCGACGATCCGGCGCTCGGCATCGCATGCGACATCGTCTACCTCGGCACGCTGAGCAACGACGAACGCGCGCGGGTGAGAACCGCGGTGGCCGGTCATCCGGTGCTGACGATCTCGGAACACGATCCGTCCTGCACCGCGGGCGGCATGTTCTGCCTGAGTGTCGACGGCGATCGCGTGTCGTTCGACATCAATCTCGACGCCGTCGCGCGCAGCGGCGTGCGCGTGCACCCGAACGTGCTCAACCTCGCCCGGCGGCCGGTGACGCCATGACACGGTCCGCGCTCCCCGTTTCCGCTTCCCGCATGCCGCGCCCGACGCTGCAAAGCGTGCTGCGTCGGGCGCACCTGCGCCTCGCGTTCATCGCGGTGACGATGGCGGCCGTGTCGTTGATCGTCGTCGCCGTGATCGCGTTGCGCGCGTACGCGGGCAACAACCTGAACCTGCTCGCGCGCTCGCTCGGTTACACGGTCGAGGCGGCGCTCGTGTTCGGCGATCGCGTCGCGGCGAACGAGGCGATCGGATTGATCGCCAGCGACGAGGATGTCGCACAGGTGGTCGTCACGGACAGCAAGGGACAACTGTTCGCGACGTGGCAATTGCCTGCCGGCAACGGCATCGCGCGGCTCGAACGCGCCGTGGCGGATGCGGCGCTGCCCGGGCCGGTGACCGTCCCGGTGCTGCACGACGGCATCATTGTCGGACACGTCGTCGTGCGCGGGCGCGGCCATCAGTTCTTCGGCTTCCTGCTTGGCGGCGTGGGCGGCATTCTCGGCTGCCTGGCCGTCAGCGTGTTCGGCGCGTATGTCAGCTCGAAGCGTCTGCTGCGCAACATCGTTTCGCCGCTGCGCGCGCTGGCGGGCGTCGCTCACGCGGTGCGGCGCGAGCGCGCCTTTGCGCGGCGCGTCGAACCGGTGGCGATCGCCGAACTGAACCAGCTCGGCGACGACTTCAATGCATTGCTCGACGAATTCGAGGACTGGCAGAACACGCTGCGCGACGAGAACGCGTCGCTCGAGCACAAGGCGACGCACGATGCGCTCACGGGGCTGCCCAACCGCGCGCAGTTCGAATCGCGCCTCGCGCTTGCGCTGTGCGACGCGACTTTGACGGGGCAGCGGGTTGCCGTCCTGTATCTCGACTGCGACCGCTTCAAGGAAATCAACGATTGTCTCGGCCACGATGCCGGCGACGCGGTGCTGGTCGGCATCGCGTCGCGGCTGCGTACGCAGGTGCGCGAGGCCGATCTCGTCGCCCGTCTGGGCGGCGACGAATTTGCGGTGATGCTGGCGGCGGTGCCCGAAGCGGGCAGCGTATGCCGGATCGCCGACGGGATTTTGTCCGGCATGGCGCCGTCGATCGAGCTGTCCGACGGCCGCATGGTGGCCACCATGATGAGTGCCGGCGTTGCGCTGTATCCCGATCACGCGTCGGACGCGAGCGGCCTGCTGCGGGCGGCGGATGCCGCGATGTACCGCGCCAAGCGTGCGCGGCCGGGCTCCTGGCAATTGGCGGAGGGGGTGGTCGGATCGGCTTGAGGATGAACGTTTCGCGCCGCGGGCGAGGCCGCGGCAGCGATTGACAAGAAGCGCGTTCAACAAGGGCGCACTCGAAGGGGATGCGAAATGAACCACTCGTTTCCTGTAAGCATGGAGCGGCTGTGCGTGGGAAGCGCATTGCTGCTGGGCATGCTGCTGGGGGGGCTGCAAGACGCCGCCGCCGCCGCTTCATCGCGGGCTGACGCAGACGCAGGTCACGGCGCTGAAATCAGCCGGGTTCCAGGAGACTGGACAGGGGTTCGAGTTCGGGTCCACCGGGCCCATTCTGTTTGATTTCGACCGGTACAACCTCAAGCCGGACGTGCGGCGGATCGTCGAACGGATCGGGCGGACGCTGCGGTCGTCGGGGATCAACGGCGTGCGGGTGTATGGCTACTCGGATGACAGCGGGACGGAGAAATACGATCTCGAGTTGTCGAAGCGGCGGGCGGAGGTGGTGGCCGCCGAGCTGGTCGACGTCGGGCTGGATGCGAAGCAGATCGCGATCGCGGGGAAAGGGAAGCGTGATCCGGTAGGGGATAACCGGACGCCGGCCGGGCGGGCGCAGAATCGGCGGGCGGCGATTGTGATTTCGCCGAGGTGACGGGCATCGTTGTTCTGCGTGAAGCGCGATGCCGGCAGGCAAGACAGTCCGCGTTGGCACGCTACGCACGCGTAGCGGAATGGCGCTGTATCGCCAGTTCCAGTCGTCAGCTCGAACCAACGCGCGGCGACTTGGGCAACCGCTGTTGCTTCAGCGCCGACCTGAACCATGCGTTGGTCGCCGCGAGGATCAGGTGCCGTAGATGTTTTCGCAGAGCGCGACACTCGCGCCCAGCTTCCGGGACAGATCGGCGGCCGCATCCAGTTGCGGTCGATCCAGCTCGCCCGACTCGTATGCGGCGCTGAGACGAGACGCAGGACCGGAAAGCGTCAGTGCCGCCATGAACTTGTCGCCGGCGCCGAAGATCGGCACCGCGAACGCTGCCGTGTGCACGTCGCGCGCACCCGCGGTGAAGAGGGGCAGCGCAGGCGGCTTGTCATAGATCGGTTCGCCGAGTCCCCAGAAGCGGATCACCTGGCTGATGGCCGTGTCGTCGAGCGGCAGCATCGTCCCCGCGAGCCGCGTTTCACGCAGGCCTTCGGACGGCTCGGCCCGAAACAGGCAAAGCCGCTGCCCGCTGTCGTGCACGTAGTACGATGCGCTTTCCTTCGTCAGCGCGGCCAGCGCGTGCAGCGCCGGTTCAACCACCGTGGACAGATGGAACGACTGCTCGTACAGCTTGCCGAGGTACAGCACACGATGTCCCAGCGAATAGTTGCCGGATTGCGCTCGCACGACATAGCCCATTCGCTCCAGCGAGTTCATCAGCCGATAGACCGTCGTCTTGTGCATGCCGGATGCCTGCGACAGCATCGCGAGTGACTGCGATTCGGCACCGGGCTTGAAGCAGTCCAGCAGCGAAAGCGCCTTTTCCACGGCAACGACCCCTTCATTTCCCATCTCTTCTCTCCTGTCGACATGCAACACGGATTGTACAGAGTAAAATGATGGTTTACCACGTAAAAGGGTAAACGCCAGTGCCATGATGCTCGCCCTCTGGTTATAGTGATTTCACTATGTACACCACTGTTGTACAGAGTACAACGCACAACCCGAGGTCGAATCATGAGCAAGCCACCCGTCAGCACTTCCCCGATCATTCGCGACATCGAACGCGTGTCGCCCGAACTCGTTCAGGCCGCCGCCCGCTATCAAGCGGCGATCCTGGCCGACGTCGCCGGCCGCCGCGGCACCGTGCATGGCCGCGTGCGGCCGCTGTCGCCGAAGATGAAGGTCGCCGGCCCCGCGATCACGGTCGAAGTCCGCGTGGGCGACAACCTGGCGATCCATGCGGCGCTCGCCGTCGCGAAGCCGGGCGACGTCGTCGTGGTCGACGGCAAGGGCGACATCTCGTGCGCGCTGCTCGGCGAAATCATGGCGGCGCAGGCGAAGGCGAGCGGCATCGCCGGCATCATCATCGATGGCGCGGTGCGCGATGCGCATGAACTGGCCAACGGCGACTATCCGATCTTCTCGGCCGGCCTCAATCCGTGCGGCCCGACCAAAAGTGTCGCGGGGCGCGTGAATGCGCCGATCTCGCTGGGCGGCACGGCGGTCAATCCGGGCGACCTGGTGGTCGGCGACGCCGACGGCGTCGTCGTCGTTGCGCGCGCCGACGTCGCGCGCATCGTCGATCTGGCGCAGAAAAAGCTCGATGCCGAAACGGCGCGTATCGCGGCGATCCACAAGGGCGACGTTCGTCCGGGCTGGATCGAGAAGGAACTGCGCGCAGCCGGCATGCTGGCCGAAGGCGAGGCGCTGTGATGCAGACCGCTTCGCATAAGCCCGTCGTCCTCGTGACCGCCGCCGACCTTGCGGCTCAAGCGCTCGACATGCTCACGCAGTTCGACGTCGTGTTCGCCGGCAAGCAGCCGACCGAAGACGACATCGTCGCGCTCTGCATCGCGCACAAGCCGGTCGCGATCATCGTCCGGTACGGCAAGATCAACGCGCGCATCATGGACGCCGCCGAAAACCTGCAGGTGATTTCGAAGCACGGCAGCGGCATCGACGTGATCGATCAGGACGCCGCCGCCGCACGCGGCATCGCGGTGCGTGCCGCGGTCGGCGCGAATGCGGCCGCCGTCGCCGAGCACGCATGGGCGCTGCTGCTCGCGTGTGCGAAGTCGGTTCCGCAGCTCGATTCCCGCATGCGCGAAGGCCATTGGGACAAGTCGACGCACAAGTCCGTCGAACTCGACGGCCGCACGCTCGGCCTCGTCGGGCTTGGCGCGATCGGCCGGCGCGTGGCCGCGATCGGCGCGGCGTTCGGCATGAAGGTTGTCGCGTTCGATCCGTTCGCGAAGGAAGTGCCCGCCGGTGTGAAGCGGGTGCCGCTCGACACGCTGTACGCGGAGTCGGACGTCGTGTCGCTGCATTGTCCGTTGACGGCCGACAACCGCCGGATGCTCGACCGCGACACGCTCGCGCGTTTCAAGCGCGGCGCGATCCTCGTCAATACCGCCCGCGGCGGCTTGATCGACGAAGCCGCGCTTGCCGACGCACTGACGAGCGGCCACTTGCGCGCGGCCGGGCTCGACAGCTTCGACGTGGAACCGATGACGGTGCCGCACCCGTTCCAGCAGATCCCCAACGCGATTCTGTCTCCGCATGTCGGCGGCGTGAGCGATGCCGCCTACGTGAACATGGGCAAGGGCGCGGCCGCCAACCTCCTCGCGGTGCTGGACGAACGCGCGCACAGCGCGGCTTGAACCCTGGACATCGAGGTACGCATGTTTTATCTGACGAGTCCCGACGTGCGCGAAGCCGAAGTCTTCACGCGCATGCCGGAGAAGTTTCGCAAGCCGGACGTCCGCACGGAATGGGCGCGCGCGAATCGCGGCGGAATGGTCACGGATTCCTTTCTCGAAGGGCCGGTCTGGGATCCGGACGGTTACCTGTTCGTTACCGACATTCCGCACGGGCGCATCTTCCGCATTTCACCGTCAGGTGACTGGGAACTCGTCGCCGAATACGACGGCGAGCCCAACGGGATGAAGCGCTTCGATGCATCGCATCTGATCATCACCGACTACCGGAACGGCGTGATGCTGCTCGATATCGAGCGCGGTGAAGTCCGCCCGTATCTCGAGCGCCGCAACACCGAGCGCTTCAAGGGCGTGAACGACCTGACGTTCGACTCGGCCGGCAACCTCTATTTCACCGACCAGGGGCAGACCGGACTGCACGATCCGACGGGCCGCGTGTACCGGCTGTCGCCCGACGGCAAGCTCGACATGCTGCTCGATACCTGCCCGAGCCCGAACGGGCTCGTCCTGTCGCGCGACGAGAAGGTGCTGTTCGTCGCGATGACGCGCGGCAATGCCGTGTGGCGCATGCCGCTGCAGGCCGACGGCTCGGTCACGAAGGTCAGCCAGTTCTTCACGTCCTACGGACCGAGCGGCCCCGACGGCCTCACCGTCGATCTCGATGGCCGCCTGTTCGTCGCGAATCCGGGGCTCGGCCGCGTGTGGGTGCTCAACCACTGCGCGGAGCCCGTCGAGATCCTGACCGGACCGAAAGGCGCGTCGCTCACGAGCGTGTGCTTCGGCGGCCCGGACATGAAGACGCTTTTCATCACCGAAGCGACGTCGGGTTCCATCCTGAAAGCGGACATGACCGTTGCCGGCCCGCTGCCGAAACAGGCAGCGAAGCAGGACTGAGACCACGAGCCGGGAAGCCGCGCGTCGGCTTCCCGCCCGCATGCCGAAAGATCGCGCCGCCAGCCGCGCGACGAAGGAGACAAGCATGACCATTTCGCACGTGCTGCATGCCGGCGAGGACGCACCGCGCGCCGCCGCGCAAGCCGCGGAGCGCCTGACCGCCGACGATTACGCGGCCAGCGAGCGCACGCTCGCCAAGGCGTTCCGGCGCATTCTGCCGTTCATTTTCGTCTGCTACGTGATCAGTTATCTCGACAGGACCAACGTCGGTTTTGCCGCGCTGACGATGAACAAGGATCTCGGTCTCACGGCCGAGCAGTTCGGCATCGGCGCCGGCCTGTTCTTCATCGGCTATTTCCTGTTCGAGATTCCGAGCAACCTGATCATGCAGAAGGTCGGCGCGCGCGTGTGGATCGCGAGAATCATGATCACGTGGGGCCTGTTCTCGATGGCGACGGCGTTCGTCGTCGGCCCGAAGAGCTTTGCGGCCGCGCGCTTTCTGCTCGGGCTCGCCGAGGCAGGATTCACGCCCGGCATCTATCTGTATTTCACGCACTGGTTTCCCGGCAAGTGGCGCGCGAAGGTGACGGCCGCGTTCCTCGTCGGCATTCCCGTCGCGAACATGATCGGCTCGCCGATTTCCGGCGCGCTGCTCGAACTCGGCGGCCTGCACGGGCTGCGCAGCTGGCAGTGGCTGCTGCTGATCGAAGGCGTGCCGGCCGTGGTGCTCGGCATCGCGTGCCTGTTCGTGCTGGCCGACCGTCCCGAGAAAGCGGCGTGGCTCGGTGACGAAGAGAAGGCGTCGCTCGCGAAGCGCCTCGCGTTCGAGCAGCGCGACATCGGCGCGAAGCATGGCAGCGACCTGCGCGACGCCATGACGAACTGGCGCGTGTTCGTGCTCGCGTTCATCAACTTCTGCGGGATCGTCGGCTCGCTCGGCGTCGGCTTGTGGATGCCGCAGATCATCCGGCAGTTCGGCGTCGAACACGCGGTGGTCGGCTGGCTGACGGCGATTCCGTATGCGATCGGTGCCGGCGCGATGCTCTGGTGGGCGCGGGTCGCCAATCGCGCGGCCAACCGCATTCCGTACGTCGCCGGTGCACTGGCCGTCGCCGCCGGAGCGCTGTGCGCGAGCGCCTTCATTCACGCGCCGGCTTTCAAGCTGATCGCGCTGTGCGTCACGGTGAGCGGGATCCTCGCGTTCCAGGCGACTTACTGGGCCATTCCGTCCGGATTCCTCACCGGGCGGGCCGCCGCCGGCGGCCTCGCGCTGATCGTGTCGGTCGGCAACCTCGGCGGCTTCGTCGGACCGTCGCTGATCGGTGCGCTCAAGCAGTTCTCCGGCGGTTTCACCACGCCGCTCGTCGCCGTGTCGGCCGTGCTGCTGCTCGGTGCGCTGACCATTGCATGGCTCGGCGATCCGGGCTCGTGCGCCGGCGAAGCGCCCGCCGCCCGCAGGACGTGAATATTTCTTCGTCAGACCCACCCACAAAAAACAGTTTGGAGACTCCATGTTGTCGAATCAGGCCAGCCAGAATGCCCGCCCGAAATCCCGCTTCGTGCTCGGCGCCGTCACCGTCGCGAGCGCGGCGTTGGGGGGGGGGCGGTGTCGCACATGCGCAAAGCAGCGTCACGCTGTACGGCATTGCCGACGTCGGCATCGAACACATCAACAATACGAGCACCGGCGGCGCGCAGACGCGCGAAGCATCGGGCAACCTGTCCGGTTCGCGGTGGGGACTGAAGGGCGTCGAGGAGCTCGGCGGCGGCATGAAGGCCATTTTCCAGCTGGAAGACGGCTTCAACATCAATGACGGCACGACCGCGCAGTCGACGAAAGGCCTCGGTGCGAACGCCGCCACGACATCGCGGATTTTCGGCCGGCAGGCGTGGGTGGGGCTGTCTTATCGAGGGCAGCAACTGACGTTCGGCCGCCAGAACTCGCTCTTCTACGAACAGGCCGTGGCGTTCGACCCGATGGGCGCGTCGTCGCGCTATTCGGTGCTGTCGCTCGACTACGCGGCGGCCGCGCGTATCGACAATTCGGCGAAATACACCGGCGTGTTCGGTCCGCTGACGGCGCAAGCGATGTACAGCACCCGCTACGACACCGGATACGGCGCCGAGGTGCCGGGCGCGCAGCTCACCGGCCGCTTCTTCAGCGGCGCGCTGAGTTTCGCGCAGGGGCCGCTCGCCGCGAGCGTGTCGTACGAGCAGCGCAACAGCAACACCGTCGCGACGAACACGGGCACCGAGCGTCGCGCGACGGCCGCCGCGTCGTATGCGATCGGACCGGTGAAGGGATTCGCCGGTTATCGCTACCTGCATGCGTCGAACGCGTTCCTGCCGGCGAACCCGATTCGTGTCGCGAACGGGTCCGAAGCCAGCGCGGCGAACCTGTACTGGGCCGGCGCGCAATACGCGGTGTCGCCGGCGTTCGTGGTCACGGCAACGGCGTATTACCAGGACGTGCATTCGACCAGTGCCGATCCGTGGCTCGCCGTGCTCTGTGCGGACTATCTGCTGTCGAAGCGCACCGATGTCTACGCGACGGCCGGTTTCGCGCGCAACAAGGGCGGCTCCGCACTTGGCGTGAACGGCTACGGCACGGTTGCACCCGATCACAACCAGACGGGCGTGGTGATCGGCATGCGCCAGAAATTCTAAGGCGATTGCGATGCAGACCGTTCACGCGCCCCATCTGCCCGTCAGGCCCGAGTGGCTCGCATTGCGCGACGAGCCGGTGCTCGAAGCCGAGCTTGCCATCGTCGACGCCCATCATCACCTGTGGGGCCGCCAGACCGGGCGCTATCTCGCGGACGAATTCGGCGCGGACGTGCGCAGCGGGCATCGGGTCGTGTCGACGGTCTATGTGCAGTGTCGCTCGATGTTGCGTGCCAGCGGGCCGGATGCGCTCAAGCCGGTCGGCGAAGTGCAATTCGCGAGCGGCATCGCCGCGATGTTCGAAAGCGGCGCATACGGCCCCGCGCGGTGCTGCGAGGCCATCGTCGGCGGCGCCGATCTGTCGCTCGGCGCGGCGCTCGATGCGGTGCTCGACACGATGCTGCAGGTGTCCGGCGGACGACTGCGCGGGATCCGCAATCCGCTCGCGTGGCATGCGAGCCCCGACGTGCGATCGAGCCCGGTCACGCCGCCGCGCGACCGGATGTCGGATCCGGCTTTCCGGCGGGGCGTGACGACGCTCGCTCGCTACGGATTGTCGCTCGACGCCTGGGTCTATCACACGCAGCTCGACGACCTGTACGAACTCGCGCGCGCATGCGAGGACGTCGTCGTGGTCATCGACCATTTCGGCGGCCCGGTCGGCGTGGGCCCGCATGCCGGCCGGCATGCGGAAGTCCGTGCGCAATGGCAACGGCAACTCGCGCGTCTCGCCGCGCTGCCGAACACGCGCATGAAGCTCGGCGGCGCGGGCATGAGCGTGTTCGGTTTCGATTTCGCCGCGCGCGACCTGCCGCCGTCGTCGCAGGAACTGGCGGCCGCGTGGCAGCCGTATTTCGATACCTGCGTCGAATGCTTCGGCGTCGATCGCTGCATGTTCGAGAGCAACTTCCCCGTCGACAAGGGGATGTTCGGCTATCGCGTGCTGTGGAACGCCTTCAAACGACTCGCGTCGGCGATGTCGGCCGACGAAAAGGCCGCGCTGTTCAGCCGGACGGCCGCATCGACGTATCGCATCGCAATTCCCGGAGACAACCCATGAAGACGAGTGCAACCGTGGCGACGCAGGAGAGGGCGTCCGCTGCCGCGGAAAAAGGCGGTACGCGCATGACCCGTATCGAGCGGCGTTCGCTGACGCTCGCGGGGCTCGGCTGGACCTTCGAGAGCTACGACTCGTTCCTGCTTTCGCTGCTGCTGCCGACGCTCGCGCTGCAGTTCGGGCTGAGCAAGGCGCAGCTCGGTTTGTTCACGAGCGTCACGGCGGCCGGACAGATCGTCGGCGGCATTCTGTTCGGCTTCGTGTCGGACCGGATCGGGCGCGTGCGCACCGCGTTGCTGTGCGTCGGCATCTACTCGCTGTTTTCCGGCCTGATCGCATTTGCGCCCGACGCGCATTCGTTCGCCGCGTTGCGCTTTTTCGGCGCGCTCGGCATGGGCGGCACCTGGACCGCCGGCGCGGCGCTCATCGCGGAGACCTGGCACCCGAGCCGGCGCGGCAAGGGCGGCGCGCTGATGCAGATGGGCTTGCCGGTCGGCGCGATCCTCGCGATCGTGATCTCGGGCATCGTCGGCGCCGCGCATGGCGGATTGGCCGGCGACAGCTGGCGTCTGCTGTTCCTGATCGGCGCGTCGCCGTTCTTCATCCTGTTCTGGGTCGCGCGCAAGACGCCGGAATCGCCGATCTGGCTCGAACGCCGGCACGCGAAGCCGCACGCCCGCAAGCTCGACGCGGCCAGTCACGAGAAGCTGAACGTGCGCGGCCTGCTCACAGCCTTCTGCTTCATCTTCTTCCTGCAATACCTCTACTGGGGCGTATTCACGTGGACGCCGACGTTCCTCGTCACGGTGAAGCACCTCGACTTCGTGCATAGCCTCAAGTTCGTGCTTGCGCTGCAGTTCGGCGCGATTGCCGGGTTTCTGCTGTTCTCGGCATGGGTCGACCGGCTCGGCCGGCGGCCGATGTTCCTGGCCTATCTGCTGGTCGGCGCGATGGCCGTGGGCGTGTACATCGTGTCGGCGAATCCGTGGCTGCTGATGACCGCGATCTTCCTGACCGGCTTCAGCGTGAACGGCATCTTCGCGGGCGCCGGCCCGTTCCTCGCGGAGATCATCGGCAACACGGCATCGCGCGGGTTCTTCATGGGCCTCGCGTACAACGGCGGGCGGCTCGGCGGCTTCATCGCGCCGTTGATCATCGGCGCGCTGGCGTCGACGTCGGGCGGTTTCGTGCTCGGGCTCGCGACGACGATCGTCGCGTTCGTCGCCGCGGCCGCGGTCGTGCTGTTCGCGCCCGAAACGCGCGGAAAGGCGCTGTCATGAGCGTGGCAACGCGAGCGGGGTGGGTGAGCACGCTGTTTCCGGCGCTGTCCGAGGCGTCGCTGCGGCGCTATCTGAGCGGGCAGGTCGCGTCGGTACTCGGCAGCTGGACGCAGAACGTCACGCTGAATCTGCTGGTCTATCACCTGTCCGGCTCGGGGGCGATCCTCGCGCTGCTCAACTTTCTGCTGTACGGGCCGCAGTTGATCGTCGCGCCGGTGGCGGGCTCCCGCATCGGCGCGGCCAACGCGCGCCGCGTGACGCTCTGCGTGCTGACGGCGTCGCTGCTGCTGACCGGCAGCCTCTTCACGTTGTCGCTGCTCGGCCTGCTCGGCGTGAAGCTGATCCTCGCGCATGCGCTCGCGATCGGCGTGTCGAGCGCGGTGGAAACGCCCGCGCGGCAGGTGCTGCTGCTGACGAGCCTGCAGGACGCGACGCACACCTCCAACGCGGTCGCGATGAACACGATGGTCTACAACGTCGGGCGCATGGTCGGCCCGACCATCGCCGGATTCGTCTATCCGACGCTGGGGCCAAGGACGTCGTTTGCGATCTATGCGCTCGCGCTGTGCTTCATGGCGGCGTGCGTGCGGTCGATCCGGACCGCGTCGGCGGGCCGCCCGTCGCGCGCGGAGAGCGGCCTGCGCGATGCGGTCGGCTATGTCCTGTCCGATGCGTTCTCGGCCCGCTATCTGCCGATTCTCGCGTGCATCGGCCTGTTCGCCGGCAGCTACCAGACGCTCGTGCCGCTGCTCGCGGACCAGGGCTTTCACGATGCGGCGCGCTTTACCGGCGTGTTCTTCGCGTGCGCCGGCGCCGGCTCGTTGAGCGCGGCGGTGCTGCTGTCGTCGGCATTCGGGCCGCGCGCGTCGCACCGGTTCATCGCGTATGCACCGTGGACGGCGGTCGGCGCGCTTGCCGTGCTGGCCGCGACGACCGATGCGGCCGGATCGATTCCCGCGTTTTATGCGCTCGGCTTCAGCCTCACGTTCGCGGCCACGTCGACGAACGCGACCATTCAGCGCCAGTGCCCGGATCACGTGCGCGGCGGGCTCGTCGGGATGTACGGCATGGCCTACAACGGCACGATGCCGTTCGGTTACCTGCTCGTCGGCAGCGCATCCGAGGCGCTCGGCGTGCGACACACCTTCGCGGCAATGGCCGCCGTGCTCGCGTGCGGCGTCATGGCGGTCATCGCGTGGCAACGGTTCACAGGAACGCGCCCAGGCGCACAATAAACGGAGACAACATGCAAACCGGGTTCATGGAAGCGTCCGCGATCGAGCGCCGGACCATACGAAAGGTCGTCTGGCGACTCATTCCCTTTTTGATGATCTGCTACCTGCTTGCCTTTATCGACCGGGGCAACGTGGGGATGGCATCGCTGCAGATGAACCACGACCTCGGGATGTCGGCGACGGTCTTCGGCTTCGGCAGCAGCCTGTTCTTCATTTCCTACTTCTTTTTCGAAGTGCCGAGCAATCTCGCGCTGCAGAAATACGGCGCGCGGATCTGGATCGCCCGGATCATGATCACGTGGGGCATCGTGTCGGCGGCGACCGCGCTCGTGCACAACGCGACGACGTTCTACGTGCTGCGTTTCCTGCTGGGCGCGGCCGAAGCCGGCTTCTTCCCGGGCGTGCTGCTTTATTTGTCGTACTGGATTCCCGCGCAGTATCGTGCGCGCATCGTCGCGACGTTCATGGTCGCGATTCCGGCCGCGAGCTTCATCGGCTCGCCGATCTCCGCGCTGCTGTTGCAGATGGACGGCGTCTGGGGGCTGCGCGGATGGCACTGGCTGTTCATCCTCGAAGGCATTCCGACCGTGCTGCTCGGCATCGCATGCCTGTTCATGCTGACGAACAAGCCGGAAAACGCGAAGTGGCTCGACGACGACGAGCGCGCGTGGCTCTCGGGCGCGCTTGCCGCCGGCCACAAGACCCGCAAGAAGGTGCCGTCGCTGCCGCTCACGCAGCTGTTCCGCAACCGCTACGTGCTGTGCCTCGCGCTCGTCGACACGTGTGCGTCCGCGGCGGGCAGCACGCTGTCCGTGTGGCAGCCGCAGCTGCTCAAGTCGTTCGGCCTGACCGTCATGCAGACCGGCCTGCTGAACGCGGTGCCGTACGCGGTGGCCTCCGTGCTGATGGTTTACTGGGGCCGGCGCTCGGACCGTGTCGGCGAACGGCGCTGGCACACGGCCGTGCCGATGCTGCTGATCGGCGTGGGCCTGTTCGCGACGTCGCTGAGCGGCTCGCTGCTGCCGACGGTCTGCATGCTCTGCGCGGTGCTGGTCGGCGCGTATTCGTTCAAGGGGCCGTTCTGGGCACTCGCGACCGACATGCTGTCCAACAGCACCGTGGCGGCCGGGCTCGCGACGGTCAATGCGATCGCGAACCTGCTCGGCGGCGGGCTGATGGTGAACGTGTACGGGTGGGTGAAGGCCGCGACGGGCAGCTACGCGCTCGCCTTGATGCCGCTCGCGATCCTCACGCTCGTGAGCGTCGCGACGCTGCTGCTGCTCACGCGCAATCATGCGGCCGGCAAGCTGGTCGGCAAGACGGGGACCATCTGATCATGGCACGCATGGCGAGGCGTGAATTCCTCCGGATCGCCGGCGCGACGCTGGCTTCGGCTGCATTGCCGAGGCCGGCCGCCGCCGACGAAACGTGGTCGAGCGGCATCGAGCCGCCGGCGTTCCGGCTGCCCGACGGGGCGATCGACTGTCACATGCACATCTACGACGACCGGTTCCCGGTCGCGCCGGGCACGACGCTGCGACCGCCGAATGCGACCGTCGCGCAATACCGGCGCGTGCAGGCGCGGATCGGCGTGAAGCGCAACGTGGTCGTGACGCCGTCGACGTACGGGACGGACAATCGCTGCACGCTCGCGGCGATCGCGCAGTTCGGCGGCGACGCGCGCGGTGTCGCCGTCGTCGACGGCACCGTGAGCGACGACGAACTCCGGGTGCTCGATCGCGGCGGCATCCGTGCGATCCGGTTCAACCTGAGCTATCCGGGCGCGACGACGCTCGACATGCTGGCGCCGCTCGCCGCGCGTATCGCGAACCTCGGATGGCACATCGAGCTGGTGGTGCAGGGCGCGCGGCTGCCGGAGCTGGAGCCGCATCTCGCGGCGCTGCCTTGTCCGCTCGTCATCGACCATATCGCGCACGTGCCGCAGCCCGGCGGGCTGGCGTCGGCCGCGCTTCGTACCGCGCAACGCCTCGTCGACAAGGGCCATACGTGGATCACGTTGTCCGGCCCGTACGTCGACAGCAAGACGGGCGCGCCTGCCTACGAGGACGTCGCCCCGGTCGCGAAGGCGCTGATCGGCATGGCGCCGGAGCGCATGCTCTGGGGCACCGACTGGCCGCACCCGACGCAGAAGACGGACAAGCCGGACGACGCGAGCCTGCTGGACGTGATCGCCGGCTGGATCGGGCGTCCGGACTGGCAGCAGCTGATATTCGTTGCGAACCCCGCGAAGCTGTACGGGTTTGCATAGCGCGGACAGGATGAGGTCGCGAACGGGCGCGCATGCGCGGACTTGGATTGACGCGCCGCGCGGCGTTACCACCCTGCGTCACCAGGCGATATTGCAGGACGACCACGACGTCCCCGCGCCTCCGGTAGCCGTGCAATGCGTGCCCGCGCCGTTGTCGAAAAACGTCCGTGTTTCCGGTTGCGGTACGGACGGATCGTACGGATTCGGCGTCCCGTGCGGACCGCGTGCGGCATCGTACGGCCGCGTCGGCGCATACGCCCCGCCGCTGCCGACCGGTTTCGAACCGTTGTTCCGCAGGTATTCGTTCCAGTTCCGTGCGCGCTGTTCGGATCCGGGCAACGCGCGCCCGAGGCTGTCGCTGCCGCCCGCGCCGAGCGCGACGCGATTCGCAGGCAAGACGAAGCCGGATGCATGTCCGGCCGGCGTTTTCGCTTCGAGCGTATTGCCGGACACTCGCAACGGCCGCGTATCGGGCGTATCGAACGGGCTGCGTTCCGCGGGCACGGCATACTGCGCGCGTCGAGTGACGCGCCGCGCACGCACCTCGTCGCGACCGGCAGCACGACGCTCCGAGCGAAACACATTGGCGCCGGCCGACCGATCGGCCAGCGTGCCGCGCTCCGAGGCGTCGGCTACGGAAACGGAAAGCGTCCACACGAACGCAGCGGCGAAAGACAAGCGAAGAGCGTGACTCATCAGCGATCCCAATCAGGTGATGTGCATGGAGAAAAACGGCAGATCACTGGCTGGCGAGACTGAACGACGGACGGGCGTTGGTGCGGCCCTGAAGCGACGCGGCGAAGCGCGGTGGCGCGGTTCGCGGGAAGGCTGGCTGGATTGCAGAAGCGAGTTCGTATTATTTCATGAAAATAACAATTTGCTTTCTGTGACGATGAAATCGTCGGTGAATGGAAGGTTTTACCGCTTCGCGCGAACGCCCCTCATTGGTGCTTGCTGCCCCAATCGTCAGTTGATTGATTTTTCGCGATCGGCCTCCTGGCACCCTCCGATCGTGCCGGACTCGGCGAAGAATCGCCCAAACCCTTGCACGACAAGGCACCGATCTATCCCGCCACCTGTTATCGCAACCCGATTGCACCCCACGCAAACGTTCCCGCCCCACCGGGGTTGCGCCCTCGTCGCCACCGTACAACACCCAAACCCTACGTGTTTTCCCTCAGTCGACAGGCATTTTTGACAGACGATTTAAAAACGCCCATATAATTTCGACTGCCTTGCCAATGGCTGTCGGACCATCCCTCCGAACCAGCGATCTGGCAAGCGGGGCAGGCGAAACGCTTGCGCAATGCAAGACGCATCACGATGTCTTTCCGAACCAGACGTCCCCCTCCGGGGACTGCAAGAGCCGGGCCCCGCTACGCAACATTCCGCTGGAGTTCCGTCTTCTATGTGTCTCGGGCGTGTCCCATGTCCTCGCCCCGGGTGCTGTTCGATTGCGCAAGTCATGCCGCCTTTGCCCGTATGACTAAACAACATCGAGGAGCTCCCAGATGACGCTGTCCCGTCTTACGTCCATTTCCGTTGCCGCCGTGCTGTTCGCCGCCGGCGCCGCCGCCGCGCAAGCGGAAACCGTGAAGATCGCCATTGCTGGTCCGATGAGCGGCTCGGTCGCCCAGTATGGCGACATGGTGAAGGCCGGCGCGCTGACCGCGATCGAACAGATCAACGCGGCAGGCGGTGCGGGCGGCAACAAGTTCGAAGTGGTGATGATGGACGACGCGTGCGAACCGAAGCAGGCCGTCGCCGTCGCCAACAAGATCGTCAGCCAGAAGATCAAGTACGTGATCGGCCACGTGTGCTCGGGTTCGACGATCCCGGCCTCGGACATCTACGAGAACGAAGGCATCGTGATGGTCACGCCGTCGGCGACCGCGCCGCAGCTGACCGAAGGCAAGAAGCGCCACTTCATCTTCCGCACGATCGGCCGCGACGACCAGCAAGGGCCGGCCGCCGCGCACTACATCATCAACAACGTGAAGCCGAAGAAGGTCGCCGTCCTGCACGACAAGCAGTCGTACGGCCAGGGCATCGCGTCGTCGGTGAAGAAGGACCTCGAGGCCGCGAAGATCCCGGTCGTGCTGTTCGAAGGCATCAACGCCGGCGATTCGGACTACTCGGCGATCATCACGAAGCTGAAGTCGCAGGGCGTCGATTTCGTCTACTTCGGCGGCTACCACCCGGAAATGGGCCTGCTGATGCGCCAGGCGCGCGAGCAGGGCGTGAAGGCCACGTTCATGGGGCCTGAAGGCGTGGGCAACAAGGACGTGACGGCGATCGCCGGCCCGGCCTCGGAAGGCATGCTCGTCACGCTGCCGGCCGACTTCTCGGCCGACCCGGCCAACGCGGCGCTCGTGAAGGCGTTCGCGGACAAGAAGCGCGACCCGAACGGTCCGTTCCAGATGCCGTCGTACGCAGCGGTGAAGATCATCGCCGACTCGATCGCGGGAGCGAAGACGACCGACCCGACGAAGGTCGCCGCGTACATGCACAAGACGACGTTCGACACGCCGATCGGCAAGGTCGCGTACGACGCGCAGGGCGACCTGAAGGCGTTCAAGTTCGTCGTCTACACGTGGCACAAGGACGCGACGAAGACCGCCGCCAAGTAATACGGCGTACCCGCCCGCGCGCCCGCCCTGTCCGAGACCCGGACGGGGCGGGCGCGTATTGGCCGCGCATCGGCCCATCGCGCGGCCAACGGGCGGCCCGAGACGACACCGTGCGTTGCGCGCGGCCGAACGCCGTGATCCGGCGGCGGCAGGCGACCCAGCGCCAACGGGAGCTTCCCGCACATGACTGACTTCTTTCCGCAATTCGCCCAGCAGCTGGTCAACGGCCTGACGCTGGGCGCGATCTATGCGTTGATCGCCATCGGCTACTCGATGGTCTACGGCATCATCGGCATGATCAACTTCGCCCACGGCGAGATCTACATGATCGGCGCGTACGTGGGCCTCGTGACCCTCACGGCCATCGGCATTTCCGCCGGTTATCCGCTGCCGCTCGTGCTCGGCGCCGCACTGATCGTGTCGGTGATCGTCACCGGCCTGTACGGTTTCGCGGTCGAGCGCGTCGCGTACCGCCCGCTGCGCGGCGGCCCGCGCCTCGTGCCGCTGATCTCCGCGATCGGCATGTCGATCTTCCTGCAGAACTACGTGCAGATCGGCCAGGGGGCGCGCGACGTGTCCGTGCCCGTGCTGATCTCCGGCGCGTTCGACATCCATCTCGGCGGCGACTTCGACGTGACCGTCCCGTATTCGCGCCTGATGATCGTCTGCGTGACGCTCGTGCTGATGATCGCGCTCACGCTGTTCATCTCGCATTCGCGGATGGGCCGCGCGTGCCGCGCATGCGCCGAGGACATGAAGATGGCGAACCTGCTCGGCATCGACACGAACCGCGTGATCTCGTTCACGTTCGTGCTCGGCGCGATGCTGGCGGCCGTCGGCGGCGTGCTGATCGGGCTGACGATCGGCAAGCTGAATCCGTATATCGGTTTCGTCGCGGGCATCAAGGCGTTCACCGCCGCGGTGCTCGGCGGGATCGGCAGCATCCCGGGCGCGATGCTCGGCGGCGTGCTGCTCGGCCTCGCCGAAACCTTCGCCGCGGGCTACATGCCGGCCGAGTACAAGGACGTCGTCGCGTTCGGGCTGCTCGTGCTGATCCTGCTCTTCCGCCCGACCGGCCTGCTCGGCAAGTCGGACATCGAAAAGGTCTGAGGGAGACGCAGATGAGTCAAGTCATTTCCGTTCGCCGCCCGGCCGCCGACGCTTCGCTCGGCCAGGCGCTGAAAAATGCCGTGGCCGCCGCGTTGCTGACGGCGATCCTCACGATCCCGGTGCTCGGCCTGCAGCTGAAGCTCGACGGCTACCAGGTCGTGCTGACGCCGCATTGGCGGCCGGTGTGGATCGCGGTCGCGGCCGTGTTCCTGTTCCAGTTGTTCAAGCCGTGGCTCGTGCGCGCGAAAGCGGCCGTGAAACTGCCGGCGGCGCCCGCGATGGGCGCGCGGCAGCAGCGCGCGATCATCTGGGTGCTGCTCGCGGTCGGGCTCGTGTGGCCGTTCTTCGGTTCGCGCGGTGCGGTGGACGTCGCGACGCTCGCGCTGATCTACGTGATCCTCGGCCTCGGGCTGAACATCGTGGTCGGTTTCGCGGGCCTGCTCGATCTCGGCTATGTCGGGTTCTACGCGGTCGGCGGTTATACGTACGCGATGCTGAACCAGTATTTCGGGCTGTCGTTCTGGGCGTGCCTGCCGATCGCGGCGATCGCCGCGGCGACGTTCGGCTTCCTGCTCGGCTTCCCGGTGCTGCGCCTGCGCGGCGACTATCTCGCGATCGTCACGCTCGGCTTCGGCGAAATCATCCGCCTGCTCGCGAACAACCTGACGAGCCTCACCGGCGGCCCGGACGGCATCTCGGGCATTCCGAAGCCGACGGTGTTCGGCTTCGAGATGGCGCGCTCGGCGAGCGTCGAAGGCGCGAAGACCTTCCATGAACTGATCGGGCTGGAATACAGCGGCGAGCACATGGTGATCTTCCTGTACCTGATCGCGCTGGTGCTGGTCGGCTTCACGCTGTTCGTGACGAGCCGCCTGATCCGCATGCCGATGGGCCGCGCGTGGGAAGCGCTGCGCGACGACGAGATCGCGTGCCGTTCGCTCGGCCTGAACCCGACGCGCATCAAGTTGTCGGCATTCACGCTCGGCGCGGCGTTCGCGGGGATCGGCGGCGCGTTCTTCGCGGCGCGCCAGGGCCTCGTGAATCCGGAATCGTTCACCTTCATCGAATCGGCGCTGATCCTCGCGATCGTCGTGCTCGGCGGGATGGGGTCGCAGCTCGGCGTGATTCTCGCGGCGATCCTGCTGACCGTGCTGCCGGAAGTCGCGCGCGGGTTCGCCGAGTACCGGATGCTGATCTTCGGTCTCGTGATGGTGTTGATGATGATGTGGCGTCCGCAGGGCCTGCTGCCCGCGAGCCGTCCCCACGTGGAGCTGCCGCGATGAGCGTGAATACGGAACTGTTGAAGGTCGCCGGGCTGCAGATGCGCTTCGGCGGGTTGCTCGCGGTGGACGGCATCGATTTCGACGTGCGCCGCGACGAGGTGTTCGCGATCATCGGGCCGAACGGCGCGGGCAAGACCACGGTGTTCAACTGCGTCGGCGGCTTCTACAGGCCGACCGGCGGCGCGGTCGAACTCGACGGCCACCCGATCGCCGGGCTGCCGAGCCACAAGATCGCGCTGAAGGGCCTCGTGCGGACGTTCCAGAACATTCGGCTATTCAAGTCGCTGACCGTCGTCGAGAACCTGCTCGTCGCGCAGCATCGCAAGGTGAAGGCGGGGTTGCTGCACGGGCTGTTCGCGACGCCCGCGTATCGTCACGCGGAGAAGGAGGCGCTCGAGCGCGCGGCCGTGTGGCTCGACCGGATGGGGCTGACGTCGGTCGCCAACCGCCCGGCCGGCACGCTGTCGTACGGGCACCAGCGGCGTCTGGAGATCGCGCGCTGCATGATCACCGATCCGCGGCTTTTGATGCTCGACGAGCCGGCAGCCGGCCTCAACCCGCAGGAAAAGATCGAGCTGCAGCACCTGATCGACACGCTGCGCCGTGAATTCGGCGTATCGGTGCTGCTGATCGAACACGACATGAGCCTCGTGATGGGCGTGTCCGACCGCATCCTCGTGATGGAGCACGGCCGGCCGATCGTGATCGGCACGCCGGAAGCGGTCCGCAACGACCCGCGCGTGATCAAGGCGTATCTGGGGGAAGAGTGATGCTGAAGCTGGAACAGGTCCATACGCACTACGGCGCGGTCGAGGCGCTCGCGGGCGTGTCGATCGAGGTGAACAAGGGCGAGATCGTCACGCTGATCGGCAGCAACGGCGCCGGCAAGACGACGCTGATGATGACCGTGTGCGGCACGCCGCGCGCCTCGTCGGGCCGCGTGCTGTTCGAGGGCAACGACATCACCGCGATGTCGACGCACCAGATCATGCGGCAGGGGATGGCGATCTCGCCGGAAGGGCGGCGCGTGTTCCCGAGCCTGACGGTGCTCGAAAACCTGAAGATGGGCGGCTTCTTCGCGAGCCGCCACGAGATCGACGACGGCATCGAGCACGTGTTCAAGCTGTTTCCGCGCCTGAAGGAGCGCGCGGCGCAGCGGGCCGGCACGATGTCGGGCGGCGAGCAGCAGATGCTCGCGATCGGCCGCGCGCTGATGAGCAAGCCGCGCCTGCTGCTGCTCGACGAGCCGACGCTCGGCCTCGCGCCGCTCGTGATCGCGCAGATCTTCGACATCATCCGGACGATCCGCGACGAAGGCGTCACGGTGTTCCTCGTCGAGCAGAACGCGAACAAGGCGCTCGGTGTGGCCGATCGCGGCTACGTGCTCGAAACGGGGCGCGTGGTGCTGGCGGACACGGGCGCGAACCTGCTCGCGAACGACCGTATCAAGCAGGCGTATCTCGGCGGCTGAGCGACGGGAAGCCGCCGGCCTGCAACGGGCCGGCGGTGTCCGGCTCTCGACGTTTCCGCATGCAGGGCCGGTTCCCGGCCTTGCTTTTCCTACCCGATCCTGAACGTGCTTTTCAGCACGTCGCGCAGATGCAGCGCGGCGCGATTGCTGTCGTCCGTCAGGATCGTGATCAGATGCGGCGGCAGATCGGGCAGCACGATCCCGGCGACATGGCTCGTCAGGTTGCCCGACACGCGATCGTGCTCGATCAGCCCGACCGCGAGGCCGTTCGCGATGCAGGCTTCGACCGCGGGCGAGCTGGCGCTCTCGAGCAGCATCCGGTGCGCGATCTTCGCCTTCTTCAGCGCGTTCAGCGCGGTGTCGCGATACGGGCAGCCCTGCAGCTGCACCGCGATCGGCAGCGGCGCATCGGGATTGAACTTGAACGTGCGCGCGGCGACCCACACCGGATGGGTCTTGCTGAGCAGCTCGGCGTGCGGCGGCGCTTTCGACACGACGGCGATCGTGATGTCGAGCTGGCCGCGCGCGAACAGCTGCTGCAATTCTTCGCTGGAGCGCGCCTCGACGGTCAGTTCGAGCAGCGGCCGGTCGGCGGCGAAGCGCGGCAGGAATTCCGCCATGAAGTGCGCCGCGTACGAATCCGGGATACCGAGCCGCAGCTTGCCGGTCAACATCTGCGGCGACAGCGATTCGACGAGCCGGTCGTGGCTCAGCAGGAACTCGGTGGTGTCGCTCAGCAGCTTGTGGCCGAACTGCGTGAGTTCGACGGCCTGGTTGTTGCGCGTGAACAGGCGCTGCGCGACCATTTCCTCCAGCTTCTGAATCTGCGCGGTGACCGACGACGGGCTGCGGTTCACGTGAGCGGCCGCATCCTTGAAGCGGCCGAGCTTCGCGACGGCGTGGAAGGTTCGCAGCAGGTCGACGTCCAGGGTGCGCGGCATGATTTGGTTTTTCCGAATCAGTGATTCAGGTAATGTCGATTGACGGAATTATTGGGCATCCCATATTCTCGGGTCAACAGGCAGACAACGGCAGGCAGCCGGTCGGGCGTTGCACGCATCCGGGGAACGATTCATGTCGATCAATGATTTTGTCGTAGATGCATTGGTGCGGGACAGGAAGCTGAAGGCGGAGTCGGTATGGACGGTCGAGAATCACGAAAAGTATTCGACGCTGAAGCGCACGGACGATGACGCGCGGCGCAGGGCAGCGGGGCGCGAAGTCTTCTCGCTGATGCGAAACCTGAACGAGCTGGGCGTGCGGAGCCCGGCGCTGTGTGCGGATCGCGACGGCAACGGTTCGTTGCGCGAAGCGATCGGCGCGTTGAGCGAGCGGCTGGCCACGTTGTCGCGCGGCCGCGATGTCCACTACATCGAGCTCGGGCCCGAGCCGGTCAAGACGACCGAGCTGATGAGGGCCGTCAGCGGCGGCGGGCCGGACCATCTGCGCTACACGGCCGTCGACATCAACGAGTCGTCGGAAGACACGATGCGGCACGCGATCATGCCGTTCCTGAAAACGCCCGGCTGTTTCAACTACATCGCCGACGATTACCGGAACGTGCAGTGGAACCACATCCACTTGGGCCAGGACGTGACGTTCATCACGATGCTCGGGTTCCAGGAGGGCAACGAGTTGCCGGTGACGATCGGCCGGCTGATCCGCACGCTCGGCGGGAAGTCGACCTACGTCGTATCGGAGATGCAGTTGCTCGTGGAGGGGCGCGAAGAGCCGATCTACAACTTCTACCGCAACGAGAACATGGTGCGGTTCTCCGAAATCGTCAGCCGGCAGCAGGGCTTCGAGCCGCTCGGCGAGCATCATGTGTCGATCGTGCGGCTCAATCTGCTCGGCGACCAGTTTCACGTCGCGGTCACGCTGCAACCGGTGTCGAGGGCGGGCGCCGACGGGCACCTGATCACCAACGTCTGCCTGAAGTACACGCCGGAGCAATTCCGCAACGTGCGCCTGAGCCACGGCAATTGCCGCGTGATCGAGGAGCTGCGCAGCGGGGGCGGCAGCGTTGTCTACCAGATCGCGCAGTTCAAGGGCTGAATGCCGGAATGCCGACAGCGAGGCACGCGATGAACAAGGGAAATGCATTGCCGGTGTTTGCGCGCGGGTTCGACCGGGTGAGGCTCGCGTTGCGGACGTCGCTGTCGGCCGGCGTGAACGTCGACGGCACGCTGGACGCAGCGACGGAACCGATGCGCTGGACGAGCGCATGCCTGCGCGACGGTTACGAGGTGCGATACCGCCGCAACCTCGACGATCTCGGCTATCGCGAGGTGCCGATGCGCGGCACGCGTTCCGATTCGCTGAACGCGGTGTGCCATCTGCGCGGGCTGTTCTCCGACGAGGCGGTGAGCGCGTTGCGCGAGATCGGCCGCGCGCTGGAGCGCAGCGCGTCGAGCAGCGACTGGATCATCTCGAAGCGCGTGCGCGCGGTGACGAACCGGTCGCGCTTCATCGACGACATGATGCACGACCGCGCGTTCCTGATGCGGGTGTCGCGTCTTGCCGGCGCCCCGCTGATTCCGTATCCGATGGTCAATGCGCGGTCGCAGTTCAATTACTACTATCCGACGGACTCGCGCGAAGGCGGCAACGCGCCGCTCGGCATGTGGCATACCGACGGCACGAGTTTCGTGCTGAACGTCGTGCTGTCGGATCGCGCCGATTACGAGGGCGGCAACTTTCTGTTCTACGAATCGACCGCGGAAACGTTCGATCGTCACGACAAGGAACGCCGGCATGTGAAGACCGCGAACCTGGACCGCGCGGGCGACGCGCTGCTCATCTACGGCAGCAAGCTGTTCCATGGCGTCGAGCCGGTCGAGGCCGGACGCCGCATGTCGCTGGTGCTGTCGTTTCATTGCCCGTACACGCGCGAGGACGACAACGGGTTCTGGCATCTCGCGTCGGACGACGGCATTCCCCGCACGATCGTCAACTGGCTGGCGCTGCAGCGCGCCCTCCGGGACGACGCCGAATTGCAGTACCGCCGCCTGGGGCTCGAACCGATTCGCCCCGAAGACCTGGACGACCAGCGCCTGTCTCCGGCCCCCTTCTGAGAGCCGTCGCCCCATGCAGCTATTCCTGCTTCAGCTCGTTTTCGTGTTGTCGTGGAGTTCCGGTTTCATCGGCGCGAAGCTCGGCGCGGAGACGGCCGGTGCGTTCAACCTGCTGTTCTGGCGGTTCCTGCTCGTCACGCTGTGCCTGGCGGTCGTCCTCAACCGGCGGCTGGGGCGCCTGACGCTCGAAAAAATCCGCTATCACGCGGTGATCGGCTTCCTGTCGCAGTTTCTTTACCTGACCTGCGTGTACATCGCGATTCAGCATGGGCTGCCGCCGGGCATCGCCGCGATCGTCGCGGCGTTGCAGCCGCTCATCACGGCCGCGATGACGTCGCTCGAGGGCAGCGAGCGCAGCGGGGCGCGCCAGTGGGCCGGGCTCGTCGTCGGGTTCGTCGGCGTGGGCATCGTGATCGGCGGGCAATATGCGTTGCCGGCCGGGTCGGTCGGGATCGTCATGTACCTGTTGCCGCTGGTGTCCGCGCTGGGGCTGTCGATCGCGACGATCTATCAGCGGCGGCGCGCGCTGACGGCCGCGCGCAGCAACGAGGACGGGCTGTTCCTGCCGCTGTTCGTGCAAGGGTGCGTGAGCCTCGTGCTGTTCGCCGCGTGCGGGATCGTCACGGGCAATCTGCATGTGCCGACACAGCCGAACGTATGGGTGTCGGTCGTGTGGCTGACGGTGTTCTCGACCTTCATCGCGTACCTGTCGCTGTGGGCGCTGCTCAAGCGCATGCCTGCGACGCGCGTGGCGACCCTCGTCTATCTCGAGCCGCCGGTGACGCTGTTGTGGGCCGCATGGATGTTCGGCGACCGGATCGAGGTGACGACCTATCTCGGCATCGTCGT
The DNA here is from genome assembly GCF_902832885.1 of Burkholderia seminalis DSM 23518. Classification (GTDB taxonomy): domain Bacteria; phylum Pseudomonadota; class Gammaproteobacteria; order Burkholderiales; family Burkholderiaceae; genus Burkholderia; species Burkholderia seminalis. Next base: position 317,767 of record NZ_CADFDK010000004.1, read on the forward strand.
CGTCGCGATCGGTGTGTGGCTGGCGGGCAGGCGCGTCGAGCGGCCCCCGCGGGCGCGGCGGGCGGAGATGAAGGCGGCCGGGCGCTGACGGGCTGGCCGCGCGGGCGATTCCGGTGTAGCGTCGCGAGACAACCCGACTCGCGAAGGAACCCGATGAAAGTCAAACGGATCGTCGCCAACATCGACACACGGTCGGTCGACGACGCAACGCGTTTCTACCGGCAGATCTTCGGTCTCGACCTGCTGATGGATCACGGCTGGATCGCGACCTACGGCAATGCCGAGCAGATGGACGTACAGATCAGCTTCGCGTCGCAGGGCGGATCGGGCACGCCGACCCCCGATCTGTCGATCGAGGTCGACGACGTCGACGAAGCGCTCGAACGGGTTCGCGCGGCCGGCATTCCCGTCGAATACGGGCCGGCCGACGAGCCGTGGGGCGTGCGGCGCTTTTACGTGCGCGATCCGTTCGGCAAGCTCGTCAACGTGCTCGCGCATCGCTGACCCGACGCGTCGGGCAAGCTTCCGCGCGGCGACGTTCAGGCATGCAACGCCAGCCCCTTCACCGCCTTGTCCACGGCCTTCTTCGGCCCGTGCAGCGCCAGACCGACCAGATCGGGATTGGCCGCATCCTCGGCGCGAAACGCCGCGCGGTTGGCTGCGTCGTGGCCGGTCGAAAACATCGCACGCACGTAGGGCACGATCGTCAGTTCGCGCGATAGCGCCTGCCGGTGCGCGGCCTGCAACCCGTTCAGGTCGGCCGCGAATACCAGCATCGGCTGGCCGAGCATCCGGCCGTAGCGGCGGCCGGCCGCATCCTCGTAAGGTTCGCCGAGCGCGTCGGGCGCGCCGGCCGCGACCCCCGTCGCGAGAAACGCGACCACGTTGAGTTTTTGCCATGCGGCGAGATCGTCGCGCACGATCAGCGCTACTTTCGTATCGAACATGCTTGCTCCTGGTTGGAGCGTCCATGATCGGATGCCGCGCGCGATCGGTCTGGAACGTTTGTGCAGAGTTGTCGGTACGCGGCCGGCGTGATCCGGTACGCGCGGCGGAACCAGCGGCCCAGATGGCTCTGGTCGGCAAACCCGACGTCCGCGGCCGCCTGCGCGGGCGTGCGGCCGGCCGCCAGCAGCCGGCGCGCGGCGCGCAGCCGCAGGCGGACGAGGTACGCGTGCGGCGACGTGCCGAAGGCGCGCTGGAACATCCGCGTCAGCCGGAATCGGTCGATGCCGGCGACGCCCGCCAGTTCATCGAGGCCGATATTGCCGTCCATGTGTGCATGCAGCAGGTCGCGCACGCGGGCAATCGCGGGCGGCACGACGCCGCTTTCCAGCGCGGGCGGGCCGCGCAGTTCGCCGCCGAGCCGCGTCAGCAGGCGGTCGAGCGTCTGGTCGCGGGCGAGCCGGCCTTCGCTGTCGTGGATCGCGAAGAATGCGTTGCGGATCGCGTCGACGAGGCTGCGGTCGTCGACGAGCGTATGGCCGAACGTGGCTTCGACGCCGCCGAGGCCCGGCAGGTTCAGCCGGCGCGCGGCGCGCTCGACCCACGCTTGCGGCAGGTACAGCATGCCGTAGGTGAAGCCGCCGGCCTCGGGCGCGTGGCCGTCGTGCATCGCGCCCGGCTCGATCAGGATCGCGCGGCCCGGCACGCTGGTATGCAGCGACCGGTGGCACTGGAAGCGCTGCACGCCCTGTTCGGTGAAGCCGACCAGCATGTCGTCGTGATCGTGCGCGTCGTACGCATGGCCGGTGAAATGCGCGTGCAGGCTTTCGATGCCGGTTTCCGCATCGCGCCGTGCGACGAGCCAGTGGTCGGTCGTGGCGGTTGTCGTCATCGGATGCCTCGCGCGTGGTCGTTGCGTGACGGATAGTGTACGCAGGTCGCGGGATGGCGGCGGCGGGCGCGGCTCATGCGTCGTTCGCCGCCGCCTGTGCTTCACGCGCATATTGCGCGGGCGGCCGGCCGACGTGCCGCGTGAAGGCGACGCTGAACGTGCTGGCCGAGCTGTAGCCGACGCGCCCCGCGACCTCCGCGATGCGGCCCTCGTTGCGGCGGAGCAGGTCCTTCGCGAGCGCCATGCGCCACGTCAGCAGGTATTCCATCGGCGCGACGCCGACCGCACGGCTGAAGCGTTCGAAGAACGTCGAGCGCGACAGCGCGGCTTCCTTCGCGAGTTCGACGATCGTCCACGGGTGCGCGGGGCGTTCGTGCATCTGGCGGAGTGCCGCGGCCAGGCGGTTGTCGGCAAGGCCGCGCACGAGGCCCGGCGACGCGTTCGTGCCGGACGTGAAGCGCAGCGCCTCGATCAGCAACACTTCGAGCAGGCGCGCGAGCACGATCTCGCGGGCAGGCCGCTGCGCGCGCGATTCGTCGCGCACCAGTTGCACGAGCGTGGTCAGCCGCGGTTCGCCGCGCACGTGCACGAAGCGGGGCAGCAGTGACACCAGCAGCGAGGCGTCGGGCGAACCGAAGCTGCAGTTGCCCGCCATCATCCGCGTGTCGACCGGGTTGGCCGGATCGCCGATCCGGTATTCGCCGTGCTCGAGCGCGACGGGCGGTGCGGTCTCGACGCCCGGCGCCGGCGGTTCGAGGCTGGACATCGCGACGCCGTGCGCGGCCGGAATCAGCATGAAATCGCCGGGCAGCAGCTCGATCGGCGCATGCCCGTCGATCGCGATCCGGCACCCGCCGTCGAGGATCGCGCAGTAGAACGGCTCGCCGGCGACCGTGCGGCTGATCGCCCACGGGCTCGCGCCGCGCACGTACTTCGAGTGCCGCGCGCCCGGTTGCAGCAGCGTCACGACTTCGGTCAGCGGGTCGATCATCGCCGGACTCTCGCAAATGAAAAGCGGATTTTAGATTGTAGCGAATACGGATCCAGCCATCTATCGTACGAACACCTGCCCCACCCGTCACAGGAGTTTGCATGAAGACCGTATTGATCACCGGCTGTTCCTCCGGCTTCGGCCTCGAGATCGCGCGCCATTTCCTGGCCCGCGACTGGCGGGTCGTCGCGACGATGCGCACGCCGCGCGAGGACGTGCTGCCGCCGTCGGCTAACCTGCGCGTGCTGCCGCTCGACGTGACGAACGCGGACAGCATCCGCGCCGCGATCGACGCGGCCGGCCCGATCGACGTACTCGTCAACAACGCCGGCTTCGGCGCGGCCGCACCGGCCGAACTGACGCCGCTCGACACGGTGCGCGCGCTGTTCGAGACCAACACGATCGGCACGATCGCGCTCACGCAGGCCGTGCTGCCGCAGTTTCGCCAGCGCGGCGCCGGCGTGGTCGTGAACGTCACGTCGAGCGTCACCCTGAAGGCGCTGCCGCTGGTCAGCGCTTACCGCGCGAGCAAGGCGGCGGTCAATGCGTTCACCGAATCGATGGCGGTCGAACTTGCGCCGTTCGGCGTGCGCACGCATCTCGTGCTGCCGGGCCGTGCGCCCGACACGCGTTTCGGCGACAACGCACGCGCGAACATGCACGGTTTCGAGCACGAGGCGTATGCGGAATTCGTCGGGAAGGCCGTCGCGCGGATGCTCGATGCGACGGGGCCGATCACCCATGCGCAGGATGTCGCCGAAGCCGTATGGCGTGCGGCGACCGATCCGTCGAGCCCGCTGCACATGCCGGCCGGTGCCGATGCGCACGCGTGGGCGGCGGAAGCAGGCTGATCGATCGGGCGGGCGTCCGTCGTGCCGGTCGGGCAACCCGGCACGACGGTTCGTGCGAGGCGGGGACGCGCGTTACAGCGCGCGCGTGATCGCCTGCTCCAGCAGCGACAGGCCGAGGGCGATCTCCGCCTCGCTGACGGTCAGCGGCGGCGCGATCCGGAACACGCCGCCCATGCCGGGCAGCTGCACGATGTTCATGCTGAGCCCGAGGTTCATGCACTCGCGCGTGATTTTCGCGCCGAGCCCGTCCGCCGGCTCCTTCGTGCGGCGATCCTTGACGATCTCGACGCCGAGCAGCAGCCCGCGCCCGCGCACGTCGCCGATGCAGTCGAACCGCTCCATCAGGTCGAGCAGCCCGCGCCGGAGCCGGTCGCCCATCGTGTTGGCGCGCGCGACGAGCCCGTCGCGCTGCACCACGTCGAGCACGCGCAGGCCGACGGCCGCCGGCAGCGGGTCGGATACGTGCGTCGTGTAGAACAGGTAGCCGAGTGCGTGCGCACGCTCCTCGATGGCCGCGGACGTGACGATCGCCGCGAGCGGCAGGCCCGCGCCGAGCGTCTTCGACAGCGTCAGGATGTCGGGCGTCACGCCGTCGCGCTGGCACGCGAACATCGTGCCGGTGCGGCCGACGCCCGTCTGCGCCTCGTCGAGGATCAGCAGCATCCCGCGCTGCTCGCACTTGCGCTTGAGCGCCGCCATATAGCCTTCCGGCAGCTCGATGATCCCGCCCGAGCTGAGGATCGGCTCCGCGATGAACGCGGCGAGGTTGCCGCTCGACTGGCGGTCGATCAGGTCGAATGCGTAGTCGAGTTCGGCGAGCGGGTCGTACGCGCCGTTGCGCTCGAAGCGCGGCCGGTACGCGAACGGCGCCGGAATCGCGAACGACCCGACCGACGCCGGGCCGACACCCTTGCGGCCCGCGCTGTACGTGGCCGACGCGGCCGCGCCCGTCATCCCGTGCCACGACTGCGCGAAGCCGACGATCTCGTACTTGCCGGTGACGAGCTTCGCCATCCGGATCGCCGCTTCGTTCGATTCCGCGCCGGTGCTGAGCAGCAGCGCGCGGTCGAGCCCGGGCGGCGTGACGTCGGCGAGGCGCGTCGCGAGATCGACGACCGGCCGCGACAGCATGCCGCTGAACAGGTGGTCGAGCTTGCCCGCGTAGTCGCTGATCACCGACACGATCTCCGGATGGCAGTGGCCGAGCACCGCGCTCATCTGGCCCGACGTGAAATCGAGGATCGCGCGGCCGTCGGCGTCGTAGACGAAGCTGCCTTTCGCGCGCTCGATGATCATCGGCTCGAACGTGCCGCCGTAGCGGACCAGGTGCTGCCTGGCGTTGCGCCAGAAGGTTGCGTCGTCGTTCAGGGACATCGGGCGTCTCCGCGCAAAAGGGCTGGGATCGCTTGCAGTCTAGGCGCGCGTCTGGTTTGATGGAAACGAATAGTTCTTATGCAAGGTAGAAAAGGAGCTAATACCTTGGGACTTTCGCTTGAAATCGACCTGCTGCGGTCGTTCGTCGTGATCGCCGAGGTGCGCGCGCTCAGCCGCGCGGCGGCGCGCGTCGGCCGGACCCAGTCCGCGCTCAGCCAGCAGATGAAGCGGCTCGAGGAAGTCGTCGACCAGCCGCTGTTCCAGCGCACCGGCCGCGGCGTGGTGCTGACGCATCCGGGCGAGCGGCTGCTCGTGCACGCGCAGCGCATCCTGCGGCTGCACGACGAGGCGATGGCCGATCTGTGCGGCACGGGGTTGTCGGGGTCGATCCGGTTCGGGTGCCCGGACGATTACGCGGCGGTCTGGCTGCCGTCGCTGCTGCGGCAGTTTTCGAGCCAGCATCCGCAGGCGATCGTCGAGGTCGTGTGCGGGCCGACGCCGCGGCTGCTCGAACAGCTGGAGAAACGCGCGGTCGATCTCGCGATGATTTCGCTGCCGGACGACGGCGCGCACGCCGACATCATTCGCCGCGAGCAACTCGTGTGGATCGGTTATCCGGGGCTGGAGCCCGAGCATTTCGATCCGCTGCCGCTCGCGCTGTCCGATCGCGACACGCTCGATCACATCGCGGCGTGCGACGCGCTGGATCGCGTCGGCCGCGATTACCGCGTCGCGTATGCGAGCAGCAGCCTCGCGGGGTTGATCGCGCTGGTGCGCTCGGGGCAGGCGTTCGCGGTGATGACGCAGACGGCCGTGCCGGCCGACCTCGCGATCGTCGTCGGCGGCCCGCGGCTGCCGCCGCTGCCGGCTGTCGGCATTACGCTGAAGTTCGACCGGAAACGGCCGTCGCATCTGACGGCAGCGTTTGCCGAGCACATCCGGAATGCGTTGCCGCTGTTGTGACGCGCGATGTCCGCGGGTTTTCGAGAATGGATTTCCGGATCGATTCGGTCCGTCTGCGGATGGATTGTCAATGAATGTCAGCGCGCCTTGTGCGCCGGAATATGAAACGGGAGGATCGGGTATCCGGCGAAGCAGGCGGTGCCTTCCACGCAGGTACGGAAGCGATCTGTAAGGCGCCGGTGCGACCGGCCCGATTCGGCGGAGACGGATCGAAGCGACCCCGTGGCGCTGGATCGCGGCGGGTCGGCCAATCAATTTCGACGAGGTTCACTCGTTCCTGATGAAAAGGAATCCTTATCATGAAGAGAAGGGGAGGCGCGGCCGTCTGGATCCTGGCCGCCATGGTGATGGGGATCATCATCGGCTACATGATTTACACCAATTTTCCGGACAAGAAGGCCGCGACCGAGATCGCCGGTTATATCTCGCTGGTGTCCGACGTGTTCCTGCGCCTGATCAAGATGGTGATCGGCCCGCTGGTGTTTTCGACACTGGTGGTCGGCATCGCGCACATGGGCGATGCGGCGTCGGTCGGACGCGTGTTCACGAAGGCGCTGGGCTGGTTCGTGACGGCGTCGCTGCTGTCGCTGCTGCTCGGCCTGCTGATGTCGAACCTCCTGCGGCCCGGCGAGAACCTCGGCCTGCCGCTGCCCGATATCGGCGCGACGGCGAATCTCGCGACGGCGAAGTTCACGCTGAAGGACTTCATCGGGCACATGGTGCCGAAATCCTTCGCGGAATCGATGGCCAACAACGAGATCCTGCAGATCGTCGTGTTCTCGATGTTCTGCGGGGTGGCGCTGGCTTCGCTCGGCGAACGGGCCGCGGCGCTCGTGGCCGTGATCGAACAGACGTCGCACATGATGCTGAAGATCACCGGCTACGTGATGAAGCTCGCGCCGCTCGCGGTGATGGCCGCGATGGCGGCGACGGTCGCGGTCAACGGCCTGTCGATCCTGTACAAGTTCGCCGTGTTCATGGCCGACTTCTACCTGAGCCTGACGTTGCTCTGGACCTTGCTGGTGCTGGCCGGGCTGCTGTTCATCGGCCCGCGCGTATTCAAGCTGCTGGTGCTGATCAAGGAAGCGTTCATGCTGTCGTTCGCGACCGCGAGCTCGGAGGCCGCTTATCCGAAGATCCTCGACGCGCTCGACCGTTTCGGCGTGAAGCGCAAGATCTCGAGCTTCGTGATGCCGCTGGGCTACTCGTTCAATCTCGACGGCTCGATGATGTACTGCACGTTCGCGTCGCTGTTCATCGCGCAAGCCTACGGCATTCACCTGTCGCTCGGCACGCAGGTGTCGATGCTGCTCGTGCTGATGCTGACCTCGAAGGGCATGGCGGGCGTGCCGCGCGCATCGCTCGTCGTGATCGCGGCGACGCTGCACCAGTTCAACATCCCGGAAGCCGGCCTGCTGCTGATCCTCGGTGTCGACACGTTTCTCGACATGGGGCGCTCGGCCACCAATGCGGTCGGCAACTCGATCGCCAGTGCGGTGGTGGCCAAGTGGGAGGGCGAACTGCTGTCGGAGAGCGATGCGCAGGCGCACGCCGCGCTCATGGACGCGGAACTGGCCGCGTCGAACAAGCAGACCGTCGGCGCCTGAGCGGCCGTGTCATCTTCCGCGCGCAGACGCCGAATCATGCGTCTGCGCACGTCGTCCGTGTCCGGTCCCGTGCGGGATCGGCAAGTCTGAATTAAAACGCAGTCCTGAATATCAGGCACATCCACCGCGTCTGATACCCGCACCTGCCCGATCGGGATTTCGATCCCGGTTGCGGCCCGTCCCCTCTCTCCCGACGTTCCGCTCGATGCCGCACCACGCACGCGTGCCGGCCTGACGAGTCGTACGCCGTCTCGTTCTCCGTGGCGATACAGGCTCGGGACCCGTCCTACGACGGTCGCGGGGCTTCTGTCGGATTTACGCGCGCCGACGGCGAAATAGACTTCCAATCGAGCGACATGATCGTACGGGACGGAACACGAAGCCGACCGGCCCGCGTCGCTCGCGCAAGCGCTTCGGCATGTCGCCCGACGGTCGCACGCTGCCGGCACCGTCGACGTCGACCGCTCTTGGGGGAGCGGCCCGCCTGTATCGGCAGACGAGGGGCAATCGCCTGACACGGGCGTTGCCCGACTGTTTCCGGACCGGATCCGGACCAAATCGTTACGCCCAGAGGGTCGACACACGTCGTGCCGGTGCGCCGGCCGACCGTCGATGCCGTGCGACCGGATGCCGTCGCATCGTGCGCCGCGTCGGGCGAATGCCTATCGAGGGGGTCATCATGACCAGGTCATTTCGTATCGTCGGCGCCGCGGTTGTCGCATGGGCGTGCGCCGTTGCCAGCTTTCCGGTTCAGGTTTGCGCCGCGACGCTCACGGAGTACACGGCGCCGCGCCATGCCGCGCGGGCGCGTCCGGCGGTACGGGCCGTGCCGGCGGCCGTGACGGTCCGGGCGGCAAGCGACGGCAGCGACCAGACCGATGCGTTGCAGGCCGCGCTCAACGCGTTGCAGGCCGGACAGACGCTGATCCTCGCGCCGGGACGCTACACGGTCAGCCGCTCGTTGTCGGTGGCGACGTCGGGCGTCGTGGTGTCGGGCTACGGCGCGACGCTCGTCGCGACCAACCCGTCCGACCAGACGATCGTGATGAGCGGCGCCGGCTCGACGCTGGTGGGCGTGACGCTGGTCGGTACCGGCACCACGCGGCTCACGACGCCGGCGTCGACCAAGGTCGAGGTGACGGGCACGGGTGTCCAGGTGCTCGGCGTGACGATCCAGGGCGGCGCCAGCGCCGGGATCTTCGTGTTCGGCGGCAGCAACGTCGCGATCGTCGGCAATACGGTGAGCGCCACGCTGGCCGACGGCATCCATACGACCTACGGCTCGACCAACGTGCTCGTGCAGAACAATACGGTGAAGGGGACCGGCGACGACCTGATCGCCGTCGTCAGCTATCTGGGAGACGGCCGCGTCAGCAGCAACGTGCTGATCGATCGCAACACCGTGTCGGGAAACGCGTGGGGGCGCGGTATTGCGGTGGTCGGCGGACAGGCCGTGACGATCTCGAACAACACGGTCGACGGCGTGCAGAAGGCGGCGGGCATCCTGCTGGCGCAGGAGGACAGCTGGAAGACCTACGGCGTGTCGAACGTCGTGATCGACGGCAACGTGGTGACCAACGTCCAGAATTCGACCGTGAACAACGGGTTGCAGCCGACGCAGCAGGCGGCGCTCGAACTGGACACGTGGTCGGGCACGGTGTCGACCGTGACGGTCACGCGCAATCGCGTGACGGGATCGGGCTATGCGGGATTCCGGGCGCTGGGCAACGTATGCGACTTCGAGGTCGCGGGCAACACGTTCGCAGCGATCGCGGGTAGCGCGGTGTCGTTGCTGTCGAGCGGATGCACGGCCAGCCGGATCGTCGCCAGCGGCAATACGCTGGATGGCGTCGCACTGGTGCCGCCGGTCGGCGCATCGTCGTCGGGCACGATCGCGGCCGCGGGCGCGGCGACGACGGCGATGCCGCAGGTGCGCACCGGCCTGATGCAGTCGTCGGGCAGTGCGGCGCCGGCGGCCGGCGCCGCACGATGACGTCGCGACGACGATCAGAGGAGCCCCAGGCGCTGGCCCGCGGCCGCGGCCTGGGTGCGATTGCGCACGTGCAATGCCTTGAAGATGGCGGTGATATGGGCTTTCACGGTTTTCTCGGACAGGCCGAGCCGGTCGGCGATGAGCTTGTTCGGCACGCCTTCCGCGATCAGGCGCAGCACGTCGAGCTGGCGCAACGTCAGGCGCGGGCTGTCGGGTTCGTGCGCGGACGGCGGGTCGCGATGCGCCGATTGCATGTCGAGCAGCAGCGGCGGCACGTACCGCTCGCCGTTCATCACCATCTTGATGGCCGACAGCAGCGTGTGCGCGGTGGCGGACTTGGGGACGTAGCCGAGCGCGCCGCGCGTGAATGCCGCGCGTACGTCCTGCGGGTCCTCGGACGAAGACAGCACGACGATCGGCAACTCGGGCCGCAGCTGCGTGATCCCGTCAATCGCGGCGAAACCGTCCATGCCGCTCATTTTCAGATCCAGGACGATGACGTCGAGGTCGGTGTGCAGCTCGAGCAGCCGCAACGCGTCGTCGGCGTTGCCCGCCTGAATGTCGATCATCCCGCCATTGTCCTGGTGCAACAACGTCGCCACGCCGTCTCGCAGAACCGGATGATCATCGACAATGAGTATTTTCATGAAAATAAAAATAAAGTCGGAGGCAGATCTCTTTCGCTCATAGGGAATCCGGGGTTTTCGAAAAGTCTTAATACTTTGGTCGTATGCGACGCCGTTTTTCCATGGGCTAACGTCGGATTTACATCCGGTCAAGCGTGTTTGACACTGAATCGTCGCGGTTTTCGGTGCGCTGGGACGCACAACGAGCGTCACGAAGATCGCGATGACAAGGGCTCGGGCAAGCTGCGGAAGCCGAGAGTTTTCGGGGTGCGATCGAACCCGGGTGCAGACTATACGATAAAAAGAACCGAACGTGCCAATACGGGGTGCGCTGATTATTTCAATTGATTGCCTTCTGAAAATCAGGCAATTGACGCCGAGGCGGGCGATTCACACCGTAAAACCAGACATGTTCCTTTGCACGGATTTGACGGACGTCTCCATCGGCCTGATTCGATATCAATCAAGGTGCAATATGGAAACTATCAATGAAGAGGATTTAATTCGCGACCTGAACATGTCTTATCTGTGGCTGGCGCAGCGGTTGCTGCGGACGGATCGTGCGACCGGCATGTTTCGTCTCGGCGCGACGCCGGATATGGCGGAGGCACTGGAAAGCCTGTCGATGCGATCGATGCTGAACCTGGCATCGTCGGGCCAATTGATCTGCGTGCTGCGACTGAGCCGCCGCGATACGGTGGACGCGCTCGCGCGGCACGCGCCGTCGGACGAAGTCGCGCCGCTGCACGTCGCGCTGGCGTTCTCCAGTATGGGGGCGTTCGACCAGGATATGCCGTGAACGGCGCCGCCGATGCCGCGCATGCGGCGAGTCTTGCCGATCACGCGCGGCTCGTGCTCGATGCCGTCACGCTGATCCGGCTCGGTGCGCGCCCGCAGATGCTCGAGATCGAGCTGGCGCTGCCGCACGAGCGCCTGGTCCGCCTGTATCGCGAGGTGCGCGGCGTGGCGCCGCCAAAGGGCCTGCTGCCGTTTTCCAGCGACTGGTACATGACCTGGATGGCCAACATCCATGCGTCGCTGTTCCACAACATCTACCGCTTCCTGCGGATCGACGCGCGGTGTTCGCGACTCGACGCGCTGGTGAAGGCGTACGGGCTGTATGCGGGGCGATGCCGTGCCGCGCACTGCGATCCGCTGCTCGACCTGACGCGCGCGTGGATGCTGGTGCGCTTCGTCGACGGCGGCGTGCTGTCGACGGCGCGCTGCGTCCGGTGCCATGCCGCATTCGTGATCCATCGTCACGACCTGCGCCCCAATCGCGTCTGTGTCGCCTGCCGGCCGCCGGCACGGGCCGGCAAGCGCGCCGGCCACGTGAAGCCGGAGCCGTCCGCCGGAAGCGCGTGCGGCACGAACGCGCGGATCCGGCTTGACCCGGCAAGCGCCGGCGGACACGCGCGGTGCCGCTAGATCGCGACGCCGCGGGCGTCCGTGTCGGCCATCGAGCGCCGCCGCGCACCGGCGGCGACGAGATGACCGACCGCCGTGCGCAGTTTGCCGTTCGGCAGCGGGCGGTGCAGCAGAACCAGCCCGCGCGCATGCGCCGCGGCCCGTTGTTCGTCGGTCGTATCGCCGCTGATCAGCAAGGCGGGCACGGCGGCGTCGAGCGCCCGGCGCAGCCGCTCGATGACCGCGATGCCGTTTTCACCGCGCGGCGGCAGGTAATCGCAGATCAGCAGGTCGGGTTGCCGCGCGCCGGCCGACAGCCGGTCGAGCGCCTCCTTGCCCGAGCGTACCGCGATCGTCTCGTAGCCCCACGTCGCCAGCAGTGCGGACAACCCGGTGCGGGTCGCGCGATTGCCGTCGATCACGACGACGCGCCCTGTCGTGCCGGGCACGTCGTCGTGACCGGCGATCGGCAGGTCGAGCGGATCGGGCGGGCAGGCGGCAAGCGCGATCGCGACTTCGAAGCACGAACCGCGGCCGGGCGTCGAGTGCACGGCCAGCCGGCCATCGAGCAGGGCGGCCAGCCGCCGCACGATCGCGAGCCCGAGCCCGAAGCCTTTCTCGTGATCGCGTTCGGCATTGCCGACCTGGTAGTACTCGTGGAACACGAGCTTCTGCAGGTGATCGGGAATCCCGCAGCCCGTGTCCCAGACCTGGATCGCGAGGCGGGTGCCGCGGCGCCGGCAGCCGACGACGATTCTTCCGCGCGCGGTGTAGCGCACCGCGTTGGAGACGAGATTGCGCACGATGCGTTCGACCAGCAGCGGATCCGATTGCACCACCGCGCGGCACGGCACGCGCGACAGCGCGACGCCTTTCGCTTGCGCGTCGAGCAGGCAGTCGTTGCACACGTATTCGAGCACCGCGTCGACGGCAAACGGCCGGCGCTGCACGTCGACGCTGCCGGCGTCGAGCCGCGAAAGATCGAGCAGCGCGCCGAAGAGCCGGCTGAGCGCGTCGGACGAGCGCTCGATGCGCTCGACGAGCTGGCGCCCGTCCGGCGGCATCGGGACGCCGTGCAGCGCGCCGATCAGCAGATTCAGCGCATGCGCGGACTGGCGCAGGTCGTGGCTGGCCGCCGCGAGGAATTGCGATTTGGCGAGATTGGCCTGGTCGGCGATGTGTCGCTGGCAGTCGAGGTCGACGGCGAGTCGTTCGATCCGTGCGTTCTGCGCCTGCAGATCGACTGCGTACCGTTCGGCCTTGAAGCGCAGGCGGATGTTCCGCGTGGCCGCGCGGTTCGCCAGCAGCCCGAGATAGCCGATCACGCCGGCGATCAGCAGCATCATCGGCGCGGTCGTGCGCTGGAGCGCGTTCGTCGACAGGAGCGCGGCGCCGATATACGGGAGGGTGGCCGGCAACAGAAAGGCGATGAACGCCGGAAAGTACGTGCCGAGTACCGGGATGGCACCGGCCACGACGCCGGTCGTCGCGATGACCACGAGGCTCGCGATTTCGAAATCCGCGTGCGCCGCGAGATGAATCGACGCCCATCCCCAGCCCATGCCGGTGGCCGTGCTGAAGGCGGAGAGCCCCAGCGCCCAGCACTGCCAGCGGCTCGCGGACGACGGCGATCGCCGATACAGACGCGACAGCACGATCTGGCCGGTCGAGCACACGGCGATGTAGAGCGGCCACGCAAGGCCCGATGCGGGGGCCGGACGGCCGAGCCAGCCGATCGAAAGGGTCGCGAAGAGGGCAAGCAGCGTGCTGCCGACGGCGTAGGGCATCACGACGTCGTAGACGATCCTGACCTGTTCCGAGGCAATCCGGTCTCGCGACTGCATATGCGTCCACCAAGATCGCTGCGCACGGCAGCGGGGCGTATCGGCGCGCCCGGCACAGACGCGTATTCCCGTTACATCAGCATAGTCGTTGCGGTGTCGAAATACGCGGTATTTTTTGACGTAATCTGAAAGTTACTCAGGACTACAGATGTAATTGAGAATCGCCGGTTTGGATTCAAATGGGGTTGCGTTGGATTGTGCCTCGGCAGTGCGCAATCGGTTACATGCGGCAGCGCAGCGGCCGCGCCGGCATGGCTGGAGCACTCGACATTTTCACGGAGAAATCGTCGTTTCCACGGACGGCGCTGCCTGCCGAGCGCATGCGGCGTGGGAATGGGCCGCCGTTGCCGTGAAGCGAGCGGCGGCCACGGCAAGCTTCAATCGACCGTCGACGACATGCGCGCGCGGCCGTGGGCATCCGCCGCATCGCGCACGCGGATCGCCGCCTGCATGCCGGACAGCTTCAGTTCGGTTTCCTGATACTCGTTGACCGGATCGGAGTCGGCGACGATACCGCAGCCCGCGAACAGCCGGCACGCGCCGCCTTCGATCAGCGCCGAACGCAGCGCGACGATGAAGTCGCCGTTGCCGTGCGCATCGATCCAGCCGATCGGTGCCGCGTACCAGCCGCGATCGAAGCCTTCATGTGCGCGGATATGGTCGAGTGCCGGCGCGCGCGGATGGCCGGCGACGGCGGGCGTCGGGTGCAGCGCCGCGACGACCTGCAGCAGCGTCGCGTCCGCATGCAGCGTGGCGCGGATCGGCGTGCTCAGGTGCTGCAGTTTCGGCAGCCGGTGCAGCGACGGGTGCTCGGGCACGTCGAGCATGCGCGACAGCGGCGTCAGCGCGGCGCGGATCGCGTCGACGACGAGCGCGTGTTCGAGCCGTTCCTTCGCGGAGCCCAGCAGCGCGGCGCCGAGCGCGCGGTCGTCGTCGGGCGTGGCGCCGCGCCGGATCGTCCCGGCGAGCGCATGCGTGCGCACGTCGCCGGCCGCGACCCGCGCGAGCCGTTCCGGCGTGGCGCCGACGAAGCATGCATTTGCGCGACGGATGGCGAACAGGTGGGCATGCGCGTCGCGTTGGCGGAGCCTGCGCAGCAGCGGCGCGATCGCGACGGGCCGCGCGTACTGGTCGAGCACGTCGCGGGCGAGCACGACCTTGCCGAACGCGCCGCCGCGTATCGCGTCCACCGCGCGCCGGACTTCGCGCTGCCATTCGCTTGCCTGTAGTGCCTGCGTGTGCAGCAGGTGGGATGCATCGTCGTCGTGGGCGGCGGCGAGTGCACCGAGCGACTCGATCCGTGCAAGACACGCATGCGCGAGCGCGGCCGGATCGTCGTGCGCGGCGACGACGTGCTGGCAGACCGCCCAGTGCGCTTCGCCTTCACGCACGATCAGCAGCGTGGCCACCGTCATGCTCGCGTCGGGAAACGACGCCCAGTGCACGCTGCGCGCCCCATGCGAATCGAACCGGAAGCCGCCGACGACGCGCGGCGGCTGCGGGCCGGCCGTCACCGCGCCGCGAACCAGCGTGCGCCAGCGCGCGTCGATCTGCGCGAAGCGCGTATCGCCCGTGGCGTTCAGCTCGAGCGCGCGGTCCCAGCCGAACAGCGTGACGGACGCGTCGCCGGCTTCGTGAAAGAACCACGGCGTGACGCCGTCGTCCCAGGCCGCGATCAGGTCGAAGAAGTCGAGCGGCCGCAGCGGCACCGACACCGAGGCGAGCGTCGGCTCGCCGGTGGCGGCGGCGCGTCGGGCGGCACGCGCGAACGTGTCGTGCAGCAGCGGAAGGCCGGCGTTCATGCGAGCCCCCGCTGTTGCCGCCAGTACTGCGTTTGCTGGGCGATGTACCACGCGATCAGCCCGGCGAACAGCGACTCGACGTAGTCGGCGTCGAGACCGGCCTGTTCGGCCCAGCGGCGCCGGTCGGGCAGCATCGCGGCCACCCGTTCCGGCGCGGCGATGCTCGCTTCGTCGGGCTTGAAGCGCGACGCGGCCTTCACGTATTGCATGCGCCGGCCGAGCGCGTCGATGATGTCGGCGTCCAGGCGATCGATGGCGTCGCGAATGTCGGGAAGCCCCGTGCAGGCGTCCGGTGCTTTCATGTGTACTCCTTTCCGTAACGAAGGGACTGGTCGATCCGTTCGACCAGATGCGCGATCACCGCCGGGTATTGGTGCCGCAGGTAGAAGTGGTCGCCGTCGAACGTCTCGATGCGGATCGGGCGCGCCGCGACGTCCTGCCACGCATGCGCTTCGTCGCGGTCGAGTTCGGTATCGGCGAGCGGATGCATCACGCCGAGCGGCGCATCGATGCGTGGCGGCCGGTCGCGCCGGTACGTCTCGATCGCGCGATAGTCGTCGCGGATCATCGGCAGGTAGATCGCACGCATTTCCGGATCGGCGAGCAGCGCGGCGTGTTCGCCGGACAGCCGGGCGACATCGCCTGCGAGCGCGTCGTCGGATTGCAGGTGCAGATTCGACAGGCGCTGGCGATGCGGCGGCGGCAGCGCGGAGACGGCCACGTAAAGCGGCGCGGCGCCGCGTGCTTCGAGCCGTAACGCGACCTCGTACGCGAGCGCCGCGCCGAGGCTGTGCCCGAACAGCACGAGCGGCGCGTGCGCATAGCGTTGCAGGGCGTCGGTCGCGGGGCCGGCGAGTGCCTCGATCGACTGCAGGCACGGTTCGCCGAAGCGCTCCTCGCGGCCCGGATACTGCAGCGCGAGCAGATCGACGTCCCACGGCAGCGCGCGGCTCCAGTTGCGAAAGAAATTCGCGGTGCCGCCCGCGTGCGGGAAGCACACGAGTTGCGCCCGTGCGCACGGCGACAGCCGCAGCTCGCGGATCCAGTTCGAACCGGTCGGGCGCGCGATCATGCGGCGGCCGCCTGCAACTGGCGGCGCAGCAGCTCGCGCAGCGATTTCTTGCTGGTCTTGCCGATGCCGGTTTCCGGGAAACGCGGCATGAACTCGATACGGTCGGGAATCTTGAAGGCCGCGAGTCCGCAATCGCGCAGGTAGCGTTTCAGCACCAGCCTGGACGGTGCAGGCGCGCGCGCGACGACGAACGCGCACGTACGCTCGCCGAGCAGCGTGTCGGGCATTGCGACGACTGCCGCGTCGTGCACCTGCGGATGCGCGAGCAGCAGGTTCTCGACTTCCTCGGCCGACACTTTCTCTCCGCCGCGGTTGATCTGGTCCTTGTCGCGGCCTTCGACGACGAGGTCGCCGTCCGCGGTGCGCCGCACACGATCGCCGCTGCGGTAGAAGCCGTCGGCCGTGAACGCCGTTGCGTCGTGGTCGGCGAGCCGGTAATAACCGCGTATCGTGTACGGGCCGCGTACCTGCAGCTCGCCGATCTCGCCGGGCGCGACCGGTTCGCCGGCTTCGTCGACGATGCGCACTTCATCGGCATCCGATACGGGGCGCCCCTGCGTACGCGCGATGCGTTCGGGCGAATCGTCGAGCCGCGTGCAGCAGATGAGCCCTTCGGCCATCCCGAACACCTGCTGCAGCCGGCAGCCGAGCACGGGCGTCACGCGCGCGGCCGCGTGGTCCATCAGCCGCGCGCCGCCGACCTGCAGCACGCGCAGGCTCGACAGGTCGGCCTGCCGTTGCGGTTGCTCGTCGAGCCACAGCAGCGCGAGCGGCGGCACGAGCGCGGTATGCGTGACGCGTTCCCGCGCGATCAGCGCGAAACTCTGTTCGGGCTCGGGCCGGCCGGTCGTGACCACGCGGCCGCCCGCGAGCAGCGCACCGATCGTGCCGGGGCAGCACAGCGTGAAGTTGTGCGCCATCGGCAGCGCGGCGAGATACACGGTGTCGGCACCGAAGCCGCTTGCGGCGCTGCATGCGCGCACGTTGTACAGGTATTCGCGATGGCGGCGCGGAATCAGTTTCGGCGTGCCGGTCGTGCCGCCCGACAGCTGGAAGCAGGCGATGTCGTCGGCGCGTGCCGCGCATTCGAGTACGGGCGGCGCGTTATACAGCGCGTCGAACGACGTGAACGCGTGATCGTCGCCGGCCATCACCACGTGCGCGAGCGTCGGGCAGTCGGCCTGCAACGCGGCCGCGAGCGGGCGGCAGTCGAAATCGCCGAGTTGCGACGCACCGAGATAGGCGCGCGCGCCGGCAAAGCGGCAGAACGCGCCGATCTCGTAGTGGCGGTGCGCGGGCAGCGCGAGCACCGGCCGCACGCCGAGCTGGAACAGCGCGAAGCACGTCTCGATGAAGCGCGCGCCGTTCGGCAAATGGACGACGACCGCGTCGCCGCGCGTCAGGCCGAGCCGAGCGAGGCCGCCCGCGAGTCGCCGGATGCGCGCCAGCAGGTCGCGATAACCGAGCCGGCAGGCGCCGTCAACGACGGCGAGCGCGTCGGGATGGCGCCGCGCACACGCATCGAGCGCGGCGAAGAACGTCGTGTCCTGCCAGTAGCCGGCGTCGCGGTAGCGGCGCGCGACGTCGTCGGGCCAGTCGGGCGCGTCGGCCGGCACGGCCGGCGCCAGGGAGGGAAGGGAGGATTGCATGCGCAGACCTTGGGTTCCGGCAAGTTGTCAAAAAATGTAAATGAGAGGTATTATCATTTGGAACACGCGCCGCGATAGCGTCGTTTCTTTTGATATCGCGGCAATTTCATTCGATCGGGCGTCCGTTGCGCGGCGCCCGCGCGGTCCGGCCGGACAATCGGCCGGTTGCCGCCGGCGCGCGCCGGTCCGCGCGTGCCGCCTAACCAACGGACCCTCCGATGAGCTCGACCTCCTTCGCTTCGTCACGACGTCACCCGCCGGTGCTCGTGCCCGGCAACCATCCGGGCGTGGTGCACGTCGATGCGGGCATGAAACTCATGAGCGGCACGCTGTGCTCGGACAGCCGCGACTGGTACGAGGAGCCGCTCGAGAAAGGGCTGAAGCTCGTCCTCGTGCAGAGCGGACAGTTGCGCTGCCGCGTGCCCGGCCAGCCCGAGCAGTGCATCAAGGGGCCGGGCCTGTGCGTGATCGCCAACGACGGCGAGTTCACGACGCACCAGATCTACGATCGCGACGTGCCGCTGCGCTACACGATCGTGCAGCTCGGCCTCGACGCGCTCGACCGCAACCTGAGCCTGCTGCCGGAAAAGATGCTCGCGCCGACGGGCGGCGATCCGCGCATCGTCAGTTGCCCGGCGTCGAAGGCGCTGCAGGCGCTCGCGGTGCAGATCGCCACCTGCCCGTTCGAGGGCGCGGTGCGCGAGTACTACCTGAAGGCGAAGGCGTTCGAGCTGACCGCGCTGAGCGCGCAGCTGCTCGCGACGCAGCGGCAGTTCGCGCCGGCCGACGTGCGCGTCACGTCGTCGGATGTCGAGCGCGTGTATGCGGCGAGCGACATCCTGACGCGCGAGCTCCAGCAGCCGCCGACGCTCGACGCGCTCGCGGGCCGCGTCGGGATGAATTCGCGCAAGCTGACGGCCGGATTCCGCAAGGTGTTCGGCACGAGCGTGTATGCGTACCTGCAGGAATACCGGCTGCGGACCGCGCACGCGATGCTGTGCGCGGAGGACGCGAACGTGTCGACCGTCGCGTATCGCGTCGGCTACAGTCCCGCGCATTTTTCGATCGCGTTCCGCAAGCGCTACGGCATTTCGCCGAGCGATATTCGCGCGTCGTCGAACGCGATCGACGACGACGAACTGACGAGCGCGGCAATCTAAAACAACTGACCGGCAGCCTAAAGGAATCGACCGGGCACATGGGAGTGAATGAGATAGATTCTCATTCACGGGTGGCCGCCACCGCGCGGATCCGCCATCGAACGACCCATACAAGGCGTGCCCATGAGCCAGACCGTTGTCGATTCCCGTATCGACCATTCCGATCCTTCCTGTTGTTCCTCCACCGACTTTCGCTCGCAGCTCGTTGCGTTGATCGCCGGGCTGCTCGACGAATCCGTCGATGAAATCGCATCGCTCGACGATGACGAGGACCTGCTGAGCTGCGGCCTCGATTCGATCCGGCTGATGTATCTGCAGACGCGCGTGAACCGTCTCGGTTACGCGCTGACGTTCGATGCGCTCGCGCGCACGCCGACGCTCGGCGCGTGGGCCGCGTTGCTGGCGAATGCGCCGCGTGTCGCGCGGCCGGCTCCCGACGTCGCGGGCGAGGATGTCGACGTGCACGCGCCGTTCGACCTGTCCGCGGTGCAGCAGGCGTACTGGCTCGGCCGCGGCGACGGCGAAGTGCTCGGCAACGTGAGCTGCCACGCGTTTCTGGAATTCCGCAGCCAGGCGCTCGATCCCGTTCGTCTCGACGCGGCGTGCCGGCGTGTGCGCGAGCGTCATCCGATGCTGCGCGCGCTTCGCCGGCGGTCGTCAGCAGATCCTCGCGGCGTCGGACGCGCCGGTGCTCGCGCATGCGGACTGGCGCGGCAAGACGGCCGCCGACGCGGAAACCGAATGGGCGTCGCTGCGCGCGTTCCGGTCGCACGAATGTCTCGATGTCGAGCACGCGCAGGTCTTCATGATGGGGCTCGTGCAGATGCCAGGCGGCGAGGATCGCGTGTGGTTGAGTGTCGACCTGCTCGCGGCCGACGTGGACAGCGTGCGGCTGCTGATGCAGGAGATCGGTGTCGCGTATGCCGAACCGTCGGCGTTGCCCGACGCGCCGTCGACGTGGTTCCCGGCCTGGCTCGCGCGTCGCGCGGCCGATACGCGCGACGCGCGGGCCGCGGCGCGCGATGCATGGCACGCAAAGCTCGCGACGCTGCCGGAAGGGCCGGCGCTGCCGCTGGCCCGCGCGCCGGAAGCGATCCGCGCGCCGCGCTTCAGCCGCATCGCCCACACGCTGAGCACGGACGAGCTTGCGCGCCTGCAGGCGCGGGCCGCGCAGCATGGCGTGACGCTGTCGTCGGTGTTCGGCGCGGCGTTTGCCGCGGTGCTCGCACGCTGGAGCGGCCGCCATGCGTTCCTGCTCAACGTGCCGCTGTTCGACCGGCATGGCGACGCACCCGATCTCGGCCGCGTGATCGCCGATTTCACGACGCTGCTGCTCGTCGAATGCGACGTGCAGGCCGACGCGAGCGCGGCCGATGCGGTGCGCGTTTTCCAGCAGCGGCTGCACGGCGCGATCGCGCACGCCGCGTATCCGGCGCTCGACGTGCTGCGCGATGCGCGCCGGCAGGGCACGCCGCGCGCGGCGCCCGTCGTGTTCTCGTGCAATCTCGGCGACGCGCCGTTCGTGCCCGAGGCGTTCGCGCGCGTGTTCGGCGATCTGCACGACATGATTTCGCAGACGCCGCAGGTGTGGCTCGATCATCAGCTCTATCGCGTGCCGGACGGCGCGCTGCTCGCGTGGGACAGCGTCGACGGCCTGTTTCCGGACGGGATGGTCGACGCGATGTTCGGCGCGTACGTCACGCTCGTACAGGCGCTGTGCGATCGCGACTGGCGGCTGCCGATCGCGGTCGAATTGCCGTCCGCGCAGCGTCGGGTGCGCGAGGCGCTCAACGCGCAGCCCGCGCCCGGCCGGCCGCGCACGCTGCATCGCGATTTCTTCGCCGGGGCCGCGCGCGAACCGGCGGCGGTCGCGTTGCGGTGCGGCGGGCAGGTCGTGACGCGCGGCGAACTGGCCGCGCAGGCGCTCGCGATCGCGGGCGGGTTGCGCGCGGCCGGGATCGGGCACGGCGATGCCGTCGAGATCAGCCTGCCGCGCGGGCCGGCGCAGGTCTCTGCCGTGTTCGGCGTACTGGCCGCCGGCGCGTGCTACGTCCCGCTCGACATCGCGCAGCCGGCCGCGCGCAAGGCGCTGATCGAGCGCGCGGCGGGCGTGAAAGCCGTGATCGGCGACACGGCGCGCACGGATGCGCCGGTGCCGCATTGGAGCATCGCCGCACTGATGCGGCATGCGCCGCTGGCCGCACCGCTCGCGGTCGCGCCGCGGGCCACGGCGTACGTGATCTATACGTCCGGCTCGACGGGCGTGCCGAAGGGTGTCGAGATGACGCACGCGGCGGCGGTCAACACGATCGACGCGATCGACGCGCTGCTCGGCGTGAGTGCGGACGACCGGTTGCTCGCGGTGTCGGCGCTCGACTTCGACCTGTCGGTGTACGACCTGTTCGGCGTGCTGGGCGCGGGTGCCGAACTCGTGCTGCCCACGCAGGACGACGCGCGCGACGCGGCGCGCTGGATCGAACTGATTGCGCAGCATCGCGTGACGCTATGGAATTCGGCGCCCGCGCTGCTCGAAATGGCGCTGGCCGTGCCGGTCGCGAAAGACGCGTGCCGCAGCGTGCGTGCGGCGCTGCTGTCCGGCGACTGGATCGCGCTCGACCTGCCGGCGCGCCTGCGCGAGCGCTGCGGCGACGCATGCGTATTCCACGCGCTCGGCGGCGCGACCGAAGCCGGCATCTGGTCGAACGTGCAGACGGTACGCGACGTGCCGCCGCACTGGCGCTCGATTCCATACGGCCGGCCGTTGCCGGGGCAGGCCTGGCGCGTGGTCGACGCCGACGGCCGCGACGCCCCCGATTACGTGCCGGGCGAACTGCTGATCGGCGGCGACAGTCTTGCGCGCGGCTACCGCAACGATCCCGGGCTGACCGCGCAGCGTTTCGTGCAGCACGCGTCGGGCCGCTGGTATCGCACCGGCGATCGCGGCTGTTACTGGCCGGACGGGACGCTCGAATTCCTGGGGCGCGAGGACCGGCAGGTGAAGGTGCGCGGGCACCGGATCGAACTGGGCGAGATCGAAGCGGCACTGGCCGCGCATCCGCGGATCGATGGCGCGTGTGCCAGTGTCGCGAACGGCGAAGTCGCGCGCATCGTCGCGGCGTTCGTGCCGGCCGATTGCGTGGCCGATGCGGCGCCGTCGCCGCTCGCGGATGCGGGCACGGCCGATACGGTTCAGGCGGAAGCGGCCGTTGCACGCGTCGTCGCCGATCGGCTGATCGACGGCGGCGCGAGCCTGCCGCCGTCGCTGCATGCGCGCCGGCACGCGACAGGCGATGCGTCGATCTCGATCGACGCCGCGCTCGATCGGCTCGGCTGGCATGCAACCGACCTGGACGACCTGACGGCGGCGCTGCGCGCGCTCGCAGCCGATCCCGATACCGTCGCGCAGCGCGTGGCGCTCGATCCGCGCGTCGCGCCGCTTGCATTCGCGACGCGCTTGCCGGACGGCGCTCGTGTGCTGCGCGAGTTTGCTGGCGCGCTCGATGCACAGGCTGCTGCATGCACGGACGCGATGCGGGTCGCGGTGCTCGATGCCCGCGCCGGGCAATGGTTCGACGCGGGCCTCGACGTGCTCGACGATCCGCGTTTCGACGTGACGCTGTTCGACGTGTCGCCGGGTCTGCTGCACACCGCGCAGGCACGCTTCACGCGAACGAGGCCCGCGCTTCAGGCGCTGCAGGACGCCCTGCTGCCCGCGCGTCATCTCGGCGCATTCGACTGCGTGATCAGTTTCGCCGCGGCACACCTGCGCGACGATCCGCGCGATACGTTCAGGATCGCGGCCGCGTTGCTGGCGCGGGATGGCCGTTTGCTGTTCGCCGACGTGCTGCGCGACTCGCCGTTGCGCGAACTCGTCGCGAGCGTGACGGGCGATGCCTCGTTGCCGCGGCCGTTCACGACCGAGGCGATCGCCGCTGCCGCGCAGGCGAGCGGCTTCACGCCCGACTCCCGAAGCTGGTATTCGACCGCGTTTGCATGCCTCGACGCGCGTCGTGTCGGCGAATCGGCGACGCAAGCGGTGCTGGCAGACTGGCTGCGCGACCGGCTGCCGGACGCGATGCGCCCTGACGCACTGTGGTGCCTGCCGCGCTGGCCGCTCAACGCGAACGGCAAGATCGACCGGCGCGCGGTGGGCGACGCGCTTGCGCGCGCGCTCGGCGACGCGCCGGCCGCGCATGACGCGTTCGTGCCGGCAAACGAACGGCATGCGACGCTGCTCGCGTGCTGGGAGCAGGCGCTCGGCTGCCGGGCGAACGCCCGCGACGCCACGTTCTTCGCGCTCGGCGGCGACAGTCTGCTGGCGACGCGCCTGCTCGCGCAATTGCGCGAACGGCTCGGCGCGCGGATCGGGATGGCCGCGTTCTACCGCGATCCGACGCTCGCCGGTCTTGCCGCCCAGCTCGACGATGTGGCGCCGGCGGTCACGGCGGACGGCAGCGCATCGGTCGCGACGATCGAGGAGGGCGTGCTGTGAGCTTCGACGACGTACTCGATCTCTGCCGCGAACGGCAGATCGAATTGTGGTGCGACGACGGCGGTCAGCTGCGCTATCGCGCACCGGCCGGCGCGCTCGACGCGGACCTGGCCGCGCGCATCAAGGCCGAACGCGACGCGTTCGTCCGCTTCCTGCGGGGCGGCGCGTGGCGCGGCGATCCGGCGCGCCAGCATGAACGGTTTGCGCTGACGCCGGTACAGGCCGCGTACGTGCTCGGCCGGCACGAGTCGTTCGAGTTCGGCGGCAGCGCATGCCATCTGTACGTCGAATACGACGAGCGGCAGGATCTCGACTGCGTGCGCTTCGAGGCCACGTGGAATGCGTGCGTGGCGCGGCATCCGATGCTGCGCGCGATCGTCGAGGACAACGCATGGCAGCGCGTGCTGCCCGACGTGCCGTGGCAGCGGCTCACGGTGCACGACCTGCGCGACGGCGATGCGCACGCATTCGACGCGCACGTGCAGCGGGTACGCGAGCGGCTCGACCACGCGGTCCATGCGCTCGACCGCTGGCCCGTGCTGCAGCCCGAAGTGAGCCTCGGGCCGGATGGCGCGCTGCTGCACCTGTCCGTCGATTTCACGCTGATCGACTACGCGAGCCTGCAACTGCTGCTTGCCGAATGGCGGCGCCGTTACGACGATCCGCAATGGCAGCCGGCGCCGCTCGACGCGACGTTTCGCGACTATGTGGCTCACGAGGCGCAGGCCGGCACGGGCGCCGATCATGCGCGCGACAAGGCCTGGTGGCTCGCGCGCATCGACGATCTGCCGGCGCGCCCCGATCTGCCGGTCGTGCCCGCGATGCGCACCGACGCCCGTCCGCGTTTCACGCATCGCCATGCGCGGCTCGACCGCGCGCAATGGGTCGCGCTGAGCGGCCATGCAAGCCGTTTCGGGCTGAGTGCGGCGAGCGTCGCGCTGGCCGCGTTCGCGGAAGTCGTCGGCCGCTGGAGCCAGTCGCCGGCGTTCTGCCTGAACCTGACGGTGCTGAACCGTCCGCCGGTGCATCCGCGCATCGACGCGGTGCTCGGCGATTTCACCGCGTTGAGCATGCTCGCCGTCGACGTGACGCAAGGGGGCGATTTCATCGCGCGCGCGCGTACGATCGGTGCGCGGATGTTCGACGATCTCGACCATCGCGCATTCACCGGCGTCGACGTGATGCGCGAACTCGCGCGGCGGCGCGGCAAGGAGGCGGCGCTGATGCCGGTCGTGTTCACGAGCGGCATCGGCAGCGTCGGCCGCTTGCTCGGCGAGCAGGCGGGCCGGGCGGAACCGCCGCGCTACATGATCAGCCAGACGCCGCAGGTGTGGCTCGACTGCCAGGTGACCGACCAGTTCGGCGGGCTGGAGATCGGCTGGGACGTGCGGGACGATCTGTTTCCCGAAGGCTTGCCGACCGCGATGTTCGACGCGTACGTCGCGCTGCTGGGCCGGCTTGCCGACGATGCCGGATGGTGGTCGCGTGCGGGCGACATCGTGCTGCCGTGCGCCGCGCCCGTTGCCGACGTGCATCCGGACGCGGAGACGCATATCGCGGCCGGGTTTGCCGCGCAGGCGCTGCGCACGCCCGATGCGCCGGTCGTGATCGACGCGCAGGGCGCCCGCACGTACCGCGATGTCGCGCAACATGCGGCGGCGCTGCGTACCGCGCTCGAACAGGCCGGCGTCGGCGTGGGCGACACGGTGGCGGTGCTGATGCCGAAGTGCGCGCACCAGCTCGCGGCCGTGCTCGCGATCGTCCAGGCGGGCGCCGCATACGTGCCGGTCGACAGCCGCCAGCCGGCGTTGCGCCGGCAGGCGATCCTGCGCAATGCGCGGGTGCGCGCGGTCGTGAGCGTACGGGCGCTGGACTTCGAGCATGAAGGATGCGTGCGCATCGATGCCGATGCGTTGCCCGCCGATCTGCAATGGCCGCCGCGCGCCGCGTGCGACGTCGACGGCGCGGCGCTGGCCTACGTGATCTACACGTCGGGCTCCACCGGCGAACCGAAGGGCGTGATGCTGAGCCACGCGGCGGTGTGCAACACGCTCGCCGACATCAACGCACGCCATGCGGTCGGTGCGGGCGATGTGGTACTCGGCCTGGCCGAACTGAGCTTCGACTTGTCCGTCTACGACTTCTTCGGCGCGACCGCGCGCGGTGCGTGCGTCGTGCTGCCCGACCCCGCGCGCGGTCACGATCCGTCGCACTGGGCAGAGTTGATGGCACGTCATGCGGTGACGGTGTGGAACTCGGTGCCCGCACAAGGGCAGATGCTGATCGATTACCTCGAGGGCGAACCGGCGCTCGACGTGCCGGGCCCGCGCCGCGTGCTGTGGTCGGGCGACTGGATTCCGGTGACGCTGCCGGCCCGCTGGTGGAAACGCTGGCCCGACAGCGCGCTGTTCAGTCTCGGCGGCGCGACCGAAGCGTCGATCTGGTCGATCGAGCATCCGATCCGCCCGGAGGACACGCAGCTCGCCAGCATTCCGTACGGCCGCGCGCTGACCGGGCAGACGATGGAAGTGCTCGACGTGCTTGGCCGGCCGTGCCCGCCCGGCGTGCGCGGCGAGATCCATATCGGCGGCGTCGGGCTCGCGACGGGCTATGCGAACGATCCCGCGCGAACGGCCGAACGTTTCATCCGTCATCGCGACGGGCGCCGGCTCTATCGCACCGGCGATCTCGGCCGCGTGCGCGCCGACGGTTCGCTCGAATTCCTCGGCCGGCAGGACGATCAGGTGAAGATCCGCGGTTACCGGATCGAGCTGGCCGAGATCGATGCGGCGCTGACCGCGCATCCGCTGGTCGGCGCGGCCGCGACGATCGTGCTCGGCGAGGGCGCCGAGCGCCGGCTGGCGAGCTTCGTGTCGCTGCAGGGTGCGGCGCCGGACCCGTCGGCGCACGACCCCGCCCTTCACGAGATCGCGGCACCGGTCCGCGCTGCGTTCGACGCCGTGCGCTGGCCCGCGCAAGCGGACGTGGCGCGATCGGTCGAGCAGCTCGAAACGGCATGCGTGGCGTCGCTGGCTGCGTGGATCGTACCGGCAGGCGGCTTGACGGCCGACGACGCAACCGGTTTCGCGACGCTGTGCGAGCGGCTGCGCGTGCCGCCGGCGCGGCAGCATCTGCTGCGCCACTGGCTCGCGATGCTCGTGACGCACGGCGTGCTGCACGCGGATGCCGAAGGCGGCTGGCGTAGACGGTCCGACGCCAGCCATGCCGACGCGCACGCATGCTGGGATGCGTTCGCGCTGCATGCATCGCCCGAGCTGTGGCCGCCGGTCCTCATCGACTACTTCCGCGACAGCGCGGGCTGCCTGGACGTACAGGTGGATGGCACGGTTTCGCCGGCCGGCCTGATGTTCCCCGAAGGCGCGTCGCATATCGCCGAAGCGATGTACAGCAACGGCGAACACGCGCATGCGCTGCATCGCGGGATGGCGCAAGCCGTGCGCGAGATCGTCGCGCGCGAGCCGCGGCGTACGTGGCGCATCCTCGAGATCGGCGCGGGAACGGCCGCCGCGACGCGCGCGATCGTGGATGCGCTCGCGCCGCTGGTCGAAGCGGGCACGCGGATCGACTACCTGTTCAGCGACGTGTCGAGCTACTTTCTCGCGGCCGCGCGCGAGCGCTTCGCCGCGTATCCGTGGATGCGGTTCGTGCGTTTCGACATGAATGCAGCGCTCGACGCGCAGGGCATCGCGCCGCATTCGATCGACATGACGATCAGCTCCGGCGCGCTGAACAACGCGCGCGACACGGTTGCACTGATCGCCGGATTGCGCGCGCTGTCGGCGGCCGATGCATGGTGGGTGATCCAGGAACTGACGGCCGAGCATCCGGAGATCAGCATCAGCCAGGGGCTGATGATGGAGACGCCGCGCGATGCGCGGGCCGGGTCGTGCCGGCTGTTCGTACCGCGCGCGCAGTGGCTCGAATGGCTGCAGGGGGACGACGGCGATCGCGCACTCGGCTGCGTGACGGCCGGCTCGCCGCTCGACGCGCTGGGCTACGACATCCTGCTCGCGCACGTGAAGCGCGGCGCGGCCCGCATCGCGCCGGATGCGCTGCTGTCGTTCGTTGCCGAGCGCGTGCCGGGCTACATGGTGCCGTCGCAACTGCGCGTGCTCGAGCGACTGCCCGTGACCGCGAACGGCAAGATCGACCGCCGGACGCTGGCCGGCATTGCCGACATTCGCGAGCCGGAACCGGCGGCGGTTCGGCCGGCGCAGACACCCGCCGCCGATCCGCTGCTGGCGCGATTGATCGGATGGTGGGAGACGGTGCTCGATACGCGCAACGTCACGCCGGATCAGGATTTCTTCGCCGCCGGCGGCGATTCGCTGCTGATCGCGCAACTCGTGTCGCGGCTGCGTGGCGAGGAACCGCTCGCGCAGGCGCATCCGTTCGACCGGCTGCTGCGCTGGGTGCTCGCGCGGCCGACGCCGGCGGCGTTCGCCCGTTGCCTGCGCGAAGCGCAGACGCAACCGTCGGCCGCCGTATCGCCGGCCGGCGCGGCCGCACCGCGCGCGATGCAGCCGTCGTCCGTCGTCCACGCACCCGCGCCGCGCGTGCGCGCCGACGTGCGGTCGATTCCGCTCGCGCCGGGCGACGGCGTGCCGCGCGTGATCGTGCACGAAGGGCTCGGCACCGTGCATGCCTATCGTCCGGCACTGCCGGCACTCGCGCGGCTCGGCCCGGTGCTCGGCTTCGCGGTGCGCGACGCGCAGGACTATCTCGACCTGCCGGCGCGTCACCTGAACGCGACGCTCGGCCGGCGCTATGCGGATGCGCTGTGGCGCAGCGGCGTGCGCGAGGTCGACGTGCTCGGCTACTGCTCGGGCGGGCTCGTCGCACTCGAAATGGCGAAATCGCTGGTGCAGCTCGGCGTCGCGGTGCGCACGCTCGACATCGTGTCGAGCTACCGCATTCCCTACCTGATCGAGGACGAACGGCTCGTGCTGTTCAATTTCGCGGCGACGCTCGGACTGCCGCTCGACGCGCTGGGCTTTCCGGAAACGTACGTGCTCGCCGATGCGCTCGCCGACGCGTTGAAGGCCGACCCCGCGCGGCTCGCGCCCGGCAGCCTGCAGGCGCAGCTCGAGATCTTCGGCGATCGCTGCGAGCCGCTCGACGAGTTGCGCCGGCGCGTGCTGCGTGCGGCGGCCGGCCTGTCGATGCAGGACGACGTCGCGCATCCGCTGCTCGACGAGCGCGAACGGCTGTACCGGCTCTTCATGCATTCCGTGCAGGCGAGCCATTGGGCCGGCGACGCGCCGTATGCGGGCGCATTGCGGTTGTTCGTGCCCGAGCGCTGCAACCCACTGATTCCGCAGCAGCGCGCGGCGCTCACCGAGTACTGGACGGCGCAGGCGCTCGGCGGCATCACGGCCGCCGACATCCCCGGCGGTCATTTCGACTGCCTGAACGCCGCGTTCGTCGACACCCGCCTGAAGGAGGCACGATGAAGGTTCACCCGCTGCCGGTCGTCGTGGCCGGCTCCCGCTTCGGCCAGTTCTACGCGGCGGGCCTCGCGGCGTCCGGTTCGTATCGCGTCGCGGGCTTGCTCGGCCGCGGCAGCGCGCGTACCGCCGCACTGGCCGCCCGCGTCGGCGCACCGGTGTTCGATTGCCCGGAGGCGCTGCCGGACGACGTGCGTGTCGCCTGCGTCGCGGTGGGCGGCGCGGCGCGCGGCGCGGAAGGGGCCGCGCTCGCGTGCCGGCTGCTCGAACGCGGGATCGACGTCGTGATCGAGCATCCGCTGCTGCCCGACGAATGGGATACCGTGCTGCGCGCCGCGTCGCGCCACGGCCGCCGCTGCCTGCTGAACAGCTTCTATCCGAACCTGCCCGTCGTCGCGCGCTTCATCGCGGTCGCGCGGCGGTTGCGCGACACGAGTGCTCCCGTGCACGCGGACGTCGTGTGCTCGGTGCAGGCGAGCTACGCGGCGCTCGACGTGCTGGCGGCCGCGCTGCAGGGCGTCGGGCCCTGGTCGGTCGAGCCGATCGGGCCGGCGCTGTCGTCGATGCGCGAATGCGCGATGGTGCTGGCCGAAACGCCGGTATCGCTGCGCGTGCACAACGAGATGGCGGCGGCCGACGACGGCCGCATGAGCCTGTTGTTCGGCATCACGCTGACGACGGACGCCGGCACCTGGACGCTCGCCTCGCCGCACGGGCCGTTGTGGTGGGCGCCCGCGCTGCGCGAACCGGCGATGGCCGAGGACGGGCTGTTCCCGATCTTCGGCGACTCGGCGGGCGATGACATGCCGAGCCTCCAGATCTGCGACGACGCGCAGGACACGTGGGGCGAGATTCATTCGCGCTGCTGGCCGCAGGCGGCCGTGCGCGCGGTCGACCGGCTCGTGTCCGGGGAAGGGCTGCCGGCGCATAACCAGCGCAGCATCGACGTGACGCGCGTCTGGCAGCAGTTGACCGCGCAACTCGGCTTCCCGGCGCAGCCGCCGGGCGATGCGTGCGCGGCGACGCTCGGCATGCTGCTGGAGCGTGCCGCATGAAGGGGCCGTTGCGTTCGATGTTGCGGCCGTTTGCCGTGCCGCTCGCGGCGGCGGTCGTGTTGCAGGCGCTCGCGGGTGTCGCGTCGCTCGTGCCATGGCTCGCGCTCGCCCGGATCGCCGACGCATGGCGCGGGTCGCACGCGCTCGACGCGACGGCACGCGGCTGGCTCGTCGCGGCCGTGGTCGCCGGCGTGTGCTGGCTCGGCGGCCAGACGGTCGCGCTGCACCTGACGCATCGCGTCGACGCCGATCTGGGCGATCGCTTGCGCAAGCGGCTCGCCGATCATCTGCAGCGTTTGCCGCTCGGCTGGTTCGCCCGCGCGGGCAGCGATCGCGTCGCGCGTCACGTCGATCAGGACGTGCGCGCGCTGCACCAGCTCGTCGCGCATGCGCCGGCCGACGTCACGCAGCTCGTCGTCGTGCCATGCGCGGCGCTGGCGAGCCTGCTTTACCTGAATCCCGCACTGCTCGCGTTTGCACTGGTGCCGCTTCTGGCCGGCGCCGCGCTGTTCCGCTGGATGCGGTCGGCGCGGTTCGCGCCGGCCGTCGCGGCACGCAACACGGCGCTCGAAACCCTGATGGGCGACTATGCGCAACTCGCGCAGAACCCGGCGCTCGTGCGGCAGTATCCGGGCGCGGGCATCGAGGCGGCCGCGCTGGCGTCAACCGCGCGTTTCGATCGGGCATTTTCGGCATGGGTCGGCCGCGTCGGCGGGCCCGGCGCCTGCACGCAGGTGCTGCTCGGCACGCCGTTTCTGCTCGCCTGGGTCGTGTTCGGCGCGACGTGGCTGACGGCCGGCCGGTTGCCGGTCGGCGAACTGTGCGCGTTCGCGCTGTTGATCTGGGCGGTCGCGGCGCCGGTGCGCGCGCTCGGCCATGGCGCCGATGCATTGCGCGAAGCGCGCGCGGCCGCCGCGCGCCTGGCTGCGTTGCTCGCGCAGCCAGGCCTGTCCGAGCCCGCCGACGGCGCGGCGCAGGTGCCGCGCGATGCGTCGGTCGAACTGCGCGGCGTGAGTGTCGACCTCGACGGCACGCCGATCCTGCACGACATCGACGCGACGATCGCGGCCGGCGCGGTCACCGCGATCGTCGGGCCGTCGGGCGCGGGCAAGAGCACGCTGCTGATGCTGCTCGCGCGCTTCATGGATCCGGATCGCGGCACGGTGCGGCTCGGCGGTGCCGATCTGCGGCTGCTCGCGCCGGATACGCGGCGTGCGCAGGTCGCGATGGTGTTCCAGCAAGCCACCGCGCTCGACGTATCGATTGCCGCGAACATCGCGCTCTACCGGCCCGATGCCGATCGCGACGCGATTCACGCCGCCGCGCGCGCGGCCTGTCTCGACGAACGCATCGACGCGTTGCCGGGCGGCTACGACTGCGTGTGCGGGCGCGACGTGCGTTTGTCCGGCGGCGAACTGCAACGCCTGTCGATCGCGCGCGCGCTGCTGTCGCCCGCGCCGTTGCTGCTGCTCGACGAACCGGGCTCGGCGCTCGATCCGCAAACCGCGCGCGCGTTGCGCAATGCGCTGCGCGGCGACCGGCGCACGCGCGTGATCGTCAGCCACGATCTCGACGCGATCCGGCACGCGGACCAGATCCTCGTGATGGATCGCGGCCGCATCGTCGAGCGCGGCACGCATGCCGCGCTGCTGGCCGCGCGCGGCCTGTATGCGCGGCTGTGGCGCGAACGCGATGGCGCGGGCGAGGAGGCCGCACGATGATGAAGTCGCTCAAACGTTTGCAGTGTCTGCCGCCCGAAACCCGCCGCGCGCTGCGGCGCGGTGTCGGCTGGGCGGTGGCCGCCGCGCTGCTCGACGGCGCCTGCGGGCTGCTGCTCGTGCCGCTGATCCGCGCGTGGTTTGCCGGCGCGCATGCGGCCGCGCTGCACTGGACGATCGCGCTCGGCGCGCTGACGCTGTGCCACGCGCTCGTGATGTACGTCGCGCAACGCGGCGGCTATCGCGCGGGCGGCGCGCTCGCGGCCGGGCTCGTCGATCGCCTCGTGCGGCACCTGCCGCGCATCGCGTCCTGGCAGGCCGTGCGCGACAGTCATCCGGCCGGGCTGCTGCGCGGCCCGGTCATGCAGGCAATGGGGATGCCCGCGCACCTGCTGGGGCCGCTGATCGCCGCGGTCGTCACGCCGCTCGCGGTCGTCGCGGGGCTCGCGTGGATCGACTGGCGCATCGCGTCGTGCCTCGCGGCCGCGGCCGTGCTGCTGTTCGCGCTGCTCGAACGCGGCGGCACGCGCACGCTCGCGTTCGAGCAGGCGCGCGCGGCCGGCGAGCGCGACATGGCCGTGCAGCTCCAGACCTTCGCCGCGCATCAGGGGCTGCTGCGCTTCGCGGGCCGCGAGGGCGACGCGCGCGCGGCGTTGCAGCGCGCGTTCGACGAGCAGCATCGCCGCACGCGTGCGCTGATGCGGCGCTCGCTGCCGATCGAGCTGGGTTTCGCGGGCGCGGTGCAGGGCGTGTTCGTCGCGATGCTGCTGGGCGGCACATGGGCCGTCGCGGCGGGCCGGCTCGATGCGGCGACGGCCGTCGCGGTGCTCGTGCTGCTCGTGCGCTTCATCGAGCCGCTTGCGCACCTCACGCAGCTCGACCAGGCGCTGCGCGGCGGCTGGCGCGCGCTCGACACGGTGCTCGCGGTGCTGCACGCGCCGCGTTTCGACAGCCCCGAGCGCGGCACGCCGGTACACGATGCGAGCGTCGACGCGATGCGTGTCGGCTACCGGTCCGCCAGCGGCGCAACGCTGCTCGACGGCATCGACCTCCATTGCCCGGCGGGCGGTTTCGTCGCGATCGTCGGCCCGACGGGCGCCGGCAAGAGCACGCTGCTCGGCCTGCTCGCGCGGCTCGACGATCCGGGCACCGGGCGCGTGCTGCTCGGCCGCGCCGACGTGCGGCACCTGAGCGAAGCGACGCTCGCCGCGACGCGCAACCTCGTGTTCCAGGACAACGCGCTGTTTCGCGGCAGCCTTGCATGGAACGTGCGGATGGGGCGTCCGGACGCGACCGACGCCGAACTGCGCGCCGTGCTGGATGCGGTCGGCCTGCTGCGTGACGCCGAGCGGCTGCCGGACGGGCTCGACACCGACGTCGGGCCCGGCGGCCAGCTGCTGTCCGGCGGGCAGCGCCAGCGAGCCTGCCTCGCACGTGCGTTGCTGGCGCGGGCACCGGTGCTGATGTTCGACGAGCCGACCGCGAGCCTCGACGAATTCGGCGCGCGGCGCGTGCGCGACAGCCTCGTCGCGCTGCGCGGGCAGCGCACGCGCATCGTCGTCACGCACCAGCCGGCGCTCGCGGCGGCCGCCGATACGATCGTCGTGCTCGAGGGGGGCCGCGTACGGGCGACCGGCACGCATGCGCAGCTCGTGGAAGCGGATGCGTGGTACGCGACCTTCGCCCGCGCGGGACGCCGGCACGACGACGCATCGTATGCAGGCGCAGGTCAGGAAGCCCGGCCGGCCGAATCCGCACACTGACGTGAACAATGCGGGCCGCCGTGCCCGGAATCGATAGGAAAAGCCCCTCGATCGAAAAATCGCCTGCCGGTTCTATTTGATAATGAGAATGATTATCAAATACGGGGGCGTGATGCGGTACGAGGTACGGGAACCTGGGAGATCGGTGATGAAGGGCGCGCACGTCGCCCGTTCGGGGCGGCGGCGCTGGCGGCCGTCGCTGTATCTCGGCCTGCTGATCGCGGCGCATCCGGCGGCCGCGTTCGCCGAGACGGCGCCGCCGGCCGGCACGGAGATCCGGAAGGAAGCGGCCGCCGCACAGCCGGCGGCGAGCGAGCTGAAGGCAATTTCGGTGAACGCGTCGCGCGGCGTGGCCGACGATCCGTCGGTCGCGACGGTCGGCAAGCTGCCGCTCGCATTGCGGGAGATTCCGCAGTCGATCAGCGTGACGACGCGCGAGCGGATCGAGCAGCAGAACCTGTATTCGCTCGACGAGGTGATGCAGCAGTCGGCCGGTGTGACCGTGCAGCCGTACGTGTTGCTGACCACCGCGTATTTCGTGCGCGGCTTCAAGGTCGACTCGTTCGAATTCGACGGCGTGCCGGTCGTGATCGGCGACATGGCGAGCGCGCCGCAGGACATGTCGGTGTACGAGCGCGTGGAAATCCTGCGTGGCGCGAACGGGCTGCTGCACGGCTCGGGCAATCCGGCCGCGACGGTCAACCTGGTGCGCAAGCGGCCGCAGTACCGGTTCTCCGCGAACGCGTCCGTGAGCATCGGCAGCTGGGACCGCTATCGCGCGGAAGCCGACATCGGCGGACCGCTCAACGCGGCCGGCACCGTACGCAGCCGGCTCGTCGCCGCATACGAGGATCGTCACTTCTTCTACGACCACGCGAAGCAGGACACGCGTTCGATCTACAGCGTCACGGAAGTCGACCTGACGCGCGACACGCTGCTCACGTTCGGCGCGCAGTACCAGACGACGTCGTCGATTCCCGACATGTCCGGCGTGCCGATGGCGCGCGACGGGTCGAGCCTCGGCCTGTCGCGCTCGACGTTCCTCGACACCGCATGGGGCCGCTTCAACTGGGACACGACGCGCGCATTCGCGTCGGTCGAGCAGAAGCTCGGCGCCGGCTGGAAAGCGAAAGTGAGCGGCGAGTACCAGAGCGTGCGCTCGGACCTGAAGTACGCGGGCTCGTTCGGCGCGATCGATCCGGCGACCGGCGCGGGCGGCCGGCTGACGGGCAGCGCGTACCAGTTCAGCAGCTACAGCCGCAGCCTCGACGCGAACGTGCAAGGCCCCGTGCATGCGTTCGGGCTCACGCACGACCTGCTGTTCGGCATCACCTACGCGAACAGCAGCAGCGGGCAGATGACGGCGCCGCTGCTCGGCAACGTGTCGGGTACGCCGGTGAACGTGTACCGCTGGAACCCGGGCAGCGTGCCCGAGCCCGGCATCGGGCCGTACCAGCAGTCGCAGCAGAACGACATTTCGCAGAAGGGCGTCTACGGGCTCGGCCGCATCAAGCTCGCGGAACCCGTCACGCTCGTGCTCGGCGGCCGGATGAGCTGGTGGAACCAGGACAGCCTCGGCGCGCACTACAACACCGGTCACCAGTTCACGCCTTACGGCGGTCTGATCTGGGATTTCGCGCGCGACTGGTCGTGGTACGCGAGCTACGCGGAAGTGTTCCAGCCGCAGACCAAGTCGATGTGGGGCGGCGGCATCCTGACGCCGGTGAAGGGGCGCACCTACGAGACGGGCGTGAAGGGCGAACTGGCCGGCGGCAAGCTCAACGTGTCGCTCGCGGCGTTCCGCATCGACCTCGACAACAACCCGCAGGTCGACATCGCGCATCCGTGCGCGGGGCCGAGCTGCTATTACGTGAACGGCGGCAGCGTGCGCAGCCAGGGCTTCGAGTTCGAGGCGAACGGCCGCATCACGCCGTGGTGGAGCGTGTGGGCGAGCTACACGTACGACACGATGCGCTACGCGGACAACCTCGCGAACGCGGGCACGTTCGCGCCGCTGCTGAACCCGCGCCACCTGTTCCGGCTGTGGACCAACTATGACCTGCCGTGGCAGGAGCGGCGCTGGAGCGTCGGTGGCGGCCTGCAGGTGCAGAGCAGCTACTCGGCGCAGGCCAACGGCGTGACGATGAGCCAGGGCGGCTACGCGCTCGCGAGCGTGCGGCTCGGCTACCGCTACGACAAGCACTGGAGCGCCGCGCTCAACGTCAACAACCTGTTCGACCGCCAGTACTACCTGAGCCTGAGCCAGCCGGGCTGGAACAACCGCTACGGAGAACCGCGCAACGTGATGCTGACCGTGCGCGGGCAGTTCTGATGGCGCCCGGCTGGGGCACGCGCTCGGCGATCGCGATCGGCGGCGTGCTGCCGGGCGCGGTGGCGCTCGCGGTCACGCTGGCCCGTCATTACCCGGCCGACGGCCTGAACCGGCTCTATGCGGCCGTGTTGCTGACGCTCGCCGCGAGCGTGGCCGCGCTGCTGTGGATGCTCGTCGCGCCCGGGCCGCGGCAGGCGGTGTGGCGCGCGGGTGTGTGGCTCGCGGCGCTGGTGCCGTGCGCGCTGTTCTGGGGAGGGCGCTGACATGGATGCGTCGTCGCGTTCGCGCTGGCGCGCGCTGCATCGCGGCGCGGGCGCGCTGTTCGGCACGGTGCTGTTCGTCGTGCTGTTCAGCGGCACCTGGAGTCTCGCGTTCGATTCGATGCAGGGCTGGTGGCGGCCGCCGCCGGTGGCGGTCGCGCGGCCGGCGTTGCCGCTCGATGCGCTCGTCGCGCGCGCGGCGGCACACGGTGTTGCGTTGCGCGACGTGCGCATCGTGCTGCCGCGGCCGGACGATCCGGCGATCCGGTTCTGCGATGCGCGCCAGGCGTGCACGCTGGCGCTCGATCCGGCGACGGGCGCGCCGCTGCCCGACGCGGGAAGGGCGAGGTTGATCGTCACGCTGCACAAGACGCTGTTCGCCGGTTTCCCCGGCCGCATCTTCGTCAGCCTGTGGGGCATCGTGCTGCTCGTGCTCGTCGTCGCGGGCGTGGTCGTGCATCGCCGCCGCTGGCCCGATGCGGCACGCGTCCGGCGCGGCCACGGGTTGCGCGTCGCGCTGTTCGACCTGCATGCGTGGATCGGCCTGTGGGGGACGCCGTGGCTCGTGCTGTTCGCGTTCACCGGCGCGTTGTCGGGGCTCGGCGCGCTCGGCACGGTGTCGCTCGCGGGCGTTGCGTATCCGGGGCAGCCGCAGCGCGCGTTCGCCGAACTGCTCGGCGGGCCGCCGCCCGCCGAGGCCGGCGGCCCGTGGCAGCACGCGCCCGATCTCGACGCGCTGTTGCGGCGCGATGCGGCGCGCAGGCCGGACTTCCGGCGCGAAGCCGTCGCGCTGCATCGCTGGGGCGACGCGAACGCGACCGTCGAGATTGCCGGCACGACCGCGGGGCTGCCGAGTACGGCGGTGTTCGAGCGTCACCTGTATCGCGCGGCGGACGGGCAATGGCTCGCGGATGCGACGTCGCGCGGTCGCGGCTTCTGGCTGCGCGCATTCATCGCGGTGCAGCCGCTGCATTTCGCGCAATACGGCTGGGTCGGTGCGGCGGGCGGTGTGCTGCGCGCGCTTCATTTCCTGATGGGGCTTGCTGCGTGCGTGTTGTGCGCGACGGGCTTGCATCTGTGGATCGAGCGGCGGCGCGCGCAGCGCGATCGCTCGGCAAACGTGCTGGCCGCCGTCGCGGTGGGCGCATGCGGGGGGCTCGTGCTCGCGGGCGGTGTCCTGCTGTTTGCCGGGCGCGCGTTGCCCGACGGCGTGCACGTCGACCATGCGCTCGCGATGCTGTTCTGGGCCGTGTGGGCCGGTGCGATTGCGGTCGCGGCCCGGGCGGCCGATCGGGCGGCATGGCTGCGCGTGCTGATGCGTGCGGCCGGCGCCGCTTACGGGCTGGCCGGCGCGACGCATTGCGCACTCGCGCTGCTGGGCGCGGGCGCACCCGTGTACGGGTGGATCGACGCGGCACTCGTCGTATTCGGCGTGTTGCTGCTGCGTGCCGCCCGCCGTCCGCGGCGCGATGCGATGCCGGCCGCACGCGTGCCGGCCGGCGTCGAACCTTTTTAACCTCATGCAACTGGAGACTTCGATGCGCGATCTGCTCGAACATCGCCGCCTGGTCGTCACGATCACGCTGCTTTACCTGTCGCAGGGCATCCCGATCGGCATTGCGATGGATGCGATGCCGACACTGCTGCGCCACGACGGCGCGCCGCTTCACGCTCTCGCGTTCCTGCCGCTCGTCGGGTTGCCGTGGGTCGTGAAATTCCTGTGGGCGCCCGTCGTCGACAACCGCTGGTCGCCACGCCTCGGGCGGCGGCGCAGCTGGATGCTGCCGATGCAGACCCTCGTCGTGGTGTGTCTCGGCTGCCTCGCGCAGATCGGGATGACGGTCGCGACGGCCGGCTGGGCGGTCGGCCTGCTGGCCGTCGCGTCGCTTGCCAGCGCAACGCAGGACATCGCGAACGACGGCATGGCCGCCGAGCATTTCAGCGGCGACACGCTCGCGAGGATCAACGCGATCCAGATCGCCGGCGTGATGATCGGCTTCTTCGGCGGCGGCGCCGGCACACTGACGCTGATCGGCCTGTTCGGCCAGCCGGCCGCGTTTCTCGCGCTGGCGGCCGTGCCGCTCGCGAGCCTGGTCTGCGTGCTGTGGGTGCTGCCGCGCGATGCGGACCGTGCGCGGGCGCGGCCGGCACACGACGCGAGCCTCGTGCGTTTCGCGAAGCGGCCGCGTTCGTGGTCGCTGCTGTCGCTCGCGCTGCTGTCGGCGATGACGGCCGTATCGGGCTTCGGCCTGTCGAAGCTGTTTCTCAACGACGCGGGCTGGACGCTCGACGCGATCGGCAAACTCGGGATGGCGGGCGGCGTCGTGACGGTCGTGCTCGGTTGCGGCGGCGGCGCGTGGCTCGTGAGGCGGCTCGGGGTATGGCGTGCGTTCACGGCCGGCGTGAGCTGCGCGGGCGCGGCGGCGTTGCTGTGGTTCGCGCAGGCGAGCGGATGGCTACCGGTGTCGCCATCGTGGGCGTGGCTGTGCACGGTGCTCGGCTCGCTGGCGACGGGGATCACGTCGGTGTCGATCATGACGGCCGGCATGCGCTTCGCGGGCGGCAGCGACCAGGCCGGTACCGACGTGACGGCCGTGCAGAGCACGCGCGATCTCGGCGAGTTGATCGCGTCGTCGACGATCCTGTCGCTGACCGCGAAGGTCGGTTATACGGGCGGGTTTCTCACGGGTGTCGGGCTGGCGGTGCTGGCCGCGTTGATCGCGATGACGCTGCGGCGGCGGGAGGCAGCGCATGCGGCGAAGGGGAGCGATGTGCTGGCGTCGTGACGGCGGCGCGGTCCGGCGCGCGCCGGTCGCGCTGCGTCACCTCAGCCGCGCGTCAACCGTCGCGCCGCCAGCAGCGCGAGCGCGAGCAGCACCGCGACATACGCGGCGACGCTCGCCCACGCGCCGTGTTGCCAGAACGTCCCGCCGATCGAGCCGAGCACGCTCGACCCGACGTAGTAGGCCAGCAGATAGAGCGAGGCCGCATGCCCCTTCGCGGCCCCCGCGAGGTTGCCGACCCAGCCGCTCGCGACCGAGTGGGCGACGAAGAAGCCGATCGTGACGAGCACGATGCCGACGACGATCGCGACGAGCGAGTGCGACAGCGTCAGCGCGAGACCCGCCGCGAAGACGACGATGCCACTGACGAGCACCGGGGCCCGCCCGAGGCGGTCGGCGAGCGCGCCGGCACTCGACGATGACACCATCCCGAACAGGTAGGCGCCGAAGATCAGTCCGCAGGCGGTCGGGCTCAGGTTGAACGGCGCGGCCATGAGCCGGAACCCGGCGTAGTTGTAGATCGTCACGAACGCGCCCATCACCAGGAAACCGATCGCGAACACGAACGGCAGACGCACGTGACGCAGTTGCGCGTGCCACAGCCGGATGTGATGACGCAGCGTCAGGTCGGTGCGCTTCACGAAGCGGCGCGATGTCGGCAGCAGCATCACGAAGGCGATCGCCGCAAGCAGGTCGATGACGCCGATCGTCAGCATCGCCGTGCGCCACGAGAAGTGCTCTTCGAGCGCGCTCATGCCGATCCGTCCGATCATGCCGCCGAACGCGGTCCCGCCGACGTAGAGGCCCATCGAGAAGCCGAGCCCGTCGGCGGCGATTTCTTCTGCGAGATAGGCCATCGCAACCGCCGGCACGCCGCCGAGCGCGAAGCCTTCGAGCGCCCGCCAGAGCAGCAGCAGGTTCCAGTTCGGCGACAGCGCGGCCAGCAGGTTGAACAGCGCGGCCAGCGTCATCGACGCGAACATCAGCCCGCGCCGTCCGACGCGTTCGGACAGTGCGCCGGCGCACAGGATCGACACCGCGAGCATCCCGGTCGACAGCGACAGCGAGAGCGAACTCGACGCCGCGCCGAGGTTGAATTCGCGGGCGAACGCGGGAAGCAGCGGCTGCACGCAGTACAGCAGCGAGAAGGTGGAAAAGCCGGCGAGAAAGAGCGCGAGCGCGATGCGCTTGTACGCGGCCGAGCGCGGGGACACGCCGGCCGGCAGGGCATCGGGTGCGGCTTGCTGCAGGCCGGGCATGGAGCGGGAAATCGAGGGGGCGGACATGGATGCACTCGATGTGCGACGGGAATGCACGAATTCTTGCGCATCGTCATGTATATGTCCAATATATGAAAAGAACCGCAGCGATATGTTTTAACACTGGCTTAAAGGCCGCCTCGACTTCCCGCAAGGTCGCTCACGAATGGAACTCCGGCATCTCCGATACTTTCTGGCCGTCGCGGCCACGTCGAATTTCACGAAGGCCGCCGACCTGCTCGGCATCGGTCAGCCGCCGTTGAGCCAGCAGATCAAGGCGCTCGAAAGCGAACTCGGCGTGGAGCTGTTCAAGCGGACCGCGCGTGGCGCCGGGCTGACGCTGGCAGGCGAGGTCTTCGCGGAAGAGGCGCGACGCGTGCTCGACGATGCCGAGCGCGCGGCACGCGCGGCCAGGCGTGCCGCGCGCGGCGAAACCGGCCATCTGCGGGTCGGTTTCACCGGGACGGCGGCGTTCAACCCGAAAGTGTCGGATCTGATTCGCCGCTTTCGGGAGGCGTTTCCGGATGCGGAGTTGACGTTGCAGGAAGCGACGTCGGGTGTCCTGCTCGAGGCACTGGATGCCGGGCGCCTCGACGTGGCGATCGTGCGGCCGGTGCGGCGCGTCGCCGCGACGTTGCGCGCCGCCGACTGGGACGAGGAGCCGATGTTCGTCGCGCTGCCCGTCGCGCATCGGCTGGCGCCGCGCCGGCGTATCGATCTGGCGGAACTGGCCGACGAGTCGTTCGTGCAGGTGCCGCGGGAGGCCGGCAGCGCGTTGTTCGACGACATCGTCGCCGCGTGCAAGGCCGCCGGATTCGAGCCGCGCATGGCGCAGCCGGCGCCGCAGATGGCATCCGCGGTGACGCTGGTGGCGGCCGGGCTCGGCGTATCGGTCGTGCCGAAGGCGATCACGCAGGTGCAGGTGCCCGGGGTCGTGTACCGGCCGTTCGCGGGTAACGGGCTGCGCGCCAGGCTGGCCATCGTGTCGCGATGCGACGAGCCGTCGGCGGTGGTGCGGAATTTTCTGCGGCTGGCGTAGCCGAAAACGAAAAACCCGCGAAGCCATCTGCTGTCGCGGGTTTCGGAAAATACGCGGAAAACGTTGAAGCTGCATTTGGTGCCGACGGCGAGACTCGAACTCGCACAGCTTTCGCCACTACCCCCTCAAGATAGCGTGTCTACCAATTTCACCACGTCGGCACTGCAAGGGGCGCAATTCTAACGTCACATTGCGCGTTTGTGAAGGGGCCGTGACAACGTCATGATTTTGCACGGCAGCGATCCCGGTAGAATTCGTCGGATCGGTCTGGCGACCGTCGCAACCGCAACCCGTTTTCACCCGTGACCCACACCCTCGAACAACTGCAGGCCGGACAACTGTCGGGCGCACGGCAACTCAAGCTCGCATGCGGGTTGACCGAATTTCCGCGCGAGATCCTCGATCTGGCCGATACGCTCGAAGTGCTCGACCTGACCGGCAATGCGCTGTCCGCGTTGCCGGACGACCTGCCGCGGCTGCATCGCCTGCGCATCCTGTTTGCATCCGGCAACCGCTTCACCGCGTTCCCCGACGTGCTCGGCGCGTGCGGGCAACTCGACATGATCGGCTTCAAGGCGAACCGGATTCGCACGGTGCCGCGCGGCGCACTGCCGCGCGCGCTGCGCTGGCTGATCCTCACCGACAACGCGATCGACGCGCTGCCGGCCGACATCGGCGACTGTTCGCGGCTGCAGAAGCTCATGCTCGCGGGCAATCGGCTGCGCGCGCTGCCGGCCGAAATGGCCGCATGCCGCGCGCTCGAACTGGTGCGCCTGTCGGCGAACCGGCTGGAGGCGTTGCCCGACTGGCTGCTGCGCCTGCCGCGTCTCGCGTGGCTCGCCACGGCCGGCATTCCGTTCAGTGCGGCGCCGGAGGCGGCGGCGGCGGCGGGGCCGGACGTCGCGCAGATCGACTGGGCGTCGCTGTCGTGTGAGCGGAAGCTGGGCGAGGGCGCATCGGGCGTCATTTACCGCGCGCAATGGCGTATGGACGGCCACCCGTCGCGCGCGGTCGCGGTCAAGCTGTTCAAGGGCGCGGTGACGAGCGACGGCCTGCCCGATTGCGAAATGGCCGCGTGCCTGCACGCCGGCCGCCACCCGGACCTGATCCCGGTGATCGGCAAGGTGAGCGGGCATCCGGACGGCACGCACGGCCTCGTGATGGAATTGGTCGATCCCGCGCTCGGGAATCTCGCCGGGCCGCCGAGCTTCGCTTCCTGCACGCGCGACGTGTATGCGGCCGACGCGCGCTTCGCGCCGGCCGAAGCGGTGCGGATCGCGCACGGCATCGCGTCGGTTGCGGGCCATCTGCATGCGCGCGGCATCATGCATGGCGACCTGTATGCGCACAACATCCTGCACGACGGGGCAGGCGGCGCGTTGCTGGGCGATTTCGGCGCGGCGTCGCTCTACGACGTGAACGACCGCACGCGTGGCGGCAGGTTCGAGCGGCTCGAAGTGCGCGCGTTCGGCTATCTGCTCGGCGAGTTGCTCGAGCGATGCGAGTCGCGCTCGGATGCCCTCGATGCCCTCGCGGCGGCCTGCCTGAATGAGGATATCGACGCCCGCCCGTCGTTCGGCGAGATTGCCGCGGCGCTCGCCGCGCACATGCGCTGACGCGCTTGCCCGCTTACGCCTGCCGTGCGGTCAGCAGCTTGATCCCGAGCCCGACGAACA
Source organism: Burkholderia seminalis DSM 23518 (assembly GCF_902832885.1). Lineage (GTDB taxonomy): Bacteria > Pseudomonadota > Gammaproteobacteria > Burkholderiales > Burkholderiaceae > Burkholderia > Burkholderia seminalis. The sequence continues at coordinate 360,788 of NZ_CADFDK010000004.1, forward strand.
GCAGCCCGCTGGCGCGCTTGAGCGCACGTGCTGCGCGACGCGTGCCGAAATCGCGATGGAATCGGCGCACGCCGGCCGAATAGACGCTGTGAACGATCACGACGGTGCAGGCGATCGTCGCGTACATCACGACGAACTGCAGCGCGAGCGGGCGATCGTGCACGACGAACTGCGGCATGAATGCCGACAGGAAGACCATCGTCTTCGGATTGCTGCCCGATACGAACAGCGCTTCGCGAAACAGCTTCGCGCGGTCGGGCATGGCGCTTTGCGCGGCGCCGCCCGACGCGGCGGCCATGCGGTCGCCGCGCAGTTGCCGCACACCCAGAACCATCAGGTAGGCGGCGCCGACGACCTTCATCGCGACGAACAGCGGCGGCATCGCGGCCAGTACGGCGCCGACGCCGAGCGCGACGAGCAGCACGACCACACCCTGTGCGACGAGATTGCCCGCGATCGTCGCGGCGGTGCCGTGCGTGCCGTAGCGCACCGTGTTGCGGATCACGAGCAGCACGTTCGGCCCGGGCGACAGTGTCGTGGCGAGATAGGCTGCGGCAAACAGCATCCAGGTCTGAAGGGCCATGCGTTGCTCCGGGTGACGGTTCCGGCGGACGGGATGCAGCGATGGTGCCACGCCAATAACGGCGCGGGCCGCCGCCGGAACCGTGCGGGCGCGGCGCGTCAGTGCGTGTCGCGCATGCAGTACGCGGGAATCGACGGCGGCGTGTCGATCGCGGCGGGCCGCGTCATCCACGCGATCCACGCGGCCCACAACCCGCAGACGATCAGTACGGCGAGATTCAGCGGCGTCCGGTAGCGGACGATCCGGCCGGCCAGCGGCAGGCGGTCTTTCATGTGCGTCTCCTTCGATCGGGATACCGGGTGCGTTACTGGCCGGCGTAGGTCGGCGCCTTCGCGTCGCAGGTGACCGACACCGTCGAGCCGTCCGCGAAATGCAGCCGGAACGGCACCTTCGAACCGGGCGCGACGGTCTTGCGCGGTTCCTCCAGCATCACGTGATAGCTCTTCGGCTTGAAGGTCAGCGAGCCGTGCGCGGGGACGACGACCGAGTCGACATGAACCATCTTCGCGGTGCTGCCGTTCGTCTGCGTTTCATGCACCATCGCCATCCCGTATGCGGGGCTGTCGATGCCTGTCAGCGTGGCGGGCGTGTCGCCGTCGTTCTTCAGCGTCAAGTAGCCGGACGACGGCACCGTCGCCGGCATCGCGCGGATCCAGCACGCATCGGCCTGCACGGCCGGCGCGGCGAACGAGGCGGGCGCTTGCAGCGCGAACACGGCAACGAGCAGGGTGGTCGGAATCGGGTGTTTCATCGTTTGTTCTCCTGATGGGGGGGGCCGGGGCAGCGTGTGCGTTACTTCAGTGTGAACGTGTAGCGGCCTTGCGTGCGATGGCCGTCGCTTGCCACCGCGACCCACGCGACCGTGTACGCGCCGGCCGTCAGGCTGGCCAGGGCGACGTGCATCCGTTTCCGGTTGCCGGCGTCGACGGCCGATTTCCCGTCGGTGACCGATTGACCATGGCCGTCGGTGACGGCGATCGAACTGAAGGCCGGTTCGAGCGCTTCGCTGAAATCGATCGTGACGGCGTGCGGCGCGGCCGACAGCGTGGCGTCGGCGGCCGGGACCTGCTTCTTCGGGATGGCGTGCGCATGGGCAGCCTGGATGACGACGAAGCCGAGCGCGGCGAGTGCGCCGCGAAAGAGCGTGGCGGTATGCATGAGGGTGAGCGTCCTTCGAAACGTGACATGTCACGCACGCGAGCGGCGTGCGCGGACCACGCGATGCGCGATGGCATCACGTGCAACGACAGCGGATCAGGACGTGAACGGCGGGGCGCGCGGCTGCGCGGCCGTGAGCGGCAGCGCGCGGCGCAGGCTTTCGAAGCGGGTGGCCGCGCGATGCTGGATCACGCGTACGTGGGCCGCGAACGTCAGTTCGGGGGCGGGCAGCGCGGGGGTATGGGCAAGCAGGCTGCAATAGCCGCATGCCTGGAGATGCGCGTGGAGGCTGGTCGACGGATCGGACGCGTGGCCGCCGGCGGCCGGCGCGGCCGTGCAGTAGCCGGCCAGCAGCGCGTCGACACGCCCTTGCGTGGTGAGCGCCTGCGAGATCGTCGGCGCGAGCGCCGTCATCAGGATGGCGAGCATCCCGATCAGACTGCCGATCTTCCGGAGGCGACGACTCAGCATGCGATGCGCGGCGGCGTATGGACGACGATGGAGCGGATTATGCCACGCACGCCGGTGCGCGGGACGGCGGCGGCATGCGGCGAAGCGGCGCGCTACGCGTGCTTCGCCAGGTATTTCGTGATCAGCATCATCTGCGCGGCCCAGCCTTGGTCGTTCATCTCGCGCGCTTTCGCGCGGCGCGCTTCGATCAACTGGTCGAAACCCGTTTCGGTGACCGTGAGCAGCGTGCCGCCGGCCTGGGCGGCGAGCGTGAACGTGACGAGCGTCATCGGCTCGGACGCGTAATCGAAATGCGGGTCGATCGCGAACGGATGCCAGCGAAACGAGAACAGTTGCTGCGGCTCGATGCGATCGACGACGATTTCGAACACAGTGCCCGCATAGGGTTCCTGTGCCCTGGCGACGTCGTCGTCGACGCGCGTCGGCGTGATGCGGCCGAACAGCGGCTGGTCGGCCGCGAACGGCCCGTCGAACGCGACGCCGAACCACTGGCCGAATTCGCCGGAATTGCTGACGGCTTCCCACGCGCGGTCGGGCGAGGCCGCGAGCTGGACTTGTTTCTCGATGCGATCGGTTGACTGGGTCATCGCGTTCTCCACGCAGGATCGGGCGTTGCAGGACGGCGCGCGTGGCCGCACGCCGCGTCTAGTCGAGCATGGTCGCGTCGGGCACGTCGAGCACGAGGTCCGACGTCGCGACGGCCACGCACGGCAGCGTATAGCCGTCGGCCTTTTCCTCGCGGCTCAGGCCCGGCCATTCGATCGTGTAGCGTACGCTGCCGCTGACGATCCGGCAAAGGCAGCTTCGGCACGTGCCGTTGCGGCACGAGCGCGGCAGCGACACGCGCGCGAACGCGGCGGCCTCGAGCAGCGTCAGCGAATCGGGCGCGTCGAAGGTCGCGCCGAGCGGCTCGATGCGCACGAGGGGCGGGTGGTCTGGATCGGTCATGACTGAAGCGGGCGGCGGTCGGCGGCAACGCGCCAAGCATACCCGAACCGGCCGGCGGGCAGCGTCCGCCGGCCGTGGGCGTCAATGCCGCCGCAGGTAGCGGTACACGGTATTGCGCGCTAGGCCGAGCTCGCGCGCGGCGGCCGATACGTTGCCGCCGTGCCGCGCAAGCACGGCGTCGATCACCGCGGCCTGGCGGCTTTGCAGCGTTGTGCCTTCGTGCGTGCCGGCCGGCACGGTCGGCGTGGCCGGCGTGGCGGCAGCGGGCGCGGCCGATGCATCGTCGCAGTCGAGCCAGAAATCGTCGGGCAAATGCGCGAGCGCGATTTCGGCTTCGTCTTCGGCGAGCATGCCGGCCGTGCGCAGCACGTTGGTCATCTGCCGCAGGTTGCCGGGCCAGCGGTGGCGCTTGAACGCATCGAGCACGTCGGCCGCGATGCGGCGCGGCATCGGTTCGCTGCGCGCCAGCCGCGCGAGAATCCGGTCGACCAGGACCGGCAGGTCGGTGCGCGCGGCCAGCGCCGGCAGCGTGACCGCGAGGCCGTTGATCCGGTAGAACAAATCTTCGCGGAACGTGCCGTCCGCGATCATCGCGCGCAGGTCGCGATGGGTCGCGCAAACCACGCGCACGTCGACCGGTACCGCGCGCGCGCCGCCGAGCGGCATCACCGCCCGCTCCTGCAGCACGCGCATCAGCCGCACCTGCTGCGCGAGCGGCATGTCGCCGATCTCGTCGAGAAACAGCGTGCCGCCGTCGGCCTGCGCGATCTTGCCGGGGCTGCCGCGCTTGCGCGCGCCCGTGAACGCGCCGTCTTCATAGCCGAACAGCTCGGCCTCGATCAGCGAATCGGGCAGCGCCGCGCAGTTGACCGCGACGAACGGGCCGTCCGCGCGCGGCGACGCCTGGTGCAGCGCGCGGGCGAGCCATTCCTTGCCGGTGCCGGTCTGGCCGAGGATCAGCAGCGGCAGGTCGCGCCCGCGGATCTTCGCGACGCGTTCGAGCACGGCGGCCATGCGTGCGTCGCCGGTGTCGAGCGTCGCGAACGTGATCGCGTCGGGGTCCGGCGCGCGTACGCGCGCGGCCGGCGCGGGCGGCGTGACGGCGACGGCCGTCTTCTGCGCGTCCGGGAATTCGCAGCGGGCGAGCACGCGCACGCCGGTCGACAGCGTCAGGCGGAACGTGGCGCCCGGCGCGCGGGCGGCCTGCTGCGCGAGCTGCGCGAAGCGCATGCCGAACAACGCGTCGCTGGCCTGATGTTGCAGTGCGTCGAACGACGCGCCGAGCTGGAATTGCGCGCTGCGGTTCGCGGCGATCAGCCCGCCGTCGGGGCCGAACGCGACGAGCCCGGCGAACAGCGAATCGACGCAATCCTCGTGCGCGTGAAAGCGCAGCCGCAGCGCTTCGCCGCACTGGTTCGCGAACAGATGGTTCTCGATCAGCTGCGCGGACATCCGCACCAGCGCGAGCGTATGCGGGCTGGAGCCGCGCGGGTCGCCACTGACGTCGAGCGTGCCGAGCGTGCGGCCGAACGGATCGACGATCGGCGCGCACGAGCAGGTGAGGATGTGGTTCGCGCGCAGGAAGTGTTCGGAACCGTGCACGACGACGGCCTGGCCCGACGCGAGCGCGGTTCCGATCGCATTGGTGCCGCGCGCGCCTTCGGCCCACGACACGCCGGTGCGCAGCGCGACGCGGTTGGCTTTTTCGATGAAGTCGGCGTCGCCGATGCTGTGCAGGATCACGCCGTCGGCGTCGGTCAGCAGCACGAGGCTTTGCGTCTCGGCGATCTGCGCGTGGAGGTCTTCCATCACCGGGCGCGCGTGCGAGAACAGCGTGTGATTCGTGTCGAGCAGTTCGCGCAGCGCGATACGCGACAGCGGCGTGAAATCCGGGCGTTCGTGCGCGCGCAGGCCGACCGCGGTCGAACGCGCATGCGCCTGCGCGAGCAGGTCGGTGCGACCCGCGGTGACGGGCAGCACGAAGGGTTGCGGCATGACTTGTCTCCTGTTCCCGGGCAGCCCGGGCCGACCGAATCGGAACCGGCGGCGGAGTGCGTCTCCGCTCGCGGTGCACCATCCGGCGCAACAGCCGTCCGTCCGGGTACGCATCATCATACAAGCGCCACGTGCGATGCGCGACCGGGAACAAAATCTCCTTGCTTTCAGGCGCCCGCCTGCAATGATGGAAATGGAGCACGCACGCGCCGTGTTCCGCATTGCAACATGCATGCGACGCGACATGCATCCGTTCGGGAGACGCATCATGGTTCGGACGGAACTGAGAGTCGTGCTGGCGGCCATCGCCACGTTCATCATGCTGGGCGGCATCGCCGTGGCGATCCACGGATTGCTGTTCGATCTGGCCGATGCGGTCCAATACGGGGCGGCCGCGATTGCGGTGGGCGTCACGACCGCCGCGATCGCGCTCAACGTCTGGCCTACCGATCCGCACTGAAGCCCGTTTCCGAAACGGTGCCCGATGCCGTGCTGATCTGAGGAATGACGCGTCGGAACGACGCATGCGGGAAAATTTGTCTCCTGCGCGAAACCGTCTAAAGTGGAAAGCAACCGGCATGCGTCGACCGCCCCATCCCCCGCGGTCGTGGCCTCCGCCGGCGAGCCCGCGTACATTTCGTCCGGCCGGTGGCGGACGACGGACGCGGTCATTCGTTTTCTACCGGTCGAGGCGGCTCCCATGCAGATCCATTTCACGAACGAGAAGCCCGAGTATTCGGGGCGCGACCTGATGCTTGCGTTCACGGCACTGGTCAATGGCGAGCGCGTCCAATGTCAGATCACCGCCGAGGCGCTGGAAGACCACTTCGGTGCGGCATCGCCGCGCTTCGAGGACATGGTCGGCGCATTCGACCAGCACCGCGACCGTATCGAGGCGGCTGCGCGGCGCCTGCTGTCGGAGACGCGCGCGCAATGCGTGACGCTGCGCAGCGGTTACGTGCGCTTCTACGAGGCCAACTGGCGCTGACGACACGACGCTCGTCTCGCGGCGCGCGCGATCAAGCGCGGCGCACGCGAAGACGTTGCCATGCAATGCCGTTCGGCGGGCCGGGCGGCATTTTCGTATGCGGGCGCCACCGGTTGTCGGGCGCATATGTACGGCACGGTGCGTCGACGCGCCGGGATCGCGCAAGGAGTCGTGCGAAAGTGCGAAAACAAGAACGCCACCCGAAGGTGGCGTTTTTTCATCCGCGGCGCGGCGTGTCGCTTACTCGCTGCCGAGATAGAAGAAGCGGAACAGGAACACGGCCGCGATGATCCAGACGATCGGCTTGACCGTGCGCGCCTGGCCCGTCAGCAGCTTGAGGCCGCCGTACGCGATGAAGCCGAACGCGACGCCGTTCGCGATCGAGTACGTGAACGGCATCAGCAGCGCGGTCAGCGCGGCCGGCACGGCTTCCGTCGCATCGTCCCACGGCACCTCGACCATCTCGCGCAGCATCAGGCACGACACGTACAGCAGCGCCGGCGCCGTTGCGTAGGCCGGCACGACGCCGGCGAGCGGTGCGATGAACAGGCACGCGAGGAACAGCACCGCGACGGTGATGGCCGTCACGCCCGTGCGGCCGCCGGCCTGCACGCCCGATGCGCTTTCGATGTACGCGGTGGTCGACGACGTGCCGAGCACCGAGCCCGCGACGATCGCGGTGCTGTCGGCGAGCAGCGCCTTGTTCAGGCGGTTCATCTTGCCTTCGACGAGCAGGCCCGCGCGGTTCGCGACACCCATCAGCGTGCCCGTTGCGTCGAACAGCTCGACGAGGAAGAACACGAGGATCACGTTGATGATCCCGGTCGACAGCGCGGCGCCGATGTCCAGCTTGAACAGCGTCGCATCGATCGACGGCGGCGCGGAGAACACGCCGTGGAACTGGTTGCCGGCGAAGAAGAACGACAGGACCGTGACGCCGATGATGCCGATCAGGATCGCGCCGCGCACGCGCAGGTGGTCGAGCGTGACGATCGTGAAGAAGCCGACGATCGCGAGGATCGTCTCATGCTTGTGCAGGTCGCCGAGCGTGACGAGCGTAGCCGGGTTGCCGACGATCACGCCCGACGTCTTCAGCGAGATGATGCCGAGGAACAGGCCGATGCCGGCGGTGATCGAGATCCGCAGCGATTTCGGAATGCCGTTGACGATCGCCTCGCGCACGCGGAACAGCGTGACGAGCAGGAACAGGCAGCCGGAGATGAACACCGCGCCGAGCGCGGCCTGCCACGTGAAGCCCATCCCCTTGACGACCGTATAGGCGAAATACGCGTTCAGGCCCATGCCGGGCGCGCACGCGATCGGGTAGTTCGCGTACAGCCCCATGATGATCGATGCCAGCGCCGCGACGAGGCAGGTCGCGACGAACACGGATTCCTTCGGCATGCCGGCGTCGCCGAGGATCGCGGGGTTGACGAAGATGATGTAGGCCATCGTCAGGAACGTGGTGACGCCCGCGAGTATTTCGGTGCGGAAGTCGGTGCCGGCTTCAGCGAAGCCGAAATACCGCTTGATGGATTCCATGAAGGCGTTTCTCCGGTCGGGTTGTCGTGTTGATTGTTGTGCCGAATTGTTGTGCAGGCAGCGCGCGGCGGGCTTAATGTAACCAGCCACTATTTCCTGGCTATCGGCGGATTGTAATAGCGCGGATAGCTCGGACGATATAGTTGGAGGGCACGATCGGTTGCCTGCGCGCGAACGGTCTGGCAGCCCGGCCGCGCGACGAAGGCGCGCATTTTACCGGTTCGCGCGGCACGGGCCGGCAGAAATGGCGGAAACGGTGGAAACGATGGCAGGCGGGCAGGCGAAACCGGCCGATGCGTGTGCAACGGCGCGGCGGCCGCATCGCGCGTGGCGGATGCGCGACGACCGGCGACGCAAACGGCGCGCCCGCATGCTGCACGAACACGGTGCAGGCGGCGCCCGCGCGCGGCCGGTGCGGATGCACGACGGCAGCGTGCGGCGGGCATTCGTCAGCCCAGGCGGTGGCAGGTATCGGGCTATGCTGCGCCGAAGCCGTCCCGTCCGCAACTGTCATTTCGCGATGCGGGGGCGACTGTGGTTTCTGTGTAAAAGATTGCAAGACCCCATCGCGTAAACCGGCAAGTCTTTCTAGGATAGATACACCGCGCATGCACACGCCGGCCGGTAATTGCCGACGCGGGGGAGTCGCAGTCCGTGCAGGCCAGGCGGTGAATGGCGGTCAAGGCCGTTGCGCGTTCGGGCAGGCACGGCCGATTGCGATTGCCCGATGCGGGTTCGTCCGTAATCACGGAGGTCAGCATGTTGAACTGGATCAGCCGTTGGGCGATGCGACACGCCCCCACGCCGGAAAAAACCGCTGCGTCGATGCTCGTGACGGCGCGCATGGAACTGTTCGCAGCCGAACAGCGCGTCATCGATGCGAAATTACAAGCGGATTACTGGCGCACACGCGTGTCATTCCTCGAAGAGGTGCAGAAGCAGGGCATCGATCCGTGGGTGACCTCGCAGGCAGCGCAACGTCCCGACGTCGATTCCACTCCCCGGAGCACGGGCCCGCGTCTCGCCGCCAGCACCTGATGCACGCACTGCATCCGGTTGTTGCGCACGGCGTGCGATCGCTCGCGGCCCGCATTCGCGGGCCGCGACATTCGATGCGCACCCGCGGCGCATTGCGCCGCGGGTGCGTCCGTTTCCGGCCGCGGCCGTTCCGCGTCCCGCGTGCGTGACCGCACGTCGCTCATCCGCTTCTTCTCCCTATCCCGACGAGCCAACGTTGCACTTGCGCGAGCATGCGCCTCAAGCGCTCGCCGCGCCGCACGTACGCGGTCGTGATCGTCGCTTCGGCCGACCGGTCGCCATCGGTGCCGAGCCAGATGCGCTCGCCGCGCGCGATGCGCAGCACGTCGCCGGGCCGCACCCAAAAATCGGCGACGTCCGGCGGGCGCGTGACCCACAGCGCCGCGCCCTGCGTGCGGAGCTCCGCATCCCGCGGCGCACGCCAGGTCATCGTCGTGCGCGGGGCGACCGCGAAACGGATCACGACGGTCGGTAACGCGATCGTGCCGGCGCGGCGCCGATCGGGACGGTCGAACAACGGGCTTGCCTGGTCCATCGTCTTCTCCATTCAGTGAGTCGGACGGATGACGCGCACCAGAACAAAAAGGCCTCATCCGTTTCCGGTGAGGCCTCGTGTGACATGCGGTACTGCTCGATTGCTAACGCACAAGCGCCTCCCGTGAATCATTCTTTCGAATGTTCATCGAGCAATGAATCGCGACGGCGATGAGCTTGAACGTAGGCATGCGAACGATTTTGTTGTCGGGCCGCGGTGTTGTCAACGACTATTTTCGGGATATGCGACGGTGAGCCGATGGCGCGCGTGCGCGGTGTTTCATGAGGTCGAGGCGAGCCCGGATCGCACGCGCGACGATGCATGCGTCACGCGCGACTTCGATGTCTCCCGCCCAGCATGCGGCGCATTCGTGCGAGCGCACGCGCGGGCCACGCGTCGCGTTTCATCACGTACGCGGTCGTGATCGACGCCGCGGCGGGCCGCTCGTCGTCGGTGCTGATCCAGATGCGATCGCCGCGCCGCAGGCGCAGCACGTCGCCGGTTCGTATCCAGTAATCGTCGAGGCAGCCCAGCCGCGTGATCCACAGCGTCGCGTCGTCTGCGCGGACCTCGGCATCGTGCTGCGCGCGCCATGCCAGCGTCGTGCGCGGCGCGACCGTGAAGTGCAACTCGACTCTCGGCAACGCGATCGTATCGGTGCGGCAGCGATCGCGGCAAACAACCAGCAGGCTTGCTTGGTCCATCGTCATCTCCATCCGTTGAGCCGGACAGGATGACGCGCACCAAAACAAAAAGGCCTCATCCGAATCCGGCGAGGCCTTGTGACATGCGTAACTGAATCGCGATGCTAATGCACAAGCGCCTCCGGTGCTCGCCACGTATGGGCGTTCACTCGATTTTCATGCGCGATGGCGATGGGCTTGAGCATAGGCATGCGAACGAGTGTGTCGTGGCAGCGCGGCAATGTCAACGGAAATTTCGAGATACGTGGCGGTCACGCGTCGCGTTGCGCGAGGCCGTTCACGAGCAGCTCGGACAGCAGGCCCGTCATCCCTTCCGGGTGCGTGGCCGCACGTGCCTTCAGCTGCTCGACGAGTTCGGCGTTGAGCTTGCACGCGAACGGCACGAGGCCCTGTTCCTGGTCGAGCTTGCGCTGCGCGCGGCGGTCGAGCTTGGCCGCGTCGTCGGCGCCCTTGCCGAAACGCGCGGAGTTCGACTGCTTCATCGCGTGCGTCAGCTTGAGCGCCTTGTTCTTTTCGAGATCGGTTTTCTTCATGGCCATCGCGGCACCTCCGGGAAATTGAAGCCGCGATTGTACGCATTTCGGCGCGCGCCGCCCGCCGAACCGGCCGGAAACCCGGTTACGCGCCCTTCGCCGTGCCCCAGTTGCCGCCGTGCGCGGCCGCCTGCGCGGCCGGCGAGCGCGCGAGATACGCGAGCGCCTGCTCGGTCGACCCTTCGTGGTGCGGCGTATAGCCGGGCTTGAAATAACGCAGCGCCGCGCCGATCACCTTCCAGAACGACGGCAGGTGCCCGCGCCGCGAACCCTGCCACCACGCGAGCACGAAGCCCGGGTAGCGGCCGGCGTCCGGGTCGCGCCGGTACATGAACTTCGCGCCGGTCGTGATGTAGTAGAGCAGCAGCACGATCACGAACGCCATGTGCACGCAGCGCTCCGGATAGGTGCCGCCCAGGTGCCGGTAGATGTCGAACGCGACGGTGCGGTGCTCGACTTCCTCGGCGCCGTGCCAGCGCAGCAGGTCGACCATCGTCGGGTCGGCACGGCCTTCGTCGAGACCGTGCGCGTTGAGCACCCAGTTGCCGAGATAACCGAAGAAGTGCTCCAGCGACGCGATCACGGCCAGCTGCTGCCGCAGCCAGAAACGCGTGTGGCCGATCTTCAGCCCGAGCGGCTGTTCGCCGAGCACGCGCGTGAACAGCCGGTTGAGCTTCTGCGTGAACGGCTTCGTGTCGATCCCGTGCCGGTCGTAGTAGTGCTTCAGCACGCCGCCGTGCGAGCGCGAATGCGCGGCTTCCTGGCGCAGGAAACCTTCGGCCTCGTCGCGCAGGCGCGCATCGGTGATCAGCGGCAGCGCCTTGTTGTACACGCGGCAGAACCACAGCTCGCCTTCCGGGAACAGCAGGTTCAGCGTGTTGATGATGTGCGTGCTGCCCGGATCGTTCGGCACCCAGGTGACCGGCGTGTCGCTGAAGTCGAATTTCACGTGCCGGGCCTTGATCTTGTGGTAGTCGGCGGTATCGGTCATGTTGTCTCCCTGTGCGGCGTCATGCGCCGTCAATGCGATGCCATGCTGACGCGGGCGATCATCCGGCCGAGCCACGGCAGGAAGCGGCCGACGAAACGCATCGCATGCGCCTCGCCGCCGACCGCGACGACGGGGCGGTTGCGCAGCACGCCGTCGACCATCGCCTGTGCGACGGTTTCCGGTTTCAGGCCGCGCATCTGGTAGAGCTTCGTCGCGCGCTTGCGCAGCCGCGCTTCGTCCTGGGCATTGGCGCCCGCGTATTGCGTCGACGCCATGATTCCGGTCTCCGCGAAACCCGGGCACACGGCCGTCACGCCGATGCCTTGCTCCGCGAGTTCCGCGCGCATGCACTCGCTGAGCATCAGCACCGCGGCCTTCGTCGTCGCATACGCGGGCAGGTCGCGTGACGGCCCGAACGCGGCGGCCGACGCGGTATTGACGATGTGCCCGCCGGTGCCGCGCGCGGCCATCTGCCGCGCGAACAGCCGCGAGCCGTGGATCACGCCCCACAGGTTCACGTGCAGGATGCGCTCCCAGTGCCGCGCGCTCGTGTCGAGGATGCCGCCGGCCATGCCGATGCCGGCGTTGTTGATCACGACGTCCGCGCCGCCGAGTTCGCTGCCGACCCACGCCGCGAGCGCTTCCATCTCGTCGGCGGACCCGACGTCGACGCGTTTCGCATGCGCGTGCGCGCCGGTCAGCCCGAGCAGCAGCGCGGTGCGTTCGGCGCTGGCGAGATCGATGTCGCATGCGACGACCGTCGCGCCTTCGCGGGCGAACGCGAGCGCCGCGCAGCGGCCGATGCCGCTGCCCGCGCCGGTGACGACCGCGACCTTGCCGCTGAAACGGCCGCTGGTGGCGCGGCGGCGCGCGTTCGCGAGCGCGGGCGGCTCGGTGCCCGATTCGACCGCGTCGATCAGTTGCCCGGCGAGATCCGCGAAGCGCGCGGGATCGGCGAGCGGCAGCCAGTGGCCGGCCGCGACTTCGCGGCGGTAGTACTGCGGCACCCAGCGCGACAGGTTCTCCGAGAGCGCGGGGCTCACGTACTTGTCGCCGAGCGGCACGATCGTCTGCACGGGGGCATGCGCATAGCGTTCGCGCGGCGCGAACAGGCAGCGGATGAAGTTCGCGCGATAGAGGCGCACGCCGCGCGCGCCGTCGTCGGCCTGCGTCGGGCGCGGTATCGCCGGCGTCTTCTCGAGCCGGCGCAGCAGGCGCGGCCACGCGCGGCCGAGCCACAGCCGCCAGCCGAGTTCGGGGACGAACGGCAGATGGAACAGGTACACGTACCACGAGCGCACGAGCTGGCCGCCGAGTTTGCCGAGCGACGCGGGCGTCGGGCGCAGCACGCGTTCGCGCAGCCAGAAGCCGACGTGGTCGAGGCACGGCCCCGAGCACGACGTGTACGACGCGATGCGGCCGGCGAGGCGCGGATCGGTGACGAATTCCCAACCCTGGATCGAGCCCCAGTCGTGCGCGATCAGGTGCACCGCGCGGCCGGGGCAGAGCGTGTCGATCACCGCGACGAAGTCGTCGGTCAGCTTCGCGAGGTGATAGTCGGCCGTGCGCTTCGGCGCGCCGGACAGGCCCGCGCCGCGCACGTCGTACGCGATCACGTAGTGCTTGCGCGCGAGCAGCGGCGCGACGTGCCGCCAGACGCTGCTGTCGTCGGGATAGCCGTGCACGAGCACGACCGGCGAGCGGGCCGGGTCGCCCCAGGTCCTGACCGCGAGCGTCAGGTCGCCGGAGGCGACCGCCGTCTCGCTGTGAACCGATTCGAACAGGGCCAGCGGCGCTTCGTCGGAAAGAGGCTGCATCGTGAGTCCGTCGTTCAGGGAGTCGGAGGGGCGCCGCGTCAGGCGGCGGCCGGCACGGTCGAAACGGCCTGCGCGCGTTCGGCCTGGCGGCGCTGCCAGCGGCGCACGTGCGGCAAGTCGTCGTCGAGCCAGTACGCGTCGTCGTCCGTGATCACGAGCAGCTCCTCGAATTTCGCGCCGACGCCGGCGAAGCCGAGATGCGGCTCGACGGCCCACAGGCCCGGCACCGGCGCATGCTCGGAGCGGCGGTCGATCGACCACAGCGGCGACCAGCCCTGCTGCTTCGCCGCGCGGCCCTGGTCGAGCAGCAGGTTGCGCGTCGCGTTCAGCCCGAAGCGCGCGACGAAGCGCGGCTTCGACAGCTTGTGGATCTTCGCGACGCGATGCGCGAGCACCTTGAACGGATAGGCCTTGTGGCGCGGCTCGACGCCCTGGCGGCGGCACAGCGCGTCGACTTCCTGCGCGACCTCGGCCATCGGACGGCGTGCCTTCACGAGCCGCACGATCATGTCGCGATGGTCCATCAGGTCGTCCTGCAGCTGTTCGAGGATCGGGTTGTGGCCGAGGCAGTGCGCGTAGCCGACGTCGGCGACGATGCCGTCGAGCACCGGCGCGACGTCGAGGATCACCGGCATGTCGGTTTCGAGCTGGCGATTGCTCGGGAAGAACGCGAGATTGAAGCCGCCCATGTGCTTGAGGCCGGAGAAGCCTTCGAACGCGGTGCGGTCGCCGAACCACGCGAACGGCTTGTGCAGCCAGTCGTGCACGCCGTTGTCCTGCAGCCATTCGGTCAGCAGGCGCGCGGCTTCCTTTTCGGTGATGCCGGGGTAGAGCATCGCGCCGACGGTTTCGACGCAGCGGTACGCGAGCTGCTGGACCGCGCGGAATTGCGGCAGCTCGTCGAGGTGGACTTCCGGCAGCGGATGGTGATCGGCCATGGTGCGTCTCCGTGTGGGCGCTGATCCGGAACGCGCCCGCCGGCGTCGCCGTCGCGGGTTATTCAGTCAGCATTTAATGTGTCATTGATCGATGTAAAGATCATAGACGGTTCCGGGGCGACGGACGTGGGGATTTGTCCTAATGGAGACGCGGAATGGAGGGCCTCCTCTAGAACGGAACGCGGCGACGCGCCGCGCCGGATCGCGTCTTGTCAGGGCTGACGGATGACGGTTTTCGCGGTTGTCGTGCCTGCCGTTCCCTGCGCGTCGGGATCGGCGTCGCGGCAGCGGGTGTCACGAGCGGTTCCGCCGCCAGCCGCGCATGTCGTGCTGGATCAACTCTCCGTCGTGTCGCGGCGCGACGCTGTCAAATTGCCGAAATAATTTCGTCACATCATTCGCCCCCGATTCGAAGCCGTCCCGGCTTTGCGGTGGCGGTGCGCCGCGCAGCGTCCGGGGGCAGCGGCCGGAGCCGATTCGACATTTCCAGGAGAGAGACCATGCAACGCCGCCAGTTCATGAACACCCTTGCCGCAGCGACCGCTGCGTCGTCGCTGATGCTAAAGGCCGGCACGGCCCGCGCGAAGAGCGCGACCGCGCCGGACGCGCTGGACCCGGGCCGCTGGTCGCCGTTCAACGCCGCGCGCCTGCAGGCGGTGCTCGACCAGCACGGCGTCGCGAGCGCCCGCTACGACGGAAAGCGCCGCCCGTATGCGGTGTTCGACTGGGACAACACGTGCATCATGAACGACTGCGAAGAGGCGTTGCTGATGTACCAGATCAACCATCTGCAGTACAAGCTGACGCCGGACGAATTCGTCGGCGTGATGTGGAAGGATGTGCCGAAGGGCGCGTTCATGAAGGACTACACGACCGTCGACGGCAAGCCGGTGACGATGGAGGATCTCGCCGCCGACGTCGAATCCGATTACCGCTGGCTCCATGCGAACTACAAGGGTTTCGGCGGCGACAAGAGCCTCGACGAGATTCGCGAGACCGACCAGTTCAAGGATTTCCGCGCGAAGCTGTACTTCATGTACGACGCGATCTGCGACACGCATCCGCTCGAAGTCGGCTACAAGTGGATCATCTATTTCTACAAGAACATGACGACCGCCGAACTGCAGGCGATGGCGGAAGCGTCGAACAACTACGGCATCGGCGACGCGCTGCGCAAGGTCCGCTACGAAAGCCCGAAGACGCTGCCGGGCAAGGCAGGCGTGGTGGCCGACACGCATTTCCACGGCATCCGCATTCACGAGGAAATCCGCGCGGTGATGCATACGCTGCGCGCGAACGGCATCGACGTGTACGTCAGCACGGCGTCGCTCGACGACGTCGTGCGCGTGTTCGCCGGCAATCCGAACTATGGCTACGGCGTGGCGCCCGAGAACGTGATCGGCCTGCGTCTCGACATGCAGGACGGCCAGTACACGAGTACCTATCCGGCCGGCTGGCACTTCAATTGGGGGCCCGGCAAGACGGTGGGCATCCGCAACGTCCTCGCGTCGAAGAAGGGCTACGGCCCGCTGCTGGTGTTCGGCGACAGCGACGGCGATGCGTGGATGCTGCGCGACTTCAAGGACACCGCGGCCGGCGTGATCGTGAACCGGATGAAGAAGGGCGAGATCGGCGCGGACAGCAAGCTCGCGGCCGAGCAGATCGGCAAGCCGGACGCGCGCTTCCTGCTGCAGGGGCGCGACGAACACACGGGCCTGATGATCCCGGACGAGAAGTCGATCAAGTACGGCAAGTCCGATCGCAAGCTGCTGGCCTGACGCGGGCCGGGCGTCGGGCCGCCGGGCCCGGCGCCGCCCGGGTGCCGGCCGCGGCGTCGCGCGGGCCGCACCGCCTGCGTTTCAGCGCTCGCGCGGCGCGCCCAGGCGGTCCAGCCACGCCCCCAGCAGATCGATCGGCAACGGAAACACGATCGTCGAGTTCTTGTCCGCCGCGATCGTCGTGAGCGTCTGCAGATAGCGCAGCTGCATCGCCTGCGGCTGCAATGCAAGCCGTTGCGCGGCCTGCAGCAGCTTCTCCGACGCCTGCAGTTCGCCTTCCGCGTGAATCACCTTCGCGCGCCGCTCGCGCTCGGCTTCGGCCTGCCGCGCGATCGCTCGGATCATCGTCTCGTTCAGGTCGACATGCTTGATCTCGACCGTCGACACCTTGATTCCCCACGCATCGGTCTGCGCGTCGAGCGTCTTCTGGATATCGGCGTTCAGCTGCTCGCGCTCGGCGAGCAGCGCATCGAGTTCGTGCTTGCCGAGCACCGCGCGCAGCGTCGTCTGCGCGAGCTGGCTCGTCGCCTCGAAGAAGCGCGCGACCTGGATCACGGCCTTCTCCGGATCGACGACGCGGAAATACACGACCGCGTTGACCTTCACCGACACGTTGTCGCGCGTGATCACGTCCTGCGGGGGCACGTCGAACACGACGGTGCGCAGGTCGATCCGCACGACCTGCTGGACGATCGGGATGATCAGCACGAGCCCCGGCCCCTTCACTTTCCAGAACCGGCCGAGCATGAACACGACGCCGCGTTCGTACTCGCGGAAGATGCGGATGGACGACGCGACGAGGACGACGACGAAGACGATCAGGACGCCGCTGAAGCCGAACGTGTAGCCGATCATGAAGGTTCTCCCTGGTGATGGGGCGGCGCAGGCATGTCGTAGAGCGGCGCGACGGTCAGCGTCAGCCCCTGGCGGCCGGTGACGCGCACGCGGCAGCCGGCGGCCAGCGGCGCGCTGCTCGCCACGCGCCAGCGCTCGCCATGCACGCGCGCCCAGCCCGCCGCGGACGGCGCGGTGCCGGCCGCGCCATGCGGCTGGTCCGGATGAAGGCCGTCGTCGAGCACTTCGCCGACGCTGCCGAGCATCGCCTCGGCGCCCGTCACGACCGGCCGCCGCCGCGCGCGCAGCGCGACGCTCGACACGCCCGCGACGAACAGCCCGCCGCCGAGCGCGAGGCTCGCGATCACGGGCCACGGGATGCCGTAGCCGGGCACGTCGGTGTCGATCAGCATCAGCGCGCCGATCGTGAACGACACGATTCCGCCGAAGCCGAGCACGCCGAAGGTCGGCAGGAACGCCTCGGCGACGAGGCAACCGAGGCCGAGCAGCACGAGGCCGAGGCCCGCATAGCTGATCGGCAGCAACTGCATCGCGAACAGCCCGACCAGCAGGCAGATCGTGCCGGCGACGCCCGGCAGCACGAAGCCGGGGTTCGCGAACTCGAAGAACAGGCCGTAGATGCCGATCGTCAGCAGGATCAGCGCGACGTTCGGATCGGCGATGATCGCGAGGAAGCGGCTGCGCCAGTCGGGTTCGACGACGACGAGCGGCGCATGCGCGGTCGCGAGCCGCACCGTGCCGGCGGGGGGCGTCGCGCCGTGGCCGTCGAGCTGGCGCGCGAGATCGGCCGGATCCTGCGCGATCAGGTCGACCACGTGCTGCGCGCGCGCCTCGTTCGCCGACAGGCTGACGGCTTCGCGCACCGCGCGCTCGGCCCATTCGGCATTGCGCCCGCGCAGCTGCGCGAGGCCGCGGATGTAGGCGGAGGCGTCCTGCATCGCCTTGCGGATTTCGGTCGATTGCGTATCGGTCGGCAGCGCGGCCGCCGTGGCCGACGCCTCCGATGCGCCCGATGCGCCCGATGCGCCGGTCGGCCGCGGCGCGGCAGGGTTCCCGCCCGGCGGCGCGGCGCCGCCGATGCCGAACTGCACGGGCGACGCCGCGCCGAGATTGGTGCCGGGCGCCATCGCCGCGAAGTGGCTCGCATACACGATGTAGGTGCCCGCGCTCGCGGCCCGTGCGCCGCCCGGCGCGACGAACGCGGCGACCGGCACCGGCGAGCCGAGGATCGCCTTGATGATCTGCCGCATCGACGTATCGAGGCCGCCGGGCGTGTCGAGCTGCAGGATCGCGAGCGGCGCGTGCTCGCGGGCGGCGCGCTCGAGCGCACGCACGATGAAATCGGCGCTGGCCGGGCCGATCGCGCCGTTGACGGGGATCACGATGACCGGGCGCGCGGCGGGCGCGTCGACGGGCGACGGCGCGGCGACCGCGGCACATACGACGAGCAGCGCCGCGAACAGCGCGGCGCGCGCGACCCGCGCGGACAGCGGGTGACGGGGCCGACCGTCGGGCGCGGCAGGCGCCGGCGGCGGCTCATGACGGTGAAAGCGCATCGGGGCGTCCAGGCGGCGCGCGGCCGCGCGCCGTCCGGCTCGCGGAATGGGCGTGGGCCCGATGCTTAAAGATTAGGCGGTTTCGGCGCAAAGCGCGAAGCCATGGCCGCGCCGGCCGGATTCAGACCGCGCCGCCGCCGCGCGCGAGCACTTCGTCGCGGTAGTCGGCCGGGCTGCGGCCGCTCCATTTGCGAAACGCGCGATAGAACGCGCTGGGCTCCGCGAAACCGGTGGCGGCCGCGACGTCGGCGATCGTGCGCGCGGGGTCGGCCAGCGCCTCGAACGCGAGGTCGCGCCGCAGCGTGTCCTTGATCGACTGGTAGGCCTGGCCCTCCTGGTGCAGCTTGCGGCGCAGCGTGGCCTCGGCCACGTGCAGCCGTGCGGCCATCCCGCCCGCGCCGGGCCACGCGGCGGGCGGCATCCCGCGCAGCACCGCGCGCACGCGCTGCGCGAGCGCATTCGGGTTGCGGTACTTGACGATGAAGCTGGCCGGCGCGTTGCGCAGGAAGGTTTTCAGCGTCTTCGCGTTCTGCACGACCGGCAGCGTCGCGAATTCGGGATCGAAATCGACATACGAATCGGGCTCGTTGAACCGCATGTCGTCGCAGAACATCGACGGGTATTCGTGGTCGGCGGGCGGCGTGTCGCAGCGGAAGCACGCATGCAGCAGCGGAATGCGCCGCCCGATCAGCCAGCAGGTCAGCCCGTACACGATGATGAAATAGGTCGCGTACGTGAACATCGCGGGCGTCGCGCCGTTGTTGCGGTGCACGAAGCGCAGCCGCACGCGCTGCGGGTTCGCGTCGAGTTCCGCGTGCAGGTCGTCGAGCACGCAGTGCATGAAATTCACCGCGCGCGCCATCGCATGCAGCCCGTCGCGCGCGGACAGGGCGGACTGGCTCATCGCGATGAAGCTGCCGCTGCGCATCGGGTGGCGATCCTGCCCGAAAAACTCGTCGTCCATCGTGCGCGCGATCGCGTTCCACAGCGCGCCGTACTGCTGCGCGGTCACGCGTGCGCGCGGCTGCGCGAGCAGCGCGGGCGCGATGCCGGCCTGCGCGAGCAGCGGCTCGGCCGCGACGCCGCGCCGCGTGGCGAGCGCGACGCTGTACGCGACGAGGCTGATCGCGACGGTTCCCTTGTCTTCCTGCTTCATCGGTGTCGCCGGTGTGGCAAAAACGCTCAGTGTAAATGAGCGACGCGAGCATCGAACAGTCGCGCCTGCTTGCCTACACTTGTTGCATCGAAACGCATGGACGGTCGCGCCCGGCGGCCGCGGGAGACAGCAGCACCATGGACGAGCTTTACACCGAAGACCAGCGGATGATCCGCGATGCCGCGCGCGCGTTCGCCACCGAGAGGCTGGCGCCGAACGCGGCCCAGTGGGACCACGACGCGCACCTGCCCGACGCGATCGTCGCGCAGCTCGGCGAGCTGGGGCTGCTCGGGATGATCGTGCCGCAGGAACTGGGCGGCTCGTATACGGACTACGTGGCCTACGCGCTGGCGATGGAGGAAGTCGCCGCCGGCGACGCCGCGTGCGCGACGATGATGAGCGTGCACAACTCGGTCGGCTGCGGGCCGATCCTCGGTTTCGGCACGCCGGCGCAGAAGGATCGCTGGCTGGCCGACATGGCGGCCGGCCGCGTGATCGGCGCGTTCTGCCTGACCGAGCCGCACGCCGGTTCCGAGGCGAACAACCTGCGTACCCGCGCGGAATTGCGCGACGGCAAGTGGGTGCTGAACGGCGCGAAGCAGTTCGTGACCAACGGCCAGCGTGCCGGGGTGGCGATCGTTTTTGCCATGACCGATCCGGAAGCCGGCAAGCGCGGCATTTCCGCATTCCTGGTGCCGACCGACACGCCGGGCTTCATCGTCGGCAAACCCGAGAAGAAGCTGGGTATCCGCGCATCGGATACGTGCCCGATCACGTTCGAGCATTGCGCGATTCCCGAAGAGAACCTGCTCGGCAACCGCGGCGAAGGGCTGAAGATCGCGCTGTCGAACCTCGAGGGCGGGCGCATCGGCATCGCCGCGCAGGCGCTCGGCATCGCGCGCGCCGCGTTCGACAAGGCGCGCCGCTATGCGGGCGAGCGCGTGCAGTTCGGCAAGCCGATCGCCGAGCATCAGGCGATCCAGCAGAAGCTCGCCGACATGGCCGTGCAGATCAACGCCGCGCGCCTGCTCGTGCACCACGCGGCGAAGCTGCGCACGGCCGGCTTGCCGTGCCTGTCGGAAGCGTCGCAGGCGAAGCTGTTCGCGTCGGAGATGGCCGAGCGCGTGTGCTCGGATGCGATCCAGATTCACGGCGGCTACGGCTACCTGGTCGATTACGAAGTCGAGCGTCACTATCGCGACGCACGCATCACGCAGATCTACGAAGGCACCAGCGAAGTGCAGCGGATGGTGATCGCGCGGCAGCTTTGAGCGGCGATGCGCGCCGCCGGCCGCCACGCGAACCGGCGAGCCGGCATACGACAGGCAATCAGGCAGGGCACGAGGGCAGGGCACGAGGGCAGCGCGGTGAACGCGGCACGCAACGACGTGACCGTGCGCCGCAACAGAGGAAACCGGGCACGCGCTGCAGCGCGTGCACCGGTTGACGGCGAGGCATGGGATCCACGCAAGCGCTGAAGCGTCGACGCGGATCGACAGGAGACGACACGATGACGGTACAGGCATTCCTGGACGCACGCGATTTTCTGCTGCGCCATCGCACCGACTACGAAACCGCGTATCGCGATTTCGAGTGGCCGGTGCTCGATGCATTCAACTGGGCGCTCGACTACTTCGACCCGATGGCGCGCGGCAACACGCAGCCCGCGCTGTGGATCGTCGACGCGGCGACCGGCTCGGGCGATCCGTATTCGTTCGCGCAGATGTCC
Source organism: Burkholderia seminalis DSM 23518 (assembly GCF_902832885.1). Lineage (GTDB taxonomy): Bacteria > Pseudomonadota > Gammaproteobacteria > Burkholderiales > Burkholderiaceae > Burkholderia > Burkholderia seminalis. The sequence continues at coordinate 382,103 of NZ_CADFDK010000004.1, forward strand.
GAGCGCTCGTCGCGGATCGCGAACTGGCTGCGCTCGATCGGCGTCGTGCGCGGCGATCGCATCCTGCTGATGCTGCCGAACCGTGTCGAACTGTGGGACGCGATGCTCGCCGCGATGAAGCTCGGCGCGATCGTGCTGCCCGCCACCACGCAACTGTCGCCCGACGACGTGCGCGACCGCGTGCGGATCGGCGGCGCGAAATTCGCGATCGTCGACGAGAACGAAACCGCCAAGTTCGAACAACCGGACCTCGGCCTCGCGCGGAAGATCGTCGCCGGCGCGCCGCGCGCGGGCTGGCTCGCGATGAACGACGGTTATGCGGCGAGCGCCGAATTCGAGCCGGACGCCGTCACGCACGCGAACGATCCGATGCTGCTGTACTTCACGTCGGGCACGACGTCGAAGCCGAAACTCGTCGAGCATACGCACCGCACCTATCCGGTCGGCCATCTGTCGACGATGTACTGGGTCGGCCTGCAGCCGGGCGACATCCACTGGAACATCAGCTCGCCGGGCTGGGCGAAGCATGCGTGGAGCTGTTTCTTCGCGCCGTGGAATGCGCAGGCCTGCGTGTTCGCGTTCAACTACGCGCGCTTCGAGCCGAAGGTCGTGCTCGATGCACTCGTCAAATACCGGGTGACGACGCTGTGCGCGCCGCCGACCGTCTGGCGCATGCTGGTGCAGCAGCCGCTCGCGTCGTTCGACGTGACGCTGCGCGAGATCGTCGGCGCGGGCGAGCCGCTGAATCCCGAGATCATCGAGCGCGTGAAGAAGGCATGGAACATCTCGATCCGCGACGGTTACGGCCAGACCGAGACGACCTGCCTGATCGGCAACTCGCCGGGCCAGCCGGTCGTGGCGGGCTCGATGGGCCGGCCGCTGCCGGGCTACCGGATCGCGCTGCTCGATCCGGACGGCGCGCCGGTGACCGAAGGCGAAGTCGCGCTGCCGATCGGCGCCGACGTCACGCGCCCGGTCGGGCTGATGAAAGGTTATGCGAACAACCCGGACGCGACGGCCCACGCGATGCGCGACGGCCATTACCGCACGTCGGACATCGCGATGCGCCGCGACGACGGTTACTACGTCTACATCGGCCGCGCGGACGACGTGTTCAAGTCGTCCGACTACCGGCTGAGCCCGTTCGAGCTCGAGAGCGTGCTGATCGAGCATCCGGCGATCGCCGAGGCGGCCGTCGTGCCGAGCCCCGACCCCGTACGGCTGTCGGTGCCGAAGACGTTCATCACGTTGCGGCAGGGCTACGAGGAAAGCCCGGCGCTCGCGCTGGAGATCTTCCGCTTCTCGCGCGAGAAGCTCGCGCCGTACAAGCGCATCCGCCGTCTGCAGTTCGCGGAGCTGCCGAAGACGATCTCGGGGAAGATCCGCCGCGTCGAGCTGCGCCGCCGCGAAATCGAGCGCGGCGACGACGCGACCGCGCGCATGCCCGGCGAATACTGGGAAGAGGATTTCGCCGCCGAACTGAAATGACCGGCTGCGGGCCTCACGTGCCGCATGTCGCGGCCGTTGCCCGCCGCCGAACTGAACCGGCCGCGCGGCGGAACGCCGCTTCGCGGCCCTCTGCAAGGAGAGAGGATCGATGAATGCGAATCCGACGCCCCGTACGGGGCAAGACGTGCCGACGGTCAAGCTGCTGATCGACGGCGCCTTCGTCGAGTCCGCCACGAACGAGTGGCGCGACATCGTCAACCCGGCGACGCAGCAGGTGCTCGCGCGCGTGCCGTTCGCGACCGTCGCGGAAGTCGATGCGGCCGTGCAGGCCGCGCACGCCGCGTATGCGACGTGGAAGAATACGCCGATCTCCGCGCGCATGCGCATCATGCTGAAGTTCCAGGATCTCGTGCGCGCGAACCAGCAGCGCATCGCGAGGACGCTGACGGCCGAGCAGGGCAAGACGATCCCCGACGCCGAAGGCGACATCTTCCGCGGCCTCGAAGTCGTCGAGCATGCGTGCTCGATCGGCACGCTGCAGCTCGGCGAATTCGCGGAGAACGTCGCGGGCGGCGTCGACACCTACACGCTGCGCCAGCCGCTCGGCGTGTGCGCGGGCATCACGCCGTTCAACTTCCCCGCGATGATTCCGCTGTGGATGTTCCCGATGGCGATCGTCTGCGGCAATACGTTCGTGCTGAAACCGTCGGAACAGGACCCGATGTCGACGATGGAACTGGTCGAGCTCGCGATCGAGGCCGGCGTACCGAAAGGCGTGCTGAACGTCGTGCACGGCGGCAAGGAAGTCGTCGACGCGATCTGCACGCATCCGCTCGTGAAGGCGATCTCGTTCGTCGGCTCGACGGCGGTCGGCACGCACGTGTACAACCTCGGCAGCGCGCACGGCAAGCGCGTGCAATCGATGATGGGCGCGAAGAACCATGCGATCGTGCTGCCCGACGCGAATCGCGAGCAGACGCTCAACGCGCTCGTCGGTGCCGGTTTCGGCGCGGCCGGCCAGCGCTGCATGGCGACGTCGGTCGCGGTGCTCGTCGGCAAGGCACGCGACTGGCTGCCCGATCTCGTCGCGAAGGCGAAGACGCTGAAGGTCAACGCGGGCGCGGAAGCGGGCACCGACGTCGGCCCGGTCGTGTCGCGCGGCGCGAAGGCGCGCATCCTGTCGCTGATCGAGGCGGGCGTGAAGGAGGGCGCGAAGCTCGAACTCGACGGCCGCGGCGTGAAGGTCGCGGGCTTCGAGGAAGGCAACTTCATCGGGCCGACGATCTTCTCCGGCGTGACGACCGACATGACGGTCTACACCCATGAAATCTTCGGGCCGGTGCTGGTCGTGATGGAAGTCGACACGCTCGACGACGCGATCGCGCTCGTCAACGCGAATCCGATGGGCAACGGCGTGGGCATCTTCACGCAGAGCGGCGCGGCCGCGCGCAAGTTCCAGAGCGAGATCGACGTCGGCCAGGTCGGCATCAACATCCCGATCCCGGTGCCGGTGCCGTTCTTCAGCTTCACCGGTTCGCGCGGCTCGAAGCTCGGCGATCTCGGGCCGTACGGCAAGCAGGTCGTGCAGTTCTACACGCAGACCAAGACGGTCACCGCGCGCTGGTTCGACGACGACGCGACGGCCGGCCCGGTGAACACGACGATCCGGCTGCACTGAGCGGCGGAGGATACCACCATGAAAATCGGATTTATCGGCCTCGGCCACATGGGCGCGCCGATGGCGCTGAACCTGCTGAAAGCCGGCCATGACGTGCATGCGTTCGACCTGAGCGCCGATGCGTTGCGCGCGTTGCAGGACGCCGGCGCGCAGGTGGCCGCGTCGCCGCGCGACGCGTCGTCGGGCGCGACGTTCGTGATCACGATGCTGCCGGCCGCGCCGCACGTGCGGTCGGTGCTGTCCGGCGAAAACGGCGTGCTGGCCGGCCTCGGCGCGGGCGCGACCGTGATCGATTCGAGCACGATCGACCCGGCCAGCGCGCAGGCGTTCGGCGCGCTGGTGCGCGAGCACGGCGGCGCGTTCGTCGATGCGCCGGTGTCGGGCGGCACCGGCGGCGCGGCGGCCGGCACGCTGACCTTCATGGTCGGCGGCAGCGACGCGGATTTCGAGCGCGTGAAGCCCGTGCTCGCCGGCATGGGCAAGAACATCGTCCATTGCGGCGCGACCGGCATGGGGCAGGTCGCGAAGGTCTGCAACAACCTCGTGCTCGGCATCTCGATGGCGGCCGTGTCGGAGGCGATGTCGCTCGGCGTCGCGCTCGGCATCGACCCGAAGGTGCTGGCCGGCATCGTCAACACGTCGACGGGCCGCTGCTGGAGCTCGGATACCTACAACCCGTACCCGGGCGTGATCGAGACCGCGCCGTCGTCGCGCGGCTACACGGGCGGCTTCGGCACCGACCTGATGCTGAAGGATCTCGGGCTCGCGAACGACGCGGCGAAGCAGGCGCGCCAGCCCGTCTATCTCGGCGCGCTCGCGCAGCAGCTGTACCAGACGATGAGCAGCCGCGGCGACGGCCAGCTCGATTTTTCGGCGGTGATCCGCCTGTACCAACCGGCAACGAAGAAGGACGCGTGATGATCGAACTGGACTACGTCGACGACGGCGCGATCGCGTGCGCGACGCTCAAGCGTCCGCCCGCGAACGCCTTTACCGCCGACGGGCTGCAGCAACTGCAGGCAACCGTCGCCGAACTGAATGCGAACCCGCGCGTGCGCGCGCTGGTGATCACCGGCGACGGGCCGAAGTTCTTCAGCGCGGGCGCCGACCTCAACACGTTCGCCGACGGCGACCGCGCGGTCGCGCGCGCGATGGCGGCCCGCTTCGGCGCGGCGTTCGAGGCGCTGCACGACGCGCGCGTCGTGACGATCGCGGCGATCAACGGCTACGCGATGGGCGGCGGGCTCGAATGCGCGCTCGCGTGCGACCTGCGGATCGCCGAGACGCATGCGCAGATGGCGTTGCCCGAACCGTCGGTCGGCCTGCTGCCGTGCGGGCTCGGCACGCAGACGCTGCCCTGGCTCGTCGGCGAAGGCTGGGCGAAGAAGATCATCCTGACCGGCGCGCGCGTCGACGCGGCGACGGCGCTGCGGATCGGCCTCGTCGAGGACGTGGTCGACAGCGGCGCCGCGCGCGACGCGGCGCTGGCGCTCGCGCGCAACGTCGCGCGGCAGAGCCCGCACGCGGTCGCGTACAGCAAGGAGCTGATCGGCCTCGCGCGCCGCGGCGTGCCGCGCGGCGCGGCGCTCGCGGTCGAGCGCGAACGCTTCATCGACCTGTTCGACACGGCCGATCCGCGCGAAGGCGTCGCTGCGTTCCTCGGCAAGCGCGCGCCGCAATGGCGCACCGACGGAGAGCCGCAACGATGAGCACGCCGGTGACGAATCACGACGCGTTCGCGGAGCACGCGCCCGAGGTGCTGTTCCGCGTGGTGAACCGCGTGGCGCTGATCACGCTGAACCGTCCGGCCGCGCTCAACGCGCTGTCGTACGCGATGATCGGCGAGCTGGCCGCGTTGTTCGAGCGCTGCCGCCACGACGACCAGATCGTCGCGGTCGTGCTGCGCGGCGCGGGCGAGAAGGGCTTCTGCGCGGGCGGCGACGTGCGTGCGCTGTACCGGATGGTCGCGCAGCGCGAGACTTGGCTGCCGTTCTTCGTCGACGAATACCGGCTCGACCATGCGATCCACACGTTCCCGAAGCCGGTCGTCGCGCTGATGGACGGCGTGACGATGGGCGGCGGCATGGGGCTCGCGCAAGGTGCGGCGCTGCGTGTCGCGACCGAGCGCAGCAAGATCGCGATGCCGGAAACGCGCATCGGCCTCGTGCCCGACGTCGGCGCGACGCATTTCCTGGCGCGCATGCCGGTCGAACTCGAGCTGTACGTCGGGCTGACCGGCGCGATGCTGTCGGGCGCCGACGCGCTGAGCGCGAAGCTCGCGGACTTGTGCGTGCCGTCCGCATGGCTCGACACGTTCGAGACGCGCATCGAAAGCGTCAGGTGGGACGGCGACGCGCTGCCGCTGCTGCGCAAGGTGTTCGAGCCGCCGTGCAACGTGGTGCCGCATGCGGCGCTCGACAGCCAGATGCCGTGGATCGTCCGTCACTTCGACAAGCGCTCGACCGTCGAGCGGATCGTCGCGACGCTCACGCAGGAGCTGGCGCGCGAGGAACTGTCGCGCGAGCACCGTCAATGGCTGCAGGCGACGCTCGACGCGCTCGCGAGCCATTCGCCGACGATGCTTTCGGTGACACGCGAGGCGCTGCTGCGCGGCCGGCAGATGACGCTCGCCGAATCGTTCCGGATGGAGCTCGGTATCGTGGCGCGCGCGATCGAGGAGGGCGATTTCTGCGAAGGCGTGCGCGCGCACCTGGTCGACAAGGATCGCAAGCCGCGCTGGGCGCCCGCGTCGCTGGTCGAGGTGCGCGCCGAACGCGTGCGGCATTTCCTGACGTCGCCGTGGAAGCTGTTCGCGCATCCGCTCGCGGATCTCGGCGCGGCGTGATGCCCCGGCGCGCCGCGCGGCGGCGCGCCGGTTCCCGCCCGTCTCATCGCAGTTCGTCGGGGCGCTCGATCATCGGCGGAATCGCCTGCGCGAGCGCGTCGATCACGCAGCGCGTCTTGCGCGGCAGGTAGCGCGTCTTCGGCCAGATCGCGTGAATGTCGCCTTCGCAGACGAAGCAGCGATCGAGCACGACCACCATCTCGCCGCGCTTCACGTAATGGTCGAGCAGCCAGCTCGGCACCCACGCGATGCCGAACCCCGATGCGCCGGCCGCGGCGATCGCCTGCACATCGTCAAAACTCAGTTGATGCGGCATGTCGATCCGCACCGTCGAGCCGTCCGGCGCGCGCAAGTCCCACGGTTGAACCACGCCCGAGCGTGAATACGCGATCGTCCGGTGATGCTTCAGGTCGTCGAGCGTCTTCGGCATCCCGTGGCGCGCGAGATACGACGGCGCGGCGCCGAGGCTGCCGTATTGCGTGCCGAGCCGCCGCACCGCGAGGCTCGTGCTGTCCGCGAGCGTGCCGATCCGGACCGCGAGGTCGATGCCTTCCTCGACGAGATCGACGAACCGGTCGGTGATCGACACGTCGATCCGCAGATGCGGGTAATGGCGTGCGAGATCGAGCACGATCGGCGTCACGCAGTGGTGCCCGAACGCGAGCGGCACGCTCAGCCGCAACTTGCCGCGCGCCTCGTTGCGGCCGCAATCGAGATCGGCCTCCGCCGCTTCCAGTTCCGCCAGCGCGCGCACGCAGCGGTCGTAGTACGCCTGGCCGTCGTCGGTCAGGCTCTGGCTGCGCGTCGTGCGCTGCAGCAGCCGCGCGCCGAGCCGCTTCTCGAGCCGCGCGATCGCCTTGCCGACCGCCGAACGCGTCATGTCGAGCCGTTCCGCCGCGAGCGCGAAGCTGCCCGATTCCACTACCTGCACGAAGGTCGTCACGCCGTCGAGTCTGTCGGTCATCGCAAGTTGCCGTGATTGATTCCTGAAATTCCCCAGTTCGTGGAAATGCATGCGTCAATGGGGAGGGAAATTCTCACTATAGTACCGATTCCCGCCCAGCGTGCGTTGCCGGCCGCACGCGGCGAATCCTACTCACCTGGAGGCGCGCGGCCTGTCGCCGGGCCGCCGCGCAATACGCATGACACGATCCGACTCCCGCAGGAACGCGGTCGCACTTGCGGCCGTCTGTCTCACGTCGCTGATGTTCGGCCTCGAGATTTCGAGCGTACCGGTGATCCTGCCGACGCTCGAACACGTGCTGCATGGCGACTTCAACGGCATGCAGTGGATCATGAACGCATACACGATCGCGTGCACGACGGTGCTGATGGCGGCCGGCACGCTCGCCGACCGGTTCGGCCGCAAGCGCGTGTACGTGATCGGCACCGTGCTGTTCGGCGCGACGTCGCTGCTGTGCGGACTCGCGCCGAACGTGCCGGTGCTCGTCGCGGGCCGGCTGCTGCAGGGCGCGAGCGGCGGCGCGATGCTGATCTGCCAGATCGCCGTGCTGTCGCACCAGTTCCGCGAGGGCCGCGAGCGCGGCCGCGCATTCGGGATCTGGGGGATCGTGTTCGGAATCGGCCTCGGGTTCGGGCCGATCGTCGGCGGCGCGATCGTCGCGCTGGCGAGCTGGCCGTGGGTGTTCCTCGTCCATGCGCCGCTCGCGGCCGTCGCGCTCGTGCTGATCGGCGGCGCGGTGCGGGAGTCGCGCGATCCGCATGCAGGCACGCTCGACGTCGCGGGCATCGTCACGCTGTCGCTCGCGGTGCTCGGCCTTGCGTTCTACATCACGCAGAGCGCGGCACTCGGGCTCGCGAGCGCCGCCGGGCTCGGCGTGCTCGGGGCCACGGTGCTCGCGCTGATCGGTTTCGTCGTCGCGGAGCGCGCCAGCGCACGGCCGATGTTCGACTTCTCGGTGTTCCGGATCCGCGCGTTCACCGGCGCGATCTTCGGCTCGATGGGGATGAACTTCAGCTTCTGGCCGTTCATGATCTACCTGCCGATCTGGTTCCAGGTCGCGCTCGGCTACGACAGCGTGACGGCCGGCCTCGCGTTGCTCGCGTACACGCTGCCGACGCTGGTCGCGCCGCCGTTCGGCGAACGGCTCGCGCTGCGCTACGGGCCGGGCGTCGTGATTCCGGGCGGCCTGTTCACGATCGCGGCCGGCTTCGCGCTGATGCGGCTCGGCAGCGCGGCCGGGCATGCGAGCTGGCTGACGATGCTGCCCGGCTGCGTGATCGCCGGCATCGGGCTCGGCTTGACGAACACGCCCGTCACGAACACGACGACGGGCGCGGTGCCGAGTTCGCGGGCCGGGATGGCATCGGGGATCGACATGAGCGCGCGGATGATCTCGCTTGCGCTGAACATCGCGGCGATGGGCTTCGTGCTGGTCGCGGGGATCGTCGCGAGCCTGAAGGGCGGGGCGGCCGGCGCGATCGGCGATACCGCGCTGCGCAGGCTCGCGCAGGAAATCGCGTCGGGCCGCACCGACGGGCTGCACGCGATCGCACCCGCGCTCGCGCAGGCCGACCCGAGCGGCGCGGCGCTGCATGCGGCGCTCGTGCACGGCTTCGGCTGGGTGATGGTCTACGGCGCGGCCGGTGTTGCCGTGCTCGCGACGGCGAGCGCGGTGGCGTTCGCGCCCGCGCGGCGCCGGGCAGCGGTATGCGAATGACGCGGCCCGCGCGCGGCGCCGCGCCGCCGCTCAGGACGTCCCGCCGCCGAGCGCGCGGTACAGCGTCATCTGGTTGTTGAGCCGGTTCAGGCGCGTCAGTTCGTCGGCGCCTTGCGCGCTCCTCAGCACCTGCTGCTGGTCGAGCCACGGCTGCACGGCGGTCGCGCCCGCCGCGAAACGCGCGGCGGCCAGCCGTTCCGCGCGCTGCGCCTGTTCGAGCGACAGCGCGCGCTGTTCGGCTTCGCGTTCGAGCTGCACGCGTGCCGACAGCGCATTCTCGACTTCCGCGAGCGCCGTGTAGAGCCGCTGGCGGAATCCGACCACCGCCTCCTGGTACTGCGACTTCGACACCTTGATCTGCAACTGCATCGTGTTCCACTGGATGAACGGCAGCGCGAGGCCGAGCCCGAGCGTGCCGACCGGGTTCGTCAGCACGCGCTCGAGGCTCGTGCTCGTCGTGCCGGCGCTGCCGGTCAGCGTGAAGGTCGGGTAGAAGCTCGTGCGCGTCGCGTCGACCTGCGCAAGCGACTCGCGCAACCGGAATTCCGCGGCGCGCAGGTCGGGGCGGCGGCCCAGCAGGCTCGCGGGCAGGCCGGCCGCGACCTCGGGCGGCGCTGCGTCGGGCAGCGCCGACGGTTCGGCAGCAAGCTGCTGCGGCGGCCGGTCGAACAGGATCGCGAGCGCGTGGCGGTTCTCGGTGCGTTGCTGGATCAGCTGCGTCTGCGCGGCGCGTTGCGCGGCGAGGCTCTGTTCGGCCTGCGCGAGATCGAGCCCCGACACGGCGCCGGCGGCGTGTCGCGACCGGACGAGCGCGAGCGTGCGCACCGCATACGCGATGTTCGCGTCGCCGAGCGCGATCTGCCGGTTCAGATAGCCGAGCTGCCAGTACAGCGACGCGGTCGTGCCGATCAGCGACAGCCGGGCGGCTTCGAGATCGGCGGCCGTCGCATCGGCTTCCCAGCGCGCCGAGTCGCGCAGCGCGGCCAGCCGGCCCCACAGATCGATTTCATAGCTGAGCGAACCGTTGATGCCGCTCGACCGGCTAGTCCGGTGCGTATCGAGCGTGCGCGACACGGCGCCGTTCGCGCCGGCCGTCACGTTGGGCGTCAGGTTCGTATCGGCGAGACCGGCCTGCAGTTGCGCGCGATAGACGCGGATCGCCGCGATCGCGAGGTCGTTGTTGGCGCGCAGCGCGTCGTCGATCAGCGCGTCGAGTTGCGGATCGTTGAAGCTGTGCCACCAGTCGCGCGTGGTGGCCGGCGCGTTCGCCGCGACCGGCGCGGCCCAGTGCGCGGGCATCGCGACGGCCGGCAGCGGATCGTGACGCGCACCCGCGCACCCGGCGAGCAGCGTGGCCGCGCACGCGAATGCGCCGAGGCGGCGAAGCGGTGAGGAATGCGTCATGGCAGGTCTTTCGTCAATCGCGCGCGAGCGCATCGATCGGATCGAGCCGCGACGCGTTGCGTGCGGGCATGAACCCGAATATCACACCGGTGAGCGTCGAGCATACGAACGCCGTCACGATCGCGCCGACGGAGAACACCATCTTCCACTGCACGACGAACATCGAGAACAGCGCGCCGAGCCCGAACGACAGTGCAATGCCGATCGTGCCGCCGAGCAGGCAGACGAGCACGGCCTCGACGAGGAACTGCTGCAGGATGTCGGATTGCCGCGCGCCGACCGCCATCCGGATGCCGATCTCGCGCGTGCGCTCGGTGACCGACACCAGCATGATGTTCATCACGCCGATCCCGCCGACGACGAGCGAGATCACGGCGATTAGCGACAGCAGCAGCGTCAGCGACTGGCCGGTCTTCTCGACGGTCTTGACCACGCTGTCCATGTTGTACGTGAAGAAGTCCTTGCGGCCGTGGCGCTGGATCATCAGCTTCTCGAGGCTTTTCTCGGCGGCGGCGCTCGGCTGCCCGTCGCGCACGCGCACGGTGATGCTGTCGAGATAACGCTGGCCGAACAGGTGCCCGCTCGCGGTCGTGTACGGCACCCACACGTTCAGGCTCTTCACGCTGCCGAACGCGCTCTTCTTGTCGGCCGTCACGCCGATCACGACGCACGGCACGTTGTCGACCAGGATCACGTCGCCGACCGGGTTGCGCGTCGCGCCGAACAGCTTGCGGCGCGTGTTCTGGTCGATCACGGCGACCTGCGCCTGGCGGCGCACCGCGTCGTCGTCGAACGCGGCGCCGAGCGCGAAACGCATCCCGCGCGCCTGAAAGTAGCGGTCGCCGACGCCGCTCACGAGCGCGTTGACGTCGACGTTGCGGTAGCGCAGCAGCAGCGTGCGCGACGTTTCGGGCGTCGCGCTGTCGACGTACGGCTGCTCGGCGAGCGCGGCGACGTCGGCCGGCACGAGCGTCTGGATCGTGTCCGCGCGGCTGTCGCCCCAGTCGGTGCCCGGATAGATGTTGATCGTGTTGGTGCCGATGCTGCCGATCTCGTCGAGCATGTAGCGCTTCGCGCCTTCGCCGATCGCGACGATCGACACGACCGACGTGATGCCGATGATGATGCCGAGCATCGTCAGCAGCGTGCGCAGCCGGTGCGACACGAGCGCGATCCAAGCCATCCGGCATGCCTCGGCGAAGCGGCCGGTGCCGGCCGCGAAGCGCGGGGCGCGCGGGGCGGGATCGGTATCGGCGTTCGCGTCGGCGTCGGCGGGCGTGGCCGTATCGTGACGATCGACTGCCGACGAGCCGGCAGCCGTGGCGGTTGCGGCGGCTTCCGCCGTATCGATGCCGGCTTCGGCGAGCGCTTCCGCGTAGTGCCGGTTCGGCCGGTCGGCGACGATCTCGCCGTCGCTGATCTCGATGATGCGCCGCGCATGGCGCGCGACGGTCTTGTCGTGCGTGACGATCACGATCGTGTGGCCGAGCGCGTTCAGCTCGTGCAGGATCCGGAGCACCTCCTGGCCGCTTTTCGTGTCGAGTGCGCCGGTCGGCTCGTCGGCGAGGATCACCTGGCCGCCGTTCATCAGCGCGCGCGCAATGCTCACGCGCTGCTGCTGGCCGCCGGACAACTGCCCGGGGCGATGATGCGCGCGATCGGCGAGCCCGAGGCGCGCGAGCAGTTCGCGTGCGCGGGTGTGCCGCGCCGCGCGTGGGGTGCCTGCATAGATCGCGGGCATTTCGAGGTTCGCGACCGCGTCGGCGTGCGGCAGCAGGTGGTAGCGCTGGAACACGAAGCCGAAGTGCTCGCGGCGCAATTGCGCGAGCTCGTCGCTGTCGAGCATGTGCGTGTCGCGCCCGCCGACCGTGTACGTGCCTTCGCTCGGATGATCGAGGCAGCCGAGGATGTTCATCAGCGTCGACTTGCCGGAGCCCGACGCGCCGACGATCGCGACGATCTCGCCCGCGTCGATCGACAGGTTCACGTTGTTCAGGACGACGACGTCCTTGTCGCCGGCCGGAAAGCGTCGTGTCACGGCGGCGAGTTTGAGCAGGGGCTGGCGCATCGTCACACCGCGTCCGACAGCAGCGCGTGGTCGTCCGCCGACGCTTCGCCGAGCACCACGCGCTCGCCGTCCTTCAGGCCGGCCAGCACTTCGACGCGCACGTTGTTGTTGATGCCGATGCGGATGTTGCGCGTGTCCGTGCTGCCGTCGGCGCGCAGCACGCGCACCGCATAGGTGCCGTCCTTGCGTTTCTCGCCGAGTGCGGCGGCCGGGATGCTCAGCGCGTTGCGCGCGTTGCCGAGCACGATGCTGACCTGCGCGGTCATCGCGATGCGCAGCCGGTGCTCGGGATTCGGCACGTCGAACAGCGCGTTGTAGAACACCGCGGCATTCGGTTTCGCGCCGCCTCCGCCGAGCGGGCTTTGTACGTCGGCGTAGTTCTGCGGCGCCGGTTCGATCGCGCGCAGCTTGCCGTAATGACGCTTGTCCGGTTCTCCGAGGCTCGTGAAATACGCGGTCTGGCCGGCGCTCACGCGGATCACGTCGGCTTCCGACACCTGCGCCTTCACGGTCATCGTGTCGAGATTCGCGAGTTTCAGAATCACCGGCGCCTGCTGCTGCGCGATCACGGTCTGGCCTTCCTGCGTGACGATCGCGACGACCTGGCCGTCGATCGGCGCGACGATGCGCGTGTAGCCGAGGTTGGCCTGCGCGGTCTCGATCTGGATGCGGGCCGAACGGATCTGCGCGGCGAGCGACGCGAGGGTCGCGCGCTGCACGTCGAGCGTCGCCTTCGCGGCCTCGAACGATTCGCGCGACGTCGCGTCATCGGGCAGCATCGCCTGCTGGCGGCGGAACGCGAGTTCGGCTTGCGTCAGCTGCGCGGCCGCCGATTGCTGCTGCGCGCGCAGGCTTTCTTCGCTGGCGCGCGCCTGGCGCAGCGCGTTTTCCGAGATCACGGGATCGATCTCGGCGAGCCACTGGCCCTTCGTGACCTTGTCGCCGAGCTTGACCTTCAGCGTCTTCAACTGCCCCGACACCTGCGCGCCGACGTCGACCTGCCTGAACGCCTGCAGCGCGCCGGTCGCGAGCACCGCGTTCTCGAGATCGCCGCGCGTGACGGGCGCGGACAGGTACTGCGGGTGCTTGTCGGGCGCGCAGGCTTTCAGCGTGACGCCGGTGGCGATCGCGACGACGGCAAGGGTAGCCAGCACGATGCGCCGGCGGCAATGGGTCTTCTGGGCCATGAGAACACTGCGAGGATGAAGCGATGCCGGCGATGCGTGCGGCCGGGCGGGACGATCCGGCCGGCGTCGCATGCCGGGCATGTCGCCCGCGACGGCATCCGCGTACGCATCGCGCGGGCGTGCCGGGCCGAATCAGGCGCCCATGGTAAGCGAGGAATTCGCGCCGAATCGTGTGGAAATTGTGCTGAATTGTGCGAGCGCCGTGTCGCAAGGGGGCCAGGCCGCGTGATTGTGGCGATGTGTGAACGACCCGACGTTCGCGCTACCGATGTGCAGCGACGATGGCCATCATTGGGCGGTCGCGCTCCTCGTCGAGCGCGGGCATCGCGTCGACCTGCTCGGGCGTCGGCCCCCATTCGCCGAGATGCGCGAGCGTGAAGCCGCAGCCGATCAGCAGGTTCACGAGCGTGCCGAGCGTGCGGTGCTGCTTGACGACGCCCGGCGCGAGCCAGTCGGTCACGCGTTCGCCTTCACGCTGGTAGCCGTCGAGCGGCCAGGTGCGGTTACCCTGCGCGTCGATGACGAAGCCGGGCCGGCGCGGCGCCGTATAGACCGGATGCTCGATCGAAAACACGAGCCGCCCGCCCGGCACGAGCGCGCGGTGGATCGTGCGCAGCAGCGTGTCGAGGTGCGCAATGTAGTGGAACGCGAGCGAGCTGTAGGCGAGATCGAATGCGGCGTCCGGCAGTACGAGCGTTTCGAGGTCGGCGCGGCGGTACGTGATGGCCGGATGCGCGGCGGTCGAGTTCGCTCGTTCGAGCATGCGTTCGGACACGTCGACGCCGAGCACGCCGGCCGCGCCCTGATCGGCCGCCCAGCGGCTGAACCAGCCGTAGCCGCAACCGAGATCGAGCACGTGGCGGCCGCGCAGATCCGGCAACAGCGCGCGTAGCGCGGGCCATTCGGGCGCGCCGTCGAGCCCGTGAATCGAGCGGTTCAGGCGGCTGTAACCTTCGAAGAAGGCCGGGTCGTCGTAGATGTTCTGCGTCATGCGGCGCGCCTCGTGCGAGCGGGGCACGCGGTGCGGTGCGCCCGAACCCGCGAGCTTACGCGTGCTGCCTGCCCGCGTCGATCCTGCGCTGCGTGTCGGCATCGACGATCTCGCGGATCGCGCTGAACAGCGGCGCGGCGTCGGTGTAGCGCCGGCCGTAGCCGAGATTGAACGCGTAGTCGAAATCGGGCGGATTGCTGCCCTGGTTGTGCTGCAGGATCGTCTCGAGCTTGTCGAGCGCCTTCGCCGCGCGCGCTTCCGGCGATGCGGCCGCTTCGTATTCGTCCCACAGCGCGACGATCGCGTCGCGCTGCGCATTGTCGAGCGACCCGGTCAGTGTCAGCAGGTCATCGCGTTCGTGCACGCTCTTGTCGGGATGCGCGGCCTGCTCGATCGCGGGGATGTCGCCGTGCAGCGCCTCGCCGAGATCGTGGACGACGCACAGCTTCAGCAGTTTCAGCATGTCGATGCCGGGCAGCGCGTCGGCGAACACGAGCGCCATCAGGCACAGCCGCCAGCTGTGCTCGGCCGTGCTTTCGGGGCGACCGTTCGACGTGTGGCCGCTGCGCAGCACGTCCTTCAGGCGTTCGGCTTCGCGCAGGAAATCGAGCCGTGCGCGGATCGTATCGGAGTTCATGGTCGGCGTCCTTGCGATGAGCCGTCCAGCGTACGCCGCCCGATCGCGGTTCGTCCACGCATGAAATATGCGCGGCGCGCGCTAAAGCGTCTCGACGAGTCGCGCGGCCGAGCCGTCCGACAGCGTCATGCGCGTCCACCGGCACCGGCTGCCGCGGATCGGCACGACGCGCGATGCGTTTGCGCCCGTGTCGAACTCGACGCTCGGCGGCCCCGCGCGATCGTGCCAGCCGAGCGGATCAAGCGCGGCCTCCATGCGGACGATTTCCGGCGTCGCATAGCGCCACAGCGACGTGCCGAGCAGCATCGAAAGCGGCTGCGAGAACTCGGCCGCGCGCGCCGGTGAACAGGCGAGCAGCCGATGCGTGAGGTCGCACACGAGATGCAGGCGGCCCGCGCTGCCCGCGATCAGCCGCGCGAGCGCGTGGTCGCCGGCGGAATCGAGACGCGCGGCGAGCAGCCGTTCGGCCGTCGCGCGCTCGTCGGGCGACATCTGCTGGCGGCCGGCTTCCCAGCGCGAGATCGTCGATTGCGCGACGCCGAACAGTTCGGCCGCATGGCTTTGCTTGACGCGGTGCAGCGCGCGCCAGCGCTTGAGTTGCGGGCCGAGCGGCGGCGTGTGAAGCGGTGAGGCGGTCATGACGATGCTCCCGTGGCGGCGCGTACCGCGCACGCCGTTACATGATCCGGATGCCGCCGTTTGCCTGGATCGCGATGGCCGCGAACGGCACGAGCACGATGCCGCCCAGCACGAGCACGCCGTCGGCGGCCACCGTGATCGGCGTGGCGAGGATCCGCAGGCCCATGCCGACGACGGACGGCGATTCCCGGATGTACACCCGGTACTGCTCGTTGAACGCTTGCGCGGCGCCCTTGTCCTGCTCGGCGAAACCTTCCGTCGAATAGCGCTTGCCGCCGATGTCGCCTTCGAGCACGAGACCGGCCGGCGCGGCGGTGAAGCCGTCGGCACGGGCAGCCTGCCGATCGTCGTCCGACGCGTCCTTCGGCAACACGATCCGGTAGTGGCCGGTGATGCCGCCGCCGCTCGCGTGAAAGTCGGCAAACGTCGTATGCAGCGATTTCCGGTAGCCGGACAGCAGCACCGGCCGCAATTGGGCCGGCAGATCGAAGATGTAATGGTAGCGCGTGCCGAGGACGACCAGCTTCTTGCCGTCCTGGGTGATCATGAAACTGGTGACGTACTCGCTGTATGCGTCGTCCTTGTACAGCTTCGGCGTGAAACAGCCTGACAGCGCCAGGCTGCTCGCGGCCATGGCGGCGGCCAGCAGGCGCCGGCGCGTGATCGATGTGCTCATTTGTTGTTGTCCCGTCTGTGCGGTTCGGTTCAGTGGCTTGCGCCCTCGGAAGCGCGATTCTCGCGTATCGGCGGCAGGTTGTCGAAGGGAAATCTGTCATGGCAGCGGGCGGCCGGATCGCTTCGCGCCCCGCCGAAAACGTTTTCGCCAGGCTTTCAACCGGCTCCGCCATATCTTATTATTCGGCGAGAGCGGCGCATGCCGGCCGCCGTCGGTCATGTCGACGGCACGACGCGCCGGCAACGATGACCGACTTTCGGCCGCCGCGTCGCACGGCGCGTGGTCGACATGACAGGGCACGCGAGGCCGCGCGTATCCCGAAAAATGACACGAGGGCGCGATGGTACGACTGGTATTGCTGCTGCTGGGCATCGAATATCTGCGAACCCGCTGGCGCGGGCTGACCGTGCTCGGCTGGGTGTGGGTCGCGGCAGGCATCGGGATCTTCGTCGACGCGCTCGACGGCGCGCTGCATTTCCCGATCGAGCTGTTCGCGTGGCTGTTCCTGATCGAGGGGCTCGCGACGCTCGCCATGGCCGGCAGCGGCGTCGGCGGGCAGCGCATCCTGCGCTACGTGAAGGGTATCGTGGTGGTCGTGGCCGCGGGGCTCGTGTTCGCCGGCCATCACCACGGCCACTTCCTGCTGTCGATGATCTTCGGCACGCTGTTCCTCGTCGACGGGCTGCTGCAGTGCACGTCCGCGTGGATGGTGCGCTACCGGCGCTGGAATGTCGCCTTCGCGTGGGGCATCGTCGAGATCCTGCTGGCGGTCTTCTTCTTCCAGCCGTACCCGACGCATTACGTCGGCACCGTGCCGTACTGCCTCGGCTTGCTGCTGATGTTCGGCGGAATGCACATGCTGAGCCTCGCCGCGCGCGAGCGGCGCCTGACGCGCAATCCCGCGTTCGCGACGTCGCCCGCGCCGGCGCTCGTACCCGATCTCGACGATGCGCGCGAGCAGCCGCGGTTCGCGCAAGCCGAATGGGACGGCCCGCCGGCCGACGGCGAGCACGCGCTCACCGTGCACGTGTGGACGCCGACCGGCACGTCGAAGGCCGAAGCGCAGCGTTATCCCGTGATCGACCGCTACATCGCGGCGGTGGACGTCAACGGCGTGATCTCGACCGGGCACGCGGCGCTGGAGTCGCCCGAAGGCATCTACATCAGCCTGTACCCGGGCGTCGAAATCGATCGTTCTCCGGACGAATTCACGCGCATTCTGCGCGCGACGCGCGAGAACGACGTGCCGGGCCTGTTCCAGCCCGACTATGCGACGGAGTCGAAAGCGTGGTGCCCGTCGACCGTGCGCGTACGCATCCGCAACTACGATCCGGCGAAGCTCGAAGCCTTCTGGTCGTCGTATCGGCAGAACGTCACGTACAACCTCACGCACCGCAACTGCTCGAGCACGGTATCGAATGCGCTCGAAGCCGCGCTCGACGGCGCGGTGTGGCGACTGAAGGGGGCGCGGGCCGGGTGGGGCGCGTTCGTGCGGCTGCTGCTGACGCCGGAGCTGTGGGTGGCCGCGCAGATCCGCAAGCGTGCGGTGACGATGGCGTGGACGCCCGGCCTCACGCTCGACTATGCGCGCGCGCTCAGCATGCTCGCCGATCCGCGGCCGTTCGCGTGGTGGAAGGTCGCGCGCTCGGCGGTGAATGCGATCATGGCGTCGCGCCGCGCGTGGCGCGAGCAGGACAGCGCGGCGCTGTCGCCCGGCCGATCGGAGGCGGCGTCGATGAAGTGAAACGCGTGGCGCCGGACGAGGGCCCGGCGTCACTTGGGTCGCCACCGCGCGACCCGGCGAGTGTGCCCGCCATCACGATCCACAGACGACAACAATGAACGAGACGAGAGCTTTACGCATCCTGATTCCCGCTGCGCTCGTGCTGGCCGGCGCCGGTTTCGCGCAGGCGAGTTCGGACGAAGTGCCGCGCATGAGCAACGACGTGTACCGGACGTCGGTGTCGTTCTGCTCGAACGTCGCGGCCGCCGAGAAGATCGCGTGCCAGGGCGACATGATCGCCGCGGGCAGCCGGATCGTCGCGGCGATCGGCGGCTTGCCGCCGGCGTCCGCCACGGCGATCGACGAAGGCGCGCGCAACAAGCTGCCGCCGGAGGAGCGCAAGGGTCTCGCGCCCGTCGAACCCGGCGCGATCGACAAGGACGACGACTTGGCCGGGCTCGCCGGCATGGTGCGTCTTTGCGACGTGTACGAATCCGAGCCGGCGTCCCGCGCGCGGCATCACGCGGCGCTGCGGCAGAAGGCGCCCGATGCCGCGCCGCGTGTCGAGGCGTTGCTGGCCGACGCGTCGACGGCCGCGCGCCAGCGCGTCAGTATCGGTGTGTGGCAGATTCTCGCGCTCGAGGGCCCCGAAGCGTCCGCCCGCGCGTGCACGCAGCTCGGCACCGGGTCGTGAGCGCCCGGATGCCACAGGTGCGAGCCGTGCCGCCGTCGATGTGCCGGCATCGATAGTGCCGCGTTCGGCGCATGCCGGGACGGTCAACCGCTCGCGATCGTGGCCGGCCTGACCCGTATCGGCTTGCCGGGCGTCCGGGCGACCGGAGAAGTCCGCACCGCGTCGCGCACGAGCGTCTGCTGTGCGGGCGACAGCGGCGCCGCGAAGCGCAGTGCGATATCGAAACCCGTTTCGTGGTCGAGGCGGTCGACGGTCACGTCCGCCGTGCAGGCGGGCAGTGTCACGCCCGCGCGTTGCGCGGCCAGGTCGATCGACATGCAGACGCACGCCGCGAGCGCGCTTTCGAGCAGCTCGTGCGGCCGCATGCCTGCGTCGCCGCCTTGGCCTTCCTTGTGCGTGTCCGCACGCACGACGCTGCGCCCGTTGCCGATCTCGACGCAATAGGGCTTGCCGAACCGTGTGGCGGTTACCATCGCGATGCTCCATAGCAGGGTGAGGGTGGCGACAGGGTACGCGGGTGCCGCCCGTGGCGGAAGGCAACGGGTGGTACCGGTACCGCTTGTAACAGGGTGGGCGGCGACCCGCGAGTTCTTTCGTCCACCTTCACATTCGTGCCACGTTGCGACAGCAACAATCGTGGGCAGACATTCGACAACCTTGCGGCGCATCCCGCGACCGCATGCCTTTTCCGAGGAAACACGCCATGCTCAAGACGCTCGCCCGCGCCGCTGCCGCCCTCGCCGTCGCTTCCGTTTCACTGCACGCCGCCGCGCAGACCAGCTACGACTACCTGTTGCTCGCCGCCTCGTGGGAGCCCGGCTTCTGCGCGTCGCACGATACGCCGGAATGCACGAACCTCGCCGGCTCGTATGCGGCGACGAGCCTGTCGCTGCATGGGCTCTGGCCGAACCGCTATGACGGCAACCAGCCGTTCTACTGCGGCGTGCCGCAGAACGACATCGACCTCGACAACGCGCACCAGTGGTGCAGCATGGACGCCTATCCGATCAGCAGCGCGACCCGCAACACGCTGTCGACGTACATGCCGGGCGTCGCGTCGTGTCTCGACAAGCACGAATGGTTCAAGCACGGCACCTGCTCGAACTCGGCGACGCCCGACGCGTACTGGAACCAGGCGTCGGGCATGATCAGCCGGCTCGGCAACACGTCGTTCAACGCCTTCCTGCAGGCGAACGCGGGCAAGACGGTGACGCGTAACCAGCTGCTGTCGGCGTTCGAGGGCGCGTTCGGCAGCAACACGCGCAGCGCGGTGTCGCTGAAGTGCACGAAGACGAACGGCGTGAGCTACTTCACGGAAGCCTGGATCGCGGTCAAGACGAATGCGGCCGCGCAGTTCCCGAGCGCGGCGTCGCTCGTGACCGACGGCAACACGCAGGGCACGTGCCCGACGTCGGGCGTGTTTATCGCCAGGTAACGGGGCACGGCGCGACGCGGGCGGGATCGCGCATGTCGCCGCCGGTCACGGCGCAGCGCACGCGCAATTTCCGGTCGGCATCGACCTCATTCTGGCGGGGATCGGAACGGCCCGGTGAGCCGGCCTGCGGCGGGCGGTTCCCGGTGAGGCGCCGGTTTGTTACGCGAGCAGGTGCAACGCGTCGGCGAGCGACAGCACCGTCGTGCGCGATTCGAACGCGGTGGCGAACAGATGCTCGTGAACCACCGGGTCCGGGTCGTAGCAGCAGTCCTTGACGGTATAGAGGCGGAAATCCGCGTCGCTCGCATGGGCGATCGACGACAGCATCACGCCGGTCGACGCGATGCCGACCAGGATCAGCGAGTCGATTCCTCGCGCGGCCAGCCGAGCCTGCAGATTCGTGCCGAAGAACACGCTGGCGCGGTGCGCGACGATCAGCGGTTCGTCGGCCTGCCGGCCCAATTCCGGGCAGACGTCGTCGTTGATGAACAGGCCAAGCTGCTTGATGCCCTGGCCGTTCTTGTTGCGCGGGCTGACTTCCGGATAGCCGGGGCGGAAGCGGAGATTCGCGAACCAGACGCCGACGCCGGCAGCCCGCGCCGCGTCGCACAACCGGCGCGTGTTGGCGAGCAGCTCGGGCGCGACCGACGGAAAGAGGCCGAGGATGTCGGTCTGGTAATGCATGACAAGCAGTGCGGTGCGAGACGGCACGATCGCGGGAATCGATGCGGAGGCGTCGGCGTTCGTGCAGGCTGTCGTGACGATTGCTGGTGCGTTGTCCGGATGCATGCGTGATGTTCTCCAGTAACCGCTGGGGGTGTCAGAAAATCGATCGTATCGTGCGAGTCGCCAACCCGTACAACGCCAACGTGCCGGGACTCCGGCAAGATAACCCGGCATGCCGTCCCGGCGCCCATCGTGCGGGCGGACAGCCGTGGTGCCTGCGATGACCGGGTTCGGCCAAGAAGAGACGTAGCGCCGCGAGCCTCAGGTTCCTGTTCCATGGATCACCAGGCGAATTTCCGCCCATGCGAGCAGGGGGCATCGACACTCGCGCGATGATATCGTGTTCGACGCCTCAGTTTTCCTGGCCCGCCACCGTTCCAGTCTCGGAGCTGTCGACCGGTAGCGTGATCGCTTCAACCCGTCTCATACGGGTTCGATTGATCATCAGGCGAGTAACGTCCGGGCGGGAATAATGCCCGGCGGGATCGGCGGCGCTCTTCGAAATGACGATGGCCGCAAGATCGATATCCGCGTACAGAATGCCCTCGCTGTCTTCCGGCAGCTTGGAGACAAGCGCGTTTCCGTCGGGCCCGTAAATGATCGCATGACCGCCGCCCACGTGGTTGAGTCCGTGCTTCTCCGGTGTGTCGCACAGGTCGTCGATCATCGCTTGTGTTACGACAGCGCAGGGTGCCAGTACGAAGCACGATCCCTCGACCGCATAGATTTTGCTCGCAGCATTGTTGACTTCCCACCCGAGTGCGTGAGCAAACGGCTCATAGTTGGAAAAGCTCGGCCATGCCGCAACGTGCACTTGCTCGTTTTGCGCGTACATCGCGTACTTCGACAGCGGCTGCAAATGCTCCCAGCAGCACAACGCGCCCACACGTCCAAGGCCTTCAATCTGATACACGGTCAGATCCGATCCATCGCCTTCGCCGAACACGGCACGCTCCACATGAGTGGGGCGCAGCTTGCGGCGAACGGCGATGGTCTCACCGTCGGCGCCAATGAGCCATTGCCCCATGTAGAGGCTGCCGCCGCTTCGCTCGGAAACGCCGATGACCGCCGTGATGCCGGCCTGCCTGACTGCGGCGCTGAGTCGTAGGGCCTCCGGGCTGTCGTAGCTTAGCGAATTGTCGAAGTATCGTTGAACGAAGCCACGGCTTACCTGCCAAGCATGCGCCCCCATCCAGATATGCCACGGATAGCCAGGCAGCCAGGTCTCCGGGAAGGCGACGAGCTTTGCGCCGTTCGCTGCCGCCTCTCGGATAAGGGCAATGGTCTTGTCGATGCCGGCTTCGAGGTTGAGCCAGATCGGGGCTGCCTGAACAACGGCGACCTTGTATTGCGGATGAGTGAGGGGCATGGTGAATCGCTTGAAGGTTTCGTGGTCCGGGCAACTTCCGATGTTTGCGAAGGGGTGCTCGAGAAGTCGAGAGTCCTAGTCGGCGATTTGCGTGAGCTTGCGCCGGGAACAGCCGCACCCGATCGCCTTCATGCCGTATCTGCGTCCGGGTCCAAGGACTTGCAGTGAGTGAGCATGTCGGCGCACTTCCTTGGCGGTCAGCGGACCGCCGTGCCCCATGTAGAAGCGTTGCATTCCCGCGTCGACCATGCCGATCAGTTCCGCGCTGACAGCTTTCGGGTCGTCCTCGAAGGGAGGGCGCATGGCGTGGGTCTTGCGGATGATTCCCCCGAGCAAGACGCCCGATGCGAGCAAATCGCCGACCAATGCGTCGCCACTGCTCAGTTCAACCGAGACAGAGCCCGCCGTGTGGCCAGGGGTATGCCTGGCCAGACCGTCAATTCCATGGCCGCTCAGATCGAAACTTGCGCTGTCCTGCA
This sequence comes from Burkholderia seminalis DSM 23518, assembly GCF_902832885.1. GTDB lineage: Bacteria > Pseudomonadota > Gammaproteobacteria > Burkholderiales > Burkholderiaceae > Burkholderia > Burkholderia seminalis. The sequence goes on from NZ_CADFDK010000004.1 coordinate 404,784, forward strand.
GCAGGATGTCGGGCGTGAAGGGCAGGTAGGGCTCACGAGGCACGCCGGAGCTCAAGAAGAGGGGGCCCCACCAATGGGCGACGCAGTATGTCATTTCCTCGCGCCGCTCGTAGTAGTCCAGATCTCCCGCATGGGCAAGGATCGGTGCACCCGTGAGTTCACGCAGTCGGGCAGCTGATCCGGCGTGATCCGTATGAGCATGCGTGACGACAATCAAGGTGACATCGCGAAAACCGCGACCATGTTTTTTCAAGGCACGCTCGATCTTCCCTTGCGACCCCGGCGTGCCGGTGTCGACGAGGACGCAGCCCGTTTCACCGATGATCAGGTGGCAATGGACCATGCCAAACGGCAGGATCGGGACCGTAACGATTGACGGGGTAGTCAAGATGTTTTTCCTTCGGAGCAGTTGACGGCGCCGCGTCGCTGACGAATTCCACGTGCCGCGGGCCATCCGGTAGCGTCACGTTCAGAGTCGAGTCCGGCCATCGAAATCGTCCGCGTTCACCGCAGCGTCAAAAGCAGCTGCGACCTGGTCGGGTGCGCCGCACGCGGTGGCCTTGTCTTCGAGCGCCGCGACGAAATGTGCAATGACCCGCGCCACCTCGGCCGGCGCTTCAAGCGGCGACAGGTGTCCGGTTCCAGGCAGGATGTACATCGCGGCCTGTGGAATTCGGGGCAGCAGTTCGGCCTGCAGCGTGGCGACGCGATCCACCTGGTCCAGCTCTCCGGCAATGACCAGTGTCGGGGCGTCGATCAACGCCACTGCGGCGGTGATGTCTTCGGCCATGGCCACGTTCGGCCATGCCGCCTTCGCTTGCGGCGCGGCCTTCAGACTGTCCTCTATGACTTGCTCGCGGCAGTCGGCGTCCAGCGGCTTCGCGGTCAGCACCTGGTCGATGACGAATTCGACCGATTCGCGCGACAGATAGGCGGCAGCCAAGGTTGCGCGTTGCTCGTCGGAGACAAGCATCGGCGACGGCGGCGACGGTGCAACGAGCACGAGGCCTTCGAGCCCTCGCGGCCGCCGTGATGCGATGAGTTGCGCAACCTTGCCGCCCATCGAGTGACCGACGAGAACATAGCGCGGCAATCCCAGCGATTCGATGACGCCCTCGGCATCGGCAGCAAGATCGGCGATACGGTAGCCGTCTGCGGGTGCTTCGGATTCGCCCCAGCCTCGATGATCGGTGGCAATGATGCGATACCGGTCGGACAACTGGTTTGCCACCCGGTCCCAGGTTCGCGACGAGCCGCCGTAGTAATGCAGGAACACGAGCGCCAAATCCCCGCTGCCGCACTGTTTGATGTGAATCCGCGTGCCGTTCGTGTCGACTTCCATTGGGATGCCCCTTCTTTATGAGTTGTGTCGAGGTTAGATCCCTGTCTTGTATTTGATAATTGCTGCATCAGTAGCGGCAGTCGATAATGGTGTTATCGAATTGAGGAGGCGCAATGGATCGACTGACGAGTCTCGGGGTGTTCGTCGCCGCAGTGGAGGAAGGCAGCTTTGCTGCTGCGGCGCGGCGGTTCGGGCTATCGGCGGCGATGGCCGGCAAGCACGTGAGCGCAATCGAGTCCGAACTGAATGCGCGGTTGCTCCAACGAACCACGCGCCGCCTGAGTTTGACCGATACTGGCCAGGCCTACTATGAGCGATGCAAGCAGATCCTCGAAGCGTTCGACGATGCGAACCGGGAAGCGAGCGATTCGCAAGGTACGGCGCGCGGCGTTTTGCGCGTCGCGGCGCCCGTCACGTTCGGCGCGATGCATTTGGGCGACGTTCTTGCCCGTTATGTAGAGGACCATCCGCAAGTGAACGTGGACGTGCTTCTCGGAGACCGTTATGTCGACCTCATCGATGCGGGCGTTGACGTGGCGATCCGGATCGGGCGGCTGCGGGAGCCGGAACTCGTCACACGCCGGCTTGCGCCGTGTCGAATGGTCGTGTGCGCGTCACCCGCGTACCTCGAGCGGCATGGGATGCCACGCAAGCCTGGCGACTTGCTGCGGGCACCACGCCTCGCCTTCAGCGAGGCCGTGTCGGCCGGTGACTGGACCTTGTTCGATGCGAGAAACCGCGCGTATGTCATCGACGGACCTTGCCGGATCGCCGCCAACAACACGCAAATGCTTCTCGCCGCCGCACTCGCCGGCGCCGGCATCGCGTACGGTCCAACCTTCGTATTCGGCGAGCACCTGCGTCGGGGCGAACTTGTGCCGTTGCTGCCGGCCTACCGTGCCACTGAGTTGGCGATCCAGGCCGTTTATCCGAGCGCGCGACGCATACCGCTTAAAGTGCGCCGCTTTGTCGATTACCTCACGGAAGCGTTTGGTGATGACCCCCCTTGGGATCGAATGGCGAAGCTCTGAAAGAGCGGCGGATGGTCACGCGTTACCGGCGTGACTGTGTGCTCCCGGGAAGCCGTCCCTGTAGTTTCGTCTGCGCCGGGCTGTTCAGGGTCGGCCACGGCCGACAGCCCCGAAGTAAAGTATGCGTCTCCGCTACGCCGGGACGACCGCGACATGCTTGCGATCTATCACGCGACGTTCGTTATACGGCGCTTGTCGGTCGCGTTCACGCACATTTTTGAGCGTGCGGAACTGTTGGACGCCGATCGGGCCACGATCGAGGAGATGCTCGCGCTGTATCGTGCCCGGCTCGACGCCGGCTTCTCTACGATCGAGCGCCATGGCGTTTTGTCCGACGTCGCGCGGGATTTGATCCACGAGGGGCAGGATTACGCGAAATCGCTGGCAGCTTGCTGACTGTTGCTTCGTCGGCCAATTCCGGGACTCGGAATTCCGGTGATTCTGATGCCGTTTAAGGGAATCGGCCGGGAAAGGCGTTTGTGCTCTGCGAGCGTAAACGCCTAATTCGGTGTATTGATCGATCGCTTCAAAAGAACCAGCAGCCTGCGGATTCGCCGGGGCTCTTCGCTATTGCAACGGATTGGACGACTGGGCAAGCCGTCAGACCCGGTTCGGCCGCTCGTCCGAGCCATGAAGCCCTCTCCCGAACGGCTGTTCCAACCTGAAACTCGCCAGATGTTCAGCGCGCACATCTTGCCGAAAGCGCTCCGAGCGGGCATCAGGGTCAACTTTGATTGCTCCAAAGATCGTCCACCGCACGGATCGACAGCAAGTAGCCGTTCGCGCCAGCCCCGCAGATGACGGCGGTAGCGGCCACCGAGATTGTCGAATGACGGTATTCCTCGGAGCGCCGGTGAATGTTCGTGATATGCACTTCCACCACCGGCCGGCGAACCAGCTTGACGGCATCGAGCACCGGAATGCGCCCGAACGAGAAACCGGCCGGGTTGATGATGAGCGCGGCGTCCTGCAGGAAGGTTTCCTGAATCCAGTCGATCAACTGACTCTCGCTGTTGGTCTGGCGGAACACGCAATCGAACTTGAGATCCGCGGCCAGCGCGAGGCAGTTCCGTTCGATGTCCTTGAGCGTCGTATGGCCGTAGAGGTGCGGCTCGCGCGCGCCGAGCATGTTCAGGTTGGAGCCGTTGAGGATGTAGAGTTTGCGAGTCATGGCGTCAGTGGGTAGCGCTACGTTCGAGGGCCGTGTCTTTGGTTTCCCGCGACGTCGCGATCATGAGGAAGGAAAGCAGGTTCAGCGAGCCGCAGACCGCGACGATGGCCCACGGCGAACCATGAAAGGCGTTGAGCAGCGCCACGGCGACGATCGGCATCGGCCCGCCGGTGAGCAGGTTGGCGCCCGAGTAGGACAGCGCGGAGCCGGTATAGCGCGCTTCCGTCGGGAAGGATTCGGCGAACCACACCGGCTGGATGCCGCTCTGGAACTGCGTGAAGCCGAGGAAGGCGCCCATCACGGCCATCGTCGTCGCGACCGAGTGCTGATTGAGGATCGGGAAGTAGATCAGGCAGCAGACCAGCGTGCAGAACGAGCCGATCAGCAGCGCGCCTTTACGTCCGATCCTGTCGCTCAGGTAGCCGCCCGCCAGCGCGCCCGCGATGGCGCAGACGTTCGCCACCATCAGCAGCATGAAGCCAGTCTGCTTGGGCACGCCGAGGTTCTTCGTGAGATAGCTGAGCGAGAAGACCACGATCAGGTAGAAGAGCGCCGCCGGACCGCAGAAGAACAGCGTCAGACGCAGCGCGGTGCGCCAGTGAAACCTGAAGACGATGCCGAGCGGATTGGCGGCGCGTGCGCCTTCGCCCTTTTTCCTGAGCGCCTCGAATGCCGGCGTCTCGCTGACCTTCATGCGGATATAGATGCCCAGCAGCACGAGCACGAAGCTCGCGAGGAACGGAATTCTCCATCCGTACGATTCGAAGTCCTGGGCCGAAAGCAGGCCGGACAGCGCGAAGAGGGCGAAGTTGGCGAGGATCTGGCTGAGCGGCGAGCAGATGCCGAGCAGGCCCGAGTACAGCCCGCGCTTTTTCGCGGATGCGTGTTCGACCGCCATCAGTTGCGCGCCCGTCGATTCGCCGCCGAGCGCGAACCCCTGAATGATGCGCAGCGAAACCAGCAAGGTTGGCGCAAGAATGCCGACTTGCTGATACGTGGGCAGCAGGCCCATCAGGAACGACGACGCGCCCATCACCGAAACCGTGACCAGCATCAGGTTGCGCCGCCCCCAGCGGTCGCCGAGCATGCCGCAGATCACCGCGCCGAGCGGACGGGCGGCGAGTCCCGCCCAGAAGCTCGCCAGCGATGCGAGCAGCGACGCGGTCGGATCGAGCGACGGGAAGAACAGCTTCGGAAAGATCGTGGCCGCGACCACACCGTACAACGCGAAGTCGAACCATTCCAGCGCCGTGCCGACGGTGGCGCCCGCCACCGCGCGACGGGCCATCAAGTGAGCCTGTGGGGACCCTTCGCCTGCGGCGATGTTCGGGTCAGCGATATCTGACATGGTGTCTCCTGGATTATCGGTATGGTGTAACCGCGTTTCTCGCGACCAACAGGTGCTATTGTTTGCGCTGCGGAAGCGGTGCGTTCCGCACCGGAACTACATTTCATATCGCGGAATGTCGACGAACGATGTCGCTCAAGAACGGCCTGAGAGTGCTCGATTTCCTCGCGTCGCAAGGCGAGGGCGCGGGGCTTGTCGAGATCGCGGATGCGCTGGGAATGCCGCGCAGTTCGTGCCATCGCGTTCTCGCGGAACTGGTCGACAGTGGTTACGTGCGGCAATTGGCCGATCACAGCCGCTACATCCTGACCATGCGCATGACGTCGAACGGCCTGGAGTTCCTGAGCCTGACCGGCATCGCGGATATTGCCCAGCCGATCATCGAACGCGTCGCCGCGCGCACCGGCGAACTGGCGCGCCTGTCGCTGGTGGACGGTGAGACGATCATCTGGGTGGGAAAAGCGGATGGCCAGCGTACCGGTTTTCGTTACGATCCCGACATGGGGCAGGCGGCACGGCTCTCATGTACATCGACCGGACACGCATGGCTCATGACGATGTCCGACGAACAGGCGGCTGCGCTCGTCCTGAAGCAGGGCTTTGGTGAGCCGAACGAGTTCGGCCCCAACGCGCCGACCACGCTCAAGGCGCTGCTCGGTTTCCTGCACGCCGCGCGCGTGCGCGGCTACGCGATGATCGATGAGGTCTTTGCGCCGGGAATGGCGGCGGTCGCGACACCCGTGGTCAGCGGCTCGCGTTGCGTCGGCGTCATCAGCCTGGCCGGTCCGCGCAAGCGGCTGACGGCGGAAAAGATTCACGTGTATTCGGAATTGCTGCGCGAGGCCGCCAATGAACTCGCCCAGTTGAGCAACATGGCCGGCTTTCCAGGCCGGCCCCCTCTGGGCAAGGGGTGATCCGGAGCGTGCCCGGCGCTCTGCGCCGGCCCACACCATGCGCTTCGAATCGGCTTCTCCGATACATCGGCGTGGATGGCCGGCGCGCGCTGTTCGCAAGCAGCGAATGCCCGACTTCGCGACCGGCTGAAGCGGGGCGATCGCGGCCGATACTCATCTGCCGCCGTTGCGCCGGGTGACGCACGCCTGACTCCGCCCCCTCAAAAAATCGACCTTCCCGTATAAGTCGTCAGCCACTCCAGCGCCAGCGTCCCTGCCAGCGAGTTCCCGTTCGCATCCAGCCCCGGCGCCCACACGCACACGGCCATTTCACCCGGCAGCACCGCGACGATCCCCCCCGCCGACACCACTCTTCGCCGGCAACCCGACCCGATACACGAAATCGCCGGCCGCGTCGTAAGTGCCGCAGGTCAGCATCAACGCCGACAGCCGTTTCGCGGAACTCGGATCGACGATCCGCTCGCCCGTCACCGGCGCGACGCCGCCGTTCGCAAGGAACAGCGCGGCGCTGGCAAGCTCGACGCAGTTCATCGTGATCGCGCACTGGCGGCAATACGCGTCGATCACCGTATCGGGCGGCATCTGCATGTTGCCGAAGCTCGCCATGAAATGCGCCATCGCGCGGTTGCGCTCCGCGTGCTGCAACTCCGACAGCGCGACGCGCGAATCGTAGTTGATGTCGTTCGCGCCGATCGTCCGCCGCACGAATTCGACCAGCGCCGTTTCGGCCTTGACGAAGCGGCGGCACAGCACGTCGGTGACGACCAGCGCCCCCGCGTTGATGAACGGATTGCGCGGCTTGCCGCGCTCGCTTTCGAGCTGCACCAGCGAATTGAACGCGTTGCCGGACGGCTCGCGGCCGACCCGTTCCCACAGTTCGTCGCCGAGCAACTGGAACGCGAGCGTGCACGCGAACAGCTTCGAAATGCTCTGGATCGAGAAACGCTCGTGCGCGTCGCCGACCGTGTAAACGTTTCCGTCGAGTGTCACGACAGCCATCCCGAACTTGTCGGCAGGCACTTTCGCGAGTTCGGGAATGTAGTCGGCAACCCGTCCCTGGCCAATCCAGGGGGCGAGTTCGGTATGGATGCGTTCGAGGATCGGCTGGTAATTCATCAAGTCAGGCGGGTAGAGGCATGTCCCGGATTCCGGCGAGCCCGTATGGAACCGTCCCGGCGCCGATTCGTCAAGCGCAACCGACATCGCGCCCTTATTTTCAAGACCGCCAAACGGGCGAGCGGCGGTCGCAGTATCATGCGGTACGTTTCGGCCGATGGCCGGCGTCCGGCACCGGCCGGCGCCGCCGCGGCTTCCCTGATGATCCGACCGCTGCCCATGTCTTTTCGTATCCTGCTCGTCGAAGACGACACCCGCCTGTCCACGCTGATCGCCGGCTACCTGCGCAAGAACGACTACGAGGTCGACACTGTGCTGCATGGCGACGCCGCGGTGCCGGCGATCCTGTCCATTCGTCCCGATCTCGTCATCCTCGACGTGAACCTGCCGGGCAAGGACGGCTTCGAAATCTGCCGCGAGGCGCGCAAGCAATACGACGGCGTGATCATCATGGTGACGGCGCGCGACGAGCCGTTCGACGAACTGCTCGGCCTCGAATTCGGCGCGGACGACTACGTGCACAAGCCCGTCGAGCCGCGCATCCTGCTTGCGCGGATCAAGGCCCAGTTGCGCCGCGCACCCGTGCGCGCGGTCGAAGGCACCGCGCCGCAGCCGGAGCGTTACGCGTTCGGCAAGTTCTCGATCGACCGTACCGACCGCACCGTCGTGCTGCCCGACGGCAGCACGCCCGACCTGACGTCGGCCGAGTTCGACCTGCTGTGGGCGCTGGTGTGCCATGCGGGCGAAGTCGTCAGCCGCGACGACCTGATGCTGCAGCTGCGCGGCGTCGAATTCGACGGCCTCGACCGCACGATCGACGGGCGCATCTCGAAGCTGCGCCGCAAGCTGCGCGACGACGCGAGCAACCCGCAGCGGATCAAGACGATCCGCAGCAAGGGTTATCAATTCAGCAAGCACGCGTGGGAATGACGCCGCCAGCGCGCGACGCCGTCACGTTCCGCGCGGGCATTGCGCCCGCAGGCCGGGAGCCGCGATGATCCGACGAACCCGTTCGCACCCCGATGCACCGCCGCTGCCGACGCTGCGCTACGTCAAATGGCGCTGGCTGCATTTCCGCCGCGCGTGGACCGACACGCGCGCCGACCGCATTCCGAGCTGGTCGCGCCTCTACGTGCGCACCTATCTGCATCTGCTCGGCCTCGTCCTGCTGACCGCGCTCGTGCCGGCGCTCGCGCTGTGCGTCGAATTGTCGCCGCAGGTCGTGTGGCATGCGTTCGACGCGCTGCCCGGCGACATCTATATCGTGCTCGCGTTCGTGTTCGCGGCGCCCGCCCTGGCGGCGTACCGGTGGATGCGGCCGGTGTGGTCGGATCTCGTGATGGTGCGCGAACGCGCGATCGACTTCACGGGCGGGCGGTTCAACACGCGCGCGCGCGAATCGCACAGCGTGATCATCGGCCCGCTCGCCCGCACGCTGAATGCGCTCGCGATGCGCATGGAGCGCCTGATCGCCGCGCAGCGCGATCTGACGAACGGCATTTCGCACGAGCTGCGCACGCCGCTCGCGCGCGTGCGTTTCGCGCTCGAAATGCTGCGCGAACCGGCTTCGGCGGCGGAATACCAGGGCGCGCTCGAGAGCATCGCGCAGGACGTGACCGAGCTCGAGGAATTGATCGACATGAGCCTGACGTTCGCGCGGCTCGAATACAGTTCGCTGCAGTCGAACCTCGAGATGACCGCGCCGGTCGCGTGGTTCGAACACCAGATCCACGACGCGCAACTGCTGTATCCGGAGCGCGCGATCGAGGCGCGCATCGCGATCGCGTCGGATCTGCGCGTGAAGATGGACCGGCGGCTGATGTCGTACGCGATGCGCAACCTGCTGCGCAACGCGAGCAAGTACGCGAAATCGCATATCGTCGTCGGCCTCTCGCTCGTGCACGGCAACATCGGGATCTTCGTCGAGGACGACGGCCCCGGCGTGCCGGAGAGCGAGCGCGAACGGATCTTCGACGCGTTCGTGCGCCTCGATCGCCGCACGGGCGGCTACGGGCTCGGCCTGTCGATCACGCGGCAGGTGCTCCACGCACACAACGGCCGGATCGCGGTCGTCGATCCGGTCGAGCTCGGCGGCGCGCGCTTCGAGATCAGCTGGCCGGTCTAGCGATACGCCGCCGCGCGCTCAGTATGTGCGGCCGAGCTGCAGGTAGAAGTTGCGGCGGCCGCCGGGGGCGAGCGCCACGCCGATATAGACGGGCCCGAACGCGGTCGACAGGCTCGTGAAGAACGTATAGCTCTGCTTGAGCGCACCACCGCCGATCTGCTGGCCGCTCGACCAGACGTTGCCGACTTCCGCGCTGGCGCCGACCGACAGCGCCTTGATCGGCGACGCGTTGAACGTCATCAACTGGTTCATGTAGGTGATCTGACCGTACGCGAGCTCGTTGCCGTTCAGCTGGTCGGCCGCATACGCGGACAGGTGCTGGAAGCCGCCGAGCGTGAAGTTGAACGCGTTGATCAGGTTGGTGCCGCCGATGCTCTTGCCGCCCTCGATCGTCGCGCTGACGCTGTGCCGCCCGAACTGCTGCGCGATCATCGCCTTGCCGTAGATCTCGGTGTACGGCGCGTTGTTGATCCCGTCGTCGAATGCCGATGCCGAGCGGCCGTTGCGCGACACCAGCGAGCGTTCGACGCGCAGTTCGCCGAAGTAGCCCTTGCGGGGGAACATCGGATCGTCGAGCTGATCGATGACGAACCGCGCGCGCGCGGTCAGCGCCTGGGACGTGAAGCTCGGCCACAGCAGGTTCTGGCCGCTGCCGTCGTCGAACGGCAGGTTGTAGGTCGGCGAGCCGTGCCCGGTCACGTAACCGATGCCGATCCGGAAATCGCCGAGCCGCGCGATCGGCAGGCCGAAATCGATCCCGGCGCGCGCCGTCTGCATCAGGTACTGCGTGATCTTCACGTCGCCGGTGTCGTCGTACAGGTTCGCGTAGCGGCGCTGATACTCCGCGTACGGCGACAGGTAGACGCCGTACGCCATCGACAGCGGCTGGCGGAATTCGACGCGCGCCGACTGCAGGTCGCTGCCGATCGTCGTATCGGCGCGGAATTCCAGCCCCGATTCGGTGAGCCACGGCCGCCGGTAGCCGACGTGCAGGCGGAAGCCGCCCTCGTCGGTCGAACTGCTCGACATGCCGAGCCCGAACAGCAGGAAATTCGGCCCCCAGTACTTCTCGCGCGCGTTGATCTCGAGCACGTTGTCGTCGCCGTGGCTCACGATCTGCTGCGTGACGCTCTCGAAATTGCCGCCCGTCGTGAGGCCGAGCAGGTCCTGGCTGACGGTCTGCGGATCGTAGGTGTCGCCGGGCTTCACGTGCAGCGCGTTGCTGACGACCCGCTTCGGCACGCCGCCGCTGGTCTGGATGTCGATGCGCGTGATCCGGATCGGCGGCGGCAGCGGCTGTGCGTGCGCGGACCGGTAGGCGGCGTACTGCTCCGGCGTGAGCGCGAAACGCCGCAGTTTCGGCAGCGCGGCGGTCGCGGCGGCGGCGCCGGCGGCGATCGCCTGCTTCGCGTTCTGGAAATCGGTAAACGCGAGCCCGCCGAGATCGGGCGTGAGCAGCACGTCGTGCGTGTCGAGCTGCTTGCGCTGCGCGGTCACGTTCTGGCGGATCAGGATGCCCACCATCTGCTGCATCACGTCGGCGGGCGACGCAAGCGCGTCGAGCGGGCGCAGTTGCGAGCCGATGTCGACGGCGATCACGACGTTCGCACCCATCTGCCGCGCGGTGTCGACGGGCAGGTTGCTGACGAGCCCGCCGTCCACGAGCGCGCGCCCGTTGATCTCGGCCGGTGCGAACAGACCCGGCATCGCCATGCTCGCGCGGATCGCGAGCGGCAGCGAGCCGTGGTCGAGCACGACCATCTGGCCCGTCTGCAGGTCGGTGGCGACCGCGCGGTACGGGATCGGCAGGCGGTCGAACGGCTGGTTGGTCGGCACGGCGGCCGTCCAGTTCGCGAGCAGCGCCTGCAGCCGGTTGCCCTGCACGAGGCCGACCGGCGCCTTCACGCCTTTCTTGCCGAAGCCGAGCGTCAGCCCGTTGATGTACAGCCGTTCGTCTTCCCGGCTGGTTTGCGGCAGGTCCGCGCGGTCCGTCACGTCGAACGCGATGTCCGCGAGGTTGACCTCCGACAGCCGCTTCTGCATCTCGCCGGCCGCCATCCCGCTCGCATACAGGCCGCCGACCACGGCGCCCATGCTGGTGCCCGCGATGCAGTCGATCGGGATCCGGTTGTCTTCCAGCACCTTGAGCACGCCGAGGTGCGCGTAGCCGCGCGCGCCGCCGCCGGACAGCACGAGGCCGACCGACGGGCGGCCGTCCGGGCCGCCGTCGGCCGTGCAGGCGTTCGCGGGCGTGGCGGGCGCGGCGGGCAGCGCCGCCGGTGCGCCCGCGGCAGCGGTAACGGTCGGGGCGGCGGCGGGTTCGGTGGCCGGCAGCGGCTGCGCGGCGACCGTGCAGCACCAGAAGGCGACGAGCGTCGTGCAGAGCGGGCGCACCCGCGCCCAGCGGGAGGAAACGGTCGCTGTCATGGTGGAAATACCTGGCGTGATCGGGCGTCTGAGGCCTGCCGGGAGCAGGCAAGACCGAGAGATTACCGTGTTTTACAGGCGCAACGCGAGCGGCCGTTTCGGAGTCCGATGCCCGCGAAGTGTCATTTTCGGCAAATTCGCCGCGAAAAAATCATCGGAATTGCCTAAAGTATCGGAACGATTTGCCGCTAAGCTCGTGATGGGGCGGCACGCACGCGCCGCGACAATGCGGCGCGGCTGTCCCGGCCCGTTCGCTCACAAAGGTTTGATATGTCGACACCGCTGTTCGGAAAGTTGTTTGCGCAACCCGTTGCGATCGACCCTGGAACGGCGAGTACGCGGATTTATACGCACGAGCGCGGCGTGGTGCTGAACCAGCCGTCGGTCGTCTGCTTCCGCAAGGGCGGCGCGACCGACGCGCGGCCGACGCTTGAGGCCGTCGGCGAACTCGCGAAGGCGCTGCTCGGCCGCGAACCGGGGCATCTCGAAGCCGTGCGGCCGATGCGCCATGGCGTGATCGCCGACGCGCACGCGGCCGAACAGATGATCCGCAGCTTCATCGACATGTCGCGCACCCGGTCGCGCTTCGGCCGCCGTGTCGAGGTCACGCTGTGCGTGCCGTCCGACGCGACGGCCGTCGAGCGCCGCGCGATCCGCGAAGCCGCGTTCGCGGCCGGCGTATCGGACGTCGAACTGATCGAGGAGTCGCTCGCGGCCGGGCTCGGCGCCGGCCTGCCGGTCACCGAGCCGGTCGGCTCGATGGTCATCGACATCGGCGGCGGGACGACCGAAGTCGCGGTGATCGCGCTCGGCGGCATCGTCTACCGCGAGGCGATCCGCGTGGGCGGCAGCCAGTTCGACGCGGCGATCGTCAATCATGTCCGTAACCTGTATGGCGTGCTGCTCGGCGAGCAGACGGCCGAGCACGTGAAGAAGACGATCGGCTCGGCCACCAGCGCGGTGCCGCGCACGTCGACGCGCGCGGTCGGGCGCGGCATCGGCGACGGCTTGCCGCGCTCGGTCGAACTGTCCAACCATGACGTCGCGGACGCGCTGGCCGCGCCGCTCAAGCAGGTGATCGGCGCGGTGAAGTCGGTGCTGGAAAACGCGCCGGCCGAACTCGTGACCGACATTGCCCATCGCGGCGTGGTGCTGACGGGCGGCGGCGCGTTGCTCGCCGACCTCGAACGCCTGCTGTACGACGAGACGGGGCTGGTCGCGCGGATTGCCGACGAACCGGCCACCTGCGCGGTGCGCGGCGCCGGCGAGGCGATGGGGCGGCTGTCGATGTGTCCGGTCGATTGAGCCGGGCCAGGGGCGCCCGGTCATCGTTGCGCGGTGCGGACCGTCACATTCTTTCGATCTCCCTGTTGCCGGCGCGTATCGCCGGTCATCGTGTCGACCGGCCGCTGATCGTCCGGCATCGGTTCGCCGTGCGGCCATGCGCGAGCGTGTCGTGCCGGCGCGTTGCGCCCATCCAGGGCCGGGCCGTCCGAAACGGCCGATACACCTGACGACCCGAGAGACCGACCACCTTGAAATATCGAACCAGACGGAGCCTTGCGGCCCGAGCGGGCCGCCTGCTGGCCGTGTTTGCGTGCCTCTGGGGCGCGGCGGCCATTGCGATCGTCGCGTACGGGATGCGCATGCCGGGCGAACCGGCCGATGTCGCCGTGATCTTCGGCAACGCACTCGACGAGACGGGCGCGCCGAAGCCCGTGCTCGCGGCCCGGCTCGATGTCGGCGTGCGCTGTTACCGCGCGGGGCAGTGCCCGGCGTTCCTGGTCAGCGGCGCGATCGACGGTCCCGGGCTGAACGAGGCGACGGCCATGCGCGACTATCTCGTCGCGCGCGGCGTGCCGGCCGACCGGATCGCCGTCGACGACCAGGGCGACAACACGCTCGCGACCGCGCAACACACGCTCGCTTACATGCAGGCGCACCACGTGTCGCGCGTGCTGATCGTCAGCCAGTACTATCACCTCGCGCGGGCGAGGCTCGCGTTCGAGCGCGTCGGCATCGCGCGCGCGAACATCTCCGCCGCGTATCCGCATCGCTTCCAGTGGCGCGATGTCTATTCGAGCTGGCGCGAGGTGCCGGCTTACGCGATGTATGCGGTGCGGCTGTGGGCGAATCCCGACGCGCAGCCGCGGTCGTTCCGGCCGATGCTTTATCTGATGAGCCTGTTTTCGTAACGCGCGCGCCGCGGGGCGAACGCTTCGGGTGCACGCGGTTCCGTTTTTTCTTCCGGTTTTCCTGTCCTTTTCTCTCCCCCCGGCACGGGATGTATTCGCCGCGTGGCAAGCGATAACGATTCGCATTGCAGTTTGAACGCAGGGGCGAAAATCGAAGCAATTTGGCCGGTTGCCTGAAAATCAGGGGTTTATTTGATTGTTAAGTAAGCGCTGATTTTCAGTTCTACAATTTCGATAATTAAAATACTGCGCTGCGGAATTCATATACCTTGAATCGAAGTTGCGCATCAGCGTTTTCACTGATGCGGTGATTCCGTTATTTTTGCGAAAAATCAAATCGGAAAGACGAAAAACATGCGTAACGTCGTCGCCGGACATCTTGCGGTGGGTAAAAAATACAGGCTCGCTATCCCTTGATCTGATGAGTAAACATCGACTGGAAAACGGTTTGAGTTTGATATAGCCTTGTCTGACAAAAGCAGGGTAGTAATCAAATAAACCAGAAAGTCGCTGCAGAAAAACAGGGGCCGCCATCATGTCATTCGACTAGTCTTGCGTCTGCAATCCCGAATCCGGGCTGATTGAAAATCAGCCATGAATAAACTGGCGTCACATCGCGACCGCCGGGGCGGACGCTTTTGTCCGTGATTTTCTGCTGCGCGCCGTCCGGTGCGGCCGAAATACCGCAATACCCATATCAAAAACCAAAGCTAAAAACGAGGGAAAGCATGAACCTTGCGCGTTCGAAAAAAGCCGGTGAGCCGTTTCCGAGACTGCTGTTGCCCACGGGCGTTTTCCTGGCATTGTCCGGCGCGGGTATCGTGCCTGCCCATGCGGTTTGCAGCACGGCGGGCACGACGGTGACCTGCTCCGGCGTCGCGAATCCGCTGGCGCCCAGTTATGCGAACAGCGCGAACAACCTGCACGCGACGGTCAACCCGGGCGCGAGCGTGGGCGTGCTGCTCGGCGTCGGCGGTACCGCGTTGTCGCTGACGGGCAACAACAACACGCTGACCAACAACGGCACGATCGACCCGTCCGCGCTCGGTTCGGGGCTTGGCGTGCTGTCGAGCGGCGCGGTGGTCGGCAATGCGTCCGCGAGCAACACGACCGTCACCAACAACGGCACGATGAACGGCACGACCGGCGTGGCGATCAGCGGCGTGACGGGCATGGCGCTGTCGGTCCAGAACGGCACGGGCGGGACGTCGACCATCACGAACACCGGCACGATCGGGTCCAATCCGCTGGTCGGCGCGACCCTCTCCGGCGCGGATGCGCCCGTGGTCGCCGCGTACGGCGGCGGCACGGTCAACATGTCGAACAGCGGCACGATCAACGGCCGCGTGTCGCTCGGCACGAACGGTACTCCCGGGCAGGGCAACACGTTCACCAACTCGGGCACGATCAACGGCGGCGTGTCGATGGGCGCGAACAGCAACAATACGTTCAATGCCGTGACGGGCTCGTCGGTCAACACGGCGGGCGGCACCGGCGGCGCGTTCAACATCACCGTCGGCCCGGTCACGATCGGCGTCGCGGCGACGGGTGTCGTCGATGGCGGCGCGGGCGGCAACAACACGCTCAACCTGCAGCAGGGCACCAGCGCGAACGGCACGATCGCGGCCAACAACTACATCAACTTCAATCACCTGAACGTCCAGAACGGCGACTGGACGATCAACGGCGCGTCGACCGCGCAGGACGCGACGCTGGCGGGCGGCGTCGCGATCATCAACAACAATGGATCGCTCGGCACCGGTAACGTCACGGCCACCGGCGGCGCGCTGCAGGCAGGTGCGGCGGGGCTCGACGTCTCCAACAACGTGACGCTCGGTGCGGGCGGGCTGACGGTGCAGGGCGCGACCGGGCTCGCGCTGTCGGGCACGGTGTCGGGTGCCGGCGCGCTGACGAAGAACGATGGCGGCACGCTGACGCTGTCGGGCGCGAACACCTATGCGGGCGGCACGAACCTGAACGCCGGCGGCCTGGTGCTCGGCAACAACGCGGCGCTCGGCACGGGCGCGCTGAACGTCAACGCATCGGCGTCGCTCGACACGAGCGCGAACGTGACGCTCGGCAATACGGTGAATCTCGCCAACGGTGCGGCGCTGACGGTCGGCGGCAGCAACGATCTCGGGCTGGCCGGCGCGATCAACGGAAACGGCAGCCTCGTGAAGAACGGCGCGGCGACCACGACGCTGACCGGCGTGAACACGTACACGGGCGACACGACCATCAACGGCGGCACGCTTGCGCTGAGCGGCGCCGGCAGCCTGGCGTCGACCGGGACGGTCAACCTGACCGGGGCGGGCGCGGCGCTCGACGTGAGCGGCGCCTCGGGCGCGCGGACGATCGGCGCGCTGGCGGGGGCGGCCGGGACGAGCGTGAACCTCGGCGGCAATTCGCTGACGCTCAACGGCAGCATCAATGCAACCTATGCCGGCACGATCGGCGGTGCGGGCAGCGTGACGCTGTCGGGTACGGGCACGCAATCGCTGACGGGCACGAACGTGTACACGGGCGGCACCAACCTGAACGGCGGCAACGTTGTCGTCGGCAGCAATACGGCGCTCGGCAGCGGTGCGGTGAACGTGAACGGCTCGTCGTCGCTCGATGCGACCGCCAGCGTATCGCTGGCGAACGGCGTCAACATCGCGACGGGCACCACGCTGACGCTCGGCGGCAGCACGTCGCTCGGTCTGGGCGGCACGATTTCGGGCGGCGGCGGTCTCGCGAAGAACGGTGCGGCGACCACGACGCTTTCCGGCGCGAACACCTACACGGGCGGCACGACGCTGAACGCCGGCGGCCTGGTGCTCGGCAACAACACGGCGCTCGGCACGGGCGCGCTGAGCGTCGGCGGCGCGGCGACGCTCGACACGAATGCGAACCTGTCGGTGGCCAACGCGATCGATCTCGGCACGGGGGCGACGCTGACGCTCGGCGGCAGCAATGCGCTCGGGCTGAGCGGCGCGATTTCCGGCACGGGGGCGCTCGTGAAGGACGGTGCGGCGACGACGACCCTGACCGGCGCGAATACCTATACGGGCGGCACGACGATCAACGCCGGCACGCTGGCGATCGGCGCGGGCGGCAGCCTGTCGTCGACGGGCGCGGTGAACCTGGTCAATCCGGGCGCCACGCTCGACATCAGCGCGGGCGGTGCACAGTCGATCGGCGCACTGTCGGGCGGCGTCGGCACGAGCGTGAGTCTCGGCAGCAGTGCGCTGACGCTGGGCGGCACCGCCAGCGGCACGTTCGGCGGCGTGATCGGCGGCACCGGCAGTCTGACGCTGTCGGGCACCGGCACGCAGACGCTGAACGGCGCGAATGCATACTCCGGCGGCACGAACCTGAACAGCGGCAGCCTCGTCCTCGGCAACAACGGGGCGCTCGGCTCCGGCACGCTGAATGTCGGCGGTGCGGCGACGCTCGACACGAACGCGAGCCTGTCGGTCGGCAACGCAGTCAACCTCGGCGCGGGCGCGGCACTCACGCTGGGCGGCAGCAACACCCTCACGCTGGGCGGCGCGATTTCCGGTGCGGGCGGCCTCGTGAAGAACGGCGCGGCGACCACGACGCTGACCGGCGCGAACACGTACACGGGCGGCACGACGATCAATGCCGGCACGCTGGCGGTCGGTGCGGGCGGCAGTCTCGCATCGACCGGCGCGATGAACCTCGCGAATGCCGGCGCGACGCTGGACTTGAGCGCCGCGACGGGCGGGCAGACGCTCGGCGCGCTGTCGGGTGTCACGGGAACGAACCTCAATCTCGGCGGCAACGCGCTGACGCTGGGCGGCACCGCGAGCGGCACGTTCAGCGGCGCGATCGGCGGCACCGGCAGCCTGACGCTCGCCGGCACCGGTACGCAGACGCTGAACGGCGCGAGCACCTATTCGGGCGGCACGAACCTCGACAGCGGCGGCCTGGTGCTCGGCAACAACACGGCGCTCGGCACGGGCGCGCTGAGCGTCGGCGGCGCGGCGACGCTCGACACGAATGCGAACCTGTCGGTGGCCAACACGATCGATCTCGGCACGAGTGCGACGCTGACGCTTGGCGGCAGCAATGCGCTCGGGCTGAGCGGCACGATTTCCGGCACGGGTGCGCTCGTGAAGGACGGTGCGGCGACGACGACCCTGACCGGCGCGAACACCTATACGGGCGGCACGACGATCAACGCCGGTACGCTGGTGATCGGCGCGGGCGGCAGCCTCGCGTCGGCCGGCGCGATGAATCTCGCGGGTGCCGGCGCGACGCTCGATCTGAGCGCCGCGACGGGCGCGCAAACGCTCGGCGCACTGTCGGGCGTCGCGGGGACCCACCTCAACCTCGGCGGTAACGCGCTGATGCTGGGCGGCACCGCCAGCGGCACGTTCGGCGGCGTGATCGGCGGCACGGGCGGCGTGACGCTGTCCGGCACCGGCACGCAGACGTTGACGGGCGCAAACACCTACACGGGCGGCACGACCATCAACGGCGGCAGCACACTCGCACTCGGGGCGGGCGGCAGCCTGGCGTCGACCGGCACGGTGAATCTGGCCAGCGCGGGCGCGACGTTCAACCTGGGCGGCGCGACGGGCGCGCAGACGATCGGCGCATTGACCGGTGCGGCCGGCACGAACGTGAACCTGGGCGGCAACGGGTTGACGCTGAGCGGGGCGGGCAACCACACGTTCGGCGGCGCGATCGGCGGCACCGGCGGCCTGACGCTGGCCGGCGCGGGCACGCAAACGCTGACGGGTGCGAATACCTACACGGGCGGCACGACGATCGGCGGCGGCAGCACGCTCGCACTCGGCGCGGGCGGCAGCCTCGCGGCGACGGGGGGCGTGAATCTTGCAGCCCCGGGTGCGACGTTCGATGTGAGCGGTGCGACGGGCGCGCAGACGATCGGCGCGCTGACCGGCGCGGCCGGCACGAACGTGAGCCTCGGCGGAAATGCGCTGACGCTGAACGGCAGCGGCAACAACACGTTCGGCGGTGCGATCGGCGGCACCGGCAGCGTGACCTTCGCCGGCTCCGGCACGCAAACGCTGACGGGGGCGAACACGTACACGGGCGGCACGACGATCGACGGCGGCAGCACGCTCGCACTCGGCGCGGGCGGCAGCCTCGCGGCGGGCAGCACGGTGAATCTCGCGGGCACGGGGGCCGCGTTCGACGTGAGCGGCGCGACGGGCGCACAAACGCTCGGGGCGCTGACCGGCACGACCGGCACGAACGTGAATCTCGGCGGGAATGCGCTGACGCTGAACGGCAGCGGCAACAGCACGTTCGGCGGTGCGATCGGCGGCACGGGCGGCGTGACGCTCGCGGGCACCGGCACACAGACGCTGACGGGCGCGAACACGTACACGGGCGGCACGACCATCAACGGCGGCAGCACACTCGCACTCGGCGCAGGCGGCAGTCTCGCGGCAACGGGTGCCGTGAACCTCGCGGGCACGGGTGCGACGTTCAATCTGAGCGGCGCATCGGGCGCGCAGATGGTTGGTCCGCTCACCGGTGTGGCCGGCACCATCGTGAGTCTCGGCGCGAATGCGCTGACGCTGAACGGCAGCGGCAACAACACGTTTGGCGGCACGATCGGCGGGACGGGCGGCGTGACGTTCGCCGGTACCGGTACGCAGACGCTGACGGGGGCGAACACGTATACGGGCGGCACGACGATCAACGGCGGCAGCACGCTGGCGCTGGGGGCGGGCGGCAGTCTCGCATCGGGCAGTGCGGTGAATCTCGCGGGCACGGGGGCCACGTTCGACGTGAGCGGCGCGACGGGCGCACAAACGCTCGGGGCGCTGACCGGTACGACCGGCACGAACGTGACGCTCGGCGCGAATGCGCTGACGCTGAACGGCAGCGGCAACAACACGTTTGGCGGCACGATCGGCGGCACGGGCGGCGTGACGCTGGCCGGGACGGGCACGCAGACGCTGACGGGCGCGAACACGTACACCGGTGGCACGACGATCGACGGCGGCAGCACGCTCGCGCTGGGGGCGGGCGGCAGTCTCGCATCGACCGGCGCGGTCAACCTCGCCGGCACGGGCGCGACGTTCAACCTGAGCGGCGCATCGGGCGCGCAGACGATCGGCTCGCTGGCCGGTGCAACTGGCACGAACGTGAACCTCGGCGCGAACGCGCTGACGCTGAACGGCAGCGGCAACAGCACGTTCGGCGGCGCGATCGGCGGCACGGGCAGCGTGACGCTGGCCGGGACGGGCACGCAGACGCTGACGGGCGCGAACACGTACACCGGTGGCACGACGATCAACGGCGGCAGCACGCTGGCGCTCGGCACGGGCGGCAGCCTCGCATCGACCGGCTCGGTGAATCTGGCAGGCACCGGCGCGACGTTCAACCTGAGCGGCGCGTCGGGCGCGCAGACGATCGGCACGTTGACCGGCGCGGCCGGCACGAACGTGAGCCTCGGCGCGAACGCGCTGACGTTGAACGGCAGCGGCAACGGCACGTTCGGCGGCACGATCGGCGGCACGGGCGGCCTGACGCTCGCGGGCACCGGCACACAGACGTTGACGGGCGCGAACACCTACACGGGTGGCACGACGATCAACGGCGGCAGCACGTTGGCGCTGGGTGCGGGCGGCAGTCTCGCATCGGGCAGCACGGTGAATCTCGCGGGCGCAGGTGCAACGTTCAACCTGAGCGGCGCGTCGGGCGCGCAGACGATTGGCGCGCTGACCGGCGCGGCCGGCACGAACGTGACGCTCGGCGCGAATGCGCTGACGCTGAACGGCGGCGGCAACAACACGTTCGGCGGTGCGATCGGCGGCACGGGCGGCGTGACCTTCGCCGGCACCGGCACACAGACGCTGACGGGCGCCAACACCTACACGGGCGGCACGACGATCAACGGCGGCAGCACGCTGGCGCTCGGCGCGGGCGGCAGTCTCGCATCGACCGGTGCGGTGAATCTCGCCGGCGCGGGTGCGACGTTCGACGCGAGCGGCGCGACAGGCGCGCAGACGATCGGCAGGCTGACCGGCGCGGCCGGCACGAACGTGACGCTCGGCACGAATGCGCTGACACTGAACGGCGGCGCGAGCGGCACGTTCGGCGGGACCATCGGCGGCGCAGGCGGCGTGACGGTGGCCGGTGCGGGCACGCAAACGCTGACGGGCGCGAACACGTACACCGGTGGCACGACGATCAACGCAGGCAGCACACTCGCACTCGGTGCGGGCGGCAGCCTCGCATCGACGGGCGCGGTGAATCTCGCCGGCGCGGGTGCGACGTTCGACGCGAGCGGCGCATCGGGCGCGCAGACGGTCGGCGCGCTGTCGGGCGCGGCCGGCACGAACGTGAACCTCGGCAGCAACGCGCTGACGTTGAACGGCAGCGGCAACAGCACGTTCGGCGGCACGATCGGCGGCTCGGGCGGCGTGACGGTGGCGAGCGGCACGCAGGTGCTGACCGGCGGCAACACGTACACGGGCGGCACCACGATCGCGGCCGGCGGCACGCTGCAGCTCGGCAACGGCGGCACGTCGGGCAGCGTGGCCGGCAACGTCGTCGACAACGGGGCGCTGGTCGTCAATCAATCCGGCAACGTGACGATCGCGAGCGTGCTGTCCGGCACCGGTTCGCTGACGCAGGCCGGCAGCGGGCAACTGACGCTGACGGGCACGAACACGCTGAGCGGCCCGACCACGGTCAGCGCGGGCACGCTTGCCGTCAACGGTTCGCTCGGCCAGTCGAACGTCACCGTGCAGAGCGGCGCGACGCTGACGGGCACCGGCACGGTCGGCGGCCTCGTGGTGCAGGGCGGCGCGACGGCGGCCGCCTCGCAGCCGGGCGCGGCGCTGAACGTGGGCGGCAACGTCACGTTCCAGCCGGGTTCGACGTTCCAGGTCGCGGCGGCGCCGCAACAAAGCGGCAGTCTCGCGGCGGGCGGCACGGCGACGCTGAACGGCGGCACCGTGCAGGTGATCGCGAACCAGAGCGGCTACCAGCCGAGCACGACCTACACGATCCTCACGGCGGCGTCGGGCGTGCAGGGCACCTTCAGCCAGGTGAGCGCGAACTACGCGTTCCTGATGCCGACGCTCAGTTACGATCCGGGCCACGTGTACCTGCGGCTCGTCGAGAACGGCACGTCGCTGCCCGACGTCGCGACGACGCCGAACCAGCGTTCGGTCGCGGCCGCGCTCGGCGGGCTCGGGGCCGGCAACCCGCTGTACGACGCGGTGCTGACGACCGACGCGCCCACCGCGCGGCGCGCGTACGGGCTGCTCGACGGCGAACTGCAGGCGAGCCTGAAGAGCATGCTGCTGCTCGACAGCCGTTATGTGCGTGACGCGGTGACCGATCGTGTCCGCCAGGGCCTCGCGCCCGGGGCGGGGCCGCTTGCCGCGCTGTCGTCGGGCGGCGCCGCGCTGTGCGGCGACAACACGGCCGGCGCGGTCGACCCGATGCTGCCGCCGGAACGCCGGATCGGTTCGCGCGAGGGCTGCTACGGCGGCACGCCTTATCAGCCGGTCGTCTGGGGGCAGGCATTCGGCGGCCGCAGCCGGCTCACCGGCGACGGCAACGCGTCGACGATCAACCGCAGCATGACGGGCTTCATCGCCGGCGCCGACATGGCACTCAACGACAAGTGGCGTGCGGGCCTGGCGGCAGGCGTCACGCACAGCTCGCTCGACAACGACCAGAGCTCGTCGGCGGCCGTGAACAGCTACTACCTGTCGCTGTATGGCGGCGCGCAGTACGGCGCGCTCGGCGTGCGCGGCGGCGCGTCGTACACGTGGTACCGGATCAACAGCGACCGTTATCCCGGCTTCGCGGGTTTCTCGGATCACGACTCGGCCGGTTACAACGCGAATTCGGCGCAGGTGTTCGGCGAAGTCGGCTACGCGCTGCCGGTCGGGCCCGTCGCGATCGAACCGTTCGCGGGCCTCGCGTATGTGAACCTGCATACCGACGGCTATACGGAAACCGGGGGCGCGTCCGCATTGCGCGCCGGCGGCGAGACGACCCACGTCGGCTTCTCGACGCTCGGCCTGCGCGCGGCGTCGCAACTCGGCGCGATCGGGAGCGGCACGTTCACCGCGCGCGGGACGGTCGGCTGGCGCCACGCGTTCGGCAACGTGCGGCCGTCGTCGGCGTTCACGTTCGCGAACGGCGGCACGTCGTTCCAGGTGTCGGGCGTGCCGATCGCGCGCGACAGCGCGGTGCTCGAAGCCGGCATCGACGCGAACATCACGAAGCGCCTGACGCTCGGCCTCACGTACAGCGGCCAGTATGGCAGCGGCGTGCGCGACAACGCGATCCTCGGCAACATCCTGTGGAAGTTCTGACCGGCAACTGACGTGCCCGCACGCGGCGCCCGCGACGACGGCAACGTCGCGGGCGCCGCGGCCGTTTCGTCGCTGCGCACGTGCCCCGTTCTGGCCTATCCTGTGCGAAACACGCGACGCGCGCCGCGCGTTGCGCCTCGACACAGGAGCATCGATGCCGAATCACGCCGAAGCCACGACGACGCAGGCGCCGCAAGTCGCGCCCGTCGCCCCGACCGCCGCGTCGGGCCCCGCCTTCATCGCGCCCGAAGCCGATCCGCAGGCGCTCGCGCGCAACAACCAGTACGTGCTGAAATCCGGCGACGCGTTCGTGGTGAGCGACGCGCTCGGCGACATCGGCGGGCATGACGACGGCCTGTTCGTCGACGACATGCGCGTGCTGTCGACGTGGCGCCTGACGTTCGGCGGCCGCGCGCCGTCGCTGCTGTCGGGCGCGACGAGCGCCGACAACGCGTCGTTCACCGCGCACCTGACGAACCGCCCGCTGCCGCCGCTCGGCGGCCACGAGACGCCCGAGGGCGTGATCCATATCGAGCGGATGCGCGTGCTCGCGGGCGACGTGCTTTACGAAGCGCTGACGCTGACGAACTACGGCGCGAGCGAGGCCGAGGTGCCGCTGTCGCTGTCGTTCGCGGCCGATTTCAAGGACATGTTCGAGGTGCGGGGCACGCAGCGCCCGAAGCGCGGCACGGTCGTTGCTCCGCGCGTCGATGCCGGCGCGGTGCGGCTGCGCTACGACGGCCTCGACCGCGTCGAGCGCAACGTGACCGTGCATTTCTCGCCGGCGCCCGACGCGCTGTCGGTCGATCGTGCCGACTACACGCTGACGATCGCCGCGCAGGCCTGCGTGTCGATCTACCTGACCGTCGATGCGACGCTCGGCCCGGCGCACGGCGAAGGGCCCGGGTGCGGCCGCGTCGCGCTGCGCACCGCGCTCGTCGGCGTGCATCGCGAGATGCGTGCGCGGCGCGAGTCGATGGCGCGCGTGAACACCGGCAATCCGCTGTTCGACGCCTGGCTCGATCGTTCGCTCGCGGATCTCGGGCTGCTGACGACGCAGCTCGATACGGGGCCCTACCCGTATGCGGGCATTCCGTGGTTCTCGACGCCGTTCGGCCGCGACGCGGTGATCACGTCGTTGCAGATGCTGTGGCTGCAGCCGTCGCTCGCGCGCGGCGTGCTGCGTTTTCTTGCCGAGCACCAGGCGCGTGAAACCTCCGCCTTCCGCGACGCGGAGCCCGGCAAGATCATGCACGAGTTCCGCCGCAGCGAGATGGCCGCGACGGGCGAAGTGCCGTTCGCGCTGTACTACGGCGGTGTCGACACGACGCCGCTGTTCATCGTGCTGGCCGGCGCCTATGTCGAACGCACCGGCGACGATGCGCTGATCGACGAGCTGTGGCCCGCGCTCGAGCGCGCCGCGCAATGGGTGATCGACAAGTGCGACCGCAATCCCTACGGACTGCTCGATTACCAGCGCACGTCGGAGCGCGGCCTCGCGAACCAGGGCTGGAAGGACAGCCACGATTCGGTGTTCCATGCGGACGGCCGTTTTCCCGACGGGCCGATCGCGCTCGTCGAAGTGCAGGCCTATGCGTGCGCGGCGCTCGATGCGATGTCGGCGTGCTCGCACCGGCGCGGCCACGCGGCCGACGCGACGCGCTACGCGTTGCGCGCGAAGGCGCTGCGCGACCAGGTCGACGCGTTGTTCTGGATGCCCGAGGGCCATTTCTACGGGATCGCGCTCGACGGCCATGGCGACCTGTGCCGCGTGTTCGCGTCGAACGCGGGGCACCTGCTCGCGTTCGGGCTGCCCGATGCCGAGCGCGGCGCGGCGGTGGCCGGCGTGCTCGGCTCGACGCTGTTCCAGACGGGGTGGGGCATCCGCACGCTCGCGGCCGGGCAGCCGCGTTTCAACCCGATGGCCTATCACAACGGGTCGGTATGGCCGCACGACAATGCGCTCATCGCGCGCGGCCTGGCGCGCTACGGCGACAAGACGGCCGCGGTGAACCTGTTGCGCGCGCTGTTCGAGGCGGCGGTGAGCTTCGAGATGCGCTTGCCGGAGCTGTTCTGCGGGTTCCCGCGCCGGCGCGGCGAACCGCCGACCGCGTATCCGGTGGCCTGCCTGCCGCAGGCCTGGGCGGCCGGTGCGCCATTCATGATGCTGCAGGCATGCCTCGGTGTGAGCATCGACGCGACGCGCCACGAGGTGCGCGTCGAGCGTCCGGCGCTGCCGGAGGGCGTCGACTGGCTGCGGATCGACGCACTGCGCGTCGGCGACGAAACCGTGTCGTTGACGTTCCGCCGTGTCGACGGCCAGGTCGTCGCGGCGGCGGAGCAGCCGGGGCGGGTGAAGGTGGTCGCGGTGCTGTAGCGCCGTGCTGCACGAACGTTGCGCGATGTCGCGCCACGTTCGTGCGCAGCGGCATAGAATCGTGACATGACCCTTGAACGATGGAGGAGGTAGACGATGACGACCGACAACCGGCCCGACGACGGCGAGCACAAGCTCGAAAACCTGGAGGCGGCGGTCGACCACCTGCACAAGTCGATCGAATCGCAGAGCATCGCGGTCGGCGCGGCGAAGGGCATCCTGTTCAGCCTGATCGAAACGCTCGGCGCGCTGATCGGCGATCCCGACCTGCCCGAGCATGCGCGTTCGGGTTACGAAGCGTTGCGCGACAAGGCCAGCGAATTGCGCGGCGGGCTCGACCGGCATTGATCCACGGCGTGCGCCGACGCGAGCCGCACGGGCCGCGCCGGCGCTGCCCGATTCTGCGGATGAAGCACAAAACCCCGTGCGCTCAATGAGTTAGGCGCCCGGTGCGCAGGATATCCACAAGCTTGCCAACACAATCTGTGGAGAACCGGCCGGCCTTCGGCCGCACGTGTGCTGCGCTCCCGATGTGTGCCCGGGAGGCCGTTCGAATGATGGTGCGGTGCCACACCATTGACCGGTCAAGGTCCTGATATCGAATCCCCTTGTGTATCAAGATGTTACGCGCCGGATCCGGCGGATATCCACAGGTTTGCCAACAAATTCTGTGGACAACTTGCCATCGATTGCGTCGCATGGGTTGAGTATCGGGCCCGAATGCGGCATGCGCGCGAGGCGCGTGCACAAAGGCTGCCCGATGTGTGGGTCGGAACGCAAATTCGTGCGCGATCAAGGGCTTAGGTCCCGGGTGCCCAGGATATCCACATCCTTGCCAACACTTTCTGTGGACAAGGGCGGTTGCGTTACGCGTCCGGTGTCGTGTCGGCCGCCTCGGCCACGATCCAGTCGCGAAAGAGCGTCATTGCGGGCGTCAGCGGTTTCGATTTCAGCGACGTGAGCCAGTAACCGCCCGCGCACACGTCGATGTCGAGCGGTCGCGCGAGCAGGCCGAGCTGCAGTTCGCGTGCAAACATGCAGGCCGGCGCGAGTGCGATGCCCGCACCCTGCATCGCGGCCTCGACCATCAGCCGCGATGAATCGAACACGGGCCCGTTGACCGTCCACGGCTCGAGCTGCGCGGCGTCGAACCAGCCGTGCCATTCGTCGGTGCGGTACGAGCGCAGCAGCGTTTCGTTCGCGAGATCGGCCGGCCGCGCGAGGCGCCGCGCGATCTCCGGCGCGCACAACGCGGTGAGCGGTGCATCGAGCAGCCGTTCGTTGCGCGTCGCCGGCCAGTTGCCTTCGCCGAAGCGGATCGCGAAATCGAGTCCCTCGGCGGCGAGATCGACGACGTTGTTGTTGGTGCGCAGCCGCAGTTCGACGAACGGATGCGTGTCGCCGAACTGCTTCAGTCGCGGCATTAGCCAGCCTAGGGCAAAGGTGCCGACGACGCCGAGTGTCAGTACCTCGCGGAAGCGCCCGCCGTCGAACTGCTTGAGCACCGTCTCGATGCGGCTGAACGCATCGCTCAGCACGGGCAGCAGCGCCCGCCCTTCGTCGGTGAGCCCGAGGCCCCGCGGCAGCCGCGTGAACAGCGTGCAGCCGAGCCGCTCCTCGAGCGAGCGCACCTGCTGGCTGACCGCGGCCTGGGTCACGCTCAGCTCGAGGCCGGCGCGCGTGAAGTTCAGGTGGCGCGCCGACGATTCGAACGCGCGCAACGCATTGAGCGGAAGATGAGGGCGGAGCTTCGTCATAAGAATTTCTTTTGTCAGCGCTCAATTATCGTTGCTTGTCGGCTAACCGTAAAGTCTCGATAGTGCTGTCTCGGCGCCGCCGTTTCAACCTCGATTCGCCGCCATTCCACTCCGAGACAACCGACATGACCTACTCATCGAAACGTCGAACCCTGTTGCTGGCCGCCGCGACGGCGCCGCTCGTCCTCACCGTCACCGCGTGCGCGTCGCGGCAGGCCGCGAAGGCGGACGCGGCCGATCCGGCAGCGGTGGCCGAGGCGGCGGCTGCGCTGGCCGATCTCGAGCGCGACGCGGGCGGCCGTCTCGGCGTGTGCGCGATCGACACCGCGAGCGGCCGGGTCATCGCGCATCGCCCGGACGAGCGCTTCCCGTTCTGCAGCACGTTCAAGGCGATGCTGAGCGCGGCGGTGCTCGCGCAGAGCGTCGATCGCCCGGGTTGGCTGCAGCAGCGCGTGACGTACACGAAGGCCGATCTCGTCAACTATTCGCCGGTGTCCGGGAAGCATGTCGGTTCGGGCATGACGGTTGCCGCGCTGTGCGAGGCCGCGATCCAGTACAGCGACAACTCGGCCGCGAACCTGCTGATGAAGCTGATCGGCGGCCCGTCCGCCGTGACCGCGTTCGCGCGCTCGATCGGCGACGACACGTTCCGGCTCGATCGATGGGAGACCGAACTGAATACCGCGCTGCCGGGCGACCCGCGCGACACGACGACGCCCGCCGCGATGGCGGCGAGCATGCGCGTGCTCACGCTCGGCGACGCGCTGCCGGCCGCGCAGCGTGCGCAGCTCGTCGCGTGGCTGCGCGGCAACAAGGTTGGCGACAAGCGGATCCGCGCAGGCGTGCCGGCAGGGTGGACGGTCGGCGACAAGACGGGCACCGGCGACTACGGGACGACGAACGATGCCGGCGTCATCTGGCCGGCGTCGGGCGCGCCCATCGTGCTGGTCGTGTACTACACGCAGGCGCAAGCCGATGCGCGGGCGAAGGACGGCGTGATCGCGTCGGTCGCGCAAATCGTGGCGCGGACGTTCGGTTGAGTCGGGCGGCGCGGCGAGCGTGAACGCGATCCGCATGCACGCCGTGCCGCAGTCGTGACCCGCGCGACCAAACGTTGTGCGATCAACGACTTAGGTCGCGCATGCTCAGGATATCCACATGCTTGCCAACAAAAACTGTGGACAAGCCCGCGTGCGGCCGCGTTCGGCGCGGCGTGCGCGGCCGTGCCCTGTTTGAGGCGGCGCGGACAAAGTCTTTCGGATCAAGCGCTTGGCTGCGGTATGCGCAGGCTGTCCACACGCTTGCCAACACAATCTGTGGACAAGCGCGCCGGTCGGCGCCGGTGGCGACGCGTCACGCCGCGCGAGGGCACGCAACCGGCGATATGCCGGCTGCGTGCCGCGTTTGAGGCGGCGCGGACAAAGTCTTTCGGATCAAGCGCTTGGCTGCGGTATGCGCAGGCTATCCACATGCTTGCCAACACAATCTGTGGACAAGCTCGCGCGCTGTCGCCGCGATAGTCAGCGCTGCCGATCGTCGACCGCGGGCCAGCGCGCGAACGCGAATACCCACAACATGATGAAGTTCAGGACCGGGACGAACATCGTCAGGATCCACCAGCCCGAATGTCCGGTGCGCCGGACGATGCGGACGTACGGATAGACGACGATGGCGACGAGCACGAGCGAGACGAGCAACTGCCACGCGGTGAAGTGTTCCATGGTCTTCCTCGGAGTGATGGTGATGCGTCGTGGTGCGGCTCGCATGATCTTGATGCGTGACCTGCGCGGGCGTCAAGGCGCGGGTTGAGCGTAGCCGTCGTGCCGGATCGTTCGTGCACGCTTGCGCCACGCGTTGCCGCAACGGTGACCCCGCGCACGAACCTCAGGCCGATCAACGGGTTAGCGCATGCGTGCTCAGGATATCCACAAGCTTGCCAACACAATCTGTGGGTAAGTGGCCGGCACGGCAGCCGGCCGGCGTGCATGCGGCGGTCGTTGCGTGCATCGTCGTGGCGTCGTGATGCGAACTGGGGCGAAGTGGCGAGCGCGACGGCCATCGCCCGGCCCTCGTCTGCATCACGCGTGCCAAAGTCCATCGGATCAAGGGTTTAGCGTCGCGGTGCGCAGGATATCCACAAGCTTGCCAACATTTTCTGTGGAGAAGTCCGCGTTCGCGATCGGCCGGTGCGATACCGGCGGATGCCACGCGTTGCCACGTGACGCACGCGCACTTACGCGGTGCAGATACCGGCGACACCGACTTTCTGGAACAGGTGCGGGCTGGCGACGGCGGACGACGGATAGGCCGACAGCTTGGCGACGAACGCCGGATGCGTGAAGGCCGCGCGAAACGTAGCGGTCGATGCCCAGATCGCGTAGTTCAGGTAGGTCGGACTGTCGCCGAGTGCGCGATGCAACTGGGTCGAGATGAACCCCGGCTGCTGCTTCATGAATGCCGCGTCGTCCTTCCAGGCGGCGAGAAAGTCCGCTTCGTCGGCGGGTGCCAGGGTGAACACGTTGACGAGAACGACCGGCTCCGCGTCGATCGCGATCTGTTGCTGGATCGGAAAGGCCGGATCCATCGGCTTGAAGTGGGGCATGGGAATTCCTGGTGAGGTGGCGGGCTGGCGGGGTTACGCGTGGCCGTCCTGGCCGTGCGCCCGGGACATCGCCGACAGCACGCGAATGGCGGCATCGAGGTCGGCCGCACTGAAGTCGCCGGCGATGTCGCGGACATGCTGCTGCCACTGCTCGGCCACGGCCCGATAGGCCGCTTCGCCGCGCGGCGTCAGCGCATACAGAGGGGAGCGCTTGTGCGCCGGGTTCGGCAATGACAGGACGAGCCCTTCTTCGGTCAGCACGTTGACCTGTTTCAGCACGGCTTGCCGCGTGATGCCCATTGCATCGGCAATCTGCGGGATGGTCGGCGCGTCCGGCGCCATCGAGATCGCGCCCAGCACCTGCCAGCGCGCACTGGTCAGGCCGTGCGGGCCGGAAAAGGTGTTGCCCCATTCGATCAGCAGCCCGTTCAAGCGGAATACGGACAGCGCGACGGTGGTCAATTTCTCGGATTTCGTCATATCCCGCTCGCATCATGAATTGACAACCACTTTACAAAATAGACAACTGGTTGTCAAATTGGATGCGCGGATCAAACGAATCGTCCATGACGATCGACGGGCGCGCGGCTGCCCCGGGCTGGCGCATTTGCCGCGCATGCCCGACAAATCCTTTCCGATCAAGGGCTTGGTGTCGTTAATGGAAGGTTGTCCACAAGCTTGCCAACATAATCTGTGGACAAGCTTCCGGTCACGTGCGCATCAGACCGGTGCGGGAAACCGCACCGTGACGGTCAGCCCGCGCCCGCCCTGCGTGGTGCCGAGCGCGACCGTCGCGCGATGCTGTTCGGCGATTCGCTTGACGATCGACAGCCCGAGCCCGCTGCCCGACGACGTGACGGCCTGCGCGCCTTCGCCGCGATAGAAGCGTTCCCACACGTCCGTGCGTTCGGCTTCCGGAATACCGGGGCCGTCGTCGGCGACTTCGAGCACGGGCGTCGTGCCGTCGACGCGCGCGGACACGTCGACGCGCGCGCCTGCGCCCGCATAGCGGATCGCGTTGTCGACGAGGTTGTTGAGCAGCACGCGCAGCGTGTCGGCATTGCCCGCGGCCATCACGGGCGCGGCGACGATCGCGCCGAGATCGATCCGGTGCGCGTCGGCGACGCGCGCGCGGTCCGACACCACCGACCGGCACAGCGCGGCGAGATCGACGGGCTCCGACGTCGAGGCGGCCGCCTGCGCATCGGGTTCGAGGCGCGCGAGCGTCAGCAGCTGCTCGGCGAGGTGGCCGAGGCGCGTCGTGCCCGCCTGGATCTGCGCGAGAATGTGCTCGCGCTCCTCGGCGGTCGCCGCGCGCCGCAGCAACTGCGACTGGATCGACAGCCCCATGATCGGCGTGCGCAACTCGTGCGCGGCATCGGCGATGAAATGCCGCTGCAGCGTGAACGACCGGTCGAGCCGCGCAAGCAGGTCGTTGATCGCTTCGGCGAGCGGGCGGACCTCGTTCGGCATCGACGCGACGTCGACCGGCTCGAGGTTGTTCGCATTCCTGCGTTTCAGGCCCGATGCGATCGTGCGCAGCGGCCGCAACCCGGCGCCGATGCCGAACCACAGGCCGATCGCGAGCAGCGGCAGCATCGAGAACACCGGCCACAGCAGATGCACGGCGATCCCGGCGATCGCTTCCCAGCGGGCATGCCGCGCCTGCGCGAGCCGGATCGTCGTGCCGCCGCGTTCGGTCACGTAGGTGCGCCACGACTGGCCGCCGACGTCGACGCTCGCGATACCCTTCTGCGCGGGTGCCGGCAACTTCGAATCGCGGTCGGTCGAATACACCAGCGTGCCGTTGCGCCACACCTGCAGCAGGACCGCATCGGGGTCGCTCGCCTCGAAACCGTGCTTGCCGTTTGCACGGTCGCTGAACGACAGCTCGCCGTTCGGGCCGACGACGATTTGCTTCGACATGCTGCGCATCTGGTCGTCGAGCAGGTCGTCGAGCTCGCGCAACGCACCCCAGTAGGTGCCCGCGCTCGCGACCAGGCCGATCACGCACGCGGCCGGCAGCAGCCACGTCAGCAGGCGTCGCCGCAGCGACGCGTTGCGCCAGCGTGCGATCGTGCGTTGCACGTGCGTCATGTGCCGTCACCGATCCGGTAGCCGACGCCGCGCACCGTGCGGATCATGTCGTGGCCGAGCTTCTTGCGCAGGTTGTGGATATGCACCTGTACCGCGTTGCTCTCGATTTCCTCGCCCCAGCTGTACAGCCGCTCCTCGAACTGCTCGCGCGAAATCACCGCGCCCGGTTCGCGCATCAGCTCGTGCAGCAGCACGAACTCCTTCGGCGACAGCGGCACTTCCTCATCGTCCAGCCAGACGAGGTGCTTGACGGGATCGAGCCGCAGCGGGCCGATCGCGAGTGTCGTCTGCGCGCGGCCCGCGTGGCGGCGGTTGACCGCGCGGATGCGGGCGAGCAGTTCGTCGAGTTCGAACGGCTTGACGAGATAGTCGTCCGCGCCGCTGTCGAGGCCCGCGATGCGGTCGGGCACGCCGTCGCGCGCGGTGATGATGATCGCGGGCAGGTTTTCGTCGCGGCGGCGCAGCGCGGCGAGCACCGACAGGCCGTCGCGGTTCGGCAGCCCGAGATCGAGCAGCAGCAGGCCGTAGCCGGTCGAACGCAGCGCGAGCGACGCGGCATCGCCGTCCTTCACCCAGTCAACCGCGAAGCCTTCCTGTTTGAGGCCCTGTTCGAGCCCGCTGCCGATCAGCGGATCGTCCTCGACGAGCAGTACGCGCATGGATTCGTGTCTCTTCAGCAGGGCGCGGCAACGCCCGGGATTCCCATGATAAGCGCGCGCGTCTTAGGTCAAGCTTAAATGCGGAGGGCGCCGCCGCCATTTCGTACCTGTCCAATGCGGCACCGTGTCGCCTCGGCGCGCCCTTCAGGTTTGCTTAATCTTACGATCCGTAATCTGGTGCCGTCGCGTTCAACGGAGCGCGGCGTCACATTCAAGCAGAGGACCGACATCATGAAACACCTGGCCAGAATCCTGGCGGTTGCACTCGCCACGCTGCCCGCCGCCGTCTATGCGCAATACACGGGGCCATCCGCGCTGACCACGACGACCGTGAAGGAATTGCTCGCCAACGGCAAGGACGATCAGCACGTGCAGTTGCAAGGGCGCATCGTCAAGCACGTCGGCGGCGAGGACTACGAGTTCGCCGACGCCACCGGCACGATCCGCGTCGAGATCGACCACAAGCTGTGGGCGGCCGGCCAGCCGGTCAGCGACAAGAACGAAGTGAAGGTGACCGGCGAATTCGAGCGCAAATGGTCGGGCAGCGTGAAGGTCGACGCCGATCACGTCGAAGTGCTGCGCTGACCGGTGCGCGCGGGGCCGGTGATACCATGAGCGACCGGTTCCCGTTCCCATCACGATGGCTGCCAATTTCGACGAACTCGCGTCCCGGATCCGGGCGCAATTTTCCGAGCTGAGCCCGCAATTCCAGGCGGGCGCCGCCTTCCTGCTCGACCATCCCGACGAAGTCGCCACGTCGTCGATGCGCAAGGTCGCGCAGCGCGCGCAGGTGCAGCCTGCGTCGCTCGTGCGGCTCGCGCAGCAATTCGGTTTTCCCGGCTGGAACGAGTTGCGCGATCTGTGCGTCGCGCGCGTGCGCGCGCGGCCCGAGCCGCTCACGCAGCGCGCGCGCTCGCTGGTGCGGCCCGACGCGAGGGCGTCGCTCGCGCATGACCTGCTCGCCGCGCAGCAGCACAACCTGTCGGCCACCGCCGCGCAGAACGAGCACGCGCTCGCGGACGCGGCCAGGCTGATCCGCAAGGCATCGCATGTTCACGTGGCGGGGTTCCGCTCGTGTTATCCGGTCGCGTTCGGGTTCGTGTACGGCTACCGGCTGTTCCGCCCGACCGTGTCGCTGCTCAACGGCGTCGCCGGTTCGCTCGAAATGGAGCTGCGGACGATCGCGAAGCAGAGCGTGACCGTGGTCGTCAGCTTCGCGCCGTACTCGGCGGAAGCAACACGCGTCGCGCAGGCCGCGAAGGAGCAGGGCAGCAAGGTCGTCGCGATCACCGACAGCGCGGTGGCGCCGATCGCGCTGCACGCGGACGCGCAACTGATCTTCACGCACGACAGCCCGTCGTTCTTCCCGTCGCTGGTGGCCGCGCATGCGATGGCCGAGGCGCTGGTCGCGCAGTTGCTCGCGCTCGAAGGCAGCGATGCGATCGCGGCGCTCGAGCGTACCGAAGCGGCGCTGCACGCGAAGGGCGCCTACGTGGTCTGACGCGCGCGGTGCGTGCGGCTCCAGCCAATTCCCGTTCACGATTCAACCCGACGCAACCGATGACGTTCACCTACGAAGTGACCGACGCGGGCGACGCGGACGTACGCAAGCAGATCGTCGCGCCGCTCGTCCGGTTCAACGAAAGCCAGGCCGGCCCGGCCGAGTTCCGGCCGCTGGCCGTGGTCGTGACCGACGCCGCCGGCGCGGTGGTCGGCGGCCTGTGGGGCGGCACGGCGTTCGGCTGGCTGCACGTCGACCTGCTCGTGGTGCCCGAGGCCGCGCGCGGCCAGGGCGCCGGCACGCGCATCATGGATCTGGCCGAAGCGGAGGCGCTCGCGCGCGGCTGCCACAGCGCGTGGCTCGACACGTTCGATTTCCAGGCGCGACCGTTCTACGAAAAGCGCGGCTATGTCCGCTTCGGCGAGCTGCCGGACTATCCGGTCGGGCACACGCGCATTTTCCTGACGAAGCGGCTCGCGGGCTGAGCGGCGCTGCGTCGGCAGGTTGACGATGTCGCCGGCCGTCGCCTACGATACCGGGCAGCGATGCAGGTCGCTTCCGGGTCCGCGGAAAGGGTTGAACCCACCTGTGTCGCATCCACTCGAGGTTTCCCCATCCTTTGTGCTGGCGGTATTGCGGACCTTCGGCCATCCATGCACGAGGATCCGCATGAACACGCTGCCTCCCAACGCCCATCCCGATCATCTGAAAAAGCAGGCCAAGGCATTGTTGCGCCTGTACCGGCAAGGCGACGCCGGTGCCGTCGCGCGCTTTGTCCGGTCGCTCCCCGCCGCCGCGAACCGCACGCACGACGAAACACGCGCGCTCGGGCTCCGCCTGCACGACGCGCAGTCCTGCATCGCGCGCGAGTACGGCTTCGCGTCGTGGGCCGATCTCGGCGCGTTCGTCGAAATGCGCGCGCTCGCGCGGCAACCGCGGTCGGCGCTGATCCGGCGCTGGCTCCACCTCGCCTACGGCGGTGAGGTGACCGGCGGCGTCGATGCGCCCCGGCCGCGTGTCGCCGCGCAATTGTTGCTCGACCATCCCGATCTCGTGTCGGCCGATCCGGCCATCGCATGCGCGGCGGGCGATCTCGACGCGGTGAAGGCGGCGCTGGCCGCCGATCCCGGCTGGATCGCGCGCGCCGGCGGTGCGTTCAAGCTGCCGCCGCTGGTCGCCGTCACGCATTCGCGGCTCGGGCGGATTCCGGCGTTCGCCATCGGGCTGCGCGACTGCGCGCGTCATCTGCTCGATGCAGGCGCGGATCCGAACCAGCGGATCGGCAACCGGTTTCCGCCGGCTTCGCTTGCCGAGCCCGACGAGTCGGCGCCACTGTCGGCGCTGTACGGCGCCGCGGGCGTCAATCGCGATCCGGCGCTCACGGCGATGTTGCTGGAAGCCGGCGCCGACCCGAACGACGGCGAATCGCTGTATCACTCGCTGGAGAATCCGGCCTGCACGCGCGTGCTGCTCGAGCACGGCGCGCAAGTGGGCGGCACGAATGCGTTGCGGCGCGCGTTCGACATGCGCGACGCGGCGGCGCTCGAACTGCTGCTCGCGCATGGCGGCGACGCGAACGAGCCGCCCGGCGCGGGCCTCGCGCGGACCTGGGGCGCGCCGTTGCTGCGCGCGATCGGCGTGCGCTGCTCGGCGCGCCATGTCGCCGCGCTGCTGGCGGCCGGCGCCGATCCGCGCGCGTGCACGCCGGCGGGCGTCAGTGCGTACCGGCTGGCGATGCAGGCCGGCTTGACCGACGTCGCGGCGCTGCTGCGCGCAGCCGGCGCGGAAGAGGCGCTCGGCCCGGACGACGCATTCGTGGCGGCCTGTGCGCGTGCCGACGCCGACACCGCGCGGCGTATCCGGGCGCGCCATCCGGAACTGCCCGGCGCGCTGACCGAGGCCCGGCTGCGACAACTGCCGGATGCCGCCGCATGGGGGGCGCGCGACGCGGTGAAGGTCATGGTCGAGCTGGGCTGGCCGATTGCCGTGCGCGGTGGCGACTGGGACGCGAGCGCGCTCAATCACGCGGTGTTCCGCGGCGATGCCGATCTGCTGGCGTTCCTGCTCGCGCACGGCGCAAGCTGGCGCGAGCCGCACGGATTCGGGAGCGACGCGCTCGGCACGTTGTCCTGGGCGTCCGTCAACGAACCGGAGGGCGTCGACGTACCCGACTGGGAAGCGTGCGCACGCGTGCTGATCGCACATGGCGTGCCGCAGGCGGTGCGCGATCCGTCGCATCCGGACGCCGTGCTGATCGACGGCCGCACGATGCAGTTCTCCGAGGGCGTCGCCGACGTGTTGCTCGGCATCGACGGCGGGCCGGCTGCATCGACGTAAGCGCCGGCTGCCGGCGCGCGTCCCGCGCGTCGGTTTTTTCCGGTCGCGCGACGACATTTCGGCCATCGCTGAAACGTCGCGCGCACGACCGGCGTAAGCTCACCCGTCATGACCATCCGGGAGTCCACGATGACCCGTTCCGACCTGCAAGCGCGCCACGCCGAAGTTTTCCGTTCGCTGCACACGCGCCCCGGCGCGTTCATCATCCCGAACCCGTGGGACGCCGGCACCGCGCGCCTGCTGGCGATGGCCGGTTTCGAGGCGCTCGCCACGACGAGCGCCGGCTACGCGTTTTCGAAAGGGCAGCCCGACAACGCGATCGACCGCGACGCGATGCTCGACCACATTGCCGATCTCGTCGCCGCGGGTGGCCTGCCGGTGAGCGCCGATCTCGAGAACGGCTTCGGCGATGCACCCGACACGGTGGCCGAAACGATCCGGCTGGCGGCCGAGGCCGGCGCGGTCGGCGGCTCGATCGAGGACGCGACGGGCCGCGCCGACGCGCCGATCTACCCGCGCGGCGCGCGCGCTGCCGTTTCCGTTCACCTTGACCGCGCGCTGCGAAAACTACCTGCACGACCGCCGCGATCTCGACGACACGATTGCCCGGCTCGTCGCCTATCGTGACGCGGGCGCCGACGTGCTGTATGCGCCGGGCATCACCGACGCCGACGAAATCGCGGCCGTGACGCGGGCGGTCGGCGCGCCGGTGAACGTCGTGATGGGGCTGCAGGGCGGCTTGCTGAGCCTGGACGAACTCGCGGCGCTCGGCGTGAAGCGCGTCAGCGTCGGCGGCGCGCTGGCGCGGGCCGCGCTCGGCGCGTTCCTGCGCGCCGCGACCGAGATGGCGCGCGACGGCACGTTTACGTTCGCACAGGCGGCCGTGCCGGGGCGCGACATCAACCGCTGGTTTGCGGCACCCGATAATTCGCCGGTTTTGTTCGGAGAATGATGGCCAATTAAACATGGGATCGTTTCCAGCGGAAACGTCGATTGACAATAATCAACCTATTTCGCGTCTTAATTAACCGTCGATGACGGCGCGAAAACCATCGTTTATTCTCCGCATTTCCCCCGGTTGCCCCGATCCGCCGTGCAGGCCGCGCCGGATCGGGCGATCGGCGGCCCGCCGCGCGTGTCGATGGCGCGTATCGTTGCATTTTCTCGATCAATGTATTTTCGTGTGCGGCAGTTGCCGGCCGTTTTTTTGATTGATAATCTGCGGCACATTCAAATGACCGGTTGGCGGGCCGCCGGGAATATCAATATATAAAATCCGAGAGAGCGATGACGATCCGAGAAAATCAGCGCGTCAGGTTTCGCGTCGGCGATGTCGTGACGCTGAAAACGGGCGGGCCGCGCATGACCGTCACCTATGCGGGGCCGGTCGTGTTCGACGACGGCGACTGGCTGATCTGCCAGTGGTTCGACGAAAACGGCGAATTCCGGCAGGAAATGTTCCATCACGACACGGTGCTGCCCGAGCCGCGCGCGATTTCGGCCGGGCGCGTCCGGATGCGCATGCAGTCGCACCGCGACCGGTCGGCCGCCTGACCGTTGCCTTGCGTTGCGAGGCCGCGGCGCGCGGCGCCCGTGCCGCGACATTTCACGTGAACCCGAAACATGCGGCGGTGCACGCCATCGATACTGAGCGCATGAACCCGACCGATCCCATTGCAGCGGTGACGCACCGCGATCCCTAACCCTACTATGCGACGCTCGTCGACGGGCCGCCGCTCGCGTTCGACGCCGCGCTCGGCCTGTGGGTCGCGAGCCGCGCGTCGACCGTGACGGCCGTGCTCGGCCATCCGGCCTGCCGCGTACGCCCGCTGGACATGCCGGTGCCGCCCGCGTTGCGCGGCACGACGGCCGGCGCGCTGTTCGGCGAGCTGGTGCGCATGAACGACGGCGCGTCGCGGCACGACGTGCCGAAGCAGGCGCTGCGCGCGGCGTTCGCGCCGATCGACACGGAGGCGCTGCGCGCTCGCGCGGCGCAGCTTGCCGCGCGACGGTTGCCGGCGCCGGGCGACGCCGACGCGCTGAATACGTGGTGCATGACCGTGCCCGTGTGTGCGGTTGCCGATCTGCTCGGCTTCGACGAAGCGCAGCTGGACGATATCGCGGCGCGGGTCGTCGACTTCGTCGCCGCGCTGTCGCCGTTGTCGGATGCCGCGGCGCTGGCGCGCGCAAGCGAAGGCGCGCGGCAATTGCTCGACCGGATGACCGAGCGCGTCGCGCAGACGCGTGCGCACGACGGCACGCTCGTCGCCGCCGTGCAGCAGGCAGCGCGCGCGTCGGGCTGGCAGGCAAGCGGCGCGCTGGTGGCGAATCTCGTCGGGTTGTTGTCGCAGACCTGTGAAGCGACGGCCGCGTGGCTCGGCAACACGCTGGTGGCATGGCACGGGGAAGCCCACGCCGCGCGCGCCGTGCCGGACGACACGGCGCTCGACGCCTTCGTCGCCGAAGTCGGGCGCTTCGATTCACCGGTGCAGAACACGCGCCGCTTCGTCGCGGCGCGCACGACGATCGACGGCGCGACCGTCGAAGCCGGCGACGCGATCCTCGTCGTGCTCGCCGCGGCGAACCGCGACCCGGCCGTGCATCGCGAACCGCACCGGCTGATGCCCGGCCGCGCGGCGGGGCCGAATTTCGGCTTCGGCACGGGGCCGCACGCGTGCCCGGGCGAGCGGATCGCGCGGGCGGTGACGGCGGGGGCGTTCGGGGCGTGCTTGCGCGCAGGCGGCTGGCCGCCGCACGAGGGACTGCACTGGACTTACCGCGCGTCGACCAACGTCAGGATGCCGAAGTTCGACGCGGCACGGTGAAAGGGAAAAAGGGACTTAACGGCAGCCTTGCTTCTCGGCCCATTGCTCCTGGGCCGCGACGCGGCGCTGCACGCGTTCGACGAGGCCGGACGAGAACGTCCGCATGCTGACGCCGCGGCGCTTCGCGAGGATCGTCTGCGCGACGTCGGTACGCGGGTTCGGCTGGCACGCCCAGTACAGCGTCATCAGCCAGCCGATGCCGGTCCATGCGAACAGCGCGTTGAACATCGCGATCGTCAGCTTGTCGTGCCGGCCGCGCCGGTCGGCAATGACGGCCGGCAGAAAATAGATCGCGATCGCGGCGACTGAACCGGCCACTTGAATCAGGACTGCATCATGCATGGTGCTGCTCCGTCCGAACTGCAATGTGGCTGATTGTCGCGCTTTTTTCGTTCGTGTGCTGGCAATTGATTGTTGCGTTTTTAATGACGATCAGTCGGCTTCGGCGCCGATCGGCTGCACTTCGTTGCTCAACGCGAAACCTTCGTCGCGCCAGCCCGTCACGCCGCCGATCATCAGCTTGACCGGCCGGCCGAGGCGCGCCAGCTGGATCGCCGCGCGTGCGGCGCCGTTGCAGTGCGGGCCCGCGCAGTAGACGACGAACAGCGTACCGGCCGGATAGCCGGCGAGCTTGCTCTCGATGATCTTGCGGCGCGGCAGGTTGCGTGCGCCAGGCACGTGGCCGGCGGCGAACTGGTCGGGGCCGCGCACGTCGAGCAGCACGAAGTCGGGTGCCCCGGACGCGAGCGCGTCGTGCACGTCCCAGCAATCGGTCTCGAATCGCAGCGACGCCTCGAAATGGGCGAGGGCGGCGGGGCTGTCGGCGGCGGGCACGTCGGTGACGTAGGACATGGGCAGGTTCTCCGGGTGGAAGGGGCGCGGAGCGCGCCGGGATGAGAGGCAGTATCGCGGTTCGGCCCGCTTTGCGGCAGTGGCGCAATCGACAAGTTCCGGTAACATTGCGCCATGCATGATCATCTCGTCGTCGCGCTCGCCTACGATCGCCTCTGCACATTCGAATTCGGCTGCGTGGTTGAACTGTTCGCGCTCGAGCGCCCGGAACTCGGCGTCGACTGGTATCGCTTCGCGGTATGCGCCAGCGAGCCGGGGCCGGTGCGCGCGGCGGGCGGCATCACGGTCGCCGCGCCGTACCGGCTCGCGATGCTCGATCGCGCGGACACCATCGTGATTCCCGGCTGGCGCGATCCGGACGAACGGCCGCCCGAGCCGTTGCTGAAGAAGCTGCGGGCCGCGCATCGGCGCGGCGCGCGGCTCTGCTCGATCTGTTCGGGCGTGTTCGTGCTCGCGGCGGCCGGCGTGCTCGACGGGCTCACGGTGACCACCCACTGGCGTTACGCGGAACGCCTGCAGGCGCGCTATCCGGCGCTGCGCGTGAATCCCGATGCGCTGTACGTCGACGAAGGGCAGATCGTCACGTCGGCCGGTTCGGCGGCGGGGCTCGACATGCTGCTGCATCTGGTGCGGCGCGACCACGGCGGCGCGATCGCGAACCGGGTCGCGCAGCGCCTCGTGCTGCCGCCGCACCGCGATGGCGGGCAGGCGCAATTCGTGCCGCGCCCGGTCGCGCCGGGCGGCACCGACCGGCTCGCGAAGCTGATCGACTGGATGCGCGCCCATGCGGCCGAGCCGCACACGCTGGCATCGCTCGCCGCGCAGGCCGCGATGAGCACGCGCACGCTGCAGCGCCAGTTCGCGGATGCGACGGGGATGTCGCCGCTCACTTGGCTGATCCGCGAGCGCGTGAACGTCGCGAAGGACATGCTCGAGGCGCAGCCCGCGCTGCCGCTCGCGCAGGTCGCGGCGCGCGCGGGGTTCGGCTCGGAGGAATCGTTGCGCCGGCATTTCCGGCGCGTCGCGGCGACCAGCCCGGCCGCATACCGGCGCGGCATGGATCGCGGCGGCACGTAGCGCACGCGGCATCAGGCCGGTTGTGCGCGACGAGACGAAGAACAACCCGCGTGGCGACGACCATGCATGGCGAAAAAGGATTCCGATGACGACACTGCCTTCCCGTTTGCCGTTGATCCAGGCCCCGATGGTCGGTTCGCTGAGCCCGCTCGCGATCGCCGTGTGCGAAGCCGGCGGGCTCGGTTCGCTCGCGTGCGCGGCGCTCGGCCCGCAGCAGTTGCGCGACGAGATCGCGGCGATCCGCGCCCGCACGCCCGCGCCGTTCAACGTGAACTTCTTCTGCCACACGCCGCCCGCGCCCGACGCCGAAGTCGACGCGCGCTGGCGCGCGGCGCTCGCCGGCTACTACGCGGAAGCCGGAGTCGATCCGGCCGGCGTGAAGGGCGGCCCGGGCCGCGCGCCGTTCGACGATGCGACGTGCGCGGTCGTCGAGGAATGGCGGCCGGCCGTCGTGAGCTTCCATTTCGGGTTGCCGGACGACACGCTGCTCGAACGCGTGCGGCGTACGGGCGCGCGAGTCGTTTCTTCCGCGACGACCGTCGAGGAGGCGCGCTGGCTCGATGCGCGCGGCGTCGACGCGATCGTCGCGCAGGGCGCGGAGGCCGGCGGCCACCGCGGGATGTTCCTGACCGACGACATCCATGCGCAACCGGGCCTGTTCGCGTTGCTGCCGCAGATCGTCGACGCGGTGCGCGCGCCGGTGATCGCGGCCGGTGCGATCGCCGACGGGCGCGGCATCGCGGCCGCGTTCGCGCTCGGCGCGCGTGCGGTGCAGATCGGTACCGCCTACCTGCTGACGCCGCAGGCCGGCCGGTCGGCGCAGCATCGCGCGGCGGTACGCGCGGCACGCGACGACGGCACGCGCATGACCAACCTGTATACCGGCCGCCCCGCGCGCGGGCTGCTGACGCGCTTCATGCGCGAACAGGGGCCGATGAGTGCCCTTGCGCCCGCGTTCCCGCTCGCGACGACCGCGGTCGATCCGCTGCGTAGCGCGTTCGAGCGGCAGGGCCGCGACGATTTCTCGCTGCTGTGGTCGGGCGAGGCCGCGGCGCTCGCGCGCGAGGCGGATGCCGGCACATTGACGCGACGCCTGTGGGACGACGCGCTGGCCTGCGCGGCAGGGCTGCGCGACGCGTTCCCGAAGGTCGTCTGAACGGCCAGGAGGGGGCGCCGGCGGGGGAGCATCGGCGTATGATCTGGGTTTTCGTCAGCCCGATCCAGGCACCCCCATCATGACTTCCGTCGACACGACCCCCGTCCTCGACCATGACAAGCTCGTTACCTTCGTCGAGCGCAAGTGGAACGATGAAATCCTCCATGCCCTGACCGACTACATCGCGATTCCCGCGAAGAGTCCCGCATTCGACCCCGACTGGGCGAAGCGCGGCTATCTCGAGCGCGTCGTCACGGACGCCGCGCAGTGGGCCGAACGGCAGCCCGTGAAGGGCCTGACGCTCGAAATCGTGCGCTTGCCGGGCCGCACGCCGGTGATCTTCTTCGAGACGCCCGCCACGCGCTCGGGCAGCACCGATACGATCCTGCTGTACGGCCACCTCGACAAGCAGCCCGAATTCGACGGCTGGCGCGCGGACCTCGGCCCGTGGACGCCGAAGCTCGAGAACGGCAAGCTGTACGGCCGCGGCGGCGCGGACGACGGTTACGCGATCTACGCGAGCCTCGCGGCGCTCGGCGCGCTCGACGAGCAGGGCATCGAGCGGCCGCGCTGCGTCGGCCTGATCGAGACCTGCGAGGAGTCGGGCAGCTACGACCTGCTGCCGTACGTCGATGCATTGCGCGACCGGCTCGGCCAGGTGTCGCTCGTCGTCTGTCTCGATTCGGGCGCCGGCAACTACGACCAGATGTGGCTCACCACGTCGCTGCGCGGCCTCGTGTCGGGCGACCTGCAGGTCGAGGTGCTGGAAGAAGGC
The DNA here is from genome assembly GCF_902832885.1 of Burkholderia seminalis DSM 23518. Taxonomy (GTDB): domain Bacteria; phylum Pseudomonadota; class Gammaproteobacteria; order Burkholderiales; family Burkholderiaceae; genus Burkholderia; species Burkholderia seminalis. The sequence continues at coordinate 447,794 of NZ_CADFDK010000004.1, forward strand.
ATCCACTCGGGTGTCTACGGCGGCATCGCGCCGTCGAGCTTCCGCGTGATGCGCCAGCTGTTCGAGCGCCTGGAAGATGCGAAGAACGGCAACCTGCTGCCGGGCGTGTTCCATTGCGAGATTCCGTCGAGCCGCGTGCGCGAGGCCGAAGCGGCCGCCGCGATTCTCGGCGACACCGTATGGAAGGGGCTGCCGTGGGCGTGCGGCGCGGACGGCAAGCCGGTGCTGCCGACCACGACCGATCCGCGCGAGGCGCTGCTGAATTCGACATGGCGTCCGTCGCTGTCGGTCACGGGTGCGGCCGGCATGCCGGCGCTCGCCGATGCCGGCAACGTGCTGCGTCCGCGCACCGCGTTCAAGCTGTCGCTGCGCCTGCCGCCGCTCGTCGATGCCGCCCAGGCCGTGCAGCAGCTGAAGGAGCTGCTCGAACTCGATCCGCCGTACAACGCGAAGGTCACGTTCAAGCCGGACGCGGGCGCCGCGACGGGCTGGAGCGCGCCCGATCTCGCGCCGTGGCTCGCGTCGTCGCTCGACGCCGCGTCGCGCCGCCACTTCGGCGCCGACTGCGCGTACATGGGCCTCGGCGGCACGATCCCGCTGATGAACGTGCTGCAGGAAGGCTTCCCGTCCGCGCAGTTCATGGTGTGCGGCGTGCTCGGGCCGAAGTCGAACGCGCACGGCCCGAACGAGTTCCTGCATGTGCCGTACGCGAAGAAGCTGACCGCGGCCGTGGCCGACGTGATCGCGACCGCGCGCTGAGCGTCGCAGCGTCCGAAGCATCGATTTCCCGATCCGACTTGATGGAGTGTTGCCGATGACCGTCCTGCCGACGCCCGCTACCGAACCGCTGCGCATGCGCGCCGAACCGCTGCACGCATTCGTCGCGGCACTCTGGGAGCGGGCCGGCAGCAGTGCGCGCGAGGCAGCGCTCGTCGCCGATCACCTGGTCGGCGCGAATCTCGCGGGCCACGACTCGCACGGGATCGGGATGATCCCGAATTACGTCGCGTCGTGGCGGGAAGGGCAGTTGCAACTGAACGGGCACGCGTCGATCGTGCGCGACGGCGGCGCGGTGCTGACGATCGACGGCGGCCGCGGTTTCGGCCAGGTGATCGCGTTCGAGGCGATGGTCGAGGGAATCGAGCGTGCGCGGCGCATGGGGATCTGTGCGATCGGGCTGCGCGACGTCCATCACCTCGGCCGCATCGGGCACTGGGCCGAGCAGTGCGCGCGCTCGGGGCTCGTGTCGTTCCATTTCGTCAACGTGCCGGGCGACCTGCTGGTCGCGCCGTTGCACGGCACCGATCCGCGCTTCGGCACGAACCCGTTCTGCGCCGCGTATCCGCGGGCGGGCAAACCGCCGCTGCTGCTCGATTTCGCGACGAGCGCGATCGCGTACGGCAAGACGCGCGTCGCGTACAACCAGGGCAAGCATGTGCCGGCCGGGTCGCTGATCGACCATCGCGGCCAGCCGACCGACGATCCGGCCGTGATGCACGAGCAGCCGTTCGGCGCGCTGCTGCCGTTCGGGCTGCACAAGGGGTATGCGCTCGCGGCGATGTGCGAGATCTTCGGCGGCGCGCTGGTCGGCGGGCATACGACGTACGGCGATACGCTGCAGAAGACGAGCGCGATCGTCAACGGGATGCTGTCGGTGCTGATCGACCCGAACGCGTTCGACGCGGCCGACGCCGGGCGCGAGGCCGATGCGTTCGTCGCGTGGGCGAAGGCATCGCCGCAGGCCGGCGATGCGCCGGTGCGGATGCCCGGCGAGCCGGAGGATGCCAGCCGTGCCGCACGCGGGGCCGCCGGCATCCCGGTCGACCGCGCGACGTGGCGGCAGATCCGCGAGAGTGCGACGGCCGTCGGTTTCGACGACGCCGAGCTCGATGCGTGGACGCGGCGCTGCGAGGCCTGCGCATGAGCTGGCAAGCGGAGAAGGCGCACGGCGAGGAGATCGCGTATCAGCTCGCGCCGCTCGGCACGGTCGCGGTCGCCCGGTTCTTCAGCGGCGCGGCGTTGCGGCTCGACGGCGTGATGTTCGGCTTCATGTCGCGCGGGTCGCTGTTCCTGCGTGTCGACGACGTGAACCGTCCGGCGTTCGTCGCGGCGGGCATGGGGCCGTTCTCGTATACCAGGCCCACGCGTACGGTCGCGCTCGAGGGCTACTACGAAACGCCGGCCGACGTGCTCGAGGATGCGGGTGCGCTGTTCGACTGGTGCCGCGGCGCGTATCGTGCGGCGTTGCTGGCCGGGCCGCCGAAGCGCAAGGCGAGGGCCGTGCCGAAGCCGGCGTCGAAGGCGGGTGCCGGGACGGCAGCGAAATCGGCATCGAAATCGGCATCGAAAGCCGCGCCGAAAGCCGCGCCGAAAGCGGCACTGAAATCCGCGCCCAAGCCTGCGCCGAACCCGGCGCGGAAGACGGCATCCACGGTGGCGGCGAAACCCGCGCCGAAATCCACGGCCGAACCGCTCTCCGTGCCGAAAGCCGCGCGCGTATCGAAACCTGCGCCGAAACCGGCATCGAAACCGCCGGCGAAGCGCAAGGAGACGTAATACCGGCCGCGCGAAGCGACAGCCGCGCGATGTTCGCTTTCCTTTCTTCAGGCGTACCCATCACCGGGCGACCGGTGCGTCGTACGGCCGCAGGCCCGCACGATCGGACGTACGAACGCGTCAAGCCTGACGCGCCGCACATCCTGCATGCTTCACAACGGCAGTCCCGGCGTTTATGATCGGCGCGGGTTGCGCCGCCGGGCGCGGCCCGCGCCGGCCTTGCCGCCGGCTCCGCGAACGGCGCATCGTACGTCGCGCGGAACGTATCCCCACTCATCATTCCAGACGGAGACAGTCGATGCTCGTCCTGATTCTCGGTTTAGCGATCTTCCTCGGTGTGCACTCGATCCGGATCGTCGCCGGCGGCTGGCGCTCCACGACGATCGAGCGGATCGGCGAGAAGGGCTGGAAGGGCGGTTATTCGATCGCGTCGGTCGTCGGCTTCGTGCTGATCGTCTGGGGGTACGGGATCGCCCGCTCGGGCGCGACGCTGCTGTGGGTGTCGCCGGTCGGCGTGCGCCACCTGACGGGCATGCTGACCGCGGTCGCGTTCGTGCTGATCGCCGCGTCGTACGTGCCGCGCAACCGGATCAAGACGCTCGTCGGACACCCGATGCTGGCCGGCGTGATGGTCTGGGCCGTGGCGCACCTGCTCGTGAACGGCACCGTGCATGCGGTCGTGCTGTTCGGTGCGTTCTTCGTGTGGTCGATCGTCGATTTCGTCGTGTCGCGTGCGCGCGATCGCCGCGATGGCGTCCGCTACCCGGCCGGCGCGCTGTCGGGCGACATCGTCGCCGTGCTGGGCGGGATCGTCGTCTGGGCCGTGTTCGCGCGGTTCCTGCACGGCCCGCTGATCGGCGTGCGGCCGTTCGGCTGAACGCGCACGCCGGCCGCCGGTCAACGCATCCTCGCCAGGAACGAGTTCATCACCGACATGAACGATTCGAACAGCACGGTTTTCATCGCGACGGCCGCACCCGTGAAGCCCGCCATGTTGAACAGCGACACTTGCGGCGATTTCTGGTTGGCCTTGTCGGTCCACGGCATGCACAGGATCAGGATCGACACCGAGCCGACGTAGCACACCATCACGCGCACGATCACGCCGCCAAGCGCGATCATCGTGATATGCCGTTGCTTGAGGCTTTGCCTCAACGCGTTGTCCGCCTCTCCTGCCTCTCGTTATCGTTGGGCGGGAAGCGCGTGCGTCAGATCGGCTTGACGAACAATCCGATGGTCAGCACGACGCCGATGCAGACGATCCCGATCCGCAGGATGCGTTCGTTCACGCGATGCAGCGCCCACGTGCCGAGCAGCCCGCCGACGATCGCGCCGCCGCCGAGCGCGAGTGCCGATCCCCAGTGCAGGTGCGGCGACGTCACGAACAGCACGACGGCCGATGCGTTCATCACGCCCGCGAGTGCGTTCTTCGTCGACATCGCGTGACGCGGCGACAGACCGGCCATCGTCAACACGGCCATCATCAGGAAGCCGAGTCCGCCGCCGAAGTAGCCGCCGTAGATCGCGATCATGAATTGCGAGATCGCGGCAGGGACGGTGCCGAGGTGCGCCGCGCCTTCGCGCGGCTTGCGGAAGAAGCTGCCCCACGCGAACACGATGGTCGCGAACAGCACGAGCCACGGTACAAGGCGCGAGAAGATCGACGAAGGCGTCTTCAGCAGCAGCAGCCCGCCGAGTGCGCCGCCGACCACGCTGATCGCGAACAGCGCGCGAAACGACAGCTTGCCCGCGCCGCGCACCATTTTTCGGCTGGCCCAGCCGGTCGTGACCTGCGCGGGAAACAGCGCGACCGTCGACGTGATGTTCGCCGCGAGCGGCGACATGCCCGACACGATCAGCGCGGGCAGCGTGACGAACGAGCCGCCGCCGGCGAGGGTGTTCTGCAGGCCGGCCCAGAGGCCGGCGAGGATGACGAGAGCGAGCATCGGAGCGCAACGAGGGAGGTGGCAGGCCCGCTTGCCGGATACGGGCAGGCGCGGTGGACGCCCGATGGTAATGCAGGATCGCGTTCTTCGGTGCTTCGCCGCCTCGTGGCGCGAGCGCGGTCCGGGTGCGCAGGCGCAGCCGTGCGCGTGGCGTTCGAGCCGGGAACACGCCCGATTTAACGCTTCATTACGATAGGCTTAACGGAATGGTGCTAAATTCCCGTCGATATCTCGAAAATCAGAAGGGCGGACAGATGCTGAAGAAACTGGGTGTGATGGCAGTGGTGGCCGGCGTGACGGCGATGGTGTCGTTGCCTGCCGTGGCAGGCGATACGAATAACGCACTGGGCGGTGCGCTGGGCGGCGTCGCGGGCGCGGCGGTCGGCAATGCGATCGGCGGCAGCACGGGCACGGTCATCGGCGGCGCGGTAGGCGGCGGCGCGGGCGGTGCGGTCACGTCGAACAAGCGCGAGCGCACGGGCGCGGTCGTCGGCGGCGCACTGGGCGGCGGTGCGGGCGCCGCAGCGGGCAATGCGATGGGCGGTACGGCGGGCGGTCTCGTCGGCGCAGCCGTGGGCGGCGGCGCGGGCGCGGCGCTGGGCGGCCACGTGTCGCGCAACAACGCCCGTTCCAACGACCACTACCACGGCAACAAGCACAAGAAGAAGCGCAACAAGCACTACGACTGAGCGTCGGTTTCCCGGTGCGTGCCGATCGTGCCGGGTGATCGACCGCGTATGAGCGGCGAGGGCGGCGGTCCGGCCGACGTCCGTCTTTCCGCCTTCGATGCGCCGTGCGTCGAGCATCCGATGCTGGAGGAGGCGTCAAGCCGCGTCGACTGCGTCGCTTGATCGCCTGCGCCGACCAAGCGCCCCGGTTGCACGACCGGTACTGGCGTATCGACAAGCTGACGTTCAGGCATCGTGGCCGTCTTGGTCATCGGTCCGGCAACGGATGACGTTGATGCAGTGATTGGCACAGGCAAGGCCCGGATAAGAAGTCGCAGAGAAGGCAAGAAAAATCTCCGTCGTAGCGTTGTTGACGACGAATATCTTCATGGCGCTTCAGCGTGCGGCGTCCAACGCTCGCCGTCGAGCGTCCCAATCGAAAATGCCAGCACTAGCCTCGACACACGCCAATCGGCCTGAGATTGCACGACCTGACGTCGCGCCGTTGCGAGGGTAGTTTGGGCGTTCAGAACATCGAGCAGGGGACCGACGCCGGCACTGTAGCGTTTGCTCGCCACGTCGTACGCTTCCTGCGCGCTTTCCTGCGTCGAAGAGGCGACCTGTAGATTGGCCGTCTTCGTTATCACGTCCTGATAGTTGCGCCATACTGCCGACGCGACTTCCAGTTCGGCTTTGTGCAGGCTTGCGCGGTCGATATCAACTTGAGCTTCCGATGCCTGACGGTGATACTGCTGACCAAACCCTGAAAAGATCGGGATGCTGATCTGAATTCCCACATATTTGCTGTACGTGCGCGTGTCGCGTGGAAATGCGCCTAATGACTTGTCGTTGCTCAACGAGCCGGACAAGGAAATCGTGGGCAGTTCCTCCCTGTGTGCAAGTTTCGCGTTCGCGTCGTCAGCTTCGATCAGGGCTTGCGCCTCGCGTACCTTCGGGTTGACAGCTTTTGCGAGCGCCAGCAGATCAGCAATCGAAGACGTGAAATTCACGTCCGGTTGAGCGCCCGCGCTCACATCGACTTCAATGGAGGTTTCGACGGGAATTCCCATGCGTAGACACAAGGTGCCCTGCGCTGCCTTGAGCGCACCTGTCGCGTTCACGCGTGTGTAAATTGCTTCCTGCCACGCGGCCTTTGCCTGCAATTCATCGTTCAGTGTACCGGCGCCTGCAAGGTGTTTATGCCGGGCAATCTGAAAGCTTCGTTCGGCATTCGCCTCGGCGTTGCCCGCAGCATCAAGTGTGCTTTGTGCAGTCCAGACTGAGTAAAACGCCGCTGCGGCCTGTTCGAACACAGATTGCAGTGCTTCGGTATGGCTCGCCTTGGAAAGCTCAAGAAGACCGTTATAGTAGGCCAGATTCGCGTCACGCCTTCCGAAATCGAAGAGCACCCACGAGAGCCGCAACTCGTCATAACGATCCGATGCGCGGCCCATCGCATCAGGCAGTGTCGGACCAGATAGGGTTTCGGTTTCAACTGTACGCGAACGTGTGCCACTGGCGTCTAGCGTCGGCAACCACGCAGATTTTGCGACACCCACCTGAGCCGCGTTCAAGACCATGTTCGCCCAGCTCTCGCGCACGGTCGGATCGCTGCACAGAGCGCGGCTGACTGCGTCATACAGGGAAACAGGCGAATGAAGGCTCGCGTCGCTACAGGCGCCTGTAGCGCGTGCCATCCGGTTCAAATAGGGCGACACGTCTTCCAGTCCTCTTCGCGTCGAAAAAGGATCGAGTTGCGCATGCGTCAGCGGAACGACGAGCATGGCGACCGCGAGGCAGGCAACAACGAGCGCACAACGGTATGAAAGCGTCTGAAGCGCGACATTCTTCTTTCTCATGCTGTTTCCCGAACCTGCCCAAGTTCGATGACGCGATCAGCTGTTGCGATGGTTTCAGGACGGTGCGCGACAATGATCCGCGTGATGTTCAGCTTGCGCATCGCCGCGTTCACGGCGCGCTCGTTGTTCACGTCAAGATGGCTCGTCGCCTCATCGAGCAGGAGCAGTTTCGGACGGCGGTAAAGGGCGCGTGCGAGCATCACGCGTTGCCGCTGACCTGCGGACAGGGCAGACCCCATGTCTCCGATATAGGTGTAGTAGCCCATGGGCATCGCACGAATATCAGCATTGACGGAAGCCATTTCCGCGCATTCCGTGATCCACGCGAAGTCGGGCGTTGGATCGAAGAAACTGATGTTCTCGGCAATCGATCCGGCGAACAGTCGATCCTCTTGCATCACGACGCCGATCAGGGAACGATAGTTCGCAAGCCCCATTTGCCGAATCGGTATTCCGCCCGCGATAATTTCCCCCGAATACGGTGCCAACAAGCCTGCGAGCAGTTTCAGCAACGTGGTTTTGCCTTGGCCAGATGGCCCGACAATTGCAACAGCTTCGCCGGCCTCAACACGCAGATCGAGGTTGTCGATGATCTTCGGTCCGTTCTTCGAATAGCTGTATGACAATTTCTTGACTTCGAGCGTCGGCACAAATTCATCCACGTCCGGCGCTCGCATCACTTCATCCGGCTCCCGTTTCGTGAGCACGATATCCGCCAGTCGCGCCGCGTGAAGTTTGAGAATTCGCAGCTCGTAAACTTTGTCGATCAACGCAGTAAAGCGTGCGGTGAACTGCCCACGATAGGACAGGAAGGCGAACAGCATCCCGAGCGAGAGCGACCGGTCAATGACGGCAAGCGCGCCGAAGTAGGTTACGAGAATCGCTTCGAGCCCGAAGATGAAATGATTGCTTGTGGTGGCGATCAGTTGAAGCCGTCGCGTTCGCAGGTCGGCGTTCTTCTCGCTTACGATCACATTCAGCCAGCGGGCTAGCCGGTCCTCCGCCTTACCAAACAGGCGCACGCTCTGAATGCCTCGGACTGATTCCATGAGCAGACTTTTGCCTCGTGCGGCGAAAACAATCTGCTTCTGGTTCGACATGCGCAGTGCGCCATAAATACAGGCGCGCAAGATCGCGTAGAGCACCACGGCAACCACACTGATAAGCGATAGCCGGGCGTTGTAGACGATCATGATAATGATGGTGCCGATCGACATGAGACCATCGAGCACGGATTCAACGAAGCCGACCGTCAGCGCTTGCTGGATCGTGTTGACGCTATCGAAGCGGGAAACGATATCGCCGATGTGACGTTTGCCGAAATAGTCGAGCGGCAGATTCAGCAGATGTCTGAACACGTTCGCCAACCATTGCACATTCACGAGCGTGCTGAACGTCGTGACAGCCCACGATCGCATTGCCTCTGTCGCGATATGGATCACCAGCACCAACCCGAAACCCAGCGCCAAAATCAGAAGTAGGTGTCGATCGCCGGTCGTAATGGCTTGGTCCGTGACCCACTCGGGATAGAAAGGTGCAACGATGGTGAAGACTTCAAGCGCAAGGGCGAGCAGGAAGATTCTGAGCAGCCCGCGCCCGACACCACTTGCACGACCCATCAGGGAACGCAGACCGATTTCCTGCTTGTCCCGGCGAGGCTGAAAGGCCGGCGTCGGCAAGAGTTCCAATGCCATGCCGCTGAAATGCAGCGACAATTCCTTGAGCGGCATGCGCCGCGCGCCGAGCGCGGGGTCAACCAACATCACATGATCGCGGCCAACTCGTTCGAGGACGACAAAATGCCGAAAATCCCAATGCAGAATGCACGGCAGCCGCAGCAGGTGAAGCTCTTCCGGCTCCAGTCGAACCGCGCGCCCGGCAAGATCGAGGGATGCGCCGATCTTGACAAGATCGAGCAGCGTCAGCCCCTTGAGTGATGGCGAAAAGCGTCGCCGCAACGTTGGCAGATCGGTGTCGTAGCCATGAAACGTTGCGATCATGCTGATGCAGGCAAGTCCGCATTCCGTTGCTTCGGTTTGCAAATGCACGTCAACACTACGCCGAAATCCGAATTGAAGTTGGCGGTTCATGGTTGCTCTGGTTAGGGTAAAGCGTGAACTGCGGTCAGGGTGAGCGGCGGGTTAGCGTGTACAGCGGTTCCAGTACCCATTCGTACAGCTTGCGCGTATCGAGCACTACGTCTGCGTCGACGCGCATCCCGTCCTGCAAGGGAATCGACTCGCCGTAGGCGTTGATGGTCTGTGAATCGAGCGCAACCGTAATCTGATACAGGTTCTCGGACCTGTCGGCATCACCTGTTTCGGTTGCGGTCTGCAATTGCGACGGGCTCAAGGCGGTGCGAGCGATCTGCGTGACCTTGCCCGCGTAGGCCCCAAATTTCTGATACGGGAACGCTTCGTATCGCAATTCGACGGGCGCGCCGATCTTGACGAAACCGACTGCCTTGCTCGGCGCAAACAGTTTCACGTCGAGGCTCCCGCCTTGCGGCAGTAGCGACATCAAAGGTGTTGATCCGTTGACCGACTGGCCGGGACGAGTGAGCAGAGCCGTTACGGTGCCTGCGATTTGCGCCGGTATCGTGATCTCTCGGTTGGATTCGTTGTCGGCGATTTCGCCGTCCACCTGTAGCATTTGCCGACGGATCGAGTCCAGTTGGTTTTGTTCATCAAGCGGTGCATTTCGAAGATCAGCCTTAACCTGCGCGAGTTCCACTTGAGAGGCCGTACGTTGCTTTCGCAGGTCTTCGAGTTGCGCCTGACTCATCAGCATGCTTTGCTCATGCTGCTCGAATTCGGATTGGGACACCACATCGTCACGCCGCAATTGTTCGAACCGCGCACTGTCGATTTCTGCCAGCTTTGATCGCGCCTCAAGGGTCGTGATTTCCGTCTCCAGATGCCGAATACCCGCGCTCAGTTCGATGGCCTTCGCCTTGAGCATCGCAATGTTCTGTTCGACGATGCTTTGTATATGCCGCGAGTCGCCTTCCAGGCTGGAACGCCGCGCATTCAGTTCAACACCGATCTGCTGCCGCGAGTTGCCGCCAGCGATAGTGCGCTCTGTTGACACGACGACCAAAGGCCGGCCGACATTAACCACGTCTCCTTCGTTGACGAGCACGCGGATAACCGTGCCGACCGTTGGCGCGAATATCTCCGCCGCGCCGTTGTCGATCATGACCCGGCCTTGTACTTCCTCCTTTCGCGTGTACTCGCCGAAGATCATGAACAACACGACGGCGGTCGCGATTGCGAAGAACACGATGCTGGTCGTGAGGCTGCGTGCCGAACCCGTCAGCACAACCTCACCGAGCCATTGATGCTGACGAAATTCGAGCGCAGCGGGGCGGAATAGCAATGCACGGTTACTTTGCCGTGGCTGTTTCTCTTCCGGCTGCTCTGCGTTGGGGACGGTCGATGTCTCGCTCATGCTTATCTTGTTGTCAGCGGATGATCACACGCGCTGAGCATCGATGGCGCTTGCGGCTTCTTTAGATACAAACCAGCCGTTCGTCTTCTTCAAAAACCAGTACATCAAAGCGAAAGGCAGGACACCTTTGAGCATGGCAAAGACAACCGCGTCAGCTATCAGGACTGGATTGTTTACGAATCCGGACGTTGAAATTTGCGCATGTTGCTGCGCGTGGGAGAACAGGATCGGCAGCATCATTGCGCAGATGTTCATCATCGTATGCGCCCCGATCGACAGTTCCAGTCGTCGATCGCGTAAACTCAATGCAGAAAACCCAAGCGAGCAAAAGAACAGTGTCGTTTTGATGGGCCAGTCGTAATGTGTGTGGTAGATCGCGAAGAGGGCGGCAACGATTGCGACGACGATGAGCGGGGAACGCACATATTGCCCGAGCGTTTGCGTCAACCACCCACGGAAAAACAATTCCTCGGCGAACGCGAGAACGAGAATGCCGAGCCACGCGCCAAGCATCCCTAAAATCCGACCAAAACTTAGAATGTCCTGCAGCGGTTGAAGATGCCCGAACGGAAGCGTCCATGCGCCAATTCGAATCGACGTATAGATGGACATGACTAAGGCTGCTATCACGAAGGCAGGAAGATAAAGGACCGCGCCGAACAGGCAACGCCGAAGTCGGAAACGCAGATCGACGGAAATCAGGGAAAGGTACGGGCGTCGCAAGACGATCTTGCATGCAAGCCAGAAGCCTATGATGCCCGTGGTGCTGGCTGTATTGGTGTACAGCGAGATAGCTGCCCGAGCGGCATCAAAATTCTTGAAATACAGCGTCCATCCTGAAAACATCAGGACTCCAAGCGTGCCGATGATACTGACGATCGCGCTAAGAAGGATCGTCGATGCTGTTGCTCGCCAATCAGTTCGGCCAAGCTTGGCAAGATCAATAAACGCACGCGCTATATTGTCTTCAGTTTTCATGGAATTATGATCGAGTGAAACAACGGTTGCTTGCTTTTGGCGACGCAATTTTCGGTGCGCTGTGTGGTGCTATACCGATGAAGATAAGGCGTCCAGTCGCGGGACCAGTAGCGCGCCGTCATTCATCGATCAGGCTTGGTTCATAGCCTGTACACCAGAGCGTTGCTTAGTGGTTGTGACCGCCGCCGCCGATACCGAGCCCGTGAGCGGCAGCGCCAACCGCGTATCCTGCGGCGAAACCGATCGGAGAAGATTGGAAGGAGCCGAGGTTGGCAGTTTCAGCCTGACCTAACGACAGACCCTGTTGCGCGGCGTCATATCCGGCAACGGCCGCACCGCCCCACGTGGACATTGATTCGTCCTGCAAGCCCTTCGTGGCTTCCGCGAGTTGACCGTTGTTTTCAGCCTGCCCGATGGCATCGTTGGCATTGGAGTTGAAGCCTGCGTCGGCCAACGACGTCGCGTCGCTGCCTACTGCCGAATCGGCTGCGGAATCACCGTCGCCGTCACCATCCCCGTCGCCATCGCCATCGCCGTATCCGCCACCATCACCATCGCCGTCACCGCCGCCATCACCATCACCACCAGCCACGTAGCGCAGCAAATCCAGATCGTCAATCGTTTGCATGTGATTCACTCCTGAAGTATGCGGGTTTGACGTCTACATCCACAATGGCACCCGCGCAGCCATTGATTCACAATCGGTTGTCGAAACAGCTGACGCGAAAAGGTTGTGCGTCAGGATTCCGAGCGTTGCAGCACTTGCGACGGCGGTTGCGTGTGCGCCTGCTCGATGAATGCGCCGCGCACTGGAAGGGGATTTGCGTCGTCTGCTATCGCCCACGTCAGGCAAGGAGCGACTTCCCAGGTTGAGGCCGGAATATCCGGCAGCGCCGCGATGAACGACTCTTCGTCCGTCCATTGATGCAATGTCGATACAGGCAAGAAAGCTTGCGTCTGATTGCCATTTCGGCATATCAGTGCATCCCGATCCATGCGGAAGTGACCGCGACAGCGCGAGCGATCAACAGGACGGCCTCTGAATATCAGTGACAGGAACATGTGCGATGCACCGGCACCTTGGTCCGGCAGGGACTGTTGCAGATCACGCAAATTCGCCATCTTGGGTGCCGGCACAAGCTGCGTTGTGAACGCTGCATCCATGTACCGAGTGACGGCCAGAGCGGAAAGTCGATCTACCACGCCCGAGAGCGAATCTTCCAGCTCATCCTGCTTTCGCGGATCGAGCAACCACGACACGAAGCGCGTCAGTGTCGTCGCGTCGTATGGAAGCGGAACGCCATAGGCCGGCCACGACATGTCATCGGTCTGTCGTTTAACGGTATGACGGTAAAGCGTGTGCCCTTCACTGGGCGTCAGTTTGGCGTTGCGCAGCGCGTGCAGATACTGGCCGTGTTCGTTGCAGTATTCAGGGGAGTTCGGCAGCCCACCGCCGAGCTTGCCGCCTGCCGTTGCGCGCACGAGTATTCCGAATTTCTCGTGATCCAACTGATCGACTGCGACTTGCTCAAGCGGTCCGAACAGACTTACGCCAATGGCGGTATCGCGAAGCGAATCGACGGCCAGGTTCGCGCACGCCTTCGTCACCGCCACGATGACCGACAATTCCGGTGATAGGTCGCTTGAGTCGAACGTCCATTGACCGCCGCGCCCGATGCGCTGCAAAGTCGCGCGATTTCGCAGGCTCACGAAGACACCACCTTGCGGGAGAGCGCCGGTCAATTTGTATCCTAGCGGATCAGGCAGAGCGGTACGATTCGCAATTGCATCGACAGCACGCCGCGCAAGCTGTAATGCGGTCACGTCGACCGTCGACTGCCCGTCTTGTGCTGGTTCGCGCACGACTGGCGGCGTCACGGACACGCCGTACAGGCGATTGGCCGTCGTCGCAACCGTGAGCATCTGATTAACCGCGTCATATTCGACGGCGGTTGTCACGGCATCAGGAAGCTGAAACACACCAGCGAGCGCAAACGTTTGAGGATCGATTGCACGTACGCGCCCGTTCGTGCTTCCGAACCAAATCCATGGGCCGATGCGGGCAGGAGACGAAAAAATCTTGGAGTGCGCGCCGATCTTCGCGATGCCTTCGCCGGTCGCCAAATCGATCACGTACAGGTACTTGTCCGTAGAGCCGCAGTAGGCGCGAGCGCCGTCGATCAGCGGTGTTGTGTAGACGGCGTTGCCGGTCTGGATGCAGAACTTCAGTTCGCCGCTATCGAGGCTTACGCCGCGAATGCCGCCGTCGAACGATCCGAACACGACTTGCCGGCGATCGGGATCGAGTGCGGGCGCATGCTTGACCGCGCCGTTCGTCTGAAATTGCCAACGGAGTGCGCCGGTACGTGCGTCGAGCGCCAGCAGAGCACCGTCGTTCGTGCCGCAGAGCACAAGCGAATCATCAGCGGCATAGAGCGGGGAGCCGTGGACGTAGCAACGGACCGGGCATTCCCAGACCTTGTGACCGGTTTCAGCATCGATCGCGGCTATGCCGCCGCCTCGCGTTGGACTGGCGTATTCAACGCCGATAAAGACCAGATTCAGGTCGGATGCGTAGGCCGGTGAAGAGCCAATCCAATCGGGTTCGACGTATCGCCAGATTTCCCGGCCGCTTTGGGCGCACAACGCGTACAGGTTACCGTCGTAGCCGCCGAAGAAAACGCGTCCGGGCGTCACGTACGGCGTAGACCAAATCCCTTTTGAGCGCGCCGCCTCGATCTTGAAACTCCAGCGCGTTTCGCCGCTTGCGCCATCGATGCAGCGCATTTCGCCGCTGTCGGTTCCGAAATAGATCAAGCCGCCTTGCGCGCGCGGTGCGGATTTCGGTACGACATAGTGGTGATTCGCGGAGGTCGCTTTGCTGAGCCAGCGCACGAGGAACGAAAGCTGCGTCGAATGGCTCGTCGGAACCGACAGTTTCAGGCCGAAATCACCTAGAACGTATGCGGACTCTACTGTAACGCCATGTCGCTTTTGCCAGTCCTCACCCGTATTGGACTGGTAGTCGATCACGCTCCACACTTTCCAGATGGGGCGATCAATTTCCGCTAATACAACGCGTGATTGTTCAATGCTCGCGCCGCTGTTGAAAATATCATCCACGAGCAGAATAGGTGCATCCGAAACCTCGCCTTCGATCGCGTTCATCCGGCCATAACGCTTACGCTCTTTGTGAATGATGAAGCCGCCGAGATGGTGCCCTTTGCGTGCGCCGGCCATAAGAATCGCAGCCACGAGCGGGACGGCGGCCATTTCCATGCCGCCGACCTGAAACGGCAGTTGATCCGCATAGCGATTCCAGAATAAATCCGCAAGCGTATCGAGTCCTTCCGAAGAAAGAAGGAGTGGTCGCAAATCGATCAGCCATTTAAGGGACTTTCCGCTTGACGATACAAGCTTGTATTTTGGTGCGCGAAATATGCATTTCGACTCAATTAAATTACGTAACGCCGCCCGCCTGTCCAGGTTGGAATCATTCATGGTTTTTTTGTCGGTCGATTATTTCACGTGTCCCCGCCGCGATTCGCCTGTACAGGCGGATTACATCAATCCCCATCGCACTATGTGGGATCTTGCGATCGCCAAGAATTTCAGTTATATTAACGAAAGATTGCGGATGCATTCCGCATTTGACGCTCGGAATCACCTGCGTGGAGTTCGAATTCTGCATTTCTCATACGAAGCAAAGTGAAGGTATTTTTAGAATATTTTCACGAATGAATTCATTGTGAATTTTTTATTGGTGATATAGGTGAGATTATTTCGCGCGACAGAAGCTAAATATTAAATTTAGAGATAGTAAAAAGCGCGGCCATCGAAATTAAATTCTCGTTGAAACCGATTTCAGTCGAGTGGGTGCTTTGGAGCGAACACGCCGGTGTTCGCAACCTGAGCGGCCTAAGAAGGCCCCTGACACGGTGTCTTTGTCTTATAAACGCGACAAAGTGCCGGATGCGTGATCGTCAACCTGGCATCAAATGAAAGGTCCGCGTGTCAGATTAATTTGACATAATTAACATGGCGCCGAAAAGTCTGTGGTAGCCATAGGGAATTCCAAGTTCTGTACGCGTGCACTCCTAGTCAGGTGTGTACCGCTGCATTGCAGGAGCGGGCGGTGGAGTAAGGAAACGCCGGCTTGATGCAGTCAACAGTCGCCCATACGCGACTTCAGCGCGCAGCAGCCGGTGCATCGGTCGGTGGTCGATCACGCTGTAGCGCCGAGGGCGTGTGGCGACCTCTTCAAGCTATTGTTTTATTGAGGAACATTCGCGGGCGTTCGCAGCCGGCGTGGGTCCTTGCAAGTTCCGATTTGAACGAAAAAAATTCCAAGTTGGATGCATCTCGACAGCCATGCCGGTTCATCCGACCGGGTTTCCGCCCGCTTGCTTCCGTGAAATTGCCGTGCTAATTTTTCATGAAATTTCTCGGCGTAATTTTCACGGGAGCGCGCATGTTCGTGCAGTCCGACCGTCACGTCGCAAGCTACTACGCCGGCACCTACCCGGCGTCGATCCCGCATCGTCCCGCACTGGACGAACGCATCGATGCCGACGTGCTCGTCGTCGGCGCGGGCTTCAGCGGGCTGCATACGGCGTTGCGCCTGGCGCTGGCCGGCAAGCGCGTGGCCGTACTCGAAGCGAGCCGCGTCGCGTGGGCGGCGTCGGGGCGCAACGGCGGGCAGGCGCTGCTCGGCTGGTCGTGCGACATGCAGCCGCTCGAGGATTCGCTCGGCCGCGACGGCGCTCGCCTGCTGTGGGACAGCATGCGCTGGGCGGCGGCCGAGGTGCGCGAACTGCCGGCGCGGCACGGTTTCGACATCGACTACCGGCCGGGCAGCCTGTGGGCGGCCGTACGGCCGCGTCGCGTCGCGATGCTCGCGCAGGCGCGCGACGAGGCGGCCGAGCGCTGGGGCTACGACCGGCTGCGGGTGATCGGCCGTGACGAGCTGCCCGAATGGATCGGCGGCAAGCGTTATCTCGCCGCGCTCCACGATCCGGAGGCCGGCCACCTGAATCCGCTGAAGCTCGCGCTCGGCCTCGCACAGACGATCGAGCGCGCGGGCGGTCGTATCTTCGAGCAGAGCCGCGTGCTCGACTGCCGCGAGACGGCCGGCGGCCACGTCGCGCGCACGTTACGCGGCGAAGTGCGCGCCGACGTACTCGTGCTCGCGTGCAACGCCTACGTCGACCGCCTCGATCGGGAGCTTGCGCGCCGGCTGCTGCCGGTCGGCACCTACCAGGTCGCGACCGCGCCGCTCGCGCCCGACGTCGCGCGTGCGCTGCTGCCGCAGAACAGCTGCGTGATCGACAACCAGTTCGTGCCCGACTACTTCCGCCTGAGCCCCGACAACCGGTTGCTGTTCGGCGGCGGCTGTACGTATCTCGGCGGAATTCCGGCCGATATCGCGGCGGCGACGCGGCCGCACCTCGAACGCGTGTTCCCGCAACTGGCCGGCGTGCCGCTCGACTACGCATGGGGCGGCCATATCGACATCAGCATGCGCCGCACGCCTGACATCGGCCGACACGGGCAGCGTTTCTGGCTGCAGGGCTTCTCGGGGCACGGCGTGCTGCCGACGCTGGCCGGCGCGCGCGCGGTGGCCGACGCCGTGCTCGGCGACGAACGCCTGCTCGCGCAGTACCAGCGCATCCGCAACCCGCGTTTTCCCGGCGGCGACCGGCTCGCCGCACCGCTGGAAGCGATCGGCAAGGCCTGGTACCGTTTGCGCGATACCGTCTGACCCACCGGAACCCGTCATGAACGAACAGGAAGAGATAGAAAGTCTGGCGATCCTGATCCGCGACCTGCGCAAGCACCGCAAGGTCACGCTCAACGATCTGGCTGAACGGATCGGCCGCTCGGTCGGCTTTCTGTCGCAGGTCGAGCGCGGGCTGTCGCGCCCGACGGTCGCGGATCTCACCGCGATCGGCGAGGCGCTCGGCGTGCCGACCACGTACTTCTACAGCCTGAGCAAGCCGCGCAGCGTGCCATGGGTCACGCGGCCCGACGAACGGCGCACCGTGTATTACGCGGCCGGCATCACCGACATTCTCGTGTCGCCGAACATGCGCTCGCGCTTCTCGATCCTCGAGAGTCATCTCGCGCCGGGCGCGAGCAGCGGCGAGCGGCCGGTCGACGACAGCGACGAGCAGGGCGGTTTCGTGCTGGAAGGAGAGCTGACGATCTGGATCGACGGCGACGACACGCCGGTCACGCTCGGCCCGAACGACGCATTCCAGTTGCCCGCGCACAAGCGCTTCCGTTACGCCAACCTGACCGACGTGCCGACGCGCGTGATCTGGGTATTCACCTGAGTGGCCGGCGGGGCATGCGGTGTCACGGGCCGCCGCGCTACTCGGCCTGTTTGCAGTACTGATTGAAATGCGGCATGCAGGGTCACGCGTGCCGCGCGAATCCGGTTCGCCGCGTTGCGGCGCCGCCATACCAGGACATGGAAAGGATGAGACATGGCTGACGTCGTTCCCGCGCTGGTCGATGAAGTCCGCGCGTTCCGGCAGGCGCACCCCGAGATCCGTTATGTCGACCTGATCTGCCTCGATTTGCCGGGACACTTCTACGGCAAGCGTTACCCGATCGATGCGCTCGAAAAGGTCGCGGCCGGTTCGCTGCTTAAGCTGCCGCAGAACTGCGTGCTGCTCGGCACGCAGGGCGGCCTCTACAAGATCGGCGACTACTGCTTCAACGACGGCGATCCCGACGCGCCGCGCCGCTTGATTCCCGGCACGCTGAAGCCGGTGCGCTGGGAGCGGCAGCCGCTCGCGCAGATGCTGATCAGTTCCGACGGCACCGATGCGCCGATCGAGTTCGAGCCGCGCGAGGTGCTTGCGCGCGTGCTGCGGCGGTTCGCGGCGCGCGGCATCCGGCCTGTCGTCGCGTTCGAGCTCGAGTTCTACCTGTTCGCCGCGCAGCTGGCGGAAGGGATGCCGCAGTATCCGCGCGACCGGTTGAGCGACGACCGCGACGATCAGCCGAACATGCATATCGAGCGCCTGTCGCGCTTTTCCGACGTGCTGCACGAGATGGTCGATGCCGCGCGCGAGCAGGGTGTCGACGCGACGGTGATCACCGCCGAGCTCGGGCCCGGCCAGTTCGAGATCAATTTCGGCCACACCGACGACGCGCTGCGCGCGGCCGACTGGTCGGCGCTGTTCTGCCGCAGCACGCGCGGCGTCGCGTTGCAGCACGGCTATCGCGCGAGCTTCATGGGCAAGCCGTACCTGCATGCGCCGGGCAGCGGGATGCACGTGCACGTGAGCCTGTACGACGACGCGGGGCGCAACCTGCTCGCGGCGGACGGGCAGCGGCCGTTGCGGCATGCGGTGGCCGGCTGCCTCGCGCTGCTGCCGCACTGCATGCCCGTGTTCGCGCCGAATCACAACGCGTTCCGGCGCTACGGGTCGATGGTGAATGCGGCGAGCCGCGCAAGCTGGGGCTTCGAGGATCGCGATGCATGCATCCGGATTCCGGAGTCGGATGCCCGCAACCTGCGGATCGAACACCGGCTCGCGAGCGCGGATGCGAATCCGTATCTGGTGCTCGCGGCGATCCTGTCAGGGATGGAACACGGGCTCGACGCGCGGATCGATCCGATCGCGCCGCTCAACGAGGATCGCGGCAGCGGGATCGATTTCCCGAAGGAGATGCTGTCGGCCGTCGCCGCGATGCAGGATCATCCGGCCGTACGCGAAGGGCTCGGCAGCGAGTTCGTGATGGTGTATTGCGAAAACAAGCGGCAGGAAGAGCTGGATTTTCGCAATGAAATCGGCGCGCGGGAGTATCGGTGGTTTCTTTGACGGCCGTGCCGGCGGCTAGAGCCGGTCAGGGAAGCGCGCGCCAGTAGCGCACCTCCTCGATCGGCGTCCCGTCGATCTCGAACGTCTTGATGTCGTCTTCGGCGACGAAGCCTTCGCGTTCGTAGAATGCCCTGGCCCGAAGGTTCTTGATCAGTACCCACAGCGACACCCAGGCATGGCCGGCATCATGCAGCGACCGGCACGCATGATCGACCAGCGCCGCGCCGATGCCTTGCCCGCAATGCGACGGATTCAGATAGATCGCTTCGATTTCGCCCCACGCGCGATCCTTGTCGGTGTCGCGGGTCGGACCGTAGGCGATCCAGCCCGTCAACGCGTTTCCCGAGAGCGCAAGCGCGACGCACGGCCGTCCTGCGTCGAGTGCATAACGCCACCCGGCCGTGCGCTTTTCGATCGACAGGCCGGCGAGGAACGGAGCCGGCATGATGTCCGTGTAGGTCGCTTGCCAGGATGCGACGTGGATGCCGGCAATGGCGGGCGCATCGGCGGCGGTGGCGGCGCGGATGTCGATCGTCGTCGTGTTCGGTGCCATGCGTACCTCGCCTGATCGTGTGCCGTGCGCAGCGTTGCCCTGCACGGAATTCATTCCGCCGGATCCAGGCTGCTGTCGATGGCGAAACTGTAGCCGAGATCCACGTGTGACGCGTCGCTCGGCGTGTCGGTTTTCTTCAGCACGAACTCGAACGCGGGTTCGAACCAGCCGTTGCGCGGCACTTCGCCACCGAGGACTTCGACGTCGTACCAGCCGTTGTCGAGGTCGATCACGGGCCGGCCCGGTTCGCGATAACGCGCCAGCAGCGCGTTCACCGATTCGTCGTTGAAGCGTTCGAGAATGCGCCACGTGTAAAGCATCACCGAACGGTGTTCGACGCGTAGCACGTATCCGCCGCGCCGATGCTGCAGACGGCTTCCCGCCTTCAGCAGTTCGGGCGTGTCGTCGTCCAGCGTGAAGATGACCGTATACGGATGGTTCTCGATACCGGCCAGCGGAATGACGACGCCTTCGAGCACGGCGTTGTCGCCGCTGTCGCCGGTCGTGAACGCGAGCGCGACGTCGTCCGGCAGCCGATGTGTTTCCTTGTAGCGCTTCAGCAGCAGAAGATCGCCGACGAGGAAACAGTCGATCAGGTCGTTGAGGACTTCGGAGAATTCATGCCGCATCGTCGTGTCTTTCGAAGGCGGCGTGCCGCGACCTGCACGGCGGCACACCGCGTCCGAAGAGCTTACTCGCCGAGCTTCGACGTCACGCACCCCGTGCTCGAGCATTCGCGCTCACGCTCGCGCAGGAACGACAGCCGCGACTGCGTCATGTCGTTCGCGCACTGGATATCCACGAGGTAGCTGTTGTTGCGCGTTTCGCTGCACTGTGCATCGCGCTGCTTCAGCCACGCGAGCTGGCCGGCCTTCAGCGCGGCCTGCTGGTCGCCGCTCAGTTGCTTGCGCAGGCGACCGTACTCGTCGTTGAGATCGCGATCGGATTGCGAGAACTGCGTGCTGGTGCAGTACACCTGGTCGAACGCGCTGCGCGGCTTCCCGCAGCCAGCCGCCTGTGCGGCGAACGGAACGGCGAGCGCGAGCAGCGCGCAGGATGCGAACAGCGTCTTCTTTTTCATCGTGATGCTCCTGACTGGGTGAAAACCGTTGGGCCCGATGGGCGTTCATCGTTTATTGCGGCGTCGTGCACGCGTCGATCCCGCCCGCGATCGCGGCGGACAGGCGCTGGATCGTCTCGCGACGCGCGAGCCGTGCCTCTTCGTCCGGATTGACGATCACGCCGGCTTCGACGAGCACGGCCGGAATCGGCGCGGTGCGCAGCACGACGAGATCGTCGAAGCGGTGGATGCCGAGTGACGGGTCGATCAGCGGGCGGTTTTCGCCGCGGATCGGCTGCGCGTGATACAGCGACGGCCGTTCGCCGGCCGCGACCAGGTGTTCGGCGATCGCCTTCGCGCAACGCAGGCTTTCCGCGTAGCGCGGATTGCGTTCCGACACGAACACCGAGAAGCCGCGGAATTCGCGCTGCCGGCCCGCGTCGATGAACTGCTGCTGCATCGAGTCGTGATGGATCGACACGAACAGGTTCGCATCCGGCGCCTGCGTCGAGCGTTGATCGAGCTTGATCTCGCGGCCGTCGGCCGACGTGCGCAGCACGCGGTCGCCGTGCGCGGCGAGCCTGTCGGCGACCGCGCCGGACAGGTCGAGGTTGTACAGGTATTCGACGCGGCCGCTCGCACCGGTGGAGCCGGGGTGCGCGGGCGTATGGCCGGTGTCGACGACGATGTAGCGCCCGGAGGCCGCCTCGGTGCCGGTGGTGCCTGCGGTGCCGGCCGCATGCAGCGCGGGCGGCGCGCCGAGCAGCGGGACGCACGCGAGCACGCGCGCGGCGGCGCGCACGAACGGGCGAAGGCGTCGATGGATTCGGTTCGTCATTGTTGTTGTCGCGGAGGGCATACGGTGCGTCGCACGGTGCGGCACCGTCGGCCTGCTCGATGCAGTCGGAATGTCGCGCGATTATAGCGTTTGGCGGCGGTACCGCAATGACGGACGACGGTGGTCAGGCGAGCATGCGCCGGGCCGCGAGCATGCCCCAGTACGACGCTTCCTCGAACAACGACAGCCCGGACAGGTCGGCATGCGCGAACACGACGGGGCCGTCGGCGTCGCGCAGCGCGAGCAGGCCCGGCCGGCTCAGGAAGCCGACGTCGGGTATCGCCATCGCATGGCCACGCACGGTGATTTCCAGTGCCGTCGCATGCTTCCAGAGTTCGCGCCCGTAGACGGCCTGCAGGTCGATCGCGGCCTGTTCGCGCAACGCGTCAGGCTTGGCGTCGGCAAGCCAGCGGCGCGTGTCGTCCGGCGTTTGTGTACTCAACGCCTGATAGGCGGAGAACACCGAACGCGTCGGCGGCGACATCCGGATCAGCTGGTGGGTCGACACGACATAGCCGAGCGCCGCGCCGTCGTAGACGACGTTGTCCCACGCGAGCGGCACGCCGGCTTCTTCGGCCGGCATGCCGTCGAGCAGGAAGTTGGAGACGAGCCAGGGCGCGCGCGGCGGCAGGTCGCGCGCGGGTTCGAAGCCATACGCGGCAAGCTGCGGAAACACGCGCGCCGCGACGAACAGCGGCATCGCGCAGACGACGCGCCGCGCTTTCAGCGTGAACGTCGACAGCGTGCCGTGCTCGCCGAGGCGCGCGCACAGCACGTCGACGCCGCCCGCGCGCTCGGTCGCGCGCACCGCGAACCCTTCCCGCGACCACGCGTTCGAGCCGGTGCGTGCGGTGATCGAATCGCCCAGCTTCGTCACCATCGTGTGCAGCCCGTCGGGCCAGGTCAGCACCGCGCCGTCGCCCGCATCGCCCGCATGGCCGCCGCGCGACGAGAAATAGTGGAGGCCGGCCCAGGCCGATACATGCTCGTAGCCCGCGCCGTAGTCGTCGCGGCAGCAGTAGTTCAGGTACCAGTGCAGCGCCTTCGCGGTGTAGCCCTCGTCGAGCAGCCACTGGCGGAACGACCGCCGGTCGAGCGCGCGCCAGCGCGGGTCGCGCGACGATTCCGCGAGCGGGATGCAGAACACCTTGCGGCCGTCGGCGCCGCGCGCGGTGCGCAGGCCGTCCGTGTACGCGAAGAACTTCGCCTGCTGCGCGAGCGCGTCGGGGTCGAGGCCGGCGGTCGGCACGATGCCGTCCTGCCACTGGCCGGCGATGAAGAGCCGCTCGTCCGGCGCATGGACGAGCGCGCGTTCGTCGTACACCGGGCGGGCGGAGAACGGCGCGGATTCGATCACGCCGAGATCGGCGAGCATGTCGCGCAGGTGCGTGGATTCGAGCGACGGCAACGGCAGGTAGTGCGCGCCTTTGGGGTAGCCGAGTTCGCCGAAGCGCCCGCCGGCCGCATTGCCGCCGAATTCGGGCCCCGCGAGCACCGTGAAGCGCTTGTGGCCCGCGCGGGCGAGCTGCCATGCGCACGACAGTCCGGCCGCGCCGGCACCGAGGATCGCGACATCCGTGTCGATCGTGCCCGACGGCGGCGGCAGCGCGGCATGATCGCGCAACGCGTGGCCTTCGCGCATGCCGGGGTAGCCGACGCGCGGCGTCGTCTCGATCCAGCCGGTGCGGCCGCATGCGGCGAGCGACGCGGCCGCCGACGCAAGGAGGAACGTGCGGCGGTCCATCAGCGCAGCACGTGTTTCCAGTCGTCGTCGAAGCGGCGCACGAGCGGCTGGTCGTTGAGTTCGTTCGGCGACATCGGCAGCGCCGGCATGTCGGCCGGGAAGTGGAACATCTCGGCGGCCGTCTGCGCATCGAGCCAGCGGGTCGGCACCGAGTAACGCGTCGGCACCGTGAAGTCGCGGCGCTTGCCGGCGATCACGAAGCCCCAGTCGCCGAACGACGGCACGTAGCAGTGGTACGGCCACGTGTTGAGCCCGGCTTCGTGCAGGGTCGCGATGATGGTCCAGTACGCGTGCGGCGCGAAGTACGGCGACGTCGACTGGATCACCGCATAGCCGTTCTCCGACAGGTGGCGCGCAAGCAGGCGGAACACCGGCACCGAATACAGGCGGCCGAGCCCGAAGTTGGTCGGATCGGGAAAGTCGACGACGATCGCGTCGTACACGTCGGCGTTCGATTCGAGCCAGCGTACCGCATCGTCGTTGATCACGCGCACGCGCGGATCCTTCAGCGAGCCCTGGTTCAGCCTGACGAGCGGCGCGGACGTCGAGAACAGTTTCGTCATCGCGGGGTCGAGATCGACGAGCGTGATCTGTTCGAGGTTGCGATGCTTGAGCAGTTCGCGCACGGCGAGCCCGTCGCCGCCGCCGAGCACGAGCACGCGCTTCGCCCACGGCAGCGCCTCGATCGCCGGATGGATCAGCGCTTCGTGATAGCGATGCTCGTCGCGCGACGAGAACTGCAGGTTGCCGTTCAGGTACAGCCGCAGGTCGTCGTGCCACTGCGTGAGCACGATGCGCTGGTACGGCGTCGTTTCCGAATAGATCGTCTCGTCGCCGTACACGCCGTGCTCGGCCCAGTGCGTGATGCGGTCCGACAGGGCGAAGCCGGCGACGAGCAGCCCGATCACGAGCGACGCGCGCATCAGCTTGCCGCGCACGTTGCGGATCTCGTCGCGGAACAGGTGTGTCGTCCACAGCGCGACGCATGCGTTCAGGAGGCCGAACAGGAAGCTCGTGCGCAGCAGGCCGAGGCGCGGCGCGAGCACGAGCGGGAAGATCAGCGACACGGCAAGCGAGCCGAGGTAGTCGAAGGTCAGCACTTCGCTGACGGTATGACGGAACGCCTGGCGCCGCTGCTGGAACGCACGCATCACGAGCGGGATCTCCATCCCGATCAGCAGGCCGAGCGCGAGCACGAGCGCGTAGAGCGCCGCGCGGAACGGCGCGGCGAGCCACGCGAATACCGCGAACAGCAGCGCGGCCGATACGCCGCCGAGCAGGCCGACGAGCAGCTCGATATCGACGAAGCGGTCGAGCACGTCGTCGTCCTCGACGAACTTCGCGAGCCACGAGCCGATCCCCATCGCGAACAGGTAGCAGCCGATCACCGACGAGAACTGCAGGATCGAATCGCCGAGCAGGTAGCTCGACAGCGCGCTGCTGATCAGTTCGTAGCCGAGCCCGCACGACGCGAGCACGAGAATCGACAGGACGAGCGCGCGCTTATGCAGCATGGCGCGTCCGTTGTGCAGCGATCGGCAATGTGGATATACTGGCGCGGAATTTTGACCGCTGGCCCCGCGCGGGCCGGCCGGCGACGGGGCGGCGAACCGAGCACAAAATCCGAGGGAAAGAATGAATAGTGCCTATCTCTATGCGGTTCATTTACTGTCGGCGTTCGTGCTGCTTCTTGTGTTCGCGGCAGTGTACCTGAAGGTCACCCCGTTCGACGAACTGGCGCTGATCCGCGACGGCAACGCGGCCGCGACGCTGTCGTTCGGCGGCGCGCTGATCGGTTTCTGTCTGACGCTCGCATCCAGCATCGCGCACAACTCGACGCTTGGCGAAGTCGTGGTCTGGGCCGTTGGCGCGATGATCGTGCAACTGATCACCTATGCGGCGCTGACGCGCCTGATGCCCGGCATGAATCATGCGATCGAGGATCGCAACATCGCGATGGGCGGCCTGATGGGCACCGCGTCGCTCGTCGTCGGCATCATCAATGCCGCCTGCCTGACCTGACGCGCCACGCGTCCGAGGAGACCGACATGAGTCTGGGTTCATTCATCCGCAAGCAGTTCATCGACGTCCTGCAATGGACGGAAGACACCGACGGCGTGCTGGCCTGGCGCTACCCGATGGAAGACCAGGAGATCCAGTACGGCGGCAAGCTGACCGTGCGCGAAACGCAGGTCGCGATCTTCGTCAACGAAGGCAAGGTGGCCGACGTGTTCCAGCCGGGGTTGTACACGCTGGAAACGAATACGCTGCCGGTGCTGACGTACCTGAAGAACTGGGACAAGTTCTTTCAATCTCCTTTCAAGTCCGATGTCTACTTCTTCAGCACGCGCTTGCAGCTCGGCCGTCGCTGGGGCACCGCGCAGCCGGTGACGATCCGCGATCGCGAGTTCGGCTTCGTGCAACTGCGTGCGTTCGGGATCTACTCGTACCGGATCGTCGACGCGGCCGCGTTCCACCGCGAGGTGAGCGGCACGCGTGCGCAGTACACGGTCGACGATCTCGAGCAGCAGTTGCGCAACCTGGTCGTCACCGCGATGAGCACGACGTTCGGCTCGGCCGACGTGCCGTTCGTCGACATGGCCGCGAACCAGTCGCTGCTGTCGCAGCGCGTGGCCGAGGCGCTGGTGCCGGTGTTCACGCGCTACGGGCTCGCGCTCGACGCGTTCGCGGTGGAAAGCGTGTCGCTGCCGGCCGAGCTGCAGAAGGCGCTCGACCTGCGGATCGGCGCGGGGATGGCCGGCGATCTCGCACGCGCCACGCAATACCAGACGGCGCAGGCGATTCCGCTCGCCGCGCAGAACCCGGGCGGCCTCGCCGGGGTCGGTGCGGGCCTGGCCGCCGGCGCGGCGATCGGGCAGGCGATGGCCGGCCAGATCGCGGGCGCCGCGCAACCGGCGCCGGCCGCGCCGCCCGCGCCCGCCGCCGCGCCGGCAGAGGGCACCGACTACGTGCAGCGGCTCGAGCAGCTGAAGGCGCTGTTCGACAAGGGCCTCGTGACCGAAGACGAATATTCGCGCGCGAAGGCCGAGATCCTCGCGAAGCTCACCCGGTAAGCATCGCGCATGTTCAGTACCTCGTGCCCCCAGTGCGGCGCGCCGGTCGAGTTTCGCTCGGCGGCGGCCGTGATGGCCGTCTGCGCGTTCTGCCGCAGCACGCTGCTCAAGCGCGGCGCCGACGTCGAGCGGATCGGCGAGCTGGCTACCGTGATCGACGATGCGTCGCCGATCCAGATCGGTACGGCCGGGCGCTACGGCAAACGTGCGTTCACGGTGCTCGGCCGCATCCAGATGACCTACGACGCCGGCGCGTGGAGCGAGTGGTACGTCGTGTTCGACGACGGCGCGTTCGGCTGGCTGTCGGATGCGTCGGGCCAGTACGCGGTCACGGTGCGCGAGCCCGACGATGCATCCGGCGGCGCGTGGCCCGCGTTCGGCACGCTCGAGCCGGGCATGCGGATCGACCACGGCGGCCGGGCGTATCTCGTGTCCGACGTGCGTACCGCGCGTTGCACGGGCGGCGACGGCGAATTGCCGTTTCGCGTCGACGCCGGCTGGGAGGCGCGCGTCGTCGACCTGCGGACCGGCAATGCATTCGCGACCTACGACTATTCCGACGCCGATTCGAACGGCGGCAGTCCGGCCGTCTATACGGGCGAAGCGCTGGAATTCGATGCGCTCGCATTCACCGGGCTGCGCGATACCGAACACGACACGCGCGAGAAGCGCGGCGCGGAGATGGTGCCGTTCGCGTGCCCGAGCTGCGGCGCGCCGCTGACGTATCTGCCGAACGTGGCCGACTACGTCGTGTGCGGCAGTTGCCACGCGGGCGTGCAATGCACGGCCGAGCAGCAGACCGTGTTCGCCGCGCAGCGCAAGCTCGATGCGGTGAAGGGCGCGCTGGAACTCGGCGCGATCGGCACGTTCGACGGCGTGAAGTACACGGTGATCGGCATGATGCGGTGCCGCGTGCCGGGCGACGCCGAGACCTGGGACGAATACCTGCTGCTGAACCTGAAGCGCGGCTTCCTGTGGCTCGTGCAGAGCGAAGGGCGCTGGGAGCGCGTGCAGGTGCTCGACCAATGGCCGACGATCGGCGGCGAGTCCGACGTGATCGACGGCGGCAAGACCTACCGGCTGCGCGAGGCCTACGACTCGGAGGTCGTCTACGTGGTCGGTGCGTTCAACTGGCGCGTGCAGGTGGGCGATCGCACGTCGATCGTCGACTATGGCTGGCAGAAGGACAAGCTGACGCGCGAGCGCAGCGACGCGGAAATCGTCTGGTCGCGCGCACGGCCGCTGTCGGGCAGCGCGCTTGCCGAACGTTTCGGTACGCCGACGCTGGCGACGGCGGCGGCGGCCGCTTCAGGCGCGGCCGTATCGACGGGCCTGTTCGGCGGAAAGGGTCCGCACAGTTTCGCGCCGCTGCCGTGGGTGTTCAGCGCATTGCTCGTGATCTTCAACATGGGATCGCTGTTCGCGTTCAGCGGCCGTACCGTCTACGTGCTGATCGGCCTGCTGGTGCTGTGGCTGCCGGAATGGCTGTGGAAGGGTTTTGCGTCGGACGGGGGCAAGTCGTGATCCGGTACATCCTCTACGGCATTTACGGCCTGATCGTCGTCACGCTGTTCAGCTGCGCATCGATCGGCGGCAGCGGGTCGGGCGGCAGCGGCTGGGGCAGTTCGTCGGCCCGCAGCGGCTACTCGTCGTACGGGTCGCACAAATGACCGCGCGCGACGGGATCGAGCCGCCACGCGCGACGCTCGGCTCGCACGTGCTGGCCGACCTGGCCGGCGCCGACGCGGCGTTGCTGCGCGACGCGGCACGGCTCGAAGCGATCCTCACCGACGCCGCGCAACGGGCCGGCGCGCGCGTGATCGGCGCGCATTTCCATCACTTCGGCGGCGCGCACGGCGTGACGGGGGTCGTGCTGCTCGCCGAATCGCACATCACGATCCATACGTGGCCCGAGCATCGCTTCGCGGCCGTCGACGCGTTCATGTGCGGCGCGGCGCGCGCGGCCGAAGCCGTCGACGCGATCGCCGCGGCGCTCGGCACGCACGCGCAGGTCCGTCAGCAGGTGGCGCGTGGCGGGGCGTTGACCTGAAAGGGCGTTGCCCAACCGTTATCGACATGCTCAAAAGAACCGGAATGACCGCATCGATCTGCCTGGCCTGCTTTGTTGGCAACGTTGCCGCACAAGTCGCCGCCAAAACCGCCCGGGCCGGTCGTGATGATCCACTTCGACTACGACGCGAGGGACGACGCGCGCCTTCACCGGCTCGAGCAACGGCTCGATCGCGCGGTGCGGCGGGCGGGGGCCGGTGAACTCGGCGAGACCGAGCTCCATCGCGACGGCAACGACGGTTACCTGTATTTCCATGGCGCCAGCGCCGACCGCCTGTACGCGATCGCGCGCCCGATCCTGAAATCGTCAGGATGGCTGACCGGAATGGAAGTGACGTTGCGCCGCGAATCGGGCACCGAAGCGTTCGTGACGCGCTAGCGGTCGAACCGGAACGTCGACACGCTGTACAGGGTCGCGGCCGGCGTGAGAACAACGCAAATGCCGAACACGATCATCTCCTCATCAGGTTGGCCGACGGCTGTCACGCGGCCGTCATGTGACGTTGCCGCACGCGGTTCGGGCTATCGGGCTCCCCGGATCGTGTTCGTGTCGATACCGTGACAGGGCGCGGGCGCGGCTCCCGCGGTCAGTGCGGCAGCGCTTCGGCTTCGGCCCAGCGCTTGAACGAATCGAGACGCCGGCGCGTCTGCACGAGATAGAACGCACCGATCAGCGGTTCGAGCAGCCAGCGCAGCCAGGACGGCTGCGCGCGGAAGTTGTACGTGAACTTCACCTCGGTCGACCCGGGCGTGTGTTCGGTGAAGTTCCAGCTGCCGCTGAAGCGTTCGAGCACCTTCGGCCCTTCGACCATTTCGACGGCGGCGACCTGCGGCGGACGGTACGAGATGTAGCGCGACACCATCGTCGCGCCCGACTGGCTGCGGCAGAATGCGTCGACACCCACGTTGGCCGTGGTCCCGTCGAGCAGGTAGGCGTCGGTGAGGAAGCTGTCCCACACGAGCCGCCGCGCATAATCCTGCGACCACGTGAAGAGGCGCCTGCGATCGACGCCGACGGTCCGGCTGACTGAGATCCTCATGATGGCGGGCGCGAAGGCGTGGATTGGGATGCAATCGAGTGTACCTCGCCAATAACTTGCGTTTCGTCATACTTCGTCAAGTCGAGCATGCGCTCGACTGCGTGTGATTGACGCACCTCGGGATTTCCCCTAGGATTCATTCCAACCCTTCGGGACAGACCCGGAGCGTTTCAATCTCTTGAGGGAGCCTCATGAGTACGCAACAGAACCGGCGCTTCGACGCGCTCGTTTTCATTGGTCGTTTCCAGCCTCCGCATCGTGGTCACCTGAACGTGCTGAAGTCGGCACTGAGCCGGGCCGAGCGCGTGTGCGTGCTGATCGGGTCGACCGACAAGCCCCGCACCATCAAGGATCCGTTTTCGTTCGACGAGCGCCGGCAGATGCTGGCTTCGCTGCTCGACGCGTCCGAGCGCGACCGTGTGACGATCGCGCCGCTGCAGGATTCGACGTACAACGACGGCGACTGGGTGCGCTGGGTGCAGGAGGCCGTGGCCGTCACGCTCGGCGATGTCGCGCAGCGCAAGGTCGGGCTGATCGGCCACGAGAAGGACGCCACGTCGTATTACCTGCGGATGTTCCCGCAATGGGAGCTCGTCGACGTCGATGCGACGGAAGACATTTCCGCCACCGAGATCCGCGACCAGTATTTCGCCGAACGCACCAACAGCTTCGTGCAGTGGGTCGTGCCGGAACCCGTGTTCGGCTGGCTCGAGCGCTTTCGCACGCAGCCGGAATTCGCGCAGCTGAAGTCGGAAGCCGAATTCATCGCCGCGTATCGCAAGGCGTGGGCGGCCGCACCGTATCCCGTCACGTTCGTGACGGTCGACGCGGTGGTCGTGCACTCGGGCCACATCCTGCTGGTGCGTCGCCGCAGCGAGCCGGGGCGCGGCCTGTGGGCACTGCCGGGCGGGTTCGTGAACCAGGACGAGCGGCTCGACGCGGCCTGCATCCGCGAGCTGCGCGAGGAAACCGGCCTCAAGCTGCCCGAGCCCGTGCTGCGCGGCTCGATCAAGGATCGCCAGGTATTCGATCATCCGACACGCTCGCTGCGCGGCCGCACGATCACGCACGCATGCCTGTTCAACTTCCCGACCGGCGAGCTGCCGCGCGTGAAAGGCAGCGACGACGCCGACAAGGCGCGCTGGGTGCCGCTCAACGAGTTCGCGCAGATGCGCAACGTGATGTTCGAGGATCACTTCGACATCGCGTACCACTTCCTGGGGAAGCTGTGATCCGCTGATTCCCCGCATTCCGTCCGCCGCGACAGACGCGGCGGCACTTCAACGGCCTAGAGGAGCTCTAGCCATGCAAAACGATCCCGGCGGCTTTGCCGCGGTTCTCGCCAATCCGATTCTCAATACGGATTCCTACAAGGCTTCCCACTTCCTGCAGTATCCGCCCGATGCGTCGGCGATGTTCTCGTACGTCGAATCGCGCGGCGGCCGATACGACCGCACGGTGTTCTTCGGCCTGCAGATGCTGCTGAAGGAATATCTATGCAAGCCGGTCACGCCCGCGATGATCGACGACGCACGCGATTTCTTCGCGGTACACGGCGAGCCGTTCAACGAAGCCGGGTGGCGTTACATCGTCGAACGCTACGACGGCTACCTGCCGGTGAAGATCCGCGCGGTGCCCGAGGGCGCGGTGGTGCCGGTGCACAACGTGCTGATGACCGTCGAATGCGACGATCCGCGGGTGTTCTGGCTTGCGTCCTATCTCGAGACGATGCTGCTGCGCATCTGGTATCCGGTGACGGTCGCGACGCGCAGCTGGCACCTGCGGCAGACGATTCGCCGCTTCCTCGAAAAGACCGACGACGATCTCGCGCAACTGCCGTTCAAGCTGCACGACTTCGGCGCGCGCGGTGTATCGAGCGCGGAATCGGCCGCGATCGGCGGCGCCGCGCACCTCGTGAACTTCATGGGCTCGGACACGGTGCTCGGCGTGCTGGCCGCGAACCGCTTCTATCGCGAGCCGATGGCCGCGTACTCGGTGCCGGCCGCCGAGCACAGCACGATCACGTCGTGGGGCCGTGACGGCGAGGCCGATGCGTATCGCAACATGATCCGCCGCTTCGGGTTGCCCGGTGCAATCGTGTCGGTCGTGTCGGATTCCTACGATCTGTTCGCCGCGCTCGATCTGTGGGGCGGCGAACTGCGGCAGGCCGTGATCGATTCGGGGGCGACGCTCGTCGTGCGGCCGGATTCGGGCGATCCCGTGACGATCGTGCTGCAGACCGTGCGCGCGCTCGACGCGTCGTTCGGTTCGACCGTAAACGGCAAGGGGCGTCGCGTGCTGAATCGCGTGCGCGTGATCCAGGGCGACGGTGTCGACGAGGCGTCGATCGAAGCGATCCTGACGGCGCTTCACGACGCGGGCTATGCGGCCGGCAACGTCGTGTTCGGCATGGGCGGCGCGCTATTGCAGCAGGTGAACCGCGATACGCAGCGCTTCGCGATGAAGTGCTCGGCGGTCCGGCGCGGCGGCGTGTGGCACGACGTTCGCAAGGATCCGGTCACCGACCGGGGCAAGCGTTCGAAGCAGGGGCGGCTCACGCTGCTGCGCAATCGGCGCACCGGCGAGTATCGGACCGTGACGCTGCCCGTCGCGTGGGACGACCGCATGCTGGAAGGCGAGTGGGACGACGCGCTCGAGACCGTGTTCGATACGGGGCGGTTGCTCGTCGATACGACGTTTGCCGAGGTGCGCGCGCGGGCGCATGCGGGCGAGGCGTAACTGACGGCGGGCGCGGCAAGGCCGCCGCGCCCGCCGGCGCTCCGTTTACGCTTCGCCGGCGCGGGCGACGAGCCGGCGCAGCACGGCGTCGGCGTCGATTTCGCCTCGAACGACATCCGCGCGCGCCGACTCGAAATCGATCCAGCCCTCGTTGAAGCCGTCGAGCATGCGCATGCGAGGTTCGGGGTAACGCATGTGCTGCGCATCGAACAGCGCCGCCCATGTGTCGCGCGGCACGGCTTCGGCGTGCACCGGGCGCCCGAGCACGCGGGCAAATGCGGCCGCGAGGTCGTTCGGGCTGACGCGGCGAGGCCCTTCGAGCTCGACGACGCGTGTGCCGGTCCATTCGTCCTGCAGCAGCGCGGCCGCGGTCCGGCCGACGTCGTCGGTCGCCACCATCGGCACCGGTTTGTCGAGCGGCTGGAGAAAACTGTGGACGACACCGGTGTCCCGGGCGGTCGCGACGTCCCAGGCGGCATTCTCGAGGAACCACGCGGGACGCAGGAACGCGACGGGCAACGGCAAATCGGCGAATGCCTGCTCGATCATCGTCAACTGCGTCAGCAGATTCACCTGTGTCGCCTGCGCGCCGATCGTCGACAGGCAGACGACCTTGCGCGGACGCGCCGCCCGCAACGCCGTGCCGACGGCATCGATGACGGCGCGCGTTTCGGGGAACCCCGGAGACGGATCGAAGCACGGCGGCAGCAGGACGAAGACGCCGTCCGTGTTCGCGAAGGCCGCCGTCAGCGCGGCGGCGTCGGTCATGTCGGCAACCGCGACCTCGCAACCGCGCTCGGCCCACGGTGCGGCGCGGTGTGTGGCGCGCGCGACCGCGCGTACGGTTTGGCCGGAGGCGAGCAGCGTTCGGGCGAGCGCGCCGCCGACCTGCCCGGTGATACCGGTAATGGCATACATGGTTCGACATCCTCATCGAGAAGGGAGCGGGCGCACCGATTCGGTCGGGCGCCGGGACTGCATCCGGCGTTCGGACTTGCCGTCGCGATGCATCGGGTTGCATGATAGGGACTGGCGATTCCTGATGGAATCGAATTCATGTCATTGGATTGGCGATCTTGAGTCATGAGTGAAATCATGGGTATCGACGGGCGCATTCTGGCGAACGTGAGCGTGTTGGCCGCGATCGTCGAAAGCGGCAGTTTCGCGCGCGCGGCCGACGCACTCGGCCTGTCGCCCTCCGGGGTCAGCCGGGCCGTGGGGCGGCTCGAGGCACGCGTCGGCGTGCGGCTGCTCGATCGCACGACGCGGTCGGTCACGCTGACGGACGAAGGGCGCCGGCTGTACGAAGAGATCGGCCCGCTGCTTGCCGGCATCGGCGATGCGCTCACGCTGGCCGCCGGTTCGGCCGCCGCCGTGCGCGGCAGGTTGCGCGTGAACGTCGATGCGTATTTCTCGCGGCGGATGCTGGCGCCGCATCTTCCGGCGTTCCTGGCGCGCCATCCCGATCTGTCGCTGGAACTGGCGGCGCGCGAGCAACTCGGCGATCTGGTCGCCGACGGATTCGACGTGGCGGTGCGGTTCGGCGAGCCGCCCTCGTCGTCGCTGGTGGCGCGCAAACTGCTGGAAACCCGTGCGCTGACGGTCGCTTCGCCCGCTTACGTGAAGCGGCACGGCCGTCCCGTGGTGCCGGCCGATCTTGCCGGCCATGCGTGCATCCAGATGCGCAATACGCTGACCGGTCAGCCGCTCGAATGGGTCTATCGGCTGGGGCGCAAGCGCGTGCCGGTCAAGACGGCGGGCCGGCTGCTCGTCAACGACGCCGGCACGATGCTCGGCGCGTGTCTGGCCGGTGTGGGTGTCGCGCGTTTCAAGGCGAGCGGGGTGGCGGGCCTGATCGAGCAGGGGCGGCTCGTCGAGCTGCTCGCGGATTGGCGCGGCGAGTCGTTTCCGCTGTTTGCCTACTATCCGTCGCGTCACCTGCCGCCTGCAAAGGTGCGGGCGTTCGTCGATTTCGTCGCGGAGATCGTGGCGGCCGGCCCTTAGCGTGCCCGCCTGCCGTCAACGCGGGCCGGCAACCGGCCGTGCGATCGCGTGCGCCGCCGAACGCGTTGCGTCCATCGCCCGCGCAAGCGCATCGAACACGGCGGGCCCCTTGCAGCGCGATACGTTGAAGCGCAGGTACGACGTCGCGCCGTGCGACGGACTGAACACGTTGCCGGGCGCGAGCACCACGTCGTGATCCAGCGCGTGGCGCGCCACGCGCGCGGCATCGAGCCCTGCGGGCAGTTCCGCCCACACGAACAGGCCGCCGCGCGGCTCCGTCCAGATGCCGAGCCCGGCCCGTGTGAGGCGCCGGATCGTTTCGCCCATCGCATCCGCGAGACGCGCGTGCAGGCTGTCGAGATGGCGCCGGTACGTGCCGTCGATCAGCAGCCGGTGCACCACGTTCGCGCCGATCTGCGCGTTGCCGAACGACGTCGCGAGCTTCAGGTCGACGAGCGCGTCGATCCATTCCGGGCGCGCGGCGACGTAGCCGCAGCGGATCGCGGCCGACAGCGTCTTCGAGAAGCTGCCGATCGACACGACGCGCGACAGCCCGTCGAATGCCGCGAGGCGCGGCGCGGGCGTGCTTTCGAAATCCGCGAAGATGTCGTCCTCGACGATCAGCAGCCCGTGCTCGGCCGCGAGCGTCAGCAGCCGGTGCGCGACGGGCGGCGCGAGCGTCGCGCCGGTCGGGTTGTGCAGCGCCGCGTTGGTGATGTACAGGCGCGGGCGATGCTCGGCGAGCACCTGCTCGAAGCGCCCGAGATCGGGGCCGGTCGGCGTATACGGGACGCTGACGATCCGTGCGCGGTGCGCGCGCAGCAGCGCCTGGAAATTGAAGTAGCACGGATCGTCGAGCACGACCGTGTCGCCGGGTTCCAGCAGCAGGCGGCACACGAGATCGAGCGCATGCGTGCCGCCGTCGGTCAGCATGATCTGCGTGGGCTCTGCATGGACACCGTGCTGCGCGAGCCGCCACGTGAGCTGCTGGCGCAGCGCGGGCAGGCCGAGCGGCGTCGCGTAGTCGGTCAGCGCGTCGGCGTCGTCGCGCGACACGGCGCGCAGCGCACGGCGCAGGCTCTCGTCCGGCAGCCACGACGACGGCAGCCAGCCGCAGCCGGGCTTCACCGAGGTCGGCGCCGCTTCGAGCGACTGGCGCGACAGCCACAGCGGATCGAGTTCGCGATCGAGGCGCGGGCCGAGATCGGCGAGCGCGAGCGGCGGCGCGTGGCCCGACACGTAGAAGCCCGAACCGCGCCGCGCAATCAGCACGCCTTCGCTCGCGAGCCGCTCGTACGCATCGACGACCGTCGATTTCGATACCCCCAGACTGTCGGCCATCATCCGGATCGACGGCACGCGTGCGCCGGGCATCAGCGCGCGGCTCGCGATGCGTGCGTGCAAGGTATCCATCACGGTTTCGACGCGTGTACGCGACGCCGCGGGCGGAACGGGAGACGGGGCGACCTGGCTCATGGCGAAAAAAGAACTGTACGGCCGGTTGTCCAGTACAGTTCGTCCGGATTGTATTGGGCTGTAGCTTACGCGCTTTTCGCGGGCGGCGGATCATCGGTGATCTACTTTTCCCGTTCAGGATTTCCCGTGCAAAAGACGACCGACGGATGGCTCAGCGGCCTGCTGGGCGTGATCATCTTCAGTGGCTCGCTGCCTGCGACGCGTATCGCGGTGCAGGGGCTCGATCCGCTGTTTCTCACGTTCGCGCGGGCGACGATCGCCGGCGCGCTCGGCCTGCTGCTGCTCGCCGTGCTGAAGCAGCGGCGGCCGACGCATGCCGAGATCGTGTCGCTGGCCGTCGTCGCGCTCGGCGTCGTGGTCGGTTTTCCGTTATTGACGGCGCTCGCGCTGAAGCATGTCACGTCGGCGCACGCGATCGTGTTCGTCGGCCTGCTGCCGCTGGCAACCGCGTTGTTCGGCGTATGGCGCGGCGGCGAGCGGCCGCGGTTGCCGTTCTGGATCTTCTCGATCGTCGGCAGCGGCGCGGTGGCCGCGTTTGCGCTGCGCAACGGCGGGCAGACGTCGGTCGTCGGCGATGCGCTGATGCTGGCGGCGATCGTCGCGTGCGGGCTCGGCTACGCGGAAGGCGCGCGCCTGTCGCGCCAGCTCGGCGGCTGGCAGGTGATCTCGTGGGCGCTCGTGCTGTCGCTGCCGCTGATGGGGCCGCTCGCGTGGTTCACGTGGCCCGCGTCGTTCGACGCCGTAGATGCCGCCGCGTTGTGGGGGCTCGCGTACGTGTCGCTGTTCAGCATGCTGATCGGCTTCGTGTTCTGGTATCGCGGGCTCGCGCTCGGCGGGATCGCCGGTGTCGGCCAGCTGCAGTTGCTGCAGCCGTTCTTCGGTTTCCTGCTGGCGGCCGGCCTGCTGCACGAAACGGTGCCGCCGTCGATGATCGTCGTGACGGTGGTCGTGGTCGGCTGCGTGGCGGGTGCGAAGTATTTCTCGAAGATGGCGCCCGTGCGGCGCGCGGGGTGATCGAGGCGCGCGGGCGCGCGCCCCGTTCCGCGCTGCCGGCGTTACGCGAACGTCTCGAGCGCGAGCAGTTCCTCGATCGTTTGCCGGCGCCGGATCAGTCGCGGCGTGCCGTGATCGACGAGCACTTCCGGCGCGAGCGGCCGGCTGTTGTAGTTCGAGGACATCGACGCGCCGTATGCGCCCGCATCGTGCAGGAACAGCAGGTCGCCGATCTGCGGCTGCGGCAGCTTGCGGTGCGTGACCACGCCGCCCGCGTCCTGCGTGAACACGTCGCCGGATTCGCACAGCGGGCCCGCGATCGCCAGATCGACGGCCGGGCGGCCGGCCGGCAGCGTGCCGTCGTGCGCGTGCACGGACACC
This sequence comes from Burkholderia seminalis DSM 23518, assembly GCF_902832885.1. Taxonomy (GTDB): domain Bacteria; phylum Pseudomonadota; class Gammaproteobacteria; order Burkholderiales; family Burkholderiaceae; genus Burkholderia; species Burkholderia seminalis. The sequence continues at coordinate 485,058 of NZ_CADFDK010000004.1, forward strand.
GCGTGATAGCTGCCGTACATCGACGGCCGCATCAGGTCGTTGAAGCCCGCGTCGATCAGCACGAAATCGTGCTTCGGCCGGCGGTTCACGGCCTGCACTTCGGTGACGAGCGTGCCGGCTTCCGCGACGAGGAAGCGGCCCGGTTCGATCTCGATGCGCACCGGGTGGCCGAGGTGCCGCTCGATCCGCTTGCGGGCGGCGTCCCACTGGCTGAAGTAGTGACCGACGTCGACGCGCGGTTCGCCGTCGCGATACGGGATCGACAGGCCGCCGCCGGCCGAGATCGCGTCGATGTCGTGGCCGAGCGACGTGACGAGATCGACCATCGCATCGCACACCTGCGACAGGTGGCCGTAGTCGACACCCGAGCCGATGTGCATGTGGATGCCGACGAGCTTCAGCCCGTACTGGCGCACGATCTCGATCGCGCGCGGCACGTCGTCGATCCAGATGCCGTGCTTGCTCTGCGGGCCGCCGGTGTTGGTCTTGTTGCTGTGGCCGTGGCCGAAGCCGGGATTGACGCGCAGCCACACGCGGTGGCCCGGCGCGTGCTCGCCGATGCGCGCGAGCATGTCGAGCGAGCCGGCGTTGACGGTTACGCCGTGCTTGAGTACGGCCGCGAGCGTCGGGCGGTCGATCAGGTCGGCCGTGAACACGACGCCTTCCGGTTCGCCGGCCGGGCTGAAGCCCGCCGCGAGGCTGCGTTCGATCTCGCCGAGCGACACGGCGTCGACGCACGCGCCTTCCTCGCGCATCAGCTTCAGGATATGGACGTTCGAGTTCGCCTTCTGCGCGTAGCGGATCACGTCGAACTGGCGCAGTTGGGCAATGCGGTCGCGGATGACGTCGGCGTCGTACACCCACAGCGGGGTGCCGTATTGCTGCGCGAGCGTCGCGAGCTGGCGGGAATCGAGTGACATATGGTGGATGAATCGGATCGAATGAACGGATAGCGTGGATGATGCACCCGATCGTCTATACAGTAAAATGCCTGTTTTTCGACATTTGATTCAGCTCTGATATAGATAGTCATGCTCACGCACCGTCACATCGAGGTATTCCGCGCGCTGATGGTCACCGGCAGCACGACGCGCGCGGCCGAGATGCTGTACACGTCGCAGCCGACGATCAGCCGCGAACTCGCGCGGATGGAGCAGGTCGTCGGCTTCGCGCTGTTCGAGCGCGCGCATGGCCGGCTGCGGCCGACGATGGCCGCGCTCACGCTGTTCGACGACGTGCGGCTCGCGTATGTGGGGCTCGAACGCGTCGCGGCGACGGCCGCGCGCCTGCGCGAGTTTCGCGACGGCCAGCTGTCGGTGATCGCGCTGCCGGCGTTTGCGCACGCGATCCTGCCCGGCGCGGCCCGCCGTTTTCACGGCGCGCATGCGGGTGTCAGCCTGTCGGTCGAAACGCAGGAATCGCCGATGCTCGAAGAGTGGCTGACCGCGCAGCGTTACGACCTGGGGCTGACCGAGCACGACGTCGCGCCGGCCGGCACCGTGCTCACGCCGCTGCTCGAAGTCGATGAAGTATGCGTGCTGCCCGACGGTCACCCGCTGCTCGCGCAGGACGCGATCGACCTGCTGGATCTCGCCGATCGACCGTTCGTGAGCCTGTCGCTGAACGATCCGTACCGCATCCTGATCGACGAGGCGTTCGCGCAACTCGGCGTCGCGCCGCGCTCGGTGGTCGACACGCCGTCGGCCGTATCGGTGTGCGCATTCGTGCGGCAGGGGCTCGGCGCCGCGATCGTCAATCCGCTGACCGCGCTCGATTTCGTCGGGCGCGACCTGCACGTGCGGCCGCTCACGCGATCGTTTCCGTACCGCGTCAGCATGATCGTGCCCGAGCACCGGCCGAAGAATCTGCTCGTCGATGCGTTCGCCGATGCGCTGCGCGGCGAGGCGAAGGCCATCCGCAGGCGGCTGGCCGCGCACCTCGGCTAGCGGCCCCGTATGATGGGCGTTTCGCCGCCATCGTCCTCGTTTCCCGGAATCTCGCCATGACCGCCGCATCGTCTTCCCTCGAACCACCGACCCTCCGCGGCGAGCGCGTCGTCCTGCGGCCGCTCGATGCATCCGACCGGCAGGCGCTGCTCGATGCCGCCGCCGACGGCGAGTTGTGGAACCTGACGGTCACGGTCGTGCCGGGCGCGGGGACGATCGACGCGTATATCGATACCGCATTGCAGGGGCGCGCGGCCGGCACCGTGATGCCGTTCGTGATCGTCGATCGCGCATCGGGCCGCGTGATCGGCAGCACGCGCTTCTGGAAGATCGACCGCAAGAATCGCAAGCTCGAGATCGGTCATACGTGGTTGAGCGAATCGGCGCAGCGCACGCGTGCGAATACCGAGGCGAAGTGGCTGCTGCTGGCGTATGCGTTCGACACGCTGCACTGTGTGCGCGTGCAGTTCACGACCGACGAGCTGAACGAGAAATCGCGCGCGGCGATCCTGCGGATCGGCGCGAAACAGGAGGGCATCGTGCGTCACGAACGGATCATGCCGGATGGCCGCAAGCGCAATTCGGTGCGCTTCAGCATCATCGACGACGAATGGCCGGAAGTGAGCGCGCGGCTGGTGGCGAAGCTCGCGAGCTGACGCGTGACGTGCGTCGCGCCGCCGGCGGGAGCGGCGGCAGCGCGACGACGGGGGAAGCGCGGCGCTGTATCGCGTTACTGCGCCGAAGCGAGGTGATGACGCTGCGCGAGCTTCTGCGCGTCCGCGTAGTGCGCCTGCAGAATCGGCAGCGACTGGCGTGCGACTTCCTTCAGCTTCGTGTCGCGGCCCGAGGCGATTTCGGCCTGGAATGCCGAGATCGCCTTCTGCTGGCCCGCGAGCGCGACCTGCTCGATGTATGCCTTGTCGAACTCGGCGCCGCGCAGGTTCTTGATGCTGCTCAGCACGGCCGTGTCGGGGTCGTTGGCCGGCACGTCGACGCCGCGCGGGCTCGCCGCGCGCATCGCCTGGATGATCTTTTCATCGTCGGTCGACACGCGTTGCGCGAATGCCTTGACCTGGCTGTCCGACGTGCGCGAATCGGCGATGCGCGCCGCGTCGTGCTGCGTCGACACGGTCTTCGTGCCGTCGGTGATGAAGGCCTGGTCGGCTTCGTGGATGCGCGTCGCGGCGGCGGCCGGCGCAGCCGGTGCCGGTTGCGCGGTTTGCGCGGTCGCCGTCACGGCGACGAGAAGCAGGCCAGCGGCAGACAAAGCAAGGCGCGAGATGGGGGGGAAGCGGTTCATGAGGACCTCCTGTCAATCGGGGCTCTGGTTGAAAAACGGATCACGTGATCCGTCGCTGTGCGAGAGACCGGGCGCGCCCGGACCGGATTCGACCGCCGCTCTGCCGCGGCGCCGGTCGAAGTGTTTCCCGGCCCGACTGATTCTAGGAGGGCGGTCGGGTAGCAGGTGCAACCGCGATGTGGCTTGTGTAACGGTTGGTAAGACGAAACGATGCGCGCGCCGGCGGACAGGTAGTGCGTACCTGATGCCCCTGCGGCGGCGGCAATTTTTGCGTGCGCGTGACGCATGCGATGCATGGGACGCACGCGTGTGTCATCGGTGGTTGAGCGTCGTGCTGTCGGGTCGCGCATGCGATGCGCGAGCAAGCGTCACACGCGATCGAGCAACGCATCGAGGCGCGGCAGCAGCGGTGTCGCGCAATGTGCCTGCAATGCATCGGGCGCGGTGTAGCCCCACGCGACACCCTGGAACGCGATGCGTGCGCGTCGCGCTGCGTCGGCGTCGCGGATTTCGTCGCCGACGTACAGCACTTCGTCGGCACGTACGCGGGCCTCGCGCACCAGCGCGCGCAGGCGACGCGCCTTGCCGAACAGCGGAATGCCGCATGCGAACGTGTCGACGTGGGCACTGGCACGCGGGCCGAGCCGGTCGCGCACGATGTCTTCGGTGTTGGACGTGGCGATCGCGATACGGATGCCGCGCGCGGCGAGCGCGTCGAACGTTGCGTCGACGCCGGGGAACAGCGTCACCTGCGCGACGCGCGGCCGCATCAGGCGGCGCATGTCGATCGTCACGCGCGGCACTTTCCACATCGGCACCTCGAGCGCGCGAATGATGTCGCGTGCCGACATGCCGCGCAGCGCGGGGCGCAGTTCGGGCGTCGCGTCGCGGAAGCCGTGCAGGCGCGACGCTTCCGACAGCGCCGCGAGAAAGCTGTCGAGCGAATCGGCGAGGGTGCCGTCGAAGTCGAATGCGATGAGGCGGAAGGGCATGAGGCGACGTGACCGGTTCATGGGGCGGGTGACATTGTCGCCGATTCGGCCGCGGCGGATCGATGGTGTACCTTGTCCGCCGCTTCACGGCGCGGTATCGTCGATGCTCCGCCTTCCGACCTCGACCGGAGAACCGCCGTGCTCGCAGCCGCCCCCGCCACGCTGAGATTTTCCACTGACAAGCGCGAACTCGACATCGACGCGATCCACGACTTCCTGCATCGCGATGCGTACTGGTCGCAGGGTATTCCGCGCGACGTGGTCGAGAAGGCGATCGAGGGTTCGCTGTGTTTCGGTGCGTATGTCGGCGACCGGCTCGTCGGGTTCGCGCGGCTCGTTACCGATCATGCGACGTTCGCGTACCTGTGCGACGTGTTCGTGTTGCCGGCCGATCGCGGCAACGGCTACGGCCGTGCGCTGATCGATCACGTGTTCGCGCAGGAGATGGTGCAGCGGCTGCGCCGCATCATGCTCGTGACGACCGATGCGCACGAACTGTACCGGCCGGTCGGCTTCGGGCCGTCCGCGAATCCCGAGCGGCTGATGGAGATCCGCCGTCCCGACATCTACGCGAAACGCTGACGCGCGGCGCAGCGCATACAATACGCGCTTTCCGTTTTTTGCCGAAGAGAAGCCCATCATGACCGAACAGGAAGCCGAACAGCTCGCGACGCACCGTCACTACAAGGGCGGGCTGTACCGCTACATCGGCGTTGCACGCCACTCCGAAACCGAGGAATCGGTGGTCGTGTACGAGCATCTGTGGCCGCATGCGCGCGGGCTGTGGGTGCGTCCGGAAGCGATGTTCAACGGGAACCTCGAGGACGGTACGCCGCGCTTTCGCAAGCTGCGCGACTGATCCGTGACCGGCGGCGCGTGCGCCGCCGCCGCGCGAGCCGGCCAATCCGTCACGCGCCGGCCAGCGCCTTCACCAGCTCGGGCGGCGCGTGTCTGACCGTCACCTCCGGCGTGCCGTGCCACGCCGCGAGTCTCTTCACGGCCTTCGCGACGTCGGCCGCGAGCCCCGCACCGACGCGCACGCCCGGCTCGACATGCACCGCCTTCAGCTCGAACGTACCCAGCGTGCGATGCGCTTTCGCATCGACGCGGCCGACCAGCCGGCCGCGATGCAGCACGGGCAGGCAGAAATAACCGTAGCGCCGCTTGTGCTCGGGCGTATAGCACTCGATCGTGTAGTCGAAGCCGAACAGCGTCGACGCGCGCCGCCGGTCCCAGACGACCGGATCGAACGGCGACAGCAGCGTCGTGACCGTCGAGCGCAGCGTGTCGGCCTCGGCGGCCGGCAGCCAGGCTTCGAGCGAGCGATGCACGTAGGCCGGTTCCTTCCAGTCGTCGATCCGCACCGGAATCAGGTCGCCGGCTGCCGCGAGCCGCTCCAGTTCGTCGCGGTACGAGCGGCGCGGCAGCCGGTAGTAGTCGGCGACCCAGTCCGCGCGCACGACGCCGAGCGCACGGCACGTGTAGTCGAGCAGCGCCGGCAGCACGGCTTCGCGTGGCGGCAGGTCGCGTGAATCGTCCCAGCCGGGCAGCACGCGTTCGCGGACGTCGTACACGCGCTGGAAATTGCGGCGTTCCGACACCATCAGGTCACCCGTCGTGAACAGCACCTCCAGGTGCCGTTTCTCCGGCTTGCGATCCCACCATCCGTTGCCCTTCGCGCCATCCTCGCGCGCGAAATCGGCCGACCGCACCGGGCCCTCGTCGCGAATCCGCGCGAGCAGCCGCTCGATGTCGGGCCGGTTGCGCTCATGCCATTCGGCCGCGTATTTCCAGCCCATCCCCGACGGATCGAGCATCTTGTAGCGCATCAGCCCGAACTGCTCGACCGGCAGGAAGCACGCCTCGTGCGACCAGTACTCGAACAGGCGCGCTTCGGCGAGATGTTCGTCGAGCCACTGCGGCGCGAAATCGCCGAGGCGGCTGAACAACACGAGATACGGGCTGCGCGCGACGACGTGAATGGTGTCGATCTGCAACTGCGCCATGCGGCGGATCGTGTCGAGCACGTCGGTTTTGGTTGCCTTGCGGCGGGGCGGCGTCAGCAGGCCCTGCGCGGCGAGATGCAGCGCGCGGGCGGCGGCGGGCGAGAGCGTAAGCATCGGAATGGCGGTCGAGGGTGGTGATCGGGGACCACTTTAGCGCGAAAGCGGCGCACGCGTGCGATGCGCTGCCGCCGCGCGTCTGACAATGCTTGACAGATAGGTTTCGCAAGTTTCCCTATAGTGCAGTTCATGGCGCGGCGACAAATGCGCGCAACGATTCCGCTTCCGACGCACATATGTCCATGGCACGCAGGAAGCGAATCCTGGATTCTCAACCCCCATCGGGAATTCAGGAGCCCTGAGCGGACATCCATGCGGCTGTGCACCGGCCCCGAGTGGATGTCCGCTGATTTTTTTGTATTGCCGGATTTTCACGCGCCGCCGCCGTGCCTGTCACGCCGCGGCACTCGTTTCCCCGGGCCGCAGCGCGCGCGACAGGTCGTAGTGTCTGGCCGCACCGTAGCGTGGCGAACCGAAATGCCAGTCGTAGTTGCCGCGGATGTACGAGCGCGCGCCTTCGAGCAGGCGCAGCGACGTTCGATCGTCGGTGCGCGCCCGCACGCGGGCCTCCAGTTCCAGATAACGCATCAGATACCCGTTGTGGATCGCGGCCGCCGCGTCGAGCGCGGCTTGCGGCGCGAGGCCGCGCTCGTGCATCAGGACGCAGACGAGATTGCTGCTCGATTCGCCGGCTTCCTTCGGATACGAAAAGATGTCGTTGCAGAGGCACAGGATCAGGCCGGACAGCTTGCGCAGGCGCCGGACCTCTTCGTCCGCATAGAATGCGACGGGCGCTTCGTACCCCGCCGCGATGTCGATCAGTGCAAACGCGCCTTCGCCGCATCCGTTGTACGTGCGGCCGGAAAGGTATTCGGCCTCGCCCGGCACGACATCCGTCGCGTAGCGGCCGGCCTCCCACAGCGTCGAAAACAGGAACGTCATCATGCCGGCCGTCCAGCGTGCGTATTGCGCGGCCGTGGACGCGGCCGCGATGCGCGTGCAGATGTCCTGCGTCGCGCGTTGCAGCGCGGGCAGGAACGCGGCCATGTGCGGCAGGCGCGCGGCCAGCGCATCGCGCAGCGGCACCGGATCGTGACCGGCCGGATCCGCGATCATCTCGTACAGCCACAGGTAGAGCGCCCCGAGATCGCCCGGCGAGCGGGCGACGCCATGCAGGCTGCACAGGCCGTCGTCGATCGAGAAAATCCAGCCGTACGCGCGGGTCGCCGAGCACAGGCCGTCGAAGGTCGAGTACGCATAGACCCGTGCGCAGTATTCGCCGATCTTGCCGTGACGGATGCCGCTGGCCCAGCGCGGATCCTCGAGCAGGCCATGACCGTTCATCCAGGCCTGCAGGTCGGCTTCGGCGCGGTCGGCGTCGGGGTGCACGGGCGTCCGGAACGGGTGAAACAGGTGCGGAAGCACCAGCGTGGGCGCGGCGGCAACGGTTTCGACGGCGGACATGGCGTACCTCGCGGATAGCGGGTGACAACGGGTGTCGTGAAGGGAGTCCGGCTTACTTGCCGAACCGGCGCGCGCGCTTGCCGTACGCATCGATGGCCTGATCGAAATCGTCGCGTCCGAAATCGGGCCAGCAGGTCGGCGTGAAATAGAACTCCGAGAAGGCGGTTTGCCAGAGCATGAAATTCGACAGGCGCTGCTCGCCGGACGTGCGGATCACGAGGTCCGGCTCGGGCTGGCCGGCCGTACAGAGCCGGCTCGCGATCATTTCCGGGCTGAGTTGCGCGAGCAACTGATCGACGGTGCCGGCCGCGACGTGCTCCTCGATCAGCGACCGGATCGCATTCAGCAGGTCGAGGCGGCCGCTGTACGCGACGGCGATGTTGACGTCGAGCCCGCGCGCATCGGCCGTGCGTCGTTGCGCGGCGCCGATCCGTTCGGCCGTGTCGGGCGGCAGCTTCGTCAGGTCGCCGATCACGTGCAGGCGCCAGCGGCCGCTGGCGGCGAGCTCGTCGAAAACGTCGGCGATCACCGCGAGCAGCCCGCGCAATTCCTCGGCGTCGCGGTTCAGGTTTTCGGTGGACAGCGGCCACAGCGTGACGAACGGGATGGCGGCTTCCTCGCACCACGACAGCAGCGCATGCACGTTGCGGCCGCCGGCCCGGTAGCCGTCGGCGGTCGGCAGGCCGAGCCGGTCGGCCCAGCGCCGGTTGCCGTCGAGGATGACGGCGAGATGCGTGGGCAGCGGCTGTGCCGCAACGCTCGATACGGCGGGCGAATCGATGGCGAATGTTTCCGGCGCGCGCACAATCAGCTCTTGAGTCATGGCGACTCCTTCGAGGCGGGAAGCGATCGAAACGTCAAACAGCAGGGGGATTGTTATGCCAACTTCCGTATGTCGGCGTGGGGATGAATGTTCGCGCCGATGCGACCGCCCATTATTGGCCGATATATTCGGGATTTTCAAGTTAACGACGTGCGCGCAATCGCGGTGCGTCGGCCGTGCGGCCGGGCGGGCATTGCACCGCGGCGCATGGATCTCCGATCCGATTCGGTGCAGGCGATTTTCCAGCTGATGTCTTGTCGAAGCCGTCATTCCGGCCCGCGTTTTTCGCGCGTTTCGATTTCTTGAATAAACCGGAAATTAAAAAATAAAAACGAGGCAATCGACAGGCGGCCGAGGGCGGCGGAAACGATTCCGATGCGCCGACCGCGTGTTGCCGCTCATTGCCGTTTGCCGCGCGCCACTTCGTCGCCGGCGCCGGGCGGCAGCCGCCGCGTGATCGGAATCGACGCGAACGAGCACAGCCCGACCACCAGGAACGCGGGCCAGAAATCCGACCACATCATCTTCTGGTGGCCCTGCAGCCAGTGCGACACGTGCAGCACGAGGCCGGCCACCGTCACGCCGAGGCCGAGCGACATCTGCTGCACGACGCTGCCGAGGCTCGTGGCACGGCCCGCGTCGCGCGGCGAGATGTCCGCGTAGATCATCGAGTTCAGGCTCGTGAACTGCAGCGCGGGGAAGATGCCGCCGACGAGCACGATCAGCCAGATCGCCCAGGTCGCCATGCCGGGATGGAACACGCCGTACGCGGCGATCGCGAGGCCCGCGAAGGCCGCGTTGTAGATCAGCACCGTGCGAAAGCCGAAGCGGCGCAGCGTATGCGTGGCCGTCGAGCGGCTCACCGCGCCGCCGAGCGCGGACGCGCACGTGATGAGCCCCGAATGGAACGCGCTCATGCCGAGTCCTTCCTGCAGCGCAAGCGGCAGCAGGAACGGCACCGCGCCGAGGCCGATGCGGAACAGCGACCCGCCGACGACGCTCGCGTGATACGTCGGGATCTTCAGGAAACTGAGATCGAGCACCGGCCGTTCCTTGCGGCGCGCATACGGCACGTAGAGCGCCAGCATCGCGGTGCCGGCCACGCACATGAGGAGCGCGTTCGAGCGCGACGTGAGCGCGCCGTCGATCAGCGTGAGCCCCATCAGCAGCAGGGCGGCGCCGCTCGCCGACAGCAGGAAGCCGAACCAGTCGAGCGGGCCGGGATCGGGCTCGTGCGTGTTCGCGATGTGCTTGCTCGCGAGATAGATCCCGTAGAGGCCGATCGGCACGTTGATGAAGAAGATCATCCGCCAGTGCAGGTAGGTCGTGATGAAGCCGCCGACGAGCGGTCCGACCGTGGGCCCGAACAGCGCGGGAATCGCGAGGTAGTTCATCGCGCGCACGAGATCGGAGCGCGGCACCGCGCGGAAGATGATGATGCGGCCGACCGGGACCATCATCGCGCCGCCGACGCCCTGGATGAAGCGCGCGAACGTGAGCACGCCGAGCGAGTTGGAGGCCGCGCACATCAGCGAGCCGACGACGAAGATGCCGATCGCGGTGCGGAACACGGAGCGTGCGCTGAAGCGGTCGGCGAGCCAGCCGCAGATCGGAATGAACACGCCGAGGCCGACCACGTAGGCCGTGATCGCGATGTTCAGTGTGACGGGGTTGTGCCCGAAGTCCCTCGCCATCGCGGGCAGGGCGGTGACGATGATGTTCGCGTCGACGCTTTCCATGAACAACGCACAGGCAACGATGAGCGGTGCTAGAAAGACGGGCGACATGGGCTGGGCGCGCGGTAAAGACGCCATTATGCCCACAATGTGACCGTTGCGTCACGCATGACAACAGTTGTTCCGCATGTTGCAACAGTCGTCCTTTCCGGCCGGATGCGCGGAAGGAACGACTGCGCATGCGTGCCGATTTCTTTTGACGGAGGGCACGTGCGTTTCTAGAATGTGAGCGTTTGCTCATATTCGAAACTCGCCTGCCCGCCATGTCCGGATCGTCCTCGCGTATCGCGCTGTCGCCCCGCAAGGCGCCGCGCCAGCGCCGCTCGGCGGCCACCGTCGACGCGATCGTCGAGGCCGCTGCCCGCATTCTGGAGCGCGACGGCTTCGACGGTTACACGACGAACGCCGTCGCCGCGCTGGCCGGCGTGAGCATCGGCTCGCTCTATCAATACTTCCCGAATCGCGACGCGCTGACGGCCGCGCTCGTCGAGCGCGAGAGTGCGCATCTGCTCGACGACGTCGACCGGGCGGCCGCGCTGTCGTCCTGCGACGACGTGCTGCGCGCCCTGGTGCGCGGAGCCGTCGCGCACCAGATGCGCCGGCCGGTGCTCGCGCGGCTGATCGATTTCGAGGAAGCGCGGCTGCCGCTCGGTGCGCGTGCGGCACGCGTCGCGGACCGCATCCACGCGACGCTGCTGCATGCGCTCGGCTTGCGCGATGCGCCGCGTGTCGCCGCGCCCGACGTCGTCGCGCACGATCTGCTGGCGATCGTGAAAGGGATTGTCGACGCGGCGGGCGCGCGCGGCGAGACCGATGCGGCGGCGCTCGAGGCGCGTGCATCGCGGGCCGTGCGCGGTTACCTGCGCGAGTCGCGCGAATCGAAACTTGCTTGATGTGCGCGTTTCGTGCGACAGTCGGACCGACTCGCACCACCACATGACGCGTATCGATCGAGGGCCATCGAGACGAACGCGCGCGCGAACGAGACCCCTTGCCGATCCATTCACCATCGAAAGGAGGGGACACGTCATGACGCCACGTCGTGCCGCACCGATTGCAACTCGCTTCCCGGTTCATCTCTCGTCACGCGCTGCGCCGCCCGCGCCGCGTCTTCGCTGGGCGGCCACGCTGGCCGTCGCCTATCTCGCTGTCGCAGGCTGCGCCGCGCAGGCCGACAACGCGAACCAGGCCGCCGCGCAAGCGGCGGGCCAGTCTCCGGCCGCGGCCGCCACCGCCGCGGCACCCGCCGTATCGGGCACGCTGCTGCCGCCGCCGAGCCAGCTCTACGGCGACCTGTTCGTCGCGGTGCAGACCGCGCAGATCTACCCCGACCAGAAGACCTTCGTCGACGCGACGCCCGATACCGATCCCGCGACGATCGTGCAGTTGTATCAGCAACAGAAATCGCAACCGGGCTTTTCGCTGAAGACGTTCGTCGGCCAGCACTTCACGCCGCCGCCGGAAAGCGGCGTGACGCCGCCGCCGAACCAGACGCTGCGCCAGCACATCGACTGGCTGTGGCCGCAGCTCACGCGCACGAGCGTCACGGTGCCCCAATACGGTTCGCTGATCGCGATGCCGAAACCGTATGTCGTGCCGGGCGGCCGCTTTCGCGAAGGCTACTACTGGGATACCTATTTCACGATGCTCGGCCTGCAGGTGTCGGGACGCGAGGATCTCGTCGACAACATGCTCGACAACTTCGCATATCTGATCGATACGATCGGCCACATCCCGAACGGCAACCGGACGTATTACGCGAGCCGCTCGCAGCCGCCGTTCTTCGCGTACATGGTCACGCTCGCCGCGCAGGCCGAAGGCGACAGGGTCTACCAGAAATACCTGCCGGAGCTGCGCAAGGAACACGCGTACTGGATGCAAGGCGAAACCACGACGCCGCGCGGGCAGGCCGCGCGCCACGTGGTCGCGATGCCCGACGGCGCGGTGCTGAACCGCTACTGGGACGCGAGCGACACGCCGCGCGACGAGTCGTATCTGGAGGACGTGACGACCGCGAAGTCGGCAACCGGCCGCCCGGCGAACGAGGTCTACCGCGACCTGCGTGCGGGCGCCGAAAGCGGCTGGGACTACAGCTCGCGCTGGTTCGGCGACGGCAAGACGCTCGCGACGATCCGCACGACGTCGATCGTGCCGGTCGACCTGAACAGCCTGATGTTCCATCTCGAGACGACGATCGTGAAGGGCTGCACGGTCGCGCGCGACATGGCATGCGTGATCGATTTCTCCGGGCGCGCGGCACGGCGTGCGGCCGCGATCAACCGTTACCTGTGGAATCGTCACGGCTATTACGGCGACTACGACTGGCAGTTGCGCAAGCCGCGCGACGGCGTGACGGCGGCCACGCTGTATCCGCTGTTCGCGGGCGTCGCATGGCCCGAGCGCGCGAAGGCGACCGCGCGCGAAGTGCGCAAGACGCTGCTGCAACCGGGCGGGCTCGCGACGACGACCGAGAACACGGGCCAGCAGTGGGATGCGCCGAACGGGTGGGCGCCGCTGCAGTGGATCGCGATCGACGGGCTGCGCCGTTATGGCGAACCGGCGCTCGCGAAGGACATCGGCACGCGCTTCCTGTCCGACGTGAAGCATGTGTATGCGACGGAAGGCAAGCTCGTCGAGAAGTACGTGGTCGAAGGCGCCGGCACGGGCGGGGGCGGAGGCGGTGAATATTCGCTGCAGGACGGGTTCGGCTGGACCAACGGCGTCACGCTGAAACTGCTCGGGCTGTACGGCGAGTAATTCGCGGCGCGGCACACGAGCAAACGGGCCGGACGGTCGCGCGAGCGGCCGACCGGCCCGTGTTTTCATGCGGCGCGCATCAGAACGTGATCGTCGTGCGTACGCCGACCACCGTTTCGTCGCCGATGCGCGCGCCGGCCGCGTTCGGGTTCGGGATGCCGCCGCCCGGGCGGAAGAAGTGCTGCAGGTCGGCCTGCAACTGCCACCACGGCGTGACCTGGTACTGGTAGGTCGCTTCGACGACCGTCTCCGCGCGACGCACCGGATAGCCGGGCGTCGTGTACACGCCGGTGTCGCCGTCGAGGCCGCGCGCATGCGAGCCGATCTTCGCGTAGCCGATCGCGATGCCGGCGACGTCGTTGTCGCGTCCGGCGAACGGCGCCTTCAGCGTCACGCCTGCGTTGGCCGCGAAGTCGACGACATTGCGGTCGCCGGGTGCGCCCATCACGCGTGCGAACACGCCGAGCGCGCGCGGGCTGTCGGCCGACGGCCGCCACACCATCTGGTCCGCGACCGCATAGAACCCGTAGTTGCCGCGATGCGCGGCGGGCGTGCCGTGACTCGCCGGATCCGCGAGCGACAGGCCGTCGGTGCCGTAACGCGGGTCGTTCGCGTGCTGCGACTGATACCAGAAGCCGAGCTTGTACGTGCCGGGCAGGCCGACGGGTTGCGGCGCCTTCGGATCGGCCGGCGGCGCGTTCAGCGCGTACTGCACCTCGCCGATCACGAACGCACCGCTGCGCAGGTTGAAGTGGGTGCCGTGCGCGTTCAGCACCTGCGCGTCGCCGTCGGTGCGGCCGGCCGGGTTGCCGTCGAACACGCCGATCATCGCGGTCCACGCGTCGGCCGGCTTCACGCGCAGGCGCACGCCGAGCGACGACAGCGGATACGCGGGGCCGCCGGCCGGCAGGTCGGTCGACGGCAGCACGGGCCAGCCGAACGTCGCGTTCATGAACGTCGACGCGTTCTGGCTTACCATGAATTCCTGGTCGACGCTCTGCTGGCCGACCTTCACGTCGACCTTGCCGTCGAGCAACGACTGCTGGTACCAGAGCTCCCACAGTCGCGTGGTCGAGTTCGCTTCGATGCCGGTCGCGGTCTGCAGTGTCTGCAGGTAGCGCTGCGTGAGGTTGGTGCCGTGGATCTGCAGCCCCGACACGTTGAACGTGCCGCCCGGCAGGCCGATCGCCTTGCCGGTATCGACGTTGAAACCGAATTGCGTGAGCCCCTGGTACGCGCCGCCGCGATGCGTGCCGCCGGACGTGTTGTACAGGTACTCGCTGGTTTCCTGCAGGCTCAGCGTGACGCCGTGATCGCCCAGCAGGTCGCGCAGGCCGCCCATGTCGCCGAGCAGGTTCGAACGCTCCCAGAAGCCGGTGGGGGCGGGCGCGGCGGCATCGGCGGCCTGTCGTGCGGGCGCGGCGGCGTCGCTGGCGCCGGCTGCCGGCTCGGCCGCGGCCGGTGACGACGCCTGCGCGAACGCGGGTGTGGCGGCAAGCGACAGCAACAGCGTGGCGAGCGCATTGACGCGGCGCTTGCGCGGGACAGGTTCGAGGTGATTCTTCATGCGGATTCCGTTGATGGTTTGATTAGCTAGACTGAATAAATGAAGGCGCGATGCGGGAAATGCGACGAGACGATCGCGCGGCGTTCCAGGGCGAGTGGTACCGCCGCGCGGCGACGGGATTACGGCAGCCAGCCGCCGACGCGCCACACCTGCGCGAAGCCGAGGCGCGAGGCGGCCGCGCACAGCAGCGCGGCGAGCGCGACCGCGGCCGCCATCGCGGCGACCAGCACGCAGTCGAGCGGGCGTGGTGCCGCGGGCACGTGGGCGAGCGCGATGCCGCGCCAGTTGCTGAACGCGTGGGCGAGCGGCGAGAGGCCGGAAACGAATGCACGGTCGCACGCGACGTGGGCGATGCGCTTGAGTCTGAGCGCGAAGGATGGAAAGAACATGACGCTGCCTCCGTCCGGTCCGGCAAACGCCGGACGACGTGATCGAGCGCGGGCGCATGACGCAACCTGCGATCGGAGGGTGGAACGTAACGGAGCGTGCGACTGGCGAGGCGGCGATGGCCGGCCCGGGAGGAAGCGCGCTAACCCGACGAATGCGAGCTAGCGGCGAAAGACATGCGTCTGGCTGCTATCTCGCGATGGCTTGGCCGGCCTGGACCGGCATCGAACTGCAACTAGAGCATGTGTCCACGGGGGGACTCCCTTGATGAATTGGGGCGGATTGTAGTCGCGACTTTTGCTGCGGCGCAAGCAAAAAACGCACGAAAGATGACGTCCGTGGCCTGCGCGTCGCAACGGACCGCGGTCGCGCGGCAGCGGCCTGGCGGGGGCCGGAAGCGCACGCGGCGGGATACTCCGTGCCGTTGCGCGCACGCATCGCCGCCGGAGCGCATCCTGACGCGCTGAAAGGTTTCGGTGCGCCATTTCAAGGGCAAATCTTTCAGCGGCGAAACGCGGGGAATTTATTTCGGGAAATGGGGTTGGGAGGGGTTGACTTCACTTTCGGGCCGTCCATAGAATCCGCCATCTTCACTCTTGGGGCCGCCGCCTTGGACGCCTGCAGTAGTCGATCTTCGAACGAAATTTCCGCCTGAGCGACCGACGTCCGCGCCTCATCGAAGCCGCCGTTTGTCTCCCGGGCAAACGGTGCGCGCAGCAGCATTCCGCAGCAAATCCCTACGTGCACCCTGATTCGCGCCGGTTAGCGTGATGCGTTTTCGCATGCGTTGGCCGGTTTCACCGCCGCCTGGCAGGCGGTCGCGTTCGCGCGTGCCTTTTCCCGGCTCGCGAATGGCGGCCCGCCGGCCTGACGGCGGTCAACCGTGTTTTCCGGAACACCGCACAGGAGCCGCCATGAACGACAGTGACAGTTGTCCCTTATGCCCGTTGCACGCACCGACCCTTTTGAACCCCGGTCGCAGGGACAATCCGGCCGACTAGCCTGACACGTCGTTCAGGCCCCGGACTGGCCCCGCGCCCACGACGCGGCCGGCACGCCTGCCGTCGCCGCACGGAGCCAGACCATGAACTTCGGCCTTCTGCTGTCGAACCTTCCGCACGTCACGGAATCGCGCAACCAGTACGACGCGATGCTGACGCTCGACGCCCGTCCGCGGGTGTTCTCCCGCCTGCTGAACCAGCTGAAATCGTTGATCCACTGAAGGAAGCGCCGAGCGCGCCTCGGCATGCGCACGCGTGGCCGCCTTCGGGCGGTCGCCCCGTGCGCATTCCAAGGTCACACGCTTATCGAATCGCATAACCCTTAGCCGTACGGAACACATCATGTCCACGCCATCCAACGTCTCTTCACCGATCGCCGCCGAACGCAGCGCCGTGCTCGACGACGCCCACCTCGGCGACATCCGCGGCGCACTCGGCACGATCCCGCACCACGACACCGGTGCGCGCGGCACGTGGTGGGCGCGCCTGCGCACGCTGCTCGCGATCATCGGCCCGGGCCTGATCGTGATGGTCGGCGACAACGACGCCGGCGCATTCGGCACCTACACGCAGGCCGGCCAGAACTACGGCACGACGCTGCTGTGGACGCTGCTGCTGCTCGTGCCCGTGCTGTACGTGAACCAGGAAATGGTGCTGCGCCTCGGCGCGGTCACCGGCGTCGGCCATGCACGCCTGATCTTCGAGCGTTTCGGCAAGTTCTGGGGCGCGTTCAGCGTGATCGACCTGTTCCTGCTCAATGCGCTCACGATCGTCACCGAGTTCATCGGCATCACATTCGTGCTGGATTTCTTCGGATTGCCGAAGGTGGCCGGCGTGTGCGTGGCCGCCGCGCTGACGATGGCCGCGGTGAGTACCGGCGATTTCCGGCGCTTCGAGCGGTTCGCGATCGGGCTGTGCGTGATGAGCCTGCTGCTCGTGCCCGTGCTCGTGTCGATCCATCCGAGCGTCGCGCAGATGTCGCGCGATTTCTTCGTGCCGAACTGGCCCGCGCACGCGAAGCTGTCGGACGTGATGTTGCTCGTGATCGGCATCGTCGGCACGACGGTTGCGCCCTGGCAGTTGTTCTTCCAGCAGAGCTACGTGATCGACAAGCGCATCACGCCGCGCTTCATGAAGTACGAGAAGGCCGACCTGTGGATCGGTATCGCGTTCGTGCTGGTCGGCGCGGTGGCCATGATCGGCTTCAGCGCCGCGCTGTTCAGCGGCCATCCGGAAGCCGGCAACTTTACCGACGCGGGCGGCATCATCGCGGGCCTGGAGAAGTATGCGGGCCGCACGAGCGCGACGCTGTTCGCGATCGCGCTGCTCGACGCATGCATCATCGGCGCGGCGGCGGTGTCGCTGTCGACCGCGTATGCGATCGGCGACGTGTTCAAGATCCGCCACTCGCTGCATCGCGGCGTGACCGACGCAAAGGGCTTTTATCTCGTCTACTTCGGCATTGTCGCGGCGGCGGCCACGCTCGTGCTGATCCCGGGCAGCCCGCTCGGCCTGCTGACCGAAGCCGTGCAGACGCTGGCCGGCGTGCTGCTGCCGAGTGCCACGGTGTTCCTGCTGGTGCTGTGCAACGACCGCCAGGTGCTCGGCCCGTGGGTCAACTCGACGAAGCTCAACGTGTTCACGGGCGCGGTGATCTGGGTACTCGTGCTGCTGTCGATCATCCTGACCGCGTCGGTGATGTATCCGGATATCAGCGGCGAAGCGATCGTCGACGTGCTGGTGGGCGGTACCGTGCTTGCGATCGCGGGGTATCTCGCGACGGTCCTGATTCGCCGCAACAAGCGCGTGGTGGAGCCGGGTGTAGACCGGTCGCTGCGCGATACGTGGCGGATGCCGCCGCTCGACACGCTCGAGCCGCAGAACATGACGCTCGCGACGCGGATCTGGATGGCCGTGCTGCGCGGCTATCTCGTGATCGCGGTCGGGCTCGTGATCGTGAAGGTCGTGCAGATGACGCTGCTGAAGTAACGTCGCACCGCAACCCGCGCATGCCGGCCCTCGAGGCCGGCATGCGCGTTTACGCGTTCGAATTCGCCAAGCGGCGGCGCCGCGCTCAGATCAATTCGAGCTTCGACGTCAGGTACGTGAGCTGGATCCGGTTCGCGACGCCGAAGCGCTTGCGCAGCTTGCGCAGGTGATAGTCGACGTTGTGCGCGCTGGTGTCGAGGCGCCGGCCGATCTCCTTGTCGGATGCGCCTTCGGCAATGCCGAGCAGCAGTTCCTGCTCGAACGGCGTGAGCCCGTTCACCGCGCGCTCGCGCGACGTCGAGATCAGTTGCGGCGAGGCGAACTTGTGCACCGACAACCCGATCGACAATGCCTGCTCGATCGTCGCCGGCGTGATCCACTCGCGCGTGCGGCGCGGCGCGGTGAAGCTCATGAACGCGTGCAGCCGCGTGCCGGGCACGGCCATCGAATACATGATGCCGCTGCACATCCCGTCGTCCTGCATCGTCTGCAGGAAGCCGTCGAGCGTGGCGGGGCGCTCGCTCGGGCCGTCGTCGCGCTCGCGGTGCTCGCGGCGCAGCTGCTGCAGGTCCCACACGATCGGCATGTTGCAGACGCGCGCGCCGAGCGTGCGCGGATCGACGTCGTGATGGTTGTGCCGCACGTAGTCGCCGCGATAGGTGGGCGGCGTGAACGCTTCGTGCAGATAGAGGCTTTCGACGCGCTCGCGCGAGAATTCGAGCGCGAAGTACGCGAACGTCGAGAAGCCTGTCAGATGCAGCAGGCTCGTGACGATCCGGTTGCGCTCGGCCGTGCTCTGCGCGTGCGCGAGCGTATCGGCGACGCCGAGCTTCGGCGCGTGCGGCTGCGTGACGTCGCCGCCCTTCACGTCGTCGCACCAGACGACCTGCACGGTGCGCTCCCGGCGCGCATCCGCGCAGGCGCCCGACGCGCCCGACGCGCGCGGAAAGGTTGGGGCGACCGCTTCTTCATGCAATGCAATATCGGACATGAGCCATCCCTCGGAATCGACGCGCATCGCCTGGCGGCGGCCGTATCGTGAACGGCATTCGCGGCGGTGCGATCGAGCATCGTTTTGATATGCGCCGATCGTCATCCCTGACGAAACGCGGGGGCATTGTACAAAAATGCCTGTGTATGCGTAATATGCCGTAATACTAATTGCGGCGAAAGGTTCATGTTCGCGCGCGTATATTGACTACCAGAAAATCATAAAGAAAAGACCAGATCGTGACGGGGCGCAGTTTCATATATTGGGAAAGGGGCGGGCTCCTCATGACACATGCTGACGGCGCACCACGCGTCGAATGGTTCTCACATGCCGATATAGCGGCCGCGGCCGCTTATTCGAGCGAATATCAGGCAATCGAGCGCGACGTTTTTACCGGCATTCAAATCGGATCCGGTAAAACCGACCTCGCGCCAATCGATTTCGCGCAATGCCATGCGCGATTGCGGCAAATCGGTTTCAGTACGCTCGGTTACGGCGCCTACGAAATGATCGGGCGGCGCATTTTGTGTGCCCATCTGCTGCGCGATCTCGCGCCGGCAACGTTCATGCAGCCGTTCATCGAAGGGATGCTCTACGAGAGCGACCCGCGTTTCGCGCAGGTGCGGCAGAGCGGCTTTCCGGTCGCATGGCGGCTCGACGAGATCGAGGCGGCCGCGCAGGGCAGCGGCGACCGCAAGGTGCTGGCGCTCGCCGGCCATCTGCGTGCGCACGCGATGAACAGCGGCGTGATCTTCAGTCTGTCGGCGCCGCGTCTCGACCTGCGCGTCGCGGTGAACGTGACGTCGGAGACGCACGGCACCGAGTGGATCGACGATCGCGTGATCGGCGGCGCGCTGGCGGTGAGCCTCGCCGTGCATCGCGTCGCGCTGCCGTTCCTCGAGGCGCGTATCGCACGCATGCGCGGTTTCGCGCTCGGCGACGAGCAGCAGCAGGTGCTCGATCGCCTCGTGCATGGGCTGTCCGACCAGGAGATCGCGAGCGCGCTGCGCACGTCGCTGCACAAGGTCGGCCATCACATCCGGTCGCTCGAGAAACTCTTCAACGTGCAGAACCGCGCGCAGCTCGCGTACCTCGCCGCGCGGCGCCTGTAACCCCGAAACGGCGCACCGCCGGCGTGCGCGCCGGCGGCCCGGCACCCGATGGAAGCGGTTCCGGCGGCGCGTGCCCGAGCGTGCCGCCGGGTTTCGTAGTCCGATTCGATCGTCGCCGGAAAACGCGCTTTCGCGCTACGAGGCGCATCCCTTTTTCCATCGTTTCCCGTCGCTACACTCGTCCCATTCAACGGTCCGCGCGGCACGGGCAGGATTGCCCGTGCCGGCCGGCGATAACGACAGGACGACGGCACGATGGCTGAACCGAAGGCGCTCCCCCGCGACTGGCAGCGGTTGTTTTCCGCCGGCCGCGGCGTGTCCGGACCGCGTCTCGGGGGCGCATCGCCGCGCGCCGACCTGTTCATCGCGGTGTTCATCGTCGCGGTCGTCGCGCTGTTCATCCTGCCGCTGCCGCAGGCCGCGCTCGACGGGATGATCTCGCTGAACCTCGCCGCGAGCGTCGTACTGCTGACGGTATCGACCTACGTGCCGTCGGCGGTGAGCTTCTCGTCGTTTCCCGCCTTGCTGCTGTTCACGACACTGTTCCGGCTCGCGCTGAACATCGCGTCGTGCAAGCTGATCCTGCTGCACGCGAACGCGGGCCACGTGATCGACGCGTTCGGGAGGCTCGTGGTCGGCAACAACGTCGTGGTGGGCGGCGTGGTGTTCCTCGTGATCGCCGTCGTGCAGTTCATCGTGATCGCGAAAGGGTCGGAGCGGGTGGCGGAAGTCGGTGCACGCTTCTCGCTCGACGCGATGCCCGGCAAGCAGATGAGCATCGACGCGGACTTGCGCGCGGGCATCATCAGCGCCGACGAAGCGCGAGAGCGACGCGAGAAGCTGGAGCAGGAATCGCAGATGCACGGCGCGATGGACGGCGCGATGAAGTTCGTGAAGGGCGACGCGATCGCGGGCCTCGTGATCGCGTTCATCAACATCGTCGCGGGGATCGCGGTCGGCACGCTGATGCACGGGATGGATATCGGCCAGGCGCTGCAGCGTTACGCGATCCTGACGGTCGGCGACGGGATGGCGTCGCAGATTCCGTCGCTGCTTGTGTCGATCGCCGCCGGCATCGTCACGACCCGCGTCGCGACGCGCGATGCGCGGCAGCGCCAGCTCGGCGAACAGCTCGGCGAGCAGCTGGGGGCGCATCCGCGCGCGCTGCTGATCGCGGCGGTCGTGCTGGCCGGCTTCCTCGTCGTGCCCGGTTTTCCGAAATGGTCGTTCGCGCTGATCGCGATCGGCCTCGGCGTGTTCGCGTTCTCGCAGCTCAAGCGCAAGACGGCCGCGCCGAGTTTCAACCTGATCCAGATCGCGGGGCGCGTCGGCGCGGCCGACGACGGCCAGCCCGCGAAG
This sequence comes from Burkholderia seminalis DSM 23518, assembly GCF_902832885.1. GTDB lineage: Bacteria > Pseudomonadota > Gammaproteobacteria > Burkholderiales > Burkholderiaceae > Burkholderia > Burkholderia seminalis. The sequence continues at coordinate 506,545 of NZ_CADFDK010000004.1, forward strand.
GTGTCGCATGCGGCCGGCGTCACGTCGCTGATCGCGGTGTCGCTGTCCGACGACCTGCGCGCGAGCCTGAACCTCGCGCAGTTGCAGGCCGCGCTGTCGAGCGCGAAAGCGCGCGTCGATGCGGACATCGGCACGGTGTTCCCGCGCATCACGCTGAACGACGACGAAGGCGCGGCGGCCGGCACGTACCGGATCTATCTGCAGGACGTGCTCGCCGCGCACGGCGCGCTGAAGCCGGGCTGGCTGCTGTGGGACGGCGTCGCGCCGCTGCCCGAGCGCGCGGAGCGCCAGCCGGCCGAGGCATTCGGCCCGTTCGCGACGGCGCTGTGGATCAAGCCCGACGGCCCCGCGCCGGACGGCAAGTGGCTGTCGAGCGAAAGCGCGCTCGCCGCGCATGTCGAGCAGATCGTGCGCCAGCATGCGGACGAACTGCTCGGAATCCAGGAAACGCAGGCGCTCGTGCACCTCGTGCGCCGCGAGCATCCGGAACTCGTGGGCGAGCTGACGCGGCTCGTGCCGCTGCAGCGCGTGACCGAGGTGCTGCGCCGACTGCTGGCCGAGCAGGTGCCGATCCGCAATTTGCGCGTGATCTTCGAAAGCCTGATCACGTGGGCGCCGAACGAACCGGACGACGTGATCGCGCTGGTCGAGCTCGTGCGCGTCGACCTGCGCCGGATGATTACCGACCGCCACGCGGGCACGACGCGCCAGCTGCGGGTCGTGTTGTTCGAGCAGAACCTGCAGGAGCGGATCGAGAGCGCGGTGATGCGCACCAAGCAGGGCAATTTCCTCGCGCTGTCGAGCGCGGTCAAGCAGGACATCGGCGAGCAGGTGCGCGCGATCGTGCAGGCCGCGCAGGCGGGCGGCGCCGGCGGGCACGGCAATGCGCAGGGCGCCGTGCGGCTCGCGGTGATGGTCGCGCTCGGCGCGCGCCGCTACGTGAAGACGATCCTGCAGCCGGTCCTGCCCGACCTCGCGGTGCTGTCGTACCAGGAGGTCGAGGAAGACGTGCAGCTGCATACGGTCGGCTGGGTCAAGAACCCGCCGGACGACGGCACGGTCGGCGCGGGTGCCGGCGTGCGTGTGCCGGGAGCCGTGCAATGACGAGCTCGACGATCCTCGACCTGACGCGCCAGGCGCTGATGCTCGTGCTGCTGCTGTCGCTGCCGATCGTGCTGATCGCCACCGTCACGGGCCTCGTCGTCGCGATCCTGCAGGCCGTCACGCAGGTGCAGGACGCCAACATCGGCATCGCGGTGCGGCTGATCGCCGTGATGGTCGCGCTCGTGCTGTTGTCTGGCTGGCTCGGCGGCGAAGTGCTGCGCTTCGCGCAGCAGGCGCTGGAACGCATGTTCGTTTCTTCCACAGGAGTCCTTTGATGCGTCGACGCGTCGCCTCGATCCGGTTTCAACCGCGCAGCCTGCAACGGGCCGCGCTCGCCATGTGCGCGACCGCGTTGCTCACGGCGTCGCTGTGCATGGCGCCCGCGCAGCATGCGCGGGCCGCGGACCTGCGCTGGCGCAACAAGCCGTTCACGATCGTCGCGAACGGCAAGAAGATCGGCGACTTCATCCGCGAGCTCGCGTCGTCGCAGGGCGTGACGGCGGTGGTCGACCCGAAGGTCGACGGCGTGATCAGCGGCCGCTTCTCGGGCACGCCGCAACAGACGCTCGACACGATCTGCTCGACCTACGGGCTCACGTGGTACTACGACGGCTCGTTCCTGTACGTCGATCCGGCCGATCAGTCGCAGACGCAGATGATCCCGATCCCGCCGAACGCAGCCGGTGAAATCGGCCGCGCGCTGCAGGCGATGCAGATTCCCGACAAGCGCTACACGCTGGTGATCAACGACCGCGCGAACAGCGTGTACGTGGCCGGCCCGCGCCGCTACGTCGAGCTCGTGCGGCAGGCGGTCGGCTCGGTCGGCGATCCGTCGGCGAACGGCGCGCATGCGGACATCCGCGCGTTCCGGCTGAAGTACGGCTGGGCGTCGGATTTCACGATCAACCGCTCGGGCAAGGAGGTGACGGTGCCGGGCGTCGCGACGATCCTGAGCCGCCTGTTCGGCAAGGGCGGCGGCACGAACGCGCTGCCGTCGAGCACGCCGCTCGGACAGGCCGCGCGCCAGGTGAAGCTGGGCTCGGGGCTGACGATCGCCGTGCCGCGGCTCGACTTCCCCGATATCGCCGGCGGCCCGCGCGCGGGCGGTTACGCGGGCGACAGCAGTGCCGGCGGCGGGCTTGCACCGTTCGGGAACGCCGGCGGCGGCGACGCGCTGCCGCAGATCGTCGCCGATCCGGCGATCAACGCGGTGATCGTGCGCGACCTGCCGGAGAACATGTACCGCTACCAGTCGCTGATCAACCAGCTCGACGAGCGGCCGCGCATCGTCGAGATCAACGTGACGATCATCGACATCAACGAGGATTCGCTCGACAGCCTCGGGATCGACTGGCGCCTGCACACGACGCACGGCGACGTGCAGATCGGCAACGGCGCGAATCCGCTGAACGGCAACACGCAGTACAACGGCTCGGGCAATCCGCCGCTCACGTTCGGCGTCGGCACGTCGGAAACCGGGCAGACGGGCACCTTCCTGCCGACCGGCATCGCGTTGACGGCATCGATCGGCGGCTCGCTGCGCAACTACCTGCTCACGCGCGTGAACGCGCTCGCGCAGAAGGGGCAGGCGCAGTTGCGTTCGAAACCGAAGGTGCTGGCGCTCGACAACACCGAGGCGATCCTCGAGAACCTTACGCAGTTCTACGTGCAGGTGCAGGGCTACCAGGATTCGTCGCTGTACAGCGTGACGACCGGCACGAGCATCAAGGTGACGCCGATGATCGTCGACGAGGCGATCCGCAACGCGGCGGCCGTGTCCGGCAATCCGCAGAGCGTGATGATGTCGATCGACATCCAGGACGGCAACGTCGTGCAAGGGCAGGCCGTGTCGAACATTCCGGTGATCCAGCAGCGCAACATCGTCACCAAGTCGATGATCGACGAGGGCAAGAGCCTGCTGATCGCGGGTTTCAACGACGACGAGGTGAAGCTGAACAAGAGCGGCGTGCCCTGGCTGTCCGACATTCCGCTGATCGGCAACCTGTTCAAGTACACCGACAAGTCGGGCAACCACATGGAGCGGTTCTACCTGCTGACGCCGCGCGTGGTGACGACCGCGTCGATGTATGCGCCGGACGGCTCGCCCGTGAACCCGGGTGTCGACGCGCCGGCCGGCCAGGAAGGACTGTCGATGTACCGCCCGCCGGACAACGACGTCGCGGTGCCGCTGACGCCGAAGCCGCTGCCCGGCACGAAGTTCGGTCCGCCCGCGCTGCCGCCGCCGCAGGATGCGGCGGCGCAGCCCGCGACGACCGCAGGAGCCACTCCCCATGTCGACGAGCATCATTGATCCGCACGGCGACGGCGCATTGCCCGGCGGCGCGGGGGGGCGGCGCGGCCGCGCTCGCGTCGCCGTGGAACCTGTGTTTCCTGAGCGGGCCGATGTACGGCCGCACGATGTCGCTCGCGCGCGGCGCGAACTGGGTCGGCACCGCGGCCGATTGCGAAGTGATCCTGCCCGATCGCGAGATCGGCGCGAAGCAGGTGTGCCTGCAGGTCGGCGCGCTCGCGGTGACCGTGCAGAACCACGGCGGCGAGACCGGCGCGGCGGTGCTGTTCAACGACGAACCGCTCGGCGCGGGGCGCCGCTCGCTGACGCCGCACGACGTCGTGACGGTCGGCTCGATCCGGCTCGGCATCGCGCGGCATGCGCAGGCGAGCGTCGCGGTGCCGGACGAAGCCGATGCGCCGGACGCCGCGCGCGAGGCCGCGTGGCTCGGCTGGCTCACGGGCGGCCTGCGCCGCCTCGGCAGCCGCCGGCTCGTGATCGCGCTGGTCGCGTTGTGGATCGGCGTGCTGCTCGGCGCGCTCGGCTACGGCTTCGTCGCGTGGTCGGGGCGCCTGCCGTGGCAGCACGAATCGGTGCTCGCGCGCACGCACCGGCTGCAGCAGCTGCTGCATGCGTATCCGGAGCTGGCCGTCGCGCCGCGCGACGACGGCGTGATCGTGTCGGGCTACGTCAGCGATCCGGCCGCGCGCGAACGCGTCGCGCAGATCGTCGCGGAGGTCGACAACGCGGCGCTCGGCAACATCTACGTGGTCAGCGACCTGGTGGCGACCGCGCAGACCTATTTCAGCGATACGGCGCTGACGGTGACGTATCTCGGCCGCGGCCGGATCGAACTGACGGGCGCGGCCGCGCGCGCGCAGATCGAGCCGCGCATCCGCAACTACATGAAGGATGCGCGACCGGCGCTCGAAGTCGTCGATCACGTGCGCGATGCCGATCCGGCCGCGCCGCGCACGGCGACGACGCTGGGCGGCACGGCTGGCATTCCGGAGATCACGACCGTGTTCGCGGGCGACGGCGACCAGCGCTACATCGAGACGGCCGACGGCAGCCGCTATTTCGAAGGCGCGCGGCTGAAGGAGGGGGCGACGGTCGTGTCGATCGGCCCGGACGAAGTCGTGTTCGAACGCGGCGGCCAGCGCATCACGATGCCGCTCGGCGGCCCGTCGGCGCGTGCGCCCGAACAGGCGCCGGCGCCGCCCGTGGCACCGCTCGCGAGCGGCGCGGCCGCCGGGGTCGCGCAGCCGGTGCCGGGGCCGACGCTGTTGCCTGAGGCGGCGGCAACCGCGGCGGCATCGAAGGAGAAGGCGCACTAGCGCCGCGACAGGTCATGCGCATCGCGCGGCACGCGGTGCGCGCATTACGCGAGGCGTCGCAGCGGTGCGGCGGCTCACGTCGCCGGCGGGGCATGGGGCCGCCGCCGGAAGGTGGATGAACTTCACTTAAAGGAGCACAACATGGGTACGCAGGCAGCAGGTGGTGCAACCAACACGAACCAGGTCCAGCAGCAGGCCGACGACCTGACCAAGACGCAGCTCGAACTGACGAAGATCAACTTCCAGGTCCAGCAGTCGACGGCGACGTTCGAAACCAGCAACGCAGTGACCGCGCAAGAGGGGACGGCGAACGCCCAGGTTGCGCAGCACCTGAGCTCGGCCGGCCGCGCATGACGCCGGTCGCCGGCCGTGCCGCGCGTGGCCGCGCGCCGGGTCTGCCCGAGCAGGGCGTCCGGCGGCGGATGCGTGCGTGCCGGCCGGTTTGTTCCGGGCTGGCCCGACCGATCCGGTCCGGCGTCGGCCACTCGAGGAGGGCATGAACATGTCAGTGACAGGCGTAGGCGCGGCGCCGCCGGGCGCGGCCGCGCTCGCGAGCGCCGCGCAGCAGCAAACGGGTGCGGCGTCCGATCCGGCGCAGGTGCGCCAGTTCGATGCGCTGATGCAGCCGGGGGCATCGGCGGCGGCCCCGCCGTCCGCGTCGGGCGTCGCGATGTCGCGCGCGCCGGCGGATGCGGCGCCGGCCGTGCAGATGACGCCCGCGCAGGCGAACCAGTCGTCGCTCGTCGAGCGGTTGCGCACCTACGGCAACGATCTCGATTCGCGGTACGCGAACATCGACAAGCATCGCAGCGAGATGCTGACGTCGATGGCGGACAGCCGCAGCGACCCGCTGATGACGATGGTGAAGGCGATGGACTTCCAGTGGACGGCGACCACCACGATTTCGGAATACCAGTTGAGCCTGTCGGTCGCGCAGGCGGCGAACGGCTTCACGCACACGGTGCTGAAGACGCAGGAGTGATGGCGCGCGTGGGCCGGATCCGGTCTCGCGCGCCCTGAAGCGGACAAACGATGACGACGATCGATTCGACGCCGCGCGTGCATGCGTGGCGCAGCCGGGCGGCGCGCGCGCTGCTCGCGGGGCTGCTCGTGCTGTTGGCCGGGTGCCAGAAGGAGCTGTACTCGGGCCTGTCGGAGCGCGACGCGAACCAGATGGTCGCCGTGCTCGGCGACGCGGGCATCAGCGCGTCGAAGGACAACGACGCGCGCGACACGTCGGACCGCAACGCGTGGCTCGTGAGCGTCGCGGACGGCGACATGCAGTCGGCACTCACGGTGCTGCAGGCGAACGGGCTGCCGAAGCCGAGCTATGCGAGCCTCGGCGAGCTGTTCCAGAAGCAGGGCCTCGTGTCGACGCCCGCCGAGGAGCGCGTGCGCTACCTGTACGGCGTGTCGCAGGATCTGTCGCGCACGCTGCAGGACATCGAGGGCGTCGTGGTCGCGCGCGTGCAGGTCGTGATTCCCGAGAACGATCCGTTGGCGGACAAGATCAAGCCGTCGTCGGCGGCCGTCTACATCCGCTACCGGCCCGGCGTCGACCTGCGCGCGATGGCGCCGATGGTCAAGGATCTCGTCGCGCACAGCATCGAAGGGCTGCAGTACGACAACGTGTCGCTGTTCCTGCAGCCGGCCGCCGCGCGCGCGACACGCGTGGACGGGATCGGCAGCGCGGTGTCGGACGTCCTGCGGCTGCGTTCGCCGCTCGGCTGGCTCGTGTTCGCGCTGATCCTGTTGACTTGCGCGGTCATCGCGCTGTCGGCCGCGCGGCGCGGGATGTTCGGCGCGCGGCTCGCGGGCCTGCTCGGTGCGCCGCGCGGGGCGAACGGTGCCGGCGGCGCGTCGCAGCCGGGCGGCGGCCTGCGCGCGGCGGACGGTGCGCGCGACGGCGCATGAGCGATCCGCACGCGCCGCCGCCGGGCGACGGGCTCAACCCGGCCGACGCCGCGCCGCTGCCGTGGCTGCAGCCGCTCGCGGCACCGCCCGCGCCGCGCCGCGCGGCGTTTCATGCGCTCGTCTGCGACTTCAACCTGCGGCCCGACCGCTACCTGCACGTGACGCGCGTGCCGGCCGACTGGCCCGCGCGCTACCGCTCGCCGGACGCGTTCGGCGCGGCCGGCCGCAAGCTGCTCGCGCGGCACCTGCTCGCGGCGAACGACGTGGCCGGCCGGCACGACTTCGACGTCGCGAACCCGTGCGCGCGGCTCGCGCTGCTGCCGGGCGCGGCGCTCGAGCAACTGGCCGCGTATGCGGGGCTGCTGCTGCATCGCGCGTGGCTGCGCGACGCGCTGGCCGGGCGCCGCGTCCGCGCGGAAGTCGCGGCGCGGCTCGGCGGCGACGCGCTGGACCTCGTGCTCGAACGCGCGCCGGAATTCGGCGCGCTGGCGGAAACGCTCGAACCGTGGCGTGCCGATCCCGCCGCGTTGCCGGTCGTGATCCGCGCGCGCGGCGGCCGGCTGCTCGCGGATTTCATCGGCGCGGCCGGCGAGGCGGTCGCGCGGCGCGTGCGCCTGAAATTCAACCGCGCGATCGACGACGAGGCGCCTTACTGGCTGAATCGCGCTCAGCGCGACCAGTTCGGCGAACTGATGTTCCTGTTTCTGATTCCCGAGAGGCTTGCGTCATGGGACTGGCTTTTCTGATCACGAGCGACAATCTGCAGCTGCTGTCGGAGCGCAAGGTGCTCAAGGAGCGCGAGTACGCGGCGCTGCTCGATGCGTCCGCGGTGATCGCGACCGCGCATGAAGAGGCCGCGCGCATCGTCGCCGACGCGCAGCGCGAATTCGACAAGCGCCAGGCGGCCGGCTACGACGAAGGGATGCGCCGCGCGCAGCGCGAGCAGGCCGCGCAGGCCTACGCGCAGGCGCTTGCCGCCACGCGCACGATGGAGACGATGAAGGATGCGATGGCCGATATCGTCGTGAAAGCCGTGCGCGCGATCGTCGGCGAGATGAGCACGCAGAAGCTGTACGAGGCCGCGCTCGCGCGGATCGCGCCGCTCGTGCGCGACGAGGCGTTTCTGGTCGTGCATGTCGCGCCCGGCCGCCAGGACGAGATGCGCGACGCGCTCGACGGCGCGTTCGCCGGACAGTCGAACCGGCAGAAGATCCGCATCGTCGAGGACGCGCGGCTCGAGCGCCACGCGTGCACGGTCGAGACGCCGTCCGGGCGCATCGACGCGAGTCTCGACCTGCAGATCGACGCGCTGCGCCAGGCGATCCGCCGCGATGCGCTGAAGGGCGCCGCGCGATGAACGCGCCGCTCGACGATCCGCAACCGTTCGGCGGTGACGACGACGGCGCGCCGTTCGATCGCGGCCGCCTCGTCGGCGAACTCGACGCGGGGCTCGCGTTCTTCTCGCCGGTATCGGTGCAGGGTCGCGTCAATCACGCGGTCGGGCAGATCCTGAACGCGACGGGCATCCGCGCGCGGCTCGGCGAGATCTGCGAGTTGCGCACGCCGAACCAGCCGACGCTGCTCGCGGAGGTGGTCGGTTTTTCGCGGCAGACGACGTTGCTCACGCCGCTCGGCGACGTGGCCGGGCTGTCGCCGGAGACGACCGTCGTGCCGTCCGGGCGCGAGCATGTGTTTCCGGTGGGGGAAGGGCTGTTCGGCCGGGTGCTCGACGGGCTCGGCCGGCCGCTCGACGATCGCGGGCCCGTGACGGGCGCCGCGTGGGTGTCGACGCAGCAGGACCCGCCGAATCCGCTCGCGCGCAAGATGATCGACACGCCGTTTCCGACCGGCGTGCGCGTGATCGACGGCCTGATGACGCTCGGCGTCGGGCAGCGCGTGGGCATCTTCGCGCCGTCCGGCGTCGGCAAGAGCACGCTGCTCGGGATGATCGCGCGCGGTGCGCAGGCCGATGTGAACGTGATCGCGCTCGTCGGCGAACGCGGTCGCGAGGTGCGCGAATTCATCGAGCACAGCCTGTCGCCGGAGGTGCGCGCGCGGTCGATCGTCGTCGTATCGACCTCCGATCGCCCCGCGATGGAGCGCGTGAAATCCGCGCTGGTCGCGACCGCGATCGCCGAGCACTTCCGCGACGCGGGCAAGCGCGTGCTGCTGCTGGTCGATTCGCTGACGCGTTTTGCCCGCGCGCAGCGCGAGGTCGGCCTCGCGAGCGGCGAGCCGCCGACGCGGCGCAGCTTCCCGCCGTCGACGTTCGCGGTGCTGCCGCGCCTGCTCGAGCGTGCGGGGCAGGGTGCGCACGGGTCGATCACCGCACTCTATACGGTGCTCGTCGAAGGGGACGAGGAATCGGACCCGATCGCCGAGGAAGTGCGCTCGATCCTCGACGGCCATATCGTGCTCTCGCGCAAGATCGCGCTCGCGAACCGCTATCCGGCGATCGACGTGCTCGCGAGCCTGTCGCGCGTGATGCCGCTCGTCGCGAGCCGCGCGCACCAGCAGGCGGCCGCGCGCGTGCGCGAGCTGATCGCGAAGTACCAGGAGATCGAGCTGCTCGTGCAGATCGGCGAGTATCGCGAAGGCAGCGACCGGCTCGGCGATCTCGCGCTGCGCGCGCGCGACGCGATCGGCGCGTTCTGCGCGCAGGCGTCGAACGAGGACGTGCGTTTCGATGCGCAGCTCGCGAAGCTGATGAAGCTGGCGAACGATCATGTCTGAAACCGACGACCGCCTCGTGCTCGCGACGCTCGCGCGCCTGAAGCGCGTGCGCGAGATGCGCAGCCAGATCGCCCGCGTCGCGGCCGCGCGCCAGCAGGGCGTCGCCGCGCAGAGCCGTCGCGCGCTCGATGCCGCGCAAGCGCAGCTTGCGCAACAGGTTGCCGCGAAGGCCGCGATCCAGGTGCGGCTCGCCGACGATCTGCGCGAGGCGCGCGCGCTGCAGGAGGCCGCGGCCGATACACGCACGTTCGACCGCCACATCGGCACCGCGAACGCATCGGTGAACCAGGCCGCGCACCTGCATCGCGGCCACGAGGCGACGCTCGCCGACCTGCAGCGCGCCGCGCGCAAGGCGAAGGCCGCCGAGGACAAGCTCGAGAAGGCCGGCGAGAAGGCGCTGCAGGCGCGCGCCGCCCGGATCGAGCGCGACGCCGACGAAGTCGCGGACGGTTACGCGGTGCGGCGTTTCTCGACGGCCGGCGCATGGGTGGCCGGGGTGGCCGGGGCGGGCGATACGGCCGGTCATGCGTCCACGCCGCCTGAAGCGGCCGCCGCGTTCGATGCGGAGATGTCCGGCCCGGCTGGCGAGGCCGCGGCCGACGATGCCGCGCCACCCGCGGCCGCGGAGCGCCGATGCTAGATCAGGCCGCGGGTTTCAACGACGTCGCGGGCACGCTGCGGCCGCTGCTCTACGTGATGCCGCGCCTGTTGCCGGTCATGTTCGTCGTGCCGGTGTTCAACGAGCAGATCATCACGGGCCTCGTGCGCAACGGGATCGCCGTCGTGATCGCCGCATTCGTCGCGCCCGCGATCGATTCCGCGCAGGTGGCCGCGCTGCCGTTCCTGATGTGGTGCCTGCTCGTCGCGAAGGAGGCGGTGGTCGGCATGCTGCTCGCGGGTGCGTTCAGCGCGGTGCTGTTCGCGATCCAGGGCGTCGGTTACCTGATCGACTTCCAGACCGGCAGCGGCAGCGCCGCGTTCTTCGATCCGATGGGCGGGCACGAGGGCGGTCCGACGTCGGGATTCCTGAATTTCGTCGCGATCACGCTGTTCGTCACGGCGGGCGGCCTGCAGGTGCTGGTGCAGCTGTTCGCGCAGTCGTACGCGTGGTGGCCGATCGGTTCGCTCGGCCCCGATTTCTCGTCGATGCTGCAGACCTTCATCGTGCGACAGACCGACACGATCTTCGAATGGATGGTGAAGCTCGCGGCGCCGGTGACGATCGTGCTGGTCCTTGTCGAGCTCGGCATCGGCCTCGTCGGGCGCGCGGTGCCGCAGCTGAACATCTTCGTGTTCTCGCAGCCGCTGAAGAGCGCGCTGGCCCTGCTGATGATGATGCTGTTCCTGCCGGTGGTGTACGCGTCGCTGCATTCGCTGCTGAGCCCCGACAGCGGGCTGATGGCGCTGCTGCGCGCGCTGTTCGCCGCGCACGGCGGCGGCTGAGCGCGGCGGCACCGACATGGCCGAAAAGGACCAGAAGCCGACCGCGAAGCGCCTGCGCGAGGCGCGCGAGAAAGGCGACGTGCCGAAGAGCGCGGAGACGGTTTCGTCGGCGTTCTTCGTCGGCGTGTGCGTCGCGCTCGCGGTGGGCATCGGTTCGCTGTTCGCGCGGCTGCAGGCGCTGTTCCGGCTCGTGTTCGACGCGGTGGGCGCGGCGGACCCGGCCGCGCGGCTCGCGGTGCTGATCGACGGCGCCGCGCGCGACTGGGCGACGCTGTCCGCGCAGATCGTCGCGGCCGGGTTGCTGGCCGGGCTGCTCGCGGGCTTCGTGCGGGTGGGCGGCGTGATGGCGTGGAGCCGTCTCGTGCCGCAGCTGTCGCGGCTCAATCCGGCCGAGGGCATGAAGAACCTGTGGTCGCTGCGCAACCTCGTCAATCTCGCGAAGATGCTGCTGAAGACGGCGCTGCTGGTCGCGACGCTCGGCTGGCTGATCGTCGAGTCGCTCGACCCGGCGGTGCAGTCGGGTTTCACGCGGCCGGTCTCGATCCTCGCGCTGATCGTGAAGCTGCTGATGCTGCTGTTCGGCTGGGCCGCGCTGATCTACATCGTGATGGCGCTGATCGACATCGTGCACCAGCGGCACGAGTTCAACCAGAAGATGAAGATGTCGATCGACGAAGTGCGGCGCGAGCACAAGGAGGACGAAGGCGATCCGCACATCGAGGCGAAGCGCCGGCAGCTCGCGCGCGAAGCGCAGTTCGCGTCGCTGCCCGACCGTATCGGCTACGCGTCGGTGGTCGTGTATTCGCCGCGCGTCGCGGTGGCGCTCTATTACGGCGGGATCGGCACGCTGCCGTGGGTGCTCGCGCGCGGCGAGGGCGACGCGGCCGAGCGGATCGTGCGGCTCGCCCGCGACGCGTTGCGCCCGACGCTCGCGAACGTCGGGCTCGCCCAGGCGCTGTACGAGACGACGCCCGAGAACGGCACGATTCAGCCGCAGCATTTCCGCGAGGTCGCGCAGTTGCTGAAATGGGCGACCGGCGGGGGGTGACGCGGCGTGGCGCGGTGGCGGTGAGCGTTTGTGCATGCCGCCCTTATTTCCTGCGCGCGTCGCGCATCGGCCGTCCATTCCCGTTCGATATGGCCCCTTGGCGGGGCGATCCGCCCCCGGGGCTTGACGCGGGTTTTTTTCCGGATTTCGTCTGCGTTCACCAGTGAATTATTGCTGATTTATTTCTTCGTAATATGGCCCGACCGTCACGCCCGACGGCGGCCGCGAGTTTGCGCGGTACATGACGGAACAGGTCAACAGGGGCAGACAAATCAAATGTGCGGAATCGACGGCTTTCTGAATAGCGTCGCCTTCGATGAGGAGACAGCGCGCGGCACGCTCGCGCGAATGACGACGAGCCTCGCGCATCGCGGGCCGGACGGGCAGGGGATCTGGGTCGACCCGGAAGCCGGCATCGCGCTCGGCCACCGGCGACTTGCGATCCTCGACCTGTCGGTGCATGGCCGGCAGCCGATGGCATCCGCGTGCGGCCGCTACGTCATGGTCTTCAACGGCGAAATCTACAACCATCGCGAACTGCGCGCGGAGCTCGAGCGCGCGGGTCGCGCACCGGCGTGGCGCGGCCACTCCGACAGCGAGGTGCTGATCGCGGCGATCGTCGCGTGGGGTATCGAGGCAACGTTGCGCCGCGCGACCGGCATGTTCGCGTTCGCGCTGTGGAATCGCGCGTCGCGCGTGCTGACGCTCGCACGCGACCGGATCGGCGAGAAGCCGCTCTACTACGGCCGGATCGGCGACGCGCTGGTGTTCGCGTCCGAGCTGAAGGCGCTGCGCGGTTATCCGGGTTTCGACGGCGCGATCGATCGCGACGCGCTGTGCCTGTACCTGCGTCAGTCGAGCGTGCCTGCGCCTTACACGATCTATCGCGGCATCCACAAGCTGCCGCCCGGCACCTACATCCAGTTCGAGCATGCGCGCGACACGCCGCGCGTGCGGGCGTACTGGACGCTCGAGCAGACGATCGAGGCGGGCCGTGCGCAGCCGTTCGAGGGCAATGCCGACGAAGCCGTCGACCAGCTCGACGCGATCCTGCGCCGGGCCGTCGCGCGGCAGATGGAAGCGGACGTGCCGCTCGGCGCGTTCCTGTCGGGCGGCATCGATTCGTCGACGATCGTCGCGCTGATGCAGGCGCAATCGTCGACGCCGGTCGACACGTTTACGATCGGCTTCCACGAGGCCGGCTACGACGAAGCCGGTTACGCGAAGGCCGTCGCGCGCCACCTCGGCACACGCCATACCGAACTCTACGTGACGGCCGACCATGCGCTCGGCGTCGTCCCGAAGCTGCCGTCGATCTACGACGAGCCGTTCGCCGATGCGTCGCAAATCCCGACCTTCCTCGTGTCGGAACTGACGCGCCGGCACGTGAAGGTGAGCCTGTCCGGCGACGGCGGCGACGAGCTGTTCGGCGGCTATACGCGCTACTTCCTGACGCCGCGCCTGTGGCGCAAGCTGCACCGCGTGCCGGCGGCCGTGCGGGCGCGGATCGCGGCCGCGCTGCATGCGCTGCGGCCCGATCACGCGGACCAGCTCGCGGCCGTCGCGCAGGGCGCGTGGGGCGGCGTGGAGGCGCGCGACACGGCGACGCGCATCGGCGATCGCCTGCACAAGCTCGGCCACGTGATGACGGCCGAGAGCCGCATCGGGCTGTACCGGCTGCTGATGTCGTCGGTGCATCATCCCGAGCGGATCGCGCTGTCGGGGCAGGAGCCGCCGACGCCGCTCGACACGGTGTCGGCGTGGCCCGCGCACCTGAGCTTCGCCGAGCAGGCGATGGCGATCGACACGCTCACCTACCTGCCGACCGACATTCTCGCGAAAGTCGATCGCGCGGCGATGGCCGTGAGCCTCGAGACGCGCATGCCGTTCCTCGATCATCACGTCGTCGAATTCGCGTGGCGCGTGCCGGCGTCCGTGCGCTTGCCGGAAGGGCAGTCGAAGGCGCTGCTGCGCCGGCTGCTCGACCGGTACGTGCCGTCCGCGCTGATCGACCGGCCCAAGCAGGGCTTCTGCGCGCCCGTCGATCACTGGCTGCGCGGCGCGCTGCGCGACTGGGCCGAGGCGCTGCTGCGCCCGTCGCGGCTGCGCGAAGAAGGCTTCTTCGACGCGACCGCGGTCGAGCGGCTGTGGCGGCAGCACCAGACCGGCCGGATGAACTGGCAGCACCCGTTGTGGACGGTGCTGATGTTCCAGGCGTGGCTGGAACATCAGCGGGCGGCGTGATGCGGCGTGATATCGGCGCCCCGCGGACGGCGCGCCGATATCAGCCCACGATCAGCGGCGTGCCGACCGACAACTGGTTCGGATCGCGTGAAACCGACGGATTGAGCTGCAGGATCTCGTTGAGTGCGAGCATATCCTGCTTGCCGCGCGGCATCGCCTGCTGGTCGGCGCGCGACACGTGCGCGGCGTCGAGCAGCGACTGGCGATGCCGGTCGGCGATCACCCACAGCGAATCGCCGGCCACGACGATATAGGGCTGCGGCGACCCGGACGGTTGCGCGGTCGACGGCGTGGCGCTGGCCGACGGTGAAGCCGGCGCGGCAGGCGAGGTACCGGGCGACGCGGTCGCCGAAGCGCTCGGCGCGGCGCTGGCCGAAGGATGGGCCGAAGCGCTCGGCGACGCGCCGGGTGCGAGATGCGATTGCGACGAATTCGACTGATTCGACTGATTCGACGCGCCGGACCCCGAGCCGAAGAACGTCGTCCACAGACCTTCGATCAGCTTGTACGCGAACGCGCCGACCGGAATCAGCACGACGGCCGTGGGGATCTTCTTGATCAGCGGCGTCGCGTTCGGGAAATGCGTGTTCAGGCGCCCGCCGAGCAGCAGCGCGGTGGACACGCCGGTCGCGATGGCGAGATCGTAATGGCCGCCGCTCCACTGCACGCCGGTGCCGAGACCGCCGTACGCGACGGCCATGAAGTCGCTCGCCGAATCGGTGAAGCGCACGATGCGGCTGCGCTTGTCGGCATTCACGCGGTGCGCGCCGATCGTATAGACGAGCCCCGCGTACGTGGCACCCAACGCACCGCTCGCGATGGCGGCCGAGCCGTAGGCGAGATCGAACGCGCCGTGCGCGTGCACGACGCCGCTGATGCCGACCGCGAGCGTCGCGGTCGACGTGATCGCGGCGCCCGCGCGACCCGCGATCCCGAACAGGTGACGCGGGTTGCCGGTATGGAGCTGCTGCAGCGACGTGCCGCCGACGGTGCCCTGCATCTGCGCGAGCACGTCCGCGGCGAGCGCCTTGATGTGGGTGGTCGCGTCGTCGAAACTCATCAGCCCGACGCGATTCAGTTCGACGTACTGCGCGGCCAGCGTCCGCGCTTCGTTCGAGATTTGCTCCAGCTGGGCGCGCCGGTTCTGGCCGTAATCGTGCGCGCCCGAGCGCAACTGCCGCGACAGCGTCACTTCGAGCCGCGTGAGGACCGCCTGCGCGGCCTTCGGATCACCGGCCTGCAGGCTGCGCACCGCGCCCTGGTGCATGACCTGGAACACGCGGCCGAGACGCGAGCCCAGCAGGAACGACGACGTCGCGCTGCTCAGCATGTCGTGCCGCAGCACGTGCGTCGCACCGAGCGTATCGGCGATCACGAGCGCGCCCGCCCCGGTGACGAGCGAGCTGAAGCCGATCGACTTCCACAGCTCCGCCTTGCGGAACGACGGCCGGTGCACGCGCAGCGCGTTGATCTGCGCGAGCGCCTGCAGTTCCTCGATCATCTTGGCCTGTTTCGGGTTCGCCGCGATCTGCCGGCCGACGCTGATCGGCTTCGACGGATCGTTCTTCAGCGCTTCACGCTCGACCACCGACTGCCAGTAGGCGCGACTGTCGGCCAGCGGCCCGGCGGGATCGGCGCTCGTCACGACGGTGCCGCGTGCCGGCGCGCGGCCGCCGGCTTCCGCGAGCCAGCGTTCGCCGAAGCGGCGGGCGAGTTTTTCGGTGCGCGTGGCGGGCGGATGGTCGGCCGACGCCCACTGCGTCATCGCATGCTCGATCGTCGCCTTGCGCGCCTGGTTGACGAGCGCGGTCGTGTTGCGTTCGTACAGTTCGCTGCGCAGCGTCGCGAGCGCGTCGTCGGACAGGCCTTTCGACTTGCCGATGCGCGCGATTTCCGCGAACAGCACCTGCTGCTGGTTCGCGAACGCCTCGGGGCTCACCGGTTCGAAGACGCGCGTGAGCGCGTCGGCGCCGTGCAGCCGGGCGAACTTGCCGTGACGGTCGGTCTGGTAATAGTCGACGATCCGTTCCGCCAGCGCCCGCGTCAGGTCCTGGTTCGCGATGAAGTCGGTCCCGTGCGTGCCGTACGACAGCCCGACGTGCAGCCAGTCGATCGCCTTGCGGTCGAGCAGCGCATCGAGCAGCTCGACGTGGCCGGCGCCCGGCACCGGTTCGAGCACGGCGTCCCACCCGTGAAAGCTCAGCATCACGTTCGGCGCGGGTGCGCCGGGGTGATCGTGCGACCAGCGCTCGAACGATGTCATGAGCCGCGTGTATTCGGCGTAGCTGTCGTTGGTGCCGGCGATCGTGCGGCGGTCGTCCGCGGACACGAGCGGGCGGCCGGCCGCCGCTTCGAGACGAAGCTGGAAACCGTAGCGCGACGCCGCGGTGAGCCATTGGTGCAGATGCGCGATGTCGTCGAGCTCGAGCGTGCGCGTGGTGCCGTCCGGCGCCTCGCGCGTGATCGTCGCGTCGGCCTCGTTGTAGCGCGCGCCGATCGGGGAACCGAACTGGCGGGCGCGCCGGATGAACGCCGGGTCGTGCTTGCCGCCGCGCGCGGCCGCGAGCGTGTGCGGATCGACCGGAATCGACACCACCGGCATCGCGCCGCCATATTGGTCGATGTAGCGCACCGCGAGCGCCGGATCGTCGCGCAGGTTGAACGCACGTGCCATCGGTGCGACGCGGTCCTGGATCTCGGCCGGCGCGCGCACGAACGCCTGGATCGCGCGCTTGTCGATCATGCGTGCCGCGCTGTGGCGCGTGGCGTACGCCTGCATCCACTTCACGAACCGGTTGTGATCGCCGTGTGGATCGGCGACCGGCCCGCGCGACGGCATGCTCGACACCTCGCGCGCGAGACCAAGGGGGATGCCGAGCGCTTTCAGCATCGGTGCGTCGGCCAGGATCGTCTGCGGTTCGTCGGTCAGCGCGAGGCCGCCGGCATCGGGCTGGTTCCGGCGTGCGGCGACCGCCTTCACGCGGTCGACCGTCGGGAACCAGTCGGCCACCTTGGCGGCGCCGTAGCGCATCACCCATTCCGCGACCGTGCTCGAACCCAGGCTCGGCTGGTATGGCCGCAGCGTCAGCGGCTTGGCGGCCGGCGTTTTCGGCGGCTTCGGCGCGGCCGGCACGTTCGACGCATTCGACGCATTCGCGGCGCGGCGGCTGCGCCGGCCGCCCTTGCCGCGCAGCGCATTGCGCACCCGGCCGGCGGGGCGGGTCGTGCCGCCGCCCGCCGGCTGCGCGGCCTGCTGGGCGGCGGCGAGGTCGGCCTGCGCCGCTTTCACGCGATCGATCTGGCTGGCGATCTGCGTGCGGATCCAGCGCGTCGCGAGGTCGAACTTCGCCGGCAGCGCATCGAAATTCGATTTCTCGTCGAGCAACTGCGTGAGCCGTTGCGCAAGCGCGGCTTTCTGCGTGGCGGTCGCGCGCGGATCGAACGCATCGGGCGCGAGCGTCGACAGCAGGAAGTGCTGGTTCGCGCCGAACGGGCCGCGCCCGAGCGGCATCTCGTCGAGCGGGCGGCCCGCGTCCGGCCGGGCGCGCAATTGCTCGGCGTCGTCGTACCAGCGCGCGTTGCCGTCGCGGATCGCGATGATGCCGCGGCGCGCATGCAGCGATTCGGCGACCGGATGATCGGTCTCGTACACGTACACGTAGTGATCGCCGCGGATGGCCTTCAACTCCAGCGCGCGCATCAGATGCAGCGTGTTCGCACCGCTGAAGTCGATCGCGAGCTGTTCGCTGTCCGGGACGAGCTTCGGCGGCAGCAACGGACTGTCGGTGCCGTCGATCTCGGCGATCTTGCGGCGCACGCCGGGATCGGCCTTCGCGAGGCCGCGCTGCACGCGCGTGCCGAGTTTCTGCATCGGCGGCTTCTCGTCGCCGAGCGCCTTGCGCATCGCGGCCGGCGCGAAGCCGCCGTAGCGCTCGACCGTGTCGTGCGCGACGTCCGTCACGACGAATCGCACGCCGCGCCGGCCGCCGGACAGATTGCGCGCGCGCCGGCGGAACGCGGCGCCGAGATCGCGCGGTGCGATCGTCGCGTCGCCGAGCGAGGTCGACTCGTGATAGGTCCAGTCGTGCGCGGCGTTGCGCGTCGCGTAGCCGAGCACCTTGCCGGTTTCCTTGTCGATCGCGTAAAGCGTCGCGCCGTCGCCGGCCGCCTTCGCCGCCTGCTTCGGCCGGCGAAAACGCGGCGCGTCGGCGAGCGATTTCAGCGTCGTGACGACGCTCGCGTCGGGCGTCGCCGCCGCCTGTTCGGCTTCCCAGGTGCGGCCGTCGCTGCGCGCGGTGATCCGCGCGGCGCCGCCGTACTCGCGCAATTGCGCGAGCGACACGGGCGACACGTAGAAATCGACGTCCGCCCGTTGCGCGCCACCGTTGTCCTTCAGCGCGCGATAGACCGCGTCCGGGATCGGCGCGGCCGGATCGGCGGACGCCTTGTCGACGAACGTACCGTTGCCGTCGGTGCGCATGCTCGCGATGAACTTCGGCTGCGCATGGCGCGCCTCGACGGACGCGTCCGGCCGCGGTTCATGCTCGGCGATCAGCACGTGCGCATTCGTGCCGAACGCCTCCTTCATCTGCTGGAGCGACGCGAGCTGCGAACCGTCGATGCGGACCAGGTCGCGCTTGCCGTGCGACGCGAGGTGATCGAGCGCATGCCGGCGGCTCGCGGCGTCCGCCGTCGCGGCGGCGGCCGGCACGTTCGACGCCGGCTGCGGTGCGGGCGCCGGCATCTCGCGCGGCACGCCGCGCGCATGCATCGCGTCGGCCTGGTTCGCGTAGTACGCGCGATAGTTCATGTGGCCGGGCACGGACGGCGCGGCATCGCCGAAGGCGGCCGCGAGCCGGCGCAGCCCGGCTTCGTCGCCGGGCATCACGTGGTCGGCTTCCCGTGCGATCGCGTCGGGCAGGCGGGCGTCCCGGGCGATGTCGATGCCGCCGTCGTCGAGGATTTCGCGGCGCACCGCGAACGCGTTCGCCTGCGCGCGCGCTTCGGCCATCAGCGCACTGTCGGTCAGCGCCTCCGGCGACGAGCGATCGAGCGCGAGGCGGCGCGTGATCGTCTCGACCGCGTGCTGCGCTTCGTGGGCGAGCGTATAGACGAGCGTGCCGGTGCCGTGGAACTGCCCGTCGAGCACGATCCGCTGCTTCGCGGTATCGATCCGGCTGCCGCGCCCGGGCCGGCCCACCACGATTTGCCAGCCGGCCTCGCCGGCCAGCGCGACCTGCTGGCGCAACAGGCTCGAGCGGTCGATCAGCGCATGAGCGGCCTTCGGCAGCGGCGCGCCGCCGAAACGCATGCGGATGCGCGTGATGACGGACGGCTTCTGCACGAATGCGTCGGGCGGCAGGTGTTCGGCGATGCCCGGATGCGCGAGCTCGATCGCGCCGCGCGCGATGCCGTCCTCGAGCGTCACGCGCAGCGCGCCGATCTCGCGGACGATGCCTTCGACGTTCAGCTTCGGCGCATCGGTCATGACCGTCGACGGGTCGCTCAGGTAGAAGTCGCCGTGCGCGTCGAACACGCCTTCGAAGTCGTAGTACAGGCGGTGCCGCGCGGTGATGTCGCGCGCGCGGTCGAGCTGCGCGAATGCGTCGCGGGTGACGCGCGCCGGCAGCACGCCGGCCATCACGTCGTGGCTGCTCAGCGACGCGAACGGCGCGTACATCACGGCCACGCGATCGAAGGCCGCGAACGGGCCGCCGACCGTGAGCGTGCGCAGCCCGTGCGCGCGCAGCGCCGCGAGGCCTTCCTGTTCGAGGCGGATCGATTCGATGTGACCGAGGATCGCGCGATTGTCCGTGCCCAGGTAGAGGCCGATCGCATTGCGGCGGCCGAGCTCGAACACGGTCTTCTCGATGCCGGCGCCGGTTGCCGCGCCGGTGAAGCGCTCGACCGGCACGCGGGCGGCCGGATCGCCGCTGACGTGGACGCCGTTGCCGTCCACCTCGAGCGCGCCGAGGTCCGGGCGCAGGTGCGGCGCCGGATCGTAACGCAGCCACGCGTTCGTATGGCCGAGCCGTGCCTCGGCACCGAGCCCGACCGCGATCGTCGGCGGGGCGTAGACGGGGCGCTGCCAGACGTTCGCGAGCCACGCGGCGGCGTCGCGGCCGTTGCGTGCCGAGAGGATCACCGACGAGCCGGGCAGGCCGAGCACCGAGCGG
Source organism: Burkholderia seminalis DSM 23518 (assembly GCF_902832885.1). Classification (GTDB taxonomy): domain Bacteria; phylum Pseudomonadota; class Gammaproteobacteria; order Burkholderiales; family Burkholderiaceae; genus Burkholderia; species Burkholderia seminalis. The sequence continues at coordinate 526,834 of NZ_CADFDK010000004.1, forward strand.
TGCGCGAGCGTGACCTCGACCGGCGTGTATGGCCGGCCGTCCGGATCGACGAGGCGGCCTTGCGCGTCGGTGACGCCATGCACGATCACGATGCGGCCGTCGCGGTCGTAGGACAGCGGGCCCGAGCGGTCGAGCGTCAGTGCGTCGACGCCGGCTACCGGCTTGCCGTCGAACGGCGACGTCTTCACCGGACGGGCGCGCGACCATGCCGTTTCCTCGGCGAGCGTGGCGGCCGTGTCGCGCGGCGCCGGCATCGTGACCCCGGTACGCCGCGCGGCCTGCGCGTGGCGCCGATACAGCTCGCCGTAGGTCACGCCGCCGTCGAGCGACGTCGGGCTGTGCTCGAACGCGTCGGCGAGGCGCGCGAGCGAGGCCGCGTCGCCGGGCCGCGCGCGGCCGTATTCGTTGGCGATCGCCTCGGGCAGCGCGACGTGGCGGCCGATGTCGACGCCGAGGTTCGCCCGGATCTCGTCGCGCACCGCGAATGCGTTGACCTGCGCGCGCGCCTCGGCGAGCAGCGCGCTACGCACGTAACCCTGCGTCGAGCCGTAGTCGAGCCCGAGCGTGCCGGTCGCGGCCTCGAGCGCATGGCGGGCCTCGTGCGCGAGCACGTAGACCATCGATCCGGTCGACCGCAGGCCGCCGTCGATCGTGACGCGGCGCCGCCGCGTATCGATCTTGCTGCCGCCGCCGGGCTTGCCGCGCACGACTTTCCAGCCGGCGTCGGTGCCGAGCCGAAGCTGCTGAGACAGCAGGCTCGATGCGTCGATCAGCCGGTACGCTTCCTTCGGCAGCGGGGCGCCGCCGAAGCGCATCCGCACGCGCGTGATGACCGACGGTTTTTGCACGAACGCATCGGGCGGCGGCGTTTCGGCGAGCCGCGGATGCGCGAGTTCGATGTTGCCGCGCTCGAGGCCTTGCGTCAGCGCGCGCTCGATTACCGCGAGCCGCTGCAGCGCGGTGAAGTGCTCGCCCGCGCCCGTGCCGATCGGGCCGGGGTCGCTCAGCAGGAAATCGCCGCCGCGCGTGAAGAGGCCTTGCAGGTCGAAGCCGATGCCCGTGCGTTCGACGACTTCGCGAATCTGCCGGATATGCTCGAGCGCCGCGCGCGACACCACGCGCGGCAGCGCGCCCGTCTCGAAGCCGTAGCTGTGGAACACGCCCAGCGGCCGGTACAGCACGGCGACGCGGTTCAGCGCGGAGAACGGACCGTGCATCGTCACGGTCTTCAGGTCGTACGCGGCGAGATCGTCGAGTGCGATGCTCTCGTCGATCGCCGCTTCGATCTGGCGGGCTTCCGACGTATGCGGGCCGTGGTCGTAAACCGCGAGCGCGGCATCGTGGCCGAGCGCGAACACGGTTTTTTCGCCGCCGGCGCCGAGCAGTTCGCCGACGTGACGCTCGACGTCGATCCGCGCGGCCGGATTGCCCTCGACGTGCACGCCTTCGGCGTCGGCCGCCAGCGGCCCGAGATCGTGCGGTGCCGCGGGCGCCGGGTCGTAGCGGCGGAACACGCCGGTGTCGAGCAGCGCCGCGCGTTCGCCGACCGCGTGCGGGGGCGGCGCATACACCGGCCGTTGCCACAGGTTCGCGAGCTGCGAGGCAGCCGCATCGCCGCCGTGCTTCGCCGACAGCACGATCGAATAGCCGTCCTTGATCAGGAACGACGGCGCCTGGTCGAGCGCGTATTCATGCACGCTGGCCGGTTGTCCATCCGCGAGCAGCGTGCCGTCCGGCAACGTGTCGGCATGCAGCATCAGCACGCCTTCGTCCTGCAGCATCGTGAAGTGGCGGCTGCGCGCTGCTTGGAGGTCGGCCGCGGCAGGCACGGGCCCGTCGCCGAACGGCGACGCATAGTCGGCATGCGCGCGGCTCCAGGCGACGCGTTCGTCGAAGCTGCGCACGCCGCGCGGCGCGTCGGCGGTCTCGTGCGTTTGCGGCGCGGGCATCCGGCGCGGGATGCCGCCGCGGCGCTTCTGGCGCGACCACACGTCGTCGTAGAAGTCGCGGTAGGTCTCGCCGTCGCGGCCCGATACGGGCGCATCCGCGAATGCGTCGACGAGGCGTCCGACCGTGCCCGCGTAGTCGTGCGACGGCGCGCGCCACGCGGCGCCTTCGCGCTCGATCGCGTCGGGCAGGCGCACATGCGCGGCAATGTCGCCGCCGCCCGCGAGCTTGATTTCGTAGCGTGCCTCGAACGCGTTGATCTGCGCGCGCGCCTCGGCTTCGAGCGCCTTGCGCGTGAAGCGGCTGCGGTTGCCGTAGTCGAGATTCAGCACACCGGCCATCGCCTCGACCGCATGGCGCGCTTCGTGCGCGAGCGTATATGTGATGCTGCCCGGATGCTGGAGCGCGCCGTCTATCGTCACGCGACGCTTGCGCGGGTCGATGCGGCTGCCGCCGCCGCGCTTGCCGAGCGTCACGCGCCAGCCGGCGTCCTGCAGCATGCGCAGTTGGGTGGCGAGCGTGCCCGACTGCATCGCGAGCGCCTGTGCGGCTTCGGGCAGCGCCGCGCCGCCGAAGCGCATCTGCATCCGCGTGACCCAGCCCGGCTTCGATGCGCCGGGGTCGGGCGGGGCGGTCTCGGTCGTTTCGGGGTGCGCGGCGGCGAGGCCGATGTCGTCGTTCGCTGCGGCGCGACGTTCGCCGCCGGTCGGTGCGCGTGCGGTCTGGTCGCCCGCGTCGTCGATCGCGCGCGTGCCGCGGTCGGCCGCGGCCGTTTCCCGCTCCGCGTTCCGCTCGGGCGCACCGGGGCGTTCCGGCTTGACGAGCACGAGCACGCGGTTCGGCGCGCTGAACACGCCGTCGAGCGCCTTGACCGGCTCGGGCGGCGCGGCCGTACGGGGCATCGCCGGTTCGTTCGGGCCGCGCTTGCCGGCCAGCACGATCACCGTGTCGTCGCCGGCAGCCGGGCGGGGCGATGCCGGTGGCGTTTCGTCGGCCGCGGCCGCGCCCGGCAAGCCGGTTTCGGCGGCCGTGGTTTCCGGCGCGGGATCGAAACGCAGCACGCGTGCGTCGGCGCGCAGCTGGCCGTCGGCGCCGAACGCGTCGGGTGCGGCGGCGTAGACGGGCTTCTGCCAGCGGTTCGCGAGTTCGGGCGCCAGTGCCGCGTCATGTTCGCCCGCGACGACGATCACCGGCTCGTCGAGATCCTGCGGGCGCAACGCGGACGGCCGTGCGCCAGGCGCGTCCTGCGCCATACGGTCGCGCACGACATAGACGGTGCGGTCGCCGACCTCCAGCGGTTCGGCGCTCGGCCCGCGCGGGACCGCGACGGCGGCCGGATCGCGCGCGGCCGGCCGAGCGGCCGGCGCTTCGTCCGTCAGGTCGACGATTTTCACGTTGACGCGCGGCGGCGAGCCATCCGTCTTCGTTCGCGTGCCGCCGCCGGCGGGTTCCTCGAGGTCGGCGGGCCGCGTGCGCAACGCCTGCGCGTCCTCGCTGCGCCGGTCGTTGCGCGCGGCCGACGTGCGGTCCAGTTCGGTTTCGTCGTGCTGCTGATCGACGCGCGCGCGTTCCTGGCTCGCGCGCTGGGTGCTGCGGGCGTTGTTCGCCGTGCTGGCCGTTTCGCTTTCGGCGGCCGTCTGCGCGAGGCTGCGCGGCGCCTGCGCGTCGGCGCCGCTTGCCTGCCGGATCGCTTCGCTCGTCTGCGCAAGGGTGTGATCGAGCAGTTCGAGCCGCGTCTTCGGGACGACGTTCGGCGTCGTGGTCATCTCGCCGTCCGGGCCGAACGACAGGCGCTCGCCGGTTCCCGTCACGTCGTCGATGCGCGTGCCGTTGGTCCATTCCTTCGGCGAGGCCGACACGACGGACAGCGTGCCGTCCTCGCCGAGCACCACCGATTTGCCGGGCGGCATCTGCTTGCTCGACGTCTTGTCGAGCACGCGGATCGGTTGGTTGTCGTAGGTCAGGATCTTGTCGCCGACCATCAGCATGCCGTCGGGCGACACCTTCACGGCTTCCCCGTCGAGCGTCGCCCGGGTGCGGCCGTAGGCGAGCGACGACACGTCGCCCTTGTTCAGGATCCGGCCGAGCATCTGGCTGTCGACCGTGACGGTGTCGCCGTCGGCCCCGCGGATCGGCACCGGCCGGCCGGTGTGCGTGCGCACCGACGTCACCGCGCGTTCCTTGAGGCCACCGGCGGCCATCAGCGCGACGTTGGTGATCCCGGACTTGAGCTGCTCGCCGGCCGCCTTCGTGTCGCCCTTGACGAAATAGTCGTAGCCCGCTTCGCCGAACGCCTCGACCGCGCCGCCCACGCCCGTCACGACCGCGGTGGCGCGCGCGCCGGTGGTAAGCACCGATGCGACCTTCGGCGTGCGCGTGAGCGCCGTGACCGCGCGCGTGAACAGCTTGCTGCCGGCGAGCTTCGCGGCGCCCGCCGCGCCCATCGGCACGAGGTTGATGAAGTCGGCCCGTGCGCCCGCGTCGGTAAACGGATTGAGACTGCGCCCGTGGTCGGCACGGTTGGCCAGATCGAGGCCCGCGCTCGTCATCGTCGCGCCGATCGCCGTGTACATCATCCCCGCGCCGAGGATGTTCAGCGGCACGCCGACGATCGCGCCGATGCCGGTGCCGTCGAGCAGCGTGCCGAGACCTTTGAGCGCCATCCCGCCGACCATCATGCCGATGTTCAGGCCCGTGCTGGTCAGCGTGTTCAGGAAACTGTCGAAGCCGCTTTCGTGATGCGCGGCCTTCGACACGAGCTGCAGCGAGCCGTCCGCGTTGTGACCGGTCGCGATGTCGACGGTGCCGTCCTTCGACAGCTCGTTGTTGTCGATGTAGTCGTTGATGTCGTTGTAGGTGCTCGCCGTCTCGTCGACGTATTGCGTGCCGTCCTTGCCGCTGACCTTGAACAGCGCGCTGGTGGTCATGCCGGCATCCTTGGCGGCGTAGACCATCGGCAGCACGTTGACCTGCGTCGTCGCACCGCCGCCGATCGACAGCAGCTTGTCGCGCACGCTGTTGATCGTCGACAGCTTGTCCTTGTCGGTGTAGCGCGCGACATCGTCTTTCGTCGGCGATACGGGATCCGAACCATCGCTCGACGATGCCGTGTTCGGCACGTCGGGCTGCATGCCGAGCGCGACGCCGATCAGGTTGCGCTGCTCGTTGTCGGTCAGCTTGCCGAACGCGATCGTATCGCCGTTCTGCGTGCTCGCGCTCGCCGCGTCGAGCAGCGAGTTCGACAGCTCGCCGCGGTGCGCCTCGTAGAAGTCGTGCAGCGCCTTCTTGTAGTCGTTGCCGGCGTCAGAGTCGGGCGCCGCATAGCGCAGCCGCTCGTCGAGTCCCGCGTCGAATTGATCCATCAACACCTGCTGATGCGACGTCTCGCTCAGCAGTTGCAGACGTTGCACCGCATTGTCGGCCTGCGTGACGGCCGCCTTCGCCTTGTCGAGCGGGTCCTGGTAAAGGTTGGGCCGCGGCATCGACGGCGCCGGAATCATGTCGTCGCCCGCGACGGTGCGAAAACGCATCGGCGGCGGATTCGCGGCTGCCCAGTCGTCGTACTGCTTCTGCACCGACGCGAGCGTGCTCTTCGCCTGCGTCTGCTGGATGCGCGCCTGCGACAGCGCGAGCTGGGTCGCGCGCTCGTTGACCGAATCCGACATGCGGCCGTCGGCCGCGCGGATCGCGCCCGCGACGGTCTGCATGCGCTTCACGTCGAGCATCGTCGGGCCGGCCTGCGCGGCGGACGGGCCCGACGACTGCGGCAGCAGGAACGGGCTGTCGAGCAGCGGCGACGCGGGCAGCGACGCTGCGCCGTTGGACCCGGGCAACGTCGGCGGGGCCAGCGGCGATGCGCTCGGCAGCGGCGGCGTGCCGGAGGGGGCGGCCGACGTCGCCGTCGACAACGACGATGCGGGCAGCCCCGGCAGGCCGTTCGCGGTCGACAGCGACGGCGTCAGCAGCGGCGGTTGAAGCCTCGGCTTCGTGAATATCGATTGCGCGTTCACCTGCGCCTTGATCTGCGATGCCTGATCGTCGTACTGCTGCGCGAGCGTCGCACCGTACGCGACGACGAAACCGTCGTGCGCGATGCTTGCCTGCTGCTTCGCCTGATCGAGCTTCGCATACGCATCGCCGAGGTCCATATCGACCTGCGGATCCTTGATCATCGCGTGCGGATTGTCCTTGTGCCACGCGTTGGATGCGTCCAGCTTCTTCGTATAGTCGGCCTGCAGCGCGTCGACCTGCCGCTGCGCGGACAGCATCTGCAGATAACCGCCGCTCGTGTTCGCGGCCGTCTGCGCGCGGGCGAGCGCGGTCTTCGCGTCCGACACCGCATTCGCGACGACCACCGTCGGTCCTTCCTTGCCGCTGGCCGAATCGTAGCGCTGCTGCGCGTTCGTGAGCGCCAGGCTGTCGTTGGCCGCGCCGTACGCGGCGTTCGCGTAGTTCGCATCCTTCGCGGCGGACGTGACCGCCTGCTGCGCGGCATCCTGCGAAGCGGGGGCGTCGGGCATCGTGACCTGCAGTTCCAGCGGCTGCAGCGCATCGTTCAGCCGCCCGACGCCCGCATCGAGCGCGGCCTTGTAGTCCGGATCGGCGAGGTACGACTGGAACTGCGTATACGCGAGGTTGGAATTCGCGACGTCCGCGAAGTATTTCGACGCGCCCACGGCCGCCTTCGCGCTGGCGGTCTGCCAGTCGTCGTAGAGCCGGATCTGCAGCGGATTCTTGCAGTCGCCCGGCTGCGGTACCCAGTTCGGATCGTTCGCATGATCGGGGAAGGCGGCCAGCAGCGTCTTGAACTGCTGGTCGGCCGCGTGCTGCGCGTCGCCGGCGTCCGTCACCTTGCCGGAATCGTCGATCTTCATCCCGGCCGGCATGTCGGCGTTCGCCTGTTCGCCGTACAGGATCATGTAGCCGGCGTCGGTGGTCACGTTCAGCTCGCGCTGCGCGGTGTCGGCCGCCGTGCGCGCCTTCGCGTAGTCGGCCTGCGCGGTCTTGCGGTCGTCGGCCGTCGACTCGGGATCGCGGTTGACCAGGTGCAGCACGTTCTGCGCGCCCTGCAGCGTCTGCGATGCGTTGTCGTAGTTCGTCTGCGCGTCCTGGATCGCTTTCTGCACCGCGCGCGTCTTGTCGTTCTCGACGGTGATGTCGGGCGGCGGCGCCGTATATTGCGCGGCCATGTTCTGGATCAGCGACGTCGCGGACTGGATCTCGGCGTTGGTCGGCTTCGACGGATCGGTGGCCAGCGATGCGGTGACGGGAATCGGCGGGGCGATGCTCGGGCTCGCGGGCCCGGCGGCCGGATCGTCCTTTTTCGGCGGCGGAGGCGGCGGGGGCGGCGGTGCGACGACCGGATTCAGCGTTTCCGACAGGAAGCGCTGCCAGTTGACACCCAGTCCCACTCCGTCGATCAACAGCATGCTCGTCTCCGTTGAACCGCCCAATGCGCGGCACGCGCGGCGCCCTGCGCGCCGCAACGTGATCGTTCGAGTGTACGGACGCCCCCGGCGACGGGAACACCGCTGTTTCGTAGCGGCAGGAAGGGGCCGGCGCCCGGGCGCCGCGCGGGCTACGAGACGGGCGCCGCGTGCGGCAGCCGTGCCGCGCGGCGTGGTTCGGACCCCTGAAAGCGACGCGCGTGCAGGGCGCCGCGCGCGCTCATGCGGTCACTGATCGAGACACCGCACGCACAGCCGCTTCGTCTGGCTCGCCGACAAGCCGTGGCACATCATCACGACCGGGCGCGCATGGCACGACGGCGGGTCGGCGGAGGCAGCCGGCAACGGCAGCCTGCGCGCGCGATCGGGCGGCGTGGTCGCGGCCGCGTCCATGCGTCGCTGCCGCGCCGGCGGCGGCACGTCACGCACCACCGGGATCGGTTCGACGCCGCCTTCGCGCGCGTTGCGCTGCGCGCTCGCGACGACGCGGCTCACGTAGCCGCTCGAGAAGCCGGTCGTGAAGTTGCCGCTGTAGTAGCACGACAGCGCCGCGCGCAGTGCGGCCTGCGTGGCGCGGCCGGTGCCCGACGAGCGCGCGAAGCATTCGGTCAGGATCGCGCCGCCGGCCTGCAGGTTGCGGCATGGCTCGAACATCGTCGTTTCGTCGAGCCCGTATTTCGCGAAGTTGCGCGCGTTCACCTGCGCGAGGCCGACGCTGTAGCTGTAACCGCGCGACGACAGTTCGCGCGCGGTCGCGCGCGCTTCGTCGAGCGACGCGGGCTGGCGCGTCAGGTGGCCGCCGACCACGCCGATCGCATACGGATTGAAGCCCGACTCGGTGCGCACCAGCGCGGCGAGCGTGTCGGGATCGACGTTCGGCGCGCAGGCGCGCGCGAGTCGAGCGAAACCCGCGGCGGCGCCGGCCGCCCGCGCGTCACGCGGCTGCAGGCCCGCCAGCGCGAGCACGGCCAGCGCGCACAGGCACGCCGCCGCGATTCGCAGGCCGCGCGCGTTCATCCCGCACCCGCCACGCGGTACGACATCACGAGCCCGTGCACGAGCAGCGACCAGCCGTCGAGCGCGACGAACAGCAGCAGCTTGAACGGCACCGAGATCGTCGTCGGCGAGATCATCTGCATCCCGAGCGCGAGCAGGATGTTCGCGACCAGCAGGTCGACGACGATGAACACGATGTAGATCACGAAACCGATCTGGAACGCCTTCGTCAGCTCGGCGAGCGTGAAGCTCGGCACCAGCACGAGCAGGTCGTCGTCCTTGATGCCGTCGGCGCGGTGCTTCGGCCAGACCGACGTCGCGGTGCGCACGAAGAACTCGCGGTCGCGCTGCCGCGTGTGCGACACGAGGAATTCCTTGATCGGCGGCAGCGCGGCATCGGCGAGCGCGCCGACGTCGGCCGTCGACAGCTGTCCCGACGCGTCGAAGTGGCGCGCCTGCAGCGCATCGCGGATCGACATTCCGACGGGCGCCATGATGAACAGCGACAGGATCAGCGCGATGCCGTTCAGCACGAGGTTCGGCGGCACCTGCTGGATGCCGAGCGCGGAGCGCAGCAGGCCGAGCACGACCACGAGCTTCGTGTAGCTCGTCACCATCAGCGCCGCGAACGGCGCGATGCCGAGCGCGGCGATCACCGCGATCAGCGCGACCGGGTTCGGCAGGTTGCCCATCGTTCAGCGCTCGCGCGGCGCGGGTTGCGTCAGCGTGACGACGCGCACGCCGAGTTTCTGGCCGACCGCGATCAGGTGGCCGGTGCCGATCAGCATCCCGTTCGCGACGAGATGGATCACGCTCTGGTTGATCCCTTGCTGCAGTTCGATCACGGCGCCCGGCTGCAGCGTGCTCAGCTCGCCGAGCGGCATCGACGCGGGCGGCAGCTCGAAGCGCAGGTCGACCGCGAGGCCGTCGAGCGTGCGCGGCGCATCGGCGGATGGCGCATCGTGTGTCGTGACGGGCGCGTGGTCGGTGCGGGTCGGTTCCAAAGGCATCTCCCTGATTCGTTCGACGGTCAGCCGGTTGCCCGACGGCCGTCCGGTGATTTCCCACGCCGGCGCGGCCGCCAGCCGCGCGACGCACAGCAGGTTCTGCTCGTGCGCCTGCCAGCGTTCGATCGCGATGATGTCGCCGCCGACGACGTCGGCCAGTTCGGCCGTCGTCAGCTCGGTGCGGCCGATCTCGAACACGAGCGGCACGGGCAGGTTCGCGTAGGCCGCGCGCGCATCGGCGAGCGCGGCCGGCGCGGTCGCGAAGAACACGGCCAGTGCATCCGGCACGTCGAACAGCAGCGCGCCATGGCAACGCCACGCGGCATCGGCGCGCCGCAGCTCGAAGCGCAGCGCGGCCGGCGCCGCACGCCAGGCCGGCACGCTCTCGGGCGGCGGCAGCAGCTCCACGCGCTGCCGCGTCGCGGCCTGCAGCACGGCCGCGAGCGGCGCGCCAAGGTCGGCGAGCAGCGCCGCGCGGATCACGGCCGGCACGGCCGGATCGGCTGCGTCGCCGAGCCATTCCGTTTCCGCGACCGGATCGATCCACAGCGTGCCGGTGGCCGGGCCGATGACGAAGCGGTACGCGTGCGCATCGGCGGCCGGCTCCGCGTCGACGCGCCAGCGCACCTCGTACGCGTGCTCGCCGAGCGTGACCGGGACGGCGCCCGTCGCGCCGTACGCGTGCGACAGCCCGCGCGCGGCGGCGGCGGACAGGCGCGGCAGGTACGGCGACGCGTCGAGCGCGACCGCCGCCGGCGCAGCGGCGGGGGGCGCGGAAGCGGCGGGCATCGCCCGGCTCGCGGCGTCGCCGGCGTCGGCATTCGTCAGGAACTGCGCAGGCACGGCGGGATCGGGGCGGATTCGGCGTTGATTCGACGGGTTGTTCCGGGGCCGGCGGCGCCGTCGGGCGCGCGGCTGCTGCGTCGATTGTAGGGACGGCCATGGCCGCGTGCCGGGCCGGAATCCGTAGTCGCACGCATCGTGCGGCGATCGAGCTAGCGGGGTGCTACGAAGCGTGATGAAGCCGGGCAGGCGGCGGCCGGCGCCCAAAAGCAACCGCCGCCCGGAGGCGGCGGTCGGGTCGCGACTGGCTGGCGGGCCGGAGGGCGTGCAGGCCGGATCCGGCTGGCAGGCCGCGAGGCGCTGCGGCTGGGCGCAGCGCGGTGGGGGGGACGTGGCCGCTGCGCCGCGAGCAGGCGGCGCGCGGGGGCAGCGTCACGCGTAGTCGGCGGCCATCGCCGGTTGCGGCGCGGCACGCAGGACCGGCGCGGCATCGTGGCGCTCGACGTGCGTCATGGCCGCACCGAACAGCACCAGGCGATAGCCGACCGCGTAGATCGGGATGATCCGCAGGTTCTTGTCGTGTTCGAGCTGCAGCTTCGAACGGATCCGCGAGATATGGGTGTCGAGCGTGCGCGACGACACGCCGAGCTCGCGGCCCCACACGGCTTCCTGGATTGCCTGCCGCGGCACGATCTTGTTCATGTTGTCGAGCAGGAATTCGACGACGTCGAATTCGCGCGGCGTCACGTCAACGACCTTGTTGTCGATTTCGATCGTGCGGCGCACGAAGTTGATTTTTATGTTGTCGATGTACAGGTATTTGCAATCCATGGTGGCCCTCACATGTCCATTAAGGAGTGTTTGCGGGTCCTGTGCTGCAACTTTCGGGCCAGGCAGAGGATTATCGAGCGCCGACCGGCGGCGGCACGGCTGCGCGCGGCCCGGCAGCCTTGAATTTAAAAGAATTTTTAACGGGAGAGGCGCGGCGGACACTGAAGGGGTCCGAGCATCATTGAAGGATTGTTACGTAGCATCGGGTGGGGATGTTACGGGTGACGGGCGTTACGTCTGACGTAACGCGAGGGGCGGCTGGATGGAGACCGGCCACGGAGGCGTTTCGCCCCGTGGCCGGTGCGCCTGCACATCAGGCCTTCGCGCCCTCCGCCGAATCGAACGGCAGCACGTAGTGCCGCTTGCCCGTCGCCGCGAAGATCGCGTTCGCCACGGCCGGGCCGACCGGCGCGACGCCCGGCTCGCCGACGCCGGTCGGCGCCTCGGCCGACGGCACGATATGCACTTCGACCTTCGGCATCTCGGCCATCCGCAGCACCTGGTAGCCGTCGAAGTTGCGCTGCTCGACCTGGCCGTCCTTCAGCGTGATCGCGCTGTGCATCGCCGCGCCGAGCCCGAAGCCGATGCCGCCCTCCATCTGCGCGGCGACGATGTCGGGATTGATCGCGATCCCGCAATCGACCGCGCACACCACGCGCTCGACCTTCACCTTGCCGTCCGCGTCGACCGACACCTCGGCGACCTGCGCGACATAGCTCTTGAACGCCTCGGCGACCGCGATCCCGCGCCCGCGGCCCTTCGGCAGCGGCTTGGCCGGATCCCAGCCGGCCTTCTGCGCGGCGAGATCCAGTACCGCGCGCATCCGCGGTTCCTTCTCGAGCAGGTCGCGGCGGAACGCGTACGGATCCTTGCCCGCCGTGTGCGCGGCTTCGTCGATGAACGCCTCCACCGCGTAGGCCGTGTGCGAGCTGCCGACCACGCGCCACCACAGCACCGGCACGCCGGTCTTCGCGGTGGTGAGCTCGACCGACACGTTCGGCACCGCGTACGGCAGGTTCGCCGCACCCTCGACCGACGTCGCGTCGACGCCGTTCTTGACCATGAACGCTTCGAACGGCGTGCCGGCGAGGATCGACTGGCCGACGATCCGGTGGCGCCAGCCGACCAGCTTGCCGTCCGCGGTCAGGCCCGCGTCGAGCTTGTGGAAGTACATCGGGCGGTACAAGCCGCCCTGGATGTCGTCCTCGCGCGTCCACTGCAGCTTGACGGGCTTGCCGTCCGCGCCGAGCGCCTTCGCGATCGACACGGCCTCGACCACGTAGTCCGACCACGCGTTCGCGCGCCGGCCGAAGCTGCCGCCCGCATACAGCGTGTGGATCTGCACCTGTTCGGGTTTCAGCCCCGCCGTCCTGGCCGCGTTGGCCTGGTCGACGGTCTGGAACTGGTCGCCGGCCCAGATTTCGCAGCTGTTCGCCGTCAGCTTGACGACCGCGTCGAGCGGCTCCATCGGCGCGTGCGCGAGATACGGGAATTCGTACGACGCGCTGATCTTGCGCGCCGCGCCCGCGATCGCCGCGTCGGCGTCACCGTCCTTGCGCGCCGACGTGCCGGGCTTGTCGGCGAGCTGGCGGTATTCGCGCATGATCTCGCCGGACCCGCGTTTTTCCGCGTGCGCGTCGTCCCACTCGACCTTCAGCGCGTCACGGCCCTGTTTCGCGGCCCAGAAGCCGTTCGCGACGACTGCCACGCCGCCCGGCACCTGCACGACCGACACGACGCCCGGCACGGCCTTCGCGGCCGTCGCGTCGAACGATTTCACCGTGGCGCCGAAGCGCGGCGGGCGCTGCAGCAGCGCGACGCGCATGCCGGGGAAGGTCGTATCGAGCGTGAAATGCGCGGTGCCGTTCGATTTCGCCGACGCGTCGACGCGCGGGATCCGGTGCCCGATCAGCTTGAAATCGGCGGGCTGCTTCAACGTGACCTTGTCGGGCACGGGCAGCTTCGACGCATCGGCGACGAGCGTGCCGTACGGCGCCGTTTTGCCGCTCTTCGCGTGCGTGACGACGCCATTGGCGGTCGTCAGCTCGCTGGCCGGCACCTTCCAGCGGGCCGCGGCGGCCGACACCAGCATCGCGCGCGCCTTGCCGCCCGCTTCGCGCAGCTGCTGCCACGAGTTCGCCATCGCCGAACTGCCGCCGGTGCCCTGCATCGTGCCGAACGCGAGGTTCGCGTAGCGCTTCGCATCGGCCGGCGCGCTTTCGACGCGCACGTTCGACCAGTTCGCGTCGAGCTCCTCGGCGACGATCGTCGCGATGCCCGTATACGCGCCCTGGCCCATTTCGACGTGCTTCGCGATGACCGTGACGGTGCCGTCGGGCGTGATGCGCAGGAATGCGTTCGGCGCGAAACCGGCTTCGGGCGCGGTCGCGGCGAGCGCGCGGCGGCCGAAGCCGGTGAAGTCGAAGCCGATGGTCAGGCTGACCGCGGCCGCGGCCCCCGCGGTCTTCAGGAACGTGCGGCGCGACGGGCGCACGGAGCCGGTGTTGTCGAGTTCGATCGTCATGGTCAGGCTCCCAGCGTCGCGGCTGCGTCGTGGATCGCGGCCCGGATGCGGGCGTAGGTCGCGCAGCGGCACAGGTTGCCGTTCATCGCGGCATCGATGTCCGCGTCGGTCGGCTTCGGGTTCTGTTCCAGCAGCGCGGTGGCCGACATGATCTGGCCGGACTGGCAGTAGCCGCATTGCGGCACCTGCAGCTTGACCCAGGCGGCCTGCACGGCGTGCGCGGGCTTGCTCTGCAGGCCCTCGATCGTCGTGACGTGCTTGCCCGCGATGCCGGCGAGCGGCAGCACGCACGAGCGGACGGCCTGGCCTTCGAGATGCACGGTGCACGCGCCGCACTGCGCCATGCCGCAGCCGAACTTCGTGCCGGTCAGTCCCGCGTGTTCGCGAATCGCCCAGAGGACGGGCATCGACGGATCGGCGTCGAGCGTGACGTTCTTGCCGTTCAGGACAAACGAGGTAGGCATTTTTATGTCTCCATGGGGAAAACCCGCCATACGGGCAGGTTAGCCGGGAGTGTGCGCGAGCCGCCGCTTTTTGCGTCTACCCAATCCTGCAAATTTATTGAACAATCCTGCAAATCCCCGGCACGCGGCGAGCCGTTTCGCTATGCTCCCGCGACACGGGAAATCATTCGAGGATGCGTCATGGACATGACCGATATCGTGGCGTCGCGCGAATCCGGGCGGCGCGAGCTGGCATCGCTGATCGGCCGTTTCGCACCGGCCGACGGCTCGCATTCGACGGCCGTGCCGGGCTTGATGCTGCATCGGCACACGCGTCCGGTCGATCTCGGCTGCGGCGTGTCGCGGGCCGCGCTGGTGATCGCCGCGCAGGGCGCGAAGCGCGTGATCGTGGCCGGTCACGCTTACGAATACGACACGCACAATTGCCTGATTACGTCGATCGACTTGCCGATCCTCTCGCGCGTGACGCGCGCGTCGCCGGAGGCGCCGTACCTGTGCTTGTCGCTGACGCTCGATCCGCAGCGCATCGTCGAGCTGGCGGCCGAGATGCGGCTGCCCGAGCCCGATGCGGGCCCGGAAGGCGAGGGGATCGCGCTCGCCGAACTGACGCCGCCGCTGCTCGACGCCGCGCTGCGACTGTTGCGCCTGCTCGATACGCCTGCCGACATTCCGGTCGTCGCACCGTTGATCGAAAAGGAAGTGCTGTACCGGCTGATGACGAGCGGGCAGGGCACGCGGCTGCGACACATGGCCATCGCGGGCAGCCAGACGCACCGGATCGCGCGCGCGATCGAATGGATCCGCGATCACTTCGCGGAGCCGATGCGCGTCGAGTCGCTCGCGCAGGCGGTCAACATGAGCGTGTCGTCGCTGCACCATCATTTCAAGCACGTGACGACGCTGAGCCCGCTGCAGTACCAGAAGCAGTTGCGGCTGCACGAAGCGCGGCGGCTGTTGCTGCGGCAGGGCGGCGACGTCGGGTCGGTCGCCGCCGTCGTCGGCTACGAAAGCGCATCGCAGTTCAGCCGCGAATACAGCCGGCTGTTCGGCGCGCCGCCGATGCGCGACGTCGTGCACCTGCGGAAGAAGGAATTGCTCGGCTGAGGTGCCGCCGGCACCGGCCGGCACGCGTCTCGGGCGGTGCGCGGTCATTCATCGCCGTCTCCTTCGTCGAGCATCTCGAGGAACCACAGGTCGATCTGTCCGACGGCGTCGCGCACGCGCTCCATCCCGCTGCACGGGTGCCGTTTCGGCAAGCGCCGGTCCGCCTGTTCCGATGTCGACGAAGCGCCGCGACAGGCGCTCCGGTTTCGCTGACAACCCCGTTGATGCTTGAATGGCGCAAGCGCCGATCGATCGGTGGTGATCTTCATCGCCGTTTCCCCGACACGCAGGTTGCGAGCGGGCCGCCGCCGGTGCTCCGTGTGCCGTGGCGTGCCGCTCGGTGAGAGCCGGACATCAGGCAATCGGCATGCCACGGACGACACGCCGCCGCCGGGCGCGGGCACGGCCATGCCTTCGCCGATCGACAGGCGTGCAGGCGTTTCACGCGTGAATCGTGGGGACAGGCGAATGAGCCGGGCGAGCGCCGGATCAATGCGATTCGATACGATGAAACGCTCGATAAATCAGGCTTTTACGAGATTGTTAACGTAAGGCGCACGTTGAATCGGCATGTTTCATCGATGAGAATCGAGCGGATAAATGCTTGAAAACGTTTCTCGAATGTGTCGCATCCTCGGGGTGTATCCGGCGTGAAAGGTGGGTTGAGCCGGAATGAAAAATGGTGCTTGTGCTTTTGCCGGCATTCCATGTTTACATTTGTTTTAATTATTACGCCGGTAACGGTCGCGATGGCAACATTTTTCGTCGCGCGATCGTGTCGGTATTTTCACGAATGAATCAAATTCGTTTTGCCTAACCGGGGATAAGCAAGCCGAAGACGCATCGAAGGCCGTTGCGTCTGGCGCCGGGGCCGTACGCAGGGTGGATCGATTCTCGTTCGTTTTCGCACGGAAGCCGGGCCGCATACGCATCGAAGCGTCGTTCGTCAGTGGAAACACGGACGCCGCCCGGCGGGCGCCGCGGCGCGCTTCTCAAGTTTGAAACACCCGTTCAACCTGCCGTCCGACAACGCGCCGCGGGCCGGATTCGTCCGTCTAATCACGGGATTGCGTCATGAAGCGCAGCGATCGTGACGTGTGCCAAACCTTTGCCGCGATACATTCCTGAAACAAAAAACGACGTTTCCGGCGAAAAGCCGCGGCCTGGCGGCGGTTCGGCGCGCGCAACGAACGATGGCGCAACGCGTGGCACGCTGCTTGCGGTATTGGACGCATCGGCGGGCGGTCGACACGATGCAACAAAGATGTGGGGGCGACCAACTCGTCAGTAAGCAGTCGGGGAAACGGCGATGAAGACCATAAGCAGTAGTGTGATCCGCGCGTATTTTGCGCACCAATGGGGTAGTCGGAGAAATCGGGGTGTTGCTCACGACGCAGTGCCAGCGTCGCGGGTATTCCATCGCTTTCCCGGCGTCCGCGCCGGCCGCGTGCCGCGGCGGTTGTCGCGCCTCGTGACGAGCGGGCGACAGGGGTGCCCCCTTTCATTCAGCTCACCCGGATGGGTCAGGCTGTTCGTGCCGGACAGCGTGACGCCGTTTCGTCTTCAACCGTGCAGGGCGGTTTCGATCGCGCCGGGCCAGTACCGGCGCCGGCCGGATTAGATCGAACGCACGTCGGCCGGATTGTCCGGACGCCCTTTCTTCGCCAGCTCAGGGAGCAAACATGCCATCTGTCTGCAATGCGGCACCGTCGTCGCTCGGCTGACGGGCGCCATTTGAACGGCTGTCGTATTTTGCGGTGGTATATATTCGCGCATTTTTGATTTCGAAACGAATGCCAGTGCCGGTATCCGTTTTCGACGGGGTATCGAAAATCGTGAGCCGGAGGATGCGTGCGTCATTCCGGTTGCGCAATTGGAGGTGTTTTTTTTAAAAATATTCAATGGTCGTAAAAATAATAGAAAACACCTACGCATAAATTTTGGACAAGCTGAAAACATAAAACTAGACTTCGGCTGTCAAAAATAGACAAAAAATTAAAATTAAGAGCCAGCACGAATTTATTGATTTGATAGTAATCCTTATTTTTTAAGGATTGCTCGAGGCAGGAAGGTTGATGGCGTGCAGTCTTCCTTGCTCATTCTCTCCACGCCGTTATGGAGTCGACCATGAAGAAGCTTCTGATTGCAGCAGCAGTTCTGGCGGTTTCGGGTGCAGCGTTTGCAGGCAGCGGCACGGTGTCGAGCAGCAATTCGACGAGCGGTGGCCAGACGATGGCCGGAGTTGCCGGGTTCGGCCACTTCTCCGCGACCGATTCGGGCGCAGCACTCGGTGCCGCCGGTGCACTTGCCGGTGGCCCGGGCAGCGCTTCGGTCTCGTACACGAGCCACACGCAAACGTCGACGGTCGGCGGCTTCGGCTTCGGCGGCGCACAGGCTGGCGGCAGCAGCGGTGCGAATGCCGGCTCGACTGGCTGGACGTATCACCACTAAGCCGCGGCGCGTAGCGTTCGTCATTGGCTGGCGGTACGGATGCCGGGCTTCGCCCCATCAGGGCGGGCCTGGCTCCGCCACCGCCGAACTTCCTCACAGCAAGGAATTGCTATGAAAGCCAAAGTCATATTAGCGACAGCGCTCACCGTCCTATCGTCGGCCGCATTGGCAGCAGGTTCGTTCACGAACAACCAGACGCAATCCGTCGCAGCGGGTGTGTCCGGTTCGGTACTGGTCGGATCCGGCAGCTATACGAGCAATTCGACATCGACGGCTGGTGCAAGCGCCGGCAGTACCGTGACACCCGCTGGTTCCGTCGGCACGGCGTCCGCCAATCACAACTCGACTTCGACGGCCAGCGGTTCGGGCATGAACGGAGGCGCGTTCGCGGCAGGCGGCGGTATCGGTGCTGCAGGCTCGTTCGGTGGAAACAGCAAAACGAACGAGAACGCGAATGCGCTGTCGGGAGGGGTGACCGCCACGATCGTACTCGGCGCGAACCACTACACGGCCACGGGTGCGAACGACAACGGCAACGCCAACGCGGGTGCCGCCGGGCTGACGGGCAGTGGTGGGTCCGCTGCGATCACGGGTTCGACTCACTACAACTCGTCGACCGCGTGGAGTACCGGTCCGGCCGGTTCGCCGTCCGCATCGGGTGGAAGCCAGGGCAGTTCGAGCGCGACCGGGAGCAGTCATTAGTCAGGTGTGGGGGGGGACCAGTTTCCCAGCGACGCTGGTCTCTTTTCCGCATTGTTGTCACGTAAGGAGTTGGCATGAAGCAGAACCTGATTGCCGCCGCTCTGATGCTCGCGTCTCTGACGGCGTATGGCGCTGACCGTGCTGCCGATGGTGGGCAATCGACTATGCAGACGTCAAACAATCCTGACCAGACAACCAAACCGTCAGAACAACAAACGCTTTCGTCGGGCAGTGCCATCGGCGGACCGGATGCCCAGCAGTGGCAGGGCGTGTCGGCCGGCTCGTGGTCCCAGCTGGGCAGCGGCTGGAAGCAGTTCGGGGAAGCAGCGAAAACTGAAGGCATTCAGGGGAATTAGTACGGTTGCCTGGGTCGGAGGTCAAACCTCGTCCGGAGAGTGAAATGAACAGCAACAGGATCAAGGTGGCATGCGCGGCGATGTTCGCGATGACCACGATCGGTGCCCACGCGCAAACTGCCGACTCGACGTCGAGCGCGCAGTCCTCGACGTCGTCGACGGCCGTCAGCCAGGGTGGCGGTTCGAGCATGAACACGAACACCACGAGCTCGCGCGGCGGCAATGCCACCAGTTCCAGCGGGGTGCGCGGCAGCGGCAATTCGAGCGTGAACTTCAACGTGACGATGCCGTCCAGCACCAGCGGAGGCACGAGCGTGACGCCGCAGTCGCTGCAGTCGTCGGGCGCGCCCGGCACCAACCCGTACAACACCCAGACTTCGGAAAACGTCAACTACTCCGGTACGCAGACGATCAAGACCAACCCGGCGATCCAGGCGCCCGGCCTCACGACCACGCTGTCCGATACCTGCATGGGTTCGGTGAGCGTCGGTGTGTCGTTCCCGGGCTTCGGCGCGACGGGCGGCACGACGCTGGTCGACCAGGCCTGCGTCCGGCGTCTCGATGCGCGTGAATTCCGTGCGATGGGCCTGACCGACGTGGCGCTCGCGCTGCTGTGCCAGAGCGATGCGAACCGGCGCGCGGTGGAAGCGACCGGCCACCTGTGCCCGGGCACGACCGCGCCGCTCGCGCGTTCGAACGTGGCGCCGAGCGTGGAAGCGACCGTCGCGGACGACGTGAAGTATCGCGACCCGATCGTGCGCGACCGCATGGGCCTGCCGCCGCTCGGCTCGGCCGCGCCGGCATCCGCGCCGACGCGTCCGATCCAGACGACGTCGGTGCAGGCAGCGCCTGTTTCGGTGCCGGTTCCGATTCCGGTGCCGGCGGTCGCGCCGGTCGCCGCCGCCCCGGCCGTCGCCGCGCCGGCAGTCGCCGCGGCCACCCCGGCGGTCGCGTCGCCCGCTGTTGCCGCCGCGGCGCCGGCAGTGGCTGCACCGGCGGCAGCGGCGCCCGCGGTTGCTGCGGCACCTGCCGTCGCCGCCGCGCCTGCCGCCGCGGTCGTACCGGCAGCCGCGATGGCGGCCGTGCCGGCTGCGGCTGTCATCGCCGCGCCCGCGGTGGCTGACAAGGCATCGCAAGCGCCTGCCACGCCGGTCGCTGACACGAAGGCCGCCGAGCCCGCCCAGCCCGTGGCTGACACGAAGGCGCCGGAGCCCGCACAGCCCGTTGCCGACACGAAGGCCGCCGAGCCCGCCCAGCCGGTTGCCGACACGAAGGCGCCCGAACCCGTGCAGCCCGTCGCCGACAAGGCACCGGAGCCGATGCCGGCCGCCACCGACAACGCAGCGCAGGCCGCAGGCGAACCGGTTGCCGAACCGATGCCGGCCGCTGCCGTCGTCACGGCGCCGGCAGCCGATGCAAAGGCTGCCGAGCCGGCGCCGCAAGCGACTGTCGAAGCGCCCGCTCCGCAAGCCGCGCTGCCTGAGGCAGCAGCGCCGGCCGACATGCCGACTGCCGACGCGAAGGTGCCCGAAGCGGCCGAATCCGCTGCCGCACCGGCTGCGCCCGCCGCCGACATGCCGGCGTTGAGCGACCCGGCCCAGGCGTTGCCGCCGGCCACGGTCGACCAGCAGGCCGCACCGGCCGCACCGGTTGCGCCGGCGCCGGCCGTCATCTCGACGAGCACGTCGTCGTAAGCACGCGGGGCCGTCTGCCGCGCGGCCGAATGCCGGTCGCCCGGCCGGCGCCCGGCCCCGATGCCCGATGGACGTTTCCGGTTGGACGGGTGTTGGTCCCATCCCCGAGATCAACACCTCTTTTTGCCTGACGAGGATGCAAGGAGGCCTCAATCATGAGGATCTTTTTGGTCGCTTTGCTGCTGGTCAGCGTGCAAGCCGCTGCGCAGACGGTTTTCCAGAATCCCGCGGTGTTCGTGATCCTGAGCGAGCAGACCGCCGCGAATGCCGTGAGCGTTCAGCAGGCGCTGACGACGCTGGGCCGCGCCGACAACACCGCATGCGCGCCGATGGTGATGATCGGCGATCCGCAGATGGTCTACATGATGCCGGAGCAAGGTCATGCGCCGTCGTGGAAGTCGCCGGTATACGGTCGCGGCGCACCGTTCGAAGCGCAGAACGGCCCGACGTCGACGGGCAAGACGGTCGGCGCGATGCAGCATGCCGAGGACATGCAGACGCAGCCGTGGAGCGACGGCAGCGCGATCACGCAGAAGATCGCCGGCGAGTCGAGCGTGACGGCGGCGGACCGCGTGAGCGGGTGGCAGCACAGCGGGCTCGACAGGATCGAGACGGCCCGGGCCGAGGACGTGACGGTGAACGGCAAGACCTACCATGCCTATCGCGACGATCTCAACACGTCGGTGAAGCCGGCCATCGAGCCGCAGATCTACACGCAGCGCGTCGTGTTCTGCCGATAACGAAACATCGATTCGAGGACGGGGCGGCGCCGCGCCGCGGGACCACGGGCCCCGCCGCATGCGATCCGGCAATGGCCGTTCCGACAACCAACCCTACGCGGCGAGGCCATCGTGAACTATTGCTGCCAACTGAGAGTGTCGGGCCCGCAGGATGTCGAAAGGGAGGCCGGCGCGATGTCGTTCGTCGCCGCCCGGCGCAATCATGCGGTGCCGTCGCGGCCGCTCGTCTACCTGTCGCAGCGGCACGACGCCGCGCTCGCCGACTGCCTGGCGTCTCGCGGTTGGGACGTGTGGCGCGCGAAAACCGTTGCGGACGCACTGAATCTCGTCAAGGCGAACCGCCCGCATGCCGGCATCGTCGATTTCGGCAGTTTCGGGTCGCCCGACATCGCGTCGTTCGAGGCGCTGCTGCGCGACTCGCGCGTCGGCTGGGTCGCGCTCGCCGACGGCGAGCGGCTGCGCGACCTCTCGATCGCGCGCCTGATCCGTCGTTGCTGTTTCGACTACGTGCGCAACGCGACGGCCTATACGACGATCGGCTATCTGGTCGGCCATGCGTACGGGATGCTGAAGCTCGCGGACGGCGACCCGGCTGCCGATGGCGTGCCGCCCGCCGGCGCGATGATCGGCTCGTGCGACGCGATGCGCCGGCTGTTCGCGACGATCCGCAAGGTCGCGAACACGGACGCCACCGTGTTCATCGCCGGCGAATCCGGCACCGGCAAGGAGCTGACCGCGGCGGCGATCCATCAGCAGTCGCTGCGGGCCGATGCGCCGTTCGTCGCCGTGAACTGCGCGGCCATCCCGTCCACGCTGCTGCAGGCCGAACTGTTCGGCCACGAGCGCGGCGCCTTCACGGGCGCGCACCAGCGCAAGATCGGCCGTATCGAGGCCGCGCACGGCGGCACGCTGTTTCTCGACGAGATCGGCGACATGCCGTTCGAGAGCCAGGCGAGCCTGCTGCGATTCCTGCAGGAGGGCAAGATCGAGCGGCTCGGCGGGCACCAGTCGATCGCGGTCGACGTACGGATCGTATCGGCGACCCACGTCGATCTCGAGGACGCGATGCGAACAGGGCGGTTCCGCGCCGATCTGTACTACCGCTTGTGCGTGCTGCGCATCGACGAGCCGCCGTTGCGCGCACGCGGCCGCGACATCATGCTGCTTGCCGATTACGTGCTGCGGCGTTATCGCGGCGACGGTTCGCACCGGATTCGCGGCTTCACGCCCTGCGCGGTCGAGGCGATCCACAACTATCCCTGGCCGGGCAACGTGCGCGAGCTGATCAACCGGATCCGGTTCGCGGTCGTGATGACGAACGGCCCGCTGATCTCGGCGGCCGATCTCGAACTGCATGCGTACACGTCGCGGCGGCCGCCGACGCTGGCGGAAACGCGCCGGCAGGCCGAGCGGCGCGCGATCGAGGAAACGCTGCTGCGCAACCGCCACCAGCATGCGGACGTCGCGGCCGAACTGGGCATTTCGCGCGCGACGCTGTACCGCCTGATGACCGCGCACGGGCTGCACGGCTGATGGGCGCCGGTGCGCGGCGCTCAAGACTGCGCGACAGCGGCCGTTAAGACAGGAAATGACCCGTGCGGACCGCCGGCGCATCGCCGCGCTGGCGGCCGACACGCGGCGCATCACGCTTATCCGAGGGTTATCGTGACAGAGTGCAGTCACTGCGGCAGGACGTTCCTGGTCGGCGGCCGGTCGATCGACGGCCGCCGCTATTGCAGCCGGGTGTGCGCCCGCGCGCATCCGATCATCGTCGAGGCCGAACGGGTGCCCGACGCGAAAGTCCGGCAGTATGTCGACGACTGGCGCTACGGGCCGTGCCCGATCTGCCTGCGCGAAGGGCGGCCGGTCGACGTCCATGCGTCGCATCGCGTCGTGTCGCTCGTGTTCGTCACCCGCTGGGCGACGCGGCGCCACGTGTGTTGCCGCCGCTGCGGACGCCGGAAGCAGGTGCTCGCGCTGCTCGCGTCGGCCGCGCTCGGTTGGTGGGGGCTGCCGTGGGGCATCGTGCTGACGCCGATCCAGCTCGTGCGCAACGCGCTCGGGCTGGCCGCGCGCGATCCGGAGGTCGCGACGCAGCAGTTCGAGCAGTTCGTGCGGCGCAAGCTGGCGGCGCGCCGGCTCGCGCGTGCCGAGCAGGGCGCCGGCACCTGATCGCGCGCGCCGGCGTGTCGCGCCCGCTCAGGCCGGCCGCTCGAAGCCCGACGCGACCCAGCGTTCCGCGCTGGCCTTGTTGAGCTTGAACCCGGCCGACACCTTCGCTTCGGCCAGCAGCTCGCCATACGAATCGAATGCCTTCAGTTGCGCGTACGGCTCGAACTCGTCCGGCACGATGTCGAGCGTCACCGATACCTCCTGCCCGTCGTCGCCCTGGACCGTCACTTCCTTGTGCAGCATCGCGCGCCGCTGCTGCTCGTGCCGCATCAGCACCTCGGTCGCGGTTTTCACGAGCGTGCGGAACGCGTTCGCGTCCATCGGTTTCGGATTCTTCTTGTCGCGGCCCATCGTCCACGGCCCGACGAGCGCGGGCTCGGACTCGCCGTCCTTGATCATCTCGACGGCCCAGCCGTCGTCGTCTTCGTTCTTGATGATGCGGGCCGTCCAGCCGTTGTCGCGCCAGAGGCCGTCTTCGTGGATGGAGGTGTCGTCGGATTGCAGATCGGAGTCGGTCATGAGGAAAGGGGCGAGTGCGGGCAGCCGGCAAAAGGGCGGTGGCGCGCGGCCGGCAGCGGCGCATCGCTCGCCGCCGGCGAGCCCGGAGTGGCATGCAAAGGCCGTAATTTTACCTGCTGGCGACCGCATGGCGCGCAACCTTGGCCATCGGGCCGATGCCGCGACCGTCGCCGCTGGCCGCCGGCCGCCTGAACCCGCGCAAATATCAAACTTGTATTACCTCCCCGGCGGCCGATCCACGTGCCGTCCGATATCCCGCCCGCGCACGGCTTCCTAGAATCGGGTGGCAGGCTAAAAATAGCCTGCTCATCCTTTCAACGCTTGGCCGGCCGCCCGCGTTCCGCGCCGCGCGGCCGGCGAACCACCAGGAATTGCGCATGAGGAAATTCAATGTTCGCATCGTCGTCGCTTACGACTGGCCGCTGACGCTGGCCGGCATCGAGCAGGTCGCCGGCAGCGCCTGCGCGATCGAGCTCGTCGCGGTCTGCCGGAGCACGGCCGAACTGGTTGCGTCGCTCGGCACGGTCGACTGCGATGTCGTGCTGGTCGACTATGCGATCCGCGGCGACGCGCGGATGGACGGCCTCGCGCTGTTCGACTGGCTGCGCCGCACGCGGCCGAACGTCGGGATCGTCGCGCTGGTCGCGAACGAGAATCCGCTGATTTTCCGGTCGATCATCGCGACCGGCGGCGTGAGCGTCGTCAGCAAGTTCGACGAGGTCGGCCACATCGTCACGGCGATCCATTCGAGCTACAGCGGCGGCGCGTACCTGTCGCCGGTTGTCAGGCGCGCGCTCGACACGCTCGGCGAGCGCGGCGAGGCGCCGGTGAAGCTGACGGCCCGCGAGATCGAGGTGATTCGCCTGTACCTGTCGGGCGTGCCGATCAAGACGATCGCGCAGCGCCTGAGCAAGGGCAAGCAGACGGTCAGCGCGCAGAAGATGAGCGCGATGAAGAAGCTCGGCGCGAGCAACGACGTCGAGCTGATCCAGCGGGCGGCCGGACTGGGGCTCGGCGGCGGGGCGGGCGCGCTGCCGGCAGGCGGCGCCGCTTGAGCATGCCCGCGCCCGCCGGGCGTCTTCAGGCCGGCAACGCGAACCGCGTGACGGCGTCGCGCAGTGCCTCGGCCTGATCGCGCAGCGAATGCGCGGCTGCCGCCGCCTGTTCGACCAGCGCCGCGTTCTGCTGCGTGACCTGGTCCATCTCGCCCACCGCGCGATTGACCTGTTCGATCCCGGCGCTCTGCTCGCGCGACGCATGGCTGATTTCGTCGAGGATCTCGTTCACGCGCCGCACCGACTGCACGAGCTCGGACATCGTCTCGCCCGCGTTGGAAACGAGCGCCGCGCCGTGTTCGACGGTCTCGTTCGACGACACGATCAGCGACTTGATTTCCTTCGCCGCCGTCGCCGAGCGTTGCGCGAGCGAGCGCACTTCGGCCGCGACCACCGCGAAGCCGCGGCCCTGTTCGCCCGCGCGCGCCGCCTCGACGGCCGCGTTCAGCGCGAGGATGTTGGTCTGGAACGCGATGCCGTCGATCACGCCGATGATGTCGCCGATCTTGTGCGAGCGGTCGGTGATCTCGTTCATCGTCCGCACGACGTCGTCGACCACCGCGCTGCCGCGCGTCGCGACCTGCGCGGCCTGGCCGGCGAGTGCCGCGGCCTGCGCGGCGCTGTCCGCGTTCTGTTTCACGTTCGCGGTCATCTGGTCCATGCTCGACGCGGTCTGCACGAGCGCGGCCGCTTGTTCCTCGGTGCGCTGCGACAGGTCCGTGTTGCCGGACGCGATCTCGCTCGCGCCGACGTTGATGTTCTCGGTGCCGGTCCGTACGCGCGACACCATGTCGATCAGCCCGCCCTGCATCGTATGCAGCGCATGCAGCAGGCTGCCTCGATCGTCCTGCTTCACGGTCACGCGCGCGGTCAGGTCGCCTTGCGCGATGCGCTGCGCGGCGTCGAGTGCGACTTCGAGCTCGCCGCCCAGGTTCGCGCGCACGCTCTTCAGCACCATCACCATCACGGCAGTCGCGATCGCGCCGAGCACGGCCGTCATCGCGAACCAGCGGCCGATGCTCGCGAGCACCGCCGTGCGCACGTCGTTCATGTACATGCCCGTCACCAGATACCAGTCCCACGGCGCGAAGCGCTGCACGGCGCTGGTCTTCTCCTGCGGCTTGTCGGCGCCCGGTTTCGGCCACAGATATTCGACGAAACCCTTGCCGCCCTCGGCGTTGCCGGCCTTCACGATCTCGACGAAGAGGTGCTTGCCGTCCGGGTCGGTGAAGTTCGACACGTCCTTGCCGTTGAGATCGGTCTTGATCGGATGCATCACGATCACCGGCTTCGAATCGTTGATCGAGATGTAGCCGTCGGCGCCGTGACGCATCGCGGCGATCGCCTCGAGCGCCTTCTGCTTCGCATCGGCTTCCGGCAGCGCGTTCTGCTGCGACAGCTTGTAGTAATGGTCGGTCACGCTCGCGGCCTGCGCGACCAGCGAGGCCAACTGGTCGCGGCGGTCCGCGATCATCGACGCGCGCGTCTGCCATGCGCCGAGCCCGGCGATCACGAGCAGGCCGAGCCACAGGATGACGATCATCGAGGCGAGTTTCTGATTCAGCGAAAGGTTGCGCATGGTGTGTGGTCGGTCAGTCGAGGAGGCTCGCCGGGGCGGCGTGACGGGATAAGTATCTTGACGGCGCTCGATGCGCGTTACCGTAGACGGGTTATCCCTAGGAATCGGTGCCGCCGCCCATCCCTTCGTTGCCGGTAAGGGTATCTATGCATATGCATAAAGGGTGTCGCTATACTGTCGGGCGATGGTGTACGCGCTGCGCGCCCGGGGCTGGCGCCGGCGCGGGCGCTGAACGAAACCGAAAGGAGGCAACGATGCGAATTCTGGTGGTAGGGGCCGGCGCGGTCGGCGGGTACTTCGGCGGCCGGCTGGCCGCGGCAGGGCGTGACGTGACGTTCCTGGTGCGCGACGGCCGGGCCGCGGCACTGGCACGCGACGGGTTGCTGATCCGCAGCCCGCGCGGCGACCTGACGCTGGCGAACGTGCAGACGGTGCGCGCGGCCGACGCGAACGCGGGCATTGCGCCGTTCGACCTCGTGCTGCTGAGCTGCAAGGCATACAGCCTCGACGACGCGATTGCGTCGTTCGCGCCGTTCGTCGGGCCGCGGACGCTGATCCTGCCGATGCTCAACGGGATGCGCCACCTCGACGTGCTGCGCGAGCGCTTCGGCGCCGCGCAGGTGCTCGGCGGGCTGTGCGTGATCGCGGCCACGCTCGATCGCGAGCAGCGCATCGTGCACCTGAACGATACGCACGGCGTGACGTTCGGCGAGCTCGCCGGCGGCGAATCGCCGCGCGTGCGGGCGGTTGCCGACGTGCTCGGCGGCGCGGGCTTCGACGCGACGCTCAGCGACGACGTCGCCGCACGGATGTGGGAAAAATGGGTGTTCCTCGCCACGCTCGCCGCGAGCACGTCGCTGTTTCGCGGCTCGGTCGGCGACATTCTGGCCGCGCCGGATGGCCGCCGCCTGCTCGAGACGATGCTCGCCGAATGCAGCGCGATCGCCGAACACAATGGCCACCGGCCCGATCCGGTCGCCATCGAACGGATGCAGCGGATGGTGCTGACGCCGTCGCCGCTCACCGCGTCGATGCTCCGCGACGTCGAGAACCATGCGCGTGTCGAAGCCGATCACGTGATCGGCGACCTGCTCGCGCGGCGCGACCCGCAGGCAGCCGACGCGTTGTCGCTGCTGCGGATCGCGTACAACCACCTGAAAGCGTACGAGGTGCGCACCGCGCGCGAGCACGCGAGCGCGTAGGCGCCGGCGCGGGCGGCCGCACGGCCGTTCCGCACTGCACAAATTTGCCGTCCGGCGCCGTTTGCGGCCGGATCGCGCAAAAAAGTATCGGAAATCAGGCGTAAAGTTGGTGGAGCCGCGTACGCGATCGACCTACATTGCTTCCCATGCGACCGGTCGCGTCGCCGCGCGGAACGCGGCAACACGCGGCGCGCCGCCGAACAGGCCGGCCAGCGATACATGGGAATGGAGACGCCAACATGATGCACCCCGATCTCGAAGTGGTCGACGTGCGACGCGACGAGTCGTTCAAGGTCTGGTCGCACGGCTATCCGTATCGCACGATCCGTTGGCATTTCCATCCCGAATTCGAGCTGCACCTGATCGTCGCGACGCACGGCAAGTATTTCGTCGGCGATCACGTCGGCTCGTTCGGCCCCGGCCATCTCGTGCTGCTCGGCCCGAACCTGCCGCACAACTGGGTCAGCGACATGGCCGAAGGCGAAACCGTCGAGCGCCGCAATCTCGTGATCCAGTTCGACCCGGCGTTCGTCCGGCGCTGCATGGACGCGTTTCCCGAATGCCGCGACGCGCAGGCGCTGCTCGACGATGCGCGCCGCGGAGTCGGTTTCGACGCCGCGACGAGTGCCGCGATCGCGCCGCTGTTCGACGCATTGCTGGCGGCGCGCGGCATGCGCCGCATCGCGCTGTTCATGACGATCCTTGAACGCCTGTGCGGCGCGGCCGAACGCACGCTGCTCGCGAGTCCCGCGTACGACCAGACCGACGTCACGCCGACGCGGTTGAGCCACGCGCTGTCGTATATCGGCAAGAACCTCGCGTCCGAGCTACGCGAATCCGATCTCGCGCAGCTGACCGGGCAGAGCGTCAGCGCGTTCTCGCGCGCGTTCCATCGCCAGACGGGCATGCCGTTCGTCCAGTACGTGAATCGTCTGCGGATCGAATCCGCGTGCCAGATGCTGCTCGCCGACGACGCGAACATCACCGACATCTGCTTCCAGGCCGGCTTCAACAACGTGTCGAACTTCAACCGCCAGTTCCGCGCGGTGAAGGGGATGGCGCCGTCCGAATTCCGTGCGCTGCAGCGCCTGAACGCACGCAGCCGCGACCTGGCGCTGCATGCGGCGCCGATCGGCAACCCGATGCCGCCGCGCGTGCTGACGCCCGGCGCGCCCGAACTCGCCCCGCAGCCCGGATGATCGCCGGGCCGTTGCCCGCCTGAGTTTCCCCTCCGTTTCACCCAGCCGATCGCGCCGTTCACGTCGCGAGGGGCGCATTCACCCACGAAAAAGCCGCACACAATTCTGGAGACACCGTCATGACGCACGCATCGCCCGCCTCATTCCCCCGTCGCGCCGCCCGCATGGCGGCCGTTGCCGCGCTCGCCGCCGCGGCCTGGCTGCCCGTCACGGCCGCGCAGGCCGCGCCGCTGCGGATCGGCATGACGTTCCAGGAGCTGAACAACCCGTATTTCGTGACGATGCAGAAGGCGCTGAACGACGCGGCCGCGTCGATCGGCGCGCAGGTCGTCGTCACCGATGCGCATCACGACGTCAGCAAGCAGGTGAGCGACGTCGAGGACATGCTGCAGAAGAAGATCGACATCCTGCTCGTGAACCCGACCGACTCGACCGGCATCCAGTCGGCGATCACGCAGGCGAAGAAGGCCGGCGCGGTGGTGGTGGCCGTCGACGCGAACGCGAACGGCCCGGTCGACTCGTTCGTCGGCTCGAAGAACTACGACGCCGGCGTGATGTCGTGCGAATACCTCGCGAAGGCGATCGGCGGCAGCGGCGAGGTCGCGATCCTCGACGGCATCCCGGTCGTGCCGATCCTCGAACGCGTGCGCGGCTGCAAGGCCGGGCTCGCGAAATTCCCGAACGTGAAGCTGGTCGACACGCAGAACGGCAAGCAGGAGCGCGCGACCGCGCTGTCGGTCACCGAAAACATGATCTCCGCGCATCCGAACCTGAAGGGCATCTTCAGCGTGAACGACGGCGGCTCGATGGGCGCGCTCGCGGCCATCGAAGGGTCGGGCAAGGACATCAAGCTGACGAGCGTCGACGGCGCGCCCGAGGCGATCGCCGCGATCCAGAAGCCGAACTCGAAGTTCATCGAGACGACCGCGCAGTTCCCGGCCGACCAGGTGCGCATCGCGCTCGGCATCGCGATGGCGCGCAAGTGGGGCGCGACGGTGCCGAAGGCGATCCCGGTCGACGTGAAGGTGGTCGATCGCGGCAACGCGAAGGGCTTCAGCTGGTGAACGACGTGCGACGCGACGCGAAGGGCGGCGGCACGGCCGAGGCCCTTCGCACGGAGAATCCGATGGACACGATACTCAGGCTCAGCCACATCACGAAAAGCTTTCCGGGCGTGAAGGCGCTGTCCGACATTCATCTGGATATCGCGCGCGGCGAGATTCATGCACTGCTCGGCGAGAACGGCGCGGGCAAGTCGACGCTGATGAAGATCCTGTGCGGCATTCATCAGCCGGATGCCGGCACGATCGAGATCGACGGCACCGCGCGCCATTTCGCGGACTATCACGACGCGGTCGCGGCGGGCGTCGGCATCGTGTTCCAGGAATTCAGCCTGATTCCGCACCTCGATGCCGTCGACAACCTGTTCCTCGGCCGCGAGCTGCGCAACCGCTGGGGCGCGCGCGACCGCAAGCGGATGCGCCACGCGGCCGCCGCGATCTTCGCGCGCCTGGGCGTCGCGATCGATCTCGATGCGCCGATCCGCGCGCTGTCGGTCGCGCAGCAGCAGTTTGTCGAGATCGGCAAGGCGCTGTCGCTCGACGCGCGCATCCTGATCCTCGACGAGCCGACCGCCACGCTCACACCGGCCGAGGCCGGGCACCTGTTCGCGATCATGCGCGAGCTGAAGCGCCAGGGCGTTGCGATGATCTTCATCTCGCACCATCTCGACGAGATCTTCGCGGTGTGCGACCGCATCACGGTGCTGCGCGACGGCCAGTACGTGGCGACGACCGACGTCGCGCGCACCGACGTCGAGCAACTGGTGCGGATGATGGTCGGCCGCCGGATCGAGAGCAGCTTTCCGCCGAAGCCCAGGTTGCCGAGCGACGCGCCGGCCGTGCTCGAAGTCGACGCGCTGCAGATCGAGCGCGACGGCCCCGTGAACCGCTTCACGCTGCGAGCCGGCGAGATTCTCGGTTTCGCCGGGCTGGTCGGCTCGGGCCGCACCGAGACCGCGCTCGCGGTGATCGGCGCGACGCGTGCGCACCGCAAGGACGTGCGCGTGCGCGGCACGGCGGCGAAGCTCGCCGATCCGGCCGATGCGTTGCGCGCCGGTATCGGCATCCTGCCGGAGAGCCGCAAGACGGAAGGGCTCGTCACGTCGTTCTCGATCCGCGACAACATCTCGCTGAACAATCTCGGCAAGTACCGGTCGATGCGCTGGCTGATCGACCGCGGCAGCGAGGCGCGCACGACGCACGACGTGATGCGGCGCGTCGGCGTGAAGGCGCCGTCGATCCACACGGAAGTCGCGACGCTGTCCGGCGGCAACCAGCAGAAGGTCGTGATCGCGCGCTGGCTGAACCATCACACGTCGGTGCTGATCTTCGACGAGCCGACGCGCGGCATCGACGTCGGCGCGAAAGCCGAAATCTACGGGCTGATGCGCGAACTCACCGCGCGCGGCTACGCCATCATCATGATCTCGTCCGAGCTGCCGGAAATCGTCGGCATGTGCGATCGCGTCGCCGTATTCCGGCAAGGACGCATCGAGGCGACGCTCGCCGGCGACGAGATCGATCCCGACACGGTCATGACCTATGCCACGGCCGGCACGCGAGGAGCGACCCATGAACCTGCCTGATTCTTCTTCCACGCCTTCCACGACGCTCGCGGCGACGGCCGGCGACGCGCCGCCGCCACGCGCGCCGTGGATGCAGCTGCGGCGCTCGACGCTGTTCTATCCGCTCGTCGGCCTGATCGTCGTATGCATCGCGATGATGATCGCGAGCCCGAGCTTCCTGTCCGCCGCGAACCTCGAGAACGTGCTGCGCCAGGTGTCGATCAACGCGATCATCGCGGTCGGCATGACCTGCGTGATCCTGACCGGCGGGATCGACCTGTCGGTCGGCTCGGTGATGGCGCTGTCGGGCACGCTCGCGGCCGGGTTGATGGTCGCGGGCGTCAATGCGGTCGCCGCGCTCGCGATCGGCATCGCGGTCGGCCTCGGCTTCGGCTTCCTGAACGGCGTGTTCGTCGCGTTCGCGGGGATGCCGCCGATCATCGTCACGCTTGCCACGATGGGCATCGCGCGCGGCCTCGCGCTGATCTATACGGGCGGCTATCCGATCGACGGCTTGCCCGACTGGGTCGCGTTCTTCGGCAGCGGCAAGGTGCTCGGCATCCAGGCGCCCGTGCTGATCATGCTGGTGGTGTACGCGATCGCGTGGCTGCTGCTCGACCGCATGCCGTTCGGCCGCTACGTGTATGCGATCGGCGGCAACGAGCAGGCGACGCGGCTCACCGGCGTGCGCGTCGCGCGCGTGAAGCTGATCGTCTACACGCTGGCCGGCGTCACGTCGGCGCTGGCCGCGATCGTGCTGACGGGCCGGCTGATGAGCGGGCAGCCGAACGCGGGCGTCGGCTTCGAGCTCGACGCGATCGCGGCCGTCGTGATGGGCGGCACGTCGATCTCCGGCGGGCGCGGCGCGATCCTCGGCACGCTGGTCGGCGCGCTGCTGCTCGGCGTGCTCAACAACGGGCTGAACATGATCGGCGTGAACCCGTATGTGCAGAACGTGATCAAGGGCGGAATCATCCTGCTCGCGATCTACATCAGCCGCGAACGGTCGCGGTAACGATCGATTCATCGGTCTTCCGAATCATCAACGAAAGAGACAACTCATGACGACACCCGAAGCCCAGCCGCGGATGACCGCGGTCGTCTGCCACGGCCCCGAGGATTACCGCGTCGAGCAGGTCGCGAAGCCGCGCCCCGGTGCGAACGAGCTCGTGATCCGCATCGCCGCGTGCGGGATCTGCGCGAGCGACTGCAAGTGCTATACCGGCGCGAAGATGTTCTGGGGCGGCCCGAGCCCGTGGGTGAAGGCGCCCGTGATTCCCGGCCATGAATTCTTCGGTTACGTCGAAGCGCTCGGCGAAGGCGCGGCCGAGCATTTCGGCGTGGCGCCGGGCGATCGCGTGATCGCCGAGCAGATCGTGCCGTGCGGCAAGTGCCGCTATTGCAAGTCGGGCCAGTACTGGATGTGCGAAGTGCACAACATCTTCGGCTTCCAGCGCGAGGTCGCCGACGGCGGGATGGCCGACTACATGCGCATCCCGCCGACCGCGATCGTCCACAAGATCCCGCTCGGCGTATCGCTCGAGGATGCGGCGATCATCGAGCCGCTGTCGTGCGCGATCCACACGGTGAACCGCGGTGACGTCCAGCTCGACGACGTCGTCGTGATTGCCGGCGCGGGCCCGCTGGGGCTGATGATGACGCAGGTCGCGCACCTGAAGACGCCGAAGCGGCTCGTCGTGATCGACCTGATCGACGAACGGCTCGAACTCGCGCGGCAGTACGGCGCCGACGTGACGATCAACCCGACGCGCGACGATGCGCGCGAGATCGTCCGCGCGCTGACCGACGGCTACGGCTGCGACGTGTACATCGAGACGACCGGTGCGCCGGTCGGCGTGAACCAGGGGCTCGACCTGATCCGCAAGCTCGGCCGCTTCGTCGAATTCAGCGTGTTCGGCGAGGATGCGACGGTCGACTGGTCGATCATCGGCGACCGCAAGGAGCTCGACGTGCGCGGCGCGCACCTGGGGCCATACTGCTATCCGGTCGCGATCGACCTGCTCGCGCGCGGGCTCGTCACGTCGAAAGGCATCGTCACGCACGATTTCGCGCTCGAGGACTGGGACGACGCGATCCGCGTCGCGAAATCGCCCGAATCGATCAAGGTGCTGCTGAAGCCGGCCCGCTGATGCGGCCGGCGTGCGCGTTACCGGAGACATCATGGAATACGTGATTGGCGTCGACATCGGCACGCAAAGCACCAAGGCGCTGCTGGTCGACCGGCATGGCACGATCGTCGCGCGGCACGCGGCCGGCTACCAGCCCGATACGCCGCGCCCGCTGTGGGCCGAGCAGTGGCCGCAGGTCTGGTTCGACGCGGTGCTCGAGTGCATCGCGGGCTGCGTGCGCGACGCGCGTGCGCAGGGCGTGCCGGCCGCTGCGATCCGCGCGGTGTGCGTGAGCAGCCTGTACGGCGGCTCGGGCATTCCGGTCGACATCGACATGCGGCCGCTGCATCCGTGCCTGATCTGGATGGACCGGCGCGCGACCGCGGAAGTCGACTGGGTCAACGAACACGTGAACGTCGAGCGGCTGCGCGTGATCACGGGCAATGGCGTCGACAGCTACTACGGCTTCACGAAGATGCTGTGGTTGCGCGGCCAGCGGCCTGATGTGTGGGCGAACGTGCGCTATTTCCTGCCGCCGAACGCGTACGTGATCTACCTGCTGACCGGCGAAGTGGCGGTCGATCACAGTTCGGCCGGCAACATCGGCGGCGTGTACGACGTCGCGCGCCGCGAGTGGTCCGACGACGCGCTCGACATGCTCGGCATTCCGGCGACGATGATGCCCGAGCGGCTCGTCGATTCGACGGAGATCGTCGGCGGGCTGCTGTCGCAGTGGACGGAGCAGCTCGGCTTGCCGGCCGGCACGCCTGTCGTCGCGGGCGGTGTCGACGCGGCCGTCGCGACCTTCGCGGCCGGCGCGACGCGTACCGGGCAGCATGTCGCGATGATCGGCACCAGCATGTGCTGGGGCTACGTGAGCCGGCATGTCGATGCGCGGCACGGGCTCGTCAGCATGCCGCACGTGTTCGACGGGCAGCGCGACCTGTACGTGTTCGGCGGCGCGATCACGGCCGGCGCGTCGGTTGCGTGGTTCCGCGACCAGTTCTGCCAGGCGGAAATCGATGCGGCGCGCCTGCTGCCGCACGGCGATCCGCACGTGCTGCTCGAGGCGGCGGCCGAGCACGTGCCGGCCGGCGCCGACGGCGTGCTGTTCCTGCCGTACCTGATGGGCGAGCGCAGCCCGGTGTGGGATGCGAAGGCCAGCGGCGCATTCGTCGGGCTGAGTCTCGCGCATACGCGCGCGCACCTGTATCGCGCGGTGCTCGAAGGCGTCGCGTTCGCGTTGCGCCACAACATCGAGGCCGGCCGGCGCGGCGCGGTCGCGCTGGACGACCGGTTGATCGTCGTCGGCGGCGCCGCGCATTCGGCGCTGTGGATGCAGATCATCGCCGACGTGACGGGTTTTCCGGTGTGGACGATCGAGCAGGACGTCGAAGCCGCGATGGGCGCCGCGCTGCTCGCGGCTGTCGGGGCGGGGCTCGTGCCGCACGACGAGGCGCAAGGGGGCTGGGTCACGCTCGTCGAGCGTGCGCGGCCCGACGCCGGCCGCGCCGCGACGTACGACGCGCGTTTCTCGCTCTACACGGCGCTGTATCCGGCACTCAAGCCGATCATGCACAGGCTGGGCACATCATGAACTCACGATTCGATTTCAGCGGTGCGCGGGTGCTCGTCACGGGGGCATCGAGCGGGATCGGGCGCGCGTGCGCGGTCGCGCTGGCGCAGGCCGGTGCGCAGGTCGTCGCGGCGGCGCGCGACATGGCCGCGCTCGATGCGCTGGCCGGCGAGACCGCGTGCGAGACACTGCGCATCGACGTCGGCGGCGACGAGCGTGCGATCGACGCGGCGCTCGCCGCGCACGATGCGTTCGACGGCCTCGTCAATTGCGCGGGGATCGCGTCGCTCGAACCGGCGCTCGAGGTCGGCGCCGAACAGTTCGATCGCGTGATGGCCGTCAATGCGCGCGGTGCGGCGCTCGTCGCGCGCGCCGTCGCGCGGAAGATGATCGAACGCGACGCGCGCGGCGCGGCCCGTGCACGGGGCAGCATCGTCAACGTGTCGAGCCAGGCCGCGCTGGTCGGCCTGCCCGCGCATTTGAGCTACTGCGCGTCGAAGGCGGCGATGGACGCGATCACGCGCGTGCTGTGCATCGAACTCGGGCCGCACGGCATTCGTGTGAACAGCGTGAACCCGACCGTCACGCTCACGCCGATGGCGCAGTTCGCGTGGAGCGAGCCGGAGAAGCGCGCGCCGATGCTGGCCGCGATTCCGCTCGGGCGCTTTGCGGAACCCGACGAAGTCGTCGAGCCGATCCTGTTTTTGCTGAGCGACGCGGCGTCGATGATCAGCGGCGTGTCGCTGCCGGTCGACGGCGGGTATACGGCGCGCTAGGCCGCGTCATGCGGCGATCGCGCATGACGGAAACCCGGCCATGAAGGCGCGCGGCAGCCGATGCGCGGCTAAACCGGGTCCTTGCTCGGCGGTCCGTCCGGTTGTTGCGGGTTGTCGTGATGACCGGGCGGCGACGACAGCGGGTCGTCTTCCGGATCGCGGTTCGGGTCGGCCGGTGGCTCGGGCGTCGGGGTCGTGTGGTCGGTCATGGAGAACTCGCGCAGTGCGTGACGGCGGCGCGGCGGGTGCGCCTCGTCTCCGTTATAGCCAATCGGGCGCACGTTTGCAGCGGGATTGTTGCCGCCGGTCGGCGAGCGTCGGGGAAGTTCGCGCGTGGGCGGTTTGCGTGCGGGATCGTGCCGGGCGCGGGCTCCCGCGCGATCGCGGTCAGCGTAAATCCGCAGGCGTATCGACGTCGCGCAGGATGCCGGGATCGTCGACCTCGAGCAGTTTCACCGGCGCACTGGCGAACAGCGCGCGGGCGCCCGTGTCGCCGTCGAGGGCGGCGAGCGCATCGAAATGGTGCGCGGCGAAACCGACCGGATGGCCGCGTACGCCGCGATAGGCGGGCGCCACGATCGAGGCGTCGTCGGCTTCGAGCGCGCGTGTGACCGTTTCGTAGGTGGCCGCGGCGATCCACGGCATGTCGGCGAGCGCGACGAGCCAGCCGCTTGCGTCGGGCGCCGTGCGGACGCCGGCCGCGAGGCTGGCGCCCATGCCGCGCAACGCGTCGGGCGCATAGACGACATGACAGCCGGCTTCGTTCAGCAGAATCGCGAGTTTCTCGGCGCCGGGACGGACGACCGCGATCACGTCGGCCGTGGCCACCGCGAGACGGCGGGCGGCGGCGACCGCCACCGGCGTACCGTCGGGAAGCACCGCGAGCAGCTTGCTGTGCAGGCCGCTCGGGTCGAAGCGTTGACCAAGGCCGCCCGCGAGCAGGACGCCGGTGGCAAGTGATGCATAGGACATCGGCGCGGGGGGAGTGAGGCAGGTGCTGCGATTGTGCGGGAGCGGGCGGGGATCGGCAAGTGAGGATGTTACCGAGGCGCGCCCGTCAGGCCGGCAAGACTGTCATCGCGATGTCTCGTCGAGCATGCTTTCCTCGACAGGACCGTAAATGGCGTGCGATTCGTTCTTGATGAGGGCCCAATAGCGATCGCCGAACGACCAGTGCCACCATTCGGACGGGTAATTCGTGAAGCCGGCGCTGGCCAGCGCGGCGCTCAATATCTGGCGGTTGCGTGCGGCCGGGCGGCTGATGAACGCGTTGTGCGTGTAGCACGCACCGGACGATTCCTGGTCGGTGGCGTTCATGATGCTGCCCATGTCGGCTTCGACGCCGTCTGCCGAAATCAGCGTGAGGTCGACGGCGGCACCGGTCGGGTGAGCGGCGACCTCGGGCGGCGCGACATAGTGGCTCGCGAGTTCGACCAGCACGTCATCGGCCGGCAGCGGATTCAGCGTCGCGCGCAGCGCCGCGAGGTGGCTGGCGAAGTATTCGCGCTGAAGGGCGAGCGGGCGATAGCCTTCCTTCACATACAGGCGCAGGCCGGCCGGGAGCGCGTGCGCGGCGGCGGTCAGCCTTTGCGCGACACCGCGGCGAACCTTCAGGAAATGCGGACTCGTGTTCGCCACGACGCTGCGCGAGTGGTCGACGGCGATGCGTTCATCGAAGGAAGCGAGATCGACGAACCCTTCGTGCGACTCCATCAGGGGGATCGACCGGACGGCGGGATCGGAGAGCGATATCACGGTAGCGGGCAAGTGGCGCGACGACGGTGGCAGGCCACGAACCGATGGGGTGAGGCGGCCGTGGTCGTTCTGGTCAGACGAATCGTCAATATGCCAGAGTCCGGCCGGGGACGCGCGACGATTGGGCCCGCAGGCGGGCGATGCTTACCAGAGTGTCTTCACGTGCGCGTACGCGCGGATTTTTTCGTCTCGGGTGACGAGCGGCGCGCCGAGCCGCCGTGCGGTTGCAACGATCATGCGGTCGGCCGGATCCTTGTGGAACGTGCCGGGCAGGTCGGTGGATTTCGCGGCGATGTCGGCGTCGACGGGCACGAACCGCATGCCGTCGATCTGCGCGACGGTGGCGAGCCACGCGTCGACATCCATCGTCAGGGCGAGGCGATCGTTGCGCACCAGCATGGCGATCTCCCACGCGGAGATCGCCGACGCGGCGAGCCCGCCTTCGCTGCGTGCGCGATCGATCGCGCTGCGCGCTTTCTTGCTGAGCGATGCGTCGCCCGCCGCCCACCATACCAATGCATGCGTATCCAGCACGATCACCGCGACGCCTCCCAATCATCTTCCGCAATCGGATCGAGAGGATTGTCGTAGCGCATGACCGAGCCGCGCAATATGTCCAACGGCTGAGCCTCGCGTGCGTGATACGGCCGGATTTCGAGCGTCGGCTTGCCGTGATCGGTGACGATCAGGCTTTCGCCCGACGACTCGACGAGCCGGAAGTATTCGAGTGCGCGAGCCTTGAATTCGGATTTCGATACGGGAGCGTGAGGCATCATGATATGAGCATGGTCATATGACGATGGTCATTTTAGGCCAGCATTTCGACCCGACGCAAGCGCCGGGCGTCACGCGTGCGCAACGCGTGGCGCCGGAAAGGGCGGCGTTACCGGTTCGCGCTACGCATCGGCCCACTTCCTCAACAGGTTGTGATAAATCCCCGTCAACGCAATGACCATCGGATCCTTCGCGCCTTTTTCCGCGGAAAGCGCCTGAATCTGCGTATCGAGCTGGAACAGCAGCGTGCGGTCGCCGTCGTCGCGCACCATGCTCTGGATCCAGAAGAACGACGCGACGCGCTCGCCGCGCGTCACCGGCGTCACGTGATGCAGGCTCGACGCGGGATACAGCACGAGATCGCCCGCCGGCAGCTTCGCGCGATGCACGCCGTACGTATCCTCGACGCACAGCTCGCCGCCGTCGTACGCATCGGGTTCCGCGAGAAACAGCGTCGCCGACAGATCGCTGCGCACGCGGAAATCGGTGCCGCGCAGCAGCCGGATCGCGTTGTCGACGTGCGTGTCGAACGTCTCGCCGCCGGCATAGCGATTGAACAGCGGCGGGAATACCTTCAACGGCAGCGCCGCCGAAAAGAACAGCGGATGGCGCGCGAGCGCATCCTGGATCGCGTCGCCGACGGCACGCGCGACGGGCGAGCCTTCCGGCAACTGCCGGTTGCGTTTCGCGAGCGCCGACTGCGCGCCGGACGTCGCGTTGCCGTCGACCCATTCGGCGGCATCGAGCAGGTCGCGGCATTGCGCGACCTGCGCCTGGGTCAGTACACCGGGGACATGAAGCATCATGATGCGGATTCCATCGGGTGCGGCGCCAGTTGCATGGCTGCCGAGCGAAAGGCGTCGACGGGCGACGACGCGAGATACGCGCGCATCTTCGCGACGAACGCGGGCGTCGCGGTGGCCGGCACGCGCGCGAGCCAGTCGAGCGCTTCGTCGATGTGCCCGCGCTCGGCGAGCAGCCGCGCATAGTTGAACTGGCCGCGGAAGTCGCCGGCTTCGGCCGCGCGGCGATAGTGGTCGAACGCGGCACCGGTGTCGACCGGTACGACCCAGCCATCCTCGTAGAAGCCGCCGATCAGGTTGATCGACTTCGCATGGCCGAGCGCGGCCGCACGGCGGAACCAGTCGAGCGCGTCGGGGCGGTTCTCGTCGACGCCGTTGCCGAGCGCGAGCGCCGTCGCGTAGTTGTACATGCCCCAGTCGAGCCCCGCCTGCGCGGCGAGCCGGTACCAGTACACGGCGACCGGCGCGCAGGCGGCCGTGCCCCAGCCGAACTCGTAGCAGCGGCCGAGCATGTTCATCGCCATCGGATGGCCGGCTCGGGCCGCATACCGGAACCAGTCGAACGCGGCCGCCGGATCGCGCGCGACGCCGTGCCCGTCGAGCAGGTACTGCCCGTAGACGGCCTGCGCATCGACGATGCCGTGGCCGGCGGCCGCCGCGACCCACGCGGCGGCGCGCTCGGGCGGCCCGGCCAGGATGTCGGCGAACTCGCGCGGCGATACCGACGCGAGCGCCTTCAGCGACACGGCCTCCATCGATCAGTAGCGCGCGTTCAGCGTGACGAACGCCGAGCGGCCCGGCGCGATCGACGCATAGTGCGCCGGATACGCCTGATCGAAGTACGTGCGGTTGAACAGGTTGTTCACGTTCAGCTGCAGATCCAGCTTCTTGTTGATCCGGTACTGCGCCATCGCGTCGAAGCGCCAGTACGACGGCACGGCGCGCAGGTTCGCGGGATCGCCGAACACTTCCGACATGTAGAACGCGCCGCCGCCGACCGTGAACTTCGGCGTCACGTCGTAGTTCGACCACATCGTGAGGCTGTGTTTCGGCGTGTTGGGGAAGCGGTTGCCGTTGTTCGCGCGGTCCTTGCCGTTGTCGCGCAACTCGCTCTTCATGTAGGTGTAACCGCCGAACACCTGCCACTGCTTCGTGATCTGGCCGGCGAGGCCGAGTTCGAGGCCTTGCACGCGCTTGTTGCCGACCATCGCGTACTGGTTGTTCGGCAGCGTCACGCGCGCGTTCGTCGTGTCGATCTGGAACAGTGCGGCCGTCAGCGACAGCTTGTCGTTCAGCACGTTCCACTTCGTGCCGAGCTCGATGCTGCGGTTCTTTTCCGGCGACAGCTGATCGGCGTTCGCACCGACGCCGCCGCGGCCCGGCGTGAGCGACTGCGTTTCGCTGCCTTCGCCGAGCATCATGCCGGCCGGCGTCGACGACGTCGCATACGACGCATAGATGCTGCCGTTCCGTGCGGGCTTGAACACGAGGCCGGCTTGCCAGTTGAACAGCGTGTCGTCGCGGGTGGTGGTCTTGCCGCCGTTGGCCTTGGTGTCGGTGAAGCGGGTCGAGTAGTCGTCGACACGCACGCCGGCGTTCACCTGCCAGCGCGGCGTGATCTCGATCGTGTCGAAACCGTAGATCGACTTCGTCGTGGTGCGCGCATGCGTGTAGTCGTTGTTGCGCGTGATCGAACCGGCCCACGGGTCGTTCGGGTTCGGCGACCACAGGCTCGTGCAGTTGTAGCCCGACGCGGCGCCGATGCCTTTCTGGCAGATCTTGCCGGTGTCGGTCGCGACCGTGTACGAATCGCGCTTGCCCCATTCGCGCGACAGCTCGATGCCGGTACTGAAGCTGTGCTTGAACGGGCCCGTGCGGAATTCGCCGAACAGTTCGGTCTGGTTCGCGAGGCTGTTGATCGAGCTGTTGCGGTTGTTGTTGCGGCGCCAGACCTTGCCGTTCACCACGTTGCCCTGACTGTCGTCCGGCTGCGTCCAGATGTAGTCCTGCGTCGATTCCGTGTAGCGCGTGGTGTTGCGGATCGTCAGCGACGACGTGATGTCGTGCTCGATCCTGATCGTGCTGATGTCCGACGTGGTCTTGCGGAAGTCGCGGTCGATCAGGCCGTAGAAGTTGTGGCGGTCGACGGGCGCCGGATAGATCGTGTCGACGTTCGCGGGCTTGTTCGACGTCGTGTAGAAGTACGGGATGCCGCCGTCGGGCATGTCGTCCGTCGACAGGTGGTAGTAGCTCGCGGTCACGCGCGTCGGCGTGCCGAGGCCGAACGCGATCGACGGCGC
Source organism: Burkholderia seminalis DSM 23518 (assembly GCF_902832885.1). Lineage (GTDB taxonomy): Bacteria > Pseudomonadota > Gammaproteobacteria > Burkholderiales > Burkholderiaceae > Burkholderia > Burkholderia seminalis. Next base: position 568,345 of record NZ_CADFDK010000004.1, read on the forward strand.
GACGCCCCAGCGCTCGTTGTTGACGGCATCGCGGCCGGCGACGTCGTTGTTGTGGCTCATCAGGTTCAGGCGGAACGCGGCGTGATCGGCGAACTGCCAGTTGCCGTCGGCCGTGAAGCGGCGGTAGCGGTCGGTGCCGAGGCCCGCGCTCGCGGCGGCCGTCGTGCCGAGGTGCGGGGCCTTCGTGATCAGGTTGATGCTGCCGCCTGCGCCGCCGCGGCCGCCGTAGGCGCCGTCGGAACCCTTGGTGATCTCGACGCGCTCGGTGTTGAAGATCTCGCGCGTGGTCGCGCCCGTGTCGCGCATGCCGTCGACGAACAGGCTGCCCTGCGTGTCGTAGCCGCGGATGAACGGACGGTCGCCGAGCGGGTTGCCGCCTTCGCCGGCGCCGAACGTGATGCCGGGTACGGTGCGCAGCGCTTCGGTCAGCGTCGACGCGCCGCTGCTGCGGATCAGTTCCTGCGGGATCACGGTGACGGATTTCGGCGTGTCGACGAGCGGCGCGGTGAATTTCGCGGAAGCGGAAAAGTCGGCCTTGTAGCTGGGCTCGGTCTTGCCCTGGATCTCGATCGGCGCGAGATGGCCTTCGGTGCTGGCGGGGGCGGCGGGCGGCGTGCCGTCGGCGAATGCCGGGCTCGCGGCGAGCACGCCGCAGAGGGTGGTGAATGTACCGAGCTTCAGCTCGTCGGGACGGGACTTCATGATGCGCTTCGACCTCGCGAGGTGGCCCCGGAGACGGTGTGGTGCAGGAATGTGCATGCCGCCGGGAATTATTACGATTTGTTTTCAGGCGGCATTCTATGTAATTTCATGTTGAATGAGAAGCATTCTTGTTTGTATTTGTGACGGAATCGTTAACGAATGTGTCGGAGGGCTGCGGGCCGGCGATGCGCGGAGAGATGGCCGATCGGGCCGAGTATGGCGCGGGTATCGGGCGGGCTAGAGTGGTTGCGACTCGACTCGGTCCGTGTGACTGCAAGATGATAAATGACTGCATTGAAAGCAATCTTGGTGGAACGCGTCATGCCAGTGCTCACCGTTCGAAATTTGCCCGACGAAGTGCATCGCGCACTTCGGATTCGTGCTGCCCGGCATGGTCGCAGTACCGAAGCCGAGGTGCGCGACATCCTCGAACAAGCCGTTCTGCCCGAGGGGCGGCTCAAGCTGGGAACATTGCTGGCGGAATTCGGGCCGGAGGCAGGCGATGGCGATTTCGGCATCCAGCGCGACAAGGCGCCAGCCGCTCCGATGAGCTTCGAATGATCCTGGTCGACACGAACGTCATTTCGGAGCCGTTGCGGCGCGAGCCGAGCGCGGCAGTCGTCGAGTGGCTCGATGCGCAGCACGTCGAGACGCTGTTCCTGTCGGCGGTCAGTCTTGCGGAATTGCGGTTCGGCGTCGCCGCGTTGCCGGAGGGGCGCAGGCGGGACTGGCTGCATCAAGGCATCGAGCAGCGCGTCGTCCCGCTGTTTCGAGGTCGGATCCTGCCGTTCGACGATGCGGCGAGCAAAGCGTATGCGAGCCTTTGCGCGCGGGCTCGTGCCGCAGGCAACGCGGTCGCCGTCGCCGACGGTTACATTGCCGCCACGGCCGAGGCGAACGGGCTGATCGTGGCCGCGCGCGACGTCGCGCCGTTCAAGGCGCTCGGGCTTCGCGTCATCGACCCTTGGGCGCGATAGTTCGCGATTTTCTGCCTCTTTCCTTGCGCCGAAATTGAAAACGCGCCGTGCAAGACGGCGCGTTCCGCGTCAGGCCAATCCGGTGCGCTCCCGCAGCGATGGCGGGTGGGCGCTAAATGTCCGGTGCGATGTCAGTCCACCCCGTGAAACACCGCGTCTTCCGGCCCGAGGTAGGCAGGCGGGCGCCACGTCGCGTCGCGCATCGAATGCTGAACGAGATTCTCGACGCCGAGCAGCACCGCGAAGATCGCCATCCGCACCGGAATGCCGTTGTCGGTCTGCCGGAAGATGGCTAGACGCGGGTCGCGGTTCAGGTCGACCGACAGGTCGTTCGCGCCGGGCCGGCTGTCGCGCGGCAGCGGGTGCATGATCAGTGTGTCCGGCTTGCACGCCGAATCGACGAGCGCCTGGTTGATCTGGAAATCCGGTGTGTAGCCTTCGAACGATTCGTCGGTGAAGCGCTCCTTCTGGATCCGCGTCGCGTACACGACGTCCGCACCGCGCAATCCGGCCGCGAGGTCGGTCGTCTGCTCGATCACATGGCCGTTCGTCGCGATCTGGTCGACGATGTACGCCGGCATCTCGAGCGTCGGCGGCGACACGAGCGTGAACTTCAGCCCGCGGTACAACGCGAGCAGCTTGACGAGCGAGTGCACGGTACGGCCGTACTTCAGGTCGCCGACCAACGCGATGTGCGCGCCGTCGACGATCTTGCCGAGCCGCGAGAACTCGCGCTGGATCGTATAGAGATCGAGCAGCGCCTGGCTCGGATGTTCGCCGGGGCCGTCGCCGCCGTTGATCACGGGCAGGTTGGTGGCGCGCGCGAACTCGGCCACCGAGCCTTTCTCCGGATGGCGGATCACGAGCGCGTCGACGTAGCCGGCCATCACGCGGCTCGTGTCGTAGATCGATTCGCCCTTGGCCATCGACGAGAACGTGAAGCCCGTCGTGTCGCATACCGAGCCGCCGAGCCGGCAGAAGGCCGCGCCGAACGATACGCGGGTGCGCGTGCTGGCCTCGAAGAACAGGTTGCCGAGCACCGCGCCTTCCAGCACGCGCGAGATCTTGTGGCGGCGCGCGATCGGTTGCATCACGTCGGCCACGCGGAACAGCGCCTCGACCGAGTCCCGCGAGAACTGGTCGACCGAGATCAGCTGCGGCTTGCCTTCGAACAGGAACTGCTTCGAGAGTCCTTGCTTGTCTACGCTTTGCGTATAGTCCCCGCCATCCGGTGCCGAGCGCTCGACGATTTCCGACACGAAGCGCTCGACGATCTCGGGCATCCCGCGCGATTCCTGCGAGTCGTCGGGCAGCAGCCACGTATCGAGCGCGCGCCGGCTGACGCCGATACGATTGGCGAACGCTTCGCGGGTCATGTTGAGGCGGCGCATCGCGTCGCGGAGGAAGGCTTGCTGGGGAACGGTCATCGGCGGCTCCTGACGGAAAATATACGCGATGCGTATATTAGTTCGTGACGCAATGAAGTCAAGGAAAATCTGCGCGACCGGCTGTGTGGCGCGGGTAACACGCGGCGGGTTGGTGCTGGCGCGCCGCTTCCGTCTCCGTATAATCAGGTCAGGCCCCGTGTCCGGCACCTGTCGTGCGCCGGGCCACACACGATTCGCCCGGTCGGGCTTGTTGATTCGAAGGAGAATGAGAATGACGCGTACGATTGCTGCAATGCTGCTGGTGGTGACCGCCGCGCTCGCCGGATGCAATACGGTCGCCGGCGTGGGCCAGGACATTTCGAAGGGTGGTCAGGCGATCAGCGATACGGCCGAAAAGGCCAAGTAAGGCGACCGGTTCCGGAATGCAGAAGGCGCCGGGCCGTCCCGCGATTGCGGGGCGGCCCGGCGCCTTTTTTGTGTCTGGCGTCGGCGCGGGTGCGGCGTCAGGCGTGTTCGACGAACGCGTAGCGGCCTTCGACCTTGCGCGGCGTGAACCAGCCGTAGTCGGGGAACATCCGGTTGCGCACGTACCACACGTAGCCCACCAGCAGAGCCGTGATCAAGAGGCTGGGCAGCGCGGTCGACGGGTCGCGTCCGAGCTCGGCGATGGTCTTCGGCAACTGCAGCAGCGACAGCAGGATGAACGCGTGATAGGCGCCGACGCGATTCGTCGCAAAACCCCAGATGAACAGCAGCGACAGCGGCACGGTCAACGCGAGGAACACGAGCACGAGGACATTGCCGGCGCCGCTTGCGAAGAAGTAATACGCGAGCATGAGGCTGATCGCCAGCTGGGCGATACCGAGCGCGACCAGGATCCGGATGTGCACCTTGTTCTTGCGGCAGCGCTCGGGGTCGGGGCGCGACGCGATCAGGTGCGCGAGCACGCGATCCTTGAGCCCCTGTCCTGACAGTTCGGCCAGTGCGTCGGCCTTCCTCGTTCCCGCGGAGAGCAGCACCGCGATTCTTGTTTTGGCTTCCTTCCTGTTCATTGCTGGGCGGATTGTCGTTCGGTGGTTGTCAAAGGTTCCGGCCAAGCGAATATTGCATCTTGCGAGGTGGCGCGCAATCGATTTGCGGCCCGCGGACACATTCCTACAGTTGCCGGAGCGTGCGGGCGATGGGCCATATGACGACGGGAAGCGGCCGCCGTTGCCGTCATCCCGCGATGGGCGCGGGTCAGTCGGCGGCGGCTTGCGCGGTGGTGGGCGCGGGGCTCGCGGGCTTCGCATCGCGTGTGTCTGCGCGGCGCTCGCGCCGCCGAGTCGCACCGACGAGCATGCCCGCGACGACGAGCGCGATGCCGGCGACTCGCGTGCCGGTCAGCGTTTCACCGAACAGCGCGACCGCGAACAGCACGGCCGAGACCGGCGCGACCGCCGTGAAGAGCGCGGCCTCGGTGCCGCTGGTGCGGGCCGAGCCGGCGTACCAGCACAGGTAGCCGAGCACGGTCGGTACCAGCGCGTAGTAGGCGATCGCCGATACCGCGCCGACGGTCCAGCCATGCGCGGCCGCGCGCCATTCGAATGCCGCCGGCACGAGCGCGAGCACGAAGCCGAGGCCCGACATCGCGGTGGACAGCGCGAGCGGCGTCAGCGGCGCGGCCAGCCGCCGGTTGAGCAGGATGAAGACGGCTTCGCACGCGACGGCGGCCAGCACCAGCGCGTCGCCGGCAAGCGTCTGGAACGACGGCATCGCGTGGCCCGGTGCGAACGTGACGAACAGCACGCCGGCCGTGGCGAGCGCGGCGGCCGCCCAGTCGCGCGGCGTCTGCCGCTCGCGCAGCACGACGGCCGCGATCAGCGTGGACATGGCCGGCAGCGTGCCGAGCATCACGCCCGCGTCGAGCGGCGACGACAACTGCGTGCCGCTGATCAGCAGCACCGTATAGCCGACGCCGCCCGCCGCGGCCTGAATGACGAGCAGGACGGCGTCGCGCGCGGAAAGGCGCGGCCAGCGCATGCGCTGCGCGCGCATCAGCGCGAACAGCAGCGGCGTCGCGATCAGGAAACGCAGTGCCGTGGCCGCGAACGGCGGCAGGCCGCCGGCCGCGAGACGGCTCGCGATGACGGTGCTGCCGACGCCCGCCATCGCGGCGGCGAGATAGAGATAGCCGATCAGTCGTGTTTTCATGCGCCGCATCGTCGCGTGCGGCGGCCACGTGCGTCTTGAATGAAATTGCAGCGACGGAGGCCTGATTGCGGTGTGCTGCTTGCGTGCGCCGGCGATCCGCGGACCACCGGTGACCGTCGTGCGGGCGACTGCCTTCAAATGCGGTGCGACTGGGCCCGGCGCATCAAGAGGGCGCTCGCGTCAAACCGCCTGCGCGAACCGCCCGGGCGTGATTCCGAACTGGCGCGCGAATGCGCGCGTCAGGTGGCTCTGGTCGGCAAAACCGGCTTCGGCCGCGGCATCGGCGATCGGCATTCCGCTGGCGAGCAGCGCGCGCGCCAGCCGGGCGCGCGACTGGATCAGGTAGGCATGCGGGGTGATGCCGAGCTCGCGCGCAAAGCCGCGCAGCAGCTGGAAGCGGCTCACCCCGCTCAGGCCGGCCAGTTCGGCGAGCGAAACGGGCGCGGCCGGCGCCGCGTCGAGCCGCTCACGGGCCACGCGGACCGCCGGTGCGACGCCGGCCGCCGGCAGCGTGCGGTTCGCATGCCGGGCGAGCAGCCCGGCGACGAGCATCACGAGCGCCTCGTCGCGGGCGATCGACTCGGATGCGCCGGCGACGATGCGAGCATGCAGCCGGCCGACGGCGGCCGCGAGCCGCGCGTCGCGCACGGCCGGATGCGCCAGCTCGACGCCGCCAAGGCCTTCTTCCGCCGCGACGCCCGCCACCAGCGCGGGTGCGAGGTACAGCATCCGCCAGCGCCGGCCCGTGCCGGCATCGATCGGCGATCCGTCGTGCATTTCGCCCGGGTTGACCATGATCGCATCGCCGGCCAGCGCGTCGACCTGCCCGCGGCCGCTCCACGACCGGTGCGCGCCGCTGACGATCACGCCGACTCCGAATTCGTCGTGCGCGTGACGCGGAAACGCGCGGTCGGATTCGAGGCTGATCGCCTCGATGCCTTCGCCGGTGCGTCGGTAGTGGGTGACACGGTGCATGTGCGCTCCTCGCGCCGGTCGCGGCGCGGATCACGTGCACTTTAGCGCGTTCCGGCGCCGCGCGCCCTTCATCCTTTTGGCGGATACCGCGCGGCATGCGCAGCCCGCACCATGTGCATATCGGCAGCGTACACGGCCCGTCGGGCCTGAAGCTGCGCGGGAGACGGCAGGTGGAACGACAGGATCCGGTATTCATTCAGGTTGGTGCGCTCGCGGACGGCTTCGCGCCGGAAGCGAACATCCTCGCGTCCGTCGACGCGCTCGCCGGGCGCACGCTCGTGCTCGGTGATGCAGCGGGCGCATGGCGCGTCTATTCGTTCGAGCCGGGCGCGCTGCAGTGGCGCGACGCGGCGACCGACACGGGCGGCCGCGAGCCGTGCCGCGTGACGCGGCTGCGCGAGGGGCTGTACTTCGTCGACTACATCGACACGGCTGCCCGCGCGACGTCGGTCAGTCTCGTGATCGATCTCGACCAGGGCGTATGGACGTCGGTCGTCGGCGTGCTGCCGACCGAAGCCGACACGCGCATCGACGCATTCACGCGCGTCGCGCGCGGGTTGCCGCTGACGGGCGTCGACGCGGCATTCCGGCACGGCACGCTCGGCGGCCACGCGCAGCCGGGGCCGCTGCATGCACCCACGCGCGAGTTGATCGGCAAGCGCACGATGTACCGTTACAGCCCGACCGAATGCTACGAGCACATCTACCTGAACGAGAACTTCTACGCGTGGCAGTGCCTGCAGGGCGTCGAAGGCGGGCTGGCCGATGTCGACCGCTGTCACTACTTCAGGATCGCCGACGCGCTGTATCTGTTCGTGTGGCGCGAAAAGGTGGTGCCGACGCTTGGCGTCGTCCTGATCGATCTCGCGCAGCGCAAGACCGACGGCAAGATCTTCGGCTATCAGGGCGGCGATTTCGGGTCGCTGTCGAACTTCCAGATCGGCGCGTACGCGCAGGTGCTGAACGAAACCGTGCACCCGCTCGGCGGCGAGGCGCAGCGATGAATGCGGTGCCGGGCAGCGGCCGCCTGCGCGCGGATTTCAGCGGGCGCGTCGTGCTCGTCACGGGCGCCGCGCAGGGGATCGGCGCGGCGATCGCACGCCGTTTCGCGGAGTCCGATGCGTTCGTCGCCGTCGCCGACCTGAACGGCGACGCGGCTGCCGCGCAGGCCGAAGCGCTGGCCCGCGCGGGCGGCGACGCGCGGGCGTACCGGGTCGACGCAGCCAGCCGGGACGAACTGGGCGCGCTCGTCGCGGCAGTCGAGCGCGACGGCGGCCGGCTCGATGTCGTCGTTCACAACGCCGCGTATTTTCCGCTGACGCCGTTCACGCACATCGACGAGCCGACGCTCGCGCGCACGCTGTCGGTCAACCTGTCGGCGCTGTTCTGGCTCGCGCAGGCCGCGTTGCCGGCGTTCGAGCGTGCGGGGGCGGGCCGGCTGCTCGTCACGTCGTCGGTGACGGGGCCGCGCGTCGCCTATCCGGGGCTCGCGCATTACGCGGCGTCGAAGGCCGGCGTGAACGGCTTCATTCGCGCGGCGGCGCTGGAGCTTGCGCGTCGCAACGTGACGGTGAACGGCGTCGAGCCGGGAATGATCCGTACCCCGGCGGCCGGCAATCTCGGCGACGCGTCGGTCACGGCGCAGATCGCACGCGATATCCCGCTCGCGCGGATGGGCGAGCCGGAGGACATCGCGAACGCGATGCTGTTTCTCGCATCGGCCGACGCGGCGTACATCACGGGGCAGACGATCGTCGTCGACGGCGGGGCGACCTTGCCGGAAAGCGGTGCGGTGCTGGGAGACGCCTGACGGCGGGCGCGAACCGTCGCAAGCCGCCTCGGCGGGAAGGCCGCGGCCGGCAGGCGTGGCGGGCGTGGCGGGCGGCGTCACCGCTGGCCCGCCTGTCGCCGTGACTACAGCCAGCCGTTGCGGATGAATTCGACGATCGAATACCGGCGGTTCTCGAGATCCTGTTGCAGGACGGCTTCGACGATGCGCGATACGCCGTCCGCGTAAGGGGTCGCGCCGTACACACGCGATTCGAGCCGCAGGCTGCATGCACCGTCGTCGATGTGTATCCGGTGCACCGCATGGCGGCCGAGCTGATCGTCGGGGATGCCGAATTCGCCGCGCTGCACGTCCGGGTCGCGCACGGAGCGGATGTCCTCCGCCGGCACGCCGAGCGACTGGGCGATGCCGACGGCCGTGCCGGGGACGGACGTCTTGGCGGCCTGATGCGACTCGGTCAGGCTGATCTCGCAACCGCGAAACAGGTGGCCGCTGGTTTCCAGCATGCTCATGAACTTGAGCATCAGGATGTTCGTGTTCGGACAGAGCACGACCGGAAAATCGTGCGACGCGGTTTCGAGGTCGGAGCCGGTGGACAACTCGATGAGCGGCGACACGGTGGCGCGGCAGAACGCGATCGCGGCGGGGAGTTCGCGGCCGGAACCGGCGTGCACGACGATCGATCGGGCGTCGGTACGTCGGGCGTCGCTACGTCGGACGTCGGTACCTCGGGTGTCGGTTCGCGTGCTGTCCGCCCAGGGCAGCACGCGACAGATTGCCGGGTCGAGCGTGTGCGCATCGAGCAGTTCGTGGGCCAGCTTGCCGGTTCCTACGACGATTACTTGCATGGACTTGACGGGTTGGGATTCGGGATTCGGGCCGCGGTCGACGCGGGCCGGCGGGTGGCCCGGTACGGCGGCGCGGCGCGCTGGCCTCGCGCATTATGCCCGGCCGTCCGCCTCCGTGCCGGCCGGGCCGTGCGCGAGACGTCGCGGCGCGTCAGCTTGCCGACGTGGTCGGCAGCCATGCATTCGCCGCATTCTGCGCGGCGAATTGCTTCGCGATCGAACGCGCGAGGCGGTCCGTATCGGAAGCCACCGTGTCGTGCTTTGCTTCCGACGCGCCATGCAGGCCGGCGCCGACTGCCGCCGACGTCGCGAGCCGGCCGGCCACCGCGCCCACTCCGGCGGTTTCGATCATGCCGGGCAGGTGGCCGCTGTTCGCGCTGGCCGAGAACGTGCCGAGCGGCTGCGCGATGCCGTGCGCCGGCTGAAACAGCACCGTGACCGATGCGCCCACTTCGCTCTTGCCCGCGCCGAGCCCGATCAGGATGCGGCGGCGACGGTTGCCGGCGTCGATCGTGTCGAACCGGCCTTCGATCACCAGCGCGTCGCGGCCGTCGGGTACCGGGCCGCGCAGCGCGGGCATGCCCTGCGCCCGGAGTTCACGCACGAGCGCATCGGCGAGTTGATCGCGGGTCTTCAGCGCGCGCTGCTGGCGCTGTGCGTCGGCGGACGAACCGGTGGCGAGCGTCGCGAGCGTGTGGATCATTCCTCCGTCGACCTGGACGTCGGTGGTGCCCACGTCGAACGCGGAGACGTAGACGACCTCGGCATGAACCCGCGGCAGCGTGCGGGCTGCCGGCGCGGCGGCCGTGGTCGTGGTTGCGGTCGATGCGCAACCGGTCATCGCGAGCGTGCCGGCAATCAGCGCGACGCGGGTCAGATGTTTGGCATGGGCGGCAAATGCGCGAAGGGAAGGGAACATGTCGATCTCCGTGGTCTGGATGAAGGTGCCGATACCATCGCGGCATTCAGGAACGCGAACGATCGGAAGCGGGGCGTGATCGCTGGCGAGGGAGAGGGTTCATGCCGCTGCGCAACACGCAGGCGCAAGTATGCTGAGGTCGGGTGTCGCGCGCCACGCAGGAATTATGTCGGCGCATGTCACGCGCCGGTGCGCGACATGCGCCGCGCAGTCGGGCTGTCAGGCCGTCACGCCGACAGCGGCGGCCGGGCCGGCGCAGGCGGATCGAGCGGCAGCGCGACGACGGCCTCCAGGCCGCCGCCATCGCGGTCGCGAAACGTCAGCGAACCCCCGTGCAGGCGGGCGATCCGTTCGACGATCGCAAGGCCGAGCCCCGTGCCGCCGGCATGGCCGCGCGCGTTCGCGCCGCGGCTGAACGGTGCCTTCAGCCGTTCGAGTTCGGCGGCGCCGACGCCGTTGCCGCGATCGCTGACGACCGCATACGCGATGCCGTGCTCGGTCCAGGTCCGTACGCCGAGGCCCGTGCGACCGTAGACGACCGCGTTCTGCATCAGGTTCATCAGCAGCCGCATCAGGCCGATCGGGCGGAACGCAAACGCGGGCACGTCGCCGTCGTCGAATTCGAATGCGTGTCCGAGCCCCGCGAAATCCGCGACGAGCTGGCCGATCAGCGCATTCAGGTCGCCGGTTTGCGGGGTCTCGCGCTCGCCGCTGCCGGCGTAATCCATGAATTGCTGCAGGATCGTATCGATCTGGTCGAGGTAGTGCTCGGTCGATGCGGTGAGCGTGTCGTGCGTGCCGCGCGGCAGCGCCATCGCGATCGCCAGGCGCAATTTCGTGAGCGGCGTGCGGATGTCGTGCGACACGCCGGCCAGCATCAGCGAGCGGGTTGCGTCCGCCTGTTGCAGCGCATCGGCCATCCTGTTGAACGCACGGCTCACGTCGGCGATTTCGGTCGGGCCGTCGGTGGGCAGCGGCGGCGGGCGTTCGCCCGCGCTGACTCGCTGCGCCGCGCGCGCCAGCGCGTCGAGCGGCCGGTTCAGGTGGAGCTGGATCAGGTAGCCGGTCAGCGCCGCGAGCAGCGCCAGCGCGACCGACAGCACGAGGGCCGTCGTGATGCCGCTCGCCTGTGCGTCGGCGGCCATCGGCAGCGGCACCCACACCGGCGAGCCGGCGGCATGGAGCCGGATCCACAGGCGTTCGTCGTCGCCCGACTGCCAGCGCGCCGGCAGGTCGGACGGCAGGTGGCGTTCGAGCGCCTGCATGAATACGTCGCGCTGCCAGGTGCGGAAGAAGGCCGCGAGGTCCGGCGCATGCGGCGGTGCCGCAGGCGGCGGCGAGGCCCGCCCGCCGAGGTGCACGACGAGCGCGCGGCCCGCATCGGGCGGCATGCCGGCGAGTGCCCGGTCGAGCAACTGCACGTAGTCGGAAAAGATGATCGACGCGCGCTCGATACGCGGACGCTGCACGTAGTGCAGCAGCACGCCGAGCGAACAGACGAGCGACAGCGCGACGAGCGCGACCAGCAGCGCGATGTTGCGCGCGAGCAGCGAGCGCGGCAGCGGGATGCGCATCACGATTCGACGCCGGCCACCAGCATGTAGCCGATGCCCCAGACCGTCTTGATGAAGCGCGGCTTGCCGGGATCGTCCTCGACGATCTGGCGCAGCCTCAGGATCTGCACGTCGACGCTGCGGTCGAGTGCGGCGTGGTCGCGGCCGCGCGCGCGGGCGAGCAGGTTTTCGCGGCTCACCGCGCGGTTCGGCGACGAACCGAGCGCATGCAACAGCAGCATCTGCGCCGAATGGATCTCGACGGGCACGCCGTCGCGCATCAGGGTTTGCTGGCCGACGTTGAACGTAAACGCGCCGAAACGCAAGCGCTGCGACGTGACCGTCGGTTCGCCGGCCGCCATTCTCTGCCGTCGCAACAGCGCACGGATGCGGGCCACGAGTTCGTCGGGGAGAAACGGCTTGGCCAGGTAATCGTCGGCACCCGTCTCCAGGCCGACGACCTTGTCCGCGGCGTCGCCTTTCGCGGTGAGCATCAGGATCGGCAGCGTCTGGCCTTCGGCGCGCAGGCGCCGGCACACGCTCAGGCCATCCTCGGGTTCCATCATCAGGTCGAGCACGAGCAGGTCGTACGGTTCGCGCTGCAGCAGGCGGTCGAGCCGCTTGCCGTCGGCCACCGCGCGCACCTGGAAGCCGTGGCCGGTCAGGAAGCGTTGCAGCATGTTGCGCAACTCGGCTTCGTCGTCGAGCACGACGATCCTGCAAGGCTGTTCCATTGGCTGCCTCCCGGTGCGTACTGCGGGGCCGCACGCGCGCCGCGATCAGCGGGCCGCCATGCGCTGGCGCATGAAACCGGCGAGCTGCGAGAGCGTGACGTAGCCGTTGTGCTGCACGTCGATCTCGTCGAAATGCTGCGCGACCATCGGCATGCCCGCGGCGGCCTGCTCGCGGGTGAGCTTGCCGTCGTGCGTCGTGTTCGCGCTGGCGAAACGGGTCTGCAACTGCATCAGCGCATGTTCGGCGCGCAGGCCGCCAGCCGCCGCACCCGGCGGCACCTGCTGGGCCGACGCTGCTGCAGAAACGATACACAAAACGACGGCGGCAATCATCTTCTTGATGGACTTCATGGGGTTTCTCCTTGCGTGGCTGACGGGTCTGCGCCGGCCGGGTGGGTTGATGAAACGGAATCGGGTGGAATGCGAAACGGGCTTCGGCGGAATTACGCCCAGTGCGCGGGGACCCAGACGCGGCCGGCCCAGTGCGCGGGCACCCAGATGACGGCGCGCGGCGGGTGAGCGGCATAGACGGCGCGCGGGGCGGCGTACACGGCCCGGGGCAGCGGCGGCGCGAGGTACAGGACCTTCGGCGGCGGCGGTGCGACGTAGACGACGTGTGGCGCGGCGGCGACCACGACGGCCTTCGGTGGCGCGACATGCACGACTTTCGGTGGGGGCGGCGGCGTGACGATGACGGCAGCCGGTGCGGGCGGCGGTGCCGCGGCCACGGCTGCGGCAGGTGCCGGCGCAGGCGCGGCAACGGCGACCGTGGCGGCTGCCGGTGGCGCGGCCACGATCACGGCGGCCGGCGGGGGCGGCGCGACAGGTACCGGTACCGGCGCCGTCCCGCCTGCCACGACGACCGTACCGCCTGCCGCCGTGCCGCCGTGGATCACCGTCGTGCCGCCGGTCGACACCGTGCCGCCGTGGACGATCGTCGAGCCGCCCGACGTCGTTACGACACCCGGCGCCACGCGCGTCGCGCTGCCGGAACGGGTGACGCTCCCGCCGTCGGTGCCGGTCACGGTGCCCGAGCGCGAGCAGGTCGAACCCGCGCAGTTCGTCGATGCGGCGTGGCTGGCCGTGTTGCCGCCCGAACCCGTGATCGTGCCGCTCGACGTGTACTGCCCCGGGCCGTTGCGCGTCACGCTGCCGGACGTCGACGCGCTGCGGCCGTCCGAACCCGTCAGCGAACCGGTGTGCGAGCAGGTGCCGTCCGCGCAGCTCGTGTCGCCGCCGTGCTCGACCGAGCGCCCGTTCGGGCCGACGGCCGTGCCGCTGTTCGAGAACTGGCCGGGCGCGGTGCGCGTGACGGTGCCCGTATTGGTGGCGAGGCCGCCGCCAGGGCCGATCACGCCGCCGGCATGCGAGCAGCTGCCGCCGCCGCACGAGCCGGCATGCGCGCCGCTGTAGGTGCCGCGCGGCGTGTAGGCGGTGCCGTGGCCGGACCAGCCGGCGAAGGCCGGCGCGCTGGCGAGTGTGACGAGGGCGGCGGCGGTGACGAGGAAGCGGTTTTTCATCGGGTGTCCTTGCGGTTCGTTGCGGTGCACGCGGTGGCGTGGCGACGGGACGAACTTTAGGACGGCGACGCGCATCCGTCGCGTCATGAAAGATGTCGCGGTGTTACACGCGGCGCGGTGTTTTTCGGTACGACGAATGCGTGCGTCGGCCGCGTCGATCGCGGGCGTGCCGCACCAGGCAACGGATCACGGCGATGCAGTCACGAGCGGGGAGGTTTGACGGCAGGGGGCGGCACATCCAGTTCACGGCGCGCAAACGTGTCGCGGTGACATGCGGCGACATATTTGCCGACCGGTTCATGCATGCACCGCGCCGATCCACATATGTCGTCCAGTCGCTGCCGATTCCATCGAACACCTGTTGCACACGCCGCCGGCCGGCTCAACCGCGACATACCACGACATACCGCGACATACCGCGACATACCGCGACATACCGCGACATACCGCGACATACCGCGACATACCGCGACATACCGCGACATATTTTTCGCCGGACACGCACGCGTTCGCCTTCCGCCGGCCCGATCTCCAGTCCACACGCGTCCGCGACCGCTGCCGGCCGCGCGAACCCACTTCATCGCGACATACGGCGACATATTTCCTGCGTGGCCTTTCCGTTCCTTGCCCCCTACAGTGCATTCCATTCGACGCGACAGCGGCATGTGCTGCCCATGACGCGTCCGGCTCAACCGAAGGAAAGGCCCATCATGCTCACCACCACCGGAAAGCTCGCGTACATCGTCACGCTCTTCATCGTTGCCGTCTCGCTCGTCGAGGCGGCCGTGCTCACCTGGCGCCGCAGCCGCCAGCCCGAACCGTTCGACTGGGACGAGGTGTGGCTGTCGCTTGCCGATCTCGCGGGCCGCAAGCTGCTCGCGCTCGTGCCGCTGTCGCTCGCCACGCCCGTGTTCGATCTGGCATGGGCGCACCGGCTCTTCACGATCCCGCTCCACAGCGTCGCGCTCGCGCTGCTCGTGTTCGTCGGCCAGGAATTCTGCTACTACTGGTATCACCGCGCGTCGCACCGCGTGCGCTTCTTCTGGTCGACGCATGCGGTGCATCATTCCCCGAACCAGTTGACGCTGTCGTCCGCGTTCCGCCTCGGCTGGACCGGCAAGATCGCCGGCGCCGCGATGTTCTTCACGCCGCTCGTGTGGCTCGGCGTGCGTCCCGAAGCGGTGCTCGCGATCCTGTCGTTCAACCTGATGTACCAGTTCTGGCTGCACAACACGTGGATGCCGAAGCTCGGCTGGCTCGAATACGTGTTCAACACGCCGTCCGCGCATCGCGTGCACCATGCGTCGAACCTCGATTACCTCGATGCGAACTACGGCGGCGTGCTGATCGTGTTCGACCGGCTGTTCGGCACCTATGTCGCCGAGCGCGACGACGAACCGTGCCGCTACGGCCTCGTCACGCCGACGCGTTCGCGCAATCCGTTCGTCGTCGAGCTCGAGCACTGGGCGAGCCTGGCACGCGACGTCGCGACGGCCCGCGACGTGTGGACCGCGCTCCGTTTCGTGGTGCTGCCGCCGGGCTGGCGGCCGGGCAACCAGGGCGAAACGACGGAGGAGCTGCGCCGCCGCAGCCTCGTCGCCGTGCGCACGGATGCGTGAACGGCGCTACGCTGTCGGATCTTCGTCAATCACCCTCGATCCAGGAGAACGCATCGATGGAACACGACCTGAAAGGCAAGGCAGTCGCGATCACCGGCGGATTCGGCCATCTGGGCGTCGCGACAGCCGCATGGCTCGGCGCGCGCGGCGCACGCGTCGCGCTGATCGGCCGCGGCGCGGCCCCCGGTGCACCGGCGCTGCCCGGCGTGCCGGCCGATGCATTGCGCATCGGCGGCATCGATCTCGTCGATCCACAGGCGGCCGCGCGGGCACTCGAGTCGGTCAACCGCGAATTCGGCCGGGTCGACGCGCTGCTGAACATCGCGGGCGCATTCGTGTGGCAGACGATCGCCGACGGCGATGCCGCCACGTGGGACCGCATGTACGAACTGAACGTGAAGACGGCGCTGAACGCATCGAAAGCCGCGCTGCCGTACCTGCTGGCGAGCCCGGCCGGCCGTGTCGTCAACATCGGCGCGGGCGCGGCCTTCAAGGCGGGCGCGGGCATGGGTCCGTATGCGGCCGCGAAGGCCGGCGTCGCGCGCCTCACCGAGGCGCTGGCGGCCGAGCTGCTCGACCGCGGCGTGACGGTGAACGCCCTCCTGCCGAGCATCATCGATACGCCGCCGAACCGCGCGGACATGCCCGACGCGGATTTCACGCGCTGGGTGCGGCCGGAACAGATCGCGGCGACGATCGGGTTCCTGCTGTCGGCCGACGCGCAGGCGATCACCGGCGCATCGATTCCGGTGAGCGGCCGCGTGGCGTAACGCACCAGCCGGGAAGGGGCTCGCGCGGCCGGTCGTGCGTACAATGTCGCACCGGATTGCGCGACCCAGACCCGAGACCATGAATCAGCCCAATATCCTGATCGTCGAAGACGAAACGGCGATCGCGGACACGATCGTCTACGCCCTCGGCACCGACGGCATGCAGACCGTCCACTGCACGCTCGGACAGGCGGCGCTCGACCATCTGCGCGACACGCGCTTCGATCTCGTGGTGCTCGACGTCGGCCTGCCGGACCTCAGCGGCTTCGAAGTGTGCCGGCGGCTGCGCACGTTTACCGACATTCCGGTGATTTTCCTGACCGCGCGGCACGACGAGATCGACCGGATCGTCGGGCTCGAGATCGGCGCCGACGATTACGTGATCAAGCCGTTCTCGCCGCGCGAGCTGGCGGCGCGGGTACGTGTGATCCTGCGCCGCTTCCATCGGACGGCCGCGCCGGAACCGGCGCCCGGGCCCGCGGCGGCGCCGGCGGAACCGACCGCGCCGGGTTTCACGCTCGACACCGACGGCGCGCGCGTATCGTGGCTCGGCCACGCGCTGGACCTCACGCGTTATGAATTCGGCCTGCTGGCGCTGCTGGTCCGGCATCCGGGGCGCATCTACTCGCGGGAACAGCTGATGGACCTCGTGTGGCACGAGGCATTCGATTCCGCCGATCGCACGGTCGACACGCACATCAAGACACTGCGCGCCAAGCTGCGCGCGATCGATCCCGAGCGCGACCCGATCCGCACGCATCGCGGCATGGGTTATTCGCTGCAACCGTAACGACCGGCACCGCCCATGCATATCGGCCTGCGCATCTTCTTCGGTTTTTTCCTGATCGTCGGTCTCGCCGCGCTGATCACGCTGCGCGTGTTCGTGCAGGAGGTGAAGCCCGGCGTGCGCGAGGCGATGGAGGACACGCTCGTCGATACCGCGCAGGTACTCGCGGCGCTGGCCGCCGACGACCTGGCGAACGGGCACATCGCCGACGGCGCGTTCGCGCGTCAGCTCGGCAAGCTGCACGAGCGTCCGGTCAGCGCGAACGTGTGGGGCATCCAGAAGAACGCGATCGGCTACCGCCTCTACGTCACCGACGCGCACGGCATCGTGCGCTACGACTCGTCCGGCAGCGCGGTCGGCCAGGACTATTCGCGCTGGAACGACGTGTACCGGACGCTGCGCGGCGAATACGGCGCGCGCAGCACGCGCAGCGATCCGAACGACGACGGCAGCACCGTGATGCACGTCGCGGCGCCGATCCGGCGCGGGAACGAGATCATCGGCGTGCTGACGATCGCGAAGCCGAACCAGACGGTCGCGCCGTTCATCGCGCGCAGCCAGCGCAAGATCATGCTGTACGGCGCGTTGCTGATGGGCGGCGCGATCCTGATCGGCGCGGCGTGCACGTGGTGGCTGGTGCTCGGGCTGCGGCGCCTGCAGCGCTATGCGCGCGCGATCGCGGCCGGCGAGCGCGCGGCGATGCCGCTGCAGGGCGCGAACGAGCTGGCCGAGCTGGGGCGCGCGGTGGAAAGCATGCATCGGCGGCTGGAGGACCGACAGTACGTCGAAACCTACATCCACACACTCACGCACGAGATGAAAAGCCCGCTGGCCGCGATCAGCGGCGCGGCCGAACTGCTGCAGGAAGACATGCCGGTCGCGAACCGCCGGCGCTTCACCGAGAACATCCGCCGCCAGGCCGGCCGCCTCGAACAGATGATCCGCAAGCTGCTCGCGCTGGCCGAGGTCGAGCAGCAGCAGCGCCTGTCGGTGCGCGAACCGGTTGCGCTGCGGCCGGTGCTCGACCAGCTCGTCGACGATATCGAGCCGCGCGCGCGGCAGCGCGGCGTGAGCTTGCGGATCGACGCGAACGAGGCGGCCGATCCGGCGGTCGTCGAAGGCGATCCGTTCCTGCTGCGGCAGGCGCTCGGCAACCTGCTCGACAATGCACTGGATTTCGCGCCACGGGGCAGCACGATCCGGATCGCGCTCGAACGGCGGGCGGCGGGCAGGGCGCACGTCGCGGTCGTGCGCGTCGACGACGACGGCCCCGGCGTGCCCGACTACGCGCTGTCGCGCGTGTTCGAGCGCTTCTATTCGCTGCCGCGCCCCGACGGGCAGGATCGCAGCACGGGCCTCGGGCTGTGTTTCGTCCGCGAGGTCGCGATGCTGCACCGCGGCCAGGTTGCGCTCGCGAACCGCGACGAAGGCGGCGCGTGCGCGACGCTCACGCTGCCGTCGGCCGGCTGAGTGCACTTCACGTTCGCCACACATTCGCTTCACACCGGCTTCAATCGCCCTTCACCGGGGCCGCTCATGCTGACCGCATCTTCCACTACGGTGTCGGTCGGCAATGAATCGAGTCCTGTTGTTCAAATCCATGATCACCGCGTTGCTCGCGCTGGCGATCCTGATCCCGCTGCAGATGGTCCAGAGCATCGTGCGGGAACGCGCCGAGTATCGCGAGAGCGCCTTGCAGAGCATCTGGGCGAGCTATGCGGGCCCGCAGACGGTGACGGGGCCGGTGCTCGTCGTGCGTTACACGGAAGTCACGCGCGTACGCGACAGCGCGCCGCCCCGCGGCGCGCCGAAGACGAGCCTCCGAAGCGAGACGAAACGCATGCTCGTGTTTCCGAAGACGCTGAACGTCGACGGTGCGCTCGACATCAAGGTCCGTTATCGCGGCATCCACAAGGCGCTCGTGTACGACCTGGCGAGCCGGATGACGGGCACGCTCGCGCTGCCGGACCTGAAGAAGCTGCCGCAGGCGGACGGCCACGTGAGCTTCGCGATCGACGACGCGTATGTCGCGCTCGGCATCGGGGACATTCGCGGGCTGAAGGCGCAGCCCGACCTGCGCATCGGCGGCGAGCGACTCGAGATCGAGCAGGGCACGCGGCTGGAGAGCCTGCACCAGGGCGTGCATGCGAACGTCGATCTCGCGGCGCTCGCGAAAGCGGGCGCGGTCGTGCCGTTCAGCATCGACCTGCCGCTGGTCGGCGCGGAATCGGTCGCGTTCGCGCCGGTGGCCGACCAGAACGATTTCTCGCTGAAGTCGAAGTGGCCGCATCCGAGCTTCGGCGGCGCATTCCTGCCGGGCGAGCGCACGATCGATGCAAACGGCTTCACCAGCAACTGGCACGTGACGTCGTTCAACACGAAGGCGCGCGAGCAGGTCGCGTCGGGCAACGGCAACGGCGAGGGCGCGATCGAGATGGCGTCGGTGTCGGTGATCGAGCCCGTGAACGTCTATCTGCAGGCCGAGCGCGCGACGAAGTACGGTGCGCTGTTCGTGTTGCTCACGTTCGCGAGCTTCTTCATGTACGAGCTCGTGAAGCGGTTGCGCATTCACCCGATCCAGTACACGCTGGTCGGCTTGTCGCTCGCGCTGTTCTTCCTGCTGCTGTTGAGCCTGTCCGAGCACATCGCGTTCGGCTATGCGTATCTCGCGGCGAGCAGCGCATGCATCGGGCTGCTCGGCTTCTACCTGTCGTTCGTGCTGCACAGCGTGAAACGCGGCGCGACGTTCGCGGTGCTGCTCGCGATGCTGTACGCGGCGCTCTACGGGCTGCTGTTGTCGGAAGACAATGCGCTGATGCTCGGTTCGCTGCTGCTGTTCGCGATCCTCGCCGGCATCATGACGCTCACGCGCCGCGTCGACTGGTATTCGCTCGGTGCCGCGTGGCAGCCGCTGGCCGACAAGCCGGGGGCCGCGAAGACCGGCGGGTCGGCGAAATAAGCGGGCGGGTGGCGAGCAGGCGCGCGCCGGGCGGGAATGCCGCGCCGGCGCGCGATCCCACGCGGGCCGATGCCCGTCACACGGCCGTCTCCGGGCGACGAAACCGCGCCGCCGGAATCTCGGCGATGGCCGCGATCTCGATCAGCAGGTCGGGATGGTAGAGACGCTCGACCTGGACGGTCGTCGTCACCGGATAAGGTGCGGCGAAGTACGTGTTGCGGATGTCGCCGGCCTGCATGAATGCCTCGATGTCGGTGGCGTAATGGACGAGCGAGATCACGTCGCGCATCTGCCCGCCCAGCGCCGCCAGCACATCGCGGACGTTGTCGAGTGTCCGGCGAATCTGGGCGCGCATGTCGCCGGCACCGACTACCTGCCCGTCGCGGTCGAGCGCGACTTGCCCTTTCAGATGCACGATCCGGCCGTCACCCTGGATCACGGCCATCGAGAACGCGCCGAACGGCGCCCAGACTTCCGGTGGATTCACGGCTTCGGCCATCGCGCGGCTCCTGTTGGGGGAAATGGGGCGAACGCAGCGGAGTGCCGCGGTCGGCAGTCGCGCCGTGACGGATGCGTTGATCGTCGATCCGCCAGGCTTGCCGAAAGCGGCGGCGGCCCGGATCGCCCTATACTGACCGTTCCACATCACCGGAACACGCCGTGCCGAATCAAGCTTCAGAGGATCCGTCCGTCGACGATCCCCGTCCGACCCCGCCCATCCAGCCCGAACTGGAAGACTGTTGCAACAGCGGCTGCTCGCCGTGCGTCTTCGACCTGTATGACGAGGCGCTTGCGCAGTATCGCATCGACCTGGCCGAATGGGAGGCGCGGCAAGCGCAGCGCAAGCAACCGCATTGAACCGGGGGCGCCGGGGGGGGGCTGCTCCCGGCCCGGTCGGCCTGCGGGCGAGTCCGTCTCGCTCCCGTTCACGCGCCGGCATGCAGCCGGCGATGCAGCGGCCCGAGCGCCGTCGACAAGGCGATGCACGCCAGCAACACGACCGTCAGCGTGAACATCGACGTCCTGAATCCCTGCACGTAATCGACCGCGGCCGGATGGCTGCCGAGCCGGGCGAAGAACACGCCGCCGATCGTCGCGGCACCAACGGCCGCGCCGATCTGCAGCATCGCGCTGACCATCCCGGACGCGACGCCCGCGCGGGCCGCGTCGACTTCCGCGAGCACGATCCGTACGACCGACGGCAACACGAGCCCTTGTCCGATCCCGATCGCCGCGATGCCGGCATAGAAGCCGGGCCCCGGCGCGCCTTCGCTCGCGAGCGCGGCAGCGGTCGTGACGCCGGCCGCGAGCATCACGAAGCCGAGCGTGAGGACGCGATGGCCGCCGAACCGGCCGACGAGGCGCGGCATCAGCAGCGGACTGGCGAGGAAGCCGAGCCCGAGCGGCAGGATCGCGAACCCGGACGCGAGCGGCGACCAGTTCAGGCAGCCCTGCAGATAGATCCCGTAACTCAGGAAAAACGCGCTCAGCATGTAGAACAGGAACGCGAGCAGGAGCCCGAGCGCGACGACCGGGTTGCGGAACAGGCGCACGTCGAGCAGCGGATCGCGGCCGCCGGCGAGCCGGCGCGATTCGACGGCCAGCAGCGCGCCGAGCATCGGCAGCGCGCCGACGAGGCACGCGACCATCCACAGCGGCCAGCCGGCCTCGCGGCCGTGCGTGAGCGGGTACACGAGCATCAGCAGGAACAGCGACATCAGCACCGTGCCGGGCACGTCGATGCGCTGGCCGCGCGGCGGCCGGTTCTCCGGAATGAAGCGCCAGCTGCCGATCAGCGCAAGGATGCCGATCGGCAGATTGACGAGGAAGATCGCGCGCCAGCCGAGCCCGAACGGATGCAGGCTGATCAACGCGCCGCCGCCGAGCTGGCCGATCACGGCCGCGAGGCCGAACGCGAACCCGTAGAAGCCCATCACGCGCACCTGTTCCTGCGGGCTGAACACGCTGCGGATCGTCGCGAGCACCTGCGGCGCGAGGATCGCGGCGAACAGGCCCTGCAGCACGCGGCCGCCGACGAGCACGGTGCCGTTGCCGGCGAGCCCGCACAGCGTCGACGCGAGCACGAAGCCGGCCATGCCGGTCATGAACATGCGCTTGCGGCCGTACAGGTCGCCGAGGCGGCCGCCCGTGATCTGGACGACCGCGCTCGCGCATGCATACGCGGACACGACGAGCTGCAGTTCGGCGGGGCGCGCGCCGATGCCGTCGCGGATGGCCGGTAACGCAAGATTCACGATGAAGTAGTCAAGCGGCGGCAGAATGGCGCCGACCAGCAGGACCACGAGCGCCCAGCCGTGATGGCTGCGCGGCGTCGCCGCGGCGGCCGCGCCGGCCGGCGCGCAAGGAGCAAGGGTGGGGTTCGTCATGGCAGCAGGGTCCAAAAAATGAGGGCCGTATGTGCAGGCGACGCACGCCGGCCGTTGACCCCGTATTCTGGCGATCGCCTATGGTTCGGAAAAGCGGGAAAGAGTGGTAGCATCCATCGGGTTATTCGATGGATGGAGAGGGCGATGCGCGGTTTCGACCTGGATCAGTTGCGCACTTTCGCGGCGGTCGCGGACGCCGGCAGCCTGTCGGCCGCCGCGCCGCTGCTGCACCTGTCGCAGTCGACGGTCAGCGAGCAGGTGCGCAAGCTCGAATCGCGCGCCGGCGTGCCGTTGTTCGTGCGCAGCAAGCGCGGCGTCGAGCCGACGCCGGCCGGCACGCGGCTGCTGCAGCACGCCCGGCGGATCGTCGCGTTGAACGAGGCCGCGTTCGACGAGCTGCGCGGGCAGGCGATCAAGGGCGAGCTGCGCGTCGCGATCACCGACTACTACCGTACGAATGAAGTGGCGGGGATGCTGGCACGGCTGCGCGAGTGCTATCCGCAGTTGAGCCTGCACGTGAGCGCGATGAAGAGCGTGGACATCGAGGCCGCGCACGCGCGCGGGCAGATCGATCTCGGCGTCGTGATGAACCTGTCGAGCGGGCCGTTCCGGCCGGCGTCGGCCGATGCGCGCTGGGTGTTGCGGCGCGAGCCGCTGTCGTGGGTCGCGTCGCCCGCGCTCGCCGAGCAGTTGCCCGAGCCCCTGCCGCTCGTGCTGCTGCCGGACGACTGCATGATGCATCAGGTCGCCGTGCGCTCGCTCGACGAGCAGCACACGCCGTACGTGCTGGTGCACAGCGCATCGGGGGTCGCGGGGCTGCAGTCGATGCTCGCGGCCGGGCTCGGGGTCGGCTGCCTGTGCGCGTCGGCGATCGGCGACGGCCTGATGCGGCTCGGCACGAAATTCCGCTTGCCGCCGCTGCCCGACGCGGTGTTTTCGCTGACGCCGCCGATGCCGGGCGAACGCGAGACCGTCACCCAGGCGCGCGAAGTGCTGTCGCGCCAGCTGCTGATGTAAAACCTTGCCGCGCGACACGCGGCGGTGCGTATCCGGGAGGCGCGCCAGGGGACGACAGGCATGAACGACGATCTGAAGAACCAGATGGCCGAAAGGCTGCAGGACGCGCTGGAGCGCGTGGTCGACGAGCGCTCGCTGATCCACTTCCTCCGCGTGCTCGGCCATGACTGGCACAAGGAGCGGCAGCTCGAGGCCGACATGCCGCCGTCACCGTACGCGCATGCCGCGCTCGGCTGGGAAAACCGCTCGATCGGCGAGTACCTGGAGGCGATGGTCGACTGGGCCGAGGCGTCGGAGGAAGGGCTGCGGTTCTACGACGTGCCCGAGAACCCGTGGCGCCGTCTCGCGGACATCCTGTTCGCCGGAAAAAGCTACGAATAGCGCGGCCCGCGCGATTCACGCCAGCCGCCGTCTACTCGGCGGTTTCGCCATCGACATAAGCACGCAACCCGTTGGCGAGCGCGTCGAACACGGCACGGCAGCGCGGGCTCGTCCGCAGGTCCTCGTGCATCACGACCCAGGTTTCCAGCCGCATCGCGAGTGCGTCCGGCAGCACGCGCACGATCCGGGCGTCGCGTTTCGCGAGCGCCGACTGGCAGAAGCCGATTCCGTAGCCGGCGCGGATCATCGCGAGTTGCGCGAGGTTGCTGTCGGTGCGCAGCGCGAACGCGTCGCGTTTCCATGACGGCATCCCGCGCCCCGCCGAACGGATGAACGGCGTGACCGTATCGAAGCCGATCAGCGCATGATGCGCGAGTGCATCGATCGTCGCGGGTGTCCCGTTGTGCGCGAGGTAGTCGTCGCGGGCATACAGCCCGACCTCGATTTCGCCGATGCGCCGCGCGACGAGCGCCTCCTGCGCGGGCGGCGCCATCCGCACCGCGATGTCGGCCTCGCGCTTCAGCACGTCCTGGATGCGGTCGGTCGGCACCAGTTCGATCACGAGCCCCGGATGCTCGCGCCGCAACCGCGCGAGCATCGGCGGCAGCACCTCGACGGCGATCACGTCGCTGGCCGAGATCCGCACGATGCCGCGCACGCCCGCGCCGTGGCTCGCGGCCGCGCGCTCGAACGCGGCCGCCGCGCTGCGCAGCGCTTCGGCGTGGCCGCGCAGCGCAAGCGCCGCCTCGGTCGGCAGCAGGCCCGACGGCGAGCGCGTGAACAGCGTCTGGCCGAACGCGGCTTCGAGCGCCGCGACGTGGCGGCCGGCCGTCGGCTGCGTGATGCCGAGCGCGCGCGCCGCGCCGGAAAGCGAGCCCTCCGTCAGCACGGCGAGAAAGGTCCGGTAGCGTTCCCAGTTCAGATCGATGGTCATACATAAATGTATAGTCGATCTTCGAGGTTAGGCAATTTATTGTTAGTCGCCGGCACGCCAGAATGCGTCTCACGATGGTTCATTCAAGGAGAGCGGCGATGACGACGGATACAGGCATGGCGCACCGGCAGGTACTGGTGCTCGGTGCGAGCGGCGGGATTGGCGGGGAAGTCGCGCGGCAGTTGCGCGATGCAGGCTGGCAGGTGCGTGCGCTCAAGCGCGGGCTCGATGCCGAGGTCGTGGAGCGCGACGGCATCGTGTGGATGCGCGGCGATGCGCTGGATCGCGACGCGGTGGTCCGTGCCGCAGGCGGCTGCAGCGTGATCGTGCATGCGGTGAATCCGCCCGGATACCGGAACTGGCCGACCCAGGTGCTGCCGATGATCGACAACACGATCGCGGCGGCGACGGGGGCGCAGGCGACCATCGTGCTGCCCGGGACCGTCTACAACTATGGCGCGGATGCGTTCCCGCTGCTGCGGGAGGATGCCCCGCAGCATCCGGCGACCCGCAAGGGCGCGATCCGCGTCGAGATGGAGCGGCGGCTGCAGGACGCGACCGCGCGGGGCGTGCGCACGATCATCGTGCGGGCGGGCGATTTCTTCGGGGCGAGCGCCCGCAACAACTGGTTCTCGCAGGGGCTGATCAAGCCCGGACGGCCCGTCGCGACCGTCAATGTACCGGGGCGGCCGGGCGTCGGCCATCAGTGGTCGTACCTGCCGGACGCCGCCCGCGCGATGGTCGAACTGATCGAACGGCGCGATGCGCTGGAGCCGTTCGCGCGTTTTCATCTGGGCGGGCACTGGGATGCGGACGGCACGCAGATGGCGCAGGCCGTGCAGCGCGTCGCGCAACGGCACGGGGCGCGCCCGGTGGTGCGGCGCTTTCCGTGGTGGCTCGTGTGGGCGGCGGCGCCGTTCGTCACGACGCTGCGCGAGATGCTGGAGATGCGTTACCTGTGGCGCGAGCCGCTGCGGATGGACAACGCACGCGTCACCGCGGTGCTCGGCCGCGAGCCGGTGACGCCGCTCGATACGGCGGTGGAGGCGACGCTGGCGGGGCTGGGGTGTCTCAAGTGAGCCTGGGCCCTTGCGACGGGCTTCGCCCGGGCACGGGAAAGCGCCGTCGCGCATTGAAGCACCCGCGGGACAACAATTCTCCACATACCCGCGCACGTCCGATGCGCATCATGTCGGTGATACCGATCATGCGAAAACGGGGGCGCGATGTGGCAATTCGGATGGAAAGCGTCGGTTGCGGGAGCAATCGTGTTCACATTGAGCGGGTGTACCAACCTGGCAGGTGTGCTGTACTGCGACAACTCGCAGTTCAACTTTCCGGACTACCGCTGCTTTGAATCGTACAGGTAGGAACGGGCGCGCCGGCCGAACGCCGCCGCGCGCGTCCCGTGCGGTTTTCCGCTGCCGTTACGCCACGACCGGCAACACCTCGACCGCATACCGGTGCCGCAGGCTGCGCCCGAGCACCGGATCGTGCAGTTCCATCTCGAACGCATCGCCGTCGCCCATCGCCGCGATCGCGCCATGCACGGCGACCGTCCCGCCATACATCGCGCAGCGCGCGGGCATCGTGCGGCGGTCGTCGAAACGCCGCCACAGCACGTCCGGCGCGAGCAGGCCGCTCACCGCGCCGTGCTGGTACGCGACCCGTTCGCCATCGCGCGCAATCAGCCACGCACGCATCTCGATCGCGTCCCAGTGACCGGCGACGTCCGCATACCGCCATGCATCGCGGCCGAGCGGTTTCGCGCATACCTGCTTCGACACCGCGACGCCGTACGCCTCGACCTCGCGATCCGTGTGATCGGACCCGACCGTCACCAGCGTGCCGGCCGGGCTGTCGACGAGCACGCACTCGATCTCGCCGCCCGAGCGTGTACCGAGCACGCCGATCGACGGCGCCTGCGTGAGCAGCGCGGACGATACGCGATAGAAGCACGGCGTGGTCGACGGCGGCGCGACGCCGAGCGCTGCGAGTTCGTCGATATGCGCCTGGATCGCGGCCGGGTCGCGGCCGGCCCAGCCGGCAATCACGACGCGCTCGATGTCGACGTCGACGGCGGCCGGTGCATCTTGCAGGGAAATCACGTTGAACGACAGGGCTTGCATGCGGATATCCATTTGAAGTGCGAAGCAATGAATCGGCTGGCGGCGCTCAATCCTCGAGAGCCCGGTGTGCGGTCTCGCGCGCGGCGAGCAGCGCGATCGACGTGACGACGAGCGCGGCGGTGACGTACAGCGACACGGCCGTCGTCGTGCCCGTCTGCCGGAACAGCGTGGCGATCACGAGCGGCGCGAAGCCGCCGCCGACGATGCCCGCGAGCGTGTAGGCGAGCGACGAGCCCGCATAGCGCACGCGGGTGGGGAACTGTTCGGTCACGAACGCGCCCTGCGGGCCATACATCACCGCATGGATCACGAGACCGACCGCAACCGCCGCGACGATCGCGCCGGGGCGCGCCGAATCGAGCATCGCGAAGAACACGAACGCCCACACGATGCCGGCCAGCGCGCCGGCGAGATACACGGGCCGGCGGCCGAAGCGGTCCGACAGCGCGCCGAAGAACGGCACCGCGAGTGCGTTGCATGCGGTGCCGATCATCACGGCCGTCAGCGCGACGGGGCGCGACAGGTGCAGCACGGTCGTCACATAGGTCAGCGTGAACACGACGATCAGCGCATACAGCACGTCCGAGCCGATCCGCGAGCCGCCCGCGATCAGCAGACGCTTCCAGTGATACTTCAGCACGTCGGCGACGGGGACGTCGGCGGTCGCGTGCGATTCGGCGAGTTGCTCGAACTGCGGCGTTTCGTCGACGCCGCGCCGCAGCCAGAAACCGAACACGACGAGCAGCGCGCTGGCCGCGAACGGCACGCGCCAGCCCCACGACAGGAAGGCGTCGGACGTGGTCGACAGCGTCACGAGCGCGATGCAGCCGGTGCCGAGCAGCGTGCCGAACGACGGGCCGATCTGCGTCCACGACGCGGACAGCCCGCGCCGCTTCTGGTCGCCATGCTCGACCGACAGCAGCACCGCGCCGGCCCATTCGCCGCCGAGCGCGACGCCCTGCACGAAACGCAGCGCGACGAGCAGGACCGGGCTCAGGATACCGGCCTGCGCGTAGGTCGGCAGCGCACCCATCAGCGCGGTCGTCACGCCCATCAGCACGAGCGTGAGCATCAGCACCGCGCGGCGGCCGATGCGGTCGCCGAGGTTGCCGAACACGAAACCGCCGAGCGGGCGCGACACGTAGCCGACCGCATAGGTCGAGAACGCGAGGATCGTGCCGGCCAGCGGATCGACCGACGGGAAGAACAGGTGATTGAAAACGAGCGCGGCGAGCGTGTTGTAGATCGTGAAGTCGTACCACTCGAGCGACGTACCGATCATGCTCGCGGTCGCGAGTCGGCGGGTGCGGACGCGGCGGGGCGCGTGGGCGGCGGGCTGGGCGAGAGTGCTCATGGTATCGGGCGGGTCGTGACGGATGACGGGAGAGGGACCGGCGTGCGGACCGCGTGCGGTGCGGCGAGCGCCGGTGTCGGCGTTCAGGCAGGCAATGCGGCCGCGGCGGCCGGTTCGGCTTCGGCGTCACGGTGCGCAACCCGCGGCGGCGCGGCGGCGCGCCACAGCAGGTCGAACGTGCGGACGTCGTCGTGCCCGGCGAGCGCGGCGGCCACGCGGCGCGTGATGGCTGCGTCGCTGCCTTCGACCAGTACGAGTGCATCGGCGGCCGGGCGGGCGGCCGCATCCGCGCCGATCGGCGCGGACAGGTCGGGCGCGGTGCGGAAGAGTCGTGCGGCGTGGATGCCCGGTTCGTGCAGCGCGTCGTCGAAGCGCGCGCGCAGTGGCGGCACGTCGATGTGCTGCGGCGGCAGCATGAACAGCGCGAGATGCGCGCCTTCGCCGTCGCCGGCCTCGATCGTCAGCTCGCCGACGCGCCGCTGCGTGCCCGTCATGCGTTCGAAGTTCGCGAGCGACCAGGCGGTCTGCTGCGTGAACGCGCGGCGGTACGCGTCGCCGCGGAACACGTCGAGCGCCTCCGTCACGTACAGCGCGAGGTACTTGCGCGGGCCGCCGTCGGTCGCGCGAAAGCGCCGTGCATGCGTGAAGCCGGGAATCGCGACACGTTCCTGCATGTGCTCGCGGTCGTACCACGCGTTGAAGTCGGCTTCGTGCGCGGGGTCGACATCCGTCCAGACGCAAAGCTGGCCGTGCGGGAGGGAAAGGCGGGTCATCGCGGGGTTCCTCGTGACGGGGGTGTCAGGAACCGCAGTGTCCCGAAGACGGGCCGCGCCCGTCCAACAAGAAAACAAATTCGCGGTGAACAGGTTTTCTTATGAGCGGCGCGGGCGGCGTGTCGCGGCGGGGGACGCCGGTGCGGCTCGCGTCGTGCGTTTCGTTTTTGTCGGCGTTGCTGTTGTCGTCCGGGTTGCCTTGCGTGCCGCCGCCGTGTCGATGCGATCGGGCGCGGCCGGGGCGGCAGGCTTTGCGAAGCTCGTAGCCGGGGCCGTTGCACGTGCGACTTCGCTCGCGAGTTCGGCGATGCGCGCGGCCACCGGCAGCCCCTGGCTGCGGTACGTCGCGACGAGCGGCAGCGCGGGGAATTCCGGTTCGACGTCGAGCAGTTCGAGCGCGCCTTCCTGCAGCTCGCGCCCGATGATCGCGGGCGGCAGCGCGGCGACGCCGAAGCCGTCGGTGACGAGGCGGATCATCGCGGCGACCGACGTGATGCAGTTGATGCTGGCCGGCCGCTCGACGGCCGCGAACAGGCGCTCGATCGTCGCATGCGGACCCGAGTGGCGCGAGAAGCTGATGATCGGAAACCCGGCCAGGCGCGCGACGTCGAGCGGCTGGCCGCCGAGCCCGAGGCGCGGGCTCGCGGCCCAGCGTACGGGGAACTCGCACAGCGGCAGGTTCGTGAAGTCGGGGCCCGGCACCGGGTCGGTCTGAAGGATCAGGTCGACGCCGTCGGTGCTGAGCAGACGGGTCAGGTGCAGCGTCGTGTCGCTCGTGATCTCGACGTCGAGGCGCGGATAGCGCTCGCGCAGTTGCGCCATCAGCGCCGGGAACCAGCTGTGCACGATCGATTCGATCACGCCGATCCGGATCAGGCCCGCGTCGCTCGCCGCATCGATGTCACGGCGCATTTCGCCGTCGAGCCGCACGATCCGCTCCGCATAGGCCAGCATGCGCCGCCCCGCGGGCGTGAGCGTGGCCGAGCGCGTGTTGCGGTCGAACAGGCGCACGTCGAACGCCTCCTCGAGCGATGCGATGCGGCTCGACACGGCGGCCTGCGTCGTGTGCAGCTTTTCGGCCGTGAGCCGGAAATTTTCCAGCTTCGCGAGCCAGACGAAGGTTTCAAGAAACCGGATGTTCATCGATGTCCGAACGCAGAGGCCGGCCGGGAGCGGCGGCGGGATCGGTCGATGGTAGCGGATTTCCGGGGTGGTAAACGCGCGGGCGCCGCGTGTGTCGTCGCGGGTACGGGCGGCCGGCGGCCGACTCGCCGGCCGCCACCCGGCGTCACGCGGGCGGCGTGCCGGCTTGCATCAAAGCCGGTCGAACGCGAGCGTCGGCACGTCGACGGCCATCGCGCCGCCGTCGGCGACGAGCGTCGCGCCGGTGACGAACGACGCATCCGGCGACGCGAGGAACGCGCAGATGGCCGCGATTTCGTCCGGATCGGCCGCCCGCCGCAGCGGCACGTCGGCGCTGACGCGGGCGTACGCGCCGTCGAGCGAATCGCCGTGCGCGGCCATCAGCGGCTCCATTTCCGCGTCGGCCATCGGCGTGCGGACCCAGCCCGGGCAGACGGCGTTCGCGCGCACGCCTTGCGGGCCATAGTCGCGCGCGAGCGAGCGCGCGAGCCCGAGCAGCGCATGCTTGCCGACCGTGTAGCCGCATACGCCGGGCCCGGCCGCGAGCGCCGCGATCGACGCGACCAGCACGATGCTGCCGCGCTGCGCGATCAGGTCGGGGAGGCACGCGCGTGCACTGACGAATGCGGTGTCCAGGTTCGCGTGCATCGCGTCGCGCCACCGCGCATCGTCGGTTTCGTCCGCGCGGCCGACGCCGTGGCCGCCCGCGCATGCGACGAGCGCGTCGACGTGACCGAAGCGTTCGGCGATCCGCGGCAGGAAGCCGGCCCAGTCGGCCGTGCTCGCGGCGTCGCCCGCGAGCGCGAGACCGCCCGTTTCGGCGGCCAGCGCGTCGAGCGGCGCCTGACGGCGCCCGATCAGCACGACGCGGTCGCCGCGGCTGGCGAAGCGGCGCGCGCACGCGGCGCCGATGCCGGTGCCCGCGCCGGTGATCGCGATCGTGCGGGAGGGCGGGTGCGTCATGTCGTTCTCCGGAAAGGTGTCGTGAGCGGCCACTTTAGGCGGTGCCGGCACGTGGCGGTATCCGCCGAAAGGATGAATGAAGGCCGTCCGGACGGCCGGTTCGGTCCTGCCCATTTTGCAAAGGCTGACGATGTCCTGCGCCGAATCGCTCTATCCTCCAAATTTTTGGGATAAGTCGCGAAAGCCCGGCAAAATAGCGCGGGCGTACGCGCGCATCGACGCGCGGCGCGTCGGCCGGCCGATTCCGTCGTGCGAGCGGCGCGGCGGGCCGGCAGGAACGGCGCGAGCGTGCATCCGCTGCGCGGGGATCGCGTCCGCCGCTGGATCGAGTCGTCGCGACGTATCGCCCGGTTGCGCGCTGGCGCGGCCGGACCATCGACAAGGACAGGGAGGGGCCGGCAATGAGGCTGGACGACGAAAGAGAAAGCATGAACGTCGAGGATCGCCGCGGCGCCGGCGGTTTCGGCGGCGGGCGCGGTGCGACGATCGGCATCGGCACGATCGTGGTCGCGCTGGCCGCGTCGTATTTCTTCGGGATCGACCCGCGCGTGGTGCTCGAGGGCGCGTCGGCGCTGCAGGGCCGCCAGCAGCAGGCGCAACCCGCGCCGGAGCAACGCCAGGGCGCGCCGGCCGCCGATCCGGGCGCGGTGTTCACGCGCAAGGTGCTCGCCAACATCGAGGACACGTGGACGGGCGTCTTCTCGACCCAGCTGCACGCGCAGTATCAGGCGCCGAAGCTCGTGATGTTCACGAACTCGACGCCGACCGCCTGCGGCACGGGCCAGACGGCGATGGGGCCGTTCTATTGCCCGGCCGACCGCAAGGTGTATATCGACCTCGGCTTCTACGACGAACTGCGCAAGCGTTTCGGCGCGGGCGGCGATTTCGCGCAGGCCTACGTGATCGCGCACGAAGTCGGCCATCACGTGCAGAACCTGCTCGGCATTTCCGACAAGGTCGATGCGGCGCGCCGCCGGTCGAGCCAGGCGCGCTCGAACGCGCTGTCGGTGCGGATGGAGCTGCAGGCCGACTGCTTCGCCGGCGTGTGGGCGAACAATGCGCAGCGCGCCAACCAGCGGCTGATGGAGCCCGGCGATTTCGAGCAGGGGCTGAAGGCGGCCGCCGCGATCGGCGACGATCGCCTGCAGCAGCAGGGGCAAGGCTACGTCGTGCCGGAAAGCTTCACGCACGGCACCAGCGAACAGCGCGTGTACTGGCTGCGGCGCGGGATGGAATCGGGCGAGGTGAGCGCCTGCGACACGTTCTCCGCGAACGCGCGCTGAATGATGGCGCGCGCATCGTCGCGCGCGTATCGTCCCGGCCGGACCGGCCACCGTCGCCGGACCGGGACGATTTGCCGATTTGTGCTCACCGGCGCTTTTCGGCGCCGGTAGGCTGGCCCGGACTTCGCTATTCGATCCGTTCGCCCGCCGCCGATTCCACCATGCCGATCCCATCCGTTCCCGTCGATCACGCCGCCGCCGACTGGCAGCGTGCGCTGCGCGCGTGCGTGGAGGTGTTCGACGCGTTCGCGAGCCCGTCCGCGATCGTGTTCTACCGGCTCGACCAGAGCGGCGAACCGGCCGATTTCGAGCTGTTCGGGATGCCGGAATCGATGCATCGCACCTATGTCGCCCGCTACCGGATGCTCGATCCGCTGCATCCGTCGCGCTGCGCGGCCGGTGAGCGCGCGGTCGTGACGCTCGCCTCCCAATTGCCTGACGAAAGACGCGAGGCGTCCGCGTACTGGACCCGTTTCCTGCGGCGCCACGACGTGGCCGACGTCGTCGAGATCTGGCTGCGCGACGCGGGCCGCACGATCGGCGCGTTTTCGCTGTTGCGTTTCGGGACCGGGGACGCGTCCGGCCACCGCACGGCAGGGCGGTTCGCGCCCGGCGAAATCGACGCGCTCGCGCGGCTGCAGCCGATGGCCGAAGCCGCGCTGGGCCCGCTGCTGCGCGCGCGGCGGGGGATCCACCGGATCGGCTGCGAGGAGCGGCTCACCTATCGCGAGGAACAGATCGCGCGCCTCGTGCGGGACGGGCGCTCGAACAAGGAGATCGCGCGCGATCTCGCGCTCGGGCAACCGACGATCAAGACCCACCTGATGCGCATGTATCGCAAGCTCGGCGTGTCGAACCGTACCGAACTGGTCGGGGCGCTGTTTCTGTAGTCGTCCTGCAAGCGGGGCCCCGACGTCGTGCAGTACCATGCACGATCGTCGTTTTGATAACAATCAAAGGGCCGGGAAAATGGATGTCGCACTCACTGCCGCTTCGCTGGTGGTCGTCGCCTTGAGCATTGCGCTGCCGATCTTCATCGTCAGAACCGTGCGAAGCGGGACGTACGATTCGCTGTATTTTCTGATCCCGCTGGCACTCGGGGTGTACTGGCTGGACTACCAGGCATACGACTTCCTCGCGTCGATGTCGCAGGGTTTCAAGAACTAGCCTGTCGGTCGGTTCCTCCGTCACGCCCCGCCATCCGACCCGCGGGGTTCGAACCCGCCGCCTTCCGTCACGCGCTGCCAATTTGCGCTCACCGGGCGCGATCCCTCGTCGATACAGTGGTCCGACGCCCGCGTGCCTCACCGGCACGCGGTCCAGCCACGACAATCATCGAGACGCCCATGAGCAACACGAACTTCGTCGCCGTCAGCGACACCGTGCGCACCTTCGTCGCGCGCGATTTCGGCCTCTTCATCGACGGCGACATGCAGCCCGCGCAATCGGCTGCGCGGCTCGACGTGTACGACCCCGCGACGGGCGAGCGGCTCGCGACGGTCGCGGACGCCGACGCTCGCGACGTCGACCGCGCGGTCGCCAGCGCGAAGCGCGCGTTCGACACGCGCGTATGGAGCGGGCTGCGCCCGGCCGACCGCGAACGCATCCTGCTGAAACTCGCCGACCTGATCGAAGGCGACGCCGAGACGCTCGCCCAGCTGGAAACGCTGAACCAGGGCAAGTCGATCCACGTGTCGCGCGCGATCGAGGTCGGCGCGAGCGTCGAATACGTGCGCTACATGGCAGGCTGGGCGACCAAGATCACCGGCCAGACGCTCGACGTGTCGATCCCGTTCCCGCCCGGCGCGCGCTATACGGCCTACACGCGCAAGGAGCCCGTCGGCGTGGTCGCCGCGATCGTGCCGTGGAATTTCCCGCTGATGATCGCCGTGTGGAAGCTGATTCCCGCGCTCGCGGCCGGCTGCACGATCGTGCTGAAGCCGTCGCCGGAAACGCCGCTCACCGCGCTGCGCCTCGCCGAACTCGCCCGCGAGGCCGGCGTGCCGCCCGGCGTGTTCAACGTCGTCACGGGCGGCCGCGTCTGCGGCTCGGCGCTCGCGAGCCACCCGTCGATCGCGAAGATCTCGTTCACGGGCTCGACCGCGACCGGCAAGCTGGTCGGCGCGGCGGCCGTGCAGAACATGACGCGTTTCTCGCTCGAGCTCGGCGGCAAGAACCCGATCGTGATGCTCGATGACGTCGACGTCGCGCAGGCGCTCGACGGGGTCGCCGCCGGCGCGTTCTTCAACCAGGGGCAGGTGTGCGCGGCCGCGTCGCGCCTCTATGTGCACCGCAGCAAGTTCGCGCAGCTCGCCGACGGCCTCGCCGGCGTCGCGCAGTCGATGAAGCTCGGCGCGGGCCTCGACACGACCGCGCAGATCAACCCGCTCGTGTCCGCGCATCATCGCGACAAGGTCGTCCAGCACATCGAAGGCGCGCGCCGCGCGGGCCTCACGTTCCTCGCGGGCGGCACGCCGGCCGACGACCTGCCCGGCTACTACGTGAAGCCGGCCGTGATCGCCGATCCGCATCCGGACAGCGCGATCGTGCGCGACGAGGTGTTCGGCCCCGTGATCGTCGTGGTGCCGTTCGACGACGCGGCCGACGCCGTGCGTCTCGCGAACGCGTCGCCGTACGGCCTTGCCGCGAGCGTCTGGAGCAACGACCTGAAGCGCGTGATGAACCTCGTGCCGCAGATCGAGGCCGGCACCGTCTGGGTGAACTGCCATATCCCGCTCGATCCGTCGATGCCGTTCGGCGGCTACAAGCAATCGGGCATCGGCCGCGAATTCGGCCAGTACGCGATCGAAGGCTTCACCGAAACCAAATCCGTCTGCATCGCGCACTGACGCGCGGCGCGGCCCCCGAATCCGAACGACCCAGGTTCAAACGATCCGACAGTGGAGATTGCAATGAGCTACAACGAAGCGAAATTCTGGCACCCGATGGTGCACCCGAACGAGATGAAGCAGCGCAAGCCGATCCGCATCGTGCGCGGCGACGGCTGCTACGTGTTCGACGAACAGGGCCGCAAGCTCGTCGACGGCGTCGCGGGCCTGTGGAACGTGAACGTCGGCCACAACCGCCAGGAGGTGAAGGACGCGATCGTGCGCCAGCTCGACGAGCTCGAATACTTCCAGCTGTTCGACGGCATTTCGCATCCGCGCGCGGAAGAACTGTCGAAGAAGGTGATCGACATGCTCGAACCCGAAGGGATGCGCCGCGTGCTGTACAGCTCGGGCGGCTCCGATTCGATCGAGACCGCGCTGAAGATCGCGCGCCAGTACTGGAAGGTGCGCGGCCAGGCCGACCGCACGAAGTTCATTTCGCTGAAGCAGGGCTATCACGGCACGCACTTCGGCGGCGCGTCGGTCAACGGCAACACGGTGTTCCGCCGCAACTACGAACCGAACCTGCCCGGCTGCTTCCACGTCGAGACGCCGTGGCTGTACCGCAACCCGTTCACGCAGGATCCCGAGGAACTCGGCCGGATCTGCGCGGAACTGCTCGAGCGCGAGATCCAGTTCCAGAGCCCCGACACGGTCGCCGCGTTCATTGCGGAGCCGATCCAGGGCGCGGGCGGCGTGATCGTGCCGCCGGCCAACTACTGGCCGCTCGTGCGCGAGGTGTGCGACCGCTACGGCGTGCTGCTGATCGCCGACGAGGTCGTGACGGGCTTCGGCCGCAGCGGCAGCCTGTTCGGCAGCCGCGGCTGGGGCGTGCGCCCGGACATCATGTGTCTCGCGAAGGGCATCTCGTCGGGCTACGTGCCGCTCGGCGCGACGGTCGTGAATGCGCGGATCGAGGAGGCATTCGCGGCGAATGCCGATTTCGGCGGCGCGATCATGCACGGCTATACGTATGCGGGCCACCCGGTCGCATGCGCGGCCGCGATCGCGAGCCTCGACATCGTCGTGAAGGAAGACCTGCCGGCGAATGCGGCGAAGCAGGGGGCGTATCTGCTCGAGGCGCTGAAGCCGTTCGCGGAGCGTTTCGCGGCGGTCGGCGAGGTGCGCGGCAAGGGGCTGATGCTCGCGCTCGACCTCGTCGCGAACAAGGACACGCGCGAGCCGATCGACCCGCTGTCCGGCTATGCGAACGCGGTCGCGGAAGTCGCCCGCGAGAACGGCGTGCTGGTGCGCCCGGTCGGCACCAAGATCATCCTGTCGCCGCCGCTCGTGATCCAGCGCGAGCAGCTCGACCGGATCGTCGACGCCCTCGCGGCGGGCTTCGAGGCCGTGCCGTTCGCGTGACGGCGTAGCCGCATGACGGCAAACCGGCGGCGGGACGCGCGAACGCCGCCGCGGGTTTGCCGATTTGCGCTATGACCTGGTTTTTTTGCCTGCGTATTTTTTCGACATCGGATCACGCCGTGATCGACAGGGGTCCGGGAACGAAGCGCTGAAGCGCCGCCCCGGGCCGATCGCAAGGCAAATTTGGCACCAGCCGCCGACGAAGCGCGGGTTCGGGCCAGCACTGGAAGGAGACGAAGATGTCGGGATGGTCAGGCGTTTCCGGCGCCGCGGGCGACACGTCCGCCGGCTCGCCGGCGCAAGCGGGCGGCGGCACCGCGCTGAAGGCCGGTGCGGTCGGTTTTCCGACCGCGCTGGCGAGCGCCGTCGGCCTCATCATGGCGAGCCCGGTGATCCTCACCGCGACGTCGGGCTTCGGGATGGGCGGCTGGGCGTTCGCGGTCGCGATGATCATCGCGTTCGTGATGATGCAGGCGCAGGCCACCACGTTCTCCGAAGCCGCCGCGATGCTGCCGACGGCCGGCTCGGTCTACGATTATCTGTCGTGCGGGCTCGGCCGCTTCTGGGCGATCACCGGCACGATTTCCGCGTATTTCCTCGTGCACGTGTTCGCCGGCACGGCCGAGACGATCCTGAGCGGCATCATGGCGCTGGTCAACTTCGAATCGCTGAACGCGGCGTTCGAGAGGCACAACAGCTCGTGGCTCGTCGGCGTCGGCCTCGTGGTCACGTTCGCGGTCACCAACATCGTCGGCATCAAGGTGTTCAGCAAGCTGGAGATCGTGCTGACGGCCGGCATGTGGCTGTCGCTGATGATCTTCGGGATCCTCGGTCTCGCGGCCGCGCCCGCCGTGCATCTCGACGGCTGGTTCGGCGGCTCGGAAGTCGGCACGTCGGTGCCGGCCGTGCTGTCGCTCGTCGGGATGGCGATGTTCATGTTCGTCGGCTGCGAGTTCGTCACGCCGCTCGCGCCGGAAATGAAGGCGCCGGGCAGGACGATTCCGCGCGCGATGGCGCTCGGCCTCGTCGGCGTCGCGATCTGCATGTTCCTGTACGGCGCGGCGATCCGCCGCCAGGTCGCGAACGTGCCGGTGAGCCCCGACGGCCTCACGCACCTGCTCGACACGCCGGGCGCGATTCCCGCGTTCGCGCTGCAGGTGCTCGGCCCGTTCGGCCGCGTGTGGTTCGGCATCGCGTTCCTGTGCGCGGGCGCCGCGACGATCAACACGCTGATGGCCGGGCTGCCGCGCATCCTGTACGGGATGGCGATCGACGGCGCGCTGCCGCGCTGCTTCGCATACCTGCATCCGCGCTTCAAGACGCCCGTGGTCGGCATCGTGGCGGCGGCGATCGTGCCGATTTTCCACGCGTGGCTGATCAACGGCAATCTCGACAGCATCCTGCACCTCGTGCTCGCCGCGACCTGCGCGTGGGGCACCGCGTACCTGCTGGTCACGGCATCGGTCGTGATGCTGCGCATCCGCCGCCCGGACCTACCGCGCCCGTACCGGTCGCCGCTGTTCCCGCTGCCGCAGATCGTGTCGAGCGTCGGCATCGTGCTCGCGATCTGGTACATCACGCCGCCGGGCATGAACGCGCGCGACATCTACGTGCCGTTCGGCGCGATGCTCGGGCTCACCGCGCTGTACGCGCTGTTCTGGACGCTCGTCGTGCAGCGCCGGCATCCGTTCAGGCCGGTGCCGGTCGAGGAAGTGCTGCGCAACGAGCACGTTGCGTCGTGAAGGCCGCGCTCGCCCGCTGGCGCGCGGCGCCCGACGCGCCGCCGCCCGGTCATCGGCCCGGCGCGATCGCCGCGCGGGTGCTGGCCGACCTGCAGGCCGCGCGCGAGGCCGACGATATGGGCGGCGCCACGGCGCGCCTGCCGAACGGCGTGCGCGTGAGTGTCGACGAGCGCGTCGAGCGGCAGTTCCTGATGCATACGGTCAGCGTGAAGGTGGCCGCGACCGTGCGCGGGCCGGCCGCGCAGGGTAGCGCCCGCGTGCGGCAGACCGGCTGGATGCGCCGGACGGGGATCGACGGGGTACGCGACTCGGGATGCGACCCCGTATTCGCTGACACGCTGACCGCGCTGGTCGCCGAGCCGTCGCTGGTCGACGCGCTGCGGCCGCTGCACCTGACCGAGTGCACGATCGGCGCGCGCGACGGCCGCTGGACGCTCGTGATCGTGCCGTTCGGCGGCAGCGAGGTCGTGAACCGGATGCCGTCGTTTCGCCGCTACGTCCGGCTGACCGGCGAGCAGGCCGCCGCGCTGTCGGCGGCCTTGCTTGCGTTCGAAACCGCACTACGCAGGATTTTGCGAGGGTAAGCTGTGGCGCTGCGTGCCGTGCGAATCCGGCGGCCGCATCCAGGACCAAGGGTTTTACCGGAGATGCCGATGCTGTTCCAGTCACGCTCACACGAAGACGTGCACGATCACGGGCTCGCGATCGCGGGCTGGCATCAGGTCTACCGCCAGATGACGCCCGGCCCCTTCAAGGGCACCGTCACGCAGGTGCTGTACGACGATTTCCACTTCTTTCGCGAAACCACCAACCGGCGCGTCGCGCAAACCGGGCTTGCGCCGGCCGGGCGCACGTCGCTCGCGGTGCCGTTGTCCGTCCCGCTCGCGGGCACCTTCCAGGGCCAGCCGGTCGACGGTTATGCGCTGCTCGCGCTGCGCGCCGGCGAGGATTTCGAATTCCACACGCCGGAAGGAATGGGGCTCGTCGGGATCAGCGCGGCGTCCGACATGGTCGACGAGTTGTGCGAGGCCGAATTCGGCGCGGCCGGCGCGCGCAAGCTGCGGCACGTGACGCGGCTGTCCGACGAACAGGGCGTTGCGCTCGGCGTGCGGCTGTCGGCGCTGATCGACGACGCGCAGCGCAACCCGGGCCACCTCGAGCACGCGGCCACGCGCAAGATGTTTCGCGACGCGATGCTCGGCATGTTCCTCGATGCCCTCGAACAGGGTATCGGTGTCGAGCGCCGCGACATCACGCATGCCACCTACAGCGATATCGTGAGCCGTTGCGAGAAGCATCTGCGCGACCGGCCCGAGGAGCCCGTCACCGTGCTCGAACTGTGCCGCGCGCTGCGCTGCAGCCGCCGGACGTTGCAGACGAGTTTTCAACGCGTGGCCGACGTCACGCCGGTCGGCTACCTGCGCACGATCCGGCTGAACGCGGTGCGCCGCATGCTGCGCACGACGTCGGCGCAGCAGCTCGGCGTCGGCGAGGCCGCCGCGAGCTGGGGATTCACGCATCTCGGCTATTTCGCGCGAGAGTATCGCGACCTGTTCGGCGAACTGCCTTCCCAGACGACGCGCCCCGAATGATGCGCGCTGCCCGCGACGGCGCCGCCGGGCAGCGTCGCGGGCAGTGCAATCCACCGTTTGCCGATTTGCGATAGAGGTCCTGAATTTTCGCTGGATAGAGTCCCGTCACCCATATCGACAACGCCATCGATTTGCACTGCGAATCGATGAACACAGAGGGCGGGACATGAAAATCGGACGACGACTGGCCGCAGCCGCGGCGACGCTGGGTTGCATGCACGCACACGCGCAGACCTCGGGAAGCGTGACGCTGTACGGCACCGTGGATACCGGCATCATCTACTCGACGAACCAGCAGTTCACGCGTGCGGACGGCAGCACGGGCGGCGGCCATGCGTGGCAGATGGGCGGCGGCAACCTCGTGCCGTCGCGCTTCGGTTTCCAGGGCGCCGAGCCGCTGGGCGGGGGGCTCGACGCGGTGTTCACGCTCGAGCAGCAGTTCCTGTCCGCGAACGGGCAGGCGCTGCAGGGCGGCACGGCGTTCAGCCGGCAGGCGTGGGTCGGGCTGCGCCAGGACGGCATCGGCACGCTCGGTCTCGGCCGCCAGTACGACTCGTACACCGACATGCTCGGCGCGTACGTGTCGAGCAACAACTGGGCGACGCCGTACGGCTCGCATCTCGGCGACGTCGACAACCTGAATGCCGCATTCAACTTCAACAACGCGGTGAAGTTCACCAGCGCCGATTTCCACGGGCTCACGTTCGGCGGCACGTTCAGCTTCGGCGGGCAGGCCGGCGACTTTTCCGCGAAGCGCGGTTATGCGGTGGCCGCGACGTACACGCGTGCG
This sequence comes from Burkholderia seminalis DSM 23518, assembly GCF_902832885.1. GTDB lineage: Bacteria > Pseudomonadota > Gammaproteobacteria > Burkholderiales > Burkholderiaceae > Burkholderia > Burkholderia seminalis. Next base: position 608,819 of record NZ_CADFDK010000004.1, read on the forward strand.
CCGGTGGCTTTCTCGGTCGGCTATCTCGACCTGCACCAGCCGCTCGACGCGGCGCTCGGCGGCGCGAGCGGCTACATCGGCGATTTCGCGTGCAGCAACGCGGGCGCGATGTACTGCCTGCTGCAGGATGCGGGCTCGATGCGCGCGTTCGGCGCGGGCGGCTCGGTCGCGCTCGGCGCGGCGACGGTCGCGCTGACGTACACGCATACGCGCCTCGGCGACAGCCGCTATTTCTCGACCGCCGCGCAGCCGCGCACGCAGGCGTTCACGTTCGACATCGGCGAGCTGAACGTCACGTACATGTTCACGCCGGCGCTGCAGGGCGGCGTCGCGTACATCTTCAACGCGGCCCATACCGACGGGCGCGGCACGACGCGCTTTCATCAGGTGAATGTCGGCACGAACTACAGCCTGTCGAAGCGCACCGCGCTGTACGCGGTCGCGATCGGCCAGATCGCCAGCGGCACGGGGCTCGGCACCGATGCGAACGGCAACGCGGTGAACTACGCGCAGATCCCGGTGCTCGCGAACAGCAACGCGAGCCGGCAACTGGCCGTGATGGCCGGGATCCGCGTGAACTTCTGACCGGGGCGCAGGGGCGGAGCGGCAGGCGGGGCGGGGCAGCCGGGCGCGGCGGCGGCCGTTCCCGCCGTGTGCCATAAATTCTTAACGATCGGCGTGAACAATGGCGTTCGCATCCGGCGGCCAGCCGCGTCACCCGCGTTGCACACGTGTGCAACGCCTGGCCGCTCCGCCACCACGCCGAACGAGAGAGACCTCATGACCTTGCTGAGCCGCCTGCGCGCGCTGTCCGCCGCCCTTGCGCTGTCCTTCGCCGCCACGCACGCCGCTGCGGCCGATCTCGTCATCGCGGGCCGCGACGACATCTACGGCAAGGGGCTGGCCGACGCCGTCGCCGGCTTCAACAAGCTGCACCCGGGCACCGAGATCGAGCTGCTCAAGCTGCCGAACGCGAACCTGTACCAGAAGCTCAAGCTGTCGATGCGCGAAGGCACCGGCACGTACGACCTCGTGATGATGGACGACACGTGGGCGCCCGAATTCATCGGCAACGGCTGGCTGAAGCCGCTGCCGGCGTCGCTCGCGGACGCCGATCTCGTGCCGTCCGCCGTCGCGCTCGGCCGCAACGCGGCCGGTGCGCTGTACGCGCTGCCGATCGTCGGCAACGTCGAGATGTTCGCGTACCGCAAGGACCTGCTCGCGAAATACAAGCTGCAGCCGCCGCGCAACTGGGACGACGTGCTGAAGATCGCGCAGACCGTCGGCGGCGCGGACAAGAGCGTGTCGGGCGTCGTGTTTCGCGGGACCAAGGGCAATCCCGTCGTGACGGGCTTCCTGCCGATCCTGTGGGCGTACGGCGGCGACGTGTTCGACCAAGCCGGCAACGTGACGATCGATTCGCGCGAAGCGCAGGCCGCGCTGAAGACGTTCCTCGCGCTGAAGGCGTCCGCACCGAAGGACGTCGACGTGTACGGCGCCGCGGAAGTGCGCGACGCGCTGCAGCGCGGGACGGCCGCGCAGTCGATCGAGGTGTGGCCGGCGTGGGTGCCGGCGCTCGACGATCCGAAGCAGTCGCGCGTGGTCGGGCAGATCGCGCTGCAGCCGCCGCCCGGGCAGACCGCCGGCCCGGCGCCGATGCTCGGCATCTGGCAGATGGGCATTCCGAAGGACGCACCGCACGCGAAGCTCGCGCAGGACTTCCTCGCTTACCTGACCGCGCGCGATACGCAGACGCGCCTCGCCGGCATCGGCATTCCGCCGACCCGCCGCAGCGTGTTCAACGATCCGGCGCTGGTGCGCCAGTACCGCTGGTATCCCGATCAGCTGAAGGCGCTCGAAGCCGGCCGCGCACGGCCGCGCGTGAAGGACTGGCAGCAGGTCGAGAGCATTCTCGGCGACCAGCTGCAGCTCGCGCTGACCGGGCAGGCCGCCCCCGACGCCGCGCTGCGCCAGGCGCAGCAGAAGATCGCGCAGGCGACGGCCGCGGCCGGCAAGTGACCGCCCGCGTCAACCCGGTGGCCGGAGGTCGCGCATGAAGTCCTTCGGCCGCAGCCTGCCGTTCGTCGCCCTGCTCGGGCCCGCGCTGCTGGTGCTCGCCGCGCTCGCGCTGTATCCGGTCGCGCAGGTGCTGATCGATTCGTTCTGTCAGGTCGACTACTCGGCCGGGCGCCGCGCGTTCACGGGGCTCGCGAACTACCGCGCGGTGCTCGGCGACGACGCGTTCGCGGCCGGCTTCGGCAACACGCTGCGCTTCACGATCGTCGCGTCGCTCGCCGAAGTCGCGCTGGGCTTCGGTCTCGCGCTGCTGTTCGTGCGGGCGTTTCCGGGCCGGCGCATCGCGCTGCCGCTCGCGATCCTGCCGATGATGCTGTCGACGCTCGTGTGCTCGGCGATCTGGCGCAACTGGCTGAACTTCGACGGCTTCCTGAACACGCTGCTCGCGGCGTTCGGCATCGAAGGCGTGCGCTGGCTGTCCGATCCGCATCTCGCGCTCTGGTCGCTCGCGCTCGTCGACGTCTGGCAGTGGACGCCGATGGCGTTCCTGATCGTGCTGGCCGGGCTGCAGTCGATTCCGCAGGAGCTGTACGAGGCCGCGCGCACCGACGGCGCGAGCGAGTGGCAGTGCCTGCGCGACATCACGCTGCCGCTCGCGGCGCCGCAGATCGGCCTCGCGCTGCTGCTGCGCTCGATCGATACGTTCAAGCTGTTCGACAAGGTCTATGCGCTGACGGGCGGCGGCCCCGGCAATGCGACGCAGACGCTGTCGACCTATATCTACGACACGGGCTTCCGCTTCTTCAACGTCGGCCCGGCCAGCGCCGCGTCGGTGCTGATGCTCGCGGCATCCGCGGTGCTGGTTTCGGGGTACGTATGGCAGACGGTTCGCAAGCGGCGCGCATGACGGCGCATCCCGCACGCGTCAGGGGCCCACGCACGGGCGCCGCATTCGGTCGCGCGGTGCCGTGGGGTTTGCGCGTCGTCGCGCTCGTGCTGTTGCTGCTGCCCTGCCTGTGGATGGCCGGCGCGGCTTTCATGCCGACGCTCGAACGCCTCGATCATCCGCTGCGGATCTGGCCGGCCGCGCCGACCCTCGAGCATTTCGCGTCGGTGTGGTCCAACGGCATCGGTGCGCCGCTGCTCAATTCGCTGCTGGTCGGCTTCGGCACGACGCTGCTCGCGCTGGCGCTCGCGTTTCCGGCCGCGTATGCGCTCGTGCGGCTCCGGTTTCCGGCGCGGCTCGACCTGCTGTTCCTGGTGCTCGTGCTGGCGTTGAAGCTGATGCCGCCGATCACGATCGCGGTGCCGTTGTTCGCACTGGCGAAGCGGCTGCACCTGCTCGATTCGACGTTCGGCCTCATGCTCGCGTACCAGATCTATGCGTTGCCGATGGCGATCTGGATGCTGCTCGCGTTCGTTCGCGAAGTGCCGATCGAGTACGAAGAGGCGGCCTGCATCGACGGTGCGAGGCTCGCGCGGCGGCTCGTGCAGATCGTGCTGCCGTTGTGCGCGCCGGGGCTGATCGCGACCGCGATCTTCGTGTTCATCGCCGCATGGAACGAGTTTCTGATCGCATTGCTGTTCGTGTCGACGCCGAGCCGCTTCACGCTGCCGCTCGCTATTGCCGGCTACGTGACGGAGAACGGCATCGACTGGGGCGACCTGATGAGCGCGGGGCTGATGGCGTCGCTGCCCACGCTGGCCGTGGCCGGCTATGTGCAGCGCTATCTGCTGCGCGGGTTTGCGGGCGGGCTGAAGTGACGCGCGGCCGCGCCGCCCCCGATGTCACGCCGTCACGCGCAGCTGTCCCGCACCACCTGCGCGACCGGCACGACGCGCGTGCGCGACGGGCCGTCGAACGTCTGCATGCGGTCGGCGAGCAGGTCGATCGCCGCGTGCGCGAGGCCGCGCGTGTCCTGCCGGAGCGTCGTCAGCCGATACGCGTCGTATTCGGCGGCGGGGATGTCGTCGAAGCCGATCACGCACAGGTCGTCCGGCACGCGCAAGCCGAATTCGCTGCGCGCGACGTCGATCACGCCGAGCGCGAGCAGGTCGGACGAGCAGAACACGCCGTCGGGCCGTTCGCTCGCGGCGAACAGTTGCCGCGCCGCGTCGATCCCGCTGGCATGGGTATCGGACGGCGTGTCGAGCACGCGGGCGAGCGTCGCGCCGAACGCGTCGCGTTGCCCGAGCGCCTGCTCGAATGCCGCGGCGCGCGACCGCGCGCTGTAGCTGGCCCCGCGCGGCCCGACGAACGCGAGCCGGCGCGCGCCGGCCCGCACGAGCCGCTGCGCCGCCTGGACGGCGCCCGCCGCGTTGTCGCTGACGACGACATCGGCCCCCGGCAGGTTCGCCTCGCGATTGATCATCACGACCGGAATCCGGTGTTCGAGGTACTGCTGCGCGACCGACAGCGGCGGCGACGCGGACGTCATCACGAGCCCCGCGATCCGGTAGCTGAGCAGTTGTTCCAGCGATTGCCTGACCTGGCGCGGATCTTCCGCGTTGGTCACGAGCGGCGTCAGCGCACGCTGCCCGAGCGCGGCCATCAGGTCCGACAGCAGCCGTGCGCGAAACGGGTTCTCGAACCCGGCCGTGACGACGCCGATCATGCTGCTGCGCTGCGTGATCATGTCGCGCGCGATCAGGTTGACCTGGTAGCCGAGCGCACGCGCGGCGGCCATCACGCGTTCGCGTGTTTGCGGTGCGATGCTCGCCGTCGGCGAAAATGCGCGCGATACCGCGGAGCGCGAGACGCCGGCCCGCGCCGCGACATCCGACGCCGTCACCCACGGTTTTCTTTCCTTGTCATTCATCGATTCATGATCCCTTCGCGCCACGAAACGTGCATGCCGCTCGCCGACTGGATGTCGGCGCTCGACGATGCGCGGCTGCTGCATACGCTGACCCTACCGGGCAGCCATGACACCTGTGCGTATACGGTCGACGATGCGCTCGTGCGCACGCAGCGCGCGCCGCTCGACGCGCAGCTCGCGCACGGCGTGCGGCTGCTCGACATCCGCTGCCGGCACGTGCGCGACGCGTTCGATATTCATCACGGCGGTATCGCGCTGGGGATGACGTTCGACGACGTGCTGGCAAGCTGTGCGCGCTTTCTCGACGCGCATCCGCGCGAATGCATCGTGATGTCGGTGAAGGACGAGTGGCCGGCACAGGCGTGCACACGCGGGTTCGACGCGACGTTCGACGCGCATCGCGCGCGGTACCCGCGGCTGCGCTGGCATGCCGGCGGCACGCTGCCCGCGCTCGGCGACGTGCGCGGCGCGATCGTGCTGCTGCGGCGCTTTCGCAGCGGCCGGCCGCTCGGCATCGACCTGACTGCATGGCCCGACAACGCGACGTTCACGATCGATCATCCGGACGGCGCGTTCGTGATCCAGGACGAATATCGCGTGCCGGTGGCCGCATCGATCGCGTGGAAGTGGCGCGCGATCGACGCGCTGCTGACGCACCTGCCGGTGCCGGACAGCGGCCGCTGGGCGATCAGTTTCTGCAGCGGGACGGGAATGGGCGCGAATCCGTCCGTGGTGGCGCACGGCGACGGCAGGGTGCCCGGCATTCATGCGAGGCTGGCCGAGCGGTTGCATGCGCAGCGCGGCCCGCATGGCGCGATGCTGCTCGATTTCTGCGACGACGACGACTGGGCGCTGGTGCGCGCGCTGATCGAATGCAATGACCACGTGCCGGAGCAGGGCGTCTGGCGCAAGGCGTTTCGCTGTTAGTCAGCGCAGGTTCGCGTTGAAGAACGCGAGCGCCTTCGCGTCGAGTGTCCGGTGGAAGGCCGCGCGATCGAAGCCCTTTGCGTCGGTGCAGATGTCGGGCGCGTCGCGCGCCAGCTGCTCGGGGCACGGCGCCAGGAATGCGAAATGCGCGGCATTCGGCACGACGTGGAATTCCGGCCGCTGCGGCAGCAGGGCCGCCAGCGCGGGCGCCATTTCCGGCACCACGCCGTCGCCGCCGGCCTCGGAGGCCCAGAGCTGGATCGGCGCATGCACGTCCTTCAGCGTGTCGGCGCTCGGGAATGCGTCGAACGGATCGGCGAGCACGTAGGCCTTGATGCGCGGATCGTGCGTCAGCGGCGCTTTCGGCACGTCACCGTCGCGGATTTGCCGGCAGATCGGCCATGCCGGGTCCGGGCAGGCGAGCGCCGCATGCACGAAATCCGGGTTGGCGCCGGCCAGCACGAGGCCCGTGTAGCCGCCGCGCGAAAAACCGAAGAAGCCGATGCGGGTCGGGTCGGTTCGTGCGGCATCCGGCGCCTTGTCCAGCATGTAGTCGACCAGGCGCTTGATGTCGGCCGGACGCTCGACGAAGTCGCTCAGATCGGCCGCGCGGCTCATGTCGGAGAACGTGTCGCCCGGATGGTTGATCGCCGCGACGACGTAGCCCGCGTCGGCAAGCGTTTCCGCGAGGTCGTGATGGCCGAGGAACGTGCCGCTGTGGCCGTGCGAGATCACGACGAGCGGCAGCTTGTCGCCGGCGGTCGGGCAGTCGCGCTGCCCTTGCAGCACGAAGGGGCCGATCGTGAGCGGCCGGCCGGGGGCGGCGCAGGGTGTCCAGATGGCCGCCCGCACCGCGGGGCCGCGGGTGTCGGCCGGAATCGTGACGAACTTGACGCCGGCCGCATGCGCGATCGTGGCGGACAGGCAGAGCAGGACGGCCGATAGCCAGGTTTTCATGTGCAATCCCGGGCAAGGGCGGGCGCCGCGATACGCGCCGGACGGAAGCGCTTACCGCGTCGCGATCGCCACTGCCGCGGAGGCCATCGCGGTCGCGCTCGTGCGGTTCGCGATCCGTTTCGCACGCGTCGATGTCAGGAACGTGCGTGCACGCGATGCGAGCAGCGACCAGAAGCAGTCGGCAAGAATCAGCACGGCGAGCATCGTGCCGACGAGTTCGGCCCACGCAGCGACACTGACATGCGCGAGATCGACGATGGTCGGCAGGAGTGCGAGATAGAACACCATGATCTTCGGATTGCCGAGCGTCACGAGCATGCCGGCGACGAACATGCGCCACGGCGACTGGCCGCGCGGCAGGTCGTCCGCGCCCGTGTCGGCGGGCGCGATCCACATTTTCCACGCGAGGAACAGCAGGTACGCGACGCCAAGCAGCTTCAGCACGAACAGGCCCGTTGCGAACGTGCGCGCGAACGCCGACAGCCCCGCGACCGCGAGCGTGAGCCACAGCGCTTCGCCGAGCCACATTGCCATGAGGAACGGCAAAACGTCGCGGATGCCGTTCGTCAGCACGCGCGCGACGAGCGCGGCGACGCTCGGTCCGGGCGTGCCCGCGGTGACGAGCAGGGCGAAGGCGAAGACGGTGAGCGTGGACAGCGTCATGGCGGGCCTCGGGAGTGGGACGTTCGAAACGTATGAAGTATCGATTATAGTGACGGCCGTTCCAGCCTGCCTGAATTGCCGTCATGACAGCATCGATCCTGATTCGTCCCGCCACGCGCGAGGACGCGGCGGCGATGGCCGCCGTGGAAGTCGCCGCCGCGCAGCGGTTTCGCGAAATCGGCATGGCCGACATCGCCGACGGCGAGCCGACGGATGCGGCCGCCGTGCTCGCGCGCATCGACGCCGGCCGAGCGTATGTCGCGGTCGATCAGCAGGGGACGTGCGTCGGGTTCGCGTTCTACCGGTTGCTTGATGCGCGGCGCCTGTATCTGGAGGAACTGGATGTCGCGCCGTCGCATGCCGGACAGCGGATCGGCGCGCGCCTGATCGAACAGGTGAGGGCGCGCGCGGTGCAGGAGCACGTCGAGCAGGTGCTGCTGTCGACGTTTCGCGATGCGCCGTGGAATGCGCCGTACTACGCGCGCCTCGGTTTCGACATCGTCGATGACGCATGGCTCGACGATACGCTGCGCGCGATTCGCGCGCACCACGTCGCGCTCGGCCTTGACGAAACGCGGCGCGTGTTCATGCGCGCGGACGTGCGCGCCTGAACACGTGCTGCCTGGCCGTCAGGCCGCGTCGCTCAGCGCCGGATAGTCGGTGTAACCCGTTTCGCCTTCCGCGTAGAACGTCTCCGGCACCGGCTGGTTGAGCGGTGCGCCGAGTTCGAGGCGGCGCGGCAGGTCCGGGTTCGCGATGAACAGCTTGCCCCAGGCGATCGCGTCGGCGCTGCCGCTGGCGAGCGCGGCTTGCGCGGTGTCGAGCGTGAACTGCTCGTTCGCGATCAGCGGGCCGCCGAACGCTTCCTTCAGGCGCGGGCTCAGGTGGTCGCCCGAATACGATTCGCGCGTGAAGATGAACGCGATCTTGCGGCGGCCGAGCTCGCGAGCGACGTAACCGAACGTGGCCGCCGGATCGGAATCGCCCATCGTGTGCGCGTCGCCGCGCGGTGCGAGGTGCACGCCGACCCGGCCGGCGCCCCACACGTCGATCGCGGCGTCGACCACTTCGAGCAGCAGGCGCGCGCGGTTCTCGATCGGGCCGCCGTACGCATCGGTGCGGTGGTTGGTGCTGTCCTGCAGGAACTGGTCGAGCAGGTAGCCGTTCGCGCCGTGGATCTCGACGCCGTCGAAGCCGGCGGCCTTCGCGTTCTCGGCACCCTTGCGGTAGGCGGCGACGATACCCGGGATTTCGTCGAGCTCGAGTGCGCGCGGCGTCACGTACGGACGCTGCGGACGCACGAGGCTCACGTGGCCGCCCGCGGCGATCGCGCTCGGCGCGACCGGCAGGTCGCCGTTCAGGAACACCGGATCGGAGATCCGGCCGACGTGCCAGAGCTGCAGCACGATGCGCCCGCCGGCCGCATGCACGGCCTGCGTCACCTGCTTCCACCCTTCGACCTGCTCGTCGGACCAGATGCCCGGCGTGTCCGCATAGCCGACGCCCTGCGGCGTGACCGACGTTGCTTCGGTAATGATCAGGCCGGCCGACGCGCGCTCGCTGTAGTAGCGCGCCATCAGCGCATTCGGCACGCGCGTCGTGCCCGCACGGGCGCGGGTGAGCGGCGCCATCACGATGCGGTTCGGCAGGCTCAGGTCGCCGAGGGTAACGGGGTCGAACAGTGTAGGCATGGCAGATAACCTCTTCTCGAAAGGCGGGGAAGCCGGCGCGTCATGTGCGATGGCGCCCCGCATGGCCGGTTGGGCCGATGGTTAGAGTTCGCGGCGCATGGCGTCGTGAAATGCGTCGATGACGGCCTCGTTGCGCCGGAAGAACGCCCACTGGCCGATCCGCGTCGACGTCACGAGCCCCGCGCGCTGCAGCGTGGCGAGGTGCGCGGAGACGGTCGACTGCGACAGCCCGCAGCGCGCGTCGATCTGGCCCGCGCAGACGCCGTGTTCGTACGGCAGCGTCTGTTGCGGGAAATGCTCGTTGGGCGTTTTCAGCCAGACGAGGATCTCCCGGCGCACGGGGTTCGAGAGCGCTTTCAGGATTGCGTCGATGTCGATTTCGGTCGGCATGGAAGGGCTTGGCGTGTCGGTTCGGCAAACGGGTATCGTCGATGAGCGAATCATATATCGTAATTTAACGATATGCTTGAAACCACTGCTGCCAATGGGGTTGATGTCGACAGACAAAAAAGATCGCACTTCGGAGAAGGGGGCAGAAATGTGCAAAAAAGACCGCACCTCGTATTTCACTATGTGACAAATTGAGATAACTAATTGATAGCAATATGCTTTATTTCCTGCTGCGTTAGGGGGCTTGAGAGTCGGCAGGAGCGTGCAAAAGTTGCCCGTCAAGGAAATTGATTAGTATTTCTAAGTTAATATGCGCACTAGGTCGATGTGGCAAGGGAAAGCGATATTCTTTCACAATGCTTTCTAATTGGGACGGAAATCCACTCAATGCGAGCCGGCTGAATGACCTGATGTTGGCGCTCTCCCCGCGGGTGACAGAAGATGAAGGGAGGAGCACGGACGAACGTGGTGCCGACTGCACGGGTGGCTCAACATGGGCCCTTTTGGGGGCGACGACAGACTTACAGGACCGCGTGACATCTCGTCGACGTTGTGGTGCTCAATCGCGAGAACTGAAGGGGAACATAGTAAATGATATGAACGCCTCCCACCCGTGATCGGTGGGAGCCGGCAGGAAGGCGGAGCCTCACGGGCCGACGGCATCAGAGTGCCCAGATGGAAGACCATAGAGGTTTTCCTGGCAAACCGGAGGCTCCGACATGAAGCATATGGCAGTGGGTGCGGACATTGCAAAGAACGTGATGCAACTCCATTACATCGACGCAGAGACGGGCGAGATCGTGAACAAGCCGGTGAAGCGTGCTGTATTCCTCGAGCATTTCGCGAACCGGGCTCCCTGCCTGATCGGGATGGAAGCCTGTGGGGGCTCGCAGTACTGGGCCCGCAAGCTCAAGGCGATGGGCCATGAGGTGAAGCTGATGCCGGGGAAATTCGTGAAGGCGTTCGTAATGGGCAACAAGAACGACGCGGTCGATGCGAAAGCGATCTGGCTTGCCGTGCAGCACGCAGAAAGGACGGTCGCGGTGAAGACGGAAACGCAACAGGCGGTGCTGGGCCTGCACCGGATGCGCGAGCAACTGGTGAAGTTCCGCACGATGCAGATCAACGGCCTGCGCGGCCTGCTGACCGAGTACGGCGAAGTGATGGGCAAAGGCCGAGCCGCGCTGGACAAAGCGATACCGAGCGTACTGGAGCGACTGGTCGATCGTCTGCCGGCGATCCTGATCGACACGCTGCGCGAACAGTGGAACGGGCTGGCGGAGCTGGATAAGCAGATTGCCGGCATCGAACGGCGCTTACAGATGTGGATGAGAGAGGACAAGGCATGCAAGGCGATCGTGGCGATACCGGGCGTAGGTCTCCTGACGGCGACGGCGGCCGTCGCGACGATGGGCGATGCGAAGACGTTTCGGTCCGGGCGCGAATTCGCAGCCTGGATCGGACTGGTGCCCAAGCAAACGGGCTCGGGCGGCAAAGTCCAGTTGCTGGGAATCAGCAAGCGCGGCGACACGTATCTGCGCAAGCTGCTGATTCATGGTGCCCGGGCTGTGCTGTGCCTCACTAAGGAACCGGGGCCGTGGGCTGAAGGGATCAGGAAGCGGCGACTGCTGAATGTGGCGATCGTGGCACAGGCGAACAGGATAGCCCGCACGATCTGGGCGATTCTGGCGCATGACAGGCCGTACGAAAAGGGCTACGTGAGCGTGAAACTGGTTTGACCGAGCGGCGTTGCGTAGCAGGAAGATCAACTTTTACAGGGTGATACGTCGAAAGGTTGCGCTGGCAATCGTAAGTAATGACAAGACAGGTCGGACCGGGACCCGCCAAACCTGAATAGTCCCTCGAGCTTCTAGCTCGCTAAGTAAATGAGGTGCGGGTCAGCGGATTTCATGGTGGGCCGCAGCGTATCAGGCTGCAACAAGCCCGGATATAAAGCTGCAACCCATCCTGTCGCAGTCAGAGCACACGAAAACCCTTCGCAAACGGGAGGCGTTCATATAAAGGACTATGTTACCCTTTATTTCGGAGCAACTTTCAGGAACCCACGGATCACTCCCTGCATCGCTGCTGCGTGCGGGCTGAGGTTGTCCAATCGGCGCCCTTGGCGGCCGCCCTGCCCGTGACTGGTCCCGCGCGCCGTTAGGCCGACTGCGCGACAGTGGGCCTCCTGCAACATGTCAGAACCAGTCATCCGGATATCAAAACGGCTGGTTTGACTATCCGAGTCTTGCGCTGGCGACGCCGGCGAGCTTACTCACACTGTGGTGACGAATGGGTGAGAATTAGAGCGTGCGCTTCGACCCCAAGTCCGAGCGCCGGTCTGTTATTCACCGTGGTTTTGCTCATCAAGGGGAACCGTGCGTCCGTCATCTTCTTTTGCTCGGCGCGCCCGCGCCGGTCGCGCGGCATCGACCGCATTACCCGCGCATATCGTCGCAGCCGTCAATCTTGCCCTGAGTGCGGCACTGTGGCTGACCCTCATCAGTGCCCTGCTGTATAGCCAAGGGCGGGCATTTCGGGACGCTTACCTGATCACCTACGGGGTGGATGCTGAGTTGTTGCCATGGGATCGAGGCGCGCTCGCGTATTGGGGCATGGTGGTCGGGGTGCAGGGTTTCTATAGCAGCGTCCTGCTCCCAACCGTTGCGATTGCGATGTGGTTCATGCTCGTGTGGGTGGTCAAGGAGTGGCTTCTCGCCCGACGGGGAGCGCGGGCACCTTCACGCGCGCCAACTGGCGAGCCACGAACAATCCCGTTTGTGATCTGGGGCTGCGTGGGCGTGGCCGCAGCCGTGGTATTGGTGGGTCTTGTGTTGTTGGGCTTCCAATGGATTCAGTATGAAGCTGAAAGACGGGGCATCAATGATGCGCGACACGAGATGCGAGCGATCGATAGCTGCGCATCGTCGATCTTCGACTCGTCGAGCTACAGGCCGGTGCATGTTGAACGGGCGATCGCCGGCGGGCGCGAGAATTACGGTGGCTTCATCGCGACATGTACCGACAAACGATGCGCGTTGTACGATCCGCTGCAGCACCGTACGCACGTTGTCCCGCTTGATCAGGTGATCCGCTTTGATACGGTGCAGCCCGAGCAGGTGTATTGGCGAGGATCATCGGAGGCGGGCACCAAGTCGTCAGTTCGTACCAAACGAGCGGAGTGGCATTGATAGAAATATCGGAGCATCCGGGGAAGGTGTCGAGGGAGATCAGCCCACGTGGATCGCGCGATCGCGTGTAAGAATCACGTGGCCGGAAGTGAGTCTCCACCAAGCGATCAATCAACGAGCCCTAGCGCTGCGGGTCTCGGTTACATTTGCCGGCGATCGCGAGAGAACATACGACGTCCAGGACCGACGCGGTAATGGGTGAACGGTGAACCAATTTCGGGGAAGAAGATGCCAGAAGAGATTTCGATCAGTCGATTTTTTGAGAGCATCGGATCGCCGCTGCGGCTGCACCTCCTATTCCCGAAGCGCGGCCCGCGCGAGGCACGCCGAGTCGACATTGACGGTTTTGTCCGGCCGGCGCTTGTCTGGTGGCAAAACAACACCGCGGCCGTCGGCAGCCCACTGCTGTTTCCCTCGCCCCGTGCGGCCGGCCCGATGATCGCAGTCTGCCGTTACCGGCTGCTCACAATCACTTCGCATCCGACGCAGGTCATCGTTCAGCTCAAGAGCCACGCAGATCCAAAGAGCGTCACGATCACCGATCACATCGTCCACGACGCCATCCTCAATCGCATCGCAGATCGCGAGTTGATTGGCATACCGTTCGACAAGGTGTGCTCGGCGCTGACTGACGCTGGCGCGCACTACGCTCTTTCCCTCGAATGCTCACAATCAACCCCTCACAGGTTGGCACTCGACACGGTTACTCAGGTCAAGTGTTATCTGTCTAACTATCGACATCAATGAAAAATTATATAAGTTCTGAAAGTGTAGAAGTCATCTGAAGCTATGGAGTCGGCAATGCCAAAACGCAGGGGCGTCTGGGGGAATGTGAAGTGGCGGCTGTGTGTGTTTTTTATGATAGGGTTCCTACCAACGGTCGCCTCTGCGGCAACCGGCTCGTACTCCGATATATTGTCCGCTAGTAGCGGATTGTGTCTTTCTCCGGCAGGCAATTCCACGGCTTCGAATGCTCCGGTCGTGCAGGTTTCCTGTGCCGGTCTAAGCAATACCGCATGGGCGTTTGTGCCGGTCGGTACCAATTATCACCTTGTACTGCAAGGCAGTGGTCTGTGTCTCAACGTGCCGGGTGGAGCGCTAGCGAGTGGCACGCAGATGATTCAGTACATGTGTCAGGGCAGCACTCTGACCAACGACCAGTGGACTGTTGTTGCGAGCGGCGCAAATTATCGGATCGTATCCGTGTCAAGTGGAATGTGCCTGAACATCAGCGGTGGTTCGTCTGCATCTGGCGCGGCACTGATTCAGTATCCGTGCCAGGGAGCAGGCGCACTTAACGATCAGTTTAACTTATATCTGCCAGTGGTTGCTGCGACCAATATCACGTCGGCCAACAGCAACCTCTGCGTAACCGTGAACGGTGGCTCGTCGGCTTCTGGCGCTGCAATCGTCCAGGGCGCGTGCCAGAGTCAGGGTAGCTCGGGCTGGATTCTGATGCCTGCGGGCAGCGGCTATCACGTCGTCTCGAACAGTACCGGGCAATGCCTAAACGTATCGGGCGGGGGCGGTGCAAGCGGCACGCCGGTGATTCAGTACGGCTGTCAGGGCGATGCCCAGCCGAACGATCAATGGACGTTAATCGCGGTCGGCTCGAACTACCGGCTGGTGTCGGTGGCAAGCGGTATGTGCCTGAACGTGAGCGGTGGCTCTCGCACGAGTGGCGCGCCGTTGATCCAGTATCCCTGTCAGGACACGAGCGCGCTTAACGATCAGTTTTCTCTGACGCTGCCGGCGACTTTCCCGGCCACGCTGCCGTCCGCATGGAGCGCAGTCATCCCATTACCCGTCAATCCGATAGGTGTGGCTAACGTGCCGAACGGTAAGCTCGTCATGTGGTCCGCCGATCAGCCGTTCAGTTTCCAGAACGACGTGGGCAACGCGACGACGCAGACCCAGACCGCGCTGTTCGATTCGGCCACCGGCACGTCGAGCCAGTATCTCGAAACATCGGCGGGCTCGGACATGTTTTGCCCGGGCACGGCGATGCTGCCGGATGGCAGGGTGCTTGTGAACGGGGGTGACAGCAGCCCGAAGACGACGCTGTACAACTGGTCTTTGAACACGTGGAGCGCGGCGGCGACGATGAGCATCCCACGCGGCTATCAGGGCGACACGCTGTTGTCCAACGGCTCGGTGCTGACCCTCGGAGGGTCGTGGAGCGGCGGTCAGGGTGGCAAGAGCGCGGAAGTCTGGGCGAACGGCGGCAACTGGACGTTGCTAGCGGGCATTCCGGAGACGAGCATCGTCGGCCCTGATCCGCAAGGCATCTATCGCGGCGATAATCATCTGTGGCTGTTCGCGCAGAGTAACGGCTCGGTGTTTCACGCAGGCCCGAGTTCGCAGATGAACTGGATTTCAACGAACGGCAGCGGGTCGATCCAGTCGGCAGGCAATCGTGGCGTCGATCCGTTTAGCATCAACGGTACCGCATCGCTTTTCGACGTCGGCAAGATTCTCAAGGTGGGCGGTGCGAAGTCGTATCAGCAAAACGGCAGTGTATCAACCTACGCGTCGAATTCGGTGTATCTGATCGACATCACGCGCGGGCCTAGCCAGCCGGCATCGGTACAGCGCCTGAACGGAATGACCTATCAGCGTGCGTTTGCGAATAGCGTAATCCTGCCGAATGGGAACATCGTGATTATCGGCGGTCAGAGCGTACCGATGCCGTTTACCGACACGTCCGCGATCATGGTGCCGGAAATCTGGGATCCGGTCACGCAACGCTTCAATTTGCTGAAGCCGATGCAAACGCCGCGTACTTACCACAGCACCGCGATTCTGCTGCCGGACGGGCGCGTGTTCGCGGGAGGTGGTGGTCAGTGCGGCGCGGGCTGTGCGCAAAATCACCTCAATGCAGAAATCCTAACGCCGCCGTACCTGCTCAACGCGGATGGTTCTGCAGCGACTCGCCCAGTGATTCAATCGGCGCCAAGTTCGGCGGGCCGCGGCGCGTCGATTCCTGTGTCGACACAGTCGCCCGTTGCGTCGTTTGTGTTGATGCGGATGTCATCGGTCACGCATACGACGAACAACGATCAGCGGCGTATTCCGCTCACGATGACGTCACGCGGCGGTGGGTCGTATCAGTTGTCGGTTCCTGCCGATCCGGGTGTTGTGCTGCCGGGCTATTACATGCTGTTCGCACTAAATGCACAGGGGGTGCCCAGTGTGTCGGCACCGATACAGATTCAGTAGGTGTGAGAGCACCCGCCGCACCATGATGTTCCTGCGAGTGACCAGTCTGCTAGCAGCGGGGCTGGTCGCCGCGTGTGCGGCTGCGGCAACGCCTGACCCTGCACACCTGATCGGGCGCGGCCGCGCGCTGTTCGTGGGCGCGGCGCCACTAACCGGCCGTCTCTCGACGCATCCGGCCGACCTGCCGGAGGGCGCTGTGCGCTGCGCGAATTGCCATGCGGCGGGTCGGAGCGCAAGCGTGTTGCGCCCCATCGGACCGCGTCTGACGGGAAGGTGGTTAAGTGAGTTGCAGGCCCGACGCGGCGGGCCCCCGAGTAGCTACGATCGCGCTGATTTCTGTGCGTTGCTGCGCACCGGAATCGATCCTGCCTATGTGTTAATCAATGTCGCAATGCCGCGCTATCGGATCAGTGATCGCGACTGTACCGCGCTCTGGCGCTTTCTAAATGAGGATCGGTAGCATGAGTGAGAACAAACATTCGCTGCGCCGTAAGCTACTGGCTGCGGCGCTGATCGGAATGAACGAGGTGACGCTGGGGAGCGCGCGGCGCACGCATGCGCAGGTGGTACCAATCAACTATCACGGTGGACGTATCACGCCGCCTGTGCCAGTGCCAGACGTGCCCGTCCACCTGGCGGACGGTCGTGCTACTCGGTTGCACGCGCTGCTGAACGGACGGGTAACGGCGTTACAACTGTTCTTCACTGGATGCTCGTCGACGTGCCCAATCCAGGGCGCAGTGTTCCAGCGCGTTCAGGCATTGCTAGGCGTACAGGCGAAACCGGGCGTGCAGCTGCTGTCACTCAGTATCAATCCGCTTGAGGACACAGCGCTACGGATGCACGCATGGCTCGCGCGGTTCGGCGCCCGGCCTGGTTGGATGGCTGCGGCACCGGAGTTAAAGGACGTCGATGCGTTGCAGGCGTTTTTCGGCGGTGGAGTGACGGGACTCGACAATCACAGTACTCAAGTGCAGATAATCGATCGACGTGGTGCATTGATCTGGCGCACTTATGAGTTGCCTGCTGCAGAATCGCTGGTAGATATATTGCGGGTAGCATAGATCGGCACCGCAACTGACACTCAACTCGGTAAACCGTATTGTGCGTGGGATGTCGAGAAAGACCGAACACTAACGCTCAGCACTGTCCAAGAAATCCAAGCGGTTCAGGCCCCGGCCGCTCCACTTATCCCGCTGTCCGATTTTGCGCGGCCACCTCTGTTTGTGCAGAGTGAACGGATTGGCCGTAAGCACGAAATCAGTACCGTCTGTGAACGCTCGGTGACGAGTGCCATGATGTCCTGTGAAGGATGCGAATGACCGGTCGTGTCCACGATAGGAGTTGTGGGCAGAGTGACTCAGACAGTCGAGATCCCGCCGAAACAGCAAACTCGCCGATATCCAACGGAATGGAAGCGGACCATCGTCGCGCTGACATTCGAGCCCGGCGCGTCGGTCGCCCGTGTTGCTCGCGAGAACGGCATCAATGCCAATCAGGTGTGGGCATGGCGCCGCCTCCATGCGCAAGGCCTGCTAACGGACGATGCGATTTCAGAGGCGATGCTGCCGGTTGTCGTCAACGAACCGTCTCAGCCGTCGATGGCGCTCGAAGTGCCGACTACGACCGACAACATACCGTCCGGCTCGATCCAGATTCAGCATGGCAAGACGTCGATTCGCATCGAAGGCGCGCCGGCCCCCGACGTGCTGCGTTCTGTTCTCGATCACATTTTACGATGAGCGGTCTGCCTCAAAACACGCGGATCTGGATCGCGGCGGGCGTCACCGATATGCGATGCGGCTTCAATTCGCTGGCCGCGAAGGTACAGACGGTGCTGGAGAAAGATCCGTTCTCTGGACACGTGTTCGTGTTCCGGGGCAAGCGCGGTGACCCGCTGAAGTGCTTGTATTGGAGTGACGGCGGGCTATGTTTATTGGCGAAGCGGCTCGAAAAAGGGACGCTTTGCTTGGCCTCGTGCCGACTCTGGTGTGGTCGCGCTGACAACCGCTCAGCTATCGTTGTTGCTCGAGGGCTTCGATTGGGTGCGACGTGAGACCGTCAAGAGATAGAAGGTGAAAGTCCTTTACGATGAAGAACTAGCGAATCACATCGACCCCGAGTCATGCGGGGGCACTCGCGAGGGTGTCACCGAAGCGTTGACAGGGGCGCACGTCGGCCAGCCATTGAGCGACGAAAGACTTCCCAATCGGAGTGCTGATGCTTTCCAATCAGCAGAAGGCAATACGTCCCACCGCGATATCGCGAGCGGCGGGCGGCTCCGCGTCGTCTGTAGACCCTGGCATGCGTGTAAGTCTCTTGAGCGGGAACCGCGAGATCTCCGGACTGCCCTCGCCAGCCGGGCGATGGGCCGCATGGTGAAGGCTGGGGGCCGTAGACCATGATGCACGGTCCGGAGAAGTCAGACTCGCTCATAGTACCAATGAAGCCGGCGAACAAAGCGGCGTCAGCCGCAGCGGAGCTGGTGGAGGGAAGGAGCGGGACCGAAGGGAATGCGATGATGCAAAGTATGGTCCGGACACAGAGCCGGGAAGCCGTGTCACAGGCGCAGAGTCGCATACGAGAAGCTGTCAACAGAACAAGGAAGGAGAAACTGACAGCGCTCCTACATCACATCGATGTCGACGTACTACGGGCGGGCTTCCTGTCGTTGAAGAAGACCGCTTCGGCTGGTGTCGACAAGATGACGTGGGGCACGTACGAAGCGGAGCTGGAGGATAACCTCCGCGATTTGCATCGGCGCCTGCACACGGGAGCATATCGAGCGTTGCCGTCGCGGCGGGTATACATACCCAAGGCGGATGGCAAACAACGGCCGCTCGGCATCGCCGCCATGGAAGACTAAATCGTCCAGGCGGCGACGGTCATGATCCTCACGCCGATATACGAGGCGGAGTTTCTGGGTTTTAGCTATGGATTCCGGCCCGGACGCAGCCAGCATGATGCGTTGCATGCTCTAGCGTACGGAATCAAGGGACGCAATATCTGGTGGATCCTGGATGCTGATATTAGCCGCTTCTTTGACACGATCAACCACGAATGGCTGGTCAGGTTTCTGGAGCACCGTATCGGCGACCGAAGGATCATCCGCCTTATCCAGAAATGGCTAAAGGCGGGCGTGCTGGAACAGGGCGAGCGGATCGATATATTCATTGCAGGGGACGCCGCAGGGAGCGGTAATATCGCCGCTGCTTGCGAATATCTACCTGCATTACGTGTACGACCTGTGGGTCTGGTCATGGCGAAAACGTCATGCGACTGCCGACATGATCGTCGTCCGCTACGCGGACGACACCATTGTCGGTTTCCACTATGTATCAGATGCCAACGCATTTCTGAACGAGTTGCGAGAACGGCTGGCGAAGTTTGGGCTGAGCCTGCATCCGGAGAAGACGCGGTTGATCGCGTTTGGACGCTTCGTAGCCAAGCGGCGAGCGGCGCAAGGGCTGTCGAAGCCTGAGACCTTCGACTTCCTCGGCTTTACGCATATCTGCGGGAAGAAACGAGGGGGAAAGGGTTCCAGCTCTGGAGGAAGATGAAGCGCAAACGTAAGACCAAGACGGTCAAGCGAATCGCGTCAGAGCTGCGGCACATGAGGTCGAGTCCTATCGATGAGCAAGGCCGGTGGCTGGCTCAGGTACTGCGAGGGCATTACGCCTACTTTGCGGTGCCGACCAACCTTCAGGCTGTTCGTGCTGTTCGACATATGGTCAAGATTCGCTGGTATCTGAGCCTACTGAGGCGGAGCCAGCGTCGGCGGCTGACGTGGCGGCGCATGAACGTCATCGTTGAAAAGTACCTGCCCATGCCACGTGTCCTGCATCCATGGCCGGAGCAACGTTTCCTCGTCAAACACCGACGGTAGGAGCCGGATGCCTTAATTGGGCACGTCCGGATCTGTGCGGGGGGCGTTCCGAGAGGAACGTCCCTACCGCGATCTGCAGCCGGTCGAAGCCGCGGGCCCACGTAGCGCGCTGTAAACCATTGTTAGCTGGCGTTCGCGTGATCGTGGGCAGTCGTAAACTGTCCGCATGGAGTCGACCTCGACCGCACTGCGCGACGACATCAACGCTCTGAGAGCGTCGTTGCTTGAGCGTGATGCACAGGTTGCTGAGCTGCGAAAGCAGCTATCGTCGCGAGCACTCGAAATCGAGCATCTGAAGCTCACGATCGCGAAATTGCGCCGAATGCAGTTCGGCCGGAAATCGGAGAAACTAGATCGCCAGATCGAACAGCTCGAATTGCGGCTGGAGGACCTGCTGGCCGATGAAGGCGCTGTCGATGAGGCAGCCGCTCCCGAAGCAAAGCGGCCGCGCCGTGAAGGTGCAAGCCGCAAGTCGCTACCCGAACATCTTGAACGCGAATAGCGCGTCCATTTGCCCGCCGATGATGACCGCCCCGATTGCGGTGGGCAGATCAAGCCGTTGGGCGAAGACATCACCGAGCAACCGAATACGTGCGTGCGCGCTTCCGTGTGATCCGTCATCGCCGCCCGAAGCTGGCCTGCGCGCTGTGATCGCATCGTGCAGGCTGCGGCCCCGAGCCGCCCGATCGATCGGGGCATCCCGGGGCCGGCGTTGCTTGCCCACATCGCCGTGTCGAAGTTCGCGTACCACCTCCCGCTGCACCGCCAGGCGGTGATGTACGCGCGTGACGGCGTCGAGATCGATCCCGGTGCGATCGGCTACTGGATGGGTAGCATCACGGCGCTGCTCGCACCGTTGGTCGACGCCGTGCGCCGCTACACGCTGGCCTGCGGTAAAGTGCATGCGGACGACACTCCGCTGCCGGTGCTGGCGCCGGGCAACGGTCGCACGAAGACAGGACGTCTCTGGGTCTACGTGCGCGATGATCGGCCGAGCGGCGTCGACGAAGCGCCGGCGGCCTGGTTCGCCTACACGTCCGATCGTCGCGGTGAGCATCCGCAGCAACATCTCGCTGACTTCGCCGGCGTGCTGCAGGCTGACGCGTTCGCTGGCTATGCCGAGCTGTATCTCGACGGCCGCGTCCAGGAAGCCGCGTGTATGGCTCACGCGCGCCGGAAGATCCACGACCTGCATGCGGTGTGCCCCAACGCCGTGACGGAGGAGGCGCTGTGCCGGATCGGCGCGCTCTACAAGATCGAAGAGCAGATCCGCGACAAGCCGCCCGACGAACGGCGCAGTGTGCGCCAAGCGCGGGCGGGGCCACTGCTCGAAGACATGAAGCGCTGGTTCGAAGCGACGCTTGCCACGCTCTCTGCAAAATCTGACACGACCAAGGCGATTCGGTATGCGCTGAATCGCTGGCCGGCGCTCGTCTACTACTGCAGCGATGGGTGTGCGGAGATCGACAATCTGATCGCCGAGCGAGCACTGCGAGGCGTCGCTTTCGGAAGGCGGAACTATCTGTTCGCCAGCGCCGACTCCGGCGGCGAACGTGCCGCCGTGATGTACAGCCTGATTGGCACGGCACGCCTGAACGCCCTCGATCCCGAGGCGTATCTCGCCTACGTGCTCGAGCGAATCGCCGACTATCCGGCCAACCGCGTCGACGAACAGCTCCCGTGGAACGTCGCACCGTCGCTGTCGCCTACTGCTCGCGTCGAGCCCATCCGATAGCGCCGCGAATCTCCGTCGTAAACAACCGAACTACGGTACTGCTCAGGCGCTTACGATTAGCCACCAACAACGGTGGCAAGTCTCGGTATCGACGTTACGGACGGCGCCGGGATATCCCGGTCAAACCCCTATCAGCGATCACCAGCCACTCACCAGGCCCGGTGACACCCGTTACTATCTTCACGCCCCGATTGTCGGGGCTTTGGCCAGCCAGGCCCGGCATGATTCTCGCCCCCAGTCGCAGTCATGATCCGGGGGGTGTTGTCACCGGGCCTGGTGGGTGGCTGGTGATCGCTGATAGGGGTTTGGCCGGGATATCCCGACGCCGTCCGTAACGTGGATGCCG